>NZ_JANHAV010000010.1 GCF_024464655.1 Halobellus inordinatus
CGGTCCACCAGTCCGATGCTGTGGGACTACCCGTGCCCGAAAGGTCTGGGAGTCCGGTGATTGGACTCCAAACCTGAAACTCCCACCGCTCGGGATTCCTCCGCGTTCACGCGGAGGAGGATGTCAAATCATAGCAAATATTTTGTGGAAACGGTGGGGAACCCAGCCCTGCAATAGAACGGTGGACTGTCACACTATGCTGTCCGCTCGACCCCCGCCTGTTCGCTCCTCGGTTCCGACAGAGCGTCGGAACACTCGTCACTCACGGGAAGGCGGGGGTATGCGCTCGTATCTCTATCACCGAACCGCTAACACGTATGCGACACCAGTCAGGAGACTCCACACGAGGCCGGCAGCGAGCCCGACACTGACAAGCGTCCCAGGGCCCAGCAGGCCGCTGACGAGCCAGACGAGAACGCCGGTGGCGGCGAGACCCTGGACCTGCAGTCCACCGACCGGCGGCGACCGATTCCGGAACGTATACGCCATCCCGACGCCGCCGAGGAGCAGCGCAGACAGGTACAGCAGCGATCCGAGCAGTCCCCAGAGCGACCCGAGACTGTCGAGGAGCGTCACGTCGGACGGCGTCGGGGACGGCGTCCCGCCGACTGCTGTCGACGTTGCTGTCGGTGTCGTCTCCGACTGCGGTTCGACCGTGACGGCTGTCGCGTTGGCGCTGTCGATGCCGAGAGCGTCTTCGACAGCCAGTTCGATGCGGAGCCGCTCTGTGGGCATCACGAGACTCCAATTCGGTGCCGACTGGGCAGCTCGTTCAGTCCCGTTGACGACGAAGTGATAGCGGTCCACAGCGAGGCGGTCGGTGCCGCTCGTCGATCCCGCACCAGAGACCCGGACCCGCTGGTCGGGGATGGCACCTGCGGGGGCGTCGATCCGGGGCGTCGGCCGCGCATATCGTGTCCCAGTGGGCTCGGTTCGGAACGGCACGAAGTCGGCCCAGCCCCGTTCCGTCACGACGGCGTTTCCCTCGCCTTCGGGGAGAATCGAGGAGTGATACGGCCCGCGGTCGGAACCCCAGTAGTTAGATTCCGCGTGCACGGTTTGGACCGGTTCGGTGACGATGCGTGCCGTCGTGTTCGCGGCGATTAGCGGCGCGATATCGACGGTCAGCCCGCGCCGCTGCCCGTACACGTCGTTTCCGACGACCCGAAACGTTTCGTTCGCCGTCCCCGTCTTCGGGACCGCGATGCCGGTGGGGAGCGAGTCACCGACCCGCCGAATTGTCACCGCGCTCGCTTCCGCAGCGCGCGCTTCGCTCTCGCCGTCGCTCCGCAGGACGACGACAGTGTCGTCCCAGAGCCGAGCGATCGTGAGTTCCTGATTCAACGTCGGGTTCGCGACGAGGTCCGAGAGCGATATCTCCGCGTTCGCCTGGTTCACGACGACGCCGCTGGCGCCTTCGGCGACGTACACTCCCGTCCCCGGGGTGACTCCTCGGAGAGGGACGGCGTCGGTGAACGCATTCGTGTTGAAGACGACATCGTTGTCTCGGATGGTCGTCCGGACCAGTCCCCGGACCACGATGCCGTACGTGTTGGCCCCCACGACGTTGTCCGTGAGCGTGAGAGCGCCCCGGTGGGTGATCGGACTCGATACGAGGAGACCGGCGCCGCCGTTGTTCGCGAGCCGATTTCCGTCGACGTCGACGTCGTGTACGAGAAGGTTACTTTGGACCGCGAGCCCGTGGCCGTCACCGTCGACGAGTGTGTTGTTGCGGACCGTGAGGTCGCGGACGGCGGCCTGGGTTCGAAGCGTGACACCGTCGCCGCCGCTCGATCTGACGTCGTTGCGGGCGATTCGCAGATCTGCGGCGAGCGTGCCATCGAGCGCCAGTCCGTCGTCGCCGTTGGCCGCGATCCGATTGTCTAAGATGTTCCCCCGTCGGACGATCCAATTCGAGAGGTGGATCCCGTCACGACCGTTCGCGCGGACGGTGTTGTTCGCGAGGTGAAGCCGCACTTCGAGCGTTCGCGTCGTGACGTCGATGCCGTGGCGGTCGTTGTCCGTGAGGTGGTTGCGTCGAAGCGTGACGTTCGCCTCCCTGCGGATTCGCGTGCCCGACTGCCGGATTTTGATGCCGGTTTCGCTGCCGCTGATGTGGTTCTCGTAGCCCGTAACCTTCGCTCGCGATAACGTTTCGACGTAGATCCCGTCGGCGGACGCCGCAATGTCGTTGTACCAGAAGGCGCTCTCGCTGTCTTTCGCCCGGACGGCGATCCCGTCGCCGTCTACCTGTGCGACGTCGTTGTCGACGGCCCGCAGTCTCGTGACGCGATCGGCGGCGACGAACAGACCCGTGCCCGCGATATCGCGGAACTGCGACTGTCGGACGGTGAGGCGACGAACGTGCGTCGTCGCCGATCCCGAAGACCGGACGGGCGACGTCACCCCGCCAACGACGTATGCGGCCTGCACGCCGTCCGAGAGCTGAGAGACGCCATCGTGAAAGAGCCGGACGTCGACGGGATAGATACCACGCGTCTGCGGATTCATGGCGCCGCCGTATTCGACCGTGAGACGTCCATCACTCGGGACTCGGAACGTGCGGTTGAGCGCGATCCGAACGTCGCCGCCGGTCGTCGAGACGTTCTGCACGTAGTCGATGTACGATCGATCGATCGTCCCGTTGCGGTTACGGTCGAGGCCGATTCGGTCGAGCGTCTCTCGCTCGACTCCCGCAACGGTGTCGGCGGACGAATACTCGAGTCGGATGGTATCGAACGCGACGCCGACTCCCGGGTGGAGCGACAGCGTGTGATCCGACTGTTCCGTCCGCTCGTCCGGGACGGCAGTGAGCGAGGCGCGGTCGGTCGCGCCGAACGACGGACTGGCACTGATCGCGTGGCCCTCTACGTCCGCGAAGGTCGAACGGTGGATCGTGACCTCCGGTGTTGCCCCTATCTCACCGACCGAAACGGCCGCCGTCTCGAAGTCCCGCATCGTCGAATCCACGATTTTGATCGATCCCGCACTGCTCGCGACGGTGACGCCCTGCACTCCGCCAGTGAGCGTCACGTTGCGGACCACGAATCGGGAGTCGTCGCTGCCGTTGTACCGGATGCTCCCCCACCGGCGGTCGGGAGACGCCCCTTCACTTCTGGAGATGGTCACGGGACGCGCTTCCGTTCCGGTCGCGTCGAGCGACCCGCTCACGGTGAGTGTAATCTGTTCAGCGAGCTGTACCCTCGTCCCCGGTTCCAGCGTCAACGTCGCGCCGGGTTCGACGCGAATATCCTGGATGATTCGGTAGGGGCCCCCCTCGGGAGTCCACGTCGTGTCCGTCGTGATCGCCGATTCGACGAACGTCACGTCTTCCTCGGGTGTTATAGCACCTACGGGTCCGACTATAAGAGAAGCGACCAGTGCCGCAGCGAGGAGAGCAGTCAGCGTCTTGTGGAGTCCGGAAGCCTTCGAGGAGTTCATTTCACAAATAAGAGATACCTAACCTCAGTAGCCTCTGGATAAAAAACGTATGGTGGTCGACCGACGCGAGCTTGTTGTTGTGCTGTGACGACGTCCGATCGAAAAGTCGGCAGACCGCGCCGACGTGAAACTCCATCGAATAATCACTAAAAATCAATTACGGTCTTTTCGAAATTTATATCTCAATCTTAGACTCGTGTGTAGGTATGGGAATCTCAGACTTACTCGATCCGTCCGGCATCGCGGTCATCGGCGCGTCTGCGACGCCAGGCAAACTGGGTAACGACGCGATGGCGAACGCGAAGGAGTTCGACGGCCCGGTCTACCCCGTCAATCCGAAAGGTGAGGGTGAGGTCTACGGGTACGAGTTCGTCGACTCGGTCGCAGATACTGATGCAGATCTGGCGCTCTGCTGTGTCCCCGCGCCCGCCACACCCGGCGTCATCGAGGACTGTGGAAAGGCGGGCGTCGGTGCCGCGGTCGTCTTCGCCGGTGGGTTCGCCGAAGCCGACGAGGACGGCAAGCAGCGACAAGAGGAGATCCGCCAGATCGCCGAGGAGTACGACATCGCGGTTCTCGGCCCCAACACGGCCGGCCACATCATTCCGCACAAGAACATCTTCAGTTCGTTCGTCCCCGGCTTCGACGAGATCGAAACGGGCGAGGTCGCCATCGTCGCCCAGAGTGGCGGCGTGGGCGTGACCTCGACGTTCCAGCTCGAGCGGGAGGGCTACGGCATCTCCGGGATGTACGGTCTCGGGAACCGCGTGAACACCGACTTCGACGACATCATCCCGATGCTCGACGAAGATCCCCAGACGAAGGCGATCGGCCTCCACATCGAGGGGACCTCCGAGATCGATCAGTTCGAGACCGTCGTGGAAGACGCCGATACGCCGATCGTCGCGCTCAAGTCGGGCAACCGGATGCACGAGTTCGTCCAGTCGCACACGGCGGCCCCGAACCAGGACTACGAGCGTTACGAGGAGATCCTCACCAACAACGGCGGCGTGATGGCCGACTCCGTGACCGAACTCCTCGACGCGAGCCGCGTCCTCGGAAAGTCGCCCGTTCCGGACGGCCCGAACGTCGGGATCGTCACGGCGCAGGCCGGCCCCGGGATTATGATGGCCGACTACCTCGCCGACCAGGGCGTCAACTTCCCCGAACTGACCGACGAGACCCACGAGAAACTCGACGATCTGCTCCTCGGATTCACCTACGATCAGAACCCCGTCGACACGGGGCGTCCGATGCCGCAGTTCGGCGAGGTCATCGACGCGGTCGCCCGCGACGACAACGTCGACATCGTCCTCGTATACGAGATCTTCGAGCACTCGCTCGGCTATCCGGTCGAAGAACTCGAACAGCTCAGAGAAGACCTCGACAAGCCGATCGTCTTCACGGTCGCTGGACCGTACGACGCGCTCGAACCTGACCGCAAGCGGATGGAAGACCTCGGCATCCCGACGTTCGACGCCCCCGAACGCGGTGCGTACGCCACGTCGGTCCTCGTCGACTCGATCCGCTAGGCTCTTGGGCCCCGCGGCCACGGCCTTCTCGACGTGGTCGGTCCCCTCACCGGGGTCGGTCGACAGGGACGCACTCGTCACGTCGGTGGCGTCGGCTCACCGACTGCGGGGCGATCGACCCACGTGTCGACGTCCCGCTGAGGGACTACCTTCGCGACTGTAACGACGCTTTCCGTGTCTCCGCTTTCTCTGTTGCCGAGGCGGCTCTCCTCGTACGGCTGTCAGCCGATCTATTTATACTTCAAGCGAGTGCTTCAGAATCATATAATTAACCAGACCATTCTAGACTAGCATCAGTAGATCGTAAGTTCGATGGACTCAAATCCGTCGCGCCGCGTTCGTTCCCTATGGTCCCTACCCGACGGACGCTCCTCCAGACCGCCGGTGCAGTTTCAGTGGGCGCCCTCGCAGGCTGTTCGACGGCAGACTCGATCGGCGCCGACGACCCGGCACGAACGTACACGCTCGATGTCGACCGTGTCGAAGCCACCCCTACGGAATATGCGCTCTACGAGCCCGACGACGGGGCGTTGTTCGGCGATCCGGCACGGGCCGCACTAGATCGTATCCTCCCGGACGGCCGCTATACGACCTACGGGTACGAACCGCTCCCGGACGACGCCTACGTGGAGTACGACGGATCGTACTATCAGACGGAACAGGTCGTGACCGGGCGCAAAGAACTGTCCCGCCCGCTCGTGCGCGTCGAGTCCGTACCGTCCGAAGACGTCCCCGAAAGCGCAATCCTGATCGACTCACTCGAACAGCCCAGCGCGCGGGTGCTCAAGATCCTCCACAGTTACACACAGACCGGCGGCGAGACCAGCGCGGCGGAGTTACTGCGCGACGACGCCTACGTGCTTCGCCGACCAGCCGAACTGGAGAGCCGGCTCGCGACGGGAGCGTTGGACGGCCAGGTCGTCACGATGACCGAGAGCGGGACGTGGGCCTACCGCGTGCACGTGAGCCGTGAGCGCATTATGGAGACCGCATACACGGCGCTGGCAATCGACGTAGCCGATTCACGGGCGGCGTTTCGTGACGTCGTGTTCGGCTCCCGAATCGACGCCGAGTTGACGGAAGACGCGCTCGCTGAAGGCGTCCGAGACCTGCTCGATCAGGCAATTGAACGGGGGAGACACGAAGAGACAACTCCGCTCTCGGCGGACTTCGAGACGCTGTTGGATGCCCTCGGACTCGGGGCCGTAGACCGCGCCGCGAACGGACAGTTGTTGTGGTACGACGAGGCGCTGTTCCGATACGGACTCTACGTCAACGAGGCAGACGAGTAGACTTAGATAATACATTTGTTATATAATAGAATGCAATAGTATCTGTCCAAATGGGCGAAACAGCACATAAATCAGCGTCGAGACGGAGCGGCGTTTGTAACTGATAACGCTCCTCGCACGACGGTGTTGAGATGGGGGCGTGAAGTCGTGCAGACGCTACTGTATGACTCCCAGGTGGGACGTATTTCGAGAGCCTCCGACAGTTGCCGGATACGTCCGGTTCGCCAAGCGTCCGATTGATCGAAGAGGATGTCGGAGTGGCGTAACGGACGACTACCGAGAGAACTGGAATTATAACAAGACGAGGGGTGTGCGAAGGTTCACCTATCAGTATGGTCGTCTGTACGAGAGTGCGGGTCCCGCCCGACGAGTTCCTCCTCGCCGACGCACTGAGCGAACGGCCCGGCGTCCGAATCGAACTCGAACGGGTGGTGCCGTTTCGCGAACGGACGACGCCCACGCTTTGGATCGCTAGCCAGGACGCGCCGTGGGTAACGCAGGCCGTTGGCGGCGACGAAACCGTTGACGAAGTCGAAGTCCTCGATACAGTCGACGAGGGGTTAGTACTTCAAGTGGACTGGGCCGCGACTTCGACGCCGTTTCTCGATGTGATCGCCGAGGCGGACGCGACGTGCCTCAAGGGGATCGGCACCGCAGACGGCTGGTCGCTGACGCTCCGTTACCCGACTCACGAGGCGTTCACCGCCTCGTATCACCGCTGTAGCGACGAGGACATCGAGTTCTCCGTCGAGAGCGTCCGGAGTTCCGCCGGCATCGCCGACTACGGCGTCGAATCGATGCTCACCGAACCACAGCGCGAGGCCCTGAACGAGGCGCTCGCCTGCGGGTACTTCGACGTCCCGCGGGGCGCGACGCTTCAGACGCTCGCGGACCGACTGGGCATCTCAGATACGGCCGCCTCCCAGCGCCTGCGGCGAGGGATACAAAAAGTGCTCTCGGAACAGCTCAGGTGAGTCGCCGTCTCATCTCCGCGGTCGGAGCTTCGGGCGGCGCGCTCACCGCGTGGTCGCCAACGCGACGTAGGACCCTTCCTCGGCCGTGATCCAGGCCGTGGTCTGGCCACCTTCCGGGGGGTCGACCGGGTGGATTGTGCACTCGCTCGGCTTGTGTTCGTATTCGACCACCGTCGCACGGAGAGGAGTGAGCCCCTCGTCGAGGTCCCCTTTCGATGACATCTCGTCGGTTCATCCGTGATGACAGGACCTTGTAATATGTCGCATACCATCATACGGGAACGGTTACCCGTCGGACGTGGTGCCAGCGTGCTCAGTTTTAGTTTCCTTTACAGTAGTATACTTGTAATACTGTCCGCCTATCGAAGGAGGGACTACATCAGGTCCGTTCTCAGCTGCCTACAATCCGAATATTCTGGGTTTTCAACGCCTGATGATATCGTTTCCGGATCGCATTGGACCCGGACGCGCCTGCGGTTGGTAAGGTCATATTACTGAATTTACGTCGTTTCGTTCGTCGGCTCTTCAGCAGTTAAGCTCGTATTACTGCAGGGGACGCTTCGGTTCAGAGACACGCGCACGCCGCTCCCGGAGGCGTCGATCGCGACGGCGTCGCCGCAGGAGACGTTCGCGAACGTGTGTGAGCTGGTTTCGCCCGGGGCGAGCGAGCCGTCGCTGGCGAGGTCAACCGCGGTGCCATCGACGGTGGTCTCGACTTCCGTGAGATCAGTCCCCGCAGCGAACTGATTCGAGACTGTCACTTCGAGATCGGCGGTGCCGTTGCTCGCGTTCGTGGTCGTGCGCTGGAGGCCGAGGTAGGCGTCCTCGTCGCCGACGACCTGGACCTGAACACCCCGGTCTGCGTGTACCGAGCTGTACGCCGCGGTGTTGGAAACGAGCGCGAGCGAGGCGAGCAGCGCGGCCACGAGCACTACCTGGCGACGGTCGATCATTCCTCGTCCACCTCCGGCGGCTTCTCGCGCGCGCCCAGTCGCATCCGGTAGTAGTTGTCGTAGAAGTGGCCGACCGACGAGATAGTCAGCGCGGTCAGGACGAACACGCTCCAGGTGAACGGTTCGACTAGCGTGAACGGGAACAGTCCGGCCCAGTAGCCGAGCAGACAGAGCCCACAGAAAGCCGAGAGGCCCAGATAGTAGATCCCCCAGGGGATGTCGCCGCCGGTGAGCGAGTCGACGTAGAAATTCGCGTCGGCGGCCTCGTCTGTGAGCGTGACCGTCCCGCGTCGCGCATCGTACTCGATGAACCCGTAGTCGTCCATCTTCGGCAGGTGGAACTGCCGCAGCGCGTTGCGGACGCGCTTTCGTTCCTGATGTGTGAGCGCCTCGATCTCCGTGTCGTTCTCCCAGCTCGCGACCCAGTCGGTGAGTTCGGAAACTGAGACGTGTTCTCCCTCCCGTTGTTTGAGATAGTGAATCGTGAATCGACGGCGTTGATTACTGAGCATTTCGAGCAGTTCGTCGTTCGAGAATTCCGGTCCTCCAACCGACGACAACTGCCCGTTGCTTCGTTGTGCTTTACTCATCCTTCCGTCCCGAGCCGCAACACGTATCCTCCCATTGCCGATCCACCCTTCGGGTCAACTGACTTTCACTTTAGTATAGACTCTACATACCAGAGCAAAGGCTCTATGCAGTGTCTACTAAACTAATCATACATTCGATAGTTAATAGCGGGACAAATCCCGGAGTCGTGGCTGCGTCCCCCGTACGTCCACCATAATCGGGGGAGTTATAATAGATACTAAATTGACATAATTAGGTGATTACACGCTCAATAGCGTTCAGCGTCGAAATCACGGCTGAACAGCCCACAAAGAGACCCCCAGAAAGTGTCAAACACTCTCCTCGAAATCCGCGGGGTCTCTTTCCCGGATCTACTGGTCGTATATTCCAAAGTGGGTAGCACCTGATGGATTGGATACGCGCCGCGGCGGACGACTGTGTGACGGGCGGTGCCGACGTCGTCGACGGAGTCGCTCGCGCCGGGTGAACGAATGCGCGTGCCGTTCGAGTTGGATATGAACGCGACCGCGAACCGGACCGAACAGATCACCGAACGACTCGGGAACCCGCCCGGCGAGACTCAAGTGCTCGTTCGCGCAGTCGTCGACCTCCAGGGATCGGTGAACGGCCAGCAGGTCGAGGACGTTCGGAATCACACGCTCGCAGTCGGACTCCAGGGCGGCACCTACAGACCCACCGAGATGGGGAGTATGACCAACCGGTACGAGTCGACGCAGACAGTGACGGTCGACCGAACCTACGGGCCACTGCGGAGCTTCGGCGGCCCCGCCCTTCTCCTCGGGTCACTGGTCGCGCTGGGCGGGCTAGCGTACGTGCGAAGCCAGGATCGGATCGAACTCACCCCGGCGGAGCGAGAGCGTCTCGCCTTCGAGGACGACCGAAACGACTTCGACGAGTGGATCTCCGAGATCCAACTCCCCGCGGACGCGTTCGACCTGCCGCGAGCGGAGGCACAATCGCTGAGCGCGCTCGTGGACTTCGCCATCGACACCGACAACGGCGTCGTCGAAGATCCCGACGAGGAGGCCTACTACGTGGTCCACGACGGCTACCTCTACACGTATCGGCCGCCGGCCGAACCCGACGGAGACCAGTCGGGCGACGGATCCGATGCAACCGAGGAACCCGAAGAGTAACCAACGGCCAGCGGAGGAGCAGGGACCTCTCCGATCACCCCGAGAGTCGGCAGTCGAGGACCGAGACGCGACGCCCAAATTCTAATCGAAGCGGGTCAGGTCAAGGCGATCTCGGCCAATAGCACAGTCACGTTTTCGCGGAGGAGACAGTCGAAACCCCCGGGGGGCCTGAGAGGAAAGCACTCGAAACTGGAAACTGGGTGTGGCTCTGTTCCTCGTAGCTCTCCGGAGGCATTCGACATCCTCACGAGCGGCTATTACGAGCGGCGCTGTGGGTGCGACGGCAGAGGCTCCTGATGGAGACCGATCAAAAAATGGCGTCCGAAGACCGACCGGATGGTCGGTGTCTCGGCGTTACGAGTCGCTGCTCTGCGTCGAGTCGCTACCGCTGGACTCACTGGAATCGTCGCCGTCCGAGCTTTCGGAGCTGCTGTCACCGGACTCACTGGAATCGTCGCCGTCCGAGCTTTCGGAGCTGCTGTCACCGGACTCACTGGAATCGTCGCCGTCCGAGCTTTCGGAGCTGCTGTCGCTGGACGTGTTGGTATCGCTGTCGTCGTCGTCCCCGGAGCTACTGTCGCTGGACGTACTGGCATCGTCGCCATCCGAGTCTTCGGAGTTGCTGTCACTGGAACTGTCGGCACCGTCGCCGTCAGATCCGGTGTTCTGCTGCTGGCTTCCGGAGGTGCTTTGCGATTGACTCTGCTCGTTGTCGTCGCCGACCTGCGTCTGACCCTGGTTCTGGACGGTGGATTGCTCTTGCTGCTGGGCGTCACCGCCGTCCGAAGAGTCACCGCTACTCTGACTCTGGTCTTGGTCTGCGCTTTGACTCTGGCTCTGCTCGTTGTTGTCGCCGACCTGGACCTGAACCTGATTCTGGATGACGACCTGGCTCTGGGACTGCCCGCCGTCGGTCATCACCTCACCGGTCTGTTGGGTCTGCGTCTGACTGGACACTTGTGTCTGGTCCTGGAACGACTGCCCGTTCACGGTCGTCTCGACCGTCACCTGCACACCGGTGGTGATCTGACCGTCCGAGGAGGTCGTCGTGCCCTGGGATTGACCCTGTCCTTGACCGGAGCCTTCAGACACCGACTGCTCTTGGTTCTGCGACTGATCGACGGACTGCTGCTGTTCGCCGTCGCCGTCGCTCTGATCCTGTGTCTGATCCTGGTCTGCGCTCTGGCTCTGGTCTTGGTCGTTGTCGTCACCCGACTGCGCCTGTGCCTGGTCCTGATCGACCGTCTGCTGTTGACCCTGATCAGCGCCGTCACCGGACTGCGATTGAGCCTGTGACTGATCGCTGTTCTGCGTCTGGTCCTGCTCGTTGTCTTCGCCAGTCTGCTCTTGATCCTGCGACTGATCGGTGTCTTGAGACTGGCCCTGCTGGCCGTCCGCACTCGACTGGCTCTGACTCTGGCTCTGCTCTGCGTTCTGATCCTGCGTCTCCTCGTTGTCTTCACCGGACTGCGTCTGACCCTGGGACTGACCGACGTCTTGACTCTGGTCCTGATCAGCGCCGTCACCAGACTGCGTCTGGTCTTGCGTCTGCTCGCTCGTTGCGTTCTGCGCTTGAGCGTTGTCGACTCCCGACTGCGTCTGACTCTGCGACTGTGCGTCGGACTGCCGCTGTTCCTGATCGCTGTCCGCGGCGGACTGCGTCTGGTCCTGCGACTGCCCGTCCGCTTGCGACTGCGCCTGGGTGTTGTCGGTCCCAGTTTGGGCCTGCTGCTGGTCCTGGTCCGAGTTCTGACCCTGGTTCTGCTGGCTATCCGTACCGGACTGGGCCTGTTCTGCAGCCTGCTCTGAGGTCTGGTTCTGTGCCTGGGCGTTCTCCGCACCGCCTTGGACCTGTCCCTGCCGATCGGAACTGCTCTGTTCTTCGTTCTGGCGGTTGTCTTCGCCGGCCTGATCCTGCTGCTGAGAGGCCGTCGATTCCTGGCCCTGCGCTTGGGTGTTGTTCTCGCCAGCCTGGTTCTGCGCCTGTCTCTGGCCAGCGTCTTGGCTCTGGTCTTGGTCGTTGTCCTGACCGGTCTGCTCTTGGGTCTGTCCGCGGGCGATGGCCTGATCCTGACCCTGATCACTGTCCGTGGCGGACTGCGATTGGTCCTGTGATTGGTCGGCGGATTGACTACTCGATTGGGTGTTGTCCTCGCTCACCGGGTCGTCACCGGCGTCGACGTTCCCATCGGCACCGTCCGCGTCGTCGACATCGTTGTCGGCGGAGTGGTGGTCGCTGGACGTGTCGTCGCCGTCGCTTTCACCGTCGTCGTCGCCGCTCTGGTTGGCGTCACTCTCGTCGTTAGCGCCGTCTTCACCATCGTTGCTGTCGCTATCGCTGTCGTCGCCGTCCGAGCTATCGTCGTTGTCGTCTGAGCTGTCGTCTGAGCTATCGTCGCCGTCCGAACTCTCCTCTTCGTCTTCGTCGTCGCCCGAGACGATCAGCGAACTGTTCTGCGTCTGCGTGCTTCCGTTCTCGCTTGCCGCGTCGGAAGCACCGTCGGACGAGTCACTGGAATCCTCGGTCGTCGACGGGCCCGACTCGCCATTTGAATTTGGCCCGGTATCACCGTCGTTCTCACCGACTGCTGCGGAGGAGCCTCCGCCGGCGTCGGCGCCCGATCCAACTATTTCTATGCTCGACTGTTGAGTGCTGCCATCCAGGAGGGCACTCCCTGAGCCCTGCAGCGAGACCGCCATTCCCGACGTTCCGAGAACGACAGCAATCGCTATGGCAACAATTACCAGCGAGCTACGGTTGAGCTGTGTATTCATTTGGAAGAAAAAACTGCCGCCGTCAGGCGGCAAGCGCTTCGTTCAGTTACTGGTCCTGCGATTGGGTCTGACTGATCGTTTGGCTCTGGCTCTGGTCGTTGTCTTCACCTGATTGTGACTGCGACTGATCCTGGTCGCTTTCTTGCGACTGCGTCTGGTCGTTGTCCTCGCCGGACTGCGACTGGGACTGACCCTGACCGGAGGCCTGAGTCTGGGACTGGGTGTTGTCCTCACCAGACTGCGTCGCGCTCTGGTCCTGATCGCTGTCCTGCGACTGGTCCTGAGTGTTGTCTTCGCCAGTCTGCGACTGCGATTCGGACTGCGTCGAACTCTGGTCCTGGGACTGACTGCTGTCGTCTGCAGACTGCGTCGCGTCCTGGGACTGGCTGCTGTCCTGGCTGCTGTCCTGGTCGCTGTCCTCAGCGTCTTGGGTCTGTGCCTGTTCCTGGCCGGAGGTCTGCGTGCCGGACTGGTCGCTGTCGTCGCCAGTCTGCGTCTGGCTGCTGTCCTGGCTGCTCTCTTGGTCTTGGTCCTGATCGTTGTCCTCGCCAGCCTGGTCTTCACCCTGACCCTGCGTCGAGGTCTGGTCCTGCGACTGCGTGCTTTCCTCGCCGGACTGCTGTGCGTTCGTACTCTGGTCGCTGTCCTGCGTCTGCTCCTGGGAGTTATCCTCGCCAGCCTGGTTCTGGTTCTCGGTCTGGTCGCTGGATTGGTCCTGGGTCTGGACGTTGTCCTCGCCGGACTGCTCTATGTCTCCACTCTGCTCGTTAGACTGGACCTGGTCCTGCGAGTTGTCCTCGCCGAGTTGAGTCTGTCCCTGGTCTTGCGCGGCGTCCTGCGTGCGAGTCTGTTCGTTGTCCTCGCCGTCCTGCATCTGTTGACCACGCTGGTCGCTGTCCTGCATCTGCGCCTGCTCGTTCATCTCACCGTCCTGCGACTGCGACTGATCTTGGCTGGAAGACCGGTCGCGCGACTGGACGTTGTCTTCGCCGCTCTGACGCTGGTTACCACGGTACTGACGAGCTTCCTGGGACTGCTCTTGGTCGTTTTCGTCACCGACCTGCGACTGCGACTGACCCTGGATGCTGGTCACGTAGTAATCTTGGTCGTTGTCCTCGCCGTACTGACGAACGTACAACCGCTGACGCGTCCACTGGTCTTGATCCTGCTCGCTGTCGTTCGCGAGTTGGGTCTGGGACTGACCTTGGGTCACCTCTTCGCCAAGGTCCTGATCGTTGTCCTCGCCGTACTGGCGCACGTCCGAGTGCTGACGCGCCCACTGTTCTTGGTACTGCTCGCTATCTTCGGCGTCCTGGAACTGATCCTGACCTTGGCTTATCGCTTCTTCGACGGTCTGGCTGTTGTCCTGGCCCTGCTGGTGGACGTCCGCCTGCTGGCTGGCCCACTGGTAGTAGTCCTGGACCACGTTAGTGCCGTACTGGTACTGTTCTTGATCCTGGTCGATCTCCTGGAGGACGTCCTGGGAGCTCTCGTCTGCGTTCTGATTGACGGTATCGTCCTGATCCGCTTCCTGGTCGCCCGTCTGATCGCTGTCGTCAGCCCACTGCTCTTGGTACTGATCCTGATCGAGGCTCTGGGTGACGTCCTGCGTGCTCTCATCTCCGTCCTGGTTGGCGGTCTGCGTCTGCTCGCCAGACTGGGAGATGTTCTGGAAGCCGTTCTCGATGGCCTGTTGCACCTGCACTTGGATCTGCGTCAGGTACTGGTAGACGGACTGTCGGCTGTCGGCTCCGTCTTGGGTCTGCATCTGGGACTGTCCCGCGTCCTGGTCGCCCTCTTGTTCGCTTTCTTCAGCGACCTGGCTGTGGTACTGGTCCTGTGCAACTTCTTGACCCTGGTTCTGTTCGTTGTCTTCACCAGCCTGAGTGGCAGACTCAGACTGTCCCGAATCTTGGTTCTGGGACTGGGCGTTCGCTTGGCCCTCCTGAATCTGCTCTTGGAGCTGTTCTAAGAACTGCTCTTGATCGGCTGTGTTGTCTTCACCACATTGATCGCCACCGGCGACCATCACCGCGACTTGGCTCTGGCTTTGGGAATTATTATCACCGGTCTGCGATTGTGATTGATCGCGCTCGAACGCTTGGTCTTGTGTGCGGTCATTGTTCTCGTTCACAGCACAGGCGTTCGACGACTGTGCTGCGCCGATCCCGCTCAATGTGAGCGAGAGAACGACGACAATGACCATCAACTGTGTTAACCTATGTCGTTTCATTGCGGGTCTGCACCCACTATTTCTTCCCTATTGTCAGTATATTGTTATCCACACCACAGAAATTTCGTAGTAATCTCGTATATCTCACAAAGACACCCGGTGATCTAGGTAAAAACTCTCTGTCGCTGAGTGCGAGATGCGCTCTGAGCCCCGGTTTGAGAGGTCTGAGTAGTAAAGGATGTTTGTGAGATATACAACCACAATAACGGCGCAGGTCCTCAGAGTCAACTGATCGGCGCTCGGTGGACGGTGGCTAGGGCTGTTCGCCACAACAGAGGGTAGCGCGTCGCGTTCGATCTGGTCAGGCCTGAGACGCAAGCGCGGGATTCACTCGGTGATTCAGTATCGATACAGATAGCACCGTCGTCGAAGAGAGAGAACGGAACGGCTTTCTCACCACTGCTCGAACGTTCACTCGATAAGCGCGGACGTACCTACCGCGTCGGTTCCAATCGTGACCATACCGACGGATAGCAAGCGTATACCAAAGGTCACACTGCAGTAATCACCTCGCAATGTCAGAGTGGGACGCCATCGGATTCGTAATCTCCTCCAAGTACCGCATCGCCGTCTTCACAGTCCTCACTGAGGGGCCGGCGACGACGACCGAGATCGCCGAGGCCGAGGAACTCTCTCCGTCGCACGTCTCGCGGGCACTCGGTCGTCTCCGGAGCCGGTCGCTCGTCGAGTTGATCGTGCCCGAAGAACAACGGAAGAATCGGCAGTACGACCTCACCGACAAAGGGGAACAGACCTGGAGCACTATCAACACGGCCGGCCTCACGAGCGATACATAAACGGCACACGCCCCAGCGGGGTCCTCACTGACGCTGGCGGTTCGGTTCCGGGTGCGGCTCGGACTGGTAGGTGAGCCGCGAGTTCTGCTGGATGTCCAGCACGATGGCCAGCAGGAACAGCAGGATCCCGAGCCCGCCGACTGCGGGGACAGTGGCCGGAGAAAAGACCGGAGTCTGCGTGAGTAACGCCGTGAGTCCACCGATCCCACCGAGTACGAGGCCGGTGATGCCGACCGTATAGCAGAGGACGACCGGGTGGAAGTCCCGGACTAGATACCGTTTCTGGATCCGATAGAGGAAGTTCCAGAGCAACAGAAGCGAGACGAAGGGCACGAACGTCGTATACCGGATGTTGCTCTCCTCGTCACCGTAGACGGCGGGGTGCGGGACCTCGGCGATCGTGAATCCGTGGACGTTGAGTTCGGTGAGGATGTCGTTGAGGAACCCGTATCTGTCGTAGAGCTTCTCGATCGGAAGCTCGCGGAGCACCTGCCGCGAGATCGCCGTATAGCCGTTCTGTGAGTCGACGAGACCCCAGTATCCGCTGGAGAGGTTCGTCAGGAAGGACAGCACCACGTTCCCGAACAGGCGCCAGCGAGACATTCCGTTCGTGTCGCCGCGGTTCTTCAGCCGGGTCCCTTTCGCGTAGTCGGCGCGGCCGTCGACGACGGGGTCGAGGATGCGATGGAGTTCGTCGGGATCCATCTGCCCGTCCCCGTCGACAACGGCAACGACGTCGAGACCGTCCGCCAGCGCGCGACGGTAGCCTTCCTTGACACACCTGCCGCGCCCCTGGTTCTCCTCGTGACGTTCGGCGATCACGAACTCCTCGCGGCCGTCGTCGATGTGGCTCGATCGCGACGCGTTCAGGCGAGCACGCGCCCGCTGGATCTCCGCCCACGTGCCGTCGCTCGAACAGTCGTCGAACACGTAGACCCGATCGACGATTGCCGGCATCGTCTCGAGGACGTCGCCGACGAGCCCTTCTTCGTTGTAGGCGGGCACGACGACGCCGACGGAGTGTTGCTTGTACATCGTCAGACGAGCCTCGAGTCAGGACTGGTATCCACAGCGGATTGCGCCCGCCGACCACTCGTGAGAGAGGAATAGTGTCCCATCGCAGACGGAGTCACACACCGTTCGGGTTTTGTTATGTTGAGCGTGTGCCGCTTGGGAACACGCGAGACACCCGCGGTAACGTATAGCTACTTCCTATCGACGCTGGGAACGTGAGTATAGAGCGTCAAACACGTCAAGTTGGTTCAGACTGCTCTCGTATCTGACTGATGGAAACGTCTGCGAGGATAGAATCGCAACGAGTCTTCACACACCCGACCGAAGGCTGTCTCGCGCTCAGAGGATGTCAGTTGCAAATACGACGATAGATCAGTCGGCCTCGTCGGCGACCCGAGCAGGTCGTGTCAGCGACAGCGCGTCGACGATGCGCCCGGCCGCCTGTCCGTCGCCGAAGGGGGGGTCCCAGGAGCCGACTTTCCCGTGCATCAGCGACGCGGCGTCGACGATATCGGCGGGGTCGTGACCCGCGATGACGTTGGCCCCCGCAAACGCCGTCTCGGGCCGCTCGGTGCCGTATCGGAGCGTTACGCACGGCGTCCCGAGGACGCACGTCTCCTCCTGGACACCCCCGGAGTCCGTGAATGCGAGGGCGGCGGTGCTCTCCAGACGGAGGAAATCGATGAAGCCGAGCGGATCGACCGTGCGAACGGCGTCCGGGACCGTGATACCGAACGTCTCGAGTCGGTCCCGGGCCCGTGGGTGAATCGGGTAGACGACGTCTAAGTCGAGTCGATCGGCCGCACGGGCGACACCGTCGAGGACGTTCGCGAAACTCTCGCGGTCGTCGACCGTCTCGGCGCGGTGCGCTGTCAGCAGCGCGAACCCACCCGGTTGGAGATCGAGTTCCGAGAGCACCTCGCTCGTCTCGGCTGCGACGCCGTCGTACGCCGTGATCGCGTCGACGACGGTGTTCCCGGTGACGGTGATGCGACTGTCGGGGAGCCCCTCCTTCCGCAGCAACGCGGCCATCTCCGTCGTTGGGGGGAAGAGGTGATCCGAGACGTGATCGACGACGATCCGATTCGTCTCCTCGGGCATCTCTCGATCGAAACTCCGGAGGCCGGCCTCGATGTGCCCGACCTTGAGATTCAGCTTCGCGGCGGCGAGTGCACCCGCCAGCGTCGAGTTCGTGTCCCCCTGCACCAGGACGACCGCAGGCTCGTGTTCGAGCAGTTCCGCTTCGACGGCTGCAAGCATCTCACCGGTCTGTTCGCCGTGCGTGCCGGAGCCGACAGCCAAATTCACGTCCGGGGGGTCAAGCTCCAATTGTTCGAAGAAGATCTCGTCTAGAGAGTCAGAGTAGTGCTGTCCGGTGTGGACGACGTGCGTCGACAGCCCGCGCCTGTCACACTCTTTCAGAACCGGAGCGAGTTTGATGATCTCAGGTCTGGTCCCGAGAACGAACGCGAGTTCCGTGTCGGTCATCGCGCCACCTCACGCCGCGTCATCGTTTGCGTCGCGCTCGTGGTCGTCCGTGCCATAGCCGACGATACCCGTGAACCGGTTTCGTTATTGAGTCCTTGTGGCCGGAAGGGGCTTGTATACGAACCCGTCGGGTGAGAAACCACCGTCCGGACGCTACGAGGAGTCGCGACTCGCGACCGAACACGTGCTCAGGGACGTTCCCTTGGGGGCGTGACAGGTCGCGTCCATCGTGATGATCTCGGAGCCCATCGTCTGGATCGTACTGTTCTCGAAGAGGATCTCCTCGGTGTTCAAGAGGAGAATGCCGTGCGGGTACGGCGACCAGTCGACGTAGAGCCCCACGAACTTCGATTGGGGGCGGCCCGTCAGTTGGATAGCCGGTTCGGCGTAGGAAGAACCGATCGCGGTGACGTTTCGAAGCGTCGCGCGCCACGGTTTTTCGGGGACTGCGCCGAGTCGGGGGTCCCGCGGATCGTCGATACGGATCGCCTGAACGCCGTCGGCCTGAATGTCGAACTCGCAATCGCGAATCTCGAACGCGCCGGCAGAGCCGTCGACCCACACGGCCGCCTTCGTCTGCTGTGGCGCGCTCCGGCAGGTGAACGAGCACTGTTCGATTCGACCGCCAGCCTGGCCGAGTTCACCGGTCTCCCAGACGATCGAGTGGGGATTGATGAAGTCGCTGCTGTCGGGGTGAGCGTTCTCGGTATCGATGACGAACTGACAGTTGCGAACGAGTGCCCCGCTACCGCCGATACGAAGCGATGTCTGGTTGTTGTTGCGGAATGTGCTGTCGAGTATCTTCACTGGTCCGGGGGTTCGGGAGGCGTAGATGGCGTTCGTGCCAGTGTTTTCGATGTGGGAGTTCCGGATGACGAGCTCGCCCTTATGTCGGTTCCCCAGCCAGATGCAGCTGTCGTTGGAGTTGCCGTCGAGGTGGCCGTGCGAGACGATGTCCGTCGGGCCCGTCCGGACCAGTCCGTCCACGACGGCTTTCCCATCCGGTTTGAGAGCCATCGGTACGAGGCTGATCTTCGATCCGTCGCCGTGTTGAGGGTTGTACCCAACGTATTCGACGTCTTGCACGCGGATCTTGTCGTCCGCACGGAGCACGAGGCCCGTGCTCCCCTTCCGTTCGGCACTGTAGTCGAGGGTGATGTTCTCGACCAGTTGGCCGAGTCCCCCGTCGGTCCGGACGAGATATCGCCCCTCGCCGGGCGTCGTGACGAATCGTACGTCCCCGGGCTCGTCCCCGAGGCCGCGGATGCCCCAGTTCGTCACCGAGTCGACGCGGTGTTCCTCGGCGAAGTAGTAGGTCCCCGGTGGGAATTCGACGAGCGTGTCACCCCGATCGAGCGTCGACGCGAGGGCGTCGTCGATCGGTTCGTTACCTTCGGGGTCCATCCCGAGGTCCGCGACCGCATCGACGACGTTCCCGAACGAGATTCCATAGCGTGACGGCTCCGCCCCGTCTGGGGTCGTGGTAGTCCCGCCAGGAGTCTCTGATCCGTCGTCCGCTGGCTTCCTGTCCGATTGGCCAGCCCCGAAGTTACAGCCGGCGAGCGATCCGATGCCCGCCAGGGCCGCGCTCCGTTTGATGAGGTTACGACGGTTCACCGTACTACTTCCTCCATATTGTGATCTTAACGTTATGAGTGTCCTATCGGTCTGTGATCGGGTCAATCGAGGTAGTACACGGTGACGTCACCGTTCGTCTGGATCCGGTGTGTGGTAGGGGCGGCTCCCACCTGCCGAAACTCCGTGCTGGAGTATCGGAGCCCGCGGTACACCTCCGTCTCGCTCTGTCGGTCGTACGCGCTGTACGCGAGATACCGGTCACCGTCGTAGTAGCCTCCCAACTGCCCGCCGAACACGGTGCCGTTGGGCGAATCACCGAGTGGGACGCCGCCCTCCTCATACTGGAGCGCTTCGACGAACCGGTACGGGCCGACGCGGACGCCAAGAATCGGGACGTCGTCGTCTTGGTGTTCGATCAGCGTCTGATACCCCTCCATCTCCGTTTCGGTGACCTGGCTGTTCGGGAGGAAGATGTACGGCGACGAGAAGACGACTAACAGCGAGAGGACCAGCGCGATGACGGTCGCCGTCCCGAGAACGGGACGAAGGTCGAACGGGACGACAGAGCCGAGGTCGTCGTTCGATAGCAAGAACAGCGCGAGTGCACCGAGGAGCGTGACGACCGCCATCGCGAACCCGACCTGTCGGAAGAGATACGCGTCGATGTCGCCGAGGAAGTGGACCGCGAGGTACGGCGAGAAGACGAGGCCGCTGTACGCGAAGTAGACGACGACGCCGTCGCCACGGCGGACTGGTTCGGTGAGGTTTCCCCAGAACCGGGTCAAGACGAGGCCGACGGTGAGAAGCGAGTACACCAGCGAAACGCCGAACAGTTTCACGAACAGCTCGAAGAGGCTCGCGCCGACTGCCGAAGACGACTGCCCCCGCTGTTGAACGATCTCTGCCGTCTCTCCCGTGCCGGCGATCGCATCTTGGATCCCGGTCACCATACTCTCGAAAACCCGGACAGTGTTCTCGAACTGACTGGCCCAGAAGGCGAACACGAGAGCGAGCACGAGCAGTTGTCCGTACACCCCACGGAACTCACTGATCGAGTGTTCGGGTTTCCACCGTCGGTAGACGAACCGAACGCCGACGATCGTAGCCAAGACCAAGAGCACGTCGAATGCGGCCTGAGGGTGTAACAGGACGAGCGTCGTCGAGACCAGCGGGAGGACGAGCGCCGTCGGAGAGAGTCGATCGGGCAGGACGCTGTCGGTGTGGTGTCCCGTGATGTGAGCGAAGACCAGGTAGTAGAAGAACGGTGTGAAGAACACCGTCATCGAGAACGGATGGAAGTGTTCGTGCACACTGACCTGATTGACTGGAAGGAGCAACAGCGCCGAGATGACGCCGAAGAACACGATCCGTCGGTCACGATAGAGAACGTAGAGACTCAGCGGGACGAACACGACGAACAGGAGCTTGAACACGAGCGTTACGAGCAGCATCGACTGCCGGATCTCGATCCCTGTCGCCGCACTCAACAGGACCGAAATCAGGTGCGACGCGGGGTACAACAGGTCGGTCGGGACTAAAAGCCCGTCGGCGATGTCTTTCGCCCACCCGAGATGGATCAGTGAGTCGCCGTGTCCGAAGAAGTAGTACCCACGGAGCGACGGCAACGCGAAGACGCTCACCATCGTGAGACTCACGAGAAACAGGGCGAATCCGCCGTACCGGTCGCGGTAGGAGACGAGCGAGACGGCGACGCCAACGACAGTTGCGACAGCGACACCGGCCCAGAACAGCGGCGTCGTCGCCGCGTAGATCGACACTTCGTACTGGGTGGCGCGGTCCAAAGAGACACCGACGAGTGCGCCCGTGAGCCCCAGGTAGCCGATCAGTAAGGCGATCTTACGACGTATTGCCGCGTCTGGCCCTCCGCTCGTACCCATATGCTTCCTCCGTTCCAGTTCGACGGGTTTAGTTATAACCAGGGTACTTCCGTCGTCGTCGGGGACAGAACGCTAGTAGAGGAGTGGTTACGCCTCGTCGTCCGCGACTGTCCGACGACCTGCAATCGCGTAAACGACCGCAGCAGCGACCGGACGTGAGCGGCGCGCCAGTTATCCAGTCGGTACTTAATACGGCGTGTCCGCAATCGTGGCGCGATGAAACTCGGCGGCGTAGACGACGGTCGAGTGTACGTCACTGCTGGACTCGACGTCGGCCAGTGGCGTCCACAGAGTGGGTTCGACCGTCGGGGACGTGTCCCCGGAAGTCAATCTCCCGCGGAGGTACTGCTGAATGCGCGGCCGACAAGGCGACTCCTGAGTCACGTCACTGGTCACGTGACACTCGCGAATCTGTGGCCGATCGGCGCTGGTCGGTTGCTCGCCACGAATAGCGACGGCGTCTATCTGTCGACCGACCGTGGACAGTCTTGGAGTCGGGTCCACTCGTTGCCGGCCTCTGCGGGGCCGATGGGAGTGCTACCGACGTCTGTGTGCCGACACGACGGCCGCGTATATCTCGCTGAGTATCCACTCGGTGGGGAGCCTGCTCGCGTGCTGGTCAGCGAAGATGGGGCTAAATGGTCGCCGTTCGTGAGCCGAACCGACGTGCGACACTTCCACGGCGTGTTTCGTGACCCCTATTCCGGCGACCTGTGGGGGACGACCGGCGACACGGACGGCGAAAGCGCGATCGGGAGATTCGAGAGCGGAGAGTTCCGGCCCGTCGGTCGTGGGAGTCAACGGTGGCGCGCCGTCGAGCTCGCGTTCACTCCGGACGCGGTATTCTGGGGGATGGACTGTCCCTACACTGATCGCGTCGAAATCCTGCGCTTGGATCGTGACGCAATACGGGCCACAGAATCGGACGGCACACCGGAGCCAGACGTCGTGGCGACCGTCGACGCGCCGGTGTTCTACGCTGAAACCGTCGAGCGGGGTAAAGAGACCTGGGTCGTGCTCTCGACAGCAGCCACGACTGGGCTCGATAGCACCGCACCGCCGGGCGCGCGACGGCAGAATCCGAAGACCGTCGAAGTACTCGCTGCGTCCGATCGCACGGGGTACGGACGTTGGCACCGGATCGCGCAGTTCGAGCGGTCGACGCCGATCGGTGAATACGTGTCGTCGATCCCGACGACGAACGCCTACGTGTTCATCAGCTGGGACCCCGATCTCGGACTGTTGCTCAATCCGTTCAATACGACACGAGACCACGGAGCGATTCTCAGCATCCCGCCGTCGTGGTTCGAAACGGAGGTGACAGAGTATGCGCTCTGATCCGCTACGAACGACAAGCTGGGCTGCGAACCTCATCAAGCATCAGGTGCTGAAACAACGGAATCAGCGCCGGTCAGTCTCGACGGTGTCAGAGAGCACGTTCGAGGAGATTCTGCGGACTCACGCCAGCGGTGAGAATCAGGTCTTTCTCCACGTCGGATTGAGCGACATCAAGAGTGCGTTCGACACGAATCCGTACGAGTTCCTTCTCTCGAAGGTCGAAGCGAATTTCGAGAGCGTCCTCGCTCCCGGGTTCACCGACTACTTCAAAATGTCCGGGGTCTATCACAAGAAACACTCGCGGCCCAAGCACGGGATGTTCAGCAAGCTATTCTTGAGGGACGCCGAGTACCGAACGGACGACGCCATCAAGTCGATCCTCGTCGACGGACCGTACCGGTTCGAGGAGTGCGTCCACGACGACTCGTATCATCCCGATGGGTGCTTCGCGAAGCTCGTCGACGACGACGTCCTCGTGATGGACGTCGGCGTGCCCTGGATCACGTGCTCGCATCTGCACTACTTCGAGCACGAGTTCGACGTCCCCTATATGACCGACAGAACGTACGAAGGAGTGCAGTGCGGCCCTGAGTCGGCGTGCGAGCCGATCAGCCAGACCTGTGGGCAGTACGTCTCGAAGTACTACTCGTGGAACAAACCGAAGATACAACGGGAACTGGCCGACGCCGGCGTACTGGAAGCCTACGATCTGAACGGGCTCCAGGTGCTGTTCTTCACTCTGGGGGACGTCGAAGACGTGATCGGAGACAAACTGCGGGACGATCCGTACTATCTCGTCACACTCTGATAGTGATTACTCTCACTGTGTACCGCCGAGCGCCACTCCCGGTGGCGATGGTCGGCGGTAAGAGACGAGAGTAATCATTATGAGACGGCCGATCGGGCGGCGGTTACGAGAGATACCCGAGGGCTCGAAGCCGATCTTCGGCTCCCTCGTCGTCTCCGTCAGTTTCAGGCGCATCCTTGGCAGTCCCGCTCGCGTCGCCGGCAACGATGTCTCGGCGCACGTCGGCTTCGACGACTAGCCACGGCACTGTGACGAGCGCGTCGGCGTACACCCCGGGCGGGTGGCCGTACATCCGGAATGGAATCGGGAAGGGTTCGGGGACTTCCCCCACGAGATTGCCGTGATCGGCGGTCACGACCGTCCGTCCCGAGACCGCCGCGAGGAGGCGCTCGACGTGAGGGAAGGTGAGTTCGAGGTTCTCCCGATACGCGTCCCAGATGGCTGTCTCGTCGACGACGCCGCGTTTCAGCAGATCCCAGACGTTGTAGTGGTCGCTCTCGGCGGCCTCGCCCGTCGCCTGCCGCTTCGAGAACTCGATGCCGGCTTGCTCGTCTAAGAGCGACTGACCCAGTTCGCCGACGAACGGATAATGTGGTTGAACGAAGTGGCTGATGATGCGCTTTTTCGGGTACGTCTGGTGGGCCTCGATCGTCGCCTCGACCATCGTCTCCGGTAACACGGTGTTCAGTTCGTCGTCCCACGCGCGTTGCCACACCGAAATCGTCTCGTAGAAGGGGTCGTCGAGGTTGACGTTCACCTGCGGGTTCGCGGTGACGTAGACTGTGTCCTCGAACGAGTGGCCCTCGAAGTTGCGTCGGAGGAATTCAGCCGTGTTCGAGCCTCGGGAACGGCGGGTCTGCAGATCGCCCTCCAGCGGGTTCGTCGCTGCGAACATATCGTACCGACAGGCATCGAGGATGACCAGCGTGTCCCAGTCCTCGGCCATCACGTCGGTTCCCCTGTCGTCGGCGACGTATCTGAAGTATGGCTGAACGAAGGCGGTTCGCACCGCAAAGGGGACAGCAACGTCGCGCCACCAGCCAGCGTCGTTCCAGTGCTTTCGGAGGTTCCGCAGGAGTACTGAGCGATCCATATTACGTCCCCCCTCCGCCGTATCGCTCCTCGAAGTACACAGACAGCGCGTACGCCATCCACGCTTGACACCACCGCATCAGCGTGAAGCGCTTGGTGTAGAAGCGCCGCTGCTGGTAGTAAAACTGCCCCTCACCGGCGTACAGGTTCGCGAGCACCCAGTCGACGATTCGGCGGACGAACTCGAAGTCGCCGGCCTTCGAGAAGACGATGATCCCCTGCGTCGCGGCGTGAATATCCCGCGGATAGGAGCTCCGCTCGTCCCAGTTCGGCGCGCCGTCGGCCTCGAACAGCTGGTCGCTGTAGAAAGACAGTGCGCGGTCGAGCGTCTCCTCGTACCGTTGGTCGCCAGCGACTTCGTGATACCGCTGGTAGGACTCGACGATGAAGCCGTTGTGGTGGTTGTCCATCGAGAGATGCGACGCGGACGGGGGGTCGCGATAGGCCCAGCCGCCGACAGCGGCCTGCTTTGTCGCGATGTAGTCCAGTAACTGGCGCGCCCGATCGAGGTGTCGGTCCGCCCCGAAGTGGTCGTACAGATCCACGAGCAAGCGAGCACCCACCGCCCCCCCGTTGAGCGTGTAGAAGTCGCCGTCGAACAGCGGTTGGTAGACGATCCGCGCCCCGCCGTCGAGTTCCGTGTAGTCCAGTTCGTCTACCACAAAGCGTTCGGCGGTGTGTGCGGTCTCACCGTAGTCGTCGTCGTAGGTCGCCATCCGGAGCAACGACTTCACGCCGTAGGAGGTAGGGACTACGTTCGGCGTGTTCGCCGGACGCAGTTCCCGGAGCTGTTGCATCTGGTGGCGGTGCCCGCCGCAGAACCCGGCGAAGTCCTCGCTTTGCTCGTCGACGAGCCAGTCGGCGAGGTGACGGGCCTGATCGAGATACGTCCGGTCTCCGGTGAGCTGGTAGGCGGTCTCGTTGGCCATCGTAAACAACGCAGACCCCTTGAAATTGCGACGCTGTTCGACGAGGAACAGCGGCCGAACGTTTACTGGGGCGCGTTTGATGCTCTCTTGGACGGCGATGTTGAGCCACTTGTTCTCGACAGGAAGCGCCCGGAGAAGGCGGCTGCTCATCCCGTCGAAGTAGTCGTAGCCGGTGTAGTTGCGCTGGCGGGCATACGAGAGTGCGTCGAGCATCACCTGTTGGAGATACGCGTCCCGGTCAGAGAGGTCCCCTTCGGCCGGCCGAGCCTCGATCCGCGAGTCCGCGTGCAATGGTTCGCTCATCAGGCGTCGACCTCCGAGTTAATGAGCCGAGCCGTCAGTCGGGCGACCTCCTCTTGAACGCGCTCGGCGCGGCTCGTATCGGGCACCGCGTCGGCGGCGTCGAGGCCGGTGACGTACGCGACGATGTCGTCGGGGTGCCGCGAGTGGAAGATCCGGCCCTCTTCGACGAGGTGGCGGTCGACAGAGAGCAGTTCGTTCGGGAAGAACGAGACCGCCGGCGTGCCGAGACTGGCGGCCTCGCGGGCCATCGTGCCGGAGCCGGTCAGCATACACCGAGCGTTCCAGGCCAGATCGAGGCCGTTGAGCGGATTCTCGGGGACGAACACCTCGCTTCGGTCGTAGGGGTCCGCGAATTCCTCGTCGCCGCGGCCGCGCGGGAGATAGACGACCGGGATGTCACGGTCTACGAACCCCTCTAGCAGTTTGGGAACGAGCGACGCTTCGACGTCGACGTACGCGGCCGTGAGAGCCTCGGGCCTGATCACGACGAACGTCTCGAACGGGAATCTGTCAGTGAAATCCGGCTCTGGTTCGAAGTCGGCGACGTAGACGTCCTCTTTGATCCCGTCGTAGGTGTGTACGGCCCCGCTCGCAGGCCACCGTTCGAGTTCGTCGCGTTCGAACGCGGCCGGTACGACGTTGTGGGTCGCCAGCGCCTCCAGGCGGTTGTAGAGCTGTTCGGCCCACAGGCCGTCGACGTAGGCGGTGATGTCGTTGTCGGTGTAGTGGATGCTCGGGATGCCGTTGGCCCTGGCAGCGAGCACGGACATCGCGTTCCGAGCCGAAAGCGCGACGGCGGCGTCAGGGGCTTCGAGGCCGAGTTGTCCCGTTCGAAGCGGAATCCCGACCTTTCGCAGGGTCTCGTGGTCGAAATCTCGACCGACGACCCGGAAGTCGAATCCGACCTCCCGGGCCAGCGGGACCGTCTCGCCCTTCTCACGAACGGTGACGTCGAGAGCGACGCCGTCGAGGCGATCCATCAGCGCGGCGAAGAAGAAGGGGTGCGAAGGGCTCACCAGATCGACCCAGACGGGAACCGTGGCGCGCGTTCGATCCAGGCTCTCGGGGCGACTGATCGTGTTCATTACAGGTGAATCGATACAGCCCAGCGTATCGACTTTGTTATGCCGAGATTACCCGGCAGCGGCCAAATCAGCGGTCGATACCGGCGAATAGTAGCCTCTGTAATCGGGCGCAATCGGGGGTAATTGATAATGAATTAACCGTATAGATCGCGTGCGCCCACACGATGCCGCGCCGGGATATCATCTGGATCACCTTGGAGAGTGTCCGTCAGGATCACACCTCCCTCAGCGGCCACGAGCGCGACACGACGCCGAACGTGCGCCGGCTCGCAGCGCGGAGCGACAGTGCGGCGTTCTCGAACTGCTTCGCTCACGGGATCTGGACGCGAACGTCCAGCGCATCGATGCTCACTGGCAGCGCACCCGCCAGCCACGGCGTGCTGTCGTTCGACTCGAAGCTACCAGCGGACATCGAGACCGTCCCCGAACAGCTTTCCGAACGAGGGTACCGGACGGCAGCCGTGTCGCCGATCGCGCAGGTGAGCGAGGCGACCGGTCTCGACCGCGGGTTCGACGACTTCCACTACCTCACGCGGGGCACGCTACTCGAAGAAGCGGGACTGCGGTCGATGGTCCGGTATCTGCGACAGATTCGTCACCACTCCGCCGGCCTGACGATGGACACCAAAAAGCACAGTATCGGGTATCTCGTCGCCGAGATCGCGACCCGACACATACGACAGCGGGCTGACGAGGATGACCCCCTCTTTCTGTACGTGCACATCGGAGACAGCCACCATCCCTACTATCCGCCGAAAGGGTGGCGGGAAGCGTTCGTCGACGACCTCCAGTTAGATCTCGCTGCGGCCCTGTCGGTCGCGATGGAGATGTCGGACCGGCTGATCGAACAGATGGCGGCCGGACTGCCGTTCTCCGACGCCGAGTGGAATGCGATCGAAGTCCTCTACGACACCGCGATCCGGTACGTAGACTCCCTCGCTGGCACGATCGTCGACACCGCGCGATCGTATCTCGACGATCCCATCGTCGTCGTCACGGCCGACCACGGCGAGTTGCTCGGGGAAGAAGGGTGTCTCGCACATATGCTCGTCGCGAACACTGCCGTGACGAACGTTCCGCTGGTAATTTCCGGCATCGAGGGGCTCGACGGTGGGAACTGCCTCGTACAGCCCGCCGACGTTCTGAAGACGATTTCGAATCGGTGTGAACTCTCGCTTTCCGTGCCGGCAGGACAGGACGTTTCGGCTGGCGAACGGGCCGTCGCCGTCACCCAGCGCGGCGGGAAGCGGGCCCGGAAGAAGATCGACCAGATCCGGGATCACGATCCCGAGAGTGGATCGCACTTCTGTCCGGGCAACCTCACGAGCGTTCGGACGGCCGACTATCGATATCAGCGGTGCAACGGTCAGGAAGACCTGTTCGTCCTCCCTGACGAGACTGTCGATCGTGCAGAGAGCGAACCGGCGATCACCGAGCGCTTCCGTCGGGTGACAGACGAGTGGCTCGCCGAACACGCGCGTGAGGAGAGTACAGACCGCGCAGAGTTCTCAGCGCAGATGCGACGGCAACTGGAAGATCTCGGATACTTCTAGCCGTTCGAGCGGGGGAAGTACCGAAGCGTAGCGGCCCGATAGGTCTCGACATCCAGTCGGAACGTCTGTTTTCTCCCACATCAGTTAGTAATACTACACTACTACTAGCAGGATTGTACTACAATCGTAGCCGACATAGTAGGTAACTATTACCACACCTGCTAAGAGTGGCGCGCAGGCCAGCAAAACGCCTCATTTCTGGCTGAGATCTCTTGGTGTATACTCAAAACGTAACCAAACAAAGTGAGACCTAGGTAAAGAACAATCATACGGTTGCTAAGAGAATCCTACTGGTCGGTACGGTTAATTAGATATCTCCTACTGATCCCGACGAAGCAATGGACGACACTAGTGGTGAGAAGGAAGATCCTACTGTGGCATCTACGAGTGAATTTGCGGAGCAGGAAGAATCGGCCGGCTCAGATGACGAAACGCCGAGTATGGGGTCTGAAACCTCTAGTAAGGGACTCCTTAATCGGCGTAATTGCCTCAAAGCGGGGGCGGCGATGCTCGCCGCGGGGTCGTCGGCGTTCGTTGGCGGCGCGGCAGCAGCGACGGAACGGTACGGGATCCAATTCAGTACTGTCGTCGATGCAGTCGACGACCTCGGCCTGGATCCGAACGGCAACGATCCGATCGACTCGACGTTGGAAGACGCGCTGGCGAGCGGCGACACGCTCGTGGAGTTCCCGGCTGGGACCTACTACTTCGACGGCCAGCTGGACTTCGGCTCGCCGGACAACTGGGGCATCCGTGGTCTGGGAAGCAGTCCCTCGGACGTGCGGTTCGTGACGACGCCTGGTGAAGGACGGTATCTGACAAAGACCAACGGCGGCTCCGGACAGCTCGTCGAGAACGTCACCTTCGACTACAGCGCTGAAGACGACGGCGGGCTCGGAATCGTCCTCCGTGGCGAGGACAAGATCCGCGTCCAGGACGTAGAGTTCGTCGGGTTCAACCCCGTTCACGCGGATGGCTCGAAGATCAACGTCGTGCCGATGGCGCTGGATCCGAACGGCCGCGCGGTCATCGATGGTCTGGTGCGAACGGGCCCGACGGACATCGTCTCGCACGGCCACCTCGACGGCAACTCCAACGATAGCTGTATCTGGCTCGGCGACCGTCACGAAGGCGAGCTCGTCATCCGGAACTCCCACATCGAAAACACCGGCACGAACGCCGTATACGCCTCCCGGACTTCCGGGACGGTCCACTACGAGAACTGTCTGTTCAGGAATAACAATCAGACGTCGATCCGGATCGGCGGCGGCGACGGGAACCAAAACACCATTCAGAACTGTACGTTCGTCGTCGACACCGAGAACGCGGACCCGGACAACGGGGGCGAGTTCATCAACCCCCACGGCGTGGTCTGTGAGACGAACGAGACGACGCCCGGGCCGATTCGCATCGAGGACTGTGAGTTTATGTACAAGTCCGGCCCCGACCGCGGTCGGCTCCTGTTTGCCGACGGCAACGCCGGACCGATCGAAATCGTCAACAGCCGGTTCCGCTCGGAGAATAGCGAAGTCGAGCCCATCTTCGCACGCGGCGAACCCCGCTGGTGGAAGGCCGCACCCGACCAGTCGATCGACATCCGCAAGAGCCAGTTCTCCGGCAGCGGCGAGGTTACGGTCAACGACCGGCCGGCCACGATGCAAAGCGGCTGTATCTCCAGTCCCGTCTCCGGCGTCGACGTCGACGAGAGCGTCTCCCGGGACAGCTGTACGATCCCCGACACCGACGCACCGGCGGAGTCGACCGAAGAAGAGGAAACGGAGAGCGACACGACCACCACGACGCTGACGAACGAGCTGACCGTCACCGGGACCGGCACGAAGACGAACTACGAGTTCGCCGTCGGCGGCCAACTCGAAGCGACGGACGACGTCGAAGCGTGGGATGAAGTCTCCGAGTCCTCCGTCAATGGCTGGATCACCTCCGAAGGAGTAGCAGACACCTACCAGTTCTCCGGGCCGCTCCAGCGCATCGAGTTCCTCGAAGGAGAGGCAAAAGTGTCTGTCAACGGTCAGCAGATCGATCCTGCGACGCTGAGCACGAGCGGCGAGTTCCCCTCGACCCTACAGATTCCGGGCAACGGGAGCACGAAGAACTACCGGGTCAGCGTGACCGGCGAAATCGCCGACCACCCCGCCCTCGGGACGTCGCTGAGCGAGTACGACACCGTCTCCGACGGGACGCTCGAAGGGTGGGCCACAGACGAGATGGACGCCATCCAGTTCTCTGGATCGGTCGAATCGATCGAGCTGCTCGAAGGCGACGGCTCGATGTACCTCAACGGGAAGCAGATCGATCCGGCGACCTACGATCCGGCGACCGAGCAGACCGACGGGGAAACGGACGAGCAGACAGACGAGGAAACGGACGAACAAACCGACGAGTCGACCGACGACGCCACGAAGCTCCCGAACACGATCACGATCGACGGGGACGGCGCCGGGGTGACCACCTACAGTTTCAGCGTCTCGGGCGACGTGGTTCGGAGCGACCAGCTGAGTTCGGGAACGGGTTCGACCACGATCGACTCGCTGACCGACTCGACCTCCGATGGAACGGTCAACGGATACATCTCCCAGGGCGTCGACGGCTATCGGTACTCCGGGGAGATCACTAGCCTATCGATCAACGGCGACGCGTCGGTCTCCATCTCGGACAACGACGGATAGTCCGACGGTCGCGGTGCGCGCCCGCTACTGATACTGTCGGACAGAAGTTCGTGAATCATTCTGGCACCCACGGGGTGCCGATACTTTTCACATCGCTCTGTCCGACAGTATGAACGTATCCGAGACTCTCCAGTCGGTCCCGGACGACCTCTTCGCTAACGTCTGCGTCGGCTGCGGTAGCGCCACCGTCAACGATCGTCTTCCGCTCGCCGTTGTCGGAGACGAGCCAGGGTACGCGCACGAGTTCGTCCGTGTAGATGCCCGGCGGGTGCCCGTACTCGCGGATCGGCAGGGGTGAGGCTCGCTCGCCGATCATCTGTCCGTGGTCCGCGGTCACGACCGTTCGACCGGAGAGATCTTCGAGGAGTCGTCGGACGTGCGGAAGGGCGACGTCTAGGTTTTCTCGAAACGCCTCCCAGAGGACGTCGTCAGAGACACCGAACGTGCCGCGCTTGACGTCACTCCAGGCGAAATTCAGTTTATCGAGGTCGAAGTGTTTGCGTCCTGTCGGCCCGATGAATGGATAGTGCGGCTGGAGAAAATGCGCGACGATTCGTTTGTTCGGGTACGTCTCGGCGGCCTGGACGGTGTAGTCGGCCATCGTCTCCGGGAGCACCGTTCGAAAGTCCTCGTGCCAGCCGACGTCGCGCCAGACGTTCACCACGTCGTGAAATCTCGTCTGGAGCGTGTCCCGCTTGCGGTAATACATCGGGCTCGCGGTCACGTAGACCGTGTCTCGAAGGTCCCGCCCGGCGAAGTTGGCTGCCAGAAACTCGCTCGTGTGAGAGCCCTTCGAGATCCGCGATTCGAGGCGACCCGGGAGTGAACACTGAGCGAAAATGTCGTAGCGGCACGCGTCGAGAATGACGAGACTATCCCAGTCTTCCTCGAAGATATCGACGCCTCCAGGCGGTCCTCGCCGCCGCCCCAAACGAGTGTGATACAGCCGGTTTGCCTCACGGGCGGCGAGCGACGGCTCCCGAACCACCTGGCGGACCTGGTGCAGTCCGTACATACCCGCTTGTGGTGTCTGCTGGATATTGTTATACCCACGGTAGTGGGGACCGCTGTGGGAGGAGACAGAATGTAGCCAGGATATAACAATCCACGTCGGTCGGCTTTAGAGACACAGCTATGGGTATCGTGCCGGACAGTTTGCAGTGTGTACCCGCAGAGGGGGATCGATGACCGGGATCGTCGGGGTCGGTCCGGATGGCCCGTCGCTCTCAGCGCTTCTCGCACCGGTTCACCAGGAGCCGTGGTACGAGACGGACCGAGCGGAAGCCGGAGACTACGGGCTCGCGATCGTCCATCACGGCACGAAGGACCCCGGCGGCTGGCACTGCTGGCAGGACGGTCGACGCGCTGGCGTGATCCACGGTGCGATCACGAACCTGGATGCGTTCGACGGCCGGTACGAACGCCTGTTCGCGCGCGTGTTCGAGGCGCCCGCCGAAACGCTCCGTCGACTCGACGGGCCGTTCCTGCTGGCCGCCGTCGACGACGGAGCAGAGCGATTACTCGTCGCGACCGACAAGCTCGGGGCGCGGCCCTGCTATTACGCAGTCGAAGACGGCTTCGCGTTCGGATCGAACGCCGCATCCCCGCTCGCTGGCGTTGAAGATCCGACGGTAGACGTCCAAGGCGTGAGCGATATGGTGATGCTGGGCCAGGTCTGGGGCGAGAAGACGCTCGTCGAGGAAGTCTCAACACTCCCGCCGGCGACGGTCCTCGAGTCCCAGGAAGGGAGCGTCTCCACCGAAGCGTACTGGCAGTTGGACGTCGACGTCAGCCCGAAGAAGGACCCGTTCACGCCGATCGTGAACGCCTACCGGCGAGCGATGGCAGACACGGCGGCCACGATGGACGGGTCCGTCGGGCTCTGGTTGTCAGGCGGACTCGACAGTCGGACGATGGCGAGCGAACTCTCGCGGAACCTCAGTTCACTGGTCACCTACACCTACGACGCGAACCCCGCCGGCGGCGGCAACATCGAAATCGCGAAACGGATCGCCGAGCGGGTCGGCGCCGAGAACGAGCTCGTCCTGCTCACTCCGGATCGGTTCGTCGACGTGTTCGAGACGGCCGTCTCGCTGACGGGCGGGATGCTCACGTGGCGGACGTTTCTCAACCTGACGGCCGTGTTCAACATCGACGAGCCGACGGATCTGATCCTCGAAGGCTGCGGCCAAGGGACGCTGATGGGTGCCGGGATCGGCCAGACGCTCCTCGGACAGCACGAGATGCCCGAGGAGGTGCTCTACCACGCGAAGCACCAGACGGACCGGGCGACAGTACAGTCGGTGATCGCACCCGACGTCGATCCGATGGCGACCTACCGCACGGTCGTCTCGGACGCGCCGTCGACCGACCCAGCCGAGACAGCGCTCACTGCGTACTACCGTAACTACGTCGCTCGTGGGGAATTCGCGAGCAACCGCATCGCCCGGAGCCAAGTGGGAAGTCGCGTCCCGCTGGTCGACGGTGAGTTCCTGACGGCAGCGACGGACCTCCCGCTGTCGTACCGGGAGCGGGCGATCCCCTTCACCGGCGGGAAGATTCCGGCAGGGGCGGCGAAGGGGAAGTTCGAGTTCACGCGGGCGCTTGACGACGGCCTTTCGGACATCCCCTACGAGCGGACGAAGTTCCCGCCGTCGTATCCACACTGGCTGCACACCGTGGGATTCGTCGCCGACACGGGGTCAAAACGGCTCCTCGGTAAGACGGCCTACGGGGGGCGACGGATGCAGAGCCGCTGGTACGAGAGCAACGATCGGCTACGGGCCCTCGTCGACGGACTCTTAGACGACGCCGCGACACGGCCGGTTTTCGACGCCGACACTCTCCAGACGCTGCGACGAGCCCACGACGCTGGAGAAGCCAACAACCTCGGCCCACTCGCGGCTGTGAGCACTGTGGAGTCCTGGCTACAGCAACACCTCGAATAGCGGCTACGTCCGGGAGTTACGAACGGCTCGCCGAACGTGCCGCGCCGGTTTGTACGTCATCGGCCCACCCAGTGCGACGAGCAGATACAGATACGACGTCGCATCGGTCGGGTCGCGTCCGAGCGCCGCGAGGAAGTGTTTGAGAGCGGATCTGTAGTAGCCGTTTCGGAGCGCAGAGAAGCCCAGGGTACGGGTGAGCGACGCGACGAACCGCCGTTCGGTATCGCGCCCATACTCCGCTGCGAGATCACGGTGTTTCCGGAGGAGGAGTGGTACCGAAACGTCACGCTTGGCTTCGTAGTCGTCGGTGATCTGATCGTGTGACGTGTACCGACGAGTGACGAGCGGCTCGGGGACTGACGCGTAGCGGCACTGCGTCGACAATCGGATGTGCCACTCTTTGTCCTGTAAACTCGGGAGCCGGTCGTCGGGGACCCCGGCCGCATCGACTATCGAGCGCCGGACGACGAACCGCGAGAACGACCCCGCCTGAACCGTCCCCCGGAGGATCGCTTCGGTCACGCGACCGTCGGCGGCCGGCGTGACTGATCCAATTCGCTCACCGTCGTCGTCGACGACGCGGGCCCCGACGAGTACGACACCGACGTCGGAGCCGCCCTCTTCGAACCTGTCTGCGACCCGTTCGAGGTATCTCGGATCCCAGAGGTCGTCGTCGTCGAGGAACGCGACGAACTCGCCCACAGACCGGGAGATTCCGGTACATCGGGCGGCGTTCGCACCCCTGTTTTCCTCGTGGCGAACGACCTCCGCACGCGCGAGCCCGTCGACGTCGACATCGGCCACGGCGGGTTCGATCGGCTCCGGGGAGTGATCGTCGACGACCACCAGTTCGACGCGTTCGTGCGTCTGTTCGGCGACGCATCGAACGGCCTCGGGGAGGTAGTCGGGGCGACCGTACGTCGGAATGACGACGCTCACCAGCGGGGTCGTTTCAGCGGGGACCATCGTCGGCTTCTCGGCCAGAACTGTCTTTGTTATACATCGTATTTCGGGAGTCGAGGGCGGCGAAAACGGCGATAACGACACAAGAGGATCTGACGGCGACGCCGCGTGCGGCGTGGGTAGACCACCGTAGGAGAGCTATAACAATACACGTACGCGGGCAAGAGCCCGCGAGTCGATGGTCGATCTACTTCGATCCGATGGGAGGCATACTGTCGGACGTCGCTCTGTGCCGATATTCGGCACTCACGGGGGCCGAGATCAGGCCCGAACGTACGTCCGACGGTATCAGAACACGAAGGGGGAACGGCGATGAACACGGAGCGACGATCCGGCACCCGACAGCTCGTCGACGTCTACGTAGCGCTCGCGCTGCTCGTCGTCGCGGGCGTGGGTGTCGTCGCGCCCGTCCCTGATCGAATCCGGCTGCTCATCGCGTTGCCGACGCTGTTTCTGCTCCCGGGGTACGCGCTTACGACGCTGCTGTTTCCGACACGTTCCGAACCGCGGTCGGGACCCACAACGCAACTCTCGGCGGACAACGGCACCGGTGAGCACGACGGGACCAGCGGTATCGGTCACTGGGAGCGGGCCGGGTTGTCGTTCGGCGTGAGCATAACGCTCTTGCCCCTCCTCGGGCTGCTGCTGTCGTCACTCGGGGTCGAAATCACTGCCGTGACGGCTCTCGGTGCCGTCGCCGTCCTCACATTGGTTACCCTCGGTGCCGGTGTCGGACGGCGGTGGCAGTACCCACAATCGGTCCGATACCAGCCGCCAATACCCTCGGTGGCGGCGTTCGTCGACGGGGGACGGAACACTGGTACACAGTCGACGAGAAGCGTTGCGCTCTCAGCGGCGTTGGTCATCGTGGTCGCTGCCGCAGTGGGCAGTTTCGCGCTGGCTGTAACGGCGCCGAGTGCTGAGTCCGAATCGACGGAAGCGTCGCTACTCACGCGGGCACCGTCGGGAGAGTTAGTCGCGAGCGGCTATCCGGCGACGATCGAGCCAGGACAGCGAGAACAGTTGGTACTCTCCGTGAGCAACGACGAGGAGGCGACCGTCGAGTACTCCGTCGTCGTGCAGTTACAGCGGCTCACCGCCGGCGACGACCCGTCCGTCCTGGCTCGCGAGCAGCATCTGACCGCACAGGAGCAACTGTCCGACGGCGAGACGTGGGAGTACGAGCACGAGATAGCCCCGCCGCCAGGGTACGCCGGCGAGCGGACGCGAGTCGTCTACCTCATCTACCGCGGCGAACCACCGGCACAGCCGAGAATGGACAACGCGTACCGATATCTGACGCTCTCACTCGGCGGGGAGCGGGCGGGCGCGACCGTGACACCGGTCGCACAGGAGTAGCGTGGTAAGTCGGCGAGGCGTGAGTAGTCGGCGAGGCATAGTTACTCGGCGAGTGGGATACGTTGGAGAACCGTGGTTAGTCGGCGAACGGAGCGGTCGCAACGTGATCGTGCGGTGCGGCTTCCAGCGGCGACGTCACCCGTTCTCGGCCGCCGCAACGAGTTCGTCCACGCGGACCACCTCGATCTCACCGGCCTGCTCTCGCCGGTGAACCTCGTCGACGACGCCCTGGAACTCGTCGAGCCCCGCGTCAGTCGAGAGCCCGTGGAAAAACAGCGAGAGAACGCCACCGTACGCAATCGTCTGATCTAAGAGCTGCCGGGCTTCTGTCGGAGTCGGCTCACCCTCACCGGGGATCAACTGCGGGTTCGACGGGCGCGCGATGGGCTGCCACCCGCCGACCCGTCCGCTGTCGTGGACCGTAGAGACTATTTCGAGCGCCTGTTCGTCGACGCCGCCGTAGGGGTACGCGAAGTGTCGAGCGCCTTCGGTGAACCCCCGTTCGAGGAGCCACTGCTTCGCGCTCCGGACCTGCGCTTCGACCTCTGCCGGATCGGATAGCTCACGGAGGTTCAGGTGGTCCGTCGTGTGCGAACCGACGAGCCACCCCTCTGCCTGTAGTTCTCGTAGCTGTGATTCGGTCAGTTTACCTTCGGTTCCGATCGTGCTGGGATTGACGTACGTGATCGCCGGGTAGTCGTGCTGTGCGAGATACGGAAGCGCTTTCGTGTAGTCGGTTTCGTTGCCGTCGTCGAACATAAACGCGACCTTTGGAGTCTCCGGGGCGGAGACGCGGACCGGACAGTCGAGAAAGAGCTTCTCGGTTCCGGACTCATCGCCCGGTGCCATTCGAAACGAGACACGGGTAATGTGCGCCAGATCGACGGGGGCGTCGTCGACCTGCGGATCCAACAGCCCGAAGTCGAGCCGAACCAACGCGCCGCGACTGCGAGAGACGGCGCGCGTCCGGAGGCGGTTGCCCTCGCGGTCCTGAAGGTCGATGTACGGATACGTCCCCGGAGCGCTGCCGTCGATCGCGACGTAGCACGCGGGGCGAGCGTTGCGAAAGTCCATCGGTTCGTCCAGTGGAACGTGGAGCCAGGACCCGTCCGCTCCAGTGTGGAGTTCGGCACACTGTGTGCCCGTAACGTGCCGCTCGCTGTTGGCGTACAGTTCGCCGTCGGTGACCTCGAGGTCGGACAGCCGCTCGAAAGAGCCGGAGCCGAGTCCCACGCGGGAAGGTTTCGGCGTCAGAGTCGAGTCCGACGCGTCGGCACCGTCGTGGTCCGCGCCGCGCTCTACCTGGGGTGACTCTCTGCGGCCGACACACCCGGCAGCCCCGAGCAGCGAACTCCCGGCGACCGTCGTGAGAAGCGCGCGGCGAGAGATGGTCCCGCGCGACCGCTCCAACTGTGCCCCCGCACGGCGCACCCGCTCTTTCGTCTCGTCTGTCATTTTGTTGTCGTCTTATCAGTAGCATCGGTGATTGTAATACTGCGCCTTCTCACGGCGATGGGGGTATATACTACCGGGAAGTGCAAAGCGAGACAATGTCGAAATCCGGTTTGTCGGTCTCGGGCGGCCGGTCGTGAAAGCGGCGCGACAGTGGCGCGAACAGGCAGCATCAGCAGACGCGTCCGCCGGTACGACCCTGCTAACAATGCGTCCTCAAAAGATAGAAGCGCACGATGAGTGACGCAGTGTCAACTACTCTCCTCGTCGTCGGGGCCTGCAGTCGGGATACCGGCGGCATCGCTCAGTACATCCGGGGGCAGTCCCAGCACATCGCTGACTCGGTCGACGTCACGACGCACAGCACGAGTTCGCCGCCAGGGAAGGCGGCGCTCTCGGAGGGTGGCGTCGCCAAGTACCGCTGGCTGCTCCTCGCGGTGCTTTCGGCCGTCAGGAGGGTACTGGAGTTTCCGTTCTACGAGCGGCCCGATGTCGTCCACGTACACGCGTCGTCGTACCTCTCGTTTTACCGAGAATCGGTGTTCGTCGTCTTCGGCGCGCTGGTCTGGAGGCGACCGATCGTGGTCCACATTCACGGCTCCGACTTCGACGAGTTCCTCCGCACGTCTGGTCTGCTCCGCTCGTGGTACGTCGGGTGGGTGCTGAATCTGTCCGCGGAAGTGATCGTCCTCTCCTCGTACTGGGAACAGGTGCTCTGTGCGGAGACCGACTTGGACGAGGCGATGGTGCTGCCAAATCCCATCGACGTGTCGTCGTTCTCCGAGGACGGGCGCGCAGAAGATCCACACATCGTCTACGTCTCCAACCACATCGAGCGGAAGGGCGTCGCCGAGTTCGCCGACGCGATCCGACGCTTAAGCGCACGCGACGGACCCGAGTTTCGAGTGAGTGTCGCTGGGGACGGCCCGAAATCCGAGCAGATACGGGCACTCGCGGCCGAGTACGAATTCGTGGAGTACTACGGGTACGTCTCGGAGAGTCGGAAGTACGAGCTGTTGACCGACGGGTCGATCTACGTGCTGCCCACGTACGCTGAAGGGTTACCGATCTCGCTCTTGGAAGGGATGGCCGGCGGCAACGCCGTCGTGTCGACGGAGGTCGGGGCGATCCCGGAGGTTGTCGGCTCCGAGAACGGCATCCTGGTCCCGCCGGTCGACGTCGATGCGCTCGTCGACGCGCTGGATACGCTTCGCACTGACGGCCAGTTGCGGCGGGAGATGGGCGAGACGAACCGTGAGCTCGTACGCGAGCAGTACACGTGGTCGCGGATCAGCCGCGAACTCCAGGAGTTGTACGAGCGGCTTCGGCCACGGTCACAACCCGGAGCGGGTCGAACCGGCGGGTCGCCGTCGCCGACTGTCACCAGCCCGAAGTAGACAGTTCTTACGGTCACGCAGTCACGCGCGTAGTACTCACATAACTAAACCAAAGAGAGACATACCGGATCGTGTGTCCGTTTTCGTACACTGGGCGCACTCTCGATAGCGCACGATGGACCTAGATAGACTCAAACGAGCGGTTCAGCGGATGACCCCGACAGGCGGAACGACAGAGCGCATCGTCAAGAGCGTCATCTGGGTGACCGGCCAGAACGTGATCGGCCGCCTCATCCAGCTCGCAATGTTACTCGTGTTGGCTCGGCTGATCGGGCCCCGCGAGATCGGGTTGGTTGGAATCGCACTGTTGGCGTTGAGCGCGTCACGGAAGTTCACGAACATCGGTCTGAACGCGGCGATCGTCCAGCGGAAGGAGTCGAACGTCGACGGCTACCTCAACACGAACTGGCTGCTCGAGATCGGACGCGGCGCCCTCATCACGGTCGTGCTGTTCGCCAGCGCGCCGCTGATCGCGTCGCTATTCGATACACCGCGGGCAGAGCCCTTACTACAGGCGATCGGGTTCTCGCCACTCATTCTGGGACTGCGGAACCCGGGCGTCGTCTACTTCCAGAAGAACCTGGAGTTTCACAAGCAGTTCGTCTACCGAATCTCCGGCTCGATCGGAGCATTTATCGTCGCCGTCGGGTACGCACTCGTCTGGCCGACCGCGTGGGCCTACGTCGCGGGGTTTCTGACCGCAGACGTCATTCGACTCGTCGTCTCGTATGTGATCCACGACTACCGACCGCGACCGCAGTTCGATCGTGAGGTCGCCGGCGAGCTCATCAACTACGGGAAGTGGATAACTGGTTCGTCGATTCTGTACTTCATCTACAGCGAGGGCGACGACGCGTTCGTCGGCTGGCTGCTCGGCCCCGTCGCGCTCGGGTGGTACCAGTACGCCTACCGATTCTCGAACGCGCCGGCGACAGAGATCTCGCAGGTCGTCTCCTCAGTGATGTTTCCGGCTTTCTCGGAGTATCAGGACAATCCCGAACGCTTGCGGAGCAGTTTCCTCAAGACGGTGCAACTGGTCTCGCTCGTGACGTTCCCGATGGCGATCGGGATCGCGGTCGTCACTCCGACCTTCGTTCGGGGCTTCCTTGGCAGCGACTGGACGGGTATGATAACGGCGATGCAGATACTCACGCTGTTCGGCCTGTTTCGCTCGCTTGGGAAGGTGTTCGGCGCCTTCTGGAAGGCGATCGGGCGCCCCGACTACATCACGAAACTCTCGGTGCTCCGCGTCGCGTTGCTCGCTCTTCTCATTTATCCGGCGACGTCGACGCTGGGGATCACCGGAACGGCGCTTCTCACCACCGGCATCTTCGTCTTCCCGATGATGCCGATCGACCTCTACATCATCACCCGGTCGGTTGGAACGAGCTACTCCGCGCTCCTCTCCGAGTTGGTCTACCCGCTGGCCGCCAGCGCGATAATGGGTGCGATCGTCTGGTACGTGAATCTCGTGCTCGAGATACCGCCGATCGCCGAGTTCGTCGTGCTCGTCAGTCTCGGCGCGATAATCTACGGAGTCGTGACGCTCATCTTCACCCAGCAGTTCGGCTGGGACATCGATAAGAACGTGCGAGAACTGATGTCGACGCTCTGAGTGCGGCGTTGGCGATCGGAACAGGAAAAACGACTACTCGGCCTCGACCCCAACGTCGTACACGCCCGCTTCGACCATCGCTTCGAGCGGATTGTCGTCGATGTCCAGCGGGAGGTCGACGCGTCCCTGTCGACGGGCCGACTCCCACGACGCGAAGGCCAGTTCCGTCGCTCTGAGCGAGACGGCACCTCGGATCGACGGCTCCCTGCCTTCGAGAAGGGACTCGATCACCTCGTCGATCGACCGCTCGTGGAAACTGGGTTTGTCGAGTCGACTCTCGTCGACGACCGGTACCCGCTCGAAGAGTTTCTGCACGCCAGCCCTCGCAAGCCCGGTCTGGGGGCCGTAGATCGTCTCGGAGGTGTCGACGGTTTTCCACGCCGAGTCGCCGGTCCGGTACCGCAAGTCGGGCCCGTCTTCGACGCCGAGTTCGATGACGCCGTCACTCCCAACGAGACGGAGGTAGCACCCGACGACGTCGGCACCGAGCCCGTCGGCTTCGCCCGTGATAGCGAGTCCGGTAACGCCGTCCTCGTACTGCCACTGCGCGAGCCCCTGGTTCTCGTTGTGCGTCCCGAACCACAGGTTCTCCTCGCGGTAATCGACGTTGGCTAGGACCCACTTCACGGGCGTCCCGTCGGTGTAGAAGCCACAGAGGTCGAACAGGTGCACGCCGGCGTCGAGGAGGTTCGCTTCGCCCCACTCCAACCGTTCGAGGTCGCCGATCTCACCGCGGTCGAGCAGTGCCTTCGCTTTCAGGAACGGCCCCCCGAACCGACGCTGGTGGTTGATCGTGAACTGAACGTCGTTTCGGTCACAGGCCTCGACCATCCGCTGGCAGTCGCCCCAGGTCGTTGCCATCGGCTTCTCGCAGTGGACGGCGTCCGGCGTCCCGCTCTCGGCGCAGCCGACGACGATGTCGGCGTGTACTGAGGGGGGCGTACAGACGCTCACGACGTCGATTTCGAGTTCTTCCAGCATCGTCTCGTAGTCCTCGTAGACGTTGCCTTTCGGAACGTCGAACCGATTGGCGAACGCCAGGGCATTCTCTGGGACGATGTCCGCACAGGCCACGAGTTCGACGTCGTCGCGTCGCTCGTATCCAGGCGCGTGTCGATACGCCATCGCGTACCCGGTCCGATCCCGCTGTTCGGGGTCCTCGCCGGTCCCGATGACGGCGGCGTTGAGTACCATACGAGATGGGATTTCGCTGGCCGCGTCAATACTATACTCTCCGTACCGTGCGTTATGAGTCGCCTACGGTCGTTCGAGTACGAGGACCGGACCTGGCCCATCGGTTACCGCGACACCTGATGGTCCATCGTCGACTTGTACAGTAGATTTGCAAGTCATCACGCACCCGATCACACGCTGTCGTACGATCGAGTGTGCACTCAGAGGGATTATCGTAACTGTTCGGAGATTCTCGCCGTACCGTCCGGCGAGACATCTATGCGGACTTACGATAACCCCTATCAGTTGCAAATGCTACTGTAGAGCCGCCGGGTACGCAACGACAGTTCGGACCAATCGAGCCGCGTGCTCGCCTCGTAATTCCCTTCGCCCATCGTTCGGAGATCGGCATCCAGAGCGTCAGCGAGTGCCGCCCGCAACTCATCGGTTTCGTCGGGATCGTAGCGGACGTTCCACCGCGGGTCGAGTCGCTCGCCGACGCAACCGCGGTTCGGTGCGACGACCGGGTTTCCGAACGACATCGCGAGGATGGCCGCCCCGGAGGTGAGCACCTCTTCGTAGGGGAGAACCACGGCGTCCGCCGCGTTCATATACAGTTGGATCTCGTCGTCGGGGACGAATTCCAGAACCGCACGTGCCCGGTCGTCGGCCGCGACGCGGTCGCGGACCGTGGCAGCCAGCTCGTCACTCCAGGGATTGCCGACCACTAACAGCCGGGCGTCCGGGGCGTCGAGTTCGCGGAACGTATCGACGAGTTCCGGGACGTTCTTGTACGGCCGGATGAGCCCGAAGTACAGGAAGACCGTTTCCTCGGGTCCATAGCCGAGATCTGCTCGCGCGGACGCGCGGTCTATCTCGTTCGGGTAACTGTCGAGGTAATTGCCGTGTGGGACCGTCCGGACGTCCGGCCGGTCGTCGGCCGAGAGGTCGAACAATTCCATCACGGTGTCACGGGCGGCGTCACAGTGGACGATGATTCCATCGATGAGCCGCGTGGCAAGTCGTTTCGTGAGTAGTTCGACGCGGGGCGAGCGTCGGGCGTGTTCGCCTAGATTGTGGACTGTCCACACTACCCGGACGCCCGACAGCCGAAGGACGAGGAGTTCGACGAGGAGCCGCAGGCCCAACAGCGCGGTGAGCCAGGACTGCTCCGTCACGAACGACTTGCTCAGCCAGTGAAGATGAACGACGTCGGGGCGACCGTGTTCGTGTACCGCCGGGAGAAGCGAGACATAGCGCCCGTAGCCCGACATCTCGACAGCGACATTGTGGGACTGGAGGCCGTCACGTAACTCCCGTTGGTATGGGTTCGAATCGGTCGAATCGGGATACATCAACACCGACAACTCGGAACGATTCTCGTCTGCGAGCGCATCTGTGTCAGCACTCGAACGGGCCGACGCGATGGGCGACTCTCCAGGGGGTTCACGTTTGGCCATATTAGCCTTTCACAGACTCCTATGACGGACAATGTCCGCCGTCGGGTAAAGTAGTTCTCCGCTTACTGTCGACAGCGATGGGACGGGCACAGCTCAGTCCCCCTCGTCGCCGTTCACAGATAGTATCGCGGATATAACGAAGTACTTTCGAAGGGCGTCTCTGGTATGGGCTTCCACCATCAGACGATCGACGCCGACCCGCCGTGCGGCCGCCTGGGATCGTGTGAAGTAACAGATCTCACAGGAAACGGTCGTCCGGACGTGGTCGTGACCGGAATGGGCGCGGTTCCGACCATATCTATCGCTGACAAAGAGATCAACGTCCGGAAACTGCCGGTGCTCGGTGAATTGTACGCGCGCACAGAGACGTACGCGTTCTGGTACGAGAACCCGGGATGGGAGCGCCACGACATCACCTCGGAGTCGAATCTCCACCTAGACGTGGGGGCGACGCTCTACGATATCGACGGCGACGGTCGGACGGACCTCCTTGCGGGTCAGGGGTACGCACACAACGACGTTTACTGGTTTCAACAGCCCGCCGACCCCCGAGACGAGTGGACGAAACGCCTCGTCACGGATCGTTTCCAGAAGTACCACGACCTCGCTGTCGGCGACCTAGACAACGACGGAGAACCGGAAGTCGTCGGGCTCTCACAGAGATCCGCGTCGGTGTTCTACTACGACATCCCGGACGATCCGACGGTCGAGCCGTGGCCGGACGACCACTGTACGGTCGTCGACGACGACAACGCGGTCGAAGGGATCTACATCGGCGACGTCGACGGTGACGGCGCGAACGAACTCCTCGCTGGAACCTCGCTCTATCGGCTAGAAGACGGACGCTGGACGCGCGAACAGTTCGCCGCCGGCTGGGACGACGTGCGCGTCGCCGTCGGCGACATCGACGGCGACGGACGTCCGGAGGTCGTCCTCAGCGAGGGCGACTCGCCGAAGTACGGGACCCACCCTGGGCGTGTGGGGTGGTTCGACCCGCACACCTGGGAGGAGCACGTCGTCGCCGAGGGGCTCTACTGCCCGCACAGTCTTCAGCTCGCAGACTTTACCGGTGACGGCACCCAGGATATTTTCGTCGGCGAGATGGGCCTCGACGAGAACGACTTGCCGACGCATTACGTGTTCAGCCACGTCGGCGACGGGAGGTTCGAGAGCCAGACTGTTTCCCAGGGGATTCCGACCCACGAGGCGAAGGCCGTCGACCTCGACGGCGACGGACGGGTGGACGTCGTCGGGAAGTCCTACGAACCGAACGCTCGGGTCGACGCGTGGCTGAATCCGGTCGAAGCGGACGTCGAGGAGACAGAGCGAGCAGATTCGACGTCTCGGCAGTCGGCGACGGACTGATACTGTCGGGCGACAGTTCGTGAATGATGTTGGCATCCACGGGGTGCCGATGCGTTGCACATCGTTCTGTCCGACAATACGAGATCGAATCCGCGCGCTAGAGTCCGACGACCTCGAACCCGGCGTCGGCCCACCGATCGGCGTCCAGCAGAGCGAGCGGATCAACGACGAGCCGTTTTTCGAGGAGCTCCCCGACTCGTTGGGGATCGAGGTCGGTGAACTGGTCGTGTGATGCTGCGATCACCGCGGCGTCAGCGCCGTCGAGTGCCTCCGTCTGTGACTGCAGCGCGAGCGTCGGGTCCGTCGCGACCGGGTCGTGGAGGCGTACGTCGAGGTTGTCGCCGCCGTCCGGGAGAGGCCGCTCCGAGCGCGTGTGGCCGGCGAGTCGGCGAGCGATGGCCAGCCCCGGGCTGTTTCGCGTGTCACTGACGTTCCCCTTGTACGTCACCCCCAAGACGGCGATCGTCGCTCCCCGGACGGTGCCGAGTGCGTCTTCCAGACGAGTGATGACGTAGTCGGGCATCCGGTCGTTGACGCGTCGGGCGCAGTCGATGAGCGTCGTCTCCTCTGAGTCCTGCCCGAGGAAGAGCGGATCGACCGGGAGACAGTGCCCGCCGACGCCGGGGCCGGGGTCGAGGATGTCGACGCGGGGGTGGTTGTTCGAGAGGTCGATCGCGGTCCGCACGTCGACGCCGTAGTCCGCGGCGACGAGCGCGAGCATATTGGCGTAGGCGATGTTCACGTCCCGGTGGGCGTTCTGTACGAGTTTGACGAACTCCGCGGTCGTGGCGTCCGGTGCGGTGTGGACCGCACCGTCGATGATGTCCTCGTACAGTGCAGCGATAGTGGCGGTCGAGTCGTCGTCGACGCCGCCGACGATACGGTCGTTCGTCCGAATCTCCGTCACCGTGTTCCCCGGCATCACAGTCTCCGGCGTGTACCCGAGGTCGAAGTCGACCCCGGGAGAGAGATCCGAGTCAGAGAGGATCGGGGCAAGCGTCTTCTGGGTCGTCCCCGGCGGGACGGTCGATTCGAGTACGACGACGTCGTCGGGTTCGAGCACGTCCGCGATCGCCGCGCTGGCCTGCTCGACGTACGTCAGGTTCGCCCGGTCCGCCTCGTAGTCGTAGGGGGTCGGCACACAAATGAAGTGAACGTCCGCAGAGACCGGCCGGTCGCTGGCCGTCAGGCCGGACGAGAGGGCGTCCAGCACATACGTCTCGAACTCGGGGTCCGATATCGACGGCTCGCCGGTTCGAATCGCCTCGATGACGCCGTCGTCGACGTCGTAGCCAGTCACGTCGTGTCCGTTGTTCGCAAAGAGAGAAGCCGTCGCCAAACCGACGTAGCCGAGACCGTGTACACAGAGATGCATACTCCCCACCTGTGCGGATACGGGCTTTGTTATGCAGAACTTGCAGGTCGAACACAGGACAGAGCGCCTGCAGAACGTGGAAGGCAGTCACTGCTCCCGCTCAGGCGGGTGCGCGCTCCCCACCATACGGCGGCTGTGGGACGTGCCGCACGCGACGTCCAGAGCGTCGCCGGGGGCCACCAGAACCGAAACCGGAGCATAACAAAAGGACGTCAGAGCCCCGAATCAGGTATGCAAGCAGTCGTGCTCGCTGCCGGAAGGGGGACCCGCCTCCGTCCACTGACGGAGAACAAACCGAAAGGACTCGTCGAAGTCGACGGGAAACCGATTCTGACCCACTGTTTCGAACAGCTGACCGACCTGGGCGCAAAGGAACTGCTCGTCGTGGTCGGCTATCGCGCCGAGGACATCGTCGACTACTACGGCGAGGAGTTCGCCGACGTGCCGATCCAGTACGCACACCAAGAGCAACAGCTCGGACTCGCGCACGCGCTCAATACGGTCGAAGACCAGATCACGGACGACTTTATGCTGATGCTCGGTGACAACGTCTTTCGAGCCAACCTCGAAGACGTGGTTCGCCGGCAGCGTGAGAGCCGCGTCGACGCCGCCTTCCTCGTCGAAGAAGTGCCCCAAGAGGAGGCATCCCGCTACGGCGTCTGCAACACGAACGACTACGGAAAGATCGTCGAGGTCGTCGAGAAACCGGACGATCCGCCGACGAACCTGGTAATGACAGGTTTCTATACCTTCTCGCCGGCGATCTTCCACGCGACGCGACTCGTCCAGCCCTCCGATCGCGGCGAGTACGAACTCTCGGACGCGATCGACTTGCTCATACAGTCCGGACGGACGATCGACGCGGTCGAACTCGAAGGATGGCGGATCGACGTCGGCTACCCCGAAGATCGGGCTGAAGCCGAACGGCGGCTACAAAACGCGGAGGAGGAAGCTGCGTCACACGTGTGACACGAATCGCGGAATAACGGGAAATATATAAACTAGGTCGCGCAAGCATCGATGACGATTGGATGAAACGAGCACAACCAGACGGTATTTCTGACTCTGCGACGGCGAGTAGCGGTACGACGTTCGATTTCGATCCAGGACGGGGAACCATCGTCGTCGACGTCGTCGAGGCGGTTTCGGCGATTGCAGGTGTAGAGGCACAACAGTTCGAACCGCGATTGTACGAGGCAATCGACCCCGACGCTCTTACACGATTAATCCAATCAGGCGACGACGGGGTAAGCGTGTCGTTCGAGTTAGGTGAGTATCAGGTGACTGTCCGAGGGCGCGGGGAGATCGAAGTCGCAGACCTGTAACCAGCGGTATATTTATTACCACCTTCTTGCAACGTAGTTACGAATGTCAGACTGGTTTACTGAAGAGGAGATGGACCGGATGGCTCGATTCGCACAGTCGTCGGGCTACGCTCGTGATCCGACAATGCTGCTCCCAGAAGAGGCTGAATCGGACGAGGACGGCGAACAACAAGAGCAGTGAGCCATCGGGGTCACGGTCACGACACGAACGCGGCAAGCGAGTAACGAGGGCATTCCTCGGCTCGGCTGAGAATATTTCTCACCACGCGCGTCGAAGCCCCCGGTCCGCACGCGTTGGCTACTCGTCGAGCAGCCCCTGCGCTTCGATCTCGTCCCAGAGTGCCTGGCCGTCGTCGGTAATACCGTACACGCGCCCTTTGCGGCGCTCTTCGGAGACTAAAAGATCGACGAAACCGCGCTCACGAAGACTCGTCAGTGCGTGGGAGACCGAAGCGATACCGATGTCCTCGTCGTCGGCGATCTGTGAAGGCGTCGCTGGCCCCTCGGCGAGCCGGGACAGCACCGCGACGCGGTACTGTGAACTGATCACGAATCCGATGTGGTCCCACGTGTCTGTCATCGTTGCTCATTCATATTCGACCGGGATGCGCGCGCCGTTGGTCATCGCTCGCTCGTTGTACACGTAGTGGACCCCGCTGACGGCCACGAGACCGATCAGGATGGCAATGCCGACGTACTGCGGTGACAAGAAGGGAATGTCGACAGCGATCGAGAGAAGGTATACCAAAAGCCCTACCGAGGCAGCGCCCGCATACACGAGTTGCCACGGGAATGGTTCGCTTCCTTCCTCGAAGTACTGTGCAAGTTCGTCGACGTGCCGTGTGGGCGAGACGATGCCCGTTTCCGAGTCGTACTCTACGACACCGGCCTCCGAGAGTTTCGGGACATGTGTCTGGTACAATGAAACGTAGGTTCGCTTTCGCTGCTGTGCGGACAACTCGTCGGGTCGGACCTCGTTTTCCTCGGCGGCGAGTTCTTCGGCGAGGTCGCTCAGCTCGATTCCCTCGCGATCGCTCTGGAGCCGGCGAAGCACGAACCGCCGGCGGGCGTTGCTCAGCAGGTCGAATGCGGTGTCCTGCGACAGCGTATGGGGTTCGTTGGGTGACATCAGAATCTCGCGACGACGGGGAGGTGGTATTTCTTTCCGGAGGTATCTGCTTTGTTAGGTGTATGTTATGCGACGGTTGGATGATCCTACCCCTCGTAGTCTGGATATTACTTTGCTCGTGTGTGGGCCACCTTCACCGAATGCAACAGGGGTGCCACCAACTGGTCGCTCGTCCGCGCTGGCGGGCGAATCCGTGGCGAGGAGTCGAACCGACTCATCGACGACGAGTCGAATCCTGTTCGGAGGACGACTCTCGGCACTGTGCGAAGAACAACCAGAGCAGCGGGCAGCGGAACCGGGACTGGAAGGTCAGGGACCGACGGGAGCAGACGTAACGATGTGGCCGTGGGAACACGCCGCCGTCGGCTATCTCGTCTACTCGATCGTGGTTCACGTCCTCCGCGGCCGTTCACCGACGGGACGCGAAGCGATGGCCGTCGCGCTCGCGTCGCAGTTTCCCGACGTCGTCGACAAGCCGCTCAGTTGGGAGCTCGGCATCGTGAGCACCGGCTACGGCGCTGCCCACTCGGTTCTCTTCGCGGTTCCGTTGTCGATTGGCGCCGTCTACGTGGCCCACGTCTACGACCGCGGCCATCTCGGGGCGGCGTTCGCGATCGGTTATCTGTGTCACCTGCCGGGGGATCTCCTCCTCGGGTACCTGAACCAGGGACGGGTTCCGATCGAGAACGTTCTCTGGCCGGCTCGGATCGCTGATCCGGTGGGGGAGACTCCGGAAGGCGGATTCATCACGACGTTCCAGGAGTATCTCAGCGGCTACGTCGGCGAGATTCTCGCTGGAACTCCCGAAACGGCGACGCTCATCGGATTCGTCACTCTCACAGGGTGTTTCGTCGTCTGGCTCCTCGACGGGGCACCTGGCGTCCGCGAAGTGTTCGGTGCACTGACGTCACACTGATTTGGACGCCGTCGATCCGCTCGGGGCTGCGTTGAAACCGGTGGCGTCCGCAACCGCGCCTGACTAACTGCCGGTTTCGACAGCGCAGAGAGTTTTTGTCCGGACGTATCTCGATGTGAGAGAGGTAACGCAGCACCGATCCAGGGTCACGGCTACGGTGGGGCCGCGTGGCCGGTAGGCAAGTACGTATCATCGGTGCGCGATCGACGGGATCGTTTGCCGACTCGAACAACGCGGGTCATACCGATCAGTTCCGCAGAATACCCTAATTGCCACACTGAGGGAAGTTTATGAAACCCTATAGCAGTCTTAGGAACGTCATAATACAGGATTATTCGCCAAAAGCGTCGTATGGTTTTAATATCCTCCTTCTAAATTATGAGCCTGTCATACGACAAACAGCAACTGATTGTGACCGGATGAGTCGGGGCCTACCGCCCGCGGCATCCGGTCACAAATAAGACATACCGAGGCTATGCAAGGATTTACCAGGGGAGACAGGGCGCGCTCGTGCGGTGATGAGCTACTAGCGCGAGGAACGCCAGTCGTGACGCAGTGCAGTTCCCGAATCTGGGGTGGCCCGCCAAGGGACGCTGGCCCGAATAAAGACAACCCGTATCGCAGCGAGGCAGTTACGCCGAGCTTGAACGAGACAACATCCGAAGATACCAGATCTGACAGCGCCACAGAGTGCGATGCGCTCTCTGGGCATCCGTCGCGACTACCGAACAAACCATGAGCGTGTCCAAACAAGACCACAAAGAGCAATCGAGTTCCGATACAGAATCGCCTCAGACCACCGACGCAGAGGAGTCCCAGCCGCCCGAACCATCGCTCGACGTCGTCTTCGACGTGCTCCGGAATCGTCGCCGACGGCTCGTGATGAAAGCACTCGAGGAACGCGACGGCTCGACGACTCTCAGCGATCTCGCTGAACACATCGGGGGCATCGAGAACGACAAGCCGCCGCAGGCACTCAACGCCCAGGAACGAAAACGCGTCTACGTCGGCCTGTATCAGTGCCACCTCCCCAAGATGGACGACGCCGACGCGATCGAGTTCGACAAGAACCGCGGAACGGTCGAACGTGGCGAGATGGCGGACAGATATCACGAGTACCTGCAACGGGACGTCGACGCCAAGTCCGGCTGGCCGATTTACTACGGTGGCGTCTCCGCGGTGGCAGCCGTTTCCTACGCCGCTGTCGTCATCCTTGCCGGCCCGCAACCGATCGTCGCGATGGGGGCGCTGGTGCTCATCGGTGCACTCGCAGCGTACCACTGGTCGGGTTCCTCCGAGTGACACTCGATCGCAGCGCGTTAGGCGCCTTCTGCCGCCGGAGCCCGGGACGTACGGAAGAATATCGAATCCTGCGCTGCCAGCCGTTAGTCAGCTTCTGCAACGGTTGTGTCATCATAACAAAGCACATAAGAGTGTGAGATAGGGCAGGTCGTTCCGGCCCCGCTCGGGACGGCTCCGATCACTTATGACCCGACGAAATAGATCCGAGGAGCCGCGATCGTACCGCGTCGATATACCCGATCGAGCGAGGCAGTAGCGATGTGTGGGATCATCGCCCGCGCCGGCTTCGGTGACGCCATCGACGAGCTCGTTTCCGGCCTCCAGAATCTGGAATACCGGGGGTACGACTCCGCGGGTGTCGCCGTCCGAGACGAGAGCGGCAGGATCTCCGTGTGCAAGCGCGAAGGCGAGACTGACGCCCTGGAAGCCGCCCTCGAGGATCGTCGACTTGGCGGCGCTATCGGCATCGGTCACACGCGCTGGAGTACCCACGGTGCGCCGTCCGATGCCAACGCGCACCCGCACACCGACGACACGAGTCGCGTCGCAGTCGTCCACAACGGCATCATTCGGAACCACGATGCCCTCCGAAGCGAACTCCGCGATGCCGGACACAAGTTCACGAGCGAGACCGATACAGAGGTCATTCCCCACCTCGTCGCAGCGGCGCTCGAAGACGGTGCCGATCCGGAAGCGGCGTTCCACGAGACGACGGAGCGGCTGGCGGGAAGCTACGCGATCGCAATGGTCGTCGACGGCGAGAACACTATCTATGCGACCCGCAACGGGTCCCCGCTCGTTCTCGGCATCGGCGAGAACGCGAACTACCTCGCCAGCGACGTCCCCGCGTTCCTCGAATACACCGACCGCGTGGTCTACTTGGAAGACGACGACGTGGTCTCGCTCGACGCCGACGGCTATCGGATCACCGACCAGGACGGAACGCCCATCGATCGAACGGTCGAGACTGTCGAGTGGAGCGCCGGCGACGCTCGTAAAGGCGTGTACAGTCACTTTATGCGAAAGGAGATCGACGAGCAGCCGGTCTCGCTCCGACAGACTGTCGACGGGCGGATCGAAGACGGCCGGAGCGTACTCGAAGAGTTCCCGCCGGAGTACCTCGACGACGTATCCGACGTCGTCTTCGTTGCCTGCGGAACCTCCTATCACGCCGCGATGTACGGGAGCACGCTGCTTCGCCGGCGCGGAATCCAGGCGACCGCGCTGCGCGCCAACGAGTTCGCCCACGATCCGATGCCAGTGACAGATCGGACGCTCGTGGTCGCCGTGACCCAGAGCGGTGAGACGGCGGACACGCTGGCGTCGTTGCGTACGGCGGAGGAGTCGCCGGCGCGGACGCTCGCGGTCACGAACGTCGTCGGATCGAGCGCTGCACGCGAGGCCGACGACGCGCTGTTCATCCGGGCCGGTCCGGAGATCGGCGTTGCCGCGACCAAGACGTTCTCCTCGCAGGTCGCTGCACTCGCACTCCTCGCCGATCACCTCCAGGTTGGTCGAGCGTCCCAGTCAGAGGACCGCGAGATGTGGCCGGATACGACCGAAGCGACGGCTGACGGCGGCGTGGAGGGAACTCAAATCGACGAACTCGGGACGCTCCCGGATGCAGTCGAGACCGTCGTCAGCGACGGAAGTGCAGCCCGGTTGGCTACCCAGTACGCGGAGGCGGAGTCGTACTTCTTCATCGGTCGCGGTGTCGGCTACCCCGTCGCGCTCGAAGGCGCACTCAAGTTCAAAGAGATCACCTACGAGCACGCCGAGGGGTTCGCGGCGGGCGAACTGAAACACGGCCCGCTCGCGCTCGTGACGCCGGCGACCGTCATCGTGGCCGTGTTCACCGGCCGGAACGACGAGCGAACGCTACACAACATCCGGGAGGCCCAGAGCCGCGGCGCGCCGGTCATCGGAGTCGGCCCCGCGTCGGCGACCGAGGTGCGACAGTCCGTCGACGACTACCTCGAGTTCCCCGACGTGAAACCGAACCTCGCCGGCGTCCTGGCGAACGTGCACCTCCAATTGCTCGCCTATCACGCCGCCGAGATCCGTGATCGGGCGATCGACAAACCACGGAACCTGGCCAAGAGCGTCACCGTAGAGTAACAGACCGAATCTGTCGGTCGGGTGGGATCCATTCAACGCGTGCTGTTTCTATACGAGAGTAGGGTCGCAACTGAATACAGAGCTGATCGCACAGCGGTGTGCGATCACGTGTGTGAAAACTCACGAGCGGTGCGTAGTTGCTGTCGCTGGACGTGGATCAGTGAGCGGAAAAAGGGAGGACAAGCGTCGGTGCCTGCGGGCGTGTTGCGCTGGAGGGCCGAATAGCGGACGTGTGTGCAGCGGGAAGTTAGGGCGACCCGCCCGCAGGCCACTTGACCCGAGTGGCGCCGGTCCCGTCGCTCCCCTCGCGCAGCGCCGCCTCGCCGACGGCCAACTGCGTCCGCGTGAGGCAGTTCAGACACCCGTGAACGGTGTTATCGAGACCGAACACGCGCACGAACTGTTTGCTGACAGCCGCACCGCAGCGTTCACAGCGTCGATTCGAGTTCGTCGAACTGGTCCGTTCTGACATACAGGCTGGGATTGCCTAACATCATCTTGGTTATATGGGGAATAATCACTCGGGACCGGACAGTATGTCAGGCCAATATGCACGTCGATGTCGTCGTGGGGTGTAGTCAACGACAAACCCGCGCTAACAGGATCATAACGAAGGGGTTGGCGGGTCCTCCTCTAAGTGCCCGGACACCCGACGGTTGCCCCCACCCCCTTCACTGGCCCCCACACAGACGTCGGGTCTCGGGCGATTTTTACACGCTTGAGCGGCCAGTACACTCATAGGGATTATCGTACGTCCGCATAGATGTCTCGCCGGACAGTACGGCGAGAATCTCCGAACAGTGACGATAATCCCTATCAGTTAGCCGGTTACACCGAGTCGCGGGTCAGTCGATCGACGGTTACGGTGCCGTCGCTGCTGACAGTCACTGGATGTCCGGCGTAGGTGAACGAGATGCGGATCGGCTGGCCAGAGCCCGGTCCCGAAAAGAGTCGGTCGAGAGCGTCGGCGTCGACCGCCTCCCCTAGTGCGGGGAGATCTGTCGGTTCGCAGCGGATGGCATCGCTGAGAGATTCCACGACGGCGATAGACGGCGAAACGTGGCTCCACTCGTGCTGGTAGACGGCCCGCTCCTGATCGTCGGTCATCGGGACCACCTCTCTGAGGGGCGGTAGTGAGTCGTGCGGTGGCCGGAGGAGTTGGCGAGGTAGAGCATCATCTCGGCCGTTCGTCGTTCTCGTTGTTTGCAGTTGCGGTTTTGAGCCGAATAAATGGTCACAAAACCAAAATATGAGACAGCCGCAGCGTGGAATCCGCGGTGTCGTATCGGAAAGCCACAGTAGCCGTCTCCGCCAACTGCAGCAACGCCGTGAAAACATACGATCCGGTCATAAAAGTACCTACGCGGTGTTAATCTCCCATATGAGTCGGCTTGGAGAGAGTTTGTTGCGCGTAGATTGCGCCTACTAATGACGTTCAATCGAAAAGAACGTAGCGAGGATATGTACCCGACAACGTGTTCCCAAGATCGAATCGACGGCACCCGACAGCTCGAATTGAAAGGCACAGTGCCCGGGGGCAACTTCGGGTCCGGCCACGGTGGGACCGAGAATGAACCCTGACGGTGACGGGGGCGAGTTAACGGCCACCGAAGCCCTCAAACTGCTGGCAGGCGACGAACAACGACACATCCTCAAGGAACTCCTAGAACGTGGTCCCGGCGAGAGAGTGGACCTCCTGGAAGCGGAGACGCTTCGTGAGATTGCCGAGCAGACGAGCAGAGAGACAGCAGACACCGGCGCGAACGCCAACGTCGATATCGAGCGACTGGAAGTCGAGTTACGACACAATCACCTTCCTCGATTAGCGGAGCAAAACATCATCGAGTGGGACGAAAAGTCCGGGTCGATCACACGGGGATCAAACTTCGAGAGAGTCAGACCATTCATCGAGCGACTCGGCGAATACAGCGACGAGCTCCCCGACGACTGGTGATCTCGAAGAACGGGAGTCCACGCGAAAGCCTCGGGGTCGTTCGGAAGACCGAAGGTCTTCCGTGATGACGAGACGGCTCCGCCGTCTCGAACCACTTGACCCCGAGGCGATTTACGCACTCAATCGAACGACGCCGTGCGATCGCCGCGCGATCAGTTGCATACGCTACGATAGTCGTCTCACACTCGGCGAGTGGTAACTATCTGTACGAGTTATTCGATACCTTATGTTATAAAAGAAATTACTATAAAAATATATAATTAATATAATAATAGATTTATTTTGTTATAAAAGATTCTGAAGAAGGATATTGTATATAACTTGATCAAATAATGTTTTGTGCACTTTGGGGTCGCAATCGACTTCTCTCACAATATTTTAGCAGTATATACAAATATATTATGCCGGTAGTGACAGCAATTTTATTAATTTTATAATTGTTGTATTTTTGTATTTTACGCCAATAAGTATTTTAGTTGATGCAATTTGCGAGACGGGGGAGAAACCGCCCGAGCGGTCTGGCCAAAGCAGAATAACGACCGTACGACTGTTATACAGACCGCATATTCATTAAAAAAGAATCGAATAAGCGAACTCCGGTCGCGAAGTTGCCGTAGGACTGCGGTTTGCACGCCGTCACCTCGGAGAAGTCGAGTGAGCAAATATACAAGATATTTTCAAAAATCGGTGAAATTAGCACACATACTCAAATAATATTCCATTATAGGCCAATAGCGGCGGTTGGCGCGACAGACGGCGATTTCGGTCGGATCTGGAACGCGACTGGCGAACACAGAACGTTCGATTGTGCCAAACTATTAAGAAGTCGTCGTGAGAAATGTAACCAATGTCACAGCGCGACCACCCAACAGTGCAGACGACGCAGACGTCGTTAGACATCCTCTCGACGATCCAGGAGTTGGACGGGGCGCGAACGACCGACATCGTCGCTGAACACGACGTTGCCAAGAGTACGGCACACAAACACCTGACCACATTAGAGCGCGCCGGCTATCTCCGCAAGGACGGCGAGATCTATCACATCGGATTCAAGTTCCTGAACCTCGGCGAGTACGCCCGCGAGCGGTGGTCGTGGTTCGCGCCGGTCAAAGCAGCCGTCGAGGAGTTGGCAGATCGGACCGAAGAGGAGTGTGACTTCGTCGTCGACGATCACGGGCGCGTCATCACGATCTCGGAGTCCTACCACAAGTGGGCGAAATACGGGGCCGGGGACGGATCGAAACGCTACCGGGCGAACATCGGCACGTACTATCCGATGCACGCGACCGGATCAGGGCTCGCGATCCTCGCCTCCTACCCGCGGGAGCGAGTTGAGGCGATCATCGACGAGTGGGGTTTGTCGGCACCCACAGAGCATACGATCACCTCCCGACACGAACTGTTCGCCGAACTCGACCGGATCCAAGAGCGCGGCTACTCGATCGGGGATCGGTACTACGCCGAGGGGCTCAGAAGCGTCGGGAAGGCAGTCACCGGTGCAGACGGCACCGTGTTGGGCGCACTCAGCGTGTCGGGCCCGACGTATCGGATCGATGGCTCGGTACTCGATACGGAGATTCCCCGCGCACTCGCGACCGTCGTGGACTCTCTCGAATCGGAACTGGCGGAAACGGTCCCCTAACATACCGCGCACGGAAATCATCGGGGAGAGGCGGACCGGAACGAGTCGGCCGAAAGCTTTTGGTATGCGATCACACACGTTCGATCGTATGTATGTAGCTGTACGTGCACAATCCGGAGATCGATGCAGCATCGAGAGCATCGAGCGGCCGAAAGCCGATTTGACTCACACGGTCACGTGTCGGCAAAAGGGACCGAAATCGACGGAGACGCCGCAACGATCGAGGGTACCTATGTTGCGGGCGGACTGTCAGCGGCCCGCGCTCCGACGCCGAGTGTCCCTCGCCCGTGCGCTCTCGTGAGTATGTCTGAAAGTGAAGAACGGCGCGCCATCCGACAGCGACACCGGGCGGCGCACACCGAAGCGCTCCTCACGGTCGAAATCGGGCCGTGGGTCGACGGGGAGACGAGAGAACGCGACGAGCGCGTGGCGACGCGCGATCCGGTGATCGACGAGGCGATCGTCGACGTGCCGGCCTGTGATGCGGAGACCGTCGACCACGCGGTCGCCGCGGCGTGGCAGGCCTACGAACGCGAGTGGAGTGAGAGCACACCTTCGGAGCGCTCTCGGCGACTCTCCGAGTGGGCCGGCGTGCTAGACGACCGACTCGACGAACTGACGCGGCTCGAATCGCTCGATACGGGAAAGCCGCTGGCCGACGCGAGAAGCGAAGTCGAGGGCGCCATAGCCACGATACGATACTACGCCTCCGTCGTTAGGGCTCAGACCGGCGAGCAGATCCCCGTCGATAGACAGTTACACCTGTACACTCGCAGCGAACCGTACGGGGTCGTCGGGCAGGTGACGCCGTGGAACTTCCCGTCGTGGGCCGCGGCCTGGAAACTCGCCCCGGCGCTCGCTGCGGGCAACTGTGCCGTTCTCAAACCATCGGTGCACGCCCCGCTGAGCACCCTTCGAATGGTGCAACTCTCGAAGGGAATTCTCCCCGACGGGGTCGTGAACGTCGTCACCGGGCGGGGGTCGACGACCGGTTCTCACCTCGTCGAGCACGGCGACGTTCGAAAGGTCTCTTTCACGGGGAGCGAAGGGGTCGGAGCCGAGGTGATGCGTGCTGCCGCCGGACGGATCGCGCCGGTGACTCTCGAACTCGGCGGAAAGTCGCCGCTCGTCGTCTTCCCCGACGCCGACCTCGAAACGGCCGTCGACGCCGCCGCCGACGGCGTCTACTACAGTAGCGGCGAGATCTGTGACGCGCTCTCGCGGGTGCTCGTCCACGAGGAGATCCACGACGAGTTCGTCGGCCGGTTCGTCGAGCGATCGCAGGATTACGTTCTGGGCGATCCCTTAGAGGAGTCCACGACGATGGGGCCACTGACGACCGCCGAGCAGTTCGAGACAGTTGTGGAGTACATCGAGACGGGAAAAACCGAAGGCGCATCCCTCGCGGTCGGTGGTGGACAGCCCGACGACCCGGCGCTCGGGGACGGGCACTACGTCGAACCGACGGCGTTCACCGACGTCGACAACGGGATGCAAATCGCACGCGAGGAGATTTTCGGCCCCGTCCAGACCGTCCAGTCGTTCGAGACCTACGAGGAGGCGATCGAACTCGCCAACGACACCGAGTATGGACTCGCCGCCGGAATCGCAACGGAGTCGACCGACCGCGTCCACGCGGCGGCCGCAGACGTCGATGCGGGCGTCGTCTACGTCAACGGCTACGGTCCGATCCGACCCGAGGGACCCTACGGCGGGTTCAAGCGGTCCGGAATCGGCAGAGACCTGGGGGAAGAGGCGATCGAACACTACCGGCAGACCAAGACGGTGTACGTCAATCTCGACGACCCGTCGCGGTGACCGCCGAAACAAGATACCAACAATGCTAGACTACGATTTCAGCGGACAGGTTGCGTTCGTCACGGGTGCGGCCCGTGGACAGGGACGCTCACACGCAGTCGCGTACGCAGAACACGGCGCAGACGTCGTCGTCACGGACATTTGTGAAACCCTCGAAACATCAGACTACGAACTCGCGTCAAGAGGCGATCTCGACAAGACGGCCGAATTGGTCGAAGAGACTGGACAGGACGCGCTCAGAATCGAGATGGACGTCCGCGACGAGGCGCAGGTACAGGCCGCCGTCGAACAGACCCTCGAGGAGTTCGGCCGGATCGACATCCTCGCGAACAACGCGGGGATCTGGAATCTCGAATATCTCCACGAGATGAGCGAACAGACGTGGGACGAGATGATCGATACGGATCTGAAAGGCGTCTGGCTCTGCTCGAAGCACGTCGCCCAGCATATGATCGAGCGTGGCGAGGGCGGGAAGATCGTAAGTACCGCCTCGACGGCTGGACACGGCGCGAGCTATCGCGGCGGTCACTACACGGCCGCGAAACACGGTGTAGTCGGCCTGACACGGTCGTTCGCTATCGAACTCGGCGAGTACGGCATCAACGTCAACTGCGTCTCACCGACCGGGATCGACTCCCCGATGACGAACGGCCTGATCGAGAAGTACGGCGAGGAAGCGATCGGAGAGTTGAACGAGTACACCGGCAGTTGGAACGTGATGGACGACGGGCCGGTCACGCCCCAAGACGTGACCGAAGCCTATCTGTGGCTCTCTAGCGACGCCGCACGCTACGTCACGGGGACGGCGCTGGCGGTCGACGCTGGTCTGATGGCAAAGTAACGAGGCCTGTCGCAACGAAGCGGTCAAATCCCCAGCAATTTTTTCTGTGAGAAGCGAGATAGTTCGATGGGATCGACAATGAGTGTCATTAACACGCTCAAAGAGAAGCTCAATCAAGAGACATCCACAGACGAGGACGCTGGAATGGAAAAGCCGCAGGGTGTGACCAGGCTGTTCTTCGCGACAGACGTCCACGGATCGACCGCGTGCTGGAAGAAATTCATCAACAGCGCGGATTTTTACGACGCGGACGTGCTGGTCCTTGGTGGCGACACGACCGGGAAGGCGATTTTCCCGATCGTCGACGAGGGCGACCGCTACACCTACACGCGACAGGGTGACGAGCACACGATCACCGAGGAGAGCGAACTCGAGGATCTGTTGGAATCGCTTGAGAACACGGGCTATTATCCGTACGTGATGGATCAAGCGGAGTATGAACAGCTCCAGAGCGCCGACGATGATGAGCGGCAAAACGAGATCTTCCTCTCGGAGATGAAAGCGCGAATCGAAGAGTGGATCGACTTCGCGGAGGCACGATTGGACGACACACCGGTGTACGCCTGCCCGGGCAACGACGACCCCATCGAGATTGATCAAGTGTGGGAATCCGCGGGCTGTATCGAACTCGTCGAGGGCGACGTCGTCGAGATCGGGGACCGATACGAGATGGCCAGTTCCGGGTGGACCCATCCGACGCCCTGGGACACCGACCGAGAGGAATCCGAAGACGAACTCCGCGAGCGCTTAGAGGCCGTCGTGGGGAAGGTCGACGACTACGAGCACGCGATTTTCAACTTCCACGAGCCCCCGTACGATTCACAGTTAGACGAGGCACCAGAGTTAGACGAGGACCTCCGGCCGAAGTTCGGTGCACAGTCGACCGAGCCGGTCGGGAGCGAAGCCGTCCGCGAAGTCATCGAGGAGTACCAGCCGCCGCTGTCGCTACACGGGCACATCCACGAGTCACGCGGACAGACCGAAATCGGCGAGACGACGGCGATCAACCCGGGGAGCGTCTACTCCGAAGGCTCGCTCCAGGGGGCCGTCGTCGATTTGGGTTCGAACGTCGACGTCGTCGGGCTCGTTCGGGGATAAGTTTACGTTGCTTGATGAGTGTTATCACACCGAGAGGTGAAAGCCCCGTGAACGAGCCCGAACCGCGGCCCGATCCGATCGAGGAGGGAAAGCGCGTCGTCGAAGCGGCCGACGAGCGGGACCTGACGGTCAGGTTGATCGGCGGAACGGCGATCAATCGCCACGCCGAAACCGCACGTGAGGAGCCGTTCAAGCGGGGATACAGGGACGTCGACTTCGTCGGAACGCGCGAGGAGGAACCGGAGATCGTCGAGATGATGCTCGGTCTCGGCTACGAGGCGAACGAGCGCTTCAACACGATGCGGCGGTTCCGGCTCGAGTTCTTCGATCCTGTCAACGAGCGCAAGGCGGATTACATCATCGACAAATTCGACTTCTGTCACGCCTGGAGCCTCCGCGACCGGATCGATCAGGACTACCCGACGGTTCCAATCGAAGACCTCCTGCTTTCGAAGCTCCAGATCGTCGAAGTGAGCGACCGCGACGTCCGTGACATCCTCGCGATGCTCACAGATCACCCGGTCGATTCGACCGGGGACAACGAAGCTATCGACCCGACCTACGTCGCTGAACTCTGCAGCAGCGACTGGGGACTGTGGCGTACGGTGACGCTGAGCCTCGATCGGGTCAGCGAATACGTCGAGACAAACGACCTGCCGATCGACGAACGCGAAGTGCTCTCGCGGGTCGAAGCACTGCGAGACGCGATCGACGACCGGCCGAAGACGCTTCGATGGAAGCTCCGTTCGGTCGTCGGCGAACACAAGCAGTGGTACAAGCGCCCAGAGCTCGGGTGACCGGCACGATTCGAGAAACGCCGGTCACCGTGAGGCGTCGTCAAAAAAAGAAGACACGAGTTTTCAGTGGCGTCATAGGGATTATCGTAAGCCCTGCTAGATGCCTCGCCGGACGGTACGGCGAGGATCTCCGAACAGTGACGATAATCCCTATCAGTCTTTGGGGATTTCCGCGTGGAGGGTGTCGAGGTCGACGCCCTCCTGTGCGCGGTAGTACTTCATCCCGACGTAGAGGATCGCAGAGAGCAGATAAAGCACGCCGAGGAAGCCCATCGATCGTAGATTGTTGAGGCCGTAGACGCTCTCGGTCGCCCAGAGGTAGAACACCGACAACAGGATGGCCGCATACACGCCGGCGACGATCGAGATGACTGGAACGCCGGCGACCTCGTACTTCGAGACGGGGTTTTTCGAGAACAGCTCGGGTCGACGCCACGGGAATAGCATACACGCGATCGTCGTCCCGAAGAAGGTGACGGCGATCGCGAAGGTGGCCGCGAGTGTCAGCGTCTGGAAGCCGGGCGCGAAGAAGTAAATCACCGTGAGGATCGCGGCGGGGATCGCCATCAGCAGGATGGCGTTGAGCGGCGTGTTGTAGCGCCCTCGGACTTCGGAGAACACCTCGGGGATCGTCCGGTCGAACGCCGTCGCGAAGATGACCCGCGTCGACGAGAGGAAGACCGTTCCGGACCACGCGAAGAACCAGCCGCCCATCAGAATCGCCATCAGTTTCGCGAGGACGCCGTTGCCCATCGCGATCGCCGCGATCGTCGTCGGGGCGGACAGCCACTGCTGTGCGCCGGCGCCGACGAAGTAGTTGTAATTCAGCGCCTGATAGAACGTGTAGCCGACGGCCGCGTCGAACAGCGGCCAGAGGACGATCGCGAGGCCAGCGGCGGCGAGGAGCGCGCCCTCGAAAACGCCGAACATCTTCTTGACCTCACCGGCTTCGCGCACCTCACCGAACAGCGTGGAGCCCCACACCGTCCACATAATCCAGAACAGTAACATCGGGAAGAGCTTGTACGATGCCCCCCAGTTGAGATTCCACAGCGGGGCAAAGCTCACAGAGGTCCCCTGGATGATGCCGTTGTAACTGGTGCCTGCCATTCCCCACGCGTCCATCTGGGTGTTGAATGCAGTCTGGAACTGCGAGGGCGACGTGGTGAGTAACCCGCCGATGAAGATGAGCAACCCGAGGACGCCGACGTAGAACAGCGCCTGTTGGATGCGCGCGTACCACTTCATTCCGAGGCTGACGTAGACGAACACGAACGCGACGACGACCATCGAGGAGACGAACAGACCGAGACTGGAGTTCCAGAAGTTCGCCAGTTCGACGAATCCGAACAGCGCCGAAACCGGACCCAACACGAGCCACGAGAGGATCGATCCGTAGATCGGGACCCACAGCCACAGAATGAATACCCAGCCGGGCCACGAGAGGAAGAACCCCCAAAAACCGCTCAACAGCCGGCTCTGCCAGACGTAGTCGCCCCCGACACGGGGCATCGACGCGACGAGTGTCGCGTACACGAGGTTCTGAAGCGTGAGCGCGACGACAGCGATGAGCGTCGCCAGTATCGGGCTTCCCTGGGGAATGAACGCGTTGAACGTCCAGATGTAGAAGCCCAACGTGACGATGTTCACTGACAGGAACGCGTAGATTCCTGCGTCGTACGATGACCAGTCTCTGACCAATCCTGTCGCTTCTCGGACGAATAGGGTATCGTCCCCTGACATTTCTCGTACCTCCGTGCTACAACTACTCACGGCAATACTTAACATTAAGGGAGTCATTTATATAATTGAAGCTGCTTGCGGGCGCTCGACCGGAACCGCACACCTTGCAATAACACGCCCAAGCCGAAGCGAAGTGGTCGAACGCGGCAGTGGTGTGGCATCTGAGCGGAGTCGGGGCTGCAGTACGCCAACTTATCGGCCTTCAATATTACCTAATATTATGATATTATTTTCCGTTCGAACTTGAGTTTTCAGGTCGCAGTTAATGTACAGTCAGCGCTAGCACCGTACTATCTACGCTAGAGGCTAGTTGTGGGACTCAAATTTCACCAAACTCTACGTATTCTAATAGTAGAACTCACATTTTAGAAATCAAGTCTAGGTATTCATAGCTGTTCTGAGTAATATCTGATACGCAAGAGCTCTTTCGCCTCGGCGGACGCATACATTGAACGGCGACAGGCGATTCCCACCGCTTATATCAGCTCAGGAGAATGATGCGGTATGGTACATCGCTGGCGGTGTCCACACTGCGACTTCTCGTCGTGGGCAGCGAGTCGGGAGCAAGCGGCCGAGTCAGTCAAATCACATCTCCTCAGCCACTACCACGGGAACATCGGGCAGGAGGATTTCAGTTACAGATGGTCGTGTCCGTACTGTGAGGGGGAAAATCACCATCACGAACGCGATGAAGCAGTAACCGAATTCAAAGACCACCTCTTCGACCACGTCGAACCACACCTCAAGCCCGACGTCCACCTCGCGGACGGGATCGACAGAACTGGGAGCATCTTGGTCAAGGCACCACTGGAAAGCACCGGAGCGAACGGCGCTCGGATCCACTTGCTCACGCCGGCGAACATCTACATATTCGTCACGCGGGATCCGAAGCAGCGGATCGAACTCATACGGGACCAGTTTGCAGAGTGGCCGGCGTCGACGATCGTCATCACGACCAAATCACAACCGTTCTCGGGAGTCGACGGCATCGACCTCGAAACGATTCCCCTCGAGATCGTTCACTTGAACAAAGGTCTCGGCCTCTCCAGCCTGGGCGAAACCGTCTCACGCGTCCTCAGCGAACACGAATCGACGGGAAAGGTCTCACTCGAGTTCGACATCCTCTCGGAGATCATCAAGAAGTTCGAGGTTCAGGACGTGCTCCAGTTCCTCCGTGGGTTCACCGCTCGATGTGATCGATCAGACGCACTATCACACTATTACGTCAACCCGAAGGCACAGTCGGAGTCGGTGATGAACGTCTTCGAACAGATATTCGATCTGCAAGTCGAAGCGAAAGGCCTGGTGTTCGAGTCAGAAGGCTGAACTGTGCGTGCGGGACGGGCCGTCTCATAGGGCTTATCGTAACTGTTCGGAGATTCTCGCCGTATCGTCCGGCGAGAAATCTAGGACGACGTACGATAATCCCTATCAGTTCCCTTCGTTTTTCTTTTCCTTTTCTTTCTGTCGGGTGTAGTCTGCGGGGTCCCGAACGTAGGTGTACTCGACGGAGTCGCGGACAGAGTCGTCTACTCTGTCGACATCGATCCGGTCAAGGAGTTCTTGGGCGCGTTCTTTTGCCTCCGTCGATCCGTCTTGTTGCCGAATGAACGCCAGCAGGCGGTTCTCGAGGGTTTTACTCTCGAGTTCTGCGAGGCTGTCTGCAGCCTCATCGGCGAACGCTTCCGCATCGAGCAGGCCCAAGAGGGCCTCGTGGACCGCATCGATGTCCGCCGCCGTGGGATCGACGACGCGTCCGAGTAGCCAGACGACAGTTCGTTTGATCGACGTCCGCGAAGTGTCGGAGAGGATATCGAGCAACCGCGGGATCAGTTCCGCGTCGTCGATCGTGCGCATTTGATCTTTCACGGCCTGGCGGACCTCGTCGTCGGCGGCAGTGTCGGCAGCGATGAGTTCGATCAGCGACAACGTCGCCGCTTGCCGGACATCCGAGGACTCGTCCGTGAGCCGTTCGACGAGGACGGTAAGCGGCTTGGCGTTCCGGAGTTGGCTCAGTTCGGAGACGGCGATGTAGCGGACGCGTTTGTTGTTCGACTGGGCGGCCGGAATCAGTCGCTCGAGCGCCGCTTGAGTGCCGATCATCGTGAGCGCCTCGGCCGCCGCCTGTTGCACGATCCGCTCGCTGTCGTCGAGTCGGTTCGCGAGCGCGTCAATCGCCCGTGGATCGCCGATGAGTCCGCAGGCACTGACCGCCCGTTCCCGGACACGGGGATCTAGATCGTCGAATGCCTCAACCAGGTACGGGACCACGTGCTCGTCACCGATGCGCCCCAGTGCCGACGCGGCGACCAGCTGGAACTCCACCTCCTCCGAGTCGAGCCACTCGACGAGCTTTTTGCTCGTCAGCCAGTCCGGCGCCTGTCCCGCGTCGAAGTCGGCGATCTCGGTGATCAACTGGTCGATCGCCTCCCGACCGTGCCGATCCAGGGAGTCGACCGCGCGGGCGCGGACGTCCGACGATTCGTCCTCGAGGACAGCGGTGATGAGCGCCCGAATGATCAGCGTCTCATCACCGCTCCGAGCGATGTCCGCGAAGTCGCCGAGTCGCTCCGCCGCTGTCTCTCTGGTTTGTGGGCTGTTGGATCGCTTCAGGTACCTGATGAGGGTTTTCGTCTTTCCGTCGCGGACGAGTTCGTAGAGACTTAGAACATCGTCTTCCGGCTCATTGGCCATAAACTGTCTTATGAAAACCAATACGGCGGGGTGTAATATTCGTTACCCAAGAGAGGTATATCGCACCTAGAGCAGCGTTTGCAGTTGCGTGCACAGCCGAACACACATCGTCAAGCGGCCACGTGGGGACTCGAAGGTCCTTGTACCCGTGCTTGCTCAGCACCCGGAAGGTCGCCTCCATAAGCAGTTCCTCGAAGTCGAGAAGCCCTAACAACTGCCACAATTTCTGGGTCCGCTGCTCGTCGAGAAGTCCCCGTCTTCTGGCTTCGTCGAGCGAGACATCGTAGTCGGCGAGAGTCCCTGAATGATACTCACGGGCGAACTCGTCGTACTCGGCGTATTCGGTAATCAGGTCAGCCACTCCATCATACGAGGGGCCGCACACCCATTACTCCCCCCGTCCATCCGATCACTAACCTCGAACGTCCTGTATCGAGCGTCGAGAAATCACTTGGACGCCCTCCTCTGCCGAGCATTGATACCCTCGCCTAGCCCAAAACATCCGACACGCAATACCAGTGTTTGGTGGGAGCTTAATATCGGTCTCGTTGGGAGCTTTCTGTCGGGATTGTTCCGATAGGCTTGGATCTGCCTCCTAAAGTTGTGTCAGAACCATTCACGGGCCTTCAGGCGGGCCGTCAGTTGTACACTCTTGCGAAGTCCGCGGCGGACGACACCGCCCGAATTCGGCACACCCTCTCCATCTTCGTACTCCAGCCCTCGGACGACCGTAACGGGGATCTGTTCGTCCGCCTGTCCGAACAGTAATGCTGACCCGGCTGTGAGCTCGTCTGCGACGAGGTCAACGCCCCCAACCTTCGGCTGATCATACAGGTCTGTTTGTCCGAAATTGCTATCGATCGCTTCGATTCCCGAACACCCGATCGCCAGGTCCATCGAACCTGGGCCAGCGATTTCCGAGTCAGCCAAAACGACGGCCACATCTGTATCTGTCCGTTCTTCGATCCCCTCGCGGAGACAACGGGCACTCTCGTCGGGATCTTCAGGCAGCAACGTCATCATCCCGCCTGGACTGTTCGACCAATCGACACCCGCGTTTGTACAGAGCCGTCCGTTGCGCTCGGTCACGAGCATCGCTGGGACCTCCTCAAGTGCTTCCTGCGCTGCCTCGGGGTCGACAGCGTGTTCCAACAGCAGGTCTTCGCCGATCTCTGCGATCGGGATCGCACCGATAACCTCGCTTTCATCGTAGATCACGGAGACTTCCCGCGGATCGATGCCGGTGATATCGGCCACTCGCCGATCGCGGTCAGTAACTTCGACCTCGTCGGCCTCGACAAGTCGGTTCTCGGCGAACGATACGACCTTCGCGGTGACGACGACGATATCACCGTCTGACAGGGGATACTCTTCAGCTGTCGTTTCGACGATTCGATCGACGAGGTCGTCGTTCGGCTCAACTCGCCCGATGTTGAGTCCGTGGAATGTTAATTCTGGCATCAGTTGAATATTAGAGCTATCACACTTCAACGCCGGGACTATTGCAGATCGAGGGGAATAGATGAGGTCTTTTACTGCATCTAAACGACCGACTCGTTCCTCGTCAAGTGGGGTTTCGTCCTACTACGCTATGATTTTAGTGCGTGTTGCGGGAAGACGCAGATATGCTTGCCCTCCAAACTACGCCGATCTCCCTTAGTGCTGCTAGTGTTGCACTCGTGGGACTCGCGCTCATCGGAAGTCTCCTTGGCGCTACCGGTAGCGTTGTCGTTCGTCGGCTCAGAAACCCTGTTGGAAAGTATCGGTTGCTGTATGCAGGTGTTCTCTTCCCGTACACACTGCTCGCTTATGCTGTGTTCGCCCTGACCGGATTCGGTACGGCCCTCCTCACAACCCTGCCCGCCGTTCCGGAGCTTGTGACTCGGGTTCTCGCTGATTTCGTCACATTCCTCGCAGCCGGCTGTGTCTGGATTATCTCGTATCTTCCGACGGTACGGGGAATCCGCGACGTGCGTGACGTCGATCTCGCCACCAGTACGTCGATCCGCAAGATGACACGGTATGTCATCGGGGTAAGTGCTCTTCTCACCGTGGTGTTGGTACCACTGCAGGTGGTCTCGATCGAGTCGTCACCGCTCGCCCTCGCTGCCGGACTCGCAGCACTCGTGGTCGGGATGCTGTACGCGGCACCCTGGCTCATCTCAATCCTTCGTTCGACATCGAGGCCGACTGGAGACACTGCTGATCGAGTGGAGAGACTTTGTGATCGCGCAGGTCTCAGCGTTCGAGACGTGCGGATCCTCGATACCGAGAACGGGGAAACCGCGGATTCGCTCGTCCGCGGTCCGCCGAACTACCGGCGTCTCTTCGTTACGAGCACGTTTCTCGACGCCTTCGACGACGAGACCGCCACCGCGTTGCTGGCGGTCGAGGCCGGAAAGCTCCGGATCCACGTCTTCGAGGTCAGGGTCGTGTCGGTGCTCGTGGGTGGTATCACACTCATCGCATCCGTCATCGGGAACGGTCCACAGTGGCTGTTACTCGGGGTCGCACTGACATCGGTTCTCGTGGGTTTTGCCCTCTCGCAACGGCGGATTCGCGCGGCTGACGAGTACGCTGCCGAACAGGTCGGGCGGGCGACCGTTGCCGATGCGCTCACCGAATACGCTGAGGTACACGCGCTAGAACCGACACGACGACGGATTCCGAACCCCCTCTCGATCAGGGTCGCGCTCGGAGATCGAATCGATCGGCTTCGATCCTAAAACCAGATTTTTAGCCTGAGATACACTTTTGATGTGGACGATTGAGTACTGGATATGCCCTCCCATCAAGAATCCATCGAACACCCGTCTCGCGGTCGATTATACGAGAGAGCACACCTATGTAGCCCTCGTTCCTGACCACTACGGAGCAGCTATGCCGGCCCCTCACCCACCGCTGTCAGGGACTGATCAGCGAGATTCACTGCCTCCAACTCGAAGAACTAGTCCTCGGACCCGGTCGGACGCCGCGCCGGCGTGTGGTTCATCGTGAACCTTCCGTCCGAGATTTCAGCTGCGTTGGAACCGAGACGCGGACGACGAGTTCGTGCAGCTTTCGCTGGGCTCGGGATCACCGTCGGTGCGTTACTCGCCGGATTAATCGGCGTCATTTCGATGGGAGGTCTCGTATCGGTGTTTGACCTCGGTGAGTCACCCGTCGTTCGCGTTCTCCAGGGGAACTATATCCAGGTCGGATTTGCTGGCTTCGCCGTTGCGTACCTGTTCTGGCAGGGCGATTGGGACCGGTACGTCAAGATCCGATGGCCGACGCTCGAAGATGTCGGCTGGATCGTTGGGTTACCCCTCCTCTTCGCAGCCCAGGGAGTCGTTCTCCCTCCGGTATTGGCTGCGGTCGGACTCCCACATCCACAACCGGGGACTGGAATGGAGCAACTCGCGTTAGAAACACGGCCCTTGCTCTGGCCGGTCGCATTCATCGGGATGTATCTGTTTGCTGCACCGGCTGAGGAACTCGTCTATCGCGGAATCGTTCAAGGTCGGCTTCGCGCTGCCTTCGATACGTTCGGTGTTGTGATCCTCGGTGGGCTGTTGTTCGGTGTGATGCATTTCCTCGTCGGACTGATGACTCAGGGTGTAAGCTTCGGTGGCAGCCTCTACTGGGGAATTGATACGGTGATACCTGGGTTGGCTTGGGGATACGCATACGAACGCACAGAGAATCTCTTGGTACCCGCAGTCACACACGCGATGGTTTGGACCATTGCACTCCACGAAATCGTACTTCACGTCCTTCCGGTGTAGTATACGGCAGCGCTCCCGGAATTCAAGATGTAACAGGTTATCTGATTACAGAGACACCTCGAGAAATGCCATCGAGATCGGTAGCATCCGATTGCTGAAATTGTGAGCTAACAGAGTGTCTCAGGTGCTCAATCATACAGAAAGTGACTGTTTCGTGGTGTTCAGGCAGCACTCCCTCGGCTTGTTCGGGAAGTAACGACTATGGGCGGTCAGCCTGGGCTTCTGAGTGGTGCCTTATTTAGGACTGACACGCTATGCTGACGCTTCGAGATACGTGATGAGTGCTGCTTTACTGATCCGGATTAGCGATCCCACCTTACCAAGCGGTTGGCATGCTTCTTCGAATTACTTGGTAAGGTAGGCGCTTTGGAGGCCGAGATCGCAGATTCCGCGGTCGCTTCGTCACCGATTTCCTGTTGACACCTGTTGCTTTTTCTACCCGCATGCGTAGCCCCAGCTAATGAGCGACTGTCGCTACTGCGAGCAAACTTTCGAGGAGGAGACTGCGCTCCGAGAGCATCTCTACGAGTCCCACGAACGTGACGAACTGAGCCGAATCGACCGAAAGCGTGTCGAGCAATACGTCGACGAACACGGCGTAGATGAGAGCAGTAACGACGCAGACACGGACGGCAACCAATCCATCCAGCGTGAACAACGAACAGTCAATACATCAGACGGCACCTATCCTGCTGATGCGTGGGAACTCAGTGATGTCGAAGCACTCTCGACGGACGAAATCGTTGAGAAACTCGCGGACCACGGCATCGAAACAAACGAGACGGCGTTTCGGAACCGGGCAGAAGACCTCGATTCGGCGACGACACTCTCTGAGCAGTGGGAAGCCGAATACGAGGTCGATGCCACGGGCTACGATCAGGACTTTATCTGGATGGCAGCACAGGAACTCTGGGAGCGCTGGATACCCGAGGTTCCGAATAAAGAACGGATATACGACTTCGTACAGGAGGGTCGCGACCTCCGGGAGAAAGGAAACCGCGCTGAGGCCTGCGAGCAGTGGCTAACTGCCTGGGAGTACATCCTCGCCGTCATACCCGACGACAGTACGACCATCGAAGAAGCAGACCGAACATTACCGACGTTTCTCTCGCTCAAGGCGTACATTCGAACGCTCGACAACGATCTTGCCACCGTCGCTGAGGACGATCCGGCGTATCATAAGCACCGACTCGAGTTCTGTCGAGAGGTCTGCGAGCAGTTCCCGGATGCAGACGACGAGTTTCTTCTCGACTTTCGCCACTTCGTCGCCGATTCGCTCGCGGAGCTAGACAGAATCGCTGACAGCAGGGCCGAGTTCGAGGCGCTCATCGAGGAGTATCCCGAGGATCCCTGGGCGTACAAGAAACTCGCGGATAGTTACTGGCTCGATGATCCCGACGAGCTATCGATGGAAGAGTTGGAGCGTACTGCGGAACTGTACCGAGCGGCGCTGGAGGTCGAGGGTCCTCTCGAAGGAGCGTCGATGGTAGCCGACTGTCTCGAGGACGTCGAAAACCGACTGACTGACGCGAGGGCGTCCGACGAACGGGGAGGTGAAAAGCCATGAAGCTTCGCTACTATGCTGACGCACCAAACTACGACGATCACGAGCAGATCATCGATCTCTTGTACACGATCTCCGACAAGTACGGCATCACAGTCGAGATCGAGCGGGTGAACAATCGGTATGGATCGATCCAGGTCTTTCCGGGGGATATACGTGAAAACCCGCCGGAAGACGTCTACGACCGGGATTTCCACTACAACCGGACGCTCGGCTCGAATATCGACGAATCGCCGTCACAGGCATTCAAAGCCAGTGGCCGACACGTCGACATCGATGGGTACGTTGGCATCATCGACGACGGACTCGTCTGGGCGACAACCCACCGTGGTGATCCAATCGGCTATGGGCCGGACGTCGACCCTACGGATACCACACTCGGATTTCTCGATCAAGCCGCCAATCATGGGCTGGAAGCGATCGAGGAGAAGTACATGGATGAAGACGAACGCGAGCGAACCGTCATCGAGCAGTTCCTCACAGCAGATGTCGTTGACGGCACTGTTCATCGAGATGTTGTTGTCGGGACATCACAACTCCCCGACTCGCCCGCGCACAGAGTGGACAGTTCAGTCGGCGAGATAATTACTCGGACGGTCGATGCCATCATCGAGACGGACGAGAGTGACTGGATCGTTCAAACGGCGAAAACGTTCGAGGCATCGGCGTTCGACACCGCTCTCGGCCAAGTCCTCGTTCGCGATCGACTCCATCGTCTCGATACAGGCACGAATACAGACACGACTCTCGCAATCGTATTCAATACGGTTCCTTGGGAACTGGATATCGACGCTGTTCCAGCGACTGTAGATCAGTTGACCACGATATCAGACGGACCAGACGTTCGAGTGTTTGCAGGTCGTGATGGGGAGTTCAAGGAGGTTATCGAGTGAGTCAAAACCCTGCCTTCTCGAGTTCGTCGAGGAATGCTGGCCGATTCGAATGTTCCTCCTTCAGGAACTCGACGAACTCTTCGAACTGGGCGTCAGAAACCAACTCCTGCATCGACTCCAAGTGATCTGCAATTTCCCGGTAATGACGACGCCCAGTATCACCGGCTGCAAACGGAATCAGCTGTTCGCGGTACATCTCGAAATACTCGATCGGATCGACCGTTGCGACCGGATCCTGATAGCGACGAATCCACGGTAGATTCTCGGCTTCCTTCAGTTCGAAGAATGCCTTCTCGAGATCCATCTCGTGGACGTACATAGAGATCAGCCGTTGTCGGTCACGCTGGTCGAGTTTACGCTCGAACTCTCCGTATATCGACGCCCATTCGCGACCGGTACAGGCCTCCTTTAGCTCGTCGTAGGCGTCCCACTCGGAGTGATCGAGGAACAGTTGCTTCAACAGCGCCTTGTATTTGTCCGGCTCCCGATTTCGGTAAAGATCGACGGCGAGCCAGCGCAGGTCAGTCGTCGAACGGAATGTGTCAATTCCGTGTTCGACGACCTCAAGTGCACGCTCTTCGTCGTCTTGTTCGATCAGCCGCTCGGCGTACGCCTTACAGAACCGCTTGTCTTCAAGGTAGATCTCTTCGTACAGCGTATCCAGAACATCTTCCTCGCCAAGTTCCTCCAGCACGTACACGTAAGTCGAGAGAACACGTCGTTTCTGGAACTTCGAAGCAAGATCTGACTTGGAAGCACTGGATTCGGGCGATTCGATTCCAGCAGTGTGCCGTTCGACGGTTGTTGGAGCGTCCACTCGAAGCTCGTCAAACGCATCGCCGACGAAGTACCCGATCTCTAGTGGTCCGACTGCTAAATGCTCGACATCAAGCGTTCCGCCAGTAAATTCGTCCGTAGAGAGCGGTCCGGTCGCGAAATCCGAAGTATAGAGGACATTGTCGGTCCGCCCGTTTTCGCCAGTTGTGTCTGTCTCGTCTTCCGACTGCGCGTTCGAACCGTCTGTCGGTTCGCTTGATGAGATGTCTTCTTGAACGTCGTCCTGAGTCGTCTCCGTCGAAGAGCCGACCGATGCTTTGAGGGCCTCTGGCTCGAGATCGACACCCGAAACGTGTGCATCCAACAGCTCGAGCCAGTATTCGAGGTCCGCCCTCGTTGTGCAGATCGTCCGTAATGCTTCGGCGTAGTCCTCGCTGGCAAACCCGTAATCCGCATCGATGAATTCCCCGAAGAGATATTCGATGTGCGGTCGCTTTTCTGGGTGTCCATACCCTTGTTCGGTGATCGTCTCAGCGTACTCCTCAATAGCACGGCTCAATTCGCGACCGTAGTGCCCGCTACTGTCGTCGATTCGATTCATGTTTTCGCGGATTGCCTCCGCCAGCGCACGGTAGATATCGGTCGCTGTGCCAATGTTTCCACGGCCTCGGTGCATTTCCGCCAGGTCGTGATACTGGGAGAAGCCGATACGAGTATCGTATTCGATCATGCCACCACGACCGGCTGCATCCTCGAACAGACGGTCGATTTCTTGTTTGTAATCGTAGACGGTCTTACCTGGCTCTTCGCCAGCAAATGCGACGAAGCGCTCACGGATATCACGGTTGTCCGCGATGATGTCGAGGAGAAACGTTCGAAGCTCGTCGTCAGGCGTCCGATCGATCAGGGCTTCAACATCGACCGTCTCGGAGCTATCTGATGAATCGGCTGTCTCAGCAGTTGACTCGGATGAGCGATCTTCGACGGCCAAGAGTACAGCGACGATGTGCTTGCAATCTCCAGCATAGTCGTAGGGGCAACTACAGACGGTCCGAATCGTGTCGTCGTCGATATCGATTGAGATGTCGTAATCGCGGGATCCACGAACGATTGCAGTAATGTCTCCACCCTCGACCTCCAGTTTCTGAATCCGATCCTGCTCGTAGTACTTGACCCCCCGTTCGAAGGACTGTTCCGTACAGAGCGAACGAATCTCCGATCTAGCCGGATACTCCATTCCTGGGCTATCTTTTGCTATGAAATGCACTATTGAAGAGCTACTGGTCTGATGTTGCTTCTTGAGCTCGCCCTCTTTGTTGAGGCCTGTTATCGGTTATATTGTTGTTTCCTATACGGATCTCGATAAAATCGATCGCACTCACACGTCTCGGTTGTTCGGATTGGCAATTCGTCAACTCCTACTAGGGCTCCACCCGAATCGTGCAGTCACAGTAGACGTAATCCTGATTCTTCACCCACGATCCACAGTCGCCACAGTACAGTAGGTCATACGCACGCCTGAACACGTCACGCTCATTCTTCAATTCCTCCCCAGTATAGAATGCCGCTTCGGCATCGTTGTGGTGTACGTTCCGATGAAGCAAATTCAGATGTCGGTCCAAATCCTGTTTAAGCTCCTCAAGGGCATCAAGATCGTTGTCAATCTGCTCTCAGTCGATCACATCGGGTTAGAGGAAGTGTCTGCTTTGGGAAGATGTGCAACAACCCGAAGCAGACAGCGAGATAGAGGAAGAGCACCTGCTTAATTTTGTCGTCAACAGCCTTGACGAGGAACTTGCGATAGATCTCGGCGAGAACGTCGAAGTCACCACAGAGAAACTGTATGAGGTCCTCGCCGGCGCCAGCGCCGGCGGGACCTCAATCAACCACGTCTGCGAAACGACAGACGACTCACCGCACGCCAACACCGTTCGGGGACATCTCACCGACCAGTTCGACCTTGACACTGTTGAGGCGGTTGGAGACACGCTCCTCCAACGAGATGCGGTTGAGACACTGCCGGATCGACCGGTGGAGGTCGTCGCCGACCTCCACCTCGATCCCTATTACGGCGACGAAGACGAGACAGAAGCGCTGTATTTCTCGGAGGCGAAACGGGGAACAACCGCTTTTCACGCGTATGCGACGCTCTACGCGCGGGTACGCAACAAGCGGTACACGCTGGCGGTGCGCCAGCTTGTCGCTGGCGACACCACCAGCGATGTCCTCGCTGAGTTTCTTGAACTCCTCGACGGCCTTGACCTCGGCGTCAAGGCCGTCTACCTCGATCGCGGATTCTACAACAGCACCTGTCTCAACCTACTGTACGCGCACAACTACGCCTACGTGATGCCGATCGTCAAGTGGGGCGAGACGATTCAAAACGAACTCAGCACAGGCTGGAGCCGCGAGATCGAACAGGATCTCGCCGGCGAGGTGACGTTTCCTGTGTTCATCGATTGCGTCTACCAGCAAGGACGATACGACGAACACGGGGTGGCGCGTCACGGCTACGCCGCTGACGCGCCGTTTATCGACACGCCGCGGGATGCACGAGAACACTACAGCAAGCGCTTCGGCATCGAGTCAAGCTACCGCTTAGCCAAGCAGAGCCTCGCGTTCACCAGTTCTCAGGACGCTGGGCTGCGGCTGGTGATGTTTGTCGTGAGCCTGCTGCTGCAGAACAGCTGGCGGTATCTTCACTGGCGGTACGTGGCGGCGCCCTGCCGCGGGGGGCGCCGCCTCTGGCAATGGTCGTTCACGGAGTTCTGTGAGATGGTGCTGCGGGCCGCTTGGACAGCGCTTGGTGTGCGCAGGGCTGTTCCAGCGAACCAGCCACTCGACGACCGGTTCTTCCGGTAGGGTAGCTGTCCACCGGTCCGGACAGCAGTCGTGAGTGGCGACGCTGTCGCGTCGGCGGCAGTCCGCCGCCGACAGCGACGTTCCATCCCGAAAATGACACTCACCAGCGCTTCGAAGACGCTCCACAACCAGTTCGATCTGATTCACCGCCATCAGACGAGATTGCGCGGCTGTCGATGTGATCGACTGATTCTTCACCGCATCGACTGCACGATTCACCTGGTCAGACTCGCCCGATGACAGAGCATCGGCGAATGCTTCGGGTGTATGCTCCATAGTTCGTAGTTCCATAGCCAGTCGTGTAACTGCTCGGAACGAGCCACGCGAAGAGTGAGCGCCATAGATCTCAATCCATCAGTGTCGTTTATCCCGGGTGCGTGCGTGAATCATCATAAATGCGGATCAAGTTCGACGATGGAACACTCCTACTCCGTAACGCCCCGGATGACGTTCCTCATGCGGAGTGGGACGACCGTGTCGACGAGTACCGAGCGCAGGCCTATCGGTATCGTGCTCTCCTCGAATGGGCCGGTACATGGACAGGCAGCGACGACCAGGCCACGCTCCGCGATGGATTCGGTCGGTCCTGCGAGGATTCTGCTCGGGCCTACCCCGACCTGAAGCTCACGACGGCGCTCCACATCGAACCGCGTGACTACCAGCAGGCCGCCCTCGACGCCTGGATCGATCACGATCGGCGAGGGAGTGTCGTGCTCCCCACGGGCAGCGGGAAGACGTTTCTCGGCCTGCAGGCGATCGCCGACGCCGGCGTCAGCACGCTCGTCGTGACGCCGACGATCGACCTGATGAACCAGTGGCACGCCACCCTCACCAACGCCTTCGGCGACCAACTCTCGGAGCCGATCGGCGTCCTCGGCGGTGGCAGCCACGACGTCACCGCGATTACCGTCACCACCTACGACAGCGCCTACCGCTACGTCAACGAGTACGGCGATCGGTTCGGCCTGCTCGTCGTCGACGAGGAACACCACCTGCCAGCTCCGACCTACCGGCAGATCCCCGAGATGATGATCGCCCCGTATCGCCTCGGGCTGACCGCCACCTACGAGCGGCCCGACGGCAAGCACGAACTCCTCAAGGACCTCCTCGGCCCGGTCGTCTATCGGGAGGACGTCGACGAACTCGCCGGTGAATACCTCAGTGAGTACGAAACGATCCACATGTCGGTCGAGCTCACGGCCGATGAGCGCGAGCAGTACGACGAAGAATATCAGATCTATCGGGACTACGTCGACAGCCACGAGTTCGATCTCTGGAAAGAAGAGGGCTACCAAGAGTTCCTCAAGCGCACCTCCTACGATCCACAGGGGCGGCGGGCGCTCATCGCCAAGCAACGCGCCGAGCGGATCGCCCGAACAGCGGAGAAGAAGCTCGACACACTCGACAATCTCATCAAGCGCCATCACGACGACCGCGCGATCATCTTCACCGCCAACAACGACTTTGCTTACGACATTTCTCGGGAGTTCATCGTCCCCTGCATCACCCACCAGACCAAGACCAACGAACGCACCGAGATCCTGAAACGGTTCCGGACCGGCGAATACTCGATGCTCGTGACCTCGCAGGTTCTCGACGAGGGGATCGATGTTCCGGCGGCAAACGTCGGGATCATCCTCTCGGGGAGTGCCTCGAGACGCCAGTACGCCCAGCGGCTCGGCCGCATCCTGCGCCCCACGGACGACCGTCAGCCCGCGCGGCTCTACGAAATCATCACCGAGGATACGATGGAGACCTACGTCTCCCAGCGCCGCCGGGAGGGGGTGAGTGCCAGTGCTGACGGCTGACCTCGCACGCTCGCGAAGGACCGACGAGACGATCACGTCGCTGTTCATCGATCCCGACGAGGAGCGCTACCGACAGACCGCGCGAGAACTCATCCAGCTGTTTGAGAACCACCTTGGCGAGCCGAAAGGGGACCTCGAGGACGCGATTGACGAGCTGACCGTCGCAGATACCGACTACAAGATCGTCCAGGGCCTCGCGAAGCTCCTCAAAGACGAGTGTGAGTTCGAGGTCGTAGCCTCCGTCGAACCGCGTGAGATCCGCCGACGGTTGTTCGAGAAAGCCAACAAGCGCTATCCGATCGTCCGCCAGCCCACGCTCGGCGAGGACACACAGAAACTGGAGGTGTATAGTGCGGTCGCCGACGACCTCGGGGTGTCATTGGAAGAGTGCTATCGCGGGATGTACGCCGATCTCGAAGACAACAAGCGACTCATCCGAATCGGCACGCGCACGGCCAACCAGTACGCTAGTGATGGCGATAGATCAACCTCGACGACCAACCTGACCGGCAGCAGCGACGCGGAGTACGAACACACGGATCTCACCGTGGACTGGCTGATGACGCGTTACAACCTCGCGCTTGCCCAAGCGGTGCTCTACGACGCCACAGAAATGCGGATTCGGGTGTGGGACCACTTCGGGACGGTGTTCAGCTACATGAAGCTGTTCGGGTTGATGCACCGAATTTATCCGATCGACGCCGACGGTGAGCGCGTCGCGAGCACGAACCAAGCCGCCGGCTACGAGGCCGTACTGGACGGCCCGGCATCGCTATTCTCGAAGTCGCAGAAGTATGGAATCCGGATGGCGAACTTCCTGCCGGCGTTACCGCTCTGTGACCGGTGGGAGATGACTGCCGAGATCCTCGTCGACGAGACGACCGGCGGTACCCGACAGTTCGCGCTCGACCACACGGAGGATCTCGATTCGCACTACAGTGCCGGCAAACGGTTCGATAGTGACGTGGAGCGGACGCTCGCCAATAAATGGGAGCGAGCGAATACGGACTGGGAGCTGGTGCGGGAAGACGATGTCTTCGACCTTGGTGCAGAGGTGATGATTCCCGACTTCGCGATCGAGCATCCTGATGGTCGACGGGCAATTCTCGAAATCGTCGGCTTCTGGACGCCCGAATATCTGGACACAAAGTTGGAGAAGATTCGAAAGGTTGAGGCCGACAATTTCGTGCTGGCTGTCTCGGAGCGGCTGGATTGTGCGAGCGAGGAGTTCGGGAGCGCCGCCGATCGAGTGCTGTGGTTCAAAACTGGGATGCACGTCTACGACGTAGTCGATTTAGCTGAACAATACGCGACGGGGATGCCATAGAGTCAAGAGCAGGCGTCAACTGTCCCGTGCACGGTGGCGCGAGGCTTGTCAGTGAACTCGGCCTCTACCGACCGTGGTTAGTCGGCCGGGACGAATCCCCGGTTCGGCGTCACGATTCCTGACTTCAGGGCGAGTTGAAAGATAGTGGATCCAGTAAGGCTTTTAACTGTCACCGGATTATTGGTAACTACCAGATGTACGAGGTTTTCGACGACACGGCGGCGCAGCTCATCCTCGCCATCGAAAGTGGTGACTCCATCCGTCGTGTCGCCCAGCACCTCCACACGCCGTACGAGACGGTACGACAGGCCGTCAATCGGCTGGAAGACGCAGGCTACGTCACCTATGACGACGGCCTCTCAGTCGTCGACGAGCGCGTAAGAGACGCAGCACGAGAGTTCGTCGCTGCCAGCGCCGGCGTCAGTCCACCATCCATCGAGGAAGCCTACGTCATTCCACAGTTCGGTGACTGGCCGTTCGCATTCACACGAATCGACGCCGTCTACGTGTGGACCCAAGGAGGCTACCAGGTTGGTCGCGAGCCCGACGACTATCCGCTGTTCCTTGCTGTTCGTGAGCAAGACGTCGACGCCTGGGAGGCGTTTTTTGAGTCGTTCGGCCTCCCTACCGCATTCGAGCGGCAGCCACGAATCGAGCTGGACGGGGCGCTGCAGATCGTCCTCGATCCACGCGCCTCACTTGACATTGAACACATCGAGGGGTACCCAGTGATCCCGAGAGACAAGACGATCGAGTATATGCGTGAGAACTACGCCCAGTTCCAGTCGGCGCTCGCGATGCTCGACCGAATGTACGAAGACATCGACCTCGGCGTCACGTACCGGGAGACCGAACGGGCACAGCTATGAGCTTCAACAACCGAAGTGACGCGCTCATCGAACTGCTCGAGGAACTCACCCGAGAGGGCCACAAGTACGTTCTCGTCGGCGGTTACGCTGTCTCAGCGTTCAATGCTCGCTTCTCCACGGACCTCGATATCGTCGTCGCGCCGGACTCCAAAGCTGACTTCGTCGAATTCCTCGAACGTCGGGACTTCGAGGAAACGGACAGCCACGCCAAGGAGTGGTTCTACGATACAGAGGTAATCGAGTACGAGAAGCGGCTCACGCCGCAGCAGCCGATCGGCTCCGATCTCCTGGTTAACGGACTCGGGTGTCGCCAGACGGAGGCACAGTGGTCGTTCGACTACCTGTACGAACACAGCCACCAACAGGAGGTGAGCGGGGGCACAGTGACGACGACGGCTAGAGTCATCGATGGGGCAGTCCTCGTCGCGGCAAAGCTCCACAGTGGCCGAGAAACGGACCTCCGAGACGTCCTGGCAGTGGCAGAAGAGATCAATCTCGACGCTGTCACGCCCCACCTGCAGCGAGGGGACGACGATGCGCTACGGGAGCAACTTGAGCGTGGTCTGGAGATTTTGGAGAGCGAAGAACTCAAACACGGCTTTCGGAGTGACTTCGGGGCTTCAGCTGTCTCAGAAGAGACGGTCACCGCTCTTCAAGAGTATCTGTCTTCGCAGATTGACCACCTGAGCTGAAGCGGTCGGGATCTCGTGGATTTCACCGTCTGCTTGCTGGGTATTGGACACACCGTCAGCAAGCAGACGTCTCAACTAACCGGCTTTGTGAAGTACTGACACTACAACTGACGTGACGAGTCCGTGAGGCTTAAGGAACCAGCGCGGTGAGGGTGGAAAAATCGTGAGAGACGATATCAGCACCAGTAGCAGCCGCGTGTGTATCGTCCGTGTGTGGGGCACCTCTGTCCGGTCTCTCGCTGAGCAACCGACAGCGGCGCATCTCATACAATCCCCAGTCCGTTTGCCAGCGTGAGGCTGGCGATAACCGCAAATCCACCTGAGGCCAGTCCGTACTTTAGAAGCTGCCGGCGAAGACTACTACTTAATTTATCAAACCCTTGATCAGAAAGTACTAGCGGCGTCTCGTCGCTCCCCCGGAGCACGGGGGTGCCCCGGTCAACCGTGACTTCCCCGCAGACGGCCAGCATCTCACCGTCGAGGATGGCTCTCGCCTCAAAATACTCGTCGTCTCGGCTCTCGGCGTCCGCATCTGCACCGAAGATACCCTCCACATCGGCAACGGAGGTAACGATCCAGTGGTCCTCCAGATGGACGTACGGAGATCTCCAAGTGCGCTTCGACAGAAAGGTCGATACCGTCCACTCCGGAGACACTGTTGTGATATCGGCGCTGTCGTGGGTCTCGGCCAACCAGTCTGTGTCGATACGAATCTCACGCCGACCGTCGTCGACGGAAAACGTCCCGGACTCGATCCCAGATGCATACGTAATCATATTCATATCCGCTCCGGGCTCTTCAGCATCAAGATTGTAGTTATACGACTCGGATTCCTTGAGCCGCCACACGTACGCACCAATCGACTTCGCCTCATCGATCGGGACCGAGTTGTTTAGTGGCGGTGAGTCCCTGACGTTTACCGTCCCCTCTATGGCGATGGTCTCGCCACCGACGAGTGTCGATGGATTCTCGTCTTCGGATGCCGACATCGATTGGTGGAGTATCCCGGCGGTGATGGCTCGGTAGCCCAACCACAAAGAGCTAGCAAGTAGAATTATTCCGAAAATAGTACTCACCGCTTCGACCATATTCGTCTGCACCGGTTGGATATACTTTACATATTGGAAGAAGAACCCCCCTCAGAGAGAGCCTGTTCGGCCAGTTCACATCACCCGTCCTTGCCACCGCCAGCGTTACAGTCATAGCTCAACGTGCAACCAAATCCTCACGGCTAATTCAGTTGTCGAGCCGTGAAATAACGGATAGTCCGCCCAGACTTATAGGATACTCATCGAAGTATGTTTATCTATCGACGATTCTCTTCTCTCGGGAGCGGTAGCTACATTGTACCATTGTCAGAATGCGATACTGAATGATGGCAACGGAATCATCCACAAGTGGCAGTTCGATCGTCAGTCTTCCATCCCACCCGGTGGGATATGTGACAATCCTCGCGGCACTGGTAACCGGCGTGGTCCACCTGCTGTTAGGGCCCCAAGTGATGGGGTTCAGTCAGACGATGGGAATACTGTTTATACTGAACGGACTCGGATTCCTCGGTGGGGTTGCACTCTACCTGAGCCAGTACTGGAACCGTCCACTCTATCTGGTCGCCGCGGGCTATGCCCTGGTTACAATCGTCGCCCTGTTCGGATTCCAAGGCTTCAGCGTCGAGGCGTTTTATATGCGGGGTGAGCTCAATCCGATGGCTGTCGCCGCCAAAGTGGCTGAGCTTGTCGTTGCTGCAGGCGCGCTGTTCCTGTACTCAGACGCCGGCGCCTAACCCACTTCGCCCCCGCGTACTTCGACAAAACCCCCACAGCAGTACTCTGAGCCCCTGTCCAGCGTTCTCTTCGGGCGAGTCGCCGTACGAGTGCCTAAGTCTTGCGCTAGCTTGACCGAAACGACGATGCGGAGTCGAAACTGGTGAGCTCGTCGATCCGTTGCTCTAACTCTTCGATCTCCTGCTGTAGGTCTGCCGTATCCTCGTCGGTCGCGGCTAGTTGATCTTTGAGCCCCTGGAGTCTGGTCGCTTTCGTCTCTTCGTCGACGTCGGCTTTCTGCACGTAGGCACTCTCCTCGATCTCGTAGACGTCCGACTCCGAGGGTTCCGTCACTTCGAGCGCGTCGTCGACCTTGCTGGCGCCCACACTGGTCACGCGCTCACGGTCGATCCCGGCCGCTGTCAGTGTCTCCAGTACTTCGTCGTCATCTTTCAGCCGTCCCAGCCGCCATATTCTGTGGCAAATTCACGCCCGGTGCAATTGTCGGTAGCCAAGCCAAACAAGCGGAACTCAACGTCCTCGAAGGGAATCCCCCAGACACCGAGATCTGGTGGGAACTCTGCGTTTGCGGTTAGGCTGGCGTATGCTTGCTCTGTGTCGGCGTCCTCGATCTCGTAGATCTCGCCCGTCACAACGACACTCCGCCAGATCGCCGGGTCGTCTGTGTCTTGCTCGTACACTGTGAGACAGACGTTCGGGTTGGATTCGATCGCTTCACTCTTCCGGCTGCTGTAGCCACCGCCCCACTGCATCGGAAAGACCATCTCTTCTGCATCGTAGCCGAAGGAGATCGGGATTGCATACGGTTGTGTGCCGTCGACCAGTGCCAGCACGCCGATGCCATTTCGAATGAGCACTTCATCGATTTCCGTCTCGTCGAGGCGTCTCACTATATCAGAGATCCCATTCCACTCGCCTAAAGGTTTCTCGCCGACTGGCTGGTTGCGGGTCTGGCGTCGGGGTGCTGTGGGCGAGAAATAGGTGCACGATAGTGTTACGCACGCGAGAGAGGCATCCACGCTCAGTGTAGCTTCAAGCTTGGAAGTGTGAGTCCTCGTGGCTGATATCGCCATCCAGAGACACGGTTGACCGGTTTCTCACCGACCTCGAACACGTTATTGACGATGTCTTCAACAGGCTCGTCGAGCAGGCCGCCCCCCGCGGCCTGCTCGACTCTACGTACTCCATCGATTCGACCCACATCGAAGCGATCCAATACAACGACGCTGCGTCGTGGAACTACGATCCAACAGCCGAAGAGTACTACTACGGCTTCGGCTGTACGATTGTTTCCACCGGCTCAAAGATGCCGATAGCAGCGGAGTTCAAACAAGCTAAACAAGCGAATCAGGAGACGGCGATGCGCGTCACACGTGACGCGCTCGCCATCGATACACCAGTCTGGATGCTTGGAGACAGCGCCTACGACATCCTCGATTGGCACGACCACCTGCTGGCCGCAGGGGTCGTGCCAATCGCTCCATACAATCCGCGAAACACTGACGACCCGAAAGACATCAAGTACAGAGTCGAAAACCGCATCACAGAACACAGCGAGGACGTCCAGCTGAAGCAGTCTATCTTTGAGACGTACAACAACCGAACAGGGGTCGAACGAACCAACGACGCAGTCAAGGACTGCGGCCTCGGGCACGTCCGCGCCCGAGGCCGCGTCCACGCACGAACAGAAGTGTTCCTTGCGCTGTGCCTCTGACTCGTCGTTGCAATCACCAATTACGAGCGGGGAGACGATCCCGGCCTTCTATGCAAAAAGAATTGCGTACAGTACGACACAGAGACCGATTACTGTCACGAGGCCCCGTACAAGTAAGACAACGCCATTCCCCGCGCCAGCGATGTCCGTAAGCAACACCGCCACGAAAACAACAGTTGTCAACAGACCGATCCCGAGAGCAAGCGCCCGCATCTTTGTGGAACCATTCCGACGATATCCCCGATACGCCAGCGCAGCGACAAACAGTCCAACGATAGCAGTCACACCGCGCGCAACTAAACCCACAGTGAGCAGTTCGATCACCAGCAGACTGTCTATTATCACTGCATCCCACCCCTGTACACGGTCCACAGGATCGTCCCAAGGCCGAGCAACTCACACCCGCTGACAAGCACTGAACGACCGACGTTCCCGATGTTAGTAGCTGTTGGCAGCCCAACCCGAAGGACTTCGGGAACGGTTATCAGGAAGATGAGACCGACTGCAAGCCAAAGCATCCCCCGGTGAGCCGGTCCGCGACGATATCCACGAATCAGAACCACAGCGATTGTCAGCGACAGCACTACTGAGACAATAGAGAGAACGAGTACGCCGAGTGCTATCGAGGGATTAGTCCCAGTCGTATTCAATTGTACTTGGAGCATCTCAGGACAACCCCTCGAATAGATCCGTGAACCGATCGGCAGGGTCGGTTCTCGACCGCGTCACCTCTACCTTGTAGGCCCCATCAGCGAATGCGATGGTGACAGCCTCGACTGTCGCCACGTACCGCTTATAGTGGTGGCCATCGGGGTCAATTTCTTGCTTCTCAGTCACGAGATCAACCTCCTGCAACCGATTGAGACGGCGATATGCCGTCGCATCGGACATCTCACAGGCCGTACAGAGTTCATCGACTGACATCGGTTCAATCGTGAGGTGCGCGAGGATCGCCCGGGCGTACTCGTCATCGAGTAACGCCAAGACAGCATCCTCGTCCTCGTTCATATCTATGCCAGGCCCGGGCACCAGTAAAAAAACCCGTCACAGCTTCTGACCCGGAAGCTGTGCTTGGGGGGCTACTTGTACTGGTCCCCTTCTCTCGTATATGTCGTTACAATCGACGATTGCTCGTATCCTCACGCCCTCCCTTCGTGAGAGGATCCTGCAACTCCTCTGGCCGGTCTGGAATACTGATCACCACCGACTCCGTGCACCGCTACGCGCGCTACTACCGGTGGTGCTGACATTTCTTCTTCTTGCATTCCTCCAGACTGCGATCCAAGCGAGATTCGCCCATCCAGTACGAGAACTCCTCGAATTGACTGCAATCGCGGGGATTCTTACTGGCGCAGTCATTCTCAGTGCACGCGTTATCGACCGGCGGCCCGTGAGCGGATTCGGTCTCTCGTCCGATCGAGAATGGTGGCACTCGGTTGCTGTCGGTGGGCTCGTCGCCACAGCAATCAACGCAGGTGCACTCGTTGTGTGCCTCGCTACCGGCTGGGCCACGTTCGATGGTGTACTGCACGGGTCCGGCGAGCTACCGTTCGTGCCCGCGATGGTGATCGTGTTCGTGTATATCGCCTTCGCAGCTACTTGGGAAGAATTCATTATCCGCGGTGCGATGCTGACGAACCTTGCCGAGGGAGCGGCCGGATTCGTCCCCCGGTGGATAGCTATTGGACTCGCAGTCACGATCAGTACACTCGTGTTCGCGTTTCTACACGGCGCGAAAGTAACACATGTGAGCCAGTACGGGTACTACCTGATAGCTGGACTCATACTGAGTGGCGTATACGTTCTGACCGGGGAACTCGCTCTCAGTATCGGCTTTCACGTGTTCTATAATTTCACACAAAGCGCGATATTCGGACTCGGACATTCACAGCAGACCCCGGAACTCCTCGCTGTCGACATCGTCGGCCCATCGCGGTGGGTCGGAGAGGAAGGACTCGTCTTCGTCGGATTCGCCATCCTCGGCGGCCTGTTGCTACTCGCGTATATTCGTTGGCGTGATGGACCACTCGAACTCAACGACCGCATTACCACGTACAACACCCGATAACTCACCTCAACCAGAATTTATGCCAACTGCATTCCCCCACCATACCCCCGTCGACCACACGCCGCGTGGACGACTTAGTGTCGTCGTTAGCAACGAACAACCGACTGACGTGCTCCAAACAGTTTCCTCGGAGACAGCACAGCAGATACTAGCGGCGCTTGATGACAACCCGGCGCCGGCCTCAGACATCGCAGAGGCTGCCGACACTTCCGTGCAGAATGCCAAGTACCACCTTGAGCACCTCTGCGAAGCCGACCTTGTTGAAACAGTAGACACGTGGTACTCCAAAAAAGGGACCGAGATGACCGTCTACGCACTCTCCGTCGAAGAGCTAGTTATTCAACTGAGGCGGTAGCGCGGAGTCCCCTTCCTCAAAGCACGAGCGGAGCGAGTGAGTAGCGTCGACGTCGTCATCCGAATCTGTGTTCTCGTTGGTCTCCTCATCTCCGGCTGCATATTGCAGACTAGGAACCGTTTCCGCTGCCTGCATCGTGCGAACAAAAGATCGTGGTTCCCCAACCGCCTGTGAGGCGTGTGATTGAATGCTGCTGCCGATGATGAACGCGAACGCAGCAAACAGGGCGACGCCGCCGATTGTCTGAGGTATTGGGGGATTGTTAGTGACCCCGAGAACAGCTAACAGGCCCACGACACCGGGGAGTAGATTCCCAAGGAGATCATACGCAGAAAGTCCCCGAAAGTAACGTCCAATGGCCATACCTTGGCTTTGCGTATCTGAGTGATGTCATTTTCGCTCCTCGGATGGTGGTTTTCTCGTCAAGCACTTTTCCCGGACATCTCACATTGCACACCGGCTCTTCCTTTGGACGATTTTCGAGGTACTCAAGCCGATCTGGTGGGTTTGTAGGCCGTTAGAACCGGGTCGGGCTCTTTTGCAGCCGTAACAGATACCTCGACGAGGTCAGTTCTGGACGTCGAACCGAGAAAATGCTCGACGAGGGGGTGAAACCCTGGAAATCGACAGATAATCGCACATTATGACGTTGTAGACTGCCCGAAAGAGCGTCAAGCACATTCAGACCGAGATCTCCCTCGATGTCACCGGTCAAGCCGAGATCTGGTCACGATCTTCTTTGACGTGCACGGCTTTCGAATATGTCTTGCAGGCGGATCTACCTTGCTGCCGTCGACGGGCTTCGGAGCCGTCCCTGAGTGTCCAGGTACTCGATCGCCCCACGGATAGTTGCTTCATTGTCCGTGGCCATATCGACTGTCGAACTCCCGCCACTGTAGAGCGCGTCGAGCTGCTCGAAGTGGTCATCACCAGGAGTCAAAAGTCCATAGTGAGCCATTTGGACGCCCTTCAATAGTTTCCCGTCGATTGGGCGGAGGGTGGCGCAGTTCGGCTCCCACTCCCCGACCGTAATGATTTCATCCTCGTCGTTCGGTGTGCGGATCACTCCGAGTCCGCCGACGTGGCTAATCTCGATGATTCGATTGAAGGCACTGCCCGCGGCCCCCCGCCGGTTTTTATCCGGGACTTGGGCACTGTCGAGGGATTTTCCAGAGTCGTAATCTGCGACAAACAGTCCTTCGGTGGTGAGCCGAGCCTGGACGGCTGGCGGGATGCCGGGTTTGTTGTAACACCGGATTACGGGCGGATCTGGTAAGTCGAGTACACTCATCTACACCGAGGCTGTCACGAACCAGTCACTAAACTGTCTTGGTGGGTGGTATAGGCGTGAGAGTGCGCACGCGCACAGACCGAAGCAAGAGTAGACAGCAGCTGGCCGGCCCTGATGCCGACTTGGATATCGAGGGCGGGTATGTCATCCATCGCGTCCCCGAACACGGTGGCAATCAGTATCGGTCAGTCCTGTACTGTAGTACCGGCCGCTTCCAGGATGCGATGGGCGAGCTCTTCAGTGTTGAGGAGTAGGTGTGAGACCTACTTGTGGTACAGTTGGACCGCGATCGGTGAGGCCCGATAGAGATTTGCTGGCGTCCGGAAGATGATCTTGCCGTAGTTCCCCTGCGTCACGTGCGAGCCTTTGATCGCGTTGGTCAAGCTATGGGCCAATCGTACTAGCGTGTGCTCCCCACGGTAGGAGCTATATCGTCGCTGGTTGGTATGACCAATATCAACTCTCCGAGCAGAGGTGCGATTTTGGCACTCGGGTTAAACTTATACGAGAGGGAAATAACAACATACTGAACGGATGTTAGGATCAGATTACTGCGGAGGTGACTGAGTGCGGATACTCGTCCGCTTGCAGGCCCGGATGGACGCGGCCTACGACAATACATATCATCACAAGCTCCGTGGGCGTCTGTGGCAGGCGCTTCAAGAAAGCCCCTACGAAGAGACTCACGATAAGAACCAGCCGAAGCCGTTCACGTACAGTAATCCGTTCCCACCAGGAGAGATGAGCGAGGGCGATAGCCGTAGCCTCCTTGTCGCTTCAACCGAAGAGTCGCTACTCGCGCATATTGCTGAGGACCTCACTCACGATCGCGAACTGAACATCGGCGAGATGCCGTTCCACGTTGAGGAAGTGACGCCACTGTCGCCCGACGTGGGCGAGCCTGGCACGTCAGGTACCATTGAGACGGGGACTGGCGTACTCGTGCGCATTCCCCCGTGGCGGTTCGATGAATATGGCATCGACACCGATCACGACGAAGCGGAGTTCTGGCGGCCCAAGCATACGATGGAACCGTTCCGGAATCAGATCGAGGCTAATCTCGACAAAAAGCACGATCTGTTCTGCCCCGACTATCTTCCCGGGCCGTCTGAAGTTGGTGGTGATCTGTTTGACGGGGCCGACCTGATCAAGACGTTCTCAATACCGGTGACCGTGACGCAGGGTCAACGCGAGACGTGGGTGTTGAGCAAGTGGCGGTTCGACTACACCGTCCGCGACGACCACCATCGACGGCACCTGAATCTCGCACTCGACACCGGCATCGGCGAGCGAAACTCACTCGGGTTCGGTTTCGTCAACATCACCGAGAAATCGGATCGGCGACCGGGCCGGGAGGACTCAATCGATGCTCGATCCTGACGAGTTCTACGAGGAATATCCACCCGAAGAACTGATAGATAAGCTCCCAGAACGGCCGATATCGTCGCTCCGAGACATCCAGTACCTCTATGGTCGCCTCTATACGCTAGCGACAGCCGGTGGCGGCGAGTATGCGGCGTACCTGACACCCGACCAAGCCAACGATCTGATCGGGGCCGAAGAGAGCTTGATCGTCGTCCGGGTGGATCTGTCGGGGGACCGTCCCTCACTTGACGCGGACCAGCCGGTCAAGGTCACGCAGTACACTGAGGACCTCATCCAGAAAGTCGCCCACTGTAAGTACAATGCTGCGCGGGGAATTGACCACAGCGTTACTCATCGCTCAGGACGAAACAGCGACCCTGAGAAGTTGGCTCGCTACGCTTGTGAGCGATTAACCAAATGGGCGGTTGATGACGTGGTACAGGGCGTGGCCGATGACCACCCAGACGGCGACGTCATCCGCGGACTGGAAACAGTCGGTGAAGACGAATCCTCACTCGACAGAATCCGAGAGGCCGTTCAGGCCGAACTCGGCGGGTCGACGACCGCACTCCTGACCGTGCAGATTCATCGGGGAGCGGACGCGGGTTACGAGTGGCCTGGCGATGTGCCGGTGTTTAACGAGGCGATGCGCGCCCGAAAGCTCTCGAAGCTGGTCTCGAAGGGACAGGCAACAAACTCCGCTGGTCAGGCCACCGATCTGATTAGCGGCGAGCGGACTCGAACTGTCGGTACAGCTGAAGACCCACTCAACTACTTCCTCGGCAAGCAGATGGAGAAATTCCCGGGACTCGATCCCGACGAAGCTTGGCGGAGCCACCCTATCTCCGAGGACGGGGCTGTCACGCTGATGAATGCCGAGGAGTTCGTCGACGCCTGTTCTTACCGGACGTTCAACGCCGACGTGTACTACCTCCCGTACTTCCTCGGTCAGCCGACCCCCGAGGAGGCGTATCTGCTGTACTCGGCGCTCTACCAAGTCACAGAGGTCGAGGATATGAACCCCGTTCAGGAGTTCTACGATCGGTTCGGGAAGGACGAAAACGACTACGAGGGACGGCTCCGGTTCTACGTCGCGGCGGTGATGAAACACCAGATGTCCCGCTACGACGTATACGGCGAGACGCTCAACGGTCGGCTCCACTATCCGACGGAGGTCGGCAAGCAACACGAACGGGTCACCGGTAGCTGGGTGTTCGACGAGGATCACGAGAGCAATGGTAATCGGACACCGCCGATGCCGTCCTACGAAGAGTGGCCGCTGACGGATCCGTTCGCACACGAGCAGAGCATCCACGAGATGGTCGCCTCGGGTAGCTACCTCTACAAGACCTTCCCGTATACCGACGAGGACACCGATGCGACGGTCGACGACGAGCGCATCGACGTGCACGTCTCGATCCTCGCCGGCGACCCGGTGCCGCGAAGCCAACTCGTCAGTGCCTACGTTGAGCGACTGATCGACCTGGACAGTGAGGGGGTCCCCGAACTCCTGATCGCCTCCCAGTTCGCACAGCTATGCGCGCTCGAAAACGCTGATCTCGTGACGGCGGACAGCGGTACGGAATCGACGTTGATCGACGGTCCCAGCTACGACACTATGCAACCAGAGACAGCGCGAACCGACGGTGGAACGGCCGCCCTCGGTCGCACCGAGAAACTCGAATCGTTCCTCGATCAGACAGATGGCCTCGACAATCCCGAACGGCGTGGCGCGTTCTTGATCGGCGCACTTGTCGGCCAAGTCGGAACCTACCAGCAGGCGTACCACGACCGGTCGACGACCGTGATCGATCAATATCCCATCAAGTCGATGACCAAGACCAGGGTCAAGCGCATCACTCAAGAGGTGATCGACAAGGACGTCGTCTACTCCCGGGAGAGCGCCAAAAAAGGATCGAACATCAACTCGACGATGTACAGGGAAATTACTGATGGGATCGTCGAGACAATGGCCGAGAAAGATCCTGAAAAGTGGGAGATCAGTACCGACGATCTCCGCTTCTACTACGCGCTAGGCGTGACCTACGGGATGAACGACCGTTCGACAAACGGACAGAACGCGGAGCACAACGACGCAGACACAGACGACACTTCCGAAACCAATGAGTGAACACTATCCCACCACCTCGAATCGATCAGAGATCGTCTTCGCGTATGACGCAGTCGACGCGAACCCGAATGGCAACCCGCTCAGCGGCGCGAACCGTCCCCGGATCGACCCACAGACCGACCAAGCCATCGTCACCGACGTCCGCCTCAAGCGGTACCTCCGCGACCAGTTACAGGACGACGGTCACGGCGTCTACATCCGCAACGTTATGCAGGAAGGCGAGCAGGCGACGCGCGAAGACCTCCTCGAAGACCGTCTCAAGGAAATCGAACTCGACGACGTGGACGAAGACGAGATCGAAGAGGCGGTCTTCCGGCAGTTCCTCGAAAACAGTGCCGACGTGCGCTACTTCGGGGCGACGATGAGTATCGATATGGACGAAGAGAAGTACGGCGATATCGCTGCGGAACTCCCGGATCACTTTACGGGTCCCGTTCAGTTCTCGCCCGGGAAGTCACTCCATCCTGTGACAGAAAACGAGGAGTACAACAGCCTCACGAGTGTCATCGCGACCGGCGAGGGCAAGGAGCAAGGTGGCTTCGATCTTGACGACCACCGCATCCAGTACGCGTTCATCGGGTTCCACGGTCTCGTCGACGAACATGGGGCCGAAGACACGCTACTAACCAACCAAGACGTTCGCCGGCTTGACACGCTATGCTGGCGTGCACTAAAGAACCAGACTATCAGTCGCAGCAAGGTCGGTCAAGAACCACGACTCTATCTCAGAGTCGAGTACGATGGTGAGAGCTTCCACCTCGGAGGCCTCAACCAAGACCTCGCACTCGACGAGGACGCGTCCGAGCCGGTCGAAGAGCTTCGGACAGTCCGTGACGTGTGTGTCGACGTGACGAGCCTCATCGACCGTCTCGGCAACGCATCAGACCGGATCGATACGGTTCACGTCGTTGCCAGTGATGTCCTTGACGTGTCGGTAGACGGGGAGGTTGGCGGCCACACGTTCCTCTATGAGGCACTGGAAGATGCCCTCGGCCCCGATTCCGTCCGCGTCGTCGACGTATATGAGGACGCGACGGCGACGATGCCGGAGGAGTGACCTGTGACTGAGGACGCCTCTACCGCGCCGAATTTCCCCAACGGCGCGGACACGTGCCTTTCGTTCACGATCAGTGGCCCGTGGGGACACTTCCGGCGTATCGAAGGTAACATCGTGAAACAGACGTATCGAGTCATTCCGCGAACAACCGTCGCAGGGCTCATCGCGGCGATGTTGGGGATTGAGCGCGACGGCTACTATGAGCTGTTCGCACCGGGAGAATCTCTTGTTGCCATCGAACCGGTGAGCAAACTCCGCACTATGAAGCTTCCGATGAACACGCTCTCGACGGCTGACGAGCACCTAGCGTCACTGAACCCCCGCGGAAAGCTCTCGATCAAGCTGCCTGATCCATCGAAACCGCGCCAGCAACACAACTACGAGGTCCTCGTGGATCCGGCTTATCGGATCGACGTGTGGCTCTCCAACGACGAGCGATACGAACAGTTGCACTCGCTGCTCGAATCCGGAGAGTCGTACTACGTCCCGAGTCTCGGCCTCTCCGAATGCCTCGCGACGGTCGACTATCACGGGGAATTCCCGATAGAGCCGGGGGCGGACAGTGAGACGGTGACCGTTGATTCGACTGTTCCCGAGGCGGTCGATTCGGTCGTTCCCGAACCGGAGACGCGTTATCAAATCGAACAAACGCCCGCGTTTATGGAGCGTGACGGAGACGGCCGAACAACCAGCGCGTTCGTCTCCTATGTTTACAATCCCGACGGCGGGTCGCTACGGCTGACGGAGGTGTCACCCCGGAGCGTCGACGGCAGGAGCGTAGTCTTCACTTGATGACTGACGCCCCAATCTCTCATCCGCCGGAGGGCGAAGACGGAGCAACACTGCTCCGCAATCATCTCGACGCGGTCGCCGATAGAACGCACGAGGTACTCCCGTCGGACGCCACGACAATCGGCGGCGATCCGCTTGTTGAGGTCGCAGGGATCGTAGCCCAGTGTCACGACTTCGGGAAAGCGACGACGTGGTTCCAGGCCTACGTGGTCGGCGAATCGACATCGAGCAAGCGGACAAATCATTCCCTGCTCGGTGCCTATCTCGGGTACTATGTTCTCGACAGATTGGGCTATGACAGCGAGGATTGTCTAGCAGCCTTCGTTGCGATCGCGAAACATCACGGTCGCCTCCCGAACGTCGAGGAATACGTGGACGGCGTCTCACGGTTCGAGAACGAGAGTGAGGCGAACAACGAGCGCCAGCGAGTCGTGATCGAACAGGTCAGGAACGTCAACGACCATCGCCGAGCGTTCGCACAGTCGTTTGTTGCTGACACGACTGACGGTGCCGGATCGTGGGACGAGTTCGTCGCGGAAATCACAGATAAATCGCTCTTCGGGACCGTCTACGAGCACTTCGATCGATTCAGCTTCGGGAGCGACCGATCCAATCCGTCCGAAGCGTTCTATCAGGTCCTTCTCCAGCTTTGGAGTGGGCTGATCCTCGCCGATAAAACGACCGCTGCCGGGGTCGAAAATGGGAATCTCACCGCCTCCGAACCAGACTTGCGGGTCCTCTCGGAATACATCGACGACCTTGGCGGAAATAGTCCCAACGACAGTCAGACGGAGGCCCTCAATCAGCTCCGCGAAGAGGCGCGGAAGGGTGTCTTCGCCGGTGTCGAGACGTTTCGTGATTCAGAAGGCTCGACCGCGACACTGACCCTGCCAACCGGGATGGGAAAAACCCTGACCGGGCTGAGCGCCGCCCTCGAACTCCGCGATGACGGGGGGCGGGTCATCTATGCGCTGCCCTTCACTTCCGTCATCGACCAAGTAGCGAATGAACTCACGGAGGTGTTCGACTCCGATGGCCGCGGTGACTTGTTGACGATCCACCACCACTTGGCTGAAACGGTAACAGAGCTTGACGAGGATGAGAACGAAGGGACCGACGAAGACGCTAGACTGGCCGAGATGGTCGCCGAGAGCTGGCGGTCCGGGCTGACACTCACCACGTTCGTACAGCTCTTCGAGAGCCTCGTCGGTCCCGGGAACACCCAGTCGATGAAACTGCCAGCTCTATACGGTTCCGTAATCGTACTGGACGAGCCGCAGGCCCTACCGATGAAGTGGTGGAAGCTCGTCCGACGGATCACGACGATCCTCACGGAGGAGTACGATGCGACAGTCGTCGCTATGACGGCGACGCAGCCGGCACTATTCGACAACGCGTTCGAACTGGTCGATGACGTGGATCGGTACTTCGATCACTTCGAGCGCGTCGAGTACGAAGTGCACGATTCTGCTCTGGCATTCGATGATACCGACGCGCCCGTGGACTACGAGGTTGCTGGCAGCACGATCCTGGATGAAACCGGCAGGGTCGATTCGGCGCTTGCCATCTGCAATACGATCGATAGTGCGGCAGCGCTCACCGACACGATTGAGGAACAAGAGGCGGTCGTCGACGTGGGGCACCTCCTCACAGAAACACTTGAAGCCAGATCGGTCGAGAGCTACGGTGTTGCGGGCGAGGGACTCGGTGATGATGGAACCGCTGAGGACAGAGTCGACGTGGACGCGCTCGTTGACCGCGTTGAGAGTGCCCTCGGTCCAAACGAACGTGCGCTGGTCCACCTCTCTACTCGGCTCCGTCCCCGGGATCGGCTCGCACTGATCGAAGCAACGAAACGCCTCACCGAGCGATCAGTCCCGCTCATAGCGGTATCGACGCAACTCATCGAAGCTGGCGTCGACATCAGCTTCGATCGGGTGTACAGGGACATCGCACCCATCGACAGTATCGTGCAGGCGGCAGGCCGGTGTAACCGATCGTTCGAACGTGACCGCGGGACTGTGACGCTTTGGTGGCTCGCCCCGCCAGAGGAGACGACCAAGACCCCATCACAGGCCGTTTACGACTCTCGTGGGGTGAGTACGATCTCGTTGACATCGAAGACGCTCGACGCTATCGGGGCCGGCGATGGAACCGTTGCCGAGCGGACGATGACGCGTGATGCTGTCCAGCACTATTACGGTCTTGTCTCTGACCGCAATCCAGGTGATCCACAGTTCGTCGACTGGGTTAATGAGGCGAAAGCTGCAGAACTTGGCTCTCTCTCCCTGATTGGCAACCGAGACAGCGTCGACGTGATCGTCTGCCGGACTGATGCTGAGGTGGCACTCGTTGACGAGATGGAGACGGCGATGCACGAGTTCAACTACGAATGGTTCGACGATCTCCGTGACGAGGCTAAGGATATCACGGTCTCAATTCCGGTATACAGACAGGACTCGCGTGAAGCCGAGACGGTGCGGAATCTCGAACCACTCGGCGACACTGATCTCCGCGTCCTCCGGCATCCACGGAGCACTTCACACTTCGACGAGACGAAGGGACTCGCCGTGAACGATCCCGGTGTCGACGACCGATTCCTATGACCGCTCCATCGGCCGATCCAGTCGATCAGTTTCTGTCCGCGGCCAGAGACGAGGCCGAGGAACTACCATTTCGTCTCACAGGCGTGATGTTCCAGTACTACGTTGTCTGTGAGCGAGAACTCTGGTTTCTCAGCCGCGATGTAGAGATCGACCGGGACACGCCGGCCATTGTCCGCGGGACTGGAGTTGACGACTCAGCTTACTCGGACAAACGCCGAGACGTCCGCGTCGATGGGATCATCGCGATCGACGTACTGGATAGTGGTGAGATCCTGGAGGTCAAGCCCTCGTCGTCGATGACCGAACCGGCGCGGTTGCAGTTGCTGTTCTACCTCTGGTATCTCGATCGGGTCACCGGCGTCGAGAAGACCGGCGTCTTGGCACATCCAACAGAGAAGCGACGCGAGACGATCGAACTGACCTCGGAGACCAGTGCCGAAGTCGAATCAGCTATTCGGGGAATCCGCGAGGTCGTCACCGCAGAATCGCCGCCACCGGCCGAGGAGAAGCCGGTCTGTGACTCGTGTGCCTATCACGACTTCTGCTGGAGCTGCTAAATATGAACGACAACTATCACGTGTTTTCCGACGGACGAATCGAACGCCAGGACGACACGGTGCGTGTCATCACCGACGACGGCGAGAAAAAGTACCTCCCGGTCGAGAACGCCGAGGCGATCTTCCTCCACGGACAGATTGACTACAACACGCGTTTCGTCTCGTTCCTCAATCAGGAAGGCGTCGCCGTTCACGTCTTCGGCTGGCACGACCACTACGCTGGATCTATTATGCCCAAGCGGGGTCAGACCTCCGGTCAGACGGTCGTTGATCAGGTCCGGGCTTATGACGATCCTGAGCACAGGCTCAAACTGGCGAAGGCGTTTGTCGACGGCAGCATCCACAATATGCGCTCGAACGTAGTCTATTACGACGGGCGTGGCCACGACTTCGAGCATATCTTGGAGGAACTGGAGGACGCACGGGCGTCGCTCGGCAGAATGGGGACGATTGACGAGACGATGGGCGTCGAAGCGCGGGCCCGGAAAGCGTACTATTCGACGTTCGACGAGATTCTTCCCGAGGGATTCGTCTTCGGCGGCCGCCAGTACAATCCACCGAACAATGAGGTCAACAGCCTGATCTCGTTCGGCAACTCGCTGGTCTATGCGAATATTGTCTCGGCGATCCGTGCGACCGCATTAGACCCGACAATCAGTTATCTCCACGAACCTGGCGAACGACGATACTCGCTGGCACTGGACATCGCAGATCTGTTCAAACCGCTACTTGCCGACCGGATCATCTTCAGACTCGTCAACCGCGGCCAGCTAACTACTGACGACTTTGAGGACGAGATGAACTCCTGTCTCCTGAATGAAAGTGGGCGTAAGACTTATTCGAAAGCATACGAGGAGACGCTCGACGAGACGATCGAACACCCAAACTTGGGAAAGAAGGTGAGCTACCAGTATCTCCTCCGTGTCGAAGCGTACAAATTGAAAAAGCACCTCCTGACTGGAGAAGAGTATGTGCCGTTCCGACGGTGGTGGTGAAGGTGGTGTACGTTGTTGTAGTCTACGATATGGAAGCCGACCGGACTCACAAGATGCTGAAATTTCTCCGTCGGTATCTCACACACGTGCAAAACTCCGTGCTTGAAGGGGATGTCACCGAAGGCGATCTCGAAAAGATCCGATCCGGAGTGGACGAGCTCCTCAAGGCCGGAGAATCAACGATTATCTACCGTGTCTCCTCCGAGAAGATGGTCGACAGAACCGTCTTCGGTGATGATCCCGCCGCCGACGATCAGTTTCTTTGACCGTCTCCGATTAGTCCATCGACCCCCAGGAGGTCAAAAGGTTACCGCGGGTCGACGGAAACGATGAAGTGTGAACAGCCAATAGAGCTGTTTACCTGGCCAAATCGGCTATGGTTTCAGACGGACCCCTTGTGGGGTCGAAGCTGGACCTGAAACACGGCGAAGTAGTGATTTGGCTGCGTTTCAGACGGACCCCTTGTGGGGTCGAAGCCATTAATCCGCACGCGGTCGCCCGGCCCGACGACGCGTTTCAGACGGACCCCTTGTGGGGTCGAAGCCTCGAACTCGAACCGACGCCGAAACTCCTCGATGGTTTCAGACGGACCCCTTGTGGGGTCGAAGCAACTCTGCAGATTTATAGATGAGAATGGATGGAACGTTTCAGACGGACCCCTTGTGGGGTCGAAGCAGGAGTATCTTGCCGAGCGAGAGGAGGTTGAACCAGAGTTTCAGACGGACCCCTTGTGGGGTCGAAGCGGTGCGTGTACGTCTCCGATATTCGATCCGAGCCGAGGTTTCAGACGGACCCCTTGTGGGGTCGAAGCAAGCGTGGAATCAACTCCGCGCAAGAATCCGCCCAGTTTCAGACGGACCCCTTGTGGGGTCGAAGCGATGCAGGGAGTGTGAGGGAAACGATGAGTAATCCAGTTTCAGACGGACCCCTTGTGGGGTCGAAGCCGTGAGCCGCTCCTCTGGGAGGAACACGCGCGCGAGTTTCAGACGGACCCCTTGTGGGGTCGAAGCCCAGGCCCGGAGAACAGAATCGCGCTGCTGTATCAGTTTCAGACGGACCCCTTGTGGGGTCGAAGCTGCCGGCACGCCGGCCTTCGACGCCCAGTTTTGAATCGTTTCAGACGGACCCCTTGTGGGGTCGAAGCGCGGGAATTTAGGCCGTGAACTAACCAAAGCGATGGAAGTTTCAGACGGACCCCTTGTGGGGTCGAAGCTAGTATCTCTGCAGCTCTATCGGCATCGTCTTTGCGTTTCAGACGGACCCCTTGTGGGGTCGAAGCTTGCACCCCCGTCGACTCGCCGCCGCCGAAGTCAGCGTTTCAGACGGACCCCTTGTGGGGTCGAAGCCCAACTCAACAAATGCCGGCAGAAGGTCGATTAAGGGTTTCAGACGGACCCCTTGTGGGGTCGAAGCGGCCTCTATGCCCGAGGGTTGGCGGCGGCACATCCGTTTCAGACGGACCCCTTGTGGGGTCGAAGCGGTCCACCCAATGCTTCCTGACGGTGTTTCCATCGCGTTTCAGACGGACCCCTTGTGGGGTCGAAGCCGCACCTGCAACTCCGAGGGCGTCGCCTCCAGGCGGGTTTCAGACGGACCCCTTGTGGGGTCGAAGCTGCGGCGTCGGCGCCGTCGGGATGGCCGTCGATCTCGTTTCAGACGGACCCCTTGTGGGGTCGAAGCAGTACGGAGTGGTGTGATGTCCCGACTCCTCACCGGTTTCAGACGGACCCCTTGTGGGGTCGAAGCGTATCCGTCACTACGGTTTGTGCGAGATTACCAGACGGTTTCAGACGGACCCCTTGTGGGGTCGAAGCCCCTCCCCATCAGTTGGTTCAGTATTCCCTCCAACCGGTTTCAGACGGACCCCTTGTGGGGTCGAAGCCCGAGATAGAGACGCCCTTCTTTGTCTACGCTAGACTTGTTTCAGACGGACCCCTTGTGGGGTCGAAGCGAGGAGAGCGATGACCGGGACAGATCCGGCGCTCGGGTTTCAGACGGACCCCTTGTGGGGTCGAAGCACGCGCGTGAAGGCGTCAAGAACGGCTGGGAGTGCGGTTTCAGACGGACCCCTTGTGGGGTCGAAGCTCGCAGATGCCAACGGTGTTCGTGGTCATTGCGCTCGTTTCAGACGGACCCCTTGTGGGGTCGAAGCGAGAACCGCGAGCACGAACTGCAGACGGTCATCTCGTTTCAGACGGACCCCTTGTGGGGTCGAAGCGACCGTGCGGAGATGTCGCCGGGTGAGTACGAGAACAGTTTCAGACGGACCCCTTGTGGGGTCGAAGCGTGGAGTCGACGCGGTCGGATGTTGCCATCATAGCAGTTTCAGACGGACCCCTTGTGGGGTCGAAGCCGACGGCCGCCAGCGATTCACGCCCGCCGTCGACGTGTTTCAGACGGACCCCTTGTGGGGTCGAAGCGACGTTGACCTTCTGTGGGCGGCGGCCGTAGGTGTCGAGTTTCAGACGGACCCCTTGTGGGGTCGAAGCGAGATGCCCATCACCGACGAAGCAATCCGCTTCGGACGGTTTCAGACGGACCCCTTGTGGGGTCGAAGCGTCTAATGCTGCTGGCGATCGTGTGGTTCCTGATCGCGTTTCAGACGGACCCCTTGTGGGGTCGAAGCGCCGCTAAGAGTGATTGCGTCCCTCTCAGGGTCGGGTTTCAGACGGACCCCTTGTGGGGTCGAAGCGGCTATAGCGTCGGCTATCGGGATGCCGAAGAACAAAGTTTCAGACGGACCCCTTGTGGGGTCGAAGCGACTAAGCTCCAACTCGTCAATGACCGTTAGGTCGTTGTTTCAGACGGACCCCTTGTGGGGTCGAAGCGGCTACCTCGCTGACGAGTGGCCGGCGATCGACCTGGTTTCAGACGGACCCCTTGTGGGGTCGAAGCCGTCGTAGTGATAGGATCCGTGGCTGCTCGCGTTGGTTTCAGACGGACCCCTTGTGGGGTCGAAGCGTGGAGTAGTTTGTCGATCATTCCGACGCACCTTTTGTTTCAGACGGACCCCTTGTGGGGTCGAAGCGAGGACGTGTCGGGGGCGACCGGCGGCGGTGGCGGGTTTCAGACGGACCCCTTGTGGGGTCGAAGCCAGCGGACGTCGCGGTCGTCGTCGTAGCCGCGACACGTTTCAGACGGACCCCTTGTGGGGTCGAAGCGCCCGCACCTCCGTCAACGCCGCAGCGGTGAGCGAGTTTCAGACGGACCCCTTGTGGGGTCGAAGCTCGCCCTCCAGCGTCTCGGCGTCTTTGAGCAGCCAGTTTCAGACGGACCCCTTGTGGGGTCGAAGCACCTTCGCCACTATGCGGCCTCCTTCGGAGTGTGCGTTTCAGACGGACCCCTTGTGGGGTCGAAGCCGGCAGTGTGGGCCGGCGGGTTCGCTGACGTTACTGTTTCAGACGGACCCCTTGTGGGGTCGAAGCCTGGAAGCCTACGACGCCGAGACGATTCCCGAGGCGCGTTTCAGACGGACCCCTTGTGGGGTCGAAGCATAGTCATCGCGCTATCCGGTTCGCCGTCGTGGGCCGTTTCAGACGGACCCCTTGTGGGGTCGAAGCAATTGGCCGAACGAGCAGAAGCGTATCTCAAACAAGGTTTCAGACGGACCCCTTGTGGGGTCGAAGCGAGCGTCTGCTGGCCGCCCCGCATAATCGCCTGTTGTTTCAGACGGACCCCTTGTGGGGTCGAAGCCCGACCGACGTCTCCACCTCGTCGATCGCGACTTGGTTTCAGACGGACCCCTTGTGGGGTCGAAGCCGCCGGGTGCCGCCGCGGGAGGCCGCCCGCCGACGCGTTTCAGACGGACCCCTTGTGGGGTCGAAGCCTGTCATTGTCACTGATTATGTTGCTTATCCGTCTGGTTTCAGACGGACCCCTTGTGGGGTCGAAGCCAGTGTGACTTTTCACCGCATCTAAACTAATAATCGTTTCAGACGGACCCCTTGTGGGGTCGAAGCCCGGTAGTGAACCCCACCAATCAAAACCTCAATCAAGTTTCAGACGGACCCCTTGTGGGGTCGAAGCGACGAATCGCCTCGTCGGCCTCGTCGGCCTCCCGGTTTCAGACGGACCCCTTGTGGGGTCGAAGCGACAGTCGTTTCGTCGCCAGTCGTGCTCATAGCGTGTTTCAGACGGACCCCTTGTGGGGTCGAAGCGGTCATCACCCACGTCCAGGACACGCCGGACATGTTTCAGACGGACCCCTTGTGGGGTCGAAGCGTCATTGCCGTCGTTATCGACGTCTGCAGGCGGGAGCGTTTCAGACGGACCCCTTGTGGGGTCGAAGCCGCCTGCGCGACGTGCGTACGGTGAAGGAACTCCCGGTTTCAGACGGACCCCTTGTGGGGTCGAAGCAGTTCGTCATCGTCGAGGCCGTCTTCTGTTTCGGTGTTTCAGACGGACCCCTTGTGGGGTCGAAGCGTGCTCTCGGCAGTCGTCGGCCTGACGCTCACGGGAGTTTCAGACGGACCCCTTGTGGGGTCGAAGCCGCCGCGCCAGTAGATCACGCCGAGCAGTCCGATCGGTTTCAGACGGACCCCTTGTGGGGTCGAAGCGATTCCGACGCTCCAACAGGACTCGCCGAAGTGGTAGTTTCAGACGGACCCCTTGTGGGGTCGAAGCCGCTTGCGGAAGCGACTTCGTTAAGGCGGTCTAAATGTTTCAGACGGACCCCTTGTGGGGTCGAAGCGGGACTGACACCATTCTCGGCGAGACGGTGCCGGTGTTTCAGACGGACCCCTTGTGGGGTCGAAGCACGGTCGAACTCGCCGATGGATCTCCAAAAGACCGTTTCAGACGGACCCCTTGTGGGGTCGAAGCCGCACCACGCGGGCCTGCTGGGCCTCGATGGCGACGGTTTCAGACGGACCCCTTGTGGGGTCGAAGCACCGCGACGTCGATTACGGCCTTCAGCCTGGTGCCGCGTTTCAGACGGACCCCTTGTGGGGTCGAAGCCAGCAGCGCAGTCCAGAATCCTACCCAGCCCAAGTGAGTTTCAGACGGACCCCTTGTGGGGTCGAAGCTGGTACGTCTTGCATATTTTGGACTATCTCCGGCGGGTTTCAGACGGACCCCTTGTGGGGTCGAAGCCGCTGCGAGCGTGACGGGCGTCCCTTGCACGCCGAGTTTCAGACGGACCCCTTGTGGGGTCGAAGCGAGCAATTCGCGGCCGTGATACAGCGCGATTGCCGGTTTCAGACGGACCCCTTGTGGGGTCGAAGCCATCAGCCGGCACGACCACTTCAGGCCGAATGTCGAGTTTCAGACGGACCCCTTGTGGGGTCGAAGCGAATTCAGGAGCCTCCGTGCTTGTGGCCGCGTGATTTGTTTCAGACGGACCCCTTGTGGGGTCGAAGGGGCCTCGCGGGCCCGCTGGTAGAGCCGCTCGTAGCGGTTTCAGACGGACCCCGAGCGTGTCATAGAACTCTTCACACACTATAGTCAGTCTGTTTACTGTTATAATAGGTTATTAGCTTAGAAGTACGTGCACTCAGTGCACGAAGTTTAAAATCAGTTAGAGAGTGCCCTTTCGTTTCCGAATAATGATTTCTCGCACCCGTTCAACGTGGTCCGTCTCGGATTGAACGAACGCTGTGAGGATGGCTTCAACAATCTCGGAGCGACTGGCTCCGAGATCGTCACACTCAGCGACCAATTCATCCACTTCTCGCACGATTTCCTCGTCAACAGCGACGCCGAACTTCTCTTTCGCCATAGCTAAAACAACCTGAGAACAGCGTGCACCAAGTGTACGGCGGTTTCAACTTGTCTAAACTGACTCAGGAACTATGTGAACTCTTCTATGACACGCTCGGACCCCTTGTGGGGTCGAAGGTCGGGCGTCTCGTCCTGTCCCATCTGTGGTACGACGGTTTCAGACGGACCCCTTGTGGGGTCGAAGGAAGGACATCAAAAAGGAGGTCCTGAGTCTCGTCAACGGTTTCAGACGGACCCCTTGTGGGGTCGAAGGTTGAACAGCTCCCAGATCCGGAGTACCGCACAATCGTTTCAGACGGACCCCTTGTGGGGTCGAAGGTCCGCTTTCGTACGTACAGGTCGGCGACCCCACGGGTTTCAGACGGACCCCTTGTGGGGTCGAAGGGGAGTTGACGCGACTCGGTTCGATCCGGTTCTCGATGTTTCAGACGGACCCCTTGTGGGGTCGAAGGGGGAGTCGCACCGCGCTCTCGGAGATTGCGCGCGTAGTTTCAGACGGACCCCTTGTGGGGTCGAAGGCTCTGGAAGGCCTACTGGTTGGCATCGTACCGCGAGTTTCAGACGGACCCCTTGTGGGGTCGAAGGACTCCCTGCTGATACTATCGGCTGAAAGTTTTTCAAAGAGATATACGTTGTTCCAATATGGCGTCCCTCGACAACGTCTCTACCGAAGACCTCCGCCAGGTCTTGGCGGAGGTCGAGGGAAAGAAGCCGTCGCAAAGGCTCATGGCGGCAATCAACTACCTCGAGGAAGACGGTGCGACTCTGGAAGAAGTCGCTGAACGCTATGGATACACTGCTGGCTGGCTCTCGCGGTGGCTTGATCGACTCGAACGGCTCGCCGATGAGCCGTTCGAGGAGGTTGTCTATGATGAACCACGGGAAGGAAGGCCGTCCGAACTCTCTGAACAAGAGTACGACCAGTTCGTTGAGGTACTCCACGACTCACCCGAAGAAGTTGGACTGGACGCGCCCGCGTGGTCTGTTCCATTGGCTCGTCACTATCTCGCCGAAGAATTCGGCGTTGAGTACTGTGAACGCTATGTCCGCCGATTGATGTCCGAGGCCGGGCTGTCCTGGAAGACAGCCCGGCCAGAGTTCTACAAATCCGACGAGAGAGCCCAAGAAGCGTGGCAAGAAGGCTTCAAAAAAAGCGCGACAACTTGGACGACGAATACACGGTCCTGACTATCGATCAGACGCGGCAGGTACTTTCGACGCTAATCTATGCGTGGTTTCCGGAAGGAGAGCGCCCGTCACTGCCGGTGACGGGCGCGTGGGATAGCATCAAGTTGCTCGGAGCAGTCAGTGACGGCGGTGAGACGTTCTTCCTGCCGTGTGCAGAGAACTTCAACAGCGACACGACGATTCGTTTACTTGACGCACTCCAGACCGAGTTCGGCGAGAAAATCTGCGTTGTCCTGGACAACGCCTCGTATTTCACGGCGAATGCAGTGCAGGAGTTCGCCGAAGGTACACCGATCGAACTCTGTTACCTTCCGCGGGGTTCACCGGAGCTGAACCCCGCGGAAGAGTGCTGGAGACAACTTGATCAGGAACTTGGCAACCGTCTGTTCGATACACTCGACGATCTTCGTGATGCTGCTCTCTCTGCACTCGACCGGATCAAAATTCCAGATGTTTTTACGTATTTATGTCCGTGAGTATCAACGGCGCCGACTGTCCGGATCATCATCGAAGACAACGGCCCGGGGATCCCGCGGAACGAACGGCGAGTTCTTCGAGAAGGGGAGGAAACGTCGCTCTTGCACGGGAACGGGCTCGGCCTCTGAATGGTTTACTGGATCGTCACTCGTGGCGGCGGGGACATTTCGATCGAGGAGCGCGATTCGCGTGGGACACGCGTAATCCTTCGTCTCCCGCAACAATCAGCAGCAACCCATCACGACACCTGCGAGCATTGACGAGCACTCGGACCCCCTGTCACTACCTGACGCTACACAAGGTATGGTAGTCGAACGGCAGTCAGGTTTCCAGCGAGATCAGTACCACGGATTATACATTAGTGGTAACATATAGTCAGAATACGATGGCTACTTCGGAAGCCGGCTCAACCGCAGACGAAGATTTCTCACAGCAAATCGTCAACGGAAAGGAACTCCCCGAAGACGAACTGTGGGACGTCCTCACCAGCAATTTGCGCCAGGTAATGGAATCAACGGGTGCTGCAATGCGGATTGCGGACAACGGGGGCGGCAATGCGGATAGCGGACCTCGATTTCAACGTCGTCGTCGAAAACCAGCAGATGAAAGAGCTGGGCGGAGTCGACGCAGAATCAAGTGAGACGCTCAACTGCTTCGATCAGTTCTGCAATCCAGAGGTCTGTGGAACGGGTAACTGTACGCTGAAACAAGTCGTCGACGATCAACTCCAGGCTGATATCGCCAACGAAGTATAGTGTATATTGGGTCACTCGGTTGTTCTGGGGGGCTAGATCCACTCCATTCCTCAACAGAGACCGATCAGCTCTCACTCACACAGCCACTAGAAAGTCGAGACGACAGTGAATTTGGCCTACGACTGGCCGGGAGCCCTCCGCCCCGGAGAAGCTCCCTACCTCTATGCGCATCCGACGCTACCCACGACGTTTTATGCATTCACCGGAGTCAATACATGTGGACCCTGAATACGTCCGAGACACGTGGACAAACCGGCCAGGTGAATATTCTCCCGCCTACTACGCGTACTATGGTTCGGATGAGACGAGTACGTTGATTCACGATATCCTTAGTGGCTACCTGGACCGTGACGCAGCGATCCTCGAGCTGGGATGTGGTTCGGGCCGGCATCTTGCACACCTCGCCGACCACGGCTTTGAGAATCTCTCGGGTGTCGACATCAATGCCGAGGCATTCGACGTGATGGGGGAGCATTATCCCGGACTCGCTACAGACGGCACATTTCACTGCAGTCCAATTGAGGATATTATTGAGGACTTCGACGACGGAGAGTTCGACGCGGTCTACACGGTCGAAACGCTCCAGCACCTGCATCCCGATGTCGAATGGGTCTTCGAGGAGGTGGCCCGAATCACCGACAACATCCTCATCACGACGGAGACTGAGGAACCAGTTCACGAGTCCCCGTCGCCCGACATCGACGTGAATTATGTCGACGACGACACCCCTCTATACTACCGGGACTGGAGTCGCATCTTCACCTCGCTGGGGCTCGTTGAAGTTGATACGGTTCGTGGTGACAGAGACACCACGCGGACCTTTCGTGCATCCCGCTAACTGGTTGTGCCCGTTCTTCCGCGGTGAGTGAAGACTTGCAAACGTTACTATAGACTGACAGCGGCTATCAGAAACAAGTAACGCTGGCGGCTCGATTGAATACGGAGGGGCAACCGTAGCTATGGTCTCATAATTGTCGGAGCCGCCGACGAATGCGTGGGCGGATTGCGGTTCTGTTTCGGTTACCGTCTACAATTCGTGTAGCTATCGAAACACTGAGGACGGCGAGGACGACACCGCCGATCACATCGGTTAGCCAGTGGATGCCCAGATACATAGTGGACACCGCAATTAGCGTCGCGAGAACGATCGCTACGCTGTGCCACTGCCCGTACCTGCCACGGAATCGATAGGCAATTAGCGCAACAGTCACGGCTAGTGAAGCGTGAAGCGATGGGAACACGTTCGTATTGACGTTCACTTGGCTGGTCAAGAGTTGCGCCTGTGGCCAGCTCGTATACAGGAGCGATTCAACTAGTTCAGGCATATAATTTCGTGGCCCGTAGGCGACGAACAAGACGTAGCTCCCGAGACCGATCGCGTAATTCAGACTGTAGGCGACCAACGTGGTCAGTAGTGGCTTGGTGTCGTGGAAGACGTACAGTACAACGGGGAACGTCAGGATGAACACGTACCCAAAGATGTACGCGAAACTAAACAGCGCTGTAAGTTCCGGTGTCGCGTACGACTGGAGGGTCGCGACGAACTGTCCCTCGAGCGCGTGAATACGTCCGGTAATGTTCACGCCGATGAGCCAGGAAAGTTCCACGCCGGCATCTCGGATGAAGCCGTTCGCGAGTAGCACGATGCCGAATAGCAGCGCTGTTGGAGCAACGTCGCGGGCATTCGTCTGCGCATCGCTGAGCAGGCTTCGAACATCTCGCACCGGTACGAAGGTGTACAGCCCAATGATGTGCAGGAGTGCGACGACGACGACGACCTGCAGAACGACGTGAAGAAGTGTCATGTCCTCCCTCCGACGAGTTTTCCGTCTTCGTACCGATACCCCGCCTCACGGAACGCAGCTCGTGCCCGTGCGACGTCTATCTCGCCTTCTGATCCCAGAAAGTTAGCAATGGGATTTCTCTCCTCCCACTGAAGCTCCGAGGGATACCACTCTGTATCCCAGAGTGGACCAACTGCAGGACGTCCGTATCCGTCAACGATGGCATCCGCGATATACTCACCATCGATCAATCGAGCTAACGTGTGTCGAAATCGCGGGTTGTTCAGGTGCTGGTTACGCGTGTTGTACCCCAGGACGTACGCTGAGGACGACCGTTGCACGAGGAGTTCGGACTCAGATCTACGTCCGATACGAGGAATCACGTCGGCCCCCACGGGCGTTCCGGTCACGTCGGCAGTGTCATTAGCCACCATTTCAGCGGCCGTGACATCTGAGCCAACGACCTGGATGGAGAGTGTGTCGAACGCTGCGTCGCCAGCCTGATCAACGAGATCATTAATCGGGCTGTCTACCTGGTGCAGCACGTGGTCATCGAACCGTTCGAAAACGACCTCTTCCCGCGGTGTATTTCGAACGAACCGGAGAGGGCCACTCCCAACGGGGGGGATGTTATTCGTGACGAGGGCTTCGGTGACCGATCCAGTCTGGATACCTGCGATTGAGGCGACATCTGTCCGCTCTTTCCAAATATGTTCGGGGAGGATCGGGACGGTGAACGCGCGGCGAGCGACGCTTGGTGTGACGTCCGCGAACTGAAATTCGACCGTTCGATCCCCTATCGGGTTCACGTTCGCGACGAGGCTGCTACGGCCACGGTAGCGTGGCGACGGGAGCGGGGCAGTCTCCTCGTCTGAGTCCGAACCGAGCGTCGTATCCGAGAGTAGCCGATACGTGAATGCCACGTCGTCTGCGGTGAGTGCTTTGCCGTCGTGCCACGTCGCTCCCTTTCTGATCGTGACCTGTGCAGTGGAGGACCGGTCGTCAGAGAACTCCCACGTTTCCGCAAGCCAGGGCATCAGCCGGTCTTGGAATACGTATCCAAGTGGATCGTACACAAGTCCCGTCAGCGTGCCCGTCCGGCGAAATTCGACGGACAACGGGTTCAGGTTCGTTGTTGCCCGCCGATCGGTAATGGCTACTCGAAGTGTCCCACCGGTTTCACTATCGACATCATCCGAGCGCTCAAGTGAGAGATATCCGAGCGAGGAATCGAGACTCGATGCCCGCCAGTTCGAGTAGTTGGTCGTTCGAACTGCGCGAACGTCGTCGGGAACGGTCAGTAGCGTGAACGGTTGGGTTCGCGCGGCTGTCAGTTGCAGCTGTCTGAGAGCGTCTCGACGCTGCGAGCCATTCGTCCGACGCTGTGTTTCCAGATGATCGTCTACGTCAAGATTAGCGTAGCCAAAAGGGTTCTGCCATCCGGGATCCTCGGCGAACCGGGAGTGGAGGAGCGTGTAGAGGGCGTCCGGATCAGTGAATCGAGGGGGGAGACGCATAAGGAACAGGTCGAACTCGTTTCGCAACAGCGTCTGTCGGTGCAACTCCTGCTCCGACATAGGCGTGATACTCGTGTCGATTCCGGCAGCACGGAACCAGTCGGCGACAGTCCGCGCGAGTGTCAGCGCGTAGGGATCCGCATCGTCAGGCACCGTCTTGATGCGAAGCCGTACCTGTTGGGACGATTCCCACCCAGTGAGCGACCGGGCTTGGCGCAAACACCCTCCCGTAAGGGTGATCGTACCGCTACCGATGGCGCCAAGAAGTGCCCGGCGGCGAGCAGTTAGGTGGGTCATCTCTTGATCACTCGTCTTCGCTGTGATTCGTGTGTCTGTTCATAAATTGATTGCGTCTTTCTGGCTATCGCCCCGAACGTCCGGTAGGAAGGCTTCCGAGGGCGACGTGGTTGTGGGCATACGCCGGTTCGTCGACGACATCAACTTGATGAAAACTGCGGTACGACAACGATTGCCGAGGCCGTCACGCGGACGGTCGATACGTCGGTCGGGCGAACGAGGCCGAATCACCGCCGACTTCCTCACCAGGCACGAGCAATTCCTCCCAAGCATAGTCGAGGTGACACGCGGCCCGTTCAACAAGAGCCAGAATCACTACTGGCACGCGTGAGATCGGGTGCTTACCACAGAAAGATTTTACCGCGGCATCAATCATCCTACGTCGATGGCGACCTCGCAGCACCTGTCCCCGAAATTCGTCGTCGGTGTCGGGTCTCTACTCCTTGCGCTGGTCGCGATGTGGGTGGCTGCGCTAACGTCCGGGTATCCGGACCGGTATCCCCTCCATTCGTGGCCCGCCGTACTCACCGGCCGACTCCGACGCGAGCTGCCTCGCCGCGACTCGTTGACCGCCGCGTGGGGTGTACTCGCAGGCTGGTCGGTGCTCGTTTCAGTCCTCCACTTCGGCGGGATCCTCTACGACATCTACACCGAACTCCCGTGGTGGGACCTCCTCACGCACGCTATGGGCGGGACCGGAGTCGCCGCGGTGCTCGGCCTCACGTTCCGACGGTCGACGCTCCGTGCGCCGCTGTGGGTCGTCCCGGCGGTGCTCGCGATCGGCGCCGGCTTCGAGGTATACGAGTTCCTCTTCAAGCGGTTCTGGCACTACTGGACCCTCGCGTTCTACATCGAGGATACGATCGTCGACCTCGTGGTCAACACGTGCGGCGCAGCCGTCTTTGCGCTCGCGACGACGGTGTATCGCCGGCACGTCGATCCGGTGTTGGCTCCCCCCGACGATTCCGTGGTTGTTGCCGACGGAGACGGCGAGCCTGCCGGCGACGATCTCCAGCACGACGACGCTCGGACTGCCGATGCGGGCGATGCAGACTCCGAGTGACACGTTACCGCGACATCTTAGTGCCCTACTTTCTCGACTGCGCCGGAAAGCGTCGGGCTCTCCGACGTTTTATCCAGCCAATATACCCCCGGTAGGGGCGTAGATGGCTGCTCAGAGCGCTTCCGCAGCCTCGTGGGGGGCCGTTGGGATAGTACTGTTCTCACCTTCTTCTAGGTTTAGATTCGTGCACCGTCAGTGGGGTTCCGTGGTTGTATCCGATACCGACAGTCCGACACGGGTTGATACTGAGATTCACGAATTCGAAGCCAGCCTGCTTTTTTGGCTCTGCTGTCCCGTCACTCTCGTCCGAAAGCGAAGGTCCCGTGAGGGGCCAACACAGTAGGTTTTAGGCTGGCGACAGACTCCCTCCGGTAATGAGCTCTCCGCGGCGAACCGTTCGCATCGTACTCGCGCTCGTCGTCCTCTCTTCAGCGACAGCACTCGTCACTGGGTACGTGGAGGCCACTCGCACAGCCGACCGCGTGACGGGTAACCCGTCGGTCGAACAGGCGTTTCGAGAGGGGAACCGGTCTCCCGTCGTCGGGTCACGGGAGTCTATGACCGTCATTGCGACCGACTCGAACGCGTTCGTCACCGACGAGAACGACGCGCCGCGAGCGCAAGCGGAACTTGTCGCGTTCGCACCCGATGGGAGCGTCTATTACTACGAGAACGAGCACACGCGATACTGGGACGTAGACCCCGTCACAGGGACCAACGCGACCGTCGAGTTTGTCTTTGCGGACCATCTCGATCCGGAGGAGTGCGACGGGACGGTTTGCACCCGCAACGGCGTCGCCCAGGTGAATCTCACGAGCGGTGAGCGAACGACTGTCTATAGCCGGATTACCCCGGGCAAGCACTCGACCCGATGGCACGACGTCGACCGGATTGACGACGACCGACTCCTCGTTGCCGACATCGCCCGCGACCGCGTGTTCATTGTCAATACGACGACCCAACTCGTCGAGTGGGAGTGGGACGCCCAATCCGACTTCACCATCGACAGTGGCGGCCCGTTTCCCGACGATTGGACCCACCTCAACGACGTCGAGTACGTCGAAATCGATGGCCGGGAGACGGTGATGGTGAGCCTCCGGAACCAGGATCAGGTCGTCTTTATCGACATCGAACGTGGCCTCCGGGAGGAGTGGACTCTCGGGAGCGATAGTGACCACGACACCCTGTACGAACAGCACAACCCCGACTACATTCCGTCCGAATATGGGGGACCGGCATTGCTGGTCGCTGACTCGGAGAACGGGCGCGTGGTAGAGTATCAGCGTGAGGACGGCGAATGGGTTCAGTCGTGGACGTGGTCCGACGAGCGATTGCAGTGGCCTCGCGATGCCGACCGGCTGCCGAACGGCCACACGCTCGTCACCGACTCCAACGGCGACCGTGTCTTCGAGGTGGACCGTGACGGTGAGGTCGTCTGGACTGCGTCGATCGGCTTTCCCTACGAGGCCGAACGGCTCGGTACAGGAGACGAGAGCGCTGGCGGACACAGCGCTGCCTCGCTCGAACTCCCCGCGAAAGGCCCCGATTCAGCTGAAAACTTGGCTGACAGCACGCTCACGGTCCGACTTCCACTGAAACTAACGAATGCGATTTCCTATCTGTTCCCACGGTGGGTCGGTTCCATCGAACTGGTCTCGCTCATACTCCTCCTAGGAAGTAGCATCTGTTGGGCGGTCCTCGAATACCGCTGGTGGGGCGGCCGTATCGAACTTCGTTCGCCGCTCACCGTGAAGCGACCATGACCGAGGAATCCACGCCGGCCGATACGGGAGAACTCTCCCCTCGCGAGGTGCGAATGGTGCTCGGACGGTTGGCCCCAATTGACCGCGAGGACCTGCGGTGGCTCGGAATCGGGCTGGGAGCAGGACTGCTCGCTGTGGCAGTCTACCTTGCGACGAACCCGTACCCGGCGTACGGTGCTGGTCTCTACGTGCAGATCGCCACCGAGATCAGCGCGCACGGATACGGGCTCCCCGCGTGGATTCCCGGGTACACCGCGGACAGCGTCCCGTTCGCCTATCCACCGTTGCAGTTCTACGTACTCGCAGTGCTGCTCGATCTTGGTGGCGATCCCGTGGTGCTGGCGCGACTGCTCCCCTCGGTCGGATATCTAGCGTTGCTCGTTCCAGTGTATCTGCTCGGCCGCGACTATACGAACTCCCGACCGGCTGGCGCCGCCGCGAGCGTGGCCGTAGCGGTGAACCCACAGCTGGTGCAGTGGCATCTCTCGGCCGGCGGTGTCGTTCGCGCATTTGCCCTCCTGTACGCGCTGACAGCCGTCTATGCCGGCTACCGGATCTTCGAGACAGGCTCGACTCGTGCGGTCGCAGTCGGGACCGTCGCCTTCGGTGCAACGGTACTCACACACCCGACGTACGCACTATTCGTCGTCGTCACCTATCTGCTCCTATGGATACTTCGTGATCGTTCGAAATCAGGCTTCGTTGCGGGGGCCATCGTCGGAGTGGGGGGTACCGTTATCGCATCCCCGTGGCTCGTCTGGGTACTTACGACACACGGGATCGACGTGTTCGTTGCTGCGGGCGGAACTCACGGCGGGATCGGCGGCGGCATCCCAACGATTCTCGATGGTGCCTCGCTCACCCTCCTGCCGCTCGCCGGTGCAGTGTACCTCTACGTCGCACGCCGAGACGTGTTTCTCCTGTCGTGGACCGTCGTGGCCGAACTGGTGTTCGCACAGCCCCGATTCGTTTTTCTCGTTGGTGCGCTCGTCGTCGCTGCCGTCGGCGTTGACTTCGCGCAACGGGTAGAACCGCTCGACGGACACGTGAACGAAGCCATCGACAAGAAAACGGTTCTCGCCGCGGTCTGTCTCGTCGCCGGAGCTACTGTCGGTGGTGCGTATCTCGCTCACGAGATGACGCTCACGTCAGATCCGTCGACGCCGCAATTTCTCGATTCCGACGATCTCGATGCGATGGCGTGGGTCGCCGCGGAGACGCCACCGGATGTCACGTTTGTCGTCCTCGGAGACGCCGCCGAGTGGCTGCCAGCACTGACGGATCGGACACTGTTGGTTGGTCCCTGGGGCGTCGAATGGCGTGATTCGGAAATGTACGATCGACAGTTGACGGCCTACGAGTCGGTCTCGAGATGTCAAAGTGTTACCTGTGTCGAATCGATGGCAGGTCCGGTTTCCGTCTCGCCTGACTACGTCTATATCCCGAAGGGCCAGTACACGATTCGCGGGGAATCGACCGCACAGTTTGGGACCCTCGAACGGTCGTTCGAGCGGTCGTCGTCGTGGGAACGGTCGTACGAAAACGATGGCGTGGTGGTGTATCGGGCGTCTGGCTGAGCGTTCAGACGAGTCCCAGGAGTGGAGCAGCGAGTATGGCTAGCCACGCTACGACGCCGACGCCGACGAGGCGTCTACGCCCGCGTGCAGAACCGACCGCGATTACGACGAGGGCAGATGTCAGTGCGACGCGATGATAGACGAGCTGTGTCGGGATCTGCCAGACACCGACGAACGCCAAATCGAAGACAAGAGCCGTGCCGAACCCGAGTGCAGTGAGTAACCCGGCACGCTTAGCTGGGCGGTTGGCTGAAAGGACGGCAACGAGTGCTGGTGGGGCAGTTGCTAATATCGGGTATCCGACCGCGACGAACAACTTCGGTGTCACGCTGGGAAACACGGCTTCAGCCGCGAGCCCCCAGCCACGAACTCCCAAGACGATACTGAGAAGTCCTCCAGGGAGTGCGATATCGCCGAACGTCCATCTGCCAGTCCCTCGGATAGTGCTGCCAGCTATGACGAGCGCCGGCGTGAGGCCGATAACCGTCCACCAACCAATACTCCCACCACTGCGATGCCCGTGGTGGGTCCGGGTGACGTTGGTAACGAACAGTTCATCGCGCAGGTCTTCCTCGACGAATCGAGCTCCGGATGCCACGCTGGTGACTGTGTGACGGACGCGGAACCAGTCCCAGTATTCGGCGTGTGCCTGTATCGCCGTCCAATCGCCGGACCGACTTGAATAGGCTCTGAGGTGGGTTCGCTGTCCGAAGTACGTTCCCACGTGTAGCTGGTAATCTGGAGGAACCCATTGGCCCGATGTGTTCCGACCGGATGACACGTACGTATACCGGACGGATCCGTGGGTTGGTCGCCAGGGTGAAATTCGGATAGTCGTGTTTGGCTCCGTCATATTCCAGTCGGCATCCGATCTCGTCACGAGGACTCGTCGGACCTGTTCGGAATCGCCGAGAACGACGACGTTGAGCGCAAGGGTTCGCCCCGACACAGACCGGCTTCGGCTGGTGTATGGCCACACGTAACTGCCCGCTCCGTCGGGGCTGACGAGCGCCGTATTGTCGGGTGCCAGTGATTGCTCTATGTGATCTGCCTGCCAGTCAACGAGAACGGGAGCAGACGCGACCGTAAACAGAAGGATGAGAGACAGCAGTACACAACGCGAGCGTGCTGACATTCTTTTCGACTGCAACGACCGTCTTACCTCGTATTGATTGTGATGGTGTGCCCAGATTCACCGGCTGTGTTGAATCACTAGAGGGCGTCGGGGTGTTCGCACTGTGGGTTTACCCACGAGGACAATCGTGATGACAAGCAGTTCGCGTGTCAATCGTGTGCGTAGGAGGTGAACGCGAATTACAGCGCAGTCGCCGGATTACATCCGGCGGGCAGCAAAGTCACTGCGTGACTTTGCGACGGCGAAGAACATCGGAATGCGGTATGTCCGTCGAGGCCAACAGTCGTCTCGGCGGACGGGCAACAGTCAACTTGCCCTCATATCTGGGACGGTGAACGCGAGCGGCGATTATAACGCCCACCGAATTCGGTCAGAGCCGGAGTCCACGGACAAGCCCCGTCCTCAAACGCGAGCGTCAGCGAGCGTTAGGGCGGGGGAGTTGACGCTAGAAGGCGAATCGGACTGGTCTGAAGGGGATACCGAGGCAAAACAGAGTATCGAGTTCGAGCTCGTCTGGTGGCGTGAGGTCCAGACGGCAGAAGAAGGAGCATTGGATATCACTACTGAGGGCCAGTAGTACCAATCCGTTCTCTCAGACCTGTCCTATGTACGACCAGATCCTCTTTCCCACTGACGGGAGCGAGCCAGCAGAATCGGTCCCCGAATACGCCCCCTCCCCCAGATAGTTTGTTAACAAGGCACAACTAGACGCCTGTTACGGGCTGAGACGTACGAATACGTCTGAAACTGCGTCACCACTGATTCGTGAGAGCTACTTCCGCTACGTTACCGAAGAGCGTGCGAGTAAATCACCCGGCAATCAAATTGACATCCTCACCCGCCTGAAGGCGGGGTGAATCCCGAGCGTTGGGATATTAGGGTTTGCAGTCTGCCTGCTCTTGTGGGTGGAACGCACCCGTAGTTGTATCGAACAGGTAGACTCCGGGCTGTG
>NZ_JANHAV010000011.1 GCF_024464655.1 Halobellus inordinatus
TCGGCCGCAACATCGACGAGATCCTCCGCTCGCTGCGCGCGCTCCAGATGAGCGACGAGGAAGGCGTCGCCGCCCCCGCCGACTGGCCCGAAAACGAGAAATTCGGCGACCGCGTCCTCCTGTCGCCACCCGGCACCGACGCCGACGCCGAAAAGCGGACAGCCGAAGCCGAAGACGACGACGAACTCGACTACTACGACTGGTGGTTCGTCACCAAGCAGCAGTAACGCTGCCCACGAAACGGCGTCGCACGTAGTACAGCCAGTCAACCGAAATCCATCCGCACTCCCACACGAGAATGATCGACCCAGTCATCGCCAGCAGACTTCAGTTTGCGGTGACGACGATCGTCCACATCATCTTCCCAGTGATGAGTATGGGTCTCGCGCCCTTCCTCATCTACTTCACGTGGAAAGAGATTCGGACAAACGAACAGATATACGAACAACTCAGATCCTTTTGGACGAAGATCTTCGCGATCAGCTTCGTCGTCGGTACCGTCACAGGAATCGTCCTGGAGTTCGAGTTCGGGACGAACTTCGCCGCGTTCTCGAAGACTGCGGGCGAACTGTTCGGCGGGCCGCTCGCGATCGAAGGGATGATGGCGTTTATGCTCGAGGCGACGTTCCTCGGCATCTTCATCTTCGGCCGCGAGCGCGTCTCCGATCGGCTGTATATGCTGTCGAGCGTCCTCGTCGGTCTCGGAACGTGGCTGTCGGCGGTCTGGATCCTGATCGCGAACTCCTGGATGCAGACCCCACGCGGCTTCGAGGTCGCGATGGAGAGCGGCCAGCCGATCGTCTCGCTGGTCGACCCGATCGCCGCCTACGCCAATCCGCGGTTCCCGTGGATGTACGTCCATATGCAGAACGCGGCCGTCCTCTCGGTCGCGCTGTTTATGGCCGGCGTCGCCGCCTACTTCGTCTGGCAGAACCGCGACACGGAGTTTTGGCGCAAGACGATGAAGATCGCGATCGCGGTGCTCCTGGTCTCGGCGCCGTTCCAGGCCATCCACGGCGACGCCTACGGGCGACACGTCGCAGAGACCCAACCGCAGAAGTTCGCCGCGATGGAGGCCCAATACGAGACCGACTCCTCGGTCGGGTTGAAACTCCTCGCGTTCCCGACGAGCGTGGAGAGTCTCACCGATCCGCGCGCGGAGAACCTCTTCGTCGTGGAACTGCCGTTCCTCGCGTCGATCCTGGCCAGCGGGGGTGATCCGGGAGCCACCATCACGGGCTTGAACGACGTTCCGACGGAAGCTCCGCCGGTCGCCATCGTCTTCTGGGCGTTCCGCGCGATGGTCGGCCTCGGGATGTGGTTCATCCTGCTCGCGTTCTGGGGTGGCTTCCGCTGGTACCAGGGAACGCTGTTCGAGGACGACCTGCTGGCGAAAGCGCTCGTCGGCTCGTCGGTCCTCGGCATCCTGACAGTAGAGTTGGGCTGGATCGTCACCGAGGTCGGCAGACAGCCCTGGGTCATCCAGGACGTGTTGAAGACGCACGCTGGCGTCTCGCCGGGCCTGACGGGCGCTGAAGCGCTCGTGACGCTGGCCGGCTTCGTCGGCGTGTACGCCGCCCTGCTCGTACTCTACACGTACGTCATCGCGCGCATCATCCGCAACGAAGCACCGACGAAGCCGCCGACGCCCGAACGCGAGCGCGACGCGCCCGATTCCGTGGGGGTCGTCCCGAGCGATGACTGACCTCCTCGCTGCGACGACGCTCTCCACACTCGCGGACGGCCCGCTGTTCGGGCTCCCGTTAGCGAAGCTCTGGTTCGGTCTCATCTTCGCCGTGCTCGGGACGTTTCTGTTCCTCGACGGCTTCGACTTCGGCGTCGGGGCGCTGTTCGCGACGCGGAAGACGGACGCCGAGCGCGAGCAGTTGCTGGCGGCGATCGGGCCGTTCTGGGACGGGAACGAAGTGTGGCTCGTCGTCTTCGGCGGGATGCTCTTTGCCGTCTTCCCGACCATCTACGCCGACCTGTTCAGCCGGCACTACCTGCTGATGTTCGGCATCCTCGGCGCGCTCATCCTCCGCGGGCTCGCGCCGGAGATGTACGAACAGCGGCACGACGAGGCCTGGCAGCGGTGGTGGGGACGTTCGTTCGTCGTCGGCAGCGTCACCGCGCCCCTCTTTTTGGGGATCTTCACCGGCAACTGGCTGTTCGGCGTCGACGGCTTCGTGTCGGTCGCGAGCCTGCTCGTCGGCCTCGCAGTCGTCGCGCTCACGATCGTCGACGGCGCGGCGTACCTCGGCGTGAAGACGCGTGGTGACGTCCGAAGCGAGACGCGGGCGATGGGGCTGCTCGCACAGGTCGTGTACCTTCTGCTCGCGGTGGCTGCCGTGGTCGTCGGCTCACAGACCGCAGATCACGTCGCGTTGCTCTCCGGACCGGTGCTCGCGCTGCTCGGCGCGACGGTCCTGCTCGCGGCCACGTACGCTGTCGCCAGCCGATTCGGCCGCTGGTACGTCGCGTTCGTGGCCGTCGCCGGGCAGGTGTACGGACTCGTCGCCCTCGTCGCGACACTCCTGTATCCGATGATCGATCCGGTCACCGGACTCGCCGTCGGAGAGGCCATCGTCTCGACGCTGCCGCTCAATCTCACGTCGATCGGGGCCGCGTTCTTGCTGCCCCTCATTGCGACGTACTTCTATGTCCTCTACTCGGCGTTCAGCGGTCCGGTCGAAGAAGCAGAATCCTACGCCTGAACGCCGCCCGCCGCTTTTTTACTCGCTCCAGCGCCGATAGAACCCGACGCTGAACGCCAACAGGATCACGCCGATCCCGAGGTTGCGGAACAGGTTCCCGGGGTCGCCAGTGAGCGTGTACTGGAGCACGCCCACGCCGATCAAGAACCCGATCACCAGGAGTGACAGCAGTAGCATCAGCGTCTCGGTCTCGAAGGCGCCGCGGTCACTCACGACGACAGCACCTCCGTCGTGCCGCGGTGCTCGCGCGTCGGTGTCGGCTTCGACGCAGTCGGTGACCAGTACGTCGTCGCTGCGGATCGGTGCTGATGGAAGGAGACGGGTATCATCGCTGGGATGGGACAGGGAGGGGAACGAGTAAATCGTGGGGGACGACACCTCCCGAGAGGTGTCGGTTCGTCGTCGTGGTACGTCGTCGATACCGATCGGCCTCGGAGACGGCTCAGAGCGTCGCCTTCTTCGAGAGCCCGATGCCGCTCATCAATACGCCGGCGGCGATGAGAAGGCCGAGGCCCAGCGCCGTTACGATGTCACCGAGGCTGAGCATCCAGGCGGCTCCGATGACGCTCGCGAGGATGACCGCGACGCCGGCGACGAACAGCGAACTGTTGATTCGGTCTCGGTCCTGCCGCAGCGAACCCAGTTGACTCATATCTAGTTTTAACGCTCGAGCGGCCTAAAACACACAGTTGCGGGTGATTATCTGATCGTCTTTTCGAAGGGAAGCAGATCTGTCGGAAATAATTTCACAGCGTCTCATTTCTGAGGGTCATCTCCGTGGTAGCAGGCCTCACGGAGCTGAGAAGCCCCCTCTCGACTGCTCGTGGCAGTATTTTAGGCTCACCAAAAAAAGTTATATCCGGTGGAGCGTCACTTTCCGATAATGGATAGTACCGACGCGGTGAACTCCGAACCCACGAACGAACGCGACGAAGCGGCCGCCGATTCGACGGTTGACATCTCAGCACACCAGTCCTCACCCGACCGTGTCGTCTTCACCGAAGACGGCAACAGCGATGGATGGATCGCGTTCGACGCCGAATCCGTCGTCGCACTCCACCGCTGAGGAGCGCGCTCGGACGACGGTACCCCCCTGAACGACGCTACTCCGACTCCGTACTGACGAGCGTGTCGTCTTCGAGGTAGTGTTCGATGTGGTGGGCCGCTTCTTCGACCTCGATGAGATTCTCCCGGAGGAGATGTGCGGTCGTCTGATCGCCGAGGTTCGCCGCGAGTTCGATGTGCTCGCGGAGCGTCTCGATGATGTCGCCGTACATCTCCATATCGTTCCGGAGCGACGTGCGGACGTCGTAGACGTCCTCGTCCTCGGCTTCGACCGGCGCGTGCTCGGTGAGTGTCGTCATTCCGGCTATGGGGACGCCGCCGAGCGCCTGCACGCGCTCTGCGAGTTCGTCGGCGAACTCCTCGGCGTCTTCGGCCGCATCGCCGAGGAACAAGTGAAGGTCGCGGAACTCCGCACCCTCGACGTTCCAGTGGTGCTTTTTCAACTGGTGGTAGAGAACGTACGTCGACGCGAGGTCCGTATTCAGCGCGTCGACGAGCTGTGATGCTTTCTCAGCGTCGATGCGGAGCGCCTCGCTTCCCTCGACTTCGTCGGCGTGCTGTCGGACCGTCTCTTGGGTGCTCATCGCAGCCAACGGTTGGTTCGCGACGGACTTAATACTTCGACCTACAGAAACATCTTTTTGGTAAAAACAAATATATTCTATGCCCGGTGGGACCAGCGACGGCAGATCGAGTCCTGCCGTCGAGAGTACCGATCGTAGGGAGTACCGCAAGTCCGCATAGATGTCTCGCCGGACGGTACGGCGCGAATCTCCGAACGGTGACGATAACCCCTATCAGTCGGTCGTGATGCCGATATCTTCCTGCGGGTAGCTCATCTCCACGATCGTCTCGTGGTGGCGGCACTCTTCGAGCGCGTGCTTGGCGTCCATTCCCGCGGTGTGCGGGTTGTCGGCGATCCCGACGCCGACTTTGAGCTCGACGCCGGCCTCGGCCTCGACGTGCTCGATCGCGTCGCGGTAGTCGGCCTCGTCCATCGCTGGACAGATCGAGATGATGTTGTCGCCGCCGACGAAGAACGAGAGCGCGCCGTACTCCTCGCGGAGGTAGCGCATCACCGCCGCGTACCCCTGTTCGATCTGGATGAAGGAGTCGAACTCGTTGAGCCGGTCTGTGTACTTGCCCGTCGCGTCGTTGACGTCGAAGTGAGCGATCTGGACGTCGCCGGGCGCTCGGCGGCTCTCGGTGAGGTACTCACCCGCGAGCACCTCGCGGCGGTCGCCGTCCTGTGCGGAACCGGCGCGCTGGAGCCCCGCCGTCGCCGATTCGAGCGCCTCGACCGGCGATGGGTCGGTCCCCGTTCCCAGACTGATGGTGACGGGATAGCGGTTGCCGATCGACTCCTGGAGGAGTTCGTGGTCCGCCTCGTCGAGCCCGTTGGTGATCGCGACCATATTGTCGAAGCGCGTGAAGAAGGCGTAGCCGTCGCGACTCCCGATGAACTGCGCGAGGTCGGCGAAGAGGCGAGACTGGAGGGTCTGGAGGTCCATCTCGCGTCGCGGTTCGGGCGTCACGGTCCACGGCCCGTAGTTGTCGATCTGAACGAGAGTGAGCTGGGAGTTCGTCACATCTGTCCTCTGGGACGTAGCGTATATCGTTCTTTCCGTATCAGATTAGACCACCGTCTCACTTCTGGAACGTGTTGTCTGCTAACGAACGAGGACAGTACCGGCCGGTCGACTCCACCGTTGCACCCGCTACGTTCAACACCACCAGGTCCCTACCACCGCCAATGGGTGTTCGCGGAGTCATTTTCGACGTGGACGGGACGCTAGTGCGGGGGAACGAACCGATCACGGGAGCAGACGCCGGCCTCGCGGCCGTCGAACGCGCCGGCCTCCGCCGACTGTTCGTGTCGAACAATCCGACGAAGCCGCCCGCAGCGTACGAGCGCCGACTCGGTCGCGCCGGAATCACAGCGGAGGCCTCCGACGTCATCACTGCGGGCACCGTGACTGCGGCGTACCTCACCGAGCACCACGCGAGCGACGAGATCGCCGTGGTCGGCGAATCCGGCCTCGTCGACCTCCTTCGCTCGGCCGGCCTCTCAGTGACTGTAGTCGGATCCGGGACGGACACCGCGGGTGCCGCGTCTTCGGCCGACCGCGACGCCGAAGCACAGATGGACGGCGGTGCCACTCCCGACGTCTTGGTCGCATCGGTCGACCGGGACTTCAACTACGAGACGCTCCGGGAGTCGCTGTGGCTCCTCGAAGACTCCTCTGTCACGTTCGTCGGCACGGATCCCGATATCGTCATCCCCGCTCCGGAGGGTGACGTTCCCGGGTCTGGTGCGGTGATCGACGCGATCGCGAACGTCGCCGGGCGAGATCCCTCGATCGTTCTGGGCAAACCGAGCGACACGGTGCGGACGATGGCGCTCGATCACCTGGACCTCCCGCCCGAGGACGTGCTCGTCGTCGGCGACCGACTCGACACCGACGTCGCTCTCGGCGAGCGCGCCGGAATGACGACCGCGCTCGTCCGGACCGGCGTGACCGACGAGGCAGACCTCGCAGCGTCGCCGATCAAACCGGATTACGTGCTCGACTCGCTCGCGGGACTTCCGGAACTTCTCGCGGATACGGGTGACGTGTAGTTCGAGAACACATTCGTTTCGGACAATAAGTATAACAGATCTCGGTCCGTCTAGCGCGATGGATTATGGGCAAGAAGATCCTGATGATAGTCGGCGACTTCGGTGAAGACTACGAGACGATGGTTCCGTACCAGGCGCTGGAGATGGTCGGCCACGACGTAGACACGGTCTGTCCGGAGAAAGAAGCGGGCGAGACGGTCAAGACGGCGATCCACGACTTCCGCGGGGATCAGACGTACCTCGAAGAGCGCGGGCACGACTTCGAGGTGAACACGACGTTCGCGGAGATCGACCCCAGCGACTACGACGCGCTTGTCGTCCCCGGCGGGCGGGCACCCGAATATCTCCGCACGTACGACGCGGTCCTCGACGCAGTCAGGCACTTCTTCGAGGAGGACAAACCGGTGGCGGCAGTCTGCCACGGGCCGCAGATCCTCGCGGCCGCGGGCGTCCTCGACGGTTACGAGATGACCGCTTATCCGGCGGTACGCGCCGAAGTCGAAGCCGCCGGCTGTTCGTGGGTCGACGAGGTGACCGTCGACGGCAACCTCGTGACGGGGCAGGCGTGGCCCGACCATCCGGAGTGGCTCGCCGCCTTCCTCGACCTCCTCGGGACCGAGATCGACGCTGGCGTTCCGGCCGCCGCAGACGACTGATAATTGTCGTGTGGTAACGTCTGACAAATATTTATATACTATCGTGGCGTTCCTCACAGTATGGAAAGTCAGCCGAACAGTCCGTACGTCTACTCCGAGGACGCCCCGGAGCCTGCCGAACCGTACGTCTCACACGACGAAGTCGAAGAAGCGGCCCTACCGGATCCGGAGGGCCGAGACGTGATCATCGCCGACGGTCAGGCGATGAGTTTCCGCGCCTATCACCGGCGCTGAACGCGGGTTTCGAGTCGGTCGTAGTTATAGGGCTTATCGTCACCGTTCGGAGATTCGCGCCGTACCGTCCGGCGAGAAATCTATGACGACGTACGATAACCCCTATTAGAAGGCGTCGCCGTGAACGGTGGCGTCCGCGCGGAGTTCTTCTCGGAGCGCGGAGTGGACGTGACAGACGTCCTTCGCGCGCTCGAGGATCGTCGCGAGCGTCTCGTCGTCGAGGTCCGCTTCGACGTAGATGTCGAACCGGATGGCTTCGAGGTCGTCGTCCTCGTCGAGGTCGGCGTCGGCGTCGATCTGGACCTTCCCGAGGTCGTCGTGGCCGCGCTGCTGGCCGCCCACGCGGAACGCGGGGAGGAAACAGGAGGCGTAGTCGGCGACGAGTACCGCGTTCGGGTTCGGCCCAGCCTCGTCGAGCGCGTCGATGGTGAGTTCGAATTCGCCCACCTGACTGGTACTCGCGAAGCCTTCCTCGCTGACGGTCGAAGTCTGAATGTCGCTCATTCCGTCCGGAGGGACGGAAGGGACCGCCCTAAAGGTTACTTACCGTACCGAGCGGTGGCGCTCGAACCGCACTGTGACGGTCGTTTCGGGACTCACTCCAGCGTGAACGATTCGTCGCCGTCGAGGACGTGGACCTCCGCGGAGGCTCCCGTCGCTTTGACCTCGCGGACGACGTCGTCGGTGTCGATCTCGATCGGCGGGAACGAGTCGTAGTGCATCGGCAAGAGGTGATCGACGCCGAGCCAATCGGTCGCGATGGCGGCCTGCGCCGGCCCCATCGTGAAGTGATCGCCGACCGGGAGCGCAGCGGCGTCGGGTTCGAGGTAGGGTCCGATGACGTCTTTCATCTCGGACATCAGGCCGGTGTCGCCGGCGTGATAGAACGTCGTCGCGTCCGCGTCCGACTCCTGGGTCGGCTTCTTGTCGCTGATGATGAAGCCGGCGGGCATCCCGAGGCTGTGTTCATAGCCCGTATTGAGTCCGTTCGTGTGATCCGCGCGGTGCATCGTCACGAACGCTTCGCCGCACTCGACGGTACCGCCGATGTTCATCCCGATGCTGTCTGTAAAGCCGACTTCCTCCTCCATATACCCGGTCAGCTCCGGGACAGCGACGACTGTCGCGTCGGTGAACGCGTCGGCGTCGCCGATGTGATCGGCGTGGCCGTGCGTCAAGAGGACGTAATCCGGCGTCTCGACGTCCGAAGCCGAGAGTTCGGTCTTCGGGTTCGAGAAGAACGGGTCGATCAGGAAAGTCGTGCCGTCGACGTCGACGTGCCACGTGGAGTGGCCGTGCCAAGTGAGTTCCATCGTCATCGTCCGCTAGCATATTCTTCCGGATCGACAATAAAGCGTACTGTCGATAGAGAGAAATGTGCACAAGTGACACTCGTCGATCACGTATATATTCTCGGCCGTCGACGTGTGAGTATGGACCACGAGATCGACTACCAACCCTCGTTCGCCCTCCTGACTGTTTCACTCGACGCCGAGGAGTCTATTCGAGCGGAGGCGGGCGCGATGGTCTCCCACGACACGACGATCGAGATGCAGACGAACGCCACGGGCGGCTTTCTGTCCTCGATCAAGCGCTCGCTCGCCGGCGAGAGTTTCTTCCAGAACACCTTCACGGCGAATGCCGCCGGCGACGTCCAGTTCGCGCCCCCGCTGCCAGGCGACATCACTCACCTCGACCTCAGTGACGAGACAGTGTACGTCCAGTCCGGGTCGTACCTCGCGGGTGACGCCGACCTCGACGTCGACACGGAGTTCGGCGGCGGACGCACGTTCTTCGGCGGCGAAGGGTTGTTCCTCCTGAAGGTGAGTGGGAGCGGCCCGCTGTTCCTGTCGAGTTACGGGGCAATCCACCCGGTCGACGTCGCAGAGGAAGCGCCGTTCGTCATCGATACGGGTCACATCGTCGCCTTCGAGGAGTCGCTCGACTTCACCGTCCGTCGGGTCGGTGGCCTGCGATCGACGCTCACGAGCGGCGAGGGCCTGGTCTGTGAGTTCAGCGGCACCGGAACAGTCTGGCTCCAATCGCGGAGTATGGACGCGTTCGTCGCATGGCTCGCGCCGCAGTTACCGGCGCAGTCGAGTGGCAACTGATAGGGATTATCGTCACTGTTCGGAGATTCTCGCCGTCCCGTCCGGCGAGACATCTATGGAGACGTACGATAACCCCTATGAGCGTCGGCAGCGACGACGCCCTCGCAGCGCTGCCCGCGCTTCGCCGACAGCCTCCGAAACTCTTTCGTGAAACTCAGCATACGGGTGTGGAAGCCCCTCGTCGTTTCCGAGATAGAAAGAACGAAACACCGCCGCGCCGTCGGTTCCGACGTGCACACCGTTAGATTCCGAGACCCGGCAGGGTCGATCCGACAGGGCGAATGGCACGGTGAGGAAGTCTCCTTCGGCGGCGAGACGTACGACCTAGAGGAGGTCGACGTACTCCCACCGAGCGATCCGGACAAGATCGTCTGCATCGGTCGCAACTACGCCGACCACGCGGCTGAGATGGACAACGAGATCCCGGACCGACCGCTCCTGTTCCTGAAGCCCCCGAACACACTCGCGGGCCACGGCGATACGGTAACGCTGCCCGCCGGGAAGGACCAGATCGACCACGAGGCCGAGATCGCTGTCGTCATCGGCAAGCAGGCCCGGAACGTCGATGCCGCGGACGCGATGGACTACGTCGCGGGCTTCACCTGCCTGAACGATCTCTCGAATCGCGACGACCAGCGCAAGGAGAAGAACTGGGTCCGCGGGAAGGCGTTCGATAACGCCGCGCCGATGGGGCCGGTCCTCGCGAGTCCCGACGAGGTCCCCGCCGATGCCGACATCGAACTCCGCGTCAACGGCGAGACGAAGCAGTCGTCCTCGCGTGACCATCTCGCGTTCCCCGTTCCCGAACTGATCGAGGAGATCACGACGTATCTGACGCTGGAACCGGGCGACATCATCGCGACTGGCACGCCCGCGGGCGTCGGCCCGCTCTCGGACGGCGACACCGTCGAAGTGGAAGTCGAAGGGGTCGGCGTCCTCGAACACGACGTCCGAATCCCGTAGCGGCCACCAACGTTCTCCGTCGACATTCTCCGGTTATTTCGAGGACGAGCGGACACATCCGAGCGACTCTCCTCGGCGCCGACGAAGGAAAATCCATAAGTTTAGGCTCGCCTAATCCGGTTTCGTGGAACTGACTCGACGCGATGCGCTGGCGGCGCTGGCCGCTGTGGGGGCGACTGTCGGTGGCGGTGTTCTCGCCGGACGGTACGATCCACCACGGGCAGACGCCGCATCGGACGCCGGTAGCGGGTCGGCAGCGGAACCGACGCTCTCGACAGACCTTCTCGATCTACTGGACGCGGCCGCCGAGGTCGTCTATCCGAGCGGCGTCGACGGTCGCCGCACGTTCGTCGAAACGTACGTCTTGGGTCGGACCGAGAACCAACCGGCGTACCGCGAGGGACTTCAGGAGGCGGCGGCCCAACTCGACGCCGTGGCACGTGACTGGCGCGGGCAGCCCTACGCCGACCTCGACGCCGACGTCCGAGACAAACTGCTCCGCGATCTGGGTGTCGAGACGGCGGAACCGGTGGCTGACGGGACGATCACCGAGCGGATCCGATTCTACGTCGTCAACGACCTGCTCTTTGCGTTCTACTCGTCGCCGACGGGCGGTCGCCTCGTCGGCATCGAGAACCCGATCGGTCACCCCGGCGGCATCGAGAGCTACCAGCGCGCGTCGATGTCGCCCTCGTCGGCCGAGCGCAGTGGAGGGACAAATGAGCGCTGACGGCGGCAGTGGCGGATCTGACGGTGGTGTCGGCGACGGTATCGACCGAACGCCCTCGCCCAGCGCGGACGTCTGTGTCGTCGGCTCAGGGCCAGCGGGTGCGCTCGTCGCGCACCGACTCGCAGACGAGGGCGCGAACGTCGTCGTCCTCGAAGCGGGACCGCGCTTCGAGTTCTCCGAACGCACTGCACAGCAGGAACAGCACATCCGCCCGGGGATGGAAGACCCGTGGGAGATGGGCGGTCCGCGCGACGCCTACAGCACCGAGGGACGACACTATCCGCTGAACGCGGCGCGCGTGAAGGGCGTCGGCGGGTCGACGCTACACTGGCAGGGGATGGTGATGCGCCTCCACGAGCGCGACTTCGAGATGCAGACGCGCTACGGCGTCGGCACTGACTGGCCGATCGACTACGACGACCTCCGGCCCTACTACGCCGACGCGGAGCGCGCATTCGGGGTCGCGGGCGCGATGGACAACCCCTACGCGCCGCCACGCGAGGAACCGTTCCCGCTCCCGGCGTTCCCCCCGTCGTACTCGGATTCCCTCTTTGCGGAGGCCTGCGAGCGTCTAGAGATCGATATGCACTCGGTGCCGAACGCGCGTAACTCCGAGCCCTACGATGACCGTGCCCCGTGTCTAGGCTACGGGACGTGTAAGCCGGTCTGTCCCTCAGGGGCGAAGTACACCGCGGAATCGCACGTCGCGAAAGCCGAAGCAGCCGGCGCACGGGTGATCGACCGGGTGCCGGTCCAGCGCCTCGAACACGACGACGCGGGCGAGACGATCGAGGCCGCGGTGTATGCGACGCCCGATGGGACTGAACACCGACAGACTGCGGGGCAGTTCGTCCTCGCCTGTGGCGGCGTCGAGAACGCGCGGCTGTTGCTGCTGTCGGCGTCCGAGCAGCATCCCGACGGGTTAGCGAACTCCTCGGGCGCTGTCGGACGCTTCTTTATGGATCACCTGTTCGCTGGCGCTGGCGGGCGTCTCGACGAACCGACTCGGCAGAATCACGTCGGCTTCAACACCAGCGAGACGCACCAGTTCTACGACGACACGGAGCCGGTCGAAGGGCTGAAGCTGGAGTTCCTCAACTACGCTGGCCCCTCGCCCGTCATCGAGGCGCTCGGTGCGGACACCTGGGGCGACGAGCTCGCAGAGCAACTCAACGAGTCGTACGGCACCCACGTCGCGGTCGGCGGTCTCGTCGAGCAGTTGCCCGACGCCGAGAACCGGATCACGCTCGATCCGGACCGCCGCGACGACCACGGGAATCCGGTCCCGCACGTCGAGTGGTCGCTCGGTGAGCGGACCGAGCGAGCGATCCGGCGCGCGAACGAGATCCAGCACGCCATCTTGGGGGAACTCGGCGCGTCGATCGAGTGGACGGTCGGCCCCGAGAGCACCGGTCCCGCGTACCACCAGATGGGAACCACGCGGATGGGGTCGGATCCCGGACAGAGCGTCGTCGACGCCGACTGCCGGACGCACGACCTCTCGAACCTCTGGGTCGTCGGGTCGTCAGTGTTCCCCACGGGCGGTGCGATGAACCCGACGCTGACCATCGCCGCGCTCTCGTTACGGACGGCCGAGGCGCTGTCGGCGTCGCTGTCGGACCCCTAGTGGCTTCTATTGGCGAGCAGTCGGCACAGAGGCTGATAGGGATTATCGTAACTATTCGGAGATTCTCGCCGTCCCGTCCGGCGAGAACTCTATGAGGACTTACGATAATCCCTATGAAATCCCGCGTCGACGTGCCGAACGACCGCGGCCCGACGCGGGGTAGACGCTACGTCACGGGGGTCGCTGGCCGCGTCTTTGTATATAAATCTCTGTTGACACCGGGAATCCGCGGGTCGTTCCGAGAGCGCCAGCCGCTACTGAGACGCACCCTTAAAGACCCGCGGGCGACAGCGTACGAGTATGCAACCGAGGGACCTCTCCGCGCACGAGGCGTACGTACCCGGACGCGGAGCCGAGGAGGTGGCCCGCGACCTCGGGATGGACCCCGAGGAACTGACGAAACTGTCGTCCAACGAGAACCCGCACGGACCGAGTCCGGACGCGGTCGCGGCCGTCGAGGCCGCCGCGCCCGACGTGAACGTCTATCCGAAGGCGTCACACACGGATCTCACCGACCGGATCGCCGAGCAGTGGGGCCTCGACTCCCCGCAGGTGTGGGTGAGCGCCGGCGCCGACGGCGCGATCGACTACCTCTCCCGGGCGTTTCTGGAGCCTGGCGACGAGATTCTCGTCCCCGAACCGGGCTTTTCGTACTATCCGATGTCGGCGCGGTACCACCACGGCGAGGCGTCGTCGTACCGCATCTCGAAGGCCGACGACTTCGAGCAGACGGCCGACGGTGTCCTCTCGGCGTACGACGGCGAGCGGATCGTCTTCGTCACGACGCCGCACAATCCGACTGGCTCGGTCCTGCCGCGCGAGGAGATCCGCGCGCTCGCCGAGGGCGTCGCGGACCACACGCTCCTCGTCGTCGACGAGGCGTACGCCGAGTACGCCGACGAGCCCTCTTCGATCGACCTCCTCGACGAGTACGAGAACATAGCCGTCCTGCGGACGTTCTCGAAGGCCTACGGCCTCGCCGGTGTGCGGATCGGTTACGCCGCCGTCCCGGAGGCCTGGGCCGACGCCTACGCCCGCGTGAATACGCCTTTCGCTGCCAACGAGATCGCCTGTCGCGCCGCGCTCGCCGCGCTCGACGACGACGAGCACCTCGAACGATCGGTCGAGACCGCCCAGTGGGCCCGCGAGTACTACCACGAGCACCTCGACGTGCCGACGTGGCCCTCTGGCGGCAACTTCGTCCTCTGTGAGGTCGGTGACGCGACCGCGGTCGCCGAGGCGACCCAGGAGCGCGGCGTCATCGTCCGCGATACCTCCAGTTTCGGCCTGCCCGAGTGCGTCCGGATTTCCTGCGGCACCCGTGAGGAGACCGAGCGCGCCGTGGCGGTCCTCAACGAAGTCGTCGCCGAGGTCCGGCCGGAGGCGACCGAGCCGTGACGCGCATCGCGCTCACCGGAACCCCCGGAACGGGAAAGACGACCGTCTCCGAACTGGTCGCCGAACGGACGGGCGTCGACGTCGTCCACCTCAACGACGCGATACGCGAGGCAGACCTCTTCGAGGAGCGCGACGTCGAGCGCGACTCGCTGGTCGCCGATCTCGACGCCGTCGAAGCGTGGCTCGACGAGCACGAGGACCGCGTTGCCGACGAGAGCGACGCGGATACGCTCGTCGAGTCACACCTGTCGCACCTCTTGGACGCCGACCAGGTGATCGTGTTGCGCTGTCGTCCCGACGTGCTGAAGCCCCGGCTCCGCGAGCGCGGCGAGTCCGAGGCTTCCGTGGCTGAGAACGCCGAGAGCGAGGCACTCGACGTGATTCTCGCCGAGGCGGTCGAACGCCACGGAGAGGGGGACGTCTGGGAGATCGATACGACCGATCGAACGCCCGACGCGGTCGCCGACGACGTCGTCGCCGCGATGGAGGGCGAAGTAGAGCCCCGAGTGGGAATCGTCGACTTCATCGACTACCTGTGACTCTCGATCAGTACCGGGACCTCGCAGACCGACTGCTCGCGCCGTTCGTCGCCGCCGCCGACCGACTCGGGCTGAGTCCCGACGGCGTAAGCGTCGTCGCCTTCGGGTTCGCGGTCGCGGCCGGCGGCGCCTTCTACCTCGCGACGCCGCTTTGGTACGCCCTCGGCGCGTTGTTCGTCTTCGCCAACGGCTGGCTCGACCTGGTCGACGGCGCGCTCGCACGGGCGCAGGGCGTCTCCAGCGAGGGCGGCGACCTGCTCGATCACGTCCTCGACCGCTACGCCGACATCGCGATGCTCGTCGGCCTCGCCGCCGGCATCGACGGCTACGCCCTCGGTCTCGCGGCGGTCACGGGCGTCCTGATGACCTCGTATCTGGGCACGCAGATCCAGGCCGTGGGACTCGGCCGCGAGTACGGCGGCCTCGTGGGGCGCGCGGACCGCCTCGCACTCATCGGCGTGGCTGCAGTCGTCGCTGCCGTCTCGCTCGCGCTGGCTGCCGTGCCGGTCCGCGTCGTCGGCCTGAGCGTCGTCGGCTGGCTGTTGGTGTTCTTCGCCGTCGTGGGACACCTCACGGCGCTCCAGCGCTTCTGGGGCGCGTGGTCCGACCTCTCATAGCGCGTCGGGCCAAGAACGGCACGTCTGCCGGCGAGTCCGGAGTACACAAAAGCCCGTCCCCCGAACCGCTAACAAGGATGGCCGATCCGACCACGACTCGCAGGCGCCTGCTCGAACTCGGCGGGACCGCGATACTCGCCGCGCTCGCGGGCTGTAACACGGCGGCACCGCGTACGGGGACCGACACGCCCGCCAGCGCGATGTCGTCGGAGACGCCGGGGACTGAGACGGCGACCGAAACGCCGACCGAGACAGCGACGAGCCCCTACACTCGCGTGTATCGCCAGGTCAGCGACTCGGTCGTGCTCGTGCGCACCGACACCGGGCAGGGAAGCGGGTTCGTCGCCCGCCCCTCGTACGTCGTCACCAACGCGCACGTCGTCGACGACGCCGCGACGGCAGAGATCAGATTCAGCGGCGGCCGGTGGAGCCGGGGAGAGATCGTCGGCACGGATCCCCACAGCGACCTGGCGGTGATCGCGCTCCCAGGGTCGGCGCCGGACGCCGAGGCGCTCTCGTTCGCCGAAGAACCTGCCGTCGTCGGCCAGGAGGTCGTCGCGATCGGGAACCCGTTCGATCTGGACGGCTCCGTCACGGCCGGGATCGTCAGCGGCACTGATAGGTGGATCCCGGCCCCGACGGGGTCGCGCATCCCGGATGCAATCCAGACTGACGCGGCCGTCAACCCGGGGAACAGCGGCGGCCCGCTCGTGTCGCTCGACGGTCGGGTGGTCGCCGTGATCAGCTCCGGCGGCGGCGAGAACATCGCGTTCGGTATCTCGGCAGCCCTCGCTCGTCGGGTCGTGCCGGCGCTCGTCGAGGACGGCCGCTTCGAGCACCCCTACATCGGCGTCACGTTGCTCGGCCTGACGCCCGATCTGGCTCGCGCCAATGGGATGGCGACGCCCCGCGGGGTCCTCGTGACCGCGGTCGACGAGGACGGCCCCGCCGCGGGCGTCGTTCGCGGCGGCACCGAAATCCGCGTCGTTGACGGGCGGCGCGTGCGAGTCGGCGGCGACGTGATCCTAGCGATCGACGGCGAGCGGATGCAGACGACAGAGGACCTCGGGAGCTACCTCGCGCTCCAGACGCGCCCCGGCGACACGGTCGAACTGACACTGCTCCGCGACGGGACCGAACTGACAGTCGAGGTCGAACTCGGGGCGCGACCCGCCTGAGTCGCTGTCGTCGCCCGCGTTCGTGCTCGTGCCCGTTCCTGTTCCGTGTCGTCGTCTGCGCTCGTGGCGCTGTCTGGCGCCGCGGGCGCACGGCCGGCGTGTCCTTTATATCGCCCCCTCGACTACGACGGAGTATATGCCCCAGTGCGAGATGTGCGGCAAGGAACGGCCGTCCCTGACGACGGTCAAGGTCGAAGGGGCCGAACTCGAACTGTGCGACGACTGCAAGGAGTTCGGCACCGAGGTCCGCACTGAGTCGAGTTCCTCTCAGTCGACGAAGTACTCGACGTCGAGTTCCTCAGGCGAGTCGTCGGGGTCCTCCAGCGCGTCGAGCACGTCCTCGTCTGCCGGCGGCGGGTCGTCCGGCGGCTCCGGCCGACGGCGACGCGATATGTTCGACGATATGGACGAGATCGCTTCGGACTACGACCGCCGGATCCGCGAGGCGCGCGAAGACCGCGGACTGAGTCAGGAGGAGCTCGCGCAATCGCTCAACGAGAAGGCGAGTCTCATCCGCAAGCTCGAACGCGGCGACATTCTCCCCTCCGACGAGGTACAGAAGAAACTCGAACGCGAACTCGAAATCTCGCTCGTCGAAGGCGGCGACGGCGAGGACAGCGAGTGGTCTGGCGGTTCGTCGACGACCACGACGCTCGGCGACGTCGTCAAGCGCAAGGACTGACGCGGCTCTGTCTCGGTTTTGCGCTTTCAGTGCGTTTCAGGGAGCGGGAGCGACGCGCTCGCTCCGACCCAGAGCCAGCACGTGAGGAGCAACCTATTTTGTGTCGTGGGACCCAGGAGGGAACGTGTTCATCTTAGTCAATCTCAAAGCCTATCCCTGTGACCCCATCGAGGTCGCGACCGCCGCGCGCGACGTTTCGGAGGCCTCCGCCGTCCGAATCGCCGTCTCCCCGCAGGCGGCCGACATCGCCCGCGTCGCAGACACCGGCGTCGAGACGTGGGCCCAGCACGTCGATCCGAACGGTTACGGAAGCCACACCGGTAGCACACTGGCAGAGTCCGTCGCCGACGCCGGCGCGGTCGGCACGCTCATCAACCACTCCGAAAAGCGGCTGAAACTCGCGGACATCGACGCCGCCGTCCGCGCGGCCGAGCGCGCTGGCCTGGAAACGTGCGTCTGTGCGAACAACCCCGCGCAGATCGGTGCCGCGGCCGCGCTCGCCCCCGACAGCGTCGCCGTCGAACCGCCGGAACTGATCGGCGGCGACGTCTCGGTGGCGACGGCCGATCCCGAAGTTGTCGAGGACGCCGTCGCCGCCGCCGGGAACGTCGACGAGGCGGTCGACGTCTACTGCGGCGCGGGCATCTCCTCCGGCGAGGACGTCGCGACCGCGGGCGACCTGGGTGCGTCCGGAATCCTCCTCGCTTCGGGCGTTGCGAAGGCGGACGACCCGCGCGCAGCGCTCGAATCCCTCGTCGAACCGCTTTAAGACCCGCACAGACCCTCATTCGGTACCATTCTGATGTCACTGAGACAGTTCCTCGACGCGATCGAGTCGCCGGAGCGGTCCCTCGTCGTGCTCGATCGAGACGCGCCGGAGCCAGTTCAACGAATGCTGGAGAAGACGTTCGCGGACCAGCCGATCGACGTCGACGAGGTCGACCTCGTCGACGAAGGTGAGGACGTGGTCTTGATCGTCGAAGACGGGACTGTCGTCGCCAGGTCGTCGCTCCGAGACCTCCAGGACGCGATCCTGATGGTCAACTCCGATCTCTTCGTCACCGGCGCACGGCAGTTAGAGGACGTCGAACTTCCAGCCGTCCTGCAGGAGCTAGACGAGATCCCCTTCTTCCTTCGCGGTTACCCCGAATCGCACTCCGAAAAGCTGCTCTTGATCTTGGTTTCCCGATACATCGAACAGACCGCGTGGGAGCAGCAGTCGGGGACGCTGCGCGCGTCGTTTCAATCCCTCTCGCGGATCGAAGACGAGATCGGAACGCACCAGGTCTACCGGCGACTGGACGACGCTCCAGTCGATGTCCACGTCTACGGCGCGCCGGGGTGGGAACCGTCGCCGCAGTCGACGATCACGATTCACGCCGGATACGAACAGGACTTTCTGGAATCGTGGTTCGTCGTCTACACGCCGCCGGCGGGCGGCGACGAACACGTCGCGCTGCTCGCGCTTGAAGAAAGCCCAAACGAGTGGACCGGATTCTGGACGTACCGGCCGTCGCTGGTGGATGAGATCAACGAGTACATCATCCGTCAGTTGTGACTAAGGGGGCGAACTACCCGCTCGTAGTAGTTATCGCGACTGTTCCTCGATTTTCGCTATGCCGCTCGGCGAGAATCGACGCGGGCTCCCGAACTCAGTATCAGTCGTCGCCAGCTTCGACGTCTCTGTCCTGTCCGTTTACAGTGGCCTCGCCTGCTGCTTGCTCAGACGTTCCGGGGCGGAACGCGGCTTCGACGGCCGTGACGACCTCCCGTAGCTCTTCGTCGTCGAGCCGGTCGGCGAACTCCTGGCGAACGAGGTCCGGGAGGGCGTACGCGTAGCGGCCGCGGCCGACGTGTTCGACGAACCCCGCGCGACGGAGCGGCCGGTTGCGACTGTAGGCGAGTTGTTTGTCGCCGACCTCGCCGGCGGCGACGTGGGCGTCGACCGGATCACAGGCGTCGATCTCGCGGTAGAACGCGAGCATCCGTCGGGACGCCGGCGGCAACGACGACACGACGTTCCGCAAGCGTTCGATGACGTCTGCTCGCCCGGTCAGCATCGCCGTCCCCTCGTGAGCGCGCTCGGGTGCTGTGTCGGCGTCCGTCGACGGTTGGAGCTCAACGTCGCCGTCGGCGCCGACGTCGGCGTCGAGTCCTGGGTACGCGCCGGCGGCGGCCGCTGTGACGGCCTCCTCTTGCCCTTGGCTGGCGTCAGCCGTGGCAGTCGTGGGCGCCTCCTCGGTCCCGCCGTCGCTCGACGCCCCGGCTCGTTCCCCTTCGTCGTACTGATCGAGCGCGGCCTGCTGGTCTTCAGTCCGGGCCAGGTTCCGGCCGTCGCCGCCGCGGTACGGCGCTTCGGCCGTCTGGAACATCGCTTGGGCGAACTGGTCGGCCATCTGTGAGAGGTCTTTCGCCTCTTCGAGTTCGCGTTCGAGCTGTCGGATCTTCGCCTCCTTCTTCTCTAACTCCTGTTTGAGATCGGCGATCTCGCTTTCGCGGCGGGCTTTCTCGTCGGAGATGTCCTGCAGTTCGGAGACGAGGTCGCCGTCGACGGACTTCAGGTCCGGGCGCTCGAAGTCGTCGAGGCCGGGCGTCGCGCCCGCATCGAACGTCTGCTTCTTGTGGAATTTGACCCGCCGAAGCGACTCCGACCAGTCGGTGACGAGGAACGCCTCGCCGTCGTCCATCTCCTCGATCGCGTCGGCGTACTCCGAGCCGAGGATCCGCCCGACGACTTTCGTGTCGTTGTTCCAGGTCAGGCGGTGCCAGACGAGCCAGTCGCACTGGGTAATGAAGTCCTTCTTGACGTCGGCGGGGCGCTGGGAGATGCCGACGATCCCGAGGCCGTGTTTCCGCCCGCGCTTGCCGATCTTGATGAGCATCTTGCCCGCCTCGGTCATCCCGCCGCCCTCGGGGATGTACTCGTGGCACTCCTCGATGAGCATCAGGAAGGGCTTCTTGAGCTTCTTCTCTTTCGCGAAGAGTTTCTTCGCGACCTCCGTCAGCAACTCTTGAGCTTCGTCCTCGTCGAGGTAGCCGGAGACGTCGAGGATGATCGGGACGTTCTGTTCGAGCGCGAGATTCGCGAGCTTTTCGGCGTGCTCGGGGCTGACGACGATGTCGCACTCGTCGTCGGCGCCCGCGTGCAGTAGCTCGAACTGCTCTTTGAGGCCGTAGTACTCGCCGTCGGTGTCGACGATGAGTACTGGGAAGTTGTTCGAGAGCAGATTCTCGATCATCACGGACGCCGTGTTCGACTTCCCGGACCCGGATTTGCCCGTGATGAACCCTCGTCCGGTGAGGATGTCGACGACTGGTAGCTCGACGGACGTCCCCGGTTCGTGGTCCCCGTCGCCACCCGGACCCGCGCTGACGTTCGCGACGGCGATCGTCTCCGTATCCTCGGTCATCTATCGGGTGCTCGCCCTCGCGGGGCATAGTTCCTTCCCCGTGCGGCGACGACGCTGGCCGCTCGGCGATGCGCGCCTCCCCGACTACTCGCCGGGATCGAACTGGTCCAGCGACGATTGGCCGTCGCCGTACCCTGGTTCCTCGGAGACGCCGCGTCCGTCGGGGCGGGTCTCGGCACCGACCTCGCTGTCGGTGTCACCGCCGACGCTGCCGTCGACGTCGGCGGCCGCTGACCCGGCCCCCTCCCACCCGTCGAGTTGGGACTGTTCGCCGTCCGCGAAGGAGAGATTCGAGACGCGGACGCCGACCTTGCGGGCGTCGTCGTCTTCGAACTCCGCGAGCAACTCTAAGGCGACCTCCTCGACGAGCGCGGGGTCGTCGACCGGACCGGGAAGCGACCGCTCGCGGGTGTTGACGTCGTACGGCGGCACGACCACTTTGATCCCGATCGTACGGTACGTCGCGCCGCGGTTGCGAGCGCGTGCAGCGACGTCGGCCGCGAGCGCCGTCACCGTTTCGCGCTTTCGTTCGTCGTCGTCGGCCGCCTCCGAGAACGCCGACTCCCGAGAGAGGCTCTTGGGTCGGCCGGTCGGCGTCACCTCGCGGTCGTCGATGCCGCGGGCGCGGTCGTGGAGTTCCGGCCCGCGCGAACCAAACGCGTCCCGAAGCGCGGTCGGATCGGCCTCGGCGAGGTCGCCCGCGGTCTCGACGCCCATCGACGCGAGCCGGTCCGCCGTCACGGGGCCGACGCCGTGGACGGCGTCGACTGAGAGCGGGGCCAGGAAGTCGCGGACGGTCCCCGGTTCGACGACGACGAGACCGTTCGGTTTGTCGTGATCGGAGGCGATCTTCGCGGCGGACATATTCGGTGCGACGCCGACGCTCGCGGGAACGCCGACCTCGCGGGCGATCCGCTGTTTCACGTGCCGCGCGTAGCCCTCCGCGAGCGTCCGGTCGCCGTCCGGGGCGCGTTGCCAGGCGGTTCGGTCGGTCACGTCGAGGTACGCCTCGTCGATGCTGACCTCCCGGACGACGTCTGCGCACTCGTGAAGGATCTCTTTGACCGACGCTGCAACCGAGCGGTAGAACTCCAAATCGACCGGCCGGTAGTAGCCGACTGCTTCGGCATCGGTGTCGCTGACGGCTGCCTCGCCGGTGGGGGCTGCCTCGCCAGTGGGGGCCGCCTCGCCGGCAGTGGCCACCTCGCCGGCATCGTCGCTGTCTCTCTCTTGGCTCTCGGCGCGCGGGAGTCGACCGAGCGCCTGTGAGATCGGTTGGGCGCTCTCGACGCCGTATTCGCGGGCTTCGTAGCTCGCGGTGGCGACCGCCCCGAACGTCTCGCCGCGCTCGTAGCCCATCCCGACGACGACGGGCTCGCCTCGCAACAGAGGTTCGCGAAGGCGTTCACAGGAGGCATAAAAGCAGTCCATATCCACGTGGAGAACGATCCGCGATGGATCGCGCTCTGTGACGCCCGGCAGGGTTTCGCCGCTCATCGGTGCCCCCGGACGGCCCGCACGCTATGCAGAGTGCGCTTGGTCCGTCGACAGCGGGAGCGGTCGGAAGCCATCACGGTCTTTCGCCCGTCGTGAAACGAACGTTGGGACGTAGACGGCGAGCGCACTATAGCGTTCTCAAAGCGGAGTGAAAGTAAAGCGAATAGGGGAAGTGGCGCGGTCGCGACGTCCGAGATCCTCGACGTGCGTCGCTGCAGCGGGCGGTCAATCGAGTTACTTCAGCCGTTCCTGTAAGAACGAGGGGTGTGCCGCCGTGATCCCCTCGATCGAGAGCACCCGCTCGGAGATGACTTCGCCGAGCGCGTCGCCGTCGGGCGCACGAACTTCGGCCATCAGCATATGATCGCCCGAGGAGGTGTACAGCGACTCGACGGCGTCCAGTTCCTTGAGTTCACGCGTCGCTTCGACGTACCGCTCGGAGGCGACGTCGAGTCCCACGAGAGCGATAGACGTCTCCGAGAGTTTCTTCGGGTCGACGTCGGCCGAGTAGCCGACGATGATACCCTCCTCTTCCATCTTCCGGATGTACTTTCGAACCGTCGGCTTCGAGACGTCCGCCCGCTCTGCGATCTCAGCGTACGACGCTTGGGCGTCGTCCTCGAGAACGTCGAGGATCCGGCCCTCCGTCGAGGTAGTCTCCATACCGGTATGTTTCGGTTGCCGGAAAAAATACCTTCCGAATAGAAAAACCGAACTCCCAACGCCGAAACAACCCCGAAACGGGGCGCGTGAGCCGTCGATACCGCCGGTTCAGCGCTGTTACTTGTGCTTGTCGAGGAACGTGTCGTAGACGCGTTCCCACTCGTAGTCGTCGTCGAAGTATCGCTCTGCGAGCGGTTCTTCGGGGATCTCACCGATACGCTGTTTCTCCTGCTGGTAGGACGGGCGGTCCTCGTCGACGTAGTACCGGCCCGTGAGGACGGTGCCCTCGTGGAGCACATTTTCCGTCTCGAACATCATCTCGGACGCTTCCGAGCGGTCGGTGTTGTCGAACTCGTAGTCGTCGGACTCGTTGACGTCGATGTAGGGGACGTACTGCTTTGCGTCCTTGTTCCAGGTCGGACACTGGGTGAGGAAGTCGACGTGGGAGAACCCGTCGTGTTCGATCGCCTCGACGATGATGTCTTTCGCCTGGTTGGGGTTGACTGCGGCCGTCCGGGCGACGTACGATGCGCCGGCGTTCAGCGACATCGACAGCGGCCGGATCGGGTCCTTCGCGGACCCGTGCGGTTGGGTCTTCGACTTGTGGCCCTTCGGCGACGTCGGCGACGTCTGGCCCTTCGTCAGCCCGAAGATCTCGTTGTTGAACACGATGTAGGTGATGTCGTGGTTCTCACGAGCCGTGTGCATGAAGTGGTTGCCACCGATACCGTAGCCGTCGCCGTCGCCGCCGGCCGCGACGACCGTCAGGCCGGGGTTGGCGAGTTTGGCCGCGCGCGCGATCGGGAGCGATCGGCCGTGGATCGTGTGGAAGCCGTAGCTGTCGAAGTAACTGTTCAGTTTGCCCGAGCAGCCGATGCCGGTGGAGACGAGCATCTCCTCGGGGGAGAGGCCCAGTTCGGCCGCCGCGCCCTTCAGGGCCTTCAGGACCCCGAAGTCGCCACAGCCGGGACACCAGGTAGGCTGCGGTTCGAGGCCGGGCGTGTACTCGTTACGGTCGTGTTCGGCGTGTTCGCCGATTGCACTGAATGCGCTCATAGTTAATCACTCGCTGCGGGGACGAACTTGGTCTCGTGGCCGGGCAGCGTCCCGTCCTCGACGATGCTGGTGACGAACCCGTCGACGATCTCGGCGGGCTCGAAGGGATTGCCGTTGTACTTCAGGAGACTCGAGAGCTTCTCGCCGTAGCGACCGAGTTCCTTCTGGGTCAGGCCGCGGAACTGCGCGGAGGCGTTCATCTCGACGACGAGCACCTCGTCGACGCTCTCGACGAACTCGGTGACTTCTTCGACCGGGTACGGCGCCATCTCGGAGACGCCGAGCATCTTCACCGAGTGGCCGTCGTCGTTCAGTCGGTCGACGGCCTCCTCGACGGTACCCTGCTGGGAGCCGAACGTCATAATGCCGTATTCGGCTTCTTCGGGCCCGTAGTGGGTGTTCGTCTCCTCGTCGGCGTCGAGGTCGGCGCGGATGGCTTCCATCTTCTCCATCCGTCGGTCGACCTGATTGACGCGGTTGTCGGGGTCCTCTGCGATGTGCCCGGCGGGCATATGCTCGTTCCCGGTCGCGAGGTAGCGGCCGCCCTTCTGGCCCGGAATGGACCGGGGGCTGACGCCGTCCTCGACGTCGTGCTGGAAGCGGTTGTACTTCCCGGAGGGGTCGTGCGGTGCGTCGACCAGTTCCTCCTCGGTGATGACAGAGCCGAGGTCCGCGTTCGGCTCCTCGTCGAAGACGCTCGCAGGCACGTTCTGAAGCTCGCCGCCGTTCTTCTGGTCGTAGAGGACGATCGACGGGATCTGGTACTCGTACGCGATCTGGAACGCGCGGCGCGTCTGTTTGTACGCCTCCACGGCGTCAGACGGCGCGAAGACGACGCGGTGGGAGTCGCCCTGCGAGGTGTAGAGGACGTGTTCGAGGTCGGCCTGTTCGGGCTTCGTCGGCATCCCGGTCGAGGGGCCGGCGCGCATCGCTTCGACGAGGACGACCGGCGTCTCGGTCATCTCGGCGAGGCCGAGCGGTTCGGACATCAGCGCGAAGCCGCCGCCCGAAGATCCGGACATCGCCTTCACGCCGGCGTGTGAGGCACCGAGTGCCAGCGCCGCCGCCGCGATTTCGTCTTCGACCTGCTCGGAGATGCCGCCGACCTCGGGGAGGTTCTGCGACATAATGGTGAAGACCTCGGTCCACGGCGTCATCGGGTAACCAGCGATGAAGCGACATCCCTCGTCGAGTGCGCCGTAGGCGATGGCGTCCGAGCCGGAGATGAGGACCTGCTCTTCGTCGTGTTCGCCCTCCGGAACCGACACGTCGGGTGCGTCGGCGTCGTACTCTTCGAGCACAGTCTCGTAGGCGTCGTCGAAGACGGCCATATTCGGCTCGAAGATCTTCTCGGGCATCGTGTCGTCCATCAGACTCTTGATGACTTCGGGTTCGATGCCGGCGATGGCGCAGGTGACGGCGACGCCCGCGGTGTTCCGCATCACTTCGCGGCCGTGCTCGCGGGCGATCGTGCGGAGGTCGATGTCGTAGACGTGCCAGCCGTTCTCCTCGACGCGCTCGTCGAAGTTCGGGATGTCGTCGGTGTCGAGCAGTCCGGAGTCGTAGACGATGACGCCGCCTTCGTTGAGTTCGTCGAGGTTCTCCGAGAGCGGCTTGACCTCCTCGTTGCCGTAGTATGCGTTCTCCTGGGGGTTCCGAGCGAAGGAGTCGCCCAGCGCCAAGAGGAAGTTATACCCGTCACCGCGCGATTTCACGTTGTCCGCGGAGACGCGGACTTCCGTATAGGTGTGGCCACCACGGATGCGCGACGGGTAGTGACGATGCGTGAATACGTGCAGGCCCGCTCGCATCAGGGCCTTCGCGAAATTCTGGCTCGTCGAGGCGATCCCGTCGCCGGAACCACCCGCGATTCGCCAGATGAGTTCGTCGTCAGTCATATCTGAGCTCACGGCCCGTGTGGGCCACTACCGAAAACTTTCGGAAGGAATCGATTAAAGCCTTTGCTATAAGTTACCAAGGAAAGATGATGATGGACCTAATATGTGAACGTTTAGCACGCTAGTCGGTAAAATAACTGGACGTTCACAACCATTTTGCAAAAAGACTCAGCAATTATTTGTTATTCTCGTCGCTCGCCCGCTAGACCGTCACTCGTTGTCGGGGCTTGAGGGGTGATACTCGGTGTCGTATCTGCCCGGCTGATCGTCGAGCCGATCGGGGTTCATCCGGCCGCTGAGCAGCATAAAGTCGAGTATCGTGAGATTCAGCATCGCCTCGACGACCGGGACGGCACGCGGCGGCAGGACGGGGTCGTGACGGCCGACGACCTGGATGTCTTTCTCTTCTCCGGTCTCCCAGTCGACGGTCTTCTGCTCTTTCGGGATCGAGGTCGGGGCGTGCCAGGTGACCTCGCCGTAGATCGGCTGGCCGGTCGTGATGCCGCCCTGGAGGCCGCCGTGTTTGTTTCCTTCGGGCACCGGGTCGCCGTTATCGTCGAACTCCCAGTCCTCGTTACGGTCTTTGCCGGTCCACTCGCGGGCTTCCGTCCCGAGACCGAACTCGAACGCCGTCGTCGCCGGAATCGACATCATCGCCTGGCCGAGCCGAGAGGGGAACGAGTCGAATCGCGGCGCGCCCAGGCCGCGCGGGACGCCGCGCGCCTCGAAGTAGATCGACCCCCCGATCGAGTCGCCCTCTGTCTGGTACTCGTCGATCAGGTCGCGCATCTCTTCTGCGGTCTCGGGGTCCGCACAGCGAACCTCGTTCTCCTCTGTGTGTTCGAGCATCTCCTCGAACGACACTTCCGGCGCCTCGATATCGCCGATCTGGTTCACGTGCGCTTTGACCTGTACGTCCTGCGTTTCGAGGAGTTTCTTCGCGACCGCGCCGGCCGCGACCCAGTTCACCGTCTCGCGCGCCGACGAGCGGCCGCCGCCGCCCCAGTTGCGCGTGCCGAACTTCGCCGAGTAGGTGAAGTCGCCGTGGCTCGGGCGCGGAGCCGTGACGTAGGGCTCGTACTTGCCCGAGCGGGCGTCCTTGTTCTCGATGACCATCCCGATCGGCGTCCCCGTCGTGTAGCCGTCCTGGACGCCGGAGTTGATCACGACCGCGTCGGGTTCGCCTCGTGAAGTCGTGATCATCGACTGTCCCGGCTTGCGCCGGTCGAGTTCGGCCTGCACGTCGTCTTCGTCGAGTTCGAGCCCTGCCGGACAGCCCGAGACAGTCACGCCCATCGCATCGCCGTGGCTCTCGCCGTAGGTGGTGACCTGGAAGAGCCGGCCGAATCGGTTCCCGTTCATTACCTCGCCGTCGTGGTTCCGGCCATATATACGTTGCAGAAAGGCGCAATCGCCGGGCGGGGGAACGAATATACTTCCAGGCGACGAAGCGTGACACACCGAATTTTTCGGAGCACCGTATGGATCACATCGAATACGCATACACCCTCGGAATGGACGACGCGGCGGTCGAAGAGCGACTGGAGACGACAGGGACGGGCGTCCTCTCGCTCGCTGACGGCGACGACAGCTACGCCATCCCGCTGGCGCACTACTACGACGGCGACGGGCTCTACTTTCGTCTCGGAGTCACAGACGGGAGCCGGAAACAGGAACTCCTCGAGACGACAGACACCGCGTGCTACGTCCTCTACGGGACGGAGGATACTGACGATCCGCGGGGTATCGAGACCTGGAGCGTCCTCGTCACTGGCCGTCTCACTGAACTCCCGGATTCGGAGCACGAGCGGTTCGACACCGCCGAGATAAACGAGCAGTTCTCGCCGATCCGCGTGTTCGACGAGGACATCGACGAGATGGAGATCGTCATCGTCGAACTCGAAATCGAGTCGATCACCGGACGCCACACGCCGGAGGCCTGATCCGAGCGGAATCTCGCCGGGCTACTCGGCCCGCTCGACGGCGACGCCGAGCGACGCCATCGCGTCGAAGAAGTTCGGGAACGACACGTCGACGTGCTCACCGCCCTCGATGACGGTGTCGCCGTCGGCGACGAGGCCCGCGACGGCCAGCGACATCACGATCCGGTGGTCGCCGCGGCCGTCGACGCGTGCGCCGACGAGGTTACTCTCGCCGCCGTGGATCGTCAGTCGGTCCCGCTCCTCTGTCACTGACGCGCCCATCTTGCCGAGCTCTTCGGCCATCGCGCTCACGCGATCGGTCTCTTTGTAGCGGACGTGCTCGCAGTTCTCGATGACGGTGTTGCCGTCGGCGATCGCACCGAGCGCGGCGATCGTCGGCAGGAGGTCCGGCGTGTCGCCGACGTCCACGGCGGTCCCCGACAGCGACGCGCGAGAGATCGCGATTTCGCCCGCCTCGCGGTCCCACTCGATGTCTGCACCCATCGCGTCGAGGACGTCGACGATGGCGCTGTCGCCCTGTGCGCTCGGGCGTGCGCCCTCGACGACGACCGTTTCACCGTCGGCGGCGGCGACGGCCCCGGCCGCGAGGAGGTACGACATCGACGAGAAGTCGCCGGGGACGGCGTACTCACCGCCCGCAGGGTCGTAGGACTGCCCGCCCGGCACCGAGAATCCGTCCTCGGTCCGCTCGGCCTCGACGCCGAAATCCGCGAGCACTTCGAGCGTGATGTCGACGTACGGCGCGGACTTTAGCTCGGTTTCCAGTTCCACGTCGATACCCTCGTCGGTGACGGCGCCGGCCATCAGGAGCGCCGTGATGTACTGTGAGGAGACGTCGCCGGGGATCGAAACACTCCCCCCGGGCGTGTTGCCGCCGACGACGAGCGGCGCTTGGCCGTTGCCGCGGGTCGATTCCGCGCGCCCGCCGAGCTGTTGGATCGCGTCGAGCAGCGGTCCCTGCGGGCGTGAGCGGAGGGACTCGTCACCGGTGAAGACACAGAGCCCGTCGGCGAGCGCGCCACAGGCCGTGACGAGCCGCGTCGTCGTCCCCGAGTTCGCACAGTCGATCACGTCGTCGGGGACCTCGGGACGACCGTCGAAGCCCGAGACGGCGAGTTCGGCGTCGTCGGCCGCGCGGTCGACCGTGCCGCCGAACGCTTCGACTGCCCGCATCGTCGCGCGGGTGTCGGCGCTCACGAGTGGGTCTGTGACGACCGCGTCGTCGCCGTAGCCCGCTGCGAGAATCGCCCGGTGCGTGTAACTCTTCGAGGGCGGCGCGCGCACGCGTCCCTCGACGCGCGACTGCGAGATAGTGACGTCCATACGGGTCGTTCTCGCTGGCGTGGGTATGATACTTACTGTCGAGTGGGCGGGGATTTATACCGGAAGACGCGGCCAGCGCTCCCGTGACGTAACGACGACCCCGCACCGGTCAGCGGTTGCCCGGCACGTCGGTGCGGGAGTGGAGGTGCCGGCTGTCCGCTCTATTCCTCATAGGGATTATCGTAACTGTTCGGAGATTCTCGCCGTCCCGTCCGGCGAGACATCTATGGAGACTTACGATAACCCCTATCACCGCACGGAATCGAAAGGGGTGCGTCGCAGTTATCGACGGAGCGCCAGGAGCGCGGCGGCCGCGAGCGCGACAACTGACACCGAGAGACCGAACCCGGGGGAGTCGGTCGACGTCGTCGCGGGCGCGTCAGTCTCGGCCGTCGTTGTCGTGGTCGCCGCCTCAGTGGTCGCCGCCTCTGTGGTCGACGTCTCCGCCTGGGTCTGGAGCGTCTGGTACTCCTCGTAGGCGTCGGGATGGACCGCTTCGAGAATCGTCTCCGCCGCGCGAACCGAACGGGGCGCGGGCTGCTGGAGGTAGTTCGTGTTCACGCGGACGACGTTGCCCTCTTGAATTGCCCTCGTGCTGTTGTACGCCTCGTTCTCGGGGATCGGGCTGTCTTCGGGGGCCACGATCCACTGCGGGTCGAGTTCGACGACCGTCTCGTCGTTGATCATCTGAAAGCCCGTGATGCCGGCTTCTGCGGCACCGTTCCGCACACCGGCGCTCTCCATCACGTCGCCGATGAACGTGTTCGCCCCCGAGGTGTAGCCGTGGAAGACGTTGAGCGCGAGCGGCCGGTCTTCGTCTTCGAGCGCCTGCTCCATCAGCGCGATCGACTGCCGCATCTCGTCGGCGCGTTCGACACCACCCTCGCAGTTTCCGGTGAGGCGGCCGATGCGTTCGGTTTTGTTAGCGACGGCTGCCAGCGACGTGGGCTGTCCGAAAACGAACACCGGAACGCCCTGATCACGGATCTGCTCGACGCGATCGGCCGCGAAGCCGTAGGTGCTGTTCGGCACCAAGACGAGGTCCGGATCGGCGGCCAGCACCCTCTCGACGCTCGGCCCGCCCGCACCGGAGACATTGACGCGGTCGCCCGATTCGGCTCCCTCGAGGTAGGTCGCGTACTGCGAGAACCCGACGACTTCGTCGCGGGCACCGATCTCCCACATCGTCTGGGCAGCACTCGGATTGAGCGTCACGATGCGGTCGGGGTCGGAATCGAGCGTCACCTCGGTTCCGGTCGCGTCAGTTGCGGTATACCGGAACGAACAGGTCACAGACGGCCCTGTGTGCGATGCGTCGCCGACAGCGGCGGGAGTCGCGCCCGCAGCGACACCCGACGCCGGCCCGACGGCCGCGAGGACGAGTAGCACTGCGAGTACGAGCACGCGGGATTGCATACCTCTGTCTGATCGTCGTTGCAACAAGTATTTGCCTAATCCAAGTGAGTTTGTGAACGTACCGTGACCCTCCGAACACGCACGATCGGGTGGTCGATCGCGCTGACAGTCGCTCTCGCCGGCGTCGTCGTCGTCAGCGCCGGCATCGGTCCGGTGTCGATCTCGCCAGTCACGGTCGCGAAGATACTGCTCTCGGCGGACCCGTTTCCGTTCGGATTCGCCGCCGCCGACACCAGTCGGATCATCGTCCTCGACGTTCGGCTGCCGCGGATCGTCCTCGCGGCGTTCGTCGGATTCGCACTCGCGACGGCGGGCGTCGTGATGCAGGGCTTCTTCCGCAACCCGATGGCCGATCCCTCGATCGTCGGCGTCTCCTCGGGCGCGGCCGTCGGCGCGGTCGCGACTATCGTGCTCCCGTTCGCGTTCCCGTTCGGGCTCGAACTACAGGGTGCGGCGTTCGTCTCCGCAGTGCTCACCGCGTTCGGCGTCTACCTCATCGCCACGCGCGACGGCCACACACCGACGGCGACGCTTTTGCTCGCCGGCGTCGCTGTTCAGACGTTTCTCGGTGCGATGATCTCGCTGCTGCTCATCCACAGCGGCCAGAGCCTCCGCCGGGTCGTCTACTGGCTGATGGGCCACCTCGGGGGCACGACCTGGGACGACGTGCTCGTGATCGCCGTCATCCTGCCGCCGCTGTTCGTGCTCTTGCTGCTCTACGCGCGGGACCTGAACGTACTCCTGCTCGGTGAGGAAGACGCCCACGCGCTCGGCATCGAGGTCGAGCGCACGAAGCGACTGCTGCTCGCGGCGTCGAGCGTCGTCACCGCGGCGGCCGTCGCCGTGACCGGCGTGATCGGCTTCGTCGGCCTCATCGTCCCGCACGCGATGCGCCTGATCGTCGGCCCGGATCACCGCATCCTCCTCCCGACGAGCGCGCTCGCCGGTGCGTCGTTTCTCGTGGCCACCGACACGCTCGCGCGCTCCGGTGCGACGGAGGTTCCGGTCGGCATCGTGACGGCGGCTCTCGGGGCCCCGTTCTTCCTGTATCTCCTCCGCTCGCGGGAGGTGACACGGCTATGAACGATCCAAACGGCCCTCACGACCCCTCGGCTGACAGCCCGGCTGCGGCGCCGGAGGAGCCGCTCGTCCGGGTCGAAGACCTACAGATCGGATTCGGCGACACGACCGTGCTCGACGGATTCGACGTCGCCATCGACTCCGGCACGTTCGTCGGACTCGTCGGGCCGAACGGGGCGGGCAAGACGACGCTGCTCCGGGCGCTCAACGGGACGCTCAGTCCGACCTCCGGAACCGTCCGCGTGGCCGACGAATCCGTCCCCGACCTCTCCTCGAAGGCCGCCAGCCGACTCGTCGCGACCGTCCCCCAGGACACGACCGTCGCCTTCGAGTTCGATGCCCGCGCCGTCGTCGAGATGGGACGAAACCCACACCGGTCGCGCTTCGGCGGCTGGACAGCGGACGACACCGCGGCCGTCGAACGCGCCCTCGACCGAACAGACGCGCAGCGCTTCGCGGACCGGCCGGTGACGACGCTCTCTGGCGGCGAACGACAGCGCGTCCTGCTCGCGCGAGCGCTCGCACAGGAGACGCCACTCCTGCTTTTGGACGAGCCGACGGCGAGTCTCGACATCAACCACCAGGTCCGAACGCTCGAACTGGTGCGAGAACTCGTTTCACAGAACAAAACAGCAATCGCGGCGATTCACGACCTCAACCTCGCGGCGCACTACTGCGACGAACTGCTTCTCCTCTCGAACGGTCGCGTCGCCGCCCACGGTCCGCCCGAGTCGGTCCTGACGGAGACCGCGCTCGAAGCCGCCTTCGACGCCAACGCCGTCGTCTCACAGCACCCTGTCACGGGTTCGGTGTACGTCACAGCGCTGCCGGACGGCGACAGAGTCACCGAAAGCGAGCCGAGCGCCGACGCTGACGAGCGGAGCGGTCACGTCCACGTGGTCGGCGGCGGCGGAACGGCTGCACGGCACCTCTACGTGCTCGATGCGGCCGGCTTCGACGTCTCTGCAGGCGCGTTGAACGAAGGCGACACCGACACGGAGGCCGCTCGGAACCTCGCGCTCGACGTCGTGACAGTCGACCCGTTCGCCGGCGTCGGACCGGAAGCCCGTGCGGCCGTCGAGCGGCGAGTCGAGGCGGCCGACTGCGTCGTCGTCGCCGACGTCGAAGTGGGGACGGGCAATCTCCCGAATCTCCGGGCTGCCACGGCCGCAGATCGCGTCGTCCTCGTCGAGGACCGTCCGTTCGCCGAACGGAACTACGTCGGGGCCGAGGCAGAGCGAGTCTACGAGACGCTGCGCGACCGGGCTCGGGTCGTCGATCCCGCGGACGTACCTCGCGCGGTCGCCGCGGCACTCTCGGGCGGCGATGCGAGCCGCTTCGGCGTTGACTCCGACGACGACTCGGCGTCACGCGTCCAACCGGAGTCGACGCGCGTGGCGGAAGAGTTGCCGCCAGACGACGTCGAGTCGTAATCTCTGACTCCGAACGTGGCCGATCGACGTCGAACGTGGCCGAAAGTGTCGATAAAATGGTCTGTCTTCGCTGGCGGGGACTGTTCCCGCTGTCGAGGGTAATCGGTAGACGGCTACACACGGGCCACCGTGGGATTAATTACCATCGCCGTGGTAGTTCTGTATTCCCCTCGATTACTTCCTACGACCACCAACGTATCGGCTCGGTATTGTGTTCGCACACGGCCGACAGATTTTTTAGGCGCGCCTGATAACGTATGGTTGAGAACGAGGCGGTGGTTCGGTTCTCACCGGCCTCCAGTACAACAAAATGAGTGACGCCCTTCACGCGCGCACGCGAGACAGCACAGAGGAGCAGGAGCGAAAGTGGCGCGACCACAACGCGGCGGCTGATGCGACCCGCTCCGAAGCGACGAAGCGATCGGAATCGACAGAGAGCGAAGACGAGACCCTCCAGTGCCCCGAGTGTGGCTCGACCGACCTCGTCACGGACGACGAGCGCGGCGAGACGGTCTGTGCGGACTGTGGCCTCGTCGTCGACGAGGACTCGATCGACCGCGGCCCCGAGTGGCGGGCCTTCGACAGCGCCGAGCGCGACGAGAAGTCTCGCGTCGGCGCGCCGACGACGAACCTGATGCACGACAAGGGGCTGTCGACCAACATCGGCTGGCAGAACAAAGACGCCTACGGCAACTCGCTGTCGTCGAATCAGCGCCAGAAGATGCAGCGGCTCCGCACCTGGAACGAGCGCTTCCGGACGCGCGACTCGAAAGAGCGCAACCTCAAACAGGCGCTCGGCGAGATCGACCGGATGGCCTCGGCACTCGGCCTCCCCGAGAACGTCCGAGAGACCGCCTCTGTCATCTACCGCCGCGCGCTCGACGAGGAGCTGCTCCCCGGCCGCTCCATCGAGGGAATCGCGACCGCATCGCTGCACGCCGCGGCCCGAATGGCGCAGGTACCGCGGAGTATCGACGAAGTCGCGCGCGTCTCGCGCGTCGACGAGGACGAGTTCGAGCGGGCGTACCGCTACGTCGTACGCGAGCTCTCGCTGGAAATCCAGCCGGCGGACCCCGCCGAGTACGTCCCGCGGTTCGCCTCGGATCTCGACATTCCCAAAGAGACCGAGCGAACGGCCAACGAACTGCTGGAGAACGCGAAGCGCGAGAACGTCCACTCCGGGAAGTCGCCGGTCGGCCTCGCGGCTGCGGCGCTCTACGCCGCAGCCCAGTTGACCAACGAGGAACTGACACAGGCGGACGTGAGTGACGTGACGGACATCTCGGAGGTCACGATCCGAAACCGCTACCAGGAGCTACTCGAAGCCTGGGACCTCGACTCGCCGTACGGCGGTCGCAGCAGCGCGGCCGAGGCATAGGTCCGCCTCTGTTCCCGCTGGAGTAGTCTCTTTTCGGCGAGACGGTCCGATTATTCGACGACGACCACGCCCTTCATCCCGAGCGTCCGGTGTGGTGTGCAGTAGTATTTGACCACCCCTGACTCCTCGAAGGTCTGCGTGTAGGTGTGGCCCGCACCATTCCGCTGCTCGGAACTGAACGACCCGTCTTCGGCAACGACGTCGTGTGGGCCGCCGCGCCCGCTCCACTCCCAGACGACAGTGGTCCCGGTCGACACCCGAACGGCAGCGGGGCCGTAGCCCCAGTTGCCACCGTTAGCCTCGGCGCCGGCAGTGATCGCAACCTCCGAAGTTCTGGTTTCGTCGACGATTCCATCGTAGTTCGACGCATTCGAGAGATAGCCCTCGAAAGCGGGGGCCGACCCGGATCCGTCAGCGTCCGTATCATCGCTCGAACCACCCGCTTCGGAGGTGCCCGACGTACTGCCCCCAGAACAGCCGGCGAGACCGGCAGCGAGTGCCGCGGCCGCCCCGACGACCGTCCGACGCGAGAGCTGCGTTCGTGCCATCGCTTGGGGTAGGGGGTTCACATAATAAGGAGCATCCATTCGTTCTCAATCTCCGAAAACGGGCAGAACCGGTTCGCCTATGCGGTTCTTCGCCCCGATCGATGACTGACTCGACAGAGATGCGCGTGACCGAACCGCGGAGCGACGCGACTCCGGGGTGGGAAGTGTTCCTGCGCTCCGAAGAGAGCGAACCGCTACAGCACGTCGGGAGCGTCACGGCCCCGAGCGAGGCCGTCGCCCGCGAGCAGGCGACGTCGCTGTTCGAGTGGACGGCGCACACGCTGTGGCTCTGTCGTGCGGACGACGTCGCGCGGTTTACGAACCGTGACCTGGGCGAGACGCACGTCGACGACGCGCCGCCGGAGGCGTCGGTGCCGAACGCATCGACGCCCGATACGGGGGCAGACGTTCCGGGGGGTGCATCGCAGTGATCTCGATCAGCAAACTCCTGTGCGACCTCGATGCGGAGGGTGATGGCCTCCGGTACGACGACGGAGCGGACTCCTCACGCGAGCAGATCACCGAGGAGCGAACGACGAAGCCGGTCGTCGTCTGGAACGTCACGCGGCGCTGTAACCTCTACTGCGAGCACTGCTACGCCGGTGCAGACCTCGATGCCGCGTCGGGCGAACTGACGACGGCAGAGGGGAAACAGCTCCTCGACGAACTCGCGGACTACGGCGTGCCAGTCGTGCTGTTTTCGGGCGGGGAGCCGCTCGTCCGCGACGACCTCGAAGAACTCGTCGCGTACGCCTCAGACGCCGGCATCCGCCCCGTCCTCTCGACGAATGGGACGCTCGCGACGCCGGAACGGGCCGCCGCGCTTCGCGAGGCGGGCCTGAAGTACGCGGGCGTCTCCGTCGACGGGATGCCCGAGCGCAACGACGCCTTCCGCGGGCAGGACGGCGCGTTCGACGCCGCCGTCCGCGGCATCGAGAACTTCCTCGACGCCGGGCTGAAGACCGGCCTCCGCTACACGATCACCGAGAAGAACGCACCGGATATGGAGTCAGTCGTCGATCTCCTCTCGGACGTCGGCCTCGATCGGTTCTGCTTCTATCACCTCGATTACGGCGGTCGCGGGGGCGAGATCGCCGATGCGGACCTCTCGCCGACAGAGCGGCGGGAGGCCGTCGAACAGCTCTGTGAGATGACGCTCGAGTACCACGACGAGGGCGAGGAGATCGAGACGCTCCTCGTCGGCAACTACGCCGACGCGGCGTTCCTCGTCGAGTACGCTCGCGATCAGTTCGGGGCGGCGAAGGCCGACGCCGTCCGGCGGTATCTCGAAGTCAACGGCGGCGATCCAACCGGCGAGCGCGTCGCCGACGTCGACTACCAGGGCAACGTCCACCTGACGCAGTTCTGGCAGGGCTACAGCCTCGGCAACGTCCGCGATCGGCCGTTCGGCGCGATCTGGGAGGACGAGTCGAACCCGCTGTTGGCCGCGCTGCGGAACCGCGAAGACCACCTCACAGGAAAGTGCGCCAACTGTCGCTATCAGGACGTCTGTCGCGGGGGCTCGCGACTCCGGGCGATCGCGGCCGACAGCGACGTGTTCGGCCCAGATCCGCAGTGTTACCTGACGCCGCAGGAGCGCCTCGGATCGGCGGCAGACGTGGGCGGCTCAGCGGCGGACTGATAGGGGTCATCGTGAGTCCTCATAGCTTCTCCCGGACGGTGAGAAGCTATGAACGGTTACGATAACCCCTATGATACTGTCGGATACGAGTCCGGCAGTACGAGCGGGCCGGTAGTCGTGAAAAGACCCTGCACGACATACGCGTGGCAGTCTACGTTCTTCACGGGCGGAATTGGCTATCACGACCCATCAGGACGACGATTCCCGGCAATTGAGAAGCGGATTCTGTTTATATGCCCTTTCGGCTCGTAGTAGAAACTGTAATGAGCCACTCACGCCCCACCCAATCGGTCGGAATCGACCCCCTCAAGATCGCCCTCGGCGTGTTCGTCCTCGTCGGCGTCGCCCTGACGGCTGTGGCGGCGTACGCACTGGTCAACACGATGGCCGGCGGCGTCAGCGCGCTTCCCCCGGAGCTCGCGATGACGCTCATCTTCGGCGCAGCGCTGCTCGCCACCGGCGCTGCTGTCCGCCGAGTCATTCCCGCGCGGTAAGACGACTTTTCTGAAAATCGCAAACGCTACTGTAGTACGCTACCGGCCGCTGCTGACTCGTTCGTTCTGGGACGGCCAGCGCAAGCCTTAGGTCTCTCGTCGTGGTAACGAGTACCAGACAATGGAGGGTATCGACCCCGAATTCCCAGAGTGTTGTGCCACCTGCCCGCACCGCGATTCGTTCAAATCGACCTGTACGCACGAGCTTCGACAGTCGGTCGTCTGGGAGGTCGACGGAACGCGCCCCTGTCCCGTCTACGCACACGAGAAGACGGACGCGATGCGGAAGCTATCGAACTCGCTGTACGGACAGTAGCTCGGATTCTATCGCCCGAGCCCGAGCGTTCGCCAGAGTGCGGCGACTGTGAGGACGAACAGCGCGGTCGAGAGGTCGTAAGCGTACGCGCCCGTCGTCGCGCCGACGATCGCTGTCGACGCACCGCCGACGAACCCCGAGAGCACCGCCGCGATTACGGGACCGACGCAGCTCACACACGTCACGAGTCCGACGAGCCCCGAGAGCACTCCTGCTGCGGCACGAGCGACTCCCACGTACACGAGAACCGAAAGCGACAGGTAGCCGATGGTCTCGAATGGAACGAGCGCGAGCGAGATCGGCCCATCGACGAGCACGACTGGCCCCCAGCCGGGGAATGCCGGGACGAGCCGCGCCGATAGCGCACCACCGGAACCGGCGCCGATCAGTCCGCTCGTCCACCCGAGAACGACGAGGTAGCCGACCGCGACGCCCCCGGCCACGGCGGACCGGCGGGTCGTCGGCGCGGGGACGTCGACGGCGCGGACGGCGAGGATCCCGACGTTGACCCAGACGAACGGGTACGCCGCGTGGCGAACCGAGAGTATCGCCGACCCGGTCGCGAGCACGTAGCCCGCGACGAGCGCGAGCTCGACTGCCAGTAAGAGTCCGAGGAGGCGAATCGTCCGCAGTGCTGGTCGCGGGAGCGAACGTCCGAGCGTCGGTGTCGTGGGCATCGTGTGTCGGGGCGAACGTGTGTTCGTATCGGTGTTGGTCGGAGGAAAAGATGTTCGTCGTCGAGACGGTTCGTGCGCCGGCTACGGCGTCGCCGCGCCTTCCTCGTCGTCCGGCGAGAGCCGGCCGAGGACGTAGACGGCGATGAGAATCGCCAGGAGTAGGATCTCGAAGACGACGACGGCGATGAACGGCAGGTCGATGCCGAAGAACCCGAACACGGTCCGGAGTTCGACCGCGACCGGGATGGTGAACGCCGCGAGCACTAAGAACAGCGCGGGAGAGATCCGCCGCATCAGCGGCTCACCTCCTGCAGACTGTCAACGACGGCATCGACCGGCGCGACGCCGGCGAGAGAGTCGAGCGAGACGTTCGTGACCGCAGCGACAGTGGCGTCGACGAGCCACTCCAGCGAGAAGGCGACCGAGAAGCCGCGGCTCCCACCGAAGAGCCCGGCGTCGCTGATGATTCCCGCGAGCGGCAGCGTGTACGCGAGGATCACGAGGACGACGGCGATCCCGGTCCACAGCGCGAGGTTGTCGAGGACGAGCGGCGCCCCGCTCGACGAGGAGAGCGGCTCCGGAATGGTGTCGTCGACCGGCGTGTCGACGCGGTCGTCAGCCCACGTCGCGGCGACGTTGAACAGGAAGATCACGACGCTGACGAACAGCAGCACGCCACCGAGCGCGATCTGCATCCGGATCTCGCCGATGCTCCCCACCGCAGCGACGAAGTCGAAGTTCTGATACTGCGGTTCGGCCGTCCGGCGCGGGATACCGAGCAGGCCGCCGCGGTGCATCGCGTTGGACATAAAGACCATCCCGACGAACCAGGTGATGACCTGAAGTAGCCCGATCGGGCGGCTGTACACCGGCTTTCCGGTGAGTTGCGGCAGCAGCCAGTAGGTCCCGGCCATCATCGTCAGCGCCACGGCGGTCCCCACGGTCATGTGGAAGTGTCCGGGGACCCACAGCGTGTTGTGAACGAGGTAGTTGATGTTCATCCCGGCGTTGATCATCCCCGAGAAGCCGCCGGCCGCGAACATCAGTCCGGCGAGCGCCATTCCTGCGAACGCGGGGTCGCGCCACGGGAGCGCGCCGAGCCAGCGCAGGTAGCCCTCGCCACCGCGCTGTCGTGCCCCGTGTTCGACGCTCGCGACGACGGTGAACGCCGTCAGGAGCGACGGGAGCAGGAGGAACATCGTGTTCGTCATTGCGATGAACTTGAAGCCCTCCGCGATGCCGGGGTCGAGGTACTGGTGGTGGATCCCGACCGGCGTCGACAGCAGAACGAACAGCACGAAGACGACGCGGGCGAGCGGGTCACTGAACAGTCGACCGCCGGCGAGCTTCGGCAGCACCGTGTACCACAGGAGGTACGCCGGCATCAGCCAGAAGTACACGACCGGGTGGCCGAAGTACCAGAACAGCGTCCGCGTGAGGAGCGGATTGACCGTGTCGATGATCCCGAGCGACCACGGGATGAGGAAGACGACGACGGAGACGGCGACTCCGAGCGTCGAGACGAACCACATAATCATCGTCGTCAGGACCATAAACGCCTGCAGCGGGATCCGCTCGTCGGGGTTATCCTGCCGCCAGCCGCGGTAGGCCAGGAACCAGTCCGCCCCGGCGATCCACGTGCCGACGATGAACATCGCGGTTCCGATGTAAAACACCGGGTGCGCCTGCAGCGGCGCGTAGAACGTGTACAGGACGTCCGCGCTCATCGGGATCTCGGGAACGAAGCCCGCGAGGATCGCGGTCGTCGCGAGCACCGCGCCTGTCGTCATCAGACCGACCCACGCCCACGTCAGGCGGATGTCGGGGACCGGCCGATCGAAGCCCTTGACGATCGCCCACGTGAACAACCCGACCAGGAAGAAGATCGTGAACCACAGCGCGAGCAGGACGCCGTGTCCCGTCAGGACGGTGTAGTAGTCGACCGAGTCGATGACCCGGAGGACGTTCGTCCGATGCAGTGCCTGAATCAGCCCGAAGAACGCCCCGATCCCGAGCGAGATGAACGAGACCACGAGCGTCGCTTGGACGACCTTCGCTTCCTCTGGATACCTATCTACGAACGTAGCCATCTCAGTTCACCACCATCGTCTCGTTCCATTCGCTCTGCGGGACGACCTGGATACTGCCCTCCATCGCGTGGTGAGCAGAGCCACAGTATTCGTTGCAGAGTAGCCCGTACTTCCGCGGTTCGTTGAACTCGACGGTCATCGTCGAGACCTGTCCGGGAACCGCCATCGTGTTCGCGTTCGTGCCGACGATCTCGTAGCCGTGGATCACGTCGGCCGAGGTCACGTGGAACGTCACCCTGGAGTTCGCCGGAACCCGTATCGGCTCGGAGGTCCCGGGCTCGTAGAGGAACTGTTTCGCGATCACGTAGACGTCGTACTCGTTCGGTCCGGTCTTGTAGGTGCCCGGCTCGCTGAACTTCGGATGCTCGTCGAGCGCCGTCGAGTCCACCTGGCCCCCTTCGTCGTTGATCATCTCGATGCCGGCCCCGACCGCGCCGTACGAGACGGTCGCGATGAAGCCGACGATGAGAAGCAGTGCCCCCGCAAGCCAGATTTTTTCGTATCTGTGTATCTCCATAGTGTCACCCGATAACCGTCAGATCGCCGCCGAGGAACTCGACGAAGTACATAAATATCCACATCGCGCCGACGATAACCATATAGATCGCGATGAGGACGAGTGTCCCCACGGGGTCGAAGTCGTCGTGCCCGAGTTGCCTGACGACGCCTGATCGCCCCGACCCGATGACGAACCCCTCGTCGTCGATGGATTCCGTGTCCGGTACCGGAGTTCCCGTCTCTCCGGTGCCATCTCCGGCGGGAGTCGCCACCTCGCCCGTCTCAGTATTCGATTCCGCTGGCATATCGAAGCGTATCGACCGTACGTTCTTGAACGAGGCGTCAGATTCCTACACCGTGGGAATCGACGAAATGTGGAATCAAACCGATCCAGAAGGTCGAGTATGGAACTCACGCCGCGACTCGCAGGAATGATCGGCCTGTTGTCGATCCTGCCGGTGATCGCGTTCGGCATCTTCCGGACGTGGTGGGCCGGGCTCATCACCCTCGTCAACGTCATCGTCATCTCGATCGCGCTGTATCTCCTGTTTTCTCCTACAGAGGGGGAGGAACACGGCGGCCACGGCGAAAACGGGGCCGGTGCGGCGGGCGACGAGGCGCTCTGATCGGTCGTGCTCTCACCGCCGGCTGTGTCGCTCCCGTCGGTCGCCGGAACGTTACTCTCTGCTGTCGGCGTCGGCGAGGTGTCGGCATCAAACGTCGAGACCGGCGTCTTCCTCGTGATCGGCGCACTCGGCGGCGCACACTGTCTGGGGATGTGTGGGCCGCTGGTGAGCGTCTACGCCGACCGGATCGAAGCGACAGACGACAGCGACGTCGGTCTCTCGCCCCATCAGGTCCGCCAGCACGCCCTGTTCAATCTCGGACGGGCGGGCGGCTACGCGATCGTGGGTGCCGTTCTCGCTCTCGTCGGCGCACTCACCGTCGGCGCGGCCGATTCCGTCGTCTCGATCGGCAACAGCATCCGCGCGGCGACCGGCATCCTCGTCGGTGCACTGATTATGACGACCGGCGCGTCGTACCTGCGCGGCGGTGCTGGGGCGACGGTGCGGTTGCCCGGGCGACTCACCGCCGCGTTCTCTCGGGTCAGCACCGCGCTCACGAGCCGCGTCGACGCGCTCGTCGGTGACGCTCGTATCGCGGGGCTCGGCTTTGGACACGCCTTCCTGCCGTGCCCGATCACGTACCCCGCGTACCTCTATGCGTTCGTGATCGGCGACCCACTGCGGGCGGCATTCCTCCTGTCGTTGCTCGGACTGGGGACGATCCCGACGCTGTTCGTCTACGGGACGGCGCTGGGAACGCTGTCGACCGGCCGTCGTCGCACGCTGCATCGGGTGCTCGGCGCGGCGTTTCTTCTCCTCGGGTACTTACCACTGGCGCACGGACTGATGCTCGTCGGGATCCACCTCCCGCATCCGATGATACCGGTCTATCAACCGCTTGGGTGACACGATGACTGACAGAACCGACGCCGACGTGTGTTCGCTGTGTGATCTGCCGACGCCCGATCCGCCCATCACCGACGACGAAGTCGAGGGCGAGTACTGCTGCCGCGGGTGTCTGGAAGTCGCCCGAGCGCTCGGCGGCCCCGACAACGCGGCCGACGCCGACATCGAATCCGAACTCGGCGCGGGGACGGACACCAGCGAGGTTGAACCGCCGGACGACGCCGAGCAGACGTACCTCTCGGTCGACGGGATGCACTGTGCGACCTGCGAGACGTTCATCGAATCCACCGCTGCGAACGACGAGGGAATCTACGCGGCGGAGGCGTCCTACGCGACAGATATGCTCTCGGTCACGTACGATCCCGAGCAGACAGACGTCGACGATCTGGGAGCGCTCCTGCACCGCTACGGCTACGACGTAGACGACCCAGAGGCGACCGACGAGGAGGAGCGATCCGGGCTCGCGACGTTCCTCATCGGCGGCGGCGTCTTCGGAATGATGGTGATGGTCTGGTACGCCGTCTTCCTGTATCCGACCTACCTCGGCTTCCAGCCGCTCGTCGACCTCGGCGGCTTCGACGGACTCTACGTCCTCGGCAACGTCTGGGTGATGTCTTCCATCGTTCTCTTTTACACCGGCTACCCGCTGCTCCGCGGCGCGTACGTCAGCCTCCGAGCCGGCCAGCCGAATATGGACCTGCTCGTCGCGGTCGCGGCCGTCTCCGCGTACGTCTTCAGTATGGGTATGATGCTCGCCGGCCGCACACACGTCTACTTCGACGTGAGCGTCGCCATCGTGCTCGTGGTCACCGTCGGCAACTACTACGAGGACCGGATCAAACAGCGCGCCGCGAGTCGGCTGACAGACCTGACGAGCGCCCGCGTCAGCGACGCGACGCGGCTCACGGCCGACGGAGGGACCGAGACCGTTCCCGTCGACGAACTCGACGCGGGCGACAGCGTCCTCGTGCGACCGGGAGAACGGGTCCCCGTCGACGGCGTCGTCGTCGATGGCAGCGCAGCGATCGACGAATCGCTCGTCACCGGAGAGTCGCTGCCGGACCGTCGCGGCCCCGGCGACGACGTCCTCGGCGGCACCGTCGTCACCGACGACCCGATCACGGTCGAGGTGGGCGAGGCGGCAACGAGCACGCTCGATCGCTTGGTCGAACTCCTCTGGGAGATCCAGTCCTCGCGCTCGGGCGCCCAGCGGCTCGCGGACAAGCTGGCGACAGTGTTCGTTCCGCTCGTCCTCACGCTCGCCGTGCTGACAACGGTCGGTTTCGTCCTCACCGGGACGCCCCTCACCCAGTCGATCCTCACTGGATTGACGGTGCTCGTCGTCTCCTGTCCGTGTGCGCTCGGCCTCGCGACGCCGCTCGCCGTCGCGGCGGGTGTTCGCGACGCGGCCGAGGCGGGGGTCGTCGTCGCCTCCGACTCCGTCTTCGAGGACGCGCCCGACGCCGACGTCGTGGTCTTCGACAAGACCGGGACGCTGACCGACGGCCGGATGCGCGTGGTCGACGCGTACGTCCACGGCGACGACACGGACGGCGGGGGCCGCGTCCCGCCGACAGCAGCAGACGGCGGCGAGGTTCGATACGCGTCGGACGAGACTGCGGCGCGCGCACTGGCTCTCGCCGCCGCGGTCGAACGCTACGCCTCCCATCCGATCGCGCAGGCCGTCGTCGACGCCGGTCCCGACGTGCTCCCGGACGTGACTGACCCGAGCACGCATCCGAAAGGCGTGACGGGGACGGTCGACCTGCCCGACGGTGCAGCGAGCGGCGACGACACCGACGAATCCACGACAGTCGTCGTCGGCCACTCGGAACTGCTCTCCGAGCACGGAATCACGATTCCCGACGCGCTTTTCGACGCCGCAGAGACGAGTCGGGCTGACGGTCGCGTCCCGACGTTCGTCGCCTGGGACGGCCGCGCGCGGGCCGTTCTCGACGTGGGCGACGCGCCCCGCGCCGAGTGGGAGTCGGTCGTCGATGACCTCGGCGCGGACCGCGAGGTCGTCGTGCTCACGGGGGACGACGAGCGCGCCGCCGAACGGTTCCGTCGACACGCCGCGGTCGACGAGGTGTTCGCGGGCGTGCCGCCCGAGGCAAAAGCCGAGACTGTACAGCGGCTCCGCTCGCGAGGGACCGTCGCGATGGTCGGCGACGGTTCGAACGACGCGCCGGCGCTCGCGAGCGCCGACGTCGGAATCGCACTCGGCTCCGGGACCGACCTCGCCGGCAGCGCGGCGGACGCGGTGATCGTCGAGGAAGGACTGCACGCGGTGCCGGCGGTCTTCGACGTCGCGAGCGGGACGCACCGACGGATCCGAGAGAACCTCGGTTGGGCGTTCGTCTACAATCTGGTCGCGGTCCCACTCGCGATCGCGGGCGTGCTCAATCCGCTCTTGGCGGCCGTCGCGATGGGCGCGAGCAGCCTTCTGGTCGTCACCAACTCCTCGCGTTCGATCGCGGACCTGGACTCCGGGACGGTGACGGACGAGCGGTCGGTGCCGACGTCCGCCACCGACGGGCGGCCAGCAGCGAGCACGGGTCCCGAATCGGGAGTTACAAGTTCTGAGCCCCCTACCGTCGAGTGACCGTAATGACCGACGAGGGACGCTCCGGCGGCGCCGACGACGCAGGCGCGGACCCGTTCGACGTCGAACTGCCGCCCGGGTGGTCGGCGCAGCGACGCGACGGGACGACAGCCTACCAGAACGGATCGGGCGATCACCGCGTCCGAATCGTCGAATTCTCGAAGGGCTTGTCGCTCTACTGGTGGGTCGACGTCTACGTCTACGACGAGGGGTGGGAACACCGCGAAGTCGGTCTCGGCGACAGCTACACCGATCCCGACGACGCCGCCTCGGCGGTCGAAGCTTACATCGAACGCGTCGCACAAGGCGGCACGACCGAGACGAGCGACACCGGGTCCGACGTCGGCGATCCCGATGTCGAGGCAGCGCCGACCGCGGAGCGTCTCGAAGACTTCGATCCGACGGACCGCTCTCCTGAGAAGTGACTGACGAGGGCCGGATTTTTCTCCGCACCCGACGAACGGCCACCTATGAGCCAGCACGCGGCCGTCGACGTCGACCGAATTCTCGTCCCGACCGACGGGAGCGAGGGGGCGACGTCGGCGCTCGATCACGCGGTCACGATCGCGACGGAGACGGACGCGACGATCCACCTCCTGGCCGTCGTCGATCCGTACGGACTGTCGAGCGTCACGGAGCGGCGCGAAGTCGAAGCGGAACTCGAAGCGGTCGTCGCCGACGCCGCCGAGCGGGTCCGCGACGCCGGTATCACGGCCGAGACGGCAGTCGAGGCGGGCTTTCCCCACAAGGAGATCCTGAACGCGGTCGAAGACTACGGCGTAGACCTGGTCGCGATGGGGACGCACGGCCGGACCGGACTGGATCGCTACGTCCTCGGGAGCGTCGCCGAGAAGGTCGTTCGCCTCTCGCCCGTCCCGGTGCTCACGGTCCGCGTCGACGCCGCGGGTGAGCGCCCGTACCGCGACGTCGTCCTGCCGACGGACGGCAGCGACGCCGCAGCACCCGCCGAGCGATGGGGAGTCGATCTCGCCAGCCAGTTCGACGCGACCGTCCGGGCGCTGTCGGTCGTCCCACGGGGCCGGATCCGATCGAGTGAGACGGAGGCGGCCTACGAGGAGGCCGCACAGAAAGCACTCGACCGCGTCAGCGAGCGCGGGGCGGCGGCGGGAGTGGCCGTCCAGACGACGCTCGAACACGGCGTACCGCACCGATCGATCCTCGAATACTGCGACGACACAGACGCTGATCTCGTCGTACTCGGGACCCACGGCCGCACCGGCGTCGAGCGGTTCGTCCTTGGGAGTGTCGCAGAGAAGGTCGTCCGTCTCTCGGAGACGCCCGTCCTCGTCGTCCCCGCATAGCGTCGCAATCGGGGCAGTCTGTGGATTTTAGTTTTCAGCTCTCCTCTGTGAGTAGTCACTGAGTGGTTTGGAGCGTCGTTCGGCGTCACGGCTCGGAGGTCGAACCGCCGAGTTCGGCGACGAAGTCGGTCCGGATCGTGTGACAGTCCGTTAGAGACGAGCACCCCGGCGTATCTGATTATATTTACTATCGTTTCGTTTGTATTCACTGATTTTAACGATATTGGGGCGAGTACGACCCGTAGACGGAGATCAGTGAGTCTGACACTCGTCGAGGCCGCTTCCGTCTGGAGAACCACAAACCGTGTCCGTTGACACGGACGACAATGCTCCGTGGTACCACATCCTCGCCGCAACGGTTCACACCGCCGGCGAACGAGCCAAGGGGGACTGTCTTCGTCGACGTGCCCATCCTCGTGCGAGCGGGTGAGGGTGACAGACCACAGACGTAGTGACCCCGTCTTCGTCTCTCGCCTCGCTCGCGTCGAAACGTCACGCTTACTCCGGTCGCTCGCCACCCTCGGGTAATGACCGTTCCGTGCGTCCGCGTGCCGACGAGCGAGGGCGAGGAGACCCGTCAGGCGCTCGCGGACCGCGACCTCATCGATCGCGAGCGCGAGATCACGGTCGAGTCGGGATCGCTCTACATCCCCGTCACCGACGCGGCCGCGGTCCCGGCCGCGTACGACGTGGTCGATCACGACGCCCCCGCGCGGGAGACGCAGACGACGCCCGCGGAGGTGCTCGGCTTCGAACCCTCCTACGAGCGCCTCGGCGACGTCGTCATCCTCGACGAGGACGACGCCGACCGCGCCCGCCGGATCGCCGACGCCATCGTCGAATCGGATCTCCGCGCGCGGACGGTAGTCAATCGCGCCTCGAAAGTCAAGGGCGAACTCCGGGTGCGCGAGTGGGACGTCCTCGTGGGCGAGTCGACCGAGACCGTCCACCGGGAGTACGGCTACGAGTTCGCACTCGACATCGCCGAGGTCTACTTCTCACCGCGCCTCGCGACCGAGCGCCACCGCGTGATCTCCCAGGTCGGCGCCGGCGAGCGCGTGATCGATATGTTCGCCGGCGTCGGCCCGTTCGCGGTCCCGATGGCCGGCCGCGACGCGGACGTCGTCGCCTGCGATCTCAACCCCGTCGCCGTCGAGTACCTCCGGGAGAACGCCCGCCGCAACGGCGTCGAAGAACACGTGACGGCGATTCAGGGGGACGTCCGCGACCTCGCCGCCGACTACGCTGGCTGGGCCGATCGGCTCGTGATGAACCTCCCGCACAGCGCCGGCGACTTCCTCGAGACGGCGATGGGACTCGCAGGCGAGGGGTGTATGCTCCACTACTACGACATCCAGCACGAAGACGACCCGTTCGGCCCGGGAATCCGGGCGATCAGAGAGGCCGCGGCGGCCGCCGACCCGGCGTACGACGTCGCGGTCGAAACCGAGCACGTCGTCCGCTCGTACGCGCCACACGAGTACAACGTCTGTCTCGACGTTCGGCTCACGTCGCGGTGATTCGGAAGCCTTTTCTTACTCATCGCAGTACGGTCGAGTGCGTCCGAACGACCGCGCCGGTGTAGCTCAGCTGGCAGAGCGATTCCTTCGTAAGGAATAGGCCGAGGGTTCAAATCCCTCCACCGGCTTCTTTCTGCCGCACGTCACCCACACTGTGAACGGCTCGTATGTCGCACCTAGAACGAGGTGTTAATCTTCCGAACTGGTCGCTCTCGGCAATTCGACGACAGCGACCGTTCCCTCCGGTTCGTTGTCTTTCAGGGAGACGCTGCCGTCGTACTGTGAGACGAGTGTATCCACGAGATAGAGGCCGACGCCAGCCGCCGGATCGTCCAGACCAGCCTCGGTCCGCCCGAAGACGGCGTCTTTCTGCCCATCGGGAATCCCGGGTCCGTTGTCGGCGACCCGGACGACGACCGTCTCCGATCGAACGTCGCCGTCGATGCTCACGCGCGCCGTCTCCTTGTCGTTGTGCTGGACGGCGTTGTTCAACAGATTTCGGAAGACGGACGTGAGCAGTTCGTTGGCTCTCACTTCGGCCGCGGGTATCTCGGCGGCGTCGAGTTCGGCGTCCACGTACGCCGTCGTCCAACTTTCGAGGACCTGCTCGACGACCCGTTCGACGTTCACGGCCTCCAGCGTCGGCTCTGCGTCCTCTTCGAGCGTCTCGACGAAGTCGCGGACGGTCTTCGTGAGATCGATGACGTGTTGGTCGTGTTTGCGGATCCGGTCGACGATTTCGTGACCCTCTTCGTCGAGGTGCTCTTTCAGCATCTCACTCCAGCCGAGCGAGACGGACATGTCGTTGCGGATGTCGTGTCGAACGATCCGGTTGAGAACCAACAGCTGTTCGTTTCGCATCTCGAGTTCTTTTTCGTACGACTTTCGCTCCGTGATGTCTCGGGAGGTGACGACGATGCCGCCGATTACCGGATCGTCGAGCAGGTTCGTTCCGACCGATTCGAGACACCGCCAGGACCCCGACGCGTGTTTGAACCGCAGCTCTATCGAACGGGTCGGCCCGCCGCTTTCGACGTCGGCCGAGAACCGCTCGATAGCGCGCTGGCGGTCCTCGGGATGCACGTACTCGAAGATCGGCTCGCCGACGAGGTCGTCCGGTGAGTATCCGAGCACCCGTTCGATCGCCGGACTCTCGTACAGTACCGTCCCGTCCGCAGCGACGAGTGTGACGATGTCCTGGGAGTTCTCGATGAACGCCTCGTAGCGCTCCAGCTCGCGTTCGCGCTCTTTTCGCTCGGTGATGTCGACCGCGACACCGATGACACGCTCGACAGCCCCCGATTCGTCGAAGACGGGCCGATACAGCGTGTCGAACGTCGCGTCGTTGACAGTCACTTCGTCTCGGACACGGGCACCGTCGAGTGCGCGAGTGACGTTTTCGAGTATCGCCGGCGAGTCCCCGTAGACATCGAAGATCGACTCGCCGACCACCTCGTCTGCTGTCAGCCGTAGTTCGTCCAATCCTCTGCCCTGCGAGCACGTGAACACGCCGTCTGTATCGAGCGCGAAGAGGACGAGCGGTGCGTTCTCGAGCATCACCGAGAGCCGGTCCCGTTGCTGTCGCAGTTGCGCTTCGTACTCCTGCCGCTCGGTGACGTCCCGTCCCACGCCAGCGACCAGTCGCGTCCCCTCCTCGGTCGTCAGCGGAACCACGGAGAACTCGTATGGGACGTAGTCACCGCCCTCAGTTCTGAGATCCGCTTCGACGGTGGTGCGGTCGTCCGCCTCCAGTGCAGTCGAGATTGCGTCCGCAACGCGCGTTCGATCTCGCTCCCCGAAGAGATCCGTCGCCGAACTCGATTCGAGTTTGGCTTCCTCGAAGCCACTCACCGCGGCGAGCGCGTCGTTCCAGTAGACGAGATCACCAGCGGGTGTGCACACGCAGAAGGCATCGTCGAGAGCGTCGAGAGCGGCCGGGAAAAGAGAGAACTCTGCACTACGAGCATCGGCGTCTGTCATCTGTGCGTCCAGTGGGATTTCGACGAGGATGCGTGCCGGTTCATTGCATTCGCGTATCGTATACCTAGCGTTGCTGGTTCAAAGACACTGTGGTCCGAAACGTGCAGACGAGGCTCGAAGCGGCTGTCCCATATGCTGATACTGTCGGACAGAAGTTCGTGAACTGTGTTGGCGAAGCCGGAAAAACGCACGGCTATGTGGTCACGTCTCCGGATTCGCCGGGGGCTTCGTCAGCCGTACGGCGTTCGGACGTCGCAGTCCCCCCGGCGACAGCGGGACGGTCGGCCGCTGGTGTTACCGTCACCTCGCGCTTGGGATATGGGATCTCTATGCCGGCATCGTTCAGCGCCTTGTAGAGCGACCGGTTGAGTTCGTGTTGGGCACGTCGTCGCCGCGTCGGGCCGTTAACCCAGCAGAGCAGTTCGTACTGGAGCGCGGAGTCGCCGAACGATCGGAAGCGGGCGCGGGGCTTCGGCGAGTCGAGGACGAGAGATTCAGCGGCAGCAACGTCGACGGCGAGCTCCTCGAAGGCGTCGATGTCGGTTCCGTAGGCGACACCGATCGGAACCCGGACGCGACGGCGGCGCTGGGGTGCCGATTCGTTCGTCACTTTCGCGGCGTTGAGCGTGGCGTTGGGCACGGTGACCATCACTTCGTCGCGAGTGAGAAGCGTCGTCGATCGCACGCCGACCTTGACGACCGTCCCCGCGGTGCCGTCGTCGAGGACGATGTAATCGCCGATCTTGTAGGTGTCGTCGAAGTACAGCGCGATGCCGCCGAAGAAGTTCGCGACCGTGTCTTTCGCCGCGAACCCGACGGCGATACCGGCGACGCCCGCCGCGCCCAGCAGCGGCGTGATCTCGATCCCCCAGAGCCACAGCAGCGTGCCGGCGCTCCCCAGCAGGACCGACAGCGTCCAGACGTTCGAGAAGACGGGGGCGAAGTCGAATCGGCCGCCCTCCTCGTTGACGGCGGCGACGAGTCGGTTCACCACTTCGTTGGCGGCGTAGGCCCAGACGAGAACGATGACCGAAAGCGAAGGCTTTCCGAAGGCCACATCGAGCGTCTGGGCATCCAGGAGTACCGACGAACGCACCGCGGGGACCTGCGTGAGTACGTACACTCCAACGAGCGCCGCGGTGATGACCAGTGGGGCCCGTAGCGAGGAAATGACGATGTTGTCGTACTCGGTGCTGGTGTTCGAGACGTAGCGCCTGGCGATGCGGAGGATGACGAACTCCATCACGATGGCGCTCGCGAACGAGAGGACGAGCACGAGGGCCGTCGCTTCGATCGCAGAGAGCCCCTCGAACAGTTTCACCAGCGGCGAAAGCATACGGAACCGACGCGATGGGGTGGGATAACCATTTCTGCGCTGTGCATCGGACGCCCTCTGCCGCTGGAGAGGTGGGTACCGCGGTGACGTTCGACAACCAACAGAACCGGGCGTCCGACCCCCAAGTCGTCGTCAGAAACGCGACGGGCGGGACCGTCATCGATCGGACGACGACCATCGACAGCAGGACCTCCGGCCGATCGAGATATCCGGTCGATACCGAAGGTGAGTACCCCGTGACCGTCCAGGGGCGCGACCGATTCGAGACGACAGTGCAGTGGAACACCGAGGAGTGTGAAACGCTCCAGATCCAAGTGCGGATGGCCCCCGACGGCGTGAACGCGGCGAGCCGTTGTGCAGAGAACTGATCGTGGTTATCGTACCCCTGCATCGATTCTCGCCGAACAGGATGGCAAGCATCGATGCGGACTTCCGATACTCATACTGTCGGACAGCAGTTCGTGAATGATGTTGGCACCCACGGGGTGCCGATGATTTTCACACAGTTCTGTCCGACAGTATCACTATGAGCCGACTGTCAGGTCCGTGGGGGTCGCTTCCGCGAACGAAGCAGCGCGCCCGTCGGCAGTATCAAACGCCAGTGCGTCCCACGCTATCGACGTGCTCCTGTACCGACACACAACTTAGCTCAATTATTTCTTGTACTTTGGAGTGGCTATTCGCAAAACAAGTAATTATTTCCCGTAGGTGGATGATGCTTAAACGGGCACAGTAGAGTGCCCGCCGCAATTCGGTACCCCCCATACCGGGTCGGGTGGCTGTGGACAGCCTTCGCATCACCTCCTACAGTGCCAAACTGTCCACCACAGCCCCCGACTGCTACCGTCGAACTGCCCGGCCGTTCGCCGTCGAGAGACCACCGGCGAGCGACTGCTGCGGAGCGAGAGCACCCAGTCGGAAAAGGGAGCGTGACCGTGTGGTTCGTATCGGAGCGAGTCGCGGCGCGCTCAGGCGTTGCGACGTCCCCGGCCGCGCTGACGGCCAGCGGTGTTGACATACTCGATGGCCGGATCGAACAGAGTGCCGAGAACGAACTCACAGTGGCGATTTTAGCGATTGCCAGCACGCCACACCGGCGATTTTCGAGAGAGTCATAAGTGGCATCGGTCCGGTAGTAGCGTTGGCACGGCTTCTCATCCGGTCACACAGCGTCGAGCGGCCGACTGAGTAGCCGGGCTACACGCGCTCTGGTCAGTATCCGAGCTGGTCACGGACGAGCACGACCGTCGTGCGTCCGTCTTCGAGTTCCTGCCGGAAGATCAGTTGCTTTGCGATCGCGGACTCGACGCCGTAGGCCTCCTTGGCGCGCTCGTTTTCGAGGGGGTACGCGACGGATTCGAGCCGGTCGAGCGCGTCTTCGAGCGTGGGGACGATCTTGTTCACGCCGCTGACGATGACGACGTTGCTCGCGGCGAAGGGATACGCGCCGATTCGACTGCCCGAGCGATCCGCGGCGACGAGTTCGCCCGTCTGCGAGATGGCGTTGATACCGCCGAGGAAGTAATCGGCCGTCTGGGACTCCCGGCGAGCGGCCTGTCGCTCGGCGTCGTCGTCGATGCTCCAGATTTCGTCCGGGAGGCTCTCCCACTCGTGGTCGCCCTCGGTCAGGTACTCGGCGAAGCCGACCTCTTCGAGCGTCGTCGAGTGACCGTTCATCACGGACGCGCCCGCCGGGATGTGAGACTGCAGCGTTTCGAGCGCCTCGTCGGCAGAGTCGACGACGGCGACGTCGAACCCGTTGGCTTCGAGGTTTTCGACCGTCTCCTCGATCGTCTCCTCGTCGGCCTGCTCGTCGAGTGTTGCGTCGATGTCTGCGTCGTCTACGTAGTCAGATTTCTGCTGTGACATATGGGTGATCGGTTTCGACGATTTACCCTAGTCACGGGTGTTACTTAACGAATCGCGGACACGAGTGTTAGGTGGTTACGCCCACGTCACTTTCGTTTCATACAGTCGGACAGAACGAGGTGAAAATCATCGGCACCCACGGGGTGCCAAAATGGTTCACGAACTGCTGTCCGACAGTATCAGTCGTCGGACGGTGCCGTTCGACGGTTACTTCAGAAACTGGACGGAGACCAGCGCCGTCGGGATGAGAATCGGAATCGTCAGGATCGCGCCGCTGATGACGACGAACGGCGCGACGCCCTGGACGGGGTAGGTGAGCAGATCGACTGCGACCCAGTTCACCACGTTCGCCATTACAGAGTAAGACACGGCGGCAAGTAGCACGATCACGCTGAACGTTCCAGCCACGACGGTCGCGGCACCGGGCGCCGATTCGTTGCTCGTTTCTGTCTGCTCTTGTACACTCATTTCGTATTAATCACTATTGGTATTGTAATAACTGAGCACACTTAAAATGCTTCGTATGCATCTGAGCCCGATTCAGACAGTTATACGGCGCATTTTGAACTACTCACTTCTGGACGTCGGTATCGAGATTGGGAGAAAGTAACAATATTATCCGGGTTCGACCAACCGTTGTGCTCACTCGTAGCGGAGCGCCTCGATGGGATCGACTTTCGAGGCCCGCCACGCCGGATAGAGTCCGGCGACGACGCCGACGCCGATCCCGACGATCACGGCGAAGACGACCCACTCGCCCGCGATCGTGAACCCGACCTCGGCGAACCGCGTCGCGCCCCAGGCGACCACGAGACCGACGGGAACGCCGACGACGGCCCCGACAGTCCCCAGCAAGGCCGACTCCGTGAGGAACAGCTGCATCGTGTCGCGGTTGGTCGCCCCGACTGCTTTCATAATCCCGATCTCCTTGGTCCGCTCTGTGACCGACACGAGCGTGATATTGGCGATGCCGATCGCTGCGACGACCAGCGAGATCACCGCGATCCCGGTCACGAAGCGCGTGATCCGATTAATCACTTGCTGGATCGTCTCGACGATGTCGCCGCTGGTCTGCACCTGGATTTCGGTGCCGTCAGAGAGGAGTTCCGCGGCGTCGGACTCCGTCGTCAGATACGTCTCGGTCGCCTGCTTCACCGACTCGACCGCGTTCGGGTTCGCGACGACGGTCACCTGGGGGTAAGCCCGGACGTCCGCCCCCACCGAGGGGCTCTCGACCGTCGTCGGGTAGAACGGATCGACCGGCAGGTACACGCGCGGAGTCACCTCGCCGAACCCGGAGACGAAGCCCCCGCGCGTCCCCGAGGTGATGCCGACGACCGTGACGTTCCGCGTCTCACCCGTGGCTAGCGTGAGTTGAACCGTCGAGCCGACGGTGACGTTCCGTTCGAACGCCCTCGCCGCGGCCTCGTTGAGAACGGTCTCGTTGGCTCCGAGTTCGAATGCCTCGCCGCTGACGAGGCTGTCGTCGGTAAATGTCGCCGGCACCGTCGCGGTCGCTTGCCGCTGGGCGATCGTCTGATCGCCGTACGCCATCGTCGAGACGCCGACGATCCCCTGTGGGATGACGGCCTCGACGCCTTCCTGTTCGCGGAGGGTCTCGACGTCGATCTCCGTGAACACGGGCTGACCGAAGCCGGAGACGCGACCGGGCGGGCCATCGTCTCCGCTCGCGGGCGTGGCGAAGACGTTGTTCGCGTTCGTGTCTCCGATGTCGGCGATGACGGCGGCCTGCACGCTCGCGCCGAAGGTCGCGAAGACGACGACGGAAGCGATCCCGATCACCATCCCGACGACTGTCAGTCCCGAGCGCAAGCGGTGTGCTCGGATCGATCGCGCCGCAATCCGCAGCGCCTCGCGGAACTCCATCGTCAGTTCCGCCCCCGCCTCGTGTCGCGCGAATCGTCGCCGGACGCCGGCGTCGACGCCGAGTCGGGGACTTCCTCGACGCCCTCGATTCGACCGTCGCGGACGTGGACGATCCGTTCGGCGTGTTCGGCGATCCGCCGGGAGTGGCTCACCAGCATAATCGTGTTCCCGCGGTCGTGGATCTCGCCCAGGAGCCGCATAATCTCCGCGCCGGTTTCGGTGTCGACGTTCCCAGTCGGTTCGTCGGCGAGTAGGATGGACGGCTCGGGCGCGAGCGCCCGGGCGATGGCGACCCGCTGGCGCTGCCCACCGGAGAGTTCGTTCGGCTTGTGGTCGTACCGCGCGCCGAGGCCCACGTCGTCGAGGACTGTCCGCGCCCGATCGAGCCGGTCGTCCCGGTCCCAACCGTCGAAGACGAGCGGCAGCGCGACGTTCTCGACGGCGGTGAGACGCGGCATCAGATTGAACGTCTGGAAGATGAATCCGATGTCAGTGCCTCGCTTCTCGGCGCGGCGGGACTCAGAGACTGCGCCCAGGTCGTCGTCTGCGACGCGAACGCGACCCTCGTCCGCCGTGTCGAGTCCGCCAACGAGGTTGAGAAGCGTCGACTTGCCGGACCCGCTCGGCCCCATCACTGCAGTGTAGGAGCCAGAATCCAGCGACAGCGACACGTCGTCGAGCGCCGTCACGGTCCCGCCGAGTTGGTACCGTTTCGTCACGCCCGCTAACTCCACGAGCGGCGTCGGCGCACGCTCGCTTGCTTCCGAGGGGGGTGATTCGTCGGCACCGGCGACCCCAGTGGCCGGCGAATCGTTCGACACAGGACTCACTACGAGCGGTTGGGTTCGAACGGTGAAAAACTCACGGCTGTCCGCGGTATGGGGGACGCCGTGTCGTCCAATCTGCCGGAACAGCACATAATGGCGCCGGCCGCAGCGCATTTACAGACGAAGTCCCTATCGCTGATAATGGTGGGAACTGACGGCGAGGACAGAGGCGGCATCGGAATCGGAGTCGTCCTCGGGGTGGTCGCTCTCTTGGGCGTTGCGACGATAGCCGGGATGGCGGTCACCGACGTCGGTGCGCCTTCCGGAGCGGAGATTCTCGACGACGCGGAGCAGCGATACGAGAGTGCCGAGACCGTCGTCGGCGCGGCGACCGTAACCGCGACGAACGAGACGGCGACGCGAACGTACGAGGTCTCGTTCACCGTCGCCGAGGAGAATCGATCTCGCGTGTCGATTTCGAGCGACAATCGGACGGCCGTTCTCGGAACGAACGGCAGCGTCGGCTGGATCCACGACGAGCGAACGGGCGTGACCCGGATCGTCTCGAATGCGTCGATGCCGGCCGACGGGGCGATGCACGACTCGGACGCGATGCACGGGACGGAGTATGCGCTCAACGAGAGTCAGAAGCAGGCGTGGCAGGACGCGAGCGAGCGGGCTCGCACCGTAATGTATGATTGGACCGCGGAGAACACGACCGCGACTCGGACGGGCCGTGAGACCGTGGACGGAACCGACGCCTGGGTCGTCGAAGTGACGTCCGAAAACGAGAGCCGCACGGGTACCGTCACCAACTGGATCGCCGTCGACTCCTCGAAGGTTCTCAAACAGGAGCTCAGCGGCGAACACGGCACCGTGACGATTACCTACTCCGAGGCGCGGTTCGACATCAGCGTCGCCGACAGCACGTTCCAGCCGCCGAGCGCGGAACTGCCGGCCGGCGCGGAGATCGACTCCTTCGACGTGCTCCAGAACGCGACCGACGTGACCGTCCCCGAAGTCACCGACTCGGCGTACGAATTCAGTGAGGGCGCCGTGTTGAACTACGGCGGCGAGACGGCTGTCGCCCGCTACGTGGGTCCCGAGAACGTGACGGTCTTCGCCAGCAACACGGAGACGCTCCCGTACGCGAGCGGTGACGCGACCGAAACTGAGATCGGTGGCGTGAGCGCGAGCGTGACCGAGATGGACGGCCGAGTCGCGGTGACGTGGGAGACGGACGGCGGCACGGTCGCCCTCGTGACTGACTCCGACCGCGAGACGGCGATCGAACTCGCGGAGTCGCTCCTCGCACAGACGACCGCCTCCTGATCCGCGCGCGAATCGACCCCGCCCCGGCGAGCGCAGCGTCGCTCGCCGGACTCCGCGCCCTTTATCTCGAAGCCGCGGACACGAGGTACGTATGGCATCTGGCGGACGTGAGCGGACAGCGACGTTTCGGGGACTCCTCGAACTCACCCGTCCCGGCAACGCCGTCGCCGCTGGCGTTCTCACGTTCACCGGTGCGTTCGTCGCCTCGGGGTTCGGCTCGGGGCCGGTCGCCGTCGTCGCTGCCGTGCTCGCGACCGTCTTCGCGACGGGCGCCGGAAACGCGATCAACGACTACTTCGATCGGGAGATCGACCGGATCAACCGGCCGGACAGACCGATCCCTCGCGGCGCGGTGTCGCCCCGCGGCGCGCTCGTCTTCAGCGTCGTGTTGTTTCTCGGTGCGGTCGTGGCTGCACTCGTGCTCCCGCTGGCGGCGATCGCGATCGCGGTCGCGAATCTCCTTGCGCTGCTCGCGTACACGGAACTGTTCAAGGGGCTTCCGGGCGTCGGCAACGTCGTCGTCGCGTACCTGACTGGCTCGACGTTCCTCTTCGGTGCCGCGGCAGTCGGTCGGCTCGGTGATCCGGCGGCACTCGTGTTGTTCGCGCTCGCCGCGCTGGCGACGCTGACGCGGGAGATCGTCAAGGACGTAGAGGACATCGCAGGCGATAGAGAGGAGGGACTTCGGACGCTCCCCATCGTCGTCGGCGAACCGACGGCACTCCGAATCGGGGCCGTCGTCTTGCTCGTCGCCGTGGCGGCGAGCGCGCTCCCGTACGTGATGGGTACGTTCGGGCTCGCGTATCTGCTCTTGGTCGTCCCCGCGGACGGCGTGATGCTCGCCGCGTTGCGGCAGTCCTTCGATCGCCCGTCGATCGCCCAGCAGCGACTGAAGCGGGGAATGTTTCTCGCGACTGCGGCGTTCGTCGCCGGCCGAGTGGCTGAGACCGGTCTCGTGTTCTAAAACCCCAACAAACTAGCGCTACCTCCTGATAGTCTGGTGTACAGCGCCGGTTCATTCGGACGGCGATTGCCGTACCGCACACCGGAGCAATCAAAAAGAATATTATCTGCACCCGATATGGTCTACTCGTCTAATGACTCCCGGCGAGTCGATCCATCGGACGATCAACACCTTCCTTGTAGCTAGCGGCTCGACGCCGAGGAGATCAGATGTATGACCTCGGCCCGGACCTCGATGCAGAGGTCCCCCCGGGAACGAACATCCTGGTGAGCGGTCCACCTCTCTCGGGGAAACGATCGCTCTGTCTCGACATCCTCGCGTCGGGCACGGAGAAAGGTGAGGGAGCGATCATCGTCACTACCAAGGACGGCGCCGACCGCGTACTCAGAGACTTCGAGACGCGGATCGCGTACGAGGACCGCCCGGTGGCCGTCGTAGACTGTGTCACGCGCCAGCAGGGCGTCGGCGACATTCGCGACGACGAACGGATCAAATACACCTCCTCACCCGTCGATATGACCGGGATCGGGATCAAACTCTCCGAGTTCCTCCAGGCGTTCTATCAGGATCAGGGAATCCAGCAGAACCGCGTGATGCTGCACTCGCTATCGACGCTTCTGATGTACGCGGATCTCCAGACGGTGTTCCGGTTCCTGCACGTCTTCACCGGCCGCATCCAGAGCGTCGACGGCCTCGGCGTGTTCGCCATCGACGCGAGCGCCCACGACGACCAGACGATGAACACGCTGAAGCAGTTGTTCGACGGCATCGTCACCACTCAAGAGGACGGACCGCCGTCGGTTCGGCTGGCGGGCGACTGAGCCGACCACGACGATCACGGCAGACGTTTTATCCCGGTCGCGTCTCTCCTCCACGTATGCCTATCAGCGACGACGACGGACTGCGGTCGGTACTGGCTCACGAGACGGTCGCCGTAGTCGGGTGCTCGACGACGCCTGGAAAGGCCGCCCACGACATCCCGGCGTATCTCCAGCGGCACGGGTATCACGTCGTGCCGGTCAATCCCTTCGCCGACGAGATCCTCGGCGAAACCGCCTACGACTCGCTTGCGGACGTTCCAGAGTCGATCGACGTCGACGTCGTCAACGTCTTCCGGCCGAGCGACGAGGCTGGCGACATCGTCGAGGCGGCGATCGAGCGCAACAACGTCGTCGGCGACGTCGACGTAGTGTGGCTCCAGCTCGACATCACCGACGACGAGGCGGGCGAGCGGGCCTGCGACGCCGGCCTCGACTTCGTTCAGGACAAGTGTATGAAAGTCGAGCACGCACGGCTCGTCGACTGACCGCGGAGAATTGCTTCCCGCCTCTGTTCGGCGTCAGCCGCTATTTGGACGACGCAGAGCCGCTCTCGGTCGTCTCAGAGGCGGACTCGCTCTCGGTCGTCTCCGACGTCGACTCGCCTTCGTCCGTCTCCGAGGCAGCCTCCTCGTCGGTCTGCTCTGCTTCGGCGATGTGTGCTTCGGCGGTGACGCTCTCGACGTCGATCCCCTCCTTCTCGGCGAGGGCGTCGAGTAGCGCGCGCATCTCCGCGGCCTCGCGTTCGAGGCGGTCGACGCGGTCGCTGGTCTCCTGGGTCGTCTCACGCATCTGGACGACCTGATCGCGGAGGTCGTTCAGGCGCGTGTAGACGTCCTCGGCCATCTCTGTCACCTTCTGGAGCTTCTTCGCCGTGCCTCCTAGTCCCATACGGCCCTCTGTGCGCCCCGGCTTTGTGTGCGTTCCGGCTTTGTCTGCGGAGCGGTATCCCTCCAGCGCAGACCGTCTCACGGCGCCGGCGGGCTCAGAGGTCATCGGCGTCGATGCGGCCGACGAGCCGACGCAGACCGACGTAGATCGCGACGGAGATGGCAACGGCGACCCCGACAGCGGCCACTTCTGCACGCCCGGCGCTCCCGATTGCGAGCCGTGAGGCAGCGTTGATCGGCCCGTTCGGCAGGAGCGTCGTCCCGCCGAAGACGAACAGCACCCCGACGGAGTAGAGGAACTGGGCGGCCCGCCGTTCGGGCGCGAGCAACGCGATCGCCGCCCCGAGTCCACAGATCAGAAGCGCCATCGCAGCGACGAGCGCGAGGAGCGCGGGCACGTTCTGCACGCTCGTTCCGTTGAGTTCGAGGAGGCCGATCCACAGCGCGGCCTGCACCGGCGCGAGACCGGCGGCCGCGAGCAGTTTCCCGTCGACGACGTCGGAGAGCGAGACGGGTGCAACGCGGAGCAGTTCGAGCGTGCCGCGGTCGATCTCCTCGGTCAGAGAGTCGACGGCGACTGACCCGGAGATGAACACCGGTAGGAAGAGCAACAGCGGCAGCAGGATGGTGTAGGTGAAGCTAAAGTACGGGCTGGAGGTCGCTTCCGGCGGCAGTTCGAGGGGGAGCGAGTCCAGATACGCAGCCCGGTCAGTACGCTCGGCGCGCTCGAACGAGCGGACCACGTCGCGCAGCTGGACGACGACGATGGTCGTCTGGACGTTCGAGTCGGGCGCGACGGCCCTGACGAACACCCGCTGATCCCGCGTCTCCGCGACGAGGACGGCGTCGATGCCGGTCGCTCGATACTCCTGGAACGCCCGCATCGCCGTCTCCTCGGAGCGGTAGAACTGTGCGTCGACGCCGCGCACCTCCTGTGACGCCCGGATCAGGTCCTCAGCGGCGTCGCCGGTGACCGCGACGTCGACCTCGTAGCCGTCGACCTGTCCCGGATCGTACAGCGAGACGAGCCCCACGACGAGGAACGAGGAGAACGCCGCGATGAATAACTGGAGCGCGAGCGCGAGCACGATCGTCTTCTCCTTTCGGAGGCTCCCCAGTTCGCGGCGCGCGATCGTCAGCCGCGGGTCGGTGCGATCACCCAAGGCGGCTCACCACCGTGAGATTGTAGGCCGTGTGAACGAGCACGCTGCCGACGAAGGCGGCCGCATACCAGCGGACGTCACGCCGCGCGCCGAGCGCGGTCAGTCCCGCGGTGACGACATGGAGCACGAGCGGCGCGAACAGCAGTCCCGCCGCCGAGAACACGCCGATGCCCGAGGGCGCGAATGCGGCCTGTCCGAGCGCCAGCTCGGGGAGCCCGACCACCTGCGCGACCGCGGTGAACTTCTCGCCGACGAAGAACCCGAGGCCGGAGAGCGCGCCGAGGACGAGCGCGACGCGTCGCGTTCGCGGGAACGTGTCGCTCTCGAAGACCGCGTAGACGTGCAGACTCTTGGCGAGTTCCTCGACGAGTGCGACGACCACGAGGAGGAGGGGCACAGTGAGCGAGACCGGTAGGGCGAAAAGCACCGCGATCGCGAGCAGTTCCGCGACGAAGACGAACGGAATCGACAGCCCCGAGAGGACAGCGACGTCCCGCGGGCGCGACACCTGCGCGTCGAGCGCGTCGAGGAATTTCAGCGGGACGGGACGCTGGGTGAACAGGTCCTCTTCTCTGTAGATGCCGACGCCGAGCAGGAACAACACGCCGGCACAGAGGACGAACGGTCCCGTCGCGAAGAGGAACGCGCCCGGTGTCACCGACTCCAGCGGCTGGAGATCCCGGACCACGACCGTCAGCGGCGAGATGAGCGCAATCGGCGTGACGTTCGCGAAGATCGCGGGCACGAACGTGTACGCAGTCAGGAACACCGACACCGTGACCGTGACGAACGTGAGTTCCTTGAACGAACGCGCGAACATCGCGCCGGCGAACGTCGCCGCGAGAAACACCAACGCGATGGGTATCACGGCCGCGACGGCGACGACGCTGCCGCCGACGCCTAACGCGACGAGCGCCGTCAGCGCGAGCATCGCGGCGAGATACGGGAGGGTCTTGCCGGCGACGATGTCGCCCGGCGAGATGGGGGCCACGAGCAGGAGTTCGCCGCGGCGGTTGATCCGCTCGTTGAGCATCGTGCTCCCGTAGGCCTGCACCACGAAGTTCATCGGAACCAGAAAGGCGAACGCCAAGACGAGCGAGCCGAAGGGGAAGGGCGGTTGGATCTCCGCCGGCGACCCGGAGCTTCCGCCGCCGAGCGGATTGATTCCACTCAGCGCGGGGACGCCGAGCGGGCCGCCAGATCCAGTCGACGCGGCTGTCTCCTCGTCGTCTGTGGTGCCGTCAGAGCCGGTCTCCGCGCCGTCGGTCGCGCCGCCCGCACCGCCGTCGGCTCCGCTTCCGATCCCACTTCCGGATCCGCCATCGTCGTCAGCGACAGCAGCGTCCGGGATCCCCGCCGAGCGCGAGACGTACTGGAGGACGACGACGACCGGAAACGCCGCTGAGCCGTTCTCCTGAGAGCGCATCAGGCCGACGTTGTACGCCCGAACCGCAGACCGAAGTTCCGAGAGCGCCGCGCGTCCCTTCGGCGTGTCGGCGGCGCGGAATTGTCCCTCTCGCACGAGGACGTCGACGTCGCCGTCGCGGAGCGCGTCCGGATCCGGGGGGCGCGCGTCGAGTGCGACGCTCCGCTCGACGGGCTCTCGATACGGGCTGTCCTGGTCGACGCCGACACGGTAGATGTCGCGGTCGAGTGCGACCCCACCGGCGAACGCGCCGGCCCCGAGGATCGTTCCCGCGAGTACGAGCGCGAGCACGCCGAGCACCGCCGTTCGACGGTCGACGATCCCCGCCGAGCGTTCGACCTCCCAGCGGGCGATCCGGACGACCGCCGCGACGCGTTCGCGCAGCGAGCGCGTCACTGCCGGCGACCCCCCTCAGGGTCGGTCTGGATGGCGTCGGCGTCGACGTCGGAAGGTGCTCGCCCGTCGCTCTCTGCCCGCGCTCGCGTGCCGCTCGCTTTCGGCTCTCGGCCCTGCCCCTCGGCCGCGGCGGGCGGCGTCTCGCGGGCGAGGTCGAGGAAGATGTCTTCGAGGCTCTGCTCTCGCGTGCGGATGTCGACGACCTCGCCTCCGGCCGCGGTGGCTTGCTCCCGGACCGCCTCGACGGCGTCCATATCGGGGACGACGGTGCGGTAGCGCTCCGCCCCCGATTCCGACCGTCGGTCGGGCGTCGCGCCGTCGACCGAGACAGTGGTGAACACGTGGTAGTCGGTGCTCCCGTGGGCCGCGCGGATTTCGGGGACGGTCCCGCGGGCGATGATCTCTCCCCGATTCATAATCACGACCCGGTCGCAGACGCTCTCGACGTGATAGAGGTTGTGCGCGCTGAAGAGGACGGTCTTGCCCTGATCGGCGAGTTCGCGAGTGAACTCCAGCACGTAGTTCGTCGTCAGCGGGTCCAGCCCCGAGGCGGGCTCGTCGTAGATGAGGAGGTCGGGATCGTTGACCAGCGAGCGGGCGATCGCGACCTTCCGCTTCATCCCCTTCGACATATCGCCTAAGCGCCGCTCGCGGTGTTCGAGTTCGAGGCGGTCGAGCGTCGATTCGGTTCGCTCTGTCGCCGCCTCGCGCGGGACGTCGTAGAGGTCGGCGAAGAACTGCAGATACGACCGCGGCGTCATATCCTCGTACAGCGGTGATTCCTCCGGGAGGAAGCCGAGGTTCCGACGCATCTCCGGGTCGCCGGCGTCGCGACCGGCGACCTCGGCAGTCCCACTCGTGGGCTCGACGAGCCCGGCGAGCATCTTCAGCGTCGTCGTCTTGCCCGCGCCGTTCGGGCCGACGACGCCGAATATTTCCCCCGTCTCGACCTCGAAGTCGCTGCCGACGACGGCGGGAAAGTCACCGTACGTCTTCCGCAGCCCTTCGACCCGTATCATCGCCATTGTCGAGCGCCACGGAGGCTCCCAAAATAAAACCCGTCGGCGAGTGGCCCATTCGACCGCATCACTGCGGGGAAGAAGGCGAGATCACGGGAGCCCAGCATATCGAGCGTGTTGGTGTGCTGACGGAAATACTCAAGTTGCCGACTGCGGAGATACTACTCGACGGAGGCAAGTGTGAACGAGGATGGGGAGTCTGAAGGGGGGGAGCGAGAACCGATCGGCAGCGACGCCGCCGAACCGGACGCGACCGACGAGGCTCCTGGTGTGTTCAGCGGGACGATCGGTCCCGACGGACTCGACCGTGAGGCAGGCGAGAACAGTGCAGCGGGCGAGGGTGGAGACGGGGGAGAAGACGACGGCGGCCTCGACATTCCGCTCCCGTGGAACACCATTCCGAGCGACGACGATGCGGACGGGACAGACGACGACGCCGATTCGGCCGGTGAATCGACCGCCGAAGACGAAGGCGGCGGTGAGAGACGCGAGACAGCCGCCGATCCCGATTGCTTCCAGGATCTTCACTTCGTCGGGCCGAAGACCGCGGCTCTGCTCCGGGATTCGGAGATTTCGCTCACGGACTTTCTCGAGAAGCGCATCGCCTACCGCGATCTAACGGCGGCGGGCGTCAACCCGGGCGTCGCCGCCAAGATTCGCCGTGAGCACTCCCTCTCGTGGTCGCTCGATGGCGGCGGTACCGACCTCGGTCGGCGCTCCTCGCAGGTGCGCGGCCTCGACGACGACGAACGCGCCTGGATCGCCGCCTCCTCTGGGTGGTCGGACGACGAAGCCGAGACCGACGGGTCTGGCGACGGAACAGCGGGCGAAGCGGCGTGGCGTGAACAGACGGCGAGCGGAAACGACACCGTAGGTCGGACGGCTGACCGCGGCGTCGACGACGGTTCCTCCGCCACGGACGGTGAGGCGGCGTGGCGGGCCGGCGGAAGCGACGACCTGCTGGATTCGGACGACGGAGGCTCGGAAAACACAGCCGATACGGGCGGAGACGGGTCGTCGGCAGCGCGAGATGCGGAGTCTGCCTGGCGGCGACAGAGCGCGCCGACGCCGCTAACCGCGGTCGACGGTCTCGACGAGGAGGCAGCGGCCACCCTTCATCGGGCAGGCATCGGCTCGGTCCGCCGGCTCACGACTGCCGACCTCGAAAGCGTCGCCGACGCGCTCGACGTCGACCGCGAACGGGTCGAATCCTGGTACCGACTCGCGCGCGAACACGAGTCCTGACGAGCACCCTGAGGGAACCGCCACCTGACGAGTTATTTACTCGCCGAGTAAATATCGTCCGGATTTCGAGATGGCCGTCAAAGCCATTTTTAGAGATCATATCGTGGTTCTGCGGTCGAATCCGGTTCGTCTGCAGTAACAAAGATTTTATGGCTTTTGTAACCGCACACTGAATTACCGATTCCGCTGTCCCCGGAATGAGTGATCCGATGGCTACGAGAGACAATCCTGCGCCGACCGAACCCGAATCGACCAGCGCCACCATCGACGCCGTCCTCGACGTCGTCGCGCGCTCTGCACCGGACGTCCGCAGCGGCCTCCCCGGCCGCCGCGTCGCCATCGAGGGCGAGAATCCCTCCGGAGAGTCCCAAAAAGCGGCCGACGTGTACGCCGACGAACTCTTCCTCGATCGGATCGGCTCGATCTCTAACGTCGGCGTGTACGCCAGCGAGGAGCGCGCCGAGGGCATCGACGTCGGCAGCGGCCTCTCCGTCTGCGTCGACCCGCTCGACGGCTCGTCGAACCTCGAACCCAACGCCGCGATGGGGACGATCGTCGCGATCTACGACGGTCCCCTGCCGGCGAGCGGCGACGACATCGTCGCCGCCGCGTACGTGCTCTACGGTGCGACAACGACGATGATCGTCGCCCGTGAGGACAGCGTCACCGAGTACGTCATCCACCAGGACGGCGAGTACGAGGTCGCTCGCGAGGACGTGACGCTACCGGAAGATCCGACGGTCTACGGATTCGGCGGGCGCGTCCCCCACTGGGTCGAGGCGTTCCAGTCGTTCGTCGACGACATCGAGTCAGACCCGTCGATGAAACTCCGCTACGGCGGTGCGATGATCGGCGACGTGAATCAGGTGCTCACCTACGGCGGGATCTTCGGCTACCCGACGCTGACGAACGCCCCAGAGGGCAAACTACGGGTCCAGTTCGAGGGCTACCCCGTCGGCTACATCGTCGAAACCGCCGGCGGTGCGACCTCCGACGGTCACCAGTCGCTGCTCGACGTCGAGAAGGACGACCTCCACGCCCGGACACCGGTCTACGTTGGCAACGAGGAACTGATCGACGATCTCGAATCCGCTTTTTCGGATCACGAGTAACTCGCTCTGGAGATAGATACTCCAGACAGCACGTCGTTATTCTTTATCTCTTTCTTAGTGTATTATAGCGCTGTAAACTCAACTCTTGGAGCATCTGTAGCGCTTTCCAGTTTTTAGTATAATAAAATGTAGTATAGCGGATTAGTGGTAGGTTACCAGGAATCTTCGAACAGATTCCGGTACGCGTCGATCCGATCTTCGCTGGGCGGCGACGTCGCAAGCGTCACCACGAGCATCAACGCGATCTGAAGGACCAAGAGGGGGATGACCGGAAGGAAACCGAAGGTGAGACTTCCCGGCAGCAGACCCAACTGGAACCCCCAGATCCCGGCGAAGCCGACCGCGAGCCCGAGGGCCGAGGCTTCTTTCGTCACGCGTTCGGAGTAGAACGACGAGACGATCGGGAAGAACATCAGCGCGTAGCCGCTGAACGCGAAGATCGTCGTATCGATGATCGATTCCCGCGTGAGAAGCGCCGCGACGTAGGCGATCGCGAGGATGAGGACGATAAAGATCCGCGTGGCGAAGACCTCAGCGCGGTCGGTGATGTCGACGAACGGCCGGAGGATGTCCTCGGTGAGCATCGTCGCCAGCGTGAGCACCTGGCCGTCAAGCGTAGACATCAGTGCCGCGAGGATCCCCGCCAGTGCGAGGCCGACCAGCCACGTCGGGAAGTTCGCCTGAATCAGTGCCGGGAGGATGAAGTCGGGGTTGTCGATGTTCGGGAACTGCCCGACGCCCCAGAATCCGAGCATCACCGCCGGGCCCCACGTCAGCATCAACGCGATTGGGTAGACGACGGCAGTCCGCTGGAGTTTGCGACTGGAGCGGCCGGTCATATACCGAATGAACAGGTGCGGGAGGATGAACGTCTCAATCGAGACCAAGACCGCGACCGACACGTAACTCTTCCACTGCAGCGGCGGGAGATCCGCGCGGTTCAAGAGCGCTGGATTGACTTCGAGCGCGGCGCTGGTCGCCGCTCGGAAGCCGCCGAGTTGCTGCGGGATGACGAGCGCGAATCCGACGAGCGCGACGACGAAGATCGCACCCTGGAAGGCGTTCGTCCACCCTGTTCCGCGCATCCCGCCGGTTGAGACGTACGCCAAGACGACGAGCGTGATGATCAGGCCACCAGCCCAGTACGGGACGAATCCGTCGGTGAGTGACTGGAACGCGATGCCGCCGCCCTGGATGCCGACGAGCAGGTACGGCACCGTCCAGAACGTGAAAAGCAACATCGCGAACAGGCCGAGATACTTCGACTCAAAGCGGTGATTCAACACCTGCGCGGGCGTGATGTGCCCGAAACGCTTCCCGATGAGCCAGATGCGGTGACCGATCGTCATCATCAACAGCGGGAAGGTGAACACGAGGAGGCCAATGAAGTAGCCGTAGGCGTTGGGGCCGATATTGTAAGCCAGCCCCGGCGCGCCGATCATCACGACGGCGGACATATTCGTCGCGAACAGTGCGGCCAGGAGGACAATCGTGCCGAACGAGCGACTCGCCATCAGGTACTCCTCGCGAGATCCGCCCGTTCGACTGGACGCGTACTGTCCGACCCCGAGGACGAGAGTCAGGTAACCGACGATGATGGCGAGGATCAACGCGATATCAGAGGTAAGTGCAACCATCGTCGTCACCTACTGATTGGGATCCATCGGGTTGTCGTTCGGCGTGCTCACGTCGTCGCGCTCCTCACCCTTCGGCGCGACCGTGTACACCCAGTACAGGAGGATCACCGCGAGGACGGTGTACGCCAGATCGAAGGCCAACTGAACGGGCAGCCAGCCGAACAGCAGTCCGGCGTCCATCAGTCCGATCACTGACGAGTGGTGTAGAACCACCATCCCAACGAGCATTACGACGATTGCCGCATTCCGCGGCGTATTCGGATACCACACGCTATCTTTGAACATACGCGTTCTGACATTCCAATACTCAAACATAATAAGCGTTCCTCCGATTACAAGTCGGTACGAATCGGGGGGCGAGGTAGAGCCGTTACTGCAGCACGTGCGCTGTCTCGTAGTGCGTCCGGAACGCGAACCAGAGCCCGTGGCGGCCGGGGATACGGGCGCGCGTCTCGCCGTCGTCGGATCGAAGCTCGTTGCGCGTCAGTTCCCAGCGGGTACCCGCCTTGTCGACGAGGGCGACGCCATCTCCATCTTCGACGCGTTCGACCGACGTCGACGGCGCTTCGTAGACGGCGACGTCGTCTGTAGCATCCAGGAGGACGACGACGTCGCGACCGGCGACCTCGGCTTCCAGGACGTCCCCGTCACGCTCACGCAGGTCGTCGATCGGGACGGCCCACACCTCGTCGGGGTCGTCGCCGGTGATCCCGTAGACCGACGCCTTCTCGGGAAGTGGTCCGTCCTCGCGACGCACGCCGGGTTGGACGATCTCCTCGCGGTTCCAGTAGTGCTCGAAGAAGTCGATGTTGCCGTCGTAGTGCGAGTAGTCGTAGCCGTAGCCCGTCTCGATGTCGAGCGCGAGCGTGTCGGGGTACTGCTCTTTCCAATCGCCCCACTCGGTCTGTGTGACGGCGAACTGATTCAGGAAGCGATCGGGGTCCTCGGCGAGCATCTCTCCGCCGATCGGCGTGCCGGCGTGCTGGTCCCACAGCGTCTCGGTCTCCTCGTCGTACATCACCTTGTTACCGGATGCCAGCATCCCAGTGCTGCCGAACGTTCGGACTCTCTTCTCGCCGTCGACCTCGACCCGTCGGTCGTAGAGGATCGGCGCGTTACAGAGCGTGCAGTACGTGAGACTCACCGGCACGCCGTCGAGTTCGGCGTTCAGCAGTTCGTGCGGAAACAGGACCCAGCGCGGCACTGCATACTGTGTCCCCTCGATCTCGAAACCGAACACGACGTGGTCGTCGTCGAGATAGCGTTCGGGAGTGTGGTCCTGCTGGTCCGTGCTGTCGCCGCTCGCGTCGGTCTCCACCGCATCGCCGGGGACGAACGATGGGGCGTTCAGCGCGGCGAGGAACGAGCGATCGCAGTTACCCCAGCGGATTCCCTGGAGATCGAACTCACGCGGCTCACAATCGAGGAGGCCACCGACCGGCGGGAGATACGATCGATAGAGCCGGAGTTTCCATTCGTCGAACCCCGCCAGCGGGTCGATCTCCTGCTGGGAGTACCACGACTCCCACTCGACCCACGCGTGCTCGGAGTCGAAATTCGGTTCGGCGAGCGTCGCGAGGGCGTCGCGAACGCCCGGCCACCGAACTTCGGGGAGTTCGAGGTAGCGCGGTGGGTCCCGATCGCGGAGCACCGCGGGAAAGCCGAACCGCTCCCAGTTGTTCGCGATGCCGTCGATGACGAGTACTTCGAGGAGGTGGGGGACGACTCGCTCGTCGCCCTCCTCGGCGAGCGCGTCGATGGCGGCAGCGTGTGCGTCGGCGTCGCGATCGAGTAACTGATCGACCAGTTCTTGCAACCGCTCGGTGGAAGGCTCGGATGACTGTGTCACGGTACCATACCGAATGTCGATACCGTGTGAAAACAGTATCTATGGCGGTTGTCCGTGATAGAGACCGTCACGAGAAGTGTTCACGGTGTGCCGACAACGGCGGGTATAAGTGATAGTTACCCTCAGTAGTACGCATATGTCTGACCGCGACAGCGATGCCGTTCCCGACGGCGGTGTAGCCACCGCCGACCCGGCGAGAGACGCCCGTTCGAACTACCAGTACGTCTCCGAGGAGGTCGAACGGCCGGATCTGGTCGACGCGCTCTCGAAACGCGTCGACGGTGAAGTCCGCTTCGACACCTACACTCGGCAGATGTACGCGACCGACGCCAGCGCGTTCGAGGTGACGCCTATCGGCGTCGTCTTCCCGACCTCGACCGACGACGTCGCGAGCGTCGTCTCCTACTGCGCCAAAGAGGAGATTCCGGTGCTCCCGCGCGGCGGCGGGACGAGCCTCGCCGGCCAGACGGTCAACGAGGCCGTCGTCCTCGACTTCTCGCGCCATATGGACGCCGTTTACGACGTCGACCCCGACGCGCGAGAGGCGCACGTTCAGTCTGGGGCCATCCTCGCGACGCTCAACGATCAGGCGGCCGAGTACGGCCTGACGTTCGGCCCCGACCCGGCGGCCGGCAACCGAAGCGCCATCGGCGGCGCGATCGGCAACAACTCCACCGGCGCGCACTCGCTCGTCTACGAGAAGACCGATCACTACGTCGAGGAAGTCGAGGTCGTCCTCTCGGACGGCACGGTCACGACCTTCGGTGAGGTCAGCGTCGACGAATTACGCGAGCGGGCCGACCCCGACGGCGACGCCGAGGCGAAGATCGCCGCCGGGGTGATCGAGGTCCTCGACGAACAGGCCAAGGAGATCCACAAGCGCTACCCCGAGATGAAGCGGAACGTCTCGGGCTACAACCTCGACCGCCTGCTCGCCGAAGCCGAGGGCGAATACGGCGAGGAGGGCGTCGTCAACCTCGCGCGCCTGCTCGCCGGCTCCGAAGGGACGCTCGCGGTCGTCACCGAGGCGACCGTCTCGCTGGAACCGCTTCCGGAGACGAAGTCGGTCGCGCTCTTGACGTACGACAGCGTCGTCGACACCGTCAGCGACGTCGTGCACGTGCTGGAGCACGATCCCGCGGCGGTCGAGCTCATCGACGACGTACTCATCGGGCTGGCCTCGAACACGACGGAGTTCGCCGACGCCGCCGGGAAACTCCCCGACCGGACGGAGGCCGCACTCCTCGTGGAGTTCTACGCCGAAGACGACGAGGACGGCCGCGAGAAGGTTCGGAAGCTCCTCGAAGACCGCGTACCCGGTCGCGGCGACGGCGACGACGCGGCGGACGCCGACGCCGAACGCTTCGCGTTCGACGCGCTAGAGGCCCACGAGAAGGCGGACCGAAAGGAACTCTGGAAGCTTCGGAAGTCCGGCCTCCCGATCCTGCTGGGGCGCACCAGCGACGCGAAACACATCAGTTTCCTCGAAGACTGCGCCGTCCCGCCGGAGCACCTCCCGAGGTTCGTCACCGAGTTCCAGTCGGTCCTCGAAGAGCACGACACCTTCGCGTCGTTCTACGCCCACGCCGGCCCCGGCGTCCTGCACGTCCGCCCGCTCGTCAACACGAAGTCGCAGGCGGATCTGGACGCGATGCAGGCCATCGGCGAGGCCGTGACCGACCTCGTCGTCGAACTCGGTGGCTCGGTCTCCGGCGAGCACGGCGACGGCCGCGCGCGGACCCAGTGGAACCGGAAGCTCTACGGCGATCAGCTCTGGGACGCGTTCCAGGATCTCAAGACCGCGTTCGACCCCGACTGGCTGCTCAACCCCGGCCAGGTCTGCGGCGACGTCTCGCTCACCGAGAACCTCCGGTTCGATCCCGAGTACGAGTTCGACGCCGGCTTCGACTCGGCGCTGGAGTGGGACAACGAGAACGGAATGCAGGGGATGGTCGAACTCTGTCACGGCTGCGGTGGCTGCCGCACCCAGCAGACCGAGGGCGGCGTGATGTGTCCGACCTACCGCGCGGCCGACGAGGAGATTACCGCCACGCGCGGCCGAGCGAATATGCTCCGGCAGGCGATGAGCGGCGACCTCCCGGACGACCCGACCGACGAGGAGTTCGTCACCGAGGTGATGGACCTCTGTATCGGCTGTAAGGGCTGTGCGAACGACTGTCCGAGCGAGGTCGACCTCGCGAAGCTCAAAGCCGAGGTGACTCACGCCTACCACGAGGAACACGGCTCCTCGCTGCGCTCGAAGATGTTCGCCAACTTCGACGTCTTAGCGAAACTCGGGAGCACGTTCGCACCCGTCTCGAACTGGGCGTCGAAGGTGCCCGGCGCGCGCGCCGTGATGGAACAGACCATCGGCATCGCGAGCGACCGCACGCTCCCCACGTTCGAGCGCGAGACGGTCCAGAAGTGGTTCAAAAAGCGCGGTGGATCCCGGGTCACCGCCGACGAGGCCGACCGCCACGTCCTCCTGATCCCGGACACGTACACGAACTACAGTCACCCCGACGTCGGGAAGGCGTCCGTGGAAGTGCTCGAAGCCGCGGGCGTCCACGTCGAAGTCGCAGACGTCACCGACGTGGGGCGGCCGGCGTTCTCGAAAGGCTTCCTCGACGTCGCCCGCGAGACGGCCGCGGAGACGGTCGACGCGCTCGTCCCGCGGATCGAGAACGGGTGGGACGTCGTCGTCCCCGAACCCTCCGACGCGGTGATGCTGCAGTCAGACTACGGCGACCTGCTCTCGGGCAGCGACGTCGAGACGGTACAGGCGAACAGTTACGGCGTCTGTGAGTACCTCGACACGTATCGACTCGACGAGCAGATCGACTTCGACGCCCCCGACCGCTCGATCGCGTACCACGGACATTGCCACCAGAAGGCGACGAAGAAAGACCACCACGCGGTCGGCGTGCTCCGGCGGGCGGGCTACCGCGTGGATCCGCTGGACTCGGGCTGCTGTGGGATGGCCGGGACGTTCGGCTACGAGTCCGAACACCGCGCGATGAGCGAGGCGATCGGCGAGACGCTCAAGGGCCAGGTCGACGCCAGCGAGGCGGAATCGGTCGTCGCACCCGGCGCGTCCTGCCGGACCCAACTCAACGATCTCGGGGCGACCGTCGACCCGGCGCTGTTCCCCGATCACGACGGAAGCCACGACGAGCCGCCGACGCCGATCGAGGCGCTCGCGGCCGGACTGGCCGGTCGGTAGTCGGTCCGAGGCGGTAGCCGGAACGCGATTCGTCGCGGCCGCGGTCGCGGGCGTTCTCGTCCGGTGCGATTGCAGTTACAGTTGCGGACTCGTTTTCGGAGCCGTCCCCCGGTAGAACAGCCCCGCACCGAGGAGCGTCAGCCCGCCGACGGTGAGCAGCGGGACGACGTACCCGTTCGTCACTCCCAAGAGGAGGTTCAGCCCGATCGGGACGAGGAAGGCGGTCGCCGCTTCGGCGACCGTGAACACCCCGACGATGGCGGTCGCGTTCGCCGGGCCGAACCGCTCGATGATGATCGGCGAGAACAGCGGCGCGATCGCTCCGAGTCCGATCCCGAACGTCACGAGCAGCACGTACATCAGCGGTTCCGTGCCCGTCCACGGGAGGACGACCATCCCGGCCGCCGCGAGGAGCGTTCCGACGGCCAGCGTCACCCGCATCCCGATGCGATCGGCGAACTCACCGCTGGCGACGCGGGCGACGACGCTGACGCCGCCCACGATGCCGAACGCAGTGGCGGCGACCGCTCGGGAGATCCCGCCCGTGGTGAGAATGCCCACGAGGTCCGCCGAGAGGAGGAAGTACCAACTCCACAGGAGCGCGAAGCCGACGAGGCTGGACACGAATCGGCCGTCGGTCAGGTTCGACCGGAGCCACGCGACGTCGACCGGTGCGGTACCCTGCGCGCGGAGTTCCGGCGGCCGGCGGTAGACGACGGCGGCGACGAGGATTACGAGTACCGTCGCGCCCCCGACGACGACGAACGCCTCCCGGATGCCCGTCCGTTCGAGCAACCACACCCAGACCGGCGGCAACACGAAAATCCCGAGGCCGTTGCCGGCCATCGTGATCCCCATTGCGCGGCCCTCGTACTGCTCGAACCACTGCGGCACGAGCGAGATGACGATCACGAACATCGTGCCCCCGGCCGTCCCCAAGAGCCCGAATACGACGGCGAGTCCGAGATACGACGACGAGATCTGCAAGAGTCCGATCGCGACACCGAAGACCGCGCCGGCCGTGGCGACGACCGGGCGAAGCGGCACGCGCGCGATCAGGATCCCGATCGTCCCGCCCGCGATGTAGAACGCCGCCGTCGTGATCGAAAAGATGGACGAGAGCCGGAGACTCGACAGTCCGAACGCGTCGCCGAGTGCCTGTGAGTAGACGGTAAACGTGAAGATCACACCCCAGACGAGCACGAGTACGAGCAGTCCGAGCGCCGCAACGATCCAACTAGTCACCGAATCGAACGCGGAGTCGTGTTCGTCGTTCATCGCTGGGACCTGTCGCATCTCGATCGCGGGTGCCTCTGCGAGTCGCCGGACAGCGACCGCGAATCGAGGGCTCTGGCGTAAGAACCCTCCAGTGTCTCTTATTATTTTCCCATACAGAGGTGTGTCCCAAATGGCGGGAAGATCCGGCACGTCGTCTCACCAGTCGGTACGAGAATTCGACAGTGTAGCCCGACGACAGCCGGTAAAAACGGCTATCTGACCAAACTTTCATTAGTGAATCCCGAGACTCTAGGAGTATGGCACTCGAAGGCCAGTCAGGATACAGTATCGACGACGACTGGAGTCAACTCTATATCGGCGGCGAGTGGGTCGACGCTGAGAGCGGCGAGACGCTCGAAGTCGAGGACCCCTCGACGCGCGAGGTCGTCACGGAGGTCCCCCGCGCCACCGAGGCGGACGTCGACGCCGCCTACGAAGCCGCGGCGGAGGCCCAGTCCGAATGGGCCCAGACGCCGCCGGCCGAGCGCGAACAGCTCATCCACAGCCTCCAGCAGGTGATGGCAGAGCACAAAGAGGAGATCCTCGAGCTCTACACCACCGAAGCGGGTGCAATGCAAGGTGTATCGGACACCGGGTTCGAGCTCACGCAGGACCAGATCGGTGAGGCCGCGACGCTTCCGCGCCGGATGAAGGGCGAGCACGCCGCCTCGAACATCCCCGGCAAGGAGAACATCGTCGAGCGCGAGGCGAAAGGCGTCGTCACGGTCATCTCGCCGTGGAACTTCCCGCTGAACCTCTCCGCGCGCGCGGTCGTCCCCGCCGTCGCGGCCGGTAACACGGTCGTCCTCAAGCCGGCGACGAACACCCCGGTCATCGGCGGACTGCTGTTCGCGCGCCTGTTCGAGGAGGCCGGCTTCCCCGAGGGCGTCGTCAACGTCGTCACCGGCAAGGGCTCCGAAATCGGCGACCGCGTCGCCGGCCACGAGGAGAGCGACGTCGTCGCGTTCACCGGTTCGACCGAGGTCGGTCGCCGCGTCGCCGCCACCGCAGCGGAGAACCTCGCCGTCCCGGCGATGGAACTCGGCGGCAACAACGCCCACATCGTCACCGACGAGGCCGACGTCGACGCCGCGGTCGACGCCGGCGTCTTCGGGTCGTTCATCCACCAGGGGCAGGTCTGCATCTCCATCAACCGCCACCTCGTCCACGAGGACGTCTACGACGAGTACGTCGAGAAGCTAACCGAGCGCGCCTCCCAGCTCCCGGCCGGGAGCGCTCACGAGCACGTCGTCGTCGGCCCCATCATCGACGAGTCACAGCGCGACGAGATGCTCGACTACGTCGAGCGCACGGTCGAAGCGGGCGCGACGCTCGAAACCGGCGGCGACGTCGTCGAAATCGACGGCGTCGAGGACTCGCTGGTCGTCGAGCCGACGGTGCTCTCGGACGCGACGAACGATATGGCGGCCGCCTGCAACGAGCACTTCGGCCCCATCGCCCCCGTGATTCCGTTCTCGAACGTCGACGAGGCGATCGAACTCGCAAACGACACCGAGTACGGCCTCTCCGGTTCGGTCCACGCCGGCGACGTCGGCGCGGGCAAGCGCATCGCGAACCAGCTCGAGACGGGAATGGTCCACGTCAACGACCAGCCTGTCAACGACGAGGCGCACGTCCCGTTCAGCGGGACGGGCGCGTCGGGCATCGGCGGCTACAACAGCGAGGACTTCCTCGACGAGGTCACCGAGAAGAAGTGGATCTCGCTGCAGCACGAGCCGCGCGAGTTCCCGTTCTAAGATGATCGAAGACGCGGTGTGTATCGTTGCCGGCGGCGGCAACGGCCTCGGCGAGCAGGCGGCATACGAACTCGCAGACCACGGCGCGCGCGTTGTGGTCAACGACCTCGGCACTGCGGTCGACGGGACAGGCAGCGACCCGTCCGTCCCCGAGGGCGTCGCCGCCGAGATCCGCGAGCGCGGCGGAACCGCGATGGCCCACCACGGCGACGTGAGCGACTTCGCGTACGCGGAGACGCTCATCGCGGACACCGTCGCGGAGTACGGCCGCGTCGACTTCGTCTGTAACTTCGCGGGCATTCTCCGGGACGGGCTCAGCTACAAGCTCTCGCCGGAGGACTGGACGGCCGTCATCGAGAACAACCTCACCGGCCAGTTTGCACCGCTCCGCGCCGCCGCCGCCCACTGGCGCGAGGCGAACAAGGCCGCCGGCGACGACGGCTTCGACCGACAGCGCTCGTATCTCGCGGTCAGCGCCGGGGCGGCCCGCGGCAGCCTCGGGCAGGCCAACTACGCTGCGGCGAAAGCAGGGATCCTCGGGATGGTTCGTTCAGTTTCGACTGAACTGGTCCGCTCGGACGTCCGGGTCAACACCCTGATCCCGAACGGCTACACGCGGATGACCGAGACGGTGCCCGAAGAGCACCGCCCCTACACCGAGGCGGAGATGCCGCCCGAGAAGGTCGCACCGCTCGTCGCGTACCTGGCCAGCGAGCACGCCGAAGACCTCACGGGGTGTACGCTGTACGCCGGGGGCGACCGCGTCGGCGTCTTCTCGGACCCGGCGATGGAGGCCGTCGGCGTCAATCCCGAAGGGTGGACGCTCGATTCGCTCGTCGAGCACTTCCGCGAGGACGTCGCCGCGGACGTCGAGTTGGCGCGAACCGACAGCTACCTGTGAGAACGCCGGCGTTCGGCCCGCTATTCCCGTAAGTGCGGGCGCGTCGGCGCCGACGCCACTCTCTAGCCACCGCCGCTCGGAGAGGCGAAAGGCATCTTTTATCACTGATTCCGACGATGAATTGCGTATGCGCTTCGTCCGCTACGACGACGATAAACTCGGACTGCTTACAGACGATGGAGAGGGCGTCATCGACCTCTCGGACCGACTCGGTCTCGAGGGCGACGAGCCGCTCGTCGAGTATATGGAGGGCGACTACGACGCCTCCGAGTACGAAGACGAAGACCCCGACTACGACGTCGAAGACGTCGAGATCGGCTCGCCCGTCGGCCGCCCGGGCAAGGTCATCGCCGCGCCGCTGAACTACGAGAACCACATTGAGGAGGCCATCTCCGACAAGGACATTACCACCGAAGAGTGGTTCTCGATCAAGGACAAGGGCTACTTCCTGAAAGCGCCCTCCAGCGTCGTCGGCCCCGATCACGGTATCGAACTGCCCTTCAACGACCGTCGGACGGACCACGAGATCGAACTCGCGTTCGTAATGGGTGAGGAGGCGAAGGACGTCTCCGCCGAAGAAGCGTGGGACCACATCTTCGGATACACGATCCTGCTCGACATCTCTCTGCGCGGCGATCAGGACCGCTCGAACCGCAAGTCCTACGACACGTTCACCGTCATCGGTCCGTGCGTCGTCACGGCCGACGAGATCGACGACCCCCAGGACCTCCAGATGGAGCTCCAGCTCAACGGCGAGCGCCGCCAGTACGAGAACACCGGCGATATGGTCTACACGTGCGCGGACGTCGTTCAGTACGCCTCCCTCGGCGCGACGCTTGAAGTCGGCGACGTCATCACGACGGGCACGCCCGAAGGCGTGAGCGAACTCCACGACGGCGACACCATCGACGCCGAAATCGAAGACGTCGGCTCGATGACCGTCGACGTCACCGGTCGCGACGTCAGCTACGCCGAAGCCGACGTCCAGAAGGGCGGACAGGAGTAACTCCCTCGCGCCGCTCGCCGCGGTGACGTTCGAACGGTTCTTCGTTTTTTCCAGGCACAGCCGACAGAGCGGCAGCGCTACCTCGACGCGTAGTCTATCATAGATCTGCATCTCCGAAAGGTAGGCTTAAGAAAGGTCACGACGAATGACGTGGTATTCGATGCCACTGCTCGAAGTAGATTCGATAGACGTCGCGTACGGCAACGTACAGGTGCTGTGGGACGTGAGCCTCACGGTCGAGGAGGGAGAGACCGTGGCCTTGCTCGGCGCGAACGGGGCTGGAAAGACGACGACGCTGAAGACCATCTGTGGCGACCTCGTCCCGATGGACGGCGAGATACGCTACAAGAGCGAATCGATCGGCGACCTCCCCCACGAGGAGGTTGTCGCCAGGGGCGTCGCCCACGTCCCCGAGGGCCGCGAGGTGTTCACCGAGAGTACCGTTCGCGAGAACCTCGAACTGGGCGCGTATCTCGATCGCAGTCGGCTGAAAGAACGCCTCGAAGACATCTACGACATCTTCCCACGGCTCGAAGAGCGCTCGAACCAGCAGGCCGGGACGCTCTCGGGCGGCGAGCAGCAGATGCTCGCGATCGGTCGCGGTCTGATGAGCGAACCCGATCTCCTGCTGCTCGACGAGGCCAGTCTCGGACTCGCGCCCGTCCTCGTCGACGACGTCTTCGAGGCCATCCAGCGCATCAACGACGAGGGGACGACCGTTCTCCTCGTCGAGCAGGACATCTACAACGCACTCCGCGTCGCCGACCGCGGCTACGTGATCAAGACCGGCGAAATCGCGCTGTCAGGAACGGCCGAAGAACTCGCACGCGACGAACGCGTCGAAGAATCCTACCTCGGCGCCTGAGCGGAGCAGTCTTTTCTGCGATCAGTTTGGCCGTCACTCACAGTCGCTTTCTCGCGGATCGTCCTGAGAGACCACCTCGAATCTCACAGAGCGGCTGCGATAGCGCACCGAGAGCGCAGAGCAAACGGAGAAAACGAGAGGCTCGTAACGACGTCGGGAGTGACACGCCGACCTACTCGGTCGCGGCGTCCGTGTCGGTGGTTTCCTCGACGAGATAGTCCTTGATGAGGCCGTAGAGCCCCGTGGGGAGGAAGATGATGAAGAGGATGATGAGAATCCCCTCGACCGCAGAGGAGAACCCACCAACGATCGCCGAGAGACCGTTGTCGAGGAGCAAGAACAGCGCCGCGCCGAAGAACGGCCCGGCGAAGGTTCCCATCCCGCCAAGAATGACGATGACGAGCGAGTCGATCGTCCACGTGACGGCGAGCGTCGACTGGGCGTTGATGTAGAGCGTGTAGTGGCCATACAGCGCGCCGGCGATCCCCGCGAAGAACGAGGAGACGACGAACGCGTACATCTTGTACTTGAGCGGGTTGACGCCGAGACTGCTCGCGGCGTCCTCGTCGTCGTGGATCGCTTTCATCCCCAGTCCGGCCGGACCGCGGACGATGACGTACGTGGCCGCGACCGTGATGATCGTAGCGATGAGCGTCAGGAAGAACATCGTGTCGCCGTGGGAGACGGCCTCGCCGATCGAGAGGTCGCCGCTGACGTAGTAGCCGGTCGCGCCGCCGGTCAGGTCCCGTCGGTCCAGCATCACCAGTTCGATGACGGCCGCCAGCGCGAGCGTCCCGATGGCGAAGTAGTGGCCGCTCAGGCGGAAGATGATCGGCCCGATGACGAGCGAGATGAGCGCCGCGGTGACTCCCCCGACGACGACCGCCGCGAGGATCGGCAACTGGATCGATTCGGGAAAGCCCGCTGCGGCGGGCGTCGTCAGCCACGCCGAAACGAATGCGCCCATCCCGAAGAACGCCGCGTGCCCCAGAGAAATCTGGCCGGCGTATCCGGCGAGCAGATTCCAGGAGACGCCGAGCATCACGAAGACGAGACCCGTCAGGATGAGCCCCGTCAGAGAGTCGGTCGTGGTGAACGGGACGACTGCGAGCGCTAGCACGGCGACGACGCCGAGCGCCTGGACGCGACGGTCCTCGGCGAGCGATTCCCCGGGAGAGCGCTGGAAGATGCTCATTACTCACCACCTCCGGAGCTACCGAACAGCCCTTCTGGTTTGACGAGCAGCACGCCCAAGAAGATGAGCAGGCTCACGACGTTGCGGTAGCCGCCACCGAGATAGAGCGCGCCGAGGTTCTCCGAGACGCCGAGCACGAGGCCACCGACGAGCGTCCCGACGACGCTGCCGACCCCACCGAGGACGACCACGGCGAACGTTTTGAGCAGGTACGACCAGCCGACGTAGGGGTCGATCGGGAACAGCATCGAGAGCAGCGCGCCGGCCGCGCCGGCGAGTGCGGTCCCGATGCCGAGCGTGATGACGTAGATCTGGTCGGTGTCGATGCCCATATACTTCGCCGCCGTGCGGTTCTGGGCGGTCGCGCGGATGGCCTGACCCGTCTTGGTGTACTGCAGGAACGCCCAGGTGGCGACGATGAGCAGGACGGCGACGACGAACGTGACCGTCCGCGGGAACGACATAAACGCGATGCCGATGTCGAACCCGTTACCGGGGATCCCGATGTCGGCCGTTCGGGCGTCGCCGCCGAGGATGACGCGCCCGAGGTTCTGCAAGACGAGCGCGAGGCCGAACAGCACGATGATCGGCTGTTCTAACCCCTCGTCGACGACGTGCTTGAGCAGCACTTTCTGCAAGAGGACGCCGAGGCCGAACATCAGCGCCATCGCGAGCAGCATCCCGACGAGCGGGGTGATGCCGGTCGCCGTGAACACGAGAATCGCGACGTAGGCGCCGACCATCAGCATATGGCCGTGCGCGAGATTCACGATGTCCATAATCCCGAAGACGAGCGAGAGGCCCAGGGCTGCGAGGGCGTAGATCCCGCCCAACAGCAGCCCGTTGACGACCGACTGCGTCAGAAGATCGCTTGCAACCATCGTCAGGCCGTGGGTACGAAGGTGTCCCCCGCGTTCATCGCTCGCTCCACGGCGGGATGGGGTACTTGAAGTCGAGCGCGCGTTCGGAGTCCGTGTTCGGGTACGCGAGGCGCTGGGCGCCCTCCCACCACTGGCCGGTCGGGGCCGTCAGTTGGCCTTCCGTCGGCAGTCCGTTGTCCTCGAAGCCGAACGTGCCGATGACGGTCTGGAACTCCTCGTTGCGGAGCGCCTCCCGAATGGCCTCCGGTTCGACGGAGCCAGCCGCGGCGACGGCCTGTTCGGCGACCTGCGTCAGGTTGTACGAGCCGCCGACGTTCGCCGGCATATACTGGCTCTCGGTCTCGTAGGTCGACATATACGTCTCTCGGAGCTGTTGGTTGCCGTTGCCCGTGAGGCCGGGGACCCAGCCGGGACACATCAGCGCGTACGCGCCGTCCTGACCGAGTGCGGACCACCACGCCGAGGGGTCGGCACCGCGGACGAACTTGAGCATCTTCGGCGCCCAGTTGTTCGACTTCATCTGGTTGACCGCGGTGATGCCGCCGCCCGGCGTCGGGTTCGACAGCAGCACCTCGACGTTGGCGCTTTGGGCCTGCGAGATGAGCGTCGAGAAGTCCGAGGCACCGATCTCGAAGGTCTCGCGCATCACGATTTCGTAGCCCGCGTCGCCGAGCGTCTCCTCCCAGTAGTCGGCCTGCTCTTTCCCCCACCCGGAGTTGGGCTCCCAGATGCCGATGTTGGTCGGTCGGTCCTCCTCGGGGACGAGTTCGATCGTCCCGAGCGTCGAGCGGGCGACGTCACGGGACTTCGGGAACGGAGCGAACGTCCACTCGTAGTTGCTGTTGCGGTGGGGTCCTTCGTACGCGAAGGCGATGCCGAGGAACGGGAGCCCCTGATTCTCGGCGAAGGCGCTCCCAGCCGTGACGAGCAGGCTGGAGAAGCTCCCCCAGATCATATTCACGTCGTTGTTGCTGACGATGGCCTGAAGCTGCTCGCGCAGCGTCTGGGCGTCGCTCTCGTCGTCGCGGAGAATGAGCTCGACCTCGCGGTCGAGTGTCTCGTTCATCCGCTCGACGCCGAGTTCGTACCCGCGCTTGAGGTCCTGCCCGAGCGAAGAGAAACTCCCGGTCTCGGGGACGGTCCCAGCGATCGTCAGTGGGGTGGTGTCCTCGCCGCTGTCGGTGCTTCCACCGGTTCCCGTATCGCCACCGCCACCGCCGTCGCCGTCGCCACCGTCGCCGTCACCGCCGCCGCCGAGCGTACACCCAGCGAGGCCAGTTAGTGCGACCGTACCGGAAGCCCCGGCACCTTTGAGATACGTCCGTCGTGGAAATGTGTCATCACGAGCCATACCGTGTGGGACAATAATTATAACGGAATATAAAACTGTATGGTATAGACCAGGTCGTTAACGCGTCTATCCAGTGATATCTCTGAAAGACTATTCTCCGGTAGTTCGCGTTCGCTCGTTCCGAAACGATGCCGGACGTCCGAAGCGAGGACGTCCGATCGGGGAGTAGCCCAGGAATTACGAGGAGGGTTCGGCTTCGGCGTAGAGATTGAACGCCTCGAAGACCGGCCGATCGGTCATCGCGAGCAGCGTCGCTTCGCCGTCCGGTTCGTGATGGTGGATCTCGTCCGGCGGGACGATGAAGATGTCCCACTGACTCCACTCGAACGCCTCGTCACCGATGTGGGTCGCGCCCTCACCGTCGATGACGAAGAACACTTCCGTCATATTGTGGAAGTGCGGATCGGTCGCTTCCTGCATCAACTGCGCGCGGAACGACATCGTCGGGAACAGCGGCGGCTGACCCGTCGCCGGGTTGACGTACGAGAGGCTGTAGCCGTCGTTGGGGTCGGGATCGTCGTTGTCAGCGCGCTGGTGGAGCGACTGGACCATATCCGCCCACTTGAAGCGGTACGGCGGCGTCGGCTCCATATTGCCCTCGAACGGGCCGGGGATGTCGTCGGACTTCACGTCTTCCTGCGGCCGGCCGCGGCCGTACTGAGACTCCCAGTAGCCCTGGCTCTTCGTGACGGGCTGGCGTTCGAGTTCGTGGTACTCGAAGGTGTTCTTCGCGTTGAGGGAGTCGAGGACGAGCGGGAGGTCGAGGACGTCGAGCCACGCGGCGGTCTCGTCGCCGTCGTTGACGTGGTCGTGCCACTCCCACTGCGGCGTCGTGATGAGGTCGTTGTCCTTCATCGGGAACTCCTCGCCCGCGACGACCGTCTTCATATCCTCGTGGCCGTCGATCGTGAACCGCAGCGCGTTAGCGCCGTGGCGGTGCGAGGGTGCCGTCTCGCCCGGCGACACCGTCTGGACGCCCACGTAGATCGTGTTCGAGATGGCGTTGGCGGTGTTGATCGGGACGGCGACGCGTCGCTGGAATCCCGGCGGCAGATCCGCGATCGGGACGTCGCGCTCGATGGCGTCGATCGCCTCTTGGATGTCTTCCCACTTCCAGATGTCCGCCTCCGGGTCCTCGAGAACGTGCCCCATATCGTCCTCGACTTCCCAGAGCGGCTGGAGGTCGTGCTCCTCGAGAATACTCCGGGTGTTGGAACTCATCTCTAGGAGTTCCTCTGGCTCTTGCTCTGCCATAGTGAAATAATTGTGAAACGCGATAATAAGTGTGTTGGACGTGGCCACGTTGCACGATCGACGGACCCGTCGCTGCGGGGGCTGTGAGGCTGTCAAATGCCGATTTCGCTATCCGATCGTCTCCTGGACCGACCGCCCCGTCGGTTCTCAGGCTTCCGCTTCTGCTTCCGCGTTCGCTTTGGCCTGCTCGAATACTTCCTCCGTCGAGAAGACCGCTCGGCAGTCTTCACAGACCATCTGCCGCTGGATCCCGTACTCCCAGAGTTTCCCGCCGCAGTTCAGACAATCGAAGTGCGCCTCGACGAACGGATCCTCCGTTGCGTATGGATTCTCGAACTCCGCCATACCCTCACGTACCCACGTAATTCCTAAAAGCGTATCGCTACCTTCGATGATCGACACGGCGAATCCGCGGCGAGTTGCAGGCGCGAAAGTAGCGTTTGTAGGTCTTCAGGCCCCCCATCGAACACTGTCTTCGGTCGGGCGTACGGTCTTGTGAATACACGAGAGATGGCTGAGCAGGGAGTCGCGACGGGCTTATACTGTCGGATGGAGGTTCGTGAACCATTTTGGCACCCACGGGGTGCCGATGATTTTCACATCGTTCTGGCCGACAGTATTAGTCGTCGGCGTATTCGAGAAGCGATTCTCGGAGGTCTTCGGGCAGTTCGATCGCGCTCCCGCCGCCGACCTCCGCACAGACTCGCTGTTCGTAGCCCTCGAACGCGAGCGTGTCATCGACGTAGGCCTCGTACTTGAAGCGAACGCTGCGACTCCCGACGTCCGGCGTCAGCGTGACTCGAACGTCGTCGCCGGCGTTGATGGGGTTCCTGAACTCGAAGTTCATCTCAACCAGCGGCAGCCCGAAGTCGTGCTCCTGCGAGAGCTCCCAGAATGGGTAGCCGATCTCCTGCATAAACATATCTGACGTCTCGTGGAGCGCGTCCACGATACGCGGATAGTGGGCGATGCCGAAGGGATCGGTGTCCGAGAATCGGACAGTCCAGATACGTTCGAACATTAGTGATCCTCCAGTACGACGAGCGCGTCGAGTGCTATCACTCCATCGGTTGTCGCCAAGACGGGATTGACGTCCAGTTCGGCGATCGGGTGCTCGGTGACGAGGTCGCCGACGGTGGCGATCGCATCCGCGAGCGCATCGACGTCCGCCGGCTCGCTTCCCCTGTACCCTTCGAGTAGCGGCAGGGACTGGAGTTCCTCGATCGCCGAGCGGGCCTCGGCGCGGTCGATCGGGGCGATCCGGTGGCTGGTGTCCTCGAATATCTCCGTGAACACGCCTCCGAGCCCCGTGAGTACGACCGGCCCAAAGGACGGATCGCGGATACCGCCGACGATCACTTCGGTCCCGCGGTCGAGATCCATCGCCTCCTCGACGAGGACGTCGGCGTCGATCCCGCGCTCGTCTGCAGTCGTGAGGATCTCGTCTGCGGCATCCCGAACCGCGTCAGCCGAGTCGAGTCCGACCGCGACACCGATGCCGCCGGCCCAGTCGCTCTTGTGCGTGACCGCGGGCGAGGAGACCTTTACGACGACCGGGTAGCCGATATCCTCGGCCGCGTCGACGGCGGCGTCGGCGTCGGCACACACCGCGAACGAGGGCGTGTCGATGCCGGCCGACGCGAGGAGTTCCTTCCCCTCGGCCTCGGTCAGCGTGTGACGGCCATCTTCCCGTGCGGCCGCGATGGGCGCCGGCGTCTCCTCACTCATCGGCGGTCACCTCCGGTTCGGCGGCGTCGCCTACAGTGGGCGTGGTCCCGGTCCCCCCGTCAGTCGCGGGCTGGCCCGCCTGGAGTTGCGCGTAGCGAGCCAGCGTGCCCGCGGCGTCGGCGGCGCGCTCGGGCGTCGCAAACGTCGGGACGCCGGCGGCTTCGAGCGCCTCGCGCTCCTCGGCGAGCGTCTCCTCGATTCCCTCGGTCGCGAACAGGACCGGCTTGCCGACCCGCTCGGCGAGCCCGTCGAGGTCCTCGACTGGGAGGCCCAGTGCCTCCTCGAACAGTTCGTAGACGAGCACGATGTCGATGCGGTCGTCCTCGGCGACGGCCGTCACGATCTCGCCGAACTCGGGCATCGGCCGACCGGTGTCGACGGGGTTGTCGGCGTAGGTCACGCCCGGCAGGATCTCGTCGACGCGCTCTTGGGTCGATTCCGAGAGCTTCGGCAGCCGGCCGCCGGCGCGCTGGATCCGATCGGTGATGATGATCCCCGGGCCGGCCTGCGCGGTGACGACACCGACGTTCGGTCCGTCCGGCGTCGGACAGTCGCCCAGCGCCGCGGCCGCGTCCATCAGGTCGTCGGTGGCGTCGACCGTCGGCGTGCCGTACTGCGCGAAGCCCGCGGTGTAGAGTTCGTGGTCGCCCGTGAGCGCGCCCGTGTGGGACTCCGCGAAGTCGCCGACGTCGGATTGACCGACCTTGTAGGCGATGACCGGCGTGTCGCTCGCGCGGCAGGCTTCGAGGAGACCCCGACCGTCGTCGGTCCCCTCGACGTGCAGGACGATGGCGTCCGTGTTCTCGTCCCCGTCGAAGTACTCGATCGTCTCGGCGAAGCCGACGTTGGCGCGGTTCCCGAGTCCGACCATCGCCGAGATGCCGCGGCCCTGGCGTCGCGACTGGTACGCGAGCGTATGCGCGACGCCACCGCTTTGCGCGAGGATTGCGGTGTTCCCGGCCGGGATCTCCTCGACGCCGCTGGCGAACGAACAGCGGAGGTTTCGCGCCGGCACCAGGAAGCCGCTCGTGTTCGGCCCGAGCAGTGAGATACCGTGTTCATCGGCGATTTCGACGATCGTCTCCTGTAGCTCCTCGCCTTCGTCGCCCGCTTCGGCGAAGCCGCTCGAATAGAGGACGACGGCGCCGACGCCCGCCTCACCGCACTCTTCGAGCACGTCGGGGACGGCCGGTCCCGGGACACAGCAGAGCGCGAGATCCACGTCGTCGTCGATGTCGGTCACTGACGAGACGAACTCCGATCCGAACAGCTCGCCCGACGCTGAGGGGTTCACCGGATACACCGGTCCGTCGAATAGGGCGGCGTTCGCCATCGCTTCGTACCCGATCTTTCCCTCGACCTTCGAGGCGCCGACGACGGCGACCGCCGAGGGTTCGAACATCTGTGTTAGAGTCACGCTCGCACATATACTCAACACCATCAAAGCGTTTTCCCTACTGTTCACAGTCGGCGACTGTCCGACTCGTTGACGGGCGAACCGTCAGCGAGCAAGCAGCCGGGGATCCAGTTGACGTGCTTTCCACAGTGTGAACTGCTTGCACATTCCGTAAGTTTATCTGCGTGGCTTGGATACCGATCGATAATGACGTTGTTGGAAGGACGAGGGCTGACGAAGAAGTTCGGCGGGGTCGTCGCCATCGAAGACGTCTCCTTCACTGTCGATCGGGGTGAGGCAGTCGGCCTCATTGGGCCGAACGGAGCAGGAAAGAGTACGCTGTTCCGAACGATCTCGGGAGTCCATCCGCCGACGGAGGGACAGGTGTTCTTCGACGGGGAAGACATCACGGGCAAGACCCAATACGAGATCTGTCACCGCGGACTCGCGAAGACCCACCAGATCGTTCGGCCCTTCGAGAGCCTCTCGCTCCTGGAGAACGTCGCTGTCGGCGCCGAGTTCGGCGGCCGCGAGTTCGACGACACGCGTGGCCGGGCGGCCGAGATGCTCGAGTTCGTCGGCCTCGAAGAGCAGATGCACGCCGATCCGGGCGAACTCAGCGTCGGTCAGCTCAAACGCCTCGAAATTGCCCGCGTGCTCGCAACTGACCCCGAGATCGTCCTCTTCGACGAGGTCGCCGGCGGTCTCGACCCCGAGGAGACCGAAGGCATCATCGACCTCGTCGGCGACATCATCGACGAGGGCAAGACCGTCTTCCTCATCGACCACGTGATGCGCGCGCTGATGACCGTCAGCGAGCGCGTGATGGTGCTGGACAACGGGAAACTCATCGCCGAAGGCACGCCCGAAGAGATTCAAAACGACGACCAGGTCATCGAAGCCTACCTCGGCGAACACGCCGGCAAGGACCTCTCCGACGCGGTCGCTGGCGACTGATAACGGTTATCGCACCCACTGTGAGCGGTCGCTGTTTCTCTTCGTTCTCCCCTCGTTTTCAGTTCCGAAACGGACGTCGTCGCGTCCGGCGACAGCCGCGTCAGTCGCCCGCGACTACCGCTTGCCGGCGAAGTCGACGAACGCCGCGATCTTTTCGCTCGCGTCCTCGGTCACGCTCGATCCGTGAAAGACGAGGCCGACGTCGAAGTCGTATTCGAGGAGGTTCGACAGCTCCGCGTCGGCGGTCGCGAGGTCTTCGGAGTAGTACGCCGTCGGCAGGACGAAGTAGCCGGCCGGGAGGCCGCGGGCGTCCGATCCGAACAGCGCGTCCCCAATGACGGCGATCCCACGCGACTCGTCGACAAGCGAGTGGTGGCCCGTCGCGTGCCCGGCGACGGAGACGGCGGTGAACGGCCCGACGTGGTCACCGTCGCCGAAGCGGTGATCCACGTCGACGTCGACCTCGACGCCCTCAGGAACCCACGTTTCGAGGTCGAAGCGCGCGACGAGGCCGGCGAGACCGCCCACGTGGTCGGGATCGCCGTGCGTGATGACGACCCGCTTGGGCGTGATACCCAGTTCTTCGGCGGCGCCAGCGACGACGTCGACGGTGTCCTCGAAGCCGGCGTCGACGAGCGTCGGCGTCTCGCCGTCGAAGAGGAAGACGCGCCAGCGCGCGTCGTCGGCTACCTTCACGGTGATGTCGTACACGTCCGGTGCGATCTCTGTGATCTCTCGCGCTTCTGTCATCGTCTCTGCATACGCCACCGTCCTTGATAAACGTACACCGACACCGACGACGGCGGCAGCGGGGACCGGGCGACGGCGAACGCATCGACAATCTCATTGTGATTCACGGTGACACGAGTGACAACGAATACGTATGTCTGATGGAATTTCGGCACGGGCATCCGAGACGCTCCCGGTCGATGCGGCCTGGCTCGCGCTCCCCGCGGGCCTCCTCGCGGCGGGTAGCGTCGTCCAGTTCGCGCCGTTGGCGCCCGACGCCGCGCGGATGCTCGCGATCACGCTCTTCTGTGTCGTGCTGTGGATCGGATCGCCGGTCGACCCCTGGTTCACCGCGCTGCTCGGCATCGGCCTGATCGGCGTCGGCTTCTCGACGGAACTCGCGCTGACGGGCTTTCGCTCGCCGGCGACGTGGCTCGTCGTCGTCGGCCTGCTCATCGGCGAAGCGGCGAGTGCAAGCGGCCTCGCGGAACTCGTCGAGCGGACGGCGCTGTCGTGGATGCCCGATCGCATCGCCACCGACGCAGTCGCCGTCTATCGGTATCTGCTCGTCGTCCTCTCGGTCGGGAGCCTCGCTCTCGCGGTGCTCGTTCCCTCTTCGCTCGTGCGCGTCCTCATCCTTGCACCGATCCTCAGCTCGATGGGTGATATGTTCGAAGAGCGCGGCGCGAAGGTCGGCATCTTCCTCGGCCCGCTCTTTGCGACGTACTACGGTGCCTCGGGGATTCTGACCGGAGCGCTCCCGAACATCATCGTCACGGGACTCGTCGAGTCCGGCGGCGGCCCGGCGATCAGTTGGACCCAGTGGACGCTGTGGATGGGACCTGTAATGGGGATCGGGCGCGTCGTCGTCGTCGTCGCCGTCACGTATCTGCTGTATCGACCCAGTGACCGCGAGGCGATAGCCTCGCTCGGACAGCGCGACTCGAAGGGGCTCTCCTCGCGGGAGCGCCGAATGCTCGTGTTCCTGCTCGTCGGCGTCGCGATCTGGGCGACAGACTTCATTCACGGCCTGCACCCGCTCTTCGGCGCGGTCGTGGTCGCGCTGCTCTCGTTCACCCCCCGGATCGGCGTCATCGATCACGAGGCGATCGGTGAGACGGACTTCTCGATCATCTTTTTCCTCGGTGCGATCTTCGCCATCGCCGAAGGCCTCCAGCGGACGAACTTCACCGACCTCGCCGCGGAGACGATGCTGTCGTATCTCCCAGCCGACCCGTCGCTGCCGCTCGTGCTCGTCTTCGTCGTGGCCGTCTCGATGCTCCTGGCGTTCGTGATGGAGGGGATGGCCGTTGCGAGCGTCATCACGCCCATCTTCGTCACGTTCGCGAACAGTGCCGGAATCCCGCTCGTGCCGGTCGCGATGATCGAGAGCGTGGCACTGAACGCCTACTTCTTCCCGTACCAGTCGGCCGTCCTCGTCGCGATCCTCGGCCTCGGCGTCGTCGACTCGATCGAACTGAGCCGGATGGCGAGCGTCTGTACGATCGCGACGCTCGTGTTCTTGGTCCCGATACAGATCGCGCTGTTCGTACTCTTCTTCTGAATCTCCGCCCGATTCCGCCCGTGTCGGCAGCGCTTCGGCCCGGAAAAACACAGTCGCCGCAGCCGGATTTTGTATCTGAAAACGCGCGTTATGAGAAGTGCTTTTCGACCAACTGCTCGCGCATAATTGTCCCCGTATCCGTTCTCGGGAGCGCATCGTGGGTGATCGCGTACTCGCGAGGACGCTTGAAGTCCGCCAGGCCGTCGTGTTGCAGGCAGTACTGGTCGAGATCCTCGTCTGAGACGTCGGCTCCCTCTGCGACGACCACGACAGCCGTGACGACCTCGCCCCACTGGTCGTCGTCCCGACCGAAGACGCACGCCTCCTCGACGTCCGGGTGGTTGCCGAGGACGCGTTCGACCTCAGCGGGGTAGACGTTCTCGCCGCCGCTGACGATCATATTGTCGACGCGGTCGACGATGTAGAGGTAGCCCTCCTCGTCGACGCGGGCGACGTCCCGCGTCCGGAGCCAGCCGTCGAAGTACGTCTTCTCGTCGGCGTCCGGGTTGTCGATGTAGCCGTCCGACATCCCCGGACCGCGGGCGATGATCTCGCCGCGTTCGCCAGCATCGACGGTCGCCTCGGGGTCGGGGTCCTCGGCGAGCGAGACGGACTCGACGACGCGGATCTCCCAGGAGAACGACTCCTTGCCGATCGTCCCCGGGTGCTCCTCCTGAACCTCCGGGTGCGCGAACGTGAGGTCCGGTCCGGCTTCGGTCATCCCGTAGGTGTTGTACACGTGCTCGCTGAGGTACTCGTGAGTCTCCTCGATGAGGTCGTCGGTGACGATCGACCCGCCGGTGCGGATGTACGACAACGAGTCGGTGTCGTAGGGCTCGCCGCCCTCGCGCTGGATGCCGTTGAGGGATTTGAGCTGTGTGGGGACGGCCAGCAGTCCGGTCACGTCGTGGTCGTCGATGAGTTCGAGCGCTTCCTCGGGGTCGAACGCCGAGTGCAGGACGACGGTCGCGCCCGCGACGAAGTGCGGATAGAGCCACGCGTCGGTCGTGACCATATGGTACCACGGCGAGGTACACAGCGCGACGTCGGTCTCGTCGATGCCGTGCTCCATTATCACCTGGATCGCACCGTACCAGAGCTTTTCTTGGTCGAACGAGACGGCTTTCGGGACGCTCGTCGTCCCGCTCGTGTACAGGACGGCACACTCATCACCCGCCGGGAGCGACGCGTCGAGATCGGCGTCGGCGTCGGCGAGGACCGCCTCGTAGGATTCGACGTCCTCGTGGTCGACGTCCCGGTCGCCGGCGTGGATGGCGACGTCGAACGCGCCGCGGTCGAGGAGTTCCAGCGCGTCGTCGGCGTTGGCGTCGTCGAAGAGGAGCGCTTCCGCCGCCGCGGTCTCGGACATTCGTTCCAGTTCGCCGACGGTCGCCCGATAAGAGAGTTGCGCCGTCGCGACGCCCCGTTTGTTGCCGGCCAGCATCGCCTCGATAGCCGACACGTGGTTGATTGCGAGCACGGCGCACCGCTCGGTACCGACCCGTTCTGTGAGCGCGTTCGCCAGCCGCGTGCTCCGCTCGTCCAGTTCGGCGTACGTGAACGAGCGGCCGTCGTCGGTCACGAGGGCGAGTTTGTCGGGATAACAGCGAACCGTCCGTTCGAGGGCGTCACCAAGTCTCATAGTAGGTCTGTTAGAAACCACCAAGCCTACCGCGACATTAATTGTTTTGATTGTCTCATATCAGTATTTGCACGTTTCAGCCGCCGACACGGCGCGATACGGGCTGTATACAGTATTGTTTGCACCGGGCGACGTGCGATATCGGCCCCGCAGGGACGCCAAGACGACGCGTCGAACTTATCACCGACGGCACGGAATCGGCGCGTATGGCACCGACGTGGGAGGACTTCGGGGCGCTCGGCCGCCTGCTCGCGTACGTCCGACCGACGTTTATGCTCCCCGCAGTCGGGATGTCCGCCTACGGTGCCGCGCTCGCTCCCGCGTCGTCGTTCGCTCTCGTCCTCGCCGTGCTCCACGCCGTGACTGTCGGCCTCGCGCTGTTCGTCGCACACCTTCGGGACGGACTCGTCGATGGCCACCAGCGCGGCGAGGAAACGCCGCTGCTCTCCGTCGCAGGGTTTCGCTGGAGCATCGGTGTCGGCGCCGCCGTCGTTCTCGCGCTCGCCGCGATACTGCTGGTCGCTGGAGGCGTGATCGCCGCGGCCTCCGCCATCGCGCTGCTCGCGCTCGCACTGTTGCACGCGCCATACCTCGATCGACACCCGCTGACGGTGACAGTGGACTATCCGTTCGGGATTGGTATCGCGCTCGTTGGCGGCTACGCGACGCAGACCGGCGGCGTCGCCGTGGCCGTCGTCGCCGTCGCGGCCGCCTTCGGCGCGTTGCTCTCCGGCATCAAGATCGGGATCGACCGCCTCGACGCGGCGTTCGATAGCACCATCGACAAGCGGACGATCCCCGTCGCGTACGGGGCTGCGAACGCTGACAGAATCGCGTTTGGCGTCTTCGGTGGGACCGCACTCCTCACTGTTGGGTTCGGGGCCGCTGGCGTCGCCGGCACGGTCGCACTCGTCCCGGCGTTCGCGTTCGCCGCTGCGGCCGTCCCAGTCGGGTGTCTCGCGGCGACAGCGCTCGCGACCGACGAGCGCGCCGTCCAGATCCAGATGGCACTCACGTACGTCTTCGCCGTGCTCCTGTTTCTGTCGACCTGCGGCGGCGAGTGTGCGGGCCTAGACCTCCTGCAGCGGGCGCTCGAAGCGCTCTCCGGCTCCTAATGGGGTCGGAACGACACTCAGCGATATGCGAGTGTCAGATCGATCTCGTCGGTCGCCGCTCGCAGGTGATCGAGAATCTCGCCCTCACACCGCTCTTTCGACATCCGGTGGGCGGGCCCGGCGACGCTCAGCGCACCCTGTATCTCGCCGTTGACCATCAGCGGGACGCCGATCGCCTGGATCCCTTCGAGGTCCTCACTGAGGTTGAGGGCGTAGCCCTGCTCGCGGATCTGTTCGAGTTCGTCGTAGAGACGCTCCCGATCGGTGATCGTGTTCTCCGTGCGTGCAGGGAGCCCGTGCTCGTCGACGATCCGTTCGACTTCCTCGTCCGGCAGGTGCGCGAGGATCGCTTTCCCGCCGGAGTTGAAGTGCATATGGACCTGCGTGCCCAGAATCGTGTTGACGTCGATGTCGTTGTCGCCGCCGCGGCCGTAGACGTAGATCGCTTTGCCGTTCTGATGGGTGATGAGCCACGACATCTCGCCAGTCTCCGCTTCGAGTCGGTCGACGGCGAACATCCCCGACTGGAAGATGTCGAGTTGGCTGCGGACGTACTGCCCGTACTCGAAGAACTTCAGCCCGAGGTGGTACTGTTGGCCTCGTTTGACGACCAGGCCACGGTCCCGCAGCGTCGTCAGGTGACCGTGAACCGTGCTCTTGGCGATATCGAGCCCCTCAGCCAGTTCGGTGACTCCGGCACCGTCGAGATCTTGGATGTGTTCGACGATGTCGAATAGCGTCTCGTCGGACTTGATCCCTCGTCCTTCGTTCGGTCCCTGTTCCATACCAACTCTCACTGGACGATAGACAAGTATTTGTCGTGTACGTGGCAGTCGGTACTTCAGTACAATTTCACCGGGAGACAGAACTATTATTCGATGTCATCGAACACAGAAGCGGTACAGCAGCGAACATAACAACCGTACGGGTGTTACCACGAGCGTGTTCGGGATTTTCGAACGGGATTCTCGACTCGGCGCGCGAAATTCGACGGTTCAGCTATGTTCACTCATTGCACGACAACCTGTCCCGTGTTAAGGGACAGCAATTCGTTCGACAGCATCGAACAGATCAGGGCGAGGCGTCTCGTCCCAGCCCAGCGTCACGGAACCGCGCAGCCAGTTCGACGTACGTCTCGTTCGTCTCCTCGATCTGCGCCAGTTGTGAGTCGGTGAGAGGACGCGTTTCCGCGGGCGTGCCGTACGCCAAGTGTCCAGAGGGAATGGTCTGATCTTGCAGTACGACTGCGTTGGCGGCGACGATACAGTGATCTTCGACGGTCGCACCACCCATCACCGCGCTCTGCATCCCGATCAGCGAGTGATCCTCGACGTCGGCGTAGTCGACGACGGCTCCGTGGCCGACAGTCACGTTGTCGCCCAGCGACGCGCCGTGAAGCGTCGTGAACTCCTGGACGTTCGTCTCTTTCCCCACGTCGACCATCGTCCCGTGGCCACGCAAGCAGACGTACGGCCAGATGCTCGCTCGCTCGTCGACGGCGACGTCGCCGACGAGATACGCCATCTCGGAGACAAAAGCACTGTCTGCGACCTCGGGTTCGGACCCCTCGAACGCTCGTTGCATACGTCTGCTACCCAGATCCGTGAGTATAAACCCAGGTGCCGTCCGGTGACGTGTGGTGTCCGCTCTGCCGTCCCGTTATCCGAGACAGAGTTCGGTCACATCGAACAGTATTCAACAGTATTCGAGAGAGTACAGTGCTGTCGTCGGATTCGAAGCGGGGAATCGCCGAAACCACCGCCGAAATATAAGTAGGTGGCCGATGCAGAGAGGGTATGGTTCGAGTACTACTCGCACTCGACGACGACATCCCGCAGGCGCACGCACAGACGAACGCGATCGAAGATATGGTCGAGACGGCCAGCGGCGCGGAAGTGTTCATCCTGCACGTCTTCAGCGACAATCCGGAAGGCGCGTCAGTCCAGCAGGTCGAAGCCGTCCGCGAAGCCCAGGACCGACTCGAAGCCCTCGGTGTCGACGTCGAACTGCTCGAAGCGAGCGGGTCGCCCTCCGAAGAGATTCTGGAGTACGCAGCGGAGTACGACGTGGATCAGATCTGCGTCGGCGGTCGAAAGCGCTCGCCAGCGGGGAAAGCCCTCTTCGGCAGCGTGACGCAGGACGTGATTCTCGGGACACACAAACCCGTGCTCGTCTGCGGAAGCGAAGAGGAAGACGAAGAGTAACTCGGCGCAGGGTCGATCGGCCCCGGTCCCGTTCGCCGCTCGTCCGAGATATCCGACGACGACCGTCGCTACTGGTCGCCGATCGCCGAGTCGAGGTTCCGTTCGAGCGCCTCGACGCTCCGACGGATCTCTGTGACCTGTTCGGTCTGTTGTTGGTTCGCCGCCGCGAGTTCTGCGACTTCGTCGGCGATCCGTTCGACGCCTTCGACCGTGGTGCCGAGCATCGCAGAGATGTCTTCAGCGCTCGTCGCCTGCTCGTCGGTCGCGGTCGCGATCTGCTCTAACTGCTCTGAGACGTCCGCGATCGCCGACTGGATCTCCCGTTGGTTCTCGTTGACCGTCTCGATCTGGCGTTCGATTTCGTCGACCCGTTCTGTGGTCCGTTCGATGCCGTCGATCGTGTCGGTCGCGATCGTCGCGATCGACTCGACGAGCCCCTCGATCCGATCGGCTTCGGTCTTCGACTCGGCCGCAAGCGACTTCACTTCGTCCGCGACGACGGCGAATCCGTCGCCCGCTTCGCCGGCTCGGGCCGCTTCGATCGACGCGTTCAGCGCGAGGATGTTGATCTGATCCGCAATGTCGTCGATCACGGCGACGACGTCGTCGATCTCTTCGACGCGTTCGGCGAGGTTCGCGGCGTCGTCGGCCATCCGGTCACTCGCGTCGGCGACATCTTCGACGGTCCGTAGCAGTTCCGCGGTCGACTCCTCGGACTCGGTCGCGAGATCGGCCGTCTCGGAACTCTGTGAACTGATCGTCTCGACGCTGGCGGCCACTTCCTCGGTCGTGGCGCTGAACGTCTGGATGTCGTCGTCGACCTCTCTGACGTGTGCCGCTTCCTGTTCGGCGACGTCGGCGATCACGTCGACGTTCGTCGTGACCTGTGAGGACGCCGCTTCGAGTTCGCCGACCGTATCTTCGAGGTCCTCACTGACTTGTTTCTGGACGTGCTCCATCGACTTGCGCTGTTCGACGATGTCCGTCACGCGGCTCACGACCTCGAACGCGCCGACGACGTCGCCGTCGGGAGCTGACAGCGGGATGCCGGTCGCGCGGACGTGCCACTCCTCTCCCTCCTCGTTAGTCCCGGACCTGATCTCTGACTCGCGGACGGTTTCGCCGGTGCGAGCGACCTCCTCGGCGAGCGTTTCTGTCGTGCTCTCAGTGCCGATGATTTCGTTTGCGGGTCGCCCGAGCACTTCCTCAGGGGAGAGACCCATAAACTCCGCGTGCTCGTCGTTCCAGTGAGTCAGTCGGCCGTCGTCGTCGACGACGAGCACCGGCTCGGGAAACTCCGCGGCGAGTTCGTCGAAGAGGTGTCGCCAGTAATCGCGTTCTGCGCGATACCGCTCGGCCTCGTCGTAGTCGTCCGGGACGTCCGGAGCGAGAGAGGCTGTCTCGATCGGGGGTGATTGTGTCATTGCGAGGTGCGTATCCGTGTCACTATTTAACTGATTCGCACAGTTTTCACAGCTGATATTCGTATCTGGCCCAGGGGAACGCCGCTAGAGGGTAGTGCACGAACGGGGGACTCGTTTCTGCGGTGGCTCGACAGCGCAGACGCTACTCGTAACTCCGCCGCTTGACGAGCGCAGTGGCCTCGTAGCTGACGACGACGTCGTCCTCTTGGTTCAGCCCCTCGAAGTGGGTAGTGACGTAGCCTCGGTCGTCGTGTTCCGAGGACGGACGTTTGTCGATGATCTCGGTATGGAGCTGTAGTCGGTCGCCCGGTACAACCGGTTCGCGCCAGCGGATGTTGTCGGCACCGACGCCGGCCAGCGCCGCCAGCGGGTCGGGATCCTCCGTGAGCAGTCGCATACACATCGCCATCGTGTGCCATCCCGAGGCGACGAGTTCCCCGAAGACCGAGTCTGCGGCGGCCTCCTCGTCCGTATGAAACGGCTGAGGGTCGTACTTTCCGGCGAACTCCTTGATCTCTGCTGCCGTCACGTCGTAGGCGCCGAACGTCGCCATCGAACCGACCTCGACGTCCTCGTAGTACCGCATATTCTTCGCACGCTCGCCCACGACGAAAACCCTTCGACCCCCGGAACGGGTAGGGGCGGGGCCGAGCGCGAACTACGTTCAGCGGCGGATGTGCAGCAGCGTACCGCAAAGGTTTACGTGGGGTAGTCCGAACGGTGTGGTATGGCGCAACAGTTCGACCTCGAAGAGGCTGCTGAGGAGGCTGAGGACCTACCGGACCCGCGAGAGATCGTCTCGAAGGACGAGGAGATCCCGATCGAAGAGCTGTTCGACGAGGACTTTATGCAGGAAAACACCGACTTCGACACCTTCGAGGAGATGGTCGCAGCGAGTCCCTCCGACGCGACGTCGGTGGACGACCTCGAACTGGTGCCCGACGGTGAGTGGGACGAGTTCGTCGCCGAGACCACCGTCTTCGACGACGAGGAGGAGATGGTGTTCGCCGTGCGCGACCACTGGGTCGCCGAGAAGCTCGGTCTGAACTAACCACGCTGGCCGGCGGCGCGGATCGCGACGCCATTTTCACGCCGACAGCGCTCGCTGTATCCAACAAAAACGGCCGTGTTCGGCCGTCTCCGCCCGAGTCAACCACAACGATTATGAGGTACGTGTGGTAACAGATGCATAGACACGATGAGTTCAAACGATGCCGACCAGCCAGTGTTGATCGCCGGTGCCGGACCCACCGGAATGACTGCGGCCCTCGCGCTTCACGCCCGCGGCGTGCCCGCAGCGATCATCGAGGCGGACTCCGAAGATCGTGACCGCGCCGGCAGCCGCGCGATCTACGTTCACGGATCGACGCTCCGGACGCTCGAACGGATCCACCCCGGACTTGGAACCGACCTCGTCGAGGAAGGCCTCGTCTGGCCGACCCGTCACACGATGTGGCGCGGCAAGACCGTCTTCCGACGCACCTACGATAACCCCGGCGGCGACGGCGAGATCCCGCACTTCACGAGCCTGCCGCAGGTCGTCACCGAGGAATATATGCACGAAGCTCTCGACGAAGTCGGCATCGACATCCACTGGGACGCCGGCGTCGAGAGCGTCGAATCGACGCCCGACGGCGTGCACGTCGAGACCGCAGACGGCCAGGAGTGGGAGACGCCGTACCTGATCGGTGCCGACGGTGGTGGCTCGCAGGTCCGCAGAGAGATCGGTGCGGAGTTCCAGGGTGAACAGTCCGAGAACTCCTTCATCATCGTCGACGTCGAGACGCTCGACGACAACACGATCGAAGAGGAGCCGATCCCGTTCGAGCGCCTGTTCCACTACGACTCCCCCAACGCCGACGGCCGCAACGTGATGCTCGTGCCGTTCACCGGCGGCTGGCGGCTCGACATCCAGTGTCTCGGCGACGACGACCCCGAGGAGATCTCCAGCGACGAGCAGATGCGGGAGTTCGTCGGCGAGATCATGGGCGAGGAGTACAAGGACAACATCCAGTGGACCTCGACGTACAAGTTCCTACAGGTCCAGGCCGACACGTTCATCGACGAGCACCGCCGCGTCCTGCTCGCCGGTGAGGCCGCACACCTGCTCGCGCCGTTCGGCGCCCGCGGGATGAACTCCTGCGTCGCCGACGCCGACGAGGCCGCCTCGGCCGTCGCCGTCGCGACGCGCTCGAACGACGCCGTCGCTCGCGACGAGGTCGAACTCTACGCCGCCCGCCGAGAGCGCGCGGCCGAGTACAACATCGAGGCCGCCGGTCAGGCGCTCGATTACCTCCAGGGCGACACGCCCGTCACCGTGCTCCGCAAGGAGGCCGCGGCGTCGCTCGCAGATTACTTCGAGCCGGCCGGCGAGTACCTCGACGACGCGCCGTACGGTCCGCACACCCCGCCGCCGATCGCCTCGACCGGCCGCGGAAACTACTGAATCGCCCGCGTCACATCGGCGGTCGAGATCCGCCGTTCGTTTCTGACCCGGCAGCGAGGAGCGCAGCTCCGCAGGTCCGTCTCGTGTAGACGGTAACTCGGGTCGCGATCTGTCGTCTGTCTACTATGTGTCCAAAAGAGACGAGTGAGCCGACGGCTCCCCTCAGTAGTTCCGGTAGATGAGATCGCGCTGAATCGCGCCGACGCCCTCGTAGATCATCGGCATCCTCGCGTCGCGATAGACGCGAGCGATTCGGTTCTCGTCGAGGAGGCCCTGTCCACCGTGGAGCTTCATCCCCGTTTCGGCGCACTCGGCGGCGACCTCAGTGGCCTTGGCTTTCGCCATCGCGGCCCACCGCTCGGCGTCTTCGCCTGCCATCACGTGTTCGACGGCTCGCCAAAGCAGCGCCCGGGCGCTCTCGAACTCCATCCGCATCTCCGCGAGATCGTGCTGGACCGACTGGAAATCCGAGACGGTGCGACCGAACTCCTCGCGGTCGTGAACGTAGTCCCACGCCTCTTCGATGGCGGCCGCGGCGAGTCCGATCCCTTGGGCGGCGACGCGGACGCGCCCGTGGTTGAAGAACTCCGCGACCATCCGGAACCCATCACCGCGTTCGCCGATGAGGTTCTCCGCGGGCACGCGGCAGTCGTCGAACGTGATGTGAGCCTGCTCGGATGCGCGCATCCCCATCTTCTCGGGGATGTGCTCGGCCTCGTACCCCTCGGCGTCGGTTGGGACGATCAAGAGCGAGTGGTTGCCGTGTCGGTCGTCGGTGTCCTCGGTGCGGACGTAGACGGTGATCCAGTCGCCCGAGATTCCGTTCCCGATCCAGTACTTCTCGCCGTTGATGACCCACTCGTCGCCGTCGCGGTGGGCAGTGGTTTCCATCCCGGCGAGGTCGCTGCCGGTGTCGGGTTCGGAGATTGCCATCCCGGTCCGCTGATCGTACTCGGCGATGGATCTGAGGTAGGTCTCTTTCTTCTCTTCGCTGCCGAACGCTTCGATGATGTTGGTCCCGAAGCTCTGACCCATCAACGCGAGTCCGATCCCGGCGTCCGCCCGGAAGAACTCCTCGGCGGTCGCGACGACTTCCGCGAGCGAGCGCCCGAGCCCCCCGTAGGCGGGGTCGATTTCCTGCGCAACGAGTTCGGCGTCGCGTCCGGCCTCGACGACGTCGACCGGGTACGATCCCGACTCGAAGTACTCGGCTGCGACGGGACGGATGTGTTCGTTTGCAAACGAACGAGCCTGCGATTTCACGTCGTGTGCGTCCTCGGGGACGACGGCATCTGTGAGTATATCGGATTTCATATCTTTGTGTTGTGGTGTTTAGTATTCGTAATCTATTTTCGTGGACTTTCGGTCACTCGTCGAGCGGGAGTTCACCCTCTGTCTCGATGAACTGCTCGCGGAGGTCCTTCTTGTCGAACTTGTGCGTCGTGGTCTTGGGAATCTCGTCGACGAACCGGAAGACGTCCGGGAGCCACCACTTCGGGAACGTGTCGAGCAGGTGTTCCCGTAGTGACTCCTCGTCGACGGCTGGATCTTCGGTCACGACGAACGCGACCGGCCGTTCCTGCCACTTCTCGTGCGGCACGCTGACGACGGCCGCCTCGGCGACGCCGTCGGCGTCGATGAGCGAGTTCTCTAGCTCGACCGAGGAGATCCACTCGCCGCCGCTCTTGATCGCGTCGTCGATGCGGTCGACGATGTCGAGGTAGCCGTACTCGTCGATCGTGCCGACGTCGCCCGTCTTGAACCACCCGTCGTCGGTGAACGAGTTCGCGTTCGCGTCGGGGCGCTCGAAGTAGCCGTCGGTGAGCCACGGCGACCGCGCGTGGATCTCGCCTGGCGTCTCCCCGTCGTGCGGAACGGGATCGCCGTCTTGGGTCCGCAGGCGTATACGCGCACCCGGCGCGGGGATCCCAGCCTTCCGCTTGAGTTCGTAGCGCTTCTCCTCTGGGAGGTCCTGCATCTCCGTCGTCTCGAAAGTGTTCGCCAGGTGCGGCGAGGCCTCTGTCATCCCGTAGCCCTGGTAGATGGGCGCCTCGTACACTTCCTCGTACTTCTGCATCAGCGACGCCGGCGGGGCGCTCCCGCCTGTCAGCACGCGGTCTAAGCTGTCGAGCGGTTCGCCTGGGACGGATTCGAGGTAACTGTCCATCTCGATCCAGATCGTCGGGACCGCGGCCGCGGCCGTCACGTCCTCGGCGTCGATGAGGTCGGCGACGTCCTGGGGGCCGGTGTGTTGCCCCGGTAAGACCAGCTTCGACCCGTAGAACGTCGCCGAGTACGGGAAGCCCCAGCCGTTGACGTGGAACATCGGCACGACCGGCATCACCGTGTCGTTCTCGCCGACGCCGAAGACGTCGACGTGGCCGTGGACCAGCGTGTGCAGGAACATCCGCCGGTGGCGGTACTGGACGCCCTTCGGGAGGCCCGTCGTTCCCGAAGTGTAACACAGCGCGAACTCGCGCTCTTCGTCGAGTTCGGGCCAGTCGTACTCGGTGTCGTAGCCCGCGATGAACGACTCGTAGTCGACGACCGATTCCAGCGAGGTCTCGGGCACCTCGTCGTCGATGACGACGTACTGCTCGACGGTTTCGAGGTCGTCGGCGATGGCCTCGACCGTGTCGAGGAACGCGGGGTCGACGAACAGCATCTTGTCCTCGGCCTCGTTGATGATCTCGACGAGGTGGTGTTCCGGCAGCCGGTGGTTCGTCGTGTGGATGCTCCGGCCGCTGCAGGAGGGTCCGAAGTACAGTTCGTAGTGGCGGTAGTGGTTGACCGCCATCACCGACACGCGATCACCGAGGTCGAGACCGTAGTCGTCGAGTGCGTGCGCGAGCTGGCAGATGCGCTCGTAGGCGTCCGCGTAGGTGTAGCGGTGGAGCGAGCCGTCTGAGAGCTTCGAGACGATCTCTTTGTGGTCGAAGAGATCGACCGCGCGTTGCAGGAACTTCGTGATCGTGAGCTCGTAGTCCTTCATTGCTCTGCGGGCTCGAATCGGTAGAACACTCGTTCCTGGTCGGTCGGGCCGTCGATGTCGACGATCTTCAACTGCACGGGGTCGCCGATTTCGAGGTCGTCGTACTCCGCGTCGTCGATGCGAGCCGACAGGCGCACGTCGCCGATGTCGACGACGCCGACGACGAACGGTACGTCGTCTTCCATCCCGATCGGCGCGCCCGCGCGGAGCGTCGAGAACGCGAACAGCGTCCCCTCGTGTGGCAGGTCCACGTATTCGAGATCGTCGCTCTGGCACTCCGGACAGACGATCCGGGGCGGGAACTGCAGGTCGCCGCAGTCCCGACACTGCGTCGTCGTCAACTGGCCGTCGCGGAGATTGTCGTAGAACTCGTGGATCTCCGTGTTCGCCTCGTCCTGCAGCTCGTAGAAGTCGAGCAGTCGCGGTAGCTCGATCGTCTCCGGAATCTCGACGACGTCTCTGTCCGTCCCGTGGTCGTTGTGGTTTTCGTCGCTCATTGTGGTCGCCCTCGCGCGAGAGTCATCACGCTGTGCACCGAGGCGCTGCCGCTGAGGTTGTGGATGAGTCCGGTCTCGGGGTCCGGCACCTGCCGTTCGTCCTCGACGGTTCCGCGGAACTGATTGAAGATTTCGAGCGCCTGTGAGACGCCGGTCGCGCCCAGCGGGTGCCCGCAGCCGAGCAGCCCGCCGCGCGGATTGACGCCGATGTCGCCGTCGAGTTCGCTGCGCCCGTCCTCGATGAACTGTCCGCCTTCGCCCTTCTCGACCCAGCCGAGGTCTTCGTACTCGATGATCTCGCTGATCGTGAAGCAATCGTGGACCTCCGCGACGTCGAGTTCGGCGAGCGGGTCGTCGATCCCGGCCTGTTCGTAGGCCTGCTCTGCGGCGGTCGTCGCCTGCGGCCACGCCGACATCGACGGGAGATTGTTGATGGAGTTGCTCGCCATACACGCCTGACCGCTGCCCGTGATCCAGGCGGCCTCGTCTGTCACCTCGCGGGCTTTCTCTTCGCTCATTAGGATCAGCCCGGCCGCGCCGTCGGTGACGCCGCTGCAGTCGTACAGACACAGCGGCGGCGACAACTCGAAGGAGTCGACGACGTCGTCGACGGATATCTCCTTTTGGTAGTGCGCGAACTCGTTGTGGGCGGCGTGGCTCTTGTTCTTCGCGCTGACGCGCGCCATCTGTTCGCGCGTGGTGTCGTACTCGTGCATATGCCGCTGGGCGATCATCGCGAAGTACGGCGGCGCGTTCAGCCCGTTTACGCCGTCGAACTCCCGGTCCATCACGTTCGTCATACTGGCCTGCGTCTCGGCCATATGCTCTCGCGGGAGGTTCATCTTCTCGACGCCGAGCACGAGCGCGGTGTCGAGTTGCCCGGACGCGATCGCCAGCCAGGCGTAGCGCAGCGCGGCCTGCCCGCTCGCGCACGCGAGTTCGGTCCGCGCGATCATACTGTCGACGTCGACGCCGAGGAGTTCCGCCACCATCGGCGCGACGTGCGTCTGGAAGGCGAACCGTTCGGGCTGGACGGAGCCGACGAACAGGCCTTCGATGTCTTTCGGTCCCACATCTGGGACGTCATCGAACGTCGCCTTGCCGGCCTCCTGAATGAGGTCCTTGTAGCTCGCCTCGCGGACGCCCCACTTCGCGTGGCCGCCGCCGACGATGCCGACGTTACGCGTCATCTCAGTCACCCCCGAAGTCCGGCTCTCGATCCTGGTTGAACGCCGCGACCCCTTCGAGCATATCGTCGGTGGTCGCGAGCAGGCCGAAGGCCTGACTCTCCATCGCGATTCCAGTCTTGAGGCTCGCGTTCTGCCCCTCGGTGATGACGCGCTTTGCCACTTCGAGCGCGGTCTGCGGGCCGTTCGCGAGGTCGGAGACGACGTCGTCGAGCGTCTCCTCGAACTCGTCCTCGTCGAGAGCGCGGTTGAGGATGCCCCAGTCTTCGGCCCGTTCGGCTGAGATCTGCATCCCGCGGTAGACCATCTCCTTCGTCCGTGGTTCGCCGATGAGGCGGACGAGCCGCTGGGTGCCGCCACCACCCGGGATCAGTCCGAGGTCGATCTCGGGGCTGCCGAGCGTGGAGCCTTCGGTCGCATAGCGGAGGTCGCACGCGAGCGTGATCTCTAGCCCCGCACCGAGACAGAAGCCGTCGATCTTCGCGATCGTCGGTCGCGGATAGTCGTAGATCGCTTCGACGGTCTCGTCGACGGTGGCCAGTTCCGTCGGCTCGGCCGTCGTGAAGCCGGTGATGTCCGCGCCGGCACTGAACGCGCGGTCGCCCGCGCCCTCGAAGACGACACAGCTGACTTCTTCGTCGTCGACGGTGTCGAGCAGGCGCTTGACCTCGTCGAACATATCCGTCGAGAAGGCGTTGAGTCGTTCTTCGCGGTCGAAGACGACGTTGAGGACGCCCTCGTCGGTCAGTTCGTGGCTCACGTAGTGGTAGGGGCCGCCGTCGCTGTAGTCGTAGAAGCCCCGCCCAGCGTCCTCGCCGGTGTGGCCATTCTCGACCAGTTCGACGAGATACTCGGCCGGCTCGTAGCGCTCCGCGCCGGTCCGCTCGTGGAGGTCGCGGAGCTTTTCCACCACTCGATCGAGCCCGAGTTTGTCCGCGGTCCGGCAGGTCCCTTCGGGGAGGCCGCCGCCGAGACGCATTCCGATGTCGATGTCCTCGGGGTCGGCGACGTCGTCACCGATCAGCTTCGCCGCTTCGTTGATCATCCGGGCCTCGATGCGGAGCGTGTCGACGCCCTCGCCGTCTGTGGGTTCGTACTCGACGCCCTCGCCGTCCTCGTAGTCGTAAAAGCCCTTGCCGGTCTTCCGGCCGAGGTCGTCGTCTTCGACCCGGGACCGGATCGAATCCGGGACGGGCATATCCCACTGGTCGCGGGTGTGGGTGAAGATGTCGAGGCCGCCGAAGTCGTTGAGCTCGAACGGTCCCATCGGGTACCCGCGCTGGAAGACCATCGCGGCGTCGACGTCTTGGATGTCGACGTCGCCCTCGTCGAGCATAAACCCGGCTTCGCCCATCAGCGGCGTCAGCACGTTGTTGACGACGAACTGGGGGACGTCCTTGCGGACCCGGATCGGCGTCTTCTCGAGCGACTCGACGAACTCGATACCCGCGTCGACGACGTCCGCTCGCGTCTGTTCGCCGGAGACGACTTCGACGAGGTCCATCTTGACCGGGGGATTGAAAAAGTGCATCCCGCAGACGTACTCGGGTCGGTCAGTGGCCATCGCGATGTCGCTGACCCGGAGACTCGACGTGTTCGTCGCCATAATCGTCTCCGCACCAGTGGCGGCGTCCACGTCCGCGAAGACGTCGCGCTTGATGTCGAGATCCTCGGGCGCGGCCTCGATCACGAGGTCGGCATCGGCGACCGCGGCCTCCAGATCGACCGTCGTCGAAATCCGATCGAGGACGGTGTCTGCGTCCTCTTCGATCTGGTTTTTCTCTGCGAGTTTGCCGAGACTCCACTCGATCTGCTCGTACCCGTCCTCTACGAGTTCTTCTTCGATATCGCGCATCACGACCTCGTAGCCCGCAATTGCGGCCACTTCGGTGATTCCGTGGCCCATATTGCCGGCTCCGAGAACCGCGACATTCTCGATTGCTTCGTCCATCGAGTGATAGTTCGGAGCTACCATAATTAATTTATCGGAGGTTTGCAGTATAATGTGGAAACAGTGGCCGCCGAAATCGGCACGCGGATAAAGGTACGCGGATCTCGTACGGTAGTATGTGACAGGGGTCGTGGAACGTGCCCTCCAGTTTCGCGTGTCCGCGAGTGACACCAAATTTGTACGAGATGTACTGTTCCGTCTCCGTACGATATACTCGGACGCTTTCAGGGCGCGTATTGGTAGTTGACCGAGACGATGTTCGCAGACTTTTGGACCTCTCTGACGAACTCGTCTCGCTGCTCGTCGTCGAGGAGTCGATCGCTCGGACAGACGATCCCGACCGAGCCGAGAACGCGATCCTCGACGCGGACGGGTGCCGCCACCGCGCCCATCCCGACGACCTGCTCGTCACGGTCGATACTGTATCCCCGCTCGCGGACTGCTTCGAGTTCGGCGGTCAGTTCCTCGGGATCGGTGATCGAGTTCGCGGTCTGCGCTGGTAGCCCGCGCGTCTCGATGATGCGCTCGATGGACTCCTCGCCGAGATGGGCCAGAATGGCTTTGCCACCCGCGTGTGTGTGAATCGGGGTCCGGAAACCGGGATAGATCCCCAGTTGGAGGGAGTCCGATCCGAATTCCGTGTGGAGAATAACGAATTCGCCCCGCTCTTCGACGTTGACGCTGGCCTGTTCTCCGGTCTTTTCCACCAGACGTTCGAGTTCGGGTTTAGCGACGTGAAATAGCCGATTCCGGTACTTCACCTGGCCACCCAGTTCGAGCAGTTGGAATCCGAGCCGGTAGGTACCGTCGTCGTTGACCACGTAGCCCATCGTTCGCAGCGTCCGCAGGTAGTCGTGGACGGTGCTCTTCGGGAGATCGAGTCGTCGTGCCAGGTCGGCGACCCCGACCTGTTTCTCCTCTTTGAGTACTTCCATTATCTCGAACGCTCGTTGGACCGTCTTCAGCGGTGGTGTGTCGTCGCTCATTCTTACGCTGTGCATCAGACTCGACGGACCTAAAGACACCGGTTATTTCGGACAGTACGTCGGTCGAATCAGAGGAGCCACTCTCGCGACGAAATTGGTGTATAGAGGTTCCTTTTCCGTACTAAGACAGGACTAACAGACAGTGTGGCCCGACAATCGGATCGGCTAATAGTAAAGAAGCAGACGCGCTGAGTGTGAGAAAGTAGAGTTAGGATTCCGTCCGACATCCTCAGACGCTACGCTGGACATTTCAGACACACGTTCTGGCCAGAGGTGATGGGGCGCTTGCGGTTGTCCGGCAACGAACGCGGCCCTCCCACGTGCCGAACGCAGACGTGATTCGGCGAACTGTCAGCCGTTCACCGAGGCGAAGGCTGTGGACCTTTCGTGGCCAGGACGTGCGGAGAATTATTACTCGGAATCGTGTTTCGTCCCACGGGTCGGTCAGCAAATTAACCCCACCACTGTCGCGGGGTCCTAACGGAAGTACAATTGTTATTCTCTCCGTGACGGAACGTCTGGAGCGAAGGACGTGTCCCACTCTTGTCCGGCGTCTCTGATCGGCGCATTCCGGCGGTTTGGGTCTGGGTGTGGCACCGGCCGTCCAACGCTGTTCGGCGATATTGGACACGAGACCGACGAGGGCATCTGTCCGGGGCCAGATAATAGTACACAAAGTATATATACGCAAGAGAAAATAAGACAGGTATGGCTACATCCGAGCAACTGACTGACTCCGCTCACTTCTCGGTCGAGAACATCGGTGGGATCGACCAGACTGAGATCGATATTCCGCCCGGCGTGACGGTTCTCACCGGTAAGAACGCGACGAACCGGACCTCCTTCCTCCGATCGATTATGTGTGCGATGGGGAGCCAGCGGGCCTCTCTGAAAGGCGACGCAGACGAGGGTCGCGTCGAGATGACGCTCGACGGCGACACTTACGAGCGAACGCTCAAGCGAGTGGGTGACGACGTCACCTTCGAGGGCGACGGCTACCTCGACGATCCCGAAGTTGCCGATCTGTTCGCATTCCTGCTCGAAACCAACGACGCCCGGCAGGCGGCCGCCCGTGGCGACCAGCTTCGTGACGTCATTATGCGACCTGTCGACGTCGACGCGATCCGCGCGGAGATCCGCCGACTCGAAACCGAGAAGGGCGACATCAACGACGAGTTGGCTAACATCGAGTCGCGAAAGCGCGACCTCCCGCAACTCGAACAGCGGCGCAACACCCTCCGTGAGAAGATCGAGGACAAGCGCGAGGAACTCGCCGAGCTCGAAGACGAGATCGACGACAGCAGCCGGGACGTCGAGCAGGGACGGAAAGAGCAGGCCGAGCTCGAAGAGAAACTCCAAGAGCTGCGGCAGACCCGCTCGGAACTCGAAACCATCCGCCGCAAGATCGAGCGCCAAGAGGAGAGCATCTCGTCGCTGAAGCGCGAACGCAGCGACCTCGAGTCGGATCTCGACGATCTGCCGGAGACGCCGATGGGCGACCACCGGGACCTCGAATCCGAGATCGATCGGCTCCGTACGGAACGGCAGGATCTGAACACGGAGATCAACGAACTCCGCAGTCTGATCCAGTACAACGAAGAGCGCCTCGAAGCCGAGGACTACGAACTGCTGCAGGATGGGGGCGCGGCCGCCGAGGAGAGCGGCGGCTCGCTCACCGACCAGTTGGTCGACTCCGACTCCGAGACGGTCGTCTGCTGGACCTGTGGCTCCTCGGTCGAGCGCGAGCAGATCGAATCGACGATCGACCGGCTGAAATCGCTCCGCACCGAGAAGGTCGACGCGCTCAACGACGTCAAAAGCCAGCTCGAAGAGCTGAAACAGGAGCAGCGAGAGGCGACCAAGAAGCAGCGTCGTCGAACCGAAATCGAACGCAAACTCGACGATATCGAGGCGGAACTCGACCGGCGTGACGAGCAGATCGACGCGCTGAAAGCGAACCGCGAAGGCCTGACCGACGAGGTCGAGTCTCTGGAGTCCGAAGTGGAGAGCCTCGAATCGGCGGACTTCGACGAGATCCTCACGCTGCACAAAGAGGCGAATCAGCTGGAGTTCGAGATCGACAGCCTCGAATCCGACCTCGACGACGTGACGAGCGAGATCGAAGAGATCGAAGCCGACGTCGAGCGCGCGGACGACCTCCGGGAACAGCGCACGGAACTCGTCGACGAACTCACCGACCAGCGGACGAAGATCGACCAGATCGAGGCCGAAGCGGTCGACTCGTTCAACGAGCATATGGAGTCGATCCTCGACCTGTTGGGATATGAGAACATCGAGCGTATCTGGATCGAGCGGATCGAGGACGCGGGCTCGACGAACGGGCAGACGCGCTTCGAGCTGCACATCGTGCGGACGACCGAGAACGGCGCGGCCTACGAGGACACGATCGACCACCTCTCGGAGAGCGAACGAGAGGTAACGGGACTGATCTTCGCGCTCGCGGGCTATCTCGTCCACGACCTCCACGAGTCGGTGCCGTTCATGGTGCTCGACTCGCTGGAAGCGATCGACTCCGACCGGATCGCCGCGCTCGTCGAGTACTTCGCGGACTACGCGGACTTCCTCGTCGTCGCGCTGCTGCCGGAAGACGCCCAGGCTCTCGACGACCGGTTCACGCGCGTGACTTCGATCTGAGCCCGGTCGGGACCGACAGCCCAGTACATTTTTCAGACCCTTCGGCGAAAGAACCCCAATGTCAAACACGACCGACAATCGACCATCGAGCAAGGTGGCGCGGCTGATCTCCGAATACGGCCTCGACGGCCTCGGAGACGAGCTCGAAGCCCGCTGGACGGGCGACGGCGTCGAGCGGACGAGCCTGCGCGACCTCGCGGACTACTTCAACGAACGACTCCTGGAGCAAGCCCTCATCGACGCCGGAATGAGCGCGCTCGAGAGCGATGTCTCCTCGACGTACGAGAATCTGACCGACGATGACGTCAGTACAGGTGTCAGAACAGACACGCGCAATCGCCTCGAACAGAACGGCGTCGACGTCGACGCGCTCGAATCCGACTTCGTCAGTTACCAGGCGATCAGATCGTACCTCACCGAGTACCGCGACGCCGAGTACCGGCGACTCTCCGACGAGGAGAAAGTGGAGAAGGACCTCCAGAGCATCCAGCGACTGATGACGCGGACGCTCTCCGTTACCGAAGAACGCATCGAGAAGCTTCGCGAGACCGGCCGGATCGACGTCGACGAGTTCGAGGTGCTCTTGGACGTGCAGGTGCTCTGTCAGAACTGCGGCGAACAGTACTCTATCTCGGAGTTCCTCGAACAGCGCGGCTGTGAGTGTCAGCGCGACTGACGCTGACTGTCGTTCACTCTGCACTCAGAGAGTTCCTGTTGGTTGCGCTAAAATTCGAGTTCGGCGGCGACCCAACGCAGAACGTATGTCGGACTCCGCGTCCCCCTGGACGGCTATCGTCGCGTTCGAAAGTGATTACGCAGCCGATCACGCTGTCGTGCAATTACGTTCGTGACGACGTGCGAATGATACGGAAGTTCTGTATATGAAAACAAATCTCGGAACACGACGCTGACTGAACGCCAATCGGAGTATGCAAACAACAGTACATCTGTTATTCGAGGCGCAGTTACGAGCGCTTTCAGTGACGGTACGTCATCGATTTTCCAGTAGAATATTAAATATGTTAGCGTATGAGCGAATTATTTACTAACTTCTACCACTACTTGCGCCCTAACATTTTGAGAAAATGCGCCCAAATCCTGATTTATCTAATTAATATCCAAAATCCATCTCTGGGCCAATTGTTTTGACATTGAAAATCCTCCACTTTCGTCGTAACTGCTTCAATCAGACAGTGATCGAACAGAGACTCGCTCTCCCGGCGCCGTCCTCCGGCACTACTCGACGTCGAGTCTGACATCGACGACGGCTGTACGGTCGTCAGTTCGGTCGGCGTCGTTCCTGGGGACCGTATGAAATCTGGTGTGACCTACGGCCCTCTCTGGGTTGGTCGTGTACAGGGGACACAGTCGAAAGACGAATATGTGCATAATGAGAGTTGTTGAATAATTCGCCCCCCGTCACGTGCATCGAATCCGGAACCGTCGACCACGTCGAAGTCCGAACATATATACAACCGATCGTCGATAACTCATCCGTGTTGAAACGGGAGCCAGCGGCGGGGGGCACAGCGCGGCGATGACGAACGTCGCTACCGCTATCGTTCGTGACCGCGCGGCCCTGTCGGTCCCGATCGGGCTCGTTGCAGCGGCGGGTGTGCGGCTCGGAGCGCCGTTCGATCCCGCAGGGGCGACGATGCTCGCCATTACCGCGTTCTGCATCGCGCTGTGGATCGGAAACCTCATTTCGCCCGCCTACACCGGCGTACTCTGTCTCGGACTCGTCGGCCTCGCGTTCTCGCTCGACCTCGCTCTCTCGGGGTTCCGCTCGCCTGCGACGTGGCTCATCGCGTTCGGTCTCGTGATGGGCGAGGCGACCCGGCGGAGCGGACTCGCCGAGTGGACGGGCCGCTGGATCGTCCACCGCGTCACGGTCGATGACCCCGCTGCGCATCCGGTCCGGACGTACCGTCGCTTACTGGCCGGCCTGTCGCTCGCCGGACTCGCTCTCGTCCTCGTGATCCCGGTCGGGATCGTCCGCGTGCTCGTCCTCGCGCCGGTCGCACTCGAAGTCGGCGACCGGTTCGACGCCCGGGACGCGAAGCTCGGGCTGTTCTTCGGTCCGATTCTGATCACGTATCTCGGGACCGTCGCGGTGCTCACCGGTGGCTCGCCGAACATCGTCGTGCTCGGGATCTTCGAGTCGATCACGGGGGCGTCGATCGCTTGGACCGAGTGGTTCGTCCTGCTCTTTCCCGTGATGGGCGTCGGTCGACTGCTCGTGATCCTCGGCGTCGTCTACGCGCTCTATCGGCCGCAGGCCGACTGGACGATCGAGGAACAGACGTCGACGTTGCGGTCGATGACGGGTTCCGAACGCCGGATGCTCACGTTCCTCCTGGCGGGCGTCGCCCTCTGGGTGACTGACGTGTTCCACGGACTGCACCCGGTGTACGGCGCGATGTTCGTAGCGGTGCTCGCGTTTCTCCCGGGAATCGGCATCGCGGATTTCGAGGACACCGTCGGCGATATCGACTTCTCGATTCTGTTCTTCATCGCCGCCGTGCTGGCGATCGGCGAGGGGCTGACTCGGACGAACGTCGCGTCCGCACTCGCCGAACGCCTCCTGACCATCGTCCCGACTGAGGCACCGCTTTTTGCGGTGCTCGCGATCGTCTTTTTGTTTACGGTGGGGCTGATGTTCGTCATCAGCGGCTTGGCCGCTGCGAGCGTCGTGACGCCCGTCGTCGTCGCGTTCGCCGCCGATGCGGGCCTCCCAGTCGTACCGATCACGTTGACGGAAGCGGTTGCGCTCCAGATGCCGTTCTTCCCCTATCAGTCGGCCGTCCTCGTCGTCATCTTAGCGTACGAAATCGTCGAGGCGCGAGAACTGATCCGCGTCGTCTCCGCGGTCACGCTCGCGACGATTCTCATCTTGGTGCCGATCCAACTCGGAATCCTGGCGATGGCCGGGTGAGTGACGGACGCAAGCACGTGACGGCAGCGTGCGCGTGAACACTGCTCGCGATCCGTGGGCGACGGGTTTTTGTATTCGCTTGCGTATTTGCGTACGATGCTACACGCACACGGATCGCTGCTGACGGTCGACGTCGGCGACCGCACAGCGGAGACGACGAACATCGACGAGGAACTCTCGGAGTTCATCGGCGGTCGCGGCGTCTCGACCAAGTTGGCGCACGACCGGATCCCCTACGACGCGGATCCCCTCGCCCCGGAGAACCGGGTCTACCTCGCCTCCGGGCCGCTTCAGCAGTCCTCGATGAGCTTCACGGGGCGGATGAATATGACCGGCCTCTCGCCGCTCACTGACGGGATCCTCTCTTCGAACGCCGGCGGCTACCTCTCGCGAAACTTCGTCGGCACCGGCCACTCGGTCGTGGAGGTCGCAGGCGCGAGCGACGAACTCCTCGCCGTGCACGTCCGCGACGACGGCGTCGAGTTCGAGGCCGTCCCCGAACTGGAAGGGGCGACCGTTCCCGAGGTCACGGAGGCGATGAACGAGCGCTACGGCCTCGAGAGCGAGAACCTCGTGACGATCGGTCCGGCGGGCGAAAACGAGGTCCGGTTCGCCTCGGCGATGACCTACGACGAGCGCGCCTTCGGTCGCGGCGGACTCGGCGCAATCTTGGGCTCGAAGAACGTCAAGTGTCTCACGTTCGAGGGCGACTCCGCGCCCGAGATCGAGATGCCCAACGAGGACGTCCAGATGGACGTTCACCGCCAGGCCGCGACCAGCGACGACATCTTCCGCCGACAGGGGACGACTCATCTCGTCCAGATTCTCAACGACAACTTCTCGCTGCCGACGCGATACTTCTCGGAGCTCTCCTTCGAGAACGCCGAGAAGATCAACGGCGACCGCGTCGAGGAGAAGAAGTACAAGAAGGCAGCCTGTTCGGTGTGCGCGTTCGCGTGTAAGCTTCCGACCCGCGACGAGGCGAGTGGGCTGGAGACCGAAGGGCCGGAGTTCGAGACGATTATGGCCTTCGGCAGCAACTCCGGCGTCGACGATATCGTCGACGTGATGAAGTCCAACGATATGTGCGACGACCTCGGGATGGACACCATCTCCTGCGGCAACACCATCGCCGCGTACCTCGCCAGCGAGGACGAGTTCGGCAACGTCGAACTGATTCACGAACTCGTCGAGAAGATCGCCTACCGCGAGGGCGTCGGCGACAAACTCGCAGAGGGCATCGACCGCATCTACGAGGACCTCGGCGTCGACAACTGGACCGTGAAGGGAATGGACTTCGCCGCCCACGACGGCCGCGTCGTCCACGGCCAGGGGCTCTCCTACGCCGTCGCGAACCGCGGCGCCGACCATATGTACTCGACGACGATGATCGCCGAGTACAACGACGTCATCCCCGCGGAGGGTACCGCCGGCAAAGCGGAGTTCATCATCGACAACGAGAACCGCAACGCCGTCCGCGACAGCGCCGTCCTCTGTCAGTTCGGTCTCGGTCGCGTCATCGAAGAGGAGATCTTCGAGGCGCTCTTCGACGTGGACTACGAGGACCTGCTCGCGGTCGGCGATCGGGTCGTGAACCTCGAACGGCACTTCAGCAATCAGCGCGGCCGCGACGCCGACGACGACACGCTCCCCTACGACCTGCCCGATCTGGAGTCCTCGATCCAGGAGTACTACGACCACCGCGGCTGGACGGACGACGGCGTCGTCCCCGGCGACCTCGTCTCCGAGTACGCGCAAGCGGACTGAGCTCGTCTCCCGCGTCTTTCTTCTCTTGTTTTATGAGCATCAACGGCGCTGTCTGAAGGCGTCTCTACCAAATAGACACGTCCCGGATGCTCGCAGGGACATCGCTCTGTGACGACGAAAATGGACAGACGCTGGATTCGGGAGTCCTCGTTCAGTCGTCGGCTGCTTCGGGCTCCATCGACTGGTAGCGCTCGCGGAGGTGGTGGCTTTCCTGATCACTCCAGTCGTCTTCGTCGGTGGGGACGAAGTCGTACTGGCGGCGGGCGTGTGAGCCGGCTTTGCCGCCCCACCAGACGAACGTGTCCGAGCCGTCTTCGGGCGTCCAGGTGATCGTCTCCCAGTCGGGATCGAAGATGA
>NZ_JANHAV010000012.1 GCF_024464655.1 Halobellus inordinatus
CGACGCGTCGGGCCGTCCCCGCAAACCGGCCACCTGACGACCGGTTCCACCGGTAGTCACCGACCGAGCACGCCTCCACGTGAGTGGCAACGCTGTCGCGTCGGCGGCTGACCGCCGCCGACAGCGAACGCTTCCTCTTTTCCCAGCGTTACTTGCTCGCTACCAACGGCTCATCAGGACAGACTGGTGAGCTCAGATCGGGTTAGCTGACGACGCCTTGTGAGGTACTGAGACTGAGTTCGTCACTACTTCTTGTCTGTTGGGGACTGACTTTTCACAGATTCCGTAGCAGTTTCCAGTACGTCCAGCTACAACAAAAACGTTCGATTGGTCATCCAGACTGGCCTCAATACAGTGGTTTTCTTCGCCAGAGTGTCCGCTCAACCTCCGCCTGTTCGCTCCTTGGTTCCGACTGGAGTCGGAACACTCGTCACTCACGGGAAAGCAGGGGTATGCGCTCGTATCTCTATCACTATCTCAATTTCGTGCAGTCGTAGTCGAAGGTGACTTTGCTCGAACCGCATACACACTTGACGTACGATCTATGCGAGTCATCATAGTTGGCGCGGGACGCGTCGGTCGTAGCCTCGCCGAACAACTGGTGGGCCGGGGCGAAAGTGTCGTTATTATCGATACCGACCAGCGAACCGTTGAAACAGCGCGGAGTGCTGGGTTCACTACCCATCACGGTGATGGAACTGATACGAGTGTCCTTCAGAGTGCTGGAATTGAGAATGCTAAAACTGTCGCCGCAACGACGGCCAACGACGATGTGAACTTGCTCATCGCGCAGCTCACAAACTCTAAATTCGATGTCGAGACTGTCATTGCTCGCGTGAATACGCCAGATAATGTCGAAGCGTTCGAGGAGCTTGGCGTCCGCGCAATCTCGGCGAGCGATGCGATCGCTCAGGAGATGGATAACGCGATTGAGCGACCTGCACTATCGGAATGGATGACTGATCTCGGCCGGGATAAAGACGTTCAGGAGATCGAAGTTACGGCGGAGTGGTTGATTGGGAAATCAATCCGTGAACTTGATGAGTTCCTTCCGGATGGTGTCCTGGTCGCGCTCGTCAGCTGTGATGGTGATGCACAGATTCCCAAACCAGATCTGACGCTGCAGCACGGTACCCGCTTAACATTCGTTGGTCAACGGGATACTGTTCGCAGCGCGATTGCACAGTGCCACCCTCAGTGAGCGTTCGCTGAGGATGGAAACACAACGAGGAGTCTCCCTTTTCGCTTTACTGGACCCCTCGATAGAGGATGTACACGACGAACACCCCGAGATATGCAATCGCAAGCGTCTCAGTGACGAGAGACCGATTCAGAACGATAATCAAACCAATAATGAGGGGACCAAGCAACAGCAGCGAATCGAAGATGCGGTCATCGGCACCAGCTTCGAACACAGAGGAAAGAACCGGAAGACTGTCCAGTTTCATTGGTAGAGTCCTCCACGCTTGAAGATTGTTCGGAGCATCACGAGTACGGGAATGATCTCGAGCCGCCCGATCCACATATGGAAGAGAAACACGATCTTTCCAATCGTCGGGAGTGACTCAGGCCCCGTAATTCCCGACGAGAGACCCACGTTCCCCTGTGCGCTAGCTACCTCGAACACGACGTTGGCGAGTGAATACTCTCCTGACGGGAGCGTGAGAAGTAGTATGAAGGTACCGACGACCAGGAAGGTAATCCAAAGGACGACGATGATTGCTGCCTCCATAAATTCGCGGCTCGCTTCATCCTCATTCAGTCGCCGGCCGTTAATTTGCAGTCGGCGCACGGCAGTCTCGGGGTAGAAGACATCCGCAATCTGATACCGAATTCCCTTCGCGAGCGTCAGTCCACGAATGAGTTTGATGCCGCCGGCAGTTGATCCAGCAGCACCACCAACAAACATCCCGAATGTGACCGTCAATTGAGCGTACGAGGGCCACCGGCCAAGTGCAACATTGGTCGAATCGACAGCCGTCTGGAATCCGGTACAGGTGGCAGCCGAGACGAACTGGAACAGGCCATAGCGCAAAGCAGCGAAGGGTGTCCCATAGGGACCAGCGTAGTAGAGGAAGCCCCACAACAACGCCGACCCAATACTCATATAACCAAATACCCACCGCGTCTGAAGATCCGAATAGAAGTTTCGGAGATCCCCTCGGAGGATGAGATAATGTACCGGAAACGCGATGCTGCCCAGCAGCATAACCGGAATCAACACGAAGTCGATCAGGGCGCTATCGTAGGTCGCAATCGAGTTGTCTGTAATTGAGAACCCACCGGTTGCGAGGCCGGTCATCCCGTGATTGATCGCTCCCCAGATCGGCATCCCCGCGAGCCACAGCGCGAGGATAGAAACGAACGTGAACAGAATGAAGATCCACCAGATCGTCCTAACCGTCGAGACAATGCTTGGGTGAATCTTCTCCGAGCGAGCCTCGCTTTCATAAAGCGTCAGTGACCCGCTCCCAGGGCGTGAGAGAATCGCTGTCGTCAAAACGATCACTCCGACCCCACCGACCCATTCGGTGAACGTCCGCCACCACTGGAGTGTGCGTGGGAGCACTTCCTCATTGTCGGTCATCGTGAGTCCTGTACCCGTGAAGCCACTCATACTCTCGAAGACGGCGTTGAGCGGCTCGGTAAACGCTGCCAGAGTCGCTGTCTGAGCGGGTGTTGTAAATCCTGATACGCCGAGTTGGACGCTCCAGGCAATCAACAGGAATGGCAACGAGCCGAAGAGGCCAACGGAAAACCATCCTAACGCGGCGACAATCATCCCGTGGAACCGGCTCGGTGCTTCAGCGTCCTTGAATCGTCGATAGAGCAGCCAGCCAATTCCTAACGGAATGATAGCGGAGACCAGCAATGCCGGGAGCGCATAGTACTCTCCCCAGAGGAGAGGTACAGCGAGCGAGACTAGCATCAGCCCGCCAAGCGCTTCCAAGATGCGACCGATATCTCGGCCGACAGTTGCAATGGCTCCGTTCATTCGTTCTCCGTATTTGCGATCAGAGTTTCCGAGATGTTCTCGGAATTCGACATTGTCAGCCTACTGGGAGTGATCTTCATAGTGTCCAAAGATGTCCGTAATCTCTGGATCAGCACCGACACCAGAGTACACTGTCAGCAGGTCGCCTTTCTTGATGGTTGTATTCCCGCGAGGAGTGATCGGTTGATCATCGCCTTCACGTTCGATCGCAACAACGAGCATCTCGGCAGTAATCAGTCCCTCCTGTGTAGCTTCTTGGAGCGTCTTCCCTGCGATAGGTGCCTCTTCGGTGACCTCGATTTCGAACACCTCTGCATTTTCACCAATACGCATATAATCGACAATTGCCGGCCGCGCTACAGCCCGGTAGAGATACTCAGCAATGAGCTGTTGAGGGTTTTCCATTGTGTTGACACCAATCTGTTTGAACAACCCCATATGCTCCGGGTTGTGGACGACCGAGAGGATCGCAGGAATTTCGAACTCTTTTGCGAGCAGGCAGGTCATCACGTTCGTTGCATCTTGATCAGTCGTCGAGATGAGTGCGTCAGCCCGCTCAGCACCAGCATCCTCTAGCGTTTCTTTTGTTGTGGCGTCAGCATTCAATACCAAGCAATCAAACTGATCTGCAGCCTGATTCGCGCGCTTTTCATCGCGCTCGATAGCGACGACTTCGTTTCCAAACTGCGTCGCAATATCAATAAGCGGTGTGCCAATATCTCCGGCGCCGATGACGATGATGTACATAGTGGTTAGACCTCCAATCTCCGCATCAGTGCTTCACGAATTGACATCGGAGATTCCTCCTCTCCGCGTGCCATCACGACCGTTTGCGATAGTTCTGCGCCGATTTTCTCCGGGAGCGATCCAAATACAGCCTGCGAAACCGTCCCCGAACGTGTCGCACCGACGCAGACCGTGTCGTATTCCTGAGCGACCTCGATAATAGCCTGTTCGGTATCTTCGGCAACTTCCACTTTGGTATCGTACGACATATATTCAATTCCGGCGCGTTCAGCTAACTCGGCAATCACTGCTTCACCACGCTCAGTTGGCGAGAGGTCTTCATCACTGTCGTTCTCGGGAGATTGCACATTAAGCAGCGTCAGCGAGGCATCATCAGCTGCAGAGACGAATTCGGCAGCACGCCGGGCTGCGACCGGCGCGTGTGGGCCCTCGCCAGCGAGCGCAATAATATCCCCTTCTCCGCGCCCACCTTCGGATCCGAGCTTTACCAGCGTCGCATCACACGGGGCACGTCCAATGACAGGATCGATTGTCGATCCGAGGACGTGCTCACGCCGACTTCGCGTCCCTTGCCAGCCAAGAAGGACGTGATCGGCGTTTTCTTCTTCAATCACATCCAGAATGACGGACCCAGCACTTCGCCCCGCAATTGCCCGGGTTCGGAGCCCGATATCGAGTTCAGATGCGATATCGCGGGCAGAATCAAGCAATGCCTGCTGTCGCTCAACCCGTTCCTCCTCGAATGTTAGATCCTGAGAGAGCGACGTCTGGGGTGGAACCTCAATGACGTTCACGGCGATTACCTCGGCGCGTTCGTCTTCGTGAGCGTGTGCGCTCGCTGCTGCCATTTTGAGGAGATCGCGTTCGGTCTCCGGATTCGCGACCGGGACGACGACGCGATAGCGACCTTCGCCGCCTTCCATTGCTTCTGGTTCAGGAGCAATTGCTTCACCGACCAAGCTCGCACTGAGTGCCCGATTGCGTGCATATCCGAAATACCAGAGCACACCGAAGACGACGATAACAGTACCGATAGCCTGGACAATAAAGTTCATTTGTACCAGAATCACAAGACAGGACACGAATCCCAGAATTGGCACAATAGGATACAGACCTATCGGGATCTTGAACGACGGATCGTACGCATCTGGGTTTGCCCGGCGCAACACGACGACAGCAACGTGGACGAGGGCGTACGTCACGAGGTACATAAAACTCGCCACCTCGGCGAGTGTTCCGACCCCAACGCCGACCGCGATCAGGACGAGCGTGATAATTCCCGTAACCGTAATCGCCCGGTACGGCGTCCGGAACCGTTCGTGAACCTCGTTGAGCCAGTTGACGAGGATCCGATCACGACCCATCGCGAAGTTGACTCGAGCAGCTGAAAGAATGCTGGCATTCGCACTCGAAACCGTCGCAAGCACAGCTCCGACGATCATTACCAGCGCTCCGATTGCCCCCATAAATTCGGTCGCAACGTCGGCAACCGGAATCTGGGATGTCGCAAGAGCTTCAATCGAAAGCGTTCCCGTCGAAACGAACATCACGCCCACGTACATCAGCGTCGGCGTTACCACGGCTGCGATCATCGCGAGCGGAAGGTTTCGGCTCGGGTTTTTGATCTCCTCGGCACTCGTCGCAATGACCTCGAAGCCGATGAACGAAACATAGACTGTTCCGATCGTCGCTGCAACTGCGGGCCACCCATTAGGGTTGAATTCACCGAGCGTCGGCCCACTGATGATACCCAGAGCGAGGAAGGCGAGAATAAGTCCAACAAGCGATAGGACGATGACGTTCTGGAGCGCACCGGTTTCTTTGACGCCATAGTAGTTGACGCCAGTCAGCAACGCTGCCATTACGAGTGCTGCGACAGTAATGCCGATCTGCCCCCAGCCAGCAAGGAACCCAATGTACTGGCCGAGTCCCGGCAGAAGGTATTGGCCGAAGCCAATCATATAGAATGCTGAAGCGAACGTCAGCCCAGCCCACATCCCCCAGCCGACGATACTTCCGAAGAATGGGCCGAGCGCTCGATTGACGTAGTAGTAACTGCCGCCTGCTTTCGGCATTCCGGTCGCCAATTCCGAGAGGGAGAGAGCCGCTAACAACGACACCAACCCTCCACCGAAGAAGGAGACCATACTAGCGGGACCGGCCTGCTCGGCAGCGATGCTTGGAAGAACGAAAATCCCTGCACCAATCATTGTCCCGAGACCGATCGTGTAGGCCTCGAGGAAGCCGAGATCACGGGCGAGTTCTTGCTCGGTCTCACTCATACGATACCACCAGTGTTACGCGCGTCGCTACGTGTATGCATATTCAAATTAGCTCTCCGATCATTTGTTTTCGGTCTCTTCTGGGAGTGCAATAACGGGCAGATCTGCCTCCGTAATCAGTTTGAGCGCCGTGTCACCGGACAAGAACTGGACGAGACGGTTTCCACCACGAGGACGAAACGCGATAGCGCTGGCATCCACATCCGCTGCGACGTCGAGGATCGCAGCAACGACATCTCGACGGTATGCAGTTTCGGTGTCAATCTCCGGGATGGTTCCACGAAACGCACCATATGCCTCCGAAGCCCGTTGTTCAGCCTGTTCGAGAGGGAGCTTGTCGGGAACTCCTTCTCCTTTCTCGATTACGTGGACGACGGTTACGTGGCCATAGTCATAGTCATCGAGTATCTGGGCCGTTTCACGTGCATCCTCTTCGTCTACAACCGGGACGAGAAGACGCTTTGTCAGTGACTTTGTCATCGCTTACTCCTCCGTCTCAGACTGGGTGATGTGCTTATTGCCACAATGAGGGCAGACAGATGCATTTTTATCGAGGTGGGCCCCGCAGGAATCACAGCGAATTTGTTCCGAATTATGGACATCTCCGAGGTACGCCCAGTGCAGTGATTCTGTTCCATCTGGCTGCGGTTCTCGGTGGACGTGGTATAGTGAGACAATATCCGTGTTAACTCCAGGACCATCCGGATTCGGCGGATGCTTACGCACGAGTGCGTACACTCCATAGTTCTCAATTTGGAGGACCTCTCCAGCCGCGGTCGCCTCAATTTCCTCTTCGATGGGGACACGAAGCGCGTCAATACGGCGTTCAACGTACGAGAGAACGGCTTTCAGCTCAGGGGGTTCTAACGAGTCGATCCGTTGGATTAGCGCCTCAGGTAAGGTATCCGGTACCTCTGGTTCATCGTGCGGATCACTCATACTTACATCACCATTGTTCAAAAGCAACCTGGTACTTGTCTAGTGCACGACGCAAACCATATGAGTACTGCCATAAGTACGGTATGGACGTACTTTCGGTGAAGGATGCAAGTTGGCGGATGGTTCTGTGGCTCGGACTAGCCCGTGTACCGATCCCAATTGACGTTGCAGCAAGCGTGAACTGTGAGACCATATTGGTTGCCATACTACGATAAGATAAATATTCTCCGTTTTTACAAACGATTCAGTAGGTGAAGTGGAGAAATGTTTCTATTCGTTCTTCTAGTGTGTTACGGATTCTATCGCGGGTATAGCGGACTTCTGGCTATCAAATTCTTGCTAGAATCGGAAACTGTACCAGAAATTAATCAGACACCAAACAGTAACTTAAAAGACGATACGGACCTAATCCTAGCGTATAAGTATGTCTCTTCAGATCGATACCGTCGACGAACGAATTCTGTATTATCTGTCGCAGGAGGCCCGCCACACATCTGCACCTGATATCGCGGAGAAAGTCGATGTTTCAGCGCCGACTGTGCGGAATCGAATTCGTCGTCTCGAAGAAGCGGGCGTAATCCAAGGATATCATACCGATATTAATTATCAGAAGGTTGGAGGACGGCTCACGAACCATTACGTCTGCAGTACGGGATCTCGTGACCGGGAGGAGATGGCCCAACGAGTCCTCGATATACCAGGCGTGATAAATATCCGCGAGATTATGTCTGGCAAAGGCGATCTCCGGATTACAGTTGTTGGGACAGATACCGACGATCTCACGCGAATTGCACAGGAAATTACATCACTTGGTATCGAGATTGACGACGAGGATCTAATCCACCGAGAGTATTTTCGCCCCTATTCCCCCTTCGGCCCTCGTGATGAAGAGTTGGCATCACCAGTCACTGGTGTCGCAGGGCTTGCTGGCGATGCAGATGTCATTGAAGTTATTGTCAGAAAAGAAGCGCCAATTGCGGAAAAGACGCTCCAAGAAGCGAACGAAGAGGGACTCATTCCTTCAGATGTGTTGGTCGTCAGAATCAATCGTGATGAAGGAACTATTACGCCAACAGGACAGACCGTGATCAAAGAGAACGATTTTGTTACAATCCACTCCCGGTCCGGGGTTACTGAAGAGACGTTGACTACGTTCACTGGCCAGTGATCCGTTACAGTGGTAGCGAGGCGAAAGCCCATCCCTTCACAGTAGATGCCGAAGTTCGGAAGGGAGTCACTCGGTGACCTCCTCCACGGCCTTCAGGCCGTGGCATCCGGCCACTGGATGACCGGCCTGCCGAAGCAGGACGTTACGGTTCCAACCCGCACTCAGAGGGAACCGGCAGCATACCGGCGAAACTCTCGTTTTCTCTCTCGCTGTAGGGCTGTGGCCCGGTCACGCAGGTCGTTCGAAAATCGGAGATTTTCGTGATCACGAGAGACGGAGTCTCTCGGACGACCCCATCGGAATCGACGTCATTGCCGTGTGACGAACAGACCGCGTTCGTCACCGCCCCTTGTCTGTTGGGGGCCAGCGTCTCACCGATTCCGTAGCAGTTTCCGGTATGGTGGGCCACGGCAAAACTTTCGGTCGGTCACCCAGTCCGACCACAGTCCGGTGGTTTTTCCCACAGAGTGTCCGCTTGATCCCCGCCTGTTCGCTCCTTGGTTCCGACTCGGCGTCGGAACACTCTCGCCTCGCGGAAAGGGCGGGGGTTTCGCCTCGAATAGCAGATAAGTGAGGTAACGCTTGGAGAAACAAATAATTCAACTCTTGCGGTATTTTACCTGTCTTAAGAGAAAGGTAATATGGAACCTTCGTCATCTCGTACTGCCCGAACTGCGGGTGCTCTAGAGAGAGGCCTCAAAAGATCCGTCTTCATCGGTATCCGAGGGATGCTTGTGGCCGGGACAGTGGCGGTTGGCTACCTATTCATCGGCAGTGTACTCACTGTTATAAATAGCCCGCTGGCACCAGATTCCTTTTTATCTATCGAGAGTGATCCATATTATATCTCTCAGCAGCTATCGTCTCGATGTTCATCGTCCAAGCGTTTCAGACGGACCCTTGTGGGGTCGAAGCCTCTCGCGGACGCTCCCGCAGTACGCGGAGAACGAAGTTTCAGACGGACCCTTGTAGGGTCGAAGCCTGCTCGGCTGAACCGCAGTTCGGCGCGATCGAGGGTTTCAGACGGACCCTTGTAGGGTCGAAGGCGAACCACGACGCGATGATGGAGTGGGTCAAGCAGGTTTCAGACCCTTGTGGGGTCGAAGTGAGTACGACGCCGACGACGGAACTGTTAGAATGGCGACCACAGTACCGGGCACGCAATGATCGTGGCTCGCTCCCGTCGATGTTCCGCACCGAGCCTGGCAAACGGTTCAGCTACGTGCCCGAGCATCGTTGTGATCTGCCCGTGTTCGGCGGCATCTATCGGATTTTTCGTGAACTCAACGGGCTGTCCAAGAGTGCTCTAGCTGCCGGAAGAGACACGTCCCGACGACGAGGATCCCGGCGATAGCCATCAGCACCCCCAGGGCGGGACGATCAGAAAGAGAAGTCCAGCGAGTCCGATATCAATCAGACCAATGAGTGCCGGATAAGTGACTGATGCATCATCCTAGTTGATAATAGTTGTAGGATCACCAAAAGGCATACAAATCTCAAACAAGCGTTGTATCTATCGAGCGCGCTGGGTGGACTCCGAACAGAACTGGGTGGCGGACACAACGGGTTGCTGACTCCGTTCCACTGATGGAGACCACAGAGCGAATACTGTCTGTAGAGAATTATAATATCTTATATACCATCATTCAGACGTGTAAATGATAGCCACGTCACACGGGAGTGGAAACCCTCCATCCAACCACAACACGGCGTGGCATCGCAGCTATGAAAAGGAAGCTTTGCACCGCCCTGATAGTCGCATCGCTTCTCGCGAGCGCAGTTCCTGCGGTCGCGTTGACGTCGAACCCAAATATACAGACGGTCACGCCGGACCCGTCTCTCCAGCCCGGCGGCGTGAACGAACTCGCCTTCCAGTTGGTGAACGACGGCGAGGGTGCCGAAGACGGCACGCGCGCGGCACATAACGTTCACATCCGACCGCGAGATGCTGGTCCGATCGAAGTCGAGACCGAACAATTGTACGTCGAACAGTTGCCGGACGGGACGCCCGCCGAACTCTCGTTGAAGCTGAACGTGCCCTCGAACGTCAACAGCGGTACCTACCGGATTCCGCTCCGCCTCTCTTATGAGTATGATAACGGCGCGGGCAATGACGTCGAGCGGGAGACCACGATTTACCTTCCAGTTCGTGTCGAGTCCGGTCCCCGGTTCGACGTCGTCGACACCGCTTCTACGGCCACCGTGAGCGGGCAGGGAACGCTCGAGGTGACGGTCAAGAACGTCGGCGACGACGCTGCCTACGACTCAGAGCTGACACTCTCGTCGTCGGCACCCGACGTCTCAGTCGGCTCCAACAAGTCGAGCACGCAGTTCGTCGACGTCTGGGAGCGCAACGAGAACCGTACGTTCGAGTTCGACATCGGACTTCGGGACAGTGCTTCTGCGGGGAGCTATGCGCTCTCGTCGCAGATCGACTTCGAGAAGTCCGACGGTACCACCGGATCGACCCCCTCGCTGACTGTGCCGCTTCGCGCGCACTCCGAGATGACCTTTGAGATATCGAACCTCAACAGTTCTCTTCGTGTCAGCGAGGAGGGGGCCGTCACGGGGACGATCACTAACACGGGCCCGATGCCCGCCGACAACGCGGTCGTGACGTTACAGGATCCCGGTCCGACGATCACGCCGGTCGAGGACTCCGTCGCTGTCGGCTCGCTCGACCCGGGCGAGTCAGCGGCGTTCTCGTTCGAGGTCGAAGTCGCGAGTAGTGCCTCCGCAGTGCCGCAGCAGTTCGATTTCGGCGTCAGCTACCGCGATCAGGACGACACCGCGCGGCAGGCCGAGGCAGTCCCCAAGCGAGTGATGATCAGCGAGCAGTCGCCCGAGTTCGACGTCGAACCGGTCAACGGGACGTTCGGCGCGGGCTCCGGCGGCGAGTTCGAGGTGACGGTGACGAACACCCGCGACTATGCGGTCTCGGACGTCTCCGCGAAGATCTATATGAACTCGCCGCTGTCGTCGTCCGACGACGAGGCGTTCATCGGTCGCCTCGAACCCGGTGAGTCCGAGACGATGGTCTTCCAGCTCAGCGCCGACGGCGACGCGACAGCGAAGACGTACCCGGTGAAGATGGACTTCCAGTACGACGACGAGGACGGCGATACGATCATCTCCGATACGTATCAGGTCCCCGTCGAGGTGATGAGTAGCTCCGGCGGTGGACCGCCGATCGTTCCGATCGCCGGTGTCGTGATCGTGCTCGTCGTCGCCGGCGGGGGCCTCTACTACCGCCGACGGGGGTGACCAATGATAGTCGACTTCCAGCGCTTCATCGACTGGGCGGATTACAACATCGTCAACCGCCCAAAAAAGGTAATGCTGGTGTTCCTCGTCGTGACGCTGGTCTTCAGCGCTGGGCTGGGAAGCATCTCGACGGAGTCGGGGACACAACAGTTCGCCGAGGACATTCCCGCCGCGAATGCGCTCGATCGCATCGAAAATGAGTTCATCCCCGTGTTCGGGCCCGAACCGGGAAGCACCCAGCTCGTCCAGCGGAGCACGAACGTCCTCTCGAAGCAGTCGTTGCTTGCGATGCTGCGATCCCAGGCGGCACTCGAAGAGCGTGACGATATGCACGTCTCAGAGACGTCCTCCGCCGCGGCCACGATTGCACAGACCATCGACCCGTCGGCGACGACGCTTGACGAGCAGATCTCGGTGCTCGAGCACGCGACGCCGACCGAAATTCGGCGGGCCATCCGTGACAATGCAGACAACCCGGAATTCACTGGCACGCTGAGCAACGATTTCAATCGAAAGGCGGCGTCGGCCTCGGCGACAATCGGCGTCGTCACGCACGATCTGCCACAGGACGTGGGTGGCGGCACTGGCCAGTCCGGCGAAAGCCCGATGACGTCGATCCAGAATCAGGCCCAGCGGATCATCGACGCCGAACTGTCGGCAGACGTTACAGCCTTCGGCAGCGGGACGATCGCCGACGAGTTCAGCACGGTCATCTCCGACTCACTGTTGATCGTCACGCCGGCGGCCGTGATTCTCATCGTCGGATTCCTGATTGTCGCCTACCGCGACCTGCTGGATCTCTTCCTCGGGGTAATTTCGCTCCTGATGGCGGTGATCTGGACCTTTGGATTCCTCGGTCTGGCGGGGATCCCGTTCAACAATATTATGATCTCGGTCCCGCCGCTGCTTCTGGCGGTCGGGATCGACTTCGGAATTCACGCGATCAACCGCTACCGGGAGGACCGCGCAACCGGATTAGACGTCGAAGAAGCGATGACGGTCGCGACCGATCAGTTGCTGGTTGCGTTCTTCATCGTCACCGGCACGACAGTTATCGGCTTCCTCTCGAATCTGGTCTCTGCACTTCCGCCAATCCGTGACTTCGGTCTCGTCGCGGGCGGCGGCATCATCTTCACCTTCCTGATCTTCGGTATCTTCCTGCCGGCAGCGAAAGTGTGGCTCGATCGGAACCGCGACAGTTGGCCAGTGCCAACCTTCAGCCAGAAGCCCCTCGGCGAGGAAGGCTCGAGTCTGGGACAGGTGCTCTCTGTCGGCGTCCTGTTCGCGCGGAAGGCTCCGGTCATCGTCCTCGTCGCCGGCTTGATATTCAGCGCAGGCGCGGCAGGCTACGCAACCGGCGTCGACACCTCCTTCTCCCAGGAAGACTTCCTGCCGCCGGAAGAGGTCTCTCCGTTCCTGAAGTCACTCCCCGAACCGTTCGCGCCCAGCGAGTACAGCGTCGTTGCGACGCTGAATTTCCTTGAGGACGAGTTTACGCGGTCACAGGGGGGGTCGGTAACGATATATGTGGAAGGGCGATTGGAGAACGACGCCGCCCTCGAGCGCATCTACCGCGCAGGAAAGAACCCACCGGAGGAGTTCGTCAGCGCAACTGACCGCCGCCCGGAGTCGACGAGCATCGTGACGATCATCCAAGACTACGCGGACCAGAATCCCGAGTTCGCCGCGCTGGTCGAGCGGAACGACCGCAACGACAACGGCGTGCCCGACGATAACCTCGCGACGATCTACCGCGAACTCGAACAGTCGCCGGTCGGCGATCGGGCTTCGCAGTATCTCGCCGGCGACCACCGGAGCGCCCGCATCGTCTACTCAACGACCGCTGACGCCTCCGATAGGGAGGCCACCGCGGCCGCCCGAGAGGTCGCAAAGCGGTTCCGATATGACGCGACCGCGACAGGCAACACCATCGTGTTCCAGCAGGTCTCGGACCTGATATTCGAGTCCGCGATCACTAGCCTCTCGATTGCGCTCGGTGCGACTGTCGTCTTCCTCGTCTTCGTCTACTGGATCCTGGAGGGGTTGCCGTCGCTTGGGGTCGCGAATCTCGTTCCGATCGTCGTCGCGGTCGCAGCCGTTGCCGGGACGATGCGAGTGCTCGGGATCTCGTTCAACTCGTTCACCGCGACGATCCTCTCGCTGACGATCGGTCTGGGGATCGACTACTCGGTGCACGTCGTCCATCGCTTCATCGACGAGCGCCGCGAACGGCCGTTGTTCGAGGCGCTCGAGCGCACCGTCGTCGGAACCGGTGGGGCACTTCTCGGCAGTATGGCGACGACGTCGTTCGGTATCGGCGTCCTTGTCCTCGCGGTGCTCGCAGTGCTCGGTCAGTTCGGCGTGCTGACGGCGATTTCGATCATCTACTCGTTCCTCGCCTCGCTGCTCATCTTACCGTCGGCGCTCGCGGTCTGGGACTACATCGTCAACGACGATCCCAACACGGCGCTTGGGCCCCGAACCGACGACAGAACTGCGACCACCGCAGATGAACCGCTCGACGGGACCGAGGGCGCGGGAGGAACAGTATGAGCACGGCGGTCGACACTGACATCTCCGAGCACGAGGCGGTCGAGTCGCTCGAACGACTTGGGTTATCGAACTACGCGGCGCAGGTATTCGTCGCGCTTCAGTCCCTCAACGTCGGCACGGCGAAACAGATCCACGAGGAGACGGATGTGCCGCGCTCACAGGAGTATGGCGCAGCCGAAGAACTGGCCGACTTCGGCCTGGTCGAAATACAGAAGTCGACGCCGAAGCGCTACCGACCGGTGAGCCTAGACACCGCACGGGGGCAGTTCGCCGAGCGGCTGAAACGCGAAGCCGACCGTGCCTTCTCGTTCCTGAAAGCCCAGCGCGAGACACAGGTCGACGGCGAAATGCGCGGCGACGTGTGGATCACCCACGGCCGCGATCCGGTCCACCACCGCGTCGGCAACTTGCCCGTCAGGCGACGGAGACGGTACTCTTCGCTGCTCCATCGCCTGCACTGGTCCCGACGGAGCCCCCGGCGACCCTCGAGTCGCAGGCCGTCACCGCTCCGGTCCGCGTCATCTGCGAGAGTGCGGCCGTGAGAGAGCAATTCTCCGAGATCGACGAGGTCAGTGTCGCGAAGGCGATCGAGCGTCCCGTCGATCATTCCGGCCGAGTCCTCATCGTCGACGACCGCGTCGTGTTGCTCTCGGCGAGGCCACTCGATTCAGAAGGTGAAGAGACCGCGATCTGGTCGGCCGACACCGCGATGGCGAAGATCCTCTCTCGGGCCATCGAGAGTAGCATCGACCCGTTCATCGAGGGAGCGTTCAGTGAGGAGCAGCGAAGCGCCAGGGGCGACGCTCACAGCCCCGCTCGGGAATGAGACACTAACGCGAGACAAGTTCGCCGAACACACGCTCTTCGACTTTCCGGAGGTGTTCACCGACCGTTCCGGGAGAGATCTCGACGGCCTCACCGACGTCTGCAAGTGACGCCTGCCGGGGTGCAGAGTAATATCCCAGCTCTACGGCTGCCTCAAGCACTTCTTCTTGCCGGGAGGTGAGCACCCTACTGAGCGAGGACCCGTCCGCCTCATACGTTCCCATACTGAGGATTTCGAACGTGATTGAGTCCATTTCAGCAGCGTAGTCGGACAGAGTTCTGAATGTCTTCTCGGTTCCGAGGTACGTGATCTTCAGGTAGTCTTCGGGCGTGAAGCGTATCGGCGTGTCCATCAGCACGAACGACTCGCGTTGGAGTTCCAGTGCCCGACGAATCTCGTCGGTCGGTTCAAATTGGCTCACCGCCATCCAGCGGTTGTCGCCGGCGGTAAGATAATTAATCACGTATGGGGACGCCGCCATAATTTCCTCGTAACGCTCTTGACTGCCGCTTGCCTCGGCCAGCAGCAACACGGTGTCATCAGCGAGAAGATCGACGCGATGAATGGCCTGCCGCTTGATGGACGGTTCAGCTGTCAGTTCGTCTCCAAGCGGATGGAAGGCACCGCCATCATCCGGTTTGACTAACACCGTGAGATAGCGCATATGCTGCGTTCGAGAACGGATACCTAAATCTTCACTCACACCGCCCCGTGAATCGCCTCGGGGTCAAGCACCGAGGAACTCGCCTTGCTTATAAACACCAAGGAGAATGCCCGCGCCTTGTGTGGTCACTGTAACTGCTGAATACGAGCAAGTACAGTACTTGCTGGATATGCACGCTTTCGAGACGATTGAAACGGGGTTACGGCACTGCTTCACTCGCCGTCCGTTGGCTCGGCTATTGGATATTTACAACTAGCGCAGACCACTCTAGCCGGAGGAGGATGTCAACTGTAGAGTGCGGACGCTGGATCACAGTACCTCGACCACGACCCACCGGCAGGGCCGCCGGATAACCGCGCGGGTTGAGCACCGACGGCCGCTCTAGAGATCGGCGTTTGCGGGCGGAGCCTCCGTGGCGTACTTATATGGCCACACAGATGAGGCAGAGTGCCTACCGTCCTACACCGAAAACTGACGTCCGTGAACGATGCAGCAACAACAGCGCGTGACCGCCGACTCGGTCGGAGACACAGCGGTCACTGTTCTCCCCGACGACGCCGTCGTCAGCCGTGAATCGCACGGGAACATATCTGCGATCGTGATCCGGGCCGACCGCGTCCAGGCGGTCCTTTCGACACTTCGCTCTGCGGCGGGGTTCGACCACTGTTCGTGCGTGACCGCTCAAGAGTACGAAGACCGCTTCGAGACGATTTATCACCTCACGAGCTACGACGACAGGACCCGCGAGCTGGCAGTCGTGGTCCCTGCTCCGAAAGATAATCCGGTCAGCGAGTCGGCCGCGCCGGTCTACCGCACAGCAGAGTGGCACGAGCGGGAGGCCTACGACCTCGTCGGAATCGAGTATGCAGATCACCCAGACCTGCGACGGATTCTCCTGCCGGAGACGTGGCAGGGCCACCCATTGTCGATGGAGTACGATCAGACCCAATCACAGATCGTGACGCTGCGGGAGCACGTTAACCCGTTGCAGGAGGATCATCGCGAGGACGGAGCGGCGGAAACGATGCATATCAACATCGGGCCACATCATCCCTCCACTCACGGGGTGTTGCATTTAGAGGCGAGGCTCGACGGAGAGACAGTCGCCGAGGTCGAGCCAGATATCGGGTATATCCACCGGTGCGAAGAACAAATGTGCCAACAGGGCACCTACCGTCACCAGATTATGCCCTACCCCGACCGCTGGGATTGGGGAGGTGCGGGCTTGCTCAACGAATGGGCCTACGCTCGCGTCATCGAAGACTTAGCCGACATCGACGTCCCGGAGTACGCACAGGTCATCCGAACGATGAGCGCCGAATTGTCGCGGATCCTCTCGCATCTGCTCTTCACCGCTATGTATGCGTTGGATGTCAGCGGTGAATTCAACGCTACATTTATGTATGGCTTCCGGGATCGAGACGTCGTCCAAGACCTCCTAGAGGACCTGACAGGCCAGCGGATGATGTTCAATTACTTCCGGGTCGGCGGTGTCGCCTGGGATCTCCCCAAGCCCCGCGCGAAGTTCTTTGAGGACGTACGCGCCTTCACCAACGGACTCCCGCGGAAGCTTGCGGAGTATCACGACCTCCTGACCAGCAATGAGGTCTTCCAGATCCGCTGTGTCGACACCGGTGAGTTGCCACCGGAGGTGGCAAAGCAGTACGGGGTGACTGGGCCAGTCGCTCGCGGCTCCGGTATTGAGTACGACCTTCGGCGAGACGATCCATACGGGTACTACGACCAGCTTGAGTGGAACGTCGTCACCGAGGACGGCTGCGACAACTTCTCTCGGGTACTCGTCCGACTGCAAGAGATCGAGGAATCCGCCGCAATCGTTGAACAGTGTCTCGACCTTCTCGAGGGCTGGCCGAAAGCCGATCGGATCTGTCAGGCCAACGTGCCGCGGACGCTAAAACCATCTGGCGAGTGTTACCGGGCCGTCGAAGGCGCCAAGGGCGAACTGGGAATCTATATCCGCGCCGACGGCACGGAAACCCCTGCACGGTTCAAGATCCGCGGCCCGTCGTTCTCGAACCTGTCAGCACTGCCAGCAATGGCGGAGGGCGAGTACGTCGCCGACCTCGTCGCGACGCTCGGCAGCCTCGATACCATTATGGGGGAGGTGGACCGGTAATGCTAACTGCTCCGACGGTAGGGAAAGACGGCACCGACCAACAGGTGACCTGCATCGCGTGCGGCGAGACAGTCGCGCGTGACGACGCGCGGGAGTACGATAAACACGGAGACCGCTGGAGCCGTAAGGGGAAGGACTTCGAGTACCTCTGTAAGCCCTGCCACCGCGAGTGCTGTCACCAGAACCGCGACGGACTGGAGGAGACGCTCGTGGCGGCCGGCGCCGGCCAAACGGACCAGAAGACGTTCCTCCGACAGTTCTGCGAGCAGATGTCCGACGGCGCGGACCCGAACTGGAAGAAGTCATAAGGAAAACCACTCGCCCGAAAGAACGAATGCGGATGGGGCATCTCCGGAGTCCAGCGTCAAGGGCTATAGCACGAGGTGTTTGGGAAGCAGCCTCAGCGGAGAGCGCCGGTCACGCCAAGCACCTCCGCAATGATCCAGGCGACGAACAACAGATAACTGACGATCAGCGCGTACGCTTCGAGTTTTGTCAGCGAGAGGTCAGTTCGAAGGGCCGCAAAGAGCAGCACGGTCGCGAGGGTGAGCACACCCATCATCGGGACGGCCGTCGCAAAATCGATGACGACGCTGCCTGCGATGAGCACTCCGAGCGGGATCGCGACGAGCAGATCGAACGTGTTCGAACCTAATACGTTCGCGAGGCTCGTGACGCTCTTCCCCCTGCGGGCGGCGCGAACACTCACGAGGAGGTCCGGCAGGCTGGTCGCCGCAGCGACGATCGTCACCCCGGCGAGCAGTTCCGGAATCCCGAACGTGGTCGATAACGACTCGACGCTACCGACCACCTGTTCGACGGCGACGAGGATGACGGCGAGACCGGCGACCAGCGTGAGCCACTGTCGTTCGATCTGAATGTCATCCGTGAGATGTTCGGCATCGTGGTCGTTGACGTCTTGCCACTGGATGAACAGGTACAGGCCGTACAGGAGCAGCGGGAGAATAGCGAGCGGTCTCGTGATCCGTCCGAGGAGCGGCGGGCCATCGGGAACGGGAGCGTAGATAACAGCGAATGCGAACGTGACCACGAGCACCGACACGGCGATCATATAGAACTGCGCTTCCTTGTAGACGAGCGTCCGGTTCGTTTCGAGCGGTTCGTCCGACACGAGCGCCGAAAAGGCGGGGATCGCAAGGATGTTGAAGATCGCAGAGCCGACGATCGCGCCGACACCGATGTCGAAAACGCCCGAAAGGGCAGCGAAGACGACGCTCGAAAGTTCGGGGAAGCTCGATCCGACAGCGACGACGATCGACCCCTGAACGACCGCCGGAAGCCCGTAGTACATCGAGAGCCGCTCAGCCGACCCCTCGAGCCAGCCGCTACCCATCCAGATGAGCCCAGTCGCGACGAAGACGACGAAGACATCCACGACCGGCGTGTGAGGGAGGAGACCGAACAGTGCCATAGCGTCCGAACGAATTCCCGAGAGAGCGACGTGAACGTATCGGTCCGCGGTGGGAGCCCCTCCGCAGGGAGTCCCGCTCTATGGAGCGCGATAGAGCAGGTCGTACTGGTGGGCGACGTAGAGGAGTTCGCCGGCCGCGAGCTGGTCGCGCCGCGCGTCGAGCCAGACGTCGAGGGCGGGCACTGTCTGGTCCGAATCAGAGATCGTCTCCTCGACGAACCGGAGGATCCGCGAGAGGAAGTACCGCTCGTCGGCCGGGTACACGGCGTCGACGGGGCGAACGATCCAGTCGGAGCTTTCGATCGCGAGCAGATCACCGTCCCGTCGGCGGAGCAGATCCGCGAGGTGGCGACCGGCCCGGACATCACGTCCGGATCGCTCGTCGATCGCGGCGTGGTACGCGCGTTCGACCGCGTCGTCGGCGGGATGGTCCGGCTGGAAGATCGTGCCGCCGTCGAACGTGATCGGGAAGTAAGCGAGTCCCCCCGGGCTGAGCGCCGACTCGACGGCTGAGACGAGACGCGGTAGTGGAACCAGGTCGGCGAACGCCTGGGCGATGACGAGGTCCAGATCCGACGCGCTGTCGAGTGCGTCGAGCGCGTCGCCGGTCTCGAAGGAGACGGCGAGATCCGAGACGGTGAAGTCGGCCGCAGCGGTCATCTCGTCGCGCTCGGACACCGACGACACCGGTGACGGGCCAGTGACAATCCCGTAGCCCGCCCGCTGGAGCGCGGCCGGGCGGACCCGACGGGCGAAGGCGACGATGCACTCGTCGCTGTCGACGCCGCGATACCGGCCGGAGTCGAGCCCCCACGAGAGCAGGCGTGGGACGGTGACGCCCGTCCCACACCCGGCTTCGAGGATCCGCGGCTCCGCAGGAAGCGCGTCCAGTAACCGGTCGCGGACATACCGAGATAGCGCCCGCTCGTCGACGGACCGCTTCGATTCGAGATACCGGGGAAGCGCGTGCGTCATTCCTCGAGGACGCGGCTGTGACTCGCCCACGAGACGTCGTCTTCCCAGATCCGCACAGTCAGACTCGTTGGCGTGGGATCGTCGAGCGCCGCCGCGACGCGGTCGCCAAACAGGCGCGCGAAGTGCTCGATGCTCGGGTTCAGGCCCTCGAACTCGGGGAGGTCGTTGAGAAGCGCGTCCCCGTACCGGTCTTCGAGGTCGTCGAGGATGGCCTCGACGGCGTCGATGTCGACCAGGTACCCGTAGGCGCCGAGTTCCGGGCCTGCGAACCGGAGTTCGACCGTGAAGTGGTGGCTGTTGATCTCGCCTTCGGGCCCGGGGTCCGGGACGGTGAGATAGTGCTGTGCGATGAACTCCCGCGTGACAGTCAGTTCGTACGTGTCGTCGGTGGGTGGGGCCATTCGTGGAAGTGAGAGCTGCGGTTGTTACTGAAAGCCGTTCACGGATACGTGAGCAGTACCTGGAGGACGCCGTCGGCGCGCTCGTCGAGGAGGCGATACGCGTCCGGCGCGTCGGAGAACGGGATCCGGTGTGTGATGAGCGATTCGACGTCGAGGTCGCGAAGCCGGGACAGCGCCGTCTCCGCCCGTCGAGCGCGCGTCCAGCGACCGCGGGTTTCCGGCGCGAGCGTGCTCACCTGGCTCGATTCGACCGAGATCCGATCGCGGTGGAACGACGCTCCGAGATCGACCGTCGCCGGCTTGTCACCGTACCAGGAACCGACGATAACGCGGCTGTCGTAGCCGGCAGCCCCGACCGCGTCGTCGAGCGTCTCCGGGTGTCCGGAGAGTTCATAGACCAGGTCAGCACCGTCGCAGTCGGGCCCACGATCGAGGACGTCGTCGAGTTCGTCGGGCGCGACTGCGACGTCCGCCCCCAGGTGTCGAGCCCGCTCTCGCCGGCCCGGGATCGGCTCGACGGCAACGAGCCGCCCGAGTGGGAACGACGCCAGCACGCCGATCGTACAGAGGCCGACGACGCCCGCACCGAAGACGACGACGTCCTCACCGACCCGCGGTCGTCCGTCGAGAACCAGCGACGTTGCCGTCTCGACGGAGGGAAACAGCACCATCTCCTCGACGGACACGTCCTCGGGGACTTCGATGAGTTGCTCGGGCGCGATCGAGAAGTGCGTCTCGTGGGGGTCGAACGCGAAAACCGTTCGCCCGAGCCAGTCGTCGTCGACCGCCTCGCCGACCGAGACGACGTCTCCGACGGAGGCGTACCCGTACCGCAGCGGGAACGAGAGGTCGCCGTCGATCGTTTCGAGCGTTTCGTCGGCAGGGAGCTCTTCGGGGGCGTCGCCCCGATAGATGAGCAGTTCCGTTCCGGCGCTGACGCCCGAAACGCGCGTTTCGACTAGCACTTCGTCGGCGGCCATCTCGACGGACGTCTCCTCAATCGCCGTCTCGAACGGGCCGGTGAAGTAGAGAGAGCGTCGGTTCATCGTTGAGCGAGCAGAGAGGACACGCCGCATCGCCGGCTCACAACCCTGTCAGAGGTCCGGGAAGCCGCCCGACAGCCGGGCCGTCGGGAGAGATCGAGTGGGGTGATACCAGCAGATGCGAGCTATACGATTATCATACTATCGGCCGGGGAGAATCGCGTCACACACCGGACGAGCCGTAGCGATTCACCCGCGGCGGGAACTCGTCAGGGCCAGGAGAGCGGAAGCTACGAGGAGAACAGCCAGCAGTCCAGGGACGGCGCCGAAGCCGTCGCCGAAAGCGTCCGACCCGCCGGTCGTGGCTCCAGTTCGGTCATCTCCGTCAGCACCGAGGACGTCGCTCCCGCCATCGGCTGCCTCGATTGCCGGCGTGGTCTCGGTAGTGACGCGTGGGGCTGTCGTCGGGGTCCTAGAGCGAGGATCCGAGGTACCGGAGGGAGTCATCTGGGATTGCTCGACGACGACCAGTCCGGCGGCTGTCTCTTTGGTGCCCAGCGCGTCGCCGACGCTGAGTTCGTAGCTCCCGGACTGCTCCAACGAGACGGTCATCGTGACGTGCTCCGTCTCTCCCGGATCGAGCGTGACAGTCGGCCCGTCGGCGGTCCGTGATCCGTTGACCAAGAGTTCGAGCGACGTACTGCCCGTCGCGCGGCCGCGGTTCTCGATCGTGGAGGTCACATCGACGCTCGCGTTCGGCGCCACTGAGCCATTCGACACACTGGCGTTGGTGAACGTGATATCCGCTCGCGACGAATCGGAGGAACTGCCACCGCCGCCACCGCCACTGCTACTGCCACCGCTGCTATCGTCGTTATCGTCGTTATCGTCGTCACCGTCCGAGGAGTCAGGAGTCGGCGTGGTGGTCGCTGTCGTGGTCGAATTCGGTGTGGGGGCCGCTGTCGTGGTCGAATTCGGTGTAGAGGTGGCCGTCTCCGTCGGCGTTGGTGTTGCAGTCTGAGTCGGCGTCCCCGTCGAATCCTCGACGATCTGCACAGCTGACGGCGACCGGTACGTGGCCGGTGAGAAGGTGCCTCCGTCCCCGTCCGCGAATTTCGTATCGGCCGCGACGAAGGCGACCTCGCCCTCGGTGTCGGCGTTCTCGGTGAATTCGAACGTGATGGTGGCGAGGACCGGATCGTCGGTCGCCGCCGACCGGTACTGATTGAACGCGACCCAGCCTTGCTCGTCGTTCACGGTCGAGACGGGATCCTCGAAGTCGGACGTGCCCGCAACGTCCTGGACCTGGAGCACCGCAGGGTCGTAGGTGAGGTTCGTCTGGTAGCCTCGAACGTCGGAGGCGGAGGCCCACACAGTGAGCGTGACCGTCTCGCCGGGCTCACCCGTGATCGAGTCGGCGGGCGCATCGCCCGCTTCCTGACCGAGCGTCACCGACGAGTCGGGAGCCGATGCGGCGGGGGTGACGCCCGCCGCGACGATCAGGAGCCCAGCGACGCACACGACGACAACCGACACAGAGAGCGAGTCACGCATCCGCGATCAGCCCCCTCCGGCGCTGTCGGCAACGGTAACGATGTCCCCAATGTCCACGTCACCGTCGTCGTCGACGTCGGCCGCGTCTCGGTCGATAGTGACGTCGTCGCCGTTGACGTACTGTTGCATCCGATCGACGTCGTCGCCGTCGACGTCCCCGTCGCCGTCGGCGTCACCTGCGAGCGATCCGTCGGAGCCGTCGGCGGGCGGCCCGTCAGCGTCGTCTACGTACCGGACGGTCAGTGTCGGCGGCGTCTCGCCCTCCGCCGTCTCGAAGTCCCAGCCGTCGTCGCCGAGCGGGAGGAACGCCCAGCCGTAATTGGCGGCCCCGTCGGCCCAGCGCTCGACGCTGTCGGTGACGTCGATCCGTGTCGAGCCGGACGCGACGCTACCAGTTTTCGCATCGGGCGTCGTCGCGGCCTCGCTTCCGTCCGCCTGTATGCCGCCATCCATCGAAGCCCACGTGTCGTCTGCACGCCACTCCGAGAGCATCCGATGGACCGCTGCGCCGTCACCCTCGTCGATCGTCTCGACAGTCAGCGTTGCTGATTGGACAGTCGCCTGAGACGGAATCTGTCCGTCAGCGTCGCCGACGATGTCGTCGAATCGAAGGAGCGCCTGCGCTCGATTCTCCGAGTTCTGCGGGTCGTTGGTGTCGACAGTGATCGTTGACGCAGTCCGATCGCTGCTCTCAGGGTCGGCTTCACGGAGGTTCGTATCGACCGTGCCGTCGTAGCCGTCGACGCCTTGCTGGAACGACGTGCGCGTGTCCTCGCTGGCAGACGGATCGAACCGAGCGTCGAAATCGAGGTCGAACGCGAACTCGCTGTCGCCGCCGGTCTCGTACTCGCCGAGGCTCGGCGAATAGGTGCGGAACTGAATTCGGTCGGGTGTTTCATCGCCGCCTCCGGGATGAAACTGCACGAGCCGGAGCCACCCGGTGCCGCCGTCGCTTCGATCCTGGTAGTCCGCGACGACTTCGTAGACTGATTCGCCGGCCGCGTTCTCGGAGACCTGGTGGTACTCCCCGTCGTCTTCGTGCCAGTGGCCGTTCAGTACGAGGAATATCTGGGGATTCGGCTCGATCAGATCCTGCCACACCACCTCACCCGGGTTCCCTTCGCCGCCGTCGTCCTGGGAGTTGGTCGCGCGGCTACCGTCGTCGCGGAGGTACGAGTGCGTCGTGAGGATCGTCGGGCGGTCGGGGTAGTCGTCGAGGACAGACTGTGCCCACCCCAGCGGCGTGGCGTCGTCGTCGACAGTACCTGACGGTTCCCACTCCAGGGCGAGGTGAAGGAAGTCGTAGTCGCCGGCGGAAAACAGTTGATAGGAGTTGAGGCCCTCCGCTCGCGGCCCCGACCCGCCGTACCACGAATAGTCGTCGAACCGTGCCGGGCCGAAGTACGCGGCGTAGTTCTCGACCGAGGAGGATTTGTCGTTCGTCTCGGCCCAGTCGTGGTTGCCGGGCAGCGTCGAGTACGGGACGACGCCATCGAGTGTCGACATCGCCCCGTCGATGCGGTCCCACTCGTCCTCCTCGGAGCCGTTTTCCACCAGATCGCCCTCGTGTGTGACAAATCGGATGGACTCGCTGTCGACGTTGTCGGCGATCCAGTCCGTCTGATCGGTCGCATACGAGATCAGCCGCTCTTTCTCGGCGTACTTCTGGGTGTCGGGGATCGCGACGACGGTCCAGTAGTCGTCTGTCTGTCCCGCGGCTGGCGTCGGCTGGAGGGCCGCGAGTGCGCCGCCCCCGAGAGCGCCGAGAAGCGTCCGTCGCGAGATGCTGAACCGATCGGACGCGTTCGAGACGACACCCGGGCGAACGTCTGGACCGTCTACGGGGGGATCAAAATGGGACATACTGTCGCCACCAAACGAGAGAGAGACCCGTCGCTTCGCAAATAAGTATAGACCAGTTGTGTGCCCAGTAGGAACGCGTTATCGAGGAACGGAGACGTTACCGTGTGGTGTGGCGCTCGTTCCACGCGTGAGGTCGGTGCGGGAACACGCGTTTAGTCGGTTGCCTCGACCGTCCGGGCGGATTCGAGCGATCGGACAGTCTCGACGATAGCCCGGTCCAGCCCGTGTTCGGTCCAGTCCCGTTTCCGTGGGATCTGTGCCCGGTACGTCACCACGTCGTCGAACAGTTCACGGAAGATGTCGCGCTCGCTGCGGACGACCTCGTCGAGCGTTTCTACCATCGTGCCGCCCTCGACGAGCGAATCGTACGCGTGGAAGTACTCTCGGAGCCGGCCGTCCCACTCGTAGTTGCAGATGGCCGACGTCGCGGCCATCGCCGCCTCGGTCGAAATCCGCGCGGCGGAGACCGTCTCGGCGTTCGGCGCCGCCTCCAGAAACAGCACGTTGTCCACACTCGCTCGCTCGACGTCGTTCGCAGCGGAGTACAGCGTCGTGACGTCGACGAAGTCCCGGTCGTTATCGGCGAGATACGCGTTGTTCAGATACCCGATAGCAGTATGCGGGAGCGAATGGCCACGGCTGACACGCTTGTCGATGAACGCGTGGACGTCGTGGCGGAGCCGGTCCTGGAACGTGTCGTACTCGGGCTCGATCTCGGTGAACGAGTCGAGATTGTAGGGCTGGAGATTCACGCCCAGAGGGTACCCGCGGGCTGAACCATCCGCGCCGACCCAGAGGCGGTCGTCCGAGAGGAAGTCCGCCCCGTTGCGGAGCAACGCCAAGAGCGTGTTCGTCTTGCCAGCGCCGCGCCAGGCCGGGAACAGCGTGGTCTGTCCGTCCAGTGTGACGCCGGACGCGTGAATCAGCGCCTGTCCCTGTTCGATGCGTCGCCGGCGAATCTCGAACTCCATCGGATAGATCGAGTAGAACGGCTCGAACCCGGGCGTCACGCGGATTTGCTCCCAGCCCGGTTCGACCGCCATATAGTCACCGCGGTTGTAGACGAGGAACTCCTCGCCGGTCCACCCGTAGTGATCCGTCGGATCGCCGAGAACGGTCTCGGAGTCGACCTCCACGGGTGCCTCTTCGATGACGAGGTCGGGGTCACGGGACGGCGAATCGGTCAGGAACTGGTCGTACATCTGGCGGTACTGGGTCGATGTACGTCCACCGTCGCCGACGACGGCTACCAGCAGGTCGCCGAAAAAGTCGTAATAGCGACGTGTTCTGTGTGGTCGGGTCGCGCGTGAGTTTCTGTTTGAGTTGGTCATATGAACGTGCCTGTGGCGTCGGACGGTTCCACAGGGCCTCCCAGAAGGGGACGTACCTCACGGAATGGCATTGTTAAATGGAACGTAGTTCGTTCCAGGGAGGGTACCAGAAGACGGCGCTTTCGGCCGCCGATAGAGCCGGTAACAGCGGTCTCGAAGCGGGCGTATAAGCAAACCGTACCGTAGCCTTCGCCGATCCAACCAGAACGGTTTAGACCGAGCTTTCTGTACACTGTGACGTGGTCCTGGGCGTTTCCGAGTCGGTGATTCGAACACTCGCACTCGTGCCGGCAGAGTGGGTCGACCGGCAGTACGCTGTCTTCCTCTTCGCAGGCATTCTCCTGGCCGGGATCGGCACGGTCGTGGTGTTCGCCCTGGGCGTCGCCGCCTACGCGCGCCGCAGAGAGTTTCACTACCTGCTCATCACGCTGGCGCTCGGTGCGCTCGTCGTCCGGACGGGAATCGGTCTCGCGACGGTGTACGGACTTGTGCCGATGACGATGCATCACCTGCTCGGCCACGCGCTCGACTTTCTCGTCTCCGCGCTCGTGCTGTACGCCGTCTACAGCACGCGGTAAGCGGAGCGACCGACGAATCCCAGAGAGTGAGATTCGGCGACTGCGTTTTGTACGTCGATTCGATAGCTACGACGTCCAGTAATCGGTATCCGACGACGGCCATCTCGACTCACTACCTATGCAACACCAACGCCAGCGGATCGAACGCTACGTTACGGATCATCCCGGGACCCACTTCAGCGAACTCAGCCGCGAACTCGACCTGGCAGCAGGGCAAGTCCAGTATCACGTCCGGAAACTGCTGAAACGCGACACACTCGTGCAGAAGCAACTGTACGGCCGGACGCACTACTACCCCCCGACGTACGACGAGTGGGAACAGAGCGCGCTCGCGCTGCTCCGACGCGAGACGGCGCGGGAGATCCTCGTCACACTGTTAGAACGCGGGCCGTCCCATCCCGACGAGGTAGCTGCGGCCGTCGGCGTCGCGAGAGCGACGCTCGAACACCACGTCGACCACCTCACTGAGCAGGAAATCGTCGAGAAGGAGTACGGCCGAAACAACCGCGTGACGCTCTCGGTCGTCGATCCCGAAGCGACAGCGGACCTGCTCGTCGCGATCGAGCCGTCGCTCCCCGATCGGCTGGTCGATCGGTTCGTCGTCCTCCTCGACGACATCTTCGGTGAGTAAGCGGGGCCGAAGGGGCTCCGATTCTCGCGAGCGATCGCGACCAACTACAATGGCTGATAATGCGGGAGGCTGAACAGATGCGGGACCGCGATGCCGAACAGACGTAATCCCGCGAGGAGCGTGTGTGCGCCCAACAGCAGGAAAACGGCCCCCAAGAGCCGGTGAACGAGGCGTCGGCGTCGCGAGCCGATAGACTGGAACAACGTCCCGTAGAGGAACAGCGCGGGGAAGGTTCCGAGCCCGAGTGCAGCGAGCGAAATCGCGCCGAAGGCGGGGTCGGCCTGGCTGAACGCATAGAGGAACGCGGGATACAGCAGCGGACACGGGAGAAATCCGTGGACGAATCCCAACGCGAAGATGCGTTCGGAGCCGACCCACCGGTCGATGCGGGGAGACAAAAACGCGTGAATCCGTCGAAACAGTCGATCGAGGAGCGGGAGGTGATCGACGATCGCCGTGCCACTCCCAGTAAGATAGCCGACCCCCGCGGCGACGATTGTGAGTCCGACAGCGACGCCCGCGACCGCCCGGATCTCGTCGCCGAAGGGTACCGTCGTCGCGGCCGACGCGAACAGTAGACTCCCGAGCAGTCCAAACGCCGCGCCCAGGATCGTGTAGATCGTGACGCGCCCTGCGTTGAAAAGCAGGTGCTGGCGGACCGCATACAGCGAGAGGAAGTCGTCGTCGCGGGCGCTAGTGGGTCCGCCAGCACCGCCAGCGCGTCCACCGTCCATCCGATCGGCGTACATCGACACGAGCGGTCCGCACATCCCGAGACAGTGGCCGGTTCCGAACAGGCCGACGAGCACGAACAGGCCGAGTTCGACCGTGCGCGTCGTCGGCGGTTGGGCCCCCGGGGCGACGCACGTCCCCCCGGTCTGCAGGAGCGCGTCGACGATCACGCTTGCAGGACGGTCTCCAGATCCGACCACACGCGGTCGCCCGCCGGGTCGTTGCCGGTGTAGGCCCGTTCGACGTAGCCGTCGGCGTTCGCCAAGAGCAGGAGGCCGAGGTGGTTGTACATATACATACTGCTCTCGGTCTCGCTCGTCTTCTCGAAGGTGACGCCGTAGGTCTCCTGGACCACCTCCTTTGCGTGGTCGTGATCGTCGGGGCGGAGGAAGTGCCAGTTGCCGGCGTCGAGATCGACGTTCATCATCTCGGCGTACTCTTCGAGCCGCGCCGCGTCGTCGCGCTTCGGATCGAAGGTGACAGGGAGGAACGTGACGTCGTCGCCGTAGCCAGCTTCGATGGCGTTCGTCTGGACTTTTCGCATCGAGGAGATGAGGAACGGGCAGACCGTGTTGCAGTGGCTGTAGAAAAACGTCATTACGACGGCGGTGTCGAGGTCGCCGACCGAGACGCTTTGATCGGTAGTGGCCGCCGGGAGGGTGACGTCCGGGAGTTCCTGGCCGTAGGCCGGATACGGGAGGTTCGCACTGCGGATAGTCTGGTCGTCCGGCTTTCCGAGGACGGTGTTCCCACCGCCGCCGAAGACGCTTGAAACCCCGCCGAGACAACCAGCGCTCGCAGCGAGGCCGGCCCCGCCTGCCGTCGCAAGAAACGTGCGTCGTCGCATTGGATGCTACCACGTACTGTCCGATGAAAGGCCGTCTGGTACGTTCCTCGAATACCGGAGAGAGTCGCTGTGACACGGTATCACTGGGCCTGTCGAAGCAGGCCAGACCTGACAGAAGACACTTACGTTGGTCTGGAAATAGCAAATATATGAAACGTCGGAGCGTTCTGACCACGGCAGGGGTCTCCTGGCTCTTTCTCTCAGGGTGCATCGCGAGGAGTCCCGGCAGCTCTCGGCAGTCCGATTCATCCGAAGCGCCCACTGGGACCGCTCGCTCGGCTACGTCGTCCGCGGACACGACGGACGAGGAGCCGCCACCGATTATGGAGGGACAGGGTCCGGCCCGTGGCGAGAGCGACGTCGAACTCGAGGTCGAGGAAGTCGAAGACGACGAGGAGGTGACGTACGTCGAGGACGAACACGCGGTCCGGTACGTCGCCGCGTGGCGCTACACGAATCGAGACGAAGTCGACGAAGGCGAGCCGCCCGAGCGTGAACCCGTCTACGAGACGACGCCGTTCGAACAGTGGGCGAAGACGCAGTGTACCAGCGCCGCCGCACGAACGGCCGCCGAACACGTCAACGACCAACTCGAAACCGACGAGGTCGGCGGCGGCATCACGAGCGCCGTGGAGGGTAAAGACCTCGTCGCGGTCATCTCGGTCCAGACGATCCTCGATCGAGACGGCGATCCAGTCAGTGAGACCGCAGTTACGTTCGATGCACTCGTCGCAGCGACGCCCGCGAACGTCCGCGGGACGTACCGCTTGGACGCCGAAGAATACCAGATGACCGTACCCGTGTACGCACAGTACCGCGTACTCCAGCAGGAATGACGGACGGATTGGAGGGAAAGAAATGTCGACGAAATCGCATTTCAGGGGCCGAATCCGAGGAGGCCGAGGACGATGAGCGTGATCCCACCTAGTATCGCGAAGAAGGCGGTCATAACACACGAATCGTTCCTTTACAGGCTGCCAAGGCGAATGCCACGGGGATTGGCTCCCGGGCAATTCACCAATCAGCACGCTCGCTCTAGTGGTTGCTCCGCATACTCAGGCCGCGAAAGGGACGCCGTAACAGAAGTTCCGTGACGACCGCGTCCGAAAACTCACCAGAGCGCGTAGGCAGCGACAGCGAGAGCAACGACGGTCCAGCCGACGAGTGAGAGCACTCCGACCACTGGTTCGACCGCGGCGGTCGCCTCGACCGTCGCCGCGTCGAGGACGGTCGCGAAGACGAGTCCTCGATACGCGCCGCCAGGACCGAGTGCGACGGCCGTCGGCAGGCCGCCAACGTCGAGAAATCCCCGCTGCAGGGCCGCGAGCGCCCCGACGTCAGCGCCGACTGCCAGGACCGCCCAGAGACCGAGCGCCAGGCCGACGGCGCTCTTGGCACTGCGAGCGACTGCAGAGACGGCGAGTGCACCGGCCAGCGCGGCGAGGCCCAGAAGCGTCGCGACGGCGACGAACCGAGCGAACAGAAGCGGCGAGTCCGCACCGCGCTGGGCGGCGTAGATCGGCGACGTGCCGTCACCCGAGAGCACGACGAAGACGAGCGCGGGGAGCGCTGCTGCGGCGACGCCGAGCGCGAGGATCACGCCACGGCCGAGAAACGTCCCCAAAACGATCGACGACCGCGACGGCGGGAGCGTGGCGTGAACGGCCAGTTCTCCGCGTTCCCGATCGGAGACGAACACGCGATAGCCGATCGCGAATGCGAGGACGGGGACCAGCAGTTCGACCGGCGTGAGGAGGTCGACGACGGTCGGGACGTAGCCGGACGCGTGGCCGCCGCCGGCCCACGTGAATCCGAGCAGGAGGAGCGAAAAGCCGACGAAGAGGACGATCGTGCCCCGGTTTCGCGTGACGGTCTTGACCTCTCGACGGGCGATAGCGGCGACGTGGACCCTGTTGAGGGCGATTGCGCGTAGCGGGTCGACCGCACTCATACGGGTTCACCACCAGAGGCGCGACCGGGGTCAGCCGTCTCTCGACCGCTCCGAACGGTCGTCTCGCCGTCGACAGCGTCGTCGTAGGCCGTCGCGAACGCTGTTCCCTCGATCGGGAGTGTTCGGTCGGCCTGCAACCGCCCGCGGTCGAGGAGCAGCGCGCGGTCGGCGACGCGCTCTACGGTCGGCAAGTCGTGTGTGGCGACGACGACGCCGCAGTCCTCGCCGGCGAGCGTCGCACAGCTCTCGAAGACCCGTCTGGTCATCGTGCGATCGAGGCCGCTCGTGGGTTCGTCGAGGACGACGAGACCGGGGTCGCCGACGCCCGCGACCGCGACGCCGAGTAAGCGCAACATACCGCCGGAGAGCGCGCCGACACGTCGGTCGGCGACGTGCGCCAAGCCGACCCGATCGAGCAGTTCCTCGGGCGTCGGCCCGTCACCGACGAGCGCGTCGTAGTACCGGACCGTCTCGCCGACCGTCAGGTCGTCCCGAGGGCGGAACGACTGCGGGAGGTAGCCGACCGCGTGCGTTCCCTCCGTCACCGGATACGCGACCGTGCCGCTCGTCGGGGTCGCGACGCCCGCAAGCGTCCGTAAGAAGGTCGACTTGCCGCCGCCGTTCGGGCCGACGACAGCCGTCACCGATCCCGGATGGATCGACGCGGAGACACCGGCGAGTGCCGAGACAGGGCCGTACTCGCAGGCGACGTTCGAGGCGGTCACCACTGGGTTGTCCGTCATCTATCGAAGTTCGTGGTCACGAGTGAGTCGTTCATCATACGTTGAGAGTCATTTCGCGCGACCGCCAGCAGGTCGGGGTTCACGGGCGTGGCGGCCGGCCGCTGGTCGACAATGCCGCCGCTGCGCATCCCGGGGACGGTGCCGCGAAGTTCGCGGAGGGCGAGGAGACCGGGCGACTCCGAGAGGAGACGAGTTCCCGGCGCACCGTACCGTGCGTCGACGGCGCTCGTCGGGCGATACGGGCGATCGACGGCGTCGACTGGGCCGCCCGCCGCTCGCGCCCAGTAGTTCCCGCCCCCGGCGCTCGACCAGACGCGCGTCGCGCCACCGGTTGCATCCGCGGGCCGGTCGTTGTCCACGAAGTCGTTGGCGAGGACGCGGTTGGAGGCGACGATCCCGGTCGCGTCGGCCCCGACGCCGTTCCGCAGGAGGACGTTGTGTTCGTACAGCGAGCGCCGCGTTCCGATCTCCAGGCCGACCTCGTTACCGACGAGTCGGTTTCGCGCGACGTAGGAGTCGCTGCCGGCCGTGACGATCCCCCGACCCGAGTCACGAACGTCGTTGCCGACGAGCGCGTTCCCCGAGGGACGAGTCATCACGACGAGACCAGTGTCGGTATCGCGGGCGACGTTCTCGGCGAGCAGCGTCTCGGAAGTGAACATCAGGTGCGTCCCAAAGCGGACGTCCCGCATACGGCTGTCACGGACGACGAGGCCGTTCGACCGGTGGGAATAGACGCCGTCGAGCGTCCCGCTGAACGTCGAGTGCTGTACGACCGCCGACGTCGCTTCCATCGCCATCACGCCCATATAGCCCGCGCCGTCGGTCGCGGTTCCGTGAACGGTGACGTCCTCGACGAGCGTCTTGTTCGTCTGCCGGAGCAAGACGCCGTTCGACGGCGTCCGCACCGTGACGTCGGCAACCAGAGCCCCAGAAGTGTTCACGAACGCGACGCCGGCGTCGCCGCGGCCGTACGTCTGCTTGACGTGCGTGTCCCACGCCTCGCTCCCGTTACCGACGTCGATGGTCTCCGTGCCGACCTCTGTCACCGCGAGGCCGACGACGGCGACGCGGTCGCTCGTCACTGTAACGCCGGTCCCGTTCGACCCGGCCGAGACAACGGTTTCTGGGCCCGCCCCACGGAGCGTTATGGGGTGGTCGATCCGAACGCGTTCTCCATACGTTCCGGGTGGGACGTAGACGGTCGTATTCGGTGGCGCGGCGTCGACGGCGCGCTGGATGCTGGGTGCGTCCTCGCCGACGACCTGCGAGACGGGGCGGTCTGCGAGTGACCTGACCTCCGTAGCGGTCCGATTCGCCGCCTGGTCCCTGGATTCGACGGTCTCGGGCCACGAGCGTGTGCGAGACGGGCCGTCGATTCGATCGCGGACGGTCGCCCACGACCAGACTGTCGCGTCGGAACCGACGCGGTCGGCGAACTGCCGGGCGCCCGCCGCGTCGCTGAACGGAACGATGGCGCGCCCACGCGACTGCCCGGCCGAAGCGGAGCGCTCGGGGACGATCACGTAGTGTGCATCGGCCGCTGTGGTCCACCCCGGGCGGCCCGCAGTGGGGACCGGATACCCGGCGTCGCTCACCGTCGGCGACGTCCCGGCGAAGTCGCTGACGAAGACGCCGAGCGGCGGACCGAACCGCTGAGTGTGGCCCTCGCGACCGAGCGCGGCGACGAGCGAGCCGATACCGTAGTAGCCGACGACCGTCTCGAACTGGGCGTAGGAGACCTGCGCTTTCGGGACGACAGCCCCCGCAGCCTGTGTCTCACGGACAGTCTCCGCCGTCAGACCGGAGCTAGCTGTGGTGCCGAACGAGACGGGCTCGGGGTCGTGGGTCGCGTCCGCCACGAACGCGCCGCCGTACGCGGTCACAAGGATGAGCACAGCGGCGGCGAGGGCGGCGTCCCGACGCATCAGTTTACTCGAAGAAACTCGCGCGGTACTGCTCGGCGAGGTCGCGGTCGAAGGCGTCGAAGCCGACGACGTCCTCGGCCGTCAAGTCGTCGTACTGCTCGACGTACGCCGTCGCGTCGGCCTCAGTATCGAACGCCAGCGGATTGATCCGCATCGGGTCGTCGACTCGCTCTGAGTCCATCTCCAGGACGTAAGAGGCCGCGAGACCGTCGATCCAGTCGGTGGTGTCGTGGTCGTGGACGAACGCCGCCGCGATCGACGCATCGGCGTACGCCTCCTCGAAGTGCCCCGGATCGGCCGCGAACGACGCCATACAGCCGTTCGAGCAGAAGAATTTCGGCTCGGCGGACTCGTACTGGAGTTGGGCGTTGTAGTCCGGGAACTTCGCGGGCTTCATATTACAGACCGCACAGTTTGCGTCCTCGGGAACTTCGAGCGCGCTGAGTGAGGCTTCGCCGGTCTCGGTCGTCGTCGGTTCCGCGGTCGGCGTCGCCGTGTCCGTCTGCGTCGTGGTGGCCGTCTCGGTCTCCGTCGTCCCGCCGTCGCCAGTGCCGCTACAGCCTGCAAGCGCGAGTGTGAGTACCGCCCCGCCCGCACCGAGCGCGCGGCGACGAGTCAGTCCGTCGTTGTCGTGTGAATCTGACATAGACGAACGTAGCGTCGCTGCCCTGAAAGCCGATGTGGTAGGATCGTCGAAGACCGCCGGACGGAATCCGAGACGCCTATGTCGATGCAGTACCGAAGCGAGATATCGAAGCTGCTGTGCAGAAGTGTTAATCTATCTCTTATTTTTTAATAATCACTGTGAATTTAGCCCGGGTAAATAGCAGATGAATTAATAAGACGTGGATCCCACCGATCTAGTAATGACAGGTTCGGCGCGCGGCGGCCGGGACGCCGGTCGTCCGGATTCGCAGGACGAAGGCGGCGGACGAGAGGGTGGGGCGTCCGCGGGCAGCGACGGTGCGGCCGCGACGTTCGACGTCCCCGATATGGACTGTCCCTCCTGTGCGGGAAAGGTCGAGCGTAGCGTATCGAAACTCGACGGGATCGAGGACGTAGACCCCCGTATCGCGAGCGGACGCCTCACCGTCACCTACGACGCGGGCGCGACGACCGCAGACGACATCGAAGACCGGATCGAGAAAGCGGGCTACCGCGTCGAAGGACGCAGCGAGGCGACAGTCAGCCTCTCCGTGCCTGGAATGGACTGCGCCTCCTGCGCCGGAAAGGTCGAAAGCGCGCTCGACCGCGTCGAAGGAGTCGAAACACACGAAACCCGACCGACGACCGGGAGCGTGAGCGTCGCCTACGACGAGCGCGCGGTGTCGCCGGACGACCTCGTGAGCGCGGTCGAGGGTGCTGGCTACGAGGTCACTGACGCGAAGGGACAGGGCGGAGATACTGACGGTAGCGTGAGCGGCGACGAGCGCGGTCGAGACTCGATCTGGACGAGTTCACGCGCGGTGAAAACGTGGATCAGCGGCGTCTTCCTGACGATCGGCCTCGTCTTCGAATTCTTCCTCCCGGGATCGAACGCGCAAGTCGCGAGCGCGCTGGGAACGGAGTTGCTGCTCGCGGACGTGCTCTTTCTCCTGGCCGTCGCCACCGGCGGGCAGGCGATTCTTCGGAACGGCTACTACTCCGCGCGGAACCTGAATCTCGACATCGACTTCCTGATGTCGGTGGCGATTGTCGGCGCGCTGCTGGCGAGTCTGGCGTTCGGCGAGGCGCTGTACTTCGAGGCGGCGACGCTCGCGTTCCTCTTCAGCGTCGCCGAGTTGCTGGAGCGGTACTCGATGGATCGCGCCCGCAACTCGCTCAGAGAACTGATGGACCTCTCGCCGGACGAAGCCACGGTGAAGCGTGGGGACGGCACCGAGACGGTGCCCGTCGAGGCCGTCGAACCCGGCGACGTCGTCGTCGTACGCCCGGGCGAGAAGATCCCGATGGACGGCACGGTAGAGACCGGCGGAAGCGCCGTCAATCAGGCCCCGATCACGGGCGAGAGCGTGCCGGTAGACAAGACCGTCGGCGACGATGTGTACGCCGGGTCGATCAACGAAGACGGCTACCTGGAGATCCGCGTCACGGCGGCGGCGAGCGACAACACGCTCTCGCGCATCGTCGAGATGGTCGAGGACGCCCAGTCGAAGAAGACCGAGCGCGAGCAGTTCGTCGAGCGCTTCTCGGCGTACTACACTCCGGTCGTGGTCGCGTTCGCGGTCGTCGTCACGCTCGGGACGCCGTTCGTCTTCGGCGTCGGCTGGCCGACGGCCGTCGTCTACGGCCTGACGCTGCTCGTACTCGCCTGTCCCTGTGCGTTCGTCATCTCGACGCCTGTCTCCGTCGTGTCTGGAATCACGAGCGCGGCGAAAAACGGCGTGCTCATCAAGGGCGGGTCACACCTCGAAGCGATGGGCGCGGTCGACGTCGTCGCGTTCGACAAGACGGGGACGCTCACGAGCGGCGAACTCACCGTCACCGACGTCGTCCCGCTGAACGGGAACTCCGAGGCGGAGGTCCTCCGGTGCGCTCGCGGACTCGAAGAGCGCAGCGAACACCCGGTCGGGGAAGCCATCGTCGCCGCAGCGAACTCGGCTGGCGTCGACGGGCGCACGGTCGACGACTTCGAGAGTCTCACTGGAAAAGGCGTCCGCGCGACGCTCGACGGAACGCCCCACATCGCCGGCAAACCGGGGCTGTTCGAGGAACTCGGCTTCGACCTCGAACACGTCCACGCGACCACGGACGGCGGCGTCGTGACCCAGACAGCCCAGGAGATCTGCGAGCGCAACGACTGCGTCGACCTCCTCCACGGCACCGTCCCCGAGCTCCAGTCTGAAGGAAAGACCGTCGTTCTCGTCGGAACAGCGGACGAACTGGAGGGGGTCATCGCCGTTGCCGACGAGGTCCGACCCGAAGCCGAGCGCGCCGTCGCCCGACTGAAAGAACTCGGCGTCTCACGGACGGTGATGCTGACCGGCGACAACGAGCGGACTGCGCGCGCGATCGCCGAGCGGGTCGGCGTCGACGAGTACCGCGCCGAACTCCTGCCCGAGGAGAAGGTGGATTCGGTCCGGGAACTCATCGACACCTCCGAGGACGGCGGCGTAGCGATGATCGGCGACGGCATCAACGACGCGCCGGCGCTGGCGACGGCCACGGTGGGAATCGCGATGGGCGCAGCGGGGACGGACACGGCGCTAGAAACCGCCGACATCGCGCTGATGGCCGACGACCTCGCGAAACTTCCGTACCTCTACGAACTCGCGAACGACGCGAACGGCGTCATTCGACAGAACATCTGGGCCAGCCTCGGCATCAAGGCGCTCCTGGCGGTCGCCGTGCCGTTCGGCTACGTTCCGATCTGGTTGGCAGTGCTGGCGGGCGACGCCGGGATGACTGTCGGCGTGACCAGCAACGCGATGCGGCTCGCGCGGTTGCGGCCCGAAGGCGAGTAAGATGCTCCCTGGCGGCGAACACCGCTCGGATCGCTATTCCACGCGGAGACGGATGCCGATCCCATCAGTGTCGGCGATTTCGACACCGTCAGAGCGGTCGGTGACGGCGACACCTGCGTCCGCGAGACGCTCTCGAAGGGCCGCAAGCGCGTCACTACTCGGAACCACGATCTCGAACCACGCCAGTCCGCGGCCGCCCGCTGGCTCGGACCGTCCGTTCCACGTGTTGATCCCGACGTGGTGGTGGTAGTCGCCGGCAGCGACAAAGAGCGCGGCGTCGCTGTCGATCTGGACGCCGAGGCCGAGCGTCTCGACGTAGAACTCGCGGGCGGCCGAGAGTGACGTTGTCTCCAGGTGCACGTGGCCGAGATCGGTTCCAGCGGGTGCGTCCGCAGCGCTGTCGGACTGGGTGACGATGGCGTCGACGTCGAGAGGCAGCGTCGACATCTCGACCGTACCGTCGTCCGAACGCGGCCACTCCTCGCGCGGACGGTCACAGTAGATTTCGACCCCGTTGCCGTCCGGATCACTGAGGTAGAGCGCCTCGCTCACCAGATGATCCGACGCGCCCTCCAGCGTCCAGTGGTCGCGGACCCGTTCGAGAGCCGCACCCAGCGCTGTGCGCGATGGGACTCTGAACGCGGTGTGAAAGAGGCCGGCCTGCCGGTCAGTTCGCGGCGCGGCGTCGGCGTCGCGGAGCAACACCAAAAGCGGCGTGTCGTCGGCGCCGAGGGTTGCGCGCGTCTCGCCGCGGGACTGGACGGAGAGACCGACGACTGTCCGATAGAACTCGATCATCTCGTCGAGGTCGGCGACGCGAAGTGCGGATCGGCCGAGTCGGGTCGCGTCCGGGAGAGGTGTGGGTGAGGCGGTGTTCGTCATTCGGTATCAGTACGTCGAAGATGTGGCGCTTGAAGCGTTTCGGTGTCGGCGACACCACCCGAGAAGTTTCGTGCCGGGACGATCGATACGTGCAACCGCGTTCGGCACGTGGTACACCAGCGTTCAAACCAGCAGGGAGCCTACACCGAGTATGGCGACGCAGTTGACCGACGACGTGTGGCAGTTCGCGTTGCGCGGCGTCAACGCATATCTCGTCTTCGACGACGTGCCCACGCTGGTGGACGCGGGGACGCCCTTAGACGGGTCCGCGGTCCGGAGCGGACTCGATTCGGCTGGCGTCGAGGTGAGCGATATCGAACGAGTGCTACTCACCCACTACGACCTCGACCACATCGGGGCGCTCGCCGCGTTGACGCCGGAGTTAGACGCGACTGTGCACGCGGGACCGTTCGACGCAGACATTCTGACGAACCGGCGGTCGCCGCCCGTCACGAATCACAAGGGCGCGTTCCAGCGGCTCGCCAGCGTCTTCACGACCCATCCGTCACTCGACGTCGCCGCCGTCGACGACGGCGAGGAGGTCGGGACGTTCACCGCCTACCACACGCCCGGTCACACGCCGGGACACGTGGCGTACGTGAGCACCGAGCTCGACGTGGGATTGCTCGGCGATCTGGTCGCGGAATCCGACGGCGCGCTCGAAGCGTCCGGCTGGGCGATGAGTTACGACACGGCCCAGGTCCGCGAGAGCATCCGACGGCTTGCATCGGACGCACCGCCGTTCGAGGTCGCGTGTATGGGACACGGAACGCCGCTCCGGAACGGCGGCAGCGACGCGCTCGAGGCGCTCGCACAGCGGTTGTGAGTTCCGAAGCAAGACGTCACGGTGTGAGACACGAAGTGAGACGTGGCGTGACCGCCAACTTCAGAGCACGTCGAGGACGACGATAGAGAGGTACAACTGCCCGAGACCGGCAAGGACGAGGAGTACCCCGGCGGCCTGCTTCAGATAGCCCGCGTACCGGCCCGCCCCGCGCCAAGCGGTCACGCCGGCGTCGGTGAGCAGCGTCACGCCGACGAGCGGGATCGCGACGCCCCCGGCGTAGGCTCCGAGGACGACGAGGCCGCGCGCGGGTGAGAGCGCCGACGCCTGCGCGATCACGCCGAGGAACAGCGGAACGACGCACCCCGCCGCGGCGACCGCGTAGACCGCGCCGAAAACACCGAATCCGAGCAGCGACTCCGGGCGCTTCGGGAGTGGGATCGTCGGCGGCGTCCACCCCGAGAGGACCAACAGACCGAAGACGACCAGCATCGCGCCGATCAGCGGTTCGAACAGCGGCAACAACGAGGTGAGTCGCTGGCCGAGGGCGAACGCGAGCATCGCGATAACGCCGAGCGCGACGATTGCGCCCGCAGCGGCCGCGAGTCCCGAGACGAGCCCGGGCGTGTCGTCGTTCCGGCGGACGTAGTACCCGACGTATCCGGGCAGCAGCGGGAAGGCACAGGGCGCGAAGAACGTCGTCACGCCCGTGCCGGCGGCGAACGCGACGGTTCCGAGGAAGGCAGCCGACGTCACGTCTCTGAGAGGACGGCGTCGAGTTCGGTTCGGAGGTCCGGTGCGCGGGTCAGACCGGCGTCCTGCCAGCGAATGGTGCCGGCGGCGTCGGTGACGACGAGATACGGGATCCCGCCGGCACCGAGCGCCGCCATCAGGTCACTGTCGGGGTCGAGAGCGACGGTCCACTCGCCGTGGTGTCGTCGCCACCACGCCCGGATATCGTCGGCCGACAGTGTCCCGCCGATCCGCTCGTTGGTGACGGAGACGAACGCGACGCTGTCGCCGTACTCCTCGTAGACGGTCGAGAGTTCGTTCATCTGCTCTTTACAGGGCGCACACCACGTCGCGAACAGGTCGATTACCGTCGGCGTCTCGGGGACGGGAATCGCCGTCTCGCCGGCCTCTGATCCGCGAGCGTCGAGCGTCTCGAGGCGCATCGGGAGCCCCGAGTCGTCGCCACCTGTGCCCGGCAGGTCGCCGCGGAACGCCGCGACGCTGGCACCCGTGAGCCCGAGCCCGCCGAGCGCGGTCAGGAGCTGTCGGCGGTTCATCGGTTTCTGACGGTTTCGAGGTCGTCGATGATCTGTTCGGGGTCCGGCGAGTCGGTTCGGTAGGCCCGCTCGACGTAGCCGTCGCTGTTCACGAGGTAGGTCATCGCCGAGTGCGCGAACATATACATATCCATATTATCGGGGTGTGTCCGCTGGAAGTTCACGCCGAACTGCTCCTGCACCACGGCTTTCGCCCGCGCTTTCGACTCGGGCCTGAGGAAGTGCCAGTTGCCGGCGTCGAGCGCGACGTTCATCTCCTCGCCGTAGGTTCGGAGGCGTTCTGCGTCGTCACGCTGCGGGTCGAACGTCACCGGGAAGAACGCGACTGCGTCGGCGTACTCCTGTTCGAGAGAGTGCGCCTGGACGTTCCGCATCGACTGGATCAACACCGGACAGACCGTGTTGCAGTGGCTGTAGAAGAACGTCAGCAGTTGAGGTTTCCCGACGGACCGAACGGAAACTTCGCCGCCGTCGATTGGGTCCGGAAGCGTCGCGTCCGGGATGCGCTGCCCCCACGCAGGGTACGGGAGTTCCTCGCTCGTGTACTCGCGGTCCGGTTCAGGCAGGGCGACGTCGGGGTTCGAGTCCCCCAATCCGAGACAGCCCGCTGTGCCAAGCACGCCGGCGGTGGCCGCGCCGCGAAGGTAGGTCCGTCGCTGCATACTGATTGTCGTATCTCAGCGATACGGAGGCATAAGGCGAGTGGTCGTTCTCCGGCGCTGAAAACGGAGGGCTCGGGCTCCCGAGGAGGGCCGTGCGCGGCCGCTACTGGACCGACAAGTCGGTCACTGCAGCGCCGACGACGCCGACACCGTAGCCGGGGATCGACGCGTCGCCGACCTGCCATTCGGCGTCGTCGGGGGCGTCCACCTCGATGGGGTCGCCGCCGAAGTTGAGCACCCACGTGTGGCCGTCGCGCTCGGCGGCGCGGACAGTCTCCGGGAGCCGGTCGCTGTAAGCGACGCCGCCGCGGTCGAGGAGGTCGGTGACGAGCGCGTCCGCCAGATCCGACTCGGGACAGACGCCGCAGTAGGTGACCGAGCCGTCGCCGACGACGTGGTCGAGTACGGCTGGACGCCCACCGGCCGTTCCGGAGGTGTACTCACCGACCGCATCCGCTGTCTCCGGGCGGAGCCACTCGGCCCACGTCCGGTAGTCGTACGCGTCGCCGCGGTAGGTCAGCGTGGTGTCGACCGACTCGGGGAGACTCTCGTGTTGGTCGACGTGGCCGCCGACGAGCGACGCGAGCGGACCGGGTGCGAGGTCGGACTGGAGTCGGTTGCCCGGCAGTTTGTACCCCGAGCGCGGCCCCAGAAGCAGGTGTCCGCCGTCGTCGACGTACGATTCGAGTCGGGTCGCAAGCGACTCGTCCGCGAGGTGGAGCGTCGGTGCGACGACGGCCTCGTAGCCGTCGAGGTCAGTCGCGGGCTCGACGACGTCGACCTGTACGCCTCGCGCTCGGAGGGCGCGGTAGAACGCGCCGACGAGCCCCCAGTAGTCGAAGTCGGGGGCGTGGGGTTGCTCGGCGAGCGCCCACAGGTCGTCGTAGGAGAACGTGAGTGCCACGGGCGCGTCGACACCGTCGAGGTCGCCGAGCGACTCGAACTCCGTGGCCGCGCGAGCGGCGTCCTCGTAGCCGCGGTCGGGCGAGCCATCGTGCTTTCGCAGGCCGGCGTGGTACTGCTCTTGGCCCTGCCGACAGCGGCGCCACCGGAAGTACGAGACGACGTTCGCGCCGTGGGCGACCGCCTGGTGGGCCCACAGGCGCATCGCTCCCTCGCCGGGTTGCGGGCAGCGCGGCGGCCAGTTGACGTCACCAGGCTGTTGTTCCATCACCCAGAAGCCGGCCGGGCCGCGGTAGAGGTCGTGGTTGAGGCTCACCTGGTCGGGGTCGCCCGCGCGGAGGCGGTCCTCGGTGACTGATTCGGTATTTCGGTCCTGTGCGAAGCCAGTCGGATAGGAGTCCCAGGTGGCGAAATCTAGCGATTCAGAGACGCTGAAGGCGTCGAGGGTGTCGAAGTGGCCCATAAAGTTGTGCGTCACGAACCACTCGTCGTTCGCCTCACGGAGGACGTCCGCCTGCATCTCGTTGTAGTCGACGACGCTCGCGTTGGCGAAGCGCGCGTAGTCGAGCAGTCGCGAGGGGTGGTGTTCGGCCGCGGTGTGTCGCGGCGGCTGGAGTTCTGCGAAGGAGCCGTACTGCTGGCTCCAGAAGGTCGTGCCCCACGTCTCGTTGAGGTCGTCGACGCTCTCGTAGCGGTCGCGACACCACTCGCGGAACGCCGCGGCGCAGTCGTCGCAGTAGCAGCGGACGGTGTGGTGACAGCCGTACTCGTTGTCAGTCTGCCAGCCGACCACCGCGTCGACGTCCGCATAGTGCTCGGCCATCCGCCGAGCGACCCGTTTGCTCTCCTCGCGATACACCGGCGAGTTGAAGCAGTAGTGACGGCGACTGCCGAACTCGCGGGTCGTCCCGTCGGGCTCTTCCTGCAGGATCTCGGGATACTCGTCGATCAGCCACTTCGGCGGCGTCGCCGTCGGCGTACAGAGGACGGCATCGATGCCGGCGTCGCCGAGCAGCGAGACGGCGGTGTCGAGCCACTCGAAGTCGAACGCGCCGCGTTCCGGTTCGAGCCGCCCCCACGAGAACTCGGCCATCCGCACGACTTCGATGCCGGCCTCGGCCATCTGTTCGACGTCCGTCTCCCAGCGCTCGCGCGGCCAGTGCTCCGGGAAGTAACAGACGCCGATGCGGGGCGTCGCCGTCGCCGACGCGTCCGACGCAGTGAGTGCGGGTGTCGGGCGGGCGGCCTCGTCGCTGTGCTCCTCGGAATCTCCGTCTGTGTCGTCAGTCATTCTCGTGTCTCGAATTCGAACTCGTTTGTGCCCGGTGCGGCGGTGAATGTGATGGTATCGACGCCGCCAGCGGCGCCGGCGCTGGTGCACTCACTGTCGGAGTCGTTCCGGTCAGACTCACACAGTCGCCACGGCTCCGGCACAGCAACGACCAACTCCATCGGCCTGTCGGCGTCGAGCCGCACCGACAGCGTGCCGTCGGCCCAGGTGACGTCGGTCACTTGCGATCCGGCGTTCGCGAGGTGATCCGCGCCGACGACCGTCGGGCGAGGATCGGTTGGGGCAGCCGTACAGTGGACGAGCAGGCAGCCGTGCGGGGCGACCTCGCGCTCGACTGGCCCACGGGCGAGACCGTTCGGCGAGTCGGTCGGTCCAAGCGCCGTCCAGGTGAACGCCGGTCGGTCCGAGTCCTGTGAGTCACCGGAATCGACGTACGCTGAAGGGTCGACGCGAACCCGACGCGGCTCGTCGCTCCAGTTGAACGCCGCGACGGCGACCGCCCCGTCAGCGGGGCGCTCGCAGACGACGCGGTCGGGGAACTCACCGTCGCCGACGCCGTGGACGCGGCCGTCCTCGACTGGTGGGAGCGTGCGCTCGAACAGCCGCCGGCCTGCGTCGTCGATCTCCGCGACGGCGTCGCTGAGGAAGTTCGACCCGCCCGTGAGTGCGACGAGCGCGGCGAAGGATTCCTGTTCGGGAACGGTGAGTTCCGTGGTTTCGCGCACGAGCTGGCAGTCGGGATCGTTCACCCACAGCCGGCGGTGACAGAACTGCCGATTGAGGACGTTGCGGACGGCGTTCTCGTGGGCGGGTTGGCTCGCGCTGTCGCCCTCGCGCCGCCAGTAGGGCGCGGTGTCCGGCCCGATCCGCATCGCGTCGGCGAGGCCGACGCTGGGGAAGCCGGGTGCCCCGCAGCCGAGGATGAAGGCGTCGCCGACGGCCTCGCGAATCGTCCCCAGACCGTGCCGATACGCTTCGGCTCGCGTCACGTCGCCGTGTCTGTCGCCGGGAAGGGCCGCGGCGTAGAGGAAGTCGAGTTTGAGGTACTCGAAGCCCCACTCTTCGACGACGGTCGCGAAGGTCTCGCGGAGCCAGGCGGTCACCTCGGGGTGCGTCGTATCCAGTGCGTACATCGGGCCGTGGCGCGCGCCGGCGTCGACGGGGTCACCCTCGTCGGTCAGCAGCCACTCGGGATGTTCGCGTGCCAGTCGTGAGTCGGCCTGGACGTAGAACGGTGCGAGCCACAGTCCGGGTTCGTAGCCCGCGGCCGCGACGTCGTCGCGCAGGTCGCGCATCGACTCGAAGCCGTCGGCGAGCGTCCGCCAGTCGCCGAAGGCGGTCTCGTAGCCGTCGTCGAGTTGGACGACGTCGAGGTCGACGTCCCACTCGTCGAGGTCCGCGACGTTCGTTCGGACGTCGTCTGCAGTCACGTCGGTGAAATAGTGGTACCACGAGCACCAGCCAGTGGGTACCGTCTCGGGGACGCGCGCGTCCATCCGCTCGCCGACGTCGGCCGCGAGCGATTCGAGCCCCGCCGAGAGCGACTGACCCGCGTCGATCCGGAGCGTCGCACTCTCGCGTCGCTCACCGGGGCGGATCGCGACCCCGTCTAGCGGGCAGAGCGCCGTGAGCGCAGTCTGGTCTGCGTCGCGGTCGGCGCAAAGGTCGAACCGCGTCAGCGACGCGTCGTGATCGAGGAAGCCGAGCGTCAGCGTCCCCGGATCGCCAGTCAGCGCCGTGACGGCGTGGCTCGTCAGCGCGTCGTCCGGCGCGGCGAGATCGACCATTTGCGGGCGGCTCTTTGGAGTCTCCGCGGGGAACCGCTCGTCGATCCGGAGCGTCGCCGTCGGCGACCACGACTGGTAGCCGTGGACGAAAACGCGGTCGGCGGGGCCGAACGGAACGGTCCCGTCGAGCACCTCGATCGCGTCGAGGCGAACGGGCTCTCTCGTGCGGTTCTCGACCGCGACAGTCAGGTCGATAGCATCGCCGCCGTGATCGCCACGATCTCGATCCGCGGCTTCGACCGACACGTCGACGACGAGTCCATCGCGGTCGCCGTCGCTGTGGGCGTCCTCGTTGTCGGCGAGTCGGATCCCGAGGGACCCCGAAAAGAGCGTTTTCGGAGTTACGTCCGAATCCAGGGCATCGGCACCAGCTTCGATCGTGAGCCGACCAGTGTCGGGATCGTACGCGACCGCGGAGTGTCCGAGGTCGACCCGCGTCACTCCTGTCCCTCCCGGCGAGCGCGATAATCAGGTAACGTATTGTCCTGCATCACGGCCGTGCGACCGCCGTCGACCAAGAGGTTCGCGCCGGTGACGAAGCCGGCCTCCTCGCTCGCGAGGAACGCCACCGCGGCGGCGACGTCTTCGGGTGTACCGATTCGGCCCACGGGGTGGATCGACTCGATCTCGCGGCGGTCGGCGTCGTCCATCTCCGCGAGCGTCCGCTCGATGGCGACCCAACCGGGGTTGACGGTGTTGACCCGGATGTGCGGGCCGAGATCGAGCGCCATCGCGCGCGTCATTCCGTTAATGCCCGCTTTCACGGCGTTGTACGGGAACATCCCGGGCATCGTCAGGAACGCGTGATTCGAGGAGGTGTTGACGATCGCTCCCTCGTCCATCCGCGCGGCCGCTTCCTTGGCACACAGCCAGAACGACCGGAAGTCCGTCTCGACGACGAACTCCCAGTCCTCGCGCGTCGCCTCCGTGACGCCGGTGTTCGTCTCGACGCCGGCGTTGTTCACGAGCACGTCGAGGCCGCCGTAGGTGTCGACCGTCGCATCGAACAGCGCGGCGATGTCGTCGGGGTCGCGCATATCGGCGCGGACGAACGCCGCCTCGCCGCCGTCGGCCTCGATTTCGGCGACCGTCGCCTCGCCGGCGTCACGGGTGCGGCCCGTGACGACGACCTTCGCGCCTTCGCTGGCGAGTCGCTTCGCGACGCCCGCGCCGATACCGCGGGTCGAACCGGTGACGACGGCGACGCAGTCGGTGAATCGCTCCATCACCACGGTCACCACTCCGCGACGCTGCCGTCCTCGTGCCGCCAGACGGGGTTGTGCCAGTCGACCTCGTCGGCGAGGTCGCGGACGCGCCGCTCGTCGATCTCGATCCCGAGGCCGGGATCGGTCGGCAGTTCGACGTAGCCGTCGCGGTACTCGAACACCGAGGGGTCCGCGAGGTAATCGAGGACGTCGCTCTGCTCGTTGTAGTGGATGTCGAGGCTCTGCTCTTGGATGAGCACGTTCGGCGAGCAGGCGTCGACCTGCACGCAGGCCGCGAGCGCGATCGGTCCGAGCGGGCAGTGCGGGGCCATCGCCACGTCGTAGGCCTCGGCCATCCCGACGATCTTCTTCACTTCGGTGATGCCGCCGGCGTGTGAGAGATCCGGCTGGATCACGTCGACTGCGCCGTCCTCGAAGACCTCCTTGAAGTCCCAGCGGGAGTACATCCGCTCGCCCGTCGCGATGGGCGTCGTCGTGTGCTCGGCGAGCTCCGGCAGACAGTCGTTGTGTTCGGGCAGTACCGGCTCCTCGATGAACATCGGATCGTACGGCTCAAGCGCCTTCGCGAGACGCTTGGCCATCGACTTCGAGACGCGACCGTGGAAGTCGACGCCGATGTCGACCTCGGGGCCGACGGTCTCGCGGACGGTGGCGATCCGTTCGCGCGCGGCGTCGATCGCGCCGGGGGTGTCGATCCGGCGGAGTTCCGCCGTCGCGTTCATCTTGAGCGCGCTGAACCCCTCGTCGACCTTCTCCTGGGCGGCCTGTGCGACGCCTTCAGGCCGGTCGCCGCCGACCCACTGGTAGACGCGTACGCGGTTGCGTGCGCGACCGCCGAGCAAGTCGTAGACGGGCGCACCGAACTCCTTGCCCTTGAGGTCCCACAGCGCCTGGTCGATGCCCGCGATGGCGGACATCAGGACCGGCCCGCCGCGGTAGAACCCGCCGCGGTACATCGTTTGCCAGTGGTCCTCGATCGGCGCGGGGTCCTCACCGAGGAGGTAGGTGTCGAGGAGTTCCTCGACGGCGGTCTCGACCGTTCGCGCGCGGCCCTCGACGACGGGTTCGCCCCAGCCGACGCGGCCGTCGCTGGTCTCCAGACGGAGGAAGAGCCACCGCGGCGGGACCTGATAGAGATCGTAGTCGACGATGCGGGTCATTCGATCGCCTCCTCGAGCGCCTCGTCGGTCTCACTCGGCCGGGCGTCCGTGTCGGCTCCCCGGTCTGGAATCTCGCCGTCGTCTTTCGTTTTCAAGGCATCGCCGGTGTCGGGATCGAACAGATACAGCGCCGATTCCTCGAAGGCGAACTCGACCGTCTCGTCGGGTTGCGGCCGCTTCGTGGGGTCGATACGGGCCGTGATATCGTGATCGCCGAGCGTGGTGTAGAGGAAGTTCTCGTTGCCCATCGGTTCCAGAACGTTCGCGACCATCGGGATACCGTCGTCGACGAGGGTGATGTCCTCGGGTCGGATTCCCACGCGGACCGTATCGAGGTCCTCGACTGGCGAGGCATCCGAGAGGTGGTAGGTGAACCCGCCCGGGCCGTCGAGGCGCGAGCCGTCGACGGTGGCGTCGAAGACGTTGATGCTCGGCGAGCCGATGAAGTCCGCGACGAACTCGTTGACCGGGGACCGATAGACCTCTTCGGCGGTCCCGACCTGCTGGAGTCGGCCATCGTTCATCACGGCGATCCGATCGCCCATCGCCATCGCTTCGGTCTGGTCGTGCGTCACGTACACCGTCGTCACGTCGAGATCGTGCTGCAGCGTCTGCAGTTCCGTCCGCATCTGCGAACGGAGCTTCGCGTCCAGGTTCGAGAGCGGTTCGTCCATCAGGAACGCCGCCGGATCACGGACGATCGCGCGGCCGAGCGCGACTCGCTGCTGCTGGCCGCCGGAGAGTTCCTTCGGCTTGTCGTCCAGCAAGTCCTCGATACCGAGCATCGCGGCGACGTCTTCGACCTGTTGGTCGATCTCGGCCGCCGACTGCTGGGTCGACAGTTTCAGCCCGAAGCCGATGTTGTCGCGGACGTCCATATGGGGGTAGAGCGCGTAGTTCTGGAAGACCATCGCCACGTCGCGTTCGCGGGCCCTGAACTCGGTCACGTCGCGGTCGCCGAACAGAATCCGACCGCTCGTGACGTCTTCGAGCCCCGCGATACAGCGCAGTGTGGTGGTCTTCCCGCAGCCGGACGGCCCCACGAGGACGAGGAACTCGCCGTCCTCGATCTCTAGATCGACGTCCTCGACCGCGAGGACGGCCTCCTCGCCGGAACCGAACTCCTTCCGTACCGTGTCTAATGTGATGCCTGACATAGTTTACTCCTTGACAGATCCTGCGAGAATCCCGCTGACGAACTGTTTCTGTAGGAACAGGAACAGTACGAAGATCGGGATGATCGAAAGCGTTGCAGCGACCATAATCTGGTCGTAGTAGACGCGCTGGGCGCCGACGAGCTGATTGATCGCGACCGGGATCGTGTACTTGCCCTGATCGAGGATGACGAGCGGGAACAGAAAGAGGTTCCACTGGAACAAGAACAGAATGATCGACAGGGCCGCCAGCGACGACTTCATCGTCGGCAGCGCGATCTTGTAGAACAGTTGGAACTCGGTCGCGCCGTCCATTCGCGCGGACTCCAGGAGGGCATCGGGGATCGAGCGCATATTCTGGCGCATCAGGAAGATCCCGAGCGGGTTGGCCGCCCACGGGAGGATGATCGCCCAGTAGTTGTTCGTCAGCCCGAGTTGGCTCATAAGCAGGAACAGCGGGATGACGAGCAACTGAATCGGGAGGATCAGCGTCGCCAGGATGGCGTAGAAGATCGGCTTCTTGAACCGGAACTCGTACTTCGCGAAGGCGAAGCCGGCCATCGAACAGAGCAAGAGCGACAGCAGCGTGTAGACGCCCGCGACGAAGATACTGCTCTCGATCGCACCCATATTCCAGAGGTTCCAGAAGTCGTAGGCGATGTAGAACGGTCCCAGATCGATATAGTGCGTCATCTCGCCGACGTGGCCGACGAACTGGACGTTCTCGCGCGCCTGCAACGACTGGAAGTTCGCGAAGAAGCTATCGCCCGGGGCGAGCCGCGGCGACGTCGACGAGAGGAACTGCGACTCCTTGAGCGTCGACGCGACGAAGATCCAGTACAGCGGCACGAGCGTCAGGATCGCACCGAGGAGGATGAACGCGTACGTGAGGAACTGCCAGACCGCCTCGCGGCGAGTCTCTTCACGCATCGCTCTCACCTCCGACGTTGAGCTGGATCGCCGAGAGGACGCTCACCACGCCGATGAGGACGTACGTGAGCGCGCTGGCGTACCCGAGACGGAAGTCGATGAACGCCGTCTGGTAGATGTACTGGACGATGGTGATCGTCGAGTCCAGCGGCGCGCCGCCGCCGTTGATGATGACCGGTTCGCTGAACAGTTTGAACGTCCCGATCGTCGACGTCACGAAGACGAAAAGCAGGACGGGGCGCAGTTGCGGGACGGTGACGTACCGGAACTTCTGGATCCGGGTCGCGCCGTCGATTTCGGCCGCCTCGTAGAGCTGCTGGGGGATGTTCTGCAGCCCCGCGAGTAGGATGATCATATTGTAGCCGGTCCAGCGCCACGTGACCGCGCCGACGATCGTCATTCGCGACCAGAACGAACTGGTCAGCCACGGGATCGCCGGGAGGCCGATCGACGTCAGGACGTAGTTGATGAGTCCCGCATCCTGCATCATCAGGAGGAACACCGTCGAGTACGCGACGAGGTTGGCCGAGACCGGCAGCGCGAGCACGGTCCGGAAGACGCCGCGGAGTCGGACGAACGAGGCGTCTAGCGCGACGGCGAAAAGCAGCGCGAGCGCCACCATCAGCGGGACCTGGACGACGAGGATGAACGTCGTATTGAAAAGCGCCTGGTGGAACAGCGTGTCCGAAAACATCGCGATGTAGTTCTCCAGACCGATGAATCGCAGGTCCGCGATGCTCGTCAACCGGTAGCTGAAAAAGCCGGTGTCGATCCACAGGAGCGTGTCGTTGCCGACCCCCTCGAAACGGAAGAACGAGAGGTAGAACGTGTAGACGATCGGGAACGCCAGGAAGATCCCGAAGAGGAGAAACGCCGGGAGCAAGAACAGGTACCCGACGATTCCCTCTCCCGGCGTTGGCAGTCGCTCGCCGACCGACTGGCGGGCGAACCGCAAGCGGTCGCGTAACGACGGCTCCGTCCCCGAGAGAGAGTCGCGAGTGGCCATCGGTCGTCCTCAGGCGAGGTCGCGACCAGTTCGGTCAGCCACCTGTGACGCCGCGGCGTCGACGGCCTCTTTGGGCGTCTTGTCGCCGGCCATCATATCTCGGAAGTGCGTGTTGATCGCCTTGGTGACTTCGGGCGTGTCGATCGTGTAGCGGTAGGGTTTGATGTTCGGCGCGATCTCCGCGAACATACGGCCCGCAGGCTGTCCGTCGAGGAACGCGTGCGGGTCGTCGTAGGCCTCGGATTCGTAGGTCGTCTCCAGTGCCGGGAAGAGACCGTACTCGCGGTACATCGTAAGCTGGCTCTCCTCGCGACCGAGGGCGTAGGCCATATAGTCCCACGCGCGCTTGGCCTTCTCTTCTGAGACCTGCGCGGGAATCGTGAGGTTCGAGCCGCCCCAGTTGGTCGCGCGGGAGCCACCGGATTCGACCGCCGGCGGCTTGAAGACGCCCCAGTTTCCGGACGTGTCGCCGAGTTCGGCCTTCAGCGTGCCTTCCATCCACGCACCGGCGGTCAGGCTCGCAGTCGTCCCGTCGCCGAACGCCGTGAACCACGACGACGACCACGAGGCGAGGTCGTTTGCGACGCCCGAGTCGCGGATGCGCTTGAGGATGCGGGCCACCTGCAGGCTCTTGTCGGAGGCGATGTTGACCGCGCCGTTCTGCGTGAACGGCTGGCCGCCGATCTGCCGGAACATCATCCGCCAGAGGCCGTCGTAGTCGTTCGACGGGAGGTTGAGCAGATACTGATCGTCTGGGAGCTTCTTGCCCTCCTCGATGTACTGGTCCCACGTCTCGACGCTCTCGACGTCGATGCCGTACTCGTCCATCACGTCGCGGCGGTAGAACGTCCCGACCGGGCCGATGTCCCACGGGAGCGCGTACGTGCCGCCGTCCTTCTCCAGCGGACCCCACTTTCCGGAGACGAAGTCGCCCTTGATGCCCGACTCCTCGAGCCAGCCGGAGATGTCGCGGAGGCCGCCCGTGTCGACCCACGAGGCGGCGTCGACGCTCTCCATCATCGAGGCTGCCGGCGCGCCAGAGCCGGAGAGAAGGGTCGATTTGAACTTGTCTTTCAGGTCGGACCGACCGATCTGGTTGATCGAGACGTCGCCGCCGTTGGCTTCCTCGTAGGGCTCATCGAGGAGGTTCAGCGCCTTCGCCGCGACGTCCCAGCCCCACACCTCGGCCGACTGCGCTATCGCCGACTGAGCGGCCGTCGTCGTCGACCCGCCCGCGTCCGTGCTACCGCCGCTCGTCTGCGTCGCCGTCGAGTCGGACGAGGGATCGCCCGTGCCGACGCAGCCCGCCAGGCCCGCGAGACCCGCGAGGCCAGCACCCTTGAGGACGTTTCGACGACCGACCGATCTTCTGTCATCATTTGTCATACTGAGTCTCACCTCACATATGGGAAATTATAGACTTAAACCTTTGGTATATTGGTCTACAAAACCCCGTTAGGAGGCTTCTAAAGCTGTTTTTACATAGGTAGAGGAATGTATTCATAACAAACTTGTTTATCTATAGTGAACGGAGAGCAGGAGGTGGTGAAGTCTAATTATGGGAGCTTGAGGCGTTCTACCCGGTCGATATCGCAAATTATGCCGCCGAGCATAACCTTCACTATCTATCATAAATCCGCCCGTTTCGTTTTTCATCGCTGAACAGTATTTAAGTAGTTCCGGAACTGAGACGGAGTCGTGACCGAGTATCCAGTCGGCGCAACACACACCACGGCTCGGATCGTGAACGCACTCGCCGGCGGGCGGGAGGCCGGAGTAACAGAGCTCGCAGAGGAATTGTCGGTCTCGAAAGCGTCGGTGCACAACCACCTCGCCACGCTGGAACGGCTGGGTATCGTGCTTTCATCGAACGGCCGATACCGACTCGGACTGCGGTTGTTGGACCTCGGGATGGGTATCCGAGACGGGATGACGCTGTACCAGACGGCGTCTCCGGAAGTGAACGGGCTCGCCGAATCAACCGGTGAGTCGACCGCACTCGTCGTTCCCGAACACGGGGAGGCCGTCCACGCGGCCGTCGAAGACGCCGAACGCAACGATCGCCGGATCAGATTGGGAAGCCGACTCCCGCTGCACGCGACCGCCGCTGGAAAGCTGATTCTCGCGTACCGATCGCGGGACGAGGTCGAGGCGTACGTGGAGACGCACGGGCTCGACAGACTGACCGACCGGACGGTCCAGTCGCCGTCGGACTTGCGCGACGAACTGCGGTCGATCTCCGACCGCGGGCTCGCGTTCGATCGCGGCGAGGTCTGGGAGGATATGCGCTCTGTCGCCGCACCGATTCGACAGGGGGAACGTGGTGACGCATTCGCCGGCGCAGTGGCGGTCCTCGGCCCCGCCGAGCGGCTCTCTGGCAAGCGCCTCGAAGAGGACCTTCCCGGACTCGTCCTCAGCGCGGCCAAACGGATCGAGCTCGATCTCGCTGACTAGAGAACATTCATCGATGATGAACAGTGAGCCGCCTCTATTTTTTGTTCACCAATTCCAAACAGGGAGTGGGCCGAACGCGCCGTTCGTCGGTCAATTTATCACTGTCACTCGTCAGTGAGGCATATGAGCCAACACCGACATAGCGACCTCGCGCGCCTGCTCGACACCGGAATCGTGGGGATCCTCCGGGGCGTGCCGGCGCCGAAGACGGTCGACGTAGTCGACGCGTTCGTCGCTGGCGGCGTCGACGTGGTGGAAGTGACCGCCGACACGGACGGTGCGCTGGAGACGATCAGCCGTGTGAGCGACGCTTTCGACCGGTCCGAGGTGCTCGTCGGGGCGGGGACCGTCCTCGACGCCGAAACGGCGGGTGCAGCGCTCCGGGCGGGGGCGGAGTTCATCGTCACACCGAGTTTCGATCCCGAAGTCGTCGAGACCTGCAATCGGTACGGCGCCGTCGTCGCCCCCGGCGTGATGACGCCGACGGAAGCCGTCGACGCCTACGAGGCAGGCGCTGACCTGCTGAAGATCTTCCCCGCGTCGACGCTCGGGCCCGGCCACGTCAGCAGTCTCAAGGGACCGCTCACGCACCTGCCGCTGCTTCCGACCGGCGGCGTCTCGCTGGACAACGTCGCGGACTTCATCGAGGCCGGCGCCGACGGCGTCGGGGTCGGCAGTTCCCTCGTCGATTCAGACGCCGTCGCGGCGGGCGACTACGAGGCGATCACCGAGCGCGCTGCGACATTCCGCGAAGCGATCGAGGACGCACGCGCGGAGTGAGATCTGGACCGACGGACGCGACGGGGACGACGGACGCGACGCGAGAGCGTGAGACAAGCAGGCGAACGCTACGCGTCGGCCGTCGACTGGATCTTCTTGCGGGCGACGCCGCCGAGCACCACGAGCACGGGCAGAAAGTGAACCGCCGCAGTGAGCGACGGGAGCGTGAACTCCGAGACGGGGATCTCGCTCGGGAGCACGCCGCGCAGGACCCCCGAACGATACCGCTTGCGCTGTGAGCGCGCGTCGGTCCCCGGGAGCAGGCGACCGCCCCCGTCTTCCCTCAAGCCCGAGTGAACGCGACAGCGACGAAGACGGCGAGACCGCCGAGGAAAAAGAGCAGCCCCGGTTCGGCGAGGAGGAGGACGCCACGGAGCAGCACGTTCCCGTCGGCGACACCGAGGCTGGCGGGCTCGAAGAGCGACGAGGCGGGGCCGCTGAGGAAGCGTTCGGCAGCGATCTGTACGGCGAGGCTCGTCAACGCGAGAACCGAGAGTCCAGTCGCCCAGTCCGCGAGCGAGCGTCTGAGCGTCCCGCGCTGTGCGGGCGAGGAGTCCCCGACGAAGACGATCGGATCGGCCGCCGGCCCGTACACGGTCATCTCGTTGCCTTTCTCCGAGAGACGCGTCCCGACCGACTCGACGACGCCTGCAGACTGGAGTTTCGAGAGGTGGTAGTGAACGTTCTGCACGGAGGTATCGAGGTCACGGGCCAGTTCGGACGGTGGCGCGGGGTCGTCGTGAAGCGCACTGAACAGTTCACGCGCCGTTTTTGAGCTCAGTGCGTCGACGAGTTCGCCGGCGTCCTCGTCGGCGACGTCGACGACGGCCGGCGTGGCGTCGGGCGAGCGAGTCCGGTCGCCCAGTCGCGCGATCGGGGAGGACATCCTTGAGTAGACGTACGGCGACCGGGTGCATCAATGTCCGCGTAACTTAAGCGGCTCTTTGAGTCGTAGAAAAGCAGGGGCGAGCGATTCGGTCCTCGCCGTTACCGAGCGCGTACCCGCTGGACGGCGGCGACGACGTCGAGTCGGCCCCAGCCGCTGGAGAGATCCCGACCCGAACGGCCGAGATCCCCGGCCGAGCGACGCAGCACCTCGGTGACGTCGCGGGGCGAGAGCGCCGGGTCGATACCGCGAAGCAGCGCCGCCACGCCGGCGGCGCGTGCCGCCGCCGCCGACGTTCCCGGGCGACCGTCAGCGACCCACGGGCGCGGCGGCGCAACCACGTCGACGCCGACACCACCCTGGGGCGTCGGTCCACGGCCGCTGTACGGCGAAACGGGGTCAGAAAGCGCGGCGTCCGAGGCAATCGCGGTCGCGTGCCCCGGAGGCGCTGCGTCGCGATCGGTCTCAGTGACGCCGACGCCAACGACGCCAGGGACGCTCGCTGGGGCGGCGATGCTCCCGAGCGGTCGCGCGGGGGAGAGCGCGTGCGTGGGCGTCGTCACTTCGACGCGACCGGTGCCGGCCGCCGAGTCCCCCGCTGCAGACGGCGAAAACGAGGACGTTCGGCCAGCCGGACGGACGACGAGCGCGTACTCGGCGTGCGAGAGGTCGGCGACGAGTCGCTGTCCCGCCCGCGACGCGACGGGCTGGGAGACGGCGACGAGGTTCCAGCGCTCGCCGCCGTCGACGGCGCGCAAGAGTGCGAGCGTCAGATCGACGCCCAGCGAGGGGTCGGTGACGAGCCACGCGAGGAAACGGCCCGAAAGAGAATCGGCGGCCGAGAGCGCCGTGATTCGAAGTCGCCGGCGGCTGTCCGGGCTGTCGCCAGCCAGTGCGGCGTACGGCCCGCGCCAGTGTCCGAGCGCAGCGTTGCCGGTCGGAGCCACGACGACGGTTCCCGAGTCGATCGCCCGTTGCGTCGCACGGTACACGTCCGATTGTGGCGTCGCCGCGGTTCCGTGGGCCGCAACCGGCGCGAGAACGACATCGACATCGCCCGTGCGGCACCAGTCGATGGCCGCGACGAACTCCTCGGGCGTGCGGAACGAGGCGAGGAGGACGCGCGCGTCGGGCGCGAGGTGAGCAACCGACGCCGCCGCGGCAGTGCCGTGTGTCGTCCGGTCGACGACGGCGCGTTCGGCGCCGAACTGTCTGATGTCTGCGACTGCGCCAGCGAGCGCCGCGTGCGTGGGGTCGAAGCCGGTCGGATCGAGAACGGCGACGCGAACCCCCGAACCGGTGACGCCAGCGTCGTGAACGCGGCGGATCGGGTCGGCGTCGTCCCCGGGCGCACCGCGCTCTGGGCGGTCATCCGAACGGTTCGCTGAACTTGTGGCGACGGACAGTCCGCGCGCGCTCAACAGGCTCAACGCCGCCGCACCGCCGACCGTCAGCGCGCGGCGGCGGCTGACGCGAAACCCGGGTCCGTCCCGTCGGTCACTCGTCACGACGTCAATACTCCAGTCCGCTGACGTTTGAATCTCCCGGAACCACGGGTAGCGTAAATAGCTCTCGAAGCAATCGGGCGTTCTTAATCGGATGCACTCGTCAGTGGACCTGTATGCCCTCCAGATTAGTGCGAACGGACGTTGCAGTGCAGTCGATCGAGCCGTCGAGCGGCGAGACGGCCCGACCAGCGGAGGTAACGGATGCGTAGCACCCGGCCGATACTGCTCGCGCTCGTCGTTCTGACAGCGGCACTCGGACCCGCGGTCCTCGCGTCGCCGGCCGCCGCGGAGTCGACCGCGACGGCGTCTGCCACCGCGGACTCGGCGATCACTGTCGAGCACGACGGCGACCGCGTGACCGTCGCGAACGGAACGTCACAGGTTGTGCGCGGAACAGCGGACGCCCCGGTGGGGACCGAAGTGCTCGTTCGCGTCCGCTCGTCCGGCGACACCACGCCGCGATTCCTGAAGACGGCGACCGGCGTCGTGACCGAGAACGGGACGTGGGCGGTCGCGTTCGACTTCTCGGAACAGTACGCCGGTAACACCTTCGCGCTGAGCGCCCGCTTTGAGGACGGCTCCGCCGAGGCAGCGGTCGACGGCGATGTGGTCGCCTGCGAGGGTGACTGCGCCGAGACCCCGCCGAGCGGAACGCCGACGCCGATTCCCGAACAGACGCCGACGCCGACGCAGACGGCCCAGGCGACGGCTCCGGTCGCGTTCGGTGAGAACATCTTCGTCGTCGACGCTGGCGGCGTGGCAGCGGTCCCGCTCACCTTCGACGAGCGCGACGAAGCGGTCGTGGTGCTCGGGAACGAAACCAAATCCAACTACGAACTCGAAGCGCTCGTCCGCGACGAGGACGGCGACGGACAGGCCGTCCTCTACGTCGACACCTCGCTCGCCGGGCGCGGCGGCGAGACGCTCAGCACCTCCGGCGGCGATAGCGTAGAGGTGCGCTCGGAGACGTCGCTCGATTCGATGCTCGACCCGGCGACGTACGACGTGTCCCTGTACGCCGGCGGCGAACGGACCGCCCGACCCGCCGACGTGGGGAGTCTCGTCGTTCAGGCGGCCGACACACCGACGACGTCGGCAGCAGACACCGCGGACGCCTCGCCCGCGACGCAGACGCCGGCCGCGACCGGAACGACCGGCACCGGCTTCGGCTCCATCGCGATGGGCGCCATCGTCAGCGGCGCGTTCCTCGTCAGTGGCGCGGTCCTCGCCGCGGTGCTACTCAAGAAGTAGAGACATCGTGTGATCCAGATATCAATCTGCCGCTGGGGCGAACGTATTTATCTCACGTTCGAGAATTTCCGGCTATGGGTCTCCGCCCCTCCCTCCAGGGCGTCGCCCGCGGTGCGGGCGTCGCCGCCGCCCTCAGCGGTCTCGCTGGCGTACTCAGTATGCTCGGCGCGTTCGGTCCGATCTACTGCCGGACCGAACGAATGGCATCGAGCGACGGGACGAGCGCCGTCAGCCGCACCTGTGGCTCCGGGATCGACTACCTGCTCGGAAACGGCGGCGGCAACGCCGCCACGTTCTTCGCGTGGGCGATGGTGCTCCTCGCGGTTGTGGTCGTCGGCGTCGGAGCGGTTTGGACCGGCCGTCGTCGCCTGCTCTGGGGCACCGCCCTCGTCGGGACGGTCGTCTCAGTCATCGGACTGATGAGCATCGGCTGGTACTTCGTCCTCCCGACGGCGTGTCTCCTCCTTGCGGCGACGGCGCTCACGGGTCGAGCGCGACGCGCCCGCGACGACCGGTCAGCGAGCGCGTAGTGGTCGAAGGGCGCGTAATTCGCCCTCGAAAAGAGCCGTCAGCGGTGGCCGCAGTGCCTCATAATGATTACTCTCGTCTCTTACCGCCGACCATCGCCACCGGGAGTGGCGCTCGGCGGTCAACAGTGAGAGTAATCACTATCAGTGATCGCCGTAGATGTCGGCCGGGAAGTCGCGTTCGCCGGCCTCGACCGGCACGTCGAGCCAGTTCGACGACGGCACGAGCGGGCACTCGTACGCCGGGTTGTACGCGCACGTCGGGTTGTACGCCCGGTTCAGGTCCAGCACCCACGTGTCGTCGCCGATCTTGTTCTCCTCCGGTTCGAGATCGATGTACCGGCCGGCGCCGTAGGTCTCGTCGCCGCTCGTCGCATCGCGGAACGGCACCCACAGTCGGTCGCTCCCGTCTGTCGGCTCGAAGGCGTCGAGCGATACCTCGTTGCCGTCGACCTCGAAGCGGAACTGGCCGACGCGGCGGTACGTCTGCTCGCCGTCGGCCGTGGTCTCGACGGTGACCGTCTCGGGGTCGTCGTAGCGTTCGAGTTCCAGTTCGTACCGATAGTCGGAATCGACTTCGTAGTAGTCGAGGCCGGGGAAGTCCGCACCGCGAAGTTCCGGCGGAATCGGCGAGCGCTGATTCTCACGGAAGTACCGCTCCTTCCGCTCTCGGTTCTGCTCTACGGCCTGCTTCCACGCGCGTTCGTCTTCTGGGTCCATTGATTTGAGTGAGAGAGGGTTGGTCGGTCGCGCAGTCACGTCGATATTGTGTGCACCGAACAAAAACACTTGTGCGGCCTGCGGTCGTCGGCGCACGACCGTGAGACAGGAGTGGGACACGACCGCGACGCCGAAAGATGACACGACCGCGACGCCGAAACCAACTCCCCGCGCGAGCGCGTCGAGGAACTGGAGTTCGAGCGCCAATAACGGTCTGTCTGTCGGCAAGCGCTACTATAATAGGCACCTGGCGACAATCGGCACTATGGAATACCGGTACGCCGGCGACGCCCACGAGCGGTTGTACGCCTCGTATCACGACGACACGGACCCGTTCCCGTCCAGCGTGACGGCGTGCTTCCCGGAGCGCGATCACTCCCGACGGGAGATCTCGCTGCTGCAGGAACTGTTCTTTCCGACCGCCTGGAACGCACCCGAACTCGTCCGCGACGAACTGGCGATCGTCGATCGGCTCGACGAACTCGGGAGCCTCGTGAAGTCGGGCGTCTGCCCTTACTCGGACGGCCGACCGAACGAGACCGTCGCGGCGCTGCTCGACAGCCTCCCCGAGATCCGCCGACTGCTGAAGAAGGACGTCGAGGCCGCGTACAAGGGTGACCCGGCAGCGAAGACGTATATGGAGATCATCCGGTCGTACCCCGGATTCCAGGCGATTATGATCCAGCGGGTCGCTCACGTGCTCTACGACATCGGCGCGGCCGAGTACGCCCGCGAACTGACCGAGTACGCGAAGACCCAGACGGGGATCGACATCCACCCCGGCGCGGAGATCGGCGAGTACTTCTTCATCGACCACGGCACCGGCGTCGTCATCGGCGAGACCGTGACCGTCGGCGAGTGGGTCCGCCTCTATCAGGACGTCACGCTCGGCGCGCTCCACTTCGAGGAGGAAGAGGGTGACGAACACGCGCTGAAGAAGGGCTACAAGCGACATCCCGACATCGGTGACCACGTCGTCATCGGCGCCGGAACCAAGGTACTCGGCGCGATCGAGGTCGGCGACCACGTCAGCATCGGTGCGAACTCCTGGATCACCGAGGACATCCCCGACCAGACGAAGGTCTACATCAAAGACCATCCGACGCAGGAACGCAAGCGCTACGACGATTGACGTGGCGGCGCCGAGGCGTCGCCGCTGAGGTGGGAGAGTGCTCTGGACGCCAGCGAAACCACGTGGGTAAGAACCACCGAAACCGGTTTTTCCCGTGAGTGACATATTACGGCAGACCGCCGATGACTCTGTCCGACGATCCCGACCTCCGCGCGTTACAGCCCGACCAACCGTTCTTCGAGACGGTGTACACAGCGTCGCCCCTCGTGATCGTCGGCACGCGCGAACCCGATGGTTCAGGCGACCTCGCGCCGAAGCATATGGCCTTCCCGCTGGGGTGGTCGGACTACTTCGGGTTCGTCTGTACGCCCGCGCACAGCACGTACCAGAACGCCAAGCGGACGGGAGAGTTCACCGTCAGCTATCCCAGACCGGAGAACGTCCTCGAAGCCAGTCTGGCTGCCGGACCCCGGGACGACGACGGCTCGAAGCCCTCGCTGACCGAGATCGAGACGGTCGACGCCGACGCCGTCGACGCGCCCGCAGTGAAAGACGCTTACGCGGTACTGGAGTGTGAGCTGCTGCAGACCGTCGACGAGTTCGGTGAGAACGCGCTCGTGGCCGGCGAGATCGTCGGCAAGTACGTCCACAGCGACGCCTACCACGCCGCCGACGAGGAGCCCGAATCGGTGCTCGAACGCGCGCCGGTGATGACGTATCTCTATCCCGACCGCTTCGCGAGCGTCAGCGAGACGCAGGCGTTCCCGTTCCCGGAGGGATTCGAGAAATGACTGCATCTGCATCAAACCACGACGGGCCCGTCGAGCAACGAATCGAAGACTGGGTAGGAGGCCACCGCGACGACGTCGCCGAGCACCTCCTCGACCTGGTCGAGATCGAGACGCCGAGTGAGAACCCCGAGACGTTCGACGCGTTTTTCGACCGACTCGGGGACGACTTCCGGGAGGCAGGCTTAGAGACCGAGCGCTCCCCCGGCGGGGAGACAGGCGGGCGACTGGAGGCGTGGACGCCCGACCGAGAGCCCGCCGACGAGATCCAGCTCGTGCTCGGGCACGCGGACACGGTCTGGCCGCTCGGGACGATCGACGAGGACCCGCCGGAGCGTCGGACGGACGTGCTCGAAGGTCCGGGCGCGCTGGATATGAAGGGCGGGCTGACCCAGGCGGTGTTCGCGCTGCGCGCCCTCGATTCGCTCTCGCTGGAGCCGTCGCTGCCGGTGCACGTGCTCGTCTCCAGCGACGAGGAGATCGGCAGCCCCGAGTCCAAAGCGCGCATCCGCGAACTCGCAGAGCAGGCCAACCGGGTTTTCGTGCTCGAACCCGCGAGCGGTCCCGAGGGCAAAATCAAGATCGCGCGGAAGGCAGTCGGCCGCTTCACGGTGACGATCGAGGGCAAAGCGGCGCACGCCGGCATCGAGCCCGAGGAGGGCGCGAGCGCGACCGAGGAACTCGGGAGCGTCATCCACCGACTCCACGAACTCACCGATATCGACTCCGGAGTCACCGTGAACGTGGGCCAGGTGGAGGCCGGACTCCGCCCGAACGTCGTCGCGCCGGGAGCGAAGGCCGTGGTCGACGTGCGTGCCCCGACCGAGGAGGCCGCCACGGCTGTCGAGGAACAGATACGGTCGCTGGAGGCGTCGACGCCCGGCACCACGCTCACGATCGATGGCGGATTCGGTCGGCCGCCGATGGAGTTGACGCCGGGCAACCGGTTGCTCTGGGAGCGCGTGCAGGCGATCGGGCGGCGGTTCGGATTCGATCTGGAAGGAACTCGCTCGGGCGGAGCCAGCGACGGCAACGACGCCAGCCAGTACGCGCCGACGATCGACGGCTTCGGGGCCGTCGGCGACGGCGCCCACCAGACGTTCGAGTACGTCGACCTCAACGCGCTCGCGGATCGGGTCGCGCTGCTGACAAGTTGCCTGCTCGACGAGCCGCTTCCTGACGACCCTGCAGAGTACATAGACGGGAACGAAGGGGCCGCGAAAGGAGCCAGCGAGAGCGACGACGGGGGCAACCGATGAACGCAGACGTGCACGCGTCCGTGACGCGGATCGCGGACCTCGAAGACCGAGAGTACGACGTCGAAGAACGGCCACAGTCAGCGTGGGAGACCGGCGACTACGTGCTCGCGCGCGTCACCCGCCGGCCCGCGCCCGAGGCCCGACTGGAGAATCCACAGGGTCGCCGCGTCGAGTTGATAGAGGGAGAGACCATCGTCGGCGCGCTCGGCACGCGACGGGCGACCCGCGGGTTCGTCGGCGGCTGGGAGGACGTCGGCGACGACGGACAGATGGACATCTTGACCGGCGGCGGCGTCCTCGGGCGTGCCACGTCCGTCTCGGCGTACGTCCCGACGCCGATCGAGATCGAATACGAGGGCCACGTCGTGATCGACGAGGAGGTCGTACGAATGCGGGACTACCGGATCGACGCGCCGCAGGCCGAACTCGACACGCCCGTCATCCTCGTCCTCGGGACGAGTATGTCCGCGGGCAAGACGCTGAGCGCCCGCGTGATCATCCGCGTCCTGATCGAGCAGGGATACGAGGTCGCAGGCTGTAAACTGACGGGCGCGGGGACGTACAACGACGCGCTCTCGATGAGCGTCGCGGGTGCGGAATCCGTGTACGACTTCGTCGACGCCGGCCTCCCGACGACAGTCGTCCCCGAGGAGACCTTCCGGGAGTCGATCCAGTCGGTGCTGAGTCGCATCCAGGAGCGGCAGGCCGACGTGATCGTCGCGGAGGTCGGCGCGAGCCCGCTCGAACCGTACAACGGAGCAGCCGCGGTCGATCTGCTCGACGACCAGGTCGCGTTCACGCTGCTGTGTGCGTCGGATCCCTACGCCGTCGTCGGAATCGAGGAGGCGTTCGGACATTCGCCCGATCTCGTGGCGGGCATCGCGACGAACACGACCGCAGGCATCAACTTAGTCGAGAAACTCACCGACTGCCCGGCGCTGAATTTACAGAACGAGACGGCCAAGGGTCCGCTCCGGCATATGCTCTCGGACGCGTTGCCCTGAGCGGGATCGGGGGTGAGAGACCGCCAAAACGTGGCGCATCTGTGACGAAAGGTCAAAATCCCCGGTGGTCGTTTGGAAGGGTATGGCAACTGGGCAGACGCTTGTCGAAGACGTGATGTCGAAACCGATCGAGACAATCAGTCCGGACGCGACGCTGGTCGAGGCGGCCAAAGCGATGCGCGAGAAGGATATCAACGCGCTGCTCGTCCCGACGACCGAAATCGCGATCGTCACGAGCACCGACGTTCTGGATGCGATCGCCAACGATCACGACCCCGCCGAAACGTCCGTTCGTGAGGTGATGACCGAGTCCGTCGAGACGGTACCGCCGGAACTTCGCCTGACGGAGGCCGCGGCGATGATGGAGAACTTCGGCATCAGTCACCTGCCGGTCGTCGACGACGACCCCGTTGGGATGGTCTCCTCGACGGACATCGCCGCACAGCTTTCGTAACCGGCCGAAGCGTCGCTGGGGTGGGGGCGTGCAGCACTACAATCCAGCCGTCGATCCCGCGGCCGACCGAGCGAAGCGCACGATTGATCATCCCACACCGAGAGAACCGCGTATGGACATCGTCACGGCACTCGACGCGGCAACGGGGACGACCTGCGTCGTCGGCGCAGGCGGTAAGAAGACGACGATGAAGACCCTCGCCGATCGGCTCGATCGATCGATCGTCACCGCGACGGTTCGCATCCCGATTTTCGACGAGTGGGTCGACCGCGTCGCGGTCACGCCTGATCCGGTCGACGCCGTCCGCTCGCAGATCGAACGCGAGGGTGACGGTGAGTGGGCACTCGGCGTCGTGCCCGAACGGGAGCGCGAAGACCGATACTACGGCTACGACCCCGAAGAGATCGACCGCCTAAGCGAGTTCGACCTTCCCGTGTTCGTCAAGGCCGACGGCGCGCGGATGCGGAAGTTCAAAGCGCCCGACGAACACGAGCCGCGACTGCCGAGAACAGCGGACACGGTGGTGTCGATCGCGAGCGCGCACGTCGTTGGCGAACCGCTCTCCGAGGAGATCGTCCACCGGGTCGACGAGGTCGCCAGGCTCACCGGACTGGAGCCCGGCGATGAGATCACCGCGGCCGACGTCGCGACGGTGCTCGCGAGCGACGAGGGCGGACGGAAGGGGCTTCCGGACGGCGCGACGATGATTCCGCTACTCAACATGGTCGACGACGAGAGCCTCGAAGCGACGGCCCGCGAGATCGCCGCGGAGATCCACGAACGAGTCGACGTCCCGCACGTCGTGCTCGCGGAGATGCGCGCCGACGAGCCCCTCGTCGACATCGTCTGATAGGGATTATCGTAACTGTTCGGAGATTCTCGCCGTACCGCCCAGCGAGAGATCTATGAGGACTTACGATAGTCCCTATGAGAAGACCGTTAGACCGTTCCGCCGAGTTAGCCGGGACCTCGGAGTCACTCCTCGCGCAGGCGTTCGGTCGCCGCCGCGAACTCTTCGGGCGTATTGACGTTCTCGAAGGTGTCGAGCGACGCGACCCGTTCGATCTCGGTCGCGTCGATGACGACGTCGTCGAGTTCCGAGAGCGGCGCGACGATGCGGTGCTCGCCGCGGTCGAGCGCGCGTCGACAGGCGGCGGCCATCGGCTCGGTCCGGTAGACAGCCTGGGTCGTCTGATACCACTCGTCGGGACGCGGGACGGCGGCGTCGCGTCCTGCGGCCCGCTCGAAGAGGTACGCGGCGAAGTCGGGAGCGACGAACGGCATATCGCAGGCGACGACGAACGCGTACCCGGCCGAGACCGCTTCGAGACCGCGCGCGATGCCGGCCGTCGGCCCCTCGTCGGGGTCGCGGTCGACAGCGAACGTCGCGTCGAAGTCGCTCCCGGCCAGCGCGTCGGCGATCGGATCGACCTGCTCGGCGCGGCAGTTGATCACCACCTCGTCGACGACCGGCGCGATCCGATCGACGACGCGGCGGATCATCGGCGTCCCGGCGAGGTCGGCAACGGCCTTGTCGCGGTCGCCGAACCGCGTCGAGCGACCGCCGGCGAGAACGAGTGCTGCGGGCATACGCGGCAGTATCCGGGCAGGACTGAAGAAGGTGGCGCGGAAACAGTATCAAAGACAGACCGGAGACCGACAGCGGAGCGCATATATCCGCCCAGAAAGTCCTCTCGGACGATGCGGGAGGACGAACTGGCGACGGCCCTGATCGAACACTTCGAGGCCGCCTTCGACGACCCCGAGGTCCGCCTCGAAGAGCCCTACGACCACTACGGCAACCGGGGCGTCGTGGACGTGTACGCCCGCACGTCGCCGCCCGAGCGCGTCTCGTACCTCGCCGAGTTGAAGGCCGATCCGGCCGTTCGGATGGCGTCGGGAGCCAACGAGATCCTCAGACAGTACCGCCGGATGGAGCGGTACTTCTACGCCGACGAGACCCACGACCTCCGGACGCGACTCGGTCGCGACGGTCCCGGCCTCCACCTGCTTTTGCTCTTTGCCCCCACGAAACGGTGTGTCGAGCACGTCTTCGAGAACCGCCGGCTCTACGGCTCGATCGATCCCGACCTGGCCGTCGACGGCGTCGCGGCCGAGCGGAAAGTCGCGTTTCTCGTGAACTTAGACGCGGCCCCGACGGGCGGTCTCGGCTTCCTCTCGGTCAACGGCGAGGTCGAGATCGACGATCCCGCGTTTCGTCGGGCCGTCCCGACGGAGTCGCGACTGGCCGACGCGTTCCGCGAGGCCGAGATCGAATCCGACGCCACCCACGGAACTGAGGACAGTTGAGCGCGACCACGCGCACGACAGCGGACTACCACGCGCGTTCGAGAATTGCTGCGATTTCAGCGACGCTCGGGTCGACGCCGTCGGGCGCGACCGCCAGCAGGTCGTCGGCGTGGATCGCGTCGGCGATCTCGGGGAAGTCCCCCTGCGCGACGCCCTCGACGTCGCGGAGACGGCCCGGCAGGCCGAGTTCGTCGCGAACGGCCGCGACGGCGTCGACGATCGCCTCGGCCACGACGTCGGCCGGCCGTCCGGCCACGTCGAGACCGAGCGCCTCCGCGATGAGGTCCCGGCGACCGTCGACCTCGCTGAAGACGTAGCGCAGGACGTGCGGGGCGACGATGCCGTGGATCGTTCCCTGGTGGACGTCGTAGCCGTGCGAGAAGCCGTGGCCGAACGCGTGGACGATCGACGCCCGGTAGCCTTCAGCGCCGGCGAGGCCGTACTGGACGGCCACGATGCCGGCGAGAGCGTCGGAAAGGCGGTCAGCGTCCATCGGGTCCTCGCTGATCGCCCCAAGACCCGAGCGGAGCAATCGAAGTCCGCGCGCGGCCGTCCCGTCGGTGATCGGAGTCGAAAGCGGGGAGTAGAGCATTTCGAGTCCTTTGTCGAAGCCGTTCATCGCCGACGACGCGAGGACGGACTGTGGAGTCGTCCGGTAGAGGTCGGCGTCGTAAAACAGCGCGTCAGGCATCAGCCGCGGGTCGCGCACGCCTCCGCTCGGAGGGCCGTCGTCCGCCCGTTCGCTGTCGAGGTCGGCGTCGCGATCCAGAGAGAGTGTCACGCCAGCGAGATCTGAGAGGTCCGCGCCGGCGAGTGTCGTCGGGACGGCGACGATCGAGAGGGGATCACCGTCGGTCGCGACAGGCAAGTCCCCGGTCTCGACGGCGTCCCGAGCGACGGCAGCCGCTGAGTCCCCGTGCGACGAGAGCGCGGCGAGGACTTTCGCCGTGTCGAGCGTGCTCCCGCCGCCGACGGCGACGACGGCGTCGACGCCCTCCGTTCGGGCTCGTTCGAGGCCCGCGAGCGCCGTCCCGAGCGTCTTCGCGGGCGTCGTCTCGGGGAACTCCGCGACCAGGCGGTGGCCGAGACCTTCCCGGATCGGATCGACGACGGCCGGCGTCGTCCCGACGGTCCGCCCGCTGACGAGCATCGCGCTGTCGATGTCCTGGCGTTCGAGTTCCGTTCCCAGTTGGTCGACACAACCCGCGCCGACGGCGATTCGACCGGGGCGAAAGTCGAACGTGAATCCCGCTGCGTTCATAGCTTGAGAGTACGCAGCGGGCGCAAAAATACCTAGTCGAACTGGTCGTCCGCGCCGGCGTCGCGGCCGAGGTTGATACTGTCGGACGAACTATGTGGAAGTTATCGGCACCCCTGGGTGCCAACATCACTCGCGAACTGCCGTCCGGCAGTATAATAGACGGCTCACGTCACTCCGTGTCCAGCGTCAGCGACGCCAGTACTAGTAGCATTCCACTGGAGACGATGAGCGCCTGCACGAGGGCCGCCGAGAGGAGAGACGTGTCGAACATACGATAGATGAGGCCCTCACAGATCGCGCCGATCCCGATGAACACGAAGCCGGCCGAGACGTAGAGCATCGGACTGCTCGAACTGCGCTGATAACCGTGATACGCCAGGTACGCGACGAGCAGGCTGAGCACGAGGGTGATCAGTTTGACGACCAGGATCGGCGGGTCGATCATTATCTGCTGTCCCGGATGTCGTTCCACAGCGACGTGAAGTTGTCCGCGAGGTCGTCACGCGTCTCGATCGACAGCGAGAGGTCGCCGTCGACGACTTCGACGTGGATCGATTCGAGCGTCGTCTCGAAGCGGCGTCGGTGTGAGCCGTCCGCGCCGACGGTCGACTGCTCGTCGATGAGGTCGTGTTCCTGGAGCGTTTCGAGCCGGCGATAGACCGTCGAGAGGGAGGCGTCACAGACCTCCCGGAGTTCTTTGGCCGTTCGCGGCTCCCGATCGGCCGCGAGGAGGATTCGCCGCGCGTACTCGTCCGCAAGCAGCTCGAAGATGGGCGCGTCCGCGCTCTTTCCCCACTCCATATCGGCCGTATTTCGGCCAGATGCAAAGCATCGACGGTTCGGCGTGTCGGCGGTGACGAGCGGGGACGTCGGCCGCGGCGTTTTCTCCGGCGGTGCAAAAAGCCGGGGCGTTTTATGAGGTCCGTATCAGAGAGTGGGTGATATGAACCGATCGCGAACGCGGATCGCCAAATCGGCGGTGGTCGGCGCCGGCTCGTTCGTCCTCTTCGGCGTCGTCACCGGGCTGATCCCCAATCCGCTCTACGTACGGATGGTCCCGCGGACGGCGCTCGATTACCTGTTTCTCGCCCTCACCGCAGGCTTTCTCGGCCTCTACACGTTCCAGCGGACGCCCGCCAGCCAGCGCGAGGACGGGGCCGCGACCGCGAGCGCCGTCCTCGGGTTTCTCGCCTTCGGCTGTCCGATCTGCAACGCCCTGCTGCTCGCGCTGTTCAGCAGTTCGGCGCTGATGACCTACTTGGATCCGCTCCGGCCGCTGTTGGGCGCTGTGAGCGTCGCGTTCTTCGGCGGGCTACTGTACGTCCGCTCCCAGCGGACGTGTGAGGTCTGCGTCGACCAACCGTCGGGGTCGCCCTCGGAATGACCGGGCCGTCGTGTGAGGCCAGCGAAGACGAGAGCGCCGAGTCGGACTCTCGCTGGTCGCTCCTCGGTCTCGGCGGCGCGGTGAGTCTCTGTTGTCTCTTCGCGGCACCGGCGGCCGGTGGCGCGGTGGGCGGGACGGTCGCCGGCGGCGCGACGGCCGCGCTCGGCGGTGGCGTCGTTCGGATTCTCGTCTCGGCGCTAACGGTCGGGCTCTTGGGGCTGGCCCTTCGATATAGAGGCGGCTCGTGCGCGTGCGACCAGAACGCCGGCGGTGAGTGACGAGTGCGCGACAGCCCAGCGTCGTACAGGGGCCGACGCCGGCGTTATTCTGACCCCGACGCAGCAGGGATCGAGCACTGCCGCGGATCGCCGATCCGCGAGAGGTAGCCGAGAAGCAGTACGAGACCGCCCAGACGGAGCAAATTCCCGTGGAACGGCAACGTCGCGAGGGCGCCAACGAAGCCGAGAAGTCCGAGGACGCCGGCCCCACAGCTGGCACAGCCCGACGCGACGAGCCCCGGGAGGACGCTCGACAGCCCGCGAGCGCCGCGGATGCCGACGTAGCGAACGCGCCCGATCGCAGTCGTGAGCGCGATCCCGGTCACGACAGCGTAGACGACGATCAAGCCGAGTCCGAGCGCGCCGATCGTCTGGTAGGTGTTCGCGGTGAGCGCGAGCAGCGCGTCGTCGGCGTACGCGAGGTCGGCCCCGAGCATCTGCATCGTGTACGTCGGAAACGAACTCAACACGAGCAGGCAGTACGTCGCGGCCGCGACGGCGACCGTCCCGACCGTTCGCGCGGTGGACGTGAACGGATACGCCATCGCGGCGACGAATCGGCCGAGATGCGTGTCTTGTGGTGTCTCGGACATTTGTTAGGCGTTTCTGACCTTCGAGATGGCCTCGTCGAAGCGTTCGTACGGCTGTGCGCCGACCATCTGGCCCGCCGCGTTCGTCTGTCGGTTGTAGATGATGAACGCGGGCGAGCCCTGGATCCCGTACTGTCTGGCCTGCTGGACGTCTGTCTCGATGGACGCCTCGATATCGTCGCGGCGCTCGCGCATACACGCGTCGACGGCGTCGGCGTCGATCCCGTCGACCTCTCGGGTGATGTCGAGGAGGTTCGCCCGCGACGCCCACTCGGAGTTCGAAGACGACTGCGCGTCGAAGACGGCCGAGTGCCACTCCCAGTAGCGGGCGGGCGTCTCCTCGCGGACGGTTCGCCAGACGCAGCGGTCCATCACGGCGGCCGTCATCGACGCCTCGCCGAGATAGGGATACTCGATGAACACGAACCGGATCGAGCCCGTCTCGATGTGGTTCTCGATCAGATCCGGCAGCGTATTTTGCTCGAAGCGCCGACAGAACGGGCACTGGTAGTCGCTCCAGTAGTACATATCGACCGACGCGTTCGACTCACCCATCACCGGGTGCCCCTGGAGGTCGATACCGAATCCGGTAGTCTCTGAACTACTGTAGAGCGGAACGTCGGGCGGCGGCGACGACGCCGAATCGAGACGCGACGCCCCGTAGACGACTCCGCCGCCGGCGAGAATCGTCCCGATCCCGCCGAGGAGGGCGCGCCGCGTGGTTGGAGAGTCTGACAGATCCATACTGCCAGTTCGGAGGACGAGGCATAAATCGCGTACGGCAATGTGCTGAGTCTGCAAACGAGGCACGCCAGGGATTGACAGGCCAACGGACGGTCGAGTCGAACAGCGTAAAACGCTCTGTGGACTCGACCTTCGTATGGAGGTCCTCGGCCGACTGCTCGGACTGCTCGCGCTCCTCCTGGTCGGGACCGGACTGCGTTTGTCGGGCGTCCTCGACACTCATCGCACGCAGCGCCTCAACGACGTCGCCTACTACGTCGCGTTGCCGGCGCTCATCTTCGTCTCGACGTACGACCGCGCGATCGACGAACTGCTCACGCCGGGACTGCTCGCCGGCTTGCTCGCAGTACTCTTCGCGACCGCCGGGGTCGCGTGGGGGATCCACCGAAAGCGGTCCGCAGGCGGCCGCCAGAGCGTCGCCATCGTGCAGTCGTATCACTCGAACATCGGCTATCTGGGACTCCCGCTCGTCGCGGCGACGTTCGACGAGCAGGTCACCGCGATCGCGAGCGTCGTCCTCGGCGTGATGTCGCTGACGCAGGTGCCGCTCACTGTCGTCGTCCTCACCGCGATCAACGAGGCGGACGCCTCCCTCGGCGACGAACTGAACCGCCTCATCCGCAATCCCGTCCTCGCGACGCTCATCGCGGGCCTGACGATCGGATCGCTCGGACTGTCGGTTCCAGCGCCCGTCACCGGCGGCCTCGACGTGCTCGGGACGCTCGCGCTGCCAATCGCGCTCCTGTGTGTCGGTGCGTCGCTGCAGATCGATATGCCCAACGTCGATCTCGGCGCGACCGGGAGCGTCGTCGCACTGAAAATCGCACTGATGCCGGCGCTCGGTTGGCTCGTCTTCTCGCTGCTGTCGGTCGACGCCGCCACGTTCACGGCCGCGATCGTGATGCTCGGAACCCCGACCGCGGTGTCGACGTACGTGTTCGCGACGGAACTCGGTGGCGACGCGGAGTTCGCCTCGCTGAACGTGTTTCTCACGACGCTCGCGTCGGTCGGCTCGCTGTTCGTGCTCATCCGGGCCGTCGGATAGCGTAGCGCCGCATCGCTATAGTGGCGTTTGCAAGTCTTCACGCACCGAATCGCACGCAGTCGTGCGATTGGCTGTGTGATCAGTTGCAAACGCTACTATAGATAGCGCCGCGTGGCAGCCGCCCGGTAACGACCAGGTAATCCCGGACGAAGACGGCGAGCGAGGGCGCGAGAACGGCCGCCGCGAGTGGACGGACGAGCGCGAACGAGAGCAGCGGCGAGAGCGCGAGCGTGATAAACGCCATCTGGAGACCCGCGAGCGGCCGGCGAACGACGCTGTCGGGGAGATCATAGACGGGCTGGCTGCGCCGACGACGCAGTCCGCGACCGAGTTTGAACAGATACCGCGCGGCCGACAGCGACAGGTACCAGATCGGGAGTTGTCCCCACAGTACCGCGACGACGGGCGCGACGAGGAAGCCCGTCGTGTCGAACGCCATATCGAGTTTTGCGCCGAGCAGGGTCGTCCGGCCGGTCCGCCGGGCGAGGAAGCCGTCGACGAAGTCAAGCGCACAGCCGGCGCCGTAGAGGAGCGCCGGCAGCCACGCGACCTGCGGCGTGGGCGAGACCGTGCCGAAGCCAGCGAGCGCCGCGAACAGCACGCCGCGGGCGAGCGTCACGAGGTTCGGCGCACCGAGCGACTCGTACACTGATTCCCTGCCTGCGGTTTCGTCAGGTCGATTCGCGTCCAGGTGCCGGTAAGTGAACCACAGTTCGAAGCCCGCGACGGTCGTCGCGGGGACGATCCACTGGATCGCGGCCGGCGGAAGCGCAGCGAGCGGCGCCGCCAACAACACTGCCGCGTCTTCGATACCGAGTGCGAGCGCCGCTGCGCCGCCGGCGGTGAGGACGACGGTCATCACGGCGACCGCAGCCCACTCGCGCTGGAGCGCCGCCGGGACCGTCCGCGCGTCAGTCACCGTTCGAACTCCGGATCTTCGAGCGTCGCCAGGCGGTCGCGGTCGGCGTCGGTGAGCCGGAGCCGCGCGGCCGCGAGGTTGGCGGCGACGTGGTCGGGGTCGTTGCTGGCGGGGATCGGGACGACGCCGCGGTCGACGTGGTATGCGACGGCGACTGCCGCGGGCGAGACGTCGTGTTCGTCCGCAATCTCGGCGAGAACGGGCTCGTCGAGCAGTCCCGGCGCGGACAGCGGCGAGTGCGCGAGTACCCGGATGCCGCGGGCGTGACACGCCTCGATCAGGTCGGTGCGGGGGCGATACGGGTGCGATTCGACCTGTACGATGGCTGGGGGCACACGCGCGGATCCGAGGATGGTCACCAGTTGGGGAAGCGAAACGTTGCAGACGCCGAGCGATCGGGTGAGACCACGGTCGTAGAGGCCCTCCATCCGTTCCCACGTCTCCGTGAGCGACACGTCGGCGGTTTCGGGAGCCCCGTCGGCGTCGGTCGGGAACGTCAGCGCTTCCTGTTCTGCTGGCGGCAGCGACGCGAGGTCCGAGAGCGGCCCCTGATAAGCCCACGCGTCGGGCCAGTGGAGCAGATACGCGTCAAGTGCGTCGATACCGAGTTCCGCGAGCGTTCCCTCGCAAGCCTCCGCGACGTGCTCGTGATTCGTGTTCCAGACCTTGCTGAGGAGAAAGAGCCCCTCGCGGTCGGGCGCGCCGGGCGAGTCGAGAAGGTCGCCGATCCGCGATTCGTTGCCGTACAGCTCGGCCGAATCGAACAGCCGGTAGCCCGCATCAAGCGCGGTCGCGATCGACTCGATTCGATCGACGTACTCGCCGTCGCGGTAGCGAGAACAGCCGAAGCCGACCGGCGGCAGTCGAATCGCGGCGTCACGGGTCGTCGGGGACGAGTCGGAGTCTGCCTGTCGGAATCCGGGAGTCAGAGCGTCAGTGCGCCGCGTCCCGGACGTCGAAGTGTCAGCGCGTCGCGGCCCGGACATTGAATCGAGAGCGCCCGCGTGGCGCGCGATCGGCCGGACCGGCGGAGCCGAGAGTGCCTCGGTCTCGGGAGGTGCGGTCCACTCGCCCGCGACGGGAATCGGGCCGCCGTCCTCGGCCGCGCGCTCGATGGCGTTACAGACAGCCACCACGTGAGCGGCACGACGGGCCCCTGCAGTCGAGCGGTCGCCGCGTTCGACACCCGCAGCGAGCCGTTCCGGCCCCGCGAGGTACCGCCGTTCTCGACGGGGTGACGGGTGCGGGGCCGCGACGTAGGAGCGACCCGCGCCACCGACGGAGACGGTGCCGCGCTCGGCGGCGAGCGCGCCGCTGTCTGCGAGATACAGCGAGCCGTCGTCGCCGTGGAGTTCGAGGCTGTTGAACTCGCGGCTTCGATGGGGCGCATACAGGCTCGCAGTGAGGCGGATCACGGGACCGGACTCGAAGGCGACCGTCGCCTCGACGTGCGCCGGTCGGGAGGGTTCGCGCTCCTCACGGTCGGGCCAGACGTCGAGTGCGTCGGCGCGCCGAACGCGCTCGACTGGACCGAACCAGGACACCAGGAGCGACAGCGGATAGACGGCGCCGTCGTACAGCGGGCCGACAGCGAGAAACGAACCGGGCGAGTCGTGCCACTCGGTCACGCGCCCGACGTGGGCGTGGGCGTACCCCAGTCGGATCGGCCCGAATCGGCCGTCGCCGAGGAGCGACCGAGCGTGACGCTGGGCGTCACAGCGGTGATTGATCGGCGCACAGCCGAGCGCCACCTCTCGCTCCGCGGCCATCGCCACGAGGTCGGCGGCGCGGTCGGCGTCGAGTGCGAGCGGTTTCTCGCTGAAGACGTGACGATCTGCGCGGAGGCAGTGTTCCGTCACGTCGGCGTGGGCGGCGTGGCTCGTGAGGTTCACGACGAGCGGCACTGACTCGGCGGCGAGCAACTCTCCGACGTCGGCGTACGGCGTGGCTCCGTGGACGCTCGCCAGCGTTTCGGCCCGGGAGTAATCGAGATCGCAGACGGCGGCTAGCTCCAGTGACGACTCCGCGAGACCAGCGGCGTACTTTCGAGCGACTGCGCCGGCGCCGACGAACGCGCACTCCATCGACGGCCGTTCGGAGGGAGGGGTCAAAAGCGCGCTGGCGATTCGACGGGCGGCAGCGGGAACTGGGCCGCCCAGCAGGCGGCCGGAAACGGTACTTCGGCCCAACGGATTATAACGGAAGCCGAGCCAAGGTGGCCTATGGCCCGGATCGCCGTCCTGCACAACACGCTCGACTTCCAGGGCGGTGCCGACGTCGTCTGTCTGTCCGTCTGTGCGGCACTCCAGCGCGATCACGACGTCACGCTGTATACGCTCTCGGAGACGGCCCCGAGAGCGCTCGCAGAGCGGTTCGAGATCGATCTCGACGCGGACGCGCTCGACGTGCGGGTGCCGCGCGGGGGCGTCACCGTCGCGCGCACCCTATCGGCCGCCGCACCGGCGATCGGTCCACAGCTCGCGTTTCGGAGCGTGCTGCTGCGTGCGGTCTTCGAGCGCGACGCGGCGCAGTTCGGTCTCGCTGTCAGCACCGCGAACGAACTGTCGCTGTCGATCCCGTCGGTCCAGTACGTACACTACCCGCAGTTCGGCGCACACCGATCGAGAGATGCGGCTGCGGGCCCGCTCGACCGGCTCTGGAGCTATCTCGCCGGCCCCGAACGCGCGGGGCTCGTCGACCGAGAGCGTGCAGCGTTCGCCGGCAACGTGACGCTGCTCGCGAACTCGGCGTGGACGGCCGACGTCGTCGCCGATCGCTACGGCGTCACGCCGACCGTCCTCCACCCGCCGGTCGATCCCATCGACGCCGACCGCGACTGGCACGGCCGGGAGGACGGCGTCGTCGTGGTCGGCCGGCTCGCCCCCGACAAGCGGGCGTTGGCGGCAATTCGGGTCGTCGACGGCGTCCGCGAGCGGGGCCGCGACCTGCATCTCCACATTGTTGGGTCCGCACCGCGCGCCTATCGGCAGTACGCCAGGCGGGTCGCGGCCGCCGCGGCCGAGCGGCCGTACGTCACCGTCGAACGCGACGCGTCCAGAGAGCGGCTCGAATCGTTGCTGGGGACGCACAAGTACGGGCTGAACCTCAAACCCGAGGAGCACTTCGGGATGTCCGTCGCGGAGTACGTCGCCGCCGGAATGGTCGCGTTCGCCCCCGATAGCGGCGGACAGCGGGAGATCCTGGACGAGCGCGACGATCGGCTGTTCGGGTCGGAAACTGAGGCAGTCGACCTGCTCGTCGCCGCGGCCGACGTCGACGACCCGCCAGCGCTGCCAGCAGATCGCTTCGCTGCAGCCCGATTCCGTGGTGAAATCCGCCGTGTCGTCGACCGAGCCCTACATTGAAGTCCATCTGCGACCATTGTGAAGGTATGGCAACACAAACAGCGGGAGCGACTTCACTACACACCGACTCGCTCACCGGTATGCACTGGCTCGGCATCGGACTGGCTGCGGTGACCGGCCTGCTCCACCTAGCGCTGGGTGTGGCGTTCCTCGCCTCCGATTCGCTGACGAATCCGCTCGCCTGGTCGTTCATCATCGCCGGCATCGGCTTCGCGGGCGGCATCGCGGCCGTATTGACGGACTTCCATCGACGGCAGATGTATCTGCTCGGCATTCCGTTCACCGCAGGACAGATCGTCGCGTGGTACTTCGTCAACGCCCCGGACTTCTCACCGCCGGGACTGTTCGATAAAGTCGTTCAGTTACTGTTGATCGCCGTCCTGGTCGTGCTGTATCGCCGACCGGAATCGGCGCCAGGGCGGTAACTACTCGATGTGGCCTTCTTCGCGGAGCTGCTCGGCGTCCTGCTCGGAGTAGCGCCACTCGATGTTGGCCTTCTCGTCCTGCCAGTCCCAGGGTTCGACGAGGACGACGTCGCCCTCGTTGATCCACGTTCGGTACTTCATTCGGCCGGGAATCCGGCCCATCCGATTCTCACCGTCGGCACAGCGAACGCGAACGTGGTTGCCACCGTTGTGTTCGGTGACGACAGCAAACAGCTCCTCTCCGTGGGGCATCCGTAGGTTGCGACGCCCTGATTCTTCAGTCACAACGGGGGTACGACGGGAGGACGGATAAATTACCGGTTCCAGTGTGCGAAATGCTACACTGCAGGGTGGGATGAGTTACCTTACCGGTCGTCGGCCGCTCCGGTAGAGAAGTCGAACCCGCCGTCGGACACCGCTGGATCGGCGCCACCCCCCACCGACTCGTCGCTCCCGGCCGACGTCGCATCGTCGATGCGAGCCGAGACGTCGGCGTCCCCGGCGCTGCTGTCGCTCCGTTCGTCACCGATAGTGAACTGCGAGAGCAGGTGCTGGAGTTCGTCGGCCTCCTGTGCGAGCGTCTGGGTGCTCTGTGCGACCTGCGTGAGCGAGGAAGCCTGTTCCTCGGCAGCCGCGGAGACGTTGGCGGACTCTCCGCTCACCTGTTCGGCCCGCTCGGCGACGTCGTCGATCATACTCGCGACTTCCTCTGTCGAGGCCGCCTGGTCGTCGGTGGCGTCGCTGATCTCCTGGATGCTTCGGTTCACTTCCTCGACGTTCGCGGCGATGGCGTCCAGAGAGTCCAGCGCATCCTCTATCGTCTCCGTCCCCGAGGTGACGCGCTCACCCATCTGTTGGATGTCCGTCACCGCATTCGTGGTCGAAGACTGAATGCCGTCGATGAGCGTTTCGACTTCGTCAGTGGCGTCGTCGACCTCGCCGGCTAACTGCTTGATCTCGTCGGCGACGACGGCGAAGCCCTCGCCGGCCTCGCCGGCCCGCGCGGCCTCGATCGACGCGTTCAGCGCCAGCAGGTTGGTCTGTTCTGCGATGTCTGTGATGAGTTCGACGACGTCGCTGATCTCCGCAATCTCGTCGGCGAGCGACTCGATCTCCTCGATCGTCTCTTCGGACTTGGACTCGATCGCGCTCATCTCTTCGACGGCTTCGACGGCGGCCTCCTGGCCCTCCTGACCGAGGTCGGCCGTCTGCTGTGACGTCGCAGAGATTTCGTTCGCCGAGGAGGCGACCTCCTCGATCGTCCCCGAGAGGTTCTGTGTCTCGCTCGCGACTTCGTTGAGGTTCTCCGACTGCGCCTCGGCGTCTGCGGAGATCTCCTGAATCGACTGACTGACCTGTTCGCTGGCGCTCTGGCTCTCTTCGGTGCCAGCGGTGACTTCCTCGCTGGAGGTCGCAACCGCGTCGGCGAACGAGCGAATCTGTGCGAAGGTGTCTTCTAGATCCGCCATCATCGCGTTGAACGTCTCTGCGATGTCGCTCATCGACTCGTTGCGGCTCTGGGGGTCCATTCGTCGCGTGAGATCGCCCTCGGCGGCGTCCTCCATCACCTGCTGGTACGCCGTCGCTTTCGCTTCGAGGTGCGTGTTGAGTTCGTTCGCCTGCGAACGCGCCGATTCGGCGTCCTCAAGCGCGTCGACCACGTTGGTCTTCATCGACTGGACGGCCTCGGTCGCCATCTGAGTCTCCGTGCTGTACTCGGAGATTCGGATCTCTCGGTCCATATCGCCGTCCGCCACGGCGTTCGCGTCGGTCGCGAGCCGTTTTATCGGCCGGGAGAGGCGACGAGAGATGAAGGTGCCGCCGATGAGTACGCCGAGGGCGGCGATTCCGGCGATGCCGAGGATCGATTTCGTGAGCGTCCGTGAGGCCGCGACCATCTCCGCTTGCGGGACGGCCTGCAGGACGTAGTACTCGATGCCGCTGGCGAGTTGGACACGCTGGTACTGCGCGATCCAAGTGTGGCCGTTCCGCTCGAAGCTGACCGAACCGGACGCACCCTGCACAGCGTCCATCGGGACCGTCAGATTGCCCGCGATCGACGTGTTGAACGCGCGCTCGGAGTCGCGGCCGTTCGCGACGTACGCCGCGCCGATGTTCTCTCCCTCGGCGTTCGTGTACGCCGGGTCGATCATCATTCCGTACCCGGAGCCGTTAGTTCCGAGGCTACGGACGGGTTGGGTGATCTGTGTCGCCTCGTAGTTGATGATCACGAGGCCGACACGTTCGCCGTCGACAACCAGCGGGGTGGCATACCGGATCGCCGGCGATTCTGTCGCGCGGGCGATGTTGATCGACGAGACGTACACGCCGTCGCTTTCGACAGTCTGCTCGACGACGATGTCTTCGAACCACTGCTTGTCGCCTTTGTAGTCCGACGCGTCCTCCTCGCCGAGTTTATAGCCCGAGAGGACGTTGCCGTCCTTCCAGAACACGCGGATCATATCGATATTCGGGTTCTGTGAGGCGACTTTCCCGAAGAACTGCTGGGTGTTCTGATACGACTGCGTGTCGCCCAGTAGCTGTGGGTAGACTTCCCCCCGTTCGAATGCGTCAGTGCGGCCGTCGATAGTGTCATTCTGATACCGATGCCGCGCCAACTCCCGGACGTACGGGTTCGTCGCGACCACCCGCACCTGTCGCTTGTAGAACTCAGAGCGCGTCTGGAGGTTGTTCGAGACGCCCTCCAGTTGCTCTTGTTGCGCCGTCGTGGATTTCTCCGCCAGTGCGTCCGATGCCTGCGTGTGAGCGATCGCAGTCGTCGCGCCCAGCGGAAGGAGACTCGCGACGAGGATGACCAGAACGATTTTGAACTCGAATCGGTTGGTGATACCGCGAACCTTATCGCGCATTCTCTATCTGATTCCTCGGAAAGAGCGATGTGCTCTGGATGGTTGCACGTCGATTCATTTTCGAACTGTGAGGCTTGGCACTGACGACATCCCCTGCAACGTCGCCGGCTGCCGACTGCGAGTCGAACCAGGCCGGATGGCTCCCCCAAACCTCGCTGTCGCCGTTTCGAGACACGATAATAGGAAGGGAAAGGTACCTCTATTTATCAATTGATCCCTGGTTACAGACTTTGATAATTTTGGGAGTGGTGCGGAAATCTAACACAACAGGTCGGAGAGTCCGATATTCAGGGCAATGGAAAGCGCAGTCGGACACGGATCTCACGCTGACTCGAAAGGAAATCAACTCCGATAGCCAGATCCGGCAGTCAAGAGGGGGTTGTCGAAGCAGTCGAAGCGTACTACAAGAGAAATCGATCGCGGGCGAGAGACCGTGGCTTCGGGCAGTCGTTACAGTTCTTCGTACGGTTGGACGACGACGAAACCGTCCGGCCCCTCGAAGTTCATCTGGTACCGTTCGCCCGACTCCTGCCCGATCATATCCGAGAGGCTCCGGTTCACCTGCACGTTCGGGGACGTTTTGCTCCACGCGACCGTCGCGCTCGGGTCGGTGGCGACCGGCGGTTCGAGCACGATGGGGTCACCGTGCGTCGTGATCGCGACGTAACCCGGACCCTGGAGGAAGACGTTGGTGAAACCGCCAGCGAGCGACCCGGCGAGGCTGTCGATCGTGCTGATCTCGTAGGAGACGCGCGACTCGAACGCGAGGACGTCCTCGCCGTTCACAGTGATCGCGTCGTCGTCGTCCAGTTCGAGTACCTGGACCTTCTTCTGGCTGTCTGCGAGGTAGACGTGACCGTCGCCCTCGACGGTCATCACGGGCGTGCCTTCGCCGGACGCGGCCTCCTTGAGGAAGCCCGTGATGCCGCCCTCGGCGGAGGCGCGGCCGGTGAACGAGAGATCGCCAGTGTAGGCGACCATCGATCCGGCTTTCGCCATCACGTCGTCGTCGACGGTGACGTCGAGCGTGTAGCTGTTTTCGAGTTGGAACCGTTCGTCGGACGTTTCGGGGACGTGTTCGGATTTGAATTGTTCGACGTTCATCGAATCACTGAGCCGAGTTCAGGGCGGCTCAGGTTCGATGTTGAATCGATGGCAAAAGAAGGTACGGGAAATCGGGGGGAGCGACGGAAACGGCGTGGTGCGGCAGCGTGTTTTATACATTGGGGGAATGACATAACAGCCGATGTCAGAGCTACGTCGGGAACTCGGCCTCTCGGAGACGGTCGTGTACGGCGTCGGGTTGATCCTCGGCGCCGGGATCTACGCGATTCTCGGCGAAGCGACGGGCGTGACCGGCGGGTCGATCGTCTTCTCGTTCTTGCTCGCTGCCGTGATCGCCGCGCTGACGGGATTGAGTTACGCCGAACTCGCCTCGCTCTTTCCGAAGGCCGAAGGCGACTACATCTACGCCCGTGAAGCGTTCGATCGCGAGTTCGTCTCCGACGTCACGGCGGCAGGGCGGCTGTTTATGGGCGCCATCTCCTCGGCGGCGGTCGCGCTGGCGTTCTCGGGCTATCTCTCGAGTTTCGTCGAAATCCCGGCAGTGCCAGTTGCCGTACTCTTGGTCCTCGTGATGGCCGCGGTCAACTACTGGGGGATCGAACTCTCGACGAAGATCAACGTCGTCTTCACCGGCATCGAGGTGCTGGGGCTGCTGATAATCATCTGGATCGCGCGGGGCTCTTGGGGGGAGGCGCAGGTGTTTCAGGCGCCTAACGGGCTATTCGGCGTCGTCCAGGCGTCGTTCCTGATCTTCTTCGCGTATCTCGGCTTCGGCTCGATCGTGAACCTCTCTGAGGAGACCGAGAACGCGACGGTGACGGTTCCGCGCGCGATCGTCCTCGCGATCGGCATCACGACGGTTCTGTACGTCCTCGTCGGGCTGTCAGTCGTCTCCCTGGTCGACTGGCAGGTTCTCGGCCGCTCTACGTCGCCGCTCGCGGAGGTCGCTCAGGTCGGCTGGGGACCCGTCGGCTCGACGGTGCTCGCGGTCATCGCGCTCTTCTCGACGACGAACACGGTGTTGATCCTCCAAATATCGACGTCGCGGCTGCTCTACGGCGTCTCGAAGTCCGAGTATCAAGTGTTCCCCGAGGTCTTCTCGCGCGTTCATCCCGACCGACAGACGCCCCACTACGCGGTCGGGCTGGTCGGCCTCGGCACGATCCCGTTCGTCTTCCTCGGCGACATCGGCCTCGTTGCGGGACTGGCGAACGTGATGCTGCTCGTCGTCTTCGTGATCGTGAACGCGGCGCTGCTGAAACTCCGGTATTCGCGGCCCGAGGCCGAACGGGGATTTCGGACGCCGTTCAACGTCGGAAAGCTGTCGTTGACCGCCGTCGGCGGGCTCGTGTCGAGTCTCGGACTGATCGTCTTCTACGTCACGACCTGGTAGGTCCGCTCACAGGCCGGCGTACGGGCCGGGTTTCGCCGTGGTCAGTCGATCGACCTGGTCGGGCGCGAGATCGATCGACGCGGCGGCGAGGTTCTCGGTGAGTTGCTCGACCGTCCGCGCCCCGACGATGGGCGCGGTGACGCCGTCGCGGTGCATCAGCCACGCGAGTGCCGTCTGTGCCGGCGTCGCGCCGACTTCCTCGGCGACGGCGTCGAGTTCGTCGTGCACGTCGAAGTTCGTCTCGGTGAGGTACGTCTGGCGGAATCGGCTCGATTCGGCCGACCGCGACTCGCCTGTGAGCCCCTCCTCGCGGTTGTATTTGCCCGTCAGGAAGCCCTGCCCGAGCGGACTCCACGGACAGATCGCCGCCCCGTAAGAGCGCGCCATCTCCAGGTAGTCACCCTCGATCTCGCGGTCGACGAGGTTGTACCGCGGCTGAAGGACGGTGAACGGCTCCCAGCCCTCCGCGCGGGCGATCTCGTTGGCCTTCGAGACCTTCCAGGCGTTCGGTCGCATCGTCGACGCGCCGAGGTAGTGGACTTTGCCGTCTTCCACGAGGCCGTTCAGCGTCTTCAGCAGCTCTCGGGTCGGCGTGTCGTCGTCCCAGCGGTGGATGTACAGCACGTCGACGTAGTCGGTGTCGAGTCGGTCGAGGAGGGCGTCGATCCGGTGGCGGACGTTTTTACGGTTCGTCCCCCGGCTGTTGGGGTCGCCCGCGCGGATCTGCCAGTAGATCTTCGAGGCGATAGTGAAGCGTTCGCGGTCCCGTTCGGCGAGCCAGTCGCCGATCCACCGCTCGCTCGCGCCGCCGCCGTAGACGTCCGCGGTGTCGATGAATCGCCCGCCGGCGGCTTCGTAGGCGTCCAGTAGTTCGTGCGCGCGGTCCGCGTCGATTTCGACGTTCCCTTCTTCGGTCTCTTTGCCGAAGCGCCACGTGCCGAACTGGAGTTCGCTCGTCTGCAAGCCGGTATCGCCGAGTGGGACGAAATCCAGGTCGATGTCTTCGAGAGCACTCATACCCGACGATGATTACGGTGCGGCGGATAAAAGCGCTCGTACCGAGATCGCGAACGGGGGCGCTACATCTGTTCGATGAGCGCCTCGTCGGGCGGGAGCACACGGACTGGCTTCCGCTGAGTTGCGAACGACAACGCCTGGTCGAGTTTCTCCTCTTTCTCGGCGTAGACCGTCAAGAGCGGATCCCCCTCCTGGACCTCGTCGCCGACGCGGTGCTCGAGATGCACACCGGCGCGGTGGTCTTTCGGGGCCCCGGCCCGACGCGCGAGTTCGTTCACGTACCGGTTGTCGATGTGCGTGATGACACCGCTCCGACCGGCGAGGACCGTCGAATCGTGTTTCCCCGGTTCGAGATCCTCGACTGCGACGTCCGGGTCGCCGTTCTGCGCGGCGACGATCTTGCGGAACTTCGCGGCCGCCCGTCCCGACTCGACGATGTCGGCCGCCGTCTCGTCAAGGCTTGCCGCGTCGAGGAGGACCTGTGCGAGGCGCTCGCTCTTCACGCGGAGGTCCGGCGGGCCGGAGCCTTCGAGTACCGACAGGACGTCGCGGGCTTCGAGCGTCGGCCCGATGCCGCGCCCGATCGGCTGTTCGCCGCGCGTGATCGTACAGTCGATCTCCATCCCGAGGTTCGTGCCCACGTGACTGAAGTCCTCGGCCATCTCGCGCGCCTCCGAGAGGCTCTCGACTTTGGCACCTTCCCCGTACGGGATGTCGATGACGACGTTCGTAGCGCCGGCGCTCTTCTTCTTCGAGAGCACGGAGGCGATGACCTGTCCCGGAGGATCGAGCGACAGCGGCGTCTCCGCGCGGATGATCTTGTCGTCGACGGGCGAGAGGTTGACCGCGCCGCCCCAGACGACACAGCCGTTCGTCTCGCCGACGATCGATTTGATCTCTGTGACCGAAAAGTCGACGTCGCAGAACACCTCCATCGTGTCGGCAGTTCCGGCCGCGGACGTTACCGCCCGGGAGGAGGTTTTCGGGATCGTGAGCCCCGCAGCGGCAACGATCGCGACGACGATGGGCGTGACCCGATTCCCCGCCACGCCGCCGATCGAGTGCTTGTCGACGACCGGGTCGCGGTTCCACTCGATCGTCTCGCCGACGTCCACCATCGCATTCGTGAGACACATCGTCTCCTCGCGAGAGAGGCCGTGGGTGTAGACGGCCGAGACGAACGCGCTCAGTTCGACGTCGTTCAGGCGATCGTTGTTGATGTCGCGGACGACGGCATCGAGTTCGCCCATCTCGAGTTCGACGTCGTCGAGTTTCTTCATCAGGTACGCAACGGAGTCCGGCCGCGGCGCGATCGATACTTCCACGGCGCCGGTGATGTGGCCGAGCGGGCGCGTCACACCGAGTGATCCCGGATCGACGAGTTCGTCGGTGACCTCGACGATCCCGGTCGTGACCCGCCCGTCGTGTCGGATTCGGATCCGATCGAGCGGGTGCACACCCAGTTCGCTCGCGTCGATCGAGTTGAGCAAAACCGTGGGAGACCGCGTGCCGATGTCGATTTCGTCAGCGGTGAGTTCCATACTCCCAATTTGCGTACTGGACTGTAATAGCGTGGGGCTCCCGCGCCTCGATCGGTATGTCTCCAAGCGGGATAATAAATCGCTAATTGGTGTATCAGCAGTTTCGAGGCGGAGCCCCCGGCCTCAAGGAGCGAGTGCTTCCGACCAGTCGGAAGCGCGAAGCGAGTAGGCCGGGGAGGAAGCCGACAACTCCGGGACAGCCCACGGACTGTAGCCGCCCGCTCTCCCCAACGTTAATAAACTACCGGCCATACATCTGACGTATGGAGGTGCGGCGCACTGTTCCGGTCAAACTCGACGTGGACAGCCACGACGCCGCCCTTCTCCGCGAAACAGTTGATGAGTTTCTGTTGGCTGCCAACTATGTCGTGGACCACGCTTGGCAGGGCGAATACAAGACGACCAGCAAGGCTCAGTTGCAGGAGGAAACCTACGACGAGGTACGCGACCGGACACGGTTGCACGCGAATCTCGTCCAGAACGCCCGCAATAAGGCCGCCGACGCCGTACAGGGCGTCGTCGCTCGCTGGAAACAGGGCGAGTACGCCGGGAAACCACACTTCTCGCAACCGACTGCCGTCTACGACAAGCGGTGCGCCACGTTCCACGACGAGTACGTGTCGCTGGCGACCGTAGATGGACGTATCGAAGTCGAGTACGTTCTGCCAGACGAGGACCGTGACACACCTCACAGCCGGTATCTCGACAACGACGACTACGAGGTGACGGGCGCAGAACTCCACAACACGGACGGCGAGTGGTTCCTTCATCTTCGCACAAAGGCGGAGGTGGAGTTCGACACGCCGGAGCAGGCAACGACCGAGCACAGCACAGTCCTCGGCGTTGACCTCGGCGTGAACCAACTCGCGGTCACTTCGACGGGCACGTTCTGGAGCGGTCACGAGTTCGACCACTGGCGGCGCGAGTATGAGAACCGGCGGGCGTCACTCCAGCGGTGTGGGTCACGCCACGCCCACGAGAACATCCAGTCGGTCGGGCGCAAAGAAACGGGCCGGTTCACGATGATGCTCCACCGGATTGCCAACGGCATCATCGAAGAAGCCGCCGAGAACGGGTGTACAGTCGTCGCGTTCGAGGCGTTGACCGGCATCCGTGACCGACTGCCCGGCGCATCGTGGGGGCACAAGTGGGCCTTCAAGCGGTTATACGAGTACGTCGCATACAAGGCTGAGATGCACGGCATCGATGTAGAGCAGGTGGACCCGAAGAACACCTCACGGCGTTGTTCACACTGTGGATTCACGCACCCGTACAACCGCGACGGCGAGGAGTTCGAGTGTCTGAAATGCGGCTACGAGAACCACGCCGACTACAACGCGGCAAAGAACATCGGACTGCGGTATCTCCGCCGTAACCAAACTGGGGACGGCGGAGGCGCACCCGTAGGCGTGCGCTTGAATCGCGGGATGATGAACGCGAACGGAGAGTATGAACCTCCTGCCGAAGATTCCGGCCAGAGCGGGAGTCCACGCGAAAGCCCCACCCTCAACGAAGCGAACGGCCAAGCCGTGAGCGAGTAGGGTGGGGTAGTTTACATCCCCCGTGAGGTTCGTCCGCGTAGTGGCAGTTCTGTTGCCGAGAGTAAACTTTTCACCGCGGCGACCGTCGGTCGGTACGTATGACCGCGGACGAGACCTGCGAAACGCACGCCTGGGCCTCGGTCGGAGTGGTAAACCGCGAGGGGTCGATCGGAAGGGTGTGGAAGTGCGAACGGTGTCCAGCGTGGTCGGTCGAGCCGTTCGACCCTGATCACGAAACGCCCTGGGTAGACACTTGGCTGGCCGAGCGTTGAGATGGCAGTCGCAGGCGACCTCCTGACGCAGGTCTCGATCGGGGCGGTCGCGCTGTACACGCTCGTGACGGCAGCGAGTCGCGCGATCGATCGATTACTCGCGCTCGCCGAATACTACAACGTCGACGAGGTCCTTGTGGGGCTGACTGTTCTCGCACTCGGGACGAGCCTACCGGAACTCAGTGCACACCTCATCGCCTCGCTTGGGATCCTCTCGGGCGTCCTCGACTATCAGGTCACCTCGGCAGTCGTCCTGTGGGACCTGCCGTTCAAGATCGCCGCTGGGGTGGGACTGCTCGGGAGGACGAGCTACCGACGAGGCCGCGACCTCACGCGGACCGAAGCGGCTATCTGTTAGGTCTGTACTTCGCCTTCGTCCTGGGGCGACTGTTGTGTTTTCTCGGCCAGTGATCGGCGGCGGTGGACACGGCCTCCGATTCGGAACGTGGGGGGAGACAATGTAACCCAACAGTGAATGAACGTCTCCCTGCTCACTCGTCGTACACAGTCACTCCCTGAACACGTCGAATGCAACAACCACAGTCTGTAACGACTCACAGTCAGCGAAACAGTTCACGACCTGTATTCGTCGTATGTGTTCAGTGAGAGCATCTATAACAGATGTCCAAGAATTGCATTCATTGGTTTTGTACACTGTTCTAATTCATTGGTTGTGTTCACTAACTGTATTCATTGAACACATTCAAGAGTGTTATTCAGAGGTTGTATTCATCAAATGCAATCAAGACGTGTATTCAGTAACCACATTCTGGAACGCGTCTGACGAACATTCAAGACGAGGCCACACAATGAACACGATATGCTCGCGTATTCGACGTATAGCGAGGCTGGCGGGGTCGGCAAGACGACGACGGCCGCGAACCTCGCCGTCGCACACGCACGGGCGGGACTGAAGCCTCTCGTCGTGCCACTCGACCCGCAGGACGGCGACCTCTCCCGTCTTTTCGGCGTCGACGATCAGCGTACCGAGTCGGTAGACAACATCGTTCGGCATATGATCCGGCGGCCGAAGGGCGAGTTCGGAGAACTGATCCGAACCGTCGAAGGTGTCGACATCGTCCCCGAGCACAATATGCTCTCGGACCTCGCGGAGTACCTCCAGCGAGAGAAAGACCAATCGGAAGCGATGGGCGAAGCGTTCGGGATTCACGCGCAACTTCTTCGGGTGCTGCGAGAGGCAGGCGTTCCAGACGAGTACGACGTCCTCATTTGTGACCCGCCGGCGACGGAGGGGCCGCACCTCTATAACGCGATCAACGCGACGCGATCGCTCGTCATCCCGGTCGAACCGAGTGCGAAAGGCGAGGCCGCTGTCGAGGGTCTCGAAGAGCTCGTTTCTGGATTCGAAGAGCAACTGGACGTCCAAGTCGGCGTTCTGGCTGCGATCCCGATCGGATTCAAGAACACGCGCGATCAGCGGTCGATCCTCGAGGGCATCGACTACCCGGTGCCGGAAGTCGTCGGCGAGCGCGCGTCGTTGATGGAAGGCTGTTGGATGCAACAGTGTTCGGCCTTCGAGTACGTCCGCGAACACCGCGACCGGCGCCGCGACTACGAGATCGAGACGCTCGCGAAGTTCGATCGGCTGGCGCGACACCTCGAAGCGGAAGTCGGCATCGACGCACCGAACCCACCAGAGCCCGGTGACGTCGACCACGAGGTGATGACCGTATGACGGGAATGAAGCGCGGAGCCGGCGAAGACCCCTTCGCCGACGACGGCGGCGACGACGCCACGACCGATCAAGCTGCCGAGCCGGAAGCCAGCGGATCATCGGAGTCCGCAGCGAGCGAGGAATCGTCGCCTGCGTCCGAAGGCCGAGACAGCTCGTCGCAGCGGTCGATGCAGATTCCGTACAAATTCCGCCGTGACGGCGTTCAGGACGGTCGGAACCGCGTCCCACTCTTTCTCCAACCGGAGACGAAAACCGCAGAGCGCGATACGCTTCGCGACCTGGAGGACCACTTCGACGACGACGTCTCGCTGACGGACCTCCGCGAGGCACTCGTGATGGTTGGACTCGACCACCTCGACGAGGTCGAGGCCAAACTGGAGGAGTGGGGATACGGGATGACATTCGAGTAAGCAGGAAGAGCAGTTCTGCCAGAGTCGCACTGTGCTGTGGGCTCTGTATTCGCGCATTTGTCAGATATAGTAGTACAATAGATATCCGAAACGAGCCCGTCGAGTCGTTCAATCGAAGCCACGAGTTCTCACTCCGGTGATCCAGCACATCGGTAAGGTGCCGACCGGCCATCCATCCGAGCCGCTGCGCTGTCGCTAGGCGCAGTGGTGCAGTCTCGTCGCCGGGCGAAACAGCCCTGTCAGCGAGCGATATCGACGCGATGGGATTTTGACGGCCGCGGCCGAAAGAGGAGTTATGTCGGAAATCGACGCCGGCGACCTACTACCCAACGACCGTGTACAGCAGTCCGTGCTGAACGGCGACGTGACGCAGCTGACTCGTGGCGCGAGCAACCGCTACGCCAGCGAGGGCGATACCTTCGAGATCGAGGGCGATACCTTCGAGGTGACAAGTGTCGAACGGCGGACGTTGGGCGACTTCACCGACGCCGACGCCCAGCGAGAAGGCTCAGAGTCGCTGGAAGCCTACAAACAGCGAATGAAGCGAGTCCATCCTGGCGACTTCGAGTGGGACGACAGCGACGAAGTACTGACCTACCAGTTCGAGCGCCGGGACTGACGCCCGAACGGCTGCGACACTGACTGACGAGTGCTGACGGAAGTCGATGCCATTCTGGAGACTGGACTACGTCTACGATCGAGGGCATAGATCTTCCACACTCGATACAATTGCTCAGAAATGACGGGATTAGTACTCATAGTTTCGCCGCCGTAACGAGTGTGTCACTGCCAGGACAGGTCAACCAGTATCCGGCCTCGAACACGAAGACGCGCACCGGAACACAACGAACGAAGGTTGTGAGATAGGTCTACCCTCCGGCAGGCAGAGGTGTTAGACGTCGGTGTCTCCCTCTTCCGTGTCCGAGCTGTCGCTTGCGGTCGTTTCACGAACTGCGTCGACCCAGCCATCGATGTTCTCGGCGACGTAGTCCTGCCCGCCAAGGCCGACAGCGAGACCGATACCGATTGCCAGCGCGATCGCCAGTGCGCCGAAGAACGCCGCCACAAAGGCGGTAAAGAGGTTCGTCAGTACGGACACGTCGAAGCCGATCGTCGCCACGGCGATCGTGACGGTAATGTAGTAGATGAAAACCTTCACCACGAGGCTCACTGCGTGAATGGTGCGCCCATCGCCCATTCCACGGACCAGATCGGCGACTCGTTCGGCGATCCAAATACCGACCAGAAGCACCAGCAGGCCACCGATCAGCGCCGGGAGGTAGCTGGCGAAGAGATCTAACAGCGACGAGAGCGCGTCGATCGCGAGAATATCAGCCACTGCGAGCAGAGTGAGCAAGTAAATGTAGTACGTGACCAACTGACCGACGATGCGGCCGAACTCGCCCTCGGTGTCGCCGAGTTGTTCGAGCGGCGTTTCGTCGAGGTACGACCCGATACCGAATCCGCCAACGACGTCAGCGACGATGTCGCCGATGACTCGACCGGCGACAAAGCCGATGACCAAGACGACGAGTGCACCGAGGACTACCGGGAGGAATGCACCGAGTTCCGACAGGAGTTGCGTGAGTTGCGGGATGCGTAGCACGTCCGCGGCCGCGAGGATCGCGACGAAGTAGACGTAGTACGCGACGATGGTTCCCAGCGCACGAGCAATGCCATCACCATCACCCACTTCCCCATCGCCGTGCCATCGGTGTACCGGTCTACCCCGAGTCGGCGAACGATGCGAGTCACGAGGCCACCGAGGATTCGTCCGATGAGATACCCCACCAGGAGGATGACGAGCGCGGCCACGACCGTTGGGAGATAGGCGATAGCGTCCGCGACTGCCTGTTCGACTGCGCTGCCAATCTGTAATACAGTTATGGTATTTTGAATTACCATATCGAAAGGTGGTTACTTTTGAATATTGTTACTAAGAGGATACTTCGGTAGGCGATACATTATCGGTCGTCTGTTCGACACGACCGGAGGCGACTCCGAGAGATAGATACGGCCGAACGGCGAGGTCTATCGTCGACACCGCGAAACATAGCGGGGACTTTCCGTGTTCCCAACTCGTGCCGTGCGTGTACGAACGACGAAGGAAGGAACTGTTTCGGATATGTCGAAGTTGTTTGCGCAAGAAACCGAAGCATCAATCGTTCGCGTGAGGGCTCGTGCACGCCGTTCAACGGTGTTTCAGGGGTCAGTTGCCACGGGAATACAGCAAAGTATTTTATATAGTATCTCACAATAGATCACGTATGGGATCGTCAACAGAGCAGCTAGATCCTGAGGCAGAAGTACCGGAGCAAGCCTTCGAGGATTACATCATCGACCTGGACTTCCACGTCAACCCGATGACGGACGAACTGATGTCGTACGTGGAAGACGACGTCATTCGAGACAAACTCACGACCGAATTCGGCCCGACGCCCGTCGTCGGGAAGTGGGACGCAGCCTACGCGATCAAGGAAGGCACAGAAGGACTGTACACGCAGGGACGCGCCGAGTACGCCGAGGACGTGCGAGAAGCCTGCAAGAAGTTCGCGATCGACGAGCCGATCGTCAACCCGGGGATCAACAATCTGAATCAGCAGCACCATCCGCTGCTGAAGAACGGCGTCACCCAGGCGGCGAACGACTATATGCTCGACAACTTCGCCGACGAGGGGATGTACACCTCGATGATGGTCCCCAAGTGGGACCCCGAATACGCCGTCGAGGAGATCGAGCGCGTCGGGAGCGAAGACAACATCGCGGCCGCGTACTCGTGGTTCGATCCGAAGGTCCCGTGGGGCGCAGAGCAGTTCGACCCCGTCTTCGAGGCGCTCGTCGAGCACGACCTCCCGCTCTTGCTCCACGGTTCGCTGGCCTACTGGCCCCAGCACACCCACATCGGCGACGAGATGATGACCTGGACCGAGGTGCTCGGCTTCGACTGGCCGATCCACGGAATGGTCAACGTCGTCAACATGATTATGCGCGGCGTCTTCGACCGCTTCCCGGATCTGAACGTCGTCCTGCAGGAAGCCGGTCACTGGTGGGTACCGTTCCTCCGATACCGGATGGACGAGTTCTACGAGATGCACCCCGAAGACGTGAAGATCACGCCCCGGAAGCACGAAGCAGGCGAGCGGTATCTCGACCGCACCCCGAGTGAATACCTGCGCGACAACTTCTATCTCTGCACGCAACCGTTCGCGATGCCTCGCAACGCGGGCGAAGCCGAAGGAATGCTCAATCTAAGCCTCGCGGAGGATATGTTCATTTACTCCAGTGACTGGCCGCACCAGACGCTCGACCCGCCGACGTGGTTCTACACCTCGCGCGCGTTCGACGACGACACCCGACAGGCCATCCTCCACGAAAACGCAGAGGACATCCTGCGACTATAACAGAACAATGAGCACTGAATCCCCAGTCGGCGACAACTTCACCAAGGTTGCAGCCGCCGACGAGATCGAACAGGGAACTGGAATCGCCGTGGACGTCAAAGGCATCGAGGTCGCCGTCTTCAACACCGGCGACGACTTCTATGCGATTCTCAACCGGTGTGCCCACCAGCAGGCACCGCTGTACAAGGCAGGCGAAGAGAAGATCAACGCCGAGGACACGTGGACAGACACACGCGGCGGCGTCGACGCGGAGAACGCCACCGTCAGCTGTCCGTGGCACCTCTGGGAGTGGGACCTCGAAACCGGTGAACACGAAGTGACCGGCAAGTGCATCAGCACCTTCGACGTCGAGGTCGCCGACGGCGACGTGTACGTCAGTATCTGACGCACACCACCCTGCGGGCCCCACTCTCGAATCTGTTCTCGCTTCTAGTCGAATTTCGGTATATCCGAAATTCTATACTGAGGTCTATTCGACACTCGAACGCGACGAGCGCCGCGAGTCGCGTGCGCGTCAGTCGATCCGGTAGGGTGGACAACTTCCGTTTGGATACAGACCGGCGCAGCCCGACGTCGTCGAGTACGGGTCTACTTCGTCATATCCGAAATAGGTGTGAATAACGGCATAGGATAACAATCGTACCTATGTTATCGAAAGGAGCCGAAAAAGGGAACTCACGGGACCCAGCCAGTCCGAATCAGTATTAGGGGTTCCAATTACTCGTAGGTCAGTTTGAGTTCGATTTCGTTCGTCGCCGTCGTGACCAGTTCGATCAGTTTCTGTCGGCGCGTCTCGTTACGCATCCGAGCGACGGGTTCCGCGACGGCGATCGCACCGTAGACACGGTCGTTCGCGACGATCGGGGCGGCGATCGCTGAGACCCCTTCAGCGGTCTCGTGTTCGTTGATCGCGTACCCCTGTTCGCGGATTTCGGCGAGTTCCGCGTCGAGTTTCGCGCGCGTCGTAATCGATGCGGGCGTCTTCTCCGGCAGCCCGTATCGCTCGACGACGTTGTCGACGTGTTTCTCGGGAGCGAACGCCAGCATCGCCTTCCCCGACGCCAGGCAGTGCATATACTCGTGTTTCCCGAGCCGTTCGTGCGTCTCGATCGACTGTTCGCCCATCTCCCGGGCGAGGTAGACCGCCTTGCCTGCTTCTTCGACCATCAGCCACACCGCCGCACCGCTCTCGTTTGCGACCTGTTTGAGTGCCGACTGGGACTTCTCGAAGACGGGGAACTGCTTGCGGGCGGAGATACCGAGATCGAAGAACTGCAGCGAGAGCCGGTAGGTGCCGTCGTCGTTCGAGAGATAACCGAGATAGGTGAGTGTCTCCAAGTAATCGTAGAGCGTGCTGTCGGAGACGTCAATTTTCGTGGAGAGTTCGGTGAAGGTCGCGCTGTCCAGTTCCTGGATCGTCTCCACGATCGTGAACGCCCGCACCGCCGAATTGATAGCTCGGTTCGGAGGATCAGCTCGGTCCATACGGGAGCGTTGGGTTCAACCGTCTTATACCTGATCGCTTCGGTCCGAACATACCCGTGAACGCCGACGGTAGGGGTTGCACGTCTTCACACAGCCGATTTCACGCTGTCGCGTGATCGGGTGCGCGAGGGTATACAACAGCGACGATAGCCACCGACAGATTTCAGCGTAACGTATTATTATTAGGCGTCCTGAACGCACTATAACGCAGTGACCGAACGCGCTGAGGGAGTATTCTTCATAATCAAACAAAATCGTACATTTTTGATAAAGACGGATACTGGTGTAAGTCGTCGACAAACTATCAAGAACAAGACCTATTCTTGAAATCGATTCGTCGACGGGAGTACTGACAGAAGTAGTAGTGAATTTTCCCCCAAACATTAGACTGGTGGCCAAAAGTTTCTGACGACCTTGGCATCTATTCCCTCTGAAAACAGCGCAACGCTGTTCTCGATCCGGAGCGACTGGCGGTAACAATAGTACGCCTGTTATAGGCCGTCGACCCCGCCGCTGTCAGCGGATTCGACGCGGGAAACGACCGTTCGCCAACATACACTACCCGTAGCGACCCGGTCTCCGTGGTTGCTCACTAACCACGAAGTCTCCGGCGGGACTCAATGTGATATATGTGAATGCCGTCGGTGATACCGCCGGACCTGTATCTGTACGCAAATGTTGCGGGTAAAAAGATGGATTGGAAGTAGCCACGATATTTTTGTTAAAGCTACTGGCCGAGGTCGCGGGAAAGTTGCGTTCTGTTATTTGATATACCGGCGGCCGATCGGTGTGAACGCTTATAATCGATGAGTCTTACCTGAGAGTATGAATGATAACGATAAACCCCGCACGATTCGGGCCGTCGAGCGGGCGTCTCGGATAATCGAGGAACTCGAAAACGAGGGGGCAATGACCCTCTCGGAGATCTCGAACGATCTCGATATATCGAAGAGTACGGTCCACACGTACCTCTATACCCTCTCACAGGAAGGACTGATCACCAAGCACAACGACGGCTATCGGCTGAGTCTTCGGTATCTCAGCCTCTCTGAACGGGTGAAAAACCGAATCGGTATCTACGATTTCGTAACGCAGGAAGTAGACGAACTGGCCGAAAAGACCAAAGAACGCGCGCAGTTTGCGATGCTAGAAGACGACAGCGTGATCTACATCTATCGATCGAAAGGCGAAAACGCGATTCCGACGACGCTCTCGATCGGGCAGTACGTCTATCCGCACAGCGTCGCCTCCGGGAAGGCGATCCTGGCATATCTCCCAGATCATCGCGTGGACGAGATCATCGACAAGCACGGGCTGCCAAAGCAGACCGAAAACACGATCACCGACCGCAAGACGTTCAAGCAAAATCTCGATACGGTACGCGAGCGTGGGTACGCGATGGGCAACGAGGAACGTCTGCGTGGCGTCCGGTGTATCGCGACGCCGATCCGAAACGACACGGGTCGCGTGCTGGGTTCGATCAGCATTTCGGGGCCAGTTCGCCGGATGAGCGATGATCGGATCGAGAACGAACTCCGCGATCAACTGTTGCAGTCGACCAACGTGATCGAGGTAAACGCGAAACTCTCGTGAGTGCAATCACCGGTCGTCCCCTCACCTCAGCGTCCGACACACAACTGCTCGCAGCGGTGCGTTCCTCTGGGCGCTGACCGATATCTGTCACAATTTAACCAAAACTTTATTACCGATGGTAAATTTTCCCGATATATGGGTATTGCAACCCTTGCACATGCCGAGTTGTACTGTCCAGACCTCGAAGCGTCGCTCGAACACTTCCGCGACACGATGGGAATGTACGTCCGCCACGAGGAGGACGACGCCTACTACCTCGCCGCCTACGGCGACTGGCAGGACTACACGCTCAT
>NZ_JANHAV010000013.1 GCF_024464655.1 Halobellus inordinatus
ATGCAGATCAACGAAGGTGCCAGTCGGCACTGGCACCTTCTGATGGCTGCCTACAGTCTCGTTCGTCTTGATCCTGAGTCGAGCGCCTTGGGGACGGTTCGCTCGAAAGCGTCATCGCTTCGAGCGAGCCTCGAACACTCCCTGAAAGAAACCGTGTACAATCTCCTCTCGTGGGTTCGAGACAACGATGATCGTGGCGTCGATGACCTCATGGAAGAGATCGACCACCTCTTCGTTCACTCAACCGCCGCTAACGTGCAAAGCTGAGATCCTTAACTAAACACGACCATTCAGTAGCGGGCCAAGCTTTTCCGACCACACGGATCGGTTCTTAGACATTGTCGCTGACAGTTCCAACGATGCGAAGCGACGGGATGCGCTGGACAAATTAGCACGTCAGGAGGACGGCGATACGGCGCTGGCGTATTGTGTTGTGGACAAATCCCTCCACGGAGGAGATCATTTCATCCGTGAAGAAGCGATTGAGAAGATGGAATATATGCGAGCCGAAGAAGAGCTGGATAAGCTGCTTGATGACAATATCGACGATCGGTATAAACTTGCAGCAATTGAGGCACTCGGCTCAATCGGGGCTGATGGGAAGTTGGGCGAGATTGCTCACCACTTCGATGGCAAAAACGAGAAGTTGAGTCGCAAAGCCTTCCAGTACCTCTAGCGACACCCCCTGCCTTCCATCCAGCGGTCATTTTTCCAAGCAATAAATGTGTTCTGATGATTAATTTGAAGCTATGGATGAGGTTTTTCCCAATCTCTATGTTGGAACATTGAGTGATGCGGGTGACCGCTCTCTGCTTCAAGAGCATAGTGTTGACAGAGTTGTTTCGTTGACGTACGGGGACCCTGAGTCTGGGTTCCCTGACTTTGTTTCAGTTTTTCAGTGTGCGATGATGGATGGGCCTCGAAACGACGTCGACGTGTTCCGAGAAGCGGTTGACCACGTTGTGTCTGGCCTAGAGTCTGGCGAGACTGTGTTGGTGCATTGTAGTCGTGGTGCTTCTCGTAGTGTTTGTGTTGCTGGTACAGCCGCTGCTATTCATACGGAGATTCAGGTGGAGACTGCTCTGTTGCGGGTGGTTGAACGTCGGAATGGTAGCGAGCCGCATAACGAGCTGGTCCAGAATGCCGTGCAGACCCATCAGGAGTTAGCTGAAATAGACGCTCTACACTCAAAGACTGAACGTCGTCACTGTGAGCGAGTAGAGTAGGGAGGTAGAGTAGGATAGGGTCGGACAGTTCACGGTTTTCGATGTTGTTGAGTGAACACATATCGTCGAAACAACGATACCGACAGCACGACAGTAAATAGATAGCTCTTATGAGTTCCCATCCCCCAGCAGTTGACGCCGTATCCGGAACACCACGAATCGTCCACATTAGCGACCTTCACGGATATCTTACGGACGCTCGCAGTGCCCTCACAACAATCGGTGAAACCGATCAGTACCCTCCGCTTGTAACGAGTGACAACGATGGGCGACTCCACTGGGCAAGGAACGAGTATGTCCTCATCGTTAACGGCGACGTCGTAGACCGAGGGCCAGCAAGCAAGGAGTGTTTGCAACTCGTGTGGCGTCTCCAACGCGAGGCACCACCGGGACGTGTTCGCTACCACCTCGGAAACCATGAGTTAGCGATCTTACTCCCGACGTTCGTCCATTGGCCACGGGCTTATTCAACCACTCTCAGCGACGAGGAACAGAGGGCGTTCCTCACTCGTGTGGCTGAGGGGGATGTGACAGTAGCGTATGAAGGCTATGAGTACACATACAGCCACGCCGGTCGCAACAAAGCGTTCCAAGCCGCTGACGTCAACGCCCAGGCCCAAGCTGCTGCGAGCGAACTCTTAGCCGAGGGGTTCGACCAAGCAACACAAAAGCGGATTGCGTCGCATTACGCCACAGTCTGTCAACTCGGTCGCAACGGCGGTCGAGGAGCCGACGCCGGTCTCTGCTGGATGGACTTCGCGCATCTTGAGCCATCAGCTCCGCCACAGGTCGTCGGCCACTCAAAACGCTTGAAGCCCGTTCGGAAAGGGAACGTCGTCTGCGGGAATGTGATCCGTGCGAATAATGGCACTCCTGGCGGTGAAGGAGTCTTAATCGAAGAGCCAACAGGGCTTACAGCGATTCGACGTTCACCCGATGGCGGAGTACGCGTGGCACATAATATATGAGTAATGAGTAGGTAATGGGGCTCCTCTACAGATACGCAAGGCGGGTGCCTCAGGGCTTGACCTCAAGACGATTCACTGTCGGCGACTATGGTATTCTCCCACGGTGGATCCGTACGAAGGTGTCTTCATTGAGAGGGGTTCGTATTGTTCGGATGGATTATGCTATCCGTCCATATGTATTCGTATACCACTCGATAAATCGCTCAATCCCGGTCTCGAGATCGACACGTGGTGACCAATCAAGCGTCTCATTGGCACGTGTCGTATCTGTGATGTAGACTCGTTGGTCCCCTTGCCTCCAATCCTCGAATGTCACATCGATTTCTCGCCCTTCGATGTCGCTTAATCGTTCAAGAACCTCTAGGAGTGAGACCGAGCGGTTTGGTCCTCCACCAATATTGTATACTGACGGCTTTCCGGCCGGATCAGACAGAAATGCGTCGTAGGCTCGAATAAGATCATCGACAAACAAGACGTCACGTACTTGCTTCCCATCTCCATAGACCGTTATTTGATTATCACGAATGGCGCTGAGAATGAAGTGTGCAAGCCATCCCTGTTCTTCTGTACCAAATTGTCGGGGACCATAGATACAGCTCATCCGAAAGGCAGCAGCGTCAACGATACCACGTTGAGCGTAGTCTTGGATATAGAGATCAGCTGCTAGTTTCGAGGTGCCGTAAGGTGTATGCTTCGTATTATCTACCGGAAACGACTCTGGAATGCCGTCGGCGTATTGGGGACTATCGAATTGATATCGGGTATCAGCTTCTTTGACAGGAATTTCGTTGACGTTTTCGCCGTAGACTTTGTTTGTGGAGGCAAATACGACTGCTGGATTTGTGCTCGCAGCGCGTGCCGCTTCGAGTATATTGAGGGTGCCTCTTGCGTTGATGTCAAAATCACGGCGCGGGTTTCGGAGGCTTTCAGTTACGGCTACCTGACCAGCTGTGTGGATAATAGCATCGTGGCCGTCGACGAGATCGACCATCCGATCAGCGTCTCTGATGTCAGCCTCAACAAGCGCGATGTCGGGACAGTTGTCAGATAAATACTGCCAATTGTGTTTCGTAGTGTTTGCTCGCCCTGGCTCGTCGGCGATCATTTGTTCCCGGGAGCGGGAGTCGACAACAGTGACATCTACCCCTTTCGCATTATAATATGCCGCTGCGTGGCTGCCGACGAACCCTGCGCCCCCTGTGATAAGTACGTGCTCCACCATTTGCTTATTACATCAAATCCTACAGGGGTAGGCGTGAAAATAGTTCGGCGTTGTTGACATCCTCCGTGCAGTGACTGAGGCACCGTCCATCGGTTCCAGTCCCGGAGTATTCGCCTCAACCGCCTGTAAGGACTGGATCATCGAAAGCTAAAAGAATTGTATTTGCTATATCGTTTATACCAACTCAATGAGAGACGAATATGTAGGATCGGCAACGTTCGCGGACGTTGCAGAGCTACGGCGATTCTGTGGCCCCATCGATGAGACCATCCAGCAGGAACTCAACCGGGGAGCGTACAACCTTGACACTGTACTTGATTCCAAAACGAGAGGAGAACTACACCGGGCTGTGAATTCGTCCCTACCTGTCGTAGATTCACTATCAGCAGATCTGACGATTGAGGTTGAAAAAGGGTTATCCAAGCTCACATTTCGGATGGAAGAAACAGAGTTAGAGGTAGATAACCCAGTCGGGATTTGGGCGTGTCGATGTGACGATCCGACCGAGAGTGACTGTCCAATACATACACATCCTCACGGTGATGCTGTTTTTAATACACTCACTGAAGACATCATTCGGGTTCACTACGACGGAATTGATATCTGGTGGGTTGTGACGCCGTCGTTGTTTCCATTATCGAGGGATCCGATCTATGCTTACGAAAATCTGCTTGCCGATGGGATCGCGACAGCGAATATATCGTCAGTTTTAGATATTGGTTGCGGAACCGGATTTCTCGGCACAAGTATCGCAGCGAGTAATCCAAACGTCGAAGCAGTCCGATTTGGAGATCAGCTTCTGATGCCGGTTATGATCAGTAAGCTCAATCAGCAACGCAACAACCCAGATCAGTCGTGTTACCCTGCATTAACGGATGGATTCAACGCTCAAATTGGGTGGGATCACCAACCAACCAAATTGGCGGATGTCTGTGTTTGTAATCCCCCGTATCTTCCCGTAGCAGACGGTGAGGTCAAAACCGAGTTCTCTCCTGGATTCGTCGACTCTGGGCTATTAGAGGAAGTTATTCGTCGTGGCGATGATGTCGCAGACACCGTCTATCTTCATATCTCTGACCTAGCCCGGTCGGAAGCTGCTGAAGCTGCAGCGGAATATAACGCGGAGCTAAACGTTGTTGGTGAAAAACGGACTGTCCCGTTTCGGCTCACTGCCGCACTCGATTCTCCCACCTATGTTGAACACCTACTTGACTGCGGTTTACAAGAGCGCCGCGCCGACAAGTACCAGTACTGGCACGACCTAGCTACCTACCGTATTGACTATAACTGACTTCCTTTTCTACCCTACTCGTTCGCGTTGTTTGATCTGTGAGAAAAAGGGTCTTAGCGCCTCAATTCAGGTAAATCACGGTTGAGAACAATCTGCTATGCTACAGTAGCAGGAGACCCTGGAAAACGGCGGATTTTTTATGTGGACGTAAGTCTGTCAGGGTATGACTTCCACACTCTTTATTCACGTACAAGATGTCCCTCTCACCGAGACAGACGCCGCCACCGAGAGCTTCGATAACAGCCTCTTTGCAGACCTCGTTGGTGCTGACGTGGGGTTCCCCGTGACTATCAACGGAGACACTTTTCTTGAACGTGACCCAGGCGGCAACCCTCCACACCGTGGTCACTACCGTGGTGCGTACTCCCAGATCAGTTCCGCCTACCACGAAAATTTCTGTGTGACCGCCGATGCACTTCTCACGGACCGTGTGAAGTTGCTTGATGATACAGTCGTTTCTATTGAAGATTATGACGCCATCGTCGTCGGCCACTACTGGGCATATAATTACTATATTCTATATTTACTCGAACAGTATCCGGAGAAGTCAATCATTGGAATCCAAGAAGAATCAGTACAAGACGTCTCGCGGTATTCATCACTGCTGTCAGTGTATCACCGCCGAGTCTTAGACAACATAGATGGGTACATCGTGGAAAATGACCAGTTTGAGCAGTACGTCCGACAATTCACCGATGACGTACTCAGGGTTCCGCTGCACGTTCCAGAGGGACAATTCGAGTCTGTCACAGGATCCAATACTCGGACAGGAGAGGTTTGTCTCGGCATCACTTCTTGGAACATCGACTTCTCGAACTTTTATACGAATATCGCAGTTCTCGACCGGCTTCGAGATGATGGCTATCAGCTTAATGGGGAGCTGTTGGGCGTGCAGGATTTCCAAAAACGGATGACGGCAGACTATGATGAAATTGAGTTCGTGACGACGACAGGGTATGTCGAATCTAACTTTTATGAGTACATCTCACAATACGAATTCGGGATCCACTTGACCACAAGAGCAACCTCGGGTCGCGTCTCTGCAGAATTCGCTGGGGTTGGTGTTCCCCTCATTGGGAATAAGAACAATGACTTACAGCAGCGGTGCTGGCCAGACCTCAGTATTGACCCATTTGATATTGATTCCGCAATTGAACTCGGGACTCGGTTGCTAGAAGATGACGCCTTCTACGACCAGTGCGTGCAACGAGCGTCCGAGACGGTCCAAGAACTGCAGAACTATGAAGAGACTGCTACCGAGGTGAATGCCTTTCTTAACAGCGTCGCGAATTAGCCAATGACAGTCAAACAAATCCTCCAAAGTGTGATATAACCAATACGTAGTTTTACTAACCGACGCTCTTACGTGTCAACCGGAAGATGAAGATATTTGCTGACACTGCTGATGTCGAAGCCATTCGAGAGGCCCACGCCTGTGGGTTCATCGACGGGGTAACGACAAATCCTCAGCTCGTTGCAGATACTGACCAAAGTTACGAAGCGGTCGTGCGTGGGATTGACGAATTTCTTGAGGGACCGATCAGCGTACAAGTCACCGCGAGCAGTGAAGCGGGGATGATCGAGCAGGCCCGGGAGTTCGACACGTGGGGAGACGATATCGCAATTAAAATCCCAATGACAAAACCGGGGTTAAAGGCACTGGATACTCTCAGCGATGAGGGATACAAAACGAACGCAACGGTTCTATTCTCTCCAGTCCAAGCGTTATTCGCTGCTAAAAATGGCGCAACCTTTGTCTCTCCGTGGTGGGGGGATGCCAACGACGCTGGTTTCAACGGATTCGATCTTGTTCGGGACGTCATTGAGATATACGACAGCTACGATTTCGATACGGAAGTGCTCGTAGCAAGTATTCGAAACCCACGCTATGTGGCTGAATCCGCAAAAATCGGAGCTGACATCGCAACAATTCCTCCCTTTGTCTTCGATATGTTCTGGGAGAATCCGATGACGGGTGCGTTCATCGATAATATAATGGACCACTGGGGTGACAGAGGCGATCCTGCTGAAGGTGCCTGATAACCTCTACAAATCGTGAACTACCCCTGCCTACTCGCTCGCGCTGACGCGCTCGCTGCTTGAAGAAGGGGTCTTGCCCGCCTGGGTTTAAATAAAATACCAAAGCCGAGTACCCCTCCACCGTGACGGGGTAATCATTCACTCTTGGAAGGAGACAATCGGTGCCTGACCACCATCGACGCGGAGTTCGTGTCCATTGATGTAGTCACTTGCAGGGGCTGCGAGAAATGCAGCGGCTTCAGCGATCTCTTCCGGCTCAGCAAACCTACCTAACGGGTTCTGATCGGTAATGCGTTCTCGCTGGGTAGGAGATAAATCCGCGGTCATTCTCGTTTTTGCATGTCCTGGTGCAACGGCGTTAACTCGAATCCCGAACTGACCAAGTTCGAGAGCGAGGTTTTTAGTCAGTCCGAGAAGTCCGAATTTCGCCACATCATATTGAGGTGTGAATCCCACTCCGTTTTTTGTATGTATTGAGGTGATATTGATGATCTTCCCGTATTCCTGCTCAGTCATCCCACTGAGCACGTGTTTAATACAGTATATCGAACCCCAGAGATGTGTCTCGAGATGGTTCGACCACAACTCGTCATCTGGCTCTGCTATCATTGGGGCCGCACCACTTACTCCAGCGTTATTCACCAGAATATCAACATTCCCGTATTTTTGTTCAGTCTCTTCGACCATCGCTTCAACCGCCGCCTCATCAGTAATGTCTGCTGCGATTGTATGTGCGGAGCCACCGTTCTCAGTAATCGCTGTGACCGTCTCCTCTGCGGGCCCACGTTCAATGTCGTTGACAACTACTTTTGCACCGTTCGCTGCGAGTGTCGTTGCGATCGCACGGCCGTTTCCTCGTCCTGCTCCTGTTACGAGGGCGACCTTCTTGGAAAGATCGACGTCCATCGTACGAAACTATCTGGCATCCAATATAATTTCCCTGAATCGAGGCGCGAAGGCTTATCCTCAACGGACGAGCGAAGCGAGCAGGTCCGCTAGGCTAGTTTACGAGAGTCAACAAGTATGGGGTCACCAGATTCGATCGCTTCGTACAGTGCATCGACAACGTACATATCCACTAACCCGTGTTCTCCATCTGCATATAGAGCCGTTCCAGAGAGCACGTGATCGGCGAAATACGCAAACTCCTCAGTCATTTCGTTGACCCATTCAGAATCGAACGCAGCGCTTGCTCCTCCGCGTTCAACAGTGAGATCTGTTTCCATCTGAAACGCAGGTTCAAAGTTGAGCGAGCCCTCAGTTCCGATAATTTTGAGTTGACTATCGGAGTACGCGTTTTGGCTCGCTATAAAAGAACCCTGTACGCCGTCATCAAACTTAATCATAAATGAAGTTCTCTCATCCGGTAGGTCATCAAATGCTTCATTGGGCGATTTTCCCCAAGCAGTCACCTTAGATGGGCTTGCATCCAGTAAGAACCGGGTTGTGTTTATCAGGTAGACGCCAATATCAGTTAGTGTTGTTCCGGGGCCAACCAAATCCGAATTTAATCGCCACTGGTCTGGGTTTGGGAACGTGTCTAATAGGTCTACAGTAAAATTCCCAACAACTTGAACTGGAGTACCTATAATTCCTTCCTGGAGAAGAGTGCGTGCACGCCGCACACTTGGATTCGTATGCATACGATAGGCAACCATAAGCGGCACATCCTGCTGGCTACAGACATTCACCAACTCTTCAGCACGGTCAACCGTCGCTTCAAGAGGTTTCTCACAGAGAACAGCCTTGCCGTGGACTGCAGCAGTTCGAACGTGTTCTAAATGAGTTCCGTTTGGGGTTGACACATAGACGGCGTCATATAGCTCAGTAGCTTTTCCACTATCATATTCTTGATAATCAATAAATTCGTACTGCTCTGATCCGTTGATGTGCTGCTGAGCCCTTGATTTATCACCCGTGACAATAACAGAAAGTTCACAATGCGGGGCCGACTGAATCCCCGGAAGTGCCTGTGTGCGTGCCCAATCACCAGCACCGACGATAGCAAACCGGAGCGTACCTGATGGATCTGTCTTCCAGTCACGACGGGAGAATCCTTCAAGAACGCTGGCAAGTTCCATATAATAACCAACAAATTCCCGTAGTTTGAATGTTACCCCGCGAACGGTGAGTTGGGGTGTTCGCCTTACCGAACAGTATGAATCTGAATCCCCTCGCTGCAGTTCACCTGGGAAGCACTAATGTTATTTAGGAATTGACAGTGAGTCACTCCTATGGATAACCCAATGGCCCTCAATAACGTGAAGAAGCGACACCTAGTTTCGTGGGACGGGACGTCCTCGCTGTACGTCGTCGTTGAAACCACCGACTCGTGGTTTGAGGTTATGGACCGCAATGAGAACAGATACCGATGTGATCCAGCAGAATCACAGTGTCACAACCTGCAGACGGATACGCAACACTCAATAGATGGTTTTCAGATCCTCGGGGAGGCCTACGATATTATCACGTGGGCTACTGCGTGAAACCTAGACCAACAATACTATCAGATAATAAGTAATATCTCCGTTCAGTGAACGTGTCATAGCGAGTTATGGATGTCACGAAAGCAGTCATTCCGGCAGCGGGATTCGGCACACGGTTTCTACCGGTGACGAAGGCTCAGCCAAAGGAGATGATGCCAGTCTTGGACAAACCGGCAATCCAATATGTAGTTGAGGAAGCAGTTGAGGCTGGGATCGATGATATACTCATTATTACTGGGCGAGGAAAACAAGCTATCGAACGCCACTTCGGGAAGTCATATGAATTGGAAAAAGAGCTTGATGCCGCTGGGAAAACCGATCGGCTAAATCGCGTGCAAGAAATCGCTGACCTCGCTGATATCCATTACGTCCGACAGAAAGAACGCGAAGGTCTTGGCGACGCAGTGCAGTACGCTCAGAAACACGTTGGTAACAATCCATTCGCACTCCTATTAGGAGATACCGTCATCGAAAGTGACACTCCGTGCATTGAGACTCTGATTAAACACTCGGAAGAGCACAAAACATCCGTTATATCTCTAGAACGGGTCCCGTGGGCACAAGTCGCATCATACGGAATCGCTGACGTCGACGCTGACACGACTAGTGGTAGTTTTCCGGTAGCCGATTTTGTTGAGAAACCCTCACGAGATGATGCACCGTCGAACCTTGCGATTACCGGACGGTACATCTTCACACCCGACATCTTCGACGCGCTCGCGGCGACAGAGAAGGGAATAAACGGAGAACTGCAATTGACAGATGCACTCCGGAAGCTCAATGCGATCCGGGGCGTTGAACTCAGGGGAGATCGTTACGACATCGGCAACATCCCGAGCTGGTTGCAGGCAAATGTCGAAATGGCATTACAACATAACGACGGCAAAATGAACGCCGCTGTCGAAGCACTTCTGCAGGATCAGTTCGATTGAGCCGACTTTTGATCATACGATTTCTCGAGTTTTTTGGCTCGCGAACGCCGTTACGCGTCCCGAACCTGTGCAGCTGACCCGATGTGTCACTCGGAGCTGCGGTTTGTTTCAACTGTCTCTACGAGTGTCTTTGCCGCTCGTTTCACGGCCGTAATCGGTCCACGCTGCCGAAGATCTCTGCGGAATCGATAGATTAGGAGTCGAATGAGCCACGGGCGCCAATCGAAAGATTGTATCGAGACCCCTGAGAGTGTCTGATGGAATACCCGCGGGACTCCAGTCTCTTCGTTGAGCCGTTCAGCAACTCGATCCGGATTGGGAACCCGACCATGGAGGATAGCGACGTCTTGTTCGATTACACCAGCGAATGGATACCGACAGTTGTACTCTGTTGGGAGAACTGTCATATTGACAGCTGTTTCGTAGGAGGCTTTCCGAAAGGCCGGCTGGTCACCAGCAATTCCGGGATTTGGCGCTGTTCGGTGTCCTTGAAAATGGTACTGTCCCCACGCATCTATGAGTCGATGGACAGCCTCAGTCTGGCGGTAAGCGAGGACTCCGGTATTATATTCAGGATACGCGTCAGGGACGTCCACTGGCTCTGTCTCTCGGTAGGGGTCTTCAGCGACAGCAAGTTCAAACTCGTCGAGGATATCATAGACTGGATCGAGTTCTCCGCATACAACGGTGTCTGTATCGAGAAACAGTGTCCGATCGTAACTTGAGCGGAGCAAGCAGTGTATTTTATCTCCCCACGTGTACAGTGGGTCCTGAATTACCTCCACGACGTCAAATAAGGTTGATTCTCTCGGTTCGTCGGTCAGCAGTGTGGCTGGAAGCTCTGGGTGATGTCTCTTGAGCGACCGCACAGATCGCTGTGCTTCCTGGAAATAATCTTCGCCGGTGGCGACATAGAGCACCCCTCGCGTCACAGTGCTACAATCCCCCGCGAATCGGGCAATCTCGATTCGTCAACAGGTGTCAGTAGGTCAAAGTGAGGATTGTCAAAGAAGTGAATAACGGGTGAAGCCAAGTGAGAGGCCATTGCTATCGGTACTGATCCCATTCTGGGTGAGTACTTTTCCGCGCCGACGCTTTGTATCCGGTACAGCACTCTCTCGAGTCCAAGGGGAGTTTAGACACAAGCCGTTCGATCAACCGAGTTGAATTATCGTTATACTGGGACTGTGCATCATCAATAAGTGCGAGCGTTACTGGATCAGCGTCCTGCTGACCGATATCACCGATGTCGAAGTCGGTAATCAACGCGAGGTTGAGGAAGCACAGTTCTAGTTCACGAGCGAGGGCGACTTCTGGATACACAGACATATTGATGATATCTGCACTGAACGAGCGGTACATATGACTCTCTGCTCGGGTAGCAAACCGGGGTCCCTCAATTACAATAACGATAGCATCGGTGTGCGGTTCCAAGCCTGCTTCGGGTGCCTCTGCCATCGCGATATCGATCATATCACGGCAGAACGGCGTATCCGAGCTAAAGTGATAGACCGGCTCAGTGTCGAAAAACGTATCTTGCCTATTATCAGTCCAATCGATGTAATCGGTCGGGAAGACGACGCTGCCTGGTTCAATATCCTCATTCAGGCTACCGGCTGCAATTGCACTGACAACGTGGGTAACCCCGAGTGCGTATAAGGCGAAAATGTTCGCACGGTAGTTGACCGAGTGTGACGGTATTTCGTGGTTATTCCCATGACGAGAGACGAAGGCAACGTTCGTTCCTTCAACTTCACCAACGACGAGTGGTCCACTTGGTGACCCAAAGGGCGTCTCAACTTCTATCGTCCGTGTAACGTCAATTGCCGTTGTAATTCCTGCTCCACCAGTAATACCAACACTCGCTGCAGGCGGTTCAGCGAGCAATTGGTCCGTGTGAATGACTTCCGTCATAGCTAATTGATTTGTTGTATGTCGGGTTTAGTAGCTACTCAAGGCTGAACATCTAACTCGGATTCGAACTGGTCAATGTAATACTGTATCGACTCCGTGAGTAAATCCTCTAAACTGTAGCGTGGCTCCCAACCAGCCGATTGGAGTTTATCCGTGTCAGGAATTCGACGCTCACTGTCATCATATCCTTCGCCATAGAATTCTTCACCCGAGATAGTACGCAGTTCTGGGAGGGTCCCATCCGGACTTAACTCCGCATAGATTGTTCTCATTCGGTTAGCAAATTCTTCGATTGTTACCTCGTTGTTTGGGTGTCCGACATTCACGATTTCACGGTCGAATTGGCCACCTTCGTTACGCAGAATGAGCATAATTGCATCGATCGCATCTTCGATGTACGTGAATGTCCGCCTGTTTGTCCCACCATTCACCAAGTACATCGGGTGGTCAAAGAGTAACGCCGACATAAAGCTCGCGAACACTCTCGGCGTTCCTTCATCGGGTGATTCAACAAGATAGTCCATCTGTGGACCAATGAAGTTAAACGGACGGATGATGGTGTACTGAAGCTGATTCTCTTGACCGTGTGCGTGAACCATTCGTTCGAGTAACTGCTTCGCGCAGCTGTAGATCCAGCGCTGATCTTCGATAGGCCCGAGAATTAAATTCGATGAATCCTCAGAGAAGACGATATCATCTCGATTTCCGAGGAGTCCGTACACCTCACACGTTGAGAACTGAATTAGCCTCGTGTCCGTTTCCTCACAAAGGTCGACGATTTTCAGATTTTCAAATAGGTTTAATTCGACAACCTCAAGTGGCTTATCGACGTATTGTTGCGGATTTGCATACGCAATCAGATCGAAGACAACATCTGCCTCTTTAATTACCTCGCGACAAAGCTCATCGTTCTCCTCATCAGTTATATCTGCTTCGTGGAACGTAAATGAGTCCTCACTGAGCAGGTTCGCTATCTTCTCTGAGTCGATATCAACAGCGACAACTGATTTTCCCTGGTCGATTAGTCGTTGACAGAGGTGTGAACCGATAAAGCCACCTCCGCCAAATACAGCAATCACGCCTCTGCTGGCCCCCACTTGACCGGCATATTACTTATTAAAGTGTCAGGACAAAGCATAAAAATTTTCATTGCGCCCGGGATTTCATTTTAATTTATTACATATGTAGGGGCCGGATCCTGCCAACAGCGGCCTTCCTTCAACTCTCGCAGGGAGAAAGCCGAATATAAGCCCCAATCTGTATCTTGTTCCAGAAACGTCACCTAGTGCAGACTAATCAATATACAGGCAAGATTTCACGGCTGATTCGGCTGTGAGATCGTGAAATAAACACCGTGGCAACCCTTCTATGACACCCCAGACCTATACATTCATCCGCTAACAGTTACGTGTATGAGGGTTCTCGTCTGTAACGACCTTCACCTCAAACCTGCAGCGAGTGACTACGACATCGACACAATGGAGATCCCAGATGGCGTTGACGCCGTATTCATCGCCGGAGATCTCACACATCGCGATGGAACCGATGACATTGCACTCGCACGCCGATTCATCGATCAATTTGATATTGACGTCTTGTACGTACCCGGGAACCACGACCATGCTCCAATGCCTGTGCGCGTTGCCGAGGGATTTGAGCACGCGACCAACGGTCACAATGTGACCCGTGAGTATGAGTCGTATTCAGTCGTCGGCTGGGGATGTGAGTCTCGATCGCTTGATAATGCGCTCGATCAAGCAGCGTTTCCTACGCTTGACCCTCGGACTGCTCCACGTGGTGAGCGACGGTATCGGGCGGATCAAACCGCGAATGCCATCGAAAGCGCACTTCATAGTCTCGTCACCAACCAAGTGACCACATCTGCTGCCGCTGATGAACTCGGTATCGCCGACGAGAACATTCCGACGTTCCATCAGAGCGTTCACCGCATTCAGGAGACGTATGATCACCTTTCCGATCTTGTTGGCGACAGGTCGAACGTTGTCATCGTCTCTCATCTGTCCCCATTCAACACGTCTTTCGATCGACACCACTCGACAGGAACGCGTGAAGAGGATCGTGAGGCGTTTCACACCGGCTCTATTGCTCTAAAACTTATCACAAAGACCCACGACGTCTACGCAACAGTTAGTGGGCACTCTCACGCCTTTGGGTACGAGACCGGAGATAGCGAGACAGGTGCCCCTCATATACTTAATCTCGGCTACCGTGGACTCGGTATCGTTGATATCTGTCCCACTACCAACGAGTTCAGCTTTGTTGAGCTGAACACGGGCTGATACAGCTACTCCTGAGCATCAGTCCGATCACGGGAATAGATCAACTACCCGACCCTGCTTCGCTCACCCCGAAGAGTTCGCTTGTGGAGGGTGAGGCCTGTCCGTGAATCGCCTCGGGGTCAAGCCCCGAGACTTCCTGCATCGATGACACGCTTTGCAGACACCTGAGTGGTGTCCGTAGGGAGCGCAGTTTCCACAGGCGTAGATTCGGGCCGTCCCCGCGAACCGGTCACCTGACGACCGGTTCTACCGGTAGTCACTGACTGAACAAGCGTTTTCGCAAGTGGCAACGCTGTCGCGTCGGCGGCTGATCACCGCCGTCAGCAACAGCTTCGCCATCAATCAGCGTTGTTCAACCGCTATCGACGACTCATCACGACAGAACAGGTGGCTCAGGTCAGCCTAACCGGCGATGCTTTGTGAGGTACTGGGTCTGGAAATCGGTGAAATGCGACGACCTCGCGAACTACGTACCCTCCGATCTCGCCGCGCTGAAAGCGCGACTCGATCAGCCGCTCCGAGCAGTGCAAGATCGACCGGAACTACTCAAGTCCGTTGTCAGATGGGCTAGATTCGATCTTGACGAATCGCATTAGAACTGAAAAGACCAAGTGATGGATTTCTTCCACTCTGTTGGTTAAGTTTTTCAGCGCCCGCGGAGGGGCGGAGGCGAATTCTGACCTCCGTCGAATGATGACTGGCCGCTATCTCACGACGGTCCTCGAGGAAGCCGCGCACGTTGCCGAGCAGCACGACCAGGTCGCTCGTACGACAGACAACCAAGCCCACGAGTAGCTCCGATACGCTGTTCTTCGGGTGCTCGAAGGCGAGGCGGACCACCTCCCAGCAGACTGGACGCCGTTCGACGGCGTGACCGTCGGCTACGGGAGCGACGAGGCGATGTTCGATAGCTGGGACCCGAAGGTGGCTGCAAGCATCTGCGTCGCGTCGATCACGAGATTAAACGGGGCCGCGTTCCCCGACCAGACGGCCGGCTCTCAACAACCCCAGGGTGAACCGCCTCGGGGCTTGAGTGGTCTGCATAAGTTCTGAACTAGTCGGGAGAGACGACGAGAGCCACGACGATCCCAACGGGGTCTCCCGGTTTCTCTGTGTCGTGGGCAGCGTCCATCAGCGGGTTCAACAGTTCCGCTGATCACTCGTTACCGACGCGCGCCACTCTCTTGCTGGCGCGAATAGACAGCTACCGGAGAAGACGATGATTCAGAGGCAGTACGGAACAGGCCTCACTCAGAAGGATAGATTCGCTCAGTACAGCGGGCGCATTTATCGGTGCAGGCTGTGTACGTTCTCCTGTATGCCTGAAGAAGTCCTGTTCAAATCAGAGAGCAACCAGAGTCGAGAAGAGATCGCATCGTACCTCCGGAAAGTTGCGGACAACCTCGAAAGCGGAGACCCCATCAACCTGAAAGCAGGCTCCGAATCTGTAACACTAAACCCCCCTGCCCGGCCGACCTTCGAGGTCAAAGCTGAACGCGAAGGTCCGGCTGGCAACATGACTGAACGCAGCATCGAGTTCGAACTCGAATGGGACGAGAACGGCGGTGAAGAGGGTGGCGGAAGTGGTCAGTTAGAAGTCGAGTAGTCACTCCGCACACACGTTCTACCAGTGGTTTCGTATATCTCCACGTCGAAATTAATGATCTTGGGCATTGTTCTATGACACTCTCGGTGGCTGTTCGTACTTCCTCTGGATGTGGTACAGAACAAGTTCATACCTCTTCAACAACAAACACGGTAGTATGGGTCCCGGATACGGAGAGCAGTCCTCTTGGATCACGACACTCGGCCTCCTCGTTGCACTTGTCGCGATCGTGGGAACGCAGTTCTTGGACTGGGAGTGGGGATCTGGGCAACTCGTTCCGACGCTTATCGGTGTGGCCGTGGCCGGAATTGCCGTATTGGCCGTTATCAGAAGAGCCCGCTAAATCTGCTCGAACATTTGCCGATCAATTACCCGCCGGCCCCGTCGCTGAAACCTCTTGTCCGAAAGCGCCACCCGTGTCGGCAGAAAACGAGGTATCGTGACCAGTAGCCCTCTCGCATCTGGTCTCGCCATCGCCATCGGCACATTAATCGGACTCGTCGTCCTCGGCAACTCCTCGGTCAAAGTCGGATTACTGGGCGCAATTAGCGCATTTGTCGTTATGGTCGTTTTAAAATCCTATCACGTCGTTCTCGGTGTCCGAACGGCGCCTTTCTCGCCATCGCAGACCGGCAACGACACCAACGAGGAACAATCCAGCAGCGAGACTCAAGACACCGATCTCTGCTGTCCCCGAGACAGCAGTTGAAACCTGTAACAGGCTGTACGCCAGCCAGAACGAACCCATACACGCCACCATATAGAATTGTTCACGCGACCGATTGCCGCTCGCATATTGATACACGGCGACTCCGAGAAAATTGTTGGTGTGGGGCCGACGCCCGTGTTTAATCGCCATACATCAGGGAGGTAGGGTACTAAATCAAAGGAGTTGACGCGGACTGCTCAATGAAGCCGAGGGATCGAACTTGCTATGGAAATCGACACCCTCGGCTTCACCCTTCTTAACCGGTAAAATCGGCAGCTAAGATCGCTATTCAACACAGCAGAATGGACAACAATTGTGTGCAACCGCACGGTAGACCCACAGTATCACACATCCCATCGTTACCAGTTTCTGAGGCCTTCAATAGAGTCAGCACCGACCATCTCGAAGTGCCTCCGACCAATCAGACAGAGATCTGTTGTGAACGGAAGCACCTCACGTGTCTAGCGGATCGATAAGAGTTCGCAACGATTAGGCGGTGCCCCTTCGAACGCGAGGACATTATGCCCTCCACGACGGACGATGTCGCCATCCAGGCGACTGATCTCAGAAAAACGTATGGTTCCGAGGTCGCCCTCGATGGAGTCTCGCTCTCGATTCCGACGGGAACGGTCTATGGATTTCTCGGACCGAACGGCGCGGGAAAGACCACCACGATGCGACTGTTGACTGGATTGTCCCGTCCGACATCTGGAACAGTCAGCATCCGTGGTGTCCCCGTCGACGACCGACGGGACATCGCGACGCTCGTCGGGTATCTCCCCGAAACCCCGCCGCTGTACGAGGAGTTCAGCGCTCGCGAACAGCTCGAGTACGTCGCCGATCTGCGGGACATTCCACGGTCCACCGCCGGCGAGCGAATCACCGAATATCTCGACCAGTTCGAATTGGTCGACGATGCCGACCGGCGCATCAGCGGCTACTCGAAAGGGATGAAGCAGAAAACGGCGTTCATCCAGAGCGTGCTCCACGAGCCTGACGTCCTGTTCTTGGACGAGCCGACATCGGGACTCGATCCGCGTGCAGCCCGCCGAATTCGTGACTCGATCACCGAGTTCGCTGACGACGGAACGACCGTCTTCCTTTCGACGCACATCCTTCCGGTCGTCGAGGCAGTCGCCGACGAGGTCGGTGTCCTCTTCGATGGACACCTCGTCGCCGAGGGGACGCCTGCGGAGTTGCAATCCCGTGCAGAGACCAGAGAGGGAGGAACACTGGAAGATGCGTTCCTCGCAGTGACCAGCGAGAGTACCACGGAGACGGTGTCGGAGACAGAATGAGCGTCCGATCTGATCTTCGCCATGGAGCGCGTATCGGACGCGCCGAGTTCCTTCGGAGCGTTCGACGACAGCTCAAAAACAAGCGCCGATTGCTCGGGCTGGCCTTTGCAGTCCTCTTTTTCGGCGGCAATCTCCTCTTCATCCTCCCGACGGCGTACATCCTCGGGCAGACCGCACGATCCATCACGACAATTCCGTATCTCGCACCCGCTGCAACGGTATTACCCGCTGGTATTCTCGTACTTGCAATCTTTCGAACGTTGGAACGGATCGGTCGCAGCAACTCGGAAGACCTGTTGTTGACGACAGTGCACCCTCGAGCCGTCGTCGTAGGACTCATCACAGCGGAGATCGGTCGCGTGACGGTATGGTTCGGTCTTCCCCTGGGAGCAGTGTTCCTCACGTTCGCGCTCGGGCTCGGTTCACCCTGGCTTCCTCTCGCGGTTAGCTTCGTTCTGCTCCCGATCGTTTGTTGGGCTGCCGTCTGGGGCTACGCGGGTGGACTGGCTCTCCTGCGCGTGTTCCGACACCTCCCCACCGTTCACCGCACTCTGAAGGTGGGAGGTGTCGTCGCAATGCTCGGCCTGGTCGTCGCATCCCAGTTCGTCGGTCGATACGTCGTCGAGGAAGGCGTCTCGATACGCGCAATTCTCGAGATGCTCACGTTCGCGCCACTGACGGACTACGTTGCGCTGGCATTCGTCGGGACACGACTCGAACAGCCGACGTCAATGGCAGCAGTCGGCGTCCTCAGCGTACTGCTCGCGACGACGCCGCTCGGACTCTCACTCGCGACTCGACAGGCATCGACGCTGTGGTTCACCGACAGGCCACATTCCAGCGAATCGACAGCACAGACGACATCCACCGGCGGATTCCAAGCACCACGACCGTTCGCGTGGCGAAAGTCAGGGCGTATCGCGTGGGGGATTCTGATCCGCGGTGTTCGGAATCCCGGAGAACTCGGTCATCTCGTGATGATTCTGTTTTTCATCGGACCGCTGGGCACGACGGTCGTCCAGTCGTCAGGCGACGCGCTCGGACCGCTCGTTGCCGGAACTGGTGTGGGAATCGGGACGTATCTCGCGGGCGCGACCTTCGGACTGAATCCGCTCGGCGACGACCGGCCGCAACTGCCACTCCTCTTGCTCACCACGACTGAGACCCGGACGGTGGTGCGGGGACGCGTTGTCGCTGGCCTCGCCATCGGAAATCCGGTTGCGGTGCTCGTTTCTCTCGCTTCTATACTACTCGGAACGGCGCTAAAGTATGCGATCGCGTTCGCTGTCGTCGGTGTTGGGATGTGTCTCGCAGCAGCTCTGTTTGCCGTCGGGATCGGAGCCGTGTACCCGATCTACGAAGAGCGCGAATTCTGGGGGACCGAGACAGTCGTCCCCTCAACTCTCGTAATGATCGGATACATGTTTATCGTGGGCGGCGGCACCATCATCGGATTGATTACAACATGGTACACCCTCACCGGGCACGTCACCGTAACACCCGTACTGGGCATCGGCGTGGGTGTGTGTCTCCTGCTGACGATGGGGATGTCGTATGGCTCATATCGGTATGCTCTGCGGCGATATCGTCGATACACCGTTGATTAAGCAATTGTATCATTTAATAGAAGATTCAATAGAGAAATTGGAGAAGGCCAGATCCCCCGTCTAAGTCTTACTATCTATTCCTAGTAAATGCTCCTAGTATTGAATAGGAGTCCTGGAGCACTTTCTGAGTCGGGGAATTGCGCGGCACTTCACTACGGGAAGCGCGACGGAACCGTCCAGATGTTCGCCGTCTATAATCGGGAGCACCATCGGTTCGAAGACGCCGCACTAGCCTGGGAGGAGCAGGATTTCCTCGAGAATCGCCGAGCTGTTGGCCGGTGATTGCTCGCTTCAGGAAGCCGTCGACTGCACCGTCGTTGAGGAGGCTAAGCGCTACACGGTTGCGCAGTGGGCTGCAATCAGAGGGTCACCGAGGACCCCGTTCGCTCGAACATCAACTCGGCTCGCGAGAAGTTGCTTGCCGAAGAAGATCGCGAATCGAGTGAATAATCGCCCGAGGTTGATTTTCGCTTGCCGATTCCCATCGGTATCGACAGAGCAGCGGCCGAAATCACTAATCTGCCGGCCGCGCCTGCTCCGGCGCCGATACATCCGAGAGGCTTGGGACCGAGAGATCGACCCGCCGAAGCAACTGTGCGTTGATCGCAACGATGACAGTACTCAGAGACATCAGGAGCGCACCGATGGCAGGCGATAGGAGAATCCCGATTGGGGCGAGTACGCCCGCAGCTAGAGGGATAGCGAAGACGTTGTATCCCGCGGCCCAGGCGATGTTCTCCTGCATCTTCCGATAACTCGCCTTGCTCAGTTTCACGAGTCGGACGACATCCATCGGATTGCTCTGTACGAGGATGACATCCGCTGACTGGACTGCAACGTCGGTGCCGCTCCCAATAGCGATGCCGACGTCGGCCCGCGTCAGCGCCGGTGCGTCGTTCACACCATCGCCGACCATCCCCACGAGCTTGCCCTGGTCCTGGAGTTCCTGGACTTTCTTGTCCTTATCTTCGGGGAGGACCTCCGCGAATACCGTGTCGATACCCAGCTCCTCGGCGACGGCGTCGGCCACGTCCTGGGAGTCGCCAGTCAGCATCGCCACCTCGATGCCGAGGTCGTGGAGCGCATCGACGACACGGTAACTCTCTTCACGGATCACGTCGGCCATCGCGAAGGCGGCGGTCAACTCTCCCTCACGGACGAGATACACCACGGTCTGAGCGTTCTGGCCAGCCTCGTCAGCGAAGCGTTGGAGATGGTCTGGGATCTCGCTATCGAGTTGGGTCAACAGGTTCGGCCCGCCGACGTACACCTCGTTTCCACCGTCGGACTCGTCCGACGAACCTCCGGCGAAGCCGGAGACGTCGACGTTCGCGCGGACGCCTCGGCCTTTGATCGCCTCGAAGTCGGTCGCGTCAGGTGCGCTAAGATCACGCTCGTCGGCTGCCTCGCGGATAGCTCGTGCGATCATATGCTCTGAATCGCTCTCGACGGCAGCCGCCAGCCGGAGTGCGTCATCCTCGTCGACGCCGTCGACGGTCGCCATATCCACGACGCCGTGCTCGCCTTCGGTGAGCGTCCCCGTCTTGTCGAAGATGATCGCGTCCAGATTCCGCGCGTCCTCCATCGCGATCCGATCGCGAACGAGCATTCCGTTCCGAGCGGCGAGTGACGTGTTGATCGCGACAACGAGGGGGATGGCGAGTCCGAGTGCGTGTGGGCAGGCGATGACGAGCACCGTGACGACGCGCTCGATGACCGTCGCATCGAACGAGACCGCAAGCGTCCACACGATAGCTGTCACGATTGCCGCCGCGAGGGCGACGTAGAACAGCCAACCCGCCGCGCGGTCGGCCAACACCTGCGTCTTGGACTTGCTCTGCTGGGCTTCCTCGACGAGTCGCATGATGCCCGCGAGCGTCGTCTCCTCGCCCGTCGCACCGACACGGACACGGAGACTGCCGTCACCGTTGATCGTCCCACCGATGACCTCGTCGCCGGGTTCCTTCGAGACGGGCTTGGACTCACCCGTGATCATCGACTCGTTGACGTCTGAATCTCCCTCCTCGACGACGCCGTCGGCGGGCACGCTCGCGCCCGGCCGGACGAGCACGAGGTCTCCCTCGGAGAGCTCACTCACGGGGACTTCCTCAGTGTCGCCGTCGTCAGTGATCCGCTCGGCGGTATCGGGCATCAACTTCGCCAGCTCGTCGACCGCGCTCGAGGCCCGTCGCACCGACCGCATCTCGATCCAGTGCCCGAGCAGCATGATGTCGATCAGCGTCACAAGCTCCCAGAAGAACGCCGACTGCGTCGGGAAGACCACGCTTGCGAGACTGTAGATGAACGCGACGGTAATCGCCATCGAGATGAGCGTCATCATCCCCGGTGCCCGGTCTTTCAGCTCCGGCACCGCCATCTGTAGGAACGGAATCCCACCGTACGCGAAGACGATGACCGCGAAGACGGGGTTGATCCATTCGCTCCCCGGGAACACTGGGACGGAGAAGCCGAGCCACTCCTGGAGCATTTCGCTGTACAGGAGGACAGGGATCGACAGGAGTGTCGAGACGAAAAAGCGCCGGCGGAACATCTGCTCGTGGCTTTCGTGCATCCCGCCATGCCCCTCACCGTGGCCCTCGTGGGAACCGTGGTCGTGTCCTTCGTCCTCGTGTCCAGCGTGCTCGTGCTGCTCGTGGGACGCCATCTCACCTGCCGCAGCAGGGTGAGCCTCCTCCTCCAGTAGCTCCTGTTCTACCCTTTCCTCGTCTGATTCAGCGACCGCTTCATCTTGGTCGTCGTGTTCGTGCTGGTGGCTGGTGATATCCTGCTGGTCCTCTCCTCCCGTGGAATTCTCAGTTGTATCTTTGTGGCCGTCCATAGATCATATTCTCTTTAGAGGTGGACCCGCCGGCTCCCTGAATCTTCGCCCCTGAAACCGTACAGCAGGACCAGCGTAGGCAAACTCCGAAGGCAACGGTTTGCCGTTGTCTTGAACTGGTCTGTGCTACCCTCAGGCGTGAGCGGTATATCCTGCGTCTTCGACGGCCTCCACGAGGGCCGTGATCTCTGCCTCACCGTCGACACTTGCTTGTTCGCTCTCCCTGTCGACAGTTACGGAAGTCACGCCAGAGACCTCTTCAAGGGCCTCTTCGACCGTCTGCTCACAGTGACCGCACGACATTCCTTCCACGGTGATGGTCGTCGTCATACAGAGGTACATACGGCTCCCTCTCTTTAGCGGATTTCCCCTTCGATCATACTGGTCTCTTGGGGGTCAAACTTTAGAAGATGGTCACTCTGATTGTTCGAGCTTGTTTCGGCGGGATTCGAACTCTTCGTCCGTGAGATCGCCACGGGCGTACGCCAGACGTAATTCTTCCAACGCGGGATTGTGAGACGTTTGTGTTTCGCTCACCCGCCTGAAGAGGAGGAAGCCACCGCCGAGAAGCACAACGAGGAAGACGAGTGGGACAAGCATTCCGATAACGGGCCACCAGCCGCCGGTACTACCGTACTGGCCCATCATTCCCCCGTATCCCATCATCCCACCGAACCCCATCCCCATGGTGAGCAACGGAAGGAGGATGAACGCTCCGAGGATCAGGAGCAGTATCGTCGTTGTGTTCAGTTGATTTGATGAAGCCATCGACGATCAGGCCTCTGACGCGGGGTCGAACTCGTTTCTAACGGCTGCCAGTACACGATCAAATCGCTCGGTGACCTCGGTTGCGATGGAATCAAGCGCGTCGTTATCAGCAATCCCGACCAACTGCTCCGGATCGACCGCACTTACCACGATGTCGCCGTCATCAGTCTCATAGACGATGACGTTACAGGGCAAGAGCGCACCAAGCTCGATTTCCTCGGTTAACCCTTCGTATGCTAGCGGAGGATTACATGCACCGAGGATGCGATACTGACGGAACTCTTCGCCAAGCTTCTCCTTGAGTGTCGCCTGAATGTCGATATCACAGAGGACACCGAATCCCTCGTCCGTGAGTGCAGCGTTCGTTGCATCAACGACGTCGTCGAATTCGCCAGTGACTGTGGTCTGTATTGTGTATTCCATAGAATGTTATACCCTGTCCGCGGGGTTAACGGTTGGGTGCCCAACAGCGATCGTTGGGGAGGGCAGTGTCTCAGATGGAACAGCAGCCGTTCCGATCATCCAGTCCGTTCGAGCTGTTTTCGCCGCCGTTCGAATTCATCGTCCGAAAGCTCCCCGCGAGCGTATCGCTCGCGGAGAACCGACAACGACTGCTCATCGTCCCCGCCGGATCCTCGGTTGAGGAGCGCATAGACGAGGTAGAGCGGAACGGCGATGAGGAGCCCCATCCAGAGGAGTCCCCAGAGCCCCATCGCCCCGCCGAAGAGGCCCCAGCCGCCGCCCATCATGCCGCCGCCGTAGCTCCCACTACCGCGGGCAGCAGCCGTTCCAGTCGCCGCGACCAGCAGCGGGATGGCGAGGATCGCGAGGCGACGAGCAGTGCGTCCGATGTGAGTGATGGGTTGCGTCATTGTCTTGCGGTGGTGAACTTCGGTGTTCGGTTGAAGCGATCAAAACGGTCAGAGCCGTTAGCAGTGGCCCTGCCCGTACATCCCGCCGTTGTAGTCGTTGTCAGCCATGTCTTGGCCCATCTCGTCGACGGTCACACCCATATGCGACTCCATCCAGTCGACGCTACCAGGGCCCATATGCTCAGTCATCTGCGTCTCCATCCAGGCCGCCCAGTCATCAGCGGTAGCGTTGTCTGTGGGCGCGTCGTCAGCTGTCGTGTCGGTACCGTGTGCGCTGACCACGGGGGCGGCGAACGCGAGTCCGACGAGCGCGAGCGCCACGAGCAGCCAGCCGCCGAGTTTGAAGTTGGTCATTGTCTTTCTCCTCGGTTACTCGTAGGACCGCTCGGGAGTTATGACGATGGGCGTGAACTCACGCAGGAGAACGTTCGAGAACGTGTATACAGCGTTTTAATCGTGTTTCAGAAACAAGAGCGTTCATCCGGCTCGAATTCGCCGGGATGGCACTCAACGCCTCGTTCGGAACGGGACTAAGACCACACGGGCCACAGATTGATCAACCAGAAATCGGGTCTCAACCACTCATTCGACGTATTCCACAACACGCGCCATCCCCGCATCGAGGTGGTACAGATTGTGACAGTGGAACAACCACCGACCGGGGTTATCCGCGTGGAAGTCCAGCGTCACCTGTCCTCGATGTCCCGGGACGATAACCGTGTCTTTGATCGCGTTGCCGACCTGGAAGAAGTGGCCGTGAAGGTGCATCGGATGGACGACCGGGCTCTGATTGGTCATCCGAATTCGGACGTGTTCCCCCGGCTGAATCTGAAGCGGGTCGGCATCCGGATAGGCCTGTCCGTCTATCGTCCACGTGTAGGACTGGTTTCTACCACGTGAGAGCGTCAGGTCGAACGTCCGGTCTGGATCTCTACTCACACCGTCGAGTGAGGTGCGTGCTCGCAGGTCACCGTATTGCAATCTGTTACTCGAAGATGATGGAGGCTGTGGAGTGATCGAACCGTCTGTTGATTCGTACTCGACGACAGCTCTGGCCGGTGGTTCGTTCCCGTCGAGTGCGTTCGCCTGAACGAACCATCGCCCCGGGTTCGTCGCTTCCACGACGACATCGTACCGTTCACCAGCACCGAAGACGAACGAGTCGGCCTCGACCGGTTCGACGGGCTGGCCATCGGCGTGGGTCACCGACATCTCGTGTCCAGCGATTCGCACACCGAAGACTGTCGCACTGCCGGCATTCACGAACCGAAAGCGAACCCGATCGCCCTCCGCTACGTCGAACGTCGGGGGGTTCTCGGGCAGTTGACCGTTGATCAAAAGCCCCTCGTATGGCGGTCGAACGTCTCCCATCATTCCACCCATTCCACCGCCACCCATCCCACCGTCCGACGGAAGACGGGGTTCTCTAGAGAGGTAATCGTCAAGCACGACGACATACTCGCGGTCGTACTCAATATGTGGGTCTCGTTCTTCAACGATCAGGGGACCGAGTAATCCACGATCGAGTTGGAGTCCGACGTGGCTGTGGTAAAAATACGTCCCAGCGGGTTCGGCACGGAACTTGTATGTGAATGTATCACCGGAGGCAACCGGCTCTTGCGTCACGTTCGGTACGCCGTCGACTGGATTCGCAACGGGAATCCCGTGCCAGTGAATCATCGTCTCCTCCTGCAAGTCGTTAGCCAGTTCCACGCTGAGCACGTCACCTTCCTGCACGCGCAACTCTGGGCCCGGGTACTGTCCGTCGTACAGCCAAGTAGTCGTCGAAGCATCCGAATCTGGTCGAATGGTCCCAGACGTCGCAGTGAGGCTAACGGAGGTATCCGGGGCAGCTGTGACAGTCGGACGGAGGGTCACCGCACGACCGCCACCATCGTCGGTGCCCGGTAGCGGACTGGCACACCCCGCAAGCGCTCCGAGAGTTGATATCCCCGATAATTGGAGGAGTCTACGGCGAGAAAGTCCCCAGGAGGTCATTGCCTTCGTTTTCGCGGTCAGCGAGTAAAGGCCTCGCGATGAGAGAAGTTCATACGGCCATCCTCGTTCCGAGTTTAGTCCCGGCGATACGGTGAACGATCCCGGATTCCCGAGACCCCCCGCTAGTTCGCCTGTTTCTGTTCTAAGTCGTCGCTTGGATAGATGCGATACGTTCGCCCTTGTCGCTCACGGTACAGTAAGCCGCGCTTCTCGAGGGCCCTCACCGTCTGACTGACCTTGCTTTTCGAGAAGTTCGAGCGATCCCGGAGTTCGATCTGTGTGATACCGGGCGACGAGAGGACCGGTTCGAGAATTCGGCGTTCGTCGTCCGGCAAGAGATCCAATACGCGAGCCTGTGGCTGGGACTCCGGATTGATCTTTCCCTCAGATTGAACGGCCTCTTCCTGCGATTCGATACTCTCAGAATCGGTTGGATTCGCCATCTCAGTCTGTGAGCGATCGGCTACCTCTGTGCTAGTGAGCTCGTCCCGAACCACGAGATAGCCCCCACCAACGACAGCCGAGACAAGAAGCGTCCCGAGAACGTACAAGAGTGGGTTCGTTCCGTGAACCGCGCCCATCGATGTACCCATCATCGAGCCCATCTGCTCGAAGGCCTGCTGTTGCTGGTACGCTTGCCAAGTGAGCACACCACCGACGATGAGGACGGCAGCGACCAAGGCACCGGCTACGGTATCGGCTCGCCGTCGATTCATCTTCTCCACCTCGATCCTCCGAGACACTTGCTCATACGTGAGAGTTCGTGAGACATTGCTGTACCAGTTTTGATTGGCCAACGCAATCACGGGGCTGGCAGCCCCACAAATTCGATATCTCCAATCGATGTTCAATGGTGGTCATGATCCTGAGACGCTCCCGCCTCTGGGTGTTGATGGGCGAATTCATCTGGGTCCTTTTCGAACGTCTCCTTGCAGGTCTGCGAGCAGAAGTAGTACGTCTCGCCGTCGTGCGTCGCCGATGGCTCGCTGTCGTCAGTCCGCATCCCACAGACGGGGTCGCGGTACTGGCCGGGCGCACCGAGGCCGCGACGATAGACGTACAGCAGGAACCCGGAGAGCGCAAACGCGATGAGGTTGAGATAGAACGTGTAGTTGAGCTCGAAGTACGTCTGCTCGGTCGCCGTCTCGCCGCCCGCCAGATCTGGTACGATTCCCAGCGCGTCGAACAGCAACTCCATGAGGAAGCCGGTGAACGCCATCGTCACGAAAAAGACGCCAAGGATGTACAGCATGATCTTCCATCCGTAGTACTTCCGGTAGACGTTCAGCACGGGAATTGTGATGAGATCGGCGTAGACGAACGCGATGATCCCGGCGAAGCTGACGCCACCGCCCCAGAGCGCGACCGCAAACGGGACGTTGCCCATACTGCCAACGAAACTGAGGACGGCGATGGTGACACCCATAATCGCGTTCTCGGCGGTCACGAGAAGCCCGTCGCCCTGGATGAACAGGGTGTTCCAGACCCACTGGGAGACGAAGACGATGACGAACCCAGAAATAAGGAAGCCAGCGACGATGTCCTTCCAGATCATCGACCACTCCTTGCGGTACTGATTCCCGACTTTGTACCAGCCACCCCACGACAGCAACTCGTCACGCCACCCGCCACGACTCGACGTCTCCTGGCGGTAGGTCTCCATACAGCCCTCCGAGCAGAATTTGAGCGTCTCACCGCCGTCGGTCGTGATCGTGTACTCGTCTTTGCCTTCCATCCCGCAGGTCGGGTCTTCGGTGACGCCCGCCTCACGGTCGCTCTCGTTGAGCGTTTCTCGAACTTCGGCAAAGAGAGTCTCGGGGAGCGTGAGGTGGACGGTCACCGCCATCACGGCGATGAGGATGAGGCCGCCCAGCAGTTCCGCTAGGAGGAACTCCCAGCCGAGCAGAATCAGAATCATCAGCCCGAGTTCGACGATCAGATTCGTCGACGCAAACATGAACGCGAGAAAGTTGACCGCGTGCGCTCCCTTCTTGAACAGACCCTTCCCGATGGCGACAGCGCCGAAACTGCAGCCACTACTGGCCGCGCCGAACGCAGTCGCCTTGGTGAGGCCGCTCAGATCACCGTCGCCCAGCACCTGTGCCATTCGCTCCTTGGAGACATAGACTTGGACCAGACTCGTGATCGTGAGTCCCATAATGATCGCCCACGCCGCCGTCCAGAGGAATCCGACACCGATTCGGAGGGCTTCGAAGATACCCTCGACCATCGTCACCTGCATAGATGTATCATCGTGCGGATCATCTTTTGCAGTTTTCCTTCAGATAGTTCGGGCTAGAGCCGTGATAAGTATGAATTCAAAAGAATAGCGGTGGGAGTAGCACGAAGGTCTAAGGCACAACCGCATTGAATAGTTAGTGCGTAGTAACACTTGAGACCCAAACTCACGGAGGGATCACAATATGGCGACAAATTCAGACGACACGCGACTTGTTACGCTCCTCCTCGTTATCATCGGTTCGTTCGTCATCTTCCCGCTGTTCTTCATGGGCTTCGGGATGATGGGGTTCGGCCCAATGATGGGCGGGACGTGGGGCGGTCACATGTGGGGTGACGGGACGATGCCTGGCTGGATGTTCATCGTCGGCATCGTGATGCAGTTACTGTTCCTCGCTGCCCTCGTCGGCGGTGGCTACCTCATCTACCGTGCGATTACGGGAAGTGAGCGTAGTTCAGACCAAGCCCTCGAGGAGCTCCGACTCGCCTACGCCCGCGGTGAGCTGACCGACGAGGAATACGAACAGCGACGCGAAGCACTCGAACGAGATACCTGATTCCCATCCGGCAAGCTTGAACGATGACCGGCTTCCCCGACCACCGTCAACAGTCGACGCGTCCGGAACTTCCAGCGTGGCTCGACCGATACACGACGCTGGGAGTATACGGACTCCTCGTCGGGACGGGACTCTGTCTGGTCGCGTTCCTCACGAATCCCGTTCCCGACCCCTCGTTCCCGTGGGCGACTCTGCCCGAGTCTCTACGATTACCGATTGTACAGCCCCGAATCGAACACTGGCCGGTGACCTACACTATCGGCATCTGGCTGTGGGTCTTCTGCTTTCCCGCACTCTTCCTCGCTGGATACCGGCGATACGGCGACGGGAATCGTGGAGCAGCGGTGTGGCTCGTCGGGTTGCCGACCGTGGCGATGCTGGGCTGGACCACGTACTGTCGGTTCTTCTGGCCGAAGCTCAATCCACCAACCTGGAACGCCCCGGCCTACACGTTCGTTTGCTGGCTGTACTGTTCGACCTACAACGTGCTCTGGAGCAACACCGCATACGTCATTGCGCTATTCGGCATCGTCACGACCATCCTCGTCATGCGACACCAAGATAGAGACCGATATGCCCTTCTCGGGTTTGGATTCCTCGCACTTCCTCTTGGGTTACCAGCCCTGTACGAAGGATATCGACGGACGACGCGAACCGGAACCTGAGGATTTGTAACAGGTGACTGTTTTCAACGCTGTTCGAAAAAGTGGTGGGAAGACTGCTAATTCGAGGAGGAGAGGGTGACCAAGACTCCTTCACTGATCACAGCCCGAAGAAACGTTTTCTGTGGGCAGCTCCTCAACACGAGTATGTCGACGACTGTCTCAACACCCGAAACAGACGAGATATGTGCGTACTGTGAATCCAGGATCTTCGACCACGATCCAATCTGCGTCCGCGATTGCGAGAACGAGTGTGGCTCACCCACGTATTTCTGTAACTACGCCTGTCTGTCCGCATATATCGACGAGAACGGCCTCACTACCGGGAATGCGTGCGAGTGGACTCCCAACGACACTAGTTGTTGCTGATCGGCGCTATCGGTCCATTCGTCGCCTTCAGCGACCGATTATTTGCGGAAGCCGAGTAATCGAAGCCCGTTCAGGGACACGAGGACCGTCGATCCCTCGTGGCCGACCACGGCCAGCGGTAAGGGGATACCGCGTAACAGAATCGTGCCAACCATCAGCGCAATCGCACCAAAGGCGATTGCGAGGTTGACTGTCAGCGTCCGGCGCGTCCGGCGACCGAGTCCGAGCACGTAGGGAATCTTCCCGATGTCGTCGCCCATCAACACGACGTCAGCCGTCTCTAGGGCAACGTCGGTCCCGGCGCCACCCATGGCGATCCCGAGAGTCGCCGTCGCCAGTGCCGGTGCGTCGTTCACTCCGTCACCCACCATCGCCACGTTCTCGTATCGCTTGACCAGCTCTTCGATGGTCGCCACTTTCTCTTCCGGCAGCAGTTCCGCCTGCACCTCGTCGATACCGACTTCGTCGGCGATCTGCTGGGCGACGCGTTCGTTGTCGCCGGTCAACATAACGATGTGCTCCACCCCGAGCGACCGGAGGTCCTCGATCATTTCTGCAGCCCCGGGGCGGACCGTGTCGGTGAACGCAAGCCATCCCAGTACCGTGGCGTTGCCGGCGTGCTCGCGGGCGACGAGAACGCTGGTCTTCCCCTCCGCCTCCAGGGTCCGAAGCCGATCGAGACCAGGTTCGAGCCCCTCGATCGCAGCGTCTTCGAGAACCGTCTCGACGTAACTCCGATTCCCGATGTGGATGGTTCTGTCGTCGACATCGGCGCGAACGCCTTTCCCGGCCTCCGACTGAAACCGTCGCGCGTCGGGAACGTCGAGAGCGCGGTCTTCGGCTTCCGAGACGGTCGCACGAGCCAAGTGATGCTCCGAGCGGGCCTGTACGGCGGCCGCGAGCGAGAGCAGTTCGTCCGGCGTCAGTGACTCGTCCGCGAGGCCGTCACGGACGAACACGTCCGTCAGCTGTGTCTCACCTCGCGTGAGCGTACCGGTCTTGTCGAACGCGACCGCGTCGATATTCGCTGCCGCCTCGACGTGTTCGCCGCCCTTGAACAGGACGCCCTGCCTGCCGCCGGAGGCGATCGCCGACAACACCGCCGCCGGCGTGGAGATGATGACCGCACACGGCGACGCGGCGACCATCAGGGTCATCGCGCGGTAGAACGTACTGGTGAACTCACTCCCGAGTGCGAGTGGGATACCGATAGCCGCTATCGTGAGGGCGAACACGCCGATGACGTACGGTTGTTCGAGGCGGTCGATGAGCCGCTGTGTCGGGGCCTTCTCACTTTGGGCGCGTTCGACCATATGGATGAGGCGACTGATCGCCGATTCGTGGGCCTGCCGCGTGACTTCGATTTCGAGGCTACCACTCTCGTTGATCGTTCCACCGAACACCTCGTCCTCGGGTTCCTTCGGCACGGGCACTGACTCGCCGGTGAGCGACGCCTGATCGACCGTCCCCTCGCCGGACGTGACGACGCCGTCGAGCGGGATTCTGTCGCCGGGACGAACGACGAACACGTCACCGACGGCGACGTCGTCGATGGGAACGGTGATTTCCTCGCCGTCGCGTAGCACCTGGGCTTCGTCCGGTCGCATCTCGACGAGGGACTTGATCGCTCGGCGTGAACGGCCGATCGCGTAGTGCTGGAGCGTGTTCGACAGCGAGAACAGGAACAACAGCATCGCGCCCTCGAACGGTGCGCCGATCGAGAGCGCGCCGAGCGCGGCGACGATCATCAGGAGGTCGATGTCGACTGCACGGTGGCGCAGCGTCTCGATGGCCCCCTTGAGCCCGTACCAGCCGCCGAAGACGTATGCGACGGCGTAGCCGGCCCACCTGAGCAGTTGTGGTCCCTCGAGGTACCCGGTCACGAGACCGGTCACCATCCCGAGCAGCGTCAGGCCGACGAACACTGCCTCCCGCCTGAGTTCCGAGCGGGTACTCACGTCATCCGCTGCCGTATCGGTGTCGTCCTGGATCGAGACGTTACGGTCGCGGACTGCGTCTCGAATCGTTTCTTCCGAGGTGACGCTCCCGTCGTAGGTGATCCGCGCGCTCCCCGTTCGAAACGAGACGTCGACGTCGTGGACGCCGGAGAGACGCTGCAGGTGTCGTTCGAGTGCCCGCGCTCCCGCTTCACCACGACCACCCCGCCGTTCAATTCGAACAGAACACGTCGAGAGAGACGGAGATTCAGTAACGGCCACGTTCTCGGTACCTATGGTTTGTGTTGATTTCACGTTTTAGATACTCCAGCAAGCATTCGTCGGACTACATAGATCGACCCACAGCACCCTCAGAACGCTCTTGGGTGGCAGCCCATTAATAGAAGAGATCATCCAATGATCGTCACCGGGATCTGTGCCCGGCGGGTAACTGTTTCGGCGACACTTCCGAGGAGCGTCCGGTCGATCCCTGACCGTCCGTGGCTACCCAGAACGATCTGGTCGATCCCGTGATCGCTGGCATATTCGAGGATCGTACGCGCCGGCCGACCGACTTCTGTGACAGTCTGGAGGTCAATCCCGTGCTCTGCCGCGAGCTTCGTAGCCGCCGTATGAATGTTGGTGGCGCGTTCTTGGGCGTTGTCATACCAATCCTCAGCGACTGGCAAGCCACCAGCCTCCACGTCGATTACCGAGTCGACCGGATTGATGACGTACAGTGTGGTGATGGTCGCGTCCGGGAAGTTCTCAAGAGCGTAGGTGAGCGCACGCTCGGCAAGCGGCGAGCCGTCGAAGGCGACGAGAACAGTGTCGGGCATACGAATGGATTTGAGACGAGTTGAGAAGAGTCTAGTGCCGGGAACACGGCGGCCGGGAGTACCGTTAACTACGATGTGGCCACAAAAGTTGGTGTGTCTAGTATCAGCACGTGGATCGATCAGCACCGCCTCCTGAGTTTCGTTGTAATCGCGTACGCTTTCACTTGGACGATCCAGGGCGCGCTCGCGTATTCGGGCATAGAAGCCTCCTGGACGCACTCGATCCTGATCGGATTCGGCGGGTTCGGTCCACCAATTGGTGCCGCAGTCGTCATCTGGGCCTCCGGTGGGAGCCTCCGAACCTGGGTCGGACAGATGTTCAAATGGCGAATCGGTGTGAAATGGTGGGCGCTCGCGATTGGACTCCCGTTCATCATCCTCTCACTTGGTGTCCTGCTGTTCGTCCTAGCCGGTGGCCCGATCGACCTTACCGAGTTCGAGTCACCGTTCATCTACCTGTTCGCGATGACGTGGGGGACCGTCTGGGGTGGCGGCCAGGAGGATCTCGGCTGGCGTGGCTTCATGCTGCCCATACTCCAGAACTCCTACAGCGCGCTGGTGTCGAGTGCGATCGTGGGCGTCACGTGGGCCGCCTGGCACCTCCCGCTGTTCCTGAACGCCACGACCACCCACGGCGGCTGGCCGCTCTCCCAGCAACTCCTCTGGATGGTCTCCATCCTTGCAGGCTCGATTCTCTGGACGTGGATGTACAACAGCACCGGGGGGAGCGTCCTCGCCGTCGCGGTATTCCATGCGGGCGTCAATGCGATGGGAATCTTCCATCCCGCCGATCCGGAAGCGCTCATTCCGAACGGTGTGCCAGATCCCTGGTTGAACCTGCTCGCCGAAGTCACCGGCGCCGTTCCACTCGTGCTGATCGCGATCTTGCTGGTCTTCGTCTACGGCGCTGACCGCCTCGCGAACCGCGACCCACCAACTCCCCAAGACGCCGGCCTCCCACCGGAGACCGAGTCAGAAGACCTTGGGTGAGCACACCCACCAACAATGGACTCCTATAGTAGCGTTTGCAAGTCTTCACTCACCGAATCGCACGCAGTCGTGCGATTGGCTGTGTAATCAGTTGCAAACGCTACTATATTACGAGTTCGCAGTTGCTCCAGTTCGAACCAACACCTCCGTCGCGCCGTGACTGGGCTGGAAGTTCGGGGCCGACTAGAATTTATTGAGTGCCGCAGCGAAGGAGTGTGCAGAGGTGTGAGAACACGTGAGTTCCTTTCTGATACTCTACGGGACGGGCGAAGGCCAAACGGCGAAGATCGCAGAGCGGATCGCGACCACAGTCAGCGAGCGCGGCCACGAGGTGAGCGCGATAGACGTGCATGACCGACCGGACCCGTTCACACTGGAAGAGTACGATGCTGTCGTCGTGGGCGCGTCGATCCACGTCGGCAAACATCAGGACGAGGTCCGTGACTTCGTCACCGAGAACCGGGGCGCCCTATCGGGGATACCGACTGCGTTCTTCCAGGTGTCGCTGTCCTCGGCAAACGAGGAGAAGCGCGAAGAGGCTGCGGGATACGTCGAATCGTTCGTCACGGAAACCGGATGGCATCCGGATCGAATCGGGCAATTTGGCGGCGCGCTTCGGTTCTCCGAGTACGGGTTTCTCAAACGCCTGATGATGAAGCAAATCGCTAAAGACCTACTCGCCGAGGACCGGAAACCGAAGGGTGATATCGAGTTCACCGACTGGGACGCTGTCGACGCCTTCGCAGCGGATATCGCCGCGTTCGTCGAAGGCCGTCTCGGCGTTGCCTCGGATACCACCGAGGATCCAGCGGTATGACGGCCTCGAAACCGCCCCGACGCCTCACTCGGCCCTATCTTGCTGCGTCGACGCTTACCCTCCTGCTCGCGATTATGGGGACTAGCGTTGGCCTATTCGTTCCCGAGTTCTACCGAGACGCCGAGGTTCTCCTCCCACAGTTGTACGGACAGGACCTGCTGACGCTCGGCATCGCCGTCCCTACACTTGCCGGCGCCCTCTATTACGCGCACCAGGGGTCACTACGGGGCTATGTCGTTTGGCTCGGTGTCACCGGCTACCTTCTCTATACGTACGCTTCGTATGCATTACTCACAGCGTTCAACGAGCTTTATCTTGTCTACGTCGCGCTGTTCGGACTGACATTGTTCACGCTCATCGGCGGGATCGCTCGCATCGATCCGACAGACTTGGAAGAGGCATTCGACGATCACCCGGTTCGTGGCTACGTCGCGTTCCAGCTTCTCGTCGCCGGCCTCGTGGCACTGATGTGGCTCGCCGAGGTCGGTCCGGCGAGCCTCACCGGAACCAGACCCCCAAGCATAGCCGAAACGACGCTCCCGGTTCCCGTTATCCAGTCACTTGATCTCGGCGTCGTCGTCCCGTCGTTCGCCCTCTCGGCGGCTTTTCTCTGGAAGCGACGAGCGTGGGGATACGTCTTTACCGGCGTCCTCCTGGTGAAGGGTACCACCCTCGGCCTCGCAGTCCTCGCCATGATTGTATTCATGCTCCAGAACGGCCAATCCGTCCCGCTTCCTCAGATCGTATCGTTCGCTCTCCTGAGTCTCGCTGGTCTCACCCTTGTGGCCCGTTTCATCCGAGCCATCCCTTCTAGTGCTTCTATAACCCATCCTCCCACCGGAGGTGGTACACAAACAGACTGACCAGAGAACAGACCGATCCAACGCCGACCACAGAGCGAGTGATTACCGCGTGAGAAAAACTCGGGGGATGACGGTTAATTCTGCTCCGACGTGACAAGGCAAAGCTTCAACACGTTCGAAGCGGGTACCTCCCCTGCAATCTACGTGGACGGCCGGCAGGGATGGGCCCAGATCGATGGCCATCTCCACGCCGGAATGGGGCGATACGACGGTCCATCTCGGTGAGAATCCACAACACTGGCGCGTGAGCGACGACAGTGAAACCACTTTTTTCGTTGCACTGAGATTCAGCATCGTATGTCTCCAACCGAGCATGCCTCCTCCTCCTTCGCAAAGCCGTTCGGCGTGACGCTGCTAGCCGGTACGCCTGGAATCGTCGCCCTCAGTGGGTACATTTATCTCACGACGCCGACGACGGCCATCCCGGCCGGTCTATCGCTTCCACTCTTCGCTGTGTCTGCCGGGGTCAACTCACTTCTTCTGCTCGCCGTCGCGTGTCTAATCGGTACGTACACGGCTCCGCGAGTAGAGCTGCCATCGTACCTTATTGACTGGGCAAGGACAGGCGACGACGTCTGGCGACGCCTCCGGCCCGAGATTCGACTTGCCGTCGGCCTCGGCGTTATCGGGGGACTACTGATTCTACTTCTCGATGTCGCGCTGGCACCGTTCATCGCTCAGAACCTGCCCCAGTCAGCGATCGAGGCGACCGACGCGACTGTGGTGAACGTCCTCGCGTATGCACCGGTCAGGTTCCTCTATGGTGGCATCACGGAGGAGCTACTGCTCCGCTACGGACTCATGTCGGCGCTCACATTCATCGGCTGGGTGCTCACCGGCCGTCGGTCGGACGGCCCCGGATCGGGAGTCATGTGGGTCGCGATCGTCATCTCTGCAGTGCTGTTCGGGATCGGCCATCTCCCGGCGCTCGCACAGTCCGTCGGCCTAACCCCAGCACTCGTCGCCCGGACAATTCTTCTGAACGCGATCGCAGGCGTCCTCTTTGGGTGGCTGTACTGGCAACGGAGCCTCGAAGCGGCGATGGTGGCCCACGCCGCCTTCCACGTCCCCTTGGTAGCACTCTCGCTCGTACAAGTCGCGCTACCCTGACTGTAGTGAATCCCGCCCCTCCACCTATCACGGTGGCCCCAATTTATCAGAGGTGCAGTCTCACAACATATCAAGAACATCGGAATGGAGCTGAGAGCATACATCCGAGAACAACGGTGGACGACAGTAGCCGGCTACGGCCTCTTCGTCGCGCTGATGGTCGCCGGTTACTACTACAACATCACGTTCGTCCAGCTCGGACTCATCGACCTCGGGACACGCCTCGTTGGGCTGTCCGAGACGGCCGTCTCGATGTGGATGGCGGCGCTCGCGCTCGTGACGCTCGCCGTCGCCATCGCGACCGGTATGACGATGGACCGCCGCGGGTGGAGCACGGACCTCCGCACGAAACTCCGACTCCTGCTCGGCGTGGTCTGCCTCCAGTTCGCACTCACGCTCGTTGCCCCGATGGTTCGGACCGTTCCCGCCTTCGGTGCATAGATAATCTTGGCGTCGCTTGGGCTCGGTATCGGATTTCCAGTCTCGTTCTCACTCGCAATCGATCTCATTCCCGTTCCGGACCGGGGCTACGTCGCCGTCGGCTCGCTCACGAGGGCGCGGTCGGCGATCTCGGCGGCTGACTGCCCGTCGTGGGTCTGTTCGACGATTTCGTACACTCGCTCAAACGGCGTGGTGTCGTCTCTCCAGTCCGCTTTGACCTGCTTGTTGACGTCGTCCCACGTCTCGGTCATACTGGAGCTACGCCATTCAGAAACAAATAGTTCCCTACAAAAAATTATGTTTTGGTGCATCCGTACGGGAGCGTTGTCAGGGGCCGCTGGATGGCAAATATCGTAAACGCCCGCATAATGGTTGGCGTAACATCCCCGGACTCGGCGATACAGATTACCGTCCCGAGCATCTATCGATCGTAATGACACAACGATCCGTTCTGGTTCGTGCGCTATGGTTCGTGTTCGTCGGCTGGTGGGTGACACCGATCGTCGTCAACACTGCGTGGCTGCTGAACGTCACGGTCGTCCTGCTCCCGATCGGGATCAAACTGATCAACCTCGTGCCAACGGTGCTCACTCTCGCGGAGCCGCGGTCCCTGTCGGAACCCGACTCGACGCGAGGGCAACGCTCGCTCGCCGTCCGGGCGATTTACTTCGTCTTCGTCGGCTGGTGGCTCAGCCTGCTGTGGGCGAACGTGGCGTCGTTCCTCGCACTCACGGTCGTGGGACTCCCAGTCACAATCTGGATGCTCAACCGACTGCCATACGTCACGTCGCTGTACCGATTTCACGGCTGATCCGGACATCCCTGATCGGTCGAATCCTGATTCAGACGATTTGTACTTCGAGCGTGTTGCGGTGGATCCTGACGATCGCCGTCGACGTGTTAGACACCTTGGCGATATCAGTCTGGGTCAGCCAGCGACCCGACTCCTGTCCGGACTTGTAGAGGCAGGCTGCAGCGAAGCCAGCGGGATGGAAGCTGTCGTCACCCCCGCGTCCTCAGCCGCTTCGGCAAGTGCTCGCGCCCGGCGTCGGATCCGCTCCGGACAGTCGAGGTCGGATGCGAGCCGCAGAATGTATATCGTCGGGGTCACAGGTGTGGCCAAGAGTCCCAGCTCTTCGTTCAGCGTTTTGTACGCGTTCGTAACCCGTGACTCAGCGACGCGGGCCATCTCGCTGACGTCGTCCACCAACTGCGAGCGGCCGTTGCACCGGCAGGCGCCGTACACGCTGGCCGCGGCGATGGCTTCGATAGATCTGCCACGAAGCAGGTCCTCGTTCTGGGCACTCCGGAAGGGCTGGCACGCTTGGTCACGGACCGAATCGGAGATCTCGAGGACGCTCGCTAACCGGCTGACTTTGCCCAGCCCGTGTGCGAGATTTCGGTCGGCTTTCGACTGGAACCGACCACGAGTCTGTTCACGCCGCATTCGGTATAGCCGCTGACGCTTTCGTCCGGAGAGTTCGTTCCCGTTTGCATCTTTCCAGCGACCGATCTCGGTCGACAACCCTCGGTCGTGACGTGCCGCAGTCAGTGGAGCGCCCGTCCGCTTTCGCTGGTCCTGATCGTGAGTTCTCCATTCAGGACCGTGGTCGATTCGTTGTTCGTGAATAACGAGTCCGCAGTCCTCACAGCTTGTTTCAACGCTGTTCGTTCTCACTTGGCCGCTGCATTTGGGACACGGCGTATTGTCGTTCGATACGTCTTCGTCGAAGCCGGTTTCGTAGACATTCTTTGTTACCATCTTGGACAGCGAGGCACTCTACACGCACCTCGCACACCTCTCAGGGGACAATAAACAACCGCAGACGTGGCGGTGTGTGGATGTGTACCGAGCTACTTGGGGAAGCTTCGGCGATCAGCGCATACACACTCCGAGCAGGGAAAGTCGGCGGCTAGGCCCTCATTATCGCACTGTGTTGTGTCTGTGTCGCTGGATTGGCCTGCCAGTCGATCACCATCGGTTACAACGCCGCCATAGGCGACAGCCCGCATCTTCGTTGCAATATCAAGGATTCGAGGTCGGATGGCGACAGCGACCCGGTGCTTACACGGACCACCGTATGCTGCGTCAGCGGGACACTCACAAGCTGCTGGAACACCGTCGACGACAGTGACGCGGTATTCGTGCTCCGAAGGATTTTGATGACTATTGTTGCGAACGCAAACGTCGCCATCGAGAAGCGAAAATTCGAAGGCTTCGTACTGGGCACGTTTGAGTACACGAGTCGTTGGTTCGAGACTATCGAGTAGTGTTTTGGGCATTATGGGACACGGCGACTGGTGTGCGCCGCACCCCTCCAAGGCTGGATAAAACCTGTCAAATCGCACACTGATTTCTAGGATAACTGTTTAGACCAGTACTCGAGGTTGTGGCTGCGCGCGCAGCGACCTCTAGGAGCGAGCACGGAGCGGAGGGTGGGGCGGTGGGGCTTGGGTCGGTCCGGCACGTGACAAAAAAGGAGGGTACGACAACCGGCTATTCCCACCACCGTCCGCGCTCTGGGAACATAACGGTGCTCCACCCAGTGACGGCCAGTGAGACGCGTCCTTCGTACCAATTTCTCGCCGCTCACCTTCTTCGATCCAGGGGGCATTCGACTTCTCCCAGATCGTCACCTTCGTTTTCCCGCTTTCGTCTGCTATCAGGCCGACTTGTGCAATCGCTGGCGACGTCGCATCCCAGAGTTCCTCAACACACCCTTCGATGCTCACCTCTTTGCGATTGACGTCCTCGAGCTTCCCGATGGGAACTACCTGTCCCGGCGCCGTCTGCAACTCCTCGAACACCCCGACGACCGCACTCATCATGTCTTTCCCACCGACCACGGCTTCACCTAACCGCCGACCAATCGCTGCTCGCGACCAGCCATCCAGCTTCTTCGCCAGCCGCATCGACTGCGTGTTCACCGCCGCCAACTGCTCCTGCGTGAGTTCTGCACGAGGATCGTCTCGCTCTGGGTCCGCCATCGGGTTTACGCTTGCCGCCCGCTTCTGGAACTCTGCTCGTCGCTCAGCGCTCCGCTTCGCCGCGATGTCTCGCGTCCGTTTCTCCCGACCGTCTTGCGTCCCCAGCTCTGCCTGGGCACTGATGCGCTCCAGCTCGGCTTCCCGCGCCCGAATGCGCTCTTCCTGTTCGAGGGTCGCACCGTAAATCCGCTCGTCACTGGTGTCGACCATCCCGTCCGGGTGGTTTGCATCGACCTTTGCTTGCACCTCCATCTGCACCGTCGCCTGGAACTCCGGCGTCTCATCGACGACCTCGAAGCCGTCTTCGTCGACTGCCGCTTCGTCCGCGTTTTCGAATGCCTGTTCATCGACCGAAACTACATTACTGGCTGCGTTGTTACTTGACATTGGATCTCACTGATCCGAAGGCGCTCAGCTCCCGACACCGCGATGCTCCAACATCGCGGTTCTTCGACGACAACGCCCGACAGAACCATCTACGCGCTCTCGCTCGCGCCTTCGTGAGCGCCCCCTGGGGCGCGAGCGAGAGCGCCAAAGGAAGGTCACTCAACCAGAACCGCGCGCCGTCCTGCCGAGCGCAGCGAGGCAGGGCTTGGAAGACGAACGGAGTGAGTCTTCCAGCGACCCGCCCGGAGCGAGCGGCCAGCTTTAAGCCGTTTCTCGTGTCCGGCCCGCGAGGGGCGCAACCGAAAACGCGCTTAATGCTGGCGTCGAGACCAGATTCAATTTAGCCCGGAACGGGCGCTCGCGGTGCGGAGAGCGCCCGCACGCCCGGAATGGTCGGTCGCGAGCGACGCGGAGGGCGGAAGCGGCGAGCGGGGCGGGCCGTAACAAAGAACCTGTTCAACCGGGCTCGACGCTCAGTCACACAGATGACATCCTGGTGGACTCAGAAAGGGCGAGGGCGTCTCGGTCGTCCCCCGACCCCGCAAGCACCACAGGCACGAGGAGCGCAGTGTGGGTCGGGGGATGCCGAGCGGCCGAGGGCTTTCGAGACGGTAACGGCCATCGCTGGCGGGCCGATATCGAATTTTGTTCCGCAGTGATCGGTGTGCGGACCCAACGAGGAGCGGCCTACTCGAGAAGATCTTCCACGAAGCGGAAGCCGTTCACGTACGTGACTGAATCTCCGTAGCCCTCACTGGCGAAGACATTCTCAGCCCCTTCTCCAGCGAGGGTATCTGTCGTGTAGATGTAAGCGTGGTCAGCGGTCTCGTCGACGAACGCTTGAGCGGCGACCCCTGCCAGCGCTGGATCCGCACGTTCGATCTCGTCGGCAGGGCGGTCATCAGCGTTCGCGATGTATCGCTGCACGCCGTCCATCGTCCGGGAAACTAGTGCGTTCGTGTATTCCAACGGGGCTGCGACTCGGGCCCACCCTTCGTCGATTGCCGTGTCGATTGGCGGTGTTTCGACGTCGGGTGCGTTGACGGTCAGTTCGTCGTAGACACGTTCCGGGAGGACGAACGTCATGTCGTTCCGGCGTGCAAACGTCCGGACGACCTGATACCGACGGTTCGACGGTTGCCCCATCGCGACGAACAGACCGGTATCAGCGATATAGATGGCGCTCACGCGTCGTCGCCGGCGATGTCCCGGTCGACACCCTCGATATCCGCGACCGACGCGCCTGCCTCCTCGATATCGAAGTGCTCGTGGACGACGGGGCGGAGCGCCTGCAGGATGATTTCGGCGGCGAGCGGCGAGATGTCGAGATCACGGGCCATTAGCCGGTGGGTGACCTCGCCACGTTCCCGGTCGACGGTGTAGGTGAGTGCCGTTGCGAGTCCGGCGATGCCGTGGCGGTCGATGTAGGTATCGATGTCGTCGTCGGTCGTGCGACGGGCGATGGCGTCGATGAGCACGGGCGTGATTGTGTACTCGCGAGCGCCATCAGCTGCTGTGACGGTCAGATTGATGTCGCGGGCGACGTACACCCGGGGTTGCTCGTCGGTGGTCGCCTCGATGACGCCGGCGTCGACCAGCCGGTTCACATAGGTGTAGGCCGTGCCCTGCGCGAGGTCGAGCTCGTTCATGAGTTCCTGGACGGTTGCTTCCTCCTCTCGGGCGAGATACGCGTACAGTTTGGCGAGCTGTGGCTCCTCAAGGAGGTCCGCGACCGAGAGGAAGTCGCGGATAACGTCGCCGTTGGTTCGGTTTGACGTGCGTGACATGAGCAATTGGGCGTTTACAGTTTACAGGGAATCAGTAAAGAGTGTTGCGGTCAATCTATCCGGACTAGGTGCGAGCGACGCGAAAGGGTGGCCGCGGCGAGCGGAGCGGACCGTAGAGAAACACGGTTCAACCGGACTTGACACACACAGCGACTCAGCCGCTATACTCTTGGTACGGTGCCACCAGCGAAATTCTGAGCAGGGTCAACAAGGGGGATCAACGGGTGCGACGCTGTAAGAGGTCACGCGTCAGTCACTTCGTTAATGAAGTCCTCGTCCAACTGCTGTTTCAACACCCGGAGGCTCGCCGCCGTTTCGGCGCCGACGAGCTCTGTGAGCTGGTCGATGGTTATTTCGTCATCGTAGTAAGCGGCCGCGATCTCCTGGATGCCCGCGTCCTCGTCGGTCATCGGCCACGCACCCGACTGCGAGCGGCCGCGAACCGAACCGGATCGGTGTCGCTAGCCGCATCCATCTCGTTTGCCGACTGGAGCTGCGAGTCGATGAGCCGATTCTGCTGACGTGACCACTCACTATCATCGTGCGTCCGAACGTACTGGGCCCACTGTTTAATCATCACACGGCGTTGCTCGATATTCTGGCGTTGATCGCCTTCAAATTCATGTGAATTCAGCATCGTAGTCCTCCACTCCAAGCTCATTGACGTATACTGGCTGCTCCGTCGATAGCCACGGAAGCACTGAGTAAGCGTGACGAATTACTCGTCTTCAAGTGCTGCATAGATCTCCGCGTGGCGGCGTCCATCAAGCTCCCCCATTTCGAGGGTGATCCCGCGACGTTCGGCGTCGCTCTCGGCCGCCTGATACCGCTCGTAGAGCTGGCGGACCTCGTCGTCGACCGCCGTCGAGGAATCGGTGCTGGACGCCATTGTTCTATTGCGCATACTCTGTGTGTCCCTTTATCAGTTGTGACGAGCACAGGCCCGGAACTAGATGACTGCAGTCTCTGTGTCGACTGCGGCTTCGTCAGTTGCGAAGCGGTACAAAAGGGCCCGAATTTCATCACTGTACTCGAACGTGTACCCGTCCATCATATAGAAAACGACCACCGTTCGGAGCGCTGTTTGTTTGTTTCCGTCGACGAATGGACGTTCCGCAACGAGCAGTCACCTCAAGACGATATGTAGTCGATCAACTGGCTCGCCACATCCTCAGTTCGTTCGTCGACGAGAGAGGTCAGATAGTGCTCTACGTCCGCAGCACTGTTGAGGGTCGCGAGCGACCACGGGAGGACGTGACTTCGTTCTCCGAGTGGGTCGCCCTCGTAGTCGTCGTCTCGGAGTGGGAGTGCCTCCTCGTGGTAGGTCTTCGTGGAGAGCAGGATCGTGATGAGTTGGGTACCGTGGTTCGGGAGTTGAGGCGCTCCCAGAATGAGCATCGGGCGACCTTTATCCGAGAGTGGGTCACTCGCCCAGACGATGTCGCCACGTTCCAAGTCCTCGAACGCAGTCACTGTACTTTTTCCATCTCGTCGGTCTGGAGTTCCTCAAGACGCTCCTCACTGTATTGTTCGTCTGCAGTCTCGTAGTGTCGGTGTAGCCGGTAGGCAGATTGGAGCAGTTCCTCGTCGTCCGTGATCGCCCAGTACGGGCGCTTGTGCCGCACGAGACCGCGCTCCTTCAATCGCGAGAGAATCGCACTGACGGCGTCTCTCTCCAGCCCGAGGTGCTCGGCGATCGTTGCCGCCTTCCACGCCCTGTCGTTATTCTTGTCGAGGAACAGCACGATCCGCTCGGTATCATTCCGTTCCTCGAATTCGTCGGCGTCAGCGTTCTCGAACTCGTCGATATCGATGGTGCCGCTCGACATAGACTAGTGTTGGGACTGTTGGAGCATAGTTGTTTGGCATGTTTGCTACCGTGGATAAGTGTTTCCATGCCCAGAAATGTGGGAGGGGGTTACTCCGCTGGTGTCGAGACGAGATGTTTCTCGAGGTCGCGCGTCCAGTACGTCGCGAGCCCACCGGGGCTACACCGCTCGCAGAGCTGCAACGGGCCTTCGAGATGGCCAACTTCCACTCGGAACCGCGTCAGCGCCGCGATCGTGTCGACGACGAGGCCACAGCCGTCACAGGCGTGGTGATCGCGCTCGCCGGGATCCGACCGCGTCTGGATAGCGCAGTCGACGCAGATCGGGTGGGTGACCCGCTCGTCTTGGCCCCAGGTGTGCGCCTCGCCAGTCTCGGTGCCAGGCGGGGCGTCGCAGAAGGCACAACCAACGAGCGTTTGCTGCATCACTCGTCCTCCTCGCCGGCGTCGCTGGCGGCCGTCCAACCACGGTGGAAGACAGCCAACTGCGTGGCTGAATCGAACGCGGCGCCGCTCGGCTCGTGAACGAGGACGCTGTCCTCGGGAACGGGTGTGACGACGTCCCCGTCGACGAGATCGCCGACCACGCTGCGGGCCATCGTGTCGTCGATGTCCGCCGTGTCGATCCTGGCGGCGTCGTGGTCTTGGGCGAGCAACTCTTTCTCGAACTGTTCGTAGTCAGCACTCGTGTCGTCGTGCGGATCGGGAGTAACCATAGTGAGTCACGCCGCGCACGCTGTCGCGCGCTGCACGCCTTCTGGCGTTAACGAGACGCCTCGCGTCTCGTTCGCACACCAGAACGCTCCGCGTTCTGGGGACGCCGACAAACAGCCCACGTGAGACCGTAGCCCTTACTCGCTCCAGAGGGCCGTGATTCGGTCTTTGATCTCCTCGAGGACGAGCGCAACGACGTCACGATGGTCGTCTGGCCACGATGCATCCTCACCGGGCCTCGGGGCAGTGGGCGGGGGATGGAAATGGTCCCGCGTGTTGTGCGGATTCGGGTGCCGGTCCCACCGGCACTCCCAGGCGTTGTCCGCGTGCTGCTCTCGATAATGAAGTTTGAAGTCGTCGTTCGTGTACCAACGGACCGTTAACTGCGCCTCGTCGACAGCTTTTGGGTAGTACGACGGCGCAAAGACGACGTGGAGTTCCAGATGGCCGCTGGCGTCCGTGACGGTCGCTCGGGAGACCTGCCTCGTCGCTTGGAGCCGCGTCTGGAGGAACTCGAGGATTGGACGATCGATGGGGGCAGGGCTCCCGCCATCGCCTGTCGGTGGCACCATCGAGCAGGCTACCCAGACGCCTGTTCGCGCTCGCCACCCGCGAGTTGCTGGCGCGCGCGTTCGTAACGGCCACGCTCCTCACGGGCGGTCGCCCAGTCGGCGAGGTCGCTGTACACGTCGTCGATGGTCCGCTCGTCGCTGGCCTCCGCGGCGTCGACGGCGTCGACTGCGGCCGGTGACGCGGCGTCGTACGTCGCCTCGTACTCGGTGATGCGCGTCGTCAGCTCACGAACGCGATCCTGCAGGTCCTCGACGGAATGGTCGGCCGCGAGCTGGTTGATGCGTCGCCACTCAAAATACGCGTCATTCCGTTCGTAGGTGGCTGGATGGCCATCGTGCCGGGTGACGATTCCCAAATCGTCGAACCAGCCAAGGTACTTCCGGGCGGTCTTGGGGTCACAGTCGGCGCTGTCGGCGATCGCGCTCGCCGTCGTCGGCTTGCGGGTCTGTAAGATGGTGCCGTAGACGCGCTGTTCGACGTCGTCGCTGCTGAACGCGTCCTCGAAGGGGGGCGGACCATCGGCGGCGTCTGTTTCGGACATACTCGGAATTGCAGGTCGAAGGATATAGTTCTTACATCGGGGAATAGTTTCCTGATTAGAGTAGCGTACAGGGTGCCGCCTGATTGGCTTCAAAAGGTGCACGATGTTAACTAATAACAAGTCGTGACTCAGGGAGTTGTTGGTTAACCCACGCAGGTCAGTGCATCCGGAGCTTTCGCGCAGGTTTGACGCTGAACGTATCTGGGTTGTCGACCGGCACGTCGTGACTGCGATCAGTTGCCTGTGACGACGACCGGGTGAGCCGAGTGATGAGATCCTCACGAACAGCCCGCCGACTGACTGTTGACTCGTGCCATCCAAGTCGCTCGTCGTAGTGCCGTTTCCGGAATATCTCGCCGTTTTCGTCGATGGGGATGAACTGTGTTCGCTTCGCTCCCCACCACGTTCGTAGAGGCCAGTTGTCGGGACCTGCACAACGAGGCGGTCATCGAGTGCGATTCCGCACCGTTCTCGATAGCGGTCGCAGAGCCGAGGAGATCTTGCAGTTCATCGTCCTAATCAGCGTTGTCGGACGGTGCTTTGTAGGTCATATCCCCTCGATGCTCGCTGGGTCAACTCGACGAGTGCCCATTCGGGCTCTTCGTCGGCTTCCGAGGTCCCATCAGAGTTGACAATGCACTCGCCGTTTGCGAGGCAGTTAGCTCGCCCTTGGCCGGCTGCAGCGGCCGCTGCAGCTGGCTGAACTTGGTTTCGGGGGTGTTTGCACCAGTGTCGATCAGATCGAGTTCGTTGAGGTACGCCTCAGATTTCGTGCAGCGCGTCACTCGTCATCCGCGAAAAAGCGCTTTGTTCGCGTCCACACCGTTTGTGTGGCTGATTCGCTCTCTTCGACGTCGCCGCTGGCAGCGTCGCCGGCGTCGCCGATGTCTCCCTGATCACTGCGCTGCTCTCCGGATTCACGCTCAGCAAGCGTTTCCTGAAGCTCACGAACTGTCGATTCCAACGTGTTGATGCGGTCGTTCTTCTGCGCAAGCAGCCCCTCGAGTTCAGTGACGCGCTCTTTGAGGAGTTGATTCTTCTCGCTCAGGTACGGCTGCGCTCGCTGTCCTCTCGATGGTGCACTGGCACCGTTATGGCCTTGGACGTCATCTTCCGTCTCTTGGCTCTGTGCGGCAGCGGGTTCATAGAACTCCGAGGTGCCGGCAATCGCCCGTTCGATGGTCTTCTCGCCGTAGGTCGAGCCCTCAGCGTAGTGGACGTCGTCCCATTTCTCGCGCATCAGCCCTGACTGCCGGAAGAGATGATCCATTTGTTTGGCATCGCCGCCGGTCCAGAAGGCAAGCAGAGCACAGAGCGCCATATCCGCCTCGGAGTGGCTCTCATAGCCCAGCGTATTCCCATTCCAGAGCCGCTCGAATTTCTCCCCGTTTCTCGCATTTTTCGCCTTCTCGAGGAGTTCCTGATCATCGAGCGCACTGTCTTGCGCTGACTCGCGGGCAGGGGCATCACCTCCAGTTTTGTGTGTTTGCTCAACGGGGTCTTCTTGGACGTACTCACGATGGAGTGCGTCGAGCGCATCCTGTCGCGTCGCGATCCTCGATGGTGTTTCGGTGACGTGCTCGCCGGTCACCGTGAAGAATCGCGCGGTATCGTACATCTCGATTGTCCCTTTCCGGTTTCGCCCATCAGGGAGTTCACCCCGTATGAGCACGTGAAATCCGGTTCCCGACGGCGAGCGTTCTGTGTAGGAGTCAAGCCGGTCGGTGATATCTGCTGCTGTCTCCGCGACGGCGCCAGTGTCCCGATCGCGACAGTCATCCAGATCCACGCCGACGAAGGGATCATCCTCAGTGAAGACGAAGCCAATTCCATCAGCGTCTCTTGACTCGGCGCCTGCAAGCGCGTCCTCGAAGGATGTCCACGTTTGCGCATCCGTTGCGGAGGCGAACTCGCCCCGGCCGGGCGTGATGGGAACTTTCGTCGGCTTTCCGTCGCGCTCCTGTTCGCGCCAGCAGATCCACTGGTCGTATTCGATGAGTGCCGTCGGAAGGACCGACGTCTCAAGTGTATATTGGGTAAGTCATATTTCTAGAGTGTCCTCTTCAGCGACCTCGATCCCTTTCGGGGTCGAGGATAAACTCTCACCTGCTGTGGGCCATCGATTCAAAACCGCGGTTCCAACGGGGTACCCCCTGTCTATACTACTCAGCTTTGCACGTTGAAGTAGGAGCGTGACGTAGGCGGTGGCAAGGACGGATGATGCCGATTACGGACTTCTTGTCGTGTACGCGCGTGTTCGACGAGTTCGAGTCGCTGTCACCAGCACAACGTCATCACGCGAAAACCTACGCCACCCGTCTTGTTGCGGCCAGCAACAAGACCGTGGCGGGTATCGCACGCGAAGTCCTTCCAGCTCAGGGGAAACGCGCCCTCAACAAGTTCCTCACCCAGTACGACTGGGACGAACAGGAGTTCAACCACGAATGCCTCGAAGAGCTTCAGAAACACGGTGAAACGCGCTGGTCACAGGATGGCTACATCATCCTCGACGATACGATCACCGAGAAAGCCGGGGACGAAGTCCCCGGCGTCGGCCGATTCTAC
>NZ_JANHAV010000014.1 GCF_024464655.1 Halobellus inordinatus
CTCGGTTGTCTGTTGCTCACCGTGTCGGCTTCATCCCCCGCCTGTTCAGTCCTCGGTTCCGACAACAGGTGTCGGAACGCTCGTCCCTCACGGGAAGGCGGGGGTATGCGCCTCGAATCTCTATAACCAGAGCCGAGATCGACGCGTTCGTCGCCGACGAGACGAAGATCGGTGTCTCTGCGTCGGTCACTGTTCGTCCTCGACGCTCGGGTGGGGTTCCTGCGGTGCGTGCTCGCGCCAGGAATCTTTGTCCTCCACACCCAGTTGGTCGTTGAACAGAGCCGTTGCTCGTTCGTACCCGCTGTATCCCTCGAGTCGCTCAGCGTCATCAGTCACTGCCCAGTGCGTCGTCTTGTGTTCGACCAGCTCACGATCCTTCAACCGTGAGAGCGCGGTGCTGACTACCCCTTCGTCGACGCCGATCTGGGAGGCGATTTCGCGCGCCTTAAACGCCCGATCCTCGTTGGCGGCGAGAAATCCGAGGACCTGATCGGGGACGGAGAGTTCCTCAAGTTCGTCCTCGCTCGTGTTCTCGAAGGTATCTCGGTCGATGGATATTGTTGAATGAGGGTACGTCATCCGCTGTAAAGAGAGTTAGATGTGAAAGCTATGAAAATCTCGAAAGAAGATTGCTGTTAACCGCGAAGCGGTTCGGAACCGTATGCATTGGAACGGTCGGTCCCAACTACTGTGGGACACCAGATGATCACTGAGTTTCGGCGCGTTGGAGCGTTACCTTGACAACAGCTCCGGCCGGCTCGTTGTCCTCGATCCAGACGTCACCGCCGAATTCGTCGATCAAGTTCTGGACGAGATATAAGCCGATGCCAGTTCCTGGGCTCTCTAGACCCTGCTCGCCCTTCCCGAAGACAGTCTCCTTTTGCTCGTCCGGAATTCCAGGGCCATTGTCCGCGACGCTCACCGTTACGGACTCGTCAGTCCGTTCTACCCCGATATTGATTTTAGGTATGTCCGAATTGTTGTGCTGGACGGCGTTGTTCAAGAGGTTCCGGAAGACGGATGAGAGCATTTCGTTCGCTTGTACTTTCACATCGGGAACGTCTCCGGTCACGGTGAATTCGGCATCTGGATATTGCTCACGCCGTGTATCAATGACTTCCTGAATGACACTATCGAGGGAAACAGGGTGTAGATTCAGTTCCTTCTCTCCCGATACGACTTTGACATAGTCACGAGCTACCTCGGTCAGGCCGATCACACGTTGACTCGCCCGTTGCACCCGCTCTATGCGGTCACGATCCTCACTGTCGACGTCTGCCGCCAGTATATCGAGCCATCCCGTTACGACAGACATATCGTTGCGAATGTCGTGCCGTAGCACCCGATTGAGGATTTCTAGCTGCTCGGTTCGGTTCTGAAGTTCGGCCTCTCGTTCCCGCCGATTCGAGATGTCTCTGAAGACGCCGATAAACAAGGATTGGCCTCGATAGTCGAATCCTGTAGCGTTGATCTCCACAGGAATACGGTCACCGCTTGCCGTGTTGACGAAGATATCCGACCCATCGGGGAATTCTGAATGCACGTTCTCGGTATTGAGATGGGTAGCGAACAGCTCGCGGTATTTGTCCCGGTTCTTTGCAGGATGCAGTTCTGACTGATGCATCCCGATGATTTCGTCCAGCGGTCGTTCAACTAACGCTTCGGCAGCCTGGTTGGCGTCCACGATTTCACCAGAGTCAGTGGAAGCAACGAATACAGCGTCGGGCGATGCATCAAGTACCGTCTGATAGCGTCGCCGCGCCTGCTCTGTGGCACGTTGTTCCTGCCGTTGGCGTCCGTCATAGACCCCAATTAGTGCACCCGCAATACCGCCGGTCGTGACTAGATTCATCGCGACGAATAGCCCGTGAGTTATGACGTTTCCTTCCACGGACTGGTAAAGGTAGATTACCGCACCAACGGATACCAGACCGACCACGCCGGCGAGCGTCCAGCCGGTGACGCGAGGAAGTAAATCCAATTCGAGTGAGCTTTGATACACCCGATACCCCATCACAACAAGTCCAAGAGATAGTCCCATCGGGATGAAGACGCCAAAAACGTACGCTATCAGTCCTTCTTCCGTGAGGAGATGCGGGACGTTGGCTAGAAAAGAAACGATTCCTAGACCACTGATCATCCCCGCCCATAGATGTCGTGGTGTAATTAGACGGCTGTTCACCATTGTATGAATGCGTATTTCTCGCGGTTAAGTAATATTCTGATTCAAAGACAACAGAAGAAAGATTTCGCCAGCTTCAGGGATCATTTTCGCTCAATCTGCAGGCAGAGACCCACAGCTGAGTCGGTGATGAGACCGCAAAATCAGGTGTGGAATACCTCCATCATATCCTCAATCTTCCATCGTTCGGCTCAGACCGCGCGACGAGACTGGCAGTTAGCGGGATGCACGAAAGGTCCGCGTGGTGTCTCTGTCACCACGAACCGTATCAACTTCAACGAGCCCCAGCGAGGTGAAGATGCGACTCCAGTCCCAGTAGTATAGAGGGGTGTCGTCGTCGACATAATTCACGTCGACGTCGGGCGACGGGGACTCGTGAACTGGTTCCTCAGTCTCCGTCGTGATGAGGATGTTGTCGGTGACTCGGGCCACCTCCTCGAAGACCCATTCGACATCGGGATGCAGGTGCTGTAGCGTTTCGACCGTGTAGACCGCATCGAACTCTCCATCCTCGAAGTCTCCTCGATAATATCCTCAATTGGACTGCAGGGCTCTGGTGAATCGCCATACAGCGGTTGATTTGGCTATGTTGCGGCACGCTTGATGTTATGAAAGACACATTTCAAGATGAGTTCACGAAATTCTCAGGTACCACGTTCGCGCACGCACGGCGTGAGTGATCACTGGAACGGAACACGTTTAGCCGAGCTTACGGCCTTCACCCTCGGGGTCAAGCCCCGAGGCACTCGGCCTGCTCAGCCCGTAGACTGTCGTTTTCTTCGCCATCTCTTGCGGTTCGATTTCTCGACGTGCGCCACGATTAGCCTCCAAGGAATCATAAAAGAGTTGTCACAGAGTTTGTTTCACAATCTCATAACCGAATCAGCCGTGAGGACCTGGTTGCTAAGAATGCAATTGGTTGCGGACAATGTCCAGACTGGCTTCAAGTGGCCCATCTGTAACGATAGGAAAACGCATCGTCACTATCGTTCCCCGTGGTTCACGGTCTGCGATGGTAAGCGATGCGCCAGCTCCCTCTGTTACCCAGTAAATCACTTGCAGACCGAGCCCTTGCCCGTGGGTCAACTGTGACTCCTCCAGAGTCCACAGCGATTCGGTTTCGAGGGAAGCGATCCCCGAGCCGTTGTCCACGACGTCGATCTTGACCTCGTCGTCTCGCCGCTCGGTTCGGACCGTGACAGTGGTGTCGCTGTTGTTGTGCTTCAGCGCATTCTCCACTGCTTCTTCGATCGCAAAGTGGGCACAGGGATGGCATTTGATAGTTGAATTATCATCCACTTCCACGCTGAGGGTACCATTAGTATCCTCTGTACTGACTGAGCGCAGTCCTTTCTGCAGAAGTATGCCGGCCGCAATTTCGATTCTGCTACCCTGGTTCTCCCAAATCCCGTGGAGTCGCTGACCGTTTGTCGCAAGCGAGTCAAGTCGCTGTATGTGAGTATGCAGTACGCTGAGATATTCTTCGGAGGAACTGGACTTGGTCGTGGATTGCTCTCGTCCGCGCCGTGGATTCTCGCAGCGGGAGTCGCCGTCATCGGCGGACTATTTGCCAGTCGTTACTATACTCGCCTGGGTGAGCAGTATCGGAATCCCAACCGAGTTGTCTGGCTTCGAACGAGGCAGCTCTATCTCAAGCTCAAGTACGCCTGGGTCATCTGCTGGGAGAAGTACCTCTACACCGCCGTGAGCGTCAAACAACGGCTCCATCGCGCCCCAGAAGGTCTTTTCGGGCTGCTCTTTCCGCTCCCGTACGGATGGATCTCGACAGCGCTTTCGGCGTACTTACTCGGCGTGATTCTCTCGCCAGTCCTCGGTCCACAGAACGCCGGAGAACTCTTTGTCGTGCTCTGGATCGTGGGGCTGATCGCACCGGTGGCAGCGCTGTTGCTGGATGTGTTCCACCACTACGTGCTCTGGTATTTGGTCTTCACCTTCGGCGGACTCCTGGTGCTTCTCGCCGCACTCTTAGGCGACGTTCGTCTCTACTGGATCCTGGATGTTCCGCTGCCGTCTCTTCCCATTCGGAACTGAGCGGATCGGTCTCGCTGCGGTGCCACCCAATCGCGGTCGTCACCTCTCTGTGAATAGTCTAGGATATTGTGCGTGTTCGGATGGCGGTCCCAGCGGCACGCCCACTGCTCGCTATCCCACGTCTTGATGTACTGAATGGTCAACGACCCCACCCTACTTCGCTCACCCCACGAGCTGGAGGTGCTGACGGCGGTGCTGGGGGTACCGATCGACGAGACGGGGCGTAAGCCACGCGATGTCGCCGGTGTCGGAAAGATCCCTGTGAGGGGGTGAAGCAGTGCTCACGCGTCTGGCCCTCCAGTGAAGAGTTCCGCGACGGTCTCGACCTTCTCGGGGACGTCTGTGAGTAATGCTTCCAGATCGGCGGCCTCGATCTCACGTGGGGCCTCGACGACCAGTGACAACTCGCCGCGATCGACGGCGACGAGGACCCGATCGCCCTCGACGTCGACGTCCAGGACGGCCGGGGGCTGGTCAGATGGCTTAGTCTTCGCCATCCGCGATACCTCCCTCGTAGCGATTGCGCGCAACGAGGTACAACACTCCCTGCACGTGGAGGTCGGCGTCCGGTGCGGTCACCAACTCGAAGGAATCTCGCTGCCGCCACTGTGTGGCAAGCTCGTCGCTGATCCGACCGACGCCGTTACACAGGTTGCACGTGTTGTCGCCGTGGAGACAGCGGCCGTGTGCGTGACAGCGATCACCACAGCATTCGATCTGCTGCCCGTCGCCACTGCACCGAGGACAGGGCTGCCAGATGTCGCCGTACCACTAGCCGCGCTTTCGTAGGGAGGATACGAATCTCCGTCTGCGGGGCTCTCGTGCCCTCCGTCAGTGGCGTACGGTTGCTGCTCGCATTCTCTCTCGTCTGTCTTTCCGCTCGGATAATTGTCTATCCTGTTTCCGGAGTTGATTTTTTGAGTGAATTCGGGGTTTAATCCATCGTGAGCGAGCCCATTCAATGGGGAGAGTGCCTCTGACAAGACGAGGTCGTGAAGTCCTCGTCAAAGAGCTCCCTTTGACAGAATGTCTTCTTGGTGCTGTCTCCACACTGCACAGCTGTTCCGCTGGATTGGTCAGTCACGCTGACTCACCTACCCATCTCCCGAGCGTATGCTGTTGTTCGGGCTCTGAGATCGCGAACTGCAGTTTCTCGTCGGTGTCGATCTTGTGGACGTCGGCGAGATGCCACCCGAAGGCGTTCCCTGAGGGAAAGCGCTCGTTACAGCGCACACATCGCACTGGGTCGGATATCTCACCCACGACGGGTTCAGGGTCGCCGATCTCCTCACGCAGGACGTAGTTCCACCCAGCCCACTGTGTGCCCCCAGTGAGGGCGCTCCAGAGTCGGTCCCGCTGGACTTGCTCGATGATGTACGGGCCGCGCTTCCACTGGCCGAGTCGCTCCGAGTAGGTGATCGCTTCCAGACGGTCGTGAGGCCCCCGGAAGACGTACTCGTAATCCTCGAGTCACGCATCGACAGTCGGAGGTCGACTTCCTCAGAAACGACTGCAAGAATCGCGTGAATTCGTTCGTCTGAGCGTTGCTCAGACATTGCCCGTTACCTCTCTTACATCGACTTCGCTAGTCGGTGTCTCAGCGCCGCTGGCAGAGGGTGACGTCAGAAGAGACGTCCTACAGGAAGGGGAGACGGGGTTGATGGGCCGGGTGTGCCTCTGAGTTCCCCGCGCTTGGAGTGATACTCTGCTATATTGTAAGCTTTTTGCACTACTCTCCCCGGAGGTGTCGGTTTCGACTTTGACTTTGACTCTGGTGTTGGGTCACTGGCCCTGCCTGTTGCTCATAGGGATTATCGTAACTATTCGGAGATTCTCGCCGTACCGTCCGGCGAGAAACCTATGACGACTTACGATAATCCCTATCAGTCATCGCGCTCGCCTCCAAGATTGAGCAGGCCATCATCGGGCGTGCGTGTATCACTGCCCTTGAGAACCCACTCGTTGGATCCTCCCCTAGGCGAGCACAATCGCGAAGCCTCCGTTCATTATTGGCCTCCCGGTGGCCAGTGGTCGATGGTGTGGGTTGACCTGCAGATTTATCCAAATCGAAGTAGCAGGATTGACTACCGATGACGCGGGGCAGTGATTCCGATACCACTCCAGACGATGACAGCACCGACAGCCGGCTCTACGACATCGGGGAATTCGTCCTCGATGGGGCCGAACTGCTGTTCGACTGGTTGTGACTGAGGCTGTTCCTGTGTGCGTTTCTGTTGGCGCCCGTGGTGTGGGCTTTGTCTGGGACGTGTAGAGCGGGCTTACAGCGTGCGTCTTCGCTCGCCGACCAATATTTGTCCTATAACAAAGACTGTGGGTCTCCGTAGCTGCTCGTGTGGCCGCACGACAGCGGCCACCGGGGCGCGAGTGGCGCTTTGGATGAGCCTCTGACGTGATGCGCAACTCCCGTCCCGCACGTGCCTCTGTGTCTGGGTGATTTCGGGCGTTACTCATCGGTATCGCCCTCCTGATCGGTTGCTGGGGTACGAGTCGCGGTGCCGTCGACGGGCGTCGCGAGGGCGTCGTGGGCGACCAGCAGTTCGCGAACGGCCGCGCGGATGCACTCGCTTTTGCTGTCGAAGACCTCGGCGTCGACGAGTTGTTGGATACCGACGCGGAACTCACGGGGCATCCGGACGGTTTCGCGGCGGGCGCGCCCGGGCGTCGCTTCGAGCCCGCGCGTCCGTGTCTCGTCGGGCTTGCTCACGCGTTCTCACCCCCGTTGGCGGCGCGCTGGAGATGCACCGCGCCGCGATCGAGGACGGCTTCGCCCTCGGCCGTGAGTCGGTAGCCGTTGGTCCGGCCATCGAGCGTCGTCTTCTCGAGGAGGCCCGCCTCGACGAGCGTATCGAGGTTCGTGTACAGCTGGCTGTGATGGACGGAGTCGTGGTACCAGCGTTCGAGGTACGCCTGGATCTCTCGGCCGCTGGGGGGTCGGGCGTCGGTGTAGACGCTCACTGCCACGAGGCAATCCCGCTGGAAGGCTCGGAGGCTGTACCACTGTTTGCCGTGCTCGACGTCGGGACGTTCCAGGTGGCCGCCGTCGGTGCGGAGGTCGGTGTCCGTGTGGTCGTCCGGGTACGCGGGGGCGTGCTCGTCACACGCGAGGGCGTTCACCGGACGCTCGTCCGCAGAATGCGTGTACACGTACAGGACGACCGCGGGCTCGCCGCAGGGACCTTCGGGCGTGGGCCACAGATCGCAGGTGGTGCCCGCGGGCGCGGCCACGACGTCGTCCACGTCCGGGAGCGTCGTTGGGCTCGGATTCCTTACCGTAGTGGGCTGGTATCTGCAACAGCGTGCATTCAGCGTTGGCCTCGGCCCACAACCGGAGCTACGACTCTTCGAGGGGGTTGTAATTGCTATGGGATGGGTGGTGCTCGGGAGTTTGATCTGGGATCTTCTGCCGGTGCTCCCAACACTCGATCCCACAGGGATGAAAGTGAATCCGATCGAGCACGCCGCGGGCTTGATTTGGGGCACAGTGCTCGCCGCCGGGACTGCGCAACTCCCCGAGCAACCCACGGTCAGTCACTCCTCGAAGAGGACTGGGCGCCATCACTGAGCGGGCGACGCCCAACGGTTCGGTAGAGCAAAGCGGCAACGGGCAGGGAGATGCACTACGGGAACCGCTGTTGTCGTCGATTAGGCGAGTGGCTGCTGGGTTGTTGTCACGTACGACCAAATGGGAGCAGTCGAGATCACGGCTGAGCCGGCGATCCTCAACGTCTGACCCTGGCATCGGGGAGCTGACGCAATTCTGGTGGAGATCCCGATTGGACTCCCCGAGACCTCGCCCCGCGACCGCGATACAGCCGCGAAGAAGTTCCTCAACCTCCTGTCCAAGGATCCTCAGCCGACGATGGTCGATCTCGCCGATCGGATTGAGTCGATACTGATCGATATTGAGGCCGATGCCGTCACTATCAGTACCTCACTTTTCGACGATGTGACGGTGGTTCCGACGCCGAGATACTCACCACCGTCCTCCGGAGCCCGCTGGAAAACGCCGTAAAGTACGCAGACTCTAGCGGTAGTGTCTCGGTCGAGTCGAGGGGGACGCGTGCTTTCGCTGGAAACGTCAACGCCGTTCTTCCACCGAACCACTTTCACGACCCGATACGAAATCGTTGACTCGATGGTCTCCGCAAATCGACGTACTGCCCTCCGGATGATCGGCCTCGTCGGTACGAGTAGTCTCGCAGGATGTGGCGGTCTTAACCCTTCTAGTAGTCCGAATGAACGTCCTCCAGACACTCTCGGTACGTCGTGGTCTCCTCCAGCCGGGGAGTGGCGGTTCCCGCGGGGCGACCTCCGACATACCGCACGGAGTCGACGCACACGTGGTTCTCGGCCCAGGGAGACGTGGCAGCACCGTCAGGATGCTGCCGCCTCAGAAGACATCGTCTCGGGCGATGTCGTCGCCGCCACTACCGAGATAGTCGTGACTGCAACCGCACGTGATGCGAGTGTCGTCCTGTACGCGTACGATGCGGCCGATGGTGCCAAGCGCTGGCGACAGCAGATCGAGTTTTCGCGTGAACGTCGCTATCCGCAATTCGGTGGGCTCATCGACGGAACGGTGTATCTAACGGACACTCGAACAGACGTCTTGGCTGTTGATGCCTCGGATGGAACCCTCCGATGGCGAGTAAACCTCCACGAGCGACTCGGTGAGACTGTTTCGGACCGATTTCTAACTGGATCCGGACGCTCGGCAGATTGGTTCTCGCTGCTCCCGCTGGCAACCCCCGACACGGTCTACATACAGTCCAGTTACGGGGTCCATGGGCTCAACCCCGAAGATGGGAGCGAGCAGTGGCGAATCTACCTCGGGGATCGAAACGGCGATTCGCACGTGTTGGAGGATCTCGGTGGGCTCGCAGTACGTGCCAATCGGGTGTGGGCGAGCTACGGTGGCCCCACTCCAGCAGTATTCACGATCGAGATGTTCGATGGATCACCGAAGGTCGACCGCGCGACTGCTCCACTAGACCAACCGGGGAGACCGGTCGTGACCAGTGATGGAGACGTCGGTATCGCCCGCCAAGTTGTCTGGTCGACGGATGCACGCGAGACGCTCGCGTTCGGGGTAGCTGGAGGCACAGGAGTCACGTGGCAATTCCCGGGGCTGGCGAGTTCCGGCGCTGCGGCGTTCTCCTCACTCGCGACGGATGGTGAACGGATGTTCATCTGTGAGGGTCACGAGCAACAGGAACTCTTCGTCGTCTATGCATTGCGTGCCTCGACCGGCGGGATCGAATGGGTCGTCCGAGACTCGCTCTCTGATCGAACCGTTGCAACAGCGTCCCCCGCAGAATTCAGACTCTGCCAGCCCGTCGTCGCCGGCGACACCCTGGTCGTCGGGTACGGAACCGCCCCAGATCAAGAAACCGGCCACGGGGAACTGATTGCACTCTCGACGAGTGATGGGCGCGAGCGCTGGCGAACCGATCTTCCGGTTGCGCCCAGAGATGTCGCCGTTACTGCCGATCGTCTCTACGTCGGCGGCCAGAAGAGAGGGATCCTCGCTTTCGCTACGGACTGATTCCCTTCCAGCGGTTAATTACGGATTATCTGAGTTACTGGTCTCGCGTCCCCAGAGTACATAGCCGAGACCGACGCCACTTAGCGAGACGCCGGCACCGACCCCGGCTCCGACCAGGAACTCCCCTCCCTCATCTTCGGACGAACTCCGACCGTACCCGTCTCGGAGGTCATCTTTGCTCTGAACGGACCCATCTCGTGGAGCGTAATCTTGGGCGTTCACCACGCCGTCATTATCGGTGTCACCTTGACCACGTTCTGTTTCTTCTGCGGCAGGGATCCGATAGGAGCCACTTTCAGCGCCGACGTTCGACTTCTCGTTCGCCAGTGCGTACAGTCGCCCCGAATTATCACCGATGTAGACGACGCCGTCGACGACCACGGGCGGTGTGTTGACCCGATCCTCGAGCTGGTGACTCCAATACATCTCGCCGGAGGCGGCGTCGATACTGAATACGTTCCCCGCATCACTCCCGAGGACGACACTCTGGTCGTCGGAGCCGACGACGGTGGGTGGTTGTCTGAGTCGTTTCCCCCCATCGAATCGCCACTGCTCTTCTCCCGTCTCCTGATCGAGGGCGTACAGGTTTCCATCGGTCGCGGCCACGTACACGGTTGTAGTCGCAATCGCCGGTCGGGCTCGAACGGCGACCTCGTCACCCTCCAGCGTCGTGCGCCATCGTTCGTCTCCTGTGGTCCGATCGAGCGCGGCTACGACTCCCGTGTGGCTTCCAGCGTAGACGGCTTCTGCAGTCGCTGCGACAGAATTGACGTATTCGCCGAGATGAGTCTGCCAGACGACCTCGCGTGCATCGAGGTCGAACGCAACAACAGAGCCGGTCGTCGTTCCACCGTATATGTACGTCCCGCGGCCAGCCACGTGGCCGTATATCGCCGCCGTCTCGCTCGAAATACGATACGAAGCCTCGCCTGTCGAGGCGTCTAGGGCGTGCAATACCGCACCTTCGGTAGATCCGTCTTCGTCCGTTCGTGCGGTGACTGTGAACACCTTCGTTCCCTGCGTGTCGACGTCGAGAAGCAACGGCTCACCTGTCACGTTGGACAATCGACGAGCCCATAGCTCGCGCCCCGAATCGAACCCGAGACAGTGAACCGCACTATCGGTAGCGACGTACACTCGCCCATCACGAACCGTCGGAGCCCCGCCGTCGATCTCTGCTCGCCACCGACGTTCGCCGCTCCGGGCGTCGAGCGCGTGGAGTCCCTCGGGAGTCGCTGACAGCACCGTTCCGTTGACGACTGCGACCTCGGATTGACGATGTGCGACTTCGGTTCCGACGCACCAGCGACGAGAAATCGGTGCTCGTGGTCGGGATTCGTCCGCACCGTAGCCGGTTCGTGCTGGTGTGACACCACTCGTATGGTGGTTTCCAATCGGAGGCTGTGTCTGCTGGCCCATCTCGGTTGCTGTGGCTCCGACAGCTTCAGTCGGTGCCGCTGTGGGCGTTTCCGTCGCCGTCTCGGCCTGGTCTTCGGGTGTCCCTGCGGCAACGCCGCTCAAGGTAACTGTCGCACCGAGCAAGGAGAGCAACTGTCGTCGAGAGTGGAGGGCTGGCACAGAAGTGAGTGGTATAGCGCCATCAAAAGTGATGGCGGTCTCGCTTGCTGTTGGTCTACAGTTGACATTCTCCTCCGCGTTCACGCGGAGGAATCCCGAGCGGTGGGAGTTTCAGGTTTGGAGTCCAATCACCGGACTACCAGCCCTTTCGGGCGCGGGTAGTCCCACAGTATCGGACTGGTGGACTGCTGGCGGTGCCAAGCCGCCGGTACCCCTATCCTCGACCGTGTTTGGCGTCCCGGTGTTGTTTTGGCCACGGGGACGCCTGCAGGTGTCAGCAGAGTCAGGGGTATCGTCTGGTTCGCTTTGGGCAGCCGGCACGTTTCCACACCCTTCGGGGATGTGGCGGTCACCGATTGCCCTTTCGGATACTGCCTCGTTACGCGGGCGGACAGGCCGCCTCCATAGGACGGTTCGGAATCCGCTCCGTTTCGACCGATTCCTACCCGTTAGTACGGTTGCCTGTCACTTAAACGCCAGTATTCAGAAACTCAGAGTGCTGTCGAACGTTGATGCTCTCCCAAGTGACGGCGCGTATCCACGGCGTGAACGCCGTGGTATTGCGCCTGTTCAGCCTATAATGACTGCAAGGCGGAAATCCGCGAGTTCACTCCCGGAGACCAGCCACGGACTGACCGACTTTACGGACGTAGTCGCTCCGCTCCAGATCGAGTTCTTCGGCGAGATAATCGACGATCTCCTCCAGGTTCATATGTCGTCGACTCGCCCATAGAGTATACTCGTAGTGCAGAGTTAACGGTCAGTCGATTCAGCTCGCTGGTACGTATTGAGTCGACCGCTACGGTCGACGGTGATCTGTCCCTCCTCTTCGAGCTTCCGGAGTTTGTTGTAGATCTGGTGATCGGGGAAAGCCAGCTCTTCTCGGAGATCGTCGATTGTTTTCGGGGCCTCCAGCGAGACGAGCAACGCGTTCTCGAGACAGTACGAGACGAGCCGGTCCGTGATTGGCGCAACAATATTGTGCCGCTCGTCGAGGACATCGAGCGTATCGAGCACAGCGAACGAGAAGAATTGGCCAGTACGATCTTCCTGGGTCTTGATCTCTTGGAAGATGCTCTCCCAGTCGAGGTCGGCTTGTCTGGCGATCAGTGCGGCATCTTCGAGATCGCCTTCGCGTTCCGTAATCGATTTGAACACGAAGATGTCGGTCAGCGAGAGCAGATGTACGTGAAGATTGCCGTACTCGAATGATTGGTCGCACCGCTCGATCATCGCCGGCGTCAACTGGAGCTGGCCGGCGACCGCCTCCACGAAAATATCCCAGCGCGGAAACCCTTCCTTCTCCAGCACAATGCTGGGATCGAGCTGGTTGTATGCCGCTTCCAAGTCACTACGTTCCTCGTAGCCCAGGTCCTGGAGCGATTCGGCGAGTGCAAAGAACGTCTGTCCGTCCTCAACGACGATGTCGACGTCTTTCGTCGAATCTTTCAACCCACGCAGAATGAGGTTGCCGCCTCCGAGAAGATACACGTCGACAGGCGTCTCCAGGTGGTCGCCAAGCTCTTCGAGCCCCCGTTGAAGGCTATCTTCCGGATGTTGGCCGCGCGGATAGACCCCATAGTCGTTCGCGAGATCGATGAATTCCTCCCACGGGAGAAAGAGCTCATCGTGGTGGACCTCCCGCTGGTCGATGTATGCAAAGAGATCTGCCCATTTCTCGACGCACTCCCACCTGTTTGCGAGCCGCCACAGGTCGCTGGCGCCGAGGGTCGCGCGGTGCGTCAGATAGAACACGCCAGCCATCGCCATCTGTTTCTTGGTCTCAGCGACGGTCACCGCATGGATCAGAACCTCTTCGAGTCCCAGCGATCGATCACCTTGATAGATGTAGGTCTTCGCTGGGTGATAGTCAACACCGTAGCGAGTGAACGCCGAGAACGCAGTCGGTGTCCCATCGACGCTGTCCTTGCTCGTCGCGACCAGTCGGTCGCCGTTCGCGCGGTATTCGGTTTCGAACGGTGTCGTTCGGGTTCTAGCTTCGAGGAACGACCGAAGCGTGTCATCGGTGATAGCATACCCGTCGTCCGTGTGTGCGATCGCACCGGTCTCCTGGATCTCGTTCAAATGCTTGTAGAGCGTGGACTTGGCGAACCCCTGTGTTTGTAACTCCGAAATCGTCCTCGGACCGCCGAGCAGCGCACCCAAAATGTCCTCTTTCGTCCCTATCAGCACGTTCTCGAGTGCGTAGCGGTCGAGGAGCTGGGCAAGCAGTGATGCTTCGTATGTGGTGGCCAATTGGACGCCGTCAGTTCGGTCTACAAGATGGGCGTTTTCGAGGTCGCCAACGACCTCCGACGTCCAGCTCTGACTTTTATCGATTGCATCGGCTAATTCGCCAACCGAGTAGGACTGATCCCGCAAACAGTCGATAACCCGTAGCTCCGCTCCTCTCATAGATTCCAATTTCACCGATGTATTTATAACTATATCGGTAAGTGTGGAATACAGACTCTGGACGCTCAGTATGGGTCGTCAAATGGTGGGGCGGTTGGACAACCGTATTTCGGAGAGACAATTCGATCTGCGAGTCGAACTACTCGAGGGGTGACGTGAACAGACGCCGATACTCATCAAGCCACTCGATCTCGTGGTACGTTATGTTATTCTGAATGTCGTATTCAAGCGGGAGTGGATCCGAACGGTGGGTAGTGAACGTGAGGTTGCTTTCGACACAGGGGCCGTGCTCTGAGACGCACTCGAAGCCATCGTCAACGGGGTATACAACACTAAACCAGCGAATCTGGAAACCAAAGTGGTCACACACATCTCTGACGACTGCAGCATCGCAATAGGGCGTGTGTACCCACAGTTCCCCGCCAGCGTACGCCTGATCTTTGATGCACCAGACTGCATCGAGGGAGCGGAGAAACTCCGCCGCGCGATTGTAGTGCGCTTCAGTCAGGCGGTCCCACCAGTGGTACACCTCGACATCGTCAACGAGGAACTGGAGGCAATCTCCACACACATCATACGCCCGCTCACCAAGGGAGATTTCGTGGAGTTTGTCGGACTGGGTGGTGTCACACGCATCACACGGCGGGAAAGCATCACTACACTGGCATCCGGAGGATGATCGCTGTTCGGTGTGGATGGAATACCCGCTGTTTGCACTCCCTGGCTTCTGAGATTCGTTTAAGACGGTATTCTCGGTCATTGGTATCTAACCGAGAACCGTCATTTTGAGGCCTCCAGATCGTCTATGGAGGATGTGTAGCCGAGGAAAGAACGCCGGTCGATCGGACTTCCTTGGCCCCCGTGGCCGGATACCGGTTGTCTCTGTTCGAGGTTCGGCACCTACTGTTCAGGCGCGGGAGGAGGTCAAGCGAATGAACCCTTGTCAATCTCGCCTGTCCACTCTTATCGGAGCATATTGACCTCCGCGCTTGACGTCTCAGAAGTTGTCAGTTCGGAGGCTGCTGGAATCGTCCAATCGCCGAACTACCGCTTCCCATCTCCTACAACCTCTGGGAAGATCCAGAACTCGTTGGGTACTACTCGCGCTGTTCGACCTCGAAGATCTCGTCTGCGGTGAGGCCGTGAGCTTCTTTGTGAACTCTCTCACCCGCTTCTTTGCTTGGCCCTTCGAACAGACAGAAAACAGCACCCTCGTCCTCGTCAACCCAGTAGTTCAGGTATTTCACACCGTGTTTCTCTTGAGTCTCGACGTCTTTCTTGTGTGCTTCTACGACATCTTCGACGCTTGCATCCACATCTCGGTGGACGTCCATATACAGTGGCATCCTCAAAAATCAAGACGGCTGTTTTCTTTGTTATAATGAGACGTATACTCAGTAAGCCGCAATTATACAGGCAGGGAGAGATCTACAGGCGGAGCAGGCCGAGTGCCTCGGGGCTTGACCCCGAGGGTGAAGGCCGTACGCTCCGCTAAACGTGTTCCGTTTGCTCGATATACTGCTCAATCGTGTCGGTCGAAACATTCCCTGCCGTCCCAACGTAGTACGATTCCTCCCAAAACCCACCGCCCCACAGATACTCCTCCAAGAACGGTTCGTGCTGTTCCCACATCTCCCGCGCCGTGATGCTCTTGACTGTTCGCACGATTTCGCTCGGTGCGTGTTTCGGATGTGCTGACAGAAACAGGTGTACGTGGTCGGGTGAGATGTGGAGTCGTTCGAGAGACGAAGTCTCTCGTGATCCCGAAAATCTTTGATTTTCGGACGACGACAGTATCTCGTAGTCGTACGCGTCGCACACGTCGCGGAAACTCGCTTCCAGCGAGTCCTCGATTGGTTCGAGAATCGCGTGGCGGTACTTTGGACACCACACGAAGTGGTAGTTGACGTTGTACACCGTGTGGTTCGACCGCTTCTCGCCCATACCTACCAATACAACGACCAATCAGAAGTATTCTTTAAGGTGACCCACAGACTACTACCAGTAGACCTTTAAGTGTGAGAGCACAAGGGGGAGACGTGACGAAGCAACTCAAGGTATCCGACGCCGTGTACGACGACCTTGACGAACTCAAGGACGAGGAGGGGCACACGAGTTTCGACAGCGTACTCCGCACGCTCCTCCTCCACTACCGTCACGTCCAACCCAACGACCAAGAATGACCAACGAACAGGCCCTCGTCAAGACGCTGGACTTCCAACTCAACATCCAGAATGACAACGAGAGCCTGCTGTACGACGCCACCCTCGAAGCACGCTCGGTATACAACGAAACCATCCGCCTTGCCAAGCAAGGCGTGGACTGGGACGCCATTCCCGACCGCGTGGCCGACGACGCTGACCTCGTGAAGAACACGACACAGCGCGTCGTTGCCAAAGCACTCGGTGCGATGGAGAACTACTACGAGTACGACGACTTCAACCAACCGAGTCACACCAAAAACGGAACGTACCCGCTTCGTGCGAACTACGAGGAGGGGTACAACCTGTCGCCCACCGACGACGGTGACGTAGCGTTCCGCATCAGCGCGAAACCCTACAACCACGTCAAGGGCGTTCTCGAAGGCGACGACGCCCACCTCGACATTCTCAAGACCGCGCTCGAAATCGACGAGTGGAAGATTGGGACGGCAGAAGCCCTGTTCCACAACGAGAACGCCGAGTTACACGTCAATGTCACCAACACCGAGCAGACTGTTCGAGACAAGCAGGACTCGCGGACGGTCGTCGGTGTGGACGTGAACGAGGACAACGTGGCTCTC
>NZ_JANHAV010000015.1 GCF_024464655.1 Halobellus inordinatus
CACAGCCCGGAGTCTACCTGTTCGATACAACTACGGGTGCGTTCCACCCACAAGAGCAGGCAGACTGCAAACCCTAATATCCCAACGCTCGGGATTCACCCCGCCTTCAGGCGGGTGAGGATGTCAACCCCGCTTCCGAATGCGAGAGACCACGGTTTGTTAGTCGAGGACGTGAAAAATAGGAGTAAGAATGATCGAGCAGTTCCTCGGTGACGATGTCGAATCCTCCGGACAGTATCTCGCAGAAGTGATCTATGGCGCCAACGATGGTATCGTTACGACCTTCGCTGTGGTCTCGGGCGTTGCCGGGGCGGCATTGAACCCTTCGATCGTGCTGATCCTCGGTGCAGCGAATCTGTTCGCCGACGGATTCTCGATGGGAATGAGCAACTACCTCAGTCGTCAGTCGGAACTCGATTACCAGCGATCCGTTCGAAAGGACGGGCGAGATCCACCCGAAGAGTTGGCCGACGGCAAGTCGCCTATACGCACGGCGTTCGTCACGTTTCTCGCGTTCGTCATTGCTGGCTGGGCGCCTCTGCTTCCGTACATCCTCGAAGTGATGCCGACATTTCCCCTCTCGATCGCCTTCACTGGGTTCGCATTCTTCGCCGTGGGGGCGAGTCGAAGTCTCGTGACCAGCCGGCGCTGGTTCGTGAACGGGGCGGAGATGTTCGTCGTCGGAATGGCCGCCGCAATTGTCGCCTACACCGTCGGAAACCTCCTCGGCGGTCTCGCCTGAAGCTCCACTCGAAGTGTCGGTGGATTCTCATAGCTTAGATTCGACGGTTGAACGCCAATCGTTTTCCCGGCCACCCCCTTCGATTGAGTTGTATCGATCGCCGAGCACGTCGCACCGGCCGTGTGCACAGATAGCAACGTATGCCACTCGCTCAACTCCTCGAACAGTACGTCAGTCTCGGTATCTTCGTCCTCGCTGCAGGTCTGAGTGTACTCAGCTTCCTGGCGTGGCGACGGGAACGTGACGGCCGTATGCGAATCGTCACGCTCGGGTATGCGATGTTCGCCGTCTACGGACTCATCGTGTTTCTCGAGTATCCGTTGCTCCCGTATTTCCCCTACGCCACGCTCGAATTGCTTGAACACGGGAGTGCAATCCTGATCCTCGGTGGCCTCCTGGCGTTCTTCGTCGCTTTGACGCGAGACTGAGCAATGTCGGACCCGGATCTCGAATTGGCCTCTCGGCGGGAAATCTACCAGCGGATAGCCGATACGCCCGGAATTCACTTTCGCGCGCTCCTCGACGATCTTGAGTACGCACAAGGGACGCTCCAGTACCAGCTCAGGTGGCTCGCCGATGAGGACCTGATCGACGTCTCGGACGACGGCAAGTACACGCGGTACTATCCGGCTGCCGAGTTCGACGAAGCCGATCGAACAGTGATGAACGCGCTGCGCCGGGAATACAGTCGCCGCATCCTCGCACATCTTCTCACGGACGGTCCGCTCTCGACAACCGAACTCAGCGACCGCCTCAACAAGGCGCAATCGACCGTCTCGTGGCATCTTTCGAAGCTCGCCGAGGCTGACCTCGTCACGAAAGAACGCGACGGCCGAAGTGTGGTCTACGAGGTCAGAGATCCCGATCGCGTCAAGTACCTCTACACGGTTCACCGGCGCTCGTTCACAGACAAAGTCGTCGACCGTATCCTAGGCCTCTGGGACAGCTACTAACCCGGGGTCGCGTTCGACGGAATCCCTCGAAGCACCAACAGACGCAACAGGAGCACGTATACGAGAAACGCCACTGAGGGTCCCAGCAGAGGACGGGTGAGCCCCGTCAGGTCAGTCCCGATCGCTGCGGCGTGGATCGTCCCGAACGCGAACCCAGCATATGCGAATGAGTGGACGACGCGTGGCCCCCACGGTCGCTGGAAGCGTTTTGCGTCAGTGAAGCCCAGGACTGCGACGACGAGCATAAGCAGTGCTCCCGCACCCACGGCGACGCCACCGAGGAAGTACGGCATCGAGTATGCCGGCGCTGGAACCTGTCCGGTGACGACGAACCACGCATCAAGGACACCGAGTCCCGCGTGTAGCAACGTGACGATCATCGCGAACACGGATAGTTCGATATGGATTCGTTGAGCGGCCTCGTGGAGCACGCCGAACGACTCCGTGTTGTAGAGGATCCCCGTGAGAACTGCCAGATACAACGCCGGATACGTCACGAGTGCGGCACCTCGGTCGAGGAGCCAGACGAGTTGTGACATTACGATGCTCCCGTCGTTTCGACGACATCGGGACAGCCGTCCGCGTCCTGGAACCCGTTCGTCGTTTCCGGTCGTGTCGGACACTTGTCGGCGGAGTCGTTGATTCTATCACCATCGTAATCGGCTGGGGCCTGTCGCGTCGAAACGGTCTGATCGACGAGGTCGCTTTGTTTTTGTTCGGTCGCTTGGGCGGCACGCACGTCTCCGATCTGCCAGATGACAGGGACAGCTACCACTAAGACGATGATCGCCACGACGGTGATTCGTTGCTTATGTGTCCAGGACATGTGTCTCAAACCCTTCTGTCGGATGAAAGACGCCGTCGTGGACGATGAGTGCCTCCAGTCCCTCCCACTCCGATGCTAATTCGCGTGCCTTGGCAAGTGGGAGTGCCGCGAGGGTCGTCGCCAGGGCGTCGGCTTCCATACAGTCTCGGCGCGCCACGACGGTGACCGATTCATGCCGAGAGCCGAGCGATTCGGCGGTCGGATCGTAGATGTGGTCAGTGCCGTTTCGCGACCGTCGGTATCCGCCGGATGTTGCGACGTACCAGTCCGTGTCGAGGACCTTCAGTGGTGTGTCGTCGCCGTACGGGCTCTCGATGGCGACCGGGCCCGTCGGCGGAGACATATCCCCACCTCCACTGACGAACCCACGTCGACCAACACCGCCGAGTGCCTCGCTGGCCCGGTCAACGATGTACCCTTTGGCGAGGCCATTGAGGTCAAGTTCGACGTCGGTAGTGACGTGCGACCCGCTGGTCCGGACAATTCCGGTATCAAACTCTCTTGATGGTGTTTCGCTGTCACCGCGCAGGAACGTTTTGAGGTCGTGTTCGATACGTCCCTGATGAATATCGAACACCCCGTCGGTCCGGTCGTTGTATTCGATCCCACGGCGGACGATACGGGCGATATGTTCGTTCACGACCTCTCCTTCACGGTTGAGCTGGCTGACGGCACTCGCCTCATCGAAGGCATTCAGTTGTACTTCGAGTGATTCAGCCGTTTCTCGAGCCGCAGTCACCGCAGCGCCGGCCCGGATGCCTGTCGCCTGAATCCGAAACGTCGTGTCACAACAGCTAAACTCGCGGTGAGTGTCCCCGAACCGTTCGTACACCGATACGAGCGATCCCGTCATCTCGGTCACTCGTCCTCTTCGTATTCTTCTTCGTCGTCGTGTTCCTCTTCGTATTCTTCTTCGTCGTCTTCATCCGCGTCATCTTCTTCGTACTCCTCGTGTTCCTCATCCTCGTAGCCGGACTGGGTCTGGACTGCTGGAGTAAACTCCTGATTCGGCGTCGGCGCATCTGCAGCGACCTGTTGTGATGCGTCTGACACCGTCGATCCGGGTGAGTCAGTTTGCTCGCCAGCCTGCGTGAGGCCGCCACCGGGCAGAGCTAGGGCCCCGGCGACACCAGCTGTGAGGAGCGCACCTACGAGCGTGAAGGCGACGAGTTTGTTTTTCGGGACAGGAACGCGCATAATTAGCTGCCCCTCGGTTTAGAACCGCCATCCTTGACGTGTCGGTCGTTGCGTTCTGCCATTGCAAATAGAGGGTTGAGACAGCCTTAGTAAGTCGTTCGCGTCCAACCCTCGAATTTTCGTACAGCTATCGAATCGGTTCAGAGTGGGAGGTGGATTCTGAGGACCTCTGTGACTTCGTTATCGAGCAACTGGCACTACTGCCGAACACCTGTTTGCCCCTGCGTACGAAACGATTCGGCGGCTGTACGACGATTCGATAGATGGACGTGAACGAAGTTTTCGGCGCTGTATCTACAGGCGGAGCAGGCCGAGTGCCTTGCTTTTTCTGTAGATACAACTCCATCTCACTCCGTGAAACAAACACCGTGGCAACTCTTCTATGACACCCTGGGAAAACAGACAAAAGACGATGGATGATGACCATTCGATGACAGCCACCCGTCAACTGGCTGCCGACGACACGCGGGGCGATATTCGCGCGGGGGGAGCGAGAGCTGCTCGTTACTCGACGATGATCGCACCTCGCATCCCGAGCGTCTCGTGAGGATCACATCGGTAGCGATACGTACCGGATTTCTCGAAGGTGTGCGTGAACTGAACCCCTGACGTCGAGATCACGTTGTTGGTTCCGATGTCGTGAGACTCAAATACGACCGTATGGGGGCTATCCGCTGCCCACTGCCACTCGATGGTCGTACCGGTGCTGATCTTCATTACGGGCGGTGAGAACACGAACTGGTTTTTGCTGTCGGGCGCGCCAACCCTCACGGTCGTGGTATCGACGTTGGTGTGGTCGACGACTGTGCCGGTGAAGTTCGGCGCTCTGGCGACCCACTCGTCCACCTCCGGATAGTCGGTCGAGGGGACTTCCTCGACAATAACGGCGCCTTTCATCCCGTCTTCTCGTCGCGGTGCCGAAAAGAACGGATAGACGCCCGTCTCCTCGAAGATGTAGTGATAGCCAGTGCCTGCTTGCCCGTTCGCGTTTCCGCTATCGAACGTGCCGTCGACGGCGACGACGTTGTGTTCGCCACCGTGACCCGTCCAGTCCCAGCGAACGTTCGTCATCGGCCGCACGTGGATCACTGCGGGCGCGAACGCAATCCCACTGTCAACTGGCTCACCGACGGAAATCGTCGGCTGCACACCAGCACCGAACCGTTTCGGCGTGCCATCATATCCGTTCGCGTCGGCGAGCCACGAGTCTACTGACTGCACCGGCGTCGTGGAAGGAGGTTGTGTGTCCGTTGCCGGTGGAGACTCCGTGATGGTCGACTGCGCTTCTGTTTGTGGTGCTGATCCGTCAACTGTCGATAGACAGCCGGTCGTGCCGAGAAGACCTGCAAGGACGGTTCCTTTGAGATACAATCGTCGGGAGGGGGACCAGTTCATCGCACGCCTGAGTTTTCACGACGGAGGAAAGTACCACCCGTTCGAGGATCACAGACTGGTATTGAAAGCACATATTATTACCGGGGCGGGAATTTACTCAAAGTTGGGAAAAATTTGCCGAGACGCTACGGGCGATGTCGGCGACTACCGTACAATCGCCGTAAACACACGCCGTTCGACTTTCCGCAGGTGTTCACCGACCGTCGTAGGAGCGATCCCAAGGTGGTCAGCGATATCGTCGTGTGTCGCTTGCCGTGGCATCTCGTAGTATCCGATGTCGATTGCCACCTCAAGGACGTCTCGTTGTCGAGTCGTCAGTAGCCGCGTTAACGAATGCTGATCTGGGGTGTACGATCCCGTTTCGAGCACCTCTATCTGGAACGGCGCGTCGTCAGTCATCGAATTAAATAGTGTCTGTAAGGCGGATTCGTCTCCGAGATACGTGATCCGAAGCGAGCCGTCGGAATTGATCTGAATCGGCGTGTCGATGACGACCTCGGGGCGGTCCGCTCGTTTCATTAGCTGTTTCGTCGCTGGTGACAACTCGAAGTGGCTGACAGCCATCCACCGTTCGGATCCAGACACCAAGAAGTCGTGAACGTGCGGCGACTCCTGCATAATCTCGACATACGTAGCCTGGTCACCGCTTCCCTCTGCGAGCATCAATACGGTGCCGTCGTCGAGGAGTTCGACGTGATGGATCGCTTCGCGTGAGAACGATGGCGCTGCCCGAAGCGCGTCCCCGAGTGGGTGAAGCGTGTTCGAGCCCTCCGCCCCTGCACGGAGTGTGAGGTATCGCATTACCGACCGCAACGCCAGAGACACTTAAACAACTGTGCATAGACGGCAACAATTCTGGGAGTATGACGAGTCTATCGTGAAGTATGCAACGACGCGATGACACACCCCCAGTAGCCATCATTGGTGGTGGCATCTGTGGACTCACGACAGCACTCGCGCTCGAACGCCGTGGCCTCACTGTCGAAGTATACGAGGCAGCAGCCGAGTACCGACCGGTCGGAGCAGGGATTCTCCTCCAGACGAACGCGCTCGTGGCCTTCGAGATGCTCGACGTGGCTACGGAGATCCGTGAATCAGGAATGCCGCTTTCTGAGGTCCAGATCAGATCCCCGAACGGGCAGGTGTTGCAAGCGTTCGATCTCGACGCCGAGCAGGACGCGTTCGGACACCGGTACGTCGCGATCCACCGCGCCGAACTGCTCGACATCCTCCGTCGAAACACCGCGTCACCGATACACACCGGAAAGAGGTGCACGCAGGTGTCTGACCCGGCGAATCCGACAGTCCGCTTCGCCGACGGGACACAGATCGAGCCAGGAATCCTCGTTGGTACCGACGGGATCGACTCAACCGTACGCGACGCCGTCACAACAGCGTCGAAGCAGTCTCTGGGGACGACTGTCTTCCGAGCGGTCACCTCGGTATCGCTGTCCGAGCAGCACCGGACCACGGGATTCGAGGTCTGGGGGAACGGAACGTACACGGGCGGAGCACCCGTTGGACCGGACGAATTTTACTGGTTCGCGACGGCGCCTTCGGAGTTGTCGGCGACGGCTGCCGTCGACGATATCAGAGCTTTCTTCGCGGACTATCCTGCGCCAGTGCCAGCGGTCGGAGCCGCGGTAACGGCGGACGAACTCATCACGACTGACCTCGCTGACCTCCCGCCCCTGGACCAGTGGTCGCGGGGAGCGACGGTGCTCGCAGGTGATGCCGCGCACGGAATGTTGCCCTTCGCAGGTCAGGGGGCCGCACAGTCGATCGAAGACGCCCTCGCGCTCGCGGCTGCGCTCGGTTCACACACAAGCGTCGCTGATGCGTTTGCGGCATACGAGTGCGAGCGGATCAGTCGAGCAAACCGAGTCCGCACCGAGTCGCATCGACTTGGCCGGCTCGGAACGATGCAGTCGTCGTTCGCCTGTCGGCTTCGGAACACTGCGGTCGCGGCGCTGCCGGAAGCAGTATTCAAGCGCTTTCGACGTCGGCGAGTCGCTAACGCGTCGGTCTTTCCGGCTGAAGAACCGAGTGGAGCGCTGTCAGCGCCCGAAACGCCGGAGGAACGATCCGTATGACGAGCTCCTTGCGCCAGTCGTGCGCCATACGAGCTCATCCACCATTTGCCGTAGGTCAAACGGAAACTGTACCGTCCGACGAAAATATTCCCTCTCGATCCAGAATTTACCGATCGACGTATGCCCTCCAGTAACCGCCGAGCCGTCCTCGCAGCAATCGGTAGTGGGGTCGGTCTGAGCTTGGCCGGGTGCATTGGCCAGGAATCCACCAGCGACAACAGCTCTCCGTCTACAGCCGGGACGGCAGCCGGTACCGATATGATAGACACGGACGCAAAGTTATCTCTCCCGTCGGTCGTCACGCACGATGGGTTTCCTGACGGGGACGTCGTCCTCAAGCCGGACGGGAAAATCGTGCTGTTGAATTTCTTCACGACGTGGTGTCGGCCGTGTCAAGAAGAAATGCCGGCGTTCCGAAAATTGCGGTCGGAATACGACGCCGAGACGCTCCATATGGTGTCGATTACTCCAGAAGTAGACGAATCGCTCATCAAGCAGTTTTGGAGCGAATACGAGGGTACGTGGCCTGTCGTGAACGACCCAGGCCTCGTCGCGACTGATCAGTGGAACGCGAACAGCTACCCGACAAACCTCGTCTTCGATACTGATGGCACTCCAGCGACGGGCGAGCAACCAGAAGTCAGAGCACGGACGTTCGAAGAGTTCAACTCGATCATCGAGCCCCTGGTGGAGACGTGACGATGACGGGACTCGCTCTGCCGGCCCTGTTTGGACTCGCGTTTTCCGCAGGCGCCGCAACCTTCTTCGCCCCGTGTGCGTTTCCACTCCTTCCCGGGTACCTCTCGTATTTTCTGGGCGACACCGTCGCCAACGCCGATCGTGAGCATCGCGAATCGACGACGGAGTCGAGTACAATCGTAGCCCGGGTCCGCCGCCCGCTCGCTCGGGCGACCCTCCTGAGCGCACTCGCCGGGGCCGGGATGACAGTCGTATACCTCAGCCTCGCAGGGACAACTGCGTACTTCGGTGCGCAGGCTCTCTCGGACATTGCCGTGATGGAACTCGTCGTCGGGAGTGTGTTCCTCGTGGCCGGCGGACTGATGCTAACAGGGTGGAAGCCCTCTCAATCGATCGTCCAACTGCCGGAGCGAAAGCGATCTCTCAGTGGGTTCTTCGTTTTCGGCGCGCTGTACGCCTGCGCCGCCGCCGGGTGCACCGCGCCGCTATTCATCGCTGTCGTCCTTCAGGGTATCTCTGCGGGCCCAGTACTCGGTGTCGGACTCGCACTCACGTACGCGGTCGGAATGAGCGCTGTACTCGTCGCATTCACGTGCGTGACTGCGCTTGGTGGGTCGTCGATCACGACTGCCCTCAGGTCGCACACGCAGACGATCTACCGCCTTGCTGGTGCCCTCCTCGTCTGTTCTGGCGCCGCAGAGATCTACTACTACTTTTACGGATTTCCGGAGGTGCTCCCCCAATGAAACGGCGCGCTCTGACTGCTGTCTGTGTTTTCTGTCTGTTGCTCATCGCGGGGTGTGCTGCGCCGACAAACGCTCCACAGTCCGATGCTGCAGTAACTGCGAGTGATATGAGAGACGCGAGTGCAGTGATTCAAGCGCACACGACGACGCTTCAGTCGCAACCCTTCACTGCCCGGTCGACGACGACTGTTCGGGACGCTAACAGTACCTTCCACGTCACTATCAACCAAACCTGGAAGGTCGACTCACGACGGCCAGTACGGGCGCTCGCAGTCCGAACTTCGACGGCCACCGACAGTGCCCCAGCACGATATCAACAGGCACCGGATCGAATCACAGCGTGGCGACACGGAAACGATACGGCAGTTCGGGTTGAATCCAGAAACAAAACTGACATTCGACAGGTGAAGTTGCTCAACTCTTCGGTCCGGCTCAATAGGGCCCTCCACCGGCAACTCCTCTATAAATACAGCACACGCCGGAACGCGACCGTCGAGACCCTCTCCCGGAACGGTACCACCTTCTACCGTGTGCAGGCGAGCCTAAACGACACCCATATCGCATCTAACGCTTCGATGACGCTTCTCGTTAATCAGGCGGGGTACGTCACGCGGATCGAAACGAGACAAACAGTCGCGTACCGCTCTGGCCCACGTGTGATTACGAGAACAGTTCGGTTTGACCGAATCGGTACGACGACGGTTACATCTCCCTCGTGGGCGGAGCGTACTCGCGATTGACATCCTCCCCGCGCTAAACGAGGCTTTCGCCTCGAATTTTCCGTAATGTCTGGTCCTGCCGAAATGCCGAGACCGGGACTCCCACGCTAACGCCGGCGACAACGCCAATATCGACGCCAACGTCAACACCAGTTCCTGATGGTGGCTCAGCGGACGATGCGCTGCGTGTCGCCGAGATCCACGCCGGCGCCGAAGGGAACGATCACGAGAATCTTTCGCGCCGAAATTTCGCTCCCAACGTCGGTGAGATGGTCGGAGTCCCCGCCCTCGGTCTGCGCAGAGTGCTGTCACCGCTATGGGACTATCCCAATTCGATTCCGTATGGGGTATCTGGGGCCTCTGGGAACCCATCGTACGGCTCCATTCCCTCGTGACAGCAATTCCACGCACGCATCTCTGCGACGAATCGAAAGACCTCCTTGTCAATCGGGATGTGCTTTTCTCCGTTGTCGAATGTCGTTATCGGCACGTCGAACTCCGAGTCATCTGTCTTGTGGACCGTAGAACAGGTTGTACACATAGCGCGCCAGCCTCGACCAACAAGAACACCGTCTTCGAATGTTTTGAGCTCTCTCGAATTTTGTACTATGTCGTGGAAATGGTAATCCACCATCCATTTTGAGAATTCGTGTGTTCTCAATATTACTTCTGTGGTGGCAGATGGGGGTTGCACTACAATCTCCAGTCGGTGACCGAACCGATGGTTGCTGGCTAAATCTGTTATCAGCCCGCTCTGTCTCAGAGAAAGAATCATACAGCCCCGCTGTCAGGCCTTCGTATGCCTACGGATCGTCTCCGCAGTATCGTCCCGATGTTCGGCGGCGGGACGCGCTACGTCGAAACGCTCGATGCGATTCTCGAATTCGTCGACGCCCACCACCCCACAACGGACGAACTCATCGGCTGGCACCGCGGCGCGTTCGCGAACGTCTCCAGCCGCGATTCGATTATGCGGCGCGTCAGCTATCTCCAGCAGGTCGGGTTCCTCCACCAAGTCAACCACCACTGGGAACTCGACGACGCCGGCCGCGAGTACACTCGACAGGACGATACCGCGACGCTCCTCCGGATTATGTGCGACCGGAATGTCGGCTTGCGGAGCCTCCTCTATGCGCTCTCTGCGGGTCCGATGACGCTCGCCGAGATTAGCAAGCAGCAGTTGCAGACGCATCCCGAACTGGGCTGGAGCCCTGGGCAGACCGATATGGCCCGCCAGCGCGTGAACTGGCTCCAGAGTATGGGCCTGATCGAGAAGCGCGACGGTGCATACGCGCTGACCGACGAGGGGCGCGCGTTTGTCGAGGACGCGGTCGAGGACTGGGCTGATTCCGACTGGACGCCGCAGATCGACGACGACGAGATGACCGCCGCGACGTATCAGACCACCACCTGCGCTCGCGTCGTTGACCCGGAGTTTCGCGCGACCGTGCTCTCGCAGTACGATCGAAGGTGTCCGATCTCCGGCGTCGATCATCCCGGCCTGATCGACGTGGCGCACGTCCTCCCGTGGAGCGACTACCCGAAGCACCGCGCGGATCTAGAAAACGTCCTCCCGCTGAGCAAGACGCACCACGCCGCCTTCGACCGCGGGCTGTTCACCATCGATCAGGACTATCGCCTCCTCGTGAACCCCGAATTCGAGACTGAGAGTGCGCATCTCCAGCGAACGATTCTCGATCGAGCCGGCGAGCGTGTGCCCCGCGTCGACGGGAGCGTCGATCCCGACTATATCACGCAGCACAATGCGGCGCTAGAGTGGGTGTAAGTGCTCCAGGAGCGGAATACTGGAATCCCGTTCCCGACGGTTGAATTCGATGTCAGCGACAACTGATGTTAATTGACTGTTTCTCCGATGTACTCCAGCGGAGGTACTGCGTCTGGGTCCCAGAGTCGATAGACGCCACCGTGGTCGGGGAGCGTCCGTACTGGACGATCACGGACGACGAGGAACGGCTCCAATCTGCCTACCGGCTCCACCGACACTACGAGACTGCAGACGAACAGTACGGTGAGGAGCGTCTTGAGGACCTCCAGACCGACGAGATGGAAAAAGTACAGTGACTGCGTTCGAGGACTTGGAACGTGGCGACATCGTCTGGGCGAGTGACCCACTCTCGGATAAAGGTCGCCCGATGCTCATTCTGGGAGCGCCTCAACTCCCGAACCACGGTACCCAACTCAGGCCTGCTGAAGCCGATCCGCGATGATTTCGAGGGCCTCCCAGAGAACACCGACCGGCGCCGTCGCTACAAGCGATACTCAGTACTTCACAAAGCCGGTTAGTTGAGACGTCTGCTTGCTGACGGTGTGTCCAATACCCAGCAAGCAGACGGTGAAATCCACGAGGACCAGCTCCTTAACTTCCTCGTCAACACGCTTGACGAGGAAGTAGGGCTCAGCCTCGGTAGCAACGCAGAAATCGATACTGAAGACATCTACGAGGTCCTCGTCGGCGCCTGCGCCGACGGGACCTCAATCTCCGAACTCTGTGAATCCAGTGACGACTCA
>NZ_JANHAV010000016.1 GCF_024464655.1 Halobellus inordinatus
TTCATGCCGTCTTCGAGGGTGAGGGCGTCGTAGCCGAGATCGACGAGGGTGCCAGCGACGAACTCGCTGGAGCCGCCTTTGGCACAGAGGACGACGAGTTCCTCGTCGTCGGGGATTTGGTCGAGAACGTCGTCGTCGATGTCGTCGTCGAGGAACTGGAAGTAGGGGAGGTTGATGGAGGTGACGTTGTCGTCGTCGATGTGCCATTCGTCGTAGTCGGACTGCATGCGGACGTCGAGGATGGTGACGTCGTCGCCGGCGTCGATCTGTGCTTTCAGGTCGGTCGGAGAGATGGCGTCAGCCTCTGCGTCGGGGGTGGGAAGGTCGTCGGCGTTCATATCGTGCACTCTCCTCTACTGGGCGGTGATACAAAAATATTTGCATAGTAGTTCTAAAACTGCACAATACAGCACCAGGCAAGAAACGAACTGATCTCCGTGCGTGCGTACCCTATAGAAGACGCAAATCAGACCAGAGGCGCAGAAGTGGTTGAAAGAGATCTACTCCACTACGACGTTGGAGACCGATATTCTTTTAATTGTGGCACCAATATTGTAGAGTAGCTCCAATACGAATCACGGAGCGGATACCCAATGAGTGTTGAATTCGATATCGCGGAGACGCTGGACGTGAAAGGTGCATCGTGCCCAATGCCTGTTGTGCAGACGAAGTCTGCCATCGACGACCTCGCGGAGGGTGAGGTCCTCGAAGTACTCGCGACCGACCCCGGCAGTATGAGCGACCTCGACGGCTGGGCAGACGGAACAGACGGCGTCGAGATGCTCGAGCAGGTCGAGGGCGACGATGTCTACAAGCACTACGTCCGCAAGACGGAGTAATAGGGATTCTCGTAATTCCTCATAGATTTCTCGCCGGACGATGCGGCGAGAATCTATGAACGGTTACGACACCCCTATAAGCAGCTGACTGCGACTTCCCGTACTCTCCCCCAAGGTAGCGTTTGCACGCCTTCGTCGTGCGACCGCCCACAGTGTCCGATCGCCGAATGACGGCGAGAAACGCTGCCTCCCGGCCCACGCCTGCTGTGGTGCCCCCGTGGCGCGCCGTTGCGCCCGTCCGGCTACCGCAGCGTTTCGATTTTACTGCCACTTTTCGGCCGACACGGGATCGGTACTGTGCGAACTGAGTCCGTCCGCGGGCCGCTGCCGCTCAGTCGAATCACTCTATATAGCGCCGCTGCCGTTCGCGAGGACGTGGCCACGACCGTCTTTATCCTCGCTTTACCTCTCCTATTTATTTTGTGTCTCGCACACGCGAAGCTCGATGTATAGTTGACAAAAGTTTTCGGATTCGACAAATTACTTCGCCTATCGCCAATACACACTTAGCTACTTAGGCAATATTTATATGCGAAAGCAACAACTACCAATTGATGATACGCTCCAACCAAGACTGGTGGCCGGACCAGTTGCAGGTAGAGATCCTCGACCAGAACGCGCAGCAGGTCGATCCGATGGGGGAGGAGTTCGACTACGCCGAAGAGTTCCAGAAGCTCGACTTCGAGGCGGTGAAAGAGGACATCGAGGAGGTGATGACGTCGTCGCAGGACTGGTGGCCGGCAGACTACGGCACCTACGGGCCGCTCTTTATTCGAATGGCGTGGCACAGCGCCGGCACGTACCGCACCTTCGACGGCCGCGGTGGCGCATCCGGCGGTCACCAGCGCCTCCCGCCGGTCGACAGCTGGCCGGACAACGCGAACCTCGACAAGGCTCGCCGACTGCTCTGGCCCGTCAAGCAGAAGTACGGTCGCCAGCTCTCGTGGGGCGACCTGATCGTCCTGGCCGGAAACGTCGCCCTCGAATCGATGGGCTTCGAGACGTTCGGCTTCGGCGGTGGACGCGAGGACGACTACACGCCTGACGCGGCGGTCGACTGGGGTCCCGAAGACGAGTTCGAGATGTCCTCCGAGGAGCGCTTCGACGAGGAGGGGAACCTCAAATGGCCGCTCGGCAACACCGTGATGGGGCTCATCTACGTGAACCCCGAGGGTCCGAACGGCGAGCCGGACCTCGAAGGCTCGGCGAAGAACATCCGAGAGTCGTTCGGCCAGATGGCGATGAACGACGAGGAGACGGTCGCGCTCATCGCTGGCGGACACACCTTCGGGAAGGTCCACGGAGCCGACGATCCCGACGAGCACGTCGGCTCCGAGCCCGCAGCAGCACCCATCGAGGAGCAGGGTCTCGGCTGGGAGAGCGACTTCGGTGAGGGCAAAGGCCCCGACACCATCACGAGCGGTATCGAAGGTCCGTGGAACACCACGCCGACCCAGTGGGATATGAGCTACGTCGACAACCTGCTCGACCACGAGTGGGTGCCGGAGAAAGGCCCCGGCGGAGCGTGGCAGTGGACAACGGAAGAGGGCGAACTCGACAACGCCGCACCGGGCGTCCAGGACCCGTCGGACAAAGAAGACGTGATGATGCTGACGACGGACGTCGCGCTCAAGCGCGACCCAGACTACCGCGAGGTCCTCGAGCACTTCCAGGAGAACCCGAGAGACTTCCAAGAGGCCTTCGCGAAAGCGTGGTACAAACTCATCCACCGCGATATGGGCCCGCCGGAGCGGTTCCTCGGCCCCGAGGTTCCGGACGAGGTTATGATCTGGCAGGACCCCGTCCCCGACGCCGACTACGACCTGATCGGCGAGGCGGAGATCGCCGAACTCAAAGAGGAGGTCCTCGCCTCGGAGCTGTCCATCTCTCAGTTGGTCAAGACCGCCTGGGCGTCGGCGTCGACCTACCGCGACAGCGACAAACGCGGTGGCGCCAACGGCGCTCGGCTTCGTCTCGAACCGCAAAAGAGCTGGGAAATGAACGAGCCGGCGGAACTGGAGTCGGTGCTGTCGACGCTCGAAGAGATCCGCGAGGAGTTCAACGGTTCGCGATCCGACGACGTTCGGGTCTCGCTCGCTGATCTCATCGTGCTGGGCGGCAATGCGGCCGTCGAGCAGGCGGCGGCGGACGCCGGCTACGACGTCACGATTCCGTTCGAGCCGGGACGGACGGACGCCACGCAGGAACAGACCGACGTCGAGTCCTTCGAGGCGCTCAAGCCGAACGCGGACGGGTTCCGTAACTACCTCGGAGACGACCTCGAACGCCAGCCAGAAGAACTGCTGGTGGACAAGGCCGAACTCCTGAACCTGACGGCTAACGAGATGACGGTTATGGTCGGCGGAATGCGCGCGCTCGGCGCGAATTACCAGGACTCCGACCTCGGCGTCTTCACCGACCAGCCGGAGACGTTGACCAACGACTTCTTCGTGAACCTGCTCGATATGGACTACGAGTGGGAACCGGTCTCTGACTCGAACGAGGTCTTCGAGGTGCGTGACCGCGAGACGGGTGCGGTCGAGTGGGAGGCCTCCCGCGTGGACCTGATCTTCGGCTCGAACTCCCGACTGCGGACGATCTCGGAAGTCTACGGCAGCGACGACGCCGAGGAGAAGTTCGTGCAGGACTTCGCGGACACGTGGAACAAAGTGATGATGCTCGACCGCTTCGACCTCGAGTAACCTCGGCAGCGAATCCCCGGACGGACGTGGAAACGACTGCTGGCCCCCACGGCCGTAGTCCGATTCCACAACTAACTCGTAGCGACGTCACGAACGCCGCGGACTGAGGTGTGTCCGATATCTGTCGGTTCTCTCAGTTCACTATCTTTCTGATACTAGGAGACGTCTCGCCCGGTCGTCGCGCGCGACGGCTGAGTGGACAGAGCGTGACAGAAAACGCCAACCGTTGTACACTGACCGCCCGCCGACCGCCTCCCTACTGTCGCTTTCGCAGATCCTCGGTGCGTAGTTCGCCTTTCGCGTGCCAGGTCCGCGATCGAAGGGCCACGAGGACTGCGCCAACGTAGAAGAGCGTGACCACTCCGACGACGACTATGCCGGGGATCATCCCGATGGCAGCGGTCTCGATCCAGGAACTCGGCGAGAATGCCGTGATGCGGACGAACCACGCTGCGAGCAGCACGGCGAACAGCGGCAGGTACACCCGCCGTAGCCGGTGGGCGATGGCCTCCTCGGTGCTGATCTTCAGCGTCGGCGACCGGTAATCGTCGCCGAGCCGTTTGCGCCAGTTCTCGTCGACGAGACCACCTTCCGGGTCGAGGCCGTACGCCCAGACGTTCTCCTGAAGCGTCCGGACGCGCGTTCGCCAGATGTCGTAGCCGCGATAGCGACGGGCTTCGATCGTCAGGAAGACGGTCAACGTCGCGACGCCGATGAGGATAATGTAGTGTGGGTTCTCTGGGCTAGAGAACGCCCAGGTGATGATCGCCGCGATGACGACGACTGCCCAGTTGGTCGTCTTATCGAGGCGCTCGCGCCAGAGCTTCATCCGGTGCAGCTCGCCGCGATAGAGGTGAGCCATCGCGGAACTCGGCCCCATATTCTCGTCGAGAAGGCCTTTCCCGACGTACGGTGAGGCTTCGGCGGTCGGGTCGGGCTCTTCCTCGTGGTCCTCGGTTCCTGTCTGGTGATCGTCCGCTGCAGAGGTTGTCATCGTCGTAACCGAAGGTGAACGTACGTGCTGTTCGATCGCCCCGCTTTCCTCACGCCGAGGAAACTCGTCGTAACTCGTCGCATCGGCTAGCGGCGTCGCCTCCTGTCGTCGATTCTGAGCGCTCCGTCGGTCATTACTGTTCCATCACTACTGAGCGTCTTAGGAGTTGTGCCACGAGGGAGACCGTGAATACATCATACAAAATGTATCCAGTATTTATACATTCTTGAAATATTATTTTAAAATAAATAATACTCTTTTTAGGGCAATAGCCCGGAAACACTCCGGGCTTGAAGGAATAAAGTAGTATAGTAAATATTATACTATTCAGTAATAGATCAAATCAATTACTTTCTGATGCGTACCGCTACCGACGCGGGCCGCTGATGTAGTTCGTTCCGTCCTCGTCGTCGTCGGTTTCCGGCACGCATATAGTTTTTTTATGTCGGGTTCCTAGGTCAATATCAGATGAAATCAGACGATTTCGATCTCAAAGCGGATCTGGAATACGGGGCCGAACCGGGTGTGAACTCGTTCCGGAACAACCGGATGCTTATCTTCAACGCGAAATCAATGGGGCTCCTCCGCCAGCAGTTGATCGACACGCTAGGACTTGAAGAAGCCCGGAAGACGCTGTTCCGATTCGGATTCCAGTCGGGGTACTCGGACTTTTTATCTATCGACAAGAACTACGATTTCGACAGCGAGAAAGAACTACTCGAAGCCGGGCCCAAGATCCATACAGACAAGGGACTTGTCAGCGTCGAAACGACCGAATACGAGTACGACGAGGATGCCGGCGAGTTCCGATATGGGGGCCTCTGGCACAACTCCTACGAAGCAGAGCAGCACGTGATTTACAACGGCGAGGCCGAAGAGCCGGTCTGCTGGAGCCTGACTGGATACGCGTCAGCGTGGTGCAGCGGATTTGCAGAGATTCCCGTTTTGGCGATGGAATCGAAGTGTGCCGGGATGGGACACGACGACTGCGAGTGGCGGGTGAAACCGATCGACGAGTGGGGAGAAGAGGCCGCTCCCTACATCCGCGCGATTATGGACTTCTTCCGCGGTGATAAGCTGATGGAGTACTACAGTTATATCGAGGATCAGGAGGGTCTCGAAGGAAAGATCGAGCTCGCTAAAGAGACAAACCTTCCCGAGACCAAAGCGTCGACCGCTGTGGACTCGAAAGAGAACATCGAGATGTTCCGCGAGGCGATCGAAGATATTCTCGGCGAGCGGCCGCCGAAACTGTAGCGTGAGTTAGGAGTTTCCGATTTGCGACTCTCTTTTTCGCACGCTGATTCACACTCTCGGACACGAGTCTGTACAGCACTTCGTTGCGTCGAGTGACTGATCACCTGGCGCAATTGTGTTCGACAGTATTACGAAACTAGCTGCTGTTCGAGGTCACGCATCGATTGCGCTCGAACCTCGGAGTAGATGGGACAGTTCGTGGACGTCTCGTCTGTGAGTTCCTTGATGATTGCTTGTCGTAGACTGTGTGTGCACGCCCGCCCGAACTCATCGAAGTGTGGGCACTTGACACAGCACTCTGATGGGTGAAACTGCTCGTCGGCCATAGTAGCACGTTCGAAAGAATATTATAAATAACTTTTGAGTGAGTTACAACGTTTGACTGCGGACCCCTGCTGACTTGTCGGGGTCCACTGTCGGTTCTGTCGCTCACTACGCTAGTCTGCCTGTTCAACCTCGAGATTCGACACCCTGATAGAGTGGGGCGTCCCTTCGAGGTCCTCGAAGACCGCTCGATGCTCGTCGGTCGGATCGGTGCCGTCGTAATTCGGACATCGAACGGTTGGTTCGCCGTACAGCGGCGGCGGACCATCGAGGATGTCGTCCTCGGTAAATTCGTATCCACATGCCGGGCACTCGCCTAGGGACTCTTGCTCTTGACTCGTGGGAGCCATTGACACTCAATACTATCTAATAGTAATTAAATATATCGCAACCACCGGTCAAAAAGTACCGGAAGCGATCGAATCCTGCGGTCTCGACGCGTATCGCTCCGTTCCACCGTTGCTTCTCGCCGTGTCTGCGGAACGCCTCTGTTTAGGTGTTAGCTGGATAAAGGCGCTAAGCCCTCGTCCTCAACGAGCAACGCAGGGCGAAGCCCGAGTAGCACAGTAGGGCGGGGAGACAGTGCCGTCATCGTTTTCCATACACTGTTTTGTTGCAGACTCACAGGCCTATGTCTACCGTAGCTATTATACGTGTGACGTGCACATCGTGCATTACAGTGAAACGGAAGACAATCACCATCCGGGAAGACCAAGACGAGTGGATTGAGGACCAACACCTCAATCTCTCCTCGTTCGTCCGTGAGCAGTTGGACGAGTTAATCGAGGAACGAGAGTAGCGGAGATTCTCAAGTACGCACACGACACCGACGGAACCGCAGTGGGGTCGCTTGACCTCTCCGCCGAGCGGGAGCGACTGGAACACGAACAGCGGTCCCTCTCACGGAAGGAACACGGGTCGAACAATTGGGAGAAGCAACGGCGACGGGTCGCGGAATGTCACGCCGATCTCCGACGGAAGCGCCGCGACTTCTTGCACAAACTCTCGAACTACTACGGTCGGGAGTACGACCTCGTGGCAGTCGAAGACCTGAACGTGAAGGGGATGCTGGAATCGCCATCGAACAGCCGCAACACCGCCTCCGCCGCGTGGCGGACGTTCCTCTCGTTACTCGAATACAAGTGCGAGCGCGAAGGGACGCACTTCGTGGCGGTCAACCCGAGAGGGACGACCAAAGAGTGCGCGGCGTGTGGCGTCTCGACAGAGAAGCCGCTATGGGTCCGTGAACACTCTTACCCGGCGTGTGGGTTCGAGGCGGATAGGGACGCGAATGCGGCGTGGAACATTCTTTCTCGCGGTCTCGAAGACGTAGGAGTGGGACACTCCGAACGAACGTCCCCAGAAATCGAAGATTTCTGGTGTGCGAACGAATCGCGCAGCGATTCGTTAACGCCTGTGGAGACTGCGCTCCCTACGGACACCACTCAGGTGTCTGCAAAGCGCGTCGTGGAAGCAGGAAGCCCTACCCTCAAGGAGCGAACGGCGTCAGCCGTGAGCGAGTAGGGTAGTTCACGTGTTAGTCGTCGCTGGCGGCACTAGTCGGCTCTGCGGACGGTGGATTCCAGTCGGCCCAGTCGTCTCCCCACTCGGGCGCGCGGAAGTCGATGCCGCGCTCGTGGACGTTCTCCTCGCCCATACCCATATGCTCGAGAGCCCCTTCGAGCGTCTGCGGCTGGATGTCGCCAGCCAGGAAGCGGCGCAGGATGGATTTGTGCTCCGCGTAGCGCTCGGGCTCGTTCTCGAAGATCCACTGACACGGCTCCGAGCAGAAGTAGTACGTCTCGCCGTCGTGCTCGTGAGAGTGGAGGCGGTTATTCTCGCGGTCGGGGTCCGCGTGAATCGCGGGAAGTTGACAGAGGTCACACAGCACGATGAGGTCGTCGGCGACCGTCTTTTCGAGGTTGTCGTTCCGCATCGCCTCTGCGTGCCGATCCCACTTTTCGCCCCAGCGGTCCTCCCAGCCGGGGTATTTCTCTTCGAGCCACTCGCGGTCTTCCTCGGTGACACCCGGCGGCGCGATGGGCAGCGTCGGCCGCCAGTGGTAGTGTCCGCCCGCCATATAGTGGCTGGTGCCACCCTCTCGTACCAGCTCGATGAACTGCTCCCAGTACCACGGTTTTTCGAGACCGGTGCTCTCGATATTCTCGAGGAACTGGTCGACGATCCACTCTTCCATAAATTCGCCCCAGGACATCTCACGGTCCTCGACGGGCGTGTAGTAGTCCATACTTGGGCCCGTCAGCGCCGAGAACAGTTTGTAACAGCGCCAGAACGACTTATCGACCAGATACTGTGCACGGTCGAGGTCGTCGTACTCGTCGAGGATCTCGATGATTGCATTGCCCTGCTGGGCGTGTCGGGCCTCGTCGGTCTGGATCGACGAGATGGCCTCCGCAAACTCGATGTCACCGACGTCCGCGGCGTCGGAGGCCAGCGCGAGGAACTGCATATTCGTGAATCCGGTCTCGAACGCGAACGTGACCTGTAGCGCGGAGTCGATCGCGTTAGAGGCTTTGAAGTCGTCAAACAGGTGGCGCGCCGCGACCGACGCCCAGTCTTCGGTGTGATAGAGCTTCTTACTCCAGTCGTACTGGGCGTCCTCCTTGACGAAACTGTGAGGAATCCGCAGCTGCAGTTCGGTGTGTCGCAGTTCGTCCATCGCGCCGAACTGCGCCATATGTCGCCACGCGCTGTCCGGCGCGAAACGAGCGTACTGCGACTCACTCGTCACGGCGGCGCGTTCCAGCAGCGGGACCGACGCGAAGTGGAACTTCAAGACGTCTTCCCAACCCATCCCGAGGGAGTGTGGAAGCCCCGACTGCTCCATCGCCGAACTGACCGAGTAGACGCTCCCGTCTTTCTCGTGTTGCGTCTCGTAGTACTCTCGGGCCGTCTGTTTGTAGGTCTCCTCCCAGGCTTCCCAACCGCCTTCGGGAATGTCGTACGCGTCCTGCCCCGTCATCTCCGGTGGGAAGGCCTCCTCTTCGTCGACGTAGGACAGATCCCAGTTCGTGTTCGTCGCCGTCTGGTACCAGTCCTCACGCCTCACGTTTGGTAGCATATGCACTGGAGTACTTTAACCGAACTATATTAAAATTTGTCCCGAAACGCCACAAAACAGCCGATAAAAGGCCTGTACCTGCAGCTACGCGCGACGCGAAAGCGGCGTCGGCGAGGTGGATCTCTAGTTAGGCGGGGCGCGACACGGGGAGGTCCGCGAGCATCGCGTCGTACTTCCTGCGGATGTCGGCCAGTACGTCGTCGAAAGCCATCGTCTCCGGCGGCATCGACTCGAACGCCGGTCGGAACGCCTCGACTGCCTCCTCACTGGCCGGGTAGTACTCGTCGACAGTCTCCTGTACGACGGCCTCGTTCGACTCGTCGATCTCGATGACGTGATCTGCAACCGAGGCGGCGACCTCCTGGCTCCGGTCCGCGTCGAGATAGAAGTTGTCGAGGACCTGTGCGTAGAGGTTCGAGTCGTTCTTGTCGAAGAGTTCCGAGTAGTGTGCCAAGAAGAGTTCGTCGAGCAGCGGCTTCAGGACGAGGTTCGTGCCGACGAACGACTTGCCCCAGTCGTACTCGACGAGGAGTTCTTCGAGGACCTTCCGCAACGGCTGCCACATCTCGTCTTCTTCCCAGATTTCGCGCTCGTTCTCGGTGAACCCCTTCTCCGGGAACTCCTTGTGCAGCTGGGTCGCTCGACGCGCGAGACGCTCTTGTCGTCTGATCTCGTCCGTCGCTTGGAACGTCATCGCCGTGCTGATGGTACTGGACGGCGCGAACATCGTGAGATACGACGCGATCATCTGTAGCCCGTGACACGGGTATCGAAGCGGTAGGAACGCCCGTTCTTGGAAGTCGAGCCACGGGTCGTCACTCCGCTCGGTTCCGCGTTCGAGCACTTCTGCCTGCTCGTACAACGTTTCGATCGTGCTCTCCCGCTTGTCCATCAACTCGTTGTACTTCTCGTAGGTAAGCTCGCGGGGGTCTCGCCACGAGTCGAAGTCGTCGGGGTACTCTCCAGTGATGGCGCTTCCTTCTCGGTACTTTTGATACCACTGGGGGAGCGCCTCGTCCGAGGAGACAGCCAGCCGGGGAACCGTGCCGTCGTACCGCTCGCCGATGTCGTAGTTCGTCCGGTGGGCGGCGATGTCGTACGTCGTCGGGACACGCCGCTGGTTCCAAGTGCTGTACGTCCGATACGTCTCTTGCTTCATCGGGTAGTCCTTTTCGCTCATCGATCTATTGGTCTGAGTGGGTCTCTTTGATGTCGCTGACGAACTCGATTCGATCCGACTGGGGCTTGATGTACCCCTTGAACGAGGAGATCTGCTCTTCGATCCCACCAGGGACTTGGATTGCGCCCTTTCCGAGGATCTCGTCCAGCGTCTCCTTCGTCACGACGCACCTGTCTTCGGCCTCGACACGGAGGTACGCGCGCCGGTCGGTGACTTCGACCTCTCCGTCGGTATCACGCTTCAGCGCCTCGATGATCCCTTCGGTCTCTCTGTTGTTCCGGAGGACGGGTCCAACTTTCCCCATCTTCAGCTCCCCTCCGGAATCACGACGTAAATCTCGCCGCCGTCGACGCCCGCTTCGTACTCGTTCAGGCCGTTTCCGGTGGGGTTTAGCCCCTCGCCCGACTTCAGGTCGAACTCCCAGGTGTGGGCCCTACAGGTGAGCGTCGTGTCGTCGTCGTGCGGTCCGCACACGCATCCTCGGTCACCGGTCTCCTCTAGATCTCGGTCCTGATGGGGACAGATCGCGTCGTAGGCGTGAATCCGCTCTTCGAGGTCTCGCCAGATCAGGACTTTCCGGTCGCCGACCTCAAAGAAGGTCACCTCGTCGGCCCAGATGTCGTGGTCGTCGCAGATGTAGTGCTTTTCTCCGTCGCGCGTGTTCGCAGTTTCTCTTGGCATACTTACTCTTGAGGTTTCGCGTGTTCGGGGTGTGCTTCGAGCATACTTTCATCGTTCCACGCAGGATGTGACTCGCCGAATCCTTCGGGGATCTCCTCGCCCTCGTATTGGATCTCGACGTACTCTACGGGTTCGAGGGCCTCCGAGACGCGCTCGTCGCCTGGAACGACGTCCCCTTCGTAGATCATCTCCAGCGGTCGATCGTGGTCGATGTGGACCCGACTGTCCACGATATGTGAGATCTTGTTCGCCGCCTCCTCGACCGTGTCTTCGGAATCGACGGGCACGAGGGTCGGATAGTCGTCCGTACGGAACCGTACGAGTAACGGAAACTCTGCCATGGGAATCCAAGTCACGATATAATAGCATACAATAAATAATTACCGATGGTGGCTATCGTGTTATCTGCACAGTACGCTGTTCGGGGACTGTTCAGCCTTGACAGGCACGACGTCGACCGCGCTACCTACCAGCGGCCGACGTCAGGGGGGAACCAGATCTGTTATGCTACGGTTGCTCGTGTACGGACGTTTCAGTCGTCGGCTTCAGCAGGTGGTTCCTTCGCTTCGTGCCGTTCCCGAAGCGGCCGGCAGCTATGTTCGCTTCCTTGGTCGCTCCAGTCTGTCTCGTCGGTGGGGACGAAGTCGTACTGGCGGCGGGCGTGTGAGCCGGCTTTGCCGCCCCACCAGACGAACGTGTCCGAGCCGTCTTCGGGCGTCCAGGTGATCGTCTCCCAGTCGGGATCGAAGATGA
>NZ_JANHAV010000017.1 GCF_024464655.1 Halobellus inordinatus
TGAGTCGTCACTGGATTCACAGAGTTCGGAGATTGAGGTCCCGTCGGCGCAGGCGCCGACGAGGACCTCGTAGATGTCTTCAGTATCGATTTCTGCGTTGCTACCGAGGCTGAGCCCTACTTCCTCGCCAAGCGTGTTGACGAGGAAGTTAAGGAGCTGGTCCTCGTGGATTTCACCGTCTGCTTGCTGGGTATTGGACACACCGTCAGCAAGCAGACGTCTCAACTAACCGGCTTTGTGAAGTACTGAGACTAGGAAATCGGAGAATCACCGGAGAGTCCATTACAGACCCATTGGATGCCCTGGGGGACTACTGTCTTAACAGGGATCAAGTGGGTTCCACACGAGGAACAGGATATGTCGGAGTCCCTCACGGAGTTGTTCGCAGACACGCGTGCCGTCCAGGAGGCCAACGGCAGTTACACGATCACGATCCCCAGCGAGATCGCGGCCCGCTATGGGATCGAGGCCGGCGACGACGTCCTGTGGTACGATGACGGTGAGAGTGACGAGCCGCGGTTTCTGCCACCGAGTGTTCGCGACACCTAAGAGCAGAGATCTGGCTGTCTCGGAGCAGTTATTGCGTCAAACCGCAGCACTGTGTGTCCTCACTCACGAATGAGCGTGTTTTCCAAATGTTATTTTATGGCGCAGACTAGGACCCGATATGGCGGACACACCCGTCGATGCAATCGACGCCCTCCTTGCGGACGCGACAGCGGAAGTCGATGATCCAGAAGTCCGATACAAACTCAGAACCGCACGCCAGCTAACGGATGTCATCGAACAGCATCACGACGACCTCGTTGCAGTAGCCGTGGATGCGACCAGTAGTGACGAAGTCGAAAAGCAGCTCCACGAGTGAAGACGGTCAGTCGAGTAGCAACATACAGGGGGTCATAGAAGACTTCCCACACTCACACAGGAATCGTTCACTACAGGTACTCTCTCACGCAAATGGGTCCTCCGCTGTGGTAAGACGAGTGATTTCGGGAACACCGTCGAATCCGTCGTCGAAGCTGTAGAGGTATTCGACCTCCTCACGCTGCATCGTTGCAACAATGACAGCATCAGTTAACGAGAGTGACTCGTATCGTCGGAATACCGACCGGCCGGCGTTAAAATCCGTTTTCGAGGTCTGGATGAGTGAGAACCCGCTACTCTCGATGAGTGCATCAAGCGTTTCGGAAGCAACATCGTGGCCTGCTCTCGCTTGGAGATAGTTGATAACTTCTTCGAGAACATCGCTCAAGACGTATGCTGTCGGGAGGTCACCTAGGTCGATCGCATCTGAAATCGCTTTCCCTCGTTCGTGATTCTGATCGCGTGAAAGACGGGCCGCGATGAGAACACTTGCGTCAACGACAACGCTGGCCATTAGCGATCTCCAGCGATGAGATCGTGATCCGCTGCGGCATCGGTTGGCTCACCGATGTCGACTGGGTCCAACTGCGAAAACGCGCCGTAGTGTTGTTTGACGAGTTCAACCGAAATTGTCCCATCTTCGTCGACGTGCCAGCGGAGTTTGTCACCTGCTTCGACGCCTGCTTCTCTCCGTATCGCTGCCGGGACCGTAATCGAGTAGCTCTCGTTGACCGTCGTTTCATCCTCGACTTTGTGAGACATATCCATCTGTACGTGCCACTCACAAAAATAATTTGCCTGCAAATTATTTGCTAGATGTATCCTTTGTTTGTCCCGACTTCCGATGAACTATTCGCAAGCAGAGTCTCACGGCTGATTCGGCCCTGAAGTCCCGAAACATCTCCCGGTCACGAGGCCAATCTGTGGAGAGATAGTGCCAACAGCGCTACGAGTATCCTATCACAACGATTCGCAATGCGCTCGCTACAGGTGTTGCAGCGAGCAAGGCACCAATCGGGAAAAGCTAAGCAGTTTGCTGTTAGCACGTGGTGTATGTCCCTGTCAAGAGATGTCCTCCTGTTCAGTATCGTGTTGATGCTGTGGGCAGTTCAAATTGAAGCCAGCGGGTACGGCACCTCGAATAATATCGTTATCGCCTCTCTCGGGGTCGGACTGATTGGACTTATTGGGAGTTTCTTTTCGTCGCTGAACGCGCTGAGTCAGGCCCCAGAAACCGACTCCTCTGAGTAATACGCAATCGAATTCTCACCTAGCAGTCGTGTTGTGACTTGTACAGCAGACTCCCAGACCAAGATGGTCTGACAGGCCACACACCAGAATCGGATTCGTTCAGAACAGAGTACATATCTCGCACGCAGTTATCGTCAGCTCTCAAGGAATCCACCAGAGCCTCATTACTGGATTTCGACGCCAGTAAACTCGAACCGTGCGCCACCGAACTCACTTTCAGTCAGTTCGATATCCCACCTATGTGCGTCAGCGACCCGCTGAACGATAGCCAACCCAAATCCAGTTCCATCAGACGCAGATGAGTACCCAGGATCAAAAACTGCATCCCGTACGTCCTCAGGAATGCCCGGGCCATCATCTGCAAAGTAGATGGTCTGATCATCTGCTTGGCCGATCCAAAAAGTAACATCGTCCCCGCCGTGTTCAACGGCATTGCGAAGAAGATTCTCACAGATATGCCGGACGCGGTCTGGATCTGCACGAATCGTAATGTCGTCTTCGGCCTCCAACGTGGCCGCCGACGTGGCAACCATCTCCCAACCCTTGCTAATCGTACTCACGACATTGACCGGTTCCATCTCACCTACTCGTTGGCCGTTACGAGCGAGGAGTAGGGTATTTTCAACGATCTCTTCCATCCGGCTCAATGCAGTCTGAAGGGGCTCGGTGTGTTCGCTCTCGCACTCTTGATCAAGAAGCGTTGTGCGGCCTTGTGCGACAGCCAGTGGGTTCCGTAAATCGTGTGAGATGACGCTCGCAAACTCATCTAGTTGTTCGTTCTGGCGCTGGAGTTCTCGTTGCCGACGGAGTCGCTCCGAGACATCCCGGAATACGCCGTGGAAGAGCGGCTGATCCTGTTCCGCGTCGTCGATAGCCCACGCATTGATTTCGACGGGGATTCGGTCGCCATCAGCCGTGACTACGAACACGGGCGATCCATCGTCGAATTGTGAAATGACCGCCGGTTGCTGCTCAAAATGCGTCTTAAAGAGGTCTTCATACCGCTCTCGTTCGTTGGTAGGATGGAGGGCAAGTATGTCCATCGAGCGTAACTCTTCTTGCGTGTAGCCGAAGAACTCTTCAGCCGCTTGGTTCACCTCCACGATCTCTCCCGTCTCGGGGTTGGCAATCACAATTGAATCCGGCGAACTCTCGATAAGTCCCTGGATATTCAGATCATCTCCTGGGTCAGGCGACATTGGATACGATGCTGTAGAGATCCGTGACGTAAAAAATGTCAAATTGAACGCGCAGGTGCGCTGCCCCGGAAAGTAACAGTTGAGCCACGACCATCCAGTTCCAGATTCAATAGAGTGCTGAATGTGAGTCGAAGAGTAGGTAGTCGGGAGAGTCCGAATCACGAGGAGTTAGCGGATAATTAGACGTTTGTAAAATAGTGTAGATGGTGATCGGAATCCCCCGGGGTGACTGCAGTGTGCGACACCGGTGTCCAATACGGATCGGAGTCTCGATGTTGTCACAGACCCCAGAAGAACGCGATGCCGGCCGTCGTCACGACGGTCAGGATGAGCTGTAGCGGTGCCCCGACGCGCGCGAAATCGGTGAATTTGTACCCACCGGGACCGTAGACCATAAGGTTCGTCTGGTAGCCGACGGGACTGAGCAGGGGCGTGCTGGCGGCGAACGTCACCGCGAGGGCGAACGCGAAGGCGTTGACGCCGAGTTGACCCGCAACCTCCACGGCGATGGGGAGCATCAATACGATACTGGCGTTGTTGCTCATCATTTCCGTGATGATTGCGGTCCCCAAGTAGAATACTGCGAGCATCACGAGCGGCGGCAGCACGGTGCCCTCGGTGGCGATTCCCGACGCGATCAGATCCGCGGTACCGGACGCTTCGAACGCGATTCCCAGGGGAATGACGCCAGCGAGGAGGAAGATGACGTCCCAGTCAACGGCCTCGTAGGCATCCGCGGGGCGGAGGATACCCGAAAAGAGCATCGCGACGACGCCCACGAGCGCGCTGACCATTATCGGGAGGTACTCGAGGGCGGCCAGTCCGACGACGGCGGCGACGATGCCCAGTGCGATTGGAATCCGTGTCCGGTCGAAATCCTCCCAGCGCCTGTCACTGGAGACGACGATGTTGCTGTCATCCCGGAGACGGTCGAGGACGTCCTCGCTCGTCTGGACGAGTAACACGTCACCGCCCTGCAGGCGCACGTCCCGGAGGCGCTGGCGAATCACCTCGTTCCCCCGGCGGACGGCAAGCACGGTCACGTCGTAGTTTCGCTCGAATCCCGCAACGCCGTTCCGTCTGTTCAACCACGCCCCAGGGAGCAATACGATCTCCGTGAGCGAAACTTCGGCCTCGGCTTCCTCCACGTTTTCCGTGCTCTCACCGTCGTTTGTGGCCGGATTGGGTGTCACCGACGGTCGGTTCCACGCATGGTCTTCGGGCACGAATCCCTCGGGGAGCGGTTCGTCCCCGCCCGCTACGGCGTCAAGGAGTTCCGGCAGAAAATCGAGGTGTTCGTCCCCAATGACCTGTTCGAGCGTCTCCTGGCTCGCTCTGACCGAGAGGACGTCGCCGGCGCGGATCCGCTCGGTGGGAAGGCCGCGCACGATGCTGCGGCCGTTGCGCACGATCTGGAACACATCCAGGTCAAGGTCGCCGTGTCGCACCTCCCGTACCTGCGACCCGACAAGGTCGGAGTTCTCGTGGACGACGACGTCGGTCAGGTAGTCAGCCATGCCGAATTGGTCCGTGGGGGTCCCCCCGGCTGCGATTCGGGCTGGCGTGAGATACCGACCGACCGTGAGGAGGTACAGTATGCCGACGACCAGCACGACGGCGCCGAGCTGCGTGAACTCGAACAGCGAGAACGGTTCCGCGGTCGGGCCGCCGACCTGCGCCCAGATCTGGCTCGCGAGCAGGTTCGTCGACGTGCCGATGACGGTGAGCATCCCGCCCAGCATCGCGGCGAAGGAGAGGGGGATCAGCAGCTTCGACGGCGAGGTGCCGGTCTTCCGGGCGAGGGTCGTGACGGCCGGGATGAGTACTGCGACGATGGGCGTGTTGTTGACGAAACCCGCCGACGGGCCGGCCAGTCCGACCGTCGCGAGGAGTTGGCGGAATTCGCTGTCGCCTGCGAACGACTCCATTTTCTGCGTGAGTATCTGGATGACGCCGGTCTGTCGCACCCCCTCGCTGAGGATGAACATCGCCAGCACAGTGATGGTCGCAGGGTTCGAGAAGCCCGAAACGCCTTCCTCGGGGGAGACGCCCGTCCACGGACCGAGGAGGATCAACACGACCATCAGGGCGATCGCGGTGGTATCGATCGAAACCGGCTGGAAGATGAACAGGACGAGCGCGACGACGACGACCGCAAGAACCACGAGTACGTCGACAGAGACCGGCAGTTGCACGGGAAACTGCTGGAGTAGTGCTAGCGGTGCCAGGACGGGGTCGTAGGGTACGGTCGTCACGAATCAACCGTACGTAAATTCCTGCGATGGCGACATAGTAGTACGGTTCTCGTCTCTCCACCCCCGGTGTTCGACTAACACGGGCAGAAAATACTTCGTGTCCCTGTGAACGGCAGGCTTCGATCGTTCTTGGTCCGTTACTCAGCGTCCTATACAACAATTTTTCCATTCACGGCCGTACCTGGACACGAGATGTCTGCATTCTCGTCACCGTTCCGGTTTCGTGCCCGGACATCATCGGGGACTCACACCGCCTTTTTTACTGTTATCGACCATGGCTACTCACAGGGACTTCTCCTCTGGCAATGGACGAACACCCGATTCAAACGCCGTGGACGAAATCGTCTGATGAGATCATCGCGCATTACGAGGTTTCTGTAGACGAGGGACTGAGCGAGGACGAAGCCGAAACACGGCGTGAACGGGTCGGCCCGAATGCGTTGCGAGAGGCGGAACAGCGGGGCTGGTTGGGGGTTCTGGTTGACCAGTTCAAGAGCTTCATCGTCCTGTTGCTGGCGGTGGCAGGGGTGGCAGCCTTCGCACTGAACGAGAACGTCGAGGGTGTCGCTATCTTCGTCGTCCTCCTCATCAACGGGCTCATCGGATTCGTTACCGAGATGCGGGCCATCAAGTCGATGGAGGGTCTCCAGGAGATGACGGAGATCGAGGCCCGCGTTCGCCGGGAGGGAGAGGTGAGGGACGTTCCCGCGGAAGAGCTGGTACCGGGCGACGTCGTGGTCCTCGACGCCGGGAACGTCGTTCCGGCCGATCTTCGAGTGATCGAGCCCTCCAAGCTCCAGGCCGACGAATCGGCACTCACCGGCGAGTCCGTTCCTGTCGGAAAGACGAGCGACGTCCTTGAGGAAGACGTGCCCCTCGCCGAGCGGGAGAACATACTCTACAAGGGGACAAACGTGACGCGGGGGACCGCCGAAGCGATCGTGGTGGCCACGGGGATGGACACGGAACTCGGTAAGATCTCGGCGTCCCTTCAGGGAGAGGCTGAGGAGAAGACGCCGCTCCAGCAGAAGCTCGATGACCTCGGACAGAAACTCGTTCCGTTCCTGCTCGTCGTGGCTGCGATCGTCCTCGTCTCGGGCTGGCTCAGAGGACAGGATCTGTATCTGATGGTCGAGACGGCCATCGCACTGGCTATTGCGACCATTCCGGAGGGGCTGCCGGTCGTCGCCACGCTCGTGCTCGCACGCGGGATGTGGCGGATGGCGGACCGCAACGCCCTCATCAACAACCTCGGCTCCGTCGAGACGCTGGGTTCGACGAACATCATCTGTACCGACAAGACGGGCACACTGACGGAGAACGAGATGACCGTCAGCCAGTACGAACTGGCCAACGGCTCGGTCGCCGTCACCGGGACCGGACTCGGCACCAAGGGGGCGTTCCAGCACGGCGACGAGGAACGGGGTCAGCCACAGGATCCCGCCCTCCAGGAAGCGCTAGAGGTGGGCGTTCTCTGTAACAACGCGTCAGTGACTGAGGAGGATGGCAAGACGGCTGTGACGGGTGATCCGACGGAAGCTGCCCTCCTGATAGCGGGATTGAAGGCCGGTATAGATCGGGACGATCTCCTCGAATCGATGCCGGAGGCCCACGAGGTGTCCTTCGATCCGTCCGTCAAGATGATGGCGACCTACCACGAGCTAAACGGGTGCTACAGGGTCGCCGTGAAGGGTGCGCCTGAGGCGGTCGTCAAGTCGTCGACCCAGCTGGTAACGGGTGACGGCACCGAGCCTCTCTCGGACCGCGATAAAGAAGAGTGGATCCAGAAAAGCGAGGCTATGGCCGAAGACGGATTGCGCGTCCTCGCTCTCGCCAGGAAGGAGGTCGAGAGTACGGACGACCCGCCGTACGAGGAGCTGTCGCTGCTCGGGTTGGTCGCCATGATCGATCCCCCACGCGAGGAGGTCAAATCGACCATTAAGAACTGTCTGGACGCGGGGTTGCGAATCGTCATGGTGACCGGTGACCACCCAGGGACGGCTAAAAACATCGCCCGGAGTGTCGGGTTGATGGACCCGGAGGATGACGAGATAATCCAGGGGAGCGAACTCGACGACCCCGAGAACCTGTCTCAGGACGAGATGGAGCGGTTCGTGAACGCGTCGGTCTTCGCGCGGGTCGCCCCGGAGAACAAGCTCGATTTAATCGACATCCACCAGGCAGTCGGGTCGATCGTGGCCATGACCGGTGACGGGGTCAACGACGCGCCGGCGCTGAAACGGGCCGACATCGGCGTCGCCATGGGTCAGCGAGGGACCCAGGTCGCCCAGGAGGCGGCGGACATGATCCTCCAGGACGACAACTTCACGAGCATCTACCACGCCATCAGGGAGGGGCGGATCATCTTCCGGAACATCCGGAAATTCGTGCTGTATCTTATGTCTTGTAACCTCAGCGAACTGCTGGCCATTCTGATCGCCGCACTCCTGGGCTTTCCGCTGCCGTTGCTCCCCCTGCAGATCCTCTTTCTCAACGTTGTGACTGACATCTTCCCGGCGTTTGCACTGGGAGCGTGCGGGGGCAGCAAGGATATTATGAACACGCCACCAAGGGATCCCGACGAGGCGATCCTGACCCGGACGCACTGGACCGAACTGGGGCTGTACGGAGCGATGATTGCAGTCGCGACTGTCGGCGCGTTCGTGATCGGGGGCGGCATATACGCCGGCGGTATGGGGGCCGACGAGGTCGTCACTATGTCGTTCCTCACGCTAGCGTTCGCCCAGCTCTGGCACGTGTTCAATATGAGAGAGCTCACGTCGGGCATCGTGCGCAACGAGGTCACCGAGAACGCGTACGTCTGGGGTGCCCTCGGCCTGTCCGCTCTGCTGGTGATTGGCACGGTCTACCTGCCGGGGGTTTCGCTGGCACTGAGCACTGCCCCCATCGGTCTCGAAAGCTGGCTCGTCGTGCTCGGAATGAGCCTGCTCCCTCTCGGCGTCGGACAGATTGTCCTGGAGTTTCGCCGTCGGTTTGGGACTCCGAAGCTGGGGACGCGACTCGAAGAGCTGTTGTTCGATTGATTACGATCGGTTGGTCAACCGATGTCGCTCTCGTCGATCTGGGACCAGTTATCCAGGCCGACGCGGAGAGCGGCTTTGAGTGCGCCGAGGACGACGGGACCGAATAATCCCGAATGCGTACGCTCCTCCGAGGATACCGAGGAGGATGACGGCAGGATTGAGCTTGGCGTACCTGTCGACGGCGAAGGGACGGAGATAGTCGTCGGTGAGCCCAACTCCGATGACCCTTCAAGCAGACACGCTCATCAGCGATGCCGTCGACCAGTTTCAGGACGAACACCAGGAACTCGCGCTCGTGTACGATGAGGACGAGGAGAACGTCGTGGGACTGATCTCCGCGACGGACGCCCTCGAAGCAGTGATGGGTGAGATCGAAGACCCGCTGGACATCAAACTCCAGGAACGAAAGAGCGCCCCCAGTGAACTGGCCTTACGAGTCCAATGCCGACGGAATCTCCACGACCTCCTCTTCAGGGTGTCATAGAACTAGTCACAAGGAGTTACTTTGGACCCGTTGGCCGGCAACAGAACAGTGTACACCTGATGAAGACGATGCTGTATCTCATAGGGATTATCGTAACTGTTCGGAGATTCTCGCCGTGCCGTCCGGCGAGAAATCTATGGAGACTTACGATAATCCCTATCAGTGCAGCTTCAACCCTCTTCTCGCGAGTGTTCCCCTCATCAATCGGGCGGTAGTACCAACCTCTGACAGAAACAGGATGCGAGAGTTAGAGAGCGAGAGCACGTTAAAATGCTTATTCCGAATTGTGATATGAGAATTAAAACCCCTACCGCCGAATATCAGGGATAAATCTCCCTCTTACCCCTTCTTACAGTACCCACAGAGAGTGAGTTCAGCAGGACAGTCTCGGTGAGGAAATATACAGGACTGATTCGATACCCAACCAGTCAGCTCGCTTTGAACTTATTTTAAATAATTTTAGTAGATGGAACGAGAGGCCCCCATATGGACACACGACAATCAAGTAACCCTAGCTTCCAGCCCCACCGATGGTAAATATCGCGCTCTCGCTGGCGCAGGTCGTCCTTGCACTGGCTCTGGTGGTGTTGAACGGCTTTTTTGTCGCTGCAGAGTTCGCCTTCGTACGGATACGGGGGACATCGGTCGAACAACTTGCTGAGGAGGGACGCCCCGGCGCGGGGACGCTCCAAGAAGTGATGGTGAGCCTTGACGACTATCTCGCGACGACGCAACTCGGCATTACTATCGCCTCGCTCGGGTTGGGATGGGTCGGCGAACCCGCTGTGGCGGCGCTCATCGAACCCATATTGGAACCGATTCTCCCGGCGGGTCTCATCCATCTCGTCGCTTTCGCAATCGGCTTCAGTATCATCACGTTCCTCCACGTCGTCTTCGGTGAACTCGCTCCGAAGACGCTCGCAATCGCCCAGACCGAGCGACTCTCCCTGTTCCTCGCCCCGCCGATGAAGGTCTTCTATTACATCCTCTATCCCGGAATCGTCGTCTTCAACGGGGCTGCCAACGCATTCACGCGAGCACTTGGTGTGCCCCCCGCTTCCGAAACGGATGAGACGCTCGGCGAGCGGGAGCTCCTTCGGGTATTGACTCGATCCGGTGAGGAAGGAGACATCGACGTTGCGGAAGTGACGATGATCGAGCGGGTCTTCGATCTCGACGATGTCGTGGTGCGGGAGGTTATGGTTCCACGACCGGACGTGGTGAGCGTTCCCGCCGATGCCTCGCTCTCCGACCTCCAGTCGATCGTCCTCAAGGCTGGTCATACGCGCTATCCAGTTCTTGATGCCGACGACAGCGACCAAGTGATCGGATTCGTAGACGTCAAGGACGTGCTCCGAGCGGAGGTGGAGGACGGTGACGCCGAGATAGTCGGCGACATCGCCCGCGAGATTATCATCGCTCCAGAGACGATGGCACTGAGCGATCTCCTAAGACAGTTCAGGGAAGATCAACAGCAAATGGTCGCAGTTATCGACGAGTGGGGGGCATTTGAGGGGATTGCAACGGTTGAAGACGTCGTCGAGGCGCTCGTTGGAGACCTCCGGGATGAGTTTGATATGGACGAGCGTGAACCCTCGATTCGCCGGCGTGGCGATGAGGGGTACGACATTGACGGGGGCGTACCGCTATCGAAAATAAACGATATGATCGAGGGAGAGTTCACAAGTGAGGAGGTCGAAACGATCGGCGGACTGGTACTCGAGCAACTCAACCGCGCGCCAGAACGTGGCGATCACGTTGAGGTCGACGGGTACGTCATTGAGGTGACGAACGTTGAGGGAACCCGAATTTCGACGGTCTGGGTTCACGAACGTGAAGAGGATGATTCAGTGGTAGACTGATCTGGATTATGGTAGCCGGTCGGAGGTCCAGATTGGGATTGTCGTAACTGTTCAGAGATTCTCGCCGTATCGTCCGGCGAGAAATCTATGGAGACTTACGATAATCCCTAAGAGACCCTCGACCGGCAGAGGTATGAGATTCGCATAAAAGCGAATCGATGGACCACTGCGATACCAGACACGCGCGTTGTATCATCACGGCTTTAGGAAGACGATCTGAATTTGTTATAGAGATTCGAGGCGCATACCCCCGCCTTCCCGTGAGGGACGAGCGTTCCGACACCTGTTGTCGGAACCGAGGACTGAACAGGCGGGGGATGAAGCCGACACGGTGAGCAACAGACAACCGAG
>NZ_JANHAV010000018.1 GCF_024464655.1 Halobellus inordinatus
CAGCATCGACTACGGTACGCGGATGAATCGACGCTTGCACCACCTCCCGTTCCGCGCCCTCCAATACTACACGTCGTACAAGGCGTCGTTCGAGAGCATTCCGACTGGATGGATTGACCCGTACAAGACGAGTCAACGGTGTCCGATGTGCGGGCACGCCGAGCGAGCGAACCGGAACAAGAAGCGGTTCAAATGCCGGTCGTGTTCCCATCAAGACCACAGCGACCGAGGTGCAAGCGTCAACATCGCCGTGAAAGGCATCAAGAAGCATCAGGACTGGAATGTGCCTGCTCTCAACAGTCTTCCCGTTGTTCGGAAGGTGCGACGGCGGGCATCGGGGGCCGTGGACGCCCCGACCGCAACCCACTCGTCCGTTCGAGACGACCGTGACCCATCTCGGGGTGCGGCGTCGAGGACGGTGGGAGTGTCAGACTAAACTGCGGGAAGACAGAAGCCTCGGGGCTTGACCCCGAGGCGGTTCACTGGGCCGTCGAACTCTCCGACGGACACATTACCGTCGAACGCTCTCCCACCGAGGGAAACCGAATCACGCTGTCGATTCCGCGATTACAGCGGTAGTTCGAGCGCGACTGGACGGAGACGCCCGGTCGAAGACGCTCGCGGCCGACCTGATTCGAAAGCGCCGCGGTGTGTCGCCTTACAGTAGCGGTTCCTCGCGGACCGTCGCCTCGTAGCGGTCGCCCTCGTAGAGAATCTCAACGTCTGTTCCGGGTTCGGCGTACTCCGGCGGGAGGTACGTATAGGCGACGCACGCGCCGACGGCGTAGCCGTACTCGGCGCTGTGGACGTACCCGAGCGTCTCGTCCTCACCGGGCGCGAACACGGGGCGATGCGGCAGGATCGTCTCGTCCTCGTCGTCGAGCGTCAGGCAGGCCACCTCGTGGTCGATGTTCTCGCCTTCGGCGGCTGCAGCGACGGCCTCCTTCCCGATGAAGTCGGTGTCGAGGTCGACGGCCCAACCGAGACCGGCCTCGTAGGGGTTGTGTTCGGTGTGCAGGTCGTGACCCCACAGGCGGAAGCCCTTCTCGATGCGGAGCGCGTCGAGCGCACCGTTGCCGTACGGTCGAATCCCGTACTCTTCGCCCGCATCGAGCAGGATCTCCCAGAGCCGTTCGCCGTACTCCGAGGGCGTGTAGAACTCCCAGCCGAGTTCGCCGGCGTAGGAGACGCGCAGCGCCGTCACGGGCACGTTCTTCACGAAGAACTCCTGGCTCGTGAAGAACGGGAAGGCGTCGTCGGAGAGGTCGACGTCTGTGACCTTCGAGAGCACCTTCCGGGCGTTCGGCCCGGTACAGACCATCGCCGCGTAACTGGAGGTGACGTCGTTGACGACGACGCTCTCGGGCGACTGCTCGCGGACCCACGCGACGTGGTTGTTTCCGACCTCACGGCCGGTCGTCAAGAGGAGATAACGGTCCTCGTCGGTCCGAGTGACTGTGATGTCGGCGCGGACGCCGCCCGCCTCGTTGCACATCAGCGTGTACTTCACGTCGCCGACGTCGATGTCCATATCGTTCGTACAGAGGTACTGAACGAACTCGCCGGCGTCCTCGCCGACGACCTCCATCTTGTTGAAGGAGGTCATATCGTGGAGACCGACGTTCTCGCGGACGTTCAGGGCTTCTGCACCCTCGATCGGTGACCAGTACTTGCCGGTCCACTCGTCGCGCTCGGGGATCTGCTCGCCGTACTCCGCCAGCAGATCGGCGTTCGAGTCGAACCACTGTGGCTCCTCCCAGCCGGCTTCGGCCCACAGCTCGGCGTCGCGCTCCTTGTGGGAGTGATACATCGGCGTCCGCCGGATGTCCCGTTGGTGCTCGGTCCACACCCATTTGGGGTGCATTATGTTGTAGACGATGCGGTACTCCTCGCCGCCGATGTCGCGGGTGAAGTCCCAACTGCCCTCGTGCTCGTCGAAGCGGTTGACGTCGCAGTGTGCCAGATCCATCGGCTCGCCGTCGAGTCGGGGCACGCCGTTCTCCATCCACTCTGCGAGTGCCTTGGCCGCGCCACCGGCGTGCGTGACCCAGATCGCCGTCGCGCTCCAGAGCCCGTCGTACTTCTCGACGGGACCGAGAATCGGGAGCCCGTTCGGCGACTCCGAGAACATCCCGTTGTATTTGAACTCCAGTTCTTTGCCCTCGGTGGCGGGGAGGAGTTCGTCGCTGGCCTGCCGCGGCGCTTTGTCCGGGCGGTCCGGGTGCGTCGCGTTGTTCATATGGTAGTCGGTAAACTCGTGTACTGAGCCCTGCTCGCCGTCGGGGTCGTTACCGCCGAGTTCCTGCGGGTCCGGAACGATCGACTCGTGGTTGTACGAGCCGATCCCGTAGGCGTCGCCGTGGTTCCGGAAGTACATCGCGTTGTCCTGATCGCGCAGGATCGGCCGATCCGGCCCCACGAGGAGCCGTTTCGCCTTCTCGCCGGAGACGTTCTCGTAGTTCTCGAACAGCGGGTGGTCGGTGATGTCGACCGCGCTGTCTGCGAGTTCCTCAAGCGACTCGGTCACCGTGTACTGGTGTTCGACCGGCGCGACTGGGAGGTGGACGCCGAGCTTCTCGCCGAGCTGTCGCGCCCAGATGTTGGTCGCGACGACGACCTCATCGCACTCGATCGTCCCGTTCTCGGTGACGACGGCCTGCACCTCGCCGCCCGCTGTCTCGACGTCCTCCGTCCGCGTGTGGGGGACGAACTGCGCGCCGCGGTCCATCGCCTCCCGGGCGAGCGCGTCACAGGCGACGACGCCCGACACCTGTCCGTCGGTCGGGGAGTAGTAGCCGCCGAGGATCTCGTCTTCGTTCACGAGCGGGAGGTGCTCTGTGACCTCCTCGGGTGAGAGCAACTGCGGATCGTCGATCCCCCACGCCTTCGCGTGCTCGACGCGGCGCTGGAGGAACTTCATCCGCTCTTCGGTGCGGGCGACCTCGATGCCGCCGACTTCGTTGTACGCCTGCTGGCCGTCCGCGCCTTCGAGATCAGAGTAGACGCGGCGGCTGTAGTCGGCGAACTGCGAGAGCTCCTTCGGTTCGGCCGTCTGGAACATAATCCCGGGCGCGTGCGTCGAGGACCCGCCGGTGGTCGGCATCGGTCCCTGATCGACGACGACGATGTCGTCCCGGCCGAGCGCCGTCAGCTGGTACGCGAGGTTGCAGCCGACGATTCCGGCTCCGACGATGACTGTCCCAGCCTGATTCGGCACGCTGTCTGTCGAATCCATTCTCGTCCGGAGGTGACTGTGTGCCGCACATATAGGTGTCGCCCGCGTCGATTTCCGCTCTCGACACGTCGTTCGTCCGAGCGGTCCTGGCTCAACACGACTCGGATATTACACGTTATGCTCTACCCGTCGATCCGGGCCTGCGGGTCGCGTTCGCGGACGGCGTCGAGGAGTTTACAGAGCGCTGCCGCCGACAGGTCCAGCAGTTCCTCGCCGAGGTCCGCGCTCGACTCGCGGGGATCGCCGACGACGCCGTTCTCGGTGAACTCGTGAGAGTCGACCGCGAGGTTGACGCGGCCCTGCCAGTCTCCCCAGCGGTCGCTGCTACCGTCTGCGGCCTCTTCGAGGCGATCCTCGTGGACGGTCTCGGGGTTCGCGTGCCGGAGCAGCGAGGTTTCGAGCGGCCCGGCGTGGCCCATCTCGGAGGTGTGCTCGTCGACTTCATCGAACCACGTGAACGGGACGGCGTACGCATCGTCGTGGCGGACGATCCGGGTCGTGACCTCTCGGAGGGCCGCGATATTCCCACCGTGGCCGTTGACGACGACGACGCGGTCCCAGCCGTGGGACGCGAGGCTTCCGACGACGTCGCGGACGTACGATCGGAACGTCGACTCCGTCGTCCAGAGCGTCCCGGAAAACTCGCGGTGTTCCTCGGCGATTCCGACCGGGATCGCGGGCGCGACGACGACCGGATCGTCGTACTGCTCGGCGGCCGCGTCGGCGACGGCCTCGGCGTCGAGGGTGTCGGTACCGAGCGGCGCGTGTGGTCCGTGCTGTTCGGTGCTGCCGACGGGGAGCAGCGCCAGATCCGTCTCGGCGTCCGCTACGTCGGTCCACGTCTCGGTCTCCAGATGCATATCCGAACGGTCGCCCAGGGCTGGGATAAACGTACGGCTCGTTCGTGTCGGCCGCGGGCCAGCCCGTCTATTTCTCGCCCCCGCCCGATCTGCCGATTTCTCGCCCGCGGCCCAACGCACTGTTTCCCCCGCCGCCGACCTGCGCCGAACCCGGGATTTTTGTCCCGGCGACGTGGCCACCGCGTATGGACTACGAGCCCGTGACACACACGACGACCGACCGGCGTCTCGGTCACTTCCCCTCCGGCCGCGACATCTCCGTGACCGTTCACCGCTACAGCGGCGGCGACGGCCCGACGGTCTTCGTCCAGGCGGCCCAGCACGGCATCGAACTCAACGGCCCCGCGGCGCTCCGTCGCCTGCATAGCCACCTCGTCGACGCCGATTTTGCGGGATCGGTCGTCGCCGTTCCGGTCGTCAACCCGATCGCCTTCGATCATCGCTCGTATCTGACGCCCGAGGCGTACGACGCGCTGAACTCGAACTTCAACCGCATCTGGCCCGGCGACGCCGACGGCAGTTTTCAAGAACGGCTGGTCGCGGGCGTCTGGCCGCTCGTCGAGGCCGCCGACGTCGCGATCGACCTCCACACCGGGACGCCCGAGATGCTCGAACACGTCCGATTCCGGCAGTCGGACCCGATGGCCGAGACACTCGCGGAAGCGTTCGGCACCGAGTCCCTCCTCGCCGACGACGATCCGATCGACGAAGACGACGACTTCACTGGGAAGTTCCGACTCGCCGCGGCGCGGGCCGGCGTGCCGGCGATCACCGCGGAGCTATCGAACAGTCGGACGGTCCGGCGGCCGGCCGTCCAGGCGGGCGTCGACGGCGTCTGGAACGTCCTCTGCGAACTCGATGTCGTGGACGACGCCGCCGAACCGGCCGCCGAACAGCGCCGCCTCCGCGACGACGCCCCGCGAGTCGTCGCCGACGACTCTGGCCTCTTCGAACTCCGGGCGGATCTCGGGGTCGGCGACGTGGTCGACGCCGGTGAAGAACTCGGTGCCGTCTTCGATCCGTCGTCGTTCGAACGGCTGGCTACGGTCACCGCGAGTGCCTCCGGCGTCATCTACTCTGTGGCGCGCGGCGGGGTCGTCGTCGCGGGCGAGCGCATCGCGAGCATCGCGACTCAGTCCTGATATTTGAATGCCCTCAGCATTCCGCACACACCGTTAACCAATCACAATGTGTTGGATGCTATCAGTGATATGGCGATGCAGCCCCACTTCTCGTTTGACGCCCTCTCGTGTGTGATCGAACAGCTCGGCTCTGAGGGCCGATCCGTTCGCCGGGCCGAAGCGGCCGCGGGGGGAGACGAGGACGAGACACTGCGCGCCACAGTCGACGTTTCGGTACCGCTCTGTGGCGCGTCGGGAAGCTCGTCGCTCGAACCCATCTCGGCCTCGACGGACGGCGACGGTCTCTGCGTTTCCTTCGATCTGACGGCGCTCTCGGACTCCTCTGGCGACCAGTTGACGGACGGCTGCGCCGACGATTTGACCGTCTCTACTCGTCCGACCGACGCTCGTCTCGACGACGGCGCGGTACTGGTCACGCTCGACGTCGCGATCGGATCGGACGTGACCGACGCCGCCTCCGAGCACACAGCCGCGACGGACGAACGATCTACCACTGCCCACGCATCGACCGCAAATACGGCCGTGACGACGGCCGAGACTGCCGATTCATCGCGTACGGCAGATGCGTCGGGGGCGGCCGGGAGGTCGCTGTCGGAGGGGCGCTCGGATCGAACGACGACCGACCGCGCCACGACGGCAGACCGCGCGACGACGGTCTTCGGCGGCGTGCCCGCAGCAGCCGCGAGCGGGCCGAACTCCGAGACACCTCTCGCGGCGGGATCCGACCGCCCGTCGGGCGAAACCGAACAGACGACCGCGGCCGCGACCGATTCTGCGGCCGTCGATTCCGCTCTCCCGACGAACGAGGAACAGACCGCCACCGTGAGGGAAGAAGAACGCGACGCTGCCGCGAGTGATGACGGGCCTGACGCCGCAGACGACGCTGCGTCGGCGCTGTCGGCCGCCCGTGACGACTCGGTCCCGCCGTACGAGGACGTCGAGTATCTGCGTTGTCTCTACGACGTCTGCGAGACGTTCGCGGAGATGAGCGAGCGCATCGAGATGGACGTCTCCGCCGAGACCGTCCGCCGGTATATGATCGAAGCCGAGGTCCACTCGCCGACGTCCTACGAGACGACGGGGTCGAACCGTTCCTCGTCGACGGCGTCGCACTCCGGCGCGACGCTGGACGCCGAACCGTCCGGCGACTCGGCGCCCGACGACGACACTGCCGACGCGTCCGCATCGACTGCGGAGGCCTCGCCTTCCGGCCTAGGCTCTGACGACGGTTCGGGCGCTCCGCCCGACGCCGGGCCGTCCGTGAGCGACGGGTCCCAGAGCGACGCCGAGGCGGAGTCGCTCCCGGACGACCAGCTCGTCGCCGATGGTATCGGCCTCCCCGAGGAACTCACCCTGCACGACGTCGTCGACGCCGTCGTCGACGCTCGGACAGTTCACGAAGTCCAGCGCGAACTCGGCCTCGAACACGGCCGCACGCGCCAACTGCTCCGCCAGCTCAACGTTCTCGACCTGGTGCTCCGGCGCGTTTCGGACGACCCCGAACGACGCGTCTCCTTCGATGACGTGGCCGCACGGATCCGACAGTGCACGCCCGACGCCGCGTGAGTATCCTCGCGGGTTGCGACTGATTGCACAGCCGACCGCACGCTGTCGTGCGATCGAGTGGGTGAAGACGTGCAACCTACCGTAGCCGGCCGCTTATAAATGGGCTATGAGTGTCACCCACAGACAAAAGTACGTTCCTCCCTATCAAACAGTAAGTATGTCTCTGGGAGCGCAGCGCGGCACCGAGGACGGAGTGCAGTACCTGTTGAGCGAGGCTCGATTCGAGCTGATGCCGTTCGACAGCTTCGACGACGAGATCGAAGAACTACCCAACGGCGCGAGCGTGGCGATCACGACGTCGCCGCAGTTGGGCATCGAGCGCACGGTCGAGCGTTCCGAGGAGGCCGCCGCGGCGGGCTACGAGGTCGTGCCGCACGTGGCCGCCCGCTACGTCGAGGACCGCGAGCAACTCGAAGAGATCGCGCGCCGACTCACTGAGGCGGGGATCACCGACATCTTCGTTCCCGGTGGTGACAAAGAAGAACCCGGGGAATTCGAGTCCGCCTACGAACTGTTGGTCGCGCTCGATGAACTCCCCTACGACTTCGAGGAGGTCGGCATCACGGGCTATCCGGAGGGTCACGACTTCCTCTCCGAAGAGACTCTTGCAGAGGCGATGGAGAAGAAAGCGCCGTACGCGACGTACATCGTGACACAGTTGTGTTACGATCCCGAGGCAATCTTGGAGTGGACCGAGGACATCCGGGCCCGCGGTATTGACCTCCCCATCGAAGTGGGGATCCCGGGCGTGATGAACTATCAGCGACTCCTGCAGATTTCACGGAAGGTCGGCGTCGGCGACTCGGTGAAGTTCCTCCGGAAGACGACCGGCATCGTGGGCTTCGTCAAACAGCTCGTCGGCTCCCGCGGGGTCTACAAGCCCGACGAACTGATCGACGGCCTCGCGCCGTACGTCGGTGACGAGGAGTACAAGTTCCGCGGCGTCCACATCTACACGTTCAATCAGACGCCCGACCTCGAGAAGTGGCGTCGCGGTCGACTCCAGTAGCGCTCTCGTTCCAGCGTCCTCGGTACGAGGCTCCCCGGGACAGCCCACGATGTCCGGTGCTCTCCGATATCTCCTAACCGCAACGTAGGGGCGTTGGAACCGCTGCTTACTTCGGAAACGGTGGGGTACGGAGGACGCTCCCCGCGGGGTCGCCGGAGCGATGACGACTACTCGGTGTGGGACCTGACTGGACTCCTCTGCGACCCTGACGTGAACGAACGATCCCACTTCGTCCGATGGCGCCCTATGTCGACACAGCCTATCGCTTTCCTATCATATTGTGTCAGAAGACAGAGTTATCCGCGGGTAGGACGCAGACGATATCGTATGACGTACGAGACTGTCGCGGCGGCCGATCCGGCCGTCGCCGAGGCGCTCGAAGGCGAGCGCACGAGACAGAACGAGACGTTAGCGATGATCGCGAGCGAGAACCACGCGAGTGAGGCGGTCCTCGAAGCGCAGGGGAGTGCGCTCACGAACAAGTACGCCGAGGGATACCCGGGCGAGCGGTACTACGCGGGCTGTGAGTACGCCGACGAGGTCGAGAACCTGGCGATCGAACGGGCGAAAGAGCTGTGGGGCGCAGAGCACGTCAACGTCCAACCGCATTCGGGGTCGCAGGCGAACATAGGCGTGTACCTCGCGATGTTGGAACCGGGCGATAAGATCCTCTCGCTTGACCTCACACACGGCGGGCACCTCTCGCACGGTCACCCGGCGAACTTCGCGGGGCAGACCTACGAGGTCGAACAGTACGAGGTCGACGCCGAGACGGGCTACGTCGACTACGAGGGTCTCGCCGATATCGCCGAGGAGTTCGATCCCGACATCATCGTTTCGGGGTACTCCGCGTACCCCCGCGAGGTCGACTTCGAGCGCGTGCAGGAAGTCGCAGACGACACCGACGCGTACCATCTCGCGGACATCGCACACATCACGGGCCTCGTGGCAGCGGGCGTCCACGAGTCGCCGGTCGGTGTCGCGGACTTCGTGACTGGCTCGACGCACAAGACGATCCGCGCGGGCCGCGGCGGGATCATTATGTGCGACGAGGAACACGCCGACGCGATCGACAACGCGGTCTTCCCCGGCGCCCAGGGCGGCCCCCTGATGCACAACATCGCGGGCAAGGCCGTCGGGTTCAAAGAAGCGCTCTCCGAGGAGTTCGACGCCTACGCCGAACAGACGGTCGCAAACGCCAAAGCGCTCGCCGACCAGTTGCAAGCGAACGGACTCAGCCTCGTCTCTGGCGGCACTGACAACCACCTCGTGTTGGTCGACCTCCGGCCGTCCCATCCCGACACGTCCGGGAAGGACGTCGAATCGGCGCTCGAAGAGGCCGGGATCGTGATGAACGCGAATACGGTCCCCGGCGAGACGCGCTCGGCGTTCAACCCGAGCGG
>NZ_JANHAV010000019.1 GCF_024464655.1 Halobellus inordinatus
ACTCAGCTTTGCACGTTGAAGTAGGAGCGTGACGTAGGCGGTGGCAAGGACGGATGATGCCGATTACGGACTTCTTGTCGTGTACGCGCGTGTTCGACGAGTTCGAGTCGCTGTCACCAGCACAACGTCATCACGCGAAAACCTACGCCACCCGTCTTGTTGCGGCCAGCAACAAGACCGTGGCGGGTATCGCACGCGAAGTCCTTCCAGCTCAGGGGAAACGCGCCCTCAACAAGTTCCTCACCCAGTACGACTGGGACGAACAGGAGTTCAACCACGAATGCCTCGAAGAGCTTCAGAAACACGGTGAAACGCGCTGGTCACAGGATGGCTACATCATCCTCGACGATACGATCACCGAGAAAGCCGGGGACGAAGTCCCCGGCGTCGGCCGATTCTACGATCACGCTGAAGGCGACACTGTCTGGGGCCAAGACCTCATCTACGCGTTCTACGCTGACGACAAAACCGCCTATCCGCTCACTTTCCGCCTCTACGAACAGCAAGACGACGAGGACGATGACCACGATACCAAATACGATCTAGCCCGAGAGATCGTTACCGAACTCGAAGAAGAGGTAGGTGTGCCTGCGGACACCTACCTCTTCGACTCGTGGTTCGCTCACGACTCTGGCCTTCCCAAACACATCGAATCCTACGACAAGGACTGGATCGGCCCGCTCCGGAGCAATCGACAGGTGACCTATGGTGGCGAAGAGATCCGCGCCGATGCGCTTGCAGAGCGCATCGACACGGACGAGCGTGATGTTGATGACGACACCTACCACATCTAGACGAAGAAGCTTCCCGTCTCCCAGCTGGGAGACGTGAAGCTGGTCATCGCCGAGAAAGAGACCGACGCAGACGAAGAGAACCCGGTCAAGTACCTCGCTACGAACAAAATCGACGCCCCGACCGAGCACGTGATTCGCTCCTACGGAATGCGATGGCGCAGCGAGACGTTCTTCGAGGACTCGAAGCAGGATCTCGGCCTAGGAGACTGCGAGATGCAGATCAACGAAGGTGCCAGTCGGCACTGGCACCTTCTGATGGCTGCCTACAGTCTCGTTCGTCTTGATCCTGAGTCGAGCGCCTTGGGGACGGTTCGCTCGAAAGCGTCATCGCTTCGAGCGAACCTCGAACACTCCCTGAAAGAAACCGTGTACAATCTCCTCTCGTGGGTTCGAGACAACGATGATCGTGGCGTCGATGACCTTATGGAAGAGATCGACCACCTCTTCGTTCACTCAACCGCCGCTAACGTGCAAAGCTGAGTAACCAAGAGAGGTATCCCACCATTAACCTAATTCAGTTAACACAAGGAGGGTGAAACAACATCATATTTTATCACTCAGTACGTTAGTTGGTGACTCAATGCGCCGACTTACGATTAGCCTCACAGACACCCAACACACGGATATCGAGCGTGCGGTAGAAGAAGAGCACGGTCCAAATAGTAAGTCGGAGTTCGTCAGAAACGCGATCGAGGACTATCTTCAAACGATGAGCGGTGGACAATCCTCACAGGAACGGTACGCGGAAGCTCAATCCCGAATTAGTCGTTTAGAGAAAAAGAATGTCGAGTTGCAGGATGAGCTCCACGAAGTTACTGACAGAATTGAGGAACTGAAGTCGCAGAACGAGTCATTGCGGGAATCACTGACTGAGAAACGGAAACAAAATCGCAAACTGGAGGAGGAACTAGAGATTGCCCACAGTCAGATACAATCCGTGAATAGGGAACAGATTACAGCGAAGGAATTAACGGAAATCATCAGCCGTCGAAAGAACCAGCACTAGAGGCCTCAGTAGGCGTCAAGTAGTCGCAGCACAACGTCTAGGTCGATATCGCCATTCCCTTCATATATTTGTTTGAATTCGTTGGGAGTGATACGCCCAGCGTCCAGAAGTGCCCAAGCCTCACCGCTCGTGATATCTTCCCCCCGTCGTAATTTCTCTATTGCAGCCTCAAGATCAACACTCTCCTTGATGTCGACCGTAATGTCTACTTCCACGTCGACCCATTCATCCTCGTACATCTGTGGAAATACTGATTCAACATTCCAAATTGCAGACGCGACTGGTCGCTTGGCATCTGCATCTTGCTCTTTGAGCCCGATGTATGCAAATTGGATCATATCGACAATAGAGTAATACAGATCCACATCCCCGGAGGGACCATCTTCGCCAACGTTCAGATCTTCAAAAATCAGATTTCGATCCCGCGTCTGCATATGTCGGAGCAATGGGAAATCAAGGAGCGCATTGCGGACTCGCTTTCTAATTCGGTGACGTTTCTGTGTTTCAGTGTGTTCGTTGATGTCAGGTTGTTCTCCGAGAAGGTACTCTCGATCTTTTTTCGTCAACATCCCCCGATCCCGCTCAAGGTGGCGTTCTTTATCCATACCTCTTGCACACTTTCGTATTATAAATAAACCCTGTGCCAGTGTCTTAAATACCCGAATTTGGTGGATAGAGAGACCATAGAAATACGAATCCGGTGCTTTTCTATCCTGATTGACTATGAGGTTATATTCGTATGCGGCTGATTTGGGTAGTGATATTCACAGTATCTGTATATATTTACGATTGTAGCGAACATACATTTAACAATTATACTATTGTGAACACTACCCGTGTTATGAATCGACGAACACTCCTCACGCGTGGGGCAGCAATCGGTACTGCTGGTGTCGTGTCTGGATGTCTGGGTACAGGGTCACAAAGCAACGCAGCACAAACAGGCTCAACGGCAACTTCTGGAAGCAACAGCGGAACTACTGGAGACAGTGGCGGTCAATCCAGTCTTGAATTCACGGTCGCAGGTACCCCAAACAAGAAAATCAACGACTGGGACTCCGTAGCACCCTTTTCAATGTGGGAGCTCAAACGGCGGTTAGAAGAGCGAAGTAGCTCTCTTGGTGTCTCTGTCGTTGGGGGCGGAGAGCTTTGCAGTGAATCAAACTGTGGTGCCAAAGTCTCCAGTGGGATTATCCCTGTCGGGTCGAACTCGATGGGGAACTCGACAAAATTCTTCCCGGAAAACGACATCTGGCTCCTTCCGTACACCTTCCCAAGTAAGGTCTCGCTCCCCTATACAATGTTTACCGAGGAAAGTTGGGAGCGCTACTGGGTTCCGTTCGCGAAAAAGTACGGTGTTGTCCCGATCGATATTGACCATCCTCCTCTCCATCGCCACCTCTACATCGGGAAAGGATACGACGCGTCGAAGCGGCTGAAAACGCCTAGTGATATTGAGGGGCTCAAACTCCGCCGAACGTATAGCCAGATCGCGTCGACAGCGCTCGATACATGGGGTGGGTCTCCTGTTACACTCCCGTGGGGTGATACGCTCCAGGGTATGAAATCCGGTGTCGTCGACGGAATGGAGACCTTCTCGTCAGTCGTTGTCGCGTTCAAAATGGCACCAGTTATTGATCAGGTGATCCTCAATAAGTGGTCCGCGTCGACAGCGCTCCTTTATGCTCGCGTGGACTGGCTGAAACAGCTCTCCACAGAGCAGCGAAGCACCCTCGCTTCTGTGACCAAATCGGTCTCTGAGGATGTGGTAAAGCTGTCCGATGAGGTCGCTAACAAGCGAGTGGGCGAGAGTTCGCCCCCACCAGAAGGCTCTGGCTTTGCAGAGAATGGGGTTCGAGTAAACACCTTGACCGACGCTGAACTGGAGCAATGGAAACAGCCTGTTTCAGCCAAGGAAAACAAGGATCTCTATAGCCGGACTATCGACAAAGTCTCGCTGTGGGACGAAGGATTCCACAACTATCTCTGGGACACCGCGCGGTCGAGTTCTGTTCCCGAGAAGCCAGCCGACTTCTCTATCGATGCGTGGTGGAACGATTACATCGACGAAATATAGGCCGAGGTTGCTTCATACAGATGTCCTACTTAAATTCGGATACCACTCTCTCGAAGACGACTAGTTTGCTCAACAAGCGATTTGAAGGATATGTCGGTGTGACAATGCTGATTGTCTATTCGGCAGTCATCCTTGTCAATATCCTCCTGCGGACATTCACGGAGCAAAGCCTCATTTGGAGCCAAGATGTCGTCCTTGGTCTTTTTATCTGGATGTCGTGGCTAGGCGTCGCGTATGTCATCCACCAAGGCAATCACATCAGATTCGGACTCGTTGTTGAGGATCTTTCGCCTCGTGCGACGTACGTCGTGTACTGGCTTGAATGGGTCTCCTGGCTCCTTCTCGCAGGGCTTGTTGTCGTTTTCTCTCTTGAGGTCACCCAGAACTATATGTCGGCCGGTGCGGTGATCTCTGGGACACCAATTCCACAGTATCTGCTGTATGCCTCTATCCCTGTTGGGTTTTCACTGATATTGCTCCGGGTCGTCCAGCAGATGGTGACTGTTACTCTTCGATATCGTGCTGGGGAAGAGATATCGATCGGCACCAACTTTGGAGGTGAAATGTAGATGCTCTCTAATATCGAAATCATCGTTCTGCTCACCCTCCTGAGTGTCATTCTCTTTGTGGTTGGCGTTCCTGTACTGCTCGTATTCAGTAACTGGGCGATCGGATTCAGTCTATTCGCATCACGGCTTCCCGTCCAAAATATCGCGATCGTCCCGTACGAGCAACTCAATAGCTTCCCGTTCGCCGCAATTCCGCTGTTCATCACGCTCGGCGCATTGATCAACGAATTTGGCATATCCAGGGACATAATCAATTTCACGCGGTCATTTGCTGGACGTCTCCCGGGAAGTACCGCAAACACCGCACTCTACACGTGTGCAGTGTTCTCTGCGATCACGGGATCCAACTCTGCGACCACGGCTTCTGTTGGGAAAGCTCTTCAACCAGAATTAGAAAAAGAAAATTACGATCCAGATTTCGCCGCCGCAACGATTGCCTCTGGCGGTACTCTGGGCATCATTATCCCACCGAGCGTGCTCTTTATTCTGTATGGCATTACGTTCAGTGTCTCCGTCACTGATCTCTTCCTTGCTGGGCTCGTCCCGGGGCTGTTTATGCTTGGGGGACTCTCAGTGGTCTCAAGCTATCTCTCGTATTCACGTGGCTACGGACGTGAGTCGGAAACAACCAGCTTAGTGAACGTTGTCCGGTCTGCTTGGGATGCTAACGTGGCTATCTTTGCCATCGTGATTCTCCTTGGTGGCATTTATGCTGGGTTCTTCACTCCAGCAGAATCAGCTAGCGTCGCTCTCGCGTACCTACTCGTTGCTGGTGCCGCTGGAAAGCAAATAAAAAGCGTAGGACAACTCTGGAATGTCCTCCTCAGTGCCGTCGTACTGACGGGAGTCATCATTCCTGTATTTATTACTTCAGCGATGGTCCAACAAGGCCTCTCGTATCTCGGTCTCCAGGATGTAATCGCCAATGCGGTGATCGGCCTACAGCATCCGATACTCATCGGCCTTGGGATGGTATTGATTATGCTCTTTACGGGTTCAGTACTTGCATCTGTCCCAAATATGATTATTACCGCTCCGCTTCTCGCTCCTGCTGCAGCACACCTTGGTCTTTCACCGATTATGTGGGGTGTAATATTTATGATAAGTGATGCTATCGGATTTATCACTCCTCCCTACGGACTCAATCTTTACATTATTAGTGGTATTACTGATCTCGATTATACGACAGTAGCGCGTGCAGCTCTGCCATATTTGGCGACACTGACCGCGGTTTGGATTTTCTTCTTCACATTCCCTGGCGCGAATCCGTTCCCCTGACATCCATAGATGCCCTCTAACTCTCATCCAGACTGGTGGCAAAAAAACGAGCAGCTGCGATCAGAATTGGGCCTCCCACCGTATGAACCGCCACGGTTCAGTGACGGAATCTACGTTCATAACGTGATTCCGGAACTCGAAGAGCAGTGCAACTGTGAGATCCGACTGATTGGCCGAGACACTCGCTATGGTGATGAGTGGCGCGTTGAAGCGGATGGTGAGTTGCTGTTTGAGATCGGGCGGTCCCGAACCAAATCTGGAAACACCGTTTATGAATGTTCTGCTGAAACTTTCCGTTCGATGGTAGCTGAATCGATGCCTGGTGTCTGACTAGAATCCTTATCGATTCGTATGAATTCTTTATTTGTGTATACCCAAGGTGCCGAATGAATACACATAATCTGTATATCTAAACGGTTTCTGTAGAAAAAGTACTATATTAATCTAGCTATATCTTGTTTCTGTATGTCACGGCTTCAGTTACCACGTGCAGAAAGCCAGTGCAAGCCTCTCAATGGCTGCAGCAACCGTATCTGGCACCGAGATCAGTTTGCTCCTTCCGTGACCCAGTTGAGTACAGTTTCTGAAAGCAATTGTCTGTAAAGTAAACAATGTCACAAAGTACCTCAGCGGATGATAAACCCGCCATCCTCGAACAAGAAACTCTCGTCGATACTGACGTCCACTTGGCGATCGCGCCAGACGAACTCCGGCCGTATATCGACGACCCGTATGCCAAGCGCTTAGAATCAACTCGAATTACAAGTCCACTTCCGCGTGACGGGTGGGACCGGACTCTGTTCGGCAAGATCGATCAAAAAGAAGAACTAGAGAATGTCTCTACAGCAGAACGGTTGCAAGAATCTCTCTGTGAGGAGTTCTATGTTGATTATCCAATAATAAACACCTTCGCTCTCATCACGAGACTGCCTGAATCTGACTTCGCTGTTGCCTTGATGGAGGCATACAACGACTTGTTATTGGATCAATTCCTAGATGAATACGACCATTTCTATGGGATGGCGACTCTGACGTCCCAGAAGCCACACCGAGCTGCAGAAGAAATCGAGCGGCTTGCAGATGAAGATCAAATTGTTGGTGCATATATCCATAGCACGGGTCCTAATCCGCCTCTGGGTGACTCCGCTTATGACGTTATTTATCGGGCTGCGGAGAAGAACGATCTCCCCATTGCGTATCACGCCAGTGTAAATGGGTTTATGTATGAGTTCCCGCGTCAGAATCAGTCTCTAGAGCGTTTCCTTTCTACGCACGTGCTGGCCCACGCGTGGAGCCAAATGCTGACTCTCACAAGTCTGCTGGTGAATGGAACACCGCAAAAATTCCCGGATTTGGACTTCCTCTTCCTAGAAGCAGGGCTTGGATGGGTTCCATATATGATGTATCGGCTTAATAAAGAGGTCTCCATCCGACGGAGCGAGGCCCCGCTCTTAGAGAAAAGCCCAGAAGAGTATATTCGTGATCAGTTTGCGTTTGCGAGTCAGCCGATCGGCGAGCCAAACAACCCCTCGGATATGTCTGATCTGATTGATATGATCGGAACTGAATCACTGGTCTTTGCGAGTGACTATCCCCACTGGGACTTTGACCATCCGGAAGCACTAGACAAACACCTCCGACGGCATTTCGAGGCGGACGAGCGGAAACAGGTCCTTCATCAGAATGCTGCCGACCTACTGAACCTGAATATCTAATTGCTATGGGCGAACACGTAATCGGTACGACTGACGAGATCGACGAAGGAGAGCGAGTTATCGTACAACTCGAAGGTCGAGAGGTTGCTGTCTTCAACCGGGAAGGATCATACTTCGCGTATCTCAATTGGTGTACCCATCAAGGAGGTCCGATCTGTGGTGGGCCACTGACAGGTACGAACGAGGCGTGCTTCGATAAGGACACCTTGGAAACGACATTCAACTGGACCCGAGAAGGGGAGATACTCAACTGTCCTTGGCACGGATGGGAATTTGATATTGAGTCGGGTGAGTGTCTTTCTCGTCAAGGGTCGGACCTCCTCTCGTTCCCTGTTACGGTAGATGATGACGAAATTATTGTTGAGCTGTAAGCTCTGTAATAATACTCCGAGTCATCATCTATGCTCGAAGCTCTGGACCCATTCTTTCACCGCTGAACTAAAGGAATGATGCACAGTTTGAGTTATTCGATACCAGAGCTGGTACGTGGGTTAGCGCTGCTCACAGCCTCAGCACTCGTCGCCAAACTTCTCACCGTCGTCGTTCCTCTTCCCGCACTGCTGGTGGCTGTATTCATTGGAATTCTTCTCACGAACCTCGTCGCGCTCAACCAACAGACACAGACCGGACTTCAGATCTATAAACCGTGTCTTAAAGCTGGAATTGTTTTGATGGGTGTTCAATTCACACTCTCAGATGTGGTTGCTGCTGGACCACGTATTGTCCTGCTTGTCCTTCTTGTTATTCTTCTTTCCCTCGGTGTCGTCGAACTGCTGTCTGCGCGTGGGTTTGGCTTACCAAGTAAATTCACCTCCCTCCTTGCTGCTGGTATCGCTATCTGCGGCACCTCAGCAATAGCCGCTGTCGCTGGTAGCATAGACCCTAAAGAAGATCATATAGCATACGCGATTGCTACTGTCCTAATTTTCGACACTGTAGCTATTCTAGTCTTTCCTCCGCTCGGCCGGTTCCTCAATCTTGCTCCAAATGTCTTCGGGGTGTGGGTTGGTTTGAGTATGTTCAGCACTGGCCCCGTCGCAGCGGCTGGGTTTGCGTATGCCGATAGCGCTGGTCAGTGGGCGACGCTCACCAAATTAACTCGAAATATGTTCATCGGGATTGTGACAACTGCATATGCATTCCGGTACATCGACTTCGGTGATGATATCGACATTCCATCCTTGCTTAGTGACGCCCGGAAGCAGTTCCCGAAGTTTGTACTCGGATTCCTCGGTATGATACTTCTGACAAATGTCGTACAACCACCAGCACCGCTCATCGATGTTCTGGCCCGCGCTTCTGAATGGCTCTTTCTGTTAGCGTTTGCCGGCTTTGGAATCCAAATCCATCCTCACAACCTTCGACAAACCGGCTTCGTCCCGCTGATCGTGGGCTTAATCAGTCTCCTTTTAATTTCTATTGCCTCACTTCTGCTTCTCAATACTGCCTTCTAAATTCCAGAACCAGACCATATTCACAGCCGCCTACATCATATGTATGGGCGGAACAGTCAAGCTAAGCAGAAATGGTGTAACCATATCTCCCAAAATCAGTACCTCACAAGGCGTCGCCAGCTAACCCGATCTGAGCTCACCAGTCTGTCCTGATGAGCCGTTGGTAGCGAGCAAGTGACGCTGGGAAAAGAGGAAGCGGTCGCTGTCGGCGGCGGTCAGCCGCCGACGCGACAGCGTTGCCACTCACGTGGAGGCGTGCTCGGTCGGTGACTACCGGTGGAACCGGTCGTCAGGTGGCCGGTTTGCGGGGACGGCCCG
>NZ_JANHAV010000001.1 GCF_024464655.1 Halobellus inordinatus
TGATGCCGCAGTGCCCGCCGAGGACGGCACGTACACGGCACCGATCGGCGACCTGAAAGAGCGGATGGACGCGCTGTCGATGGCCGAAGACGCGTTCGTCGAGCTCATCCTGGCGGATATGCCGCCGCGGCCGGCGAACTACGAGGACATCATCGCGACGAACCTCGGGCAGAACGTGGCCGACGACGAGGAAGCCTTCTCGCTGGAACTCGGCCCCAACAACTGCGCCGCCAGCCAGGAATCGCTCGCCGACGACTGAGACAGACGACCCTAAATCAATACGACTCTAAAATATACGAAATGGTAACAGATCCACTTCCACTACAGATGGCCGCCGAGCTGTTCCCGAACGGGATCAGCCGCTACGCCGTCGGGGGATTCCTCGTCGGCCTCGGCGTGGTCGTCATCTACATCGGCACCGGCATCCCGGCCGGCGCGAGTACGTTCCTCGAGTCGACGCTGTCGTACTTCTCGGGCCAATCGCGGTTCCGGCAGTACGTCTCCTCGCGGAACTGGCGCGTCGTCTTCACGCTGGGCATCATCCTCGGCGCGCTGGCATTCGCCGCGACAGTTCAGTCCGGGCTCATCTCGACATCGCTCTACGAGCCCGGATCGACCGGGACACTGTACGAATTCGCCGGCATCACGCTCTGGACGACAGATGTCCAGCCGTGGCGGCTGTTCGTCGGCGGGATCTTCGTCGGGATCGGGACCCGAATCGGTAAGGGCTGTACGTCGGGTCACGGCGTCTGTGGCGTCGGCTCGGCGTCGAAGACGTCACTTGCCGGCGTGGGAACGTTCCTCCTCGTCGCGATCATAACGGCGCAGGTCGTCGCTGCGCTGGGGGTGAGCCCATGAGCGACCGTCATCCGCTGTTCATCCCGCTGATCCTCGTCGGCGGGCTGATCTTCGGCTTCGGGCTCGGGTTCAGCCATATGGCGCGGCCGGAAGTCGTGCTGAACTTCCTCCAGTTCGACGACCTCGGACTGCCGTTCGTGATGTTCGGCGCGGCGATCGTCTCGGGAATCGCCTTCTGGGCGATGCCTCGGATCCGCGACAGCGCGCCGCTCACCGGGAGTCGGTACGAGCGCCGGCTGAAGCCGTTCGACAAGAACGTCTTGATCGGCGGCGCGGTCTTCGGCGTCGGCTGGGGACTGTCCGGTATCTGCCCGGGCGCGGCCTACGCCAGCCTCGGCGTCGGTAACGTCACGATCCTCTGGGCGCTCGCCGGGATGTTCATCGGTGCGTACATCCAGGGCTACGCGCGCAGCTAAGACGCGCTGTTCTTCCGCGTTCGCGCGGCCCCGAAGTCGCGTCGAAACTGCCGTTCTACGATCCGAGATCCAGCGGAGTGAGTATGACGACTCTGTCGCCGCATTCGGGCGTCAGACGCCACAAGTCTGCCTGCCGTCTGACGCGGTTTTAAGTGTGGTACGAAAGAGCACACGGTTGGGCGCGCACTGACGGCCAAATCAGTTCCCATCCTCCCACCGCGCGCCCAACACGCGGACGTTGCACCCCGGTACACGGCGTCGTCGTCCCCCGCGACGACGCATACAGTTCTCGGTTTCGAGTGTCGACTACGCAGTTGCGCTGTCCGGTCCGAGAAGCGCCGATTTCATCCGTTCGAGGCCGTCCTCCTCGACTACGAGCGCCAACTGGTCACCGGGCTCGATGACCGTCCCCGGGAGCGGAATCGTCATCGGCTCCCGGTCGCGGCCGTGTGCGTAGACGCGGCCGAAGTCGTCGAGGTCGACGTCGTTGACTTTCTGTCCGACCACCGGCGCGTCCTCGGGAATCGTCACCGTCGTCAGCCGCAACTGCTCGGTCAGTTCGCCGATGGCGTTGAAGCTCCCGCCGAGTAGCGCCGTCTTCGCGCCGGCCGCACCGAGGCGTTCCGGGTAGATGACCTCGTCGACGTCTTCGGCGTACCGCTCGTAGATCTCCTCTCTGTAGTCCTCGCTGATCCGCATCGCCACCCGGCACCCGAACTGCTTGCCGATCATACAGGCGGCGAAGTTCGTGTTCGGGTCGCCGGTGAGACCGCCGAGCGCGACCGCGTTCTCGACGCCAGCGCGCTTCAACACCGACTCGTTGCTGCCGTCGCCCTCGACGACCTCGAATCCGGACTCGCGGGCCCGGTCGGCCTTGTCGGGGTCGTTCTCGACGACTACGACCGGGTGGCCCTCCTCGTGGAGAATCCGGGCCGTCCGCGCGCCCACTCGTCCGTACCCAACGATAATGAACGTCATATGACAACGTAACACACTCGGAGTACAAAAGCGTAGACCCGGTCACACCGCGAGCCGCTCCCGGAGCTGTTCGGTCAGTTCGGTGAGGCGTTCGGTTCCGAACAGCGCGACGAGGATCGCGCCGACGGTATCGAAGACGAGATCGAGGATCGTATCTTCGAGTCCGTACTGGACGAGGACGGCCTCGATCCCGAGCGTCGCTGTGGCCTGTCGTGCCGCGAACTCCAGCACTTCCCAGAACACGCCGAGTGCGAGCGTGAACAGCAGCAAGAACAACGAGAGAAACCGCGGCGGGAACGAGACCTCCTCGGAGTGGAGGTCGATCGCCCGCGTCGCAGCGTAGCCCACGGCCGCGACGAGCATCGCCGAGAGCGTGTGCGTCAGGTGGTCGTACCACCAGACCTCCTCGTAGAGACCGACCATTCCCAGCGTGTGCAACGACACGGCGAGCGTCACGACGAACGTCAGTTCCGGGGAGAGGCGAACGTCCCAGTCGCGCTCTAACAGCGCTGGGAGGTACGTGACCGCAAGTGCGACGACGGCGTTGATGATGACGCTGAGGTTCCGCGTCGCGATGCCGTATCCGAGGATGATGGCGACGCTCATCCGCATTCCGCTGGCTGCCTGTCTCGCCGCCTCCGAACGGGATGGCAGCCACATACCCCTCTTAGACGTTCCGTAGTAAAAAGCCCGGCAGGTATTCTGACCTGCCTGCACCAACAGATATGGTATCGAGATACACGCAACGGTCTTAGGGCTCATCGCCCTATGCACCGATGATGATGGCTACCACGCACGCGCTCGCAGGCGTCGTGCTCGCCGTTCTCGTCGGCGTGCTCTTCCCTGGGAGCGCCGCTGGAACCTCGTCGATCCCCATCGCTGCCGCCGCCCTCGGTGGGCTGTTCCCCGACTTCGACCTCTATGCGGGTCACCGTCGGACGCTGCACTTCCCGGTGTACTTCACGGCCGCGGCAGCCGTCGCCGGAGCCGTCGCTGTCGCCGTTCCCACGACGCTCACCGTCGCTGCCGCGCTGTTCCTCGCTGCAGCGGCGCTGCACTCGGGGATGGACGCTCTCGGCGGCGGACTGGAGCTGAAACCGTGGCTCGGGACCTCCGAACGGGCGGTCTACAGCCACTACCACGGCCGCTGGATCCGTCCGCGGCGCTGGATCCGCTACGACGGCGCGCCCGAGGACCTGCTGGCCGCCGCCGTGTTCGCGGTCCCGGCGGTGTACGCCTTCGACGGCGTCGTCGAGACCGCCGTCTTCGTCGCTGTCGGTATCTCTGCAGTGTACGTCCTCCTGCGTAAGCCGATGGTGACCGTCGCCCAGATCGCCGTCGAAGCGCTCCCTCCGCACTTCGTCGACCGGCTCCCGGCCCGGTTCGTCGAGGACTTCCAGTAATTCGCTCTCGATCTGTTCCGTCCACTTTTTCGGCAATTACTTTCGGTTATTCGAAACGCGACCGCTCCTGTTCGCTCCGTCCCCAACCGATATTAGGAGTATGTATGTGTATGTCCAGAAGTATTTTGAGGTAGTGTGTTGTTTACGGGAGTATGTCCTCGAAAAGTGGACTAACGCCGATCGAATCCCATACCGAGTACACGCACACCCGGTTTCGGTGTCCCCGCTGCGGGACCGTGGTACCGAAGGAAGACGAGAGCGCGCTGTGTGTAAAGTGCGAACGGGCGACGAGCGCGTGATCGGTCGGTCAACTCGACTCGTTTTGTCGGAGGCTATTCACTCGACAGCGACGAGTACGGAGCGCACGCGCTCGCAATTCACGGTCGCTGCCGGACGCGACGGCTACAGACTCGAACAGCGCGAAAATACGACGAAGCCTAGGCCGGGATTTGAACCCGGGGTCTCGTCCTTACCAAGGACGCGCTTTACCGCTAAGCTACCCAGGCGCGTTTCTCCGTAGCGCGGATTCGTCTTTAGGCGTTTCGATTCCCGGCGGTGACGTGTGCGATACGAACTCACGCGACAGGTCGGACTTCGGGCGTCAGGAGTCGGTCGCAGAAGAGGGTACGCGGTCGTCCGAACCGCCGCCGACGGTCGACAGCGACGCGATGCGCTCGGTCGTCGACTCCGAGAATGCGGCGTCGGCCGACTGGAGCCGTCCACCGCGGTCGCACTCGCGACCCAACTCCGAGGCGTATTCGAGTACGGCGGGCGAGGGCGTCTCCCCGACGGCCGTCATCCCGACGACGACGGCGAGCGCGAAGACGTCGGCTTCGAGGTTCCGGTCTAAGGCGTCGGCGTCGGCGCCTTCGCCACGTCTGAGCGTCTGATCCCGCCCGAAGGCGCGGACGACGTCGACCGCGCGGTCTGCGGCGTCGGTCCGGGCCAGCAGGTAGAACCCACGCGAGACGAGCACGTCTGCGGCGAGCACGTCGAGGTCGGCGTCGATGTCGCCGCTGACGTCGCTCTCGTCGGTCAGCGTCCAGGGCTCGTCGTGTGCGAGCGACCGTGTGAGCCGTAGCCCCTCGTAGATCAACTGCACGCCGGCGGCGCGCTCTGCGAGCCCATCGGTATCGGTGTCTACTCCGGTTTCGGGTGCGCGAGCGCTCACCAGCGCCAGGACGGCTGGCGTCATCGGCGCAACAGAGAGGCGATCGAACAGCACCTCGCGGAGTCGGTCGGGCTCGATGTCGTCGACCGCCTCGTGCGCGGCGTCACGGACCCGCACGGCGTCGTCCATCGACCACTCCTAGCGGCGGGAACGGCAAAGACCTTTGGAAACCCACCGATCCGCTGGCGGCGCCGGGATGGACGGTGCCGCCCGCCGGTCGTCTGCACGGTCGCGAGACGGCTCAACGCCTGATGGTATGGTATCTCTTAGGTCGGTCGTTTGAACCCCGGGCCGGCACCCGGATTTGCGGCGCGGAACGCTCGCCACAGTTACTGCCGGTAGTCGGCCTCGACGTCGACCGCACCACCGTTCCGAGACGCTTTTCGGAACTGAACCCAACAGAGCAGTATGTTCACCGGCATCGTCGAGACGACGGGCACCGTCGTCGAGGCAACCGACGACGAGGGCGGCCGCCGCATCCGCATCGAACCGGACGAGGGGGCCGAGTACTCGGATCTCCACCACGGCCAGTCGATCGCCGTCAGCGGCGTCTGTCTGACCGTCGAAGCGTTCCAGACCGATCCCGCCCAGTTCGAGGTGTTTCTCGCCGCAGAGACCGTCGCAAAGACCTATCTGGGAACGGTCGCGGCGGGCGATCGCGTGAACCTCGAACGCGCCCTCGCCGCCGACGGCCGCTTCGACGGCCACCTCGTACAGGGTCACGTCGACACGACGACCGAAGTCACGGGTATCGAGCGCGTCGGCGACGACTGGGTGTTCGAGTTCGACCTTCCAGAATCGATCGCGCGCTACGTCGTCGCGAAGGGGTCGATCGCACTCGACGGTATCAGCCTCACCGTCGCCGAGCGCGGTCCCGAGCGCTTCGGCGTCGCGATCATCCCGACGACGTACGAGTTGACGACGCTCTCGGAGAAGTCGGTCGGCGATCCGATCCACGTCGAGGTCGACGTGGTCGCGAAGTACGTCGAACAGATGGTGTCTGGGTACGCCGACGCCCTCAGCGACGACTGACGCCGTTCGGATTTCCCTACTCGAATTCGGTCAACTCAGAGTCGAAGTCCGACTCGGTCGTTTTCGGCGCGTGCGCCCGCTTGTAGCTGTCCCGATACCGCCGGATCTTCCGCAGCAGAAACAGCCCGAAGATGCCGTCGTAAATGATGACGTAGACCAGGTACGGCGCCAGCCCCGTGAAGCCGGTCGCGATCGAGATAGCCGCTGTGCCGATTCCGACGGTCGTGTTGTACGTCGCGTGGACGAACGACGCGAGTAAGATTCCCTTGACGACGATCGGGCCGCGCTTGCCGGGGTTGAACTTCGCGAGCCCGAGGTAGTAGCCGGCGATCGCCGAGTAGATCACGTGTCCCGGTCCCGCGAGCGCCCGGACGGCGGTGATCCCGCCACCGGCGCCGATGAGCCCGAGCCCGAGGTCGAGGCCCTGATTCGGGAGTTGGCGAGTGATGTAGAGCGCGTTCTCGATGACGGCGAAGCCGAGGCCGGCCATCGCGCCGTAGACCGTCCCGTCGAGGACGGCGTCGAAGCGGGCGTCGGTGTAGGCGTACAGCCGCACGGCCAGGAGCTTCACGGTCTCTTCGACCGGCCCGACGACGAGGAAGAAGAACAGCGCCGAACCCAAGAATCCGAGGACGCGGAAGTACGGCTGGAGGACGGTGTTGAGCACGGCGGCGAAGTTCGCCGTCAACACGCCGAGGAGGAACGTCGCGACCAGGAGCGACAGCGGCTCGCTGGAGGTCACGTCCGTCGAGTAGACGTACGCCGCCAGTCCGATCGCGGGGATCGCCGAGAGGACCGTGAGCAGCCCCGTCTGCGGATCGGTCAAGGCCGCGAACCCGCCGATCCCGAGCAGAAGGAGAAACGCGAACAACACCACGGCGAGGCGGGCGGATCCGGCGACGACCCGCCAGATCAGCGCTGCGGCTCTGTCGACCAGCGTTCGCTCCTCCCACGTCGCGACGTCGTAGAGGTCCTGCGAGCCGTCGGACGCCTCCTCGACCGGATCCCGTCGCCTCGTCATCGACGGCGGCTTCACACCCCGCTACCTAAGGTCTTCGGCCCCTGGCAGCTCACAGCGAGTCTCACTCACCTGCGCGGCCGACAGGCTGGATTCAAAACCCGCCCGCTCCTAGCGACGCGTACCGATGCACTTCGACCAGCGGACACAGGCTGCGCTACAGGACGTCGGACTCTCTCGCGAGGACATCCGCGAGGCGTCACAGCTCGTCTCGGCGGCCGTCGAGCGCGACGCCGCCGACCTCCGCGAGTTCTTCGAGTGCGACGTCGTCTACTCCGATATGGAGAAGGCACACAGCACCGACGACATCCACGAACACGACGTCGAGTTCCTCGACCTCTTCACGCACGGGAGCGACCTCCGCGGGTACCTCCGCTTCGACACCTGGGGCGTCCCGGTCGAGGACGGGCGTATTCTCTCCGAGGAGGTCGTCGAGCTCTCGCTCGGTCCGACCGTCCACGACCGCGTCCGGTTCGCCCACGACGAGGACGCGTTGCGATGAGCCGGCCGGAGGATCTGCGCCGATGAGCGACGACGAGCACGGGGGCGAGCGTGCCGACGCGGCCGCCAACGATGCCACTGCCGACGCGGCCGCCAACGATGCCACCGACGTGGCGAACGTCCGCGTCCGCGGCATCTACACCACCGCCGTCACGCATCTGCTCCTCGACGCGGGCCACGCGGTCGTCCAGGCCTCCGAGCCGATCCGCGAGCGGTTCGACGCCGACTTCGACGACGCGAGCCACGAGGTGACGGTCGCGACGACGAGCGACCGGCAAGGAGTGGGTGTCCACGGCGACGCCGACGCCGTCGCGACCGTCGACGGCGAACTCCGGGCGGTCGGCCGCGACACGTTCGCGTGGGACGATCCGACGCCGCCGGGCGCGGTCTTCGACGCCCGCGTCACGGACACGCTCGGTTCCGGTGCGATCTGTGATCTCGGAGACGCCGAGGGATTCCTCCCGTACAGCGACACCGACGAGTACGTCGACGAGGGTGACACCGTCCGCGTGCAGGTCCGCGAGAGCGCGCCGCCGTGGGTCGACCACCGCGCGCAACTCGGCACCGAGATCCGGGCCGACGGCGGCCTCGCGTCGCTCGTTCGCGGCCGCGACGGCGTCACGGTCGACACCCGCGACGACGCCGCCGGGCGCGAACTCGCCGGGATGACCGAGTTCCTCTCGGTCGAGATACCCGACGGCTGGGGCATCGAGTGGTCCCACGCCGCCACCCGCGCCGATATGGACGCGCTCGAAGCCGCACTCGAACGCGCCGTCGACCGGACGGACGCACTCACCGCGGCGCTCGACGAGCCGTCCCAGTCCGACGGAACGGAGGTCGGCCTCCACGCCGCGCCGACAACCGGCCGCTGGCTGTGGTTCGGCCGCGAGTCGCGCTTCGCGCTCGACGGCGCCCGCCGCGCGGTCGCCGCGACGATGCCGGGCCACCACCGGACGAAGGCCGCGAGCGAATCCGCCAGCGCCGGCGTCGATCTCGCGGAGGCGCTGTGCGGCCCCGGTGAGGGAAGCGAGTTCCCGTTCGAGGTCGTGACCCGGCAGTTCGGCCCCGTCGAGGGTGACTTCGTCGAGATCGAGCACGGGAAACCCGATGGCCGGGCGTTCTCGCTCGGCCGGGGCGAAGTCACCGACTGGGACGCAGACGGGACGATCGCCGTGACGCGGACGCTCTCGGGCGGCGGCACCTACGACGCGCTCGGAACGACGCGCGAGGACGGCGACACCGCGCTGACGAAATTCCGCGAGGGCCGCTGGTGGTACCCGACCGTCTACCGGAGCGCCGACGGCGACGCGAAAGGCACCTACGTCAACGTCTGTACGCCCGTCGAGTGCTTCCCCGACGAGATCCGGTACGTCGACCTCCACGTCGACGTCGTGAAACACCCCGACGGCACGGTCGAGCGCGTCGACGACGACGAACTCGACGCGGCGGTCGACGCGGGGCTGGTCCCGGACGCGGCCGCGGAGAAAGCGCGGTCGGTAGCGACGAGTCTGGAACGCGCGCTCTCGGATTGAACTGGCGCGCGGATGCTACCCCGGTCGTCGCGGGTGGATGCCGACCCATTGGTTCGGTTCCACATCACACGATCGACCCCTCTGACGGCCGTTTCTCCCCGTTCACGGACGATTTATGCTCTCACAGCGAGTAGAGAACAGCAACTTTATCAGTCGCTCGCGGCGAATTGCTCCCAAGATTACTCTCTAGGAGGTCAATGGTGACACAACAAACACAACAACCGGAGGTGAACATCGGGCTCGTCGGTCACGTCGACCACGGGAAGACGACGCTCGTGCAGGCGCTGTCCGGATCGTGGACGGACCAGCACTCCGAGGAGATGAAGCGCGGCATCTCCATCCGACTTGGGTACGCTGACGCCACGTTCCGGCAGATTCCCGGCGTCGACGCGCCGGAGTGCTACACGGTCGACGAGACCGGCCCAGACGGCGAGGAGACAGAGGTACTCAGAACGGTCTCGTTCGTCGACGCGCCGGGCCACGAGACGCTGATGGCGACGATGCTCTCGGGCGCGGCCATTATGGACGGGGCCGTGCTCGTCGTGAGCGCGACCGAGGACGTCCCGCAGGCCCAGACCGAAGAGCACCTGATGGCGCTCGACATCATCGGGATCGAGAACATCGTCATCGCACAGAACAAGATCGACCTCGTCGACCGCGAGCGCGCGGTCGAGTCCTACGAGCAGATCAAGGAGTTCGTCTCCGGCACCGTCGCCGAGGACGCGCCGATCGTCCCCGTCAGCGCGCAACAGGAAGTGAACATCGACCTCCTCATCGACGCCATCGAGCGGGAGATCCCGACTCCCGAGCGCGACGAGACGGAGTCCCCGCGGCTCTTCGCCGCGCGCTCGTTCGACATCAACCGCCCGGGCACGACCTGGGAGGACCTCTCCGGCGGCGTCGTCGGCGGGTCGGTCGTGCAGGGCAAACTCGCCACGGGCGAGGAACTCGAACTGCGCCCCGGCCGCGAGGTCGAGGAGGGCGGCTCCTCGGAGTGGCAGCCGATCACGACCGAGATTCGCTCGCTGCAGGCCGGCGGCCGCTCCGTCGAGGAGGTCCGCCCCGGCGGTCTCTGCGGCATCGGGACCGGACTCGACCCGAGCCTCACGAAGGGCGACGCACTGGCCGGCCAGGTCGCGGGCGAGCCCGGGACGCTACCGCCGACGCGCGAGAAGTTCACGATGGACGTCGAACTGCTCGACCGGATCGTCGGCGAGGACGAGGGCAGCGTCGAGGAGATCTCGACCGGCGAACCGCTGATGCTCACCGTCGGGACCGCGACGACCGTCGGCTCGGTCACGAGCGCTCGCTCCGGCGAGGCCGAGGTGGCGCTGAAGCGCCCCGTCTGCGCCGAATCCGGCTCGAAGATCGCCATCAACCGCCGCGTCGGCGCTCGCTGGCGACTCATCGGAATCGGAACGCTGCAGTGATCACCGCGAGCGACGCCGCGCGCCGGACGACGAACTGACGCGGAGAGCCACGAGATGACGCCGGGACCCCACGAGACGATGACGACGGTAATACTCGACACGAACGCGCTGATGATGCCGGTCGAACTCGACGTCCGGATCTTCGACGAGCTCGACCGCCTCGTCGGCGCGGACGCGGATCTGGTCACCACCAGATCGGTCGTCACCGAGCTGGAGAAGCTCAGCGAGTCGGGCAACGGCGCCGAGGCGACGGCCGCGAGCGTCGGTCGGGACCTCGTCTCGCGGTGTCGCATCGTCGAGACCGGCGAATCGTACGCCGACGACGCAGTGGTCGAACTGGCGGAAGCCGAGGGCGATTACGTCCTCACGAACGACAGGCCGCTCCGGGACCGATTGCTCGAACGCGGAATTCGCGTAATCGGTTTAAGGGGCCGAAACACATTGGAAATAACAGAACCATAACGTATGTACAAACGGGTACGACTCAAAGACACAGTCGAGGTGCCGCCAGCGCACCTCGCGGACGTGACGCCACAGCGGGTCAAGCGGCTCCTGCAGGACAAACTCGAAGGACGGATGGACGAAGACGTCGGCAGCGTCGTCAGCGTCATCGACGTCCACGACATCGGCGAGGGGACGGTACTCCCCGGCCGCGCCGGCGTCTACTACGAGGCGGAGTTCGACGCGATCACCTTCGATCCCTCGATGCAGGAGGTCGTCGACGGCGAGGTCGTCGAGGTCGTCGAGTTCGGCGCCTTCGTCGGCATCGGGCCGGTCGACGGGCTACTCCACGTCTCGCAGATCTCCGACGAGTATCTCGCCTACGACGGCGAGAACCAGCAGCTCGCGTCCACCGAATCGAACCGGACGCTCAGCGTCGGCGACTCCGTCCGCGTGCGGGTCGTCACGAAGAGCATCGACGAGCGCAACCCGCGCGACTCGAAGATCGGCCTCACCGCGAAACAGCCCGGTCTCGGCAAGCACGGGTGGCTCGAAGCCGACCGACAGGCCAACACCGCCACGACCGAGGCGGAGGGAACGTAGATGGCGGAGTCCCGTCTCGCCTGCCGGGAGTGCCACTACATCAACCACGCCGACGCGCAGGCGTGTGAAAACTGCGGATCCAGCAGCCTCACCGAGGACTGGGCGGGCTACGTCGTCATCACGCATCCCGAGCAATCGGAGATCGCCGAGGAGATGAACGTCAGGGAACCGGGCGGCTACGCGCTGAAGGTCCGCTGAACGGATGCTCACCCTGCCAGCGGAGCTGCGTGGCGCGTTCAAAGAGCCGTTCGGCCCCGTCTACGAGGACGCCGAGGCGTTGCTGGCTGACGCCGGACGCCCGGTGATCGCCGTCGGCGACGTCGTCACCTACCACCTCCGGCAGGCCGGCCATATCCCCGCCGTCGCGCTCGTCGATGGCCGGACTGAACGCGAGGCGGTCGACGAGGAGATCAGCGACGCGCTCTCGGACCCCGAGCACCGTCGGGCGGTCGAAAACGCCCCCGGCGTCATCTCCGAAGACCTGCTCGTTGCGCTCGTCGACGCCCTCGACGCCGACGCCCCCATCACAATCGTCGTCGACGGTGAGGAGGACCTCGCGGCGCTTCCAGCCGTTCTCGCCGCCCCGACGGGCGCGACAGTCGTCTACGGCCAGCCCGGAGAGGGGATGGTCCGCGTCGAGGTGACGGCCGACGCGAAAGCCGAGATGCGCTCGCTGTTCGAGCGGATGGAAGGCGACGTCGACGCCGCGCTGGCGACGCTCGGCGTCGAGGACTGACCCGACTCCGACGCCGTGACTGTCGCGGCGATGACAACAGCCGGTGGTCTGAGCTACTGACTCCGATTGCCAATTCCGGCACGGGATCGGAAACGCGTCGTGAAAACGGCCTCTCGACCGATTTTCTCACCGCTCTACCCCTTCGAAATCCTTTTACTCCTTTCGGATGGATGGTAGAACAACTGAACCATGGAAATCGACATTATCTCCGAGGACGAGAACCCGATGTTGCATCGGTCCGACGTCCGGTTCGAGATCGTTCACGAGGATGCGACGCCGTCTCGACTCTCCGTTCGCGACAGTCTCGCGGCGAAACTCAACAAGGATTCCGACGAGGTCGTCGTCCACGAACTCGATACGAAGTTCGGGATGCGAAAGACCGTCGGCTACGCGAAGGTCTACGACTCCCCGGATTTCGCCCGCGACATCGAGCAGGATTATATGCTCGACCGGAACAAGATCGAGGCCGAGGAAGGCGGCGAAGCGGAAGCCGAAGAAGCCTGATTCGGTCCTAACGAGTACTTTTTTCGATGCGAATCGTCGGAATCGAAGGAACCGCGTGGGCCGCTAGCGCCGCGCTCTACGACACCGAGACCGACGAGGTCGTCATCGAATCCGATCCCTACCAGCCCGACAGCGGCGGTATTCATCCGCGCGAGGCGGCCGAACATATGGGCACGGCCATCCCCGACGTCGTCGCGACGGTTCTCGATCAGGCCGCCGAAACCGCCGGTGGCGACGGTCTCGACGTCGACGCCGTGGCGTTCTCCCGCGGACCCGGTCTCGGCCCGTGTCTCCGCATCGTCGGGACTGCGGCGCGTGCCCTCGCCCAGACGCTCTCGGTCCCGCTGGTCGGCGTCAACCATATGGTCGCCCACCTGGAGATCGGTCGGCACCAGTCCGGCTTCGACTCGCCGGTCTGTCTGAACGCTTCGGGGGCGAACGCACACTTGCTCGGCTATCACAACGGCCGGTACCGCATCCTCGGCGAGACGATGGACACCGGCGTCGGCAACGCCATCGACAAATTCACGCGCCATCTCGATTGGTCCCATCCCGGCGGGCCGAAGGTCGAACAGCGGGCGAAAGACGGCGACTACTACGACCTCCCGTACGTCGTCAAGGGGATGGATTTCTCGTTTTCGGGCATTATGTCCGCGGCGAAAGACGCCGTCGACGACGGCGTCCCGGTCGAAGACGTCTGCGCCGGCCTCCAGGAGACGATCTTCGGGATGCTGACGGAGGTCGCAGAGCGGGCGCTGTCGCTGACGGGGACGGACGAACTCGTCCTCGGCGGCGGCGTCGGGCAGAATGCGCGGCTCAGAGCGATGCTCGCGTCGATGTGCGAACAGCGCGGCGCGGACTTCTACGCGCCGGAACCGCGGTTCCTGCGGGACAACGCGGGGATGATCGCGGTGCTCGGCGCGAAGATGTATGCCGCCGGCGACACCCTCGACGTCGCCGATTCCTCCGTCGACCCCAACTTCCGACCCGACGAGGTGCCCGTCACGTGGCGCGGCGAGGAGGAGTCGGTCGTCAGAGACCCCAGCGCGTCGGGGACGATCCGCGGCGCGGAGGCGACAGTCACCTTCGAGGACGACCGGGTGATCAAACGCCGCGTACCCAAAGCGTACCGCCACCCGGCGCTCGACGAACGTCTCCGTGCCGAGCGGACCCGCGCGGAGGCGCGCCTGACCAGCGCTGCCCGCCGCGTCGGCGTCCCGACGCCAGTCGTGTACGACATCGACCCGCAGGACGGCACGCTCGTCTTCGAGTACGTCGGCCACGACGACCTCGCGGCGGCGCTCACGGTCGATCGGTGCCGCGCCGTCGGCCGCCACCTCGCGGCGATCCACGACGCGGGCTTCGTCCACGGCGATCCTACGACCCGAAACGTCCGCGTCGGCGAGGAGCGGACGTACCTCGTCGATTTCGGTCTCGGCTACCACACCGGGCACGTCGAGGATCACGCGATGGATCTCCACGTGTTCAAACAGAGCGTCGCGGGGACGGCGGCCGAGTCCGCACCCCTGCTCGACGCCTTCGAGGCGGGCTACGCCGCTGCGGGCGACGCAGAGGTCCGTACCCGGCTTCGAGCGATCGAAGGACGCGGCCGGTATCAGTAACGGCCTCGATGGCGGGTCGACCGCCCTCGAGGCGCGAAGCGGAAATCGCCCAACGCGGCAACACGATGCCAAAACGATTTATTAGAGCCCGGCGTATGCTGTCGTATGGTAGACAAACCGAAACAGGGTGAGATTCTCGGGATCCCGTACAACTTCGAGCGCCCCTCGCTCGGCCGGATGCTGTCGTCGTACTGGCGGCCCGGCAAGGGAATGCTCGTGAAGAAGCCGTTCGGCATCGGCTACACGCTCAACCTCGCGAACTGGCGCTCGTGGGTCGCACTCGTCGTCGTCGGCGGACTGCTCTGGCAGGAGCAGAAGTCCCGCAGCGACGCCGAGGAAGCCGACGAGGACGAGGGCGGCCCGGTCGAAGTCATCGTCGACTGACCGTTCCACTTTCGACGCCGCCGTCGCCGCGTCGTCGCACCGCAGCGGACGGACGCGACGCGGAACCGACGACGCTTTCTCCCGACCCACCCGACCTCGGAGCGAATGCTCCGATACGTCACTACCAACGCGGGCAAGGTGCGCGAGGCCCGCGAGTATCTCGACGGCGTCGAGCAACTGAACTACGACTACACCGAGGTCCAGGCTTCGGATCTCGGCCCCATCGCGGCCCGCGGCGCCCGGGAAGCGTACCGCTACGTGGGCGAGCCGGTACTTGTCGACGACGCCGGCTTGTTCGTCGAAGGGTTCGAGGGTTTCCCCGGTCCGTACTCCTCGTACGTTGAGGAGACGCTCGGTATCGACGCCGTCCAGCGACTCGTCGCTACCGAGATCGACGCCCCGCGCCGGGCTTCCTTCCAGTGCGTGCTGGCGTACTGCGACGGCGACGACTTCGCGGCGTCGCCCGACCCCGTCGACCGCGCGGACCGCAGCGCCGCCGCGGCCGCTGGGGCGGCATCTGTCGACGAAGACGGCAATGGCGACGCCGCAGCGGACGCCGACGCACTCCCCGTGAAACTGTTCCGTGGCTCCGTCCGCGGCCGGATCGTCGAACCGCGCGGTGAGGGCGGCTTCGGCTACGATCCGATCTTCGAACACGACGGGACGACGTTCGCAGAGATGACCGCCGACGAGAAGAACGCCGTCTCACACCGCGGCCGCGCCTTCGCGAAGTTCGCCGAGTGGTTCGAAGGCCGCGCGCCCTGACGCCGCCGCTGTCTCGGCTGTCGCCGGCTGACCGATTCTGTTCGAGGCAGCTGTCCACGCCACGTATCGAATCTGATAGCGAGAGGCAAACGTTGATTTAGACAGCTATCTCTCGGCAAATTCTGTTTTCATCTGATGAGAACGCAATGATAGGCTTATGGGATGCGTCCAGAGACGGTAGGGTATGTATCTGCTCGAACCGTACGAACGGCTCCTGTGGGGGACGATGGACGTCCTCGGCGTCTCCCGCTCGGTCGCCCGGAAGGTGCACGTCGCGGTCGGGATCCAGTTCGCGATCTCGGTCGCACAGGCGGCGCTTCCGTGGATTGCCAGCGGGGAGACGCAGACGCTCTTGTCGGCGCTGCTCCTCGTCGGCGCGGTCGTCGCGTTCCTCAATACGGTCCTGATCGTCCGGCGCGACGTCGTCACGCCGATCGACCAGCTCTCGAGGTCCGCGTCCGCCGTCGCGGCCGGTGATCTCTCGACGTCGCCACCGACGACCGACGGCGACGACGAGGTCGCCCAACTGGTCGAAGACTTCGGAGATATGCACGAGCACCTCCAACTCGTGTCCGCGCAGGCGACGGCGATGGCGGATCGAGAGTTCGACGACCCGGTGCTCGAGGAACGACTTCCGGGCGAGTTCGGCGACTCGCTCGGCCGGATGGCCTCAGACCTCACGACGCACACGCGGGCGCTCCAGCAGTTGGTCGACGCCTTCGGCGAGGCGACCGAGCGCGCCCGCGAGGGCGACCTCACGGCGCTGATGCCCGCCGAGGAACTCGCCGCTGAGGACGACCGCTACGGCGAAGTCGCCCGCTCGTACAACGAGTTCCTCCGGACGCTCTCGGCGACGCTCGGCGACGTCCAGACGTTCGCCGACCAGGTCGCAGAGATGAGTTCGGACGCTCAAACGCACGTCCGGCGTGCGACCGAAGCGAGCGAGGCCGTCGCGGCCGCGGTCGACGAGATCGAAGCCGGCGCCGACGAACAGACCGAACACCTCCAGACGGTCGCCTCGGAACTCTCGACGCTCTCGGCGACCGTCGAGGAGATCGCCGCTTCTGCGGACGAGGTCGCGGGGACCGCAGAGCGCGCCGCCGAACGCGGACGCGCCGGCCGCGACGTCGCCACGACGGCGATGGAAGAACTCGACGCCGCCGAGGCCCGGATCGAAGAGACGGCGGCAGCGATGGAGGAACTAGCGGCACACATCGAGGAGATCGACGAGATCGCCGAGTTCATCGACTCGGTCGGCTCCCAGACCGATCTGCTCGCGATCAACGCCTCGATCGAGGCGGCCCACGCCGGCTCCGCCGGTGACGGCTTCGGCGTCGTCGCCGAGGAGGTCAAATCGCTGGCCGAGGAGACCCGCGAGTCCGCCGACGAGGTCTCGACGCTCATCGAAGACGTCACCGAGCGCTCCGAGGAGACGCTCGCGACCGTTCACGAGACCGACCAGCAGGTGAAATCCAGCGTCGAGACCGTCGCGGAGGCCATCGAGGAGTTCGAGTCGATCGTCGACGACGTCGAGGGAATCGACGCGAGCATCCGTGAAGTGAGCAACGCGACCGACCAGCAGGCGGACTCCTCGCAGGACGTCGCCGCCCGCGTCGACGAGGTCGCGAACATCTCCGAGGAGACGACCGCACAGACCGCCGCGGCCGTCGAGGACGCGACCCAGCAGTCCGAGTCGCTCACCGAACTCGAAACGCAGGCAGATCAGCTCTGCGAACGCGCGAACAACCTCGACGACCTCGTCGACTCCTTCGAGATCCTCGAGGAACACCGCGACGAAGGGTTCGAGTGGACGGAGCAACCTGTCAGCGACGCCGACGGCTCCGTGGATGCCGGAGGCCCCGCCGCTAGCGCGGCCTCTGACGACTGACTTCGACCACCTCGTTTTGTCTCGCCGCTGATTGGTCCGCCAGCAGTCTATACCCTTATTTGTCCGCCGATCGAATCCGGAGATATGAAGATAGTGCCGGACACGAGCGCGGTCATCGACGGTCGCGTGTCCGAGCGAGTCGAGTCGGACGGCGAGGTCACGGTTCTGGTCCCCGAAGCCGTCGTCGGAGAACTCGAATCCCAGGCCAACGACGGCCTCGACACGGGCTGGGCGGGCCTCGAAGAGCTCCAGCGCCTCGCGGAACTCGCCGACGCGGGCGACGTCGACGTCCGGTACGTCGGCCGCCGGACGAAACCCAGCGAGGCCACCGGCGCACACGAGGGCGACATCGACGCGCTCATCCGCGACATCGCAGAAGAGGAGCAGGCGACGCTTCTCACGAGCGACGTCGTCCAGTCGGAGGTCGCGAAGGCGAAAGGGATCGACGTCGAGTACGTCGAACCGCGCGTCCGCGGTTCCGGCGAACTCGTCATCGAGGAGTTCTTCGACGACCAGACGATGTCGGTCCACCTCAAGACCGGGACGAAGCCGAAAGCCAAGCGCGGCGCCATCGGCGAGATGCACTACCAGACGATCGACGACGAGGTCTCCGACGAGGCGCAGATGAAAGAGTGGGCCGACGACATCGAGGAGACGGCCCGCACCAGTTCCGAGGGCTTTCTCGAACTCTCCGAACCGGGGATGAGCATCGTGCAGTTCCGCGACTACCGCATCGCGGTCGCGCGCCCGCCCTTCGCCGACGGCATCGAGATCACCGCCGTCCGGCCGATCGTCAAGACCGACCTGGATGACTACGAGTTCGCCGACGAACTCCGGGATCGGCTGAAAGAGCGCCAGCGCGGCGTCCTCATCTCCGGGTCTCCCGGAGCCGGGAAGTCGACGTTCGCGCAGGCCGTCGCGGAGTTCCTCACCGAGAGCGACTACGCGGTCAAGACGATGGAGAAGCCCCGCGACCTCCAGGTCGGTCCGGACATCACCCAGTACACCGCGCTCGGCGGCGACATGGAGAAGACGGCCGATTCGCTCCTCCTCGTCCGCCCGGACTACACGATCTACGACGAGGTGCGGAAGACGAAGGACTTCGGCGTCTTCGCGGATATGCGCCTCGCAGGCGTCGGGATGGTCGGCGTCGTCCACGCCACGCGCGCCATCGACGCGCTCCAGCGTCTCGTCGGCCGCGTCGAACTCGGGATGATCCCGCAGGTCGTAGACACCGTCGTCTACATCGAAGACGGGCGCGTCGACACCGTCTACGACGTCAAGACGGAGGTGAAAGTCCCCGAAGGACTCACCGCGGAGGACCTCGCACGCCCGGTCATCCAGGTCACGAACTTCGAGACCGGAAAGCCCGAGTACGAGATCTACACGTTCAACCGGCAGGTCATCACCGTCCCGCTCACCGGCGACGGAGAGAGCGAGGAGAGCGGCGTCGGTCGCCTCGCCCGCCAGGAGATCGAACGCGAGATCCGCTCGATCGCCCGCGGGCACGTCGACGTCGAACTCAAGGGCCAGAACAAGGCGGTCGTCTACGTCGAAGAGGACGACATCTCCTACGTGATCGGCAAGGGCGGCGGCCGTATCTCCGACGTCGAAGACCGCCTCGGCATCGAGATCGACGTTCGGACGCACGACGAGAAACCGGGTCGCGGCGGCGCGAGTGGAAGCGCCGGCGGCTCCGGGGGTGCAGGCGGCGGCGCCCAGTCCTCCGAGGGCATCGTCGTCACGCCCGAAGTCACCTCCCGGCACGTCGTCGTCCGGATGGACGAACACGTCGGCGAGACCGTCGAGATCCGCGCCGACGGGGAGTACCTCTTCACCGCGACGGTCGGTCGCGGCGGCGACATCCAGGTCTCCCGCGGCAGCGCCATCGCGGACGAACTCGAACAGGCGATCGACCGGAAACAGCGGATCACGGTCCACCCGGCCTGATTCACGGCGTTCGTCGGATCCGCTCAGTCGCGCCGGCCCTCGCTGAATCGGACGATTCTTCCCCCGACCGGTGTACTCTCGGGTATGGAATCGGACACGCCGCCGGCGGAGGTGCTCGACGAACTGTTCGCGACGATCGAGGACCGCAAGGAGACGCTACCCGAGGGCTCCTACACGACGTCGCTTTTCACCCACGAGAAGGGGAAAAACGCCGTCTTAGAGAAGATCGGCGAGGAGGCCACCGAGACGATTCTCGCCGCGAAAGACGAAAACGAGGAGGAACTGCTGGCCGAGAGCGCCGACCTCGTCTATCACCTGCTCGTCGTGCTCGCGATGGAGGACGTCACGCTCGACGATCTCCGAACGGAACTCCGCGATCGGTTCTGAGGCGGACCGCAGACCGGGAAAAGAACGCTATCGGAACGAAACGCCTAGGTCGTGCAGGCCGTCGTTGTTCTGGGCGACGTTGATCAACAGCGGCGTCAGCGACTCGACCTCTGCGGCGTTCGCGATGCCGCCGGCGTCGAGCGCGCGGAGGCCGTCGATGTCCTCTGCGATTCCGGCGACGGTGTCTTTCGCGCCCTCGTCCTCGCCCACGAGGAGCGTGTCGATGCCGAGGTCGGCGTCGAGGTTCGCGAGGCGCCCGGCCGCGAGGTTGTGGAACGCGCCGACGACGGGCACGTCCTCGGGGGCGGCGTCGGCGACGAGTGCGGTCACGCTGCCCGCGCCCGGTGGGTGGTAGTGGAAGCCGTCCTCGTCTCGCTGCATCCCCGCGGCGGGGGTGACCAGCACGTCGTCCGCATCGAGGCTGTCGGCGACGGCGTCGACCGTGTCCGCGACGTGGTACGGCGGGACGCTGAGGACGACGACGTCAGCCCGATCGGCCGCCATCGCGTTCTCGAAGCCCGTGATCTTCGTCTCGCGGCCGTGTTCTGCAACGGTCTCCTGATACGCGGCGGCGGCGTCGTGTGCGGCGTCGGGGTCCCGAGAGCCGATTACGACGTCGTGGTCCGTGTGGTAGGCCCAGCGGAGCGCGAGGCCCTCGCCGACGTCGCCGGTACCGCCGAGAAGTGCGATTCGCATAGGTGGCCGTGAGGAGGCGGTCGGGTAAAGGGTTGCGTGACCGGGGATGGCTGCCGGTGTTCGCCCCTGTGTCGCGGTGTCGCAGGCCGTCTCGCTCACTCCCAGTCGTTCGCTCTCTCCTGTGCCGCTGTCGCCATCGGGAGGTACACGACGAGGAACCCCACGAGGGGAGCGACGATCAGCGTCCCGAGAAGCAGACCCGTTCGGATCGAGGTCTCCGGGGGCAGCAGTCGCCACACGCCGAGTCCGAGGACGTCGACAGCGATCACCACTGCGGCGAACCGGAGGAAGTTCGAGCGGACGTCGCTCACGCTCTCGACCCTCCGGTCCAGCGCCGCGGATTCAGTCCTTTCGCCTGGGTCGCGACCAGCCAGCCGACTGCGAGCGGGACGAGGCCGCCGACCGGGCCGCCGACGCCGAGCGCACCGAGTGCGAGACGACCGCCGAGCGCGACGCCGAAGAAGACGAGATACTGGACGGTCTGATCGCCCGCTTCCGCCTCCGGCGAGATCGAATCGAGTGCGAACCAGGCGGCCAGCGGGGCGACGACGACGAAGGTGCCGAGGGCGACGCCGAGCGGCAGGAGGCCGGTCGGGTCGGGCGCGAGGACGGTCGTCACGACGACGGCGACGACCGCGGCGAAGATGCCGGCCCAGGCGAGTCGTTCGATGCGAAGCGCGTCCATCGCGTGAGGGTTAGACGGGGACGCAAAAAGCGTGCTCGTTGGGTGCTCGTAGCGCACCTGCCGAGGCGCGCTGCCGCCGCCGCCGGACCTACTCGAAGAGCAGCGCCGGGAGGTCGTTCACGGAGCCGACGACGGCGGCCGCGCCGGCGGCCTCGTACGCCCGTCGCCCCGATTCGCCGGCCAGTCCGCCAGTCAGGACGCCGATACCGTAGTACTCCCGCTCGGGATCGCTCTCGGCGGCGTTGACCGCGGTCTTCACGTCGTCGAGGGTGTCGCCGGCGAAGGCGACGCTGTCGGCGTCGAAGCGCTCTGCGAGCGTCACGAGCGCGTGGGGGTGCGGCTTGCCCTCCTCCCAGTCGTCCATCGTGAAGCGGTGCTCGTCGGGAACCGAGAGTCCGACGCGGTCGAGCGCGATCTCGGCCTCCGCCGCCGGCCGTCCCGTGAGGACGCCCACGTCGGCGTGCTGTCGCAGTCGGTCGATCGTCTCGGGTTCGAGGATGATCGGCTCGTCGTGGATGTATCCCGCGGTCTCGAACGGCGGCTCGCCGCCCTCTAGCTCTCGATACAGGTCCGCGCCGAGATACAGCGCCTGGAACGCCTCGCGGAGTCCCTTGCGGTTCCACTCGTCGCGGACGGCTGCGAGCGCGTCGGCGTCGAGATGAGCGCTCGCGACCGCTTCGGCGGCGTCGAGACCGCCGCCCTGGGCTTCGATCCGGTCGGTGAACGCCGAGAGTCCGATCGGCTCGCGCTCGTCGACGAGGACGTACAGCGCCGCCGCGTAGGTCACGTCCCAGTCGTTGTTGAAGCCGCCGGCGTCCTTGAACAACTGAACGTCGTCGCGGTCGATCGTCCGGTCGTACAGGCGCTCGACGGATTCCACGATAGCGCGACGATACGAGTCGGCCACGTCGAGGAGCACGCCGTCGATGTCGAGGACGACCGCGTCTGCGTGCATACTCGTAGGCGGCCGGGCGGCGGCCTTAGCGTTGTCCCTTCCACGCGCTCGCAGGTGTCGACCAGGACGCGAGCGCTCGTCGCTGTCGATCGAACGCGAATGGCGGACACAGCCCACGCCCTCGGCATCGAGTTAGGAGATATTTTACCGTGGGGTCGCCAGAGAGGAGATATGGACTACGACCCGCAGGAACTCGAAGCGCGGTGGCGCGAGCGGTGGGCCGAGGAGGGTCGCTACGAGGCCGACCCCGTCGGTGCCGACGACCCCGACACCGCCGCCGAGGAGGACGCGACGTTCATTACCGTCCCGTATCCGTACCCCAGCGGCGGGATGCACATCGGCCACGCCCGGACGTACACCGTCCCCGACGTCTACGCCCGGTATCGACGCCAGCAGGGCGACAACGTCCTGTTCCCGATCGCCTGGCACGTCACCGGCACGCCGATCATCGGCGCGGTCGAGCGCCTGAAGAAGGGCGAAGAAGAGCAACTGTCGGTTCTCCGCGACACCTACAACGTCTCCGAAGACACGCTCGCGGACCTGGAGACGCCGATGGGCTACGCCCGCCACTTCATCGAGCAGCACTACAAGAAGGGGATGAAGAACCTCGGGCTCTCGATCGACTGGCGGCGGGAGTTCACCACCAACGACGACCGCTACTCGCAGTTTATCACCTGGCAGTACGAGACGCTGCGGGACCGCGGCCTCCTGGAGAAGGGGCTACACCCCGTCAAGTACTGCACAAACGAGAAACAGCCGGTCACGACGCACGACTTACTGGAAGGCGAGGAGGCCGAGTTCCAGGAGTACACGCTCGTCCGGTTCGGCCACGGCGACACCGTCGTCCCGATGGCGACGCTCCGCCCCGAGACCGTCCGCGGAGTCACGAACGCTTACATCGACCCCGACGCCGACTACGTGATCGCCGACGTCGACGGCGAGGAGTGGTTCGTCTCCGCGCCCGCCGTCGAGAAACTACAACTGCAGGGCCACGACGTCACGCCGAAACGCACCGTCGCCGGCGAGCACCTGGTCGGCGAGCGCGTCACGAACCCCATCACGGGCGAGGAGGTCGTCGTCCTACCTGCGGACTTCGTCGACGCCGAGAACGCCACCGGGGTCGTGATGTCGGTGCCGGCACACTCGCCGGACGACTACGTCGCCCTGCAGGAGGCGAAAGCCGACGACGAGCGGCTACGCGAGTACGGCATCGATCCCGACGAGGTCGAGGAGATCGAACCGGTTCCGATCCTCTCGATCGAGGGCTACGGCGACATCCCAGCGAAGACCGCCGTCGAGGAGGCCGGCATCGAGTCCAGCGCTGACCCTGCACTCGAAGAGGCCACGAAGGAGCTGTACAACAGCGAGTTCCACAGCGGCCGCCTGAACGACGAGTACGGGGAGTTTGCGGGCGAGATCGTCGAAGACGTCCGCGGCCGATTCAGGGACGCCTACCGCGACGAGGGCGCGTTCGGCACGATGCAGGAGTTCTCCGAGGAGGTCGTCTGCCGCTGCGGCGGCGACGTCGTCGTCGCCGAGCAGGACACGTGGTTCCTGCGCTACAACGACGAGGCGTGGAAGCAGAAAGCCCACGACGTGGTTTCGCGGATGGAGGCGATCCCGGAGAACACCCGCGGCGAGTACGATCACACGATCGACTGGCTGAACGAGTGGCCCTGCATCCGGAACTACGGGCTGGGCACGCGCCTGCCGTGGGACGACGAGTTCGTCATCGAACCGCTGTCGGACTCGACGATCTATATGGCGTACTACACGATCGCCCACCGGCTGGACGAGATCCCCGTCGAAGACCTCGATCGGGAGTTCTTCGACGCGCTGTTCTACGGTGCCGACGCGGTTGAGGACCCCGACGAGCGCGCGCTGGAACTGCGTGCGGAGTGGCTCTACTGGTACCCCGTCACCTACCGCTTCTCGGCGAACGACCTTATCTCGAATCACCTGACGTTCTATCTGTTCCACCACGCCGAACTGTTCGGCGAGGCCCAGTGGCCCGCGGGCATCGTCATTATGGGGATGGGTCTGCTCGAAGGCGAGAAGATGTCGTCCTCGAAGGGGCACGTCGTCCTCCCCGGTGCGGCGATCGACGAGTACGGCGCGGACACGGTGCGCTTCTTCCTGCTCAACTCCGCGGAGCCGTGGCAGGACTACGACTGGCGCGCCGAACAGGTCGAGTCCGTGCAGACGCAACTGGAGCGCTTCTGGAACCGCGCCCAGGACGTCGTCGACGACCCCGGCCCCGAGGAACGCCCCGATCTGGCGACGGCGGACCGCTGGCTGCTGTCGCGCCTCCAGCGGACCGTCGCTACGGTCACTGAGGCGATGGAAGGCTCCGAGACCCGGACTGCGAGTCAGGCCGCCTTCTACGACTTCGAGGAGGACCTGCGCTGGTACCGCCGCCGGACGGATCGCTCGCGCCCCGCGGCGCGCTGGACGCTTCGGGAGGTCCTGGAGACGCGACTGCGCCTGCTCGCGCCGTTCGTGCCGTTCCTGACGAACGAACTCCACGAACAGTTGACGGGCACGCCTGCGGAGGACGCGCCGTGGCCCGAAGTCGACGACGACCTGCTCGACCGCGGCATCGAGGCCGCGGAAACGCAGATCGAACGGCTCGTCGACGACATCCAGGGCATCCGCCAGTCCCTGCAGAACGCCGACGAGGACGTTCCCGAGGCGGACCCCGACCGCATTCGCGTCACCGTCGCGGCCGACTGGAAGCACGACGTGTTCGGCACGGTCGCCGACCTCGGTGCGGACCAGGGCGCAGTGATGGGCGAAGTGATGCAGGACCCCGATCTCCGCGAGCGCGGCAACGCCGTCAACGACCTCGTCGGTGAACTGATCGAGTTCGCCCGCGGTCGCGACGACGACGAACTCGACGCGCTCGCCGGTCTCGACGAACAGGACGCCTACGAGCGCGCGGCCGACTTCCTCGGCCGGGAGTTCGACGCCGAGATCGTCGTCCAGAAGGAAGGCGAAGACGTCGAAGCGCGCAAGCAGGCGGTCCCGTTCCGGCCCGCGATCGAACTCGAAGCCGAGTAGGGTTCATACTGTCGGACAGAAGTTCGTGAATCATGTTGGCACCCACGGGGTGCCGCTGATTTTCACATCGTTCCGTCCGACAGTATCAATCGTCGCTGCCGTCGCCGTGACAGTCCAAGTGATTACACGGGCGTAACCTGCTGTAGCACCGTAATCTGGCCGTTCTCTCCGTCCCGACTCGCGAAGGTTTATGACCGTTCGACTGCTCGAATTGTAACAATGGCAGAGGCAGAAGAGGAGAGTCTCGACGACCTCCCTCCGAGCGCGAAGTTGGTCTTCAAAGTACTCGAGTACAACGGCCCGCTAACCCAGAAAGGAATCGTCCAGGAATCGATGCTCTCGGCCCGGACGGTCCGCTACGCACTCGAGCGACTCGAGGGAATCGACGTCGTCGACGAGGACGTCTACTTCGCCGACGCGCGACAGAATCTCTATCAGCTCACCGACGACGCACCGGAGACCCACCCCGCCGAGGGCGACGGCGACGAAGCGGAAGCCTGCTGCGCGGAGTAACCGCTCCCGTTTGGGGTTGGACTAATTTTCCACGAGAAGTTATCCCTCCCCACTCCCGAGTACGACTATGTCGCTCTCACTCGACGCTACGCAACTGGATCGCTACTCCAGACACATCATTATGGACGAGGTCGGTCCCGAGGGACAAAAGCGCCTGCTCGACGCCCGGGTGCTCGTCGTCGGCGCGGGCGGCCTGGGCGCGCCGGTGATTCAGTACCTCGCCGCCGCGGGGGTCGGCACGCTCGGCATCGTCGACGACGACGTCGTCGAGCGGAGCAATCTCCAGCGCCAGGTCATCCACCACGATGCCGACGTCGGCCGACCGAAAGTCGACAGCGCAGCGGCGTTCGTCGAGGGCCTCAATCCGGACGTCGACGTCGAGACCTACGAGACCAGACTGGAGAAATCGAACGTCGAGGAGGTGGTCCCCGGCTACGACCTCGTCGTCGACGCCTCGGACAACTTCCCGACGCGGTACCTCCTGAACGACTTCTGTCGGCTCCGGGAGATCCCGATCGCCCACGGCGCGATCTACAAGTTCGAGGGACAGCTGACGACGCTCGTTCCCGGCGGACCGTGTTACCGCTGTCTGTTCCCCGAAGCGCCCGAGCCCGGAACAGTCCCGGACTGTGCGACAACCGGCGTCCTCGGCGTCCTGCCCGGAACCGTCGGCTGTATCCAGGCCACGGAAGCAGTGAAACTCATCCTCGACGCCGGCGATCTGCTGACAGGACAACTGCTTTTTTACGACGCGATGGAACTCTCCTTCGAGAAGGTTCCGTACCGCGAGAACCCCGACTGTCCGGTCTGCGGCGACGACCCGATCGACTCGATCGACGAGGTGGAGTACACGGCGGCCTGTGCGGTCGGCGGCGACTGAATCCGTCGCTGCGAGGGCGTTCGAGCCCGCGCTTACGTTCTCCCGCCCGGAATCGCGTCGACGACGCGTTCCAGTACCGTCGCCTCCGCCTTTCGGAGGTGTTCGGCTGCGGTTCCGACGGCGCAGTCGAGTTCCTCGGCCACCGCTTCGAGCGTCGCATCCCGGGGATCGGCGTAGTATCCACACGCGACTGCGACGCGGAGCGCTTCACGTTGTCGAGACGAGAGCGCGGCGGTCGGGTCCGAGAGGCGGCCGTCGTACGGTTGGATCTGCTGGACGGTTACTCCGATTTCGCTCGGGAGTCCGTCGAGTGCGGTCTCCACTTCGCTCGCCGTCCCGACGAGCGAGACGTCGATACAGCGATCCTCGCGGTAGATGACCGGTGGAACGACCACGACGCCGGTTCCCAGGAACGCCGCGGTCAATCTGGCATCGGCGGCGCGTTGATCTTCGGTGACGGCGAGGTGGAACCCCCGCTGTGTCGGTTCAGTGGCGACTTCGTAATCCAGAATCGACGGCTGGTCGGCCAGCTCCGCCGTGTACGACGTGGGATCGTCGCCGTCGACGAAGAACACGAGCGTGTTTCGATCGCCGACTGCGGGATTCCAGTGCCGGAGGCGCGTCTCCCGGAACCCGGGTGTGTCGGCCACGAACGCGTGCATCGGATGAACGTACGGTTCGGGGAGGTCGAGCCGCAACCGCAGCGAGCGCATCGGAGGAGATTGGGTCTGTCGAAGGTAAAAGTATACCTCAGACGTGAGGCAGCAGTCCCAGGTGAGAGTCTTCCGAACACTGCGGTATGCAACACCCGTGCGAACCCTCCGCCGAGCCGACGCCGGTCGATACGCCGACCAACTCGACCGCCGAACGCGCTCTCGCGTCGCTGGAGCAGTCGTTTCACGTCCGCCGGGAATCCCACCAGCACGCGCCCGGCGTCGTGATCCGCCCGGATGCGGTGCAGGACGTGCTGCGACACCTACGCGAGGTGGCCGGGTTCGACCACCTCTCGTGTGTGACCGCTCAGGAGTACCCCGACCGCTACGAGACGATTCACCACCTGAGGCAGTACGCCGATCCGACCACGGAACTGAGCGTGATCGTCCCGGCGCCCAGTGACGCGCCCGCGAGCCAGTCGGCGGCCCCCGTCTTCCCGACCGCGGGCTGGCACGAACGCGAGGCGTACGATCTGATCGGCATCGAGTACGACGACCATCCGGATCTGCGCCGCCTGCTCCTCCCCGAGACGTGGCAGGGACACCCGCTCTCGCTGGATTACGATCAGCATCGGCCACAGATCGTCCCCTACACCGAGAACGTCAATCCCGTCCAGGACGACGAGCGCGACGGCGACACGCTGCTTTTGAACATCGGGCCGCATCACCCGGCCACGCACGGTGTCCTCCACCTGCAAGTCACGCTCGACGGCGAGCAGATCGTCGACGTCGACCCCGACATCGGCTACATCCACCGCTGTGAGGAGCAGATGTGCCAGTCGAAGACTTACCGTCACCAGATTATGCCCTACCCCGATCGTTGGGACTGGGGCGGCGCGGGCTTGCTGAACGAGTGGGCCTACGCGCGGACGGCAGAGCACCTTGCCGACATCGAAGTCCCCGAGTACGCCCAGGTCGTCCGGACGATGGCAGCGGAACTCTCGCGGATGCTCTCGCACTTTCTCGCCGTCGGCGCGTACGCGCTCGACGTCATCGGCGACTTCACGGCCACGTTTATGTACGCGATCAAGGACCGCGAGACGGTCCAGAACATCCTCGAAGACCTCACCGGCCAGCGGCTGATGTTCAACTACTTCCGCCTGGGCGGCGTCGTCTGGGACCTCCCCGAGCCACGTGAGGAGTTTCTCGCGAAGATCTACGACTTCGTCGACGACCTTCCGGAGCGACTGGCAGAGTATCACGACCTGCTCACCGGCAACGAGGTCATCCAGCTTCGAACCGTCGACACCGGAGTGCTCTCGACGGAGACGGCGAAGGCCTACGGCTGCACCGGCCCCGTCGCACGCGGTTCGGGTATCGACTACGACCTGCGTCGCGACGATCCCTACGGCTACTACGACAAGCTCGAGTGGGATGTCGTCACCGAACCAGACGGTGACAATTTCGCTCGTCTCCTGGTCCGATTACAGGAACTCGAACAGTCCGCGAAGATCGTCGAACAGTGTGCTGACCGCTTGGCGGAGTGGCCGGCTGACGAGCGAACGATCCAGGCCAACGTCCCGCGGACGATCAAGCCCGACCCAGACGCCGAAGTGTATCGAGCTGTCGAGGCCGCGAAGGGCGAACTCGGGATCTACATCCGTTCGGACGGCACCGACACTCCCGCGCGGTTCAAGATCCGTGGCCCCTCGTTCTCGCATCTCCAGGCCCTCCCCGAAATGACCGAGGGCGAGTACATCCCGGACCTGATTGCGACGCTCGGCAGCCTCGACACGATTATGGGCGAAGTCGACCGGTAGCGTCGCCGACGAAACGGCGTCGCTCACTGAGGGTGAAGGCAAACAGTCGGCACACGCGTCACTGCCCGCGTCGACGTGCCGAACGACCGCTGCCCGACGCGGGACGGATGCTACGTCACGGAGACGCTGGCCTCTTCCTCCGATATAAACCCAGGGTCGCGCCGTGCTCATCTGCGCGCGCCGTCCGCCCACACCGCAGCGTTTTATCCGCGCGCAGCCCAGGTGCGCGTATGGCCTCGCAGGGAATCGTCGAGGAGTTTCTCTCTCTGAAATCCGACACCGACGCGGACGTCCTGACGATGCAGTGCGGCGACTTCTACGAGTTCTTCGCCGACGATGCCGAACTGGTCGGTGACGAACTCGATCTGAAGATCTCCGAGAAGTCCTCGCACGGGTCGTCGTATCCGATGGCCGGCGTCCCCGTCGACGACCTCACACCATATTTAAAGGCACTCGTCGAGCGCGGCTACCGGGTCGCCGTCGCCGACCAGTTCGAAGACGACAGCGGCGACCACTACCGAAGCGTCACGCGGACCGTCACGCCCGGCACGCTCTTAGAGACCGACGACGCCGACGCGCGCTATATCGCCGCAGTCGTCGGCGAGACGAGCGGAACGAGTGACGAGCGCCGATCCACCGGCGGCGTCTCGGGTTCCGACGACGACGGCATCGGCCTCGCTTTCGCCGACGCGACGACCGGACAGTTCCTCGTGACGGTCGCCGACGACGCCGACGACGCGCTCTCGGAACTCTATCGGTTTGGGCCGGTCGAGATCCTTCCGGGTCCTGACGTCCGCGGCGACGACGCGCTCACCCGCCGGCTTCGCGAGGAGACCGACGCGACCGTCTCGCTCTTCGAGGCCGACGCCTTCGCACCGGGACGCGCGAAACATCGCCTCCGCGAGCACTTCGGCCGCGAGACGCTCGACAGCGTCGGCCTCCAGCGCGACCCGGCGATCCGCGCGGCGGGCGCGGCCCTCCGCTACGTCGAGGAGACCGGCGCGGGCGTCCTGCCGTCGATGACGCGCCTGCGCTCCTTCGAGACGAACGAGCACCTCGAACTCGACTCGACGACGCAGCGGAACCTCGAACTCACGGAGACGATGCAGGGCGACCGCGACGGCACCCTCGTCGACACGATCGACCACACGGTGACGAGTCCGGGCGGGCGACTCCTTCGCGAGTGGGTGACCCGCCCGCGACGCGACCGCGCGGAACTGACGCGCCGACTCGACGCGGTTGAGGCGCTCACCGCGGCCGCACTCGCCCGCGAACGCGTCCGCGAGGCGCTCGACGGCGGCTACGACCTCGAACGGCTGGCCGCCCGGGCGGCGTCCGGCAGCGCCGACGCTAGCGACTTGCTGGCCGTCCGCGATACGCTCGGAATCCTTCCGGACGTCGCCGACGCTATCGAGGGGTCACGCCTCGAATCGTCGCCGCTCGCCGCGGTCGTCGAGCGGCCCGACCGCGACGCGGCCGGCCGTCTCCGCAAGGAACTGGCGGCGGCGCTCGCCGACGACCCCCCGAAGACGGTGACGCAGGGCGGCCTGTTCCGCCGCGGCTACGACGACGAACTCGACGACTTGCTGGACCGCCACGAGGACGCACAGGAGTGGATCGACACGCTCGCCGAACGCGAGAAGCGCCAGCACGGCCTCAGCCACGTCACGGTCGATCGGAACAAGACCGACGGGCACTACATCCAGGTCGGCAAGTCGGTCGCCGATCAGGTGCCCGAGCACTATCGGGAGATCAAGACGCTGAAGAACTCCAAGCGGTTCGTCACCGACGAACTGGAGGAGCGCGAGCGGGAGATCCTCAGATTAGAGGAGGCCCGCGGCGATCTGGAGTACGACCTCTTCTGTGACCTCCGCGAGCGGGTCGCCGACCACGCCGAACTCCTGCAGGACGTCGGTCGCGCTCTCGCCGAGGTCGACGCGTTGGCGTCGCTCGCGACGCACGCCGCCGGCAACGACTGGACCCGTCCGGAACTGACCGAGCCGGGACCGCTGCAGATCGACGCCGGTCGCCACCCCGTCGTCGAGCAGACGACCGAGTTCGTCCCCAACGGCGTCCGAATGGACGGAGATCGAGAGTTCCTGATCGTCACCGGGCCGAATATGAGCGGGAAGTCGACGTATATGCGGCAGGTCGCGCTCGTCACGCTGCTCGCACAGGTCGGGAGCTTCGTCCCGGCGCGCTCGGCGACGATCGGCGTCGTCGACGGCATCTACACCCGTGTCGGCGCGCTCGACGAACTCGCGCAGGGCCGCTCGACGTTCATGGTCGAGATGCAGGAACTCTCGAACATCCTGCACTCGGCGTCGGAAGATTCGCTGGTCATCCTCGACGAAGTCGGGCGCGGCACCGCGACCTACGACGGCATCTCGATCGCGTGGGCCGCGACGGAGTATCTCCACAACGAGGTCCGCGCGAAGACGCTCTTTGCGACGCACTACCACGAGCTCACGTCGCTGGCGGACCACCTCGATCGCGTCGCGAACGTCCACGTCGCCGTCGACGATGCGGGTGACGACGTGACGTTCCTCCGGACGATCGAGGACGGTCCGACAGATCGCTCCTACGGCGTCCACGTCGCGGAGTTGGCCGGCGTCCCCGACCCGGTCGTCTCCCGCGCGGACGCGGTGCTCGCGCGCCTCCGCGCCGAGGAGGCGATCGAGGCCCGCGGAAGCGGTGGCGGCGATAGTGAGCCGACGCAGGCCGTCTTCGACCTCTCGGCCGGCCAGTTCGTCGACGAGACGGCGAGCGCGGAGGCGACCGACGGCGGTCGGACGGGCGAGGAGAACGCGGCGGCCGATGCGTCGACCACCTCTGCCGCAGACCCCGACGCCGACCCGTCGCGGCCGGCCGCAGTCGACCCGGAACTGGACGATATCGCCGCCGAACTGACGGAACTGGATCTGAACGACATGTCCCCGATCGAACTGATGACGACCGTTCAGGAGTGGAAGCAGCGGCTGGACGAGTAGAGCGCGCCCGACGGGCCGGCCGTCGCTATCGCCACGACCGGTAACGATTAGGGCGCATACGACCAGTACCCGGATAGCAAATGTGTTGGGACGAGCGACCGCGCTGTCTGCTGTCGGGCCGAATCGGCCGTTCGACGCGGTGCGAGGCGACCGCGTCACGGCAGGGAGCGCCGACGTGACCGATGCCGACGACCACCTGGAGGCGACGATCAGTCAGCGAGGTGTCCTCTTCGCCGCCTCGGGTGACGTGCTTATCGTCCGCCGGAGCACCGACGGCGGGTGGGAACTCCCCGGCGGCCGGCTCGAACCGTACGAGGACGCGCCCGACGGGATCCACCGCGAGATCGTCGAGGAGACGGCGCTCGACGTTCACGTCGGCCGGCCCATCCACACGGCGTCGTGGCGAAACGACACCGACCAGGGACGCTTCGCGGTCTACTACTGGTGTGCGGTCCCCGCCGGACTCGACGTCGTCGCCGACGATCCAGTCCAGCTCAGCCACGAACACTCGACGCACGCGTGGCTGTCGCCGGAAGCGGCCGCCGACCGACTGAGCGCGGTACAGTCCGAGGCAGTTTTGACGGCGACGGAGGTCTACGACCCGTGAGCGGAGACGACGCCGCGGGCGATGCCGCAGACGCCGATCCGACGCCGACGATCCGCGCGCTCGACGAGCAGACCGTGCGACAGATCGCGGCCGGCGAGGTCGTCGAACGGCCCGCGTCGGTCGTGAAAGAACTCCTCGAAAACAGCCTCGACGCCGGCGCAGATCGCATCTCCGTCGCGGTCGACGCGGGCGGCACCGAGGGCGTTCGCGTCCGCGACGACGGCGTCGGGATGGACCGCGAGGCGGTCCAGCGCGCGGTCGAAGAACACACCACGAGCAAGATCGACGACATCGACGACCTCGAAGCCGGCGTCGGAACGCTCGGGTTCCGCGGCGAGGCGCTCCACACGATCGGCGCGGTCTCGCGGGTGACGATCCGGACGAAGCCCCGCGGTGGCGACGGCGTCGGCACGGAACTCCGCGTCGAGGGCGGCGAAGTAACGGACGTGAGCGCCGCGGGCTGCCCCGAGGGGACTGTCGTCGAGGTCGACGACCTGTTCTACAACACCCCCGCCCGCCGGAAGTTCCTGAAGACGACCGCGACGGAGTTCGATCACGTCAACACCGTCGTCACGCACTACGCGCTCGCGAACCCGGACGTCGCCATCTCCTTAGAACACGACGACCGCGAGGTGTTCGCGACCGAGGGCCGCGGGAGCCTCCAGTCGGCGGTCCTCTCGGTGTACGGCCGCGAGGTCGCCGAGTCGATGATCCGCGTCGAACACGGCCCCGATGCGGGGCCGATCGAGCGCGTCACGGGACTGGTCAGCCATCCGGAGACGACCCGCAGCACTCGGGAGTACCTCTCGACGTTCGTCAACGACCGGTACGTCACCGCCCGCGTCCTCCGGGAGTCGGTCCTCGACGCCTACGGCGGCCAGTTGGCCACCGACCGCTACCCCTTCGCGGTCCTGTTCGTCGACGTCCCCGCCGACGCGGTCGACGTGAACGTCCACCCGCGGAAGATGGAGGTCCGCTTCGGCGACGAGGCGGGCGTCCGCGAGGCCGTCACCGACGCCGTGCGGACCGCGTTGCTCGACGAGGGGCTGATCAGGTCGACGGCGCCTAGAGGCCGTTCAGCACCCGCGGAGACCGCGATCGAGCCCGAATCGCCCGACTCGGAGGTGCGCGGCGGCGCGGGACACAGCCCGCAGCCGAGCAGTGGAGACGACGCCGGAGGCACGGTGGCTGATAGCGTCACCGCCACCGAAGACGGCGACGCGTTGCAGTCTTCCGAGACCGGGCGAGCGCGCGATAGCAGCTCCGAAACAGGTGATCTGGACACCACCTCGGACGAGCGTCTCGACGCCGACCGCTTCGCGGATCGCGGCGACGGCCGCTCGGGGGACACCGAAGACGGTTCCGACAGCGTCGACACCGACAGCGACGGCTTCGAGCGCGACCGTGACAGCGGCGACGGCGACGACCGCGCTCAGACGGTCGATCCGACGGACGAGGACGCCTGGACTGTCACCGACGCTGGCAGCGAACGAGAGCGCGGCCGCGACGATCGTCCGCCCGCCCGCGACTCCCGGACCTCGACGTCGGATCAATCGACGTTCGGCGAGTCGGAGGCTGATTCGATCGGGGAGTCGTCGCGGACCGCTACGCCACCGGGAACGGCTGCTGATCCGACGGAGACGGCGCGGAGCGCAGACACGGACTCCCGATCGAGCGGTAATTTCGACGTCGACGACGCCCGCGGCACGGCCCGCGACGAGCGCTCGGACGCCTCACAGCCGCGCCCGACGGGCATCGTCGGGCCGACGACCCAGCGCGACCTCCACGGTGAGGCGGCGACGCTCGAACCCGACTTCGACTCGTTGCCGTCGATGCGGATCCTCGGCCAACTCCACGATACCTACGTCGTCGCCGAGACCGACTCGGGGATGGTGCTCGTCGACCAGCACGCGGCCGACGAGCGGGTGAACTACGAGCGCCTCCAGTCCGAACTCGACGGCGACGTCGCCACACAGGCGCTCGCGGACCCCGTCGATCTCGAACTCACCGCGCGCGAGGCGGCGCTGTTCGAGGAGTACCGCGAGGCGCTGGCGTCGATTGGCTTCCGCGCCGAACGCGTCGACCAGCGCACCGTCGCAGTCGAGGCTGTCCCCGCGGTGTTCGCGGAGGCGCTCGATCCCGAACTCCTGCGCGATACGCTCACGGCGTTCGTCGCCGAGGACGGCGACGGCGGCGCGGAGACGGTCGAGGCAGTCGCCGACGACCTGCTTGCGGACCTGGCGTGTTACCCTTCCGTGACCGGCAACACCTCGCTCACCGAGGGCTCAGTCGTGGATCTGCTGGAAGCGCTCGACGACTGCGAGAACCCCTACGCGTGTCCCCACGGCCGCCCAGTCGTCGTCGCGATCGACGGCGACGAGATCGGCGATCGCTTCGAGCGCGACTACCCGGGACACGGCGGCCGGCGGGACGCCTGATCTTCCGTCTTCGGTTCCTACTCTCCTGAGCGCGGAGACTGTTCATCTCCGGAACTTATGTATCCCCTCGGAGAACGAGCGGGTATGGCGGATATCGTGACTTTCGGCGAGACGATGCTCAGACTCTCGCCGCCGCGGGGCGAGCGCCTCGAACGGACCCGCGAACTCGACGCGCGAACGGGCGGGGCAGAGAGCAACGTCGCCGTCGCGGCCTCACGGCTGGGCTGTGACGCGGCGTGGGTCTCGAAACTCCCCGACTCGCCGCTCGGCCGACGGATCGTCTCCGAACTGCGCAGCCACGGCGTCCAGACGGACATCGCGTGGGACGACTCCGAGGACGCGCGCCTCGGGACGTACTACCTCGAACACGGGGGTGAACCCCGCGGCACCGACGTGATCTACGATCGGACGGACGCATCGGTGACGACTGCGACGCCGGACGAACTGCCGGCGACCGCACTCGACGGCGCGGCGTTCTTCTACACGAGCGGGATCACGCCGGCGCTCTCGTCGACGCTCGCGAAGACGACCGACGCGCTGCTCCGGGCGGCCGGACGAGCGGGCGTAACCACCGCCTTCGACCTGAACTACCGATCGAAGCTGTGGACGCCCGAGGAGGCGAAAGCGGGCTACGAATCGTTGTTTCCGCACATCGACGTGCTCGTCGCGGCCGAGCGCGACGCGGCCACCTGCCTCGGTCGGGACGGCGATCCCGTCGAGGTGGCAAACGGCCTCCTGCACGACTTCGACTTCGAGACGGTCGTCCTCACTCGCGGCGAAAACGGCTCGCTCGCCGTCCACGAGGGAGAGGTGTTCGAACAGGCAGTCTACGACGCGGACACTTTCGACGCCATCGGCACCGGCGACGCCTTCGTCGGCGGCTATCTCGCCGAGCGCGTCGCCGGTGGCGACGTTCCCGACGCGCTCGCACACGGGGCGGCGACGGCGTCGCTGAAGCGCACCGTCGACGGCGACCTGGCAGTCGTCACGCCCGCCGAAGTCGAACGCGTCGTCGCCGAACAGGGTGGCGGCATCTCGCGGTGATGAGTGCGTGATGGATCTGAAGACGAGCGACCGATACCGCGTTCTCGGCCGCCCTCGCGACCCCGACGAACTCCTGCTCGTCGAGGCCGACGACTTCGACGACGCCGCCGCAGTGGCTGCCGATTCCGACGATGCAGACGCCGCAACTGTCGACTCCGAGGAGGAGGCAGCGCGGGCAGACTCCGGCCCCGACGAAGCGTTCGCCCCGACGTACGTCGACACCACCGGCTACGACGGTGCACTCGCTGATGCCGTCGCGTCGCTCCGCGCGGGCACGCTCGTCGACGCGACGCTCGCGTGGTCCGACGGCGACCCGCGGTTCGAATCGATCGACGTCGTCGCCGACTCCGTCTTCGAGTTCTACGACGGCGTCACCGGGATCTTCGAGGCGGCCAAACAGACGTGGATGGTCGCCGAGGCCGACAACGCGGCGATGAACGGCCGCGTGACCAAGAACACCGACGGCGAACCCAACGGCGCGCTCTACGTCTTCGCCAAGCAGGCCGGCGCTCGCGACCTTTTCGAGGAGTTTCGCACCGGTGTCACGCCGCTTGACCCGCTCGTGCGCCGTGCCGATCGCGGCGAGTCGATCCCGCCCGAGACGGAGCACCCCCGAGCGGTGTTCGTCCTTCGGCCCGCGGACGAACCGTTCCTCGTCGTCTACGTGGTCTTTCGTCGCGACGGGGTGTTGGCTGAGACTCTCCGATCGACGTACGGCGCCCCCGATTCCTAGGAATTAATATCCGACGGCCTCTGAGTTAATATATGACCGTCGTCAGCGTCTCGATGCCCGAAGCGTTGGTCGAGCGAATCGACGCCTTCGCCGAAGAGCACGGCTACACCGGCCGGAGCGAGGTCGTCCGCGAGGCCTCGCGAAATCTGCTCGGGGAGTTCGAGGACAAACGACTGGAAGATAGAGAACTGATGGCCGTGGTGACGGTCGTCTTCGAGTACGAGACGACGAACGTCGAAGAGCGGATGATGAAACTCCGCCACGAGTACGAGAACCTCGTCGCCTCGAACTTCCACAGTCACGTCGGCGAGCACCGCTGTATGGAACTGTTCGTCCTGGAAGGGGGTCTCGAAGACATCTCCACGTTCGTCGGCAAGATCCGCGCGACGAAAGACACGCTCAGCGTCGATTACTCGGTGATGCCAGTCGACGAGTTCAGCGGCATTCCGACCGAAGAGTAATAGGGATTATCGTACGTCTCCATAGATGTCTCGCCGGACGATACGGCGAGAATCCCCGAACAGTTACGTACTCCCTATAAGAACCGGCCGCGGTACGCTCCTCACTCGGTGCGCCGCGGTCCGTCGGCCAACCGCGTCGTACACCACGGACAGAAGTCCAGATCCGGGTCCAACTCCTTCCCGCAGTGAGGACACGTCTCCTCGGCGTCCGCCGTCACCGTCTCGCCCGTCGACGTCGCGGTGTCAGCCGCCGCCCCGTCGACGTCGTCGCGGCTATACTCGCTACCCGTCGCCGCCCGACGAGCGTCAGCAACCCGCGATCGGTGCTGTCGGCTCCGGGCGAGGACGTAGGCGTCGGCGACGCTCGCGACGCCGACTATCAGGACGGGCGCGAGCGTCGCCGGATCGCCGCCGCCGTCGAGAAGCGTCCGTGCGGCCTCGGGTGGCACGAACAGCACCGAGGTGGCAACCGCGGCGGCGAACCATCCGAGCCCACGCTTCCACCGTCTGAGGTAGAAGTGTCCGAGCCCGGTGGCGAGCGTGCCGAGGAACGCCGCGAGCCACGGCCGCTTCTCCCGCTGGCTACTCATACGTACACTTTCGGACGCGACCGATTAGGTCTTGTGGGTTTTCGATCTCTCTCATACGATCCACCGCCGGGAGCGACGCTCCCACGTGGTAGCCGATGATATAAGCCCCTCGCCGACGAGTCGTCTCCTATGGCTTCCTGTCGGACGGCTTTCACGACTCCTGCTCGTCTCCCTAGACGGCAGCGACACCACGGCGCTACGGGACTGATTCGACCCGGCGCGGGGAGCTGACATGCTCGCTGATAGGTTCGTCGAGCTGTTCGGCTCGAACCCGATCGTTCACGGCCTCGTCGGCGGCCTCGTGATCGCGGGGATGAATCTCCTCGGCGCGTCGCTCGTGTTCGTCTGGCGGGACCCGTCAAAACGGGCGCTCGATGGAGCGCTCGGATTCGCCGCCGGGGTGATGCTCGCAGCCAGTTTCACGAGCCTCATCATTCCGGGGATAGAGACGTACTCGAACGGCAATCCGATTCCGGTTCTCGTCGGTCTCCTTCTCGGCGCGCTGTTTCTCGACCGTTCCGACGGCCTCGTTCCGCACGCGCACTTCCTCCTGACGGGACGTCGCCGAGCAGACGCGGCGGACCCGGGCGAGTCGCTACCGCTTACCGACGACCGACTCGCGCCCGTGATCCTGTTCATCCTTGCTATCACGCTGCACAATATGCCCGAGGGGCTCGCTGTCGGTGTCGGATTCGGCAGCGGCGACGTTGCGGGCGCGATCCCCCTGATGCTCGCGATCGGCATCCAGAACATCCCCGAGGGACTGGCCGTGTCCGTCGCCGCCGTCAACGCGGGACTCAATCGGCGTACATACGCCGTCTTCACCGGCATTCGATCGGGTCTCGTGGAGATCCCGCTGGCGGTTCTCGGTGCCTACGCCGTCCAGACAGTCTCGGTCTTGCTCCCCTACGCGATGGGCTTCGCTGCCGGTGCGATGCTGTTCGTCATCAGTGACGAGATCGTCCCGGAGACACACGCCAGCGGCCACGAGCGCGTCGCGACGCTCGGGACGATCATCGGTATCGTCGTGATGCTGTATCTCGATGTCTCGCTCGGCTGAGCGGGCTCGGTGGTAATAAAGGATGGGCCCTGACGGATTCGAACTTCGGTCGCAGCAAAGCTGCTCCCTGATTCGATTCCGTCAGCGTTGCAGGCTCGGTCCTCGCTTCCGCTCGGACACTCGTATGGGCCCTGACGGATTCGAACCATCGACCACTCGGTTATGAGCCGAGCGCTCTAACCAGACTGAGCTAAGGGCCCGACGGTCTACCGTTCCGCGGTCTCCCTCTTAGACGTTATCGTTGTCGCGGCGCGGTTCTGCACAGTAGCAGTGACACTACCGGCTCACACGTCGACGTCGAGAGGAAGAAGCGCCGTCGCCAGGGCTCGAACCTGGGACCACCTCGTTAACAGCGAGGTGCTCTACCAACTGAGCTACGACGGCTCGTGCCTGCACACGAACGTACACCGAGGTAGTATGATAGGGCTTTCGTTTTCACCGCACGGATGCGAGGTACCGGCACAGTCGAGACGCCACACGGCGACTGTCCTGGGCGCATCGACACTCTTTCGCCGAGCCCACCCGAAGCGGTGACAACGATGGTCGATGCCGACGAGAGACGCCAGGTGATCGAACGCGTCCGCGAGCGGATCACGCCCGACGCCGCGGAACGCGAGGCGATGCGGGCCGCAGTGGCGTCGCTCACCGAGCGCGTCGAAGCCGAACTCGCCGAACTCCCGGTCGATGGCGACGTCGTTCAGGTGGGATCGACGGCTCGCGGGACGTGGCTCGCCGGCGACCGTGACATCGACCTGTTCGTCCGGTTCCCGCCGTCGCTCGACCGCGAGACGCTGGAGCGCTACGGCCTCGAAATCGGCAACGCAGTTCTCCCCGGAGGACACGAGGAGTACGCCGAACACCCCTACGTCACCGGCGAGTTCGAGGGCTTCGACGTCGATCTCGTTCCCTGCTACGACGTCGGCGAGGGGTCCGCGTTACAGTCGGCTGTCGACCGTACGCCACACCACAACGCCTATCTCCGGGCGCGCATCGACGACGACCTCGCGAGCGAGATGCGCGTGTTCAAACAGTTCCTGAAGGGCATCGGCGTCTACGGGAGCAATCTCCGGACCGAGGGCTTCTCGGGGTATCTCTCTGAACTGCTCGTTCTCGAACACGGCGACTTCGCATCGCTGCTTGAGGCGGCCGCAGACTGGCATCCGCCGGTCGTTTTCGACCCCGAGGATCACGGCTCGCAGTCTCACGACGACCCGCTCGTGATGGTCGACCCGACAGACTCGACGCGGAACGTCGCCGCGGTCTGCTCGGCCGCGAATCTCGCGCGTCTCCAGCACTACGCCCGAGACTTTCTCGACGACCCGCGCGCGGAACTGTTCGAGTCCGCGACACCGGCTCCGCTCGCCCCCGAGGCAGTTCGTACCCACGTCGACCGCCGCGGGACGACGCCCGTCGCGATCGTCTTCGACGCACCTGACATCGTCGACGATCAGCTGTACCCCCAGCTCAGAAAGTCACTGTCGGGAGTCCGCGACGAACTCGATCGCCGTGGGTTCGAGCCGATCCGCGCCGCGACGTTCGCCGACGAGCGCGCGGTGCTGTTCGTCGAACTCGCCCACCGGACGCTCCCGGCGATCGAACGCCACGACGGCCCGCCCGTGCACGTTCGCCAGCACGCTGAGGGCTTCTACGAGGCGTATGCGGACGACGGCGATGCGTACGCGGACGACGAGGAGGGACACGACGAGCCCGACTCGGACTCTGCTCCCGACGTCTACGGGCCGTTCGTCGACGGCGACCGATACGTCGTCGAACGGGCCCGCGAGTTCACCGACGCCGCCGAACTGCTCGCCTCCGAGGAACTGTTTACGGTCGGCCTCGGCGCGCGGATCCAGACCACACTGGAAGACGACTACGACGTGCTCGTCGGCGACGCGGTCGCGACGCTCTGTGACAAATTCGGCTCGGAGTTAGCGGCGTATTTCGACCCGCAGCCATAGCGGTGGGCTGATCGCTGGCGTCGGGTCCGTCTCTTTACTCGTCGAGGCCGTGGGCCTTCCGGACGTCTTCGACCAACCGCTCGGTCTGTTCGTCGGGGTCGTCGTCGGGATCCATCGGCGAGCGGCCGTCGAAGGTCTCGTGGACGATCGCGACGCCCTCTGAGAGGGTGTCGAGGCCGTAGCCACCTTCGAGCACGAACGCAAGCCCTGCGTCGACGTCGTCGGTGAGCGAGCGGATCCGATCGGTTAGGAGAGCGTACCCTTCCGTCGAGACGCGCATTCGCGAGATCGGATCGTGCCGATGGGCGTCGAAGCCGGCGCTCACGATGAACAGATCCGGATCGTACCGCTCGATGGCGGGTCTGAGCACTTCCTCGACGACCAGAAGGTAGTCCTCGTCGCCCGCGCCCGCAGCGAGCGGAATGTTCAACGTCGTCCCGTCGCCGTCACCAGTTCCCGTCTCGTCGACCTCACCGGTCCCCGGATAGAGTCCTTCCTCGTGGGCGGAGGCATAGAGGACGTCGCCCTGATCGTAGAAGATGTCCTGGGTGCCGTTGCCGTGGTGGACGTCCCAATCGAAGATGACTGCGCGGTCGACGTCCGCGTCCGGATCGTCGAGTACCGTCTGGGCGGCGACCGCCGCGTTGTTGATGAAGCAGAACCCCATCGCGTCGTCGGCGACGGCGTGGTGCCCGGGCGGGCGGCCGATCGCGAACGGCGTGTCGCGGCCGTCCGCGCCGTCGGCGGCCTCCCGGGCGGCCCACTGTGAGAGCCCTGCCGACGCGAGAGCGGCGTCCCAGGTGTCTTCGGACGCGACGGTGTCGGGATCCCAGTTGCCGCCGCCGTCGTCGCAGAACGAACTGATCTCGTCGACGTAGTCGGCGCTGTGGACGGCCGTCACCGACGACTCGTCGGCGGCGTCGGCTTCGACGTAGGACACGCCGTGTCGCTTCGCGAGCGCGCGGCGGATCGCGCGGAGTCTGTCGGCGGTCTCCGGGTGCCGGTCGCCGGTGTCGTGTGCGAGGCAGGTCTCGCTGTAGCCGAACTGCATCGCTACTCGAAGAGGGCGAAGTACGTCTCGATGTCTTCGGCCTGAACCGTTCGCCGGTCCGCGTGCTGAGCCAGCGTCGCGGCCGCGCTCGCGACGTTGTCGGCGTAGTCTTCGAGGATGTCCGCGAGGGCGATCCGGGCATCCATCGAGACGCGGTACCGGTCGTCGATTTCGAGGCGGGCGATACGGTCGATCGGCGCGATCGGCAGTTCGAGTTCGCGACGACTGACGACCTGCTGGACGTCGAAGTCCTCGGCCATCAACGTCTTGCGGCCGTCTTCGGCCGCTTTCTCGGCGGCCTCGACGGCGAGCGCCGCCCCGTGTTCTTGGACGCGACGAGCGAGTTCCTCGGCTGCCCCGGAACTGACCCGGAGGTCGCCGGCTCTCCGTCGAATGATAGTGTCCACGGGGGCGAACGGCAACTCGACACTCATTACCAACATATGCGGTTCGACCGGCGTATAATCCTTTCCGTAGCGACCCCTGTGCCGCTCGCTGTCTGTCCGACGCCGTCGCTCGGCGGTTCTGCGCGGCGCGACTGGCGAACGTCGTCTCCGCTCCGTCGCGGCTTACTCCGTCCGCTCGACGTCGGCCGCGGTGATCGTTCCGTCGCTGACGGGGCCGGTAACGGTCACTTCCTCGCCCAGGCGGAGCGACTCGTCGGTTTCGACGCTTCGCGTCTCGGTCCCGTCGTCGAGGACGACCGGGCTTCCGGCCTGTACGACCGTGCCGGTGAACGTCTCGGTGCCGCCCGTCTCCGCGTCCGTGGTCGTCGTCTCCGCCGACTGGTCCGTGACTGTCGCGGCGACTGCGCCTGACCCCGACCCGTCGACGCTGGCCGCTCCGTCGCTCGCTGTGGTGTCGTCCGTATCGTTGCTACCGCTCGCCTCGAACGCGCCCAGTCCGGTCGACTGCGCTGCTTCGGCGGTAGTGTCGGCGGCGTCTTCCGGCGCGTCGTCCATCACGCTGATCGTCGATTGCCACCCGGCGGAGGCTTCGAGGTCGTCCTGCCAGCCGTCCTGAATCTCGACGTCCGTGAAGACGACGTAGTCCGCGAGGTCGATGTCGAGGTCGGCCTTCTCGCCCCAGAGTGCGACCCGGATGTCGCCGGTCTCGTCTTTGATTCGGACGTTCCGGACCTGTCCCTCGGAGCCGTCGTCGCGGTCGAACGTTCGCTTGGGATCGGTCTCGATGACGCCGCCCGCGATATCGGTGGTCTCGCCGAGTTCGAGCGCGTCGATGTCCGTCGTGTCGGGGACGTACTCGATCGCCTCGTCGAGGGCTTCGACCGCGCCGCGGTTCCCGACGTGGAGTTCGAGCGTGCCGTCGCGCTCTCTGACGTAGCCGTCGACGACTTCGACGGAGTCGCCGGTGTCGAACTCGGTCGCCAGATCGGCCTTCTCGTCCCAGAGCGTGACGCGCACGCGACCGGTCGGACCGCCGAGCGTCAGGTTCGCGACGCGGCCCTCCGAGCCGTCGTCGCGGTCGAACGTCCGGACGCTGTCGGTACTGAGTACGCGACCCTTCAGATTCACGTCCGAGAGCCCGAGCGCGAGGTCCTCGACGCGGTAGGTGTCGAGCGCCTCCACGTCGACTTCGGCGTCCGGGGCGGGTTCGACCTTGTCGACGTCGACTTCGACGCCGTTGTAGCCCTCTTTCGGACGCCCCGCCACACGGAGCACCTGCCCGACTTCGAGCCTCTCGACGGCGTCTTCGGCCATACCGTCCCACATCGTGATCCGGATGCGGCCGGATTCGTCGGCGACTTCGACGTTGACGACGCTCCCGTCGTCGTCGTCGCCGTCGCGCTCGAACGTCCGGAGGTCGCCGACGCTCATCACCTTCGCGAGGAACTTCACGTCGTCCATCCCCGGTGCGACGTCGGCGACGCCCTCGACCTCCTCGTCGCGGAGTTCGTGGGCGATGAGCATCGCGGCGGTCTCCTCGTCGGCGAGGCCCCCCATCTGTTCGACCTTGTCCTCGACGGCGGCCTCGAACTCCTCGAAGTCGACGTCGGTGTCGAGGTCGTCGTACACGTCTTCGATTGCTCCCATCTACGCGACACCCCCATCGCGGCGACGGCCGTCGGGTTCGAGCGCGAAACCCGCGGGTCGAGCGGATACGGCCACAGGCATATCCACAGCCAGGGTAGGCCGCCGCTTAAGCGTTGTCTTGTCGGTGGTTCTGCGCCGTGTGCGGGCCGTCTCGCCGTCTCGCGGTTCCCCGATCTGCCCCCGTGCTACGCGCTGTATCCCCCGGTCGATCTCTGGCACGCGAGGTGTGGTTCCGTCCTCCTATATGAACGTTCGCTGGACCTGAACGTTCGATGCGCCCGTCGGTGCCGGTGCGCCATCTGTTCGCCACGTCGCCGGCGCGCCGTCTCCTCTCTGCCGGAACGCGGTCACTTCGTCACGTCCGCCACAGTCCGTCGCCCGTCGACGTCGTCGTGGACGACCTCCACACCGGTCGGCGCTGTGCCGCTCGTCTCGATATCGACCTCGTAGCCGAGATTCGTGAGCACTTCCGCGCACGCCTCGTCTTCCTCGCGTTCTTCGACGGCTGCGACGACGACGGTGACGTCGCCCGTGTCGGCGTCGTAAGTGGTGTCCTGCAACCGCGGGACGGTACAGGCGTTCTTGCCGACGACGCAGCCGACGACCGAGATTTCGCCGTCGTCGCCGAACGAGACGGTCGCCGCGCCGGGCTCGGGGCACTTCGCTCGCGGTATCAACGTCGCTGTGATGTGATTCGTCGTCACGGTGGAACTGGGTGGCGTGTCTGTCTCGGTGGCTCCGTTCGCGGTGTCCGTCCCCGGCGTCGCCTGCTCTGAGCTGGTACAGCCGGCGACGGCGGTCGGGAGGGCGACTGCGAGGCCCGAGAGGACCGTTCGGCGCAGCATACTTTGTGATAGCACGTACCACCCAAAAGCGGTGTCGGAGGCTCAAACGGTCTCTTGTGTCACTCTTCGGTCAGGCTTCGGGTTCGATTTGCCGGCCGACCGCAACCGTGTGTGTCGGTGCCGTAGCACCGTCGCATCGTAACCCTCATAAGTGAATGCGGAGTACGAAGAGATGAGTCCTGATAGGGTAGTGGACTATCCTCTTGGCTTGCGGAGCCAGGGACCGGAGTTCAAATCTCCGTCAGGACGTTTCTGCGAGACGCAACGCGACGAGCGGAGCGGGTCGTCTGCGCCGGTTTATACGACTATCGGAGGCTTGAGCAGCGAGCATCGCGAAGCGATGCGAGCGAGTTCAAATCTCCGTCAGGACGCTACAGTGTACCGGTGCCACACGACGAGCACACGAGACGTCCCCTCTGAGAAAAAATTTGCCAGCGCCGCTCACTCGTCGTCGTAGCGCGACGGCGCGTCGGCGTCATCGTCGTCGAGTCGCCGCACGGAGGGCGTCGTCCGACGCCGGAGCCGGCGGGGGCCCGTCTCCTCGGACTCGCGCTCGTCGGCGTCGGCCGCCCACGACTCGTGACACGAGAGGCAGTAGTTCCCTCCGTAGCCGTTCGGGCGGACGAACTCGGTACCGCAGTCGAGACAGGTGACGTGCGCGCGGGTCATTGGCTTCGCCTCCGGGGCGGGGACGTGGGCTGTGTAGTCATATGCTGTTCACCTGTACGATAGTCCTGCAAGCGGATAAGTTCGTCACCCACTGTCACACTCCTGCTGGCACACTCTCGCTGGCATCGAGGAGGGCGGAATCCTGCCGAACGCCGAGTATTTACTCGCGCGACGACAACTTCCGACTGTGCAAGATGCGCTCCGGATCGGTATCGCGGTGTTCAACGCCGGCGACCATCGCGCCGCACACGACGCCTGGGAGGACCCGTGGCTCGACCTCGACGACGGGACGCCCGAGGAGCGACTGCTCCACGGGCTGATCCAGTACGCGGCGGCGGTACATCACTCTCGCCGGCGCAACTGGAGCGGGGCGCGCGGACTGGCCGAGAGCGCGGCGCAGTACCTCGCCGACGTCGACGCAGCGTCCCGGGACGTGAACGTCGCGGACGTGCGTGCGTATCTCCGGCGACTCGCCGCCGACCCGGAACTCGCCGAACGTCGTCGGCCGCCCGCGCTCCGTTACGACGGCGACGCGCTGGAGCCGACGGATCTCTCCTTCGAGCACGTCGCTGCCGCGGCAGCACTCCTGGCGCGCGAGTACGAGGCGTTCGAGGAATCGGTCGTCGACGACGCGATTCGGTACGCGCGATCAGAGGCGGACGAGAGCGACAGCCCCGACGGCGATTCGCCCGATACGGCGCTCGCGGCCTCGCGCTCGCGGGGTTTCGTCGGGATGCTGTTCGACTTCGCGGCCGACCGCGAGCGACGCGCGCTCGTCTACGATCGACTCCAGCGGCACGTCGAACGGCAGCGGAGCGAAGAGCGCGACGTCGCCGGGCTGTTCGACTGAACGCCCGAATCAGTCAAAAAATTGAACGACTGTCGGCGCGTACGACTCTCTGGTATGGTAATCCAAGACGATATCAAAGACGCCATCGGTGACGGGCGAGACGAGCTCGTTCGCGTGCTGGCGGCGCACGGCGTTCTCCCAACGATCGTCGAATCGGGTGGATCGAGCCTCGGCGGGCTCTCGTCGTCGCCGACGTTCAGACTGGAAACGTCAGACGGGACCAGCGTCGCCGACAGACAGACGCGCTCGAAGGTGGTCGACGCGCTCGGGATGTCCTCTGCGGACGACTGCGAGACGGTCCGCGAGGAGATACAGAGCCACGACGCCTGGGAGAACTGATCGTCTCGGTTCGACCGCGAGCGTGCCTCACTCCTCGACGACGCGTTCGTCCTCGCGCCACTCCGCGGAGTTGTCCTGCGGGTCGTAGCCGAGGACCTCCTTCGCGCGCTCGATGGAGTAGTACTTCCGGTCGTTGTCGGAGATGCCGTAGACGATCTCGTAGTCGTAGTCCGCCAGGATACAGCGCTCGAAGAGGTGCGCACAGTCGCGGTAGGAGAGCCACATCGCCTGCCCGCGCTCGTAGTCGATCGGGGGATGGCCCTCGGTGAGGTTGCCGATGCGGACGTTGACGACCGAGAGGTCGTGATGGTCGTGGTAGTACCGCCCGAGCACCTCGCCGGTCGCTTTGCTCACGCCGTAGAGGTTGCTGGGGCGGGGCAGCTCCGTCCCGTCCAAGCGGAACTCGTCTTCGGGTCGATACAATTCCGGCGTCCGCGCGTCCGTCTCGTACGCGCCGACGGCGTGATTCGATGAGGCGAAAGCGAACTTCTCGACGCCCGTCTCGACGGCCGCCTCGAACATCGTCTGCGTCCCGTCGATGTTGTTCTGCAGGACGCTGTCCCACGGCGCCTCTGGGCGCGGATCGCCCGCGAGGTGGACCACGGCGCGGCAGCCTTCGAGCGCCTCGTGAACCGCCTCGTCGTCGGTGACGTCCGCGACGAACACGTCGTCGTCGTCGACGCTCTCGGGACGCTTCGCGTCCGGCAGCGGCTCTCGGTCGAGCAGTCGCCAGTCGAACTCGGAACCGACGTGGCGGAGGATGGCCTGCCCGACGCGTCCGCCCGCCCCTGTCAGGAGAACCGGGTCGTCCATTCGAACGACCATCCGGGCAGGGAGGCCAAGAAACGTCCGATTCGCGCCCGTGACGGCGAGCCGACAGGTCTCGCTTCGGTTTTCTACGTCTCGGGGGTCGGCTGCCCCGCCCGGAGCCCATCCTGACTGGGCCGATCCGTCGCCGTAGCCGATAGTCCCTTAGCCCACGGCGACGGAGACCGGATATGACCGACGCGGGGCAGGCAGGGACGGATGCAGAGCGCGCGTGCTTCGAGGCGGGTATCAAGTTCGGCACGCTCTATCACCAGTTCGCGGGCACGCCCGTGAGCCCCCAGAGCGCCGAAAGCCTCGGCCGGGCGATGGAGGAAGCGATCGAGAACCAACCGTACTGCGTCGACGTCGACGTCGACGTCCGAACGGACCGCATCGCCGCAGAGTTGGAGGCGCAGTCGGCCGAGTACACGGAGCTGACCGGTCGCTTCGTCGACGTCGAGATGCGGATCGAGTACGAGGGCGTGACCGTCCGCACGCGGATGGAGATGGAAGGCGACTATCCGCTTATGAAACTCGTCGCGGTCGAGGAGTGACCGCGCCCGAGCGCGCATCAGCCGCACGATTTCACTTTCACTTTCGGGCGTGTTTTTAACCCCTCCCGCGTCGAAGCCGATGGTATGAGTAGCCAGAGCACACTCGGTGACGACGACCTGTTCGGAGAGGCTGCTGCAGAGATGCGCGAGGAGGTCGAGAGCCACCTCGCCGACGCGCGAGCGGAACTCCCCGATTCCGACGCGGTGTGGGACGCGGAGGCAGACAACGTCCTCGGGGTTCTCAACGCGCTCCGTTCGGCACTGGACGTCGGCGAGGCGGAAGAGCACCTCCGCCAGGCGAAGAAGACCTTCATCGTGGGACAACGCGCGGAAGCCTTCGACGACCCCGACGCGATCGAAGCGCAGGTCGAGTCAGTCGAGGAACTCCTTGTGTCGCTCGCCGAGGCCGAAGACCTCGTCGGCGACCTCACCGGCACGATGCCGCAGGTCCGGAGCCAACTGCAGGAAGCGGCCGAAGCCGCCGAGAGTTCTGCGGCGGACGATGCGGCCGACAGCGACGAGGAGGCCGCAGACGAGGCCGACGCAGCGGACGCGAGTGCGGACGAGGCGGACGCATAGCGACCGCAATCCGGGCATCCGCTCGGTGACGCCGACGCGGCGCAACGGTTTTTAAATACTCGACGGCCATATCATCAACGTAATGAGTATCTTCGACACGATCTTGTCGTCGCTGCGCTCGCTCGTCGGCGGCGGGAGCACGAATGAGTCTGAATCGTCGCCGGGATCGACGCGGGCGGGCGGGCAGGTCTCTGTCGAACACGAGACGGAACGTGCGGACGCGGACGCGTCGACGGAGGCGACGATCAAAGGCGCCGACGACGCCGAGACCTCGACCGAATCCGAAGACGCGACTGAGTCGGGGGACGCGACCGACTCAGAGACGTCGACCGAGGATGCGACCGCAGAGCCAGTAGCGGCCGAGACCGACGCCGCGGCGTCGACTGAGACGCTCCTCGACGATGAGACCGGCAAAGAGCCCGCAGAGGCCGTCGAAACGGCCGGGGAAGGTGAGGAAGCTGTCTCCCCCGACCCCGACGCCGAGGATATCGAGACGGCCGACGACGCGGTCGCGGCAGACACCGACGCTGCGGCCTCGACCGAGACGCTCGTCGACGAGGCGACGGGTCAAGAGCCCGCCGAGGCCGTCACGCCGACGGAAGCGCTCGAAGACGGGAGCGAAGACGAGAATGCGAGTGCGGAAGATGACGACGCTGCGTCTGCTGACGACGAAGCGGACGCGACAGCGGCGGAAGCAGATACGACAGCGGACGAAGCGGACACGACAGCGGACGACGAAGCCGCCGGTGCAGAGACCGGCGAAGACGAGAGCGAACCGGTCGAGACGCTCAAAGGCATCGGTCCTGCCTACGCCGAGCGACTCGGGACCGTCGACATCGAGACTGTCGCGGACCTCGCGGCTGCTGACGCCGACGACGTCGCCGACGATATCGGCGTCTCATCGAAGCGCGTCTCCGGTTGGGTCGAGCGCGCTCGCGAGCAGTCTTAGCGCTCTCGTGATCTCCGACCGGATGGCCGACCTCCGCTACCACGTCGACGGCGAACTGGTTCCGGCAGAAGCGGCGGCTGTGAGCGTCCGTGACCGGGGATTTGTGTACGGCGACGCGATCTTCGAGACGCTCCGCGCGTACGGCGGCGACGTGTTCCGCTGGGACGCACACGCCGACCGCCTCGCGGATTCTGCGGAGGCGCTCTCGCTCGATCACGGCCTCTCGGACCCGGAGCTGAAACGGCGTGTCGACGAGACGTTGCGGGCGAGCGACCTCGAAGACGCCTCTGTGAAGCTCTCTGTCACCCGTGGGGTCCAGTCGGACGCGCTCACGCCCGACCCGGCGGTCGACCCGACGGTTGTCGTCCAAGTGACCCCGCGCCCCCGGGGCGGCGTCGATTCGACCTCCGTCTGGGACGAGCCGGCGACGCTCCAGACGGTTCGGACGCGTCGCATCCCCGACGAGTCGCTCCCGTCGCGAGCGCAGACGCACAACTACCTGAACGGCGTCCTCGCCCGTATCGAACTCCGCGTTTCGGACGCCGACGAGGCCGTGATGCTCGACGGCGACGGTCACCTCGCGGCGGGCGCGACGTCCACTCTCTTCTTCGTCGATGGAGAGGCGCTCTGCACGCCGAGTCTCGACGGCCCCGTCCGTCCGGGGATCGCGCGCAGAGAGGTCCTCGACATCGCCCGCGACGAAGGCATTCCGGTCCGCGAGGGTGCGTTCACGCCCGACGACCTCCGCGGGGCCGAAGAAGCGTTCGTGACGAACACGACCTGGGAGGTCCGCCCCGCCGAAACGGTCGACGGCATCGATGTCGGCGGCGGCCCGCTCACGACGCTGTTCCAGCGCGTCTACGACGCTCGCGTCGAGCGCGACCACTATGGCGGGGGCGACAGCGGCCTCCGGGAGTGACTCCGCCCACGCCTCCCACCGCGTCGACGCCAAACCGTCACGCTTGAATCGCCGTACCCCAAACGCGCGGCTATGGACGAGGAACGCCGCATCGCTGCGGCCGACGAGGTCTCCGCGGACGAGACGGTCGTCTTCACCGCGAAATCCGGATTCGAGACGACCGAAGGACTCCTCACTCGACGCGACGACGGTTCTGTCATTGCCTTCACGAACTACTGTCCGCACTGGCGCGACGTCCGATTAGACAAGGGTTCGAGCGCATTGGTGCGCAACGGCGAACTCGTCTGTCAGAAACACGGTGCGACGTTCGAAAAGCAGAGCGGAAACTGCAACTTCGGTCCGTGTGAGGGTGCGGTCCTCGACACTTTCGAGGTGACCGTCGACGACGGCGCGGTCTATCTCACCGACGACGAGTGGGACGCCGCCGAACCCGGCCTCTCCGAGGAGCGGGACCTCTCCTCGGGCGGTCGGATCGACTTCTGATCGGAAGTATCGTCGTCCGCATAGCATTCTCGCCGGATAGTGCGGTAAGAGCCGATAAATAATTACGACAATCCTTAGGTGAATCTGACAGCTCGTGGTTTTTGAACCGCATTCGACTGATAACCGTACAGCACCTCTCGAATGGTTGATTTCAGGAGAATAGCGGGAGGTAGATTTGAACGACGTCTGCGTCGGTCGCGGCGCTCCCTCGCAGTCTCGTTCAAATCTACTCGTGCTATGACTGCCGAACGCAGGAGTTACTCGGCGATACGACGCCTCGCTGTGTTACGTTCGGCAGAACCATAGCGGGAGGTAGATTTGAACTACCGATCTCCGGGTTATGAGCCCGGCGGAATCTCCTGGCTATCCCATCCCGCTACTGAAACGAAACCGTGGGTTACGGTTAAGGGTTGTGTTTCGCCCGCAGTGTGGCAATTTCCCTCGCGGTCAGGACCGCGTTACGCGCCACGTGAGCAGGCTCTCTGCGACGTAATTCAGGAACATCGATCCCGCGATGGCGATCGGGATCGGGATCAACTGCCAGAGGTCGAAGCCGAAGACGACGACCGACAGATCGAGCTGTCGGAGCCCCCGGACGATCAGAAACTGGACGGCGAGACCGCCGCTGCGGACGAGGTTCGACCGGACGAACCGACTCAGCGTCGGGAGCGCCCCCGACGCACCCAGCTCCGAGAAGGTCCAGCGCTCGTTGATCGCGAACATCACGACGATCGCGACCTCCGCGCCAACGAGCTTCGCGTACTCGCCGAGAATCCCGAAACCGACGATTAGCGCCGTCGTGGTGGTCATATCGAAGACCGCGCCGACCGCTCCGACGGAGACGAACTTGCCGAACCGGACGCCCGAGGCGAGCGCGTCGACCGTCTCGCGGACCATTCAGTCGGCCTCGACGGCGTCTGCGGCGTCCGTTGCAGCGAGGCGCTCGATCAGCGACGGCTCGGCCTCGCGGCGCGCGTCCAGCAGCTCGTGCAGCCGGTCCTCCCGCAGGAGACGCGCACGGTGTCGCGCCGTCACGAGCGCTCGGCCGAGCCGAAGCGTCGTTCGGACGGGCGAGACGGTCGACCCGGGGCGGTCCTCCCAGCGCACCGGCACCTCCGCGATCCGGTGATCCAGCGCACCTGCGACGGCGACGAGTTCGATGTCCCAGGCGAAGCCGGGCTCGTAGAGGTGTCCGCGGACCTCGCGCCAGGCATCGGCAGTGATCGCCTTCGCGCCGCACTGGTAATCGTAGAGCCGTTCGTCGAGGAAGCGGCGCGCGAGCCACGCGAAGCCGTCGCCGAGGCGGCGACGGGCGAACGTCTGATGCGAGGCGACGTCGGCGTCTGGGTGCCGACGGGAGCCGGTCGCGACGTCGGCGTCTCCAGACGTGACGGCGTCGACGACGGCCGCGAACGACGCTGCCGGCGTGCTCCCGTCGGCGTCGGCGAAAGAGAGCACGTCGACCGAGTCGACGAGCGCCTCGAACCCAGCCGTGATCGCAGCCCCCTTGCCGCGTCTGGCGTCGACGGCAGCGATCTCGACACAGTCGGGGAGGGCGCCGAGTTGACTGCGGGGGTCGGACTGCGGCGCGTCGAGTTCGACTCGGATCACGGCGGGATCGAGTCGCTCCGCGAGCGCACGGAGATACGCGCCGAGACGTTCGGGATCGGGCCGGTAGGCGGGGACGACGATCCCGACGGAACGAGTCATCACCCCCAGATACCGGCTTCTGTGTGAAAAACGAACCGCTAGCGGTCGGCGGAGAGTCACTTCCTCCGGTATCCGCCCGGCGCATCACAAAACGTATGTCTCGGCGTCTCGGTCCGTGCGATACGGAGAATGGAGTACGCCCTCGTCGCCCGCTGGCTGGTCCTCTACGCCGCGCTCTTCGCTCTCGGTCTCCCGCTCGCCGCCAGGCTCCTCCCTCGCGCGAGCGGCCGGGGCGCGGGCCTCGCCGTCCCCGCCGCGCTCGTCGTTCTCAGCGTCCCCGCCTACTGGGTCGGTCAGTTGACGTGGGGTCCGCTCGCGCTCGCAGCGGGTGCTCTGACGCTGCTCGTCGCGAGTGCGACTGCCGCGCTCGACCTCACAGCCCTCCGTGGCGGTCGGGTTCGCCTCGGCGTGGACATCGACCGAAACGCCGCGAGCGACGCGGCGGCTATCTTCCTCCTCGGCTTCGTCTTCGTCGTCGCGCTCCGCGCGTTCGACCCGGCCGTCCACCCCGGCGGCGGCGAGAAGTTCCTCGATTTCGGGCTCCTGAAGACGCTCCAGCGCTCGGCGGTCCTCCCGCCGGAGGACTTCTGGTTCGCGAACGCGCCGGTGAAGTACTACTACGGCGGCCACCTGACGACGACGCTGCTCGCGTGGCTGACGGGCACGCCGCCGCGGTTCGCCTACAACCTCGCGCTCGCGGGCTTCTACGCCGCGTTCGTCACTGCCGCGTTCGAACTCGCGGCTTCGATCGGCGCCGATCGGGGACTCCCGCGCCGCCTCGCCGGGGGCGTCGCCGTCTTCTTTGTCGGCCTCGCGAGCAACCTCGTCACGGCCGGTCGGTTCGCGCTGCTCGCGCTCCCCGAGTCGCTCCGGCGGTCGGCGGCCACCTATGTTGCGGCGCGAACGGACTACACGGCCGAGCGAATCCTCGCCGGAGCGGACTCGTTCAGCTACTGGAACGCCTCGCGCGTCATCCCCGGGACGATAAACGAATTTCCGCTGTTCGCGTGGCTGAACGGCGATCTGCACGCACATATGATGGGGGCGCCGACGCTCCTTTTGGCGGCGGCCGTCGGCTACGCGTGCTACCGAACGCCCGCGCGCGAGCGGGGTCGCAGGCGCGCGCTCGTCTTCCTCGTCGTCCCCGTGCTCGCGGCCTGGCAGGCGGTCCAGAACACCTGGAGTTTCCCGAGCGTGCTCGCGCTCGGGTGGCTCGCGGTGACCTTCGCACCCGCGGATCCGTGGACGCTCCTTCCCCGCACGGCGGGGCTTCGCTCGCGACTCCGCCGCTTCTCCGGGCGAATCGCACCCGCTGACGGCGACGGGCCGACCGCCGCAGCGACGGCCGAGAGCAGCCGCATCTTCGGTTCGCTCGTCGTCGCCGGCGTCGCCGCGGTCGTCGCCGGCGTGCTCGCTGCACCCTTCCTCCTGGGCACGGCGACGGGCGGCGGCGAACGGTCGATCGAACTCCTCGGCCCCGAGATGCGGAGCGGACTCGGCGCGCTCTTGCTCGTCCACGGCGCGTTCGTCGTCGGCCTCGGCGGCTACCTCCTCTCGCGCCTGCGCGTCGCCCGCCCGTGGCTCCTCGCGGCCGGACTCCTCGCCGCAGGCTACGTCGGCCACTCGATCGGCTTCGCCGCGCTCGCGGTCTCGGTGCCGCTCCTCGTCGTCGCTTGGGTCGGTCTCCGCACGTCGCGGTCGATCGGCTACGAGGCCGTGCTCGTCGTCGCGGGTGCCGGTCTGGTCACCCTCGTCGAACTCGTGTACGTCAACGAGCAGGCTGGCCCTGGCCGGATGAACACCGTCTTCAAGACGTACGCGCAGATCTGGGCGTTCTGGGGCACCGCGATGGGCGTCGCGCTCCCCGGGCTCGTGCTCGGGGCGTGGGCAACGGGTGACCGAGACGCCGCACGCGACGGCGGTGGCGACGGCGACACCTCTGGACCGACGTTGTGGTCGCAGATCCCTTGGCGACGCGTCGGTACGATCGGTCTCGCTGTCGCCCTCGTCACCTCGACGAGCGTCTACGGCGTGCTCGCGGTCGGCACGCACGTCGAGCGTGCCCCCGCGGGCGGACCGACGCTCGACGCCACGCAGTTCGTCGAGACCGACCACCCCGAACAAGCGGCGGCGATCGACTGGGTCGACGACCTGGAAGGCCGACCGACGATGCTCGAAGCGCCCGGGACGACTACCTATCCCGGCGGGACTGACGGCCGCGAGCGCGCGATGTACAGTTGGAACGCAAACCCCGCATCGAGTCTAACTGGCGTGCCGACCGTGGCCGGCTGGCGACACGAGATCGGCTACCGCGGGCGCGAGGCGTACTTCGACCGCGTGCGCGACGTCGACACGATCTACACCGGCAACGCCTCGGCGCGGGCGGCGCTCCTCTACGAGTATCAGGTACAGTACATCTGGGTCGGACCCAACGAACGCGCGCGCTATGGTTCGGTATCGTTCGGATCCGAAGCCATCGAGGCGGTCCACCGCTCGGGCGACGTGACGATCTACGAGGTCGCGCTCGGGGACCTCCGGCGCGAATCGTCTGACGCCGCGTAGCCACTCTCGCCTCCCGCAGAAACAGCGACCGATCGGCCGGCGAGCGGTTGACCGACCCGTGATCGAGCCGACTTACGCGCCGCGTTTGGAGATCACGTTCACGGCCTCGGCGTCGACGGCGACGACGTCGAGGAAGTGCGGGACGAACTCGCGTTTCTCGAAGGCCTCGCGCTCGTCTTCGGCCCCGACCGTACACCACAGCTGCGGCCGTTCGGCACCGTGGTAGTCGCTTTGGCGGTCGATCGAGAAGCAGACGACCTCCTCGCCGTCGACCTCGATGGTCGCGCCGCGATTGATGTCCGGATCCCCGCGGATGATGACCTTCTTCATACGACGACGTTTGCTCAGTCGGGGCTTAATCGCTTCGGAGACGCCTCGGGGGCGCTCCCGGCGTCTCTCAGCGGCCACCGCGGCGGATCTCCCCCTCAGCGTCCGCTCGTCGTTGTCTCACACGCGACCGGCCTCCCGAAGCCGTCTGGCGGGCGTCGCGAGCGTCGATCCGAACCAAACGGGTTTTAACTGGCCACATCGAAAAGCGCACAAGGTCGATATCTATGGAGATGCCACGCCGATTCAACACGTACTGCCCGAACTGTGACGGGCACCACGAGCACGAGGTCGAGAAGGTCCGAACGGGCCGGTCGACCGGAATGAAGTGGAACGCGCGGCAGACCCGCCGCGGAAAAGCGACGATCGGAAACGCCGGTAAGTTCTCGAAAGTGCCCGGTGGGGACAAGCCGACGAAGAAGACCCACCTGAAGTACATCTGCTCGGACTGCGGCAAAGCCCACATGCGAGAAGGGTGGCGCGCAGGCCGTCTCACATTCCAGGAGTAACGATGGCAGGAAACTTCTACCGCGTTCAGTGTCCGGACTGTGACAACGAACAGGTCGTCTTCGGCAAGGCGTCCACGACCGTCAACTGCGCCGTCTGCGGGACGACGCTCGCGACGCCGACCGGCGGCGACGCCGAGATCCACGGCGAAGTCATCGAGACGGTCGAGCGACGCTCGGCCGAGGCGTAAGTCTCCGCTCGGAGGTTCCAATATATGAAGTACAGCGGTTGGCCTGAATCCGGTGAACTCGTCGTCGGCGAAGTCGACGAGATCACGGACTTCGGGGTCTTCGTCGACCTCGACGAGTACGAGAACAAACGCGGCCTCTGTCACATCAGCGAGGTCGCCAGCGGCTGGATCAAGAACGTCCGCGACCACGTCCGCGAGGGACAGACCGTCGTGGCGAAGGTCATCGACGTCGACGAGAGCTCACAGCAGATCGATCTCTCGATCAAGGACGTCAACGAGCACCAGCGGAAAGAGAAGATCCAGGAGTGGAAGAACGAGCAGAAGGCCGACAACTGGATGGAGGTCGCGTTCGGCGACGACGTCGACGACGAGCGCTACAGCGCCGTCGCGAACGCGCTGCTGGCGGAGTTCGAGTCTCTCTACGACAGTTTCGAGTCGGCCGCGATCCACGGCACCAGCGCGCTCGAAGACGTCGACCTCGACGACGACGAGATCGAGGCGATCGTCGACACCGCACGCCAGAACGTCTCCGTCCCGTACGTGAACGTCACGGGCTACGTCGATCTCCGGTGTCCGACCGGCGACGGCGTCGATCGGATCAAGGAGGCGCTCAAGGCGGCCGAGGGCGACGAGGACGAGATCCCCGAGGAGATCGAACTCGAAGTCACCTACGTCGGCTCGCCGGAGTACCGCATCCGCGTCCGCGCGCCGGACTACAAGACGGCCGAGGACGCCCTCGAGGCGGCGGCCGGCCGGGCCAGCGAGTCGATCGAGGCCGACGGCGGCACCGCCAACTACCACCGCGACCGGCACGAAGAAGACGAATAACGCCCCCGACTGACCGACTGCGACCACGACTCACCTTCCGCTCGTGAAATCCGACATCCGCGTGTGTTCCGCCTGGCGCGACGTCCACGAGCGCCCGGTCTACACGCTCTCTTCTACCTGTCCCGAGTGCGGCGCCGAGACGGAAAACTCCGTGCCCGCGCCGTTCGACCCCGAGGACGCCTACGGCGAGTACCGACGCGCTCTTAAACGCCGCGTCCGCGAGTGAGGGTATGGACGACATCGAAATCGAGACGCTCGCAGAGCCTGAGCTCCGCGAGCCGGCTCTCGTCGAGGGACTACCCGGCGTCGGTCACGTCGGAAAACTGGCTGTAGAGCACCTACTGGAGGAGTTCGATTCGGACCTCGTCGCCCGCGTCTACTCCGACGAGTTCCCCCCGCAGGTCGGCGTCGACGACGACGGCGTCGCCTCGCTGGCCTGCGCCGAGTTCCACGCGGTCGACGCCGGCGAACGCGACCTGCTGGTTCTCACCGGCGACCACCAGGCACAGTCACATTCGGGACACTACCACGTCACCGACGCCTTCCTCGACGTCGCGACGTCGTTCGGCGTCGACGAGATCTACGCGCTCGGCGGCGTCCCGACGGGCGAACTCGTCGAGGAGCCGGACGTTCTCGGTGCCGTCAGCGACGCCGACGCCATCGACGCGCTGGCCGAGGCCGGCGTCGAGTTCCGTGAGGGCGAACCCGCCGGCGGCATCGTCGGCGTCAGCGGCCTGCTCCTCGGGCTCGGCGGCCGCCGCGACTTCTCGGCCGCGTGCCTGATGGGCGAGACGAGCGGCTATCTGGTCGATCCCACGAGCGCGCAAGTGGTTCTCGAAGTTCTCGAGGACGTCATCGGCTTCGAGGTCGGCTACGACTCCCTCGAAGAGCGCGCCGAGGAGATGAAAGAGGTCGCAGAGAAGATTCAGGAGATGCAGAGCCAACAGCAGGGGATGCCGACCGACGACGACCTGCGGTACATCGGTTGAGTCGGATCGTATAATAGAGACTGCGGCCGATCCAGGTTGGTTCGGATCGGTTCGCCTCCTGAATACGCGGTCTGCGGTACGCCCGTCGGCGTCGAGTGCTCACGCCTCGACGATGTCGTCTTCTTCTGCCGGCGGGACCGCGAGCCGGCCGTCGAGCGACGTCACCGCGCGCCCGCCCACGCGAACGTCTCCCGCGACGCGCACGCGGACTTCGCTGGGCCGGTCGACGAAGTGCCCCTGCTCGAAGACCATCTCCTCGGGGAAGTCCTCGAAGGCGCCGACCTCGCGCAGGTACGCGCCGCAGGCGCCGCTCGCGGTTCCCGTCGCCGGATCCTCGGCGATGCCGACCGACGGCGCGAACGCCCGCGCGTGCAGCGTCGAATCAGCGCCCAGCGCGTCGAAGGTGAACGCGTAGATGCCAGCGACGTCGTGCTCGTCGGCGATCGCTTCGACCGCCCCGTCGTTCGGATCGGCCGACCCGAGGTTCTGAAGGAAGTTCACCGGAACGATCAGGAAGGGGAGCCCCGTCGAGGCGACCGCAACGGGAGCGTCCGCGCCGACATCGCGAAGCGCCGCGGGGTCGATTCCGAGCGCGTTCCCCAGCCGCTCGTAGTCGACCTCGACGCGTTCGACCCGCGGCATCTCCTGGGTCATCCAGATGCTCCCGTCAGATTCGACCTCGACGTCGAGGACGCCGACGTTCGTCTCGATGGTGTGCTCGCCCTCGTCTATCGCCCCGGCCTCGCGGAGATGTGCGTGCGCGGCGACAGTCGCGTGCCCGCAGAGGTCGACTTCCTGCTCCGGCGAGAAGTAGCGGAGTCGGCGGTCGGCCGTCTCCGAGGGGAGCAGAAACGCCGTCTCGCTGACGGCGAGTTCGCGGGCGATCGCTCGCATCTGATCCGCTGTGAGGCCGTCCGCCTCCGGGACGACGCCGGCCGCGTTGCCGGCGAGCGGTTCGGCGGCGAAGGCGTCTACGAGCAGTGTGCGGCGGGTATCCATACCCGCCCGAACGAGGTCGCGGGTGAAAAGTCCCCGTCCCTCCGTGTGTGGTTCGTCCTGCGCCTCGGATTATTGGCGAATGGTGGCGACTCTCACGCGTACCGATAGAATGACCAGTCAGGGGGAAGGATTGCAGTTCGAATGCCGTCAGCGCAGTTCTTCGAATCGGTTCTCGAATCGCTCTCGGCGGGGATCGTGACGGTCGACGCTGATGGCTGCATCAGGTACGTCGACGATACGTTCTGTGACGCCGTCAACACCGACAGCGAAACACTTCGCGATGCGGATCTGTTCGACGCGCTGGTTCCCGCCCACAGCCGCGCAGACGCTCGAGAGGCGTTTCGCGAGCGACTCGAGTCAGACTCCAGCGACCCCGAGGACCCGAGCGTCGACGAGCAACCGATCGTGATCGGCGGTGCCTCTGCGGCCGGTGAGGGACGCTCCCACCTCCTCGTCTGGGAATCGACGATCCAGTCGGCGCAGCAGCGCTTCGTCGTCGGTCGCCTCGATGGGGCGACGAACGGCGCGCTGCAGTCCGATGCGGCAGCCGACCCCTACCGTGCGCTCGTCGAAAACGCACCGGTTCCGATTCTCGTGAGCGACGAGACGGGACATCTCCGCGAACTGAACGACAAAGCCGAGCAATTGACTGGGCGATCGCGATCCGAACTGATCGGCGAGAAGATAACGACATTGCACCCTGGTGATGAATCGGACCGATACGAGGAACTCTTTGAGAGACACCTCGAAGTGGGTGGTACGCTGCGGTATCAGCCTGACGGCGAGCAGATCCACGTCGTGGATGCTGATGGCGACACCGTCCCCGTGGAGATCAGCGTCGCCGCCGTCGAGGCGCCAGACGATGCGCCGACAGACGAGACGCTGATCCACGGTATCTTTCGCGATATCTCCGAGCAAGTCTGGTACGAGCAGACGCTCGAAGAACTCCACGAGAGCGCGCGCGACTTGGTTCGCGCCGAGACCGACGTCGAAATCGCGGAGTCGATCGTCGAGACGGCGGTCGAGACCATCAATCGGGACTTCGTCGCAGTCTATCTCTTCGATCCCGACGACGAACGACTGCATCCGATCGCGCACTCGGACGGCGTCCCGGAGGCGTTCGGTGATCTCCTGCCGCTGTCGCTCGGCGAGAGTATCATCGGTGAGGCATATCTGACGAGCGAGTCGGTTCGACTCGCCGACGCCCGCACGGACGAGTGCATCCAAAGCTCGGATACGCCGGTCCGGAGCGTCCTCGTTGCCCCGATCGACGGGTTCGGAGCGATCGTCTGCGGCCACACCTCTGTCGACGAGTTCGAAGTCACGGATCAGCGGCTACTCGAACTGCTTTCGCGAAACGCGGAGGCCGTCTTTGCCCGCACGGAGCGCGAACAGGAGATGCGACGACAGCGCCGCGAACTCGAAGCGCAGACAGAGGCGCTCCAGCAGATCGAACAACTGAACGCGGACATCCGTGAGATCGTTCGGATCGCTATTACGGCAGACACACGTGCGGAACTCGAGCAGAAAGCGTGTGAACTCTTTAGCACCACCGACCCGTTCACGTTCGCGTGGGTTGGGAGCCTGAGTCCAGAACGCGACGAACTCGTCCCCGAAGCGTGGGCTGGCCAAGACCAGGGGTACCTCGACACTGACGCGTTCACTCTCGACGAGACGGTCGCGGAGCCCGCAGTTCGGACCGCTCACACCGTTGAGACGACTGTCGTCCAGAACACGGCGACAGATATCCAACACCAACCCTGGCGTCGGGACGCAGTACGCCGTGGCTTTCGATCGGCTGTCGCGATCCCGCTCCAGTACCAGGGCGTTCTCTACGGCGTCCTCACGGTCTTCGCGAGCGAGCGTGGCGCGGTGTCGGAGTGGACCACCGCCGTACTCGAAGAGTGTGGTGAACTCCTGGGCTGTATGATGAGTATGATGGAGTGGGAGGATGCTGTTCTCTCGGAGCAGGGCCAAAAACTCGACTTCGAGATCCGCTCGCAGTCGTGTCCGCTCATCCGGATCGCACTGGAACATCAGTGTTCTGTCTCGTTCGACGGACTCCACCAGAAGGAGAGCGGCGAGACGACGGTCTTCGTACGACTGCTCGCGGGTTCGGCCGAACGGGTTGTCCAGACGGCGGTGGAGTCGACTGGAATCACGTCCATCCGACAGCTCGGTGACGGCGGCGACCACGTGTTGTTCCAGGTGACGTTCTCAGACCCGTTTATCGCGACCATCTTAGCCAAGCACGGCATCCGGCTCCAGCAGATCGTCGGCGAAGACGAAACCAATGCCCGGATCCGTGTTACGACTCCGTCGACGATGCCCGTCCATCGCGCTGTCGACATCGTCTCGGCGACGTATCCGGACGCAGAACTCCTCGCGGTGACGGAACCGGAGGACCCGCCTGTCGTCTCAGAGCACTCTTCGGGTTCCGTCCTCGACGGACTCACCGACCGTCAGCGAGAGACCATCGAGCTTGCGTATTACGGCGGATACTTCGAGTCCCCGAAAGGGCTTTCCGGCACCGAACTCGCCGCGAAGATGGACATTTCTTCCTCGTCGTTCCACGACCGCCTTCGGGCAGCACAGCGGCACCTCCTCAGCAGCCTCTTCGATGGCTGATCTGCTGGCTCTGGTCACTGAGTGGAAATATCCAGTATAAATAAAAGTTCGTATGTACATATGACCACAGTGATTTTTCTATCGTAAACACTGCCATACGTACAACCAAATGGTAGTGGGGTACTCAGAGGGAATCTCAGGGAACACAACGAGTGTCGTGTGCTCCCCCGTCGGCCACACGGGCTATGGGGGGACACGCTGTGACTGATCGTCGACTCTCGACGGGCGTCGACGGACTCGACTCGGTGTTGCAGGGTGGTCTGATCCCCGGTCGTAGTTATCTTGTTCGCGGTGACCCGGGGACCGGAAAGACAATTCTTGGCTGTCATTTCTTACTCGAAGGCGTCCGACAAGCCGAGACGACGCTGTTCATCAACCTCGAGGAATCCGCCGAAGATATCAAACAGAACGCCACGGCGCTGGATTTCGATCTCGACGCCGTCGAGTTCCTGGATCTGAGTCCGAGCGCGGACGTGTTCTTCGAGGACAAATCGTACACTGTCTTCGAGGCGAGCGATGTCGAACGGGAGCCGTTCGCCGAGAGCGTCACCGACGCGGTCGAAGCGATCGATCCCGACCGCATTTTCGTCGACCCGATCACTCGGCTGCGGCATCTGACCCGCGACGACCGCGGGTTCCGAAAACAGGCGATTGGCTTCCTCGAGTATCTCACCCGAGACGACGCGACTGTGCTGTTCACCTCTCAACATACTGCGAGTTCATCCGACGAGGACCTGCAGTTCCTCAGCGACGGGACGATCGAACTCGACGACGCTGATCGGGGTCAATCGATCTCGGTTCCGAAATTCCGCGGATCGGCGGCCCAGAGCGGAACGCACGCGATGGAGATATCGGACGAAGGAATGGTCGTCTATCCGGAATTACAGCCCGACGAGCACACTCAGCAGTTCGTCGCCGAACCGCTCTCTTCGGGCGTTCCTGGTCTCGACGAACTGCTTCACGGCGGTATCGAACGGGGAACGGTCACGGTGATCAGCGGGCCTACGGGCGTCGGCAAGACCACCCTCGGGACGCATTTTATGAAGGAAGCCGCAGCGCGCGGCGAGCGTTCAGTGATCTACCTTTTCGAGGAGAATATGGCGACGTTCCACGAGCGCTCTGAGTCGGTCGACGTCCCCGTGGCGGAGATGTGCGAGCAGGGATCGCTGTACGTCGAGGAGATGGAACCGCTGCAACTGTCACCGCAACAGTTCGCTGGGTGCGTCCGACAGGAGGTCGAAGAGCAAGGCGCCGATATCGTGATGATCGACGGTATCGACGGCTACCGGGTTTCCGTCCGCGGTCCCGAAGACGAACTCACCAGACGTCTGCACGCGCTGAGCCGGTATCTGAAGAATATGGGTGTGACGGTCATCCTCGTCGACGAGACCTACACTGTCACCGGCGATTTCTCGGCGACGGGGGCCAAACTGAGCTATCTCGCGGACAACATCGTCGTTCTCCAGCACATCGAGCACCAAGGGACGCTCCGGAAGATCGGCGGAGTTCTCAAGAAACGCACCAGCAACTTCGAACGTTCACTCCGGGAGTTCGAGATTACCGAAGATGGGCTCTCAGTTGGTGAACCGCTGACGGGGCTCCGCGGTATCCTCTCGGGCACACCCGAGTGGGAGTCGCCCCGTACCGATGACTGACGGCCGCCTCGACCCGCGCGATCCCCAATCACCGACCGTACAGCGCGACAGGCGAATCCTCCTCCTGTTGGAGCACGAGGAGAATCGACGACACCTCAAACGGTGGCTCCGGGATGACTCGCCGTACACCCCCGTCGTCGTCTCCGATCCCGAAGACGCGGTCGATGGCGACCTCTGTCTCGTCGACCCTGCTGCACTCGCACGCCACCACGAGTGGGTTGAAGCGTGCAAAGAACGCGAACGTCCGCGATTCTTCCCCGTATTGCTCGCGACGGCCGACGGCGGTGAGACGCTTACTGACGCTCTCCGATCGGTCGTCGACGAGACGATCACGACGCCGCTTGAGGTCTCAGAGTTTCGACGACGACTCGAAAACCTCCTCGAACGACGGCGGCTCTCTGCAGACCTCACGACCCGGCTCGAACGGAGCAAAGAGCGCTACGAGACGATCTTCGCCGCTGTCGACGATGCTCTTTTGATTATCGACCCAGCGGCCGACCGGATCGCGGAGTGCAATCCCCGCGCGACGGAACTACTTGGCTACGCTGAGTCTGAGTTGGTGTCGCTGTCGCCGTCCGCTGACCTCCACCGCGAGGACCAAGACGCGTACGAGACGTTCGTCCAGCGCGTCCTCGAAGAGGGCCGAGCGCGGACCGAGTCGCTTTCGTGTATCCGGAAGGACGGAACCGTCATCGAGACTGAGGTCTCGGCGAGCGTCCTCGAAGGCCACGCCGACGCGCATCCGAACATCGTGTTGAGCATCCGTGATGTCACTGCGCGGCGTGAGCGCGAGCGGACGGTCGAACGCCAGCGAGACAGGCTCGAAGAACTCACCCGAATCACTCAAACGCTGCAAGAGACGACGGAGGCAGTCGTTCAGGCGACCGATCGGGACGAACTCGAAGCCACCGTCTGCCGGCGACTCGCCGAATCCGAGTCCTATCAGTTCGCCTGGATCGGCGAGCGGCAGTTCGAGACGGGCGGCGATCCGGTCGTGCCGCGGGCGACGGGTGGCGGCGCGGCGGCGTATCTCGACCAGGTCGAAATCACCGCCGGCGAAGCCCCGACCGGGCAGGGGCCGACGGGCCGCGCGCTTCGGTCTCGTGAGGTCGAAACCGCCCAGCGCGCCACGGCTGATCCAGAGATGACCCCGTGGCACGACGCGTTATCGGAATTCGATGTCCGCGCGACGGCCGCCGTCCCCATCCAGCACGACGACAAACTGTTCGGTGCCCTCAATCTCTACACCTCGCGGGAAGACGCCTTTGGCGGGGAGGAACGAGAGACCCTGGCGAACCTCGGACGCGCTATCGGTCGCGAGATCACGGGAATCCGCGCACGCGAAGAGGCGGAACTCTTCGAGAAGGCGATCGAACACACCGGACACGCGATCTATATTACCGACGTCGAGGGCACGATCCAGTACGTAAACCGGGCGTTCGAGAAGGCAACTGGCTACGGTCGAGAGGAAGCGTTGGGGCGGACACCGCGCATCCTCCGCTCCGGCGAGCACGACCGGCGGTTCTACCGCGACCTCTGGGAGACGATCACGTCGGGCGAGATATGGGAGAGCGAGGTTATCAACCGCCGCAAAGACGGCCGGCGCCAGTACATCGACCAGACGATCGCACCTCTCTTCGGCGACGACGGAGCCGTCGAACGGTTCGTCGCGGTCAATACCGAGATCACGGAGCGACGGCGGCGCAGACAACAGCTCCAGGTGCTCTATCGAGTGCTCCGACACAACCTCCGCAACGAGTTGAACATCATCAGCGGCTACGCCGACCTGCTCTCCGATCACGGGACCGACGCCGGGGGTGCCGTCTCGAGGATCATCGATTCGGCGGACGAACTCCTCCGGATCAGCGACCAGGTACAGCAGATCGAACGCACGTTCAGCGACGACAACGAGCGCAACGTCGTCCGGTCCCTCGAAACAGTGATCCGGCGGGCAAAGCAGGACGTCCTCGACACTACTGCCGGCGTCGATGAATCGGTCGAGATCCCGCAGACGCAGCACCGCGTCAACGCCGAACTCGAAACCGCGCTCACGGAACTGCTTCGGAATGCGGTCCAGCACAACGATGCCGACACTCCGAAAGTGCGGCTGACTGTCGACGTCTCCGAGTCTGCTGCGCATCCCCACGCGACGATCACTGTCACCGATAACGGGCCGGGGATCCCCGAGAACGAACGGCTCGTGCTCGAAGAGGGCGAAGAGACGCCGCTCCTCCACGGCAGCGGGCTCGGCCTGTGGCTTGTCAACTGGGTCGTGACCGAACTCGGCGGGCGGATCCGGATCACCGACAACGACCCCCGTGGCACGGTCGTTTCGATCACACTCCCGGTCACGAGCTGAGGCTGGTCGTTCGCGTGACGCGTCCGAAGCCGGCCCAGACGAACAGATTAAGGGTCCAGCCGCACCCTTCACCGAACGGTGACCGAAATCTATGGGCGACCTGCCCGACCAGTTCAACTGCACGATCACTAATTGGGAGTACATCTACGGGCTCTGTCGCGACGTCAGCGACCAGGTGAAGACCGCCGATTTCGAACCGGACGTCGTCGTCGCGCTCGCTCGCGGCGGCTGGTTCGCAGGTCGGTGCATCTGCGACTTCCTCGGACTCGACGATCTGACGAGCCTGAAGATGGAGCACTACGTCGGCACCGCCGAGAAGGCCGACGAGCCGGAGGTGCGTTACCCGATGCCGAAAGGCAGCGTCGAAGGCAAAGACGTGCTCATCATCGACGACATCGCCGACACCGGCGGGTCGATCGAGCGCGCCTACGAGTACGTGACCGACCGCGACGCGGGCGAGGTCCGGACCGCGACGCTGCAACTCCTGCAGACGAGCGAGTTCGAGCCCGACTTCGTCGGCGAGCGCTTAGAGGAGTGGACGTGGATCGTCTACCCCTGGAACTTCATCGAGGATATGATCGACCTCATCTCCGGCGTGATGGAGAAGGCCGACGAGGAGACCTTCGAGGTCGAGGACATCCGCCATTACCTCTCGGAGTTCCACTCGGTCGACCGGATCGAGATGGAGATCGCCCAGCCCGATCGGATGAGCGAAGTGATGGCCGAGATGGAGCGGCGCGGCTACGTCGAATCGGCTCACACTGACGCCTGGCGACTCGTCGACAACGAAGGTATCGGCGCGTAGGGTCGGTCGGGGCGGATCCGAGCCTCCGATACGGACGCTCCCGTCACGCCGGCGACCGAAGCGTTTGAATAGCGACTTCGTGTGCCCTCTGACGTGGTCTCTCTGGTCTCCGTCTTCGCGACCGCGATCCTCCCGATCGTCGCCGTCGGCGGCGTCGGATACCTGCTGGGGCGCGTCCGCGACATCGAGACGGACGCGCTCAACACCGTCGTCGTCTACGTGCTCGCGCCGGCCCTCGTCTTTCATAGCCTCGCGACGACGACGCTCGCACAGTCCACGCTGGCGCGCATCACCGTCGCGATTCTCGTCTTTCACGTTCTCGCGATCGCGCTCGCAGAGGCCGCCGGTCGTCTCTTCGGCGCGTCGGAGACGGCGCTGGCGGCGCTGACGCTCGTCATCGCCTTTCCGAACACCGGCAACTACGGCGTCCCCGTCTCCAGTTTCGCCTTCGGCGACACCGGCCGCGCGACGGCCGTCGTCTATCTCTCCGTGCAGGCCGCACTCATCTACACTGTGGGCGTCTTCCTCGCCTCACGTGGAAGCGCCGAGAGCCGCTTTGCGGGCGTCCGGCAGGTCTTCCGCGTGCCGCTCGTGTACGCCGTCGCCGCCGCGCTCCTCGCTCGCGCGCTCGGCGTCGTCCCGCCGGTCGACTCGACCGCGATGTCGACGCTCCAACTCGTCGGCGACTCGGCGATTCCGGTGATGCTGCTCCTCTTGGGAATCCAGCTCGCGCGGACGAACGTCGCATCGACGCTGTCGTCTGTCAGCGGCGTCGTCGGCCTGAAGATGGTCGTCGCGCCGGTGATCGCAGTCGCCGTCGCGCTCCTGGTTGGCTTTTCGGATCCCGCCGTCGCGCGGACGTTCGTCCTCGAATCCGCGATGCCGTCGGCGGTCACGCCGCTGATCCTCGTCGGCGAGTTCGCCGAGGGCGAGGTCGCGGGTGTCCCCGTTACCGAGTTCGTCTCGACGGCGATCTTCGCTACCACGGTGGTCTCCGTGCTCACGCTGACGGTCCTCATCGCCGTTCTAGAGAGCGGCGTGGTGCTCTGATAGGGAGTATCGTCACTGTTCGGAGGTTCTCGCCGACCGTCCGGCGAGACATCTATGGGGACGTACGATACTCCCTACGAGGCCGCTGCGACGCCGGCGCTGCGGCCCGCGCCGATCGCGTGCGAACGATCACCGAACCGACGCCGACCCATCACGCTTTAGCGCCGTCGCTCGAAGCCACGACTATGGCTATCGGATTCATCGGCGGGAGCGGAATCTACGACGCGCTACCGCTGCGAGACACGCGGGAGGTCGACGTCGACACGCCGTTCGGGAAACCCTCGGCACCCCTGACGGTCGGCGAGTTCGGCGACACCGGCCGCGAAGTCGTGTTCGTGCCGCGACACGGCCCCGACCACCAGCGCTCGCCGACGACGCTGCCGTATCGAGCGAACGTCTTCGCGCTGAAGAAACTCGGCGTCACGCACGTCCTCGCCTCGAACGCGGTCGGGAGCCTCCGCGAGGACCTCCCACCGCAGACGCTCGTGATCCCCGATCAGATCTACGACCGGACGAAACACCGCGACCTGACGTTCTTCGACGAGGACGTCGTCGTCCACCAACCGTTCGCCGATCCGTACTGTGGGGACCTCAACGAGATCCTCGCGGACGCCGCCGAATCGGCGACCGACGCTGACGTCGTCCGCGGCGGAACCTACGTCTGCATCGAGGGACCGCAGTACTCCACGCGCGCCGAGAGCGAGTTCTACCGCGACCAGGGCTGGGACGTCATCGGGATGACGACCATCCCCGAGGCGAAACTCGCCCACGAGGCCGAGATGGCCTACGCCACCGTCACCGGCGTCACCGACTACGACGTCTGGAAGGAAGACAGCGAGGTCACACTGGACGAAGTGCTCGAAAACGCCGCGAAGAACGAGACGGCGATCAAAGAGACCGTCGAGGCGGCGATCGAGGCGATCCCCGAAGACCACGCCTGCGACTGCCACACGGCGCTCGACGGCACGATCAACACGCCCGACGACGCGATTCCGGACGCGACGAAAGACGACCTCGAACCGCTCATCGGCGCGTACGTCGAGTAAGTCCGGTCGTCGCGAACGACCCCGCCAGTTCCCGGGAGGTCACGAACGACTCGCCGGCTCCTGTGGGTCACGAACGACCTGACCCGCCAGCCGACGCGGACCGCGCCTCAATCGTCGTCCGCGGCGGGCGCGACGGCCTCGTCCGCTGTTTTTTCGCTTTCCGCGTCGGTGTCGCCGTCCGTCCTGGTGTCGGCTCCCGATCCGCTCACGTCCTCGTCGCCGTCGGCGTCCGGGTCCGCGAACTCCGCGTCGGGATTCCGAATCCAGAGGTCTCCGAAGAGGTCGTCCTGCTGGAGTCGGACGTCCCCGCGGTGCGAGAGAAAGAGCAGCGCGAGGTAGGACGTCACCGGCGTCTCGGCGGCGTCGGCGACTTCTTTGAACAGGACCTCCTCGCGGCCGTTGTCGTAGTGGACGTCGATGGACTCCTGGACGGCCGCGATCGACGTCTCGATGTCCTCGGTGTGGGCCGTGTCGGTCACGTCGGCCGCGGTCGGCTCGTCGGCCTCGCGGAACTCGTCGGCCGAGCGGTAATCGAGCGTTTGGGTCCCGCGGCGGTGGCCGTGCGGCGACTCGGAGGTGTCGTACTCGCGGCGGCGCTTCCACCACGACTGCCGCTCGGCCTCCCGAAGTTCGCGGACGAGTTCGTCGAGCGTCTCTGGCGACCCACGCGCCTGTTTGCGTTCGAGACGCCGGTCCATCTCCGCCTCCAGCGCGTCGACCGGATCGAACCCCGGTGCGCCCGCGCCGTCGCCCTCGCTGTCTGCGATCGGCCCGCCGCTCTCCAGTGCGGCCTCCCACGGCTCGATCTCGTCTTCGGGCTCCTCGTCGTCCGGTTCCAGCAGCGCGTCGCTCTTCATCCGCAGGAGGACGGCCGCATAAAACAGCGCCCGCCCCGAGGTCCGCAGATCGGTCTCGTCGAGACGTTCGAGGAACGCGTCCGTCGCCTCGACGAGGTCGACGTCCCAGGGGTCGATTTCGCCCTCCTCGGCCAACTGGACGAGCAGTTCGACGGGCTCGACTTCGTCGTCGTCGGCCGACGGGTCGCGCTCTGGGCCGCGGTCGGCGCGGAGGCCATCGGTGAGAGCGCCGGTTCCCGGAGCCGACCCGGCTGAGTCAGTCATCCGCCGGCACCTCCGCCTCCTCCTCGTCGCCGTCGTCGCTCAACTGAATCCCGGTGACGGCGCTGACGTTGTCGCCCTGCATCGTCACGCCGATGGCGCGCTCGGAGCGCTCCAGGAGCGCCGAGCGGTGCGAGACGACGACGAACTGAGCGTCCGCCGAGAGGTCGTCGACCATCTCACCCACGCGCTCGGCGTTGGCGGCGTCGAGGAAGGCGTCGACCTCGTCGAGCGCGTAGAACGGCGCGGGGTTGTGCCGCTGGATGGCGAAGATGAACGCCAGGGCGGTGAGAGACTTCTCGCCGCCGGACATCGCGTTCAGCCGCTGAATCGGCTTGTCGCCCGGCTGGGCTTTCATCGTCAATCCGCCCTCGAACGGATCGTCGGCGTCTTCGAGGTGGAGTTCGCCCGTCCCATCGGAGAGGCGCTCGAAGATCTCGGTGAAGTTCTCGTTGATCGCGTCGAACGCCCGCATAAACGTCTCTTTCTTCTGTGCCTCGAAGCGGTCGATCCGCTCTTCGATGGCCTCGCGCTCGTCGACGAGGATGTCCCGGCGCTCCTGGAGGTCTTCGAGATCAGCCTTCACGTCGTCGTACTCGTCGATCGCGAGCATATTCACCGGTTCGAGCGCCTCCATCGCAGATGAAAGCCGCTCGATCTCGGATTCGACCTCCTCGTGGTCCGGAATGTTCTCGGGGTCGTAGTCGCCGACTTCCCCCTCCAACTCGTCGATCTCCCACGACAACCGCTCGACGCTATCTCGGAGCGAGTCCAGTTTCGACTCGACGCGGTCGACGTCGTCACGCTTCTCGTCGCGCTCGCTCTTTGCTTCCCGAAGCGTCGCCTGCAAGTCCGAGCGGTCCGATTTGAGCTCTTTGAGCTCTTCTTCGAGCGCCTCGACGGCCTCGCGCTTCGCCTCGAGCGCCTCCTCGCGGTCTTCGATTCCGGCCTCTTTCTCGCGGATGACGTCGCGGGCGTCGGCCTTCTGCTCTTGGGCGTTCTCGATCGTCTCTTCGAGGTCTGCGACGGCGTCTTCGGCGTACTCCTTCTCTAACTGGAGTTCGTTGAGCCGGCCGTCGAGGTCGTCCATTCGCTCTTCTTTCTCGTCGATGGACGCGCGGATACCGTCGGCTTCGGCCGTGAGTTCGGGGATCTTCGAGTCTTCGAGTTCGGATTCGAGGTCGTCGATCTCGGCTTCGACGTCGGCGATTTCGGCGTCGAGGTCGTCGATCTCTGCGTCTATCGTCCGCATCTCCTCGTCGACCTCGGCGCGCTTCTCGCGGAGGCGTTCGATCTCGGCTTCGAGGTCGTCGATCTCACGTTCGGCCTCCTCGACGTCGGCTTCGGCGGCCTCGATTTCGGCCTCGATCGAGCGGACGCGTTCGCGGGCGTCGGCCGCGCGGCTCCGGGCGTCCTCGATGTCTTCGTCGAGTTCGCGGATCTCCGCTTGTAGGCTCCGACGCCGGTCTTCTAACTCCTCGATCTCTTCTGCGAGCCGTTCGAGCCGGCCGCTGCCGGACTTCGAGAAGGAGTAGCGCGAGCCGCCGCCGGACCCGCCGGTCATCGCGCCGGAACGCTCGACGAGGTCGCCGTCGAGCGTCACCATCCGGTAGTCGCCCATCAGGTCGCGGGCGGTCTGCATATCCTCGACGACGAGCGTCGAGCCCAGCACGTACGAGAAGACGGACTCGTACTCGGCGTCGTAGTCGACGAGGTTGCGGGCGAAGTCGACGACGCCGGGGTGATCCGGGAGTCGCGGCAGCCCCCGGTCGTCCATCTTCGTGATCGGTAGGAACGTCGCCCGGCCGGCGTTTCGGGACTTGAGGTAGTCGATGCCGTCAGAGCCGACCCCGTCGTCGTCGACGACGACGTGCGCGAGGCGGCCGCCGGCGGCCGTCTCACAGGCGGTCGCGTACTCGCCGTCGACGGCGCCTAATTGGCCGACGGTGCCGTGGATACCCGACATCCCGGCGTTGAGGATCGTCGTGACCGCGCGCGGCCAGGAGTTGTCGCCGTCGTCGCCCGCGCGGGCCTCAAGCGTGGCGTACTCCGATTGCTTCGATTGGATCTCCTCGACGACGTCGTCGAGGTCGTCTTTCAGTTCTGCCTTCTCCGCCTGGAGGTCGTCGACGACGCCCTCGATCTTCGATTCGTTCTTCTCGGCCTTGTCGAGTTCCGAGTAGAGGTCAGACACCTCGGCTTTCAGATCGGGCAGCGTCTCGCGGAGGTCCTCGATCTCCGCTTCGGTCTCGGATATTTCGGTCGCCCGTCGTCGCGTGTCGTCGAGGAGGCGATCCTTCTCGCGCTGGCGGTCGTTCTGTTCCGTTTTCAGCTCTTCGAGCCGGGCTTTCTTCTCGGCGAGATCGGATTTCAGCTCGTCGTACTCGGTGTCGACGTCGTCGATTTCGGCCTGGACTTCGGCCAGGTCCGTCTCCAGCGAGCCGATGTCGGACTTCACGGAGGCCTTCTCGACTTTGACAGAGCGGATCTCCGCGTCGAGTTCGTCGATCTCCTCCTGCTTGCGGTCGAGTTGGACGAACGCGTTCCGCCGCTCGCTCTCGGCGTCGTCGATTCGCTCTTCGGCGGCCTCGATGGCGTTCTCCAGCCGGTCGATCTCGCCTTTGACCTCCTCGATCTCGGATTTGATCCGGAGCTGTTCGTCCTCGCCCTTCCGTTCGATCTCCCGCGTGAGCGCTTCGAGTTCGTCCTCCAGCCGCGAGACGCGACCCTGTCGGCGGTCGAGTTCCTCGCGGTGCGATTCGAGCTTCGATTCGGTTCTCTCGGCTCGCTCCCGGGTCGCTTCGAGGTCCTCGCGCTTGTCTTCGAGTTCGGCGGCTTTCTGATAGCCCTCGTACTCCTCGCGCTCCTCGCGGAGCGACTTGTATTCCAGCGCCGTCTCGCGCTCGTCTTCGAGCTGGTCGAGTCGGGTCTCCTTCTCCCCGATCCGGAGGTCGGCCTCCTCGATCCGATCTTCGACGGCGTCGAGTTCCTCGAAGGCGTCCTCCTTCTTGGCGTCGAACTCGGCGACGCCGGCGATCTCGTCGATGATGCCCCGGCGCTGGTGGGGCGTCATATTGATGATCTCGGTGACGTCGCCCTGCATCACCACGTTGTAGCCCTCGGGCGTGATGCCCGCCTGCGCGAGGAGGTCCTGGATGTCCGAGAGGTTGCACGAGCGGCCGTTGAGGTAGTAATACGAGTAGTAGTTGTCCTCGGTCTCTTTCACGCGGCGCTTGACGCGGATCTCGGAGACGTCGCCGACGTCGTCGCTGCCCGCGGCGTTGACGAGTTGCGAACGCTCCAGCGTGCCGTCCGCGTTGTCGAGGACGACCGTGACGGTGGCCTCTTTGGGTCCGCCCCCGCCGCCGTCGCTGTCGTCGGCGTGACCGGGGTTGTAGATGAGATCAGTCAGCTTCTCGGCGCGGATGCCGCGCGTCCGGGCTAACCCGAGCGCGAACAGTACGCCGTCGATGATGTTCGACTTACCGGAGCCGTTCGGCCCCGTAACGACTGTGAAGTCCTCGTAGAACGGGATACGCGTGGTCCGCCCGAAGCTCTTGAAGCCGTCGAGGACGAGCTCTTTGATGTGCATAGGTTGCTCGTAGCGGGCGGAGCGCCCGATTATGCGACGATGATGTCGTCGTCTTCGGTCGCCGCCTCGTCGTCACCCTCGGTTTCGTTCGTCTTAGTATCGTCGTCCTTCGATTCGACCTCGCTCGGGATGTGGTCGTCCGCGTCGGCGTCGATGAAGTCCGCGTCGTCGGACTGCTGTGCGGACGTTTCGCGGCGCGACTCCGCCTGCGCCGGCGACTCCTGGTGTGGGTCCATCGGGTCTTCCGCGGTGTTCGCCTCGGCGTCGGATTCGGCGGCCGCCTCGGGTTCGGACTGGGCGTCCGACGCCGATTCGGGCTCCGATGCCGATTCGGGCTCCGACGCGACGACGTTGTCGTGACCGACCGGACGGGTCCCGGCCGCGAGGTCGACTTCGACCTCCTCTTCGAGGAGCCGAACGCGCTCTTTCGTCTCGACGAGCTCTTCGGTCAGCCCGTTGACGGCGGCCTGTAGCTCCGCGACCTTCGACTCGAGCTCCTCCACACGGTTGCTCATAGGGTAGATAGCCCGTCTCCGGCCACATAAACGTACGTCAGACACCTACCCAGGAAGTGATAGTTGACGTGAATATCCGATTCGACGGACGCCGGTAGCACCGGCTGCGACGGGGCGCCGAACCTCTCACCGGAGATGCCGATCGAAGAACGCTTCGGTCCAGCCGAGCGTGAACGGCCGCTGCGTCTCGTGGACGCCGTGGCCGGCGTCGGCCGCGACCACGCACTCGGCGGTGACGTCGCTCTCTTCCAGCATATCGTGGAACAGTTCCGAGGCCATCGCCGGAACGACGTCGTCGTCCTCGCCGTGGAGGAGCAAAATTGGGGGCACGTCGGCCGCGGCGTCCGTCTGTGAGGTGTCCCGCGCTCCCGGCTGTCCGTTACCACCCAGATACGTCGACGGCGACGCTCGCTCCCAGGCGTCCGGTGCCGACTCGCGGTCACCGCCCAGCAGCGCCACGAGACCGTCGGTTTCGGGCTGGTGTTCCAGTGCGTACGTGCCGGCGACGCCGACGACTGCGGCGATCCCGTCGTGTGCGCTGGATGCGGCCGCGGCGTCGATCGGAACACCGGCGAACGCCGATTCGTGTGGCGCAAACGACGCCTCTCCGGCCGTCACCGCGGCGAGGACGGCGAGGTGTGCGCCCGTGCCGTGGCCGAACGCGCCGACGCGGTCCGGGTCGACGCCGACGTCGTCCGCGGCGCGAAGCCACCGGACCGCGGCCTTCAGATCCCGAATCTGGGCGGGGAAGCTCGCGACGTCGCTGCCGCGATACGCCGGGACGACGCAGACGTAGCCGCGCTCGGCCAGATCGAGCGCGTACCGCGCCAGTTCGCCGCTGTCGGGGGCGCGACCGCGACTGCCGGGAACGAGGACGACGGCGGCGCGGCGGGCAGCGTCGGCTGTCCCGAACCCGGCCGTCGCCGGGCGATAGAGATCGAGATGGAGGGGGCTGCCGTCAGGGGCCGCGAAGGTGACCCCGCGGCGAACGTCGATCCCGGCAGCGTCGGCCAGCGAGTCGCTCATCGGGCGTGCCGTCGATGGGACCGAGGGAATAGGTTACGGAAGCGCGAGGAAGACGTCGAATAGCGCCGTGTCCCCTCCGTCACGCACGAACCCCCGTCTCGGCCCACTGCCGGGCCAGGAGGAACAGCCCCGCCGAGAGGACGCTGATGAGTGCCATCCCGAGGAACACGGGGATGTACGTCCCGTACAGGTCGAACGAGAGGTTCGCGAGATAAGGATCGAGCGCACCCGCGAAGGCTGAGGAGACGGACGCGACACCGAACAGTCCGTTCAGATTCTGCGCTCCGAAGAGGTCTGCCATCACCGGCGTCATCAGCGCCCCGAGTCCGGCGTATCCGAACCCGAACAGCGCCGACATAGCGAGCACCACTCCCGCGTCGTGTATCTGCGTGATCGGAACCGTCAGCACCCCGATCACGACCGCGTTGCCGGCGAGGACGTGCGTCGTGTCCAACCGGTCGGCGAGGTAGCCGGTGACGAACTTCCCGATGGTGTTGGTCGCTCCGATCACGCTGATTGCGAAGACGCCGGCCTGTGCTCCGATATCGACCGACCGGGCGAACTCGACGAAGTTGACCGTCAGCGACAAGGGCACGAGATACGATCCGAGAAACGCCAGAAAGAACACGGCGAACGACGGCGACAGCACGACAGATCGGACGTCACGCAACTGTTCACGGGCGGAGGGGTAAGACCGGTCGTCGGCAGTCGTCACGAACTCCGCGGAGGCGTCGATACCGAGTCGTTCCGGCCGGTCGGCAATCAGGACCGTCGCAACTGCGAGGGCGACGCTCACTAACAACGCCAGCGCGAAGTACGCGCGCTGCCAGCCCAGCGCTTCGATCAACAGACGAGCGAACGGTGGCATCGCCATCATCCCGACCCCGGCACCCGCGGTCGCGATCCCCGTGGCGATGCCCCGTCGCCGCTCGAACCAGAACACCGGTGTCACGTATGCGATGACCATCACGATGCTGAATCCGATGCCGACTGCGATCCCATAACACACCAGCACGCCTATGAAACTGGAGAAGATGCTCGTCCCGAACAGGCCGCCGACGATCAGCACAGACCCGAGCGCGAACAGTCGGCGGACGTCGTACCGGTCGATGGTGAACCCGAACACCGCCGCGCCGACGTACATCATCACCGACTGCAGAGAGAAAATAAGGGACGTGTTAGCGTGCGACATTCCGAACGCGGTGACGAGGTGGCCGAAAAAGACGCTGAACGAGTACAGGAGCCCGTAGATCAGCAGCCCGCCGAGAAAGCACGAGGCAACGACGAACCAACCGTAGTAGAGATCCAGCCCGGCCAACAGCCGCCGGACGTCGATGAACTGACCGACCCGCGTCGAACGCGGCGGTGAGTTTGGGCCCACAGTTCCAATCGAGCGTTATTGATCGTCCGGCGAAAAAACTCCCGGTGGTATGGGCGCTAGCGGACAGTGGTCAGGGTGCTTTCGGCGCCCACCTATCCGACCGTCCCGTTAGCCTTTAGCCCCGCTACGTCGAATCACGCGTCAATGACCGCGAAGGCGCTCTCCCAGCGCGATCTCGCCACCGTCATCGGGTTGGAGGTCCACGTCCAACTCGAGACGGACACGAAGATCTTCTGTGGGTGTTCGACCGAACCGGCGGACGACGAAGAGCCCAACAGCCGTACCTGCCCGATCTGTCTCGGCCTGCCGGGTGCGTTACCCGTCCTGAACGAGGGGGCCGTCGAGGCCGCCGTGAAGGTCGGAAAGGCGCTCGACGCCGACGTCGCCGAACACACCCGGTTCCACCGGAAGAACTACTACTACCCCGACCTGCCGAAGAACTTCCAGATCACGCAGTACGACGCCCCGATCTGCGCCGACGGCACCCTCGAAGTCTCCGTCGAGGGCGAGCGCCGCGAGATCGGCATCGAACGCGCCCACCTCGAAGAGGACCCGGGCAGCCTCCAGCACAAGGGCGGCAGCATCGACACCGCAGACTACACGCTCGTCGACTACAACCGCGCCGGCACGCCGCTGATGGAGATCGTCACCCGCCCCGACTTCCGCAGTCCTCAGGAGACCCGCGCGTTCCTCGCGAAACTCGAAGAGGTCCTCGAATACCTCAGCGTCTTCGACTCTACGCGCGACGGGTCGCTCCGCGTCGACGCCAACATCTCGCTCGTCCCGGCCGACGAGGTCGACGACGACGGCTCGATCAGCGTCGAGTCGCTGGAGGCGGCCAACCGGACCGAGGTGAAGAACATCTCCAGTCACAAGGGCGCAGAGCAGGCGCTCGCCTACGAGGTGACGCGGCAGAAGAACGCCGTCCAGCGCGGCCGCGCGGTCGAACAGGAGACGCGCCACTGGGACGAGTCACGCGGCATCACGGTCTCGATGCGCTCGAAGGAAGAAGAAAAGGACTACCGCTACTTCCGCGAGGCCGACCTGCCGCCGCTCGAAGTCTCCGACTGGAAAGCGAAGATCGACATCCCCGAACTCCCCGACGCCCGCCGCGAGCGCTTCCGCGAGGAGTACGGCCTCGACGCCGAGTCGGCGGCGAAGCTCACCTCGACGAAGGAGGTCGCAGACTTCTTCGAGGACGTCGCCTCCCAGTTCGACCCCGACTTGGCGGCGACGTGGGTCGCGGACAACTTACTGGGCGAACTCAACTACCGCGATATGGCGATCACCGACGTCGACGACCGCCTCGAGGAGTTCACGCGTCTCGTCGAACTCGTCGACGCCGACGAGATTACGACGAAGAACGCCGAGGAGATCGTCCTCCGGACGATGCTCGACGAGGGCGAGGACCCCGACACGGTCATCGAGGCGGAGGGCCTCGGCACGGCCGACGACGACGAGGTCGACGTCGCGGTCGCGGAAGCCATCGAGGAGAACCCCGACGCCGTCGAGGACTACCACGCCGGCGAGGGCGGCGCGATCAACTTCCTCGTGGGGCAAGTGATGCAGAAGACCGGCGGCAGCGCCGACCCCGGCGACGTGAACCAGAAGCTCCGCGAGCGACTCGACGAGTAGCGACCCCGTCTCGATTCGAGGAGCTGCGACGCCCGCCACACTGCGAGCGCCTGAAACGGCTGTTTCGCGCGCACGGGCGCGCTGTCCGCTGATTTTGCACGATTCGGCGCGAAAGCTTTAGGCCGGCCCCTCGCTTATCGCCGGGCAATGAGTCAGGGCCCGGAACTGATCATCACCGAGAAGGACAACGCCGCTCGGCGGATCGCCGACATCCTGAGCGGCGGGTCCGCCGAGGCCGACCGCCTCAACGGCGTGAACGTCTACAAGTGGGGCGGCAAGCGCTGTATCGGCCTCTCAGGCCACGTCGTCGGCGTCGACTTCCCGCCGGAGTACAACGACTGGCGGGACGTCGAGCCGGTCGAACTGATCGACGCACCGATCGACAAGCACCCGACCCAGGAGAACATCGTCGCGGCGCTCCGCCGTCTCGCCCGCCGCGCGGGTCGCGTCGTCATCGCGACCGACTACGACCGCGAGGGCGAACTCATCGGCAAGGAGGCCTACGAACTCGTCCGCGAGGTCAACGACGACGTCCCGGTCGACCGCGTCCGTTTCTCCTCGATCACGGAGAACGAGGTGACCGACGCCTTCGAGAACCCCGACGAACTCGACTTCGACCTCGCGGCCGCCGGCGAGGCCCGCCAGATCATCGACCTCGTGTGGGGGGCGGCGCTCACGCGCTTTCTCTCGCTGTCGGCGCGCCAGCTCGGTGACGACTTCATCTCTGTCGGCCGGGTGCAGGGGCCGACGCTGAAGCTCATCGTCGATCGCGAGCGCGAGATCGAGGCGTTCGATCCCGAAGACTACTGGGAACTGTTTGCGGACCTCGAAAAAGACGATGCCGACGAAGACGGCTCCTTCGAGGCGCAGTACTTCTACCTCGATGAGGATGGCAACGAAGCCGAGCGCGTCTGGGACGAAGACACTGCGGACGCGGCCTACGAGACGCTCCGGTCGTCGTCGACGGCGTCGGTCGAGTCGGTCCGTCGGCGCACCCGGACCGACGATCCGCCAGCGCCGTTCAACACGACGCAGTTCATCCGCGCCGCGGGCTCGATCGGCTACTCCGCCCAGCGCGCGATGAGCATCGCCGAGGACCTCTACACCGCCGGCTATCTCACCTACCCGCGGACGGACAACACCGTCTACCCCGACGACCTCGACCCCCGAGAGCTCCTGGATTCGTTCGCCGGCACGCGGGACTTCGGCGACGACGCGAAATCGCTGCTCGACCAGGAGGAGATCGAACCGACCGCCGGCGACGAGGAGACGACAGATCACCCGCCGATCCACCCGACCGGCGAACTGCCCAGTCATTCTGAACTCACAGAAGACGAATGGGAGGTCTACGAACTCGTGGTCCGGCGGTTCTTCGCGACCGTCGCCGAGGCGGCTACCTGGGAGCACCTCCGCGTCGTCGCGACCGTCGCCGGCGACGACGAGGGCCTCTCGCTGAAGGCCAACGGCAAGCGGCTCCTCGACCCGGGTTATCACGCGGTCTACCCGTATTCCAACGCCAGCGAGTCGTTCGTCCCCGACGTCGCCGAGGGCGAGGAACTGACCGTCACCGACACTCGCCTCGACGCAAAGCAGACCCAGCCGCCGCGGCGCTACGGCCAGTCGCGGCTCATCGAGACGATGGAACAGATGGGCATCGGGACGAAGGCGACCCGCCACGACGTCATCCAGAAGCTGTACGACCGCGGGTACATCGAGAGCGACCCGCCGCGGCCGACGCGACTGGCCCGGTCGGTCGTCGAGGCCTCCGAGGAGTTCGCCGACCGCATCGTGAGCGAGGAGATGACGGCCCAACTGGAGGAAGATATGCAGGCCATCGCCCGCGGTGAGGCGACGCTCGACGGGGTGACAGACGAGTCCCGCGAGATTCTCGAATCGGTGTTCGAGGGGCTGATGGAGTCCGGCGAGGAGGTCGGAAAACACCTCCAGGAGTCGCTGAAGGCGGACAAGACCGTCGGCGAGTGCCCCGAGTGCGGCGGCGACCTCGTGATCCGAAAGAGCCGGCAGGGCTCGTACTTCATCGGGTGTGACTCCTATCCGGACTGCACCTACACGCTCCCGCTGCCTTCGACCGGCAAGCCGCTCATCTTAGAGGAGACCTGCGACGAACACGGTCTGCACCACATCAAGATGCTCGCGGGTCGCAAGACGTTCGTCCACGGCTGTCCGCTCTGTAAGGCCGAGGAGGCCGACGAGCAGGAGGATCTGGTAATCGGGCCGTGTCCCGAATGCGGTGAGAGCGCGGCGTCGGAGACGCCGCGAGACGAAGGCGGCGACGCCGAAACGGGCGGCGAACTCGCGATCAAACGCCTCCGCTCTGGGTCGCGGCTCGTCGGCTGTACGCGCTATCCCGATTGTGAGTACTCGCTTCCCTTACCGCGCCGCGGTGACATCGAGGTGACAGACGAGACCTGTGAGGAACACGACCTCCCGAAACTCCGGATCACCTACGACGACGACAGCGAACCGTGGGACCTCGGCTGTCCGATCTGCAACTATCGCGAGTATCAGGCCGAGCAGAGCGAGAGCGGTTCCGACCTCGAAAGCGTCAGCGGCATCGGCGAGAAGACCGCCGAGAAACTCAAAGACGCCGGCGTCGAGGACGTCGCCTCGCTCAAAGAGGTCGAACCGGATGCGCTGGCCGAAAAGGTCGACGGCGTCGGACCCGACACGGTGCGGAAGTGGCAGGCGAACGCCGACTGAGGCCCTGTTGCGGATCTGTCCTGGCTGACTCGTCGTTGCGGATCTGTCCCGACTGAAAGCGACTTCCGTGCGGCGTCCGTCGCCCCGAGTATGTGGAGACGCTCGGGGCCAGCTGTCGTCGCTCGAACGCGGACACAGAGCGGGGCCGTACGATGATCGGTGACACCGACGGGCGCGTGATCGCGCTCGGGCTCGCCCGGATGGCGGACGCGCTCGGCAACTCCTTTCTCATCATCGTGCTGCCGCTGTACATCGCGAGTGGCCAGGTATCGCTGGGCGGTCTCGTCGGCGGCGACCTCTTCGGCGTCGCCGTCGGCGAGGAGCTACTCATCGGGTTCGTCCTGTCGCTTTTCGGGTTCGTCAACAGTTTCGGGCAACCGTTCACCGGTCGTCTGTCCGATCGGTTGGGCAAGCGCAAGTCGTTCGTCCTCTTCGGCCTGGTGTTGTTCGCTATCGGGAGCGTCGCGTATCCGTTCTTGACCAACTACTGGGCGGTCCTCGTCGCCCGTGGATTCCAGGGGATCGGTGCCGCGTTCACGGTTCCGGCGACCGTGGCGCTCGTCAACGACTACGCCCGGTCGGACAGCGAACGCGGGGGTAACTTCGGCGTCTTCAACACGTTTCGGTTGATCGGTTTCGGCTTCGGCCCGATCGTCGCCGGCGTCGTCATCCGATTCGGCCCGTACCCGACTCCGTTCGGCCTGCTCTCGGGCTTCGACGCGGCGTTCGGCGTCGCCGTGGCCGGGGCCATCGTGAGCTTCCTGCTCGTCTACGCGGTGGTGGACGACCCGCCGACGCTCGACGCCGAGGCCGGCGACGACCTCTCGGTTCGGATCCTCGAACGGAGCGGGCCGGGACGGTTCGACTCGGTGTTCGTCCTCGGCGTCGCCACGTTCTTCATGGCGATGACGATCGCGCTGTTCGCGCCGCTGGAAGCGCCCATCCGCGCCCGCCTGAACGAGGGTACGTTCCTCTTCAGCGTCCAGTTCGCGGCCGTCGTCATCGCGAACGTCCTGCTCCAGATCCCGATCGGGAGCGCGAGCGACACCTACGGCCGTCGGCCTTTCCTGCTCGCCGGCTTCGTGATCCTCGTCCCCGCCGTCTTCGCGCAGGGCGTCGTCTCGACGCCGCTGGCGATGCTCGTCGCACGTCTCCTCCAGGGCGTCGCGGTCGCGCTGGTGTTCGCGCCGTCGCTCGCGCTCGCGGGCGACCTGGCACGCGAGGGACAATCGGGCAGCACCCTCTCGGTGCTGACGATGGCGTTCGGGCTCGGCGTCGCGGTCGGGCCGCTCACCGCCGGCTTCCTGTACAACGCCGGTCGGCTGTCGACGCCGTTCACCTTCGGTGCGGTCGCGGCGCTCGTCGCGCTCGTTCTCGTGTACACCCAGGTCCGCGAGTCGCTGCCGACCGACGCCGACAGCGGTGCCACGCCGCTCGGCGAGGACTAACCGGGCGCTATCCGCCAGCGATGTGGCTCGAATCGAACTGCGCGTCACCCCGCCAGCGACAAGCCCGGAGCGCACAGCGCGTTCACGCCATCTGCGCGCTCACACCGCGATTTCGGTCTCGTGGGCCGCGGTCGCGAGCGCGTCGCGAACGGTTTCGGCGGCGTCGAGTTCCTCGGCCTCCGCGACGTTCTCCATCAGGACCGTCTCCGAGGGGAACAGGTTCTCGCCGAGGACGAGGCCGTGATCGCGGGCGGTCGAGCCAGTCATCGTCAGGTAGACGCCGAGACCGACGTCCGCGATGGCCGCTTCCTCCTCGCGGTCGTCGTCGGGGTAGGCAAAGGAGATGCCGTCGAGCGGTCGCGTACCGAGGACGGCCTCGACGAGCCGTTCGTACCGCGGCGAGATGCACAGTTCGCCCTCGTAGCCGGCGACGAACTCGCGGTCGAGGTCGGCCCCCGGTGGCAGAATCTCCGGACGCGCCATCAGGGTGTGATAGACGGTGTCGCCGAGTCCCGAGACGACCCGAACGTCGGTGTTCATCGGGTCGATCCGGGCGTTGACGTCGGCGATCGAACCGACGCCTTCGGGTTCGAGTTCGACGACCTCCTCTAAGACCAGATCCGCGCTGTCGAATCCCAGGCCGAACTCGTGGGTGCGGAGCGCGCGGAAGGGCTCCTCGCGGCCGACGAACTGGACCGGGACGCCGCCGATGTCGACGGTGAGGCTGTCGAAGACGATCCGACGGGGCATCCCCTGGCGGTCGTCGCGGAGGAGCGTGTACTCGGGCTCGTAGTCGTCCTCGAGATCGGAGTACGTTGCGAGCCGCTGGTAGATGTCCGCGCCCGGCTGGGTATGGCCCTTCGTGACCGCTTTCTCGTGGCGGAGCGTCGAGATGATCTCGTCGGCCACGGTCTCGACGTCGGCCGCGCTGCCGGCGGCGCTTCGCTCGGCAACGTCGGCGACGCGTTCGAGAACGGCTTCGAGGGGTCGGCCCTTGCGGGGGACGGCGACGCGAATCGCCTCCGTCTCAGTCATTGTCGAACGCACGGGGTGGCGCGCTAAACAGATTGCGCTTCGCGGTTACGGCTCTCGGAGGGGATCCGACCCGCTCACTGACCGCCGGGGCCGAAGGCGTCGTTGAGGCGGTCGCGGAACGTCTGCAGTTCTTCGATGTCGCGTTCGATGGACTCGAAGCGATCGAGTTCGGCCGAGAGCGCGGACATATCGGCCCGAAGCTCGTCGATCTCGGCTTCGAGCGAGTCGCGAACGTCGACGACGTCGCCGTCGAGCGTCGCGATGTCCTCGCGGACGTCGCCCATCTCCTCGTCGAGCCGCGAGACGCGCGCCTCGGTCTCGTCTACGTCCATCGCGACGTCGTCGACGTCGGCTGCGACGCCCTCTAGATCGGACGACATCCCGTCTACGTCGGCCGCGAGTCCGTCGACGTCCGCCGCGACCTCACCCATCTCGGCGGCTACTTCGTCGACGTCTGCTGCCACCGTATCGACGTCGGCTGCGACGTCGTCTACGTCGGCTGCCACTGTCTCGACGTCGCTCGCAACGTCGTCGACGCCCACCTCGACGTCCGCGACACGGTCTGCGGTCGCGTCGAGTCGCTCTTCGAGCCCGTCGGCCCGCTCGCGAAGGTCGTCGAGGCCGGCTGCGGCAGCCGAGGCGATCTCGTCGACCTCGTCGAGTCGTTGCGTCGTCTCCGCGATTCGCCCGTCGTTCGCGTCGACGTCCTCGTGGAGGCTCGACACGTCCGCGCGAATCTCCTCGCGGTCCGTTTCGGCGGCGTCGAGCGAGGCCTGCAGATCGTCGAGTTCCGCGGTGATCTCGTTCAGTTCCGTGTCGAGGCGCTCGACCAGTTCCGCGCCGGTGCCTTCCTCGTCGATGAACTCCGCGAGCGCGTCGGCGTAGGCGTTGAGCTCCTCCATCTGCGCCTGTACGCGCCGGAGGCGAACGTCCGCGCTCCGTGGCAGCCCGACGTCGAGTTCGCCGCGGAGCGTATCGAGATCGGACTCGGAGACTTCCCCGGAACGGATTTCCTCGGCGAGCGTCGCCGCCAGGCCCCCGGACGCTGCGGTTCCGGCTTCCGCAGCGGCGGACCCCGACTGGGTACCTGCCGATTTCGCCGATGCTGGCTCGGCGCTTACGTCGGTGCCGGACTCGGCGCTCGCATCGGCCCCGGACTCGTCGGTTGCGGCGGTCACCGCGACGTCAGAAGCGTTCACACCCGGCTCGTCGACGTGTTCTTCGACGTGTTCGTCGATGTCGAGATAGTCGTCTGCGTCACTCTCTCCGGACGCCGTTGTTTCGGGTGCCTCGTCGGCCGCGTCGGCGTCGGCATCTTCTTCGCCCTCTGCATCCGACTCCACCGGCTCCGCACTCTCCTCGTCGGTCTCGTCTGATTCCACCGGCGTACTCTCGCCGTCGTCTCGCTGGCGTAGTGCGGGCGTGAGATCAGTCGCTATCTCGCGCGGGATGGCTCCGGGCCCCGCGGCCACGTCCGATGCGTCCGCCAGGCTGGCGGTCGCCTCCGACTCCGCTGCCGCCGTTCCCGCACCGCTCTCAGCCGTGGCGTCGCCTGCGTCCACTTCTCCCTCGATGCCGTCCGCGTCTCCTTCTGCTGTGTCGCCTGTGGCGTCTTCTACTGCGGCGTCGTCGGTGACGCTCTCGGCTGTCGCCTCCGCACTGGCCTCCGCGCCGAGTCCCGGGTCGTCCGAACGCGCGTCGTCGGCGTCCACCGCTGCGGACGATTCGACGGCGTCCGGCACCGGATCTTGTTCGGGCTCTGATTCGTGTCCGACCGGCTGCTCGTGTCCGATGTCTCCGTTGGGCTCGCTTTCGGTCGCAAGCCGTCCGTTGCCCTGCAGGGCGTCGCGGACGAGTTGGCTCCGGTCCGCGCCGAGGATGTCTTCGACCTCGGCGCCGGTCTGGTCGTCGCTGGATTCTTCGGGTGCGGGCGGGCGTTCGAGAATCGGCTCGCCGAGGAATCCCTCGACGTCCGAGACCTGTTCGAGACGGATCCCGTACACCGTCGTGGTCTCCTCACCGGGGTCGAGGGTCCGCTCGTACTCGACGCGGTGGTCCTTGTAGGCGGTCCAGTTGTCGCTCTCGTAGTCCGGATGGAAGCCGACCCCTTCCATCGGGAAGTCCTCGGGGATCTGATCGACGAGCCGGACGTGTACGGGCTCGTCGCTCTCGGAGTCGAGCCGGAACTTGATCGCCGGAACCGGGAACTCGTCGCCGGCGAACGACTTCTCTACGCGCACGTCGTCGTCTGACACGGCGGTCGTTCTATCGGCGTCGGACTCGTGGCTCATAGACCACCTTACCGAAACTGCTCACATAAAACAACCGGGCAAAATACCGTTCCTGATAGCGTCGGCCGGGGTCGTAGCGGTTCTTTCCGCTGTGGACGTAACAACCCGAACACATTTTTTCAGGCCGACGCGGTCATAAATACTCGCCCGGTCCGGCAGAAGTCTTTTTCAGTGGGGAAGCCGACCCCCGAACGATGGCAACCGACGACGACGCGTCCGCCGCCGACTCCGAGTCGGACGGCGAGGACACGTTGGAGGGGGGCGGGGACGCTTCGCCGTCGCCTCACGAGGGGGACATCGTCGATCGGACCGCCGACGACGCGGGGGAACTGTCAGTCGAGGAAGCTGGGGGGCTCCCGGCGACTGACGCCGCCGACGTTCCGGCGGAGGGATCTGACGACCAGGCTGCGCGCGGCTCCGACGCGCAGGACCACAGTGGCGACGCGACCGAGGACGCCGCAGCCGGGCCGGCCGAGGACGGCCCGAAGGTCGCAGTCGGCGAGTACACCTGGGCGGACTTTCTCGACGAGTACGGCGTCGACGGCGACGTCACCACGCTCTATCAGGGCTACGACCCGCGCGAGGTAGACGACGGCGACGACGCCGAGAGCGCCCGCTGGGACGACGGCGAGACCGTCGAGATCCCGACGCCGACGCGCGAGGAGTGGGACGACGTGAGCCTCGATCCCGAGGCGTACCTCGAGTTCCACCCCGTCGACACCGACGACGAGGTCGAGGCCGCAATCGCGGAAGCGGTCCGCATCTCAGCGGAGTTCGAGGCGTTCTGCGACCCGGAGACGACGCCCGTGGTCAAGGACGTCTGGATGTGGGAGCACTACAAGCGCGAGTACTACTACGAGGAAGACGGCTCGCGCCCGCGGGACGAAGACGGCGAAATCGAGCGGTTCGACGCCGAGGACGCGCTCGGCTTCGACCCCGAGGTGATGGAGAACGCGCTCGCTCGCGGCGGGCAGCGCGCCGCAGAGCTGAAAGACGTCGTCGACGAGCGTACGGTCGACGTCGACCCCGAGTTCGACGAGGACGCCTTCTTCACCGACGCGCGTGGGGCGACGACGGTCGCCAACCGCTACGATCTCGAAAAGGCGGTGCCGCTTTCGAAGAAGACGCACTTCCGCGAGGTCGAGCGCTACTGGGTCGACAAGCCGCACTCGTTCGTCATCATCTTCCACTCGACGAAGGAGAACGAGAAGAAGTACTACGTCGTCGAGCCCTACCAGAACCGGATCGAAGCCGACCTGGTGGAGTTCCTGACCGGCAAACTCCGAACGGCAATCAAGTACGACGACGAGAGCGTCGTCGGCGACGGTCCCGACACCCGCCGCCGCGTGATCGAACAGCAGGCGCTCGAACTCCTCGATCGCTACAACCTCTATCAGGTCCCCGACCGCCCACGACAAACCGGGCTCTCGATCCTTCCGTCGAATTCCACCGGCTCTACGGACGACGGGATGCTCTCGCAGTTCGACTTCGACCTCGGGGGAGCGTTCGGCAACGGTGACGCCGCGGCCCAATCTGCCGGACCCGGGTCGGCAGCGACCGCCTCCGAACGGCCGCTCGCGTCGATCGCGCGCTCGCTCGGCCTCGGTGAAGGCTCGCTCGGCGGCCGTCTCGACGGCCTGTTCGCCGAGTCGACGACAGCACACTCCGATCCCTCACTCGACGGGACCGCCGCGCGGCCCGAACCGGCCGTGCTCGAGGAGGGCCCGACAGAGCTGACCGACTACCAGGTCGAGAAACTGCTGTACGTCCTCCGGCGGGACTTCATCGGCTACGAGCGGATCGACGGCATCAAACACGACGTGAACGTCGAGGACATCTCCTGTGACGGCTACAACTCCCCGGTGTTCGTCTATCACTCCGACTACGAGCAGATCATCACCAACGTCTACCACGAGGAGGAGGAACTCGACGACTTCGTCGTCAAACTCGCCCAGCGGTCGGGCAAGGGCATCTCGAAGCGCCGTCCGCAGGTCGACGCGACGCTCCCGGACGGCTCTCGCGCCCAACTGACGCTGGGTCGGGAGGTGTCCGACCACGGGACCAACTACACCATCCGCCAGTTCAAGGACGTCCCGTTCACGCCGATCGACCTCGTGAACTGGAAGACCTTCTCCTTAGAGGAGATGGCGTTCCTCTGGCTCTGCATCGAGAACGACAAGAGCCTGATCTTCGCCGGCGGGACTGCCTCGGGGAAGACGACGTCGCTGAACGCGGTGTCGCTTTTCATCCCCTCGAACTCCAAGATCGTCTCGATCGAGGACACCCGCGAGGTCGAACTGCCCCAGCGGAACTGGGTCGCCTCCGTCACGCGCCCCTCGTTCAGCGACGACGACCGCGGCGACGTCGACGAGTTCGACTTACTGGAAGCCGCGCTGCGACAGCGCCCCGACTACATCGTGATGGGCGAGATCCGCGGCGAGGAGGGGCGGACGCTCTTTCAGGTGATGTCGACGGGCCACACCACGTACACGACGTTCCACGCCGACAGCGTCGGTGAGGTCCTCAAGCGCTTCACCACCGATCCGATCAACGTCTCGAAGACGATGTTCACGGCGCTGGATCTCGTCTCGATCCAGACGTCGACCCGCGTCCACGGCGACAAGGTCCGGCGGAACAAGTCGCTGACCGAGATCAACCACTACGACGCCGAGAACGACGAGATCAACGTCCAGGACGTCTACCAGTGGCAGGCCGAGGGCGACGAGTTCCTCAAGATGGGCTCGTCGAACACGCTCGAAGACGTCCGGTTCGACCGCGGGTGGACTAGAGAGCGACTCGACGAGGAACTGTTCAAGCGCCGCGTGGTCCTGGCGTACCTGATCGATCGCGGCCTCAACACGTACACGCAGGTCGCGGCGACGCTGCAGGCGTTCATCAACGATCAGGAGACGATCCTCGCGCTGATGGCGCGCGACGACCTCGAACGGAGCCTCGAAGACCTCCGCGAGATGGAGTCCGTCGAGATCGACGTCGACCCCGAGAAAGAGGAGATGGTCCCCCGGCCCGATCCCGACGAGGACATCCGCGACCTCTGTCGCGACATCCTCGACCGTGCGGCGGAAGAACTCTGGCCGGACTACCAGGACCTCGAAGACGTCGACGTCGCGGATGCACTGGTCGACGTCGACGCCGCGCCGGACGTCACCGCCGACATCGGCGAGCATCCGGAACTCGACGCGCTCGACGAGCAGACCGACCAGCCCGAACTCGACTCGATTTCCGAATCGGCGGAGGCGCTCGACGGAGACGACGGAGACACCGACGTCGATGGCGCCCTCGAAGGCGACACCGCCGCTGACGCGCTCCCAGATGCGGAACCGATCTCCGACGAGGAGCGCCTCGAAGACGACGAGCGGGCTGTCGGGGACGAGGAGACGGGTGACAGCGACGCAGCCCTCGGAGACGTCGATGCCGGGGACGACGGAGCTGCCGACCCGTTCGACGCCTTCGAGAGCGACTCGGTCGACCAGAGTGGCGACCACGGCCCGGCCGGGACAGACCGCTCGCGAGCGGATCCCCAGGAGACGGACGCGAACCAGTCCCGCGGGGAGTCCGACGAGTTCGGCATCGAGGACTTACTCGAGGAGGGCACAGCGGCTGCCGATGCGGACGCTGACGTCGACGGCGAGGAGATGTGGGACTTCAGCGAGTTCGAGGGCGTCGAGCCGAGCGACGAGACGGGAGATCATAACGCAGACGACAGCGCGCGTGCCCGAGGCGATGATTCGGATGATTCGGGCGATAGACCGGGTGGCGGCGACGACGCTAGCGAGACAGACGTGGAGGACGAAACCGGAGAGAACGATGCCGACGACGCCGAGGAGACAGACGCGGACGACGAGACAGGAGGTGCGGACCGATGAGTCTCGACGTCGGCGACGCCGAGGGAGAGGGACTCGACCGAAGTAACGACGCGCTCGGCGACATCTTCTACCCCGTCTTCCAGTTCCTCTTCGACGAGGACGGCGACTTCGTCAACGATGTCGGCACGAAACTGGAACAGGCGCGGATGCCGGCGACGGTGGAGCTGTATCTCTCCCACGCGATCGCCATCGGCGTCATCGCCGGGGCGTTCCTCTGGCTCCTCGGAACCTTCGTCGGGTGGGCGATTTTCGAGTTTGGTCTGATCTCGCCGGACGTTATCAGCATCGGCCTCCCTACCGGAGACGAAGCGACGGCCGCCGCGCTGGACGCGCTCACTGTGCCAGCGGTTACGATCGTCTCGGGTGTCGTCTTCGGCGCGATCGGGTTCGGTATCGGGTTCGGGAGCCTCGTCGCCGTCCCGTACTCGAAGGCTTCCGGACGGAAGCGCGAGATCAATATGCTGCTCCCCGACGCCATCTCGTTTATGTACGCTCTCTCGGTCGGGGGGCTGAACCAACTGGAGATTCTGGAGGCGATGGGCCGCGCCGACGACACCTACGGCGAGGTCGCAAAGGAGTTTCAGAGCATCGTCCGCGAGACCGAGTACTTCGGGACCGATTATCGAAATGCGATCCGCGATCAGGCGATGACAACGCCCTCAGAGGAACTCTCGCAGTTCCTGACGGATATGCTCTCGATCGTCAACTCCGGCGGTAATATGGAGCAGTTCCTCGACGACAAGAAAGAAAAGCACCTCCGGACGGCCAAACAGGAGCAAGAGACCGTCCTGGAGACGCTCGAACTCTTCGGCGAGATGTATATGACGCTCTCGCTGTTTCCGCTGCTTCTCATCATCATCCTCGTGATTATGAGTATGCTCGGGCAGGCCCAACAGAGCCTCCTGTACGGCACCGTCTACGGCCTCGTGCCGCTCACCGGCGTCGGCTTTCTCGTACTCGTCTCGACTGTCAAACAGGACGAACCCGGCGACGGCTATCTCCAGCCCACAAACGGTTCGGATCGGCTCGAACAGGTGAACCGCGAGGGGCTGATTCATATGGGGCTGATCGAGAGCTTCGTCGGCGAGTTCCGCGTGTTCGACCGCATTCGCTCACGGGAGGGCACGTACAAGACCGCGCAACTACTGCGGCGCCCGCACCTGTTCTTCCGCGATCACCCACTGTACACGCTCGTCGTGACCGTGCCCGCGGCGCTGGTGCTCCTCGGTATCGCCGTCGTCAACGGCGCTGCCCCGCTCGCCTGGCAGGGAATGCTCGACAATCCCGTTTGGGGGACGTTCATCTGGTGGTACGTGCCGGTCTACGTCGTCGGGATTCCGCTCGCCGCCTTTCACTCCTGGAACGTGCGCTCGCGGAACGCCGTCATCGGGAAGCTTTCGGACAACCTCCGAAAACTCTCCAGCGCGAACGACACCGGACAGACGCTGCTCGAATCCGTCGAAACCGTCGCCTCGACCTCCTCTGGAAAGATCGCCGAGGAGTTCGAGATAATGCACGCGAAGGTGAACTACGGGATGAGCCTCCGCAGCGCGCTCGTCGAGTTCAACAACAAGTACCACATCCCGCGACTCGCGCGGACCGTCAAACTCATCTCGAAGGCTCAGGAGGCGTCGAGTCAGATCACCGAAGTCCTGACAACCGCGGCGCAGGCCTCAGAGAACCAAGACGACATCGAGCGCGAGCGGAAATCCCGAACCCGGATGCAGGTGGCGATCATCCTGATGACGTATCTGACGCTGCTCGGGGTGATGGCCATCCTCAAGACGCAGTTCCTCGACGTGATGGCTGGTCTGGCGTCGCAAGCGGGCTCGGGCGGGAGCAGTAACCTCTCCGGACAGGGGATGAACTTCGGGAGCGGCGTCGACACCGACCTGCTCTCGGTGCTCTTCTTCCACGCCGTCACGCTGCAGGCGGCGCTCTCGGGATTCATCAGCGGCTACATCCGCGACGCCGAGATCGTCTCTGGGGTGAAGTTCGTCGTCATCTTGCAAACGATCGCGCTCGTCGTCTGGATGGTGGTCGGATGACGCTGCGCCGGTCGAGCGTGAGCGACGAAGCGCGTGCTGAGACGCGCGCACAGACGACGATCGACTTCGCGATCGGCGTGAGTCTCTTCTTGCTCGTCGTCGCGGTCGTGGTCGCGTTCGTCCCGACGATCTTCGCGCCGTTTCAGGGCGTCGACGGCTCCCAGACGGCTGATCGCCTCTCGACATCACTCTCGACGGATCGACTGGGGCAGCCGTCCGAGCCGTACGTTCTGAACGCGACGTGCACGAACGCGTTCTTCGAGCAGGTCTCCACCGGCACGGACGCGCCGACCTCCTGTCGGTTCAATACGACTGCCGATACGGCACGGACGGTCTTCGCGCTCCCCGAGTCACGGTCGGTCAACGTCTCGATTCGCACGCTCGACGGCGCGGTCGCGACCGGAGCCGACGGCGACCCGCTCACGGCCGGGCCGTCAGTCCCGCAGACGACCTCTGTCACGTCTGCGCGGCGCGCGGTATCGTTCGAGGGCGACACGCACAGACTACTCGTGAGGACGTGGTGATGGACCGCGCACAGGCCCATACGCTCGAAGCGATCACGGCGGCGATGATCCTCGTCTCCAGTCTCGTCTTCGCGCTCCAGGTGACGGCCGTGACGCCGCTGACCGGCAGCACGTCCAGCCAGCACATCGAGAACCAACAGGCCGCCGTCGCCGAGGGCGTCCTCGCGTCGGCCGACGAGGAGGGAACGTTGCTGCCGACGCTGCTGTACTGGAACGAGTCGGCCGGCACCTGGCACGGAGCGACCGACGACGGCTACGTTCGGAGCGGTCCACCGACCGCCTTCGGATCCGTCCTCAACGAGACGTTTCTGGATCGCGGAATCGCCTTTGACCTGACGCTGTACTATATCGACGACGACGGCGAGCGCCAGCCGCAACCGATCGTCGATCTCGGTCAGCCGAGCGACCACGCCTCGAGCGCGCGCCGGCTCGTCACCCTCTCGGACGACGACCACCTACGCGACCCCGACGGGTCGGTCTCTTCGACGACGCTCTCGAACGCCTCCTACCCTGTCGACGACGCGGACCCGACGCAACAACTGTACACGGTCGTGGAGGTGGAGCTCGTCGTATGGCGGATCTGAGGCGGCAGTCAGGCGGGCGGAGCTCCGAGCGTCCCTCGGAGCGTGTGGACCGCGCTCAACTCCTCCTCGTGGGCGCGCTCGCCCTCGCGGTCCTGTTCGTCGCGCTCGCGCTGCTTTTGAACACTGCCATCTACACCGGGAACTTGGCGACCCGCGAGGCTGGCGTCGATTCCGCTGGCGCGATCGAGTACGCCTCGGAAGCGCGGACGGCCGGCGAGGATGCGATCCGATCGGTGAACTACCGTAACAACTCCTCGCACTCGGCGCTGAACACCTCGCTCCGGTCGACGCTGCGGATCTGGGACGACGCCGCGGCACAGCATCGCGCGGTCGTCGGTGACGGTGCTGACGTCGATCTCGTCGGTGCCACGAACGGCACGCGGATCCAGCAGGACGACGTCACACAGAAATTCACGACCGCGGGCGGCGTAGCAAACTGGACCGTTGCGTCCGACCCCGACCTCTCGGGGCTCCGCTCGCTGCGTCTGACCGTCGACGAGACCACTCTCGCGAGCGGTCCCAGCGACGACGCGTTCCACCTGAACGTCGCCTCGGACGCGGGGACTCGGAACATCTCTGTCTACGACGACAGTGGGCCGACGGTGCAGGTCTCAGAGAACGGGTCTGTCGTCGACACCTGCTCGCCCGGTTCGTTCTCCGGCGACACGTTCCGGATCGACGTCGCGAACGCGTCCGTCGGCGGGTCGCCGTGCTCGAACCTTTCGGTCGTCGACGACGTCGGTGGCGACCTCGAAATCGCGTACACCAACGGCGACGAAGCGGGCGGGCGGTACACGATGGTCGTCGACGAGCCCGGGGTCGGCCCCGCGTCTAGCGACCCCTACTCGACGCCCGCCATCTACGCGGCAGACCTCCACGTCACGTACCGGACGCCGAAACTCGACTACGAGGCGCGAATCGAGGTGGTCCCCGAATGACGTCTTCCTGCGACCGCGCGGTCTCGATCACGGTGAACTACGTCATCGCGTTGGGGATCACCGCCGTCCTGATCTCGGGGCTGCTCGTCGGCGCAGGCGGGTACGTCGAAAACCAGCGCGAACAGGTCGTCCGCGAAGAACTCGACGTCGTCGCCGAGCAACTCGCCGCGGGGATCGCCGACGCCGATCGGCTGTCGGAGTCGCAGGCGCGCTCGCGCTCCGTCCGTGTCGGCGTCGACCTCCCCGAGCGCGTGGCCGGTGAGTCCTATCGAATCTACGTCAGGGGAGTCTCAGACCCGGCCGACCAGCCGGCGAGACACGAACTGACGCTGCGGCCGTCTCGATCTGACGTGAGCGCCACGCTTACTGTCTCGACGACGGTAGGTATCGAAGACGGATCGGTCACTGGGGGGTGGACGGTCGTGCGACTCGACACGAGCGGTCCGGACCCGACGCTCGTGGTCGCCGACGGCGACGCCTCGTCGTCGCTGTCGCTCACCGGGCCGACAGAGGGGGCTCTCGAAGGATGAATTACCGCGCGCAGTCGTCGAACATCGGACTCGTATTGCTCCTCGCGCTGACGATCACCAGCGCTGGCGTCGTCGTCGCCATCGGTTCCTCGGCGCTGGCCGACGTGCAACAGGAAGCGACGGCCGATCGAGCGGCACACGCGATGACGCTTCTGGACGCCCGCACTGCCGTCGTTGGACTCGGAGAAGGATCCGTGCAGACGGTCCAACTCGGGCGCTCCGGCGGGGGTCAGTATTCCTCCGAGTCCGAGAGCGGGTGGCTCCGTATTCGGCATCGCAACTACACCGACAACGAGACTGAGACGGTCTACAACGCGTCGCTCGGATCGGTCACCTACCAGACCGCCGAGACGGAGATCGCCTATCAGGGCGGCGGCGTCTGGCGGTACCGCGACGGCGGCACGACGATGGTGTCGCCCCCGGAGTTTCACTATCGGGATCAGACGCTCACTTTGCCGGTCATCCGCGTTCGCTCGAGTGACACTGTGACCGGGAACGCGCGAGCGACCGTCCGTCGTTCGGCGTCGACCACCCGTATCTTCCCGAACGAGACGGCGGCGACCGACGACGGCGTCGGCGCGCCGTACGATGAGGACGTGGACGGGGCGACACAACAGTATCACAACCCGGTACGCAGTGGCACCGTCGCGGTGACTGTCCACAGTCGGTTCTACGAGGGCTGGGCGGAGTACTTCCGCACGCGGACGACTGGCAACGTCTCCACCGACGATAGCAACCGGACCGCGACGGTCGTCCTCGAGACGGCTGGGGCAGTGGGCGTCTTCCCGTATCCCGAAAAAGACGGCAGTGTGACCATCCGCGGGATCGCAGACGGGCACGCCGTCACGGATTTCCAGACGTCGATCAAAAAGGACCACGGGACGTTCAACAACCTCTACGCCTCGTTCTACATCGAGGACGGCGACAAGGCCTACGAAGTTGCCATCGAGGTCCCGAACGGGATCGGAAACAACTACTGCAACGGCGGTGCGTCCACCGAGCAGTTGGTGATGGACGTCTACTACGACGACGCCTCGACGTCCGAAGACGTTCACCGCTGGTCGAACGATAGCATCCCGTCGGACTCCGGCCCGGTGCAACTCGCCTGTGAGGGCGGTGACACGGTGATCGACGTCGACTTCACGAGTTCCGCACAGAACTTCACGTACGGATCGAGCAACGTCGGCCACGACACTGCGATCGACTGGGACGCCCGCGACGATGGGGGCAGCGTGGACCCGGTTTCGTTCAATCACACCGGCGACGACGGGGAGAACACGACGTACTACGACGGCGACGAACAGACGCTCCGAATCCTCACGCGCCACTACTTCGCGACCTTCGACGGGGAGTTCAAACTCCACGTCGACCACGGCCCCGGTGACCGCGGGACGACCCAGATCGACCAGAGCGCGTCAGGAGGCGTCCTCCGGTACGACACGACCGACGCCTCGTCGTACATCACGTATCTCCACGTCACGCAGAACAACGTCACGATCGACCTGAACTGATCCGGGTCAGTCAGCACGACTGTCCGTTCCCGCCTTCATTCGAAGGCTGTCGTCACGCGCACCCAGATGACCGTGACACGGTCAACATCGTTGACTGTACACGAGACGCGTCCGGGGGTGCCCGGCGCCGGTTCGCTGATCTCAGTGCACGCGAAGCCGGCGGACTCGTAGTGCCGCCCCCACGCGTCCGTGTACGGTGTCGTGACGTTCACGCGAACCATCTCGTGATTGACCGACTCGTTGTCGTAGAAGAGCCGCGACCGGGTCGCGGACATCCGAACCCGGACCGTCTGTGACCCGCCGGTGACAGCCGATCCGACGTGCTCCTGTCTGATCAGTGTGAGCTGAATGTGGTCGTCGTCGACGACGAGCGGCGGCCCACGGACGACTGCCGACCCGCTGCGCTCGCTGTCCCGGAGCACTGCGCCGTTGCTGAGCCGGATCTCTCCGCCGGCCTCGACGTCGTAGACGATCGGTGACAGCGCGTACTCCCAGTACGTCGGTGACGCACCGTCCGGATCGACAGTCACGTTCATCGAGGCGTCGTCGACCGAGCGGAGCGTCGCCTCCGAGAGCTTCACTTCCGTCCCTCTGCTCGGTGCGCCCTCGGTGATATCCCGGAGGTTGTCTGCGAGGACGTCGAAGGCGCGCTGGGCGTTCTCGACGCGCTCTGCGTCCCGCGTCGCTTCGAGTTCCGAGACGCCGACGGCGTAGACTGTCCCCACGGACGCGACGACGAGTGCGAAGACGAGCACGAAACTGACTGTCTCGCTCACAGCGCGTTCGTCGCCGTTCATACGGGCCGCTTTCGCCGTCGCAACATTAAGTGTGCCGTCGAGTGGCCCGCCGCTGTGCGTCTCGTTGTTGTGCGCGTTTCGTTGTGGCGTGCGTCTCGCTGCGGCGTGCGTTTATATCGGATGACGGCCCCACGACCGCCGTGACGTAAGCTCCGCCTCGCGTCGGGCCGCGGTCGTTCGGCACGTCGGCGCGAGGTCCCCCGTTCTCCGGGGTGCGACTGTGCCGACTGTTCGCCACTCTCGTCATTCAAAAAAGACGGCCGAGACGACCGAGACGACCCGATCAGTCGTCGCTGGTCTGTGCGAGCGCGTCGCCGTCCTCCGCGGCGGTCGCGGCCGCGGCGGGCGGCAGTTCCTTTCGGACGTCGTCGCGGGCGCGCTCCTCGATGACCTCGGCGTAGGCGTCGGGCATCACCTTCACGAAGTCGGTGACGACCTCCCCCCAGTCGTCGAGCATCCACGCCGCGCGGTCGCTGTCGGTGTAGGTCGCGTGGTTCTCCACCAGGCGGCGGAGCATCTGGCGGTCGGAGTCGTCGAGGCTGTCTTCGAGCGAGACCATTCCGGTGTTCGTCTTCGCGGCGAACTCGTCGTCGGGATCGTAGACGTAGGCCACGCCGCCGGACATCCCCGCGGCGAAGTTGCGTCCGGTGTCGCCGAGCACGGCTACGACGCCGCCGGTCATATACTCACAGCCGTGGTCGCCGACGCCCTCGACGACGGCTTTCACGCCGGAGTTGCGGACGGCGAAGCGCTCGCCAGCGACGCCGTTGACGTACAGTTCGCCTTCCGTCGCACCGTAGAGCGCGACGTTGCCGATGAGGACGTTCTCGTCAGGCTCGTAGGCGGCGTTGTCGGGCGTCTCGACGATGATCTTCCCGCCGGAGAGCCCCTTGCCGACGTAGTCGTTCGCGGCGCCGGTGAGATCCATCGTCACGCCGTTGGCGAGGAACGCGCCGAAGGACTGGCCGGCGACGCCGTCGAACGTGCAGTGGATGGTATCGTCCGGGAGGCCGTCGCCGCCGTACGCCGCGGAGATCCGATTCGAGAGCATCGCGCCGACCGCGCGGTCGACATTCGAGATCTCCTCGTCGAGTGCGATCGGCTCGCCCTCTTCGAGCGCGGGGCCGGCCCGCCGGATGAGGTCGTGATCGAGTTGGGTCTCGACGCCCTCGTGGACCTGATCTTCGGTCTTCTGGCGCGCGTCGCCGGACGGTTCCGCGATGACGTCCGAGAGATCGAGGTGCTTGGCCTTCTCGTGGTCGGTCTCGCGCTGGGTGAGAAGCGACGGTCGGCCGATCATCTCCTCGAGCGAGCGGAAGCCGAGGTCGGCCATAATCTCGCGCAGTTCCTGCGCGATGAACGTCATATAGTTGATGACGTGATCCGGCTGGCCGGGGAAGCGCTGGCGCAGGTTCTCGCGCTGGGTGGCGACGCCGACCGGACAGGTGTTCTCGTGGCACTGCCGAGCCATCACACAGCCGGACGTGACGAGCGAGGCCGTCCCGAAGATGTACTCTTCGCCGCCGAGCAGCGCCGCGACGGCGACGTCGCGGCCGGTCTTCATCCCCCCGTCGACGCTGACGCGGATTCGCGAACGCAGGTCCGTCGCCCGCAGCATCTGGTTGGCCTCCGCGAGGCCGAGTTCCCACGGGAGGCCCGCGTTCTTGATCGACGTCTTCGGCGACGCGCCCGTCCCGCCGTCGTGACCCGAGATGTGTACTACGTCGGCGTTGGCCTTCGCGACGCCGGCCGCAATCGTGCCGATGCCGGCCTCCGAGACGAGTTTCACGTTGATGTCGGCGTCGGGATTGGCGGTCTTCAGGTCGTGGATGAGTTGCTTGAGGTCCTCGATCGAGTAGATGTCGTGCAGCGGTGGCGGCGAGATGAGGCCGACGCCGGGCGTCGCGAACCGCACGTGCGCGATCATCTCGTTGACCTTCTTGCCGGGCAGGTGCCCGCCCTCGCCGGGCTTCGAGCCCTGCGCCATCTTGATCTGGATCTCGTCGGCGCTCGTGAGGTACTCGGAGGTGACGCCGAAGCGGCCCGAAGCGACCTGCTTGACGTTGCACTCCTTCTCGGTGCCGAACCGCTCCGGCGGTTCACCGCCCTCGCCGGAGTTCGATTTGCCGCCGAGGCGGTTCATCGCGATCGAGTTGTTCTCGTGGGCCTCCGGCGAGAGGCTGCCGAGCGACATCGCGGCCGTCGAAAAGCGGGTGACGATGTCCTCGACGGGTTCGACCTCCTCGATCGGCACCGACTCGCGGTCGGACTCGAACTCGAGCAGGCCGCGGAGGGTCTGGAGCTCCTCGGTCTGGTCGTTGATGAGCTCTGCGAACTCCTGGTACTTCTCGTAGTTGCCCGAGCGGACCGCCTGCTGGAGCGTGCCGACGGTCTGGGGGTTCCACTGGTGGTGGATGCCGTCCGAGCGGTGTTCGTACTCGCCCTGCCGGTCGAGTTCGGGATCGTTCCCGTACGCGACGGTGTGTCGCGTCTGAACGTCCTCCTCGATGACGTCGATACCGATGCCCTCGGTGCGGATCTCCGTGCCCTCGAAGTACTCCGCGACGAAGCCCGAATCGAGGCCGACGGCCTCGAAGATCTGCGCGCCCTGGTAGGACTCGACCGTCGAGATGCCCATCTTGGCCATCGTCTTCAGGAGGCCGTCTTCGAGGGCCTTCTTGTACGCTGCGATGGCTTCGCTCTCGTCGGCGCCGTCGGGACCGGCGACGACGTCGGCGATCGTCTGGTAGGCGAGGTAGGGGTTCACTGCATCCGCACCGTAGCCGACGAGCGTCGCGACGTGGTGCACCTCGCGGGGGTCGCCGGACTCGACGACGAGGCCGGCGTGGTTCCGGTGGCCGTTCCGGACGAGACAGTGATGGACCGCGCCCGTCGCGAGCAGACTCGGGACCGCGACGCGGTCGGGTCCGAGGTTCCGATCCGAGAGCACGACGACGTCGGCACCCGCTTCGATGGCATCGACGGCGTCGTCGCGGACGCGCTCGACCGCCGCTTCGAGCGAGCGCTCGGGGTCGTAGGTGATATCGACGATCGTCGTAGACATCGAATCGCCGTCCTCGCCCAGCGACTTGATGCTCGCCGTCTGCGCGTCGGTCAGGACGGGGGAGTCGAGAACGAGCTGTCGCGCGTGCTCGGGCGTTTCGTCGAGTAGGTTGCGCTGGGCACCGAGCCGCGACTCAAGCGAGGTGACGAGTTCCTCGCGGATGTAGTCGAGCGGCGGGTTCGTCACCTGCGCGAACAGTTGCTTGAAGTACGTGAACAGCGGACGGTTGAAATCTGAGAGGACCGACAGCGGCGTGTCGTCGCCCATCGAGCCGACCGGATCTTTGCCCTCTTTGGCCATCGGTTCGATGAGGTGGCTCAGTTGGTCGTGGGTGTATCCGAACGCCGCCTGCGCCGCGCGGAGGTGGTCGACGTTCTCTCGCGGCGTGTAGTCGTCGGCGTCGGCGAGTTCGTCGAGTTGCTGCTGTTCGTCGTCGACCCACTCGCCGTACTTCTCGTCGGTGAGGGACTCGAAGACCTCCTCGTCGGGGATGACGCGGCCCTCCTCGGGATCGGCGACGAACAGCTGTCCCGGCTGGAGTCGACCGCGCTCGCGAATCTCGCTGGGGTCGGTGTCGAGTGCGCCGACCTCGCTAGCCATCACGAGCGTGTCGTCGGTCGTGACGTCGTACCGGCACGGACGGAGGCCGTTTCGGTCGAGGACGGCTGCGACGCGGTCGCCGTCGGTGGCCGCGACGAGCGCGGGGCCGTCCCACGGCTCGATCAGCGAGGCGTGGTAGTCGTACCACTCGCGGCGTTCCTCGGTCATCTGGTCGTCGCCGCGGTACGCCTCGGGGATGAGCATCCGGAGGACGTGCGGGAGGTCCCGACCGCCCTGCAGGAGCAGTTCGACCGCGTTGTCGACGGAGGCCGTGTCGGACTGATCCGGATCGTTGATGATCGGCTTCAGCGTTTCGAGGTCCTCGCCGAAGTCCGGATGTTCGAGGTCGGTCTCGCGGCTCCGCATCCAGTTGATGTTGCCCTGGATCGTGTTGATCTCGCCGTTGTGGACGATGTGGCGGTAGGGGTGTGCGAGGTGCCACGCACCCAGCGTGTTCGTCGAGAAGCGCGCGTGGACGAGCGTCAGCGTCGATCGGAGCCGCTCGTCGTCGAGGTCCGGGTAGTAGTCGGCGAGTTGCTCGCCTTTCAGCAGTCCCTTGTAGACCAGCGTCTTCCGCGAGAGCGAGCAGATGTAGAAGCGAGCCGCACCTTCCGATTCGAGTTCCTCGACCTCGTTCTCGACGTCGCGTCGTGCGACGTACAGTGCGCGGTCGAAGGCCTCGGCGTCGAGGTCGTCTTCGGGTGCAACGAACACTTGCCAGACGTCGGGCTCGGAGTCGAGCGCGGTCGCGCCGAGATCAGAGTTGTCGGTGGGGACGTCGCGCCAGTGGAGTACGTCGAGTCCGTGCGCACCGAGCACGCGCTCGAAGATGGCGATGAGACCTTCGCGCGCGGCCCCGTCTTGCGGCATAAAGAGCGATCCGACCGCGTACTCGTCGGGGAGATCGGCGTCGACGACGGCGTCGAAGAACTCGTCGGGGCGCTGAATCATAATCCCGGCCCCGTCGCCGGTGTTCTCCTCGGCTCCGGTCGTCCCGCGGTGTTCGAGATTCTCTAGCAGTTCGATCCCATCGGCGACCGTTTCGTGGGATCGGCCGCCGTCGAGGTCGATAACGGCACCTACGCCGCAGTTCGACCGCTCGTCCGACGGGTCCGCGAGCCCGCAGGACTCGCCAGTCGTGTGTCTCTGTGGCTTGGTCATATGTCCCCCCTTGACTTGCCCCCTAAAGGGCCTTCTCCTGAAAGCATAAGGGTTCACTAACCACATATAAGGTTATTAGTATAATACAAATCCGAGTGAATAATAGTTCGACGCCCGACGAACTACATCGACGAGGACGCGACATCCGGCGAGACGCGGTGGTCGTCCGTTCTCCGAGTGGTTCGACTACTGTCTGTTTCCTGTCAGTGAACGCGAACCGCGCGCCACAATGGTCGCTCTCCGCACAGCCGTGACCACTGACGGTGACGGAGCGGTCGGGTGCATCCCAGGCTACATCGATCCACCCGCCGCTGCCGCGTCCGATCGAGTACCGAGCAGCCCCCAACAGCTACCGTAGTCGAACGCTGTCGGTGTGGATCCGGCGGCGTCTGTACTGTCCGTTACTGATACTGTCGGACAGACATTCGTGAAGTATGTTGGCACCCAGAGTGATCAGCGGAACTGTTGAACCCGCTGATGGACGCTGCCCACGACACAGGGAAATCGGGTGACCCCGTTGAGATCGTCGTGGCTCTCGTCGTCTCTCCCGCCTAGTTCAGAACTTATGCAGACCACTCCGGGGTGCCGATACGCTTCACATCGTTCTGTCCGACCGTATGATACCGACTGCTCTCTCGGTGTGAGGTTCGTCGAAATCCAAGTACCCTCGGCGACGAGAAGGAACACACTACGGCCCACCCTGGGGCGGTTATCCTCCTAGTAAGTCGTGATAACCACGCCGCTACTGTGCGGGTTGGTGTGGTAGCACCGGCATTACAATTGGTCGCTTGACAGTCATCAACAGACAACGCGATCGGGTCCTCCCGGTCGGCAGATCCACAACTATGCAAGAGAAGACGACGGTGGATGGCAGTCTCGAACAGAGCGAGGGTGGGTGGACGTTCGACGAGCAGGTCGCCGAGGAGTTCGACGCACACGTCCGGAAGTCGATCCCGCTCTACGAACAGGTCCAATCGCAGGTCGTTGATCTGGCCGACTGGTTCCTCCAATCGGAGGGAGAAGAGAAAGTCTACGATCTCGGCTGTGCGACGGGGACGACCATCGAACAGCTCGTCAATCGCTACGGGACGGAAGGGCCGCCGTCGTTCATCGGCATCGACATCCAGGCCCCGATGCTGGATCGCGCGCGGGAACGCATCGGTGACTGCCCGAACGTCGATTTCCTGCAGGCCGACGTCTCCTCACACATGTCTTTCCCCGGGGCGTCGATGGTCATCAGCCTGTTCACGATGAGTTTCGTCCGCGAGGAGGACCGGCGAGAACTCGTCCAGCAGATCTACGACGACCTCGAATACGGCGGCGCGTTCGTCTTCGCCGAGAAGACGCGGGCCCGGTCCTCGCAGTTCCAGGACATCTGGAACGAGGAGTACTGGGACTTCAAGGCCAGCCAGGGCCTTACCGAGGAGGAGATCATCGGGAAGGCGAAGACGCTCCGTGGGCAACTCCGGCCGCTGACCGTCGCCGAGTACGAGGATATCCTCACCGACGCGGGGTTCGACGTCGACCGGGACGTCGACATCTTCTTCAAGTGGTTCCCGTGGACCGGTTTCGTCGCACGGAAACGATGAGAGGCGACACGCTCTCCATAGGATGGACGGCGGGCCGCGCGGAGGTGGGGCAATGAGCACTCAAACCCCGTCGCTCGTCAGTCGGGCGTTCCACGTGCTCCGCAAGCGCGGGCCGCGCTCGCTCGCGAAACACGCCTGGTGGTACGCCGTCGGGGCGCTGACTGCCCTGTGGTGGCAACTACGGTACGACATCGACGTCGGCACCGGCCTGGAAGCGGCCGTCTCGGACGAACGGCCGGTGTTCGCAGACCTGTTCGCGAATCTACGGCGGGACGATGTCTTCTACGACGTGGGTGCACACGTCGGTATCTTCACCCGACCGGTTGCGGCGTACCTCACTGAGGGGACAGTCGTCGCCTTCGAACCGGGAGACGGAGCGTCCCAACTCAGAACGTCCACCGGAGAGCGCTCGAACGTCATTCTCTCGGAGACGGCCATCAGCCAGCAGGCAGGCGACGGCTACCACTCTCATCAAGGACGCGTCGGTCTGCTCGGCAACAGTGACGCGGCGGGATTCGAGACGGTCGACGCCCGCGACATCCTCGACGACGAGACCATTCCACTCCCGACTGTCGTCAAGATCGACGTGTTCGGAGCCGAACTCGACGTGGTCAAGGCGCTCGAAGAACTGCTGGCGCGCGAGGAGTGCCGTCTCGTCTACTTGGAGGCACACCTCCCGACGACGTTCCAGCGGAAGCGCCCCGACGACGTCTTCGAGGACTACCTCGACGCCTGGTCGCTCACCGACCTCGTCCGCGTGTTCTACGGCGCGGGGTTCGAGGTCGAACCGATCTACCTCCGACGCGACACCCACGACGTGTTCCTCAAGGCGTACAAAGCGGACGCAGAGTGAGCGCGGGTCGGTCGCGACGCCCCGTTCTCGCTCGCTTCGCTCGCAGGCTGCGGCTCGTCTCGTTCAAATCTCCCTTGGCAATTTCTCTGATCAGTTCGTTCGCAGCAGAAATGCGCCGGCCGGGATTGTGAACTTCACTCGCTCCCCCCGGTCGCTCGCTAGTTCAAATCCCTCTGGACGATTTTCGCCTCACTTCGTTCGGCAGAAAAAGCGCCGGCCGGGATTTGAACCGGAATCAGACGTGCTCGCTCGCTTCGCTCGCTGCGCGCGACTGATAGGGTTCAAAACCCTTGGCGCATCTTCCCGCACGACTCACTCGTCGCTGTCGCTCCTCATTCGTAGTAGCGGGAAGATGCGCCGGCCGGGATTTGAACCCGGGCCATGAGCTTGGAAGGCTCAGGTCCTACCACTAGACCACCGGCGCTCGTCCGGATCATCACCACGACCGCGCGGTGACGACCTTCACTCACCCGTTCCCGGTCCCCAAATAAGGGTGTTACCCTTTGGAGTCGTCGCTCGGCGTACTGGTTCGCAGCAGGGTACTGTGTTCGACAGGTCCGAACGAGAGAGGGCCATACTGTCGGACAGTATCAGTCGTCGTCGGCCGGTTCGGGATCGGCGGGTTCGATCGGCGGCGCGCGCGCCTCCTCGAACTCCGCGGCGGCGGCGCGGACGCGGTTGCCGGTACTCGGCACCTCGTCGGCGCCGACGGGGCCGGTCGCCCGGAGCGTCTTGAGATCACGCGGGAACTCCCGGAGGCCGTAGTGGATGTCGATGCCCGCCTGGGCGCCTTTGCCCATCGCGACCGGAATCTGATTGTGTCCGGGCGTGATGTCGCCGACGGCGTAGACGCCCTCGACGGTCGTCTCCATACTGTCGCTGACGACCACCGTGCCGTCGTCGTTCAGTTCGCAGCCCAACTGCTCTGCGAGCGCGTCGTTGTAGTTCGAACCGTACATCGGGAACCCGCCGCGGTACTGGCGGACGGTCCCGTCGTCGAACTCGAAGGCCTTCAGCCAGCCGTCGTCGCTCTTCTGCATCCCGGTAATCTCGGCCTCGACGATGCCGATCGGGTGCCCGCGGAGCTGTTCGTCGGTTTCGTCGCTCCACTCGGGCGCGTCGCCGCGGAGCAGGATATCCACGTCGTCGGTGAAGTTGAGCATAATCATCGCGACGTGGGCGGCCGCCTCGCCCGTCCCCATCACGTAGACCGGACGGTCGATGAACATATACGCGTCACAGTGGAGACAGTAGTGCAGTCCCTTGCCGGTCCGCGGTACGGGCGGGTCGGGGCGCTCGTCGTTGAATCCGACGCCGAGGACGACGCGGTCGGCCCGGAACTCCGCGTCGTTGCCGACGAGTCGGAAGCGACCGTCGTCGGTCCGTTCGGCCTCGACGATGAAGTCGCGGACGACGTCGGCGCCGTACGATTCGATCTGTTCCTGCGCCGTCTGGAGGAATTCGTTGCCCGAGGTGTGCTCGGGGACGCCGATAACGTTGTGCGTGTCCAGCATCATCGCTGCCCGGCCGCCCCCGCGGTCGACGACAACCGTATCGTGGCCCAGTCGGGTCGTGTACAGGGCGGTCTGGATACCCGCCGGACCACCGCCGACGACGACTACTTCGTAGTCGCGTACGTCCTCTGTCTCGCTCATTCGTCTCCTGATAGCGGTCGCTCCGACTTAAACGCAGAGTTCGAGTGCGCCGCGACCGACCACCCGCGAACCGTTCAAGAAGCGTCGGCCGGCCAGGACTGCTGCCGCCGCTCTCGGTCGCTATGCTGTCGCTGTCTCTGCTCCGAACAGCCTCCGACACGACTCACGATTCGTGGCGGTCGCGCTCCCGCAGGCGCTTCACTGTCCGATAGCCGACGGCTCCGGCGGCGACTCCGGCGACGCCCGTTCCCACGAGTGCCGGCAGATTTCGGTCGGTACGAACCCTGCGGAGGCTCCCCGCTCCCTCCTCTGTGACTTCGAGGTCGTACTCGTGTTCGTCACCTGTCTGAATCGTCTCGGTCCGCGCCGCGTTCACGGACGCACCGTCCGCGTCGGTCACCATCGCTGTCAGTTCGTACTCGGTGTCGGCGGTTCCGAACACGCTGATCCGGTAGGCTCCCGGTTCCGCTCCGTGCTGGCTCCGCACCCGCCCGTACTCGCCGCGACTTCGGTCCGTGTACACGCCGCGGATGCGCCCGATCTGGCTCCCGCCGGGACCGACGACGGTGAGATCGACGTCCTCTGAGGTCGCGACAACGAGCGTGAACGGGAACAGCGACTCTCGGACCCTCCTCTGGTCGACGGTGACGTGATCCATCGGCGTCGGCGCGGTGCGGTCGGCTGCGTCTTCGATCCGATCGTACCGACTGAACAGCATTCCCGTGTACTGGCCGTACTGTCGCATCGAGACGGACTCGCCGTCGCGTTCGAACTCTAACCGCGGCGAGCGCCGCCGATACGCCGAGGCGGGGAGGTTGGGATCGTAGATCGGAACGACCACACTGTCGCTGCGGTCCTCGAAGCCGTACGCCAGCACCTGATGTGAGAGCAGGGTGTTGTTGAAGAGGATGAGCGTCGCGGTCCCGAACCGCTCGATGACGTTCCTGACGTCGCGGAGGATCGCTTCCGTGTCGATCCAGTCGCGATACAGGATCGCCTGCCGTGCGAGAAACGCCCGAAACCGGAGATACTGATCGGCCTGCCGCTGTACGATTTCGTCGTACACCGGGGCGATCGGTTCGTCGACCGGAACCGTCGGGACTTCGATCTCGCTCGCGCGACGCCGGTCGACGGGGATGGTTCCTGGCCGCTCGAAGTACCGCTGGGCCGTCAGCGCCATTCCGTAGCAGTGGCCGTTCGTTCCCGCCCGCTGTACCACTGCCGCGCGGAGCTGCGTGGCGATTGCACTCACCATCGCCTGCGAGAGTGCGCCGACGTCGAGTCCGAGGACGGCCCGTGCCTGTTCGACCCACCTCGTCCGGATCCGCTCGCGGATCTCCGCTTGCGTCGGGGCGGGCGGGGAGTCGAAGTACTGGTCTTCGGCTCCCCAGTTCCGAAACCCGTAGCCGTGTTCAATCGGAGTAAACCCACCGGCGCCGCTCCCGGACTGGGCACGCGTGATTCCGGAGACCGCCCCTGCTGTAACGGGGGCGGTCAGTCCTGCGAGAAAGCCACGCCGTGTGACACGACGACCCATAGTAGGTTGTACACAGGAACGAGTATATCTGTTCCCCCGCTCGCACCCGGTCACTCGCTCTCGCGCGCGATTAGCTGTCGGACCGTGTCCTCGCTCCGGCCTCTACCACGGCGTAGCAGTTCCCGCTGGAGACGACGCTGTCGACGGTTTGCAGGTCGCTCGCGGCCAGATCGGCTTCGAACTCCGACGGGTCGTATATGTGGTAGTACCGAGGGACGCGCTCGCCACCGGGGAGCGTCCACTCGACGGTCGTATCGAACCCCGACATCGCCTCGAATCGGTCGTGTGCGGTCGACCAGACGCTGACGATAGCGCGGCCGCCCGGTGCGAGCACGCGGGCCAACTCCGAGAGGCTCGCGACGCGTTGGTCCCGCGTGCGCAAGTGATGCAGCGTCGCGACGTATACCGCGACGTCGACGACGCCGGATCGAAGCGGAAGCCCCGCTGCGTCCGCCTGCACGAGGTGGAGTGACTCGTCGAATTCGTGGTCCTGTGCCCGCTCGCGAGCGGTCCCCAGGAGCCCGCGACTGGCGTCGGCGCCGACGACGCGTTCCACGTCGTCGGCTAGCAGCTCGGCGTGGCGACCGTTTCCACAGCCGAGGTCCAGCCCGACTCCCCCTGCGTCGTCGGCTGCCGATCGGACGCGCTCTAACGCCGGCGCGGCACCGTCGGCGAGCACCGCTGCGCCGTCAGCGAGGTCGCCGCCCACGTCGCGGCCGAGAAACGCCGCCACTTCGGGCCACGGGTACTCCCGCGTCGACGCGAAGTGCTCTGCGATCCGGTCGTACGTCTCTGTGACCGGTTCGGGCGTCGCCGTCCGCTCGTCGTCCATACCGACGCGAGGCGGCGGGCACACAAAGCACCGACGGTCCGGTGGACAGGCAACGGCAGGTCGATTCAGAGAGTGATGCCCAGCGCACAGCGACGATCCGTCGCTGTCACTGTTACGCCGCCGTCATTGCCACTGTTATGCCGCCGCCACCGCGCGATGTCCGTTCAGAGCAGTGCGAAGACCACGTACGTCAGCGTCAGCAACACGGCCGCGTGCTTCAGCCCGTCCGCGACGCTCCCTTCTCCTAACTGTCCGGCGACGATGCCCGAACAGATGCCCTGGATCGCCGCGGTGTGGAAGAAGAGCAGTTCGTAGGCGTCCGTGTTGACCGTCTGGAAGCCGCCGAGGACGCCGGTGTCGACGCCGCCGATCTGGTTAGTCGAGCCCCCGGCGGACTGACTCGCGGCTTCGATCGCCGGGATGAACGAAACCGTCAGCGCGATGATGATCCCGAGGAAGACGAGAAACGAGACGTAGATGACGACGAGGTACGTCAGCATCTCCTGGCGACGCTCGCGCCGAAGCCGCCGGGTCTCTTGGGCCTCGTCGGCGGCGATGTGGAGCACCGGACTGATGTCGCCGCTTGCGGCCATCGCGTTCTTGATGAGTGTCACTGCACGTGACACCGTCGGCGTGCCCGTCCGCTGCTCTAACCCGGTGAGCGCTTCGCCGACGCTGGCGCCCCACTGGATGTCCCGCCACACCCGGCCGATCTCGTCGCCGAGCCGTCCGAGTTCGGCGTCCGAGAGCCGGTTCAGACAGCCGACGATGGTGACGCCCGCCTCGTTGATGCTTGCCATCCGGTCGAGGAAGTCGGGCATCTCCGCCTCGACCGCCCGCAGCCGTCGTTTCTGGATCTCGTGTGCGAGGGCGATGCCACCGAGGACGAGAATCATCGCCTGAACGATCGCCCCGTCGAGCAATTCGACGAGTCGCGTGAGCGCTCCCGGCGTACCCACCAGGATCCCGCCGACTGCCTCCAGTACGGCGCTGTCGATCGAGAGCCCGATGACCAGGAGTCCGACCGGACCGGTGAGAAGCAGCGTATACGTCGGGTTCCGAAGGAGTGTCCCGACGGGATTCGACAGCGTCTGTCGGACCGAGCCGATCTGATCGTAGACCGCAAGCCGTGCCCAGTTCTCGGCGTCCGCCCCGGTTCGGTCACGTACGGATCCGCCGTCGGTGACCTCGACGGCGTCGCTGTCTGCCTGTGTTGACCCGTCGTGGCGGCTCCCGCGTGCGCTGCCGACGTTCGTGGGATCGGTGTCCCCGCCGCCGCCTCCCGGGACGTTCAGGCCCTCGGTCATACTGTCGACGTAGACGACGAAGCCGAACGTCAAGAGCGGGATCGCGGCGTAGCCCACGAGTCGGACGAGCGTGAGCGTGTCCTGAATGACGAGGCCGACGACGACGAGGACGGTGATGAAAAACAGCGGTCCGGCGACGAGGACGGTGACGTACACCTCCGCGAACGTCGAGAGGAGTTCCAGGTACTGTCGCTGTTGGGCTTCGGCCTCCTCCTGGAATCGCTCGTACTGTTCGCGCAGGAATGCTGAGACGCTCTGCCCCGACGAGAGGACGCTCGCGAGGTTCTCGGTGAACTCCTCGAGGTTCTCGCTCGGGGTCCGGCTCGCCGTGCTGTGTAACGCGGTCAGGATGTCGGTCCCGAAGGCGTTCATATCGCGAACGCTGACCCCGAGCTCTCGCGACGCCTCCCCGTAGACGTCCTGATTCTCCGAGAGCGTCCGCAACACTGCCTGGAACGGCATCCCGGACCGCGAGAGCGCGTACACGAAAGCGACCGTTCGGGGGAGGGTCGCGTCGATCTCGATGCCGCGAGCGCGGGCACGCTGGTCGAGATACGTCCAGCGGCCCCAGTAGGTCCCGACCGCGAGTGCCGTCCCGACGGTCGCACTCGAAACGAACAACAACGCGAACAACTGGAGCAGCGAGAGTTCCGGGACGTTGACGATCGCCGCGAGAAAGCCCAGCGGTCCCGGGAGCGTCGATCTGATCACTTCGGGACTGACGGCGAGCGAGCGCAGTATCAGCGCCCCGAGATAGACGCCGTAGACGCTTCCGGCGATGCCCGCGACGGCGGCGACTAACAGCGTCTGGGAGGCGAACACGCGGTGGCTCTCGCCAACGAACGCGGCTCGCATCCGCTCGATCTGCTGCTGTCGCTTCGGGCTCGACTCGGCGACGTACCGCCCGAAGATCGGTAGCGCCAGCCGGGAGACGACGAGACGCGCCCGTGGGCTGAACGGCACGAGCGCGACCGGGAGCGCGAGCAGCGTTACGACGACGAGCGGCGCGTAGCCGAGCAGTTCAATCGCCGGCATCGACGCTCGCCTCCTCGCCGTGCAGGCCGTCGGATCCGGCGACGACGTCGGCGTGCTGGCCGGACGACTCCTCGGCGGCTTCGAGGCGGTCCATCACGCGCTCGGGGTTGGCGTAGTACTCGTTGACCAGCGCGGTGAACTCGCGGTAGTCGGTCGTATCCAACTCCGCGAGCAGTCGGATGAACCGCTCTCGGCGGTTCAGCTCGCGTTTCAGCTCGGTCCGGCTCCAGCCCCGCTCACGTTGGATCTCGTCGATGAGGTTCGAGTCCGACTGCCGGAACGCGTCCGCCTCCGGCTGCCAGGTGAACGCCCGCGAGTAGTCGAGTTCGCCGGTCCGCTGGTCGATTTCGCCGATTTCGCCGATCGCTTTCGAGCGGCGGACGCGCTCGCCTTCGACGCGCGTGAGCGTCTGGACACAGAGGAGATCGAGCGACTGCACCATCGCACGCGGGACGTTGATCGGCTCGTTCTCCAGTCGGTTGATCACCGTTTCGATGCTGTCTGCGTGCATCGTCGAGAACGTCGTGTGGCCCGTGTTCATCGCCTGAAACAGCGTCACGGCCTCGTTCCCACGGACCTCGCCGACGATGATGAACTCCGGGCGGTGCCGGAGCGCAGACCGCAGCAGGTCGTACATATCGATGTCGGCCCCCTCGTGAAGCCGCTCTCTGGTGACCGACGAGAGCCAGTTGTCGTGATACAGCGATAGCTCGCGGGTGTCCTCGATCGTCAGCACCTTCGCGCGCGGTGGGATGAACATCGAGACGGCGTTCATCGACGTCGTCTTGCCCGAAGCGGTCCCGCCGGCGAAGATGAGGCTCTTGTTGTTCTCGATGCAGAGCCAGAGATACGCCATCTCCTCGACGGAGAACGTCCCGTAGTTGACGAGATCGACGGGCGTGAACGGCTCTTCTGCGTACTTTCGGATCGTGAACGCCGATCCGCGCGGCGTGACTTCCTCGCCGAGTGCGAGTTCGATCCGCGACCCGTCCGGGAGCGTCGTCCCGACGACGGGGTCGCCGACGCTGATGTGCCGCCCGGACTCTTGGGCGAGTCGGATCACGAAGTCGTCGAGGTCTTCAGAGCCGAAGACGACGTTCGTCTCCACGTCGGTGTACTCGTCGTGGTAGACGAAGATCGGGAGGTCGTAGCCGTCACAGGAGATGTCCTCGATGTGGGGGTCGTGCATCAGGGGATCGATGCGGCCGAACCCCCGGAAGTCGCGAGCCAGGTAGTACAGCAACGTGTGGAACGTCAGCATCGACACGTCGACGCCGTACCGTTCCAGCAGTTCCTTGAGCTCGTCTCGGAGCGTCTCCTCTGCGGTCGGTTCCTCGTCGGTGCGGTACAGGAGCGGGTCCCTGATGTCGACTCGGGCGCGCGCGAGGAGCTCGGCCTCGAACTCGTCGAGTTCGGGTTCGATCGCGTAGTAGTAGTGCTCGCTGTCCTCGTCGTCGTAGGTGATGACGACGTAGGCGTACGGCGCGTTCACCCAGTAGCGGTCGACGATCTCCTCGCCGGCGGGCGTGTCGAATGCAGCGAAGTTGCCGTCTTCCGGGCGGTACGGACGGACGTCGATCGACGATCCTCGCAGGACGTCGATGGCGCGCTGGATCCGCTCTCGCAGGTCGCCGACGGGTCCCTCGGAGTCGTCCGTCAGCGCCTCGACGGTCGCAGCGAGCGAACCGCCGTCCGCTCGGAGTGGCGCGTCGCTCTCGCCGTTCTGTACGCTGCCGGAATCGTCTCCGGTACGCCCGCCGGTTGGAGAGGCGGTTCGCTCGTGGGTCGCGTGTGTCCCCGCACTTCGATTCGAGTCTGGGTCCCCCATAGCTGCGTGGTTCCGCGTGTGCCGACTCTTTCAGGCGAAGCGACTTATACTGTCGGCCGTGCGGATGGGCGGTCTGCGATCGGAGGCGGGAGGCCTCAACAGTCGCATTCGAGGCCTACAATCTCGAACCGTGCCCCGCCATCCTCGCTGGGGGTTGCGCGTACCTCCCCTCCGTGGGCCTCTATGATGCTCTCTACGATCGCGAGGCCAAAGCCCGTACCGGTCCGCTGTGTCGAGTATCCGCTCTCGAACAGTCGGTCGTCGTCTCCCGCGTCGAAGCCGGCTCCGTCGTCGGCGACGTACAGCCCGTCTTCGTCCGGGAGCGCACCGACAGTGACGGTGACACCGTCGCCAGCGTGTTCGATCGCGTTCCGGAACAGGTTCTCGAACGCCCGGCGGAGCTGGCTTCGATCCCCACAGATTTGCGCGCTCGTCTGTAATTCGAGCCGTGCTTCCTCTGTCTGCACGTTTCGCCAGCACTGGGTGACAACGCGCTCGATCTCGATCGGTTCGATGCTGTCGACGAGATCGTCCGTGTGCGCAAGTGCCAGCAGGTCGTCGATGAGCCGCTCCATCCGATCGAGCGCGCGATCGGCGCGCCCCAGGTGGTCGCTGTCACACTCCTCTTTTGCGAGGTCGAGGCTGAGGCTCGCCACGTTCAACGGATTTCGAAGGTCGTGTGAGACCACGCTAGAGAAATTGTCGAGTCGGTCGCGCTCCCGCTGGAGCGCTCGTTCACGTTCGGTCTGCGTCGTGACGTCGGTGTTCGAGAAAACGATGCTCTCGACCTCGCCGTCGTCGTCGAACAGCGGTGCGCCGTTGATCTCGACGACGCGACGCTCCCCGTCGGGCCACACGATGGTGTGTCGGTATCCTTCGATCTGTTCGCCAGACTGCAGCACCTGCTGGAAGGGCAACTCCTCGTCGGGGACCGGATCGCCGTCGAGATCTCTGATCTCCCACTTCGGGTCGTTGTACGTCCGCTCGGTCACCTCGTTCGGCTCGAACCCCAGGTTCGACTGCGCGCGTTCGTTCGTAAAGACGATCTCGCCGTCGCGGTTGACTCGCGTGATCGCCGTCGGCACGGTCTTCATCACCTGTTGCAGACGCTGGTGGTGCTCTTTCGCCGCTCGCTCGGACTCGTAGGCCGACACCGCGTTGCGGACGCGGTTGGCCAGTAACTCGAATCGCTCTGGGGTCGTCCCCTTCTGCAAGTAGTCGGTGACGCCGGCCGCGATCGCGTCGCTGGCGATCGTCTCCGAGCCCTGACTGGTAAACAGTACGTACGGGAGGTCCGGATACTCCGACCGGACGGTCCGGAGCAACTCGATTCCGTCCTGGCTCGGGAGGTCGTAGTCAGAGACAATGCAGTCGACGTCCGCATCGAGCCGGTCGAGCGCCGCGTCGGCGCCGGCGGCAGCCGTCACCCTGAACGAGTTCTGTTGGCGCTCCAGGAACGTCTCGGTGAGCTCTCTGAACTGCGGATCGGGTTCGACGTGTAACACGCAGACTGCATCCGCTCCCGACTCACTCATCACCTCAACCATCCGAACAGTGACTATTTGCCGTTTTCGTTTCGCCCGGCCGACACCAGGCGAGCGTTCCGAACATAGGCTGCTACTCCCGATCGACGGTCAGCAGCACGCCGCCGAATAGGAGCAAGAAGACGACGCCGATCGGCAGCGGGACGCCGGGGAAGCCGCGCGTCGCGAGCAGGAACGTCGCGCCCGCGAGCACGACGCCCGAGAGTGCCAGGAGGCCGCCGAGCAATCGAACTGGGTCGAGGGGGCCCGATTCCACGCGCGCCTCGTCGTGATAGTACGCGGCGGCGATGACGACCGCTATGGCGAGGACGGCCGCACCGACCGCCCAGACCTGATACGCCGCCTGGATCGTCTGTCCGGCCTGAAACGCCACCGCAGAGAGCGGATCCGAGACGCTGACGCGACGGGCGACAGGCACGCCGAACGCGTAGCGGATCTGGAAGAACGGGAAGCGAACGAACAGCACCGAGCCGCCGGAGACGCCGCTGGAGTACGTGACGTTCCAGGGCACGAGCGCGGCTAACCACGTCGAGACGACCGCCAGCGCCCCCGCGTACTCCGAACGTACCCACACCATACGTGGTCCGCGTCGTCGGCTCTGTAAAAGCTACCGGACGGACGCCGCGGACGTCGCTCGCTCGTCGCCGCTCCGAACTACTCGCTCAGGCCGAACAGATCGAACGGGTAGCCGTTGTCGTTCTCCGTGGCGTGCTCGTAAACGATGTGGGCGGCCGCGACGTCCTGGATCGCGAGTCCCGTCGAGTCGAAGACGGAGATCCCGTCTGCTGCGGTTCGGCCGGGTTTCTTTTCGGTGACGATCTCGCCGACGGAGCCGTAGATGTCGTCGTCGTCGAGGACGCCCTCGCTCCAAGGGACGTTGATCTCCCCCGAGTGGGTCGTCTGCTCGTAGTCGTCGATGACTAGCTTCGAATCGAGGAGGATCTCGTCGTCGAGTTCGTGTTTCCCCTCGGCGTCGGCACCCATCGCGTTGATGTGGGTGTGGTCGCCGACGGCGTCGCGGGAGACGATCGGCGACTCGACCGGGGTGACCGTCGAGAGCACGTCGCAGGACGCGGCGTCCTCGATTGATCCCGCGCGAACGTCGAACTCGTCCTCGAAGGCGTCGATGAAATCGGCGACGCGCTCCTCGTCGAGGTCGGAGATCACGACCGTCTCGATGTCACGCACCTGCGAGATGGCGCGCAACTGTGTGTAAGACTGGACGCCCGCGCCGACGATTCCGAGCGACGTGGCGTCGGGAACGGCGAGGTGGTCGGTCGCGACAGCGGCCGCCGCGCCGGTCCGGAGCATCGTGAGCTCTCGGCCGTCCATCACTGCGAGCGGGACGGCGGTCTCGGGATCGGAGTAGATCATCGTCCCCAGCACCGTCGGGAGGTCGAACTTCTCGGGGTTGTCCGGGTGGACGTTCACCCACTTGATGCCCGCGGCGTCCCACGTGCCTGCGTCCAGATACGCCGGCATCGATCGGAAATCGCCGTTGTACGCCGGGAGATCGATGTAGGATTTCGGCGGCATCTGTGCGTCGCCGCGCTCGAAGGCGGCGAACGCGTCCTCGATGGCGGGGACGAGCTCCGCCATCGCGGCGTTCTCGCGGACGTCCGTACCGTTCAACAGAAGCGTCTCCATACTTGCGCTTCGAAGTGTCCGCACTTAATTCATACTATAATCGAATCAGAATCTGATTTAGAGAGAAAATACAGATTTTACTACAACCTATGTGCTCTTCGTCGAATTGGACGACGGAATATCACCTGACGACGGAACGTGGGTCCGGAGTCACACGCCCTGAGTCGTGGGCCGCGTTGCGGCGGTCCTGAATGTGCTTCGATCGGGCCGCCACAAGTGGATCCGCCACAATGGACTGATTCGGGAATAGGGGCCGAGCGCGACGGCGTCGAGCGAGCGACGCACGAGTAAGCAGATGCTCGACGATCGACACAAGAATAAGCAGAAGTTCGACGATCGAGAGATCGGCTGCGGACCGCGTCAGCCGACGGTGAGACAGCGATGCTCGGTGTGTCGGGGTGTGGTGGGTGTCCTCAGACGGACGTCACATCGCGCCGCCCATTCCACCCATTCCGCCCATACCGCCCATTCCGCCACCGGGGGCGCCGCCTTCCTCGTCGCCGTCGCCGCTGGTGCTCAGTTCGTCGGCGGCGATGATGTCGTCGATCTTGAGGACGAGGTTCGCGGCCTCGGTGGCAGACGAGAGCGCCTGCTCTTTGGCGTGTGCGGGCTCGACGACGCCGGCCTCGAAGGTGTCCTCGACGTCGCCGCTGAAGACGTTCAGGCCGGCGCGGACGTCGCCGTCCTCGTGGGCCTCACGGAGCTTGACGAGCGTGTCGATGGAGTCGAGTCCGGCGTTCTCCGCGAGGACGCGCGGGACGAGTTCGAGCGCGTCGGCGAAGGCTTCGACGGCGAGCTGTTCGCGGCCGCCGACGGAGCCGGCGTAGCTGCGGAGCCGACGAGCGACTTCGACCTCGATGGCACCGCCGCCCGCGACGACGCGGCCGTCGGAGACCGTCGTCGAGACGACGTCGAGAGCGTCCGTGACGCCGCGTTCGATCTCGTCGACGACGTGATCGGTGGAGCCGCGCAGCAGCAGCGTGACGCCGTGGGCCTCGTCGCCGAGTCCCTCGACGTAGAACAGTTCGTCCTCGCCGTCACGGCTGACCGAGCCGTAGCCGAGATCGTCTTCGGTGAGGCTGTCGAGGTCGGAGACGACGTTGCCGCCGACGACGTCGCGGAGGAACGCGATGTCGGACTTCTTCGTCCGGCGGACCGCGAGGATGCCCTCCTTCGCGAGGTAGTGCTGTGCGAGGTCGTCGATACCCTTCTGACAGAAGACGACGTCGGCACCGGAGTCGACGATCTGCTGGACCTTCTGTTTGAGCTCTTTTTCCTCCTGATCGAGGAACTTCTGGAGCTGGTCGGGCGATTCGATGTTGACCTGCGTGTCGACGTCGGTCTCTTCGACCTCGATCGGCTCGTTGAGGAGCAGGACGCTCGCCTCGTCGAACGACGAGGGCATATCGTCGTGGACGGGGTCCTTGTCGATTACTGCGCCGTTGAGAAGTTCGGAGTCACCGGTCGAGCGACCGGTCTGCGTCTCGATGTTCGCGTTCGCCAGGTCGACGATGTAGGAGCCGTCGTCGGCTTCGACCGTCACGGCCTCGACGGTCTCGACGATGAGCTGTGCGAGGAGGTCCTTGCTGAGCTCGGAGCTCTTGCCGGTCATCGAGGTCTCGGCGACCTTCTGCAGGAGCTCGGTGTCGTCGGGCTCGACCGACTCGGCGATGTCGTCGACCGCAGAGCGCGCTTCCTGGCTCGCGAGGTGGAAGCCCTTGATGATCGCCGTCGGGTGGATGTCCTGATCGAGGAGGTCCTCGGCGTTCTTCAGGAGTTCACCCGCGATCGCGACGGCGGTCGTCGTGCCGTCGCCGGCCTCGTCTTCCTGGGTCTCGGCGACTTCGACGATCATCTCGGCCGTCGGGTTGTCGATGTCCATCTCCTGGAGGATGGTGACGCCGTCGTTCGTGATGGTGACGTCTCCCATCGAATCGACGAGCATCTTGTCCATCCCTTTCGGGCCGAGTGTCGATCGTACGGCTTCAGCGACGGCACGAGCGGCCTGAATGTTGTACTCCTGCGCGTCGCGGTCCTTGACGCGCTGGGCGTCCTCGCCCATAATGATCATCGGCTGACCCTGCTGCATTCGCTGACTCATAGACATCGTTCGATTGTTTGTGATTCTATATAAAAACTTCGCTATCGGGTTCTCACTGTCCGGCGAACGCATCTCCCGAGAACCGTCGCATCGAGGCCAGATGGCTACTATCAGCCGATGTTTGTGTGTGGGAAAGTGTCACATAATACTGTTCGAATCCAGGTGTCCGACGGTTATTTATATACTACTTCACGCCCCCGCTGAGCGGGCTATTTTCGCACGGCTTTGGCTCCCGACGATGTCTCCCGTCGTCATACTTCTCGCGGGCTTAGGCGTCTCGCGCGCGACGCGAGTGCGAATCCACGTGGGCATCACTTGCCGCGCGTTCGTAGTGGGTCGCCTCCGCCGTGACAGCGATACTTCCGTACCTGAAAAGAAGTCCTCGTTGCTCACTCCCTGTCTGGCAGTTCGTCGGCGACAAACGGCCGATCGCTCGACGGCTCGAACGGGGGGAGATCCTCGTCGGTTTCGAGCGCTTCGATCTCCTCATCGTAGAGTTCTTCTTGGAGCTGGTTGCGCTTGTTCCGCCCCTTTCGCTCCCGTCCAGATTTCGTGTCAGGCATTGTCAACCGTGTTGATGTATCCCACAGTGATTAACTTTGTGTCTGTGACAAGTAGTACCACACAACTTCCGGACGCGGCGGTGAACGCCGGAGAGATCACTCCCGGACGTTGGATCGCAGGAAAAACGCCGGGACAGGGATTTGAACCCTGGATCCCAGAGGGAACACGCTTTCCAGGCGTGCGCCTTACCACTCGGCCATCCCGGCTCGGTCTGAGGTAGCCTACTGAGTCGTTTAAGTCCTTCCCTTCGCCGCCAACCGGGGTTCGGCGACGTAGGACGCGGCAGTCACGACGCCGCCGACGAGGAGGGCGACCCCGGACGCCGTGAGGAAGTCCAATCCCAGCGCTCCGACGAGCAGCCGGTAGCCCTGGACGAGAACGAGAAACGCGAGCGTCCCGACGAGCCCCCACAGTAGTGCCGACGCAGTTCGGTTCACGACGGGACATCTCCGTCGCGCCGTCTAAAATCTCTCGCTGCGCGGCGGCGACTACTCGCCGGCGTATCCTTCGCCTTCCTCCACCGGTCCCCAGAACGCCGCGTAGAGGACGACGAAGTACGCGAAGATCAGTGGGAGCAACAGCGCCGCCCCGATGCTCATCAGATTCAGCGGGAGCGTCGAGACGATCGCGTCGGCGACGGTCAGCCCCGCGACCGGGTCGATCACGGGATACAGGAGTGCCGCGACCAGCGCCACCAGTCCGTAGGTGAGCCCGGCCGTCGCTGCCAGCGCACCGACGTAGGACTCGCGGCGCATCGCGACGACGTAACCCGCACCGAGGACGACGCTCGCCCCGACGAGACCGAGCGCGACCGGTGAGAGCAGATCGCCCCGGAGATCCGGCCGCGTCGCGAACAGGTAGCCGACGGCGACGACGACGAGCGCGAGATACGCCACGAGCGCTTTCGGGCCGTACGCCGCCGTCTCCTGCTGGAGCCGTCCGCGCGTCTTCAATCCGAGAAATGCGGCCCCGCCGGCAGTCGAGAGCGCGACCAGCGCGACGCCGACGACCAGCGAGGGGAGCGAAACGAGCGCCGTCGATCCCAGCAACCAGTTGCCAGCGAAGATCCCCAAAAAGAGGGGTGCCGCCACGCTACCGACGACGAACGCCCGGCCCCACCAGCGCTGCCAGGTCTCGTCGTGCCGCTGTTCGTACATCTCCGGCGCGAGTCCGCGAACGATGAGCGCGCCCAGGATGGCGAACATCAGGAGGTAGTGGCGACTGAACAGGTTGGCGTACACGGCCGGAAAGGCGGCGAAAAGCGCCCCGCCGAAGACGACGAGCCACACCTCGTTGCCGTCCCAAAAGGGGCCGATCGCCGCCAACAACTGCTCGCGAGCGGACCCCTCACTTCGGGTGACGAAGATCGCGCCGACGCCGAAATCGAAGCCATCGAGGAACAGAAACGTCCCGAGGATGAAGAAGACCAGCCCGTACCACAGTTCCGTCAGCGGGAGCCCGAGCAGCGGCCCGTCGGCGAGTCCCCCTGTCTGGAGCGCGAATCCGGCCTCGAGCGTCGCGGCTGCTTCTCGTCCTGTTGCACCCGCGGCGAACCCGACTGTCCCCCCCGGCTCAGTCATCGTCGCCTCCCGCGGGCGTCGGCCCTGCCCCCGTCTCCTCGCGGACCACGTCGGTCTCGGGTGCCTCTGGCGTAATGCTTGGCGGCCCGGCCCGCACGATCCGGAAGACGACGTAGCTGTACAGCGCCAGCAGTCCGAGGTAGACGGCCGCGAAACTGACGAGCGTCAGCGTCGCCTCGAAGCCGGTCAGTCCGGGGGAGACGCCGTCGGCGGTCTTCATCACGCCTTGGATCACCCACGGCTGTCTGCCGACCTCGGTCACGATCCAGCCGACTTCGACGGCGAGGATACCCAGCAGTGACGACGCCATCAGCGACTTGTGCAACAGGTCGTCTTCGAGCAACTGGCCGCGCCACCAGCGGTAGCCCGCCCAGAAGGCCAAGAGGACGAACCAGAAGCCGAGTCCGACCATTATGCGGAACGACCAGAAGACGATCGCGACCGGGGGTGCTTCCGTCTCGAACTCGTTTAGGCCTATAATTTCGGCGCTCGGATCACCCCCGCTTGCGAGCCAGGACGCGCCGCCAGGGATCCCGATCCCGAATATCTCCTTTGCGCGTGGGTTCGTCAGGTCTTCGAGGTTCGTCGGCACCGCGATGATGTACTCGGGGACGTAGCTCTCGGTCTCCCAGACCGCTTCCATCGCAGCGAACTTCTGCGGTTGGGTTTCGGCGACGTGTCGTCCGTAGGCGTCGCCGTGGAGCACCTGAAACGGCGCGGTGATGATCAAGACGACCAGCGCGATCTTCAGCGTCTTCTCCCAGAACTGCGGGTGATCGACGGGGTACTCCCAGTGGTAGTGCCGGAACAGGTGGTAGGCGGCGACGCCGGCCATAAACAGCGCGACCGAGAGGACGGCCGCGTTCTGCATGTGGACGTACATCCACGGGAACCGTGGGTTGGCGTACGCCGCGATCGGATCGACGAGCGAGACGATCATCTGGCCGTTCTCGGTCACCAACTCGTAGCCCCGGGGCGTCTGCATCCAGGAGTTGGCGATCAGGATCCAGACCGCTGATAGCCACGTGCCGAGCGCGACCGCGACGGCGGAGATCATATACAGGACGTTGCCGACGCGCTCGCGACCGAAGACGAAGATGCCGAGGAACGTCGCCTCGAGCATAAACGCCATCATCCCTTCGACGGCGAGCGGCCCGCCGAACAACTCGCCGGCGGCCGTCGAGAACGCGGCGAAGTTCGTCCCGAACTCGAACTCCAAGACGATGCCCGTCACTGTCCCGACGACGAAACTGATCGCAAAGATCTTCGTCCAGAAACGCCGCAGTTGCTCGTAGATCGGTTCTCCGGTCCGGATGTCTTTCCACGTGAAGTAGACGAGAAATGGGGCGAGCCCCATACTCATCACGGGAAAGATGATGTGGACGATCGTCGTGAGCGCGAACTGAAGTCTACTCGCGAGGGCGGGTTCGATCATTGATGGTGATGTCGCACGCACGCGGCATACGCGCGTGCACCGGGTGGCGTTCGGATTTCGTTCGTATTTCGGACCGACTACCGGTGGACCGTCCGACCCACCGCCGACGTACTGACGGACGAGAGGCCACGGACCGCCGACGACTCTTGGGTACTGGTGTCCACTCGCTACGCGGGATTGTGTCGGCCGTTGGTTCTCACCGAATGAAAAGGTTTGCCTCGCTTATATTTACACGGGGCCGCTAGGCCAGCACGTCGACGTCGTAGCCTGCCGCACGGAGTGCTACGAGCAGTTCCTCGATGTGATCGTGCCCGCGCGTTTCGATGTCGATCTCGACGTCGGCCTCGTTCATCGCGACGTCCCGGGACGTCCGGTCGTGCTGGATCGCGTAGATGTTCGCCCGCTGATCGGCGATGATCTCGACGAGGTCCTGCAGCGCGCCGGGACGGTCGCGCAGCACGGTCCGGATCTTCAGGTAGCGCCCCGTCTCGACGAGCCCGCGCACGAGAACGGTCGTCAACTGATTCGTGTCGATGTTGCCCCCGCAGAGCGCCGGGACGATCGTCTCGCCGTCCTCGTAGTCGAACGCCTCGAACAGCAGTGCCGCGAGCGGGACGGCCCCCGCCCCCTCGACGAGCGTCTTCTCGCGCTCAAGCAGATACGTCAGAGCGACGGCGATCTCCTCGTCGGAGACGGTGACGACCTCGTCGACGCGCTCTTGGATGACCTCGAAGGGGCGCTCGCCGACCTTCCGGGTGGCGATCCCGTCGGCAATCGTGTTCACCGCGTCGAGTTCGCGGATCTCGCCGGCCTGGAGTGATTGCGGGAGCGACGCCGCGCCCTCGGCCTGGACACCGATCACTCGCGCATCCGGATTCCGGCCCTTCACCGCGGTCGCGATGCCGGAGATGAGCCCGCCGCCGCCGATGGGGACGACGACAGTGTCGACCTCGGGGCAGTCGTCGACGATCTCCAGCCCGATCGTCCCCTGTCCCGCCATCACCACCTCGTCGTTGAACGCGTGGACGTACGTTCGGCCCTCCTCGCGTTCGATCTCGTGGGCTTTCGCCTGCGCTTCGTCGTAGTCCGCCCCGTAGAGCACCGTCTGCCCGCCGTAGCGCTCGGTCGCTTCGACCTTCGAGATCGGCGCGTGCTCCGGCATCACGATCTTCGAGTCGACGCCCGAGCGACTGGCGGCGAGCGCGACCCCCTGGGCGTGGTTCCCCGCGCTCGCCGTGACGACGCCCGCCTCGCGCTCGGCCGCCGAGAGCGTCGCGATCCGGTTCGTCGCCCCACGGATCTTGAACGCGCCGGTTCGCTGGAACGTTTCGAGCTTCAGGTGTACGTCCGCACCGGTCATATCCGAGAACGTGTGCGAGTACTCCAGCGGCGTCCACCGGGCGATGTCTTCGATCCGGTCGCGCGCGGCCTCGACGTCAGCGAGAGAGAGCATATGGACGACCGTTCCCCGGCGGCGGGCCTAATACTGTCGACTGTACGGCTGTCTCTGTCGCCCGCACGCGTCCTGGCCGGGCCTCTACGATCGAGAGGGGCCCGCCTCACGGGTGAAACTGCCACCGACGGACGGCGCTGTCGCTCAGGGGCGTTGAAGGGGAAAGGGGGAATGCACGCGTGTGACGTGCAATTGTCTATGCACCCGCGAGGTACATAAATATCCCCCACGCACGGTGAAAGTGAAATCGGCCGACAGCGGAGCCCTCCCGGCCGCTGTCTGACGGTTGTCTGTCACACGTCTGCCGGGAGTTGCCCGCAGTCGGCCGATTCGTCCCGGTCTCGTTGTCCCCAGAGCGGACCTGCAGAGCCTTCCTGTGCCGGGACGGTCGCGTGGCTCTGGTGGGTCGTGAGAGCGTCGTCGAAGAAGCGTAACGGCTGTGTGTGCTACGTTACCGCTCGTCGATAGCCGGGAAGTCGAGGTCTTTCGGCCCGACGTAGCGCGCTCGCGGACGGATCAAGCGGTTGTTTTCGTACTGTTCGAGGACGTGGGCGATCCAGCCGGCGACGCGGGACATCGCGAAGATGGGCGTGTAGATGTCGATCGGGATGCCCATCTGGTAGTACGTCGACGCCGAGTAGAAGTCGACGTTGGGCGCGAGGCCCTTCTCCTCGGTGATGTAGTCCTCGATGGCGACAGAGCAGTCGTACCACTTCGTGTCGCCCGCGGCTTCCGCGAGCGCCTTCGACTTCTCGCCGAGGATCTTCGCGCGCGGATCCTTGACGTCGTAGACGCGGTGGCCGAACCCGGGGATCCGCCGTCCCTCGTCGAGGGCGTTTTCGACCCACGTCGTCGGGTCGACGTCGCTCTCGTCGACCTCTTTGAGCATCCGCATCACGTTGGCGTTCGCACCGCCGTGAAGCGATCCGGCGAGGGTCCCGATGGCCGAGGTGACGGCGCTGTGGAGATCAGACAGCGTCGAGGCGGTCACGAGCGCCGAGAACGTCGAGGCGTTCAGGCCGTGGTCGGCGTGGAGGACGAGCGCCATATCGAACGTCTCTGCGAGCACCTCGTCGGGCTCTTCGCCGTTGAGCATATAGAGGAAGTTCGCGGCGTGGCTGAGGTCTTCGCGCGGCTCGAGCGCGTCGTCGCCGTTCCGGAACCGCTCGAAGGCGGCGAGTGCGGTCGGAATCTTGGCCGTGATGCGACACGCCATCCGGAGGTTCGCTTCGAGATCCGTCACGTCCTCGTGGTCGGCGTCCTCGTCGTACGCCGACAGCGACGAGACGATGGTACGGAGCGCCGCCATCGGCACCTCGTCGGCCTCCGCCAGTTTCCGGATCTCCGAGAGCACCTCGTCGTTCAGCGATCTTGTCCCGGCCATCCACGACTCGAAATCGGCGAGTTCCTCGGCGGTCGGAAGTTCGCCGTGCCACAACAGATAGACGACTTCTTCGTAGGACGCTTCACGGGCCAGGGACTCGATCGGGTACCCGCGGTAGACCAGTTTTCCGGCGTCACCGTCGATGTAACTAAGCTCTGATTCGGCGACGAGGACGCCTTCCAGCCCGCGCTTCAGGTCGTCTGACATACCTATGCGGTTCCCTTCCACGTGAAAAAAGCGTTATCGTTTCCGGGTGTCAGTGACATTCATCCCAGCCCTGGGTCGACCACCAAGTGTTTTTGCGACCCGCGGCGAACGGCGGGGTATGGATCCACAGGACGTCGAGTACGAGCCGGTCAGCGTCAAGGAGGTGCTCGCGGAGATGAAAGACACCGCAGAGCTCCTCATCGATCTCTCGTACTCTGCCGTCCTCAACGGGAGCGACGAGATCGCCCGTGAGGTCCTCGAACTCGAAGGCCGGATGGACATCCTCCAGCTTCAGGGTCGGATGAGCCTCCTGATGTCCGCCCGCAGCCCCGAGGACGCCGAACAGCTCGCGCCGGTACTCGGAGTGATGGGGGCCGCAGAGAAGATCTCGAACGCTGCCGGCGACATCGCGAAAATCGTCATCGAAGACATCGGGATGCCGGACGCAATCCGCACGGCCCTCCCAGAGGCCGTCGAGGTGCTGGTCCGTGCGACTGTCGCGCCCGATTCGTCCTACGTCGGGCGGACGCTCCGCGACATCAATATGGAGACCGAGATGGGCGTCCGCGTCATCGCGATCCGTCGGGAGTCGGTGACGGGCAAGCGCCGCTGGCTGATGAACCCCGGCCCCGACAGCGAACTCCAGGCCGACGACTCGCTCCTGCTTCGCGGCCCGCTCGACGGCATCTCGGGGGTGTTCGAGGACGTGACCGGCGATGCCTACGAACCCCCGGAGGCAGTCGAACCGCCGATCGAGGACCTCGAACGCGCGGTCGACTCGATCATCCTGATGAAGGATATGAGCGAACTCGCAGTCGATCTGGCTTACGGCGCGGTGCTGTTCGACAGCGAGGGCGTCGCCGAGGAAGTCCACGAACTGGAGGCCGAAGTCGACGCGCTGAAGTCGCGCTTCGAGGCCTGGACGCTCCGCGCGGCGAGTCGCGTCGAAGATCCCGTCCGACTCCGCGGGCTCGTCCACCTGGCGTCGGCGACGGAGGTCATCTCCGATGCGGCCTTAGAGATCAGCGAGGGAGTCCTCCGCGGTATCGACGCTCATCCGGTCGTCGCTGCCGCCGTCGAGGAGTCCGACGAGGTGATCGTTCGCCTCACGGTCGCCACCGACGCGCCGCTCGCGGGCACCACTCTCGGCGAGGAGATGGTCAAGACGCAGACCGGGATGCGCGTCATCGCCGTCCGCCGCGCGAGCGGCGGCGAGTGGGTCGTCCAGCCCGGCCCGACGACCGAACTCCGCGGCGGCGACGTCATCATCGCGAAGGGGACGCGGGCGGGGGCCGAACGGCTCGGCGAACTCGTCGGCGACGAACAGGAGTTCGAGATCTAGCTCTCTTTTCGGCCGCAGTCTACAGCCGCCGCGTCAGCCGCACGGCCTCGACGACGGTCAGCGCCGACGCGACGAGCAGCGCGGTCGACGTCGCGAGGACGAACGCGAGCACTAGAAACCAGCCCTCGGGACCCAAGACGGGATACTCGCGCGTGCCTGCGAACGGCCCGAACAGTTCGAGTACGCGGGCGAGGTACGCGACGACCGCGAGCGCGACGCCGACGCCGGCGCCGACCGCGGCGTTCCGTGGGACGTGCAACGCTCGGACCAGCCTCGATTGCGGCGGCCGGTCTGGAACCTCATCGCTCACGTCCTGTCCTTTCGGTGGCGTCGACAAAGCGTCGTCGGTCCCGTGGCATCTCCGGCGAATACTGCCACTCCCTTTCGGTACCGGAACAGCGAGAACGGCCAGTAGACGGCGACGAGCGGCGGAGACCGAACCCCTAAAGGCGGGTGCCTCCGAGTGTCAGATAATGACGACACTCGGAACGGCGAGTGCGGGTCCCGGCGAGATGGACACGGGCCGTCTCGAAGTCGGCGAAGCCCGCGACGGCTCCTCCGTCGGACTCCCCTGTGCGGTCATCAACGGCGCGTCCGACGGCAAGACTCTCTATATGCAGGCGGCCTCGGACGGCGACGAACTGAACGGCGTCGGCGTGATCAACCGGGTCGTCCCCCAACTCGACCCCGCGGAACTGTCCGGGACGATCCTCGTCGTCGGCATCGTCAACTACCACGCGTTCCAGGTCGCAGAGCACCGGAACCCGATCGACGACACGAAGATGAACCGGGCGTACCCCGGCGACGAGAACGGCACGTCCTCCGAGCGGATCGCAGCCGCGACGTTCGACGCCGCCACCCGCGCGGACCTGATTCTCGACCTGCATCAGGGCTCGACCTCGCGGATGATCGACGAGGTTCGCGTCCGCTGTGGCCGCCGGCACCGTCTTCACGACGAGTGTCTCCAACTCGCGAAGACCTTCGGCTGCGGGTACGTCCTCGATCAGAAAGGTCCGGAGGGGCAACTCGCCCGCGCCGGCCCCGACCAGGGGATCCCGACGATCGACCCCGAACTCGGCGGCTGCGTCGGCTGGGACGAGACCAGCATCGAGGCGGGCGTCGAGGGCGTCTTCAACGTCCTCCACGACTACGGCTTCCTCGATGGATCGGTGACTCCCGAGCCACAGACGCGTGCGAAGGGGTTCGACCAGTTCGGCTCGCCGACCGGCGGCCTCGTGCGCTTCCAGGTCGACCTCGGCGAGCGCGTCTCCGCGGGCGACCTCCTCTTCGAGGTGACGGACGTCTTCGGCGAACTGAAGGCTCGCGTGACCGCGAACAACGACGGGGTCTTCTGGCGCACCCGTCGGCTCCCGCAGGTCGCGACCGGCGAGTACGTCTGCTCTGTCGGCACCAACGTCGACGCGTACTGAACGTATGTCTTCCCCGCTCACGCTCCACTGCTCCGGGTGCGACCGGACCTACGACGCGTGGACCTGGCGGTGTGACTGCGGCGCGCCACTGGAGTTCGCGTCGACTCCGACGCCCGCGGATCGCGAGCCACCGACCTCGTGGGCGGACACTTGCGCCGGACTGTGGTCGTTCGACGACTTCCTCCCGGTCGACCCGCACGTCTCGCTCGGCGAAGGCCTGACGCCGCTCGTCGGCGCCCCCGACTGGGACGCCCAGTTCAAACTCGAATACGTCTTTCCGACCGGCTCGTTCAAGGATCGCGGCGCCACGGTGACGCTGTCGGTCGCCGCGGAACTCGGTGTCGAGCGCGTCGTCGAGGACTCCTCGGGGAACGCCGGTGCGGCGATCGCGACGTACGCCGCCCGCGCGGGCATCGACGCCGACATCTACGTCCCGTCGTCGGTGAAGCCCGCCAAGCGCCGCGCGATCGAACGCGCTGGCGCGACGCCCGTCCCGATCGACGGGAGTCGCGAGGACGTGACCGCCGCCTGCGTCGACGCCGTCGAGTCCGGCGACGCGTGGTACGCCTCACACGCGTGGAACCCGGCGTTCTTCGCGGGGACGGCCACGTTCGCCTACGAGGTGTGCGCCCAGCGCGAGTGGACCGCGCCGGACGCCGTCGTGACGCCGCTCGGCCACGGCACGCTCTTTTTGGGCGCGTACCGCGGCTTTCGTGCCCTCCGCGAGGCCGGCTGGATCGACGAGCTGCCGCGGCTCCTCGGCGCACAGGCGGCGGGCTATGCGCCCATCGCCGCCGAACTCCACGGCGAGGACGCTGCCGCCGGCTCCAACGACGTCGCGGACGGGATTCAGATCTGCGACCCTGTCAGAAAGACGCAGATTCTCGATTGCATCGACGCCACCGACGGCGACGCCATCGCGGTCCCGGCGGCGGCGGTCGAACGCGAGCGCGACGCCTTACACCGACACGGCTTCTACGTCGAGCCCACCTGCGCGGTCGCGCCCGCCGCACTCGCCGCCTACCGCGAGCGCGGCGTCGTCGCTCCCGACGACGACGTGGTCGTCCCGCTCACCGGCAGCGGGCTGAAAACGCAGTAGCGTTCGAAAAAGCGACCCGGCCCGGCTCGACCGACGCCGACGCTATCGACGACGACGCAACTGTTCGTCCCAGTCGATCCAGTCCTGTTCCCAGCCGGTCTTCGCGAAGTAGCCGTCCGCGCTCGCCCGTTCGGCGTCCTCTCTCATCGTCCGATTCCGTGCCGGGGCGCTGCCCTGTTCCCCGTCGACGAGCAGCGGCTTGAACGCTACCGGCCCGTGGCGCTCGATCACGTCGCCCGAGGCGTCCACGGCGGCGAGCGTCTGCTCGGGACCGCCGAGCGGGAGGACGAGCCGTCCGTCGGGAGCGAGCTGGTCGACGAGTCGCTTCGGCGGGTCGATCGCGGCCGCCTCGACCAGAATCCGGTCGAAGGGAGCGTACTCAGGGAGGCCGTTGGCTCCGTCGCGGGCGTCGACGAGGACGCCGCCGTAGCCCGCCGAATCGAGGTTCGAGCGCGCGGCGTAGACGAGCCGTCGGTCGATGTCGACGGCGTGGACGCGCGTCTCGTCGAGGATCTCCGCGAGCAAGGCCGCGGTGTAGCCGACGCCCGCGCCGACGACGAGGACGTCGCCAGTTCGGTCGCGTTCGCCCTCGGTCTCCCGACGTGTCCCCGCTGTGGGCTCAGCCGCGGCTGCGCTCTCTGGAGCGTCGACGTCGAGCGCCGTCAGGAGCCGCGCGACGATCTCCGGTGAGAGTGTGCCGGCCGCGTCGCCGCTTCGATCGTCGTACGGTGCGTCGTCGACAAACTCCTGACGGGGCACCGTCCGCATCGCGAGAGAGACGGCCGCATCGACCGTCAGCCGCTCTTCGAGGCCGTCGACCATATCCCCGCGCAGTTCCCCGGGATCCATACGTCGCTCTCGGAGGTGCGCACTAATCAACTGCACGCTCCGCCCGCCGCGGCGAAGTCGCTCGACGAGGGATGGCGCGTGTGTCCGTCGCCCCCGGATACACGCTACCGCTGTTTCTATAGTAGCGTTTGCAACTGATTACACAGCCAATCGCACGACTGCGTGCGATTCGGTGCGTGAAGACGTGCAAACGCTACTATAGCGGGCCGAATCGTTTCCTCTCACGGGCCGAGCAGCCGCTCGACGGCGCTCGTGAGGTCGACGACGGCGAGGCTCATCCCCGTGACGACCACGAGCGCGACAGCGGCCAGGTAACCGAGGAAGCCGACGGTCGCGAACGTCCACTCCGGGAAGAGCACTCCCCCGAAGACGATCGGCACGGCGGCTGTACCCGCGACTACGAGGAGGGCGTGGGCGGCAATTCGTGTCACTTCGGAATTGTGTTTTTCCCGATGATAACGTAAGCGTATCGGTGACTCAAATCTGCATCGTTCAAAACAGGAATACGGGCTGCAATCTGCCGCCCTGAGTTCCCGAAAACGTCGCTGTATCGCTACCAGGCCGACCAGGCGGACGTCGTCTTGTCGGTGCCGTAGAGCCGCTTGACGTCTTTCGCGTAGACCATATCGCCCTCGTGGTCGAGTTTTCCGTGGCGGTACTCGGGGGCGTCCTGACGAACCTGAATCGCCTTCACGTCGAACTCCTCGTCGCCGAAGGATTCGGTCTCGCCGACGACGAACTCGTGGTCGCCCGGAAGCTGTAACTCGAAACTTCGGGTCGACTCGCGGTCGCCGGTCCCCTCTTTGGGGTTGACGGTCACTTTGACGGTGACGTTGTCGACCGCGCGGGTCCAGATGGTGTCGACGTCCTCGATCGTCGCCTCCTCGGTGCGCTGTTCGGGGCCGACCTCGATGCCGGTGATCCGAACGAGCATAATGGCCTCCTCGCTGTCGACGATGAACTCCTCGCCGACGGCGATGGTCTCTTCGGGCGGCGCGTCGACGCTCGTCGAGAACGACTCGCCGTCCTGGGAGACGACGACGTCGCGCTCGATTTCGGTCTCCGTCTCGATGCGGACCTTGTGGACGTGACCGCACTCCGTGCAGCGGACGGTGTGGTGACCGCTGCCTTCTTTCAGTACCTCGTGGACCGTCGGCTCAGCGGGCGAACAGGAGGGACATTCGACCGCGATGCGGTCCTGTGGCGTGCTCATACGGCTCCGTAACCCGTCTGGCCGTAAAAGTCCGCCCTTCCGCGGGGCAGCGTGCGAGTCGCTGGCTCACGAGGGTTTCGTGCTGCGCTGGTGCCCTCCTCGCCGTCTGTCGAGGCAGCCCCACCTGCTCTCCGTTCTCGCGGCTTACTGCTCGACGTTCGAGAGGTCGACGACGTCCCCGCTCGCTCACCGAGGAAGCTCCACTTCCTCGCCGTCCGCCCGCACGGTCGGCTCTCGCACGATCCCGTCGAGATGCAGCGGTGCGTCCGTGTCGCCGCCAATTCCGGCGTCGTCGCCGATCGCGATGTGGATCGTCCCGGCCGCCTTCTCGTCGAGGAGGACGGAGCCGACGAGGTCGGTCACCCCGACGTTGGTCCCGATGCCGAGTTCCGCGAGGTTGTACGCGTCGCGGCCGACCTCCTCGGCGGCTTCCTCGACCTGCGATCGGATCTCGTCGTCCGAAATCTCGGTGACGTAGCCGTCTTCGACCTCGAACCGGAGTTCCTGCCCGTCGTCGAGGAGGCCGTGCGGTCGCATCGTCCCGTCGACGACGTAGGTGCCGTCGGCGTTCGTCGGCGAGACGAACACTTCGCCAGCGGGGAGATTCGAGAAGCCGCCGGCGTCGTGGACGATACCCGTGTCGGTGTTCCACTCCCTGTCGCCAGTCTCGAAGGTGATGTCCGTGCCCGCCGGCGCGGTCACGCGAATCTCGTCTGCGTCTGCGACCTGCGCGAGCACGTCGCGGCAGTGCTGGGCGATGGTCTCGTAGTCGGCGTCGAGACCCGTGACGAACACGTCTTCGGTGATTCCGGGGAGGGTCGCGCCGCGCGCGCCGGCCTCGCAGGCGTCGCCGCGAGCGCGCGTGTGGCTGATGCTTTTCGTCGTCGGCGCGAGGAAGACGTCGGCCGCAGCCATCGCGGCGGCCACCGTCGCGGGCGGTTCCTCGCCGTGTTGGTCGCCCGGCGGATACTGGAGGATCGTCGTATCCTCCGAGACCGCGCACGCGGCCTCATAGAGCGCTTCGCCGATCGGCCGGCGTTTGTCGTCGGTGACGACGACGCACGATTCGGACGCTTCGAGGGCCATACACTGCTCGACTGCCGTCCTCGCGGCAGTCACGAGTCCGTCGTTCGACATACTACTCGGTGAGACCCCCGCGGAGTTAGGCGTTCGCATCGGGCCGGTTCCCGGGGCTAGCCCCGCAGACGAAGACGCGTGTGAACGCGTTTCAGGACCTGGCGCGTTCGTTACTCGCCTTCGGGAAAATCGCCCGCGTTACTCGCCGAGGAGTTAATTTCTGGTCGTTATGCTCCGAAATAACTATGCGTGTGCTCCCCGGATTCTCGAATGATGATACGAGTGGGTGTCAACGGTTACGGAACGATCGGTAAGCGCGTCGCCGACGCCGTCGCGGCCCAGCCAGATATGGAAGTCGCCGGCGTCGCCAAGACGCAGCCCAACTTCGAGGCCCACACCGCCGTCGAGCGCGGCTACCCGATGTACGCCGCCATCCCCGAGCGCGCCCCGCTCTTCGGGGACGCCGGCATCGAGACCGCGGGCATCGTCGACGAGTTGGTCGCCGACGCCGACGTGATGGTCGACGCCACGCCGTCGGGCATCGGCGCCGAGAACAAGTCGCTGTACGCTTCCTACGACACGCCGGCGATCTTCCAGGGCGGCGAGGACGCGGACGTCGCCGACGTGAGCTTCAACGCCCGGTCGAACTACGACGACGCCCGCGGCGCCGACTCCGTCCGCGTCGTCTCCTGTAACACGACCGGGATCTCGCGGCTCGTCGCACCGCTGGAGGAGGCCTACGGCGTCGAGAAGGTTCGCGCGACGCTCGTTCGCCGTGGCGGCGACCCAGGCCAGAACTCCCGGGGTCCGATCAACGACATCCTTCCGGACCCGATCGGCATCCCGTCGCACCACGGCCCCGACGTCAAGACGATCTTCCCCGATCTCGAAATCGACACGATGGGGCTGAAGGTCCCGGCGACGCTGATGCACGTCCACGCGCTCAACGTCACGCTCGAATCCGACGTCACGGCCGCCCACGTCCGCCAACTGCTGGAGGGCGAATCCCGCGTCTACGTCATTCCGGAGGGCCTCGGTCTCGACGGGGCTGGAAAGCTCAAGGACTTCGCGCTCGACGCCGGCCGACCCCGCGGCGACCTCTGGGAGAACTGCCTGTGGGGTGAGTCGATCGCGACCGAGGGTCGTGACCTCTATCTCTTCCAGGCGATCCACCAGGAGTCCGACGTCGTCCCCGAGAACGTCGACGCGATCCGCGCCGTGACCGAGTCCGCGGACGCCGACGAGAGCATCGAGCGCACGAACCGGACGCTCGGCGTCGGTCTCTCGGGTGATCCCGCGGGTTTTAGCGAGTCCGGCCAGGTCGAAGCCGAGGCCGCCGACGACTGACCCCCCGAGGCGACACACCGCTCGTTCGACACGTCACCGACCGTTCCGCCGCCCACGTTTATCCGTTCTCACCGAGTGGTCGCGTCCGTGACCGACGACGCCCACAGAACCGACTCAGCGGCCGCCGACGCCGGTTCAGACGCGCCGCCGGACGACGAGATGGACCGTCTCCTCGCAGAGTTCGACGCGCTCGAAGCAACCGTCGACTCTCCGGCGGAGCGAGAACGCGTCCGAACTGCCCGCCGCGCCGCCGTGTCGGCCGCACGGAACGCTGGCGTCTTCGGCCGGGTCGTCCGCGGGTTCGACCGCGGCGACCTCGCGGAGGCGTTTCTGGGATGTGTCCTGTTCGGTATCCCGATGTTCGTCGAGGGTGGCACGAACGAAGTGGGCCGATTCCTCGCCGCGCATCCGCCCCTGCTCGTTGGAACGCTCCTCGCCGGAGTCGGACTCGTCATCGGCATCCTCTACGTCGCCGACATTCAGGACGTCCGCGTGCAGGAACCGTTCTTCGGAGTCCTCCCCCGGCGACTCGTGGGCGTCCTCGGCGTCTCGTTTCTCACCGCGGTGGTCGTGATGACCGGGTGGGGACGCGTCGAGTGGGGAACGCCGCTCTTGGCGCTCGCGGACGTCGCCGTCGCGTTCGTACCGATGAGCATCGGCGCAGCGCTCGGCGACATCCTCCCGGCGACGTGACTGCGTCGGGACCGACGAAAATCGCTACTCCTCCGGTAGAATCTCGTGGAACGTCACCTCGCGCGTCTCGGTATCGAGCGTACCGACGTGATAGACGTCGTCAGCGCCGGGGAACGGCAGTCCGCCCGGATTGACGTGAACCGTGCCATCGCGTTCCTCGTGCGTCCGTTCGTGGGTGTGCCCGCGGACGACGTAGTCGTAGTCGCCGCACGCGAGGAGCGCGTCCACGAGCCGTTCGCTCGTGCCGTGATAGACGGCGAGGTCGACGCCGTCGAACGTCAGCGCGGCGCTCTCGCCGTGGTACGTTCCGAACGCTTCGATCGTCTCCGCGAGCGCCCACTCGCCGTCGTTGTTGCCGCGGACGGCGTGGAAGGCGAAGTCGGCGTCGAAGACGGCGGCGGTGAACGGCGCGACGACGTCGCCGCAGTGGATCACCGCGTCGACGCCCTCGCTCTCGAACGTTTCGACGGCGGCGCGTGCCAGATCGAGGTTGTCGTGGGTGTCAGAACAGAGTCCGACGCGCATCGGTATCCGATTCGACGCACGCCTGCTTCAGCGCTTCGACGGGGGCGTCGCTCGCGATTCGGTCATCGCTCGCGACGTTACTGCTCTTTCAGCGCCTCGACGCCCGCAAGCGGCTGGCCGGTCAGCGCGCGGATGTACGCGCCGCCGGCGATCGAGACGTGGTCGAAGTCGGCTTCGTCCATCCCGTACATCCCGATCGCGCGGGAGGTGTCGCCGCCGCCGACGACGGAGAAACAGTCGGTCTCGGCGATAGCTTCGAGTACGGTCACAGTGCCGACTGAGAAGCGCTCGTCCTCGAAGACGCCCAGTGCGCCCTTCACGAAGACGGCCTCGGAGTCGCGGACGACATCCGCGTACCCCTCGGCGGTGTCGGTGCCGACGTCGAGGAACGAGACGTCTTTCTCCTCGATCTCGTCGACGTCGACCTCCGCGCGCTCGCCCTCGGCCTCGTAGGCCAGGTCGGTCGCCAGCGTGATCTGCTCGCCGCGCTCTGCGAGCATCTCCTCGACGAGTTCGTGGTTCTGCTCCCACTGGGTGTCGTAGAGATCCTGTTCGGGATCGAGATCGAAGCCGACCGGGTGGCCCGCGGCGCGGAGGAACAGCTCGCCCGCGATGCCGCCGAGCAGGAAGTCGTCGACCTTCTCGCCGAGGTTGTTCATCACGTCGATGACGTCCGTCGCCTTCGTGCCGCCGACGGCCATCGTCACCTGCCCGTCGAACTCCTTTTCGGCGATGGCGGTGTTGGCCTCGTACTCGGTCTGCATCACGCGCCCGGCGTAGGCGGGCAGGACCTGCGGGAAGCCGACGAGCGAGGCGTGCGAGCGGTGCGCCGCCGAGTACGCGTCGTTCACGTACGCGTCGAAGTGCGGCGCGAGCGACTGGACGAACTCGGTCTCGGCTTTGACCTCGGGGTCCTCCTCAGGGAGTTCGTCGTCGCACATCCGCGTGTTCTCTAAGAGGAGAATCTCGCCGGGTTCGAGCGCCTCGATAGCGTCGATAGCATCGTCGCCGTAGGTGTCGGCGACGAAGCCGACGTCGCGGCCGACGTGCGAGGCGAGGATGTCGGCGTGGCCGGCCAGCGAAACGAAGTCGTCGCGGCCGGGTCGCCCCTGGTGCGCCAGCAGGACGACGCGGTGCCCCGCGTCCGCGAGCTCTCGCACCGTCTCGGCGTGGCGCTCGAAGCGGCGGTTGTCCTGCGGCTCGCCGTCTTCGATGGGAGAGTTCAGATCGAGGCGGACGAGCACGCGCTGGTCGGATTCGAGGTCGTCGAGCGTTTTGAACGTGGCTGTGGGGGTGGACATCGCTCTCTGTCCCGTGTGCTCGGAATGGTGTTACTTAGTCGTGTTCGGATGCGAGTCCGGTGTGTGGTCTGTTACCACGACAGTAGAAAAACCGTCTGCCGATCAGCCGTGCGTGACGTAGTGGGCCACGTCGAGCATCCGGTTGGAGAAGCCGTACTCGTTGTCGTACCACGTCAGGATCTTGTAGAGGCCGCCGCCGTTGACCTGGTTCGTCGACTGGAGGTCGACCGTCGAGGAAAAGGGCAGACCCTGGATGTCCGAGGAGACGACCTCGTCGTCGGTGTACCCAAGGACGCCTGCCAGCGGCCCGGAGTCGGCGGCGTCGCGGAAGGCGTCGTTGAGTTCCTCGACGGAGGGTGTCGCCTCGAGGGAGACGACCAGTTCGGTGATCGAGCCGTTCGGGACCGGCACGCGGATCGCCATCCCGTCGAGTTTGCCTTCGAGTTGGGGCAGAATCTCGGTCGTCGCCTGCGCCGCCCCGGTCGAGGTGGGGACGATGTTCTCGGCGGCGGCGCGGCCGCGGCGCGTCTTCGACATCGGGCCGTCGACGAGGTTCTGGCTGCCGGTGTAGGCGTGGACGGTCGTCAGGAGACCGCTCTCGATGCCGAACTCCTCGTCGAGCACTTTCGCGACGGGGCTGACGGAGTTCGTCGTACAGGAGGCGTTCGAGACGACGTCCTCGCCGTCGTACTCGTGGTGGTTGACGCCGTACACGAGTTGCTTGACCGGCTTGTCGCCCTTCGGCGGCGCGGAGATGATGACCTTATCCGCGCCGGCCTCTAGATGCGCGGCGGCGTCGTCTTTCGTCCGGAAGATGCCGGTACACTCCAGCGTGACGTCGACGTCGAGTTCACCCCACGGCAGTTCGGTCGGATTCTGGACGTTGTACAGCGGGACCGACGTGTCGCCGACGACGAGCGAGTCGCCGTCGAGCGCGACGTCGTCGAGGCGGCCCATCACCGTGTCGTACTTCGCGAGATACGCCATATCCTCGAAATCCATTACGTCGTTGATGCCGACGAGTTCGACTCGCGGGTCGTCTCGGACGGCCCGGAGTACGTTGCGACCGATCCGACCGAAGCCGTTCAGCGCGACTCGAACGGCGTCGCCGTCGTCCACGTCTGCGTCCATATCCGATTGTTCACTCATATCCGAGTTTACTATTCCGTCCTACTTGAATCCCGGTGTCATCGAGTTTGCGGCTAAGACGGGCACCAGAACGGGTCTCGGCGTCTCGTACGACCGTTTCGTGGGTCGGTCTTACTGGCGAACAGTGGGTGGTTTCGTCGTTCGTACTCACTGCGGATCAAAAACGTTCAGAAATCTACGTCTCATTCTTCCCGGGGGCAGGTACTGCTTTCGTCTGCCCGTGCCGCTCCCGATTCTCTCATCTGTGTCTCACTTTGCGGCGGAGCGTTTCGGGAAACCACCGCACGGCCTGCCTAGACTCTGTCGTCCGGCCGATCCCGCCGGGGGGAGAAGGCTTTTCATCGAAACCGACCTAGCAGGGGGTGATGAGAGACGACCGCGACGACCCGTTCGACGACTTCTTCGAGGGGATCGAACGGATGATGGACGAAATGACCGGCAACGATGCCACCGGGTTCGCTTCCGAGACCCACGTCGACATCTACGACGAGGGCGAGGAGCTTCGACTCGTCGCCGACCTCCCGGGCGTCACGAAGGACGCCATCGAACTGAAGTGCGACGGCGAAGTGCTCACGATCTCCGCTGCCGGCGACCGTCGCGAGTACGACGAACGCATCCGCCTGCCGACTCGCGTCGACGAACACAGCGCGAGCGCGTCGTTCAACAACGGTATCCTCCAGGTCACGCTGCAGAAGGTCGACGACTCGGCCTCGATCGACCTCGACTGAGGGCGCTTTCGCCACGCCGCTGAACGCTGCTCGGCCGTACTCCCACTGGACTCTTTCGGAACCACTTACGCGAGCGACGTGACCGCTCTGGATACTGACACCGCAGGTACGTCCTCGACTCGACCCGAACCGATCACTCGCCCGCTGTCCGCCGGATCAGCGCTGCGAGTCGGTCCCAGAAGCTGTCCGCGTACTTTTCGTCGTCGATGGTCGGCCGCGCGTTCGTCTCCGAGACGACAGCCCGGCCGTCCGAGACTAGCACGTCGACGCCGAGGTAGTCGATGTCGAGTTCGGCGGCGACGTCGGCGGCGAGCGATCGGAGGTCGTCAGGAACGTCGACCGCTGTCGCCGTCGCCCCGCGGTGGACGTTGTGCTTCCAGCGCCCGGCGTCGCGCGCGTCGTCCGAAAGTTTGCGTTCGACGCCCCCGACGACGGTCCCGTCGACGACCATTATGCGGTAATCGCGCGCGTTCGGCAGGTACTCCTGCAGGAGATAGGACTGATCGCCCGTCGCGCGGTAGTCGTGGACGAGATTCAGGTAGTCGACGATGCCCAAAAGGGAGTCGAGATCGGTGGCTTTCGCGACGCCGACGCCCCGGGTCGCGGAGTTCGGCTTGACGACGATGGGAAAGTCGATGTCGGCGACGGCCGCGGCGACGTCCTCGTCGCTGACGGGATTCGAGACGAGGCGCGTCTCCGGGACGGACACGCCAGCACGGGAGAGCGCGGCGATCACGCCCGCTTTGTTCCGCGAGGTGACGACCGCGTCCCGGTCGTTCACCCACGGAATCGCGTGGCGCCCGTCCACGACGCCGCCCTCCATCAGCCGACTGGGATACACGAACCCGACGTCGAAGTGACGGGTCGGTGGCGTCGTGAGATCGACGACCCGCTCTTTCGCCTGCAGGTGCTCGACGGCGATGTCGCGGGCGGCCAGCGGGTCGTGCATCCGCTCGAACGTCTCCGAGGACGTCGTCACGGCGAGTCGAAGCATCGACTACTGCGTGGAAGCGACAGCGCAAAAAGCGGCCGGTTCGCGGTGCGAAGTCGTCGCGGCGTGGCGCTCGGGTCCCAGCGTGCCCGGCGGCTCTAGGAGACCAGGAGCTTCTCGCCCTTCTCGACGTCGACGCGGCACGGCGGCGACATCTTGTTGTACGCGCGGCGGAGCGCGTCCTTCGCAACCTCGGCGTCCTCGGGGTTGCAGTAGATGGTGAAGACGCGCTCGTTGCGCTGGATGCGCGCGGCGGTGCCGACGGGCTTGCCGAAGGCCTGACGCATTCCGTCTGAGACACGGTCCGCACCCGCCCCGGTCGCCTGCTTGTTCTCACGCAGGACCTGGTGGGGGAACTTCCGGAGGACCATCTTGTAGTTCTCCTGTCCGACCTCTTTGAGCATCACGCGGTTCGCCGACAGGCGCGCGGATTCGAGCGAGCCGTGGCGAATCTGACACTCCTCTTCGATGCGGAGGCTGATCTGGATCGGGTAGTCCTCGGGACCGGTCTGGAGGTTACCCATATTGTGCTGTGCGATCTTCGAGCCGGGAATGCCCGTGATGTACTCTCGCCGCGTGTAGGACGGCTTCGACAGTTCCCGGTACATGGAGGCGGGTTTGTCGGACATAGTTACTTGTGCGGAACGACGCCCAGACGACCTAAAAGCGCTTCGAACTGTTCGCCGCCGATCCCGTGGTCACTGGGTCTGCACGCGGGGACTCCTTGGCCCCTATGCGCCGTCGACGGTGCCGCTCTCGCTGTCGTCGCTCTCGCTGTCGTCGCCCCCACTGCCGCCGCTCCGATTGCTATCACTCCCACTGCCGTCGCCATCTTCTCCGACCGGGTCCAGCGCGACGAACCCCAGGCCCCGCTCTTCGAGGAGTGCGGCCGCCCGGTCGGTCACGGAGGGGGCAACCAGGATGCCGCGCACGTATTCGCCGGGGAACTCCTCGTCGAGTGCGTCTACGTATCGCTGCAGTTGGCTCGCTGCTGAGGGACCGACGCGCCGCCGTTTCAACTCCACGACGACCGGCCGGTCGTCGGCGTCGGCACCGAAGACGTCCACCGGCCCCGCTGTCGTCTCGCGCTCGGTGGCGACCGGAACGAATCCCGGTTCGATCAACGCGGGATCGTCGAGAATCCGCTGTCGGAGGTCCTCTTCGCTCCCGGTCAACGTCAGATCGCTCCGATCGGTCACTTCGTACGCCGAGACCTGTTCGATCCGCTCGAAATCGACGTCGAGGCGCTCCTCGGGAGCGGAGCGTTCGCTCCGGATTCTGAGCCGGCCCTCACGGACGCTCACCCGATGAGTACAGCCCGGCGGTTGCCAGTTCACCGGCTTGCGCTTCTCGTCGGTGTGCACGAGGATCGTGCCGTCGGGCTTGCAGATAATGAGTCGATCGCCGGGGCCGAGGCTGGACGACGCTCGCCCGTCGTACTCGACGGTACATCGGCCGAACACGGTCACCAGCCGCCCGCCGCCGAACGCCGTCTCTAAGAGTCCGAGCGCGTCGCGGTGCGTCGGGCGGTGCAGCGTCGTGACCGACATCTCCATCCCGTTTCGGCTCTGTGAATAAAAACCGCGCGTCCCCGCTGTCACCGACCCCGGCGCGCGCCATCTCGCGCGGTCCTGATACTGTCGGACAGAAGCTCGTGAAGTATGTTGGCACCCACGGGGCGCAGATACTTTTCACATAGTTCTGTCCGACAGTATGACCGTCCGGACGGTCGCACGCGTCGTGACGCCCGTTACTGCGCCGACGACGTTCACGACGGCGTCAGCCGTACTCCCCGCCCGCGCAGCCACCGGGATCTGCAGGACCTCAACACCAAAGCCGACAGCCGCTGCGACGCCGACCGCGACGAGTGCAGTGCGGACAGCGTTCGAGTCGGCCGAGCCGGAGTCGAACCACACCCCCACGAGCCACGCGAGGACACCGTAGGCGACGAGGTGTGCGACGGTGTAGACGTCCATCCCGACTGCCGCCGTGGTCCCGATGTCCTGCGCTGGGGCCCCGCCGGCGGCCGGGCCGAGTATCGCTGCCGGGTCGACGACCGACGCGAGCACGACGATGAGTGTCCACGCGGCAGCGACGCTCCCCGCTCTGCGTCGGGATCGAGAGGGGTGGTCGCGCCCGCGGTCGTCGGCGTCGGTCATCGATTCGGGGTGCGTCCGCGAGCAGCCATCAGCGGAGTTCGCTCAGCATCCCATCGAGCATCGCCTTCCCGGATCTGAGCAGCGACGACTTGGTGAGCTCTTCGACCTCCGAGCGGGTGAGTTTGAAGTCGAAGAGTTCGAGGTTCTCGCGGAGGTGGGCTTCGCCGGAGGCTTTCGGAATCACGACGACGTCGCGGTGCTGGATGGCCCACCGGAGAACGATCTGGGCGGGCGTCTTGTCGTACGCTTCGGCGAGCCGCTGGACGTCATCGTCTCCGAGTGCAGTGCCGCGGGCGAGCGGGCTGTAACCGGTGAGGAATATCTCTTCTCGCTGGCAGTAGCCGAGCATTCGCCGCTGGGGCTTGTAAGGGTGAAACTGGACCTGATTCGTTACGATCGGCGTCTCCGCAGCCTCGCGTGCGCGCTCCAAGAAGACCTTCGGGAAGTTACTGACGCCGATGTTGTAGACGAGCCCTTGCTCGACGAGCCGATCCATCGCACGCATCGTCTCACCCACCGAGACGAGCGGATTCGGCCAGTGCAACAAAAGCAGATCGACGTAGGGCGTGTCCAGTCGTTCCAGGCTCTCTTTCGTCGATCGGATTACGCCGTCGTAGCCGGCGTTTCGCGGCGAGACCTTCGTGGTCAGAAACAGGTCCTCGCGATCGACGTCGGCGTCGGCGATCGCGCGGCCCACCTCCGTCTCGTTGTCGTACAACTGCGCGGTGTCGATGTGCCGGTAGCCCACATCAAGCGCGGTTGACACCGTCTCGTAGCACTCCTCGCCCGTGAGCTGCCACGTCCCGAGTCCCACCTTCGGGACGCGCGCGCCGTACGCCTCGACGTACTCCATCTCGACCATACGCCTGCTTTGACCGCCGTCGCCGAGAACGTGTCGGCTATTGTGGGGGTCGGAACCGATCGGCTCCCGATCTCATCGTGGGCTCGGAGACGGCGTCGCAACTCTGGGATCGCGGTGCCGAAAGAAGGATTTTTCAGAGAACTGCCGCAACCGAACCGGAATCAGCTGCCCGCTCGACCGCCAGCCTCCGTCCGCTACGTATGTGGTACGTCGACTTCTTACAGACGCTCGACGTTCTTCGCGCGCGGGCCCTTGTCGGCCTGCTCGATCTCGAACTCGAGTTCCTGACCCTCTTCGAGGTCCGGGCCGCCGATGTCTTCCATGTGGAAGAAGACGTCCTCGTCCGCGTCCTCGGTGGAAATGAAGCCGTAACCGCCTGTGTCGTTGAAGAAGTCGACAGTGCCGTTTGCCATTGCGACCGTACCGAATCCCCGCCGATGTATAACTGTTGTGCGACTCGTGGTACCACGCCGTGTGACCGAGAGCCTCCAGAACTGGACTCGCGGCCGCCCGGTGTTGCTGGCTCTCGTCTCTGTCTATAGTAGCATTTGCACGTCTTCACGCACCCGATTGCCCGACAGCGTGTGATCGGGTGCGCAATCAGTTGCAAAGCTACTATAGTGGTCCGTCGTCCTCGCCCCCCGGACAAGTCCGGAAAAAATCGCAGCCCTCAGCACGTGTGATAATGATTACTCTCGTCTCTTACCGCCGACCATCGCCACCGAGAGTGGCGCTCGGCGGTACACAGTGAGAGTAATCACTATGAGTCCTCGGAGCACCGACGCCCGATGTCGGGATCGATGACTGTTAAGTAGTGTCGTTTGGAGGGTACGATATGGTCGATCCGATCTCGGCGACGCTCGGTGCGTTGACGCTTGGTGTCAACGCCGCGAGTGCCTACCACCAGCGAAAGTCCATCGTGCCAGACGGGGGCGTCGACGAAATCGGCGGGGTCAAGGAGTTCTGGAGCGCCCATCGCCGAGACACGCTCGACACTGGGTCGTACGTCACAGTCGAGGGGACGCTGTCTCTGTACGCCCCGATGATTTTCGGGGATCCACGACTCATCAAGCAGCGACACTTCGAGTTCAGAGACGCCCTCTCGACAGACGCACCGACCAGTATCGACGCGCTCGTCAGCATCAGTTCCGGGCAACCGGTCGTTCGACTGGAGCCGATGGAGGGCGTCTACTACGCGGGGCTGTACGAGGGGATCGGCCGAAATTCGATCCCCGTCTTCGTCGACGAAGGCCGCTTCGATTCGTGGCGCGCAGAGCGGACGAACGCCCGCAATCAGGTGTGGGACGTCGCGTTGACTGGCCAACTCGACGACCTGCCGACCGAGTGGGACGACTTCTTCTCTATCTTCGGACTCGACCAGGAAGCGCCCGAGTACGCCATCTACGTACAGGACGACGCCACCTCGAACATCGAACACCGGGGCGAAACGAGCTTTTTCGAGGCCGACGTGTGGGCCGCCTACGAACACGGCGGCGATCGTGGGTGGATGACGCGGTGCCCCGACTTTGCCGACCGGACCGAGGTGAGGCAGGCGATCGACGCGATCATCGACAATCTCGAAGCAGTCGAGGGAACGGTCGAACTGATTTCACAGTACGACCTCGTCGATCGACCACTCGGAACGAGCCCGGGTATCGATCAGACGTCGACGCACGTCCAGGAGATGTCGAACAGACGCGTCCGCGAGGACTACATCGACGAGGTATCCGCGCTCATCGACAGCTACACCTAGTCGTTCTCGGCTCTCCAGCCGGCTACCCGTAGGTCCGTTCGTCCAGGTCCTCTTCGATGTCGTACGCTTCGAGCAACTGATCACAGTAGTCGCGAATCGCCGCTATCGTCTCGGGTTCGTGTTGGTCCAACAGTTCCTCGAGGCTGGCCGGCAGGTCGCTCTCCGCTTCGACGTCGGGTGCCATAGCCGTACGTTCAGTGCGGATACACATAATATCGCGGGCATTGTCAACGTGTTACACCCCAACAAACTACTATCTAGGCGGAGAAACGCTAGTTATGTACGAGACGATTCTCGCCCCCACCGACGGCAGCGACGGCGCCGAGAACGCCGTCGAACGAGCGATCGAGTTGGCTGCCCTGTTCAACGCGGACCTACACCTGCTCTACGTGGCTGATTCCGAGCAGTTCTCTGCGGATAAACCGGAGGCGGAGATCGAAACGATGCTCGACGACCTCGAGGACGAAGGCCAACGAATCGTCGCCGACCTCGAAGCGCAGGCGTACGACTCCTCCGTGGATTACGTCGAGACTCACGTCGACCGAGGAACGCCCCACGAAAAGATACTCGAATACGTCGACACCCACGGGATCGAACTGGTCGTCCTCGGCACGCACGGTGAGAGCGGTTACGAAGCGGCCCATCTGGGTCACATCGCCCACGAGGTCGCCCGTCAGCTCGACGAGCCGCTCCTGCTCGTCTGATACTGTCGGACAGCTCGACCTTCAGTCGAGTGCGGAAGCTACTCGAATGGGAACCGTGTAGAAACTGGATGCCGCCTCCCGGATTGTGAACCTCGCCGAGACGTGCTCGCTCACTTCGTTCGCCGTGCGCGACTCGTCTGGTTCAAATCGCGGTTGGGAACATTTTCACTGCTCCCTTCGGTCGCAGGAAAATGCCGCCTCCCGGATTTGAACCGGGGACAGCTCGATCTTCAGTCGAGTGCTCTCCCAGTCTGAGCTAAGGCGGCGCGCACTTCGATCGAGGCCGAGTATATAAAAAAGGGTTTCGGATTGTCGCGCCGCCGGTGTCGGTCGATTCGATTGCCCGACTGCACCGTTTCCTGCATCGAACCCACCACCTCTGTAACGGCATTCGGACTCGTCGTCGCTGCCGTCACAAAATCTGATGGGCTCGGGCGGATTCGAACTAATCGAGAGGCGGTCGCCTCGCTCCGCTCGACGCTGCGACTCTCTGAGTTCGATTCCTTCCTCGGTTCACGAATTCGTGCTCGCTGTCGCTCGCACAGAATTAGTGGGCTCGGGCGGATTCGAACCTCGGTCGCTCACTGCGTTCGCTCCCTGGTTCAGAATCCACCGCTCGGAACAGACTCGGCCCTCCCTACGCTCGGGCACTCGTATGGGCTCGGGCGGATTCGAACCACCGGCCTCTTCCTTGTAAGGGAAGCGTCATAACCAGCTAGACCACGAGCCCGTAGGCGACACGAGTCTGCACACGTGTATAAGATGAACGGTTTCCAATCCCAACGACGGAATCCTTACGCCGACTCGCTCGAATCGCAGCGTATGGTCGATCGGTCGACGCTCGGTACCGTCGTGCTCGCGCTCGCTGCCCTCCTCGCGCTCGGCATCGTCGCCGTCGCGATGAACCCCGGGCTGCTTCCGACCGGCGAGTACGAGCGGACGACAGTCACTGTCGTCGACGACGCGACCGGCGAGACGCTCGCGTCGGTGAACGTCCGCGTCGCCGACACGGGGCAGAAGCGTTACACCGGACTCAGCGACACCAACTCGCTCGGCCCGAACGAGGGGATGCTCTTCGTCCACGACGCCGACGAACAGCACGCCTACGTGATGCGTGAGATGGCTTTCCCGCTCGACATCGCCTTCGTCGACGCTAACGGGACGATCACGACCATCCACCACGCCGAACTCCCGCCCGAGGGCACCTCCGGCTCGGACCTGACGCGCTACCGCGGCCGGGGCAAGTACGTGCTGGAAGTGCCGTACAACTACACCACAGAACACGGTATCGAGCCGGGCGATCGGATTCGAGTCGCGGGACGCTGGGGGCCGGCAGACGGGTAGCACTCCCGTCGTCGACGCACCGGCCCGGAACGAAAGGCCGAGGGTGACCGCGCCCGTCAGGGTTCGTATGGACGGCTCGCTCGACGGCCTCGATTCCCTCGACGGCTGGCAGGCCGAAGGCTACGCTGCGCGCGTTCACTACCGCGGCGCCGACGACCACTACAGTATCGAGTTCTACGAACCCTCCGAGTGCGTCCTCTACTGGAAGGTGAAGGGCGACGGCGAGACCGCCGTCCCCGTCGGCCGGGAGACGGTTCCCGATCCACTCCGGAGGCGCGTTCGCGAGAACCTCGAAGCGGCAGGGATCGATCCCGACGTCGAACGCCGGTCCCTGTGAGCCTCCTCGAATACCGCTACGATCCAACCCTTTAGTACCGACGAGCCCTGAGACGCGATGATGGACTCCCTCGCGGACGAAGACGATCCCTTCGAGCGCCAGCGCGAGCGCGCGGAGAACCCGATGCGCCGACTCTTCGCCGAGTACGGCCGCGAGAACGCGTTTGCGTTCGCCGTCGGGCTGACATCCAGCGTCGTCGCGCGAGTGCTCGATCTCCTGCCGCCGATCCTCCTCGCGGTCGCCGTCGACTCCATCTTCTTCGACGAGCGGCCGTTCTCGCTGTGGCTCGTCCCCGACGCGTGGCTGCCGGCGACGTCCGCCGAGCAACTCTATCTCTCTGCGGGGCTGATCGCCGTCGCCTTCTTCGGCGGCGCGGCGTTCCACTGGACGCGCAACTGGGGCTGGAACGCCTTCGCCCAACATATCCAGCACGCGATCCGGACCGACACCTACGACAAGATGCAGCGGCTGAATATGGACTTCTTCGCCGACAAGCAGACCGGCGAGATGATGTCGATCCTCTCGAACGACGTCAATCGCTTAGAGCGCTTCCTCAACGACGGGATGAACTCGGCGTTCCGCCTCGGCGTGATGGTCCTCGGCATCGCGGCGATCCTGCTGTACTGGAACTGGCAACTGGCGGCAATCACGCTGACCGTCGTCCCGCTGATCGGCTACTTCACCTACCGCTTCGTCCAGACGATCCAGCCGCAGTACGCCGACGTGCGCTCGTCGGTCGGGCAACTCAACTCCCGACTTGAGAACAACCTCGGCGGAATCCAGGTCATCAAGTCCGCGAACACGGAGGACTTCGAGTCCGACCGCGTCGACGACGTCTCCCAGGACTACTTCGACGCCAACTGGGGGGCGATCCGCACGCGGATCAAGTTCTTCCCCAGCCTCCGGATTCTCTCGGGCGTCGGCTTCGTCCTCACGTTCCTCCTCGGGGGCGCCTGGGTGCTCACCTACCGCCAGACCGGCAGCGCGCCGCTGTTTTTCACCGGGGAACTCACGCCCGGCGAGTTCGTCGGCTTCATCCTCTTCACCCAGCGCTTCATTTGGCCGATGGCGCAGTTCGGCCAGATCATCAATATGTACCAGCGTGCGTACGCCTCCGCCGCCCGGATCTTTGGCCTGATGGACGAGCCATCCCAGATCGCGGAAGACCCGAACGCCGAGGACCTCGTCGTCGACGAGGGTCGCGTCGTCTACGACGACGTCACCTTCGGTTACGGCGACGAGGAGGCGATCGTCGAAGACATCTCGTTCAGCGTCGACGGCGGCGAGACGCTCGCGTTAGTCGGTCCGACCGGGGCCGGCAAGTCGACCGTGCTCAAACTGCTCCTCCGGATGTACGACGTCGACGAGGGATCGATCTCGATCGACGGGACCGACATCCGCGACGTCACGATCCCGAGCCTCCGGCGCTCTATCGGCTACGTCAGCCAGGAGACGTTTATGTTCTACGGCACCGTCGAAGAGAACATCCGCTATGGGACGTTCGGCGCGACCCACGAGGAGGTCGTCGCGGCCGCGAAGGCCGCCGAAGCGCACGACTTCATCCAGAACCTCCCCGATGGCTACGACACCGAGATCGGCGAGCGCGGCGTGAAGCTCTCGGGCGGCCAGCGCCAGCGGCTCTCGATCGCTCGCGCCGTCCTCCGCGATCCCGAGATCCTCGTACTCGACGAGGCGACTTCGGACGTCGATACCGAGACAGAAATGCTCATCCAGCGGTCGCTCGACCGCCTGACCGAGCACCGAACGACGTTCAGCATCGCGCACCGGCTCTCGACGATCAAGGACGCCGACCAGATCGTCGTCCTCGAAGACGGCCGTATCGCCGAACGCGGCGACCACGAGGAGCTGCTTGCGAACGACGACCTCTACGCGCACCTCTGGGGCGTCCAGGCCGGCGAGATCGACGAACTGCCCGAGGAGTTCGTCGAGCGCGCCAGCCGCCGCGCCTCGCGAACGAGCGTCGAGAGCGACGCCGACGACTGAGTCAACCTCTCGCTCTCGCCCTCTCTCGTCCCTGCCAGTACCTCGATACTTACTCCAACTCGGCCCGCAGCGCCTCGTTCATCGCGTCGACCGGCGCGTCGCGCCCGGTCCAGCGCTCGAACGCCTCGACGCCCTGGAACAGGAGCATCCACGCGCCGTCGATGGTCGTCGCGCCCACCTCGGCGGCTTCCCGGAGCAATCGCGTCTCGATCGGCGCGTAGACCGCGTCGAGCACGGCGAGGTCAGCGTGGAGATGGTCGGCCGGAACGGGGGTCTCGTCCACGTCGGGCTCCATCCCAACGCTCGTCGCGTTGACGAGGAGGTCGGCGTCGGCGACGCGGTCGAGTGTGTCGAGGCCGCCCGCCGTCGCGCCGGGCACGTCGGCCGCGAGCGACTCCGCGCTCTCGACCGTCCGGTTCGCGATGTGGACCGACGCCCCGGCGTCCGCGAGCGCAAACGACGCGGCCCGGCCGGCCCCGCCCGCGCCGACGACGACCGCGTCGCGACCGTCGATGGCGACGCCGTGGTGCGCGAACGAGCGTTCGACGCCCGCGACGTCCGTGTTGTACCCCTGCGGCGTCTCGTCGGAGAAGGCGATCGTGTTTACCGCGCCGACGCGGCGGGCGACGTCGTCCGATTCGACCGCGTCGAGGACGTCCTGCTTGAACGGGATCGTGACGTTCAACCCCGCGATTCCGAGCGTCTCCGCGGCCGCGACGGCCTCCGCAGCGGCGTCGCGGTCGGGTTCGAAGGTGACGTAGCGCGCGTCGATCCCGAGCGCCTCGTAGGCAGCCTCGTGCATCGGCGGCGACAGCGAGTGCTCGACCGGATTCCCCAAGAGTCCGTATACATCCATACCCACGCGTCGCCACGCGATCGAATTAAATGGTCGCTCGGCGGCCAGTCTCGCGCGTCTCCGGCGGCGTCGCGGCCGCGCTCACGCTGTCGCTATCACTGATACTGTCGGACAGAAGTTCGTGAATGATGTTGGCACCCACGGGATGCCGATACTTTTCACATCGTTCTGTCCGACAGTATGAACCGCAAGAGATAGGCGGGGCAAGCGGCCACTTTGAGTGATGACTTCGCGCTTACGCCACCCGCTCACCGCCGTCGCCGGGGGCGTCGTGTTGACGCTCCCGTGGGTCGTCGCGTGGGCGACGGGACTGGCCGACGGCTTCGCGCCGCTCTCGATCGTCGGCGTCAGCGGCCTCGCCGTCCTCGGGGCGTCCTTCCTCCTTGCGTGGGGGGCTGAGACGGCTGAGAAAGACGTGCCGCGGGCGTTCGCACTGGCCGTTCTCGCCGTTCTCGCCGTCGCCCCCGAGTACGCCGTCGACGCGCTGTACGCCTGGCAGGCGGCGACCGACCCGGCGAAGGCGAACCTCGCGGTCGCCAATATGACCGGCGCGAACCGCATCCTCATCGGTCTCGGCTGGTCCGGGATCGCGCTGTTCTCGATCTACAAAGCGACCGCCAGCGGCCGTGACGATGGGAGCGTCGTCAACCGCGAGGGCACGCTCCGCGACGCCGTGAAACTCGATCCGAGCATCTCGACGGAGATTCTCTTCCTCTTTTTGGCTACGATCTTCGCCTTCTTCGTCCCGCTCAGCGGCGGTATCGACATCGTCGACACGGTCGTCCTCGTCGGTCTCTACGTCACCTACATCGCGATCATCGTCCGCGGTGACGTCGACGACCACGACGAACAGGTCGGCGTGCCGGCGTACTTCCAGTCGTATCCCCGGAAGGTCCGCGTCCCCATCGTCCTCACGCTGTTCGTCTACTCCGGCTTCCTGATCCTCACAGCGGTCGAACCGTTCGCGCACGGACTGGAGCGATTGGGACTGCAGTACGGTATCCCGGAGTTCTTTATGATCCAGTGGATCGCGCCGCTGGCGTCTGAGAGCCCCGAACTCATCGTGACCGCCTACCTCGTGAACAAGGCGCGGGCGACGGCGGCGTTCAACGCGCTCATCTCCTCGAAGCTGAATCAGTGGACGCTCCTGATCGGGACGCTTTCGGTCGTCTACAGCATCTCGCTCGGCTCCTACGGCGTCTTGCCGTTCGAGTTCAAGCAGGCGGCCGAAATCTGGCTCACCGCCGCACAGAGCTTCTTCGCGCTCGCGGTCCTCGTGAATTTCCGCATCAGCGTCCGCGAGGCGGTGACGCTTCTCGTCCTGTTCGTCTCGCAGGTCGTCATCGAGTTCGCGCTCATCCGAGTCTATCCGGAAGCGCTCGCGGAGACGTACTCTATCTACCTGCTCTTGGCGTACTCGGTCGTCTACGTCGTGCTCGCCGCCGGACTCCTCGCCAGCCGTCGGCGTGACCTCCAGCGACTCGCCAAACTCACCGTCGCCAACATCCGCGGGACGCCGATGCCGGAACCGGAGCGCGCGGACTGAGCGACGAAGCGTCCGCCTTCCCGCCGCTCCGAGAGTTTTTATACCGAGCGGCGACCACTCCCGGTCGTGATCGGACTGGTCGTCAGCCGCGCCGACTCCGCCTCGGTCGCGATCGGCGAGGCACTCCGCTCGCTCGTCGAGTGGGAGACGCGCGAGGACACCGCGCGCAGCGACGCCGACGGTGGTGGGACGTACTACCGCTACGAGGACTTCGAGCTCCGGGAGTTCGACGCCTGGCACCTCGAACTCGACGGCGTCGCGGCCGCCTTTTCGGAACAGCCCGCTTTCGTCGCCTTTCTCTCGCGGCACTCGGGTGATACCGGCCCGCTCCTGACAGCGCACTTCACGGGGAACTTCGGGCCGGCCGAACACGGCGGTGAACCGGGCGAGCTGGCTCGCACGTGTCCGAACGTCCAGCGAGCGGTCGTCGAGGCGTTCGACCGCCACGCGCCCGAGGGCTACGACGTCGGCATCGAGTGCACGCACCACGGCCCGAGCGACGTCGGCGCCCCTTCCCTGTTCGTGGAACTCGGCAGCAGCGAGACCGAGTGGGACGACCCCGAGGGTGCCGCGGCCGTCGCCCGCGCAGTGCTTTCGCTTTCGGGGACGGCTCCGGACGCAACGCGGTCCGTCGACGCTGCCCCGACCGGCGGCGCCGACTCGGGCCACGAACCGCGACAGATCGTCGGATTCGGCGGTGGCCACTACGCACCCCAGTTCGAACGGGTCCTCCGCGAGACGGACTGGGCGATCGGCCACATCGGTGCCGACTGGGTCCTCCAGTCGATGGGCGCACCCGAGGCGAACGCGGCGGTCGTCGACCAGGCGTTCGAGCAGTCGGCGGCGACACGCGCGCTCGTCGCCGCCGACGATCCCGAACTCGAAGCCGTCATCGACGACCTCGGCTACCGCGTCGTCGGCGAGACGTGGCTCCGCGTCACGACCGACGTCGACCTCGACCTCGTCGAAACCATCGAAGCAGCGCTCTCGCCGATCGACGCCGGACTTCGGCTCGGGACCCCGGCGAAAGACGCCACCGACGACGTGGCCGACCGCGACGCCTTCGACGTCGTCTCGCTCCCCGACGACCTCCTCGCGGAGGCCTCGGGCATCGACCAGGCGGCGACGATGGAGGCCGCAAGCGCCACGCTCCTCGCCTTCGAGACGGTCGAAGGCGGGACGAAACCCCAGGGGAATGCCGCTGTCGGCGACGTCAGCGCTCTCGACGCGCTCGCTGACGCGCTCGCGTCCATCCTCGAATCGAAGTACGACGAGGTCCGGAGGGAGGACGGCCGCGTCGTCGCGACGCGAGAGACGTTCGACCCGGCGGCGGCAGCCGAGTTGGGCGTCCCGGAGGGGCCGGCCTTCGGCCGACTGTCCGCGGGCGAGACCGTGGAGGTCGACGGACGCGAGGTCACGCCCGCGGAGGTCCACGCCGAGGAGACCGTAACGTTCCCGGTCGGCAGCGCGCCCCGGCCGACGAACTCGCCGTAGTCTGTGCGTCGCATTCGGAGTCGTACGGCCGCCGACTCCGGACCGATTCGGGCGTCGATAGCAGTCGATCTGACTGGCGACTCCCAGTGGATCATCCCCCTCGCCCCCGGGAACTCCGCCGAACCCCCGCGTCAAGCCACCTGAGCGTCAGACGCGTGTCCGACGAAAGGGGGAAAGATAATTAGGCTGTATTCGGTACGAATGGCCATACTATGGACTCCATCGTCGACGATGCGATAGACGAGGCCGAGGAGACGGGGGATGGGAACGCCGTCGACGCACCCACGGGCGGGGAGATGCCCCGCACCGGAACGATGACCGACGAGGAACTGCAGGAAGTCCTCGTCGACCTCCAGACTGACATCACGGTCGTCGGCTGCGGCGGCGCCGGCGGCAACACCGTCAACCGAATGCACGAAGAGGGCATCGAGGGCGCGACGCTGGTCGCCGCCAACACCGACGTCCAGCACCTCGTAGAGATCGAAGCCGACACGAAGATCCTGATGGGCGAACAGAAGACGCAGGGCCGCGGCGCGGGCTCGCTCCCGCAGGTCGGCGAGGAAGCCGCCTTAGAGTCCCAAGAGGAGATCTACGACTCGATCGACGGCTCGGATATGGTGTTCGTCACGGCCGGGCTCGGCGGCGGGACCGGCACCGGCTCGGCCCCGGTCGTCGCGAAGGCTGCTCGCGAGTCCGGCGCACTCACCATCGCCATCGTCACGACGCCGTTCACCGCCGAGGGCGAGGTCCGCCGGACCAACGCCGAAGCGGGGCTCGAACGCCTCCGCGACGTCGCCGACACCGTCATCGTCGTGCCGAACGACCGCCTGCTCGACGCGGTCGGCAAGCTTCCGGTTCGCCAGGCGTTCAAAGTCTCCGACGAGGTGCTGATGCGCTCGGTGAAGGGGATCACCGAACTCATCACAAAGCCCGGGCTGGTCAACCTCGACTTCGCCGACGTGAAGACCGTGATGGAGCGCGGCGGCGTCGCGATGATCGGCCTCGGCGAGTCCGACTCCGAATCGAAGGCCCAAGACTCCGTCAAGAGCGCGCTCCGCTCGCCGCTCTTGGACGTCGACATCTCGGGGGCGAACTCCGCGCTCGTAAACGTCACCGGCGGGTCGGATATGAGCATCGAGGAGGCCGAGGGCGTCGTCGAAGAGATCTACGACCGGATCGACCCCGACGCACGGATCATCTGGGGGACCTCCGTCGACGAGGAGATCGACGGCACGATGCGGACGATGATCGTCGTCACGGGCGTCGAATCGCCGCAGATCTACGGCCGCAGCGACGACGACGAGGCCCAACCCCAACCGCAGGCCCCGCCACAGGGACAGGCCGGCGGCGCCGAGATCGACTACGTCGAATAGCGACCCTATCCCCGTCGTGTGGTTCCGTCTCTCGGGACCCCCGACTGTTGGTTCCGTACTGCTGCTCTGGGACGTCCGGTTTTTTTTTTTGCTTCATCACTTCCCTCCAGTGCTGCCGCAGCGCGAAGCGGGCATCAATAGATAGAAAAAGCCCGGCATACAAGCTACGGCACAACGATGGACGTCAAGTACGACCTGACCAGCTACGTGCGGGTGCTGAAGCTGGCGAGCACCCCCTCGTGGGAGGAATTCTCACAGATTGGTCTCATCGCCGGCGCCGGCATCGTTCTCGTCGGCTTCCTGGGCTTTCTCATCTACGCGGTGATGAGCTTCCTCCCGGGGGGTGTCTGACGTGCCGATCTACTCGGTGAAGACGACCGCCAGCCAGGAGCGGACGGTCGCCGATATGATCGCCAACCGCGAGGAACCGGAGATCCACGCCGTGTTAGCTCCGGACTCGCTCACGAGCTACGTGATGGTGGAATCGGACAACGATGCCGTGATCACGCGCGTTCTCGAGGAGATTCCGCACGCTCGCGGCCTCGTCAAGAGCGGCGGGGAAGCCGGCCGCTCCTCGATCGCGGAAGTCGAGCACTTCCTCTCGCCGACGCCGGACGTCGAAGGCATCGCCGAGGGCGACATCGTCGAACTGATCGCCGGTCCGTTCAAGGGCGAGAAGGCTCGCGTCCAGCGGATCGACGAGACGAAAGACCAGGTCACAGTCGAACTCTACGAGGCGACGGTTCCGATTCCGGTCACCGTCCGCGGCGACCAGATCCGCGTCCTCGACAGCGACGAGCGCTGAGCCGTTTTCCCGCCGGTCGGTAGTGTCCACGTCGTCGTGAGAGCGGCCTGTGCGCAGTCGAGACGCGAAAACGGGCACTGGGTCGCAGTCTCAGGAGGGCGACGGCGACGACGATCCCGGCGTCTGCGGACGGGGCCTGGCGAATACGGATGGGAGCGCTCCGGCGACGCTCACAGCGCGTCGCGCCGTTTGAGTTCTTCGACGACGTCCCGGAGGTTAGCTTCGTCTTCGATATCTGCCTTGATGTCTTCGCGGACGCGCACGGCCGTCGAATCTGCGTCGTAGGCGCGCACGTACTCCGCTCGGGAGTGTTCCTCGAAGGCGTGTCGGATCGCGAAGTAGCCGTCCGGGACGATGCTGCCACAGACCGTACACTCGTGGCGGGCGTGTTCCACCGTCTGGTGGATGATCGCGGACTCGACGTCCTCGAAGCGCTCCCCACAGTCGCCGATGCCGCACTTCCACAGGGACATATCGGAACGCACGCACAGGTCCGACAAAACCGTTCCGCAGCGGATGAGAAATAGAAATCACTAACCCGGCGCCGTGCAGACCGACGGACGTGACCGACACGGCCGCGTCCGGACCGGACCAAACGAGTGACGCCGATTCGAACGTGGCGGCAGCCGTACGCACCGACGGCGGCGCGGCGACGACTACCCGAGTCGACCCTCACGTGAAGATCCTGAACGAGCGCGTCGTCGCTCGTGCGAAGGCACGCGGCCTCGACGTCTTGGTGTACGCGCCGCATTTCGTCCGCCTGCCGACGATCCGCGAGCGCGCGGAACGCTTCTCGGACGACGACCTGCTCGTCGTCCCCGCCCGCGAGGTGTTCACCGGTTCCTGGCGGAATCGGAACCACGTCCTCGCGATCGGGCTCTCCGAGCCGGTCCCGGACTTCATCTCGCTCGCCGGCGCGCTCGCGGAGTTCGACAGACAGGACGCGGCCGTGCTCGTCCCCCACCCGAACTTCCTCAACGTGAGTCTCGACCGCGAGACGATCGCAGCCTTCGCCGAGCGAATCCACGCCGTCGAGACGCACAACTTCAAGGTACCCTCGCGGCAGAACCGCCACGCTCGAACCCTCGCGAACGACGTCGGTCTCCCGGGGTTCGGCTCCTCGTACGCCCACCTCCGCGGCAGCGTCGGCGAGGTGTGGACGACGTTCGAGCGCGCGATCGACTCCGCGACCGACCTCGTCGACGCGCTCCGAGAGCAAGCGCCCCGTCGCGTTCTCCGGCGCAGCGGCCTCGCTCACTCCGTTCGCGGACTGACCGAGTTCGCGCATCTGGGCTATGAGAACTCCTGGGGGAAGATCGACCGACTGTTTCTCTCGGGAATGGAGCCAACCCATCCGGGACACGTCGCCTACGAAAATCGATTCGACGACGTCAGAGAGTACTGACCTCCGTCTCGGAGACCGGTTCAGTGCTGTTCGTTCACAGTCCGATGAGGACCCCGAACGTGCTCGTCGCCTCCGCCAGCGACGTGTCGAGCGCGAAGACGTAGTTGTGGACGAGCGCGAGCAACACCAGTTCGAGCACTGTCACGAAGACCGTCACACGGATCGCCCAGCTGCTCGACGTCGCCACGCCGGTCGGGAGGTCGTACTCGGTTGCCGAAAGCGGGTAAAAGAGCGCGATCCCGCGCTTCGAGCCGACCATATCGAGGAGGTAGTGCGTCGCGACCCCGATCCAGACGAACTTGAGGTTCCCGAAGACGTAGGGAAACGCGAGGAAGATGGCCAGGATCGGCAGATTGTGCAGCGTCTTTCGGTGGCGGCCGAACGCGGTGTCGACGTCGGGAAAGAGCGCGCCGAGGACGACCGGCAGCGACAGTTCCGCGACCGACCAGGCGGTGTCGCTGGCGAGCGTCACGGCGGCGTCGACCGTGACGGCCCCGCTCTCCCCCCCGACGAGCGGTCCCGACGTCGGATCCACCGAGAGAATCACCCCGAGTCCGATCGCGAGGATCGCCCCGTTCAGCACGTGCCCGTCTTTGTTCATCGGCTGTGAGTCTGCGTGCCGCCCCTACAAACGTTGTGTCTCATCGAGCGCCGCGCCGTCGGCCACTTTCTCACCCCGTCAGACCGTCCCGACTACGCCTCCACGGCGACGAGGAGTGTTTCGAGCGCCTGCCGTGCGATCTGCTCTTTGATTTCGGTTCGACTGCCGTCGAACTCGTAGCGCTCGACGCGCGTGTAGGACTCCCCTGTTCCCCACTCGCCCCGATAGGCGACGCCGATGAAGACGGTCCCGACCGGCTTCTCTGCCGTGCCGCCGTCCGGCCCGGCGATCCCGGTGGTCGAGATTCCCCAGTCGGTCCCGGCGGTGTCGCGGACGCCGGCCGCCATCTCGTGGGCCACCGGCTCCGAGACCGCCCCGTGTTCGTCCAGCGACTCCCGTGAGACGCCGAGCGCAGTCAGTTTCGCGTCGTAGGAGTACGTCACCAGCGAACGGTCGAAGTAGTCCGAAGAGCCGGGGATGTCGGTCAGGAGCGACCCGATCAGGCCGCCCGTGCACGACTCGGCGACGGCGACCGTCTCGCCCGTCTCGCGGAGGGCGTCGCCGACGCGGACTTCGATCGGGGGATCGGATGCGAACTCTCGCATACCCGTGTGGTGGGCGGCGAACAGTAAAGAACGCCCGCACGGCGCGGTCGAAAAACACACCCTTCTCGCATCCGTCGCCGCAGACGAGATGACAGAGACGGACGACGCGTACGACGAACCGCTCTTCTACCGCGTCATCCAGTACGCCGTCGCCGCCGACCGCGACGTCGTGACGATGGTCTCGGGCAACCCCGACTGGGGACCACCGGAGGCGCTCCGAGATGGACTCGAATCCTACGCCGACAGCGACCCGCGAGACTTCCAGTACCCGGCGAGCGAGGGGCTCGGTGCGCTTCGCGAGGTGATCGCTGAACGGCGGAACGTCGACGAATCGCGGCTGGTCGTCACCAACGGCGCGGCCGAGGCCAACTACCTCGCGATGGCGGAGGCGATAGAGCGTGGGTCGGGCTCGGAGTTCCTCCTGACCGACCCCGTCTACCCGTACTACCCGGGGAAGGCGACGATGCTCGGCGGCGACGTGACGCGCGTGCCCGTCCACGACGACGGCCACGTCGACGTCGCGGGGATGCGCGAGGCGGCCTCGTCCGACACGGCGATGATCGTGCTCAACACGCCGAACAACCCCACCGGCACCGTCTACAGCCGCGACGCCGTCGACGAAATCGCGGACGTCGCTGCCGAGCACGACGCCCTCCTCCTCGTCGACGAGGTGTACGACCACTTCGACTTCACCGGACGCTTCGAGAGCGCGCTCACGCTCGACCGCGAGCACGTCGTCGTCACTTCGTCGTTCTCGAAGTCGATGGGGATCACGGGCTTTCGCGTCGGCTACGGCGTCTTCCCCGACCACCTCGTCGGCGACGCGAGAGCGCGGCATATGCTCGTCAACGTCACCGGGAGCCGCCCCGCGCAGGCGGCCGTCGCCAACGCCTTACAGGAGACGCCTCCGTCGTACTACGAGTCCGTCCGCGACACGCTCCGCGAGCGGATCGACGCGTTCACCGACGCGCTCGACGCGGCCGGCGCGGACTACACCACCCCGGAGGGCGCGTTCTACGTCCTGGCGCGCTTCGAGGACTTCCCGGGGACGATGGCGAACGTCGAGCGGCTGATCGACGAGGCCGGGGTCGCGGGGATGCCCGGCGAAGCGTTCGGCGAGGCCTACGACGACTGGATCCGCTTTGCGCTCTGTACCGACCGGGCGGCGGAGGCGGCGGACCGACTCGCCGCGTACTTCGACGACCGCTGAAGGCTGCGGGCGGTGCAAGCGTACGCTGAGCGGACCGCGTTGGCTCGGGCGACTCTCGCATCCGCCGACCGAGAAGTACACAAGTCCGCATCTCGTCCCCCCTCGTATGTCGAGTATCGACGTCGACGCCGCCGACGAGGGCGACGACGCGCGTACCGAGAGCGACTCGCCGGAGGAGAGCCACGACCACACCGTCGACGTCGAGGCGGTCGATCACGTCGACCCGATCGAAGACGCCGAGGACGCGACGGGGCTGCCCGACCAGGTCGACGCTCCCGACTACGTCCTCTACGGCGGGAAAGGGGGAGTCGGCAAGACGACGATGGCGGCCTCGACGGCGCTCGCCTCCGCGGCCGCGGGCACGGCTACGCTCGTCGTCTCTACGGACCCGGCGCACTCGCTGTCGGACACGCTCGACGTCGACGTGCCGGCCGAGCCGACGCGGATTCGCGAGGACATCCCGCTGTACGCCGCCGAGATCGATCCGGACTCGGTCGTCGCCGGCCCGTTCGGCGACGAGGCCGGACCGGGGGCGGCCGGATCGGGCGCTGCGGGCGATGCGGGCGCAGGAGCCGGGTTCGGATCTGACGCCGACGCCAGCAGCGGATTCGATCAGAACGCGGACGTCGAGGACAACCCCTTCGCCGGCGGCGACGCGGCGGGCGCAGGGGCGTCGCCCTTCGGCGACCTCGGCGGGATGGAGGACCTCATCGGCGGCGCGATGGGGCCGGGGTCGATGCCCGGCGCCGACGAGGCGGCGGCGATGCAGCAACTGATGGAGTACCTCGACGACCCCCGATTCGACCGGGTCGTCGTCGACACCGCACCCACGGGGCACACGCTCCGACTGCTCGAACTCCCGGAACTGATGGACTCGATGGTCGGCCGCATCGCGAAGTTCCGCCAGCAGTTCTCGGGGATGATGGAGGGCGTCAAAGGAATGTTCGGGATGGGCAACGAGGAGAACGCCGCCGCGCCCGACCTCGACGAACTCCGCGAGCGGATCGAACGCCTCCGGACCGTCCTGCGCGATCCCGCGAAGACGGACTTCCGCGTGGTGATGATTCCCGAGGAGATGAGCGTCGTCGAGTCCGAGCGCCTCGTCGAGCGCCTCGACGGCTACGGCATCCCCGTCCAGACGCTCGTCGTCAACCGCGTGATGGAGGACCTCGCTGAGGTGACGAGCGCCGACGTCGACGACCGCTGGGTGGTCTCGCCGGACTTAGAGCACTGTGAGTTCTGTCAGCGTCGCTGGCAGGTCCAGCAGGACGCCATCGGTCGCGCGACCGAACTGTTCAGGAGTCGGGACGTAAAGCGCGTGCCGCTTCTGGCCGAAGAAGTGCGCGGCGAGCGGGCGCTCCGCGTCGTCGCGGCGTGTCTGGAGTAGCGAAACGCGCAGAACCGCACGCTAGAGCTTTCTGAGGTACCGGTAGGCGGTGTCGAGCCACCGCGCAGGGAGGTGTCGCGCCAGCACCGAGATCCGCGCGGCCGTCCCGGGCTGATACCGGGGTCGTGGCTTCGTCGAGGAGGCGGCGTCGAGGATGTCCTCTGCGACGCGCTCGGCCGAGATTGCGCCGAGTCCGCCGCCGCCGATCAGTTGCGTGTCCGAGAAGAGTTCGTAGAACGACTCGTACGCGCCCGAGCGTTCGATGCCCGGGATGTCGTCGGCGTCGTCGCCGTCGCCTCTGTCCCCGTCGTCGCCGTGGACCTCACGCTCTGCGCGGTCTGTGAACTGCGTCTCGACCGGGCCGGGTTCGACGACGACGACGTCGATGCCGTACTCGTCGACCTCGTTGCGGAGCGCGTCGCTCATCGCTTCGAGCGCGAACTTCGACCCCGCGTAGATGCCGCCGCCGGGGAACGAGACCCGCCCCGCCGCGCTGGAGACGTTCACGACGGTGCCGTCCTCCTGTTCGCGCATATGCGGGAGGACCGCGCGGAGCAGTCGATGCGGCCAGTAGACGTTCACGTCGAACTGCCGGTGGACCTGCTCGGTGGGGACGTCTTCGACCGGCCCCATCTGCCCGAAGCCGGCGTTGTTGACGAGACAGGAGATGTGGCCCTCCTCTTCGATGATGCGGTCGACTACGCGGTCGACGTCGTCTTGGTCAGTGACGTCCAGGGTGGCGATGTTGCAGCCCTTCTCACCGAGCGTCTCGATGTCTGCTGGGTTGCGGGCCGTGGCGTAGACGCACCAGTCCTCCTCGAGGAAGGCGAGCGCCGTGGCGCGGCCGATGCCGGACGAACAGCCGGTGATGAGGACCGTCTTCGGATGCACGATCCGAGCAACGACCCGCGCGGTGTTAATTGTGTGCGGTTCACGGCAGGCCGCCCGCCCCGGTGCGCGCCGGCGTCGGCCCGTTGCCACACGCTTAACTTTCTGCCCGGGGTGGTCCGAGTATGCGATTCGATCGACGGTCCGGGGTCTTCCTCCACGTCACCTCCCTGCCCGGCCCACACGGCATCGGCGACCTGGGCCGCGGCGCCCGCACGTTCCTCGATTGGCTCGCGGACGCAGCGCAGTCGTATTGGCAGTTCTGCCCGGTCGGCCCGACGGCGTCGGTCCACGGCGACTCGCCGTACCAGGCGTACTCCGCGTTCGCGGGGAATCCGCTGCTCGTCAGCCTCGACCGACTCGTCGACGCCGGGTATCTGGACGAGGCGGACCTCGAACCGGTCCCCTCGTTCCCGGCGCACGACGTCGAGTACGACCGCGTCCGCGAGTACAAAACCGAGACGTTGCGGCTCGCGGCCGAGCGGTTCCACGCCGACGCGGACGACGCCGACCGCGAGGCGTTCGCGGCGTTCCGCGAGCGCGAGTCGACCTGGCTCGACGACTACACGCTGTTTATGGCGTTGCGAACGCGGTACGACGGCGCGTGGACGTCGTGGCCCGAACCGGTCCGGACGCGCGAACCGGACGCGCTGGTGACCCACCGCGAGGAGTTGGCTGACGAGGTGGCCTACCGCGAGTTCGTCCAGTTCGTCTTCGATCGGCAGTGGCGTTCGATGCGAGAGTACGCCAGCGAGCGCGGCATCGACCTCGTCGGCGATCTCCCCATCTACGTCGCGCTCGACAGCGCCGACGTCTGGGCGAACCCGGAGGCCTTCGATCTGACCGACGACCACGAGCCGGCGGCCGTCGCCGGCGTCCCGCCGAACCCCGGCGACGAGGGCCAGCGCTGGGGGAATCCCGTCTACGACTGGGACGCGCTCTCGGAGACCGGATACGACTGGTGGCTCGCGCGACTCGAACGCCTCCTCGAACTCGTCGACGTCACGCGTATCGACCACTTCAAAGGGTTCGACGAGTACTGGGCGATCCCCGCCGACGCCGAGTCGCCGGCGGCGGGCGAGTGGCGCGACGCGCCGGGCGAGGACTTCTTCGAGACCGTCGAAGCGGAACTCGGCGAACTACCGTTCGTCGTCGAGGATCTCGGGTTCCTCGATCAGGGGCTCGTCGACCTCCGCGAGCGCTTCGACTTCCCGTCGATGCGCGTGCCTCACTACGCCGACTGGTGCCGCGAGGGCGATATGTACCAGCCGATGCACTACCCCGAAAACAGCGTCGGCTACACCTCGACGCACGACACGAACACCCTCGTCGGGTACTACGACGCGCTCCCGCCGCGCCAGCGCGACTGCCTCGAGTACAACATCGGCGCGGACGGCTCGGAGATCCACTGGTCGATGATCGAGGCAGTCTGGCGCTCGGACGCCGTGCTCGTCTTCACGACGATGCAGGACGTCCTCGGCCTCGACAAGCACGCGCGATTCAACCGCCCGGGAACCGCGCTGGGCAACTGGACGTGGCGCTGCACCGACGAGGCGTTCGAAGACGACACCGCGGCGCGGCTCGCGCGCGTCACCGACGAGCACATCCGGAACTGAGCACTACGCTCCCCGCCGCCCAGTTCCCACCCGCTCCTCGACGCATCGAAACCCCGATACGCGCCTGGGCCGTCCACTGTCTCGATGACGTTCGAATCCGGCGCGATCCCGCTCTCCTCGATCCCCGGGCCGTTCGATCTCCAGGCGACGCTCGAAAGCGGCCAGTCGTACCTGTGGGACAGCGCCGACGGACGGATGTACGAGTCGATGGACGTCTACGGCGGCGACGCGTGGTACGAGACGGTCGTGCCGCCGGTCGACGGCGTCACCGACGAGGACGTCGTCGTCCGCGTCCGCCAGCGTGACGGCGACTTGGAGTGGGAGGCGACGACCGACCCCGTGCCGCTTTTGACGCACCTCCTGCGCCTCGACGACGACCTCGACGCGATCTACGCGGCGACGCCCGACGACGACCTCATTGAGCGCGCCTACGACGCCTACCGCGGGATGCGACTCGTCCGCGACCCGCCGTTTCCCTGTCTCGTCTCGTTCATCTGTTCGGCGCAGATGCGCGTCTCGCGGATCCACGGGATGCAGATGGCGCTCGCCCGCGAGTTCGGGACGCACCACGACGTCGACGGCGAGGCCTTCGAGGCGTTCCCGACGCCCGAGCAGTTGGCCGCACAGAGCGAGGACGACCTCCGCGACCTGAAACTCGGCTACCGCGCGCCCTACGTACAGCGGACCGCAGAGATGGTCGCCGGCGGAGAGGCTCACCCGAGAGAGGCGGTCGGTCGCGACTACGAGGACGCCCGCGAGTATCTGACGCAGTTCGTCGGCGTCGGCGACAAGGTCGCAGACTGCGTGTTGCTGTTCTCGCTCGGCTATCTGGAGGCGGTCCCACTCGACACTTGGATACAGGGCGCCATCGCCGAGCACTTCCCCGAGTGCGACCGCGGCAACTACACCGAGACGTCGCGCGCCCTCCGCGAACGTCTCGGCGGCGAGTACGCCGGTTACGCCCAGACGTACCTCTTTTATTACCTCCGCGCTCGCGGCGACGACTGACCGGCGATCGGTTTGATCGGATATTGGTATCGATCGGCGAACCTTTGATGCCACGGGCGACCGTACTATCCTGTATGGACTGCAGAGTCGTCGTCGAGGCCGCGATACCGGTGTACGACGTGACGACGCCCGACGAGGCGATCCGGATCGCCATCTCGAAGACGGGCGAGATGCTGAATCCGGATCTGAGCTACGTCGAGATCTCGATGGGTTCGCGCACCTCGCCCGACGGCGAGGAACTCCCGCCAGCGTTCATCGCGGCCGACGAGGCGCTCGTCGCGCTGGAACTGGAGATGACGGTCTTCAACGTCGAACAGGAGGAACACGCCTCCCGGATCGCCCGGAAGGAGATCGGCCAGCGGCTCGAAAACGTCCCGCTGAAGGTTCTCTCGGTCGAGCCCGTCGAGGAGGGTGACGAGACCGACGAGGACGCGACAGGCGAGGACGAATCCAACGAGCACGGCAGAAACGGCGCGGACTCCGAGACCGAAGACCGATCGACCGACGATTCGGGAGACGACGACCTCATCCCCGAGTTCGACGACCTCGTCGAAGACGGCTGATCGGCGTTGCGGACGGGTGGCCGCGCGGTTCTTCTCTCCAGAGATGTATCCGTGACAGCCGACAGTATCGTGGGGCTGCAGTACTCACCGCGAGACATGGCGAACGAGACGCTGTACGATCGACTCGGCCAACGCGAGGGGATTCGCACCGTCGTCGACGACTTCTACGACCGACTCGTCGCGGACGAGGACATAGGCCCGTTCTTCGAGGACGCTGACGTCGAACGTCTCCGACAGACACAGACCGACTTTCTGTGTGAGGCCGCAGGTGGGCCCGAAACGTACGACGCTGCTCCGATCCGCGAGGCGCACCTTCACGTCCCGTTCACTGAGGAGCATATCGAGCGCGCTATCGAGCACCTCTCGGATAGTCTTGACGCGTTCGACGTTCCGGAAGACGACGCCGCGAAAGTCGTGCAGGCCGTCGCGGCGTACGAGGAAGAGTTACTGGCGCGCGCGGACCGGTGAGCAGGCGACTACAGACGCGATCGTAGGTAGATCGGATGCGACGCGCGTGGGTGCGCCGGCGGACGACGGCCCCGTGTGTCGCTGTGGCTATCGCTCTGAGACGTGGTGTGCGGAGGATGCGGCGAGTCGTCGGGGGTCAGTCGGCGGCGGCTGCGACGCGGTCCTGCTCGACTTCGTCCATCGAGGAGGTGATTCCTTTGACTAGTTTAAAAACAGCGGCTTTGTGATCGGTTTTCGACTTGTGAATCGAGGTCGGTCGGACGCCGAGTTCATTGTATGCTTCGAGCGAAACTTCCTCGTCTTCCCACGCTTCGACCTGTGTGTGTACTTCCGCAAGCAGGCCGTGAAGGTGGATGAGCTCCTGCTTCTTCATGAGCAAAAGTCTGTTGAGACTCGAAGAATATATTACTATCCTGAGTCTCGTTAACACGGGCCTGCCGAATATCCCGATGAAACGCCCCGAATCGACCGATTTCAGGTCGACAATGATGAAGGATTCCGGGACAGCCCACCGACCATCCGGTTATTATTGGTCGAGTGTCATTAGTCGTTATACTGTTCTATACATCAGGGCCGTAAAAAGTGTTTCTAGAGATACACGAACCACGACAGGACCGACAGTATATGAACGCTTTACACGACGCGGCCCCATAACGAGGGTATGGACTACGACGATCAACTCGACCGCGCACTCGACCAGTCGCCCGACATCGCCGAAGGTGGAGACCGGTTCGAGGTCCCGGATCCGGAGGTCCGCCAGGAGGGCAACGCCACGGTCTGGGAGAACTTCGAGTCGACGCACGACCGGCTCGCGCGCGAGCCGGATCATCTGGTCCGGTTTCTGCAGTCGGAGCTCGGGACGAGCGCGCAGATCGACGACCGCGGCCGCGCGCGCTTCACGGGCGACTTCAAACAACGGCGGGTCGCGGAGGCGCTCGAAACGTACGTCGACGACTTCGTCACGTGCAGCGAATGCGGATCGCCGGACACGCGACTCGTCGAAGAGCGCGGCACGACGATGCTGAAATGCGACGCCTGCGGCGCGCTCTCGACGGTTCCTGACCTCTGATACGGTCGCGAGGACGGACCTGGGTCGCCCCGAAGTCCGTAGCACGATGCCAGTCGCGTCTGCCGCGGGCCGTCGGCACAGCCTGCTGGTTCACTCGAACTGTTTTACGGTGTCGAGGTCGCGTTCGGTCCGCATAAACTCCGCGAGCCGACGGGTCGCACCGCAAGAAGAGCACGTGTAGTTTTCACGGTGATTGGGTAGCGACGTCGGCTTCGCCTCCCAGCCTTTCCCGCATTCAGGGCACAGCAGTCGGACAAACGCTTCGACCATAGCCCAATCGACTCCCGGTACGTCAATAAAGGTTGTTGCGCCGGCACCGTCGGCAGACGAATAGCTGCCCGACAGGGGGCTGTCTCGGGCCGCTCGACGGGAACCGTCTCGGGCCGTTCGTCCGCGTGGACGATTCGGTCTGTCCCGTCTCCTCCCGATTCGCTACGTCCTTTCTCGGCGCTGCGTCGTCGCCTACGCGAGCATCCCCGGGTCGTCGACCTCGAGGAGTTCTTTGTACCGGTTACGGATCGTGACCTCGGAGACGTCGGCGACCTCGCTGACCTGGCTCTGGGTCACCTTCTCGTTGGTGAGCAGGGCGGCCGCGTAGACGGCCGCGGCCGCGAGGCCGACCGGCGACTTCCCCGAGTGGATCGCGGCCTGCTTCGCGTTTCGGAGCAGCTGTCGCGCCTGTCGTTCGGCCTCGTCCGAGAGGCCGAGTTCCGAGGCGAACCGGGGGACGTACTGTTCGGGGTCTGCGGGCTCGACTTCCAGTTTGAGCTCGCGGACGACGTAGCGGTACGTCCGAGTCAACTCCATCTTGTCGACGCGCGAGACGCGCTCGATCTCGTCGAGCGAGCGGGGCGTCCTGGCCTGTCGGGCCGCGGCGTACAGCGCGGCGGTTGCGACGCCCTCGATCGAACGGCCGGGAAGTAGGTCCTCGCTCAGCGCGCGGCGGTAGATGACCGACGCGGTCTCCCGGACGTTCTCCGGGAGGCCGAGTGCCGAGGCCATCCGGTCGATCTCGCCGAGCGCCTGTTTGAGGTTGCGCTCTTTCGAGTCGCGCGTGCGGAAGCGCTCGTTCCACGTGCGGAGGCGTTGCATCTGCTCGCGCTGTCGCGACGACAGCGAGTTGCCGTAGGCGTCTTTGTTCTGCCAGCCGATGTTGGTCGACAGCCCCTTGTCGTGCATCAGATTCGTCGTTGGCGCGCCGACGCGAGATTTGCGGTCGCGCTCGGCGCTATCGAAGGCCCGCCACTCCGGACCGCGGTCGATCGAGCCCTCGTCGACGACGAGACCACAGTCCGCACAGACCGTCTCGCCGCGGGCTTCGTCGGTGATGAGCGTGCCGCCACACTCAGGGCAGACGTGCTCTTCTGCTTCGGTCTCCTCTTCGTGGGCGTGCTCTTCGTCGCTCTCGGTGCGTTCTCCGTCGGTTCGCGTTTCAGTGTTGTGGGTTGTCACTTGTGTATCGTCCTCGCGTTCGTCTGCTTGCCGTGTGCTACGGCCCGCTACGTGCTCTCTGGTGCGTGTGTCACTCATGATGGGGAGGGGGTTCGTTCGCGACCGGGAGGAATAAGATAGAGTCCGGCCCGAACTGACCTTACTATCTGTAAGTACCAGAAGTATTTAAACATTTTGGCGACCGAAAGCGGATTATTCACGATCTTTGAGCCTCAATACGCGAGTATTGGCCCTCGAACGATCTGACGCTGGTGGACTGCCAAGACTATATATACGTTCCGAAGGTTGTGGAGGTCGTCGCTTAGAGCCAGCCCTCTCGCCGGAAGTGGAGGAGCAATATCGCCGTGACCAGTCCCATCCCGACGACGACAGCGGGATAGGCGTACGGCCACGTCAGCTCCGGGAGGTTCGTCGCGTGGTCGCCGAAGTTCATCCCGTAGACGCCAACGACGAACGTCAGCGGGATGAAGATCGTCGCGACGACAGTCAACCGCTTCATCACGTCGTTCGTCGATTGGGAGACGACGTTGAGGTAGATATCGCGCGTCCCACGCGTGAGATCCCGGTACGTCTCGGTGAGATCGACGATCTCGACCAAGTGGTCGTAGACGTCACGGTAGTACTTCTCCATCGGCTCACTGACACGTTCGGCGTCGCCACGCGCCAGCGTCCCGACCGCCTCCCGCATCGGCCAGACGACTTTTCGGAACGAGAGGAGGTCCCGACGGACGGCGTTGAGGCCCTCGATGAGTTCCTCGTCCGGTGTCGAGAGGATCGCTTCCTCGATCTCCTCGATGGTGTCGCCGACGGTGTTGAGTAGCTCGAAGTAGTCCTCGACGGTGTGGTCGATCACCCGGTAGGCTGCGAAGTCCGGCCCCTGTTTCAGCGTCCGACCCTCTTGATTCTCGACGGACTGCCAGACGTCGGAGACGACGGCGACGTAGCCGTCCTCGGCGGTCACCGTCACGAGCCAATCGTTGCCCAGGAACAGGCCGATCGGCTGCGTCCGGATCTCCTCGTCGAACGTCGTCTCGCCTCGTTCGAGCGCGACCGTCTTCACCAGGACGAACGTGTGCCCCTCGAACTCCTCTCTCTTCGGCCTGACGTCGCCGCGAACGTCCTCCATCTCTAGCGGATGTAACGAGAACGCCTCGGCGACCATCCGCTCTTCCTCTCGTGTCGGGGCACTCACCCGGACCCACGTCGTCCCAGGGGCTTCGCGTGCCGCTCGGAGATCCGATTCAGTCTCGATCGCGTGGTGTTCGACGCGTCCGACGTCGTAGACGATCGCCGAGATCACGTCGCCCCACTCCCGTCGTAACTGATGGCGTAGAGCGTCACGCCGACCATCACGCCGACGAGCGTCGCCGACCGTCCCGGATACGGCGCGGCGACACCGACCGCGTACCCGAGGAGAGCGAGCGCGGTGAGCGAGATCCCGATCAGCCGCGTTCGTCGCATAGCTGACACTCTCGGAGCGAGGACAAAAGCGTTGTTCGGTGCAAAAACAGGTACGGTGCGCGCTTCGGCGTCGTCATACTATCAGACAGAAGTTCGTGAATCATATTGGCACCGACGGGGTGCCGATACTTTTCACATAGTTCTGTCTGACACTATCAGTCCGAGACCGGGTGTTCGAGCGCGCGCATCATCGACAGGACGTTCTCCTCCTCACCGTCGAGCTGCTGGGGGTAGACGCCGATCGCGAGGACGAAGTCCTCACCGTCGCGGTACTTCGTCACGTGAACGAAGACGTCGATCTCTCGGCCCTCTACGGTCGCTGTTCCCGCGAACTTCGTCACCGTCGTCTCGGTCCCCTGGACGGTGATGTTCCGTTCGCTCACCTGTCGAATGTCGCTCAGGCCGGAGTAGCGCTGCTGGACGAACTCGACCAGCCGCGCGTTCGAGAACTGCCCGATCGGGTTGAGGGTCTGGCCGGCGATCTCGACGGCGGGCGTCGAGACCACGGTGAAGACACCGAGGCGCGTCTCGCCCAGCGGTCCGAGGTCCAGACTCTTATCGTAGCTCGTGACCTGGTTCGTGGCGACGACGCGGCGTTCCTGGCCGGCGACCTCGAACGTCCGGTTCACGGTGATTTCCCGCGTCCCATTCGACTCGTAGCCCGCTTCTTCGACTGCCGAATCAGCGACGGCAGCCGGTTCCGCGGTGAACGTGAGCGCTTCGCTTCCAGTGAGAAAGCCGATACAGCCGCTCGTCGAGAGCAGGAGCGCGACGGCGACAGCGGCTACCACGCGACGGTTCGATATCACGATCGGAGGTACTCACCCGATCGGGTTTAAATCCGCGGGTCGACCCCGACGTCGACGATAGCAGCATTTGCACGTCGTCACCCGCCCGATCGTCCGACAGTGTACGATCGGGTGCGCAATCAGTTGCACACGCTACTATAGGGGTTATCGTAACTGTTCGGAGATTCTCGCCGTACCGTCCGGCGAGAAATCTATGGAGACTTACGACAACCCCTATATCTCGCTACCCGAGATACGAGACGGAAACGGTGTGTGGGCCAGTCGCGGTCTCCAACGTGACTTCCTCGACCAGTCGTTCCCGGACCTGTTCGCGCCACTCGTCGACAGCCTCCTGATGGCGTTCGCGATGCCGTTCTCGCGTGTAGGGCGTCTCCGAGGCGCGGAGTTCGTCTTCGGTGTCGTCGACGGTCGGATACGACGGCGGGTCTGCAACGAACCGCTCGGGGGCGAGGTGTATCGGTGACGGCGCGTCGTCGGAGCCGCTCTCACTGTCGACTGGCACTGCGTCCGTCTCCGAACTGGACGCCGCCTCCTCGTCCGGACCGACGATGCCAGCGTCGTGGATCCGCGCTCGCATCCGACCCGAGAAGGGCGGCGTCACGCGCAGCACGACCGCCCGCTGGCTCCGGGACGCCGCTTCGAGTCCGTCGACGACGTCCGCTGTCGTCACGGCGAGCGATCTGATCCGATGCGGGCCCGTCGCGGACGACGCCGAATCCACAGACGAAGGTGGACGAGAGGGGTCCTCTCCCGTCCCATCGTGTTCCGTCATCTCACCCCGCGCCCCACCGCGCGGTGTCGGGTGCGCCGAGGTCACCGTTGCACTCGGGACATCGAGCGCGGAACGAGCCGGGAGAGACGCGAAAACCGCAGTCCTGACAGACGAAGGATTGTCGACCACTCATCACTCCGCCTGAAAGGATCCTGGCGTGTTAACTCTTACCGTGGTATGTTCACGGGAGACGACACCTTAAATTGTTCAATAGTGGAACTATCGTACAAGGCAGCACGGGCGAATCACAATCTATTCATTCTCACAGATAACTGTTCTGTACAATGAGCAGTTCGGGGGCCGACACGCGGTTACGCATCGACGGGGTCATCCGCCGTGTTCACGAGGCACTCGTGGAAGTGAAGACACGAGACGAACTCGAAGCCGCAGTCTGTCGAGCCTTTGCGGACTCTGAGCCGTACGTCTTCGCCTGGATCGGGGTGCACGATACCGACACCAACGCCGTCGTTCCGAGCGCGATTGCAGGGACGGGACAAGAGTACCTCGACGAGATCTCGATCGCGCTCGACGACTCTGCGGAGGCGAACGGCCCGACCGCGGTGGCGCTCCGCACCGGCACGACGCAGATTATGCAGCGCATTCGGGACGATCCGGACTACGAACCCTGGCGCGAGCAAGCGCTTGCCCACGGGTTCGAATCGAGCTCCGCCATTCCGCTCGTCGAAGGTGATCTGGCGTACGGCGTCTTGAACGTGTACTCCGGACGGCCCGAGGCCTTCGAGGCGTCCGAACAGACGCTCCTGGCAGAACTCGGCGCGACGATCGGGACCGCGATCGGCGGCGTCTTGGCCCGCGAAGATCTGGAGGCCCAGAAGCGCCAGTACGAGCAGCTCACAGAGCGCATCTCGGACGCGTACTACGCCGTCGACTCGGAGTGGGAGATCACGTACTGGAACGACCAGATGGCCGATCGAACTGACGTGTCGGCCGCGGACGCCCTCGGCGAACGGCTCTGGACGGCGTTCCCCGAGATCGTCGGGACGGAAGCCGAGTCGAACTACCGGGCTGCGATGGAGACGAACGAGCCGCAGTCGTTCGAGATGTACGTCGAAGCGCCGTTCGACTACTGGGTCGAAGTCGACGTCCATCCCGACGAGGACGGCCTCTCGATCTTCTCACGGGAGATCACAGAGCGCAAACAGCGCGAACGGGAACTCACGGAAGCGAAGCGTCGCCTCGACGCGATCGTACACAACACGTCCGAAGCCATCTACATCAAGAACCGCGAGAGCGAGTACGTCTTCATCAACGAGGTCGGTGCTGACATCTTCGATGAGACGCCCGAGACGGTCGTCGGCAAGACCGACGACGAACTGTTCGACACCGAGAGCGCCGACGCGGTCAGAGCCGACGACCGCCACGTCTTCGAGACCGGATCCGGGGAGACGTGGGAGCGCGTCCGCTACGTCGATGGGACTGAACACGTCTTCATCGACAACAAGTTCCCCTACCGCGACGAGTCAGGCGAGATCATCGGACTCGTCGGTGTAAGCCGCGACATTACTGAACGCAAGGCGTACGAACAGCAACTCGAAGAGCAGCGCGACGGCCTCGACCTGTTGAACAAGGTCGTCCGACACGACATCAGGAACAACCTCCAGGTCGTGCTCGGTTACGGCGACCTGCTCGGCCCCTACGTCGACGCCGACGGGAACGAGCACCTGACCAAAATTCTGAACAACGCCGAGTCGGCAGTCGAACTGACCCACACGGCGGCCGACCTCGCGGAAGTGATGGTCCATCCGGACCGCGACCCGACCCGTGTCTGCTTGGACGACATCCTCCAGACGCAGATCACCGAGGTCTGTGAGACCTTCGATGGCGCCACAGTCGCAGTGGCGGGGTCGTTGCCGGCGGTCGAGGTCCTGGCCGACGATATGCTCTCGTCGGTGTTTCGAAACCTGCTGAAGAACGCCGTCCAGCACAACGACAAGGACGTTCCCGAAGTGACGGTCTCGGCGGCCGTCGACGACGACGCGGGGGCGGTTACCGTGCGCGTCGCCGACAACGGCCCCGGGGTCCCCGAGGACCTCCGACCGTCGATCTTCGGGAAAGGCGAGAAGGGTCTCGACAGCGAGGGCACGGGCGTCGGACTCTATCTCGTTCGCACGCTCGTCGAGGCCTACGGCGGGGACGTCTGGATAGAAGACGAGACGGCGGGGCGGCCCGCCGACACGCGTACAGCGCCCGCTGCTGCGACCGACGCCGAGGGCGCGGTGTTCGCCGTCGAACTCCCGATCGCCTGAGTGGCGCCGACCGCCGACGCCTTCGAGAATACATATACGAGTCCGTACGCAAGGACGGGTATGAGCGATCAGCGTCCCGAAAGTGCGGGATGGTTCGTCGACGTCGATCCGGGGGACCTCGACGCCGGCGCGGCGGCGATCTACGACCGAACGGCCGAGCACCCTCGGGACTGGCCGGCCGAAGCGGTCCGGGCGGGCTTCGCTGCCGACGAAGCCGACTACTACGACGCGCTCCACGAGGCGACGCTCGCGGCGACCCGCGAGGCCGTCCAGGAGCGCGAGCGCTCGGACGACAAACAGCTCACGCACGCGGTCCGCGCGATGGACGACGCCGAGCGAACCGCGAACGAACTCGCCGAGCGTCTCGCCGAGTGGGCAGGCACGTTCGACCGCGACGTCCCCGGCGGCGTCGACGGTGCCCGCGAGGTCGCAGCGTGGACCCCCGAGACGCCCGCCGAGGAGCGCGTCGTCTCGCTCGCCGAGCGGGTCGTCGACCTCGACGACGAGCGCGCCGAGCTCCGCTCGTTCGTGGAGTCACACGCCCCCGACGTCGCCCCCAACCTCGCCGAGATGGCCGGTCCCGTCCTCGCAGCGCGACTGCTCTCGCTCGCCGGCGGACTGGAGTCGCTGGCGAAAAAGCCCGCCGGGACGGTGCAGGTGCTCGGCGCGGAGGACGCGCTCTTCGCGCACTTGCGCGGCCGCGGCTCCTCGCCGAAACACGGCGTCATCTTCACGCACGAGTACGTCCGTGGGACTCACCCCGACCAGCGCGGGTCGGCCGCGCGGGCGTTCGCCGGCAAGCTCGCGATTGCAGCCCGGATCGACTACTACTCGGGCGAGTTCAAGCAGTCCGTCCACGACGACCTCACAGACCGGATGGCGACGATCCGCGAGCGGGAGGTGTGCCAATGAGCTCCGCGCTCCCTGCCGGCGTCGAGCGCCGGCGATTCGACGGCCGCGAGCGACTCGCCACCCGTGGCGACCCGGTCTACGGCGAACCGCAGGACGACGAGGGCTGGCGCGCGTGGGACGCCGGGCGGTCGAAACTCGGTGCGATGCTCGAAATCGGGATGGACCTCGGCATCGCCGGCGACGACGGCGTGCTCTATCTCGGCGCGGCCTCGGGCACGACCGTCTCGCACGTCGCGGACTTCGCCGGCCCGACGTACGCCGTCGAGTTCGCCCCGCGCCCGACGCGTGACCTCGTCGGCGTCGCCGAGTCGCGGCCGAACCTCTTCCCGCTGCTGAAAGACGCCCGCGAGCCGGAGACGTACGCGCACGTCGTCGAATCCGATCTGGACTGTCTGATCCAGGACGTCGCGACCCGCGGGCAGGCGACGGTGGCGCTGCGGAACCGGGAGTTCCTCGCGCCGGACGGCCGGCTGCTCGCCGCGTTCAAGGCGCGGAGCGAGGACGTCCTCAGCGACCCCGCAGAGGTCTTCGACGACGTGCTCGCCGAACTTCGAGCGGGCTACGAGATCCTCGAAACCCAGCGGCTGGATCGCTTCCACGACGATCACCTCGCGGTCGTCGCCGAGCCGCGACCGGAGGGGTCCGAGTGAGCGCGTCGACGACCGCGTCGGTTCCGGGAGTGACGCCATCGGCTTCGGGCCGACGGTCGCCCCCGGCGCGGATGGGCGAATCGTTCGCCGCAGCCCGCGACATATTTAATCGGCCGCCGCAAACCACGTGCCGATGGAGCTAGGGTCGGCGGACGCCTTCGACCGGATGGGCACGCTCGGCGTCGAAGAGGAGTTCTACATAGTCGACGAGCGGGGCTACCCGGCGTCGGGCATCTCGGATCTCGTCTACGATCATCCCCCCGGAGGAATCCTCGAGGACCGAATCGACCACGAACTGTTCCAGTTCACGATCGAGACGCAGACGCCGCTCATCGAGGACGTCGACGCGGTCGACGAGATGGTCCGTGCGGTTCGCGAGGCTCTCGTCGATCACGCCGCCGAACACGGCTATCGGATCGCGGCCGCCGGACTCCACCCGGCGGCGAAGTGGCGCGAACTCGATCACGCCACGAAGCCACGGTACAAGTCTCAGCTGGACCGCATCCAGTATCCCCAGCACCGCAACACGACCGCCGGTCTCCACGTCCACGTCGGCGTCGACGACGCCGACAAGGCGACGTGGATCGCCAACGAGCTCCGCTGGTACCTCCCGCCGGTGCTCGCACTTTCTGTCAACTCCCCGTTCTGGAACGGCTTCGACACCGGATTAGCATCCGCTCGTGCGAAGATCTTCGAGGCGCTCCCGAACACGGGAATGCCGACGTACTTCGAGGACTTCGAGACCTACCAGCAGTTCGAGCGCAAAATGGTCGAACTCGGGTCGATCGAGGACCGCGGGGAACTCTGGTACGACGTGCGGCCACACACGGGCCACGGGACCGTCGAAGTCCGCACGCCCGACGCCCAGACTGCCCCGGCGGCGACCGTGGCGTTCGTCGAGTACGTGCACGCGCTCGTCGAAGACCTCGCCGCCCGCTACGAGGACGGCGAGTCGGGGACAGACATCCGTCGAGAGATCCTCGACGCCAACAAGTGGCACGCGATCCGCTACGGCTACGACGCGTCGTTCATCACGCGCGACGTCGAAGACACGATCACGCTCGGCGAGTTCGTCGCTACCGAGTCCGACCGTCTCGGCATTGACAGCCTCCGGACGCGCTTCGAGATGGAGAGCGGCGCGGCGTGGCAGCGTCGGATTCACGAGGAGGAAGGACTCGACGCACTCTGTGAAGCGCTCTGTCTCGACTGATCCCGAGAAAGGCTTTTGTCTCGCGAGTTTTGACCTTTCGACTAGAACACGATGTCCCCTGACGAGCCGACAGACGAGACCGAGAGCGACGGAACCGACCGACTGACTGACGCAGACGCGGCAGACGGGAGCGAAGACGACGGTATCGACATCGAAGTCGGCGAGGACACCTACCACGGATCCAGCGACGCGGCGGCGGCCGACGAGGCGGAGGCGGACGTCGATGCGGACGGCGAGAGTACGCGTGCACGCCTCGAAGCGGAGGCCGACCGCGCCGTCTCGGAGTTCGACGAGGGCATCGTCGACCTCCTCGCGTGGCTCCTCGACACGGAAACCCGCGCGCGGATCTACGTCTATCTCCGGAAGAACCCCCACTCGACGAGCGAGGAGGTCGCCGACGGGACCGGGCTCTACCCGAGCACCGTCCGCGAGGCGCTCGCCGAACTGCACGACGAGGAGACCGTCACCCGTCGCAAGCGCGAGAGCGCCGGCGCGGGCAACAACCCCTACGAGTACACCGCGATCGCGCCGAGCGAACTGGTCCGCGGCGTCGCCGAGCAGGTGCAGTCGGAACTGAACACGGTGTTCAACCTCGACCGCCGACTCGGTGACGACGCGGACGACGAGGGCGAGACGAGTGTCGGGCCGGTCACGATCACTGTCGGCGAGGATGGCGACGACGCGAAGCACGACGACGCTCACGACGCTAGTGACGAGGGCGACGGCGACGAGGATGAAGGCGGCGAAGACGACAGTGAACAGGCCTAGCACGCCGGTCGACGGCCACCGCTTCCGCGCCATTTTTAACGTTCCCCGGGAGACGTATCGTCAATGACCGGGCCTTGGACGGAGTGGGACCACGTGCTGAAAGTGGACCCGGACAAAGATCTCGTCGACGGCGAGACGTTCGAAGACGTCTGTGAGACTGGAACCGACGCGATCGAGATCGGGGGAACGCTCGACATCACGACCGACAAGATGCAGCGCGTCGTCGACGCGTGTTCGCGCTACGACGTGCCGCTGTACCAGGAGCCGTCGAATCCCGGGGTCGTCATCGAATCTGAGGACCTCGACGGCTACCTCGTCCCGACGGTGTTCAACGCCGAGTCCTCGTTTTGGGTGACCGGCGCACACAAAGAGTGGGTCCGCATCGACGGTCCCCTCGACTGGGACCGGACGACGACGGAAGCCTACGTCGTGTTGAACCCCGACGCGTCCGTCGCCGAAGTGACCGAGGCCGACACCGACCAGACCGCCGAGGACGTCGCCTCGTTCGCGGCCGTCGCCGAGAAGATGTTCGGCCAGGAGATCATCTACATCGAGTACTCGGGTACTTTCGGCGATCCGAAGAAGGTCGCGGCCGCCCGCGACGCGCTCGAAGAGTCGACGCTGTTCTACGGCGGCGGGATCCACGACTACGACACCGCCTACGAAATGGGGCAGAACGCCGATACGATCGTCGTCGGCGACCTCCTCCACGACGAAGGTGTCGACGCCGTTCGGGAAACCGTCGAAGGCGTCAAAGACGCCCACGCCGAAGCCGTCGTCGAGTAGCGCGCTCTGCTCCGGCCTTCACCTCCCGTCCGCTATTTTCGCCGCTCTCCCGCGCTGTTTTCGTCGCCGTCTTCGGCCTCGCATTCGCCTTCACTTTTGCGTCCACCCGGACGGCCGGTCGCTTGAGCCGCGCTCACCGCTCGCAGTTCCGTGCGGGAACGACACACTTCGGGTCCGAACCGACCGTTTTTAAGACCGGGCGGTCGGTAACACGGAGTATGCAAGGCAGAACCTTCACGGCCGACGCCGAGCCTGGCGACGAGGTCACTGTCGCCGGCTGGGTCCACGAGGTCCGTGACCTCGGCGGGATCGCCTTCCTGATCCTCCGAGACAAGTCAGGGAAGATTCAGATCAAACTCGAAGAGGACTCGATGGACGCAGATCTCGTCGAGACCGGGCTCGACGTCTCTCGGGAGAGCGTCATCACCGTCACCGGCTCGGTGAAAGAGGAGCCGCGCGCGCCGACCGACGTCGAGATCATCCCCGAGAGCATCGAGGTGCTCGCGGAGTCCGACACCGAACTGCCGCTCGACCCCTCCGGAAAGGTCGACGCCGAACTCTCGACGCGGCTCGACAACCGAACGCTCGACCTCCGCAAGGAGGAAGTGAAAGCGATCTTCGAGATCCGCGCGGAGATCCTCCGCTCTGTCCGCGACGCCTTCCGCGACATCGGTTGTACGGAGATCAACACGCCGAAGATCGTCGCGACCGGGACCGAAGGCGGCACCGAGCTGTTCCCGATCACCTACTTCGGCGAGGAGGCCTTTATGAACCAGTCGCCGCAGCTGTTCAAGCAGCTGATGGTCGGCTCCGGCCTCGAACGCGTCTTCGAGATCGGTCCGATCTTCCGCGCCGAAGAGCACAACACGCCGCGGCACCTCAACGAGGCGACCTCGATCGACTTCGAGTCGGCGTTCGTCGATCACACGGAGGCGATGGACGCCTGCGAACACGTCGTCAAGAGCGCCTACGAGGGCGTCGCAGAGAACTGCCAGCGTCAGCTCGAACTGCTCGGTCTCGACGAGGAGTTCGAGGTGCCCGAGGGCGACTTCCCGCGGCTCACCTACGAGGAGGCCATCGAGCGGATCAACGCGACGGGCGAACTCGACGAACAGCTCGTCTGGGGCGACGACCTCCCGACCGAGGGCGAGCGCGCGCTCGGCGAGGACGTCGGCGAGCACTACTTCATCACCGACTGGCCCAGCGAGATCAAGCCGTTCTACATCAAGGACCACGACGACGACGAGCAGCTCTCGACGGGGTTCGATATGATGCACCCGCGGATGGAACTCGTCTCCGGCGGGCAGCGTGAACACCGCTACGATCACCTCGTCGCCGGCTTCGAGCAGCAGGGCCTCGATCCCGACCAGTTCGAGTACTACACGAAGATGTTCAAATACGGGATGCCGCCGCACGCCGGCTGGGGTCTCGGCGGCGAGCGTCTCGTGATGACGATGCTCGGGCTGGACAACATCCGAGAAGCTGTGCTGTTCCCGCGAGACCGCCAGCGCCTGAGTCCCTAGAGCGAAGGCGTCGCTGTCGAGCGGGAGCCAGAAAAGCGAGCGAAGTGAGCTTTCGCTGTTCCCGCGAGACCGCCAGCGTCTGTCGCCGTAAGCGACGACGCGACACTATCGCGGGGGCAAGCGATTCCTTCCGGATCGCCCTGTTCCCGCGAGACCGCCAGCGCCTGAGCCCCTAGAGCGAAGGCGTCTCTAATGAGGGGTCGTGGTACCTCGACCCTCGGAAGGGTTATCCCTCACACGACCATCGGTTTGGTTGCAATGGCACACGGTAAGGTTGATTTCTTCAACGACACTGGCGGCTACGGTTTCATCTCGACTGACGACGGCGACCTCGACGACGACGAAGACGTTTTCTTCCATATGGAGGATGTCGGCGGCGAAGACCTCACGGAAGGTACTGAGGTCGAATTCGACATCGAGTCCTCGCCCAAGGGGCCTCGCGCAGCGAACGTCGTTCGACAGTAATACCGAGACACACCTGTCGCTCACAGCGACAGACACCATCTCGATTTTCATAGGGATTATCGTACGTCCTCATAGATTTCTCGCCGGACGGTACGGCGAGAATCTCCGAATAGTTACGATAATCCCTATCAGACGACTACAGGCTCCGAGCGAACGCTATAGTAGCGTTTGCAACTGATTACACAGCCAATCGCACGACCGCGTGCGATTAGGTGCGTGAAGACTTGCAAACGCTACTATATATCTGTACACGCTGCGTGAGCGGTTCCTTTTCTCGGGTGGAAAGTCGCTTATGACGCCCTCATAGGCCGCAGTATCGTGACGTCGGCTGTGGCGACGCAACCCCCGCCGAAACCGCGCCCGATTTAACGGCGCGTGCGCAACCGACGCACGATGACCGACGAGGCGACGGCGTTCGTTCCCGGGCACGTCACGGGGTTTTTCAGCGCGCACCCGGACGAGGACCCGTTAGTTGCGGGCTCGCGCGGTGCGGGCATCACCCTCTCACACGGCGTCGAGGTGCGGATCGAACGCGACGCCGGAGCCTCGGACGTGACGCTCAACGGCGAGGTGCTCACCGTTGACGCCGTCGACGCCGTGCTCGACGCACTCGGCGCGACCGGCGCGGCCGTGACCGCCGAGACGCCCCTCCCGCTCGGAGCCGGCTTCGGCGTCTCCGGTGCGATGGCGCTCGGAACCGCCTACGCGGTCAACGCGGCGTACGACTGTCGCCGGACCGAGAACGCCCTCGTCGCCGTCGCCCACCGCGCGGAAGTCGAGGCGGGGACGGGCCTCGGCGACGTGGTCGCGCAGGCCCGCGGCGGACTCCCGATCCGGCTCGAACCGGGCGCGCCCGAACACGGCCGGCTCGACGGCGTCCCGGCCAGCCCGCGCGTCGAGTACCTCTCGTTCGGCTCGGTTTCCACAGAGGAAGTCCTCTCGGGTGACACCCGCGCGCTGACGGCTGCGGGAGAGCGTGCGCTCGCGGACCTCCGCGAGCGGCCCACCCCTGACCGTCTCGTCTCCCTGTCGCGCCGCTTCGCTCGCGAGGCCGACCTCCTGACTGACCACGTCGCCGACGCCATCGCGGCCGTTCGCGCCGCGGGCGGCGACGCGGCGATGGCGATGCTGGGTGACACCGTATTCGCGTTCGGAGGGGACCTCTCGGCGGCGGGTTACGACCCCGAGGTCTGTTCCGTCCACGCCGCGGGGGCGACGCTCCGCGCGCAGGGCGCACGCGACGCCTGAGCGAACCTGACACCTGACGTTGCCGCCGACGGTCCGCGATCGATGCGTGACGGCTGTTGTGGCTGCTCGCCGAATCGGCTCGCTTTTTGTTTGCCCCGTAAATATCGGGGTATGAGCGAGATCGACGTCCCGGAGAGCCACCCCCGATACGAGTCGCTGCTCACGCGACACCGCATCGAAGCGGGCGTAGAGAAGGGAATCACGAGCAAGCAGGGCCTCATCGCGGAGGGCCGCGGCGAGGCGTTCGACTACTTGCTCGGCGAGCAGACGACGCAGTCGGCCGATCGAGCCGAGCGCGCCGCCGCCGCGTTGCTGCTTCTCGCGGATCATCCGGTCCTCTCGGTCAACGGCAACGCCGCCGCGCTCGTCCCCGGCGAGATGATCGAACTGGCGTCGGTGGTCGGGGCCGACATCGAGGTCAATCTGTTCAACCGGACGGACGAGCGGATGCAGGCCATCGTCGAACACCTCCGCGAGCACGACGCGGCCGAGGCGGGCGTCGAGATCAAGGGGCTCACCGCCGACGCCCGGATCCCCGGGCTCGATCACGAGCGCGCGAAAGTCGACGCCGACGGAATCGGATCGGCCGACGTCGTGCTCGTGCCGCTCGAAGACGGAGATCGGGCCGAAGCGCTCGCCGAGATGGGGAAACGAGAGATCGTGATCGACCTGAACCCGCTGTCGCGTTCGGCACAGACTGCGACGGTGCCGATCATCGACAACATCCTCCGCGCGGTACCGAACATCACCGAACACGCGCGGACGCTACAGGAGGCCTCACGGGAGAAGCTGGAGACGATCGTGCGCGAGTTCGACCGCGAGCGCGCTCTCGCGGCCGCCGAGGACGCGATTCGCTCCGGCACGCTCGAGTGAGCGTCGCACAGCACTCTCGGACCGCTACTGTTCTCGCAACTCGGCGTCGGTAAGCGCGTCGTTGAGGTCGTCGCGGACGAACTCGCCCGTCTCTCTGTCCATCGCGGTCGTCACGATACGGTTCTCCTGGACGCTGGAACCGTCCCGGAGTAGAAGTCGGACGTTGCCGTTGTCGTCGGCGCGCGTAACTTTCGCTCTGAGCCCCGTCCGCGACCCGGTTCCGCCGGCGTCGATCGGGCCGGGCACGATCTTCTTCACGTGCGGGTGGTTGGCGACGACGCCGATCGCCTTGCGACCGCGGCGCCCGCCGATGAGCGTCGAGTGCGACCCGCCGAGTTTCTCTCGCGGCGGCGTCTCGACGACTTCCAGCGACCGTTCGCCGCGGCGGTCGAGGACGCGCTCGACTGGGTCGTCGGCTGCGACGCGGTAGAACTCGTGGTGCAACTGCGCGCGGGCTTCCCGCAGTACGTCGCGGTCGCCCGCTGCAAAGACGGTCTCGGGACGCTTCCGGCGGATCTCGTCGGCGACGCGCCCCGCGAAGTTCCGAAGTTCGACGACCTCGGCTTCGGGGTCGTCTTCGGGGACCGTCGTCAGCGTCGTGCGACCGACGATCTCCTCGCCGTCGAGCATCGTCAGTTCCGCGCGGTCGCGCTCGAACGCGACGACGACGGCGTCGCAGTTGGCCGTGTTGCAGACCAGACAGTAGTCCCCGGGGCGTTCGAGGGGCGTCCCGCACCGCCGGCAGTCCATAGCGGTGGAAGACGACGGAAAAATAAAAGCGCGGCTATCGAGTCACTGGCTTGGCTGTACGCATATGTCCGAAAATGACGCCGCAGCGGGCGTACATCCACAATTCGCGCTCACAACTCCGTCGGACTCGTCTTCAGGTACTCCCGGAGAAGCACCGTCGCGTACGACCCCGACGGCAGCGAAAACGACAGGTCGTAGGTGTCCTCGCTGTCCTCGAGGTCGGTGTCTACGTCGACGCACGTCCGAAGGAGGACCGCTCGGCGCGTCCCCGTCGAGTGGAACTCGCCGGGCAGATCGAAGTCGGACGGTTCGAGGCCCAGATCATCGAGGACTGCGCGCTCGACATCGCCGGGTTCGCCCTCTGCGAGGTCGGTTTCGGTGCCGACGAGCGGCGCCGTCACGAACGCCCGGCCGCGCTCGCAGTGGCGGCGCATCACGTCCACGCGTCGCTCGGTCGCCGTCTGCGTTCGGTCCGTGTCCGGCCGATAGAGCCCCTCGGGCGCGTCGGTGTCGGCGAAGCAGACGACGTCGCCCGCGACCGGTTCCGAGAGCGGGAGCCCACGCGAGAGCCGCTCGCTGACGATCCGGTTGAACGCGTACGACTGCGCGGCGTTGACGAACAGGCGCTGAAGGTTCTGGGGGACGGCTTCGAGCGCGTGTCGCCAGTCTTCTGCGGTCTCGTCGCCGTCTTCGTGCAGCCGGTGCAGCATCGCACGCTCGAACCGGAGTGCGCCGGGCATTCGATCGAGCGCCGCCTGCCAGTCGGGATCGGTCGTCGCGGCCTGCTCGTCGACGAACGCCCGCGCGGCCTGCGTCGCCTCCGGTTCGGCATCGAACGGATTGCCGACGTACGTCAGGACGGCCTCGCGCCACTCGCCGCGGGCGACGCACAGGCCGACCTCGTGGGTGACAGGACGGCGGCTGCCGAAGCGCTGGTGGCCGAAGTAGTTCGGGACCGCGACGTCGACGCAGCCGTCGGCCTCGGTGAACACGTCGGCGACGCTGCGCCGACGCTCGTCTGCCGCCTCGTGAAGCCGCGCGTGCAGTTCGGCGGTGATCTCCTCGACGGGCGTGACGTCGGCGTCGCGAACGCTGATCTCGAAGGCGTTGCCCGCGAGATCGCCGAAGTGGAGCGTTCGGCCGATCCGGCCGAGCACCTCGACGTCCGCGTCGTCGATCTCGGGCAGGTCGTCGGGATCGACGTCCGAGAGCGTGAATAGTTGCGTCGTGACCGCGTGTTTGTCCTTCGTGCCCGCCCACGAGACCCGCTCGCGGCTGATCCCGAGCGCGTTCGAGAGCCGGTGGGCGAAGTCGTTCGTGTCCCACTGCCGGAGCTCCGCGCGGACGAGCAGGTGCGGATAGTCGCCCGCGTCGGCCGCGAGCGGTTCGGGTTCCATCGTCTCCAGTTCGCGGACGCGGAAGTCCTCGGGCGTCGTCCGCAGGCGGCCGCCGGTCCCGTCGGCGTCGCTGAAGTAGTACTCGATGCCGACGCGCCGTTCGAGCGGGTGTGCCTCGCGCATCTGGTCGTCACCGGGTTCCCGCTCTGGGGGTAAGGCCGCTCCGGTTCGGCCTTCGTCTTACTCGCGCGCGGCGTCGCCCCGCCGGACGGGGTCGTCCCACATTCCGGTGATCTCGAAGCGCGCGCCCCCAGAGTCGGCCTCGCGGACGTCGATATCCCATCCGTGGGAGTCGGCCACAGCCGAGACGATATTCAGGCCGAAGCCCGTCCCGCGGTCGGCGGTGGTGTACCCGTAATCGAAGACGCGCTCTCGGTCGTCCGCGACGATGCCTGGGCCGTCGTCGGCGACGACGATTCCGCGCCCCCCCGGCGTGGTCGACACCGTCACGGTGACGCCGCTGTCGCCGGTCGCGTGCCGGACGGCGTTCTCGAAGAGGTTCTCGAAGAGTCTGCCGATCCGGCTCTCGTCGGCCGTCACGGTTCCGAGGTCGTCTTCGACGACGAGTGTCGGCGCGCCCCGGGCGTTCCCGTGCGCGCTGCGGCCGCCTCTCCCACCGACGACGGCTTCCCAGGCGCCGTCGACGACCTGATTCAGATCGACCTGGACGGGATTTTCGACGCGGTCGCCGTGGCTGACGAGCGTTCGCACGTCGTCGACGATGTCTGCCATCCGACCGTGGACACGTTCGAGACGGTCTAAGAACTCCTCGCCGCCGCAGACCTCGCCGCGGAGAATCCCCACCTGCGCCTGCGCCGCGTTCAGCGGGTTCCGGAGGTCGTGTGTCAGGATCTCGGCGAAGCGTTCGAGTTCGCGCTCGCGCTCGGTCTGTTCGCTCACGTCGCGAACGACGCTCACGAAGCACTCCCGTTCGCCGACAGTCGTCGGCGAGACAGTCGACTCCGCCCAGAACGTCGTTCCGTCGCGCCGCTCGACCTCCCAGCGATACGTCCCCGACCCCGTCTCGCGGGCCGTTCGCTCGGCCCCCGTCCGTGCGTCCTGCGCCTGCGCTGGGGACACGGCGCACTCGTCGATCCCGAGTTCGCGGAAGGCTGCCGGCGGGTAGCCGAACAACTCCTCGACGGTGCCGTTGACAGCGACGACCTCGCCGCTTCCCGCGTCGCGAGCGATCACGGCGTCTCCGAGATCGTCGACGACCTCCAAGAGTAAGCTATCGGCACTCGGACCCGCGAACTCGCTCATCTTCTGTCTCTCCGCACGGATCTGTGGTAAGTCGTTTGGCCGTTCGATCCCATCGATGGTCGTTCGCCCCCTCTCGATCAGTACAGCGAGAGGTCGCCGGTGACTCGGTCGACGTCTTCTTCGCGGGCGGGGCCGACGGCCAGACAGGTCACCGTTCCGGGATCTAACTGGGTGTGCCCGGCGTCTCTGACGACGGCGTGCGGGAGGCCCAGGCGTTCGGCCTCGTCGGCGAGGCGGAACAGTTCCGGTTCGCTGTCGACTTTGAGCACGACTTTCTTCTGGCCTTCGCCTTTCCACCGCTTTCTGGTCCGCTCGTCGGTGTCTTCGTAGGCCGACAGCGAGGCGTGCGCGACCTGCGCCGCGAGCTTGCCGCGGCCCATTCCGAGATCCGTCCGGGCGACGATGGCTTGCTTCATACGCGAGGGTGGCGCGCGACGTGGTATATGTCCTCGCTTTGTCCGCTTGTAGGGATTATCGTAATCCGCATAGATTTCTGGCCGGACAGTACGGCGAGACTCTCCGAACAGTTACGATAATCCCTATTGGCCGTCACTCCGCTCGGCTGGCTCTCTCGGAAGGATGACTTTACGTCCCTCGCTCACGCTCGTTCTGACGATGATACTCTCGGACGACGACATCCTGGCTCGCTTAGAAACTGGGGATTTGGTCGTCGACCCCATCGACGACCTCGATATGCAGGTTCAGCCGGCGAGCCTGGATCTGCGGCTCGGCGAGGAGTTCCTGGAGTTCCAGCGGACCAACATCTCGTGCATCCACCCGAACCGTGAGGCCGAAGTCTCCGAGTACGTGACCGAGACGCGGGTCCCCGAGGGAGAGGAGTTCATCCTCCACCCCGGCGACTTCGTCCTCGGGACGACCAAAGAGCGCGTCGAGATCCCGCCGGACCTCCTCGCGACAGTCGAGGGCCGATCCTCGCTCGGTCGGCTCGCGATCGTGATCCACGCGACGGCCGGGATCGTCGACCCGGGCTACGAGGGTCAGATCACGCTCGAACTCTCGAATCTCGGTACTGCCCCGGTCGCGCTCACGCCGGGGATGCGCGTCTCACAGCTCGTGTTTACGGAGCTCACACAGCCCGCGGCCCGCCCCTACGGCGCCGAACGCGGCTCGAAGTACCAGGGACAGGAGGGGCCGCAGGCCTCGCGGATCGGTGACGACCCCGAGTTCACCGGAGACCGAGAATGAGATTCATCGAGGAGGTCGTCGTCGAGGAGTTCCTCCCGACGTTCCGCTCGATGCTCGCCGAGGAACTCCGCGACCGCGGCCTGACCCAACACGAAGTCGCCGAGGCACTCGGGATCAGCCAGTCGGCCGTCTCGAAGTACGCCCACGGCGAGATCAGCCGCCGAGAAGAAGTGCTCGAAGACGACCGCGTCGTCGACCTCGTCGAGCGCGTCGCCGACGGGCTCGCGACGGGCGATATGAGCCGGGTGCAGGCTCTCGTCGAGGCCGAAGTGCTCGTCCGCCAGTTGGAGGAGGGCGACCTGCTCGCTCGCCTGCACGAAGAAGCGATGCCGGAACTGGCCGACTACGACGGCTACGTGCGGATTCACGACCCCGAAAGCGGGCTCCGTACGAGCGAGCAGGTGCGGTCGTCGGTCCGGCAGGCGCTCCGCCGACTCACTAACGCGAGCGGCTTCGCGGGACTCATCCCGAACGTCGGATCGAACCTCGTCGAGTGCCTCCCCGACGCGTCGACCGTCGACGACGTCGCGGGCGTCCCCGGCCGCATTTTCGACGTGAAGGGGCGCGCGACGGTCCCGAGCGATCCCGAGTTCGGCGTCAGCGAGCACGTTGCGTCGGTGCTCCTCTCGGCGCGTGCGGCTGGCTGCGACGTCCGCGCGGCGATCAACGTCCGCTACGACTCCCAGCTCGTCGCCGACCTCGACGCCGCGGGCTACGACACGGTGGAGTTCGACCCCGACGCGCCGACCGACCCGATCCGGGAGTCGGTCGAAGAACGCGGCCCCGAGACGCTCTCGGAGACGTTCGTCTGCTATCAGACCGGCGGGTACGGCATCGAGCCGATCACCTACGTGCTGGGTCCCGACGCCGACGCGGTCGTCACGGCGGTCAAGACGCTTCTTCGTCCCGAGCAGTAGGCCATCTCCGTTCGCGAGACTCATACTGCCGGACAGCAGTTCGTGAATCATATTGGCACCCACGGGGTGCCGATGATTTTCACATCGTTCTGTCCAACAGTATCAGTCGTCCGCGGGCGCGGCCGGCGCGAAGTCGACGGGGGCGGCGTCGCGCTCTAGTTCGTCGAGACACGCTTGCGCGCCACGCTTGCCCGAGAGGAGCATCGCGCCGAACGTCGGACCCATTCGGGGCAGTCCGTCGACGGTGGCGACGGCCATTCCGGTGGCGACGACCCCCGGATGGACCACGCCGGTGTGTTCGACGACCTGATCCTCGGATTTGCTCACCCACATCGAGTCGTGGCCGGGGGAGTCGTGACCGGGTGCGCCGTACTCGTCGTCGCCGGTCGCGTCCATTCCCGTGTTGTGCTCGCTCGCGTGTTCGATGCCCGGCGCGTCCAGGACGTCCCGCTCTGCGAGCTTCGAGATGACGACGGCCTCGTGGCCGGTGGCGTCGACGACGAGGTCGGACTCGACCGCGACGGGGTCGACGCAGGTGAGTTCGCGAGGGAGCGCGTGGACCGGCGTCCAGTTGAGGACGACGCCGCCGACGCGGTCGCCCTCGCGGACGACGACGTCGGTGAACTCGGTCATATTCTGGATCGCCGCGCCAGCGTCGCAGGCGGCCTCGATGAGTGCCGAGACGGCGTGCGGTCCGTCGGCGACGTACAGACCGGGCGCTTCGTCGGACTCCTCGTAGGGGACGCCCAGTTCGTCCAGCACCGACTGCGCGGGGTCGCGCACCGTCACCTTGTTCATCAGGAACCCGCCGAGCCAGAAGCCGCCGCCGAGGTAGTTGTTCTTCTCGACGATGGTCACGTCGACGCCGCGCTCGGCCAGTTCCTTCGCCGTGACGAGTCCCGAGGGACCGCCGCCGACGATGATGACGTCGGTGTCGACCCGATCGAGGAACTCTTCGCTCCAGTCGCTGGCGATCGCTCGCGTTACCTGCGCTTCGCTTACGTCTGTGAATCCGGTGAACTCCGGCATACCACCTAGTGATATTACTTACTACTAAGACGTTTCGATGACGGGCCGAGCGCGGCGTCGCCCCGCTCGTGACGCTCATTGCCGTCCGCGGGAGGCGTTCGCTGGCCGAACGACTTACACGGCTACGCCACCTCGTCCAGACACAATGAACGGATCTTCGACGCTTACACGTTCTACAGCGGCGCGCGGAGGTGTCCGCCGATGAATATGCTCGTCGACGGTGAGTGGCGGACCGACGCCTACCAGGCTACGAACGAGGACGGGGAGTTCGACCGACAGGAGACGACGTTCCGCGACTGGATTCAGGACGATCCGGACGCCGAATACCCCGCCGAGTCGGGTCGGTATCACGTCTACATCTCCCGTGCCTGTCCGTGGGCCCACCGCGTGGCGATGGCCCGCCGCCTGCTCGGGCTGGAAGACGACATCTCGCTGTCGATCGTCGAGCCCGTCCGTTACGAGGACGGCTGGGAGTTCTCCGAGGAGTACCCCGATCCGGTCTACGGCGAGGACTACCTCCGCGACATCTACACGCGCGCGGACTCAGACTACACCGGCCGCGTGACCGTTCCCGTCCTCTGGGATCGCGAGCGCGAGACCATCGTCAACAACGAATCCCGCGAGATTATGCGGATGCTCGACACCGAGTTCGACGACGCCAACGGTGTCGATCTCTGGCCCGAGGGCTATCGCGACGCGGTCGATCAGGCCATCGACGAGATTTACGACCCGATCAACAACGGCGTCTACCGCGCCGGGTTCGCCGACACGCAGGCGGCCCACGAGGCGGCGATCGAGGACCTCTTCGACGCGCTCGACCGCTGGGAGGCCGTCCTCGACGAGCAGCGCTTCCTCGCCGGCGACGTGTTCACCGAGGCCGACATCGCGATGTTCGCGACGCTGATTCGGTTCGACCACGTCTATCACACCCACTTCAAGTGCAACCGCCGGGCGATCCACGAGTACCCGAATCTCTGGAACTACACGAAGGAGATCTACCAGTTCCCGGGCGTCGCCGAGACGGTGAAACTCGATCACATCACGCGGCACTACTATATGAGCCACGACGACGTGAACCCGAAGCGACTCGTCCCGTCCGGCCCCGACATCGACTTCTCGGAGCCGCACGACCGCGATCGGCTGCCCGCCGACCTTCCGTCGGAACTCCGGGCCGACGCTGCCGTCGCCGACGACTGATAGGGACTATCGTACGTCTCCATAGACTTCTCGCCGGACGATACGGCGTGACTCTCCGAACAGTTACGAGAATCCCTATGAGCACGGTTTCTCAGCGGCCGGGCGACTGACCGACCCCCACCGCGACGCTCGCCCGGATCAACGCGTCGCCTTCTTGTCCGACCCCTCCCTCTCCTCGCGTATGACTGACAGCGACGACGCGACCGCAGGGACGCCAGCCGAGACCCGACGCCAGACGCCGGGCGGCGGCGTCCGCCCGTCCGCGACCGACATCGAACCCGCGGCCCCCGCGGAGTTCGGCCTGGTACAGGCGTGGTGGGGCGACGGCAAGGGCAAGACGACGGCGTCGCTCGGGATGGCCTTCCGCGCGGCCGGCCACGGCTACCGCGTCCACCTCCTCCAGTTCCTGAAGGGCGGCGCCGACTCGGTCGAAGGCGTCCGCGGCGAGTACAACGCAATCGCGGCCGTCCCCGGCATCTCCTACGAGAACACGGGTCACTACGGCTGGCACGGCCTGCTCGACGGCTCCGACGACGACGAGCACCACGCGAAGGCCCGCGGCGCGCTCGAACGAACGGCGGAAATCGTCGACGGCGCGGCCGACGCTGACCTGACGGCCCCGCTCGATCTCGACGGCGACCCCACGGACGGCGTTCACCTGCTCGTCCTCGACGAGATCCTCTACGCCGTCGAGCAGGACCTCCTCGAGGAGGCCGACGTGCTCGATCTAATCGACGAGAAACCCGATAACCTCGAACTCGTCCTCACCGGGAGCCACTCGGAGCCGACCTACCTGCTCGACGCCGCCGATCTCGTGACCGAAGTGCGAAAGGTGAAACACCCCTTCGACGCGGGCGTTCGCGCCCGGAAAGGCACCGAGTACTGATGGCCGACGACGTCGGAGCGGGCGGCGACGACAGCGGTGCCGCCGAGACGATTCTCGTCGCGGGGACGGCCAGTCACGTCGGCAAGAGCACGGTGGCCGCCGGTCTCTGTCGCCGTCTCGCTGACGCCGGCGTCGACGTCGCGCCGTTCAAGGCGCAGAATATGAGCAACGAGGCGCGGGCGGTCGTCCGTCCGAGCGCGGTGCGGACTCGTGAGGCCGGCGGCTCCGACCCCCGCTTCGACTCCGGCCCCGCCACCGAGACCGATTACAGCCCGGCATTCGGCGAGATCGGCGTCTCCCAGTACGTCCAGTCCCGCGCGGCCGGCGTCCGGCCGACGACCGACCACAACCCCGTCCTCTTGAAGCCGCGCGGCGGAGGCGAATCCCAACTCGTCGTCGACGGGGTCGCGGTCGGCCACTACGCCGCGGGCGACTACTACGCCGAGCACTGGGACGATGCCCGTCGGGCGGCCGAAGCGGCGCACGCGCGCCTCGCGGCCGATCACGACGTCGTCGTCGCCGAGGGCGCGGGCTCGATTGCGGAGGTGAACTTCCACGACCGGGACCTAGCGAACGTCGAGACGGCGCGATTCGCCGACGCCACCGTCCTGCTCGTCGCCGACATCGAGCGCGGCGGCGTGTTCGCGTCTAGTCTGGGCACGCTCGAACTGCTGCCAGACGACGTGCGCGACCGCGTCGTCGGCGTCGCGATCACGAAGTTCCGCGGCGACCGCTCGCTGCTCGACCCCGGTATCGAGGAGATCGAAGCGCGAACCGGCGTGCCAGTTCTCGCGGTGCTCCCGTACGACGACCCCGGCCTTCCCGACGAGGACAGCGTCTCGCTGCCGGCCGTCGGCGAGCGGTCGGTCCGCGGCGACGACGACGGCGTTCCCGAGGCCCAGAGCGTCACCGTCGCTGTCCCCCGACTCCCACGGGCGTCGAACACGGCCGACGTCGATCCGCTCGCGGCCGTTCCGGGCGTCCGCGTCGCGTTCGTTCCTCTCGACGCGCCGCTCGCGGACGCCGACGCGGTCGTCCTGACCGGGACGAAGAACACGACCGACGACCTCCGGACGCTCCGCGAGGCCGGCTTCCACGAGCGCCTGCGGGACTACGAGGGCCCCGTCGTCGGCCTCTGCGGCGGCTACCAACTCCTCGGCGAGCGCCTCGTCGACGCCGACGTGGAGAGTGCGGGCGACGCGGGGGACGCGGAACTCCCCGGACTCGGCCTGCTGGCAGTGGAGACGACGTTCTCGCGACGGAAGCGCGTCGCCCCCGTCTCGTGGACGCTGGACGGAACGGGACCGCTCGCCGGCGCCTCGGGCGCCGTCGCGGGATACGAGATCCACGCGGGCGAGACGCGGGCGATCGACGAACCCCTCGCACGCTCGACGCCGACCGAGACGCCGTTCTCGACAGCGGACCGCGAGCCGGTGACGCTCGGGGCGGCGTCGGGCAACGCACTCGGGACGTACCTCCACGGCCTCTTCGAGAACGAGACCGCCCGCGAGGCGTTCGTCGACGCGGTCTTCGAGTCCGCGGGGATATCACGGCCGACGGACGGCGCGCGAACCGACACCGCCGGCACCGGCGCGACCGACGCAACCGCTTACGAGCGCGCCGCCGACCTCGTCGACCCGCTCCCGCTGGACGCCCTCGTGTCCGATGTGACACGATCCACCTGAGCGCCGTCACGGAATCACAGCCGAGAATCGGACTCGAAGACTTTTCAGCGGGTACCGCGAGGTTCGGGTATGGTCGAGGCGTTCGCCGTCGCGAGCGGGAAAGGCGGCACCGGAAAGACGACGAGCACGCTGGCGCTCGGGATGGCGCTCGCCGAGCGGTACGACGTCACGGTCATCGACGCCGACACCGGGATGGCGAATCTCCTCTTTCACGCGGGACTCGACGACGCCGACGTGACACTGCACGACCTCCTGGTCTCCGATCGCGACGTCGCGGTCGAGGACGCCGTCTACGACCGGTTCGGAATGTCGGTCGTCCCCTGCGGAACGAGTCTCACGGCGTTCGAGGCCGCCGATCCGGGTAACCTTCGGGACGTCGTCGCCGAACTCGCAGCCGACACCGACGTCCTCCTGCTCGATTCGCCCGCGGCGCTCGGCTCGAAAAGCGCCGTGTTGCCGGTTGTTCTCGCCGATCGCGTCGTCGTCGTCCTCCAGCCGACGGTGCCCTCGCTCTCAGACGGGCTGAAGGTGCAGGAGTACGCCCGCTCGTACGGCACCGAGACGGCGGGCGTGCTCTTCAACCGCGTCCGCCCCGACGAAGACGTCGAGACGATTTCGGAGCAGGCCGCGCGCTACTTCGGTGGGACGGCGCTGGCGAGCGTCCCCGAGAGCGACGCGGTGCGGGCCGCGCGGCGGGCCGGCGAACCACTCCTCGCGCACGCGCCGACTGATCCCGCGGCCGACGCCTTCCACGAGGCCGCCGGGAATCTCGACGTCCGGGCGGGCGACGCCGCGGTCGTCGCGGACCGCTTCCGGAGTGCCGTCGTCCCGGACCGCCTCTGACGATGGTGGCCGACGGCCACATTCCCGAGGGCGAACTCTGCCGCTCGCGGACCGACGCTGACATCGGTGAAACGCTCGCCGGGGTGCTCGACTGCGAACTCACCGGCTACGTCGTCTTCGAGCCACAGGGGTCCATCCTCTTCGGGAACGACGAGCGGGCGGTCCTCACGTTCGAGGCGGGCGTCCCCGTGCTGGCGTACCACTCCGCGAGCGACGCGGGCGGCCGCGCCGCGCTCGACGCGCTCACCGGCGACCTGTTCCACGCCGAGGTGTACGAACTCGCGGCCGACGCGCTGGCGGCAGCCCATCGGGTCGAGGAACTCCGAGTCGCCCCTTCCGCGCCGGCCGACGTCCTCGCGGACGACGAGACGCTCGTCGACCGAACGCGCGACGCCGCGCCCGAGGATCGGCTAGCCGACGCCGCGGGAGCGAGTGCGGTCGAAGCGTTTCTCGCCGACGCCGACCGCATCGACGCGATTCGCGACGAGGCGCGCGCGGAGGCGCAAGCGCGGGCCGCTGAGTGGGGTCTGGCGGAGCAACTCGACGGTGAGGAACCGCCGGACTCGTCAGGATAACGGACAGATGCCGTGCGCTGTCAAACGCGACTATATATACCAACGGACCTCCTAGGGGTCGTGTGAGCGTCTTCTCGCTGTTGCGCGCGCGGACGGCGTCGGACTTCGCCGACTGGTTCCGGCCCGGGGGAGAGTATCTCCTGCGTGTCGCCGACGGAATGGGGTTTCACACTGGCGACCTCTCGGGCTTCATCGACGAAGCGGAGACGGCGATGCGGGCGAACCGAACCGGCGCGGACGTCGCGCCCGCGGTCAATCGCCTGATCGCCGCGGACCTCTACGCCGACGCCGCGTTCGGGCTCCCCTTCTTGGAGTGGACGCCCGTGTGGTACGAACTCTCACTGACTGCGCCGACGGCCTACGCCGACTGGCGACTCAGGCGCGTCGCCGACCAGTACGCCGCGACGATCGATCACCTCTCGCTGCCGCGGTTCAGCCGCCCCGACGACGTCGTCTCCCGCGGGTCCCCCGCGATCGAATCCGTCTCGGGCTTCGCCGATCGGTTCGCGTTTGCCGACGCCATCCTGCATCTGGAGTGGTTCGACTACGTCGCGACCGAGTGCGGCATCGGCGTGCCCCCGGAACTGATCGCCGAGGCGCGCGATCAGACTGTCGGCTACTACGTCGGTGACCTCGCGATGGAAGACCTCGATCCCACGGTCCGACGACTTCAGTACCTGCTCTTTACCGACGACGAGTGGGTACGCACTATCGACGAGCGATACGGCCTCGGGAGTTCGCTCTTCACGCTCTGGGAGCGGGTGTGTCGCCGCGAGCGCGAGCGGTTCAGTGGTGCTTGAGAGCAGCGCAGTCACTTGAAACCGCGGCTCGCGAGATGATAGCGCAGGACCTCTTTGGTCCCTTCGACGAACGGACCCAGGTCCACGGCGTCGATCCGATCGCGGAGGGTTTCGAGCCGTCGATACTGCACGTTCCACTCGTCGAGGAACTCCGATTCGAGGTCGTGGTCGTCGATCCGGTCGATGACGCGTGCCGCCGCTTCGGCGTCCGGATCGTCGGGATTCGGGAGATCCTCTGGGTGGACGACTCCGCGTTCGAGCGCGGCGACGACGACTCCGGAACTGACGTCGCCTTCTAACACCTCACGCTCCCAGGTGCTGACCCAGTTGCCGATCCGCGCCATTTGCTGGGCGGCGTCGACCGCCGCCCGAAGGTCTGCCGTCGCCCGGGCGAGGTCGGCCGAGGCGTGCATCAGGTCGATGTCGAGGTAACTGTGCATTCCCATATTGTGCGTCTCGTACCGCCGGAGATCGTGGACTGTCGCCTGCTCTGGGCGCTCGATGACGAGGGTGCTGTACTCGATCGCTGTGACGATCTGTCGCACGTCGAACCGGAACCGCGGGACGTACTGCTGGAACTTCGGCCCCCGTTCGAGGCGGGAGACGAGCGTCTCCCACACGCGCGCCGCGAACGCGACGTACTCGTCGTCGACCGCGTCCGAGCGGGCTTCGACACCGACTCCGTCTCCCCCGTCGAGGCGATCTCCCGCCCGAGCCAGACTGACGATCGCGTCGAACGTCTCGTAGTCGCGGTACTTCTCCAGGAGGTCGTCGAGGATGGTGACGAACAACACGAGCATCGTCTTGTTCGTGGCGACGCGCTCGTGGTGAGTTTCGTCGACGAAGGGCATCGTGTTCGCCGGCGCGAGGTGGTGGACCCACTTCCAGATGAACGCGGGCCGGGCCGCCTCGAAGGACTGATACTCCGAAACGAGGTCGCCGAGCGCCGGCGGTAGTTCGTGATCCGCGATCGACTCGAGGAGCGCTGCGGCTCTGTCGCCGTCGATCGATGCAACCACAGTCGCGGCGGGGTCTTCGATCGCTCCGATGATTCCTGGTTTCCGTCGACCAGAATAAGTGATGTGTTTACTGTCAATTGAAAACGACTATGACCTCGACGCAGTCCTTCGATTATCGCCCGAGATAACTGCCGCGAGCGTTTATATACGAACGGGGAAGAAGCGACGGTAATGTATGATCGACGCGTCCCCGTGGAGGCGGGATGACTTCGGCCGCGCAACGGGACGCCACAGTCCCTGGCGCGCCGGTCGTTCCGGCGCCAGAACCACCGGACAGCACCGACGCGTGGTACGCACCGACAGTTCGCGCACAGTACGAGATCACGCCCGGCGTCGTCACGACGATCCGCGACGGCCCCGACGGTGTCGGCTTCTCGTATCAGATTCGAGAGCCGGCCCTTGGAGCCGACTCCGAACGCGCGCTCGTGTCAGTGCTAGATTACTTTTCGGGCGTGGACGTCCGCCGGCCGCTCACTCGTCAGGGAACTGCCGAGCGAGCGGCCGCGGGGTTGCCGCCGAAGTACCGGCGCGTCCTCGATCGGCTTCTCGACGTCGCACCCGCCATCCGCCGCCGCCTCGACTACTATGCGACCTGCGAATTGCGCCTGCTTGGCCCCGTGACGCCGATAGCGCTCGACGACCGCGTCGACGTCGTCGACGTCGAAGGCGAGACCGACGGTGCGCTCGTCGTTCACACCGACAACTACGCACCCGCGGTCACGCCGTTCCGCGCGGACGCCGAGTTCGCGACGCGGGTCGCCGGCGAGCGACTCCGCCACTACACCGTCTCCTTTGCGGGGTTCGACATCGACGTCGTCGTCCACCGGGACCGGCTCCTCGGTAGCGACCGCTTCGAGGCGAAGTACGCGGTGCTCGAACCCGACCTCCTCCCGGGTGACGAAGCACTCGTCGCCGAGTGCAAAGAGCGCATCTGGGAAGCCAACGTCGACGAAGTCGTCGAAGATCGGACGGCATTCATTCGCGACCGCGCCAGACAGTTCCTCTCGCGCCGCCTCACCGCGCGCAACACCCGCGCGTGGCTCGAAGCGACGCGGTACCGCGCCCGCAACGCGCTGGCAGCGTACGGGCTCGGCGTGCCGCCGGTCGACCGCCGGTACGCCCAGGACCGCCTCGACGACCTTGTCTACTACGTCCTCCGCGACTACGTCGGCGAGGGCGTCCTCACGGTCCCGATCCGCGACCCGCATCTCGAAGACGTCGAAGCCAATCGGGTCGGCGAGCGCGTGAAGGTCGTTCCGCGGGCTGACGTCGTCCGAGCGGGCGAACGCGTCCCCACGAACCTCGCCTTCGAGGACGAGACTAGCTTCGTCAACGTCGTCACCCAACTGGCGGCGGCCGACGGCGTTGAACTCAGCGCGAGCCAGCCCTCCGCGAAGGTGAACCTCCGCCCCGAGGGAGTCGCACCCGACGCCACCGGTCACGGCGAGACCATCCGGTGTGCCGTCGCGCTCCCGGTCATCTCCGAAGACGGACCGCACGTCTCGATCCGCAAACAGGCGTCGTCGCCGCTGACGCCGATCGACCTCGTCGGCTTCGGGTCGATTCCGACGGAGCTGGTGACGCTGCTTTGGCTCCTGTATGAACACCACCGCGTCGTCCTCTTTTCGGGACCGACCGGGGCCGGCAAGACGACGCTGATGAACGCCCATATGCCCTTCATTCCGTACGACCACCGCCCGATCAGCATCGACGAGGGGTCTCGCGAGGTGTATCTCCCCCACGAGACCGGCGTGTCGCTGACGACGCGCGACCACGAGAACGAGTACAAGCGCGTCTCGATGGCGGATCTGATGACCGAAGCGAACTATCTGAACCCCGACGTGGAAGTCATCGCCGAGGTCAACACCCCGGAGTCGTTCGAAACCTTCGCCGAAGTGCTGAACACCGGCCACGGCGTCGTCGGCACCACACACGCCGAAGACATCGAGACGCTGGTGAACCGCGTCGTCGAGCAGGGACTGCCCGTGTATCTCCTGCGCGAACTCGACTTGGTCGTCTTCCCCCGCCGCGTCGACGGCGAGCGGTACGTCGGCTCGGTCGTCGAACTCCTTTCGGAATCCGAGTACGAGGAACTGCCCGCGTCCGCGCGGACGGGCGTCGTCGAGAAGGACGGGACGAACCTCTACTACAACACGATCCTCTGGCGGGAGACCGACGGGTCGTTCGCGATGGCCTACGATCATCCGTCGCTCGGCGGCGACAATGCCGCTACCGCGGGCGAGACGCACCGCCGCGCGCTCCGCGTGTTCCACCGCATCGCCGACGCGACCGACCAGGACGTCGAGACGATCGAACGCGAGTTCCGTCGGAAGCGCGGCTACGTCGAGTATCTCCTCCAGGAGGACGTGACCGACGTCGACCGGCTGTTCGGGTTCCTCTCGGATCTCCGGACTGACGAGGCCGCGACCGTCGAGCGAGTTCGGCGGCAGCGTGCACACCAGACTGCCGAGCCCGATACCGAGTCGTCGCCGTCCGAGCGCGAGACTGGAACCGCAGACGACGCTGCGGTGCGGACCCGCGATCGGCCTGGAGGACGGAAGCCGTGAGCGGGGGCGACGCCGAGCAGGGCTCGAATCTGGGACCGTCGTCACCGTCTGATCCGACACAGCGTTCGTATTCGGCTCGACGACGCTCGAATCACGCAACGCGCTCGCTCGGGGCGTTCGACCGCGCGGCGTACGCGCTGTTCGCCAGCCGAGCGGATTCACGCCGCCACGAGCGCGACCGGCGCGCTTACCGCGGAACCAACCTGACCGTGGCGTTCGATCTGTACCTCGCTCGCGTCTACGCGTTCTCGTGGCTTCTGGCGGTGCTCGCCGGTGGGGCTCTCGTCGCCATCGGACTCGTGCTCCCACCAACGATGATCGAATCGGCCGCGGCTGGCCTCCTCGACCGACTCGCCGGCGTCGGTACCGGTGAAATCGGTGGCTCCACCGCCGACGCCCTCGATATCTCCCGACGGAACGCGACAGCACTGGCCGGGCTCGTCGGCGTTCTCGCAGCCGCGGGTGTCCACTGGAGCGTCGTCTACGCCGGCGGCCGGTACCTCCGCTGGCTGACCGCCGCGCGGCGATCGAACATCGGGCGCACGCTTCCGAGTGCGGTTCGCTACCTGAACGTCCTCGCGTCTGGGAGCGACGGCCGCCGCGCGATGCTCCGGCGCGTCGCCGACACCGACGCCTACGGGGAGACGGCAGTCGCGCTCCGAAAGGCGCTCAACACCGCCGCGATGACGGGGAACGTCGACGAGGGATTGCGGCGAGTCGCCCGCGACACGCCGGCACAGGACACGCTCGCGCCCTTCTTGCTGAAGTTCCGCGAGCACGCCGAGCAGGGCTCGGACGCGCTCCGGGAGTACCTCGCGATGGAGAGCCGGATGCTGCGGCACCAGCAGGACCGGGATCGGCGTCGCGCGCAGGGATTTCTCGAACTGCTCGCGGAACTGTTCGTCGTGTTGCTCGTCCTCCCGGCGCTCCTCGTCATCGTCCTCACGGTGATGAGCATCGTCTCGCCCGAACTCTCGGCACCGGTTGAGACGCCGCTCGGTCCCGTCACGCTCCGTGCGCTCGCCGTCTACGGCAGCGCGGCGTTCATTCTCGTAGTCGGCCTCGGGACTGCGGGGCTCGTCGCCCGGCTCCGGCCGCCGGATCAGCACGTCACCTACCATCGACCCGCGAGCACGGTCGGTACACTCCGCACGGCGACGACGAACCCCGCGAGCGCGAGCGTCGCGTTCGCGCCGATCGGCGTCGCCGCGCTCGTCGCGTCTGTCCTCCTCGGCGTCGACGTCGTGATCTCGCTTCTGGTCGGCTACGTCGGCTACGCGATTCCTGTCGGCCTCGTCGCCGTCCGCCGTGCCCGACTCGACGACGCGAAGGACCACGAACTCAAAGACTTCGTGCACGCCGTCTCCGGCCACGTCAACCTCGGGCGGCCCTTCTCCGCCGCGGTCGAACACGTCGCCCGCGACGTCGACCTCGGGCCGCTGAACGGTGACGTCGCCGATCTCTCGATGAATCTGCACCTCACAACGCCGACGGCGGACGCGGAGACCGACCTGCGGACGGCGGCGCTCGATCGGTTCGTCGACCGCGTCGGCACGCCGATGGCCGAGCAGACGGTCGGCCTCGTGATCGGCGCGCTCGACGCCGGCAGCGACACGGGCGTCGTCTTCGAGACGCTCCAGAGCGAAGTGGGCCGCCTCTATCACGAGAAACGCGCGCTCAGATCGGGGATGCTCGTCTACGTCGCCGTCGGCTGGACGACTGCGCTTTTAGTCGTCGGGATCAGCGTCGCGACGAGCGCCAACGTCTTCGCCGGGTTCGACCGGCTATCGACGATGTCGGAGCTTTCGGGCGTCGCGGTCGATCCCGGCGCGGTCGACCTCGCGCGGGATCAGTACCGCGTCTACGTGACCACCCAGGCGACGATGCTCGCCGCCGGGTGGTTCGCCGGCGTCGCCAGTCGCGGGCAGTACGAGGCGCTCTTGCACTCCGGAAGTCTGGTCGCAGTCTGTCATATCGTATTTGCGGGAATGGGGTTGGTATGAGCGCCGACAGCTCCGTTTCTGCGCCGGGGAACGACCGCGCACAGACGGCGGTCGTCGGCGTCGCGCTCCTCCTTGGAATCACCGTCCTCGCTGTCGGCGGACTCACGGCGACGGCCGGATCGATTGTCGAGGACGGGTCGGCCTCGGCGGCCGCGACGCGCGTCGGCGACGACTTCGAGACGGCACTCGGCCCCGCCCCCGGCGACCGAGAGACGACTGTCGAACTCGCGACGGGGACGATTCAGGTGGTCAACCGGACCGTGTGGCTCCTCGACGACGAGGGCGTCGTCTGGGCGGGCCACGCCGGGGCGATCGTCTACGCCGACGGCGGCCAGCGCGTCACCGGCTTCGCTGGTGCCGTCGTCCAGAGCGACGACCGCGGCAGTCGCGTCGTCGCGCCGAGTCGGGTCGCACCCGCGAACGGGACCCTGTACGTCGGGGTACCCGTCCTGAACGCCAGCGGCGCGGACGGCGTCTCGACCGGCGGCCATCGCCTCGCGATGACGCTCCGCACCGACGCGCGAACCGAGCGGGTCGATCTCCCTGCGTCCTCGTACCGCATCGGCATCGAAACGCCGACGCCGGCCGCCTGGGAACGCCACCTCCAGGCACGCGGCGCAACGACCTCACGCCGCGACATCGACGGCGACGGCACGCCGAGCGTCGTCGCGTCTTTCGAGGGCGAGCGGACCGCCTATCTCGTCGTCCACGACGTGCGGCTTGCGGTCGAGGTGGGCCGATGAGCCGGCGACGCGACACAGGAGGGTGGAGTCGGTCGCAGGGGCGATCGTTCGATCGCGGCCTCTCGCCCGTCGTGGGCAAGACGCTCGAACTCGGCGTCGGCGTGCTGTTCGTCGCGCTCCTGACGGCGACGTTCTTCGGCGGCATCGCGCCCGACTACCGCGCGGCGGTCGGGACCGAACTCGGCGATCGGGCGCTCGTCGCGGCCGCCGAGCGCGTCGAAGCGGCGGTCCCAACCGACACGGACGTACGCGCGGACCGCAGCGTTGCCGTCCGACTTCCGCCCGCTATTCGCGGTGATCCCTACCGAGTCGTCGTCGCGAACGATACGTCCACGCCGGCGCTGCGGCTCGTTCATCCGGATGCCTCAATCGGCGGACGGATCCGGCTCACCGTTCCCGACGCCACCGTCGTCCGCGGCTCGTGGGACAGTGCGTCGCCGTCGCGGGCGGTCGTCGTCGTGACCGAGGGACGAGTTTCGATTCGACTCCTCAACGAGCGTAACGGCGCCTCGCGCCTCGCAGAGCGTGATCGCTCACGCGGCTCCGTTTCGTCAACGATCGAACGGGAGGCGGCTACGTGACGTCGCGCGCCCAGGCGAATCTGATCGGCTTCGCCGTGGCGGTCGTCGTCGTGACGGCGGTCACGGTCGCCGGCGCGGCGCTCGCGAACGACGCGCTCGTCGACGCCGATCGGGATCCGGCGACGACGCACGCCGCGGACGATCTCGCCGCGCACCTCCTCGATGTCGACGCCGCACACACGCGCGGGCCGAACGTCGTCCGCTCAGCGGCCGTCAGGAATCTGACCGCGTCCGACCTCGAAGCCGCCGTCCCGTCTCTCCGGGGACGGTCGATCCGTATCACACTCGGCGGCGACGTTCTCGTGGAGCGCAGCGGCCACGCGGTGTCGGGCGATGGTCGTCGCGTCCGCGATGCGGGATTCGAGCGGGTCGAACGCCGCGTTCGTGTCGAGCACCCTGTTCAGAATACCGAGCGGATCGTGCTCTCGGATCGACGTGAAGTCACGCTCGCGGACCACACGGGAGACGTCACGGTGGCGGTGGACCCGCGTCGAGGACGAAGTGTGACGACAGTTCGAGCCGGCAACAGAGTCGTCCTCCACGACCCGTCCGGCCTCGAGGGCGAGTACTCGGTCGCCGTTCCGGACGCGTACCCGCTCGTGCTCGCATTCGACGCCGACGATCCATACGTTGCCGGAGCGGCGACTGTCGCGTGGCACACAAGAAATGCCAGCGTCGAGCGGCTGGTGGTGAGTGTCGGTGCGTGACCGCTCCGATCGAGCGCAGCTCGCGACATCGCTCCTCGAAGCTGCCGTGGGCGCGCTCTTGATCCTCGCGGTCGTCGCCGGGTTCCTCTGGATTCCGGCCGCCGAGGGGGGCTCGGACGCGAAGCTCGACCGCACTGCAGCCGACGCACTCGCGATCCTCGACGCGGAGCCACCGATCGGCGCCGGCCGGAGTCGACTCGCGGCGGCCTGTCGCTCGCCGGCCGCACTCGCAACCGAACGCGACGCCCTTCGGGCTCGACTCGATGCGGTTCTTCCGACAGCCGCGTTCGGGCGTATCGAGTTCCCACACGGGACCGTCGGTCCGCCATCGCCCAACGGCGCGCCGTCCGGGCGAGCGACGCTCGCGACGGGGCAGTGTACCGTCACGCTACGGGTGTGGTACGCGTGACCCGCCGCTGGCCGCAGTCACCGCGTGGCGGACCGCTCCGGGATGACGACCGCGCACAGATCGTGCTCGTCGCGGCCGCGGTCGTCGCCGTCGCCTTCCTCTCGATGACGCTCGCCTACGCGCAACTTGGCTACGACGCCGACCGGACCGCCGCGGGCGCGGTCGACGTTGCGTCGCTCGCGGAGATCGACCGTAGCCTGACCGCCTCCTTCCGCACGGCCGTCCGTGACGCCGAAACGGACGCCGGGCGCGACGTCTCGTGGCGTGACCGCGGCTCGCTCGTCGAGCGAATCCGGACAGATGTCGGTACGGATATCGACCGACTGGAGCGTTCCCACGCGGACGAGAGCAGAGCGGTGACCGTGACGTTCGACGACGCGGAGGCCACTCGCTGGGCGGCCGAGCGCTGTCCCTCCGGTCGCGGACGCGATTTCGGGCCGTGTCGAGCGATCGATGGCGTCGTCGTTCAGGAGCGGGCGGGGGAGACGACGGTCGTCGCCGCCGCGGTCAGCGTCCGGATTGTCTCGCCAGCGGAATCGACGACGGCGACGCTCTCGCTGCGGGCCGTCTGATCGTCGCTGGACGGTAAGGGGTACGTGCTGCCGCGACTCAGCCGCCGAGTGCGGAAAACAGCGCGTAGCTACCGACGTAGCTGACCGAGATGACCGCCGCGAAGCCGACGCCCCCGAGCAGCGGTCGGCGCAGTCGAACGACCCAGTAGAGCGCGGCGAACATTACGCCCTCCGCGATGACGATGAACGCCGGGACGTGACCGAGCATCGCGAACGGTGCGATGGCGTAGCTCCAGATGCCGGCGTAGTGTGCTCCGTACTCGAAGAATCCCACGAGTACCATTCCGGTCACCGCCGGACCGAGGGTCGCGGCGACGGGTCCGGCGATTTCATCGAGTCGCCGTCCGAAGTAGCCGAAGTAGGTGACGACGAGCGCCCACGCGATCGGCATATACAGCGGTGATCCCAGGAGCATCGGAAGCGAATCCGGATACACTAACGACCCCGTCGAGACGAGAAACGCGTCGACACCCACTTCTAACACGCCTGCGACGCTCCCGAGCACGAAGACGTCGCGAATCTTCGGCGACCGCAATGCGACGCCGATTCCGATCGCGTACAGCAGACCGTTGTACGCGTAGGTCAGCCACAGCGGCGTTTCGAAAGCCACGACGTGCCCGAAGACGAGCAGATTCACGCCGAGCCAGCCGAGCACTCGCCGATCGGTCGCCGTGAGCGCCCACGCCTTCGGGTCCGATACTCCCTCCGCGCTCGCGTCGAGTGTTTCTCTCATCCGGTCGATGGCGCTACTCGCTCTAGCGCCGGAATAAAACTTCCTTCAGCCGCGATCGGACTGACCACATTGTCAAAGTTTCACACAGTGTGTCACGTTTGGCTGTGTTCCGGACCATCCCGCCGTCGTAGGCCGATTCGACCCGCTCTGCCGACTGGTGGTTTGATGTACCAGGGCTGCTTCGGGGAAACACGTCACTACTCTCGTATGCCGTGGGAACTCACTGCGATCTCCGCTGTCGGGTTCGCTACTGTCATCGTGTACGCAGTGGTCGTCGTCCTCGGTTGGCAGCACCGGGACTCACGGTGTGGCCCGGAGATCGCGGCACTCCACCTCGTCGTCGGGCTCTCCGCGCTCGCGTACGCGATCCAGCTCGGATTCGACTCCGTCGCGGCACAGACCGTCTGGTGGGAACTCTCCTTTGCGTTCTCGACCGTCGTCCCGATCCTGTGGCTCGTCTTCGTCGTCCAGTACGTCAGCCGCTCGCAGTGGCTCACCCCGGTGCGCGCGGGACTACTCACCGTCGAACCGCTCGCCGTCGTTCTCGCGGTCGCGACGAACGCCTCGCACAATCTCGTCTGGACGGTCGCGCCGGACACGACGGCGACGGCGGGATCGGCAATCGACCTCGTGTTCGGGCCGCTCTACTACACGCACATCGTCCTCGCGTACGTCGCCGTCGCGGTCGGAATGAGTATGATCCTCTTCGTCGGGATCCGCTGGTCGCTGGTGTACTGGAAGCAAGTGGTCGTCCTGCTCATCGCGCCGCTCCCGCCGTTCCTCTCGAACATAGCGTTTATGCTCGGCGTGAGCCCCATCCCCAACCTCGACCTGACGCCGTTCGTGTTCTCGTTTACGGGGGTCCTCCTGGTACTCAGCCTCTATCACTTTGATCTGCTCGAACGCGTCCCCATCGCACGGCGACAAGCGCTCCAGGCGATGGGCGACGGGCTCGTGGTCCTCGACACCGACCGCGTCGTGGTCGACGCCGACGACATCGCCTGCCGCGTGCTCGACCCCGCGCCACGGATCGGCCACTCGATTACGGCGGTGTTTCCCGATCGGCCCTTCGATCAGCTTCACGGCACCACCGTCACCGACGCGAACAACCTGGCCTACGACGTCCGCGTCTCAGAGCTCACCGACGAGCGCGGCGACGAGATCGGCTACGCCGTAGCGCTGCGCGACGTCACCAGCCGCCACCGATACGAACAGCGACTCGAGGTGGCCAACCGAGTGCTCCGGCACAATCTCCGCAACGATATGAACGTCGTTCGCGGGTACGCGGATCTCGTCGCGTCGGGCTCGGCGGACGATGCGACCCGAGCCGCGGAGTCGATTCTCTCCCGCACGGACGACCTCCTCACCGTCAGCGACAAGGCCCGGAAAGTGTCCGAACTCGACGACTCGCACTCGCAGCCCTCGACGACGCACGACGTGACCGCGCTCGTCGACAGCGTCGTCCACCAGGCCCGACGCGAGTACCCCGACGTTGTCATCCAGTTCGAGGGCGCCGCCCATACGGAGGCGCAACTCACCGACGCCGGGTCGCTCGCGACGGCCGTCGGAGAACTGCTGGAACTGCTCGTCTCGCAGGCCGACCGCGACGACCTCACCCTCCGGGTCGGGGTCGAGTGCCGCGACGACGTCGTCGTCCGCATCGAATCGAGCGGGGCCGGGATCCCAGCCGTCGACCGCGAAGCCCTCGCAGCGGAGTCGGAGACGCCGCTTCAGCACGCCGAAGGACTGGGGCTCTGGCTCGCGTACTGGTGCGTGATCGAAAACGGCGGCGAACTGCGATTCGGGGATGCGGACGGCGACGACGCGGTCGAGGCAGACTCGCCGCCGACCGAGACGGAAGCCAGCGTCATCCGCCTCCGCTTCCCCAGCGACTGTGCGTGAGCCGCTGCCACGACGTCCGACGATCTCTCGAAAATCGAAACCGATTAAACGCGTCGACGTCCAACAGAGAGTGTAGCCGAGGTAGCCTAGCCCGGCCAAGGCGGCAGATTCGAAATCTGCTGTCCATTCGGACACGTGAGTTCAAATCTCACCCTCGGCGCTTCTGAACTTTCGCCTTCGAGCGATGCGTCTGCGCCGCTCACCGTTCGTTCTTGCCGTATCGGGGTCCTCGCGGTCGTCTCGGGTGGTGACGAGGATCGCTCTATGCCTTCTCGCGCGGCTCTGGTGCGGCGGCGATAGCACCCGCTGGTCGTCTGTGAACGCGTGCCCGGCAGAACCGGGCGAGAATCACCGGGTGCACATCCCGACGCGGGTGTGAGAACGCTTCTCAGTCGTCGGCGAGGGCGTCTTCCGGTTCGGGTTCGTCTTCGACGGCGTCGCTGGCGAGGAGTCGATCGAGCGCCTCGACCATCGCCTCGACGCTGCAGCGGGTGATGTCCGAGTCCGAGGTGGCGACGGTGACCGTCCGGTCGCCCTTCGACATCTCCACTTCGACGGTGACGACGGCGTCGGTGCCGCCGGTGATCGCGTCGACGTGGTACGACTCCAGTTGGGCGTCGGCGTCGGAGCCGAGCGCGGCCCGGACCGCTTTGACGGCGGCGTCGACGGGGCCGCTGCCGGTGCCGGAGGCGACGCGCTCTTCGGTGCCGACGCGGATACGGACCGAGGCGGTCGGGGTGCCGCCGCCCGAGGCGGCCGTGAGATCGAGGAGTTCGACGTGACGGTCGCGCTCGCGGCCCTGCACGTCCTCCGCGATCGCCAGCAGGTCGGCGTCGGTGACGCGCTTGTCGCGGTCGCCGAGCCGTTTCACGCGCTCGACGATCGCCGCGAGATCCTCCTCGGACACGTCGACGTCGTGTTCGTCGAGTGCGGCGCGAACGCCCGCACGGCCGGCGTGCTTGCCGAGGACGAGCCGTCGCTCCCGACCCACCATCTCCGGCGGGTAGGGCTCGTACATCGTGTCGTCCTTGAGCGTTCCGTCGGTGTGGATCCCGCTCTCGTGCGTGAAGGCGTTCTCGCCGACGACCGCCTTGTTCGGCGGCAGCGGCACGCCCGTCGCGTGGGAGACCTGCTGTGCGAGGTCGTACACCTCGTCGAGGTCCATCGTCTCGACGCCGTAGCCGTGCGCCAAGGCGATCGCGACCTCTTCGAGCGCGACGTTGCCGGCGCGCTCGCCGATGCCGTTGATCGTGCCGTGGACGAGATCCGCCCCGGCGGCGAGGCTGGCCCAGACGTTCGTCATCCCCAGTCCGAGGTCGTCGTGGGTGTGCGTCGACACGGGGCCGAGTTCTGCCAGCCGGGAGACGTACTCGTAGGTCGTCTCCGGCGTGGCGTGGCCGACGGTGTCGGCGTAACACGACCGGTCGGCGCCCGAATCGAGCGCCTCGCGCATCAGGCGTTCGAGGAAGTCTAAGTCCGCGCGGGAGCCGTCCTCGCCGATGACCTCGACCCAGAGGTCGTGGTCCTTCGCGTAGGTGACGAGGTCGCCGGTCTTTTCGACCACCTCGTCGTGGGTGGTGCCGACCTTCCGCTCGACGTGCTTGTCGCTGGCGGGCACGACGATGGTGACGCCGTCGACGTCGCAGTCGAGCGCGAGGTCGATGTCCCGCTGGACGCCGCGGGCGAAACTCGTCACTGTCGCGTCGAGGTCGAGCGCGGTCACCTGCCGGATGGTCTCGCGCTCGCCCTCGCCGGTGCAGGCGCTGCCGGCCTCGATGAACTCGATGTTCGCTCTGTCGAGCGACCGGGCGATGTCGGCCTTCTCGTCGGGCGTCAGCGAGACGCCAGGGGCCTGCTCACCGTCGCGTAGCGTCGTATCTAGAAGCTGTACAGAATCGTCAGAATCCACGATGGATGCTAGGGGGTTGTCGGGGTTACCCCCGAATAAATCGACCACGAGTCATGTGCTCACACGGACTGTGGACGTGCAGATATTTAAACTAACGCCTCTCGACAAGATGTCCCGCGTCGCGTTACCGACCTGACGCCGTCGTCGCCGGTAACGTCGTCACTCGACGAGTCGGACGGTGTCACCCGATTCGAGGTCGTCTGCGGCGCCGGCGGGGAGTTCGACGACCGTGTCCGCCGTCTCGATCCCGACGCCGCGCCACGCGCGGAGTCGTTTTTTCGCCACCACCTCGTCGTCGACGAGCCACAGCGCGTCGATGTCGAACGGCACGAACATCATATGCAGGTCGCGCTTTCCCGACTCGCCGAAGGGGAACACCAGCGCGTACCCGTCCGGAATCGACCGCCGAAACATCAGCCCTCGCGCCTTCGAGAGAAACGTATCGGCGACGTCGACGTCGCTGGCGAGCGTCCGTCGGGTCCCGTCTCGGCGGTGTTCGAGTCGCACAGGTGGCGCTCTCCCGGCGGACGAATAAATCGCTCGACTGACGCGGCTTCGGCCACTGTCAGATTCGACTCTGCACCGGCGGATTCAACTCGGCGGCGACGCTCTCTCATAGGGATTATCGTAACTGTTCGAGGTTCTCGCCGTACCATCAGGCGAGAAATCTATGAGGGCTTACGATAATCTCTATCAGTATGCGGGAGACGCCAACCGGCACGCCAGTCGGCGTCGACGACCCCTACGAGCACGCGGGCGTCTGCGATCACCTCACCAGCGACGGCCGGTGCCGCTTCGCGCTGAACCGCGCCGGTGACGACCCGGAATTCGCCGCCGCGCGCCGTGCGGCCGACTACGACTGCGTCGCCGCCGACGAAGACTGTGAGTTCCGCGACTGTCCGCACTACCGCTCGACGACCGACGGCCGCGAGTGCGTCCGCTGCGGCCTCGAATCGGTGCGGATGGCGCACGACGGCTCCCGGCCGCTGCTGGAAGAACATCACCTCTCCTACGGGGAGAGCGCGAGTACGCGTGGGCGGCGCGTCGGCACCGCGGGCGACGATGGCGGCAACTCCGACGGGTCGCTGTCACACGAGATCACGGTCGCGCTCTGTCGGTGGTGTCACGCCAAGATCCACAACTCCTTCGCCCGGATCGACGACGATGCCGAACCCGACGCCGAGGCGTTCGCCACCCGCGAGGAGCGGCGCTCGAAGGAGCAGACGGAGTTCGGATTTGCCACCGCGCGCGAACGGCGCGACGCGGACGAGTCGTGAGCCCTGTGAAACGAGCACGACCGGGACACTCTGCTTCGAGGGCCCGCTTGGCGTGCCCCGAGAAGGCCGTACCGACGCAGTTCTGCGCGGCCCGCCGGGCCGTCGTCCAGTTCGCTCCTCACCACTGACACGTGCCGTCAGCAGACCGGGCGCTTTTTGCCTTCCTTCGCTGTAAGAGTCTGCAACTGATGACTCGCATCGTCGTCATCGACAACCACGGCCAGTTCACCCACCTCGAACGACGCGCGCTCCGCGACCTCGACGTCGACGTCGAACTCCTCGACAACACGACGCCGGCCTCGGAGATCGACGCCGACGGGATCGTCCTCTCTGGCGGCCCGGATATGGACCGCATCGGCAACTGCCCCGACTACCTCGATCTCGACGTTCCGGTCTTCGGGATCTGCCTCGGGATGCAGATCCTCGCGGCCGAACTCGGTGGGCGAGTCGGCTCGGGCGACTACGGCGGCTACGCCGACGTCGACGTACAGATCCTCGAGGACGACGACCCGCTCGTCGGCTCGCTCGCGCCCGAGACGCGCGTGTGGGCGAGCCACGCGGACGAGGTGAAGGAAGTCCCCGAGGGATTCACCCGGACGGCGACGTCCGACGTCTGCGACGTCGAGGCGATGAGCGACACCGACCGCGACCTCTACGGCGTGCAGTGGCACCCCGAGGTCGCCCACACCGAGCGCGGCGAGGAAGTGTTCCGCAACTTCGTCGCGATCTGCGAGTAGCGCGGCGGTCCCCTCGCTCTTTCCCCTCCCCTCTCTCACGATGACTTCGACACAAAGCGACCTCGCAGGACTCTCGCGATTCATCTTCCGCGCCCCGAGTTGGTACGCCAGTCTCGCCTTCGCGCTCCTCCTGGCAGCGCTCGCCGGCGTCGCCGCCTTCGACTCCGGCGCGTACGCCCGCACCTGGCGCGGCCTGTTCTTCCTCGGCCGCGACGCCTGGGAAGGAATCTTCTTCATCGGCGTCCCGACCGTCGTCGCCGCGTTCGGGACGACGGGCGTCGATCGGTTCGTCGGCGGCAAACTCACGCCGAATCGCTCCTCACTCTTAGCGCTGGTCTCGGAGATCATCGTCGTCGTGATCGTCACGCTCGCCGCCATCGTCTCGGTGTTCGCCGGGCTCGAACAGCAGTTCGTCTTCGACGCGCTCGTCGTCGCGCTCGCGTCGGTGTTCGCGTTCCGCCTGCTCGTCGTGATGGCGGTCTCGCGGTCGTCGATCCTCGTCGCGGCGCTCCCGGCGAGCATCCAGACGGTCGCGGCGGCCGTGCTGCTGTTCATCTACGGCGGCACGCTCCGACTACTCTCTGTCGGCGGCACCGTCCTCGACGCGTATCTGATGCCGTACCTCGCGCGCTCGGCGGACGCGCCCGCAGAGCTATCCGCCATCTCGGCCGAGCACTTCCTCCTGCTCGGGATCACCTGCGGCCTCTACGCGCTGGCGGTGTACGCCTTCGTCGTCGCCGTCGACCGCCCGTGGCGGCGGAGTCTCGGCGTCTCGATGCTCGATTTCCTCCGCGGGTTCGTCGGCCACGTCGCCGAGGGATCACGCGAACTCGAGGAGTTCTTCCAGCAACTCGGCGAGGAGGCGATCGTCCCGGTCTCGGTGCTCTCGTTTCGCACCACGGGCGGCGACGAGAAGGCGCGGTTCGTCCTCCCGATGATCCACCCCGGTCCGATGGGTGAGATCGGCGGCGGCAACTTCCCCGAACGCGTCGCCAACGACTGCTCGGGGCTGGTCTTCCCGCCGCACGCCACCGCCGGCCACGACTTCAACCTCGTGACCGAGCGCGAGGTCGACACCATCCTCGACGCGGCAAACACCGCCGCGGATCGCGTCTCCTATTCGAGCGATGCCACCCGAAGCGTCCGGACCCGATCCGGCGAGGCGTCGATGCTCGGGCAGGCGTTCGGCGACGACGCGCTCTTGATCTCGACGTACGCGCCCGGCTTCGCCGACGATGTCGAGTACGGCGTCGGCCTCTCGGCGACGGCGGAAGCCCGGACGAGCGGCCTCGACGACGTCGTCCTCGTCGACGCGCACAACTCCAACGACGGGCTGAGCGGCCCGGACCTGGGGCACGTCACGCCCGGCTCACAGCGCGCGTTCGATATGATCGGTGCGGCCGGAATCTCCGGACAGCGGCTCTCGACGGCTGATCGACACGAACCACACCTCGGGGTCGCCTGGGACGAGACCGACTGGGAACCGGTCGACGGTATCGGACCGCTCGGCGTCCGCGTCGCCGTCACCGCCGTCGACGGTCAGGAGACGGCGTACGTACTCGTCGACGGCAACAATATGGAACCCGGACTCCGCGGCGAACTCGTCGATGCGCTCGTCGACGACGGCCCCGTCGACGAGGCGGAAGTGATGACCACCGACACACACATCGTCAACACCGTCGAGGCGGACAATCAGGTCGGGGCCGCAATCGAGTGGGACGAACTCCGCACGCTCGTCTGTGAGCTCCTCGAGGAGGCCCGCGCGGACCTCGAACCCGTCGAAGCCGGCGTCGCCGTCGAGCGCGCCGAGGTCACGGTCTTCGGGAACGACCGCACGGAGACGCTCGCCAGCCACGCGAACGCGGTCGTCGCGATGGGTGGCGCGTTCGCCGTCTCGATCATCCTCGCCGCGGTGGCGGTGAGCGTCCTGATCTTCCTGTTCGCCTGACTCGCTGGCACCCCGTCTCGGATACCCGACCGCCGACAGCGCGGTTGCTACCCGGAAAAGAAATTCCGCCGGTCGAGAAACGACGACCGACGACCGGTCTCTGTGTCCCGATTACTCGTCTTCGTCCGCCGCGAACAGTTCGTCGACGGCGTCGCCGGCGGCCCGCGCGGCCTCGTCGGCGACGGCGTCGGCATCCTGCTCTGCGTCGTCGGGAGCGTTGACGTAGACGTCGACGGCGTCGGCATCCTGCTCTGCGTCGTCGGGAGCGTTGACGTAGACGTCGACGTCGAGGACGCCCTCCTCGAACGTCACGGTCACGTCGAAGTCGGTCAGTTCCGACTGCTTGTAGTGGGCGAAGATCACGCCCTCTGCGGCCTCGGCGGCCGTCTGGACGACTTCCTCGTCGGTCGGCATCGACTTATGCGCCGGCGCCGCCGGGGCCCATCGGACCGCCGCCTGCGCCACCCTGGAGCATCTGCTGGAGCTCTTCCTGCAGGCTCTCGAACTGCTGTTCGACGCGTTCTTCCTGCTTTCCGAGCTGTTCGACGCGGATCTCGAGGCTGTCGACCTTGTCGGAAAGCTCCTCGTGTGCGTCGTCGTAGTCGGTCTCGACGAGCAGTTCGCCGACCTCGCGGTACATCGTCGTGTCCTCGTCGATCTCGTCGAGGGCGTCGAGCGCCGTCTTCGACTCGTTGAGCGTGGACTCGGCCTGTTCCTTCTGCGCGGCGACCTTCTGGGCCGTCTCCTGAAGGTCCTGCAGTTCTTCGAGTTTCTCCTGCGCTTCCGGCGGCAGATTACCCTGCATACGCGTGGCGACGGGATGCGGACTGAAAAAGGCCCGTATTCTCCGCTCGGCCTACGCTCGCGACGCTTCGGAGCAGTCGCCGTCGCCGCCGCTCACTCCGCTTGCCGTCCGGCCGTGCCCGGTCGCTCCGCACCCGCGCGTTCGACGTCTTCGGCGACGCGAACCAGCCGTATCCACGTATTTATTCCGGCGCGCAGCGCCACGAGGTCGGCGGCCGCGACGTCGACGTGGACGGTACGGCCCTCACGAGTCACGTCGGCGCGGGACCGATCGTCCGCGATCTCGTCGACTTCGACGCGGACGCTCTCGGTGACGAGCCGAGCGCGTCGCTCGTCGTCGTACTCGAAGTCGATCGCGGCTTCGTGTGCGACCCCGTCGGCGGGGGTCCCTCGGCTCGCCATCGAAGAAGGGGATTACTCGACTGGGACTTCCTTGACGTCCGGTGCGCGCTCTTTCAGCAGCACGCGGTGGCCGCAGTACGGACAGCGGACGCCGCCGTACTCGTCCAGTTCGACGTCGCGCTTACACCGGGAACACTTGTAGCTCATCGTTCAGGTAGTGGGGATAGTGGGTGTTGGATCTTTCGCGCTTACTCTTCGCCGTCGCCGGAGAGTGCGGCGCGGATGGAGCGACGGACCTGCTTGCCGCCGGGGGTCTGCGGGCGGTAGCTCCCGCCGGTGAAGACCTCGCCCGTTTCGTCGTTCTGCCAGATGCCGGGTTCGAGACGGGTGACGCTATCTTCGTCGACCGTCGCGTTCCGCATCTCCTCTTCGATCTCTTTCACGCGTCGGCGGGCAACGCGCCCGTACCGCGCGCCGAAGCGACCGGCGCTGCCGGTCGTGCGCGCCTTGTTGTCGGCCATAGTACCGCGTTGTACCTCCGGCGTCGGGATAAACCCTACGAGATGGATCTCGGTAGGACACCACCGAGTCCGGCGTGCACCGTTACACTGCTTCGAGCAAGTAGTCGAACGCGCCCGATCCCACGTGAAAGTGCGCGTAGGTCCCGAGCGTGCGGTACTCACAGAGGCCGTCGTTGGCCCCGTCGACGCCCGCGCCGCGGACCATCTCGAAGGCGTATCGAGCGTCCGGCGCGGCCGTCGCCGACGAGTAGTGGAACTCGTGGCCGCGACGCGTACCGCCCGCCGGCGCGACGAGACAGTCCTCGCGGGCGCGGACGCCGACGTGATCGAGCGCGACCGGGCGATCCGTCATCCGCGTCTCGACGGGGAGGACGCCGGCCATCTCGTGGTCGTCGCCGTCGTCGGTCTGCAGCGACTCGCCGAGGACCATCATCCCGCCGCACTCCCCGAATATGGGGAGGCCGTCCGCCGCGAGCGACCCGAGTTCGTCGAGCGTCTCCGACTCCGCGAGCGCGGCGGCGTGGCGCTCCGGGTAGCCACCGGGGAGGTAGACGGCGTCGCACTCGGGGACGGGGTCGCCCGCAACGGGCGAGAACGGCTCGGTCGACGCGCGGGCGGCGAAGCGATCACGCGTGCTCGGATAGACGAAGCGGAAGGCGTCGTCGGCGGCGACTGCGATCCGGATGCCGGTCTCGTCGGCGGCGCGGAGCGAGGGAGCGGTGTCGAGACGAGGCCGGCGAACCAGATCGAGGAGCGTGCCGGTTCGGATCTGTCGCGCCGCGCCGTCGATCGCGTCGTCGGCGACGGGCGATTCGTCGCCGAAATGGAGCCCGAGGTGGCGATCCGGGATTTCGAGACCGTCCAGCGGCGGCGTTCGCCCGACGTATCGCAGTCCCTCGACGGCGTCGCGAATCCCCTGTTCGTGTCGCCCGCCGTGGGCGCGCGCCGCCAGGAGGCCGACGACGTCGACGTCGTAACCCGCGCGCTCGGCGTACTGCTGGAAGCCGAGGGCCGTGGCGGCGACGCTCTCCATCCCCGCGGTGGCGTCGACGACGAGGACGATGGGCAGATCCAGCGCCTCGGCCACAGCGGCGGTGCTCACGTCGCCGTCGTAGAGGCCCATCATCCCCTCGACGACGCAGACGTCGCCCTCGTCGGCCCCGCGGGCGTAGGCGCGTTGGATCCCTGACTCGCCCGCCATCCAGGGATCGAGCGTCCGCGACGGCCGATCGAGGACGGCGGCGTGGTGACTCGGGTCGATGAAGTCCGGGCCGGCTTTGGCGGCGACCGGCGTCCGCCCGGCGCGTTCGAGCGCGCGACAGACGGCCAGCGTCGCGACGGTCTTGCCCACGCCGGAGGCCGTCCCGGCGAGGACGACACCAGGCAGGTCGGAGGGCACCGCGTCGGTCGTCATCGAGAGAGTGTCGACGACGCTACCGGTTAAAGGGTTCCGTGCGGAGTCGCCCGGCTACTCGCCGGACGCGTCGGTCGTTTCGCGCTCTCCTGTCGACAAGGACTCGCCGCCGGCGACACGCTCTACTCGCGCCGACTCGTCGGTCACGACACCGTACTCGGCTTCCGCGACCGATTCCGGCGGCTCCTCGTCGGTGTATCGGGAGCCGAGCGCGGCACACAACGCGTCGCGCACGCAGGCCCGTGCAGCCGACCCCACGGCGGTCGCGCTCCCGGAAAATTGCGCCGTCTCGCCCCCGGGGTCGCAGGCGACGAGGACGGCGTCGGACGTCGTCCCGGGGAACCCGGTCTCTGCGAGTAGCGTCGTCGCCTTCGCCTCGGCGGCGACGGCGACGAGGTTCGCGAGCCCCCCCGGCGCGAGTGCGCGGGTCGTCCCGACGACGACGTTGACGGTGCCGGCGTGTCTGCGCTCGTTGCCCCGGGAGCCGCCGCGTCGCTCTGGTCCAGCCTCGTCCGGCATCGGCAGCGCCGCCGGATTGTTCACGCCGGCGGTGACGACGGCTTCGACGGGACCGAGGTGCGCCCGGTGTGCGTGCCGCATCGAGACGCCCGTAAGCAACGCGGGACCTGCCTCCTCGAAGCCTGCTCGTCGGCGACGCCGCCGCACGTAGTCGGTCACGTCCACGTCGTCCCAGCCCTCGGGAACCGAGAGAAGATACGCAGCGTCCGCCCGCGACTCGCCGCCGTCGTATCCCGTCGAGAGCCACCGCGTGTCGGGTCGGTAGAGACGGCAGACCTCGTCGCGGACGGTCGTCGCGAACAGTGGCGACGAGTGGGACGCGTCCGAGGGGTCGGACTCGCGCGTCATCGATCTAACAGGGCGTCGAGCAGTCGGTCGTTCTCGTGCGGGCGGCGGACGGCAACGCGAATATGCGAATCCAGTCGCTCGAAGGTCCGCGCGTCTCGGAGCGCCACGCCCCCGGCACGAGCGCGTTCGAGGACGGCGTCGACGGAGTCGGAGTTGGGGGCGTCGCTATCGGTTTCGGCACCGATCCCGCCGTGCCCCTCGCCGACGTCGAGCAGGAGGAAGGGTGCGTCGGAGGGCGCGACGTCGAACGTCGGTTCGAGCGCGTCGCGCATCCGGACGCGCTCGGCCGCGACGCGCTCCCGCGTGCGACGGACGAACGTATCTTGGCGGAGGCAGTACGTTCCGACCGCGGCGGCGGGCGTCGAGAGCCCCCACGCCGGGCGGGCCGTTCGAAGTCGCTCGCCGAGGTCGCCGGTCGCGACGGCGAAGCCCGCGCGGATGCCGGGGAGGCCGAACATCTTCGTCAGCGAGCGAGCGACGATCGAGCCCGGTTCGCCCGCGATGCTCGGCGCGTCGGTGAAGTCGAGAAACGCCTCGTCGACGACGAGCGGCGTCTCTGCGGCCCGGCAGTCGGCCAGGAACGCCCGGAGCGCGTCGGAACCGGCGAGTTCGCCCGTCGGATTGTTCGGCGTGCAGACGACTGCCGCGTCGTAGTCGCTCGGGTCCGCGTCGAGCACCTCGTCGTGGGCGACGCCGACGGGGTCGCCCCCCTGCAACCGGATTTCGCGGGCGTATTCGCCGAAGCTCGGTTCGGGAACGAGCACGCGGTCGTCGGGCGAGACGGTGACGCCGAAGGCGAGACGGAGCGCCGCGAGCCCGCCTGCAGTCGGGACCACAGAGGCAGGATCGCAGTCGACGTAGTCGGCGGCCGCCGCGCGGAAGTCGGCGAAGTCGTCGGCGTAACGCGTCGCGTCCGCGAGCGCAGACTCGTAGACGGATGCGACGCCCTCGGGGCGGACCGGGTTCGTGTTCGCGCTGAAATCGACGAGGCCCGCGTCGTCGCTCCCGCCGTGGGGAACGCGCGAGACGGTGTCGACGCTGTCAGGGTCCACTTCTGCCCTCTGCGGCTGTTTGATCCGCCCCTTCGAGTCGGTCGAGCACGGCGTGGGTCGCGTCCGTCACGTCGCTCAATCGGCCGGCCTCGTCGGCGAGTCTGAGTGCCCCGCCCATCGCCGCGCCCTCCTTTCCGACGCCGTCGGCGTAGGCGTTCAGCGCCCCCGCCTCGGCGGCGTCGAAGCCGGGGTCGGAGACGACGAGATCGAGGTCGAGCCCTGCCGCGGCGTTGTCGAGCCCCGGTACATCGTCGGCGAGATACGGCGTCGTCGCGAGCGTCGCCCGCTCTGCGACGCCGGCGTGGCGGACGAGCGCGGCGACCGCGAGCAACTGCGTGCCGCCGCCGAGGACGACGTCGGTCCCGGATTCGAGCGCCCCCGCAGTCAGCCCGGCGGCGACGGCCAGTACCGGATCGCCGACGTATCTGAGGACGGACTCGGGGGTGTGTGCGCCGTCTCCCGGCGCGACGTCGGACCCCTCGAACGCGTCCGCGACGACGCGCTCTTTCAGGTCGAGCGGGTTCTCCGGCAGTGACGACGACGTCACCGGAATCGTCTCCTCGCCGAGCGCGCGGAGGACCGCCATCGCCGTCGTCGTCCCGCCGGGGATCGTCTCGCCGACGACGATTCGTTCGTCCGGGAGCGCGCGGCCGTACTCCCGCGCGGCCGCGAACGCGCCCGGAGCAGTCGGGACGGGGTCCGCCTCGCGAATGTCGCTACCGGGGCGTGCGCCCACGGTGACCGTCGGCGCGCCTGTCGGCCGCGCCAGGCCGCCGTCGACGACGGTCACCTCGAAGTCGAGGAGTTCCCGGACGGCCCGCGTCACCACTGCGGGCGTCGGACAGCCCGTCGGACTCACCGGCGTCACGGGCGCCCGGACCGTATCACCGTACGTCAGGATCTCGGCGTCGGCGCTCGGTGTGTGCACGAGCAACTCTCGGGACGCGCCGGCGGCGCTGATCCCGTCGACTTCGGCCGTGCGGGTCGTCCCTGCGACGAGGATTACTCGCATAGCGCCTCCGCGAGGTCTCGGTCTGCGGGTCGGTTCACGTTGACCGCGAGGCGGGCGTCGTACGTCAACGCCACGGTGTCGTCGTCGCCGGCAACGACGTTCAGTCCCGTCGGGGCGACGTCTCGCTCGTCGTGCTCGAACGCCGTATCGACGGACGCACCGAGGCGACGCTTCAGCGCGGCGGGAACGCAGACGGTGAGCGAGGTCACGGCGTCGTCGTTCCCGGACTCCGACCCAACGTCGCCACGCGCTCGTGCCACCGCGTCGTCGACGTGCTCGGCCGCGAGCAGCGGGAGGTCGGCGGGAACGGTGAGCACGGGGCGACCGACCGCGTCGAGGGCTGTAGAGAGGTCGGAGACGTAACCGTCGCCCGCTGTCTCGACGATCGAGAGCGACAGGTCCCGCGCTCGGGCCGCGGTTTCGGGTGCGTGCGGCGAGACGACGGCGTGGATGGTTCCCGTCCGTCCGATCCGACTCTCACGGAGGGCGGCGACGACTCGCGAGAGCATCGACGCCCCACCGACTTCGACCAGCGGCTTCTCGACATCGAGCGCGCGCTCGTCGTCCCCGCTCCGAAGCCGCGTTCCGCGGCCGCCGCACATCACCAGAGCGTCCATACGATCACCCCCGCGTGAACGCCGGCGACGCGGCCGAGTTCGTTCGCTGCGCCGAGGACGTCGCCGCTGATCCCGCCGAACGTACCCGCGGCCCAGCGCCCTACAAGCCAGGCGACAGCGACCGGTGCAACGAGTGCGGCGAACGGCCCCGCGTAGCCGGTCCCGACGGCGGACGCGAGCGCGAACAGCGGAAGGACGGCGACGACGACGGGAAGCAGATCAGTCGGAGTCGCGGCCTCGGTCAGCGCTGATCCGAGCCCCTCGTGGGCCGCCTTCTGCGTGCAGACGAGCAACGCGATGCCGGTCTTCGCCCCCACTTCGGCCGCGAGCGCGAGCGTGAACCCGACGAACGAGAGCGTCCCGGCGAGACCGAGCGCGCCGAGGGCGAGCGTCACGAGCGCCAGCGACACCGCGAGCGCGCCGCCGACGCCCGTCTGTGAGTCTTTGAGCACTTCGCGCCGGCGTGCGGCGTCGACGCCGCCGTGGACGGCCGCCGCATCGCCCAGGTCGGCCAGGCCGTCGGCGTGCGTGACGCCCGTGAGGAGCACGAGCGTCACGAGATACAGTGCGGCGGCGCCCGGGACCGGGATCGGCACCACGAGCGGTAGTGCGGCCAGCGCGCCGACGACGTAGCCGGCGAGCGTGATCGAGACGGGCGTGCGTCGGAACGCCTCCCAGGCTGCGTCGCCGCCGCCGACGGGGAGTCGCGTGAGAAAGCGGAGCGCCCCGCGCAGCGCGGTCAGAACCACGCGACCACCCCCGCGAGGACGAATGCGAGCACGCCCGCGCGCCGAGTCACGCGGATCGCTCTCGTCGCTGTCGCGACGTCAGGAAGCGGCGCGTCGCTGTCGAGGTCGTACGTATCCGGCTTGTGCAACCGCGCGGGCAGCAGCGCCGCCATCGTCGCCATCGGCCAGCCGGAGTTCGGCGACGACGGCTTCCGGGCGAACGCCCGAACGCGACGCCGGAACGGGAGCGCCGGCGCGCCGGCGACGACCGCGAGCAGGAGCGCCGAGAGCCGCGCCGGAGCCCACATCACGGCGTCGTCGAGGCGGGCGGGCGCCCAGCCCATCGGCTTCGAGCGGTAGCCGAGCATCGAGTCCAGCGTGTTGACGGCTTTGACCCAGGCGGCCGCGCCGGCTGCAAGCGACACCGACGACGGCAGGCCGAGCGCGCTCGCGACGCCGGCGACGGTCGCGAACGCCAGCAAGGGTGCGACGAGGCCGTCCGCGAGGTTCTCCGCGAGGCTCTCGACGGCCGCCGAGCGCACGTGTGGCGCGTCGAGCGCCGAAGCGTCGCGCCCCGCGAGCGCGCGGAGGTCGTTGCGAGCGGCGCCGAGGTCGGTGTCGCTTTCGCGAACCACTGTCCGAGCGCTCCCGAGCAGGAGTCGCAGGCTCGTGGTCGAGAAGAGCACCCCACCGGCCAGCGCCGCCCCGAGCCACGGGTGGACGCTCGTCCCGCCCGCGACGGTCGCGACCGCGGCGCCGGCGAACCCAATCGGGAGCACGACCGCGACGAGGCCGCCAGCGAGTCGCGGGCGCATCCCCAGCCAGGTCTCTCGCGCTTCGATCTCTCGCTCGATTCGTGCGACGACGCGACCCAGGAGCGCGACCGGATGGAGCCGCGCCGGGGGTTCGCCGAACGCGGCGTCGAGGCCGACCGCGAGGCCGACCGCGACCGTCGCGGTCACCGGCATTCCTCGCCTCCTCGTGAACCGTCTCCGAGCGACCCCTCGCGCCGCAGTTCCGTCGCAAGAGCGTCGAGGCCGGTGTCGTTGACGTCCCGGAACGTCCCCCCGACAGCCTCGACGCCGCCGTCTGTCGCGGGGTCGTCGCCGACGTGGACCAACCCTCCGGCTTCGACGCCGAGTTCGCCCGCGACCGTCTCGAACGCCTTCGGGTGTGGTTTGCGCCACCCGCACCCGACGCTCGTGACGATGGCATCGAAGGAGGCGCGGTCGAGTTCCGAGCGGACGAGCGTTCGCGTTACGAGCTCGGGGACCGAACAGTTCGAGAGCAAGCCGACGGCCTCGCGTTCGGTGGCCGCGGCCACGGCATCGACAGCCCCAGCACGCGTTTTGACCTCGGGGTCGAAGGCGGCGACGACAGCGCGCCGGGCGGCGTTGGCCGGGGCCTCCACGTTGCGGGCGCGGAGCGCGGCGGCGACGTGCGCGGGGAGAGGGACCTCGGCCCCCTCGGGGGCGTCGACGTGGGGTTCGGCGTAGGCCGCTCGCCAGTCGTCGGGGACGGCGACCCCGCGGTCGCGAAGCTCTGCCGCCACGGCGGCGGCGGGATCCTCGGGACGGTTGACCGCGACGAGCGTACCGAAGAGATCGAACGTAACTGCCACTACAATTGGGTCGGTGAAAGTCGACTTGAATTTGCCGGAGGTCCGGAGATCGCCCTCGATCTTGGGCCGCCCCGGGAACGTCGACCGACAGCCGTCAGACACGAAGGAAGATTCAAATAGTCGGTTGCATATGTTAAACCGATGAGTAAAATCACGTTCCGCGCCGACGACGATCTCGTCGAGCGCTTAGAGGCGCTCGACGCCTCGAAGAGCGAGGCGATGCGCGATGCGCTGCGCACCTACCTCGAGGGGGCGGACCGTGACACCGACGCCGACGCGACCGACACCGGAGCGGACGACCACTCGGCGTCCGACACCGTCGACGACGTCATCCGCGAACGCGTCGACGAACTCGTCGCCGAGCGACTCGACGAACTCGTCGGACGAGAACCGCGTGGAGCGAGAGACCTCAACGTCAACGTCACCGTCGACGGCGCGGCGTCGTCTGAAACGGTCGAAAACGGCTCCGCTGCGCCCCAGAACACGAGAGATACAGAGCGTAAGACACACGCTGCATCCGGCGACGCCGACGTCGGTGCGGACGCCCGCGAGAAGACGTGTGACAAGTGCGGTGAAACCGTCGACGGTGAGCACGTATACTGCCCTAACTGCGGGGAGAAGGCATCTCATCGGGTCTTCTGTGAGTGCGGCGACGAACTCAGATCCGACTGGGCGTTCTGCCCGAGCTGTGGACGCCGGACGTCGGCAGCCGACGTCCTCGAACGGACGTAAACGGCACTGAAACTAGCGTATACGCGGATTTCACGTATTTGTCTTACGGCCGGCGTTACTTTTATAATGTATCGCTCTGTGGTAATCTCTGCGTAAGACGGTCGTCTTACAGAACCGTCGGGGGCGGGGGAGAGATCCGCTGTCTGCCGATTTCGGTGGTGTAAGACGTTCGCACGGACTGTGCGCGCCGTCTTACCGGGGGAATGCAACAATGGAGCGTGTGACACTACGAATTCCGAAGCAGCAGATCGAGGAGGTCGAACAGATGGTCGAGACCGGGGAGTTCCCGAACCGGTCGGAGGCGATCCGCTCGGCTGTGCGTGAGATGATCAACGAACAACAGGCCGAGAGCCGCGACTCGCCAACCAAACACACGTGGGCCAAGGTGTAAGACGATGCAAGATATTGTCAGAGAGGCTATGGAGCGCGACGAGGAAGAGCGCGACGCAACCACCGAGGCTCCGGATGGTGACGAGTTCGGGAGCCCCCGAATCGTCATCGTCGGTTGCGGCGGCGCCGGCAACAACACGGTCAATCGCCTCTACAACATCGGCGTCGACGGTGCTGACACGGTGGCGATCAACACCGACAAACAGCACCTCAAGATGATCGAGGCGGACACGAAGATCCTCGTCGGCAAGTCGCTGACGCAGGGACTCGGCGCCGGCGGCGACCCCTCGATGGGCGAGCGCGCGACTGAGATGGCCCAGGGGACGATCAAGGAAGTCCTCGGCGAGGCCGACCTCGTCTTCGTCACCGCGGGGATGGGTGGTGGCACCGGCACCGGTGCCGCGCCGGTCGTCTCGAAGATCGCCAAAGAACAGGGCGCGATCGTCGTCGGGATGGTCTCGACGCCGTTCAACGTCGAGCGCGCGCGGACAGTCAAAGCCGAGGAGGGGCTCGAAAAGCTTCGTAACGAAGCCGACTCGATCATCGTCCTCGACAACAACCGGCTGCTCGACTACGTCCCGAACCTCCCGATCGGCAAGGCGTTCTCGGTGATGGACCAGATCATCGCCGAGACGGTCAAGGGCATCTCCGAGACCATCACCCAGCCCTCGCTGATCAATCTGGACTACGCTGATATGTCCACGATTATGGATCAGGGTGGCGTCGCGGTGATGCTCGTCGGACAGACCCAGGACAAGAACAAGACCCAGGAGGTCGTCAACGACGCGATGAACCACCCGCTCTTGGACGTCGACTACCGCGGCGCCTCGGGCGGACTCGTCCACATCACGGGCGGCCCCGACCTCACGCTGAAGGAGGCCGAGGGCATCGCGAACAACATCACAGAGCGGCTCGAAGCGCGGGCGAACGTCATCTGGGGCGCACGCATCCGCGACGAGTACAAGGGCAAAGTCCGCGTGATGGCCATTATGACGGGCGTCCAGTCCGCGCAGGTGCTCGGACCGTCGACCCAGAAGCAGGCCGATCGGTCCCGTCAGAGTCTCGAATCTTCGGAATTCGACGCAAGCGACAACGTCGAACTCGCGCAGAACGGATCCGGCGCCAACACCGGATCGACTGCCACGGGCGGCTCCTGGCAGTCAGACGGGGGGCGAGAACAGCGCGAACAGCAGAACGGACTCGACGTCATCCGCTAAGCGCAGACGTCAACTTCCCGGCCGATTCCAGTCCGGCCGGGATGCGCCGGCTATCGGCGTACGCGGCCCGTTGTCTCCAACCGTCCGGTCGTTTCGGCTCGGCCATATCCGCTTTTTCAGCCGTAATCCGCACACAGACCGTCCGGTTCAGACGGCCTCAAGCGACTCCAACAGCCGACATTTCCGGCAGACGTCCCGCGTCGTCTGCGAGCCACAGCGTTCGCATTCGCGCATCTCCGGCGTCGACTCCCCACGGTAGCGATCGGCGGCCATCGACGCCAACTCCTCGTAGCCCGAGATGATCGAGTGTCTCGTCCCGGGGTGGCCGTCCTCCAGTTTCAGCAACAGTTCCTGGATCTCGCCGCGGAACGCCTCGGAGGCGTGCGGACACTCGGTGATGTGCGCCGGGAGGTCTCGCAGGTGCGCATACAGCGCGACCTCCTTCTCCGGCACGTCGCGCAGCGGTTTCGCGCGCGGCACGAAGTGTTCGGACTCGGTCCGCTCGTCGAAGGGGCCGAGGCTGGCGTCGAAGTGTTTCGCCATCTGTTCGACGTCGCCTTCGAGGATGTTCATCAGCGCCGTCTGGGCCTCGTCGTCGAGGTTGTGGCCCGTCAGCATAATGTCGGCGTCGAACTCCTCGGCGTACGTTTCGAGCAGGTCCCGACGGAACACGCCGCAGTACGCACAGGCGGCCATTCCCTCGGGGTCGTCCTCGACGACTTCGTCCATCCGGATTCCGAACTCCTCGTCGTAGGAGACGAGTTCGTGCTGGATGTCGAGGTCGTCGGAGAGTTCGACGCAGGCGTCGACGCTCTCGTCGCGGTAGCCCTCGATCCCTTCGTGGATCGTCAACGCGAGAATCTCGATGCGTGGATCCTGGCCGAACGTCTCGTCGAGGATCTGGGTGAGCACGACGCTGTCTTTGCCGCCAGAGAGGCCGACGACCCAGCGCTCGGGGTCCTCTGGCGAGGCGTCCCGTGGCACGAGTCCGTCCTGACGGATCCGCCGACGGACGCGTTTCTCCACCGACGCGCAGAAGTGCTCCTCACACAGGTGTGCGCCGGAGTAGCCAGCGTGCATCACGGCGTCGCGGCCGCACTTGTCGCACTCCATCGATGCGGCGTTGGCGATGCGGGAGGATACGGGTTTCGTCTCGACCGTTCGAGTAGCGAGAAACGACGTCAACAGAATGGGGAACGCGTGATCGAGGGAGAGGGGGGATGGGGGAAGGCACCCCAGGGTTGCGTTGCCCCGAGTGGTCACCGTCGCGATGACCGGTCGATCGACACCCCAGAGGTGCCACTGTGACGTAAGCACACCCCACTCAAAATTCCTCCGAAACCGCAGTGCCGAGTGGATATATGTCACTCGTCTGACGTCCTTGGGCGGCCGAAAGGGTACTGGCTCTGACAGCGGCGCGGACGACACCTCTCACCCGCCGGCCGTCGAAACACATTCGGCCCCCGACTCCCGATAGCGCGGTATGGAACGCGCGAGTGCGTTAGACCGGGTCGAAGCCGTCCTCGACGCGGTCGAGTCCGAGTCGATGCCGGTCCCCGTGCGCGAGGTGTGGGTCTACGGCGACGTCGCGCTCGGACTCGACCCCGTCGAACGCCTGGATATCTACCTGACGAAAGATCTCATCCTCCGGGGCGACGCCGACGCCGCCGCGGAGTTCGAGGCCACCCACGGCGTGAAAGGCGTCGGCCGGAGCGTCTCCGCGGAGTGGGCCGAAGCGAACCCGGAGCTCCTCCGCACGAACGCCAGCGGCCACGCTGCCCCCGAAAAGTGTCTCGCGGCGCAGCTCGTGCCCGGCGACGAGCCGATCCACCTGGAAGTGTGTAACGCCTCCTTCGAGGACAACGTCCAGCAGCGGTTGAAGGGCGCACTCGCCCGCGACGCCTACGAGCAGATTCTCGACCCGCGCGGCGTCTGTCTGTACGCCGAGGACCAGCGCTCGGAGTCGGCGCTCGAAAAGCTCCGCGGCGGCGAGTTGGTCTTCCCGACGCTCGAAGAGTCGCTGTCGATGCTCGGTCTCGACGAGGGGACGGCCGGCGAGGCCGCCGACGCTGTGAAGGACTACCGCGCGTCGCAGACGGGTCGGACCGTCCGCGGCGACGTCGTCTGACGCCGGCTCTCGTGTCGATTCGGATTCAGCCGCCTTCGCCCACGTTCATACGCTCTCGCTCACGCGCCCGACGACGACGTCGAACGGGACCACTTCGGCGCGCCGATACCGCTCTTCGCGCATCGCCTCGACGACCTCGCGCCCCATCTCGCGCCACTCGCGTCTGAGCCTGTCGTACTCCGTGGCCGAGAGCGTCCGTCGTAGTTCCGCCTCGTGTTCTGTCAGGGCCGCGCCGCTGGCTTTCCGCGCGGCCGCTGTGAGTTCCGTCCCGTCGTACGGGGGTTCGATCAGTTTCCGGTGGTAGTAGCGTCGCGTCTGCACCGCTTCGAGCCCGGCGTCGCGAAACAGCGAGACCAGCCGGTCGCCCATCGCGACGTCAGTCTCGACGCCCTCGATGTACGCCTCGCGGACGCTCCGTTCCAGTTCGACCTCCGCAGCGACGGTGGAGTCGACGCCGACGTCGGCGTTGTCGGGTTCGACGGCGGCGACCAGTTCGGTCGAGCAGTCGGCGAAGGCCCGAAGCGCGGTGACCGGATCGGGGAGGTTGACTAACAGCGCCTGGCAGACGACTATGTCGAAGGAGTCTGGTCGGAACGGTGGCCGTGTCGCATCGCCGGCGACGACGTCGAGGCCGGTCTGTTCGCGCGCTACCGCCAGGAGGTCGGGGTCGGCGTCGAGACAGACGACGCGCCCCGGCGACTCCTCGTCGAGAACGCGGGCGAGTTCGCCCGTGCCGCTGCCCGCGTCGAGGATCCGTTCACGGTCCGCGAGCGAGAGCGGTTCTAACGCCTCGCGGGACTGCTCCCACATCCCCTCGCGCGTCCGACGCAGGTACTCCGGCGAGAACTTCCGCACGGGCGTCCGTTCCGGTGGCGCGCTAAAAAGCGAGTCGGTCACGCCTCGCGCCGCCGGTCGAGCAGCGCCGCTCCGGCCGCCCCACCGACGAGCGCCGAGAGAGCGGCGACGACGCCGAACCCGGGATTCTCGGCCGACGTGCTCGAGCGCGTGTCGCCCCCGGCCTCCGCCGACTTCGCGGTCGGTTCGACGGTCTGCGGCGATGTCGGCGCCGATTCAGACGTGGCCGATCCGTTCGCGACTGTCCCCTCGACAGTCGCCGTCGCGTCTTCCGTCGCGGTCGGCGTCTCCGCCGGTGCCGTCGTCAGTGCCGCGAGCACGCCGGCGTGATCCGACGGCCATCGTCTCGTCGCACCGTCGACGTCGACGGCCTCTACCCCGAACCGACGCACGTGACTCGCGCGGATGCCGTCGACGAACACGTGATCGATCCGCCGCGTCAGTCCGTCCTCGTCCGGCGGCCGCAGCGACGACGGCCGACAGCACGTCCCGCTGATCCGCGCTTCCGGTGTCGCTGCCGTGCTTCCGTTGGCTGCCGTCTCGCCGGTGGCGCTCGTTCCTTCGACTGCGACATCCGAGAGCGTCTCCGTCAGGATCTCGTACGCGTCGCGCTCGCCGTCTGGACCGTCGTTGAAGTCGCCGAGGGCGACGAGCGGCGTGGATCCGGCATCGACCGCGGACGCGAACTCGGTGGCCTGTGCGGTCCGGACGCTTTCGAGCGCCGATTCGAGGTGCGTGTTCAGGACCGAGAGCGGTTCGCCCGCGACGCGCAGGTCGGCCCGGGCGTACCCGCGTTCGATCTCGACGGACCGCTCGGCGCTGAGCGGGAGCGTGAGCGATGCGTCGAACGTCGCTGTCGACGTGTCCTGGACGGTCACGTCGGCGTCTTCGCGAACGAGAATCGCGTCTCGGTCGGTCAGCCGAACGTCGATCGCCTCGCCGTCGACGCGGCCCGGAAATTCGAGATCGGCGTTCGTCGCGACTGCGACCGGGCGGTACGGCGTCTCGCGAGCGCGCAACGCCGCGCGGAGCGCGTCGAGGAAGTCGAAGACGATACCGTCGGCGTCGGGCGATTCGGGGTCGTTGCCCGTCCGGGGGCCCCGGCGGACGATCGCCGCCTCCTGTACGCCGACGATCGCCGGTCGCCGCTGTGTGAGTTCCTGGGCGATGGCCACCATCCGTTCGCGGGGCCTGCTCTTTCGCACGTCTGTGTAGAGCGCCCCGACGCGCTCGGGGACGGTCGCCTCGTCGTTGTCGCGCGCGATCGACAGAAAGTCCGCGCCGAGGCCGAGATTCTGCGTCGCGATGGAGACGGAGAGATCACCGTCGCTGGCTACCGCTCTCGCGCCGGTAGCTCCGGATTCGGTGTCAGGGCTGGCGGTCGCGAGGCTTCGTTCGGCTGCACCACTCGCCAGAAGCGTCGTGGCAGCCAACGACCCGCCCCCGACGCGGAGTATCCCTCGGCGAGTCCACGGCGCGTCGGTCGCGGCTGCAGAGCGGTCGGTGTCGTCCACGGATAGTCGAACGTTGGGCGTATCGCTTGAAGAACGTTCGTTCAGCGAACCCGAGCGGTTCCGGCCGCTGGCGATGCCGGCGGCTACTCCGCTCGAAGGTCGCGGACCCGCTCGATGTTCCAGGCGAAGCCCTTCCCGCCCTCGTTTGGTGTCTCTAAGACGAGCGGGACGTCGCGAATCGCGTCGTGGTTGACGAACGCGGACATTCCGTCCTCACCGATCAGGCCCTCGCCGATGTGGGCGTGCTCGTCTTTGTTCGTCCCACACTCGTGCTTCGAGTCGTTCAGGTGGACGCACGCGAGGTTCTCGATGCCGACCTCGGCGTCCAGTTCTCCGAGCGTCTCGTCGACCCCGCCGGAGGTCGAGAGATCGTAGCCCGCGGCGAAGGCGTGGGCGGTGTCGAGACAGATTTCGAGGTCCTGTGTGCTCTCGTCGAGGACGTAACCGAGGTGTTCGAACTCGTCGCCCATCTTCGTCCCCGATCCAGCGTCGGACTCGACGAGGACAGTGACGCCGTCAGGAATGTCGAGTTCGTCGAGCGCCGAGACGGCGTTGTCGAGGCCCTGCTGTTCGCCAGCGCCGGTGTGTGCGCCCAGGTGGACGTTCACGTAGGGAATGTCGAGTTTCGCGGCGGTGTCGACCTCCTGCTGCATCGAGTCGATCGATTTCGCGCGGAGGTCGTCTTTGGGCGTACAGAGGTTGACGAGATACGACGAGTGGATGACCCAGGGGCCGACGTCGTTCTCGACCGACGATTCGCGGAACGCCGCGGCGTCGTCGTCGTCGATGTTCGGATCCTGCCAGACCTGGGGGGAGTGCGTGAAGATCTGTCCGCAGTTACCACCGTCGTCGAGCTGTCGATCCACGGCGTTCGCGACGCCGCCGGCGATCGACTCGTGTGCGCCAACTCGCATACTCGATCGCTGGTCGGCCGGGAGTAAAGCGACTTCGGGTCGCATCGCGGCCGTCGGTTCTTCCATAGTGCCGACCGTTCAAGAGCGGTCGTCCGGCCGCCGGCGGACCCACTCGTCGTTCGCGTACTTCTCGTCCGCGCGCTCCCGCGCGCGTTCGAGCTCTGCATCGGTCCACTCGCCCTCCGTGGCGTCGGTCCACGTCGTGAGCGCCGCTTCGACGGCGGCGACCGTTTCGGGCCGCGAGACGTCGGCCAGTTCGTCGACGCCGACGACGCGCTCTCGGAACCGCCCGGGGTCGACGTCGTGGCCGTCGAAGACGTCGAGATGGTCGGCGGCGCGGGCCGAGTACGTGAGCGAACCGTGCTGGACGACGGCGTCGCGGCGGCGGTACTGCGCGTTGCCGCTGATCTTCCGCCCGTCGGCGACGATGTCGTGGGCGGGGTGCAGTTCGCGGAGGTAACACGCGGGCGACCAGATCTCGGGCATCGGGTCGGAGACGTAGTCGGCGTCGACGCCGAGACGGTCGAACGCGTCGAGGATCGGTTCACAGAGCAAGTGATAGGCGTCCATCAGGTCGCCCGGGAGTTCGGCCTTCGGCGCGACGATCGAGTACGAGACGTCGCCGTCGAGGTCGTGGTAGATACCTCCGCCCCCGGTCTGCCGGCGGGTGACTGAGATGCCTTCGTCGGCGCAGTGCTCCCAGTCGACGGTGTCGGGGTCCTGGCCGTAGCCGAGCGAGAGGGTGCTCGGGTCCCACCGGTAGACCCTGACCGTTCGCGGCCCGCCGTCGGCGGCCGTCTCTGCGGCCACCTCGTCGAGCGCCATTTGCATCGGCCCGTCGCGCGCCTCCTCGCGGATGAACCGCCACTCCCGGTCGGCGAGCGCCCCGGCCGTGTCCTCGGTCATACCCGGAGGCTACGCCCGGTCGCTGAAAGCGGTTTCGTCAGAGAACAGCCGAAAAGCGGATTTTGTATAGCAATATCTCGTATATCCGCCGCTATACAGACTCGCGAGTCTTTTACGCGTCGCTACCCTCCGTTCGGTATGGTGCGGAACGTCGCCGGCGTGATGGCCGAACTCGAACCCGAGGACTTCTATCTTCTCTCCGGCGTCGAGCAGGGGATGCGCTTTTCGGAGTGGGTGAACCGCGAGAAACTCCCCGATCTCTCGAACCTCACGCCCGAGGAAGTCGAGTATCGTCTGGATAGATGTGCGAGCCGCGGGCTGATCGAGCGGAAGACGATCCAATACGAGGGCTACACGCTCACTGCCGAAGGGTACGACGCCCTCGCGCTACGGACGTTCTCCAAGCGCGGCACCGTCGAAGGCGTCGGCGCACCCCTCGGGGTCGGCAAGGAGAGCGACGTCCTCGAAGTGCAGTCGTACAAACCGATGGCGCTGAAGTTCCACCGGGAGGGCTACACCAACTTCCGCGAGGTGATGCGCGAGCGCGACTACACATCAGATAACCAACACGTGTCGTGGCTCTACACGGCTCGAAAAGCTTCAGAGCGCGAGTACGAGGCGCTGGAGACGCTCTTTCCTGAGGTTTCGGTCCCACGTCCGATCGACCAGAACCGTCACGCCATCGTGATGGCGAAACTGGAGGGCGTCGAACTCGACCGCGCCAAACTCGCGGACGACCAGGTCGTCGGCGTCTTGGACCTGATTCTCCGGGAGGTCGCCGCCGCGTACGAGACCGGATACGTCCACGCAGATATGAGCGAGTACAACGTCGCCGTCAGCGAATCGGGCGTTACGATCTTCGACTGGCCGCAGGCCGTGCCGACGGATCACGAGAACGCCCGGGAACTCCTCGACCGCGACATCGACAACCTCCTCTCGTATTTCAACCGCAAGTATCCCGGCCACGTTCCCGACCTCGACGCCGACGCACTCGGGGACGCCGTCGCTGCCGACGACTTCCAAACGGTCCGAGATTACACGGTATAACTACCCTTCCTCTTGATCTGGTCTGCTTTGGTCGCTGAACCGGCCTTTCCACGTTCGCATCGATAAATGAGATACTGCGATACAAAATCGAACCAAGCGGTTTCGCGCGCCTTGCGCCTCTCCGTGCCTTTCGTATTCCCAGTGCAGCGTCGGCATCGGTAGGCGGCAGCGTTTCCGGCCAGTCGCTATCGTAGCATTTGCAAGTCCTCACTCATCGGCTCGTACGCTGTCGTGCGATCGGATGCGCAATCAGTGGCAAATGCTCCTATATGGACTGTGATGTGACCTCGACGCCGGATGATCATACGACGACTGCGCCTCGAGCTACTGCCACCGACCTCGACGCCATACTAGCGAAACGAGAGTACATTCAAAACGTCCAGCACGCTCGGTCCCGAGGTTTCGTCTTTCCGGTCGATCGCCGTCCGACATAGGCGCCACGTCTGACGCGGGCGTTACGTTCATACACGATGACGACTAACCGGAATGTAGGGAATGAGGCGGGACTACTTCGAGTTGGACGTGGAAAACATCGACTGGGTCGAGAACGGTGGTGACCCCAAGAAGCCGCTGGTCCGCATCGCGTTTCACGGGCCGAAAGACGTGCTAGAGCGACGGCTCTCCGATCCGGACGGTACGTATCTCGACGCCAGCGAAACGGACGTTGCGTTTCGGCTGCAAGATCCGCTCGACGAGCCAGGTGCCGCTGGCGTCGTCAGCGTGACAAATCGGATTACGGGCGACTTCGTCCTCGAACTCAACGAGTCGGCGGACGACGTTCTCACGTTCATCCGCGCCGCTCGCGAGTACGGCCGCGACACGGCCGACTCCGAGGACGGGCGATATCGAGTCGAGGTGAGCATCGACGGCGAGAACGTCGTCGTCTACGAGAAACAGACGTTCCTCGTCTACGACGCCGACGGGAATCTCCTCAGGTCTCACAGTCTGATCCCGTCCGGCGTCGAACTCTAGACGCCGAATCGGTTCCATTTTAACGGACTCGCCGCTATCTGATCCATCGTGGAGAACGTCACCGACAGAACGAGCAACCCCTTCGATATGCGACCCCCCTGTGAGCGCTTCGTCCCTGGGTACGGCGACGCCAACGCAGATTTCCACGTCGTCGGCGACCACCCCGGCGTCCACGGCGGTCTCGATACCGGCGTTCCGTTCACCAACGACGCGGGCCGCCGACTGCAGGCCGCGCTGGCCGATGCCGGACTGCTGACCGCGACGGGCGCCGAACCGGGGCCGACGAAGACGTACTTTTCGTACCTGCATATGTGTGCGCCCGACGACGGGGAACCGACACCGTCGTCGTACGACGATCTAGAACGCTTCTTCGACGCCGAGCTGCGCGCGATCGCGGCGCACGTCCTCCTCCCGGTCGGCGCGCGCGCGACCGCACACGTCCTCGAAACGTACACCGCGCAGGCGTGGAAGACAGACATCGAGATGGAGGCCCTCCACGGGACTGAACTGCGCGGCAGCGGCTTCCTCGTGCTCCCGATCAAAGACCCCGCCGAGTGGGACGACACCCATCACGACCGACTCGTCGAAGCGCTCGATACGCTCCGTTCGACGGATTTCCGTCGGGAGGCCGATCTCGGTCGATTCAGTGCGGGCAACGACCCGTATCTGGTCCGCTGACGTCGGCGCCGACCTCGACACAGCCGTCTCGAATCCAAGACGACGCTGCTCTCGTTAGTGAGACCCGGATCCCCTGCCTGTTAGAATTTTCAATAATTTATCCGGATAGTCTCGAATCATACGGCGATGACTCACGCGAGGATACATATTTAATCTTTCCAGAACCAAATTCGAATATTTCCATATGTATGTCTGCTCATCTGTGGTCGGGCGGTGGATATTGGCACCATCCGGGTGATTTTTGAATGCAAGCGTTCAACAGTCTCTCGACGCGCGTGGTCGATACCGGGCGCGTCACGTAAGGACCTGCGAGACTGGTGCTCTTCGCAGTGGCTTGGTCAGTCAGGGGTCCGCCCGATGCGGCCCCGCTTCCTTTCCAGCACAGAACCCCCTGCCAGCGGCGCTATTGTCCGACAAACAGCACTCGGCCGACGTCGGCGAGAAAGACGACGCTCGCGCCGATTGGAAGGACGACCAATAAGGCGAGCACGGCACCGTCCGGAACGGTGACGACGGGGCCGACGCCGAGACCGGCCAGCGGTGCGAGACTCCCGAGCAGATAGAGATACGCCGTCCCGTGTCCGAACGAGAGCACGACCGCCGTAAGCACGAGCGCCAGCGCGCCGACGCCTACCGGGAGGAGCAGCGTGAGGGGCACGTCGACTGTCGCCGTGCTGAGCACGAACGTCCCCGGCGCGGTAAGTGTCTGGGCCGTGGTCAGCGCCCCGATCGGGTCCGCGGTGACTGCCGAGCGGAAGTTCGCGACCGCCGCCACGTTCGCATCGACGTACTGCCACAGTCCCACGAGGTAGAGCACTGCGGCACACAACACGCCGAACCACCCGTACAGCAACGGGCTTCCGAAACTCCGCGACGCACCCCCTGCCGACGTCGTCGCGTCCGCGGTCGCCCCCGCCGACTCGCTGGCACTGCTCGTGGTACGAGAGCCACTGCGCCCGGTCGTCGCCGACGACTGCCTTCCACCGGTCGATCGGGACGTCGCCGACTGCGATCGCGACGCAGTCGATCGACTCCCGCTGGCTGTCGACGTTCGGGTCGTGCGATTGCCAGTCTCCGGCCCGCTGTCACGGTTTGCCCGCCGCTTCCGGCCGAATCGGCTCGACCCACTCGTGCTCCGACTCGTACTCGTGGACGACGAACGCTGCGTGTCGGACTGTGCGGTCCTGTCAGTGCTGGCTGTGTTCTCCGACGTGCCGGTCGCGCCGCCGCTCCGCTGCCCGCCAGCCGACCCGGGCCCCATCTTCGTCGGGAGGCCGTCGAGCCGTTTTCGGACGTACTTCGCGTGTCCCATCCGGTCGTAGGCCGCTCGTTTGGTCTCGTCTGAGAGCACCTCGTGGGCCGTCTTGAGCGTCTTGAACTGCGCGTTCGCCCGCGTGTCGTCGTTGACGTCCGGGTGGTACGTCCGAACTTTCTGTCGCCACGCGCGATCGATCTCGTCGGTCGAGGCGTCTTCGGACACCTCCAGCAGATCGTAGAAGTCCTCCATCCCCTGATCGCGCCGTTTGACACCGATCGAATTGAATGTACCGACGCGTCGGAGCCGACGGCCGCCGTCGCACCCGTGGTATGGTAACCCTCATTGTCGTCCGCACGGTGCCTGAGGGTATGGACGTCACCCGAATCTCGCTCGGCAACACCGTCTTCGAGGGAGAGAACAACGCCTATCTGCTCGACGGAGACGTAACCACGCTGGTCGACGTCGGTGCGTCGACTGCGAACGTCCGCGCGGATCTCCTCGACGGGCTCTCGGCTGCAGACGTGTCGGTCTCCGATCTCGACCGGATTCTCCTCACGCACTGGCACTCCGATCACACCGGCCTCGCGGGCGAACTGCAAGCGGAGTCCGGTGCGACAGTCTTCGCTCACGAAGCCGATCTCCCGCTGATCGCGGGCGACGACGACGCGCTCGCCGAACTGCGGGCGCTCCGCGAGGAACGATTCACGCAGTGGGGAATCCCGAAAGGCAAGCGCGAGGAACTCGTCGCGGTCCAGTCGGCCTTCGAGGATGTGGCGGGCGATCCAGCCGACATCGAACCGCTCACGGACGGTGACCAGGTCGCCGCCGGTGACGGGGAACTGACCGTGTTCCACCTCCCCGGACACGCCGCAGGACAGATCGCGTTCACGTTCGATCGAGACGCGGACGACGGCCCGGATCCGGTCTCAGAGCCACGTTCGGAGGCGTTCGTCGGCGACGCGATCCTCCCCCAGTACACGCCGAACGTCGGCGGCGCGGACCTCCGATTGGACCGCCCACTCGAACACTACATCGACAGTCTGGATCGACTCATCGCCCGCGACTTCGATTACGCGTGGCCGGGCCACCGCGAACCGATCGAAGACCCGTCCGGACGCGCGCGCGTCATTCGCGAGCACCACCTCGAACGGACGAGTCGGGTCGTCGAGACACTTCGAGAGCACGGGCCGGCGGATGCCTGGACGGTCAGCGCGCACCTGTTCGGCGAACTCGAAGACATCCACATCCTCCACGGTCCGGGCGAGGCGTTCGCCCATCTCGATCACCTCGAACACGCCGGCGTCGTCGAACGCGACGGCTCCGAATACCGGTTGGTCGAGACGGATCCCGACGTCCCGGCCCTGTTCCCGAATACGAAATACTGAAACGCCGCCGTGGGAAAAGAGCGGGTATGGAACTGCGGGTCATCGACAAGACGGACGAGGAACTCCGCATCGAGGTCGCGGGCGAGGATCACACGTTTATGAACGTGATCAAGGGCGCGCTCTTGGAGACCGAGGGCGTCGCCGCCGCGACCTACGACGTGAACCCCGAGCAGTCGGGCGGACAGACCGAACCGATCCTCTCGATCAAGACAGAGGCCGGCGTCGATCCGCTCGACGCGCTCGGCGACGCCTCTCGCAACGTGCAGACGACGGTCGAAGACTTCTCTGCGGCGTTCGAAGCCGCCCAGTAATCGAACTCGACGGACCGCCCGCGCGGGCGACGTCGGACTACAGCCGAACCGGGACGTCGCGCTCGTCGAGATACTCTTTGACGTCCTGGATGCTGTACTCGTCGAAGTGGAAGATCGACGCCGCGAGGCCGGCGTCGGCGTCCGCCTCGGTGAACACTTCGTACATATCCTCGGGGCTGCCACAGCCCGAGGAGGCGATCACGGGCGTCGAGACGGTATCACAGACGGCCTTCGTCAGCGGGATGTCGTAGCCGTCTTTCGTCCCGTCGGCGTCGATGGAGTTGACGAACAACTCGCCCGCACCGCGGGATTCGGCCTCGCTGGCCCACTCGACGACGTCGACGCCGGTGCCTTCGCGACCGCCTTTCACCGTGCACTCGAACCAGCAGGACTCGCCGTCGATCTCGACGTAGTGCTCGCCGCTCTCGTCGAAGCGCCGCTTCGCGTCGACGGAGATGACGATGCACTGCGAACCGAAGGCCCGCGCGCCCTCGTCGATCAGATCAGGGTTCTCCAGCGCCGCCGTGTTGATCGAGACTTTGTCCGCGCCCGCACGGAGCGTCTCTTTGATGTCCTCGCGGGTGCGGATCCCGCCGCCGACCGTGAGCGGGATGAACACCTCGTCGGCGACCTGCGAGACGGTGTCGAGCATCGTCTCGCGGCCCTTCGCCGAGGCGGTGATGTCGAGGAAGACGAACTCGTCGGCGCCTGCCTCGTTGTATCGCTTGGCCATCTCGACGGGGTCGCCCGTGTACTTCAGGTCCTCGAAGTTGACGCCGGTGTAGACCGCCGGGTTCCCGTCGTCGTCGAGGTCGACGTCGATGCAGGGGATGATCCGCTTCGTGAGCATTCGTTACGGGATGGTTCGCGGATCACCCGCTTGATGGTTTCGGCTACGGGCGGGTCCGGACGTCGCGGTCGTGAAACGGCGGCGAACGCGCCCCCGATTTTATATACGATGCCAGGGCCAGCCTCGCCGTGACTTGACCCCGGCCGCGGCGCGACACGCGGATGTGCGACACACCGCGCCGCGACGCTCCCGTGTCGCCTGTTCGCCCCACCCCCACAGCTATAGGTCGTAGACGCGGGCTTCCCACGGACGCAACTCCAACGTTCCGCCGGGTAGCTCCTCGTGCGCACGCGCCTCCTCGGGGTAGTTTGCGATCAGTACGCCCGTATCTGCGTCTTTTGTGACCTCTATCGGCGCTTCGACGGTCGTCGCTGTCCCGGAGACGTTGAGCACGACGAACCACGTGACGTCGCCGAGCGTCCGAGTGTACGCCCAGACGGACTCGTGATCCTGCAAGAACGGGTCGTAGTCGCCGTACGTCATCACGTCGTGTTCGTCTCTGAGTTCGATCAGTCGCCGGTAGTAGTGCCAGACCGACTGCGGATCCTCGCGCTGTGCGGCGACGTTGATCTCCTCGTAGTTCGGGTTCACCTTGATCCACGGCTCGGCGTCGGCATCGGTGAATCCGGCGTAGGCGTCGTCGGACCACTGCATCGGCGTCCGTGCGTTGTCTCGGCTGTTCGCCCGGATCTCGTCTGCAACCGCCTCGAAAGACTCGATTTCACCGCGTTCTATCGCTCGTCGGACCGGATTGCGAGTCTCGACGTCACGAAACTCCGATAGCGACTCGAACGGGACGTTCGTCATCCCGAGCTCTTGGCCCTGGTAGATGTAGGGAGTCCCCCGGAGCGTGTGAAGCAGCGTCGCGAGCAGCGTCGCCGATTCTCGCCGGAACTCGCCGTCGTCGCCGAACCGCGAGACCGTCCGCGGCTGGTCGTGATTGCTGAAGTACAGCGCGTTCCATCCCTCGTCTGCGAGCCCGGACTGCCACCGATCGAATACGGCCTTCAAATCGGTGAGGCTCCACTCGCGCGTCTCCCAGAGCTGCTCCCCACGTCCGAGACGCATATGATCGAAGTGAAACAGCATCGAGAGCCCGTCGCGGTCAGGCCCCTGGCCGACGTACTGACGCGCGTGCTCCATTGGCATCTGCCAGCCAGTCATCTCGCCGACGGTGAGAAGGTCCGGCGAGAGCACCTTCTCGCGCATCTCCTGGAGGTACTCGTGGACGCGTGGCCCTTGTGTGACTCGATCGACCGTGTCGATGCCGCGTTCGGGATCCGTGGAGGGCAGTCCCGGCGGCTTCGAGACGAGATTGATGACGTCCATCCGGAACCCGTCGATCCCCTTCTCGAGCCACCACTCCATCGTCTCGAACACTGCCTCGCGAACTGCTTCCGCCTCCCAGTTGAGGTCGGGTTGCTTCTCGTCGAACAGGTGGAGATACCACTCGCCGGTCGCCTCCTCGTAGGTCCACGCGGGGCCGCCGAAGAACGACTGCCAGTCGTTCGGCGGGGCTTCATCGGGTGGCCCATCGCTGGCACTCCACGACACCGCCTCGGCGTCGTGTCCCTCGCGCCAGAAGTACCACTCGCGGTACTCGCTGTCTTTGGATCGCCGTGAGCGCTGGAACCACTCGTGCTCGTCTGAGGTGTGATTCGCGACGAGATCCATCACGAGCCTGATGTCGCGACTGTGGAGTTCTGCGAGGAGTGCTTCCCAGTCGGCCATCGTTCCGAACTCGTCCATAACCGCGCGGTAATCCGAGACGTCGTAGCCGTTGTCCGCGTTCGGCGACTCGTAGACCGGATTGAGCCAGACGACGTCGACGCCGAGGTCGTCGAGGTACTCGACCTTCGAGATAATGCCCGGGATGTCACCGATCCCGTCGCCGTCCGTGTCGTTGAACGACCGTGGGTAGATCTGATAGACGACTGCTTCCTTCCACCACCGTCGAACCTCTCCGTTCGGTAGCGTCTCCGTTTCGTCTCGTTTTTTACTCTCTTCTGAACCGGACTCGGAGCCGTGCGTGCCATCCACTGTTCCCGATGATCTCGACGTCGACTCGTCGGGCTGTTCGCGGTCCATACGCCCGCGAGACGCCCCGATAAGTTATACTGTCGCCCGGTCGAGCGGCTATTCCGGGAGGATTTTATACACGACAGTCCACACCGTAGGTATGACAGACCACGACGACCATCACGACGGTGCAGACGAGGACGGACGCGTCACCTCGCCGATGCAGGAGTTCGGAATGAGTCAGGTCACGACGGGCCTCGTGGTGCTCGTCGTCGGCCTCGCCATCGTTTTCGGCGTCCCGCTGTTCGTCTGATCGCGTCGCGTTCGAGCGACGAAAAGAACCGCTGTTTTCGCGCTGCCTCAGTCGAGTTCCGCTTCGAGCACGTCGCGAAGTGACGCGATTTCCGCGGCCTCGACCGCCAGGTTGTCGCCGCCGACCGAAAGCGAGAGCGTTCCGTCCGGCGTCGCCTCGCCCAGCGTCCGAACCGGCGCGACGTCCTCGAATGCGGCTTCGACGGCGTCGGGGTCGGTCGTCTCGACGACCGCACGGCCGGGCGTCTCCTCGAAGAGCGTGACGAGATCGTCGACAGCGACGTCGGCGCCGATGTCTTCGGTGACCATCTCCGCGAGCGTGACTGCGAGCCCGCCGTTGCTCACGTCGTGTACCGCGAGCGTCGCGTCGTCGTCCGCGACTTCAGCGAGCGTCGAGACGACGTCGCTGGCGTTCGCGGGCAGCGTCGGGAACTGATCGGAGCCACCGACTTGCGCGAGTAGCTCCGACCCACCGAGCGCGTCGCTACCCTCGCCGACGAGGAGGAGGATCCCCGCGCCGTCGAGCGCGGCTTCCGGCGCGTCGTAGCCCGCCTTTGCGCCGACCATCGCGAGCGTCGGCGTCGGGGGAATCGGCCCCGCGACCGAGTCGTTGTACAGCGAGACGTTCCCCCCGACGACCGGAACCGAGAGGTCCCGGCACATATCGGCGAGGCCGTCGACGATCGCCGTGAATCGGCCGTACACGTCCGGTTTCTCGGGGTTGCCGCCGTTCAGGCAGTCGACCGCAGCCAGCGGCGTTGCGCCCTTCGCCGCGAGGTTCGTCGCGTTCTCCAGGGCGACAGCGCGAGCCCCGTCGTACGGCGCGCAGTCCGTCCACGCGGGCACCGCGCCCGAGGAGATCGCGAGGCCAGTCCCCGCTTCGCGGATCGCCATCACCGCGGCGTCGTCGCCGGGGCGGAGCGCGGTCCGCGCGCCGACCTCGTGATCGTACTGGCGGTAAACCCACCGTTTCGAGGCCGTGTTGGGCGCGCTGACGACCGCCTCGAATGCGGGCGCGAGATCGATATCCGGTCGATCGCGCTGCGGTTGCTCGGGTTCGACGGTGTCGAGGTCGTTCATCGGTGCGCCGTCGGCGAGGAACTCCGCCGGCACGTCGACGACCGTCTCGCCCTCGAACGTGCAGACGTAGTTGCCGTCGGTCACCTCGCCGATGACCGAGCAGCCGAGGTCGTACTTCTCGGCGATCGCGGCGACGCCGTCGACGTCCTCGGGACGGACCTCGTAGCACATCCGCTCTTGGGACTCCGCGAGGACGATCTCCAGCGGATTCATATTCGGTTCGCGCTGGTGGACGCGTTCCAGTTCGATCCGTGCACCGAGGCCGCCCTTCGCGACGAGTTCCGAGGACGCGCCACCGAGGCCGGCCGCGCCGAGGTCCCGCGCCGACTGAACGAGGTCGCCGTCGATGAGGTCCTCGTTCGCCTCGATGAGGAGTTTCTCCGAGTAGGGGTCGCCCACCTGCACGGCGGGGCGGTCCTCCGTCTCGGCGTCTTCGGCGAGGTCTTCGCTGGCGAAGGACGCGCCGCCGAGGCCGTCGCGTCCGGTCGCGTTGCCGACGAGGACGAGTTTGTTACCGGGCTGCTGAGCCTCGGCGGTCACGAGGCGCTCTTCGTCGAGCAGTCCGACGCAAGCGACGTTGACAAGGGGATTGCCCTCGTAGTCGTCGTGGAACTCCACGCTTCCTGCGACCGTCGGCACGCCGATCGCGTTGCCGTAGTCGGAGATGCCCTCGACGACGCCGTCGAGGAGGTAGCGAGTGTGCTCGCGGTCGAAGCCGCCGAAGTAGAGGCTGTCGGCGAGCGCGATCGGATACGCGCCCATCGAGAGCGTGTCGCGGACGATGCCGCCGACGCCCGTCGCCGCGCCGTCGTACGGATCGACGTACGACGGATGGTTGTGGCTCTCGATGCCCATCGTGATGTACGTCTCCTCGTCGGCGTCGCCATCGTTGTCGGGCAGACGGACGACGGCAGCGTCGTCCCCGGGACCGACGACGACCTGCTCTCCGTCCGAAGAGAACGCAGAGAGGAGGGGTCGAGACGAGCGATACGCGCAGTGTTCGCTCCAGAGATTCTCGAACAGCGCGGCCTCCGTCTGGGTGGGGTCGCGCCCGAGTTCGGCCGTAACGAGTTCGCGATCAGAGTCCGGCAGGCTCATTCACTTCCCTGTTCAAGTAGGCGCGATTAATGCTTTTCTGTATGCACGGACGTGCATTTCATCGGCGTGAGATAGTGGCGTGGTGACGCACCGCGAGGCGTGGACCGGGTCGCTTTTTTAACCTGGGTTTCTATGCTCACCCGTGCTATCGGTCGAGCTGCACGCGCACTCGTCGCTGTCGTACGACGGCCGCGACCCGGTCGAACTGCTCTTAGCGCAGGCGGAGGCGGTCGGCCTCGACGCGCTCGCAGTGACGGATCACGACGAGATCGACGCGAGCCTGGAAGCCGCGGCGCTGGCGCCGGAGTACGGCCTCGTCGGAATCCCGGCGATGGAGGTGACGTCGGCTGCGGGCCACATCCTCGCGTTCGGCATCGACGAACTCGTACCGGCGGGGCTCTCCTACGACGAGACGCTCGACCGCATCCACGAACAGGGCGGCGTCGCCGTCGTCCCGCATCCGTTTCAATCCTCACGGCACGGCGTCGCAGCCCACATCAGCCGGGACCAGCTCGCCGACGCCGACGCGATCGAGGTGTACAACTCCCGGCTGTTCACCGGCTGGGCCAACCGCAAGGCAAAGCGCTTTGCGACCGCTCGCGGACTGCCGATGACCGCCGGCAGCGACGCCCACATCAGCGAGATGGTCGGCCAGGCCGTCACGCAGGTCGGGACGGACGACCGCTCGGTCGAGGGAATCCTCGACGCGATCGTCGCCGGTGAGACGAGCGTCGTCGGCAGTCGGACGCCTTGGCGCATCTCGTTCAGACAGTTCGGCGGCGGCATCAAGCGCCGAATCAAGCGTACCGTCTCGGATCTGGTGTAGATGTCGTCCGAGGAGACGGCGACGTCCAGCGCGGACGCCCCGCTCGACGGTGCCGCTCTCGAAGTGGTCCGTGACGCGACCGAGACGCGGGAGCCGCTCCCAGGAACCGGGGGCTTCGCGGGCGAGATCGACGGCAATCTCGTACGTGACGTCCTCGGACGCCGTCCGATTTTCGTCGACGCCGACAACGCCTCGGCGTGGGCGTTCGACCCGCGCGAACTTCCAGCACCGGTTTCGGTGCCGGCCGGAACGGTCGTTCGGGTCGGGGAACGACCAGACTCCGACGCCTCCGGCCGCCGCTGGACGCTTCCGGACCCCGATCCGACTGAGGACGACGACGCGGCGCTGGCCGCGGTCCGCGACGCCGTGCTCGCTCGAACGCGGGCACTCGGTGGCGACGACTCCACGGGCGACGTCGCCGTCGCGTTCTCCGGCGGCGTCGACTCCGCCGTCGTCGCTACGGGGGCTCCCGACGCGCCCTGCTACGTCGCCGGCTTCGAGGGCTGTCACGACGTCGCTGCCGCGCGCGCGGCGGCTGCCGAGATGGACCGGGATCTCCGCGTCGTTGAACTCACACACGACGATATCCGCGAGGCCGTACTGGCCCTCGTCGACGTTCTCGGCCGCACGAACCCGATGGACCTCTCGATCGCGCTCCCGCTCTTTCTCGTCGCCGAGCGCGCGGCCGCCGACGGCTTCGATCGTCTCGCACTCGGCCAGGGGGCAGACGAACTGTTCGGCGGCTACGCGAAGGTCGAAAAGGCCCCCGAGGACCCGCGCGTCGCGGCCGACACCGTCCGGGGCGCGCGGCACGAACTCCTCGGGACGCTCCCCGATCAGGCCGAGCGCGACGTCCTCGCGGTCCGCGCCGCCGGGATCGAACCCGTCGCGCCGCTGCTCCACGACGACGTCGTCGCGGCCGCGCTCGACCTCCCCGGCCACCTCCTCGTGGACGGCGACCGACGGAAGGTCGCGCTTCGGGAGGTGGCGCGCGGCGTCGTCCCCGACTCGGTCCGGACGGCGGACAAGAAGGCCGTCCAGTACGGGACGTACGTCTCGCGCGAACTCGACCGGCTGGCCCGCCGTGCGGGGTACAAGCGCCGGATGGACGATCACGTCGAGCGCTACGTCCGGGCGCTCGTGAGCGACGGCCCCGTCACGCCGCCCGACTCCGAGTCGTAACCGGGTCGCGTCGGCGGACCGCTATTCTTCGGCGCGCTCGGCGGCCTCGATCGCTTCCAGGGAGAACTGCACCGTGTCGGGGTCGATGTCGCTTTCGCGGAGGTCCTGTTCGTCGTACCAGTCCCAGACCGCCGCGTCGGCCTCGTCGTCGCCGTTCGGGTCGATCTCGCGGGAGTTCACACGCGCGAAGTAGACGTGGTCGATGTGCTGGTGGCCGACGGTCCCGTCGTCGTGGACGTTGATGTCGTAGAGCATCTGGTGGCGCGGCCGCGGGAGTTTGCGGCCCGCGGGCGCGTCGACGGCGTCGGTCCCGTCGAGCAACTCGGCGTCGAGGCCCGTCTCCTCGCGGACCTCGCGCAGTCCGGCCTCGTGCGGCAGTTCGTCGCGGTCGACGTGGCCGCCGGGCGGGATCCGGATGCCGAGGCGTCCGTGCCGATGCAGCGCGACCGCTCCGCTCTCGACGATGTAGACCGTCGCAGTGAAATGACGCGTCGTCTCCATACTGCTCCGTTCGCGGGCCCACGGGAGTCTCTTACTATCCCGTAAGCGATGCGGTTCGCCGCTCAGGTGTGCCGCTTATTACCCGTCTGCCGCGTCGTCGCATCCGGCGGCGCGCCAGAGCGCACCGAAACCCTTACTCCCAGGCCACGGTTCCTCACGGATATGAGCGAGACGCCCGTCGACGCCGAGGAGGTCGAACACGTCGCAGAGCTAGCGCGTGTCGATCTCGACGACGACGAAGTCGACGCGTTCACGACGCAGTTCGCGGAGATCCTCGAGTACTTCGAGGCCCTCGACGAGGTGCCCGAAGTCGAGAGCGAAGCCGACCTCGTGAACGTGATGCGACCCGACGAGGTCGAAGCGAGCCTCGACCAAGAGGAGGCACTGCAGAACGCTGCAGAGACCGAAGACGGCTTCTTCAAAGGCCCGCGGGTGTCATAATGAGTCAGAACGCGTTCATCACCGAGGAGACGATCGAGGGGGCCGACGACGGCCCGCTCGCGGACGCGACCGTCGCCGTCAAGGACAACATCAGCACCGAAGGCATCCGCACGACGTGCGGGTCGGCGATGCTCGAATCGTACGTCCCGCCCTACGACGCGACCGTCGTCGAGCGCCTGAAAGACGCAGGCGCGACTATCGTCGGCAAGGCGAATATGGACGAGTTCGGGATGGGCGGCACAACCGAGACGTCGGCCTACGGCGCGGTGAAGAACCCCGTCGACGAGGGTCACGTTCCCGGCGGTTCGTCCGGCGGTTCGGCAGCCGCCGTCGCGGCCGGCGACGCGGACCTCGCGCTCGGCTCCGATACGGGCGGCTCCGTCCGCAACCCCGCCGCGTTCTGCGGCGTCGTCGGCATCAAGCCCACCTACGGCCTCGTCTCGCGCTACGGCCTCGTCGCCTACGCGAACTCCCTCGAACAGATCGGGCCGATCGGCACCAGCGTCGAGGAGACCGCCGCGCTCTTAGACGTCATCTCCGGCCCGGATCCGAAGGACTCGACGACCCGGTTCGACCTCGACGAGGACGGTGAGGACGCTGCACACCCCGCGGCTGACTCGAACTACGCCGGGGCCGCCGACGGCGACGTCGACGGAATGACGATCGGCGTCATCACCGACCTCCTCGAGGGCGCGGACGACCGCGTCGTCGAGGTGTTCGAGGCGTCCCTCGAAGACCTCCGCGCGCAGGGTGCAGAGACGGTCGAGGTCTCGCTTGACTCCCTCGAACACGCGGTGCAGGCGTACTACGTCATCGCGATGTCGGAGGCGTCCTCGAACCTCGCGCGCTTCGACGGCGTCAGATACGGCCAGTCCGGGGGCTACGAGGGCAACTGGAACGACGCCTTCGCCCGCGCCCGCGAGGAGGGCTTCGGCGAGGAGGTCAAGCGACGCATCCTGCTCGGCACCTACGCGCTCTCGGCGGGCTACCACGACAAGTACTACAAGAAAGCCCAGGACGCCCGGGCGTGGGTGAAACGGGACTTCGACGACGCCCTCGATCAGGCGGACGTGCTGGCGACGCCGACGATGCCCGTGCTCCCGCCCGAACTCGGCGAGAGCCTGGACGACCCGCTTCAACTGTATCTGATGGACGCGAACACCGTCCCGGTCAATCTCGCGAACCTCCCCGCCATCTCCGTGCCCGCGGGCGAGGCCGACGGTCTCCCGGTCGGCCTGCAACTGATCGGACCGAAGTTCGGCGAGGAGTCGATCGTCCGCGCCGCGTCGGCCGTCGAGGACTGACCGCCGCAGTCGGGAGTCTCGACAGATCCCGGAGGCGTTGCGCAGGTAACGGTATATTTTCAACGGTGGGCCATCCACCTCAAACAGATCGCGAGATGTACATTATCGTCGTCGGAGCGGGCAGTATCGGTACGCCGCTCATCGAGATTGCAACCGAAGGCGGAAACGAAGTCGTCGTCATTGAGCGCGACGAGGAAAAGGCCGAGGCCGCTTCGACGGCGTTCGACTGTCTCGTTCTCAACGACGACGCCACGGAAAAGGAGACACTGCTGGACGCTGGCGCCGAGCGCGCTGACGCGCTCATCTCCACCACCGACCAGGACGCGACAAATATTATGGTCTGTCTGCTCTCGAAGGAACTGGAGATCCCCGATATCGTTTCTGTCGTCCACAATCCCGATCATATGACGCTCTATCGTCAGATCGGCGTGAACACGATGGAGAACCCCCAGCGGCTGATCGCGGAATATCTCTATCGCGCAGTCAAGTACCCCTCGATTGCCGACTATATGCGAATCGGCGACGAGGCGGCAGTCTTCGAGATCGAGGTCGCCCCCGACGCTCCCATCGCCGGGATGTCGATCAGCGAGGCGGCCGAAGCCGACCTCCTCCGGAGCGATATGCTCGTCGTCGCCGTCGAGCGCGACGGAACGGGCAGCCCGATCACCCCCCGCGGCGGCACGGTGCTCCAAGGCGGCGACCTCCTGACGGTTTACTCTGCACGGGGCGCGACACCCGAGGTGACGGACGTGTTTGGCTACTACGAGGACCACTGATGGTTCGCCCACGCGACAGGGACGTCTCGGGATGGCCGCGGGACCTGGCGACCATCGCCCGCGACGTCGGCTCGCTGCTCACGATGGAGGCGGTGCTGATGACCGCCTCGGTCCTCGTCGCTGTCGTCTTCCGCGAGTGGTACGTCGCTCTCGCGTTCGCTCTCGCTGGGGGTATCACCGCCTCCGTTGGCCTCGGCGCGCGTCGTGCGTTCACGTCTGCGCCTGACCCACGAATGAAGCACGGGATGATCATCGCCGCGGCCGGCTGGTTGCTCGTCGCCGTCTTCGGGTCGCTCCCCTTCTTATTCTCGGCGCGGTTCGTCCCCGCCGACGTCGCCGTCGGGTACGTTCCTGCGGGCGCAGACTACGCGCGGTCGAGCCTCGCATACTTTTCGAACCCGCTCCACGCCTTCTTCGAGAGTATGAGCGGATGGACCGGAAGCGGGCTTACGATGGCGGTCCACGAACCCTCGCTCCCGCGGACGATCCAGTGGTGGCGCTCGCTGATCCAGTGGGTCGGCGGCGTCGGAGTGATCGTCCTCACCGTCTCGATCCTCGCGCGGCCAGGGAGCGGAAGCTACGCGCTCTATCGTTCTGAGACCCGCGAGGAGAAGATCCATCCGAGTATCGTCTCGACGGTCCGGACGGTCTGGAAGATTTTCTTCGGCTATACGGTCGTCTCGATTCTGGTTCTTTTTGCCGCAATCCTCGCATCCGACTACGGCTCGCAACTCCCGCTCTGGCGCGCCGGCTGGCAGGCGCTCAACCACGCGATGACGGGACTTTCGACCGGAGGATTCTCTGTTACCGACAATTCGATCGCGACCTACGATTCGCCGCTCATCGAGTCGGTACTCCTCCCCGTGATGGCGCTCGGCGCTATCGCTTTCCCTGTTCACTACACCGTGCTCGCCGATCGCGACGTCCGGGCGCTCGTCTCGGACCTCCAGACGCGGTGGTTACTCCTCTTATTTCTCCTCGGCGCCATCGTTCTCATCGTCCAGAACGTCGTCTCGATCCCCGCGACCGAGGGAGCGTTCGACGCCTCAGAGTGGTTCGGGATCGGATCGGTGCTCGGGCCTCTTGTGGCCGGCGCCGCTCGTGACTCTACATTCCAGTGGATAAGCGCGCTTTCCTGTACGGGGTTTCAGTCAGCACCGATCGGTCGCTGGACGGCCGGCGGCAAGGTCCTCGTGTCGAGTGCGATGGTGCTTGGCGGCGCCGCCGGATCGACCGTTGGGGGTATCAAGATCATTCGTGGCTACGTCATCGGTCGGGGCATCGCGTGGCAGTTCCACCGCGTATTTCTCCCGTCCAGCGCGGTTGTTGGAACGCGGCTGAACGGTCGCCGACTGAACCGCGAGGAAATGGAGCGGGAGTTCTCTGAGGCCGCTATTGTCTCCCTGCTCTGGCTTCTCGTCCTCGTAGGGTCGAGCCTCGTCCTCGTCAACCTCGCTGGCCCGGAGTTCTCCTACGCGGATGCGCTCTTCGAGGTCGCATCCGCCCAGGGCAACGTCGGGCTCTCGACGGGTATCACCGGTCCGACGATGCATCCCGTCGCTGAGGCAATGTTTCTCCTGAATATGTGGATTGGACGGCTGGAGATCATTCCGATCCTCGTCTTTGCGCGGTCAGTGCTGTACGGGCTCGATCCCTGAATGGGGTCACTGCCCGGCCGCTCACCGACTCCAGTACTCGGGGGTCAACAGCACGAGTACGGGGATAATCTCTAGACGTCCGATCCACATCAGAACGAACATAAAGAGCTTGCTCGCGTTCGAGAACGCGAGATAGCTCCCCATCGGCCCAACTGTACCGAATCCCGGTCCGACGTTCCCGAGCGTTGCTGCCGTCGCTGACAGCACTTCTAGAATCGTGAGACTCAGTCCGACCCGCACCGCGTCGAGGAAGATGATCCCGGCCGCGACAAAAAAGATGATCAGATACAGGAGCGTGAAGGCGTATATGCCACGGACCGCACGCTCGTCGAGCGTGCGGCCGCCGAGCCGAACGGGACGGATCGCTTCGGGATGTGCGGTGGTGAAGAGCTCTCGACGGACGGATTTGAGGATCACGTACCAGCGGACGATCTTGACTGCGCCACCAGTCGATCCAGCCGAGCCACCGATGAACATCGCGAAAAGCAGGAGATACTGCGCCGCAGTCCCCCACGCGTTGAAGTCCATATTCGCGTACCCGGTCGTTGTAACGATCGATGCGGCCTGAAACGCTGCGTAGCGTAGCGAGGGTTCGAGCTGTCCGACGATTTCTGTCCGGAACCTCTCTAGGTAGGCGGCGTCGAAAGTCTCACCGGCCGGGGCCGCACTGATGAGTCCGTCGGCGAACAGGACCGCCGTGATGACGGCCGTCAGGGTCGCTATCACGCCGACATAGAACCGGAACTCCGAGTCGCGGACGAGCCGCTTCGGATCGCCGGTGAGCACGTGCCAGAACAGCGCGAAGTTCGTCCCGGCGGCGATCATAAAGGGAATGATGATCCACTGCGCCGCGGTGCTGAATGCTTCGATACTACGGGCCTCCGGCGAGAACCCGCCTGTCGGCATCGTTGTTAGGCCGTGAGAGACGGCGTTGTAGAGCGTCATTGTCTGATCCACGCCGACCAGGTGGAGACTGTAGAGCAGTCCGATCTCCAGGATCGTCAGTCCAAGGTACGCTCCCCACAGCGCCCGCGCCGTTTCGGCGATTCGCGGGGTTAGCTTCTCAATACCTGGCCCCGGTGCTTCGGCGTCCATCAGCTGTGCGCCCCCGACCGAGAGTTCGGGGAGGACCGCCACCGCGAGGACGACGATACCCATCCCGCCGAGCCACTGGGTAAGCTGTCGCCACAGCATAATCCCCCGTGTGTGCGATTCGAAAGAGATGTCGCCCAGCACGGTCGCTCCGGTGGTCGTAAACCCGCTCATCGTCTCGAAGAGCGCGTTCGCTGGGTTCGCGAGCGTCGACTCGGGATGGACGGGTGCGACGAGCGGCGGGAGGCCGTTCGCCTCGATGAGATATGGGATGGCCCCGACGAGGGCGACGGCGAACCACGTCGCTGCGACCATCAGAAAGCCCTCGCGCGCCCGGAGGTCCGGGTCGGGTTCGAGGCGTTCGAGTCCGACACCGACTATGACGGTGACGAGAATCGTCGCGAGGAAGGGCGCGACCGTCTCCCCGTAGTAGAGGGCGACGACGAGCGGGAAACAGAGCGGGACCGCGAGGTACTTCAGCACGGACCCGACGAGGCTGAAACTGGCGCGGGCGTCGACTCGTAGAGTCATCGGAGCTGTGGCCGCTGGCTCTCGCTGGCGGGTAGAAGATGTTTCGGTCCGGTGACCGGGTCGGCTACTCGCGCGCTCATAACAGTGGGGCCACGTCGTCGACGACGTCGATGTCCGCGAAGACGACGACGTGATCTCCGACCTGCGGGACGGTGTCGCCCCGGGGCGCGATGAACTCCCGCTCGCGCGTGATCGCGCCGATCACCACACCGTTCGGGAGGTCTCGTGCGGACTCCCGGATCGGGCGCCCGGCGAGGATGCTCTCCTCGTCGACTTCGATTTCGAGCACTTCGGCCTTGTCGGACTCGATGAGCGCGACGTTCTCGGCGTCTCCCTCGCGGGTGAACCGCGAGATCTCCTCTGCGACGACCCCGCGTGGACTCACACCCACGTCGACGCCGACGGTCTCGAAGAGGTCGACGTACTCGCTGGTGTCGATGATGGCGATGGTCCGCTCGACGCCCATCCGCGCCGCCAGCAAGGACACGAGGAGGTTCTTCTCGTCGGAGTCGAGCGTCGAGACGACCACGTCCGCGTCGCCGACGTGCTCGCGTTCGAGGAACTCGATGTCGGTCGCGTCGGACTCCATCACGACCGTATTCGGGAGTCGCTCGGCGAGGTTGCGCGCGCGCTCGCCGTCCTGCTCGACGAGTCGCGGCTTGAATCCGCGATCTTCGAGCAGGCGCGCGACGTGATAGCCGATCTCCGAGCCGCCGACGATGACGACCTCCTCGGCGGTGCCGGGCGATTCGTCGGGTTCGACCGAGCGGGCGAACTGCTGGACGCTCTCTGGCGAGCCGATGACGATGACGCGGTCGTCGGCGTTGATGACCGTCTCGCCGCGAGCGATCTCCACGCAGCCGTTTCTGAGTATGGCCACGAACGTCAGCGAGTCGAAGCGGTCCGCCTCCGCGACAGTCTGATTCGCCACCGGGCTGTCGGCGTCGACCTCGAACTCGGCCATCTGCACCTGGCCGCCGGCGAAGGGATCGACGTCGCGTGCGGCCGGTAAGCCGATCATCCGGACGATCGACTCCGCGGCCAGGAGGTTCGTACAGACCATGAAGTCGACGCCGAACGCTCGCGAAGAGCGCTCCCAGGTTCGGAGGTACTCGGTGTTTTTCACCCGCGCGATCGTGAAGGCGTCCGAGATGGCCTTCACGGTCGAGCAGACGACGATGTTCGTCTCGTCGTCGTCCGTCGAGGCGATCACCATATCGGTCTCCTCGATGCCGGCCTCTTCGAGCGTCGCCACTGACGTGCCGTCGCCGGTCACGCCGAGCACGTCGAACGAGTAGTTCAGCTCCTCGGTCCGCTCGCTGTCGCAGTCGACGACGATAACCTCGTGGGCGTCTGCGAGGTCGGCTGCGATGCTCGATCCGACCTGTCCCGCCCCGACGATGACTACGCGCACTGACGACCACCCGGATTCATCTTTCGGATGTGCCTGGCGAAGGCGTATCGCTCTTTCGGCATCGCTCTGTCCCTGCGGATGAGTCTCGCCCCTGGCGGCGACCCGTTCCATACGGGCAGCGCGGCTCAGCCCGCTCCCGACTTCGACCGCCGTTCGACGGTCAACTCGACCGGTCGCGCCGCCCCTTCGAGGTCGGCGACGACGCGCTCGACGAGCCGTTCGGCCTCGCTCGTGATCGCGGGCTTGATCTTCTCGACGACCCAGCCCAGCGAGACGAACCGCGGGAGGTCGATCCCGCCCTCGTTCGCCGAGGACGGATCGTACGCCACCTCGAACGAGACGCGCGAGGCGGCTTCGGCGTCGTCGGGGGCGTCTTCCGGCACCTCGTCGAGCGCTTCGATCCGCCAGCGGCCGCTGGCGTCGAGATTCTTCACGATCCGCCACTCGATGCGTTCTGGGGGGTCGACCTCCGTCACCTCCGATTCGACGGTGTAGGCGAGCTTCCACCACGCGAAGCGCATCGCATAGCGCGTCCCTGCGCCGCCGTCGCCGCGTCGCCTGGCGACGTTCCGGAGGTGTTTCGAGTAGTCCGCATAGCGAGGGAAATCGACGAGAAATTCGTAGGTCTCCTCGGGCGGGAGATACACGACGGTGCTGACGACGAGTTCGTCCACGCGGACTCGTTGGGCGGCAGCACAGAAAGCGTTGTGGGCAGTACCGTGTGCCGACGCCGGATATCGCCCTGTGAGACGCTATCGTACCCGATATCGGGTGTCGACCACAACGTACTTGTCTCGGAGAAGTCATATTCGACACGATGGTCGGTTCGACCCTCCGGGACATCAGCCGGCACGTCGACTGCCTCGCGGCGCGGGACGGCCCCTACGCCGTCGTCTGCGGGCGGACGGGCTGTGAGCCACACCCCGTCTCGGGGCTGCGTTTCGACGATAGAGACACGGCTGCGGAGGCGGCCGAGGCCGCCGCAGAGTACCGCGCGACGCTTCGTCAGTACGACCCACAGGTCCCCTTCTACGAGCCACTGGTCCACGACGTCGAGGACGGACCGATGGGGCTCGCAGCCGCGGGCGACGACGACAGACGGCTGCGCTATCTCTCGTTCTGCCACGACGTCGCTGGCGCGATCTTCGAGGCGTTCACCGACGCGGGTCTCCGCGAGGTCGAATCCGCGGCGATGGAGACGTATCTCACGCTCGCGGAGGTCGTCAGCGACCGCGACGACTTCTGTCTCACGATGCTGTGGAGTATGACGAGCGAACTCGCCCACCGGACCACTCGGACCGAACACCTGCCTGTCGTCGACGCCGCGGCCGACTCGCTTCGAGGGCCACGCGCCCCGACAGCGATGCGGCCGGACGAGGGAGTCCGTGCGGCCGTCGAACACCTCGAACACGTCGGATTCGTCGGCTCGCAGTCCGTCTCGCCCGCACGGGGCGACGGCTGGGAGGTGACGCTCGGCGAGTATGCCCTCGCCGAGCGGACCGGGCGTCTCCCGACGCTCCCGATCTCGATCGCGCTCGCCCAGCGGCTGCCGGAGACGCCGTTCCGCTTCGCTGCGACGACACCGCTCGGTGACCGCCGCTGGCGACTCCGGATCGAACCGGGAGCGGTGCCGGACGGCCTCGTCTCGATCGACGCGACCGACGACCAGCGACTGTACGACACCGACTCGGAGTACTGACGGTCAACGCTTTCGTCGCTCGCCCCAACCGTGAGACTCATCGACCGTGCCAACCTCTCGGCGGGTATGTCCGAACACCCCACAGACGCCAGTACTGCGCCGAGCGACAGTGATGCCGGTACTGACTCCTCCGGTGCGATCCCCGACGGCGGTGATCCGAACGCCGCAGACGTCCTCGTCGTCGGCGGAGGCGTCGCCGGGCTGACGGCCGCGACGTTCACCGCTCGCGCGGGACTCGACACCCTCGTCGTCGACGCCGACGAGAGCATCCTGGCCCGGAACGCACACTTAGAGAACGTGCCTGGGTTCCCGGCCGGCATCAACTCACGTCAGTTCCTCGACCTCCTGGGCGAGCAGGCCGACGCGAACGGCGTCCGGCGACAGACGGGGCGCGTCCGCGACGTCGGGCGGCGCGGCGACGGTTTCGAAGTCGCAGTGGCGGCTGGCAACGACGCAACGCCCGCGGAGCGAACGATCAGCGCCGACGCCGTCGTCGCCGCGTCGTGGTCCGACGTCTCGTACCTCGACAGCCTCGGCGTCGACACGCGCGATGCGGGATCGAAGACGTACGTCGAGGTGGACGACCTCGGGCGGACGAACGTCGAGGGCGTCTACGCTGCGGGCCGACTGACCGAGAAGTATCACCAGGCAGTCGTCGCCGCGGGCCACGGCGCCGAGGTCGGCCTGACCGTCGTTCACGACTCCGAGACGCCGTACTACAACGACTGGGTGACGCCCGAGGGCTACTTCACCGACCGCGGCCGCGAGGTCCCGCCGGGCTGTGAGGAGATCGACGACGCCGAGCGCGACCGCCGTGATTCGGCGTCCCGCGACCGAATGCGCGAGGCGTTCACCGAGGCGCATCCGGAACCCCAGCGGACGCATCCGAGCCTCGTCGACGACGAACTGGGACGACTCGACGAGTAGCCGTTTTGCGCCCGCTCGCGCGGAGGGAGCCAGACCGGGGAGTTTTACCCCGCCGCCGTCGAACCCCCGGGCGATGTTAGACGGCGTCAACGTCGCGCTCGGCGTCTCGGGGAGCATCGCCGCCGTGAAGGTGGTCGAACTCGCCCACGAGTTGCGACGCCAGGGGGCGAACGTCCGCGGTGTGATGACCGAGAGCGCACAGGGGATCATCCACCCGTGGGCGCTCGAATTCGCGACGGGCAACGACGTGGTGACCGAACTCACCGGGCGCGTCGAACACGTCGAACTCTGCGGTCGCGACGGCTGGGCCGACGTGCTCTTGCTCGCGCCCGCGACGGCGAACACGGTCGGCAAGATCGCGAGTGCGATCGACGACACGCCGGTGACGACCTGCGCGACGACCGCGCTCGGCGCGGACCTGCCGGTCGTGATCGCGCCCGCGATGCACGAACCGATGTACGACCACCCGGGCGTGCTGGACGCCATCGACCGCGTCGAGTCCTGGGGCGTCGATTTCGTCGATCCGCGGATCGAGGAAGGGAAAGCGAAGATCGCGACCGAAGACGCCATCATCACCGCCACCGCGCGCGCGACGACCGAACGGACGCTCGCGGGTCGTCACGTGGTCGTCACCTCGGGTGCGACCGCAGAAGAGATCGACCCCGTCAGGATTCTCACGAACCGCGCGTCGGGCAAGACCGGCCGCGCCGTCGCCCGCGCCTGCTACGTCCGCGGGGCCGACGTTACGCTCGTCCACGACGCCGGCGATGTCCACTACGCGGACACCGTGACCGTCGAATCCGCCGCCGAGATGCGGGATGCGGTCCTCGCCGCGGTCGGTGAAACCGATGCCGACGGCGACGCGCCCGCCGCGGACGTCGTCGTGTCCGCGGCCGCTATCTCCGATTACACGGTCGAAGCCGCCGCCGAGAAACTCCGTTCGGGCGATCACCGCACGCTCGAACTCGAACCGACGCCGAAACTCCTCGATGGGGTGCGCGAGGCGTATCCGGACCTCCCGATCGTCGGCTTCAAAGCCGAAACGTCCGGCGACGACGAGAAGATGGTCGCAGCCGCTCGCAACACCCTCGAACGGACGGACCTCGCGTTCGTCGTCGCCAACGACGCGTCCGTAATGGGCGACGACGAGACGCGGACGCTGTTCGTCGACGCCGACGAAGTCGACGAGTTCTCGGGATCGAAGACGGCGCTCGGCGGTGCGATCGCGGACCGGATCGCCGTAACGGTTCGCGACTGAACGCCTCCACGCCGCGCTCGTCGCTCTGTTCTACTAGTCCCGCGCCACGTCGTTGGCGTCGGCAATCACCTTGTAGACGAGGCCGATCAGGCCACCCAGGACGGCGACGAACCCGACGAGGAAGACGACCGCTGCGAGGAGTTGCCCCACGAACCCGGCACCGCCGCCCCGGATCGCCCAATTCGACGCGAACCACCCACCGAGGAGCAACGCGACGTAGCCGGCCAGGACCACGGCGTACAGAACGGCCATCTCCCGACCGAGCGCGTACTGTAACGCGTCTCGTGCGCTAACTGTTGACATACCATCTCTACGGTATCTTCGCGAATAACGGCTGCGTCGCTCGGGGCGACACTGCCCGGTCGGAGGACCGTCTCACTCCCCGCCGCTGCTGTCTGACCCGAACGGGCTGTAGGGGTTGTTGTACTCGTTGCGGATGATCTCCTCTTCGACGATCTCGAAGCCGAGTGAGCTGAGCTCCCGACCGATCCGGCTCAGATCGTCGCTGTCACGGCCGACGGCAGTGATGTGGACGTTCTCCTCGCCGGTCATAATCTCTCTGACGGAGATCACGCCCTCGACGTCGAGCGCTTGCTCGGCCAACCGCTCGCGCTCGGGGATCGGGGCCGTACAGAAGATGATCGTGTAGAGCTGATACCCCATCCGCTCGTAGTCGACGTCGACGTGCGTCCCCCGGATGATCCCCTCCGATTCGAGCTTTCCGATCCGGTTTCTGACCGTGCTCGCGGAGACGCCCTTCGCCTCGGCGATGTCGCTGCTGGATGTGTGTCTGGCGTCTTTCTGGAGCGCATAGACGATGTAGCGGTCGAGATCGTCAAGATCGACTGCGGCCATACTCTGTGTGCAAATCGAATCATAGATAGGTGTTGTGCTTGTGGCGACAGCGTCAGTGGGGGAGCTATAGGGAGTATCGTAACTGTTCGGAGACTCTCGCCGTACTGTCCGGCGAGAAATCTATGGAGACGTACGATAATCCCTCTCAGAACACCCAGCGTTCGAGCATCTGAGCGATCCGCCCGCGGCGCTGTGAGTCCTCCGGGTGGACGACGAGCACGGGACGGTTCGCCGTCGCGAGATACGACGCGATCCCGTCGTTACCGCGTTCCGCGGCGCTAACGACGAGGAGGTCCGGAGCGGTCGGCTCCGACTTCGGGTGCGTCGCCGTCCCGCCGTCAGTGAACTGTGCGTGGCTCGAAACCGGGGCCGAACACAGCTCGGCTACGTCGCCGTGATAGTCTCGGAGCGTTCGCTTCGCGACGACGGACTCGTCCTCGCGATCCACGTACCTGAACGCGATCGATCCAGCGGCCGACGTGGCGATCGCGTCCGCGATGGCGACTTTCGCCGGATCGTACGGGCCTTCGTCTGAGAGTACGCCGACGACGTCCACGTCGTCGAGCCCTCCGGGCTCGGCGTGCAAGAGCGCGACGTCACAGGGTGCGTGCCGCCGAACCCAGTCGACGTCGGAGCCGAACAGCCGTCCGCGGAGCCCTGCGGGCGTCGCCGTCTCCTCGGTGAGGAGGAGATCGACCGACTCGTGGGCGGCGTAGTTGACGGCGGCGTGGCGCACGTCGTGACAGACGATCGTCCCGCTTTTCACGGGCACGTCGAACTCGCAGTCGAGTTCGCTCGTCTGCTCGTCGAAGCGCACGTCTGCGGGGGTCTCCGTCTCGGAGGCGTACGTCAGCGGGACCTGATCCGGGACCTGCTCGAATCGCACGACAGCGACCTCTCCATCGTGGGTTCGAGCGAGGTCGGACGCGATGCGAACGAACGACCGTTCTTCGTCCTTCGAGACGGCGTGATCGAGAGCGACGAGCACGCGGTAGCCGCTGGCCCACTCGTCGAGCGCCTGCTGCGTCCGATCGACGGCGCTGCGGCCGACCTGCCGGCGAACGGCGTCGACGGCAACGCCTTCGCGATCGACGCGGCGGCGGCCGTAGAGGAGGAACCAGGCGACGCCGACGGCGATCAGCGCGACTGCACCGACGAACGGGACCAGTCCCATCTGCGTCAACAACACGAGACCGCTGAGGACGCCGACGATCTGGATCCACGGATACAGCGGTGCGGTGAACGCCGGGTCGTACTCGGCGTTGCCCTCTCGGAACGCGACGAGCGCGACGTTGATCAGGACGAAGATGAGGATCTGGAAGGCGCTCGCGAGCTTTGCGATCTCTAAGAGCGGGACGAACGCGATCAGCACCAGCAGTACGACGCCGGTGAGCGTGATCGAGTTCGAGGGCGTCCCGAAGCGCTCGCTCACGGTCGCCATCGAGTCGGGGACGAGATCGTCACGCGCCATCGCGAAGGGGTACCGCGACGAAGAGAGGATCCCGGCGTTCGCCGTACTCACGAGCGCGAGGATCGCGGCGAGGACCACGGCGACGACTCCGGGGGTTCCCAGCGTCGCCCCGGCGGCGACGGCCATCGGGGTCGCGCTCTCGGCGATCCGCGTCGGCTCCGTGACGCCGATCATCACCGCGACGATCAGCACGTAGAGGACCGTCGTGAACGCGAGCGACCCGAGGATCCCGAGCGGGATGTTGCGGTCGGGATCGGCGACCTCCTCGGCGACGCTCGCGACCTTCGTGACGCCTGCGTAGGATACGAACACCAGCCCGGTGGCCGCCAACAGACCGCCCGCGCCGCCGCCGAAGAACGGCGCGTAGTTTGGCTGTCGGACCGACGGGCCGCCCCCGACGACGAACCACACGAGTGCGGCGAGCATCACGACCACGATGGCGACCTGCAGTCGGCCGGTCTGCTTCGCCCCGAGGACGTTCACCACGACGAGGAGCGCCGCCAGCGCAAGCGCGACCTGTGTCGTGGCGCCGGGCGACACGTCGAACAGCAACAGGAGGTAGGGAACGCCGCCGACGAGCGCGAGCGCACCTTTGAACGACAGCGCGAACCACGTTCCGATGCCCGCGACAGTGCCCAAAAGTGGCCCCATCCCGCGTTCGATGAACAGGTAGGTGCCGCCCGCCTCCGGCATCGCCGTCGCCATCTCGGCTTTCGCGAGGGCGGCCGGGACCACGAGCACGCCCGCGACGAGGTACGCGAGGATGACGGCCGGGCCCGCAATCTCGACCGCGAGGGCCGGGAGGATGAAGATGCCGCTGCCGACCATCGCGCCGATGCTGATGGCGAGCACCGCCGGGAGCCCGAGGTCGCGTTCGAGCGTCTTCGGCACGTCACCTCACCATCCGGTCGTTCGATCGATCGGCACCCTCGGCGACGGCGCCCCGCGTCGGACTGTCCTCGATCGAATCGGCGTTTTCCTCTGCGGTCGTGAGCGCCGAAATCCGGACGTCGAGCGCGGCCGCAGTGGTCTCGGCGACACAGACGGTATCGACGTCCAGTTCGTCGAACGCCTCGCGGTTTCGCGGGTCGTTGACGAGAACGACGAGATCGATATCGGCCTCGCGCAGTCGTAACCGCTGGGCCAACAGGAGGTTCATCCCGTCGTTGCCGCCTGTGAGGACCACGATCTCCGCGTTGCGAGCCGTTTCGACGGCCGTAGAGTCGGTGTCCGTCACTGGTGCGTGGGTCGCGGTCACTCCGTTCGACCCCGCGGCCTCGACGGCTGTTTCGCTTCCGTCGACGAACCCGACGTCGCCCGTTGCTGGATGGTCTGTGAGGTCCTCTGCGAGACGACGACCGATCTGGCCGCCACCGAGGACGAGTATGTGTGTATCTGTCATCGTGAAGTGTCACGGGACGGCTTCGTGGCAGTCACGCGAATGAATATAGAGGACAGAACGTGATAAATTCTTCTTTAGATTGCTGAATTGTCCTAGAAATAAGGAATTATTAAACAAACAGTCCGGAGGAACCGGCGTGAGTGGGAGTACTGCCGCTCTCTGCTCTTGGAATCACGAGACGCAGTCTGCGCCCGCGGCAACTCGGCGCTGGCACAGACGAGGCGGAAAAACGAGTGGGGTGTAGAGAGTTTCCAGAGACCTGATGAGTGTCGGTCTACAGCAATCCGACGAGCGTCGCCGCCAGCACGACGATGACGAGGAGCACGCTCGTGGCGATGCTCGCTCTGAGGCTTCCCTCTTTCAACGAACTCCCCTCGCGGCCGACGACCGCGGTGGCCGGTCCGCGAATCGCACCGTAGGGGTCGGACGCGGCGTCGAGCGCCGCGTTGGCCGTGGCGACGACAGCGCGGTCGACGGTAGCGAACAGGTCGGTGACGCCGCGGACGAGGCCGCGCATCCCGTAGAACGTGGCCGGTTCGATGACGGCGTCGACGTCGATGCCGCTTCCGATCTTCGAGAGTGGTTTCTTGAGCACGGCGAAGCCGACGACACCGAGGAACGCGAGCAGGAAGCCCTCACCGAGGTGGCTCAGCGTGAAGGGGTGGGCGTCGGCGGTGCTGCCGGGCAGCAGCGCGAACAGCGCGTCCGGGTAGAGCCCGAGCACCACACAGAGCGCCGCGACGCCGAGCATCGCGATCCGCTGGCCGGTGACCGAGCGACGGAGGTTCCACGTCCCGCTGTGCTCTTTCAGGAACGCGTAGTAGCCGAACTTGATGAACGACATGAACGTCCCGACGCCCGCGAGAAGCAGGATGTAGAAGATACCGTCGAGGTGTTCTTTGTGCGCGGCCGCGGTGATCATCCCCTTGCTGACGAAACCGTTGAAGCCGGGGAAGCCGCTGATCGAGAGCGCCGCGGCCGTGAACGCGATCGCGGTCACCGGCAGCGCCCGACCGAGCCCGCCGAGGTACTTCAGGCTCTGCTCGTCGGTCCGCGCGATCACGACGCCCGCGGTCATGAAGAGCAGCGCCTTGTAGAGGATGTGGTTGAACACGTGTGCGAACGCGCCGGCCGTCGCCAGCGCCGTACCGACGCCGACGCCGGCGACCATATAGCCGACCTGCGACTGGATGTGGTACGACAGGAGGCGGCGCATATCGTTCTGCAGGAGCGCGTAGACGACGCCGACCAGCGCCATCGCCGCGCCCATATACGCGATCGCGAGGTTACCGTCCGGGAAGGCGCGCGCGAGGCCGTAGACGCCCGTCTTGGTCGTATACACCGAGAGGAAGACGCTCGCGGCGACGTGCGGACGTGGATAGGTGTCGGGCAGCCACGTGTGCAGGCCGACGAAGCCGACGTTGACGCCGATCCCGATGGCGGCGAGCACGGCTGGGATCCCCGCAGTGATGCCATCGGAGGCGCTGAAGAGGAACGACCCGACGTTCGTGTAGTGCCAGATGACCGCGGCCATCAGCAGACTCCCGCCGAGGCCGTGATAGACGGCGTAGCGGAAGCCCGCGCGGACGGCCTCGCCGCCGTAGTCCCACACGAGGAGAGTGCTCGTGACGGCCATCAGTTCCCAGAAGAACACCATCGTCAGCCAGTCGCCGGCGAAGACGGCCCCGACGCTCGTCCCGACGTAGCCGAGGGCGAACGCGGTCTGTCGGTTTTCCGCTTCCGAGGAGTACGAGTACAGCACGGCGGCCGCGCCGATGAGCCCGAAGATGACGCCCATCAGCCGGGAGAAGGCGTCGACGTTGATGAGGACCGCATCGAAGCCGAGGAACGTGGTCTGCAGGTAGACGCCCGCCGGAACCAGGAGCGACCAGACGGCGACCCCGCCGGTCGCGAGCACGCCCAGCGCGTGGCCGAGGCGGCGCGAGAGGAACGGCGCGACGATCGCGACCGCCAGGATGGCGAACGCCGGTGGCACCACGGTCGGCACGTCGGCCGTCGGCAGCGTCGGCACCTCGGACGCCAGCACCGTCGCCGAGAGGTCGGCGGCGAGCGGCGACACAGTCGCGCTCATCAGAACACCACCCCCGTAGCCTCGGCGACGACGCGCTGAACGAGCGCGAGGAAGACCATCCCGCGGGGCACGAGGCCGAGCGCGACGGCGCCGGCCGCGGCGACGGTGATCGGTCCGAGCATAAACCACGTGCTCTCGTCGCCGAATCCACGGCGTTCCCAGCCGGAAGCAGGCGGGCCGCCGTGGTGTCCGTGGTGGTCGTCGTCGCCGGCTCCGGTCAGCGACGCCCCCTCGTCGGGATCAGCGTCGTGGGAGTCGGTTCCGTCGTCTGTCGCCTCGTCGCCGAGGTGGTCGCTGGGGTGTCGGTCGACGGCATACTCGCCGTCCTCTTCGACGCGGGCGTCGACCTCGATTCGGCCCTCCGACTCGGAGGGCTCGACGTCGGGGTCGACGTCGGGGTCGACCGGTTCGGCGGTGTTGATGGGGACTTCCTCCGAGCCGGCGGTCTCGGGTTCGGAACCGCTCACGTCGCGCTCGACGTCCTCGCTCCGCTCACCGCTCTCGCTCCGCTCGCCGCCGTCCGTGCGGACGCGAGCCCCGCCGATCGGGAACTCGACGAGCGGTTTCGAGTCGGCGTCTTCGGGCGTCTGGAAGAACGCCTGGTAGACGATCGGCCAGAAGTAGCCGACGTTCAGGAGCCCCGAGACGAGGAGAACGCCCGCGAAGACCGCGTTGCCGGCGTCGAGACTTCCGATCAGGAGGTACCACTTGCTCACGAAGCCGGCGACGAGCGGGAGGCCTGCCATCCCGACGCTCGCGACGGCGAAGGCGGCCATCGTGACGGGCATCCGCTTACCGATCCCCGCCATATCGCTGATGTCGTCGGTGTGCGTCTCGACGTGGATCGCACCCGCACAGAAGAACAGGGTGAGCTTCATAAACGCGTGCGCCGGGATGTGCAGCAGGCCGCCGACGAGCGCCGCCGGCGAGAGCAGTCCCAACCCGAGCACGATGTACGAGAGCTGACTGATCGTCGAGTACGCGAGCCGGCGCTTCAGGTTGTCCTGTCTGAGCGCGATGATACTCGCGACGACGATGGTGACCGCGGCGACGGCCGCCAGCGGCAGTCCGACGCCGAGATTCCCGGCGGTTTCGGGCCCGAACACGTCGAGCACGACGCGCGCGATCCCGAAGACGCCGCTCTTGACGACCGCAACCGCGTGCAGGAGACCGGAGACGGGCGTCGGCGCGACCATCGCGTCCGGGAGCCACGAGTGAACCGGAATCAGTGCGGCTTTCACGCCGAAACCGCCCGCCAGCAGCGCGAACGCCGCGCGTGCGGCGACCGGGTCGGTGCTCGCCAGATCGGCGATGCCGCCGGGTGTGAACGCGACAGTACCGGTCGTCCAGAAGACCAGTACCGTCCCGGCCAGGACCGCGACGCCGCCGCCGAAGGTGTAAGTGAGGTACTTCCGGCCGGCCTTCCGGGCCGTGTCGCTCTCGTCGTGGGCGACGAGCGGGTACGTCGCGACGGTCAGCAGTTCGTAGAAGACGTACAGCGCGACGAGGTTCGACGCGAACGCGACCCCCAGCGCCGCCCCGACGCTCCCCGCGAACGCCGCGAAGTACCGCGTCTGGGAGTGCTCGTCGAGGCCGCGCATATACCCGATGCTGTAGAAACTGGTGACGAGCCACAGCGCGCTCGCGAGCAGCGCGAAGATCATCCCGAGCGGGTCCGCGCTGAGCGTGAGGTCGATGCCGGGCACGAACGTCCCCAGCCGGGAGACGTGCGTCGTGCCGGCCAGCGTCGCGGGCACGAGGCTCGCGACGAGCCCGAACGTCCCGAGCGCCGTGAGGATGGTAAAGCCCTCGCGGACGTTCGGTCGGCGGTGCGATGCGACGATCGTGAGAATGCCGATAGCGGGCAGCAGTACCGCCGCCAGCGGCCTGAGAGAGTCGATCTCGGTCATTGGAAGTACACCTCCAGCACGGGCTCGAAGACGGCAATGAGATCAGACGCGAACAGTCCGAGGACGACCGCGCCGACCGCGGCGGCGACGACCACGATGCGGGCTTCGATGGTGATGCCCGAAGTCCCAGTCGTCTTCGCGTCGTCAGTGGACTCCGACCCCGACTCGCCGCCGTCGGGCGTCAGCGCGGCGTCGGTATCGGCCGTCGCGGTGGCGTCGGGGCCACTCACGGTGTCGGCCGTCGCCGCCGGTGCGTCCTGGAAGTACATCCGTTCGACGACGCGGGCGAAGTACGCGAGCGTCAGGAGCGTGCTCACGACCGCGACGGCGGCGACGCCCCAGCGGCCCCCCTCGACCGCCCCGAGGACGATGTGCCACTTGCCGGCGAAGCCGACTGCCGGTGGGACGCCGACGAGCGCGAACGCGAGAATGGCGAAGGCGGCGCTCACGACCGGCGCGCGGTCGGCGACGCCGGCGAGGTCGTCGACGGTTCGGCCGCCCGCGACGCCCGCGAGCGCGCCGACGCCGACGAAGAGGCCCGCCTTCATTATCGCGTGACCGACCAGGTGGACGAGACCGCCGGTCACAGCCGTCGCGTTCGCGACCGCGAAGCCGGCGATCACCAGGCCGAACTGCGCGACGGAGGAGTACGCGAGCATCCGCTTGAGGTCCGACTGCAACACGGCGAGCACCGAGCCGACGACGACGCTGACCGACGCGAGGACCACCAGCGCGTCGAGCGCGAACGGCACTGCCGCGTCGAACGCGGGGGTGAACACCGCGTAGACGAGGCGGAACAGCGCGTACGCCGCCGCCGTCGAGACGAGCGCGGAGATGTACGCAGTGACGCTGTCGGGCGATTCGGCGTAGGCTCCCGGCTGCCACGTGTGCAGCGGATAGAGCGCCGACTTCACCGCGAGGCCGACGACGAGGAGCGCAAAGCCGGTCAAGACCAGCGGCGAGTCGTAGCCGACTGCCTGCAGTTGCGTCGACAGGTCGGCCATATTCAGCGTCCCCGTCGCGATGTAGAGGTAGCCGACGCCGAGCAGATACAGCGAGGCGCCGATGGTCCCGACGAGGAGATACTTCAGGCTCGCGAGCGCCGCGGCGGGCGAGCGGCCGGTCGCGACCAGCGCGTAGGTCGCCAGCCCGGTGATCTCGATGAAGACGTACAGATTGAACACGTCGCCCGTGACGAACACGCCGGAGATGCCCGCGGTGAGCAACAGCAGTTCGCTGTAGAAGCTGTTCGAGTCCGGGCCGGCCCGCCGCGCGTAGAGGACGACGGCGACGGTCACGACAGACACCAGGACGACGAGCGTCGCCGAGATGCCGTCGGCGACGAGTTCGATGCCGAACGGCGGCGTGTAGCCGCCGACGGCGTAGGTGAACCGCCCCGTAGAGATCACTTTCGCCGCGACGGTCACAGAGAGTCCGAGGTGGGCGAGCGCGGCGAGCGCGGCCGCGACCCAGCCGGCGCCGTCCCACAGGCGTCCGAGCGCGATCGGGACGAGCGCGAGCACGATCGGGACCACTACGAGGAGCGCGATGGCGTCAGTCATTCAGTTTGCACCTCCCGGATGGCTTCCTCGTCGAGCGTCCCGTACGCGTCGTAGATGCGCACGATGAGTGCGAGCGCCACCGCGGTCAGGCTGACGCCGACGACGATGGCGGTGAGGATGAGCACGTGCGGCAGCGGGCTGGCGTACGTCCCTGCTACGTCCCCGTGGACCACCGGCGGCACAGCGCCGTCGACGTAGCCGCTCGTGACGAAGAACAGGAAGATGCCGACCTGGAAGATGTTCAGGCCGATGACCTTCTTCACCAGGTTCGGGCTCGCTGTGACGCCGTACAGTCCGATGGCGACGAGCGCGACGAACATAAGGTAGTTGTAGTGGGTCGCGAGCAGGTCGATCACGCTCGCTCACCTCCGGCGGCGTCGCCGTCTCCATTGCCATTGTTACTGCCGTTCCCTCCGCCGTTCCCGACGGACTGGAAGTCCCCCTGTGAGAGGCTGAAGAAGAGGCTCACGAGGACGCCGGAGACGACTGCTCCGATCCCGAGTTCGACGAGTTCGATGCCGTATTTCACGCCGTCGGTCCCGAAGCCGTAGGCGGGGTATTCGAGGAACGCACCGCCCGAGAGCAGCGCGCCCAGTCCGATGAGCGCAAACGTGCCGCCGCCGGAGGCGATCGCGAGCTGTGCGAGCGGCCCTTCCAGCCACGCCCGCGTCGGTTCGATGCCGAAGGCGAACGCAAGTAGCAGGACCGCCGAGGCGACGATGACGCCGCCCTGGAAGCCGCCGCCTGCGGACTCCGCCCCGTGGAACATCACGAACACCCCGAACGTGAAGACGAACGGGACGACCACGCGGACGGTCGTCATAATGATGGTACTCTCGACGTAGGTTCGGTTCGGATCTGATTGGCTCATACGTACGCCTCCTGTCGAAGGACGAGAAGCACCGCGAGGCCGGCGGCGATGACCACCGTCGCCTCGCCGAGGGTGTCGAACCCACGGTAGGCGGCCAACACGGCGGTCACGACGTTCTCGACGCCGGTCTCGGGGTAGGCGTTCTGCAGGTAGTACTCCGTGATCCGCGACGTCGCGACCGGCGCCTCGCTGGATCCGACCGCCGGAAGCGACCGGATCGTCGTCAGCAGCGCGCCGACCAGAACCGCGACGATCGCGACGGACCGCCAGGCGATCCGCTCGAAGAGTCGCTCACCGCCCGGGCGGACGGTCTTCGCGATCGTCACGAGGAACAGTACCGTGGTGATGCCGGCGCCGACGGCCGCTTCGGTCAGCGCGACGTCCGGTGCGGCCAGCAGGATCCACGCGACAGCGATGCCGAAGCTGAACGCTGCGAACGCAATGATCGCGTTGAGGACGTCCCGAAGAAGGATCGCGGCGATCGCAGCCAGCACGGCGAACGTGAGGATGACCGCGAGCGAGGTCGAAACGGGCGTCACTCCTCACCCTCCGTTGTCCACGGGGCGATGCCCTGATCGTAGGCTGCCCGCGTGATCGCGTGGGCGGCCGTCGGGTTGGTCACGAACAAGAACAGCCCGAGCAGGGCCGTCTTCGCGACGGCTAGGTCCGCGCCGAAGACCAGCGCGACGCCGCTCAGCGTCAGGATGATCCCGAGCGTGTCACTCTTCGAGGTCGCGTGCGCGCGCGTATAGAGATCTGGGAGGCGGACGATGCCGACCACCGCGACGAACCCGAAGAACGTTCCCGCAGCGACCAGCAGGATGATCAGGATCTCCGTGATGGACATTCAGATCACCCCGCCGCGCTCGACGGTGAACTTCGAGATGGCGATGCTCATCAGGAAGTTCAACATCCCGTAGACGAGGGCGATGTCGAGGAATCCCGGCTGATCGAGCGCCGCCGCCAGCAGCGCGAGCACGACGACCGCGTTCGTTCCGATCCCGTTGACCGCGATGACGCGGTCCTGCATCGTCGGTCCTGCGACGATCCGGTAGACCAACACGATGGCGAACAGGACGAACGCGCCTGCCGCGGTCAGCAGTACCGTATCGACGACTCCGGAGACCGCCATTATTCGGCGTCCTCCGTCGGTTCCGCGATCGGTTCACCGTCGGGGCCGAGAAGCGAGATGCTCCCGCGCTCCGTCGGGGTCGGGATCCGCGCGCCCGAGCGACCGTAGTAGACGAACCGGACCGCCCGCTCTAAGCTCCCGGCGGCGAGGTCGTCGCGGGCGTCATCGGTCAGCGTGTGGATGTCGAGGCCGTCGCGGCCGATGTCGACCGTCAGCGTCCCCGGCGTGAGCGTGATGCTGTTCGCGAGCGTCGTCACCGGAAGGCCGCCCCAGACCGCGGCGCGGAACCGCCGCATCTCGGGGTCGATCGGGAGATCCGGGTGGAGGATGATGTACGCGATCGCGATGTTGGCTTTCGTGATCTCCCAGACGAGATACGGCACGAAGAGGCCCATCCGCAGGATACGAAGCGTGGTTCGGCGTGGCGAGGGCGACGTGACGAACGTGATATTCGAGAACGCGATCGTCGCGAGCAACGCCGTGAGTCCGCCCGTCACCAGATTGAACGTGGTGAGGTGGCCGCCGATCACGAGATAGAAGGCGTACGTCGCGCCGAACGTCGCGAGACCCTTCGAGACCGTCGCTCGTGAGACGAGGCGCGTCCGGGTCGTCTGCCGTTCGACCGGGGCTTCCTCGACGGAGAGGTCAGACCGTGAGAGTTCCACCTCGAAGGGCCGAAGCATCGGCGCGCTCCCGCCGGGCTGGAACTCCGGATCGACGACGACCCGGTCGAGTCCTGTTCGATGCGCGTATTCGACCAAGATCGCCGCGAAGTCGCCGGGGCTGAAGAGATAGCGATCCGCGCCGACGATGGCCGTCTCGATCTCCACCGGCGGTTCGCCCTCTTCGTCGTAGTCGAGATCCTCTTCGGCCCAGACCTGTACCCGTTCGAGGAGGTCGCTGGCCGTCTCCGTGTCGTCGAGCGAACCCCCGTCGACGGTGCGCCACCGTGCGGGATACACGAAGTGAACCGTGGCTTGCTCGTCGCCCTCTGTGGCACCCGTGCGCGCCTCTCGGAGGGCGTAGGCGACCGTGTTCCGGAACGTGGAGGATTCTCCGACTGGAACGAGGATCCGGGAGCTGCCGGCACTCATCAGCCACCACCCGCCTCGATCGACGCCGGCCGTTTCCCGTCGGTCACTCGGCTCATACGTTACTCTACCGTTTACTAAGGGGGTCAAATACGTCTTCCGCTCTGGCGTGACTCCGTTCTCGATCCGACAATTGGTATTTAAGATAGATTGCCTAACCGTCCAGAACGACCTGCGTGCTCGACCGCACCACGCGACTAGCAACCGTGCTACTACTAGCCAACTCATTGTCATATACTTAGGAATACTATCTCATACTATGAACGTACGTACACTATTCGCGGACGACGTGGCTGTCTCTCCAGTTATCGGCGTCATCCTGATGGTCGCGATCACGGTGATCCTCGCAGCCGTCATCGGCTCGTTCGTGTTGAACCTCGGTCAGGGCATCCAACAGACGGCTCCGCAGGCCAGTTTCGGGTTCGGCTACGCGAACGACTCCGTCGACGTCACCCACGAGAGCGGTGACACGGTTGTCGCCGCCCAATTGAACGTGACGTCCGCAGCAGCGATCGACTACAGCGGACCGACACTCTTTGCGGGCACGGTCAGCGCGGGTGACACGGCCACGTACAACCTCTCCGGTACCGAGTGGAACGGCGAAACCGTCCGCGTCGTCTGGGAGTCCGAAGACGGATCGGCGTCCGCGACGTTGAGTCAATCCACTGCTCCCGCGATCTGACGGGGCGAACGTCTGTTCTCAGCTCGGAGTGGTGCTCGCTGACGCACCCCGTGTGTCGCTCTGCGCTAGAGCGACCGAACCGCCAGTTTTTATTTTCGACCCGGAGTACCCACGACATGGACCAACTGCGGCAGTCGCTCCTCGAAGCGCCGATTATCGAGAAAGGCGAGTACGAGTACTTCGTCCACCCCATCAGCGACGGCGTTCCGATGCTCCGTCCGGAACTGCTCCGCGAGATCGTCATCAAGATCATCCGGAAGGCCGAGATCGACGATGTCGACAAGATCGTCACGCCGGCCGCGATGGGGATTCACATCTCCACTGCGGTGTCGCTGATGACGGACATCCCGCTCGTCGTCATCCGCAAGCGACAGTACGGTCTCGACGGCGAGGAACCGCTGAGCCAGCAGACCGGCTACTCCGAGAACGAGATGTACATCAACGACGTCGATCCGGGCGACCGCGTTCTGGTCCTCGACGACGTGCTCTCGACCGGCGGGACGATGCGCGCGGTGCTCGACGCGCTCGAACACATCGGTGCGGACGTCGTCGACACCGTCGCCGTGATCAAGAAGGCCGGGCCGAACGAACTCGACGACAGCGGTCACCACGTCAAGACGCTGATCAACGTGCGCGTCGAGGACGGCGAGGTCGTCATCGTCGACGAGCACGGCGACGACTGACCTCCCCGTCGAACCGGGACGACCCCGATCCGCACAAACGGGTAATACGAGCGACAGAACGAACGTTTTCGCCCGATCTATCGATGGGTATTTGACCGGATGGGCGCACGTAGCTTCTATGCCATCCGGTAGCGGTTCAGACGGCCGCGGACCGACCCCGATCGCCGGTCGGTCTCGCCGTTCCTTTCTCCAACTTCTCGGTCTCGGTGGGGCGACGGCGGTCGCAGGCTGTAGTGCGCCGGATCGAAACGGGGCGCCGACGGAGGACGCGGAGGCTATAGAGTACGTCGAGGGAACGCCTACGGGGACGCAGACGCTGAACTTCCTGAGCGTCGACGATATGCCGTCCGCGAACCGGATCCAACTGGCGCTCGACGGCGCGTACGCCATCACGCCCGAACAAGAGACCTTCCCGCTCTGGGCGGACATCACCTCCGACGAGGGGCGGGTCTACACGGTCGAACTTCGCGACAATCTCCGGTGGGGGGCCGGCTATGGCCAGATGACGGCCGAAGACTGGGTGTATATGATCACGGAGGTCTACCAGGCCGACTCGAACTGGGCCGGGTACCCGAACCCCGGCGACTGGCGACAACAGGGCGAGCCGATCCCGGTCGAGAAGACCGGTCCCCGCTCCTTCGAGATCAGGCTGCAGTCCGTCGACCCCGCGTTCCCGCTCCGGCCGATTATGTGGGGCGCATTCTGTATGCCGAAAGAGATCATCGCCCGGTACCGTCCCGACGAGGACCAGGACGGGCTCGCACAGGACGAGGAGGTCCAGACGCTCGCGTACGCCGGAAACCTCGGCCCCTACAGCTTCGAGCGGTGGAACCGCGAATCGGAGTTCGTCGCCACGCGCAACGAGGAGTACTACCTGCGCGAAGTCGACGACGTCCCCGACGAGTGGCAGAACGCGCCGTACTTCGACGCCTACACCTACGAGGTCGTCCCCGAGGAGAGCACGCGCCTCTCCGCGCTCCGATCAGGCGAACTCACCGCCACCGACATCCCCGAGACGCGCGTCGAACAGTTCGAGGGGCGAGACGACGTCGACGTCAAGGTCTTCCCGCAGGCGTATATGACGTCGCTCATCTACAATCAGCGTGCCAACGGGTCGTTCTACGAGGCGCTGCGGAAACCGGGCGTCAGGCGCGCGCTCGCGCACGCCGTCGACAAACGAACGCTCGTCGACGACGTTCTCCGCGGCTACGCGACGGTCGCCCACACGTTCCAACCGACGTTCTCGCGGTGGTACTCCGACGAGCAGGTGACCGAATACGGCGTCGGTGACACATACAACCACGACCGAGCGCGGGAACTCCTCCGGGAGCACTTCGGATCCACCCCGTACCGCTACGACGGCGACCGCGTCGTCGACGCGGAGGGCGAGCAACTCACGCTCGATCTCGTCTTCGCGCAGGGGTCCCAGACGGTCGAGACGACGGCGCAGTACGTCGCCCGGGAGTACGACGCCATCGGCATCGACGTCAACGTCACCGGCAAGCAGTACGGGACGCTGGTCGAACACCACCTCTACAACAGTTGGCAGGGCGACGGCGACCCGCCGTGGGACGCCGGCCCGTACAACGGCGGTCCGCGTGACCAATCGCTGAGTCAGGAGCCGTGGGACCTTATCCTCGGAATCACGTTCAACACCTATCCGCGGACGCCCTCCTCGATTCAGGGGTTCACGCTCGAACGGGGCGGCATCAACTTCTACGGCTACCACCCCGAGACGGACTTCGCCTCGCTGTTCGAGACCGCGACGAGCACCGTAGACGAGGCAGCGCGGCGTGGCACCCTCGCCGAGATCTTCGGCGCGCTCTCGGCCGAACAACCGTTCAACTTCCTCAATATGGGCGTGGAGGTCGTCGGCTACGACACCGCCGTGGCCGGTCCCGAGGAGGTATTCGGCTACAGTTGGGACCAGAACACCTGGCGACTCGGCCAGCAGTGAGTCGGCGCCCGACCGCCGCACCGACCCGTGGGGACACCCCGTTCGGACGACAATATTAACTGCGGTCGACGGAACTGACCGGCAACGGCGGCCGGCGGAATCGGAGTACGGCCTGGGAGCGACACACCACGATGGGACTGAAATGGTACACGGCGCGTCGGGTCGCGTGGGCGGGCGTCGTCGCCTTCGTCATCCTGACGGTCACGTTCGTCCTGCTCGAGCACGCACCTGACGCACAGTTAGCACGCGTCCAGTTTCAGGCGGCCGCCAGCGGCCGGAGCGCCGAGGCCGCCGCGGAGGCGTACGCCCGTCGCCGCGGTCTGCAAGGGCCGCTCTGGGAGCGCTATCTCGAATACCTCGGGAACCTCGCCTCGGGCGATTGGGGCTGGTCGGACTCGCGGTCCCAGCCCGTCGTGACGGCGATTCTGACGGCGCTCCCCTACTCGTTGCTGTATACGATCCCCGCCGTGCTCCTCTCGACGGTGCTCGGCATCGGGATCGGGCTCTACTCGGCGTTCAATCAGTACACGAAGACCGACTACGCGGCGACGTTCGTGGCGTTCTTCGGCGTCAGCATCCCCAACTTCTGGTTCGGCATCGTGCTGCTGTTGGTCTTCGCCGTCCGCCTCGGCTGGGTCCCGGTCCTCTTCGATGCCGAACTGGCCCGGACGCGACCCCTCTCGCTCGCGAACGCGCGCCAACTCGCCTTGCCGGTGTTCGTGCTCGCGACGAGCGCGATCGCGAGTACGATGCGCTACGCGCGCGCGGAGGCGCTCGAGTACGTCCGTGCGGCGTTCGTGAAAACGGCCCGGGCGAAAGGCGCGTCCGACTGGCGGATCATCACGCGACACGTCCTTCGCCCGACGCTCGTGCCGCTGTCGACGATTCTCGTCGGCGACTTGCTCGGCGTGATCCTGTCGGCCTCCTACCTCGTCGAGGTCGTCTTCGGCATCCCCGGCCTGGGCCGACTCAGCCTCGACGCGATCCGCCGGCAGGACACGGCGCTGGTCTTGGGGACGACGCTCGTCCCCGTGTTCGTCGCTGTCGTCGGGAATCTGCTGCAGGATCTCGCCTACGGCTGGCTGGACCCGCGTATCGACTACGGTGATCGGTGATGCCGGGAGACGAACGGAGTGGACCGGGCGGCGGTGACGTGACGGACCCGACCTCGGATCGCTCTCGCGAGCGCTTCGAGGACGTCGACTGGGAGACGATCGACGCGGACGGACGCCGCGTCTCGACGACGCAACTTCTCGCCCTCGTCGCCGGCGGCCTCTACGCGCTCGCGCTGGCGTACGACGTCCTCTTGGCTGCTGGCGACCCGACGGTTGAGGTCGTCGTCGCCGAGTCGAGATTCCTCTGGGACGCGACCGGCGTGGACTGGCTGTTCGTCGCGACGCTTCTCGTCTTGGGCTTCGCTGCCGTGCCGCTCGCACGGAACCGACGTCTGACCGCGTACTACTGGCAGCGCTTCCGACGCCACCGTCTCGCGGTGCTCAGCCTGGTGTACCTCGTCGTGATCTTTCTGCTCGGAACGGTCGGCACGCTGTTCATCGACCCGCCGACGCTGCACGTCGCGGCCGGATACCAGCCGCCGGTCTTCCTGAGCGTCGACGTGTCGATCCCGACCCAGTGTCTCGGCCCCGTCGTCGACGGTCGGTGTCAGGGGACGTGGCGCTATCCGCTGGGGACGACCGGCAGCGGGAAGGGGCTCTTGGCGCTCGCGATATTCGGGATGCGCGTCAGTCTGCAGGTCGGACTGATCGCGACGCTCATCTCGGTCACCGTCGCGACCGCCGTCGGGGCGACGGCCGCCTACGCTGGTGGCTGGGTCGACGAAGTGCTGATGCGCTACGTCGACGTCCAGCAGACGTTTCCGACGTTCTTCCTCTTTCTGTTCTTGGCGTACCTCTACGGCGGCAGCCTGTTCGTGCTGATCGTCATCTTCGGGTTGACCGGCTGGGGCGGCATCGCCCGCATCGTCCGCAGCGAGGCGCTCCAGCGCCGCGAGGAGACGTACGTCCAGGCGGCCCAAAGCGCCGGTGCGTCCGGCGCGTCCGTCGTCTGGCGGCACATCGTCCCGAACGTCTCGAACTCGATCGTCACCGCCGCGACGCTGAACGTTCCGGTGCTCATCCTTTCTGAGGCGGCGCTCTCGTTCATCGGCCTCGGCGACGTGATGCTGCCCTCGTGGGGGCAGACGATCGCGGCGGGCCGCGGTGATCTCGCGACCGCGTGGTGGATCTCGACGATCCCCGGACTGTTCCTCTTCGCGACGATCCTCGCGTTCAACTTCCTCGGCGACGCGCTCAGAGACGCGCTCGATCCGCGGCAGGAGGTCGGCCGATGAGCGACGAGTCCCTCCTCCGCGTCGACGACCTGACGGTCGAGTTCCGCACCGACCAGGGTGTCGTCCGGGCGGTCGACGGCGTCTCCTTCGACGTCGAGCGCGGCGAGACCGTCTGTCTCGTCGGTGAGTCCGGCAGCGGCAAGACCGTCGTGGGCGAGTCGATCACGCGGGTGCTCCGTGAACCGCCGGGCGAGATCCGCGGGGGAACCGTGCACTTCGACGGACAGGACCTCCGCTCGCTCTCGGAGGCACAACTCGGCGCGGTCCGCGGAGACCGGATCGCGCACGTGTTCCAGAATCCACAGGACTCGCTCAACCCCGTCTACACGGTCGGTTGGCAGCTGATCGAGGCCGTGCAGTTGCACGCGGACGTCTCGAAGCGTGAGGCCCGGGCACGTGCGATCGACTTCCTCGACCGCGTCGGGATCCCAGATCCCGCGAGTCGCGTCGACGACTATCCCCACGAACTGTCGGGCGGGATGAAACAGCGGGTCGCGATCGCGATGGCACTCGCGGGCGACCCGGATCTGTTGATCGCCGACGAGCCGACGACGGCGCTCGACGTCACGATCCAATCGCGGGTCCTCGGACTCCTCGAGGAGATTCAATCGGAGTTCGGGATGGGCATCCTACTCGTGACTCACGACCTCGGCGTCGTCGCCGACGTCGCAGACCGGGTCGTGGTGCTGTATCAGGGTCGAGTGATGGAACGCGGCGACGTCTACGCGATCTTCGATCGCCCCGCCCATCCGTACACGCGCTCGCTGTTGGATTCGATCCCTGGACGCGGCGCCCCCCGAGCATCCGCCGCGACGGCGACCGATTCGGCTTCGGGGCCGGCCGACTCTGGCGCAAACAACTCGACCCTGACCGACTCGAACTCGGCCGAACAATCCGCTGGCTGCTGTTTCCGCGACCGCTGCCCCTACGCCGTGGAGGCTTGCCGGCGAGGAGGACACCCACCGCTGTACCACGTCTCCGGAAGCGGGAACGCTGCCACACCAGCGGAGGCGGCAACGGCGGACGGCGACCCCGATCGCGAACACGCCGTCTCCTGCGTCCACTTCGCACCGGATGGTGATCCGACGGTCGTCTACGGAACCGCTGTCGACTCCGACGCGACGGCGGGTGGGTCCTATTCTCGCGACGGGAGTGAACCACAGTGACCACAGATCCGCCGCTGCTGGACGTCTCCGGGCTGGAGAAACACTACCCGATCACCGACGGGATCTGGAACCGTGATGTCGGGCGCGTGCGGGCGGTCGACGGGATCGATCTCACCGTCGAGCGCGGCGAGACGCTCGGCCTCGTCGGCGAGTCCGGGTGCGGCAAGTCGACGGCGGCGCGCGCACTGCTTCGGATCGAGGACCCGACCGGCGGGACGGTGCGCTTCGACGGCGACGACGTCACGGCGTACGACCGCGAGCGACTCCGGCGGTTCCGTCGCCGAGCGCAACTGATCTTCCAGGATCCGACGTCGAGCTTCGACCCGCGGCTGTCGATCGGCCAGTCGGTCGGCGAACCACTCGCCGTGCACGGGATGGCCGACCGCGAGCGCCGCCGCCGACTGGTCGAAGACACGCTGGAACGCGTCGGCCTCGACGCGGGCCACGCCGACCGCTACCCGCACGAACTGTCGGGCGGCGAAAAACAGCGAGCCGCACTGGCGCGCGCGCTGATCGTCGATCCGGACCTCCTCGTCGCCGACGAACCCGTTTCGGCGCTCGATATGCCCGTCCAGGCGGCCGTCCTCACGCTTCTGGCGTCGCTCCAATCGGAGCTGGACCTCGGCGTCTTGCTCATCAGTCACGACCTCGCCGTCGTGCGCGAGTTCTGCGACCGCGTCGCGGTGATGTATCTGGGCGAAATCGTCGAATCCGGGCCTGTCGACGTCGTGTTCGGCGATCCGCAGCACCCCTACACGCGGGCGCTTCTCGCGTCGGTTCCCGTGCCCGATCCGACCGTCGAGCGTCCCGACGTCGAACTGACCGGGGCGGTCCCGAGCGCGGCGGACCCGCCCGCAGGCTGTCGGTTCCACACGCGCTGTCCGGCGGTCATTCAACCGGACGCGTACGATCTCGACCAGGACGCGTGGCGGGGGGTCCTGCGCCTCCGGACGCGACTGGACGAGGGGGGATCTGGTGTGGACGTCCGGGCGATCCGCGAGCGGGTGGCGGCCGAACGCGGAGGTGTTCTCGATCCCGGCGACGTCGACGACGAGAACGTCTGTACGGCACTGCGACGCGAGTTCGAGATTCCAGAGCGTCTATCCGATCCGGACGCCGAGGCGGTCCTCGACCGTGCGCTCTCCCGAATCGTCGCCGGCGAGCACGCAGCGGCGGCGACGCTGCTGGCGGACGCCTTCGAGACGCCCTGTGAGGCCGACCCGCCGTCGCTGCGGCCGGTCTCCTCCGAGCACACGGCGGCCTGTCACCTTCTCGATCGCGACGACGCGGCGGCTGACGTTGTCAGGAGTGACGACCGGGCCGACCGCTGAGACGGGCCCGTGTTTCGCCGTGCTCGACGACCGCGCCCGACGAGCGCGCCTAGTCGATCACGAACTGCGGTTCGGCGATGCGCTCGGAGCGGCACTCCGGGCACCGCGAGGGATCGTTCAGCGGGTCGTCGAAGCTGTCGAAGCCACACGCACGGCACTCGGGCGGCGCGACGAGGAACTGCTCGTCGGCGTCGGATCCCTCGATCGAGTGCGCGACGTGGTCGAGATGGTGATACACCGTCGAGCGAGGGACGCCGACCGCCGTCGAGAGATCTGCCGCGCCGTGGGGTTCCGCTCGCAGCGCGTCTGCGATCCGCTGTCGGGTCGTGGCCTCGTCGTCCGACTCGGACATACCCCCTCTAGGTTCTCGCTCCCGTATATACTGTCGCCTGCTCTGTGCGATCCCGTGATATCGAACGCTGCACTGGGCGTATGTGTACATTTATCAGGTAAAATTCGGGGACAAGACGGGGCTCGACAGGATACCCGGGGAAACAAACTTGAGACTCCGGGCGGAGAGTCAATATATGAAGGCAGTCGTCCTCGCCGGCGGGTACGCGACGCGTATGTGGCCGATCACCAAAGACCGCCCCAAGATGTTCCTCCCAGTCGGTGACGGGACCGTCATCGACGTCATCTTCGAGGACCTCGAAGCCGACGAGCGGATCGACGAGGTGTTCGTGAGCACCAACGAGCGATTCGCCGACTCCTTCGAGTCCTTCCTCGCAGACGCGCCCTACGAGAAACCCACCCTCTCGATCGAAGAGACGGTCGAGGAAGACGAGAAGTTCGGCGTCGTCGGCGCGCTCGCGCAACTCATCGACCGCGAGGGCGTCGACGACGACCTCGTGGTCATCGCCGGCGACAATCTGCTCTCGTTCGACGTGGGCGAGTTCGTCGACTTCTTCGAGTCGAAGGCGACTCCGTGTCTCGCCGCCTACGACGTCGGCTCGAAAGAGCGCGCACGGTCCTACGGACTCGTCCAGTTGGACGGCGACCGCGTCGTCGACTTCCAAGAGAAACCAGACGACCCCCAGAGCACGCTCGTCTCGATCGCCTGCTATGCGTTCCCCGCGGATACGCTCCCCGACTTCGACACGTACCTCTCGAACGGCAACAACCCCGACGAGCCCGGCTGGTTCATCGAGTGGCTCCAGCGGCGCGGGACCGTCCACGCGTTCACGTTCGACGGCGCGTGGTTCGACATCGGCACGCCCGAGAGCTACCTCGACGCCGTCTCGTGGTACCTCGGCGGCGACACGTTCGTCCACGAGTCGGCGACGGTCGAAGACTCCGTGCTCGACGAGGACGTGCACGTGATGGCCGATGCGTCGGTGTCGGACTCACATCTGGAACGAACTGTCGTCTTCAGTGACGCAACGATTCACAACGCGGACATCCGCGACACTATCGTCGACGAGCACACCTACATCGAGAATCTCGATCTCTCGAACGCCCTGATCGGGGCGCACTCGCACCTCGAATAGCGCGCCGCGATTCTCCCGCTACTCCGTCGCCTCGCCGAGCCGCGCGTCCGTCACGCGAATGTGTCCGCGAGTCCCCTCCCAGACGGTCTCGTACTCCAGTTCGATCGGGCGGTCCATATGCGGCCCGTCGGTCACGAACGTCTCGAACTCCCCGCCTTCGCCGAGGACGTGGACGCCGTACTCGTCGTTGAGTTCGACTAGTTCTGTGAGCGCGTCGGCGTCGAGTGTCCGCCCCAGCCACGACTCGTCGAGGCCGTGGGCGGCGACCTGAATGATCCGGATCTCGAACCCGGCGTCGAGCATTTCTCTCCCGAGCTCCAACGGATCACGTTGCCAGAGGGGCGCGAAGAGACCGATCTCCAGACGGTCGCACATCTCTTGGATGCGGGAGGTCTGGAACTCACTCTCGACGGCGCCGGCGATGACGCCGGCCAGGCCACCGTCGAGGTCCGACTGCAACTCGACGAGCGCGGCTTCGAGTGGCTCGATCTCGCGGTCGCCTTGAGCACCCACGTCGTCGACGTCGCCAGCGTCGAGGTCGTCCGGTTCGACGTCGACCAGCGGGATACCGATGCTCTCGGCGGCGAGCCCGGCCAGCCGCGTCTCGGGGACGTGATACATATACGAGTCCTCGCCGGGGTGGACCGTCAGGAGATGTGAGACGTTCAGTCCCTCCTCCAACGCGCGGTAGAGCGCCCACGAGGAGTCTTTGCCGCCGGAGAAGAGGCTGACCCAACTGCCTGAGTCCGTCATCGACGGCTGTAGGCGAGCGGCGTACAAACGACCACCGGTTCGGTCGTCTTCAAGCGTCTCTCAGCGATCGTCGACTTCTACGTCGCGGATTTGGTGGCCGTCGTCGTTGCTGCCGTCGTCGTTGCTGCCGTCGTTGTTGTCGCCAGTGCTGTCGCCGTGTTCGGCTTCCAGCGCACTCGCGATTCGCTCGGTCGCGTCGACCAGCCGAAGGACGGCGACGACGAGGAGCCAGGCGACGTAGATTCCGGCGGCGATCCCCGCGAGGACGAACCACAGAAGGATCTGTCCGGCGACGACGATACTGTACGCGAACGTCACGACAGCGACGACCGCGAGCGCGATCTTCGCCCGTCTCGACGGTCGTGGAGGGTATTCGGAGGGCACGCTTTCGACGTGCGGGCCGCGGCTACTAAGCGTACTGCTCTCGGGGTCACGATCCGCCGATAGCTACACCGCTCGTTCCATCTGCACTGGACGGAGGGCTACTCCGACCGCTAACCGCTCAGCGCTTCTCGAGGCTGTGGTCCATCTCCGGGACCTCGGATTCGAGCCACTCGCGGAACCACTTGACGCGCTTGAGCCGCTTGTGCGCGATGCTCTCGGCGGCGTCGGAGTTGACTCGGCCCGTCGCGTCGCGGCCGCGTTCGAGGACCCGCTCGACCATCTCGGCGGCGTCCATGTGCGTCCGCGCCTCGTATCCCATCCGGAGCAGCATCAGCGCCGTGCCGTTCGCGCCGACTTTGTCGAGGATATCGGCCTCGATGAGGCTCTGCGTTTCGAGTGAGACGTCCGCGAGCGGTCCCTGATAGGAGTGGTCGGCGACGACCTGACACACCTGCTCGACGAACGACTGCGGGAAGTCGCCGTGGGTGTTCAGGTACTCGCGAGCGACGCGTGCCCCCTCCTCGGCGTGGACTTCCTGGTCGGCTTCGAGCTTCGAGATGTCGTGAAAGAGCGCGGCGACTCGGACGACGTCCGTGTCTGCGCCCTCGCGCTCGGCGATCTGGGTCGCCAGATCGACGACGTTCAGAATGTGGTTGAAGCGATACTCGGCGCTGTGCCAGGGGTACCACCGCATTCGGCCGCCGTCGTCTTCGCCTTCGACGCTCGCAGCGAGATAGTCGCGGACGAACCGCTCCATCTCCTCGAACTCCTCGTCTGCGACCGTCGACTCCTTGATTTCAACGCCCACGGAACCACCTCTCCTTCGAATCAGTGGGCGGTCCCACGGTGTCTGTATTCGCGTTCGGGTTCATTACCCGATAAAATGGTTCTTCGGTTCTTAGGCGTTACGACGGCTTGACCCCGTCCCGCTGCCGATATGCCCGCCGACCGTCTGCGACGGCGGCGATACGGACCGTTCGGTCATTCGAGCCGCGTCACGAACACCAGGACGGTCGTCAGGGCAGCCAGCGCGACCAGCACGTCGAAATCCAGCAACCGTTCCCGGAGTGGTCTCTCGCCCGAGCCGTCGACGAGGGTGTCGATCACGGTCCCGAAGAACTCTCCCGTCGAATCGGTGATCGAGCGCCCGTCCCCGTCGGACTGCTGTTCGGGAGTCGCTGTCGACTCGGTGGTTGGTGCTGCCGCATTGCTCCGGGACGACCCCCCGGATCCGTCGCTTCCGACGCCACCGCTTCCGCCTGCGCCGCCCGCCTGACCGACGGTCGTCGCGGCTGTGGTCGCCACCGCCGTCGTCGGTACGAACGCGCGAACCTCGCCGCTGACGCCGAGTTCGTTCGAATCGCTGATGACGCCGGCCGCGGAGGTCGCCTCGAAGGTATCGCCGACGCCCTGTGCGTCGAAGTCGAACGCAGCGGACCACGCGCCGCTCGGTCCGACGACCGCCTGGGTCGTCTTGTGGAACGACGGCTGCGTCCCGTTCGTCGACCGGAGTCGGAGTTCGATCTCGGTTCCCGGCGCGACGGTCGTGGTCCCGCTGATCGATTGGTTCGCCGCGGCTGCGACGACGAGGGGATCGTCGTCCGTCGCGATGGTCGCCTCGACGAGCGAGTAGTTGCTAGCGACTGTCCGACTGTCGTCGTCGACTTCTGTGAACGTTCCGTTCTCGTGAACCGCGAACGACGCTGTGAGTGCGTCCCCTGCCGCGGGTACACTGGTGTCTGCTCCGTCCGAGACCGTGCCTACAGCCTCACTGTCGCTCGCTGTCGCCGCCGGTGCATCGATTTCGTACAGCATTGTGTAGGTATCGTTGCTCGGGTCGGCGACGACGCGTGCGTTGCTCGCGTTCAGTTCGAGTTGGTAGGCCTCGCGATTTGGCGGTGGGTTCTGTTGTGTGACGTTCAGCGCGTACAGCGCCGCCTCGTCCGTGCCATCGAGCGCGAAGAACGTCTCGGTCGCCGTTCCGTCGTGTTGTGCAAACTGGCCGGCGAGCCCCGGTGCGTCGATTCGATGCACAACGAGGTCGCCCACGGCGACGTCCGCCCGCTGCGTGAGCCGCCCTGTCTCGACGGCCGTCGAGAGGTCTTCGTGCGTCGAAAGCGCTGCATCCGCGGGCGCGACCCAGGTGGTGAGTCGCTCTGGAGCGGGGGCGTCGAGTACGAGCGTCGCGGCGTGTTCCGCGTCTGCGCCCGCGTCTGCGCCCGTCCGAACAGTGACCTCGTACTCTCCGGAGGCTAGCGGCTCGCTCAAGAGGGTCCCCTCGTCGATATCGGCCGCGATCACCTCGTCTGCCGTCCCGCTGGTGTTTCCGCTGGACGCGGCGACGCCGAACACGTCGCCCCCGTCGTCTGGCAGACTCGTCGCACCGGCGACCGCGGCTGTATTGAACCGCAGCCGGACGGTGCCGTCGTCGTCGCCATCGGATACGGTCACGTTCGCCCGAAAGCCCGAGCCGACGCTTCCGAGCGTCACCGTCGCGATCTCGGCGTAGGCCAGATTCACACCCATTTCGGCGACGTCGCCGGCGTGCTCGCCGACGACGGTCGACCGGAACCTCGCGGTGCTCAGGCTGTCGTCGACGACAGCTATGCGGTCGGAGCGGACTGTCGCGTCGGTGCCGACGTCGGTCACGTTGACGGTGTAATTACCCGGTCCAGTCGTATCGAACACCGATGCCGGGAAGTCGAACGCCGTCTCGCCGTTCCCACCGAGGGTGATGTTCGTACGTTCGACGACCACACCGTCCGTCTCGCGGAGGTCGACCTGAACGGTGCGCCCGCCCGCGCTCGCGAAGATGGTCCCTTCGACTGCCGCGGCGGTCGTGAGGTTCCGATCGTCGATCGCGACTCCGAGCCCCAGATCCCGGATCGTGACTCCCGTCGTTCGATCGGTGCTGCCGTCGTCGAGCGTCGTTTCGACGGTGTACGCCTCGGTCCAGTTCCGCGCGTCGGTGTCGACCACGAACACCTGGCTTCCCGGTCCGGTGCGACCCGCGAAGACGAACGCCCCGTCGTCGTCGACGACCTCGAACGCCTGATCGAGGTCGGCCGAGCCATCGGTCGCGACGAACGCCATCGCCGATCCGGCGTAGACGTTTGCCTCGCCGCTGCCCTCTGGAACGGTCGCGGACGCCACCGTCACGTCGACTGTCCCGGGTGTGATGGTCTCGCTGTCGACCGAGTCGTTCACCGCGTCGATTCTGACGCCCACTTCCGAGCGCGGATCGAGCGCCGTCGCGGAACTGAGGAGCAGTTGTCCGTCCGTAGATCCGTCGGTGTCGAGGGCGTAGCGATCTGTTACGTCCGCTCCGTCGACGAGGACGGTGACGTTATCCGCGAGCGTCAACGCCCCCGCTTCACCGCCCGCCTTCGAGACGTCTTCGCTGAACGGGACTTCGATGACGCTCTCTGTGTGCGTTAGCGACGCTCCCGAGAGGCTGTCGATGGAGAATTCGGTGACCGATCCGAGAGTGAGGGGCTCTGGATCGTTGTCGACTCTTGCGGTACTCTGCCGAATTTCACCACTGCTTTCATCGACATATGTTGATTTTATTTTATCCCCCTCGGATACGTGAAGCGCCCCAATACTGTCTACAGTGCTCAGTTCAGAGATTCCTCTAAACTGTGCATCTGTTTGGTGTACTAGCTTGACGGTTTCGCCTCTAGTGTACTCGATACCATCGCGGGACTCCGGAGAGCTGTCAAAGGTGATAGTGACGGTCCCGTTATTATTCCGGCTAACAGACGAAATCTCGTTCCCTCCGCGACTGCTATCTTGATAGGTGATATCCAGTTTGGATATCTTATTGTCGTCATTTTGGTCTGAAACACTCCATTCTGTGGTGTATTTTTTCTCTGTACCAGGATGCTCGCCAAACACGAATGATTGCGACTCAGTATCCGACTCGATATTGACGACGTAGTCCGTGGTCGTCGACAAATCGCTATCTTCGACGGTGACGGTGACGACGTCGCCGTCGGTGTACGTGGACGAATCAAATGAGATGTTCCCTTGATCCGCGGCAACGACGCCGGAGAACGCCCCCATCCCGCTGAGAAGACTGAGTACAAGAATCGTTACGAGAGAAACGGCTCGAAAGCGGCTCGTGTAGCCTGTCATACGTGAAGTAGTGGGTCGTCGACGACGCGCGAGCGACTGACGCAGACGCTGACGCGAGTGCAGATGAAACGACGCACAAACTGAACCACCAGAAACGGAAGTCGGTGTCCGCCTCGTTCTGCCGGATGCCTCGAACTCCGTCGTCAGTCACGACTCGGAACCGAGTCGGGCGGCGACGCGAGAGTCCGTGACCGTGCATCCGTCTGTCGATTAGACGCCCGAGTAGGACGACTAGCATATATTATAAGTAACCTTCCTTTCTCGGACGCCCTCCGTTAATTCAACACCGCAAAAATGTACGATCAGCGACAGAGTCCCAGACAAGCAAGCCGAGAATCCGCGTGAGACTACCGGAACAGCTTCTGCAGGTAGCGATAGACGGGGAAGACGTATTCGGAGAGGCGGCCGACGACGCCGGTCGAACTGGCGTAGACGACTACCGGGAGGTCGGTTTCGGGGGCGCGCTCGATGACGCGGTCCGGGGTGCTCCCGAAGACCCACCGACGGAGCTCGCGCGTGCGAGTCGCGCCGATGAACAGGACGCCGCCGCTCGCCGCCGCCGACTCGACGAGGCCGTCGGCGATGAGATCAGCTTCGATCTCGTGAACCTCGACGTCGATCCCTTCCGAGAGGTGATCGAGTGTGTCCTCGATCGCTTCGTGTGTCCCGTGTTCGCCCGTCGGTGCGACGCGAATGACGTGGACCGCCGCGCCCTGCGTTCCGAGGTCGTCGATCAGGGGGAGGAGGGCGTGGTGGTGCGGTCCGCCGCCGGCACCGACGTTGACCACGTCCAGGCTCGGGTGCTCGGGGAGTTTGTGGACGTAGAGAATGTCACACGGCGATTTGAACTGCACCGACGACGCGATGTCCGGGTGGTCCTCGGGGTACCCCATCAGGATCAGGTCCGCGCCGTCGTCCCGAGCAGTCTGGAGGATGTCGAAGGCGACCTCCCGGCAGATGTGTCCCTCGACGGTGTAGTCGACCCCGGTCTCGACGCCTTCGAGCTGGGCTTCGAGCGCGTCGGCGCGGTCGCCGGCGGTGTCTTCGAGCGCCTCGAAGGGGGTCTGTTCGGGTAGCTGGGTGATCGTCACGACCTGGACGAGCGGATCGCCGTTGCCCGTCCGCGCTTCGGCTATTTGGCTCGCAAAGCGCACGTAGGCGGGTGCGCGACTCGGCCGAGCGACCGGGACTAGGATACGGAACCGTTCTTCGGTCTCCGCTTCGGCCTCCTCTCCGCCGGCCGCTGCGGCCGACTCACCCGCTACGGTCGGCGGGCGTTCGCCCGCACGGGCGGCGTGCCCGCCCGGTTCGACGGATGCAGCGTGCGGGCGGGCTTCAGTCACGCGCGCGAAGAGTTCCTCGCGTTCGGGCGCGCCGCCCCAGAAGTAGTACGACGCTACGAGCGCGATCACGACGACGATGCCGCTGAGGATCCCCGAGAAGGGCAGATTTCCGATAAGTGCGACGTTGGCCAGGACGCCCAGGACGGGAACGAACGGCACGAGAGGGACGCTGAAGGGACGGTCGAGGTCCGGATAGCGGCGCCGCGAGTAGACGAGCGCGACGTTCACGACCGAGAGTGGAACGAGCAGATTGAACGTCGCAAAGCCGGTGAGCGCCGAGAGATGGAAGTGGAGTCCGCGGCCGACGACCTCGACCGACGGCAGGATGCCGCTGAAGGCCAGAATGAACGCGACGATCGTTCCCGTCGCCGTCGCGACGCTCCAGAACGGCGTCCCGTACTCGGGATGGATGCGCTGGAACGGCCGCGGGGCCTGTCCGCGCTCGCCCATCAGCGACCCGATCCCCGAGGCGGCCAGTATCGAGGCGTTCGACGCCGACACCATCGAGAAGATCGCGCCCGCGACGATGAGTACCCGACCGATCGGACCGAGGAACGCGGCCGCGACCCGGCCCATCGCGGTCTCTCCGAGTTCGGCGACCACTTCTGCGGGGATCGGCGAGTTCACCATCGCGACGATGACGAAGGTGTAGAGCACGACGACGGTCAGGATCGACGTCGCGATAGCCTTGGGGACCGTCTTCCGTGGTTCGATGATCTCGCCCGCACTCGCAGCGATGGCTGAGAATCCGAAGAACGTAATGAACGCCAGGGCCGCCACGGAGACGATGCCGACGGGTTCGGCCTGGAAGTTCCCGGCGAACCGCCCAGTAGCTTCGACTGGCCCGGCGAAAGCGAACGCGCCGCCGATGAACGCGAAGAGCACGGCGACTTTCGCGGAGGTGACGATGACCTGGAACGTCCCGCTCTCCTCAGTCCCGCGGGCGTTGAGGGCGCCAAGGAGAATCGTCGTGACGAGCGGCATCGTCCCGTGCGGAATCGGCCAGACTTCGGGGAAGACGAACCGCTGCCACCACTCGCCCATCGTCGCGAGGTAGAACGCGGTCGTCCCCGTGTAGCCGAGAAACCGCGAGACGCCGACGAAGTACGTGAGGAAGTCGCTGTCGAACGTCTGTGAACTGAACAGGTAGCCGCCGCCGTTCTCGGAGTAGATCGAGGCGAACTCGGAGTACGAAGCCGCGGTGATCCCGGCGACGACTGCGGCGATAATGAACGCGATGACCGCGCTACTGCCGATTCGGGCGACGGCGACGCCGGACAGCGAGAAGATCCCCGCCGCGATCATCGTCCCGAGGCCCATCGCGTACGCGACGGTGAAGCCGAGTGACCGAGTGTGCTCTACCATCCTCTGCTCCCGGAGTGCTCGTCGTTTACCGACTCCTGCGTGTGCAGATTTGCCATCCCCTCTCTGTTTTGTCCAAGTTAGTCGCAATCGACGGTTGTGCGCTCCGTCGAGAGCGCTGCGTACGTCACGGCTGCAGTACGGCGGAGCTCGGACGGTGCAACTCCCGGAATCTGCGCCCGCTCACACAGCCGTAACCGCTCGTGGGATCCGTCGTTCCGACCGTTGTGAGCGGACGGCGGGCACGTTCTATCGGGGTTTCCGTAACCGTTGATAGACTCTCGTCGGAGGACACGCCGAGAGATCTGCGAGGACTTACGAGAACTCCGACAACGTCCGCCGCGCCACTCGCCTCGTACGGATCCATACCGAACGATTGCGGCCGCATCACGTATTAAAGTCACCAAAAATCACCGTTTTCGTAAAATATCGGCCCCAGACCAAAACATTTTGTCACTTTCCGAGGCGAACCCAGAGTCAGTTATCGAGCCGACAGACGAGTATAAACACAGTCTACGAAACCGACGAAGTCGACGCGGCGACGACCTGCCGACACAGGACTGGTCGCCGAGGGGAGCAGCCGCGCCTTCGGTCACCCCAACACCCGTTTGAGCTAAACCGAGTTTTATCTGCGATCGTCGTCGATACAGACGTATCAGAGATGGTCCCCACACCCGACGTACACCCGATCAGAAGGCGTCCCTCCACTCTCGTTCGCTGGCAGGAGAGACACTTACGAATCCGTCGCAGTGACAGGGGTGTCTCCGATGCCTAGTTTCACGACTCGACTCTTCGCAGGGATGGAACGGGCCCGAGAGTATCCGCTGCTGGCGCTCGTCCCGGTACTGCTCGCCCTTCTGGATACGGACAAGATCGTCGCTATCGCCACGTTCGACGGCGGACACATCGGATTCAAATTCGGGCTCCCGCTGTCGGTCGTCACCATCTGGCAGTTCGTGAGCGTCCCGAACTCGGGCGTCACCGCGAACACCGGGCTTCCGATCGAGATGCTCCCGCTGGCGGTCGTGACGGTCCCGGTATTGCTCGTCGTGCAGGCCGCAGCGACGGCGGGGTACTTCGGGAGCATCCGAAACGCACTCGATCGCGACGCCTACGACTTCAGCCGAAACGTTCGTGCGTACTTTGTCCCCTTTCTCGTGCTGACTGCCGTGCCATTCCTCGCGGTGCTCCCGCTCGCAGTCGGCGTCTTTGGCGTCGGCACGTTGGCTGGGAACCTCAGTGGTGCGGTGCTGCTGATCGTCATCCCGACGTTGCTCGTCTTTCTGATCGCCGCGTACCTCTTTTATGCGACGCCGTATCTCCTCGTTCTACGCGACGTCGGCGTCGTCGATGCCGCCCGATCGTCGTACGCGCTCGCCGTCGACGGCGGCCCGTACGTTTCCTATGCGGTCGGCTTCTCGCTCTTCGTCCTCGTGGTCTCACCCTTTGCGACCGCGTTCGTGGTGAACGTGCCGCTGCTCGGGATCCCGGTCGGCATCCTCGGCGGCAGCATCCTCGGTCTCGGCGCGAACTTCGCAACGATGCGTTTCGTCGCGGACCTCGATCCGGAGTCGGCGGTCAATCGGTCGTGGGATCCGGACTCGTCCGAGTCGCCCGAGTGACGTTGTCAAACCACGCCCATCGATCATTACGGATAGACAGACAGTAATAGGAGCATCTCGCTACCACGGAATACGATGGACGAGTGGCGAGGGCGAGAAGAACGCGCGACGAACGTTCTGTACCAGCAGGCGGTTCGAGTCCCACTGCCGGATCTCGACGCCGAACGCGTCCTCCATAAGAATATGACGCGCATCGCCGATGCGGGTATCGACAAGAGCGACCTGCTCGCGGATCCGGACGTCCCGCTCACCGAAGCCTACGAGTACGAACTCGACGAGATGCGACAGAGCTTCCAGCACCGCCTACAGCAGGTCGCCGGCGCGGACTATCACGATGTCGCGGACGCGTACATCCGCGGCGAGCGCGACGACTGGATCGGAGCGCTCGCGACCTACTACCGGGAGTGCTACTACCGGCTGCAGGAGCGCTACACCCACGACGACCAGTTCTTCTTTCTCCTCGTGCTCCGCTATCCCGACTGCTTCACGGTCAATCTCGGCTTCGCCGACGGCGACGTTTCCGACGACGCCGTCCGTTACGAATCAGTTACACACACAGATATCGACGAGGAGTATCGCGAACGATACTACGCGGAGTGCCAGTACGCACAGCGTGAAGCCGCAGAATACATCCGCGAGCGCGTCCCCTGCATCCGAGAGTCGTTCCCGGACCCGGACACCACGCCGTTCGAGGAACGCAACTACGGCGGCTTCGTGCACATTACGGGACGGAGCAGTGCCATGTTCTCGGAATTACTCGACAGTGTTCGTCCGGACCCCGGTCGCTTCGACAGTCCGGTAACCACGCCCGGTCTCGTTCCAGAGGGTCCAGAAGCAAAACGAACCAAACGCAAGTATCTCGCCGACGCTGACTTCGTCGCCTGAGCGGTCCCTGAGCTAGCCTGTTCACATTCGTTTTGGAACCAATCGCAGGCTATCGCCGCGTCCGTGGACGTCAACAGGCGGGTCGTCACCCGAGGGGTGCTATAGTAGCACTTGCAACTGATTGCGCACCCGATCGCACGACAGCGTACGATCCGATGAGAAGACTTGCAAATGCTACTACAGGAGTATTATTTTAAGCGAACCCTACGATTGTCGTTAGTATGCAGCTAAAACAGCTCCTCGCAGATGACGACGCAGTGTCCCCAGTCATCGGGGTAATTCTGATGGTCGCGATCACGGTCATTCTCGCGGCCGTCATCGGTTCGTTCGTGCTCAACCTCGGGCAGGGCGTTCAGCAGACAGCCCCGCAGGCCAGTTTCGACTTCGACTACAATACGACTGCCAGCACCAGTAACGTCACAATTACGCACCAGTCGGGTGACTCGATTACCGCAACGCAACTCGACACGGCGGGAGCAGAGTGGCACAACGAATCGTTGGGATGGAACAGTTCGTACACTTCCGTCAGCGCCGGTGATTCGCTAACCAAAAACGCCTCGCAAGGATTCAGTGGGCAGACGATCCGCGTCGTCTGGTCCTCACAGAACGGCGAGACCTCCGCGACGTTGAGTCAGTCCAAGGCACCTGGGAGCGCATAACGCCACGCTACTCACCGCGGACTGCGTGGACGCGTTCCGTTTCCGTGGGGGCGTCCGTGCACGCTGTCCGAAGAACGAACACGTACTCTTTCTCTGCCGTGATTGACGCTGCGGCGGTGAGACCGATCAGTGATTGTGAGAAAGGTTTGTCACTCCACGTGGAAAAACGGCCGTTGATGAACGATCTCAACACCTACTGGTCCCGTCTTGGCCTTTCGGAACTGTCGATCGCAGGTTTCGGTCTCACGCTGTCCGGATTCATCGGCATTATGGGAATCGTCACCGCCGAAGTCCTCTACCCGAACTACTCGACGAGACAGGACATCAGCGACCTGGGCTCGACCCGCCCACCCAACCCCATCATCCACGAACCGTCAGCGACGATTTTCAACACGACGATGCTTGTAACAGGTGTGCTCGTCGTTCTTTCGGCGTATTACCTCTCCCGTGTGCTGGACCGTCGCGGATTCCCACTCGCGCTCGCCGTGTTCGGACTCGGCGCGTTCGGTGTGGGTGTCTTCCCGGGAAACGTGACTCCGTGGCACGGTCTCTTCGCTCTTCTCACGTTCTTCGCGGGAGGAATCACAGTCGTCCTCTCCACCCGGGTCGTCTCCAGGCCGTTCTCCTTCCTCTGCGGTCTCTTCGGTGGCAGCTCCCTACTCATCCTCCTGAGCGTCTTCTTCTACGGATTGGCCGTCCGTGGTCCGAGCCCGCTCGCGGTCCTCGGTAGCGGCGGGATCGAACGGTGGGTCGTCTACCCGCTCATCGTCTGGTTGCCCGCGTTCGGCGGCTATCTGTTGGCCGCGTCCACCGACTCGACAGGTGAGACAGCCATTTAACGAGCGTTCGCTGACGCTTCGGGCGCGATCGGTCTCTCGTCGCGGTTGGGGGCTCGGCCACGCTGTCGAACCTCTGGCCTTCCCCCGAACGGTCAGCCGTCGCCGACTCCAACGGAGAGACCGAAAAGTGAATGCGCCTCGGTACGCGTGTTGCCGAAGATGTCGATCCTGGCGAACCGAACATCCGCCGCAGCCGACAGCAGCAGCTCAGGGTTCGCTCTCTGGGAAATGTAGTAGTCCCGGGCGGATTCGAACCGCCGTCATGGGCTCCAAAGGCCCATATGATTGGCCACTACACCACGGGACTGCATCTCCTACTCACGTCGCAGTCTTTGAAAAGGCATCGGGTTCCGACGGCGCTCGTCGGCCCTCGATCCCGCCCGGTGGTCGGCTGCCTTATCGACGTTCGTGTCTGCTCTCTGGGTTGCTATCCGGATCGAGACCGGTCTGCTGTAGCTCCACAGAGTAACCCCCGCACTCCGGACAAACGTGATACTGTACGTCGTACGTCGCCCCACAGCCCAAACACGCGTACGGTGCTGTTCGGTCGGTTGCCTCCGACGTCTCGCGGGGCCCCAATCCCGCGAGTTTCAGGAGGCGATCGAGCGCCGTTGTCCCATCCATATCCAACGCCTCAGTCGGGAACATCTTGAAGCTACGGGCTTCGTCCTGCTTAATAAGCCGGGAGAAAAACGGCGTCAGTCCGCGCGTTGCTCTTCGGCTTCGACGTTGGCCTCGGAGGCCACTTCGAGGTGACAACAGGCGTCCGTTTCGGGGTCGAAGCAGTCGGGGCACTCGGCGTTTCGATCGATGATCGTGTCCAGGCGCTCGGCGACGAGGTCGTCGATGACCGGTTCGAGTTCGCGTGCCTCGGCGCGGAACTCCTCGACGGAGAGGACGTTCGCGAGGAACCGCTCGATGATGCAGTACGTCTGGAGTGCATCCCGGGCGCGGACGATCCCGTCGTCGGTGAGCGTGACGCCCTTGTACTTCTCGTGTTCGGCGAGCCCTCGCGATTCGAGTTTCCCGATCATCTCGTTCGCGCTGGCGGGGCTGACGTCGAGGCGATCCGCGAGCGCGCCGGTCGACGCCGGGCCGTTCTCCATCTGCTGGAGGAGGTAGATCGCCTTGACGTACTGGTCGGCCGTGTTCATACCGTCCCTCCGTGACGCATCGTATCTCGTCTCATTGCCGTTTGTTCATAATTTTCGTGACTTCTTCGACGCCGTCTGCTTCCTCCTCGCGGATCTCGATGAGCACGTCGATGAGTCGGTCGCGGTCGATCCCGAAGGTCGCCTCCGAGGCCCGGAGCGCGCCGACGAGGTCGTCGTAGAACTTGTACGCCGTCTCCTCGTTGCACAGTTGGTCGTAGAGGATGTCGTCGAAGTCCTCGGGCTCTGTCTTGCCGTACTGGGCTTCGACGAGCGCTTCGATCTCGTCGAACGGGATGCTCTCGGCGTCGAGTTCCTCGACGAGCGCTTCCAGTCGCTCGCGATGCTCGGCGGATTCCGCGGCGGCGTGTTCCAAGAGCGATTCGATCTCGGCGTCGAGCTCTTCCCCGTCGTCGAGCGACTGATAGTGGTGATACGACCGGGCCTCGACGACCTCTTCGAGGACGATCCCGATCTGGAGCAACCGCGCGAGCTGGTGATCGGAGCTGACGCGATGGCCGACGCTCACGGCTGCACCTCCCGATTTGCGGGCGATACGTGGCTCATACTCGTTGGGTGGGTAGTGACGAACTTAAGCAGTTCCCCTTCGCGGGGTGCGACCCCGACGCCCCCGAGACGCCGCCACGCCCCGTTCGGAAACCGTTTTGCCGCCGCGGTGGCGAGTAGCGGTATGCTCTACGACGCGGCCGAGGAGCCGGCGACGCTGACTCCCGAGGCGTTGCGCGAAGCCTACGAAGCACAGCTCAGAGCCGTCCTGACAGACGTCGGCGTCGAAACCGCAGCCGCCGAATCGGGCGTCGACGTCGACACCGTCGAGGCGCTCGCCGACGGCACCGTGCCCGATCTGAGCGTCGCAGACGCCGCCGCAATCCTCGCACTCGACGAGGCCCGCCCCGACGCCGAGGCGATCGTCCTCGAACTCCGCGATCACCTCCTGATGGCGATGACGACCGGCGTCGTCGACGTCGACACGATCGCCGCAAACGTCGATCTCGGGCTCTCGGGGCAGGAAGTCCAACAGGCGCTCGAAGGCCGGACGACGATGACGCTCGAACAGCTCGCGGCGATCCAGCAGTTCCTCGCCGAACGGAACGAGCGCTGATGGCCCGAACCGTCATCGTCGGCTGTGGGTACGTCGGCCTCGAACTCGGCCGGCAACTCGACGCGGCCGGCCACGAGGTGATCGGCGTCCGCCGCTCCGACGCCGGACTCGACGCGGTCGCCGAAGCGGGTCTCGACGCCGTCCGTGCCGACGCGACCGACGCCGACTCGCTCGCTGCCCTCCCCGACGCCGACTGGGTCGTCTTCGCGGCCAGTTCCGGCGGTCGCGGTGCGGATGCCGCCCGCGACGTCTACGTGGAGGGATTACGGAACGTCATCGCGGCGTACGCCGATCGCTCCTCGCCTCCGGATCGGCTCGTCTACACCTCCTCGACGGGCGTCTACGGCGACCACGGCGGCGACTTCGTCGACGAGGAGACGCCGATCGAGCCGACGACCGAGAAGACCCGCGTCCTCGCGGCGGCCGAGCGCGTCGCCCGTGAGGAAACGGCTGCGGCCGGCATCGACGGCACCGTCGCGCGCTTTGCGGGGCTGTACGGTCCCGACCGGTACCGACTCGATAGCTATCTAGAGGGCCCCGTGACGGAGGGATATCTGAATATGGTGCACCGCGACGACGCCGCGGGCGCGGTCGCGTTCCTCCTCGAATCCGACCTGGCACGCGACGACGTCGTCCTCGTCGTGGACGACGAACCGGTCGACAAGTGGGCGTTCGCCGATTGGCTGGCTACCGAGTGCGACGAACCTGCCCCACCGAAGCGGACGATCGAGGAGGGACTGGACGACCCGGACCTCTCGGCGGCCGCGCGCCGGCGGATCCAGACCAGCAAGCGCTGCTCGAACGCGCGCCTGCGCGAACTCGGCTACGACCTCGCGTATCCGACCTATCGGGAGGGTTACAGCGCGGCGATCGAGGCGTATCTGTCCGGAACGGACGCTTCGGAGATCTGAACTGCACGTTCGGCGGCGGTTCCCCCAACCACTCTAGCGCTCGTTTCGGGACGCGCCGTGGAGCTGTTCGATTGTGATTTCCTCAGACTCCAGTCTGTGAGCGCGTCACCCGGCTGAACGAAGGAATCTTCTTAGGGATGCACTCTGACGCAAAGAGTATGTGGTCCCCGCTTCCGGGCGTCGCCTCGAACGCCGGTTCGGAGTTCGTCGGTCGCGCGAGGGAGCTCTTCGTGGCCTACCCTGCTGTCGTCCTCGCTGTCGTCGTCGGTCTCCTCGCGCTCCTCGTCGGTCTCTACGCGATCAAGCGGTTCGAACGGCCGATGGGGACGCGCTTTCTCGAACAGGTCTCCGGACTCGACGAGGTCGCGGTGCTGTTGCATCCGAATCCCGACCCCGACGCGATGGCGACGGGCATCGGCGTCGCGAGCCTCGCCGAACAGGTCGGAACTGATGCGACGGTCCAGTACGCCGGGCAGGTCCGCCACCAGGAGAACCGCGCCTTCCAGACGGTACTGGAGATCGACATCGACCGGATCACCCACGTCAGCGACGTCGCGGCCGAACACGTGGTCCTCGTCGATCACAACCGCCCGCGGGGCTTCGCTGGGGCCGATAGCGTCCTCCCATTCGCCGTCGTCGATCACCACCCCGGCGAGGGGACCGGCGGCGAGTTCACCGACGTGCGGACGGACTACGGGGCCGCCTCCAGCATCGTCGCCGAGTACTTCGAGGACGTCGGCGCCAAGCCGGTCCCGCCGGCCAAACACGCGAGCGAAGTCGACGCGGCCTACACCGTCCCGTCGACGGTCGCGACCGGCCTGCTCTACGGGATTCTGACCGACACCAAGCGGCTGACTGCCGGCTGTTCGGCCGCGGACTTCGCCGCTGCGGGGTTCCTGTACGCTGGGGTCAACGAGGACCAACTCGACCGGATCGCAAACCCCGAAGTCTCGACGGAAGTCCTGGAACTGAAAGCCCGCGCGATCGCCGGCCGCGACGTCCGCGGGCCGTTCGCCATCAGCGACGTCGGTCGCATCTCTAATCCCGACGCCATCCCCCAGGCGGCCGACGAACTGGTCCAACTCGAAGGCGTCACCGCCGTCGTCGTCCTCGGCGAGCGGGACGGGACGATCCACATCTCCGGGCGCTCACGCGACGATCGCGTCCATATGGGTCAGACGCTCGACTCGGCGGTATCGGGTCTAAAGAGCGCCTCGGCGGGCGGGCACGCGCGGATGGGCGGCGGACAACTCGTCTTACACAGCGGCCAGATCCAGACCGGGACCGGCGAGACGATGCCCCGCGACGCGCTCCGCGATCGCCTGTTCGAGTCGATGTCCGGCGACATCTGACGCCGTGGGACGGCTGGCAGTTTGCGGTTGGCGGTTGGCAGTTGGCGGTTAGCGACTTCCGAACTTCGGCTCCCGACTTCCGACTTCCGACGCCCGTTTACCCGCGCGTCCCTTTGCCTGGACTATGGCGACGAGTCAGGGGACCTGGGGATACCGCGATCGGTTCGGCGACGCCTTCGCCCGGACGTACTTCCGTCGGTTCGGACCGGGTGTCGCTTCGAGCATCGGCCTCGGCACGTACCTCGGGACTCCGACCGACGAGTACGACGAGCGCTACCGCGAATCGATCACCGACGCGCTCTCGGCCGGCATCAACCACGTCGACACCGCGATCAACTACCGCCACCAGCGGAGCGAGCGCGTCGTCGGCGAGGCGCTCGACGCCGCCGACGCCGGCCGCGAGGAAGTCGTCGTCGCGACCAAGGGCGGCTTCGTCCCGTTCGATGGCTCCCGTCCCGACGATCCGGGCGCGTACGTCCGCGAGGAGTTCGTCCGCCCCGGCCACGTCGCTGTCGACGACCTCGCGCGCGGCAGCCACGCCATCGCCCCCGACTTCCTGGAGGAACTGCTGGACCGCTCGCTCGCGAACCTCGGCGTCGACACGGTCGATTGCTACTACGTCCACAACCCCGAAACGCAACTGGCGGCCAGGAACCGCGAGGCGGTTTACGACCAACTCGAAGCGGCTTTCGAGCGCCTCGAACGTCGCCGCGAGGCGGGTGACATCGGCGCCTACGGCGTCGCGACCTGGGAGGCGTTCCGCGTGCCCCGCAATCACGACGCGTATCTCTCGTTGCCCGAGGTCGTCGACCGCGCCGCGAGAGCGGCCGAGAAAGTGGGCGCCGCAGAGCCCGGACTGAAAGCGATTCAGCTCCCGTTCAGCGTCACGATGGCCGACGCGTTCACCGTCGCGGCGCACCGACACCCCGAAGAAGAACGGGACGTAAGCGCGCTCGAATACGCCCAGGCGGCCGGCCTCGACGTCGTCGCGAGCGCGACTCTCGCACAGGGTGATCTTGCGTCGTCGATCCCGGCAGCCGTCGACGCGGAGTTACACGGAGAGACCGCCGCGCAGCGAGCGATCAACTTCGCCCGAAGCGCCCCCGGCGTCACCACCGCGCTCGTCGGCACGAGCTCGTCGGAGCACGTCCCCGAAAACGTCGCTGCCGGCACGTTCGAGCCGCTCGGCGCGCGAGCGTTCGACGCCGTCTTCGAGTGACGGCGTTCCCCTCACCTGTCTGCGGCCGTTCTCTCCGATTCACCGCCCGCCCGCTGTCTACCGGAGTTCCTTCCACTCCGTTTCGCAGTCGGGACACCGCCGCACAGTGTAGACCTCGTCGGGATCGTTTTCGGTCTTCAGCGTCTCGCCGCACTCCGCGCAGTTCAGACGCCCGTAGGTGTCTTTCTCCAACTCCCCGTCTCGAAGCCCCTTCCGCGTCGTCTTCATAGTCACCTCGAACGTGGAGGGCGTGAGGTAAAAAGATCAGTATAGCGCGGTCCGCTCGTCTCCGGCGCTGGATCGCAACAGTTGACACCCCTTACGGGCAAGAGTCGGTCGTGTCTCGGAGCCGACTGTTCGGTACGCTCTGTTCGATGTTCTTCCTGGTGAACCTCGCGAGGGTCGTCTTCGCACCGCTGCTGCAGGAGTTCATCGCGGTGTTTCAGATCGGCGAGGGCACGGCCGGGCTCATCGCGACGCTCGCGTGGCTCGGCAGCGCGCTCCCGCGGATCCCGACCGGCTGGGTGCTCACGCGCGTCCCCCGTCACCGCGTGATCCTCGTGACCGGCGCGGTGCTCACGACCGCTGCGGCGTTCACCGCGAGCGCGAACTCGGTGCTTTTCGTCGGCATCGGCGCGCTCCTGATGGGCCTCTCCTCGGGCGTCTATCTGGTCGCCGCGAACCCGCTCGTCAGCGAACTCTACCCCGAACGCGTCGGCTGGGCGCTCGGCGTCCACGGGATGATGAGCCAACTCGCCGCCGTCGCGGCCGCGCCGCTCGTGACGCTGATCCTGACGTTCTTCTTCGACTGGCAGCTCGTGTTCGTCTGCGTCGCGGCCGCGGCGGCGCTCGTCACGGTTGCGCTGTATTTCGCCGCGCGGTCGACAGAGCTCCCCGACGCGGGTACCGACGACAGAGACCTCCTCGGCGCGATCCGCTCGGAGTGGCGCGTCGTGCTCTTGGGCGTCGTGGTCGTCGGCGCGACCGGCTTCGTCTGGCAGGGACTGTTCAACTTCTACGAGCTGTATATGGAGACGAAAGGGCTCGCCGACGCGACCGCGAAGAACCTCCTCACGGTGATATTCGCCGCTGGCGTCCCCGCTTTCTTTATTTCCGGGCGGCTCACTGACCGGCTCCCGCGCGTCCCGTACATTCTCGTGATCATCGGGTCGTTCACCGTCTCCGTGCTCGTGCTGACAGTCACGACGGGACTCGTCCCGATCCTCGTCCTCACGGCGGTGATCGGCTACGTGATCCACAGCCTCTTTCCGGCGATCGACACCTATCTGCTGGACACGCTACCGGACGAGACGCGAGCGAGCGCGTACGCGTGGTACTCCGGCGGGATGATGGTCGTCCAGGCGACGGGGTCGTCGGCCGTCGGGACGCTCCGCGAACTGGGACTTGCCTACGACGCCATCTTCACGCAACTCGCGCTCGGACTCGCCGTCGTCGTCGTCGGGTTGGTCGCCTTCCAGCAGGCGGGGCGGCTCCCGCAGTGACACCCACGGCGCGCGGGCGATAGGCATCCGGAACCCCCGCGCTTTTGCTCGTTCCGCCCTGAGAATGCTTCGATGGAGTACGTGCAAGCGCGGGTGACGACACTCCACGGTCTCGCCGATCCGCTCCCGACCGCTCCGACCGGGCGCGCGGCGGTGGTCGTGCCGATGACGGAGCGCGACTGTCAGGGCGCGGCCGCAGACCGGGTGCTACAGACGCTCGAACGGCTGGAACCCGCTCGGGTCGTCGTTCCGCTCCGCGCCGCCCCCGAGCGCGTCGCGTCGGTCCACGAGTGGCTCTCGACGTACGACCTACGGCTGGAACTGCTGTGGTGTGACGGCCCACGCCTCGCGGAGTTGCTCGCCGATGCCGGTCTCGCCGGCGGTCGCGGAAAGGGCCGCGACGTGTGGCTGGCGCTCGGCCGCGCAGCCGAAGCGGAGTTCGTCGTCGTCCACGACGCCGACACGACGACCTACGACGAGTCGTTCGTCCGTCGACTGCTGTTCCCGCTGGCGAACGGCTACGACTTCTCGAAGGGCTACTACGCGCGCGTCGAAGACCAGCGCCTCTACGGGCGGCTCTTTCGGCTTTTCTACGTCCCGCTCGTCCGCGCGCTCGTCGATGCCCATCCCGACCCCTATCTCCAGTATCTCGATTCCTTCCGCTACGCACTCGCGGGCGAGTTCGCTGCGACGGCCGAGACGGCCCGCCGGATCCGGACGCCTCGGAAGTGGGGGCTCGAAGTCGGAACCCTCGGCGACGCGTTCGACGTCGCCGGGTTCGAGGGAACGGCACAGGTCGACCTCGGCACGTACGAACACGACCATCGCGCGGTCGACGGCTCGGCCGGGCTCTCGGAGATGAGCCGATCGGTCGGCGAGACGCTCCTGCGGGGCGTCCTCGAACACGGCATCGACGTCGACTTCGAGACGCTCCCAGAGCGCTATCGGACGACGGCAGAGACGCTCGTCGAGCAGTACGCGATGGATGCGGCGTTCAACGACTTCCACTTCGACCGGGACCACGAGCGGCGGCAGGTGACACGCTACGCGGCGGCGGTCACCGAACCGACGGGAAGCGACGATCGCCTCCCGGCGTGGGAGAACGCGCCGATCACTGCGGATGCGGTGCTCGACGCAGCCACGTCCGACCTCGAGGACGCGATTGGACCGGGAACGACGAGCGCGCCACCGATCGACGCGGGAGGCGGCGAGTGACGGACGATTTCCGGGCGAGTGACTTACAGCGGGACGAACTCGCCGGCGTCGTCGACCTCTTCGGTGCGCTCGCTCCCGGCGAACTCGAGGAAGCCCTCGAAGAACTGGCGTTCAAACGGCAGGCAAGCGTCGACGCGGACGTCGTTGCCGAGGCCGTCGACGACGCGATCGCGGCGTTCGCGCTCGTCCGCTACGAGGACGACGGGGAGACGCTGCTCGCGCCCGGCCCGGCCGCCTTTCCGTCGCTCCCCGAGCACGTCGAAGACCTGCCGCACATTCTCGAGGTGCCCACGCGCGAGGTGGACCGCGAGACCGCCGACGCGGCCGTCGCCGAACGCCTCAGAACGGCGGCCGCGCGAGCCGTCGCGGAGGAGGACGACGCCGAAATGCGTCGGCTCCTCGACGTGACGTACGACGTCGACGTGTGGTCCGATACTGTCGCAGTCGACGACATCCGCGCGCGACTCGACGACGCGCTCGACGGCGACTCGTAACTCACTCACATAAAGAGCCGGCCGACAGTATAAGCCCCCTCGGCTCGTACCCCACCCCGAGTATGGATCTCTCGCGGGTGTCGGCGTATACACCGGAGCCGGTCGGCGGCGCGGGCCAACAGGCGGCGGTCCTCGCCCCGGTGCTGGTACGAGACGGGGAAACGCACGTCCTGTTCACGAAGCGCGCGGACCACCTCGGGGAGCACCCCGGACAGATGAGTTTCCCCGGCGGCTCACGCGAACCCGAAGACGGCACGCTCCAGACTACAGCGCTCCGCGAGGCCGACGAGGAGATCGGACTGCGGTCCAAGGAGGCGGCCGTCTTCGGCCGTCTCGACGACATCCTGACGGTGACTGACTACTCCGTACGGCCGTTCGTCGCCGCAGTCCCCAACCGCGCGTACGATCCAGACGAACGCGAGGTCGCCGAAGTCGTCCCGCTCGCCGTCTCTGACCTCGTCGACCTCGACAACTACGAATCCGAACGGCGCGAGTTCTCCGGCTACGGCTGCCGCCGCATTCACTACTTCCACGTCGGCGACTACACCGTCTGGGGGGCGACCGGGCTGATGCTCGCGCAGTTGCTCGAACTGACGACCGACTGGACCGTCCCCGAGGAACCGGACCGCGTCGTCGACTCAGACGCGGAGCTTCCGGTGTAGGACGCGAGACGCGAGAGAAAGGGCCGCTCGGCGCTCAGGCGTCGTCGCCGCGCTTCGGGAGTCTGATTCGGAGCGTGCCCGCGTCGGTGACGGTCGCCGAGGCGTTTTCGGCGTCGACGGCGGCCCCTTCGGGAAGCCGCGCCGCCCCGTCTAAGGCGAGCCCGCGTCCGGGAAAGCGCATCTCGAAGCCCTCATAGAAGTCACGGAAGCGGTCGATGCGGACCTGTACCTCGCTGTTCTCGAAGCGCACCTGCACGTCTTTCTCGCGGACGCCCGGCGCGTCGAAGACGACGAGGTAGGCGTCGTCGCTCTCTAAGAGGTCGTACGGCAGCGGCTTTCGCTCCTGCACGCGCGCGACGCTGCGGCCGACGCGTTCCAGTGCGTTCTCGGCGACCGATTCGCCGATCTCGCGCAACCGCTCGGGATCGCCGAGGTCGCTGAGCTTTCTGAAGCCGCTCATAGCTTGATCGCCTCCAGGGGCTCGCTCCCGCGGCAGTACGGACAGACGAAGTCGGCGACGCCGACGTCGTCGGGCATATCGTACGTGTAATGAAGCTCGAACATATCCATCTCGCACTCGTCGTCGGTGCACCGTACTTCGAGCGTAGTAGGCATATCCACGGCTTGGCTCGCCACGATGATAAACGCGCGGGCTCGGCCCGCTCTGCCGGACGGGAGCGGGCCGCTGCCGGACGGCGACGTGAGACCACCATCGTCGCTACAGGGCGCGAGGAGAGGAGAATACGACCGCCCGCCGGGCGGTAATCGGCGTCGGTTACGCTTCGAGACCGAGGCCGCCGGCCTCGACTGCCTCGTCGACGTCGGCGTCGTCGTGGATGATCGCGCTGACGGTCCGGGTGATCGCTTCGGGGTCGTCGTGCTGGAAGATCGAACGCCCCATCGAGACGCCCGACGCGCCGGCGTCCATCGCGCCGCGGACCATCTCTGCGGTCTCGCGGTCAGTCCCGCGGCTACCACCGGCGATGACGACGGGGAGCCGCGTCGCCTCACAGACGCGCTCGAAGGAGTCAGCGTCGCCGGAGTAGGCGGTCTTCACGACGTCGGCACCGAGTTCCTCGGCGATGCGGACGGCGTGTGCGAGGCTCTCGGCGTCGTGTTCGTCGACGCCCGGCCCGCGCGCGTAGCTCATCGCGAGGACCGGAATCCCGAGCTGGTGGGCGGTTTCGGTCAGCTCGCCGAGTTCGGTCAGCTGATCGGGCTCGTGATCGCTGCCGATGTTGATGTGGAAGGAGACCGCGTCCGCACCCGCGCGGAGCGCTTCTTCGACCGAGCCCGTCCGCCGTTTGTCCTCTTCGTCGGGACCGATGACCGTCGAGCCGTTGAGGTGGACGATGTAGCCTTTCCCGTTCTTGTTTCCGTGGACGCGCGGTGCGACGCCTTTCTGCGTGAGGACGGCGTCCGCGCCGCCGCGCGTGATCGAGTCGACTGTCGATTCGAGGTCTACGAGGCCCTTTACAGGGCCGAGTGTGATACCGTGGTCCATCGGGACGACGAGGTATCGCCCCCCTGTCGAGATGCGATCGAGTCGGGCTGTGAGTCCTGCGTTCATCGTGTGAGAAACTGTGGCAACCGTCGGTTATTTGCCTTCCGCTTGGGGCACGCGTTGTTCGTATCCGCGCAGGGCGCCGTCCTTCAGTTCGCGGGCCTTCTCTTCCAGCCGCGCGGCGACGGCGTCCGCCGATTTCCCGGTCTCGTGACCTTCCGCAACGATGTCGACGAGCGCGCTCCCAACGATGATTCCGTCCGCCCCGGCGGCGACGATCCGCTCGGCGTGATCGCCGGTCTTGATCCCGAACCCGACGGCCTTCGGCACGTCGTAGTCGGCGAGGCGTTCGAGACTCTCCTCGGTCTGTCCGGAAACGTCGTCCTGCGCGCCGGTGACGCCCAGCCGCGCCTGTACGTAGACGTAGCCGGAGACCTGCGACATAATTCGGTCCAGGCGCTCGCCGCGCGTCGTGGGAGCGACGATGAAGACGAGGTCGAGTCCGAACTCGTCGCACGCGTCCCGCAGGGGGTCGGCCTCCTCTGCAGGGAGGTCGGGGACCACGAACCCCGAGAGGCCGAGTTCCGCGGCGCGCTCGACGAACGGCCGCGGCCCGGGCTCGTCGCCGTACTGGAAGATGAGATTGTAGTAGGTCATACAGACCAGCGGAACGTCCACGTCGAGGTCGTCGACGAACTGGAAGAACCGATCCGGGGTCATTCCCCCTTCGAGCGCCCGCACGACGGCGTTCTGGATCGTCGATCCCTCGGCGACCGGCTCCGAAAAGGGGAGGCCGAGTTCGATGACGTCCGCGCCGCCGCGTTCGAGCGCCTCGACGTATTTCAGCGAGGACTCGTAGTCGGGGTCGCCGGCGGCGAGATACGGGACGAACGCCGGCCCGTCGGCGAACGCGGCGTCGAGGTCGTCGGCCATCTCAGATCCCTCCCGAGAACTCCGCCAGCGACGGCGCGGCCTCGATGTCTCGGTTTTCGGTCTCCTCGATGACGGTTTCGAGGTCCTTGTCGCCGCGGCCGGAGACGTTCACCAGCACCGTCTCCCCGAGGTCCTCGTAATTTTCTTCCAGGTAGCCGAACGCGTGGGCTGTCTCCAGCGCGGGGATCACGCCTTCGAGCTGTGAGAGCCGGTGGAACGCTTCCAGCGCGCAGTCGTCGTCGACGTTGACCGCGTTCACGCGCTCCTCGTCGACGAGCTGGGCGAGTTCGGGGCCGACGCCGGCGTAGTCGAGGCCGGAGGAGACGCTGTGGCTCTCCATAATCTGGCCGTCGCTGTCCTGGAGGAGCTTGGTCCGCGCCCCGTGAAGGACGCCCTCCTCGCCCGTCGATAGCGACGCGGAGTTCGGCGCGACTCCCGCTTCCTCGTCGACTTCGAGCGTCGAGCCGCCGGCCTCGACGGCGTACAGCCCGACGTCTTCGTCGTCGACGAAGTGCGCGAACGTCCCCATCGTGTTCGACCCGCCGCCGGCGCACGCGAGCACCGAGTCCGGGAGTCCGCCCGTCTGTTCGCGAAGCTGGCGGCGTGCCTCCTCGGAGATGACCGCCTGGAAGTCGCGGACCATCGCCGGGAAGGGATGCGGGCCGACGACCGACCCGATGACGTAGTGGGTGTCCTCGACGTTCGTCGCCCAGTCGCGCATCGTCTCGGAGATGGCTTCTTTCAGCGTGCCGCGGCCGGTCGTGACCGGATTGACCTCCGAGCCGTTGAGCCGCATCCGGAAGACGTTCGGGCGCTGGCGGTTGATGTCGCGCTCGCCCATGTAGATCTCACAGGGCATATCCAGGTGGGCTGCCGCCATCGCCGTCGCGGTGCCGTGCTGTCCCGCGCCGGTCTCGGCGACGATCCGCTCTTTGCCCATATACTTCGCCAGGAGGACCTGGCCGAGCGCGTTGTTGAGTTTGTGCGCGCCGCCGTGGAGCAGGTCCTCGCGCTTTAAGTAGACATCGCGGCCGTAGCGCTCCGAGAGGCGCTCGGCGTGTTGCGTCGGCGTCGGGCGCCCGCCGAAGTCCCGCAGTCGCGCGCGGAACTCGTCCATAAATCCGTCCTCGTTCTCCAGTACGTAGCGCTCGTAGGCGTCGGTCAACTCTTCGATCGCCGGCATCAGCGCCTCTGGTACGTACTGTCCACCGTACTTGCCGAACTTGCCGTCCGCGTATTGCTGTGTCATCGTGTGTCGGTATCCGTGGCTGTGTCTGTCGTTTTCGCGTCTGTCACCGCTGTCGCGTCTGTGCTTGCCGCCTCCGCCGTCGAATCCCTGTTCGTACGCTCGGCGTCGGCCGTGGTGAGTCGCTCGGTGTTCGTCTCGACGTCGCCGTCCATAATGGCCGTCCCGATCAGGAGCGCGTCTGCGCCCGCGGCGCGCATCCGCCGGACGTCATCGACGCTCGCCACGCCGCTCTCGGCGAGGAGTGTCACGTCCTCGGGAACGTGAGGGGCGAGCAGCTCGAACGTCCCCAGATTGACTTCCAACTTCCCCAGGTCACGGTTGTTGATGCCGATGATCTCCGCGCCGACGTCGAGCGCTCGGTCGAGTTCCGCGCGCGTGTGAACCTCAACGAGCGGCTGGAACCCCCGCTCTTCGGCTGCCTCGTACAGGGCCGCGAGGGAGTCCGTGTCGTCCTCGTCGAGGAAGCGCGCGATGAGTAAGACCAGATCCGATTCGACGACGTCGAGTTGCTCCTCGCGGACGACGAAGTCCTTGCGAAGCACCGGTACGTCGACGGCCTCGCGGATGCGCCGAAGGTTCTCCGTCGACCCGCCGAAGTGTTCGGGCTCGGTCAGGACCGACAGCGCCGTCGCGCCGCCCGCAACCATCTCACGCGCGAGCGCGACCGGATCGTCGGTCCGTTCGCCGTCGGTCGTCGGGCTGGTCGGCTTGACCTCGGCGACGACGGGGACGCGTCCGGCCGCCTCCGCCGTCGCGACCGCCTCGGGGAACGACCGCGCGTCGACGTCGAGCGTCCCCTCACCGCCGGACCGCTCGCGGGCCGCCGCGAGGATCGACCGCACCTCGGGGGCAAGTTTGTCCTCACTAGCGTTCATCTATGTCCATTAACGGACGTATTTGCACATAAGACTTGCGCGTCGCGGCCGGGTCCATCCTCGGCGGTCAGCGGAGCGACGCGGGTCCGGTATCGCGAACGTTCAAGAGCGATGGCGCGCAACGCGGGAGTATGGACGTCGGCGTCTTCGCCCGCGAATCCGACCGGCTGGGCCGGGCGATCGAGATCGGGATCGCCAGCGGCCGCGTGATCAGCGTCTCGTTCCCGGCGTCGCCGCCGGCGGACGCAGCATCCGATCACCCGCTGCTGGATCGCGCCTTCGCGTACCTCGACGGCGCGTCCGACCACTTCGACGACGTCGAGGTCGCACTCACGGTCCCGACCGAACAGCGGCGCGTCTTGGAAGCGACGCGAAACGTCCCCTACGGCGAGACAGTGTCACTGGACCGCGTGATGCGGATGGCCGACCTCGACCCCGACGAAGCCGAGGACGTGGAGACTGCGCGAACCGCGTTAGCGGAGAATCCGGTGCCGCTTTTCGTCCCGGACCATCGCGTCCGCGACGCCCCGAGTGGCGCGCCCGCGTCGGTCACAGAACGGTTGCGAGAGATCGAGTCGATTTGAGAAGACCTGCAGAACGTCGGAAGCGCCCCACGCTATCAGTTATCGCGTGCCCACTCGACGCCGAGTCCTTCGTGCACGACGAACTCCAGCGCGTTCACGAGATAGTGCGCGACCACGACGACGAGGAGACTTCCAGTCACGACGAACGCCGCCGCGAGGACGAAGCCCAGCGTCCCGGTCACGAGCACACCGAGGCGACCCTGTGCGCCGTGTCCAAGCGCGAATGCACCCGAGGAAACGACGGCCATCACCCACGGTGAGACGTCGTAGCCGGCCGCGACGACGCCGACGAGTGCTCCCCGAAAGAGCAGTTCCTCGAAGCCCGCGATGATGGGCAAAACGACGAGCAACAGGACCGCCCAACCGAGCAGCGTGTCCGGTGCGAGCGCGCTTCGCAGTCGCTCGCCCTCGCCGAGTCCGAACTGGGCGCCGACGGCCGCGCCGGCCTCGTTCGCGGCGTAGAGCGCGAGACCGAGGCCGACGCCGATCGCGAGGGCGCGCACGCTGACAGTTTCTGCAGCGACGCCGAACGCCCACGCGGGGATCTCGGCGTACCACGCACCTGAGAGCAGGAGCACGCCAAAGAAGCCCTGCGAGACGGCGACGTTCGCGAGTAGTGACGCGGTCGAGAGTTCCCGTGCGGGCGCGGACCCGCCCTGATTCAGACCCGCATCTGTCACCCGGTACTCGACGCCGGACTTCGGCAGCACGATCGTCTCCTCGTCGTGGCGCGCCTTCGCAGCCTCGTCGGCCGCGTCGACGCGCTGAAACGCTCCGACTTCGGTGGGCTCGCCGCGATCTGTCTCCGAGCCGCGAGCGGCGGCGTTCGCGCCGGTCTCACTATCGGCGTCGGTCGATCGCGGCCTCGCGGCTCGCCCCTGCTGATCGACGTCGCCGTCGCTCTGTGTGTGATCTCGTTCGGAAAGCACGCCGCGTGACGCGTGCGAAAGTAAGAGGACTCCCGCGGTGACGACGAACGCGAATCCGGCGAACGTCGCCCACTGGGGCATAGACGTTACTGCGGGCTCGGGCTAGAGGGTCCGGAGACGTTCTCGCCCTGCGAGAGCGCCGAGCCGGTGATGCTCTTGAGGCGGTCGACGAGCGAGTCCTTCTCGGGCTCGCCCTCGAGCGCGATGTCGAGCACTTCGCTGATGTGGGAGACGGGGATGATCTCGACCATCTCCTCGTACTCCTCTTCGATCATCACGTCTTGCATATTCGCGGCCGGGATGATGACCCGGTCACAGCCGGACTTGGCGGCGGCCTCGATCTTGTGGGTGACCCCGCCGACCGGGAGCACGTCGCCGCGGACCGACAGCGAGCCGGTCATCGCGAGCGACTGATCGACGCCCATATTTTCGAGCGCGGAGATGACCGCGGTCGCGACCGTGATGGACGCGGAGTCGCCGTCGACGCCCTGCTGGCCGGTCTGGACGAACTGGATGTGGATGTCCTTCTCGGAGATGTTCTCGTCGGAGAACTTCTTGATGATCGCCGAGACGTTCGAGACGGCCTCTTGGGCCATCTCCTTCAGCTGGCCGGTCGCGATGACCTCACCGGGACCCTGCGACGGCGTGACTTCGGCCATCACGGGGAGCATAATGCCCGAGTCTTCGCCCATCACGGCGAGCCCGTTGACGCGGCCGACCTCGTAGCCTTCCGAGACCTGCAGTTCGTAGTCTTTCCGGCGCTCGATGTAGTCGTCCGCGAGCTGCTGTTCGATCGAGCGGCTGCGACCCTTCGCCTGCAGCACGTGATCGCGCGTGACGGCGTCGGCGTCCTCCGAGCGGGCGATGTCGCCGGCAACCCGGACGAGCCCACCCAGATTACGCAGTTTGAGCGTCAAGTGGCCCTTGCGGCCGGCACGCCGCCGCGCTTCGAGGATGATCTCCTCGATCGCCTCGGCGGAGTACTCCGGCAGGCGGCCGTCCTTGCTGACTTCCTGGGCCACGAAGCGGGCGTACTTCCGGCGCATCTCTGGGGTGTCCTCGATGGTGTCGTCCATATACACCTCGTACCCGTAGCCCTTGATCCGCGAGCGCAGGGCGGGATGCATATTCTCCATCGCGTCGAGGTTCCCCGCGGCGATCATGATGAAGTCCGTCGGGACGGGTTCGGTCTGGACCATCGCGCCCGAGGAGCGCTCGGACTGGCCGGTGATCGAGAACTCGCCCTCCTGGATCGCCGTCATCAGGTGCTGCTGGCTGCGGATGTCGAGCGTGTTGATCTCGTCGATGAACAGCACGCCCTTGTTCGCCTTGTGGATCGCGCCGGGTTCGACGCGGTCGTGGCTCGGCGTCTCCATCCCACCGGACTGGAACGGGTCGTGGCGGACGTCGCCGAGCAGTGCACCGGCGTGAGCGCCGGTCGCGTCCTCGAAGGGCGCGGTCGTCGTGTCGGCGTTGTTCACGATGAGGTTCGGCACCATCGCGTCGCCACCGCGCGAGCCGTAGCGGAACGCGAGGTAGATGACACCGGCTGCGAGGATGCCGAGCAGGATCTGCCCGGCGATGATGAACGAGTAGCCGATGACGATCGCGATGATGATCCACATGAGGAACGAGCGCATCTGGTTGCGCTTTCTCGCTTCCTCTTTGTGGGCCTCGACGATCTGCTCGCCTTTCCCGGCGGGAACGGTCCGAACCTTGGGGTTGTTCCCGTCGTCGGGGTTGTGATAGACGAGGACGTCCTGCAGTTCTTCGGGCGGCAGCAGCTCCGACATCGCCTTCGCGAGCATCGACTTGCCCGTCCCGGGCGAGCCGATCATCATCACGTGCCGCCGTTGCTTTGCAGCCTTCATTACCACGTCTCGGGCGTGTTCCTGCCCGATGACCTGGTCGACGAGCCGGTCCGGAACGTCGATCTCTTCCGTGGAGTCGATCCGCAGTCCACCGAGGAGGTCGTCTTCGTCGACGTCCTCTGCGACCTCGGCGTCGACTTCGACGTCGCTTCCGAGGTCCTCGATGGTTCCCTCGACGCTTCCATCGGATTGACCGTTCCGGTCTCCGGGACGGTCGCCTCGCTCGTCGGGTCCGACGGCTCCGTCGGACGGTTCGTCGGCGACCCCGTCGGGGAACCGCTCACTGCCGTCAGACGGCGGTGAGTCGGGCGCCTCGTCGGTGACGCCGCCCCCCTCTTCGGGGGCGTTCTCGTCGGCTTCCGTGTCGTTACTCATAGAATACTTCGCTACCTATACGGTAGGCCGGGCGACTGATATACTTTCTCCTCGAATGTATCGGGGCTGCATCCGCGATATCGACTGTTTCAGGCCGCTTATGTGCTGTATTACAGCTCTGCCGCGTCTCGGGGTATTTATAAATGATGGCAGCCACAGTTGTGGTATGCGGGGGTTCTATATCGGCCGGTTCCAGCCCTACCACAACGGGCACCACCGGATGGTCGAGGAGATCGCACGTGAAGTCGACGAACTCGTCCTCGGGATCGGATCGGCTGGCGACTCTCACAGCCCGCGGAATCCGTTCACGGCCGGCGAGCGCGTGATGATGGTGACGAAGTCCGTCTCGGACCTCGATATCACTACCTACGCGGTCCCGATCGAGGACCTCGACCGGAACTCCGTCTGGGTGAGCCACGTCCAGAGTATGTCGCCCGCGTTCGACGTCGCCTACTCCAACAACCCGCTCGTCATCCAACTGTTCTCGGAGGCGGGCGTCGACGTCCGCCAGTCGCCGATGTTCAATCGGGACGTCCTCGAAGGCGCGGAACTCCGCTCGCGGATGATCCACGGCGAGGACTGGCAGAGTCTGGTGCCGGACCCCGTCGTCGACGTCATCGACGAGATCAACGGCATAGAGCGCATCCAGAGCGTCAGCGACACCGACGCTACTAACGGCGATAGCAGTACGGACCCCGAGTGAGAGAGTAATGCTCACGCTCGCCTCCGATTTCGGCTCCCCGTACCCGGCCGCGATGAAAGGCGTCGTCCTCCAGCACACCGACGCCCGCCTCGTCGACGTCGCCCACGATCTTCCCCGCCAGGACGTCCGCGCCGCCGCGTTCTGGTGTCGCGAGACGCTCCCGTACTTCCCGCCCGCGGTCCACCTCGTCGTCGTCGACCCCGGCGTCGGCACCGACCGCGACGCGCTCGTCGTCCGCGCGGGTGAGCACGCGCTCGTCGGCCCCGACAACGGCGTGTTGCTGCCGGCGGCGCGTCGCCTCGTTGCGAACACTGACGAGACCGTCCCCATCGAGTGCTTCGTCTACGACTACGCCGACCCCGCCTCGTCGACGTTCCACGGTCGGGACGTGTTCGCCCCTGCCGCCGCCGAAGTCCACGAAGCAGGCGTCGACGCCGTCGGATCGATCGACGCGGTGACACAGGCGGAGACGCTCGTCGCCGCTGACGCACCCGAAACAGTCGTCGACTGCCGGTTCCCGGAGCCGACGCTCGATCCCGGCGCGAACGAGGCGCGCGGCGAAGTCCTCGTCGTCGACGACTTCGGCAACGCGATCACGAACGTCACCGGCTCCTTCCTCGACGGTCGTGAGGGCGACGACCTCGGCGTGAACGGCACCTCCGCGACCGTCGCGACTGCGTTCGCGGACGTTCCCGAGGGCGCACGCCTGGTGACCGTCGGCAGTCACGGCTACGTCGAATGCGACGTGAATCGGGGACGCGGCGACGAAGCGTTCGACCTCGCCCCCGGTGACGACGTCGTGTTCTCGGAGTGAGGCGCGCTTCTGGGGGAGGGGCGCTTCTGGGGGAAGGGCGCTTCTGGGGGAAGGACGCTTATTGGGTGCGAGACGCGCTTACTTCGCGGCGATGACGTCGTCGATGCGGATGATCATCGTCGCCGCTTCAGTGGCGGCGGTGACGGCTTCGCGCTTCACGGCCGCGGGGTCGAAAACGCCCGCCTCGATCGGGTCGCCAACTTCGCCAGTTCGCCCCGTCGAGAGAATCCCCGCGACGCCGTCGCGGTCGAACGTCGATCGGAGTTCGACGACGGCGTCGATCGGGTCCATTCCGGCGTTCGTCGCGAGCGTGCGCGGGAGCGCCTCGACGGCGTCGGCGAAGGCCTCGACCGCGAGCTGTTTGCGTCCCTGCACGCCGCTCGCTGCCGAGCGGATGTGATCCGCGACCGCGACTTCGGTCGCGCCGGCGCCGGGGACGACGCCGCCCGCGTCGATCGCGGCGACGGTGACGTCGACGGCGTCCGAAATCGCCCGTTCGAGTTCGTCGACGACGTGTTCGGTCCCGCCGCGGAGCAGGAGCGTCACCGTTTTCGCGGCGTCGCCGCCCTCGACGAAGGTGAGTTCGTCGTCGCCGAACGTCCGGGTCGCGATCCGGTCTGCGTGGCCGAAGTCGGCGGGATCGAGATCGCGCACGTCGCCGAGTTGCTTCGCGCCGGTCGCCCGGGCGATAGCGCGCGCATCCGCGGACTTCACGCTCTTGAACGCGAGGATGCCCTGCCGCGCGAGGTGGTCGACGACGCGGTCGGCGATCGACTTCGTGCAGAAGACGACGTCGACGCCGGCGTCCGCCAGTGCCGTCGCGTACCCGCGGAGTTCCGCGTCTTCGGCCTCGATCGCGGCTTCGAGTTGGTCGACTGAGGAGATGCTGTATTCGGTGCCGGCTTCGCCCTCGCGGACGTCGAGTTTCGTCGTCAGGACGGCGACTGTCGCGTCCTCGACAGATCGGGGCATTCCGCCGTGAGCGCGCGACTTGTCGACGACCACGCCCTCGACTAGTTCGGTCGCCGACGACGACGCGCCCGTGCGGGTGAGGATGCGCACGTCGTCGGCGTCGAAGGGTTCGCTTCCGTCGTGGACCGCGCGGACGGCGTCGACGACGTGGCGCGCGAGCACGTCGGCGGTGACGTCGCCGGTTCCTTTGCCGGTCATCGACGACTCCGCGACGGCCGCCAGCACGTCGTCGTCGAGTGTCACGTCGAGCACCTGGTTCTCGATTGCCTCCTGGGCGAGTCGGGCGGCCTCGTTGTAGCCCTCGATGATGACCGTCGGATGGAGGTCGTCGTCGAGGAGGTGCTCTGCGTGCGAGAGGAGTTCGCCCGTCAGTACCGATGCGGTGGTGGTGCCGTCGCCGACGCTCTCTTCTTGGGTCTGTGCGACCTCGACGATCATCTGAGCGGCCGGGTGTTCGATGTCCATCTCCTCGAGAATCGTCGCGCCGTCGTTGGTGACGACGACGTTGCCCCCCGAATCGACGAGCATCTTGTCCATCCCGCGCGGGCCGAGCGTCGTTCGAACGGCGCTCGCGACGGCCTTGCCCGCCCGGATGTTCGAGTCCTGTGCGTCACCCCCGCGGGTGCGCTCGCTGCTTCCGGAGAGAACGTACAGTGGCTGCATACGTGTCGACATATTTATGGAACCTCGACGGAAAAGACGTTAGCAGTTCTATATGTACATTTCGAATTTTAGGGTCTGAATGCCGATAAGGGGATTCTAAGCGTGATTGTGTGTTTCTCGCTACGGAGTGCCAGCAAGCGAGCGACGGTTTGTGACACTATATGTATGTTTCACGGGGTGCCAGGGCACGACGGGAGCCGCCCGCACGCAGCGGACGCATTCGCCAAGGTATATTTGCGTCGCCGCGACAGTGTCCGACGATGCTCGAGTTGAACCACGGGTTTCGGGTCGTCGACCTCCACGCGCGGTTGGATCCGACCGACGAGGCGGAGGTCGCGAGCCGCGGCCGCGAGACGACGCCCGAATCGCTCGAACGCGAACTCCACCAGGCGGGCGTCGTCAAGGCGGTCGTTTCGCCGGGGAGCCGCCCCGCCGACGAAGGATACCTCCGGGCGAACAACGCGGTCGCGCGGCTGAGCGTCGAGCGACCGTTCCTGGCGTTCGCCCGCATCGACGGCCCGCGCGACCCGAGTTCCCGTGCGTCGGCTCGGCTCCGTAACCTCACCGCCTCGCGGGCGTCACACCACGCCAGTCCCGAAGACATCGAGCAGTACGCCTACGACGATCGGTTTCACGGCTTCACGCTCGCCCCCGACCGAGACGGGCTCCCCGACGAGGCGACGCTGGATCAACTGGAGGACGTCGGACTCCCGGTCGTCGTCGACGGCGGCCGCGAGTTTCCGCCCGCGGCAGTCGCCGAGACGCTCTCGGATCGCGAGTTTCCGGTCGTTCTCGCCGGCTTCGGCGGCTATCCGCTCGACCGCGAACTGATGCTCGAGGCCATCGAACTCCTCGATCAGTACGATCAGCTCTATCTGGACACGAAACACGTCCACTTCCGGAGCGTCCTCGAACGCGCGCTGCTGGAACATCCCGACCGCGTGCTGTTCGGGAGCGGGGCACCCGAGACGCACCCGAACGTCGGCGTGATGGAGATTCTGACGCTCGACGTCTCCGAGGACGCGATGCGCCGCGCGTTCTCGACGAACCCCTCACGGGTCGTCCCCGCACTCGCCCCCGGCGAAGACTGATAGGGATTCTCGTCACTGTTCGGAGATTCTCGCCGTAACGTCTGGCGAGAAATCTATGAGGACTTACGATAACCCCTATGACTTCCCGGTTCAGGCCCGCGGTCAGCGCCAGTCGTACCTCGCGACCGCCCGGTCAGCGCGCTTCGAGCAGCCGTGCGGATTCCGGGTCGGGCTCTGATCTCTCGCGCGAGCGACGAGGCCGTCCGACCAGCCGGTCGCGACGCCGGCGACCACGTCGCGTCCGGTGCCGACCCAGCCCGTCGGTGTGGCATCGCCTGCGACGACGTCGCGGGCGGCCGCAATCGCATCCGAGCCCGCGTGCGAAACGATCCGACGGAGGACGGTCGGGCGGAGGCCGTAATTTTTCACCAGCCGATACGTCAGCGCCCGATACTTCCACCTGTGGTCGCGTTCGTCGACCCCGCCATCGGCCTCGTACTCCGTGCGGACGGACATCTCTGACTCCCAGGCGACGTCGTAGCCGAGTCCGGCAAGTCGGTGTGCGGCGTCGCGTGCACCTCCGGTTTCGAGGTACTCGTCGAAGCCGTCGAGGCGGTCGAGCACCGTGGCGCGGAAGGCGACGTTGCCGCCGTTGAAGTACGTCACGTCGCGCCCGCGGATCTGCCGGGTCTCCGGCGCGGTCGTCGTCATCCCGGCCGGCAGCGTCTCGTGGATGGGACCCGTCACGACTGCCGCGTTCTGTAGCCCTGCTTCGATGGCGGCCGTCCAGCCCTCTTCGATGGCGAGGTCGTGTCGGAGAAAAGCGACGACATCGCCCGACGCGGCTCGAATCCCCGCGTTGCGAGAGACGTTCAGCGTCCGATCGGAGACTTCCACGAGCACGTCGACGTCGTCTCGGTCACGGATCATCCCCGTCGTCCCGTCGGCCGAGGGGCCGTTGACCACCACGACCTCGGCGTCGGGGGCGTGCGCGGCCAGGACGTCGAGCGTGGCCGCGAGATGGTCCCGTTCGTTCAGGGTCGGGACCACTACCGAGAGCTCCATACCCGTCGGTTGCGACACGAGAACTTAAATGTCGCACCTCGGGCCGACCGCGACTCGGACTCGCCGGGCGATTCGGCGGCGGAGCGGTCGGAGTACGAGACGACGCTCGTGGAACTGCTCGCGCTATCCGTGCTTGGCGGTGTCGACGGTCGCAGTCCAGTAGGAGACCGACGCCAGCGCGTCGCCGACCGACGTCTCGCCGATCGACGTGTCGAGGTCGCGGAACTCCTGGGCGATGCCGTTCGGAATCTTGCGGTAGAAGCCGTACGGGAGCAGGAAGTCGTGTGCGGCGTCGACCATCGACAGGCCGGCGCCGTCGAGCAGCCGTTCGACCTGATCCGAGGAGTAGAGATGCGAGCCCATCGGGAGCAGCCAATTGTAGACGACGCGGGTGCTCTGCTCGTTGAAGGTGTCGAAGAAGACGATGTCTTTCGAGACGCGAGCCATCTCGGCTATGAACTTCGCCGGCGTCTCCGCGAGGTGGAAAAACCGCATCGCGAAGACGGCGTCGAAGTGGTTGTCGGGGAAGGGCAGCCGGGCGGCGTCGCCGCGGAGGAACTCGATGTGGTCGGCGACGCCGGCCTGCCGAGCCTTCTCGCGGCCTTGGGCCAACATCGCGTTGGAGATGTCGAGTCCGACGATGTTCGCCCCGCGTTCGGCCAGCATCACGGTGAACCGCCCCGTCCCGCAGGCGATTTCGAGGACGTCTTTGTCCTCGACAGGTCCGATCGCTTCGACGACGGCCCGTTTCTCGCGGCTGTCGATGAGTCTCCCGCCCCGTGAGAACCGCTTCGAGTCGTACTCCTGGGCGACGTCGTCAGCCTGGTACCACTCCTTTCCTTTCACGCTATCTGCCAGTCCACGCTCGCGGACTAAAACCGTACTGGATGCGCGTCGCGTCCGCCATCGCTTGAACGGATCGACGATCCGTCCGCTTGCCCGTATTCGGATGTGAATTCTACACCCTTGTATGTGTTTAAGGTCTACGGATTATATTGTCTCACTTGTAGACAACATTTACCAGGAATACGTTGCTCTGTGTGCCTATGAGCACCAGTACCGCAGAAATCGACGGCGACGATCCCCTCTCGGAAGCGGAGTACCGCGACCGGCTCCGGGAACTGCCGCCGAGCGCGAAACTCGTCGCCAAGGTTCTCGAAGGCGACGCGCCGCTCTCGCAGGGGCAACTCGCCGAAGAATCGCTCCTTCCGGACCGGACCGTCCGCTACGCGCTCAACCGTCTGGAAGACGCCGACCTCGTCGGCTCCCGATACAGCTTCAAAGACGCCCGAAAGCAGGTCTACTACCTCAACACCTGACGGCTTTCGGCGACTCGTCCTCCGTCGCTTCCCGTTTTCTTCTACGCGCCGCTCACTCACTACGGGAGACGTGACGGTAGCGTTTTCTTCCGACGGCCAGTAACTCGGGTCGTGACTTCGGCCCGCCAACGCGATGCCCCCGTTCGCCGCATCTCCGTCCCGGTCGACGGCCGCGTGCCGACCGGCTCGACGAACGCGTACCTCGTCGGCGACGATTCCGCACTGCTCGTCGATCCGCCCGCCCGGACCGACGACCTCGACGCCGCGGTCGCCGACGCCACCGTCGACCACATCGCCGTCACGCACGCACACCCCGACCATATCGGTGGTGTCGAACCGTACGCCGCCGAGACGGGCGCGACCGTCTGGTGCCGTCGCGGCCGCGAAGACCACTTTGCGCGGGCTGCGGGGATCCGGCCCGATCGGACGTTCGTCGAGGGGAGCGAACTGCCGATCGGTGACGGCGTCTCCGTGATCGACGTGCCGGGGCACGCGCCCGACCACGTCGCCTTCGAGACTGCGAGCGGGACGCTCTGCGGCGACGTCGCCGTCGCCGAGGGGAGCGTCGCCGTCGCCGCGCCCGAGGGAGACATCCGCGCGTACCTCGTCGCACTCCGGCGGCTCTACGCCCGGAATCCATCGCAGTTGTTCCCTGGACACGGCCCCGCCATTGCGGACACGCGGGCCACCTGTGAACGCCTGCTTCGGCACCGACTCGACCGCGAACAGCGGGTCCTCGATGCCGTCCGATCGGGTGCCACAAGCGTCGATGCGGTGCTCGACGCCGCCTACGACGCCGATCTCACGGGCGTCCGTGATCTCGCGCGGGCGACCGTCGTCGCGCACCTCGATAAACTGGACGTGGAGAACTCGGTCGTGTTCGACCGAACGGCCGAGACCGTCGAAGCGCGCTGACGGGTCGGCGTCGGAGCGTTTGTTGCTGATCGAGAAGATTTTGTCCGCGCCGCTGTGAGAGAAACCGTGAGCGACGCGCCGACGCTGGAGACCGAACTCGCCCGCGCTCGCGACCTGTCGGTGTCGGAACTGGCGGACGCGATCGAGTCGATCGGCTTCGAGTGCACGCGCTGTGGCGCGTGCTGTACGGGCCACGAGAGCGCCGATTCCGAGACCAGAGAGCCCCACACTGCGACGGTGTTCCCCGACGAAGTGCGGGCGCTGCAAGCGGCCGCGAGCGGGGCCGGTGACGAACCGAGCGACGACGCTTCGGATGGCGACGCCGCGGAATCCTACGACTGGCGCGACGTCGCCCGCCCGATGCCGTACGGGATCACCGAGGGCGAGGACGGCCCCCACGGCGAGACGTTCGAGTGGGCGATCCAGACGGACGCCTGCGGCGACTGCGTGTTCTACGAAGAGAACGACGACTGGGGTGAGGAACCCGGCCTCGGGGCCTGTCGTGTCCACGAGGACCGCCCGCTCATCTGTCGGACCTACCCGTTCAGCGTCGCGCTCGGCGGGACGAGCCAGCCGATGGGCGAGGCTGTCGACGAGGCCGGGATGGTCCGCGCCCACGAGTGCGAAGGACTGGGTCGCGACATCTCCCGCGCGGACGCGGAGGAGTTGGCGGCGGCGCTCAAAGAGCGCGCGGTCCGCGAACTGGAGGAGGCGATCGGCGTCCGCGACAACTACAGCCCCGTCGATACCGAGGGCGTCGTCGTGTACGACTCCGAGGGACCGAAGCGCGCGGACGGGTCGCCGATTCGCGACGCGGAGTAACCGTACGCGGCGCCCGGTAGGAGGGTTCTTGAGCGCTCCCTCCATAGCTGGCTCCGATGACCGCCGAACTCTTCGAGCAGATCGAACGCGCGAGCGAGGGCGACGAGGTGGCGATCACCCTCGACACGGACACAGTCACCGTCGGCAGCGTGGAGCTCGCGTCGCCGATCGTGACCCGCGTGGCCGCAGTGACCGAGGAGACCATCGACGCGCGGCAGAAAGACGTCGACATCGACGGGATCGTCGACCGACGGGTTCTGCGTCTCGTCCCGTGCTCACACGACACTCGACACGAGGCGTACATCGTCGAGACCCAGAGCCCCGTCGTCGGCGACGACCGGGTGCTCCCGCTCCGGATGCAGCGCCGAAGCGGGTGTGGCCCGGCGGACGACCTCGATTCGCTGTCTCCGGTGGCTGACATCGAATCCATCGAGGTTCGCTCGTAGACGAAAGTTCTTCCACGATCCCCGCCGAGCGACCGCTATGCGAATCAGCGTCATCGGCGGCAGCACGATCGACGACGACACGGCCGAAGTGGCGACGAATCTGGGCCGACACATCGCACAGCGGGGCCACACCGTCGTTTGCGGCGGTCTCGGCGGCGTGATGGAAGCCGTCTGTCGCGGCGCCGACGAGGCCGGCGGGCACACGATCGGGATCCTCCCGACGGACGACCGCGCCGATGCCAACTCGTTCGTCGACGAGGCGATCGCGACGGGCCTCGGGCACGCGCGCAACGCACTCGTCGTGATGAACGGCGACGCCGTCGTCGCGGTCGACGGCAGCGGGGGGACGCTCTCGGAACTCGGCTACGCTGCGGTCTACGAGCGGCCGACGGCCGGCATCGGCACGCACGACGCAAATCACGTCGAAGCGGTCGAGACCGCCGAACGAGCGGTCGAGTACGTCGAAAACGCGGTCGCTGCTAGTGGCGGCTCAGTCGTCGACGACGAATAACAGGAGCGGCACGCTCGCGGTACGGGTGGCGGAAGCAGGACACGACGCGGGAGCGGGACGCGCCGCGGAGGCCACCCGCGCCGGTCGGTACCGTCGAGACGCTTACCAGGTGCCGTGGAAGGTGTCGAACGAGAGCGAATCGAGCGGCTCGTCGCCGACGGCGATCCGGTACTCCTGGGGCGTCAGCATCGGCTTGTGGAACCGCGGCCCGTCGTCAGTCGTGATGCGGGGACAGCCCGTGTTGACGAACGCGTCCATGTCGAAGTTCCTGAGCCTGTCCGGCGTCACTTCGTCCATCGTGATGAGATAGGCGTCGTCGTTGTCCTCGATGATGGACTCTGCGATCTCCATCCGACCCTGGCCGATCTTCGTACAGAAGATCACGCCCCACTTCTCGGCGTCCATCGCGCGGTGGACCGCGCCGTACCGCTGTTTCATAAACTTCTCCGTGTCCGCGACGGTGACGACGTTGTTGACGGGGTCTGCGATGAGAACCTTCTTCTCGGGGTGCTCCATCGCGAGGCCGAGCGGGTGGAACTTCCCGCCGCCGACGTAGAGCACCTGATCGGCGTCGATGTCGGCCGAGGCGTAGTTGCAGCCGAGGACCTGCCCCTCGTAGGTCAGGCGGTCGTCGCCGCGGCGGGTGTGGACGTCGTAGCCGCGTTCTTCGAGCCACTCGACCATCTCCTCGAAGCGATTCATGTGCTGCGCCGTCGTCACGAGACCGACCTCCTCTTCGGGCAACTCGTCGACGGCCTCTTCGAGGATCGGGAACGGGTCGACGTTCGAGAACAGCGGCACGTAGATGATGTTCTCCGATTCCTTCATCGGCGAGTGGCCGAAGTGCACGAACACGTCGGTCCGCCGCATCAGGTAGGTGTCGAGGTCACACGCCCCGTAGCAGGGCTGTCCCGACAGCATAAACGTCACGTCGTCGTCGCACAGTTCTCGGAGGTCGTCGGCGACGGCCGGCCCGCGGCGCTTCAGCCCCTCGGGGAACTGCAGGCCGACTTTCGTCGCGTCACGTTCTTCGATGGCTTCGACGATGCGGTCGAGTTCGTAGTCCCACTCCCGGTCGTGCTTCAGCGACATCCCGGTGTTTCGGAGATCACCCTCCGTGGCGCCGTCCTGACTCATTGCAACGCCGTAGCCGGTCGACGCTGATAACGTCGGCGGTTCCGAGAACCGGGCGAACGACCGTGAGAGTGCGGCTCAGTGGGTGGCCAGCGTGTCCGAGATTCTCTGGGTCCGGCACCTTGAAACACATCGCGTCCGAACGTACGTCGATGAGCGTCCAGACAGACCGACTCGAAGAACTCGGCAGCGACCTCGGCGAAGCCATCGCGGAGACGCCCGAGTACGAGGCGTTCGAGGAAACGAAAGCGGCCGTCGAGAACGACGACGACGTCCAAGAGCAGATCGCGACGTTCCAGGAACTCCGCGAGCAGTATATGCAGGCCCGTCAGACTGGGGACGCGAGCGAAGCGGCACTCCAGAAGGTCCAGTCCGCCCAGCAAGAGCTTCACTCGATGCCGAAGATGGCCGCCTATCTGGAAGCCCAAGAGGAACTCCAGGAGCGCCTGCAGTCGATCAACGAGGCGATCTCCGACCCATTGGCGATCGACTTCGGCGGCGAAGCCGGCGGCTGCTGTCACGACTAACTCGGCGAGTCGGCTGTTTTCGGTCCGTCTTCACCTGGGTCCGAGCGTTCAAGTACCGAGACGGGACCAGCGACGGTATGCTCGCTATCGCCGGCGGGAAGGGAGGCAGCGGCAAGACGACGACCACGCTGGGACTGGCGCGGGCGGTCGACGGGCCGACGCTCGCTGTGGATGCCGACTGCGACCTGCCGAACCTCCACGCGCTCGCGGGCGTCCCGCGCGACCCTTCGCCCGGTGGCTTCGGCCATCCGGACCCGGCGTCGCCCAGTTCTGAAACTCGGATTCTACCTGCTCCGCAGGACGCACCCGACGGCGTCGGCGGACGGCTGCGACGGCTCGTCGATAGCGACGACGACGCCACCGTCCTCGTCGACTGTCCGGCCGGTGCTGGTCCGGATGCGACCGTCCCGCTGCGCGTCGCCGACGCCGTCCTCCTCGTCGCGACGCCCTGCGTCGCCGCGCTCCGTGACGCGGCAAAGACGGCTGCGATGGCGCGCGCGGTCGGCACGCCGGTCGTCGGTGGCGTCCTCACGCGGGCACTGCTCGCGCCGCCCGGCGTCGACGACTTGCTCGGCTGTCCGGTTCTCGCGACGGTCCCGCCTGCGGCCGATCCGCTCGCTGCGCCTCCCGTCAGACGAGCGTACGACGACCTCGCACAGGCAGTCTGCGACCGACCAAAAAGCTAAACCGCTCGCCCGCGAACGCCCCGTCGTGGCAGGGAGACTCTCGACTGGCGTCAGCGTCCTCGATCGCCAACTCGACGGCGGGATCCCGCCGGGGAGCATCGTGCTTCTCGCCGCGGACCCCGCCAGCCAGTCGGAGCTGTTTCTCTACGAACTGACGGCAGTACGGGCGACGCTGTATCTCACGACGATCCGCTCGGATCAGGCGATCCGCGACGCGATCGACCGCGCGCCCGGACACGTCGGGGACCCGACGGTCAGAGACGTCGGCGGTAATGCACCGCTGGACACGGCGAACCGCTTCGTTCGCGACCTCCCCGAGGGCGCGAACCTCGTTATCGACGTCGTCGACGCGTTAGAGGAGACCGAGCCGGCGCGATACCGCCAGTTCCTGAACGAACTCCAGACGCATATGGTCAACACCGGCGGGCTGGCGATCGTCCACGGGATGAAACAGGAGACCGAACCCCGGAACCGGAGCTACACGAAGCATATGTCCGATGTCGTGTTCGACCTCCGCACGAAGATCGACGGCTCCGAGATCGAGAACCGACTCGCCGTTCCGAAGTTCCGCGGCGGACACCCGCCCGAGGAGACGATCAAACTCCGCTTGGGCGAGCGCGTCACCGTCGACACGAGCCGCGACATCGCATAGGCCGACCCCGTCGCTGGGCGGTATTTTCGACTGCTCGTTCTCATCGATCGACGCGAGCGTGCGGGCGCCTCATAATGATTACTCTCGTCTCTTACCGCCGACCATCGCCACCGGGAGTGGCGCTCGGCGGTCAACAGTGAGAGTAATCACTATCAGACGACGCCGAAGTAGACGAACGCGCCGAGCGTGACTGCGACCGTCAGGAGCGACCAGTTCCGCGCGGTGTCGAGACCGCCGAGCTGCAGCCGCTTCGTGAACAGCGAGAGGAAGTACGGACCGAGGGGAAGCAGCCGCCAGACGAACGCGATCTCGCGGCCGAGGCCGTACCTGAGCCCGAGCGTCAGTCCGATCGTACAGGCCGCGGCGACGACCGCGACCCGCAGATCGTCGGTAGCGAGTCCGGCGTTCGAGAGTTCAGTGCTCGTAGATTCGTCTGGCATCGGTGTGCATCACCTAGCGGGAGTCGTGTGGGGTCGACCACCCGATCGATCTTCGAGTCGCGAAACCGACTTTCCGGTGCGTTACTCTTCGAGGTCGGCGTCGAGTTCGTCGGCGAGTTCGTCGGCGTCGACGTCGACGTCCTCGATAGCTTCCTCGATGTCTTCGGGGGCCGCGCCGCCTGCGCCGCCCATCATTCCGCCGAGACCGCCCATCATTCCGCCCATCCCGTCGATGGTCTCCTGGACGATGACGCGGTCGAGATCGAGTCGGTCCATCACGTCCTGTGCGATCTGCTGCTTCGAGAAGAGCCACTGCTGATTCATCGTCATCTGCGGCGTGGCTTCGATGTACAGCGTCTCCTTCTCGACTTCGACGGTCTCCGTCTCGGGGTCGGCGTCTTCGTCGTCCTCGTCGGACTCGACGACCTGCTCTTCTTCGACGGTGTCGGTCTCGATCCAGACCTCGGGAGCCTCCTGGAGGTACATCTCCAGCATACTGGCGGCCTGTTCCTCGCGGTCGTCGACGACGTCGAGGACCTCGTAGTCGTACTCGAGGTCCTCGCCCGCGAGCGGGTGGTTGAAGTCGACGCGAGCGCGGCCACTGACGATGGTCACGATCTGGCCCTGCTCGCCGTCGATCTGGACCTGTGCGCCGGGGTAGCGGCTCTCTTCGTCGATCTTGTTGGCGCTGACCGTTCGGACCTCGTCGTCGTCGTACTCGCCGAAGGCCTCGGCGGCGGCGATGTCGACGGTGCCGGTGTCACCGACCTCCGCGCCGATGAGCGCCTCGTCGACGCTTTCGAAGACGTGTCCGGCGCCGACGACGATCACGCGCGGCTCGAACTCGTACTCGTCGGTGTCGATTTCGGCTTCTTCGGCCGTTTCTTGGTCGGTCGTGTCGACGACGCGACCGTCGTCTGTCGTCCGGAGCGTGTAGGCGAGACGGACGAAGTCGCCGTCCTGGATAGCGTCCTCGGCGACGTCGTCCTCGGCGTCTGCCTGCGATTCGGCGGCGTCCGCCTGCTGTTCGTCACTCATACGCTGACCATCTCCCGTGCGACCCTTAAGAATCACGTTTCGACTTGGGCAGGGAATACCGACGCAGCGGCCGTTTGCCGGGAGAAACGTGGGACGCTACGCGGATGCTGGCGTCAGCGACGGCGATGACGCCTCTCGGGCGCTCCTGTCGCAGATCGACAGACTCGAGACACCGCGCTGGATGCTTCGCCGTGAACAAACAGTGTAGAGAGATGGATGAGTGTGGGCGAACTCACACGTCGTGCTGTGGGATACCGACCACACGGCTCAGGACGTAGCCGAGGGTGAGGCCGTATATCCAGTGTCCGAGGAGCGAGAAGACGAGGAAAGACGACGACGTCAAGAGCCCCACGTCGGGCCAGAAGGCCGGCACGAATCCGAACCAGAACGCCGTCGCGAACGTCGCACCGCGAAGGTAGCGCGGCGACTCCGGCGGAAGGAACGCTCCGACGACGAGGAACGTCAGCGGGAGCGCGACCGTGCCGCCGAAGGCGAACAGCACGATGCCGAGGTAGATCGTCGGTTCGAGTCCGAAAAACGAAGCCAGTCCAGCGAATTGCGTCACTGGTGCGGTTCGGAACAGCCCTAGAAGCTCCGGAATACCGACGAGAACGGGGAGCATCGCCACCGTTCCTAACAGTCCACCTGCCATCGAACCGAGGACGACGCGAGCGGTGATCAGAATCCCGAACGATTCGATACCGTCTACATCCTCGTCTACCGCGTCAACGGGACGCTCTGCGGTTTCACTGCTCATAGTATGGTCCCGTCCAAACGTAGGATTTCTATAATGATAAATAACTATGTTTACTGTCGGTCTCCCGGTACTACGTACGGTCGATTCCGACCGCTTTTCTCCGGTGAGACCGACCGACTGGTATGTTCGAGGTCGAGGTCAAACTGCGCGCCTCACACGACGCTATCCGCCCGGCGCTCGCCGAGGCGGACGCAGTGTTCGTCGAGCGAGTCACGCAGGTCGACACCTACTACGACGCGCCGCATCGCGACTTTGCCGAGACGGACGAGGCGCTCCGTCTCCGCCGCGAGACGCGGGAGTCTGACGTCGAGGGCGAACTGGACAGACGCTCGGACGATGACCCCGCGCGGGCGGACCAGGGGGTAGCGACGACCAAACTGACTTACAAAGGTCCGCTCGTCGACGCCGACTCGAAGACTCGCGAGGAGCACGAGACCGGCGTCGACGACGGCGACACCGCCGAAGCGATCTTCGACGGTCTCGGGTTCGAGCCAGCAGCAGTCGTCGAAAAGCACCGGGCCTTCTACGAACTCGACGGCTACACCGTCACGCTCGATCAGGTCGCCGGCCTCGGCGAGTTCGTCGAAGTCGAAGCCGAAGCGGAAGCGAGCGACGACGTCGCGAGCGTCCGAGAGGGCGCCTTCGACGTCCTTCGGACGTTAGGTCTCGACCCGACGGATCAGATCCGGACCTCCTATCTCGGTATGCTACTCGAAGCCGACGCCGAGTAAATACCCGGTAGTAATATTATTCCGACGGATCTTTTCCGCAAGTTATAGAACCGCCCGGGAAGTAGCCAGGGGTAATGACCGAACGGAACATCGCTATCGAGGCTGCAGACCGAACTGCAGTCGAGGACCAGGAGGTCGAAATCGTCGAGCGGAAGGGTATCGGCCACCCGGATTCGATCTGCGACGGCATTGCAGAGAGCGTCTCCCGTGCGCTCTCGCAACTCTATCTGGACCGTGTTGGCAAAGTCCTCCACTACAACACCGACGAGACACAGCTCGTCGCCGGCGAGTCAGCCCCCCAGTACGGCGGCGGCGAAATCGTCGAACCCATCTACGTTCTCATCGTCGGTCGCGCGACCAAGACGTACGACGGCCAGCGGCTCCCGGTCGACGCGGCGGCGATCGCCGCGGCCCGCGACTACCTGAACGAGAATATCCCCGAACTGGAAGTCGGCACCGACGTCGTCATCGACACTCGGCTCGGCGAGGGCTCCGGCGACCTTCAGGACGTCTTCGGTGAGGACGGCGCGGAAGTCCCGATGTCGAACGACACCTCCTTCGGCGTCGGCCACGCGCCGCTCACCGAAACCGAGGAGATCGTCCTGACCGTCGAGCGGGAACTCAACGGCGCGTACGCCGACGAGCATCCCGAACTCGGCCCCGACGTGAAGGTGATGGGAAAGCGCGAGGGCGATCACATCGACATCACCGTCGCCGCGGCGATGGTCGACGCCCACGTCGAGGATCTCGACGACTACGACGACGCCGTCGAGCGCGTCCGGGAGTTCGTCGGCGGGGTCGCTCGCGGGCTAACCGACCGCGAGGTCCACGTCGACGTCAACACCGCCGACGACTACGCCGAGGGATCGATCTACCTCACCGTCACCGGCACCAGCGCGGAGATGGGCGACGACGGCTCGGTCGGTCGCGGCAACCGTGCCAACGGCCTCATCACGCCCAACCGCCCGATGAGTATGGAGGCGACCTCCGGAAAGAACCCCGTCAACCACATCGGAAAGATCTACAACCTCCTCTCGACGGACATCGCCGAGACCGTCGTCGACGACGTCCACGGCATCCGCGACCTCCAGGTCCGACTCCTCTCACAGATCGGCCGCCCGATCGACCAGCCCCACGTCGCCGACGCGAAGATCGTCACCGAGGAGGGCGTCGAACTCGACGAGATCGAACCGGAGATCCGCGACCTCATCGACGACCGACTGGCGAACGTCACCGACGTCACCCGGCGCGTGATCGACGGCGAGCTGTCGACGTTCTGATAGGGATTATCGTAAGTCCGCATAGATGTCTCGCCGGACGGGACGGCGAGACTCTCCGAACAGTTACGATAATCCCTATGAGGACTTCCACAGTCCCGACCCACGACGCGTTTCGACGTTCTGAAACCCGCTGACGCAAAATATACTGTGTGAGCGGAACGAACCCCCCGGACGCGACTGACCCGACCAACGCCGTGCTAGTCGGTCACGGCGACTTCGGCGCGAAGAGCAGCGCGGTCCGCGCAAAGATGGCCGAGCGGGTCGCCGCCGACCTCGCGGCCGCGTTCGCCGCAGCGGAAATTGACGCGACGGTCGAACGTCCGTGGTCGCGCGTCGTCGTCCGCACCGACCAGCCGACGGCGGCCGCACGTGTCGCTGCGACCCTGCCCGGCGTCGCGTTCGCCCGCCCTGCCGTCGCCGTCACTCCCCGACTCGACCTGATCCGCGACGCCACCCGACGGCTCGCTGCGGCCAGTTCACAGACGGCCGCGGAGTCGTACGCGGTCGACGGCGACCGAATCGGGCCAGCGGACGCCCACGACTTCTCGACCCGTGATCTCAAGGTCGAAGCCGGACGCGTCGTCGGCGAGGAAACGGGTAGCCCCGTCGACCTCGACGATCCCGACCGGACTTACCGGATCGAAGCGCGCGAGACCGAGGCGTTCGTCTCGGCGCGACGGTTCGACGGCCCCGGCGGCCTCCCGGTCGGCACCCAGGGTCGCGCCGTCGTCCTCGTCAGCGGCGGTCTCGACTCGCCGGTGGCGATGTGGCGGCTCCTCCGTCGCGGCGTCGTCGCGATCCCCGTCTACGTCGACCTCGGTGACTACGGCGGCTCCGACCACCGCGCGCGGGCGCTCGAAGTGATCGAGAGGCTCGCCGCACGCGCCCCGCGCGCCGACACCCGTCCACGGATCGTCGACGGCGGCCCGTTCGTCGAGCGCGTCGTCGAGACCACTGACAACACTCGGATGCTGTCGCTCCGGCGTGCGATGCTCGCCGCCGCGGAGGCCGTCGCCGAACGCGACGACGCCCACAGCATCGCGACGGGCGAGGCGCTGGGGCAGAAATCCAGTCAGACCGGGGCGAATCTCGCAGCGACGGACGCGGCGGTTTCGGTCCCAGTCCACAGACCGCTTCTCACCGTCGACAAGCCAGACATCGTGGCCGAAGCGCAGGATCTCGGGACGTACACGGACGCGACGCTCCCGGTCGGCTGTGACCGGATCGCTCCCTCTCATCCGGAGACGAACGCGACGCGCTCGGACGTCGTCGCCGCCGAACCCGACGGGCTTCTCGACATCGCACGCGAGGCGGGGCGGAACGCGGAGATCGTCCCCCTGTGAACGCGCGACACCCGGAATTGTGCGAACGTATATCGGGTTGTGCGTGAAAGTTACGCACAGTAAGATTTCCGTGTGAAAGACCGGGTTAAAATGCATTTACATACTTCCAGACCGTACGTACGGTCGATGTCAAAGACGTGCCGTCCCTCCCCGTCGTCCGCCGATCCCGAGTGGAACGTGCGGCAGGTGGTCCCGCGTAGCGAGTGGGACACCACCACCGAAGCGTGCCCGACCTGCGGTGAGCCAGTCGAACTCTGCGGTCCGCACTACCAGGTCGAACTCGACCGCGAGCGGGCGGCCGCCGCTGGCTCGAAACTGACGCGTGAGCGCCGACTACTCTCGTTCTGTGACGAGTCGTGTGCGACCTCGTGGCTCGACGACGTCGAGAGTCGGTGAACCTCGGCGTCGTTCGCGCTGTGAACGCGCCGCACGACTGCTGACGGCACTCCTCCGCGATACTGCTGACGGCACGTCCCCCCCACGTCCTCCCGACGCTCTTTTCGGCTCCTCGCTTTCATAGGGATTATCGTAACTGTTCGGAGAGTCTCGCCGTCCCGTCCGGCGAGACATCTATAGTAGCGTTTGCAACTGATTACACAGCCAATCGCACGACTGCGTGCGATTAGATGCGTGAAGACTTGCAAACGCTACTATATGCGGACTTACGATAGTCCCTATCACTTCGTCCTGTGACGCCTCGCACCGGAACCGATTTATGACCACATTCGAAACCGCCGGACAGTACGCCGCGCCGTCGCGCGGCCCCGATCCAATGATTCACACGTCGTCGCACTCCGTCTTCGCACCGGCCCGCAAGCGATCCGGCGGTCGCCGCCCACGACAGCCGTGACGCGGGTCTGCTTCGTCGGCTCGCCGGACGTCGACGTCCAGTACGAACTGCTCTCCCGGGAGACGGCTCGCGAGGCGCTCTCGACGTACGAGCGCTACGCCCCCTTCGAGAACTCGCTGGCCGTCGATACGGTGAGCCTCGGCGCCGCGGTGTCGCTGTGCAACGACCTGAACTGGTATCTCGTCCGGTTCGTCGACCTCGCGGTCGTCCGTGAGCCGAGTGTTTCGAGCGACGAGTGGCTAAGTCGGTCGCTGGCGGCGGCGGTCCGCGACGGCGACGTCCGGCCCGAAGACACCGGCGAGCGGGTGGCCATCTACGGCGTCGAGGACGGCCGTCTCGTCGAACCGATGTACGTCACCCGCCGACCGGACGGCACCCTCCCGTCCTACGACCTCCGGCCAGTCTCGGAGACGGTCGTCGTCCGCGTGACCGACGACGAGTTCGAGGACGGGTGACGTACCAGGGCCACCGCAAATGGGTGTTCCGCGGACCGCGCGTCTGACGCTCGTCTGCCGGCTCCCGTCGTCTCGAGGGGGCCGAGCGACGCTCGCTGCGAACAATTAAGACGAACGCTCCCGATCAGCGGCATATGGACGAGACACCCGAGAAGATCACGACGCTCGTCGGCCGCGAGGTGTACTCGAACGAAGGCGTCTTCGTCGGCGAAGTCGCGGACGTCCGAATCGACCTCACCGAGCGGCAGGCCGTCACCGGACTCGCGCTCACTCAACTGAACGACGAACTATTCGCCGGCGTCGTCGGCGGACAGAAAGGCGTCATCCTCCCGTACCGATGGGTCCGCGCCGTCGGCGACGTCATCCTCGTCAACGACGTGACGCTCCACGACGTCATCGAGCAGATGTCGAAGCCGAACGGCGAAGAGGAAGACTCGGCGCTGGTGTAATCGGCCGACCGCTTTCGTACGATCTCGAACCGGGCGTTCTACCGCACCAGGAATTCTGTCGAAGCAAGACGTCGGCTGAGCCGGATACTGAACCGATCTCGATTTCGCGTCTTCGGTTCCGACCAACAGTCATTTGCGGGCCGAGGGTGTACGCGCAGGTATGTCGGACGAATCAGACGATCACGCCGCTGAGAACGACGCAGACGAATCGCCGGACGCCGACGCTGACTCCGAGGAGAAATCCTTCCGCGAGCGCGTCGAGGAGATTCGCGAGCGACGAGCCGAGGAGCGAGAGGAAGGCGACCGCCCCGAGCCCGAAGAGATGATGGGCGGCGGCGGTCCCGGTGGCGCCGGTGGCAACCCCTTCGCACAAATGATGAGCGGGATGATGGGCGGTGGCGGTCCCGGCGGTATGGGTGGCGGCCCCGGTGGAATGGGCGGCGGCCCCGGCGGGATGGGCGGCCGCGAGGAAGAGTCCGCTGGCAACGAGGAACTCGTTCGCGAGGTCCGTCAGCTCCGCGACGAAGTCCGCGATGCGACCCGACAGCTCCAGCGGATCGCACAGGCCGTCGAAGACCTCGACGACTGAAGGCCTCTGCTGCGGTCGGTGGCTGCGACGCCCGTTACGTCCGTTTTTTCTCGATGACGCGCTCGTAGAGCGACGCCAGTTTATCGACCGCGTGCTCGACGCTCAGTTCCTCGCGCTGTGCGAGACAGGACTCCGCGAGCGTCGCGCGCTCGTCGAGCACGCGCCGGATCGTGTCGCGACAGCCGTCGACGTCGCCGTGTGCGTAGTGATAGCCCGTGACGCCGTCTTCGACGGTGTTCGAGAGCGCGCCGGCGTCGACAGCGACGACGGGCGTCCCGCAGGCGTTCGCCTCCAGCGCGACGAGCCCCTGGGTCTCCACGGGGCTCGGGAAGACGAACGCGTCGAGCGCGGAGTAGAACGCGGGAAGTTCCTCGCGCGGGAGAAAGCCCAGAAAGTGCGCGTCGAGACCGAGGTCGTCGGCCAGCGCTTCCAGATCGTCGCGTGCCGGTCCGTCGCCGCCGAGAACGACCGTCGCGTCCACGCCGGCGGCGGCGCGCAGGAACTCAGAGAGGTTCTTCTCGTAGCCGTGACGGCCGGTGTAGCCGACGAGCGGGCCGGACGGGAGGTCGTAGCGCGCGCGGAACGACTCGGGGTCGGTCGGCGAGAAGAACTCGACGTCGACGCCGTTCGAGAGTACGACCGCCGGCGTGTCGACCGGGACGTTCCCGACCGCACGCTCTTTGGCGTCCTCGCTGGGGCAGACGATCGCGTCCGAACGGGAGAGGAACCACCGCTCGTAGCGCTCGGCGATGCGTTCGATGCCGCGCTCGACGCGCGGTCGAGAGGTGAGATAGTCCGCGTACTCCGCGGTCGGAGTATGGTACGAGGTAACGAGCGGAAGGTCCTCGCGGCGGGCGAGTCGGACGCCGCCGAGACCGACCGCGAAGGGTGTATGTGCGTGTACGACGTCGACGTCCGCGGCGGCCGTGGGGATCCGTGGCGTCCCCAACCGGAAGCCCTCGTACATCGGAAACGGGAGGCTCCCGACCGGGTATTCGCCGTCGTCGGGGTCGTACTCGTCGCTTCCGGGGTAGACGACGTTCATCGTCCCGCCGCGGTCCCGCCAGCGATCGCGCCACGTCTGGATCGTGTAGGAGACGCCGTTCACCGTCGGGAGGTAGGTGTCGGTGAAGGCGGCGACCGAAACGGGATGCATCGGCGGCGATTCACGGACGCGGGCTTAATCAGTTGCGAATCGGACACGGGCAGTACCCGTTACTCGTCGTCGAGGTCGATCGGTCGCCCCGCGCGTTTCGCATCGCGGACCTCGCGATACGTCGCGGCGAGCCGGTCGCCAACGCGGTCGAGGCTGTGTTCCATCGCCGTCTCGCGGGCGTTCTCGCCGAGTCGCCGCCGGAGCTGTTCGTCCTCGGCGAGGCGCTCGACGGCCTCGCGGAACTCGGCTTCGGTCTCGCATTTGATGCAGTCGTGCCCGTCGGTGTAGAACTCCTCGAAGACCGGGATGTCGCGGAGCACGACCGCCTTCCCGCAGGCCATCGCTTCGAGGACGGCGATGCCCTGGTTCTCGTTCTTCGTCGGGAACAGATAGACGTCGCCGGCGCCGTACGCGCCGCGGATGTCGTCGATCCAGCCGGTGAACGTGACGTTCTCGGGCGGATTCGTCGTCCACTGCCGGACGGCTTTCGAGGCGTGGGGTCCGGTGTCGTAGGGGCCGAACCACGCGAAGTCGTACGGCGTCGACTCGGCGACGCGACAGAACGTCGTCAGTCCCTTCCGCTCGAAGACGTTGCCGACGAGGAAGACGACCGTCCCCTCGAGGTCGTAGCGGTCGCGGTACTCCTCGCGGAGGGTCTCGAAGCCCGCCAGCGCGTCGACGTCGACGCCGTTCGTCATCGGGCGGATCGGGGCGTCGACTGGGTACGATTCGAGCACGCGCTTCGTGTACTGGGAGGGACAGAGGACCAGATCCGCCTGCGAGTAGAACCACTTCAGATACCGACCGAGTGCGGGGGCGATCGTCGTCGACCCCCGAAACGACTCGGCGAAGTCCTCGCGCGTGACGTGCGTGTGGAGGATGAGCGGTACGTCGTTTCGTTTGGCGTATCGCGCGACGGCGAGCGATCCGGGACCGACGAGGTTGCAGTGGGCGACGTCGAAGTCCTCGAAGAAGCCGCTGCCGGCCGCGAGCGATCGGACCCCCGAGAGGGGGTCGCCGCCGCGCCACGGCGAGGTCACGACCTCGACGTCGGTGCGTTCGAGCGCGGCGCGCTGTTGGTCAGCGGCGGTCCCGATACCGCTTCGTGCCAGCCGAGATTCGAGTTCGAGGTAGTTGAGCGCGCGGAGAGCCACGTCGCGTGGCCGTTTGCGGTGGGTCCATTTATACTGTCGGCTGTGGAGCCGTGGTGTGCCGTGGTGTCACAGCGACTGTCACGGGCGCGCGTGTCGTCGACGGCGACCGAACGCGAGGGCTACGTCTCGCTTAGCGCCGCTGGGACGCCGCCGGCGGGACTAAGAGGACGTTGTTGTTGCCGCGAGCGACGACGGCCTCAGAGACGCTCCCGAGCAGGAGGCGACGGAGGCGACTCTGCCCCCGCGTCCCCAGCAGCGTCGTCGTCGCGCCGACGCGCTCTTCTTCGGCGAGGATCTCCTGGACGGGGTCGCCGTTGCGGATGTTGGTCCCGGCCTCGATACCCATCTCGCGTTCGACTTCGGCGGCGAGCTCGTCGAGCTTTTCTTGGGCGTCGCTGATCTCCGTGTCGCCGTGCTGCACGTGGAGCAGGTCGACCTCCTGCGTCGCGCCCGTCAGGTGCGGGAGGTACCCGAAGGCCTTCCGGGCGTTCTCCGAGAAGTCCGTCGTAAAGAGGACGTGCTCGAAGAGGTGCTCTTTCACGACCGCCTTGTCGGACTCCGGCGGGGCGATGCGTTCGACCAGCAGCGGGCGGACGGACGTCCGGGCGACGTTTCGTGTCGTGCTCCCGACGAGGCGGTTTTCGAGTGGACTCTCACCACGCGACCCGATGACGACCATATCCGCGTTGAGTCGCTCGGCGAAGCCGTTGATGCGTCGGTATGGGGTTCCGCGCGCCACGTGCGTCTCGACGTCGAAGCCCGCGGACTCGAATACGTCGCGCTGTGCCTGCAGCGCCTGTCGGGCGTCCGAGGCCGCACCCATCCCCGGTAGCCCGCTCGTGACGTTGTCGGGGACGACCGTCACGAGGTGTACCTCCGTGACGCCGATGTTGTCCAGGCAGTCCAGGCACGTCCGTGAGCGGATCGCTGCCTCGTTCGCGTCCGAGAGGTCTGTAGCAAATACGATGCGCATACTTATCATTCGCACCCCACTAACTAATATTGTGCGGTGAGTACAAGAATATGAGACGGCGCCTGGCTGTCCGGGTCCACGCGGCCGACTCGGAACGTCTTTTTCCGCTCGTCACGACGCGTCGGTAATGGGTATCCCGGCTGAACGGATCGAACGGTTGCACGACCTCGCTCGGGAGGCGACGGCCGGGGGAGACGTCGAACGCGCACGCGAGTACGTTCGTCTCGCGCGCCGCATCGCCGAGCGGAACCGCTCGGGCCTCCCGCGCCGGTTCCGTCGGTTCACCTGCGACGAGTGTGACGCGTATCTCCGACCCGGTTCGACCGCACGCGTTCGGCTCCAGTCGGGACACGTCGTCGTCCGGTGTCTCTTATGCGGCGCGACGAAGCGGTATCCGTACGGTGACGAGTAATAGGGACTATCGTCACTGTTCGGAGATTCTCGCCGTACCGTCCGGCGAGATATGTATGAGGACCTACGATCGTTCCTATAAGGGTCTGTCCGCTTCGGCGGCCCAGCCCGTGTGAGTGCCGATAGTAGCATTTACAAGTCTTCACTCACCCGATCAGACGCTGTCGTGCGATCGGGTGCGCAATCAGTTGCAACTGCTACGATAGTATGGACTATTTGTGAGTCTTAAGTTTCAAACCGGGTGCGGCCGTAGCGAGTCGGTATGGACGAACAGGAGTTGCGAAAGCAGGCACACGACTTGGATGTCACCGTCTGGGTCGGAAAGGGCGGTCTCGACCCCGTCGTCGAGGAAGTATCCGACCAACTCGCAGACCGGGACCTCATCAAAGTGAAGTTCCTCCGAGCCGCTCAGGGCGGCACGACGGTCGAGGAGTTAGCCGCGGAGTTGGCAGAGCGCACCGATGCCACGGTAATCGAAACACGAGGTAACACGGGAGTTCTCTACCGATGACCGGCGGGGCGACGCTCCAGACGGGCGTCGGCCTGAGCGACTCTATCGGTCGCTTCCTCGCTGGATTCGGACTGCCGGACACGGTCGCCGGCCTGCTCGGACAGGCGCTGGCGTTCCTCGGCGTGTTCGCCGTCGTCTATCTCGTCGGGCGCAGCGTCGTGCTCCCGCTCGCGAACCGGATGATGGACTCGCGCGGTCTCGAAACACACGCACAGACGCCACTGCGGCGACTCCTCGTCCTCGTCGTCGGTTTCGTCGGCATCACCGCGGCGTTCGGGGCGGCGGGCTACCCCAACTTCCTGCAGTCGCTCGCGACGATCGCCGCGGCGGCGACGCTGGCGATCGGGTTCGCGATGCAGGACGTCCTGAAGAACTTCGTCGCCGGCATCTTCATCTACACCGACAAGCCGTTCAAGATCGGCGACTGGATCGAATGGGACGGCAACTCCGGTATCGTCGAAGACATCAGCTTCCGCGTCTCGCGCGTCCGGACGTTCGACAACGAACTCCTGACGGTGCCGAACTCGGCGCTGACCGACGGCGTCATCAAGAACCCCGTCGCGAAAAACAAACTCCGCCTCCAGGTCCCCTTCGGAATCGGCTACGACGACGACGTCGAGCGAGCGACCGAGATCATCGTCGAGGAAGCCGACGCCCGCGACGACATCCTCGACGATCCCGCGCCGACGGTGCGGCTGACGGAACTCGGTGACTCCTCGGTGACGCTTACCTCTCGAATCTGGATCGACGACCCGAGTCGTGCTGACTTCGTCAAGACCCGCGCGGAGTACGTCCAGACCGTGAAACGGCGCTTCGACGAGGAGGGCATCGACATCCCGTACCCGAACCGGACGCTCGGTGGCGAACTCACCGTCGCCGGCCTCGAAGAAGTCACGCCCGCAGACGACTGAGCGCGTCGCCCCTCGTCTGCGCTGCTCTCGCTATTCGGTCGCCTTACAGTTCGATCCGCTCGACGAGCTGATCGTCGGCTTTCGTGTTGACCGCGACGATGCGGATGTGCGATGCGAGTCCCGAATCCCTGAGTTTCGCTTTCAGGAGGTTATCTACCTGATAGACGCCGGCAGCGTTGACCATCTCGATCTCGACGAGGACGGCCTTGCCGTCGCCGGGACGGAGCGAGACGCTCTCGATCGCCTGGCTGGAGAGGGTGTTGATCCCCCGGCCACCCTTCTCGTAGGGGATGCGCGAGCGGCCGCGCTCCATATCCAGCGCGTCGGCGACGCGAATGACGCCCGCTTCGGTCGTCAGCGGATCTTCTTCGGTGTGATGGCACAGAATCGCGTGCAGCACTTCGGCCTTCATCCGGACTACCTCAGGGGTGTCGTAGAACTCGAACTGCGGGAGGATGCGGTCGAGGACGTCGGATGCGAGCGGAATCGAATAGTACGCGTGCTCGTCGCGGTGGACGACGTGGCCGATATCGTGCAGCGTCGCCGCCAGCGCGACGATCACCGGTTCGTCGGCCTCCGCGAGGCCCTGGTCGGCCGCGCCGTTGAACGCCACGTCGCCGCCCTTCAGGAGGTCATAGAGGTTGAGCGCGCGGTTGCGGACGATCTCGATGTGTTTGGGACCGTGGTCGTTGTATCCTTTGCGCGTGACCGCGTTGACGTTCTGGGCCTGCAGATACGTCGTAATCTCGGGGTCGTCGAGGATCTGCGGGAGAACCGCGTTGAGTCGCTCGTCCGGGAAATTGTGGTCTGCGTCCGGGTCGTACTCGTGACCGACGCTCTCGGTAGACTCAGCCATACTTCTGTATATTCTCCGGGGAGCGCAAAGTAGCCTACGGGTAGGCCGATCGGGAACGTGTCAGATTCGGGTGTCGCGACCGACTCATACTGATTACTCTCGTCTCTTACCGCCGACCACCGCCACCGGGAGTGGCGCTCGGCGGTACACAGTGAGAGTACTTCCTCTCAGGCGCTCGCTTCTTCGGCGGCGGCGGCGACCTCGTCGTAGTCGGGTTCGGCGCCGGGGTCGTCGCTCACCCAGGCGTAGGTGACTGACCCGTCTTCGTCGACGACGAAGACCGCGCGCTTTGCGACGTTGTAGACGCCGAGGTCCGCGAAGTCCATCGAGACGTCGTAGGCGTCGATGATCTCGCGGTTGGTGTCGCTGAGGAGCGCGAAGTTCAGTTCGTTCTGCCGGCGGAACTCGTTGAGCGTGAACGGCGTGTCGATGCTGATGCCGTACACTTCGGCGCCGACGTCCTCGAAGTTGGCCATCTGATCGCGGAACGTACACATCTCGGTCGTACAGGTGCTCGTGAACGACGCGGGGAAGAACGCGAGCACGAGCGGCCCCTCCGAGAGTTCTTCTGAGAGGGTGAACGAGCCGATGTCGCCGTCTGCGAGCGGTGCGGTGAAGTCAGGGGCAGTATCGCCGACTGAAACCATACCGGGAGTGCGCAGGCATCCCGGTTCAATGTTGCTGTCGCTGGTTTCGATTGCCTGTTTCGGCCCGAATTCACCGAGCGTCGCGGGGTCTGCTGTCCGGCGACGCAGTCGTCGTGTGTCACCACGGTTCCCGAGCCGAATACCCATATACCGGTAGTATCTGTCGTAGGTGTGATCACCTATCGCCTGACGCAGTCGACCGACTTCGAGATTCTCGAAGTGTCGGCTGATGGCCGGCGTACAGGCGCTTCGAATCTGTCCGTCCGGCTCGACCGCAAGCGGACATCCCTCAACACACGACTGCGGGAACTCGCCGGGCAGGAGTTCCTGACCGACGTCGGCCCGTCCGATACGGCTGGCCTCTACGACGACGATCGCGAGGCGTTCACCGCCGCCGTCGACGAGCTTGCAGCGAAGATCACCATCGAACCGCTGGCGATCTCCGATCGCGCTCCCACGGAGTGACGCCGGAATCAGACCCGTTTCTCTCGTAACTGCATCTCGTAACTACACCTCGTAACTACACTCTCTTTTCGCGCTCGTGCGTGCGTGGTCTGACTGTAGCTGACGAGCCACGTTGAGTCCGTGAATATTGGTACCACACCTGACCGTCCGGATTCCCTAAACCCACAGTAAAGACCGTGAAACATTCGTGTTTGCCAGATTCAAATAAAACCTTTGGCGAATACCAGCGGTAGACACTAGCAATAGATATAAGTGGTGTAAACTGGAATACACGTGCCGAGTGGTGCATAGCTGTGTGGAGGCCACTCGAACTGGATCGATTGTAGTAGAACGGAACATGGCAACGATGACAACATCGGATAACGGCAGTCGCTCGGACACCACGCACACGTCCATCGAGATCAGCCGGGACGTCTGGCGACAGGTCCGCAGTGATGCCGTTGCAGACGGGAAGAACGTCTCTGAAAAACTGGAGGAGGTGCTCGAGGATTATTACGACCTCGATTGACGCGCCGGGCGCGAGCCCGCCGGAGCACGCGATGATCCAGCAGTCGTATCGCTCGCTAACTAACCACGATTATACATTCAACACTGAATGACACACGATAAACACGACAAAGTCCGCGCAGTGTTCCTCGCGGCGCTGATGATCGTCTCCGTCTTCGGAGGCTCCATCGCGTTCGCTGGGAGTGCTGCAGCGGCATCGACCAGTGCTGGGAATAGTAGTATTTCACCCAGTTCCGTCGATGGAAATACGACGGGTAATACACTAACGGTAACGCTCAATGCAACTGATGTTAACACTAGTGACACGACGGCTCAGGTCTTCGCTGTCCGCCTCCCCACGGAGGTTGACTTCGATCTGAGTGGATCGTCGGTTTCAGGCACCACAATCAACAACGGGAACGTCACTGTCGGTTCTACCAACGTCTACGACAACAACGACACCGCGACAGTCAGTCTGAGTGACGACGATGCTAATGGTGTCAACAGTGACACTGTGAACATCACATTTGACATCGGATCTGTTGGTGTTCCTAACGTGGCAACCACGACTGGATCCGCTCAGTACGCTGTTGACGCTAACAGCGATGGTACCTATGGCAGCGGTGAGGGATTCGATTTCACCAACTTCCAAGATGTTACGGTTAATGACGTGACGGCTCCCACATTTGAGGGCGCCGTCACCGGCAACCAGTCTGGAGGAGATAGCCTGGCTCGTGACAAGATCTACGTCAACTACACCGAGCCAAGTGGTCTAAACGCAAGTACAGTAACGACTGGTGACTACCAAGTGAACGGAGAGCCTGGCGCGGTTACTGGAGTCAAACTCGCCTCAAACGGTGAGGACGTCATCCTCACAGTCGATAGCACGCTTTCGGCTGACGCAACTCCATCGGTCACTCAGATTAGTGCTATCGAAGACACAGAAGGTAACTCGCTCGATAGCTTCGCACAAACGACTGCCGCCGACGGCCTTGGGCCAGTTATCTCAAAATACACGGTTACGAACCCGACCGGACAGGATGTCCAAGTTGAGTTCAACAGTACTGAACAATTAGGTGCTGTCTCAGCCGCAGTTAGTGGCGCCGAGACTGGCACTCTGACAGGAGTCGGTGGTGACTTCACCGAGAGTGGAAGTGGGCCATACACGTACACCGCTACGTATAGTGGCGCCTCTGACGGTGAATACACGATCACACTCAACGAAGCTAACGACACTGCCAACGACAACAACGGTGCAACGGGTCAGTCTGACAGCGCGACGGTCGACACGACCGATCCCGCTGACCTTAGCATCGACAAGCCCACTACGACGGTCGTCAACACGACTGACGACACGCTGAACGTCAACTACAGTTACAACGAGGCGAACCCCAACACTGCAACAGTCATCCTCGAGAACGGCTCGAACGTCGTCGAGTACAACATCGACGACAGCCAGTACGCTGGTGACAACAACGAAAAGCAGGTTGCTCTCGACCTCAACGCGTCCAGCGCAGACGTTGTCGAAGGCAACGGCTTCGTTGACGGTACGTACAACCTCACCGTCAACGTGACTGACGTCGCTAGTAACACGACGTCGGCGACGGCACAGGACCGTGTCGTGTTCGACACGACATCGCCCTCGATCGACCTGACGTCGCCGACTCAACTTCAGTACAACCGCACGGGTCAGGATCTCACGGTTGAGTACGATCTCACCGAGGCAAATCCTGCTCGCGTGAACGTGACGCTCGCTGATGGTACGGGTAACAACACCACCTTCGTGACTGCGGATACGGATGGTCAGGATACGATCACGCTGACGGAAGCCAATGCAGACACCGTCAACGGTGACGGGTTGACTAACACGACCTACAACGTGACGGTTACCGCCGTTGACGAAGCCGGTCTGAGCAGTTCCGATACTGAAACTGATGTCCTCGAGATCGACGACATCAACCCCGGCGACATCCAGATCGAGAAACCCACCAGCGAAGTCATCAAGCAGTCCGGTGACACGCTCGGTGTCGCGTACAACTACTACGAAGACAACACCGAATCCGTTACGGTCACGCTGAACGGATCGACCGACTACACGTACAACGTCGATGACTCGCAGTACGTCAACGACGACACGCGCAAGTCGCTTGATCTCGACCTTGACCAATCGGACAACTCTCCGGGTACTCTGAACGAAGGCACGTACTCGGTGAACGTCACGGTCACTGACAGCGCTGGCAACACGCACTCCGCTGAGACGAACAAGAAGTGGGTCGTCATCAACGACAACACGGCTGACGTCAACGACGCCTCCACGACGGCGGGCGTCGTCCGCCCTGGTGATACGATCACTGTCGAATACAACTACACGGACCAGACGAACGCGACGTCCGTCACGTTCGAACTGGTCGACGACAAGGGCACCGCGACCACGGACGATGACGAGGTCCTCACGACGCTCGGCACGTCCTCGGACGTTGTGCCTACCGACGACATCCAGAAGGAACTCACGATTCCGGACGGCTACGATGGTAACTCCTTCTCCGTCGAAGTCTCGACGGAGAACCGCTTCGGTGAGACCGACTCCTCCGAGACGGCGAACTTCACCATCAACGAGGAACTCCCCTCGATCACCGAGGTCGAAACTGACGCTGGTACCAACACTGCCTACGTCCACTTCAACGAAGACGTCTACCCGAGCGGTGACGCTACGTTCACGGTGGACGACTTCGCCTACCAGGACGTCAGCGCTGGTGGTGCCATTGGCATCGATGCGGTCACGGATGCCTACCTTGAGGATGGTCACACGGTCCTCGTCGTTGACCTGAACGGTGACGTGCAGGCCTCCGACCTCGAAGCCGACCTCGTCAACGCTCGCGCGGGTCAGCTCATTGACTCCGCCGGTGCGCAGGTCGGTACCGAGACGGTTGCCATCAACGACACGACCGGACCGACGGTCACGATCAGTGGCCTCGAGGACGTCACCAACACGAGCGCAGACAGCTACGCTGGTGTCTCGATCGACGTCGACGAGACGGTCAACGTGACGGTCTCTGCGACGGCCGACTCGAACATCAACGCGACGTACACGAAGGTTGGTCCTGGTGACGATATCCAGCTCACCGGATCGACGCTTGATCTCTCCAGTCTCGAAGACACCGAGAGCCTCGGCATCACGGTCGACGTCGAGGACCTCTCGAAGGCTGGCTACACCGACAGTGAGAGCAGCACTGTCGCGAAAGACACCGTGAAGCCCGAGATCGTCAGCGCGACGACGAACGCGGGTACGAACACGATCACGGTCGAACTCAGTGAACCGGTCGACGGCGCCACCTTCAGCGGGGACAACGTCACGGTTCACGACGTCACGCGCGAAGACGCCGACACCTACACGGTGACGACTCAAAGCGAAGTCCTGGCAGACATCAGCACCGCCTCGCTGACGATGACGGGCGGGACTGACGACGTCGGTAACGCGCCAGTTGGTGAGCCGGTCACGCTCACTGACACCGAGAAGCCGACGCTTGACCTGGTGACGGCCGAAACTGGTGATACCACCGTGGAACTTCGGTTCTCTGAGAGCGTCTACAACGACACGGACACGAACCTCACTGACGGTAACATCCACTACCAGAACAGTGAGAGCGGTGTGAACCACCGAATTGTCGGTGTCGAACACGATGCGGGCGACACGACCGCGACGGTCACCCTGAACACCTCGCTTGTCGAGGACGATATCGGCAACGACGAGATTCAGGTCGCTCGCTTCAACGACTCTGTCGACAACAACAACACTCAGACCGTCACGATCACGGATAGTGTCTGGGTCAGCGACATCCAGCTGACGAACACGTCGAACCACGAAGTCCAGATCTCGTTCAACGCTACCGACAAGCTGGATAACTTCACGGCGAACCTCGTGAGTCCGCAGCTCGTCGAAGTCGATCACACTGACGAGACGTTCCACATCGAGGATGCAACCGAAGAAGCGAACGGTGACAAGTACACCTACACGGTGAACTACACTGTTCAGCGCGACAGCATCTACGGTCTGAACCTACAGAGCATCGAGGCCCTCGACGGCGCGACGGACGACGATGTGGGACTCGATATCGACGATACGGCTGAAGTCGACTACGAGGATCCGGAGGCTGACGACGCTGAGCTCACCTCCGACAACAAGCGCAACAACGCCGGATCGACGGTCGTTGTGCAGTTCAACGAACCCATCCAAGAAGCTGGTGAGTTCGATGTCTCGAACATCACGTTCGCAGGCACCCCTGCAGAAAATGCCTATCTCACCGGCTACAACGAGATCACTGTTGAGTTCGACACGGTGATTGCCACGGGTGACGCAGAGCACATCGAATTCGGCGTCGATACGGTTGAGGAAGAATTCGGAGACCACACCTCTGCTGCTGGTACGGACGATCCGGTCGACACGCACGAATACCACCTGAAGGACGGTGTCAACTTCGTGTCCGTCCCCGCTGAATTCGGCTCGCTCGACATCGCGAGTTCTGAATTCAGCGATGCGACGGTGATGACCTACGAGAACGGCGAGTGGCTCTCCTACAGCCCCGAGAAGTCCGCCGACAACCAGGACATCGAGTCCCTCGAAGGCGGTCAGGGGTACATCGTGAAGACCGACGCTGACGCGACGGTCGACATCACGGTGCGCAACGAAGAGTCTGGAACCACCGCCGAGAGCGCCACGCCTGGCGAGCAGCAACTCCACGAAGGCTGGAACCTCGTCGGTCACTGGCAGGAGAATGCCCAAGATGCGGACACTCAGGCGGGCGGTGCACTCGCAACACTCGATAGTGTGAGCACTGCAACCCACATCTACGGTCAGGCATCCGACGGTCAGTTCGGCTACAAGACCGTCGAAGGTGGCCACTTCAAGCCCGGTGAGGCCTACTGGGTCTTCGTCGAGAACGGCGAAGTCTACACGGTCTCCAAGTACGACCAGGTTCGCTAACCAACCGCAGTCCACACCTTTCCGAATTTATTTGGGGGTAACTACAACAAAATGACAACCAAGATGATACGGAACTCTCGTGGCCTGCGGTATCTCGCAGTCGCGATGGTGGCGATGCTGCTCATCGCCCCAGCGACTGCAGTCGCCGTTCCAAGTCCGCCGCACGAAGTCTTCGGCACGGTCACTGACCAGAATGGAAATGCGGTCGACGGGCTCACCGTCACGGTGACCGACGAAGACGGCAACAGCTACACGGCGACGACTGACGCCGACGGCTACTACGAAATCAAGTTCCCCGCGGAGGACGGCTCCGAGGGCGAAACACTCACAGTCTCGGTCGAGGGCAAAGACGCCTCCGACACCACGTCGTTCGAGTCTGCCACCTCTGAACGGATCGACCTCAGCGTCGAGGTCGATACCGGCGGCGGTGGCGGCGGTGACGATGACGACGATACCGGTGGTGGCGGTGGCGGCGGTGGCGGTGGCGGCGGTGCTGCCCCACCGGAAGACACCGCGACGCCGGGTGGCGACACCACGCCTGAGCCAGTCTCCGAAACGGTCGATCTCGACCAGGACGGCGCCGCGAAGGTGAACCTCTCGGGCGGTACGGGCGCAACGAGCGTCTCCGTGTCCGTTCCGAACAAGACGGGCCAGACGTCTGTCCAAGAACTGCCCGACCCGCCGGCTGACGTACCCGCCCCCGAAGGCGACTACGTGAGCGGGGTCGACATCTCCGCGCCGGACCCGGCTGAAGGCGAGACCGCGACGGTCTCGATCAGCGTCTCGCAGTCGCGCCTGGACGAACTGGGCGTGAGTGCTGAGCAGCTGGTCGTCCAGCACTACCGCGACGGTGCCTGGGAGACGCTCGAAACGAGCGCCGAGACCCAAGACGGCGAAGTCGTCCTGAGCGCAGAGACGACGGGCTTCTCGCCGTTCGCGGTCACGACGCAGGAGCAAGCGCAGGTGACGACGACGGCTGATACGACCGATCAGCCGGACGAGACGACGGAACCAGCGACCCAGGCGACGACGACGTCGCCGCCGGGTGACGACGGCGGGCCTGGCCCGCTGCTCATCGCTGGCGTCGTGATCGTCATCCTGGCGATCGTCGCCGGCGCGTACTTCGCGTCCCAGAACGAATAGCGCGCCTCCCACACCTCGCACCACCCCTTCACACGCTCCATTCTTTGCGCCCGGTCGACGGCAAGCGCTGAGTCACACCGCTTGCCGTCGCTCACGCACTCCGTAACATCTCGTCGAGGACATACAATCCAAAAGGCACAGTCCCACAGACGACCGCAAAGCGCGCGAGTTCGAGGTGCGCCTCACCGAATTTGTCGATGTAGAGGTGCAGATGCCCGCCAAACACGAACGCCTGCAGGACAACCATTCCGAGCAACAGCGTCGCGAACCCGCCCAACAGGACGGTTGTCATACTGTCGGACAGAACGATGTGAAGCGTATCGGCACCCCGCGGGGGCCAACACGATTCACGGACTTCTGTCCGACAGACTCAGGATGCTCGATCCCGGCGACGACGTCAGCCGTACAACTGATAGGGATTATCGTACGTCTCCATAGATTTCTCGCCGGACGATACGGCGAGAATCTCCGAACAGTTACGAGAATCCCTATGAGACGGCCACAGCCCGTCGCGTCTTCGAGCCCGACGTCGCCGTCACCGCTGAGCGGTTCGTACGGATCTACCGGGCGCTCGCCCTCGGAGCGGATGAGAGGTGCAATTATGATGCTGCGGCCAGTATATTAGCTGAGCGCCCATCTGTGGACGTGAAACGCCGTTCTTTACCCGGGTGTGGGAGGCAAAAAGCCTATAATTACGACTGGGTTAGGTGCTGGTAGCAATGTCCGTAAGTGTTACCCCACTGTTCCCGGGGCTCCCGGGTGGGCCGGAAGTGCTCGTCGTCCTGCTCATACTGGTGCTGCTGTTCGGCGCGAACAAGATCCCCAAACTCGCCCGCTCCACGGGGCAGGCGATGGGAGAGTTCAAGCGCGGCCGTGAAGAGATCGAAGATGAACTGAGTCAGATGGACGACGAAGAGGCGGACGAGGCCGAGACCACGAAGTCGACGGAAACGTCCACCGACGCGAACTGATAGGGATTATCGTAACTGTTCAGAGATTCTCGCCGTACCGTCCGGCGAGAAATCTATGCGGACTTACGATAAGCCCTATGAGGCGCTGCCCCCACCCGGCGTTTTTCTCGGAACCGTATCTGTTTAACTGTAAGTAGGCGCTAAGTCCCCTTCCTCAAGGAGCAACGCAGGGAGCGAAGCGACCGAGTAGCGCAGTAGGGAGGGGATACAGCGCCGTACGGTTCTCAAACACGTTCGTCGCCCGGCCCACAGGCCCACGCAATCACAACTCTTATTTATGTATTTTGTGTATAATATGTTGTGGCAACGCGCAAGAACATCTCCATCCGAGACGACCAAGAGGAGTGGATCCAGGAGAACCACCTGAATCTCTCCTCGTTCGTCCAAGAGAAACTGGACGAACTTATCGAGGAACGAGAAGAATAGATGCACTACAACTACAAGTATCGGCTCGACCCACCGGAAGCTCTCGCGGAGACGCTTCTGCACCACGTCGATACCTGTAGGCAACTGTATAACCACGTCCTCTACAAACTCAACGAGTCAGACGAGATTCCCGCCCGCTACAAGGTACAGGGCACACTCCCCGACCTCAAATCGTGGTGGGACGACCTCGGAGACGTTCACTCGAAGGTGTTGCAGATGGTTGTCAAGCGCGTTTACGATAATCTCTCCACGCTCAAAGCGCAGAAGGAGAACGGACGCGCCGTGGGAATGCTCAAGTGGAAACCGCCTCGGGAGTATCGGTCGCTCACCTACAATCAGTCCGGCTTCAAACTCAAGAATACGAGTGGTCGGCCTGTCCTGTGGTTGAGCAAAATCGGAGAAATACCGATTCACCTCCACCGAGACATTCCCGAGAACGCGACCATCAAACAGGTCACGGTCAAGCAGGAACCGACGGGTGAGTGGTTCGCCACATTCGGTATCAACGTGGACGAAGCAACGCCTGAGAAACCGGAGACACCCGAGAAAGTCGTCGGGATTGACGTAGGCTTCCTGAAGTACGCTCACGACACCGACGGGTACGCTATCGAGAGTCCTGACTTCAGCGACGAGCGCGAGCGGTTGGAACGCGCACAGCGCAACCTCTCGCGGAAACAGCACGGCTCTGCGAATTGGGAGAAACAACGCCGGGTCGTGGCCGAACGACACGCCGAGTTGAAGAACAAGCGCCGTGACTTCCTCCACAAACTCTCGAACTACTACGCCCGAGAATACGACCTTGTGGCCGTAGAGAATTTGGACGCGAAGGGTTTGGTGGAACTACCGGGCAACTCGCGCAACCGTGCGGGTGCGGCGTGGGGGACGTTCCTTCGGATGCTCGAATACAAGTGCGAGCGGGAGGGAACGCACTTCGTCGCTGTTGACCCGAAAGACACGACAAAGAAATGTGCGTCCTGTGGTGTCAAGACGGATAAACCGCTGTGGGTGCGCGAACACTCGTGCCCATCTTGTGGGTTTGAAGCGGATAGAGACGCGAATGCGTCGTGGAACATCCTTTCTCGCGGTCTCGAAGACGTAGGAGTGGTTCACTCCGAACGAACGTCCCCAGAAATCGAAGATTTCTGGTGTGCGAACGAATCGCGCAGCGATTCGTTAACGCCTGTGGAGACTGCGCTCCCTACGGACACCGTTGTGTCTGCAAAGTGCGTCGTGGAAGCAGGAAGCCCCTGCCTCAAGGAGCCGCCGAAGGCGGCGAGTAGGCAGGGGTAGTTCACGCGACGGCTACGCTATCCTGCGGTAGGACGTGTGGCCCAGTGGACTAAGGCGAGGGGTTCCTAACCCCTAGAGCGCGGGTTCGAATCCCGTCACGTCCGCTCACTTCGGTCACTCCTGTGACGACCGCCCGCTCGCTGCCGCTCGCGGGAGTCCCGTCACGTCCGTTTCCCGCCGAGCGACAGCGAGGCGTGAAAACGACGCTGAGGAATTCGAATCGGGGAAGTCGCGCGCAGCGGAGCAAGCACGTCCGACCGTGGTTCGAATCCCGTCACGTCCGCTCACTTCGTTCACCCCCGTGAGGACCGCCCGCTCGCAACCGCTCACGGGAGTCCCGTCACGTCCGCTCACGTCGCGCACTCCCGTGACGACCGCCCGCTCGCTACCGCTCGCGGGAGTCCCGTCACGTCCGCTCACGTCGCGCACTCCCGTGACGACCGCCCGCTCGCTACCGCTCGCGGGAGTCCTGTCACGTCCGCTTTTTACCGAGGGGACGTTGCTACGACGAAGTGGCGGGTCGCGTTCGCCCGCGACTCAGAGGTCGATCCGATCGCCGATCTCGGCGATCTCCAGCGATTCGGGGTACGCGTAGCTCCGCGTGTGGTGGTGGAGTACCTTCGGATCGGCGGTCAGCCCCTTCCACATATCCCAGTGGCTCGGGAGGAACCGCTCGAACTGGAGGGCCGAGGCCGCCTCGACGGCCTCGTTCTCCGTCGAGTACCAGCGCGTGCGCTTCGGCTCGCCGGTCTGTTTGTCGTCGATGTTCCCGATCGCGCCGAACGCGAGCACGCCCAGGTCGATGTCGTAGCGCTCGCCGACGTCGTCGAAGTCGTCGTGCGGCTTGGTGTCGCCACCGTGGAAGAACGTCCCCGAGTCGTGCTCGAACACGTAGGAGACCGGATGCGTCGAATCGGGGTCGTGAGAGATCTCGACGTGCACGGTGAACTCGCCCACCTCGACGGTGTCGCCCTCGGTGACCTCGGTGAACTGCTCTTCTGTGAGGTCGTACTCGTCGAGCCACGCCTCGTCGTCGAAGGCGACCGCGAGCGAGTCGTCCGGCGCGTAGAACGATGCGCCGGTGGTTTCGAGGATCGGCGCCTGGCTCGGGCCGTGCGTGTGGTCGGTGTGTTCGTGCGTGGCGAAGACGGCGTCCATCTCGGCGACGTCCTCGGGCGCGAACGGCACGGGAATCATCCGGACGGTCCGCGGCGGGTCACCCGTGCCGAGATACGGGTCGATCGCGACGGTCGTCCCCTCCGAGCCCTTCAGAATGAAGCCGTTGCAGCCGAGATACCAGATCGCGACAGTTTCCGGGTCGGCCGATTCGACGGCGCGCGGGAGCCAATCGTCCCAGTCGCTGTGAATCATACCCGACGGTGGGTTGGGCCGCGGGCTAATTCTGTCGGTTGTCGCTACCTATTGTCTGTCGCTTCTCGTGAACGAGCGGACAGCCCGTACCGCGCGTCGACTGTGACACTAGACGGCAGAAATTGAAAGAAATAGCAACTATAGCCGGAATATATTTTATATATAAATACAATATGTGGGTACACTAGTGATAAAAACCAAATAGGCGGCGCAGAAAAATACTTATGTGATACTCCTGATTCTAGGTATGCTATGTCTGACCGTGACAGGAAAACCGCCCACTTTTCACAGATGGATGCGACGATGCGGCGCCTCGGATCGTGGGATCCACGCCCCGCGTCTGACCGATCCTAATCGCCCTCCAGTAGTGGCGTCCGTGCGCCGTCACGCGCCCGCTTGCACGCGGTCGTGCCATCGAGTGCGTGACGGCGCACGAACGCAACTGTCAGTTCTCACTCCGCGTCGAGGTTCCCGAACGCCTCGTCGACGAGCTCGCCCGTATCGGCGATGACGTCGGCCATCTCGTCGCTGTCGGGTGCCATCCCGACCAGGCGAGCGATGCGCATAATACTCACGTGATAGACGGTCTGGACGCCCGGCTCTTCCTGCCAGACCACGACGTTGCACGGGAACAGCCCACCCATCCGGTTGTCGCTGGCGTCGAGCGCGCGGTTCGCCATCGACGGGTTGCAGGCCCCGAGAACGTGATACGGGTCGCGTCCGGCGTCGATCTTCTCGTTGAGCAACTCCGAGGCCGAGAATTCAGTCGCGATCCCGAAGCCGGCGTCGGTGAACGCCTCCCGAACGTGTTCGATCGCGTCTCCGTGTTCCATCTGTAGTGTCGCGCGCTCTTCGCCGATATCTGACGCAGCGATCGCTTCCGGATCTATCGGTAGAGTCATCGGGTTGTCATACGACGGCACGCGAGGAAAATCTATGCCCTTTCACAGCGGTCTCTGTCCCTCGCACGGCAGTCTATCAGCACCTCACAGCGGGACTGGCAACCACCGCAAGGCCGCCAGTACGTCCTGCGGCGGAAACACGGGGTCGTGCAGTGTGAGCCAATCGAGCAGCGTCAGGCCGAGGCCGTGGGCGACGATCGAGGGCAACAGCGACTGGCTGTGGTAATCGACTGCGCCGAAGAGAACGTCTGTCGGCCCCGACAGCAGGAGTTCGATCGGCGGCTTGCCGACGTGGTGAAGGGCGTAGACGACGGGGCTGATGAAGACGCTCTTGAACCCGAAATCGTCGCTGACGCCGACACAGAGCAGTCCGCGGTAGTAGGTCTCGGCGGCGACGACGACGAGCAGTTGCTGGATCGTGTGCGGGAGGAACTGCCCGAGCGCAGTCGTCGTCTGCCACATCGGGTAGTACGCGCGGATGCTCGGCAGCGACGCGCCGACGAGGTAGAAGGGAAGCACGAATGCAGCGAGAATAAGGGTGTCGCGGAGCGCCCGCCGGTCGACTCGGTAGCCGAGGTTCCGCCCGTGCGTGATCGCGAGACCGATGGGCACGAAGAGGAACACGACGGCGTCGCGGACGACGCGTGCGGTGAGATCCGACGGTGGGACCGTCCACGAACTCCAGAGTATCGAGAGGACGAGACCGACGAACAGCGACCGCTGGAGCCAACTCGACTCGAAAGCGGCGTTACGAATACGTACGTGAACGGACACCGTCGTGGCCGATACTCACTCGGTCTGCACGGGCCCATCGCCGATGACGTCGTGGACCCGGTCGACGAACGTCTGTCGGGAGTCGAAGTACGTCTCGTCGACTGCTTCGAGGACGTCGGCGAGCGTCTGGGGGCCGGACGGCGTCCGAACGACGCTGTCGCCCTCCTGTTCGACGATCCGGCTCATCTCGTGGGGCCAGGTGAGTCGCGCGGCGACGCGCGCCAGCGGCTGGCCCTCGACGGGTGTTTCCTCGCCTAATTCGACGACGGGGCCCTCGGATTCCTCCTCGTCTGCCATACCCGGCGGTTAGCGAGCCCGTACAATAATCTCTTCGACACGCCCGAAGGCCCGTGAACGCGACGCTCGCGGGTCTCTCTGTCCGTCGCCTGTGTGTCTACCGTCCGTCGTCTACTGCTCTATCGATCGCTGCCAGCTTGGTCTGTTGTCCGTCGCCTACTGCTCTATCGCTCGTCGTCTTCTCCCCGGTTGCTCGCCACCTTCTGCCCAGTCGACCTCGTCCCATCGCATATGTGTTGCCCGCTCGGAAGACGGGTTCTGGTCCCCGTTCGAGTGTCCGTCGTACGTCCGTCTGACGCATCGTTTTGTGTGGTGACTTCGAACTAGGCCTATGCCCAGTCTCTCGGAGGTTTACAGGGGAAAAGAAACGGGGGCGAGCCTCCGGCGACTGCTCTTCGGGCTAGTGCTGTTTCTCGCCGGGGCGCTCTTCGTCGTCTTCGGCATCGTCGTCGCCACGACGGACGTTCTCTACGGAACCGAACCGGCCGCGCTGACGGCCAAGCGCCAACTCGGGGGCGTGCTCGCCGGCGTCGGCGTCCCTGCGGTCTTTCTCGGTATCTTCGCGGTGCTCCCCTCCGCGCGGCTCACGAAGGCAGCAGCGGTCGTCGGAGCCGGCATCGCCGTGATCGGCGTCGCGCTCTTCACCTACGCGTACCCCTGCCGCTGGTCGGGATCGCTCTGCGGCGCGGGCAAGCCCGACTTGACGCTGATGACCGTCGGCGTCTACTTCCTCGGCGCGATGATCACCTTCTGGTGTCTGTTCGCCGGCGTCGCGAACTTCAAGACGCGCAACGATCCCGGGGGGACGGCCACCGTGAACGTGACGCGCAAGAGCGAAACGAAGTACGTCCCGGTCGAGCGCTCGCGCGGCGGCCTCGGCGGTATCGGCTTCTTTGGCGGTACACCCGACGGCGAAGTCGAAACGCAGACCGCAGGCAGATCCAGCAACGGCGGTTCCAGCGCCCCCGGCAACACGCCCGGCCCGGCGTCGGACGGCGGCACCGACGCCGAGTCGATCTCGTCGCCGATGGACGCCGCACCGGGCGCGACGCAGAGCGCCGGTGCAGCAGCGAGTTCGGCTTCGAAGCCACGACAGCAGACCGAGCGCGCACAGACGCCGCGAAGCCAGCGCTCCGAGCGCACCGAGCGCGGCTCCGCATCCGACGCTGCAGACTCCTACTGCGGCAACTGCGCACACTTCGAGTACGTCCGTACTGACTCGGGGATCCAGCCGTACTGCGGCGCACACGAGGAACTGATGGACGATATGGACCCCTGTGAAGAGTGGACGTCGCGGTCGGACCGCTCGCGCTGACTGTCGCTCCTATAGCTCTTCGAGCGTCGCTGTCACGTCGTCCCAGTGGCTGCCCTTCCAGAACACCTGCCCGCAGGAGCGACAGCGCCAGCAGTCGGTCTCGGCCGGGTCGGGTGCGTACGCCGGAAGCGACTCGGCCGCGTCGACGGGACGGAGTTCGCCGTTACACGCGCTACAGCGGGTCGGCGGATCGTCGAGCGTGAGGGCGTAGCCGGCGTCGCGGACCTCTCTGAGTTGGTCTTTCACGTCGCGCGTGGACAGGAGCACGGCGTCGGTCGCGCGGGTCGCGAGCTCGACGTCGCGCGTCACGAGCGTCCGATCCGACGCCTCGACTTGCGCCAGGATCTCGTCGTCACTGGGGTCGTTTCCGGGCTCTGGCCCCCACTCGCCGCCCTCGTCGAGGATATACGCGGCGTCGTAGCCACACATCCGCAGGTACGTGGTCAGTTTGCCGAGCATCGCGTCGAGGAGCAACCGGTCCGTGGAGTCGTTCTCGGTCATCGGTCGAATCAGTGCAGGAAGGCGCGAAGCTCGTCGACGTCTCGGGTGTTCAACACGTCGTCTGCTTCACACCAGCCGCGCCGAGCCGTGTGGACGCCGTATCTGACGTACGCGAGCGCGCCGGGGGCGTGCCCGTCGGTGTCGACAGCGATCGTCGACCCGGCGTCGATCGCGACCCGGACGAGTTCGCCGTGGAGATCCAACCGCGCGGGGTCGGCGTTGATTTCGAGCGCGGTTCCGGCGTCTGCGGCCGCCTCGGCGATCCGGGCGACGTCGAGGTCCAGCCCTTCGCGCTCGTTGATGAGGCGGCCGGTCGGGTGCCCCAGGATGTCGACGCTCGGGTGTTCGACGGCTCGGACGAGCCGGTCGGTCGCCGTCTCGCGGTCCTGGCCGAGCGCGGCGTGCGGTGACGCGACGACGACGTCGAGGTCCGCGAGGAGGTCGTCGGCGGTGGAGAGGCCGCCGTCGGCGTCGATGTTCGTCTCGATGCCGTGCAGCAGGGTCAACTCCGAATCGGTCTTCTCGCGCGCATCTTCGATCGCGTCCATCTGTTCTCGGATTTCGTCGTCGGAGAGTCCGACGCCGCCGACCATTCCCGGTCCGCTCGCGTGGTCGGTCACGGCGTAGTAGTCGTAGCCGCGTTCGGCGGCCGCCTGCGCCATCTCTGCGATCGACGCGCGCCCGTCGGACCAGTCGGTGTGCGTGTGGAGATCGCCGCGGACGTCGCCCTCCGCGACGAGGTCGGGGAGAGTTCCCCCGCGCGCGGCGTCGATCTCGCCGGTCCCCTCGCGGATCTCCGGCGGGATGAGCGGTAGATCGAGCGCCGCGTACATCGATTCCTCCGTCTCGCCGGCGATCCGTTCCCCGACGCGCTGGCCCGTGTCGGGGTCGTCAACGTCGGCGACGTCGAAGACGCCGTACTCGTTCATCTTCAGCCCCCGATCGATCGCGAGGTTCCGGAGTTCGACGTTGTGATCTTTGCTTCCGGTGAAATACTGGAGTGCGGAGCCGAACTCGTCGGGGACCACGACGCGGAGATCGACCCGGATGTCGTCGACGCGGAGGCCCGCTTTGTGTTCGCCCGCCTCGATCACGTCCGATGCGGCCGGTAACTCGACGAACGCGTCGATCACGGCCTCACTCTCGGTTGCGGCGACGAGAACGTCGACGTCGCCGATCGTGTCCCGCCAGCGGCGGATCGACCCCGCGACTTCAGCCTGCTCGACCTCGTCGATCCCGCGGAGGTACGCGAGGACGTCGTCCGCGAGCGGACGCGCGTCGCCGAGGCGCTCTCGTTTCTGTGCCTCGCGAGCGAACGCGACGTTCTCGCGGATGTTCGCTTCGGTCTTCGCGCCGAAGCCTTTCACTTCCTGGATGCGCCCCTCCTCGGCAGCCTCCGCGAGCTCGTCGAGCGTGGTGATGCCCAGCGCGTCGTAGAGCGTCCCGACCGTCTTGGGACCGACGCCCTCGACTCGCGTGAGCGCCTCGATGTCGACGGGCAGTTTCTCTTTGAGATCGGCTAGCTCCTCGATCTCGCCGGTCTCGATGTACTCGACGACTTTCGCGGCGATGGCGTCGCCGACGCCGTCGATCCGCTCGACCGCGGATTTCCCTTCGTCCGCCAGGTCCTCGATCGGCTCGTGGTACTCGCGGACGTTCTCCGCGGCGCGACGGTAGGCGTTCGGCTTGTATTCCACGTCGTCGGCTTCGAGGAGGTCCGCGAATATCTCGAGTTGGTGGGCGACCTCCGCGTTGCGGCTCACAGTCGACCCCCGCGCGTGCTACTGGTGTCTTCGTGCCCGAGCGCTTGCTTCAGGAAGCCCATCCATCGCTTCTGGTCTGCGGCCTCTTGCACCTTCGACTCCTGTTCGAGGTCGACCGGCCGAAGCTGTTCGAGCGCGTTCAGCGCGCGGTCGATGCCGATGATGCTCTCGGCGAGCCGTTCTCCCTTCTCGTAGGTGATCTCGCCCGCCTCGATCTCTTGGAGTCGCTGGAGTCGCTCGCGACGGAGGTTCTTCTTCGCCTGCTCGACGCGGTCGCGCTCGCCGGCCGGAATCGTATCGCGACGCTTGATCTCGAAGACGAACTCCCGGAGGTCGATCTCCTCGTCCTGTACGTCGATCCGATCCGGGATGTCGACGCCGACGGTCGCGGCCTCGCGGTTGACGCGCTCCAACAGCTGTTTTCGTTCGAACTCCTTCACGGCTCGCCTTGCAGTTACGCGGCCGTCCACTTCGCTCCTTCGCCGTCAGAGACGCCGGCAGTCGTTCGCACGGAGACGAAACTTCTTATGACTCACCAGGAAATACGGAGGATATGGGATTGTTCGACCGACTTCGCGGGGCGGATCACCCGCGCGTCGCCTTCATCGGTATCGACGGCGTTCCTTTCAGCCTCCTCGCCGACAACCCAGATCGGTTTCCGCACTTCGCCGCGCTCGCTGAGGAGGGGAGCGCCGGCCCCATCGAGAGCATCGTCCCGCCGGAGTCCTCGGCCTGCTGGCCGTCGCTCACGACCGGCGTCAACCCGGGTGAAACCGGTGTCTACGGCTTTCAGGACCGCGAGAACGGCTCCTACGACACCTACGTCCCGATGGGGCGCGACGTGCAGGCGACGCGCCTGTGGGATCGCGTCACCGACGCCGGCCGCCAGGCGAGCGTGATGAACGTCCCGGTGACGTTCCCGCCGCAGCGGAACGTCCAGCGGATGGTCTCGGGCTTTCTCTCGCCGGGCGTCGACAAGGCCGCCCACCCCGACGAGTTCCGCGACGAACTCGACGAGATGGGCTATCGGATCGACGTCAACGCCAAACTCGGCCACAACGAGGACAAGACGGAGTTCGTCGAGAACGCGCACAAGACCCTCGACCGCCGGTACGAGGCGTTCACGAACGTCCTCGATCGCGACGACTGGGACCTCTTCTTCGGAGTCTTTATGACGACCGATCGAGTGAATCACTTCCTCTTCAAGGACTACGAACACGACGGCGAGAACAAAGCGGCGTTCCTGGAGTTCTACGAGAAGGTCGACGAGTACGTCGGCAAGATCCGCGAATCGCTCCCGGACGACGTCACGCTCGTCGTCGCCTCCGACCACGGCTTCACGTCCCTCGAGTACGAGGTCCACTGCAACGCCTGGCTCGAAGAGGAGGGCTGGCTCTCGTATGCGGACGACGACCACGAGGAACTCGGCGACATCGCCGACGACACGCGCGCGTACTCGCTCATCCCCGGGCGGTTCTACATCAACCTCGAAGACCGCGAACCGCGCGGAGGCGTCCCGCAGGACGAGTACGAGGCGGTCCGTGCGGAACTCAAAGCCGAACTGGAAGCGCTCGAAGGCCCCGACGGTCGCAAGGTCGCAGAACGGGTCGTCGAGAAAGAAGACGCCTTCCGCGGCGACCACGACGACATCGCGCCGGACCTCGTCGTCGTCCCGAACCACGGCTTCGACCTCAAATCTGGCTTCAAGGGCCACGAAGACGTGTTCGGTACCGGCCCCCGGAACGGGATGCACAGCTTCGACAACGCGTCGCTGTTCGTCGACGACTCCGACGTCGAGATAGAGGACGCCGACCTCTACGACATCGCGCCGACGATCCTCGACCTGCTGGAAGTCGAGTACGCCCGCACCGAGTTCGACGGCGCGAGCCTACTCCAGCAGTAGCGAGCGACTTCTCACCTCTTTCGCACCGACCGAACGGCGCCTCAGCGCTCGGTTCACGTCGCTTCCAACGGCTTCGTATCCCCCCTCCAACGGCCCTGCGTCGCCTACAGCAGATCGTCGAGGTCGTCGTTCGCCCACATATCCGCGGCGTCCTCGGCCTCCGCTTCGGCCGCCGCGTCGGACTCTTCTTGGGCGTCTTTGGCGCGCTGCATAAACGCCTCCAGACGTTCGGAGCGTTCGACGCCGCCGAGGAGGACCAAGGTCGCGAGGCGACCGCTCGATAGCGGGAAGTCGCCGCCGCGGACCTGGAGACTGCCGGTCTCCTCTTCGACCCACCGACGGGCCCGCTCGACGCCCTTCCGCGGAATGGCGTCCTGCTCGCCGGCGACGATCAGGAGCGCGGCGTCGGCGTCCGTCGCGTCAGGCAGGCTCGACCCGGTGAGGAGGGCGCGCCGGGTGGTGCTCATCACGGCGTTGATGTTCTCCTCGGCGTCGGGGGCTGCTTCGGCGGAGGCGTAGCCGAGGGCGGCGATGCCGCCGCTGCGGAGCGTGTTGATGATCTCCGAGGAGTCGACGACGCTCTCGGCGACGCCCTCGACGGCCTCGCCCGATGCGAGGAGGAGGCCGACTCGCTGTGCGATCTCCTCGTTGATCGCGTCGAAGCCTTCGGTGATGCTCTCGCCGGCCGACCGGAACGCGTCGTTGTCCACGAGGAGGAGGGCGTCGGACTCGCGAGCGAACGTCTTCAGCGATCGACCGGCGTTCACCTGGTACATCGAGCCCTCGTCGCGGCCGGGGAGGATTCCGAGCCCGTAGACGGGGACGTCGTAGATACGCTTGAGCTCCTTCGTGAGGACGGGCGCGCCGCCGCTGCCGGTGCCGCCGCCGAGCCCGGCCACGACGAAGATCGACTCGACGCCGGCCGTGATGCGGCCGTCGAGCGCCGAGAGCACCTCGCGGTTGTCCGATTGCATCACTTCGGCCCCGAGTTCGTTGTCGCCGCCGACCCCGTGGCCTTTGACGCGGTCCTGGCCGATCAAGACGGTCTCGAAGGGCAGACCCTGCAGATCTGTCTTGGCGGTGTTGACCGCGACTGCGCCACGGATGGAGCCGAATCCCATCCGTTCGTCGTATGCGACCAGTTCGCGGGTGAGTTTCCCGCCGGCCTGGCCGACGCCGATCAGGACGGACTTCATATCTCGTGTATCTCTGAGGTGGCCCTTCAACGTTCGCCCCGGGTCCCGGGTCGCGTGCGCGGCGGACTCTCTGCGGCCGACCGTTTATGAACGATGACGCGGCCACGGGCGGTATGTCGAGTGAACAGACTGGCCACGACGCGCTCACCGCTCGTCTCGATTCCGTCGACGGCGCTATCGCCGCTTCCGAATCGGCCGCGACCGACGACGAGAAACTCCTACCCCCAGCGACGGACAGCGACTTCGACCGGGGTTCGGCGACGACGCACGCCGATTCCGCGTCCCGAGACGACGCGGACGCCGTCGAGGAGCGCGTGGCGAGTCTCGACGAGCGGCTGACCGCGCTGGAGGCCGACCTCGACGCAGTCCGAGGGCTGCTCGACGGCGTCGAAGCCATCGACGAGGCGGTCGAGCGCCGGGCGTCCATCGCACTCGCGAAAGTCGAAGCACTCGAACGGCAAGTCGAGCGGGAGGACGGAGCGCTCGTCCGCGAGCGGTTCGCGGAGTCGGGAGAGACAGGTGACGGAGATACGCCCGCGGAATCGAAAAGCGGCGAGACACGCCACGCGGTGGGGAGATCGACCACAGCCGAGACGCCGACCCGAACCCCGAACGACGCGGTCGACGACGCAGACGCGAGACCGTCCACGCCGCAGTCCCGACAGTCCACTCGCGGCGGTGATCGCGCGCGCGACGCGCAGACAGTCCGCGACGCCGTCAGCCGTTCAGAGGGCGCGTCGACGGATATGGCATCGGACGCGGATCCGTCTCTCGCGTCGCGACTCCGCGACGCCTTCCGGTGATTCGCCTCGTCGTCGCGGCGGCACTCACGGTCGCGACGTTCGCGGCCGTCGTTCCCGCGGTCGACGACGCCCGAGCAACGCGGACCGACGCGACCATCGAACGTGCCGTCGACCGGATCGACCGCGCCGGGCGTAGCCTCGCAACGACGGAAGACGCGACGCCGACGCGCGAGCGAGCCGCGACGCGACGCATCACGATCCGACTCCCGCGCGCGTCGCTGACAGCAGCCCAGCCGGCGTTCGTCGCGATCGGCGGTCGGCCTAGGGGACCGGGAAATCGCTCGGCTGTCACGTTCGCCCTGGCGGAGTCGCCGACGCGGCTTCGAGGACTCTCGCTGCCGGTTCCAGTCCGAACGCCCGCCGGCCCAGTCGTCTTGCGCGAACCCGGTCGCCAAAGCGTCTCGCTCGCGCTCGTGGGTGTGGCCGAGCACCCCACGCTCGTCGTCACGCGGCGTCCGCCCGGAGCATCTGTGACGGCGGCGACCTGAGCCGTCGGCCGATTCTTTATATACCGTGACGCGGCCACCCGTCGTATGTCGCTCAACCTCGGTTCCGTCCTCGGCGACGAGCCGTCTCTCAGTCGCCTCACGTCGTCGCTTCCCGATGTCGCTGCTCTCGGACTCGGTTCGGACCCAGACCAACCGACCCCCGTTAACGAGGGATCGGGACCGGTGGCCAGTGGGGTTGATCCAGGCGAGACGGGTGAGGGCTGTCGGTGCCAGCCGTCGATCGAACGACCGACTGGCACGGGTGTTGCCGATCGCCGGGAACTCGTCGTCGACGCTTCCGCGTGCCCCGGCAAGGGAGTTCTCGAGTCACGTCCAGGGTGTCGCGCAACCGTCGTCGCGGCACTAACCGACCACGACGTGGACGCCGTCAGGACGCGATCCGATGGACGCGAACGGACGTACACCGACGAATCCGTGGGGCTGCTCCTCGCCGCGGGTCGGTTCGTCGAGCGCGTTCGCTTCCACGACGAGTCGCTGGCCGAGCGGACCCGTCGAGACCCGCTCGCGGCCGCTCGGCTGGCGACCGGACGCGCGGGCGCCGTCGCACGAATCGCCGCCGAATCAGGGCTCGCAGAGGGGGCTGCGCGCGCGGGTGCTCGCCTTGGAGCGGACGACTCCAACTCTGTCGGCGACGGGGACGACTACGCTGGCGTCCTCCGCGCGTTCGTCGGGCCGACGATCGCTCGTGCGCGTGTGGCTCGCCAGCCGCCGTCTGACGCCTCTCCCCGAGAGACGTACGAACTGCCGACCGGTGCGGACGTCTGGGTGTACGACACCGCCGACGGAGCGCGATACCACCTCGATCCGGTCGCACACGGACTCGACGCCGCCGCCACGTCGACCCTGGCGGCCGCCTACGGCGTGCTCGCGAACGGGTCCGTTAGCGGCGGACCGCGTGCCGCGGGCCGAGCCGTTCGACGCGTCGCCAGCCCTGCCGACCCGGTCGAAACGCTCTCGACGGCGCTCGACCGGTACACTCGCGGACTCGGCGTCTTCGAGCACCTCTTCGCCGACGAGCGAGTCTCGGACGTCGTCGTCTCGGCCCCGGTGACTGACTCGCCCGTCAGAGTCGTCCTCGACGGCGAGCGCGTCCCCACGAACCTCCGGCTGACGCCCGGCGGCGCGGCGTCACTCGCCTCACGCTTCCGTCGCGAGAGTGGCCGCGCGTTTTCCCGCAGTTCGCCGACGCTCGACGCGTCTGTCGTCGCGGAGACGGGTCGCCGGATCCGGGTGGCTGGCGTGACGGCACCCGCGAGCGACGGCGTCGGATTCGCCTTTCGCGCGCGGGACGGCGAGGCCTGGACGTTGGCGCGTCTCGTCGCCGCCCAGTCGCTCTCACCGGCGGCTGCGGCGTTTCTCTCGCTCGCGATCGAGCGCGGGGCGGCAACGATCGTCGCCGGGACGCGCGGTGCCGGCAAGACGACCCTGCTCGGGGCGCTTCTCTGGGAACTCCCCTACACGACGCGGCTCGTGAGCATCGAAGACACGCCGGAGCTCCCGGTCGAAGCGCTCCGTGCGCACGGCCGGGACGTGCAAGCGCTCCACACCGACGGCCACGCAGGGGGGTCGGGCGAAGGCGCCGGGATAGGCGGTTCGTTCTCTCCGACGAACGCGCTTCGCGCGGCGCTTCGGCTCGGCGACGGGGCGCTCGCAGTCGGCGAAGTCCGCGGTGAGGAAGCCGGTGCGCTCTACGAGGCGATGCGAGTCGGCGCGCACGGGCACGCGGTGCTCGGAACGATCCACGGCGACTCCGCGGCTGCCGTCCGCGAGCGCGTGGTCTCCGATCTCGGCGTCCCACCGTCCTCGTTCGGTGCGACGGATCTCGTCGTCACCTGCACTCACGACGGCGACGCACGCTACGTCGACGCCATCGAGGAAGTCCGCGCTGTCGACGGAGAGACCACGTTCGTCTCGCTCTTCGAGCGGCAATCGGGAACGCTCCGTCGAACCGGTTCGCTCGATAGAGGGGACAGCGCGTTGTTCGAGCGGCTCTGCCACGGGGACGAGTCCTACGGCGACCTGCTCTCGCTGCTCGACCGGCGCGCGAGTCGCTTCGAGCGACTCGCCACCGCGGGGTTGACTGCCCCCGACGATCTACGCCCGTCCCAGCGCGGAGGTCGCTGATGCCGGCGACCGACGACCGCGTCGTTCGTGCGGCACGCCGACTCGCGCGTTGGTATCCAAGCGACGTCGAGCCGACAGCAGAGCTTCACCGGTCGCTGGCGTTTCTCGAGAGCGACCTCCGAGCCCAGACGGTCGTCCGGGCCGGGTACGTGCTCGCCCCCTTTGCTGCGATCCTCGTGTTGTGTGGGGTCGTACTCGCCGTCCCGTCACTCCCGTTCGTGGCCGCGGCCTCGGCGGCCGCGGGCCTCGGTCTCGGAGTTACTCACCTCGTCCACCGGCTCCCCGTCGCGGCCGCGACACTCCGACGGTCGCGGGCTCTCGGCGACGCACCCGGACTCGTCGCCCGCGCAGCCCTTCGGCTTCGGCTCGAAGCAGCGCCCGAACGCGCCGCCACGTTCGCGGCCCAGACCGGTGAAGGGCCACTCGCTCGGAGCCTCGCTGCACACATCGACCGGACGCGCGCCGGCCCGGCTGCGGGACTCGGCGGCTTCGCCGCGGAGTGGCACTCGTGGTTCCCAGCACTCGAACGGTCGACGTCGCTGCTCTTGAGTGCCTCCGACGCCCCCGCGGAGGAACGTGACCACGCGCTCGATCGCGCACTGGAGACGGTGCTCGACGGGGCGCGAACCGAGATGGCGACCTTCGCAGGCGACATTCGCGGTCCGGCCAGCGGAATCTACGCGTTCGGCGTGCTCCTGCCGCTCGCACTCGTCGGCGTGTTGCCGGCCGCCCGTGCTGGCGGGGTGTCAGTACCGGCGATGGCGTTCGTCGGCCTCTACGACGTCGTCCTCCCGGTAGGGTTGGTGTTTGCCGGAGCCTGGCTCCTGCTTCGGCGTCCGATCGCGCTCGCCCCGCCGCGCGTGACGACCGGGCATCCGGACGTGCCGTCCGGGCGGTGGCGCGGGGTCGCCGCGGCGTCGGGTGGCCTCGTCCTCGGGGCCGCTGTTGGGTCGCTCGTCGCGCCGTGGGCGACACCAGTCGGTGCCGCGGGGCTCTCTCTCGGGGCCGGTCTCACCGCGTACTACCGCCCGATGGCGGCGGTCCGTCGCGACGTCACCGCGGTCGAATCGGGGCTCGCGGACGCGACAGCCGTCATCGGACGTCGGGTCGGAGCCGGCGAGTCCGTCGAGACGGCGATCGAATCGGCTGCCGACGCGACGACGGGACGGACGAGCGAAGTATTCGACGCCGCGGCGGGCGTCCAACGTCGTCTGCGCGTCGGCGTACACCGAGCGTTCCTCGGGGCGCACGGCGCACTCGAACACGTTCCGAGCCCGCGGGCCCGCGCGACGGCATCGCTCTTAGCCGTCGCAGCCAGAGAGGGCCGACCTGCCGGTCCGACACTCGTCACGCTGGCCGATCATCTGACCGAACTCCGGCGCGTCGAGGCCGACGCACGCCGCGAACTCGCAGCGATCACGGGTACACTCGGACACACCGCGGCGCTGTTCGGTCCGCTCGTCGGCGGCGCGACCGTGGCGATGGCGACACAGATGGCCGCATCCGGCGTCGGCGCGGGCCAGCAGTCGCTGGGCGCGTCAGCCGCAAGCCGTTCGTCGATTGCTGGATCGGCAGCCCCGGGGGCGACGACGCTCGACCCTGCGCTGCTCGGCGCAGCGGTCGGCCTGTACGTTCTCGCGCTCGCGGCTATTCTCACTGTCGTGGCGACGGGACTGGACCGCGGTCTCGATCGGACGCTCGTGGGGTACCGTGTCGGACTGGCGCTGCTGTCGGCGACGGTGGCGTATCTCGCGGCGTTTCTCGGGGCGTCGATGCTGTTCTGACCGGGGCACAATTTCGGGAGGCCGACCAGCAGTGCTCCGCGGCGGCGAGCGTTTATATACGGAGACGGCACCAGCCGCCCTATGTTCGACCTCACACTCGACGCGTGGTACGCGTGGATCGGCCTGTCGCTGACGGGCGTCGCACTCGTCGGTGCCGCTACCGGACTTCCGACTGCCCCGCCACCGGACGCAGGTGCCGTCGCGGCGACGATCGACCGCGTCGCGGCCGCAGAGTACACCGCGACTGGCGAGCACCCGCTCGACGCCGAGGAGGTCCGGCTCGGGACGCGCCGCGTCGGACTCCGCTCGGACGCGGGGACGGCTCACGCGACGGTGGCGTTCGGCCCCGTTACTCCTGTCCCCGCCGGCGACTCGCCGCTTCGGGAGGTGCTGCACGGGACGCCGCCCGACCGGGCGTTCCGCTCGCCGGCGGCGTTCCGACAGGCAGTCGTCAGCGCCAGAGCCGACGCGACGGAGGCGCCGTGGCGTGTCGTGGATCGAACGCTGATCGTTCGCCGGACGACCTGGGACGACGTCGACGTGGTGCTCGTCGATGCGTAACGAGGCGAGGGCGGCCGAACGGGCCCAGACGTCACCGATAGTGGCGCTCGTCGCGCTCTTCGCGGTCTGTGCTGGCCTGTCGCTGTACGCCACCACACTCGGTGCCGTGACGCCGTCAGAGACGACGAACGAACTCGCAGAGCCGACGCTCGACCGCGTCTACGGCGAGATCCACGGTGGCGGCGTCGTCTCTCCCGTGAGCCTCGTTCGGGCAGACAGGGTCGCGCCAGACGGCTACCGCGTCGCGGTCGTGCTCACGACACAGAACGCGCGCTGGACGAACGGCCGTCGGCCGCCGCACGACGTCGGCAGCGACGCCGACAGTGCTGCCCGGCCGGTGAGCGTTGCGATGGGGGACGGCGACGTCGAGTGGGGTCAGCTACGGGTCTGGGTGTGGCGATGAACGCCGCTCTCGACGCAGTGGTTTGTCTGCTCCTCGTCTCCGCGTCCGTCTTCGGTCTGGTGAGTGTCGAGCAGTCGCCACCGCAGAACCCTGGACAGGCCGACGCCGTCTCCGACGCGCTCGCGACGACGACGGCACAGGTGACCTACTCGCTCGCCCCCGGCGTTCGTGCCCTCGACGACGCTGATCCACGGTATGGGAACGCGGCCGAAACGCCTCTCGACTCGCCCGAACTCGACCGGACTGCGCACGGGAGCCTCGCCGGATTGCTCGCTCGCGCCGCGACGGGAACTGCGGGCGTCACCCTGGACTCGGCGGACTCAGATCCCGAGGCAGCCCCACTCACGCGGACCCGCGCGGACTTCCGCCGGGCCGTGCGGGAAGCCGTCCGCGCTCGAACCGGCGCGACCGCTCGGATCGACGCAGTGTGGCGACCGTATCCCGACGCGCCGGTCGGCGGTGCTGTCGGCGTCGGTCCTCGACCGCCTACCGATGGCGTCCACACGGCGACGCTCGTCGTCCCGACTGGGGTCGCACCGATCGATGCGTCGGAAACGACCGATTTCGAGACACTCGGCCGCGCAGTCGCCGACCGGACCGTGCAGGTACTCGTCCCGCCCGGCCCCGCGCACGTCACGCTCCGCGGTGACGATCCGGCCGCTGGGTTGGTTCGATATCGGTACGCGCGCCTCGAAGCCGAAATGAACACGTCGCTGTCTGCCCCGCTCGCGACCGAAGACACCGATGCCGCGAACGCCTGCGTCGCTGACGCGCTCGCCCGGCAGGTGACTGCAGACTTACGGAGTCGATACGACACGCCGGCTGCGGCCGCGGAGTCGGTGTCCGTGTCTTCAGTTCGGATCATCGTTCGTACCTGGAACCCCTCGGCGGAGGCTCGCTGATGCGGCTCGCAGACGACGACCGCGCGCGGGTCCCGTTCGCCCTCGTCGGCGTGCTGCTCCTCGTTGGCAGTTCGACGTTCGCGGCCTCACTCGCGACACCGGGTCCCGAACCGATCGACCGCTCGGCTGACGTCGTCGCCGATCGCGTCGACGCCGAGGTGACCGCCGCACTCCGCGGCGCCGTTCGGGATGCGGCGCGGGCGGCTGCTCGCGACCCCGTGACCATCGCAGCAGACACCGAGGCCGGACGCGCGCTCGCGGGTTCGCAGACGTTCCGTCGCCACCTCCGGCTTCGCGTGTTCCTCGCTGCTCGTGATGCTGTCGCGGCGGTCGAACACCGCCGAGGGCAGAGCGCCGCGCGGGCATCGCTCGGTAAGTCCGTCGAGACCGTTCCGGGCGCACTCGGTCACGTCTCGCTCGCGAGCGCCGACGACGGGACGGAACTGCGAGTGACGGTCCACGACGTCGTTCTGACGATCGAACGGGACGGACGTGTCGTCGAGACCAGCCAGCGCGACCGGACGATAACCGTCGGCGTCCCCGTCCTGGCGCTGCACGACCGAACCGAAGCGTTCCAGGCACGCCTGGACGCGGACCCAATCGACGCACCGGGCCTCGCTCGCCGGACGACGATTGGCGTCACCGCGATGGCGCAGGCCCGTGGCCTCGGTCAGTACGGCGGGCTACCGATCTCGAACGTCGTGGCGAACCGCCACGTCGCGCTCTCGACGAACGCCGGCCTCCTCGACGCCCAGCGGGCGGCGTTCGGTAGAGCTGATCCGGACGCTGCCGCTGGGGTTCGCGCGGCGACGCTGCAGACCGGCGCGACCGACCTCCTCGGCCCGAGAACGGACCCGCGTGTCGTGTCGGCAGTGACCGGTCAACTTCCGAGTCCCAACGACGCCGATCGCGCGGATTCCGACGGGAGATCTGGGGCGTTGCCGGCGACCCGATCGATTTCGGTGGGTGTGAACGGCACGGCCGACGAGGCGTTTTTGTCACTGCTCCGCGGGACGCGCGGAGCCGACAGCCTCGACGCCGTCCTGCGGGACGGCTACCGGGCGAGAGTCTCCATCGACGCCGAGGCGTGGACGGTCCGAAACGGCCGGCGACCCGCCCCACGCGCACCAGGTCCCAACTGGACGCTCGTCTACTCCGACGTCTCGACTGACGTCGCCGTCACCGGAAGTGGGCAGTCGCGGTCTGTGTCTCGAACGGGGATCGGAACGCGGCGGCTCTACACGGCAACCCGACGCGTCGTAGAGCACCGGCGAGTGGATCGGACCTGGGTCAAGGTGAATGCGACACCACAAACGACGTCCGCGTCGTGGCGGGACGTCTCCCGTGTCCGGGTGACCGCGACCGGCCGGCTCGGTGGCGGGAGAGCGCCCGCCCGCCCCGTCCGACCGCTCTTCGAATCCGGCGGGGCGCTCGATGGACCGAACCTCAGAGCGGGACGCACAGCCAGCCGTGAGCTCGTGTCGGACCTCGGGGGACCCGACGCGATCGCTCGCCGTGCAGTCACCGGTGGCCGGACGAGTGCCTCGACCGCGATGGTCGGCGACCGGCCCGCGGAACTCGCCGACTGGGTGTACGCGGACGTCGCGCGACTCCGCGATCGTGTGCGGCACCTCTCTGTCGAGGTCGACGCCAGTGCTGCGGCCACGGGGCGAGCCAACGGTGCGGCGCGCCTCGCGTCGCTCGTCCGCGACCGACGTGCCGTACTCCTCGACGCGCCTGAAACCTACGACGGCGTCGCGGACCGAACCCGCGTCGCCACTCGTGCGGCGTATCTCGACCAGCTACTCGCTGCGCTCGACGCCCGCGCTGACCGGACCCGGAAGCAAAACACCGGCATCGGTCGCGCGCTCGACGCGAAAGGGATCGCGGCCTCACGCGCGAACGATCTCGCAGATCTCACGCCCGAGCCGCCATCGCCCCGTCGGGACGTCGGGACGGCCGCAGGCGCACGCGGAGAGGTCGTCTTCGTCCCCGACGGCGACCCGGCGTATCTCGCGCCCGAACCGGTCGAGGGAACTCTCGTCGACGGTATCGACGACGACGAACAGTACGTCGGTCTCGCCGTCCGAAATCTGAACGTATTTGCCGTCCCGTACGGCGAAGCGGCGGATCTCGTCACACGAACGCTCTTCGGGAACGCTGGACGCGTCTCGCTGCACACCGCGGGGCAGGCGCTCGTCACCGCCGACCAGACGCTCGAAACGCACACTGATCCGACGCTCCGAACGCGTACCGACGCGCTGCGGTCGAACGTCGCCCGCTCGATGGGCCACGTTCGACAACGCACGAAGCGAACGCTCGCTCGCGAGACGACACTCTCGCCGACAGAGCGGACTGCCGTCGTCCGCCGCGCGTTCGCGCGCTGGGCCGGCCCGGGCGAGCGTGCGATCGCGGCGACCGACGGGTCCCTCGCTCGCGAGGTTGCGACAGTGGCCGTCGCTGAAACGACAGGCACTGGTTCGAGCGAGGTAGCGGAAGATCGCGTCCGTACGGCGCTGCGCGTCGACCTGCGGCGGGCAGCGACGTCGAAACGGGTCCGCGTTCCCCAGTCGGCCGTTGACGAGACAGTCTCGACGACGCGCGACGTCGCCCGCGAGATGGCGACTCGAACCGCCGAGAACGCGACCCAGCAGGGGATCGCTCGCGCAACGAACGGGACGCTCGGCGAGATCCCCGCTGGACTCCCGATCCTGCCGACGCTCAATCCGTGGGTCGCCACGGCGAACCTCTGGATCGTGGAATCCCGCGGTGCTTACGGTCGGTTCGCCGTCGAAGCAGCCACCGGTCCGACGACGTACGTCCGCGACGGGACGACCGTGGCGCTCGACGTCGACGGCGATGGGGTCGACGAACGACTCGGACGGAACGAACGCGTCGACTTCCGCGTGCGGACGGTCGCCGTCGTGGCCGTGCCCCCCGGAAAATTCGGCGTCGGCGACACCGACGGCAACGTCGACGAGCGATCAGTCGCGTGGAGCGGGCCGGTTCCGGGGCCTCGCTGTACGACGCCGACGGGGCAGTGTCCGAGAGAATGAGACCGCGCGGAAAGTGCGGGAGAAAGAACCGTAAGTAAAAGCGTCGGTTACTGCAGCCGTGCGGCGATCAGCGCTTCGAGATCGTCGCGGAACTCCTCGACTTCGATCTCTTCGAGGACGGGGACGAAGAAGCCCTCGACGAGCATATTCCGCGCGCGCCGGGGCGGGATGGCTCGCGAGACCATATAGAACAGGTCTTCCTGGTCGACCTGTCCGACAGTCGCCGAGTGCGACGCCTCGGTGTCGTGATTCTGAATGATCAGCTTCGGCGACGCGTCGGCCTCGCTCTCGTCCGAAAGCATCAGCGTGTTCTCGCGCTGGTAGGAGTTCGTGTCCCACGCGTCGCGACCGACGTCCTGGACGCCCTCGTACACCGAGCGCGCCTCGTCGTCGAGGACGCCTCGGGTGACGAGATCTGCGGTCGTGTGTTCGGCGTTGTGCCAGACGCGGGCGTTGACGTCGAAGTGCTGGTCGTCGTGGCCGAAGAACGCGCCGACGATCTTCGTCTCGGCGGCGTCGCCGTTGAGTTCGCTCTCGACGTCGCTGCGAGTCAGCCGCGATCCGAGGTTGCCCTCGATCCAGTTGACCGTCGCGTACGTGCCGACGTCCGCGCGCTTGAGCGAGTAGCTGTAGGTGTCTTCGTTCAGATTCTGCAGCGACCCGTACTGGACGTAGGAGTTCTCGCCGGCGTCGATCTCGACGAGGTTCGAGAAGTACCGCGAGCCCTCTACGTCAGCACCCGACTCGATGCTCTCGAGGATCGTGACCGACGCGGACTCCTCGGTGACGACGAGCGTGTGACTGAACAGCGATCGGGAGTTCATCTCCGCGCGGATCGTCACGTCCTCGGCGTCGACTCCTTCGGGGACGTAGACGACCGTGCCGGTCGTGAACAGCGCGGCCGACAGCGCGGTCAGGTAGTTCTCCTGCGGGTCGATCGTCGATCCGAACGCGGACTCGACGACGTCGGGGTGCGCGTCGAGTGCTTCGGTGAACGTGAGCACCTCGACGCCCTCGTCGGCGGTGCGCTCGGTCTCGTCGACCTGTTCGAGCGGGTCGACGAGCGACTCGAAGTCGAGCGCTTCGAGGTTCGTCCAGCGGCGGCCGGGCGTCTGGATGACGTCCGGCAGATCGAGCGTTTCGAGCGCGTCGAGGGCGTCGAGTCGCGCTTCGAGTAGCCACTCGGGTTCCTCGCGCTGCTCGGAGATCTCTCGGACCGTCTCCGCAGAGAGGTTCGCGGGAAGTTGTGCGCCGCTCATACTACCCGAGGCTCCCCTCCATTTCGAGTTCGACGAGGCGGTTGAGTTCGACCGCGTACTCGATCGGCAGCTCTTCGGTGATCGGCTCGATGAAGCCCGAGACGATCATCTGCTTTGCGTCGTCGTCGTCGAGGCCGCGCGACTGGAGGTAGAAGACGTCCTCGTCGCCGATCTTACCGACGGTGGCCTCGTGGGCGACGTCGACTTTCGACTCGTTGATCTCCATATACGGCATCGTGTCCGACGTCGACTCGTTGTCGAACATCAGCGCGTCACACTCGACGGAGGTCGAGGAACCGGACGCGCCGTCGGCGATGTGGACGAGACCGCGGTAGTTCGTCCGGCCGCCGTCCTTCGAGATCGACTTGGACTCGATCGTCGACTTGGTGTTCGGCGCGTTGTGGTAGACCTTCGCGCCGGTGTCGATGTTCTGGCCCTCGCCTGCGAAGGCGATGGTGATGTGGTTGTCGGAGGCGCCGGGACCCTTCAGCACGGTCGAGGGGTACAGCATCGTCGCCTTCGAGCCCATCGAGCCGGAGATCCACTCCATCCGGCCGCCGGCTTCGACGATCGCGCGCTTGGTGTTGAGGTTGTAGGTGTTCTTCGACCAGTTCTGCACCGTGGAATACTGGACGTGGGCGTCCTCGCCGACGAACACTTCGACGCCGCCGGAGTGCAGATTGAACGCCGAGTACTTCGGGGCCGAACAGCCCTCGATGTAGTGAACTTCCGCGCCGTCCTCGGCGACGATGAGCGTGTGCTCGAACTGGCCCATCCCTTCGGAGTTCATCCGGAAGTACGCCTGCACGGGCATCTCGACTGTCACGTCCTCGGGGACGTAGACGAACGAGCCGCCGGACCAGACAGCGCCGTGGAGCGCGGCGAACTTGTTGTCGCTCGGGGGGACGCACTTCGTCATGAAGTGCTCGCGGACGATGTCGGGGTGCTCCTGCACCGCCTTGTCCATATTCATGAAGATGACGCCCTTCTCCTCCCAGCGCTCCTGCATATTCTGGTAGACGACTTCGGACTCGTACTGGGCGCCGACGCCCGAGAGCGCGTTCTTCTCGGCCTCGGGGATGCCGAGTTTGTCGAAGGTGTCTTTGATCTCGTCTGGGAGTTCCGTCCAGTCGTCGACGCCCGCGCGGACGTCGACGTCGGGCCGGATGTAAGGTACGATCTCTGCGATGTCGACTTCCGAGAGGTCCGGCTGGCCGGGCCAGTCGGTCGGCATCGGCATCTTCTGGAACTGCTTCAGCGCGCGGAGGCGCCGGTTCAGCATCCACTCGGGTTCGTCTTTGTCCTCGGAGATAACGCGGACCGTCTCTTCGGTCAGGCCCTTCTCGGTCTGGAACGCCGAGGACTCCTCCTTCTTGAAGTCGAAGCGAGCCTCGGTGTCCGTCTCTTTGAGGTGATCTTGTTCGGAGCTCATAATTGTGTTTGGTTGCTTAGATCTCTGTCCGTATCAGGCTGTCCCGTATACCTCGTCGCGAACCCAGTCGTACCCCTTGTCTTCGAGTTCTTCGGCCAGCGACGCGTCGCCGCTCTTGACGACCTTCCCGTCCAGCATAATGTGGACGTGGTCGGGCTCGACGTACTCGAGGATGCGCTGGTAGTGCGTGATCTGGAGCACGCCCGTGCCCTGCTCGTCGCGGAGGGCGTTGATTCCCGCCGAGACGTCCTGCAGGCGGTCGATGTCCAGCCCGGAGTCGATCTCGTCGAGGACGGCGACCGACGGTTCGAGGATCGCGGCCTGCAGCACCTCGTTCTGTTTCTTCTCACCGCCGGAGAAGCCGGCGTTGAGATAGCGCTGCATAAACTTCTCGTCCATATCCAGCAGCTCCATCTTCTCTTTGAGGAGCTGTTGGAACTCGGCGACGCCGACCTCGCCCTCGTCGGCGGGGCCTTCCATCGGGGAGGTCTCGTAGCCGGCGTCTTCTTCTTCGCCCGCTGCTTCTTCGGCTTCGCCTTCGTCCTCGAAGAGCTCCTCGCGTTCCTCGAGTTTGGCGTTCAGTGCGGTCCGGAGGAAGTTCGTCATCGTGACGCCCTCGATCTCTGCGGGGTACTGGAAGCCGAGGAAGATACCGAGCGCGGCGCGCTCGTTCGGCTCCAGCTCGAGAAGATCCCACGTCAGTTTGTCCTCGGGGACGTCCTCGTCGACGTCGTTCTCGTCGAGATGGAGGAGGATCTCGCCGTCGGTGACCTCGTAGGCGGGATGTCCGGCGATGACCTTCGCCGTCGTCGACTTCCCGGACCCGTTTGGACCCATCATCGCGTGGATCTCGCCGGATTTGACCTCCAGGTCAACGCCACGAAGAATCTGTTCGCCGCCTTCCTCCGCCACGTTCGCGTGGAGGTTCTTGATTTCGAGTGTAGCCATCGTTGTTTCGTTGCCTCGTGTCCCTAAAGTGGGGTCTGGCACCCATAATGGTTACGCATTCCCCAGTACACAGTTTATTGTGGGGAAAATATATTTTCGTTTTGCGAAACCGAATGTGGGTACGTGAGGTTCCTGCCGGTCGCGTTTGCTGACGTGCGTCAGACGAAACTGCCGAGTCCGGTCTGCTCCTGCCCGGATTTCACCTCGTCCCACGACATTCCGAGCGCTTCGATGATCCGCGCGATCGGTCCCTTCAGGGTCTTTTCGAGCATCACGTCCCAGTCGACCTCGAACTCTTCGGGGAGTTGGTCGTCATACTCGACACAGATGACGTCGGGATCGCGTTTGAACTCTCCGTAGAGGACGTCGCGCTGCGGATCGAACCTCTCCTCGTCTTCCATCCGTCGGAACCACGAGGGATGGACTTTCTCCAGGTAGATCCGCTTCGGTTTCGAGCCGCGCCCGAAGTTCGTCCCCAGGAACTCGTTCGCGTACTTCGCGCCGCGGACCTGCGCGGTCGCGGTGTCGTAGGCGTCCAGCCGCTTGCCGATCCCGCCGGGGATGCCGATCTCGTCGACGGGGATCTCGCCCGACTCGAAGTCGCTGATGATCTCGTGGAGGTAGTCGGCGATCTCGTCGGTCTCCTCCCCGTGGACAATCATCTCGATGACGCGCTTTTGCACCTCTTTGGTGATCGGCGCGATGTCCGAGCGCTTGTACTCGAAGCCCGTGATGTCGATGTCGTCGACGTCCTTCCCTTCCTTCCAGACGATGTGGCCCGCGTAGCGCTTTTTCTTTCCTGCTTGGAAGAACCGCCGATAGAGCTTCTCGAACTCGATCTGGAAGCGGTGTTCCTCGGCGTCGAGTTCCCGCGCTGCGAACTCGTCGTAGGAGTCGTTGATGTACTCCTCCAACTCGAAGGACTGCTCTATGGCTTCTTCCTTACTGACGTCACCGCCGAGTTCCAGCATCACCGAGTCGGTGTCGCCATAGATGACTTCCTTGCCGAGTTCGTTCGCGGCCTCCGCCGTGTGTTCGATCACGTCACGACCCGTCGCAGTGACGGCAGCACCCATCTCCTTGTCGTAGAGGCGGAACCGATCCCAGCCCAGGACGCCGTACAGCGAGTTCATAATCACCTTGACAGCCGCCTGCTGGCGGTCGTACTGCTCGTAGGCCGGCGTATCGGGATCGTTCTCGTTCCGCAGGGCCTTCTTCTCCTCGCGCTCTGCGAGGAGGTCGTCGATCATCTCGCGGATGATCCCGTCCGGTTCGCGCCGGAAGTACGTCCCGTTGGGTGCCTGGAACGTGTCGCCGTCGTAGCTTTCGGGGTCGACCTTCGTCTCCGGCGACGCGTTGATCGTCACCATACACATCGGATAGAGGCTCTTCAGGTCGAGCACGGTGACGTTCTCTTTGACGCCGGTGATCGGATCGAAGACGGCCCCGCCCTCGTAGTCCTCGGCGTCGGCCTGGCCCTTCGACGGGAGGGCGAAGCGGCCGTGCGCCTCGTGGAGAATGTAGATGTCGACGGTGTCGCCCGGCGTCGTCGCGTCTTCGAGCTTACAACCGACGAACGTCCGCACCTCGTCCCAGAAGGCGATGACGTCCTGTTTGCGGTCGATCTCGACGCAGAGTTCGACGTCGCGAACGTTGTACTCCAGCAGACGTTCGGGCTCTTGCTCCCAGAGGTCGCCGATGTCGCCCGCGTAGCGCTCTTTCCCCACGTCGAGTTCGAGTTCGCCCACGGCGTCGAGCCGATAGGACTCCAGTTCCGTGAACTGCGTGCGCTTGTAGGCGTACAGGAGGTCGAAGACGACGCGGCCTTTCACGTTCGGGCCACCCCAGCCGCTGCGCCAGACCTCGCCGATGCGGGAGAACCGCGCGGGGTCGAGGTCGTACTCCGAGGTCGGATCGATGACCTCCATTCGATCGAGGAGGTACGGCATATCGAAGTCCTCGAAGTTCCAACCGGTCAGCACGTCCGGGTCCGTTTCCTCGATGTAGGTGAGGAACGCGTCGAGCATCGCATCCTCGCGCTCGAAGGATCGAACGTCGATGTCGGTGTCCTCGCGCAGCGGTTCGTACGCGTCGAGGTCGTCAGGAGAGTCGACGCCCGCGGCGGCCTCCGGAGCGTCGTAGAGCCACGCAGTGTACTCGTCGCGTTCGGAGTCGTGGCTGGTGAGACAGACGATCGGCTCTTCGCCGTCCTCGGGAAAGCCCGAGCGGTCGTCGACCTCGATGTCGAAGGTGTTCACGCGCAGCGGCGCTTCGACCTCGACGGGTTCGATCTCGTCGTGCGGGATCTGGATCGCATCTGCTTTCCCGTCGCTATCGTCGCCATCGTCGCCGCCGTCACCGAGACGTCGCTCGGGAACGCGGATACCGCTCTTGACGTCCTTGTCGATGAGCAGGCGGTTCGGAAAGAGGATGTCCGCCTCGTAGTGTTCGAACTCGTCGCGGACCTGGCCGACGTCCCGCGGCGTCCGGGTGCAGATCTTCGTCAGTTCCTCACCCCGGATACTCTCGTAGCCCTCCTCCGTTCGCGTGATGACGTCCTTGTCGAGTTTGTCGTCGTCGAGCGTCTCGGTCGGCGCGTAGAAGTACGGCTCGAACCCGAGCACGCGGACGTGTTCGGTCTCGCCGTCGGGCGTCCGACCGAAGACGTGCAGGACGGGATACTCCCGACGGCTGCTGCCCTCGACGGAGTAGTTGACCTGCGTCACCATCAGTTCGACCGTGCCGTCGGCGTCGGGAAAGCGGATGTCCTCGGCGTCGACGACTTCCGAGACGTGCTGTGTGCCGTTGCCGGCGACGGCCACCGCTTCCGCGTCCGGCCGGGCGTCGTCGGCGGTGTCGTCGCCACCGCCCCCCCAGTCGTCCGTAAGCCCTGCCTGTTCCATAGGGGCGCTTTCGGCATTCCCGAGTAAAAGCTTCGGCATTGTGTCCGTCGCGTGTACCCGGATTCCGCCATTTACGTTCGCTAACGCCTCGTCTCCTTGCCGACCGCCCCTCGACTGATAGGGATTATCGTAACTGTTTGGAGATTCTCGCCGTACCGTCCGGCGAGAAATCTATGCGGACTTACGATAGTCCCTATGATCATCCTTCCGCCGACCGTCTCGGCGGATCGTCGGTTTCTCCGCGACGGGTTCCGGATCGGACGCAAGACCTATAGTGTGTTATGTCATACCACAGGCTACGATGGTCGACCCTGCAGACTCCGAGCGGACGGATCGGTCGCCAGCCGCGCCAGCGCGCCTGGGCGAAGCGAACGGACTCGACGACGTCGAGTCCTACGAGGTCGACGGCGGGATCGTGTTTTACGATCCGCAGAATCCGCTCGCGTGGGTCGAAGCGGCCCGGACGGTGACGCTCGCCGAGTACTGTTAGCCCGCTCGTCGCTCTCTTTCGGCGGAACGAACTGTTTTTGCGGCGCCCGCCCCTCGAGTCGACCGTGCCGACGGATTTCGACGAGTGGCTCGAAGAACCGAACGAGCCCAACCCCGAAGACCGGTGGGGAGACCCCGAGAACGACCTCGTTTCTATCCCGTCGGTCGAGACGTCGGGGGACGAAGATGCCGCCGGCATCGACGCCGACGGCGACCTCGCGAAGTTCTTCTGGGCCACGGTCATCTACGCCAACGTCGCGCTCGCAGGCGTCAGCCTCGGCCTGCTGCTCATCGCGTTCCGTAGTCAGTGGACTTGGGGCGGCGGGGCCGTCGTCGTCGGCCTCTTCGCACTCTACCGGACGTACGATCTCTATCGGACGTACCAAGAGCACGTCGCAGACAGCGACGAGAGCACGCCCGACGCAGCTGCTGACGGGACGGTAGATACAGACTCTGACGGGGCGAAAGACGGAGATTCTGCCGGTGCGGCAAACGCGGACGCCGATACCGCGGGCGCCGGTCCGGACGAACATCAGTGATCGCGTCCGCCAGCGCAACTGATAAGCGCCGCTCGGGCCAGGTCACGACTATGCAGACCGTCCGCGACGACGCCGGTGATCGGTATCTCTTGGTCAAGCGCTCGGCCGAATCGAGTCGCGTGCGCGATCCGGAGACCGGCGAGGAACGGTACCTCCCCAACGACGCGTTGACCGTCGAGGACGATGCGCCACTTTCGGTCGCCGCTCGCGCCGTCCCCGAGGCGGTCCGACGCGTCGCCACGGCCGCACACGACGACCGCTCGCTTGGACTGCTCGTCGAACTCGCCGATCGCGGCCCGCTCTCGGTGGTCGAACTCCTCGATTCCTACGACCTCTGTGAGTCGGATCTTCACGGCCTCCTCGGTGAGTTCCGCGCGGCAGGGCTCCTCACCGAGACGACGGTCTACGGCGAGCGCGGCTACGACGCCACCGAGACGACGCGCCGTGCGGTCGCGATGCTTCGAGGCGCCGAAGACGACGGTAACAGCGAGTAATCGACAGTAGCCGACAGTGGTCGGCGATAATCGACGCACGGCTCCGTCCCGTCGATTCTGAACAGCAGAAAGAAGCCCGGAGAGACGCCGCCGAATCAGGCGAACGCGCGGCTCGCGTCGCCGTCGGCGCTCGCGTCGGCCTGGATCTTCTCCCAGGCTTCGACGAAGTCGGCCATCGTGATCTCCGTCCGGTCGTCGCGGATGGCGAACATCCCGGCCTCCGTGCAGATCGCTTTGATGTCGGCACCCGAGGCCTCGCCGGTCAGTTCGGCCAGCCGGTCGAAATCGACGTCGTCGGCGACGTTCATATCGCGCGTGTGGATCTGGAAGATGATCGCGCGACCTTCCTGGCCGGGCTTGGGGACTTCGATGAGGCGGTCGAAGCGGCCGGGGCGGAGGATCGCCTCGTCGAGCATATCGAAGCGGTTCGTCGCCGCGATGATGCGGATGTCACCGCGCTCGTCGAAGCCGTCCATCTCAGAGAGCAGTTGCATCATCGTGCGCTGGACCTCGGCGTCGCCGGAGGTCTTCGAGTCCGTCCGCTTGGAGGCGATCGCGTCGATCTCGTCGATGAAGAGGACCGCCGGCTCGTTCTCGCGGGCCACCTCGAAGAGGTCGCGAACGAGCTTTGCGCCCTCGCCGATGAACTTGTGGACGAGTTCGGAGCCGGCCATCTTGATGAACGTCGCGTCCGTCTGGTTGGCGACGGCCTTCGCTAGCATCGTCTTGCCGGTGCCCGGCGGACCGTAGAGCAGGACGCCCGAGGGCGGCTGGATGCCGACCTTCTCGAACATCTCGGGCGATTCCAGCGGCATCTCGACGGTCTCGCGCACCTCCTGCATCTGCTCTTCGAGGCCACCGATGTCCTGGTAGGTGACGTCCGGGCTGTGATCGACCTGCATCACCCGGGCGCGGACGTCGGTCTCGTTGTCGAGACGCTTGACGACCGAGAGCGAGTTGTTGACGGCGACGCGCGCGTCGGGTTCGAGGTCCTCGCGCATCTCGTCTGTCACCTCGGTGAGCGCCTCCTGGTTGTTGCCGTGCTGTTTGATCACGACGCCGTCGTCGGTGATCTCTTGGACGGTGGCGACGAAAAGCGGCGACTGCTTGAGCTTCTTGTTCTCGTGTGTGAGCCGCTCGAGCTTCTGCTGGTACTTGTTGTTCTCGGCGTTCGCGTCCAGCAGCTTGTCCCGCATCTCCTCGTTTTGGGACTCGAGAATATCGAGGCGCTCTCTGAGCGCCTGGATCTTCTCCTGCTGCGACGCCGCCTCCTCGTCGTAGGGGAGCTCGACGTCGTCCACAGTGTCAGTCATCACCCTCCGTAGGATGTGGCTTCATAAGAGACTTCGGGTGAGCGAACCCGTACCATAGTCGGATCCGCCGCGCTGTGGGAGCGCTGTCTCTCCGGCGGCCTCCGAACGTACCCGAACGAGCAAGGAGACCCGTTACTCGCTCATTCGCTGGTAACAGTGGGATGATGCGTCAAATCGGGGCAGAACGAGCTGTGTCCCGAGACAAAATAATTATTAGAATGCATATTTTGATACAGTAAATATTATCAGTCTACATTCCCCAGTGAGAGATACGAATGAGCACCACCGAGGCACTCGCCCCCGAAGAGGAGTCGACCGACCGCTGGGACCCGGTCCGCGAGATGCCGCCGAGTGCGAAACTCGTCGCCAAGGTCCTCGATTACAACGACACGCTGACCCAGAGCCAACTCGCAGAGGAGACGCTTCTCCCGCCGCGGACCGTTCGCTACGCGCTCTCGCGACTCGAAGACGCCGGCGTCGTCGACTCGCGCTTCTCGTTCACCGACGCCCGCAAGCGGCTGTACACGCTGAACCTCTGATAGGGATTATCGTAACTGTTCGGAGGTTCCCGCCGTACCGTCCGGCGAGAAATCTATGCGGACTTACGATCATCCCTACGAGGAGTCTCCGGAAGTTCAAGTAGCAACGCGGCGCCATCGACGCCGTGTCAGAACCGTCGCCCGATTCCGTCCGACGTTCGCTCCGTGCGCTCACAGAGGGGTCCGCGCCCGCCCGACTGACGCCCACTGCGCCCGACCCTGGTTGTGACGCCGAAGGCCCCGAAACCGGACTTGTCGGTGCGGAAGCTGTGGTCGCCGACACCGAAGACGCCGAGGACGTAATCTCCGACGCAGAGGGTGCAGTCTCGTGTGCGTGCGCGGGCGCGAGATTCGTCGCTGCGGGTCGGCTGTCGGCGCTCGACGCCGCGGTCCGGACGGCGACGCGGTGTGGCACAGCCGAATTAGCACGCCGCGGACGAACCGCGAGCGCGACGCTGCGACGATTCGCGACCGCCCTGAGGGGCCACGATGACAGTCCTCGATCCGCCGGCGTCGCCTCCGACGCCGACTGTCCGCCGGCGTCCGACGACGACCACTTTCACTCCGCTCGCGGAACCGTTTTAGGACGCAGCGGTCAAGATCCGGGCAGATGACACGGGTGATCCACACCGGCGACACCCACCTCGGGTACCAGCAGTACCACTCCTCGGCGCGGCGCAAGGACTTCCTCGACGCGTTCGAGCAGGTGATCGACGACGCCGTCGAGATGGGCGTCGACGCCGTCGTCCACGCCGGCGATCTGTTCCACGACCGCCGCCCGGAACTCCGGGACCTCCTCGGAACGATTCGCATTCTCAGGCGGCTCGACGACGCCGAGATCCCGTTTCTCGCGGTCGTCGGGAATCACGAGTCCACGCGCGGCGGACAGTGGCTCGACCTCTTCGAGAACCTGGGCCTGGCGGAGCGACTCGGAGCGGCCCCGCGAGTCGTCGAGGATACCGCCTTCTACGGTCTCGACCACGTGCCCGAGTCGCGACGGGAGGAACTCGATTACGACTTCGAGCCACACGACGCCGCCTCCGCCGCGCTCGTGAGCCACGGGCTGTTCACGCCCTTTGCCCACGCCAACTGGGACACCGAGATGGTCCTCGACCGCTCGAACGTCGACTTCGACGTGGTCCTCCTCGGCGACAACCACGCGCCGGGGACCGAGACCGTCGACGACGCGTGGGTCACCTACTGCGGATCGACCGAGCGCGCGAGCGCCGCCGAGGAGGACGCGCGCGGGTACAACCTCGTGACGTTCGACGACGCGGTCGACATCCGGCGACGCACGCTCGACACCCGCCCGTTCGTCTTCGTCAGCGTGGAGTTGGCCGCGGGCGAGGGACCGGGGCGCGTTCGCGAGCAACTCCGTCAGCGCGAGGTCGCAGACGCGGTCGTCGTCGTGGAGGTGACCGGCGACGGCGAGCCCGTGACGCCCGCGGCGATCGAGGAGTCTCTCACGGAGCGCGGCGCGCTCATCGCGCGCGTCACGGACCGCCGCGAGCACGAGACCGACGCGGAGATCGACGTCTCCTTCGCCGACCCCGACGCCGCCGTCGACGAACGCGTTCGCGACCTGGGACTCTCGACAGCCGCGCTCGACGTCGACGAGACGATCCGCGCGAGTGAGACGCCGGACTCGAACGTCCGCGACGCGGTGAAGTCCCGCATCTCCGACCTCCTGGAGGACGGAGCGGACGCCGCGTTCGCTGCCGCTCCGCGAGGGGACGACGAATCTGGTGCAGAGAGCTCTGGAAGGGACGGAGCTGGGACGACCGAGTCCGGTGCAGACGGCGGTTCCGAGACGGATGACGCCGATGTTACCGGTCCAACAGACGGCGCTGCCGACGTCACCGACGCGACGGACGGTGTTTCCGACGTCGCCGCCGCGGATGCCGCCGGATCTGCGACTGGTGACGCCGCCGACCAGGCCGCTCCGCCCGCACTCGACGATTCTAGCGACGAAACCTCTAGCGACGAAACCTCTAGCGACGAAACCTCTAGCGACGAAACCTCTAGCGACGAAACCTCTAGCGACGAAACCTCTAGCGACGAAACCTCTAGCGACGAAACCTCTAGCGACGAGGAGGCGACAGACGACGACTCGGAGGAGACTGCGACGCCGAGCGACACTCAAGTAACGATGGAGGATTTCTAGATGCGCTTCGAACGGATCAGACTCCAGAACTTCAAGCCCTACGCCGACGCCGACCTCGACCTCCGCGACGGTGTGACGGTGATTCACGGCCTGAACGGCAGCGGCAAGTCTTCGCTGCTCGAGGCGTGTTTCTTCGCGCTCTACGGCGCGCGCGCCCTCGACGAGACGCTCGACGACATCGTGACCACGGGCGAGGACGAGGCCGAGGTCACACTCCAGTTCGTCCACGAGGGAGACACCTACCGGATCGAACGTCGCCTGCGCCGCTCCGGCGAGCGGATGCAGACGGCGACGTGTACGCTCGAAGGCCCCGACGTCGCCGTCGACGGGGCCACCGACGTCCGGGCGTTCGTCACCGACCTCCTCCGGATGGACGCCGAGGCGTTCGTCAACTGCGCGTACGTCCGCCAGGGCGAGGTGAACAAACTCATCAACGCGACGCCGAGTCAGCGACAGGACACTATCGACGACCTGCTGCAACTCGGCAAACTGGAGGAGTACCGCGAGCGCGCCGGCCAGGCACGCCTCGGCGTCGAAGACGTCCTCTCGGAGAAGCGCGGCGCGCTCTCGAAACTCGACTCCCAGATCGAGGCCAAAGAGGACGCGGGACTGCACGAACGCTTGAACAGCCTCGAAACCGAACTCTCGGACGTCGATTCGGAGATCGAACGCTTCGAGGAGAACAAATCGCGCGCCGAAGACACCTACGAGGAGGCGACAGAGGTGCTCTCGGCGTACGAGGAGACGAAGCAGAAACTCGACAGCCTCGACGCTGACATCGAGGAACTGCGCGGGACGATTCAGGACGGCGAGGCGACGCGCGAGGAGTTGCGAGACGAGATCGTCGACGCGCGCGAGCGGATCGACGCGCTCGAAGACGACCTCGATGCGGCACTCACAGAGACGGACCTCGACGCGGCTAGTTCCGGGCACGTCGATGCGGACGCCATCGACGCGCGCCGCGAGACGCTCGACGACGAGGAAGCGGACGTCCGCGAGGAACTGCAGGCAGCGCGCCAGCGCCAGACGATGCTGTCGAACCAGGCCGAGAAGTTGCGAGAGCGCGCCGACGAACTCGAAACGCGCGCAGGGGAAGTGCGCGAGCGTGCTACAGACGCGGAATCGACCGCCGAGGAGGCCGCAGAACGCGCGGAGGAGCGCGCTGCGGAACTCTCGACAGTCGACGACGAGATCGAGTCACTCCAGGCCCGTTTCGTGGAGGCACCGATCGATGTGGGCGAGGCGGCGGCCCACCGCGAATCGCTGCAGGAGGACCAGCAAGCAGTCCGCGACGATCTCGTAGACGCCCGAGCGGAACTGGACTCCGTCCGCGATCGCCTCGAGGAGGCGAAGGAACTCCAGGCGGCGGGGAAGTGTCCGGAGTGCGGTCAGCCCGTCGAGGGGTCGCCCCACGTCGACGCCATCGGAGAGTACGAAGCGCAGATCCAGACGCTCGAAGCTGACGTCGAAACGCTGCAGGAGCGACGCAAAGCCCTCGACGAGAAACTCGATACGGCCGAGTCGCTCGCGGACGCCGAAACGCGATTGGGGAATCTGCGCGAGAAGCGCTCGTTGATCGAAGACAGCATCGCGGACGCCGAAACGACGGCCGAGGACCGCCGAGCGGAGGCGGAGTCGCTCCGCGAGGAGGCCGCCGAACTCGAATCGCAGGCGGCCGAAAAACGCGAAGCGGCCGAGGGCCAGGCCGACGCGGCAGCCGACGCCGCCGAGCGCGTCTCGGCGCTGGAGGGCGACCTCGATGCGATCGAGGCGGCGCGCGAGCGACTCGACCGGGTCGAAGAGTTGCGCGCACAGATCGACGAGATCGAAGGCCAGATCGACCGCCGCCGCGAGAAGCGGGAGTCGATCGCGGACCGAAACGACGAGCGACGGTCGTATCTCCAGGAGAAGCGGGACCGGCGCGAGGAACTCGCCGACGCGGTCGACGAGTCACGAATCGAGGAGGCACGGACGAACAAGGCCGACGCCGAGGAGTACCTGTCCGACGTCGAGGTGAAACTGACGGAACTGCGCGAGCGCCGCGACGAACTGCAGAACAGCATCGGGAGCGTGAAAGGCGAACTGTCGCAACTCGAATCGCTCCGGGAGGACCGCGAACAGATCGCCGCGCGGGTCGACGATCTGGAGTCGCTCCACGAGGAGATCTCGACGCTCGAATCGACCTACAGCGACCTCCGCGCGGAACTTCGGCGGCGGAACGTCGAGACGCTCGAACGGATGCTCAACGAGACGTTCGATCTCGTCTACGGCAACGACGCCTACTCGCGCATCCGGCTCGACGACGAGTACGAACTGACGGTCTTCCAGAAGGACGGCACCGCGCTCGAACCCGAACAGCTCTCCGGGGGCGAGCGCGCGCTGTTCAACCTCTCGCTGCGGTGTGCGATCTACCGGCTGCTCGCGGAGGGGATCGAGGGGTCGGCCCCGATGCCGCCGCTCATCCTCGACGAGCCGACGGTGTTTCTCGACTCCGGGCACGTCTCCCGGCTGGTCGATCTCGTCGAGGAGATGCGGAACCTCGGCGTGAAGCAGATCTTGATCGTGAGCCACGACGACGAACTCGTCGCGGCCGCCGACGATCTGGTGACCGTCGAGAAAGATCCGACGAGCAACCGCTCGTCGGTCGACCGCGTCGAGGACGCGTCGCTTGCGGCGGTCACGTCGAGCGCGGACGACTGATCGGTAATTCGGTTTCGGCGTTCGACTGCACCGCCGGCGTTCGACTGCACCGCCGGCGCTCGACTGCACTGCTCGGAGTTATCCCCGCGCGAGCGTCGTGGGAAGCCGAATCACTCAACACACGCGGCGACGACGCTCGCGTATGGGCACGCCGCTTTCCGACCGCGAAGAACAGGCCGCGGAGGTTCTCGACCGTCTCTACGAGGAGTACCCCGACTCTACGATCTCGCTGAACTACTCGAATCGGCTGGAACTACTCGTCGCCGTCGTCCTCTCGGCGCAGTGCACCGACGAACGCGTCAACGACGTCACCGAGGAACTGTTCGAGACGTACCAGACGCCCGAGGACTACGCCGAGGCCGCCGAGGAACAGCTCGCCGAGGACATCTACGGCATCACGTTCCACAACAACAAGGCGGGCTATCTGAAATCCATCGGCGAGGCGCTTCGCGACGAGCACGGCGGCGAGGTGCCCGACACGATGGCCGAACTCACAGAGCTCTCCGGCGTCGGCCGCAAGACGGCGAACGTGGTCCTCCAGCACGGTCACGACGTCGTCGAAGGCATCGTCGTCGACACCCACGTCCAGCGTATTTCCCGACGGCTCGGAATCGCCGAGGAAGAGTCGCCGACGAAGATCGAACAGGAACTGATGGAACTGGTCCCCGAATCCGACTGGCAGCAGTTCACGCACCTGTTCATCAGCCACGGTCGCGCGGTCTGTACGGCGCGGAACCCCGACTGCGACGACTGTGTGCTCGAAGACATCTGTCCGTCCTCGAAACTCGACGGCGACATCGACCTCGCGTCGGGCGAATCCTGGGCCTAGGCGACGGGCAGCATTTCACCCGAGGATGTAGCGGCCGACGTACTGATACAGCCCCAAGAGCCACGCGAGAAACCAGAAGAGCACGTAGCCGAAGACGCCGACGCGGAGGCGCCCCCGCCACGCGCTCATATCCGGGTGGAGCTCGTTCAGGTCGACGTCCTGGGTCGGGTCGTCATATAGGTCGGCGTCTCGCTTCACCTGGAGGATGCGAACGATTCCGGTCAACGCGAACGCCAGGAGCGCGTACGCCTGGAGGCCCAAAATCGCGTGGAGCACGGTCACGCCACCCAGTTGGTCCAGGAGTCGCGGCAGCATCCACGTGACGACGGGGATCGTGTTGAGGACGAGCCCGGGGAAAATGAACTTCAGGTGATAGACGAGTACGTCCCAGCTCACGACCTCGGCGTCGATCATAATCCACGCACCGTAGAGGTAGAACGGGAGGCTCGAGGTGACCATCAGCGCGGCGGCTGTCGCGATGGTCGAATCGGATACCATCGGTCCGAGTATGGACTCCCCGTGGGTAAAGTGTCCGACTCGTCGTCGGCGCACGCCGATCGATGGTAGTGTCTCGGACCGCCCTGTCTGCGAGAACCGTTACCCTAAGGAGTCTGCCGCTCCTACAGACAGGAAATGACGGAGTCTTCCGAGGAGTCGTACGCGGCAGACAGCCGTTCGGGCTCGGCCGCCGCCGAAGACTCGTCGGCCGCACCGGACCCTGCGACGGAAGCCGACGCGGCCGGCCAGTCGAGCACCGAGTCCGACGACCTCGAGGCGCTCCGAAAAGAGGTCGAAGAGACCTACGACTTCGACAACTTCGGCCCCGCGGAGATGGCCGAGATGAGCCTCGAAGAGTGGGAAGCGGCGTTCGACCCCGACACGTGGATCGTCGGCGAGGAGCTGCTCGACCGGGTCGAACAGGAACTGAAAGCCCGCGTCGCGATCCGTGAGATCTTCGCCATCGTCGAACGCGTCGAGGACCGCGTCGTCGCCTACTCCGACGAGGGCTACGCCATCGTCTACGCCGACGGGAGCGTCGAGGGCGAAGGCACCGTCCTCCGCGACGTCAAACCGACCGTCGCGCTCTGCTCGATGGAAGACTACGAGCTGATGGAGGCGCCCGAAGACGCGTCGCTTCCGGAGCCTCAAGACGTCGTCGAAGGGAGCGGCGAGTTCGGCAACCTGATGCTACAGATCGTCGCGGGCGCGCAGATGCTAGTCGGGTTCGGACTCCTCGTCGCGTGGCTCGCGCTGCCGTCGCTCTCGACGGTCGTCGCCCCCATCGCCGCCATCGGCTTTCTCGTGATCGGATTCTTCCTCTTTCTGGTGGTCGCGAACGCCCGGCTCTCGGATCGCTTCCGAACGGAGGAGTTCCGCAATCGACTCCGCGCGCTCGACGCCGCCGGCGACGAGCGACTGGAGGAACTGTTGCACGACGAGGAGCCAGAGCGGGCGCGCAGTACCGACGAAGACGGAGCCGGGGCGGACGAAACCGGCGATAATGACGGGGAAAAAGCCCGGGATTTCGCCGGCTCGGCGGATTCAGGCGACCGCGAAGACGGGGGTCCCACGGCCGAGACTCGGGGAGATCAGCAGTCCGTAGACGCCGGTACAGCCGACGAGGCTCGCGAATCGTAGCGTCTGCACTGAGGGGGGAGTCGGTGGGTTTAAGCGCATTCCATCCTCACCTTCGGCTTGTATGAAGAGGCGGGACTTTCTGCGAGCAGCGAGCGTCCCTGCTGCTGCCACGACGGCCTCTGCTACCGCCGGCCTCGGTGCCGCCCAGGAGACGACGGAGACGTCGGGCGGAACAGCGACCGGCACAGCAACCGGGACCAGTACTGGAACTGGGACGGCCACGGGGACTGCGAGCGGCTCAGGTGGAGGCGGCGGAAGCGGCGAGACCGTAACGGTAACTGTCGGCCCCGGCGGCTCGCTGGTGTTCGAGCCCGGGACGAGCGAACCGCTCCAGATCGCACCCGGGACGACCGTCGAGTTCGTCTGGGACTCCGACAACCACAACATCGTCGTCGAGAGTCAGCCCGACGGCGCGAACTGGGAGGGCCACGAGCCGATCGAAAACACCGGCTTCACCTACACGCACACGTTCGACACGCTCGGCACGTACGAGTACTACTGTGAACCGCACCGAACGGCCGGGATGGTCGCCACGATCGAAGTCGTCGAGAACCCCAACGCGGGCGGCGGCGGTGGCGGCGAGAAGGAACTGCACGAGCTCGGCGTCCCGATCCACGCGCACTGGGTCGGCGCCGCCACGATACTCGGGATCCTCGTGACGGTGATCTTCACGTTCTACATCCTGAAATACGGTGAATCGGCCCACACGGGCACCGGGAGGAACTGACGATGTCATCCAGTGGGAGCACCTACGGCGACATCCACCGCTACGAGCCGGCCCGTGAGAGCACCGCAGCGGCGATCGCCATCGTCCTGCTCACGATCATCGAGGTCGTGTTCGTGTTCCTGTTCACGTACGGCCTCATCTCCGGATGGGGGCTGACCGACACCGGGAATATGTATCTCGGCGCCGTGTTGGCCGTCATCTTCATCGACCTGGCGTTCATACTTGCGATGTATCGCAAGGAGTTCCTGCCGGACGTCGTGATCGTCAAGAAACGACGTCGCAAGTGGGAGGATCTCTACATCCGCGAGGAAGACGTCGATGGCACGCCGTTCGCTGACGGCGCGTGGGATCACGTCAAACGCGCGGTTTACCCGTATTACAAGCGATAACAATGAGTCTCGAAAAGAAAGACGACTACGATCACAAAGGCTGGATGAAAGAGAAGGATCTGACTCCGATCGAGTCGACCTTCCTCACGACGCTCATCTGGCTTGACAAGCGGCTCCGCATCGTCGACTACCTGGAGCTCTTAGAGACCCTCTATTACCGGGTCAACCTCCAGATGCCGAAGAGTCACACCGAACAGTACAACCTCGACAACAAGTTCTGGTACTGGTACCCGCTGTACACGCTGGGGCTGTTCTCGACGTTAGCATACGTCGTCGCGGCCATCTCCGGCGCGCTCTTGGGGTTCTACTACAGCCCCTCCGCGGCCGCCGGGACCGAGGCCGCCGGGACCGTCGCCTACGAGAGTATCGCGTTCATTATGCGCGATCTCCAGTTCGGCTTTATGCTCCGCTCGATCCACCGGTGGGCGGCGCAGGTGATGGTCGCAGCGGTGTTCCTGCACATGCTCCGCGTGTACTTCACCGGCGCGTACAAGGAGCCCCGTGAGCTGAACTGGCTCATCGGCATCGTGCTGATCAGCCTGACGATGGTCTTCGGGTACACCGGCTACCTGCTCCCGTGGGACCAGCTCGCCTACTGGGCGGGACAGATCGGCGTCGAGATGGCGCTGTCGATCCCGCTCGTCGGCGAGTGGGCCGCACAGCTCCTCTTCGGCGGCTTCTCGTTGAGCCAAGCGACGCTACAGCGGATGTACATCCTCCACGTGTTCCTGCTCCCGTTCGTGGTGACGACGCTCATCGCCATCCACATCGGTATCGTCTGGGTGCAGGGCATCGCCGAACCCCACTAAACCAATGACCGACGAAGACACCAACACCGACGACGTTCGCACCGACGGCAGCGGCATCGTCGCGCCGGACGACGAGACGCCGACGTGGCGCGAGCGCAAAGAGCGCACGGAGGGCCTCTCGCGACTCACTTACGAGTACTTCGAGCGCGCCCGCCGCGAAGACCAAGACCTGCGACAGGAGTCCGACTACGTCGAGCGCGACGTGCTCGCGTTCCCGACGTGGCCCCACGAGATCATCCGGAACCTCGCGATCGCGAGCTTCTTCGTGGGAATGCTGCTGTTCCTGTCTGCGACGCTGCCGCCGCACATCGGCGCGCCGGCGAATCCGTCCAGTACGCCCGCGATCATCCTGCCGGACTGGTATCTCTACTGGTCGTTCGGCCTCCTCAAGCTCGGTCCCCTGAACCCCGAGCTCTCGATCTTGGGCGGACAGAAACTGATGGCCGACCGGACGTACGGCGTCCTCGCGAACCTGGTCGTCGTCGGCATCGTCGCCATCGTCCCCTTCCTCAACAAGGGGAGCGCGCGCCGCCCCGTCGAGCAGCCCTTCTGGGCCGCCGTCGGCGTCGGCGGCGTCATCTTCGCGTTCACCATCAGCGTCTACTCCGCGAAGAACCTCATTCCGATGAACGTCGACCTGCTGTTCGACCTGACGTTCCTCCTGCCGATCGTCGGCGGGTTCGTCACGTGGGCGGTGCTGAAGACGATGCGCGAGGGGTATATGTACGACCTCAACCGCCGCTACTACCGGCTTCGCCCCCCGAAATAGCGGGCTCTGCGCGCCGCCGATCGGCGCTCACCGTTCCGACTCTTGTTTCGTTTTTCTGTCGGACCACTCGTCTCTGAGCGTTGCGACGACCGCACACGGAAAGGCACATTTCGCTTCCCGCCGTAGGTCCGGTAATGACTGATGGAGACGCGACCGGGGCGAGCGCGGCCGAGGGATCGGACGCGGCGTCGACCGGGAGCGGCAACCGTGAGGGCGGGCGCGGACGCGACGTCGTCGTCCCGATGCCGCTTTACAAGGTCGTGACTGTGTTCTCGACGCTCATCGCCGTCGTGAGCGTCGTGTTCGGATTTATGCTCCTCGACGCGGCGACGCTGAATGTGAGTTTTCTGGGGAACTTCGTCCGGAGCGTCCTCGCGTTCGTCGGGCTTCAGATCGCCGACGGCATCCTGAGTACGGTCTTCGCCGCCGTCGGCCTCGCGATCATCGCGTTTGGCGCGGGAGTGTACATCATCGGGACGCGGTTCCGCGCCCGCGGAATGGGAAAGTATCAAGAGGACTCCGGCGAAGATTCGAACAACAATGGCTGACGAGTTCATCAAGGGGCTGGGAATCTTCACCGGCGCAGGGCTCGCGTGGATGGTCCTCGCGGGATGGTACCGAACCTCGAGCTTCGAGAGCAGTCAGCAACTGGTGGAACCGGTGTCGCTCAGCGACTCTGCGACGATGTTCGACACCCTCGGCGTGCTGCTGATGGACGTGTTCTTCTGGTTCGCAATCATCGGCGCCCTCACCTTCTGGGTGGGTATTCCGGCCGTCCGACAGGCCCGCGAAGCGCTCGAAGAGCGCGTCCAGTAAACCAGTCGCGCTGCGATCCGGCGAGCGAGCGCCGACGTTTTCGGTCACGATCGTCTCGACGACAGACTACTATTCCACGATAGGTCACGCTATCCTCGCGTCGGATTGGAAAAACTCTAATGAGTCCTGTACCCAAGGTCGGGTATGCAACCGCTACAGTTCCTCGTCCCGATCGACGCGCTGGAGGGGGTCGCACCCATCCTCCCAGTCGTCCTCGTCGGCCTGGTGCTCCTGAATTTCCTCACCCGCGCGATTCAGCACCGGAAGCACCACACGCAGGCTGACTCGGGCGACGGCGACGCGGAGATCAGCCGGTGGCTGCCGCACACCGCAACCACGCTGGCGCTGGTGCTGGTCTCGTTCCTCTTTATGATCGTCGAGCCACACGGTGGGATGGTGATGTCCGCGCTCGCACTCTCGGTGTTCGTCTCGGACTTCTTCGAGTACGAGGCCCGCCGGGTGGAGGCGCGCTCGAAGAGCAAGGAACTCGGACGTCCCACGACGGCCATCGGCTCTGCGGTGTTCGCGCTGCTGTACGCGAGCTATCAGGGCTTTTTCTACCTCATCGAACCGCTCTGGAACTCGATCATCTGAGTCGGGTCGTCCGTTTCGACGTCGTCGACGACCGCCCAGAAAAACCGCTCTCGTAGACGGCGCTGACGTGCTTTTTTCGCTGTGCAGTTCGCTTCCCCCCGCCGTCCTACCCGTCACCGAGCGTTTGCGGACGAACGAGCGATATCTCCCGGCCGATGCTGACGTCGATCGGCGTGTCGGCCGGAACCGAACGCACGGATTCGTCGTCGAGAAGCAGCGAGACGGCCGCCTCGTCTCGTTCGACCGAGAGCGATACCGGTGGGCGAAGCACCCACGAGTCGGCGTGCATCGCGTACGGTGAGATCGGAACGGTGATCAGTCCCGTTTCGGGCGCGAGCAGGGATCCACCGGCGTCGCGGGCGTAGCCCGCGCTGCCGAGCGGCGTGGCGATCACGACGCCGTCGGAGCGGACCGTATCCAGCCAGCCGTCGGGCGATCCCACGGCGTACTCGGAGATGCGGGCCGGTTCCGAGGTTAGAAGCGTCACGTCGGTGATGGCCGTCCCCGCCGCCTCGCCGTCTACCGCAACGTCCAGAATCGGATGTGATACAGTCTCGTATGTCCCGCGCAGGAAGGCCTCCGCGGCGACGTCGACGTTTCCGACCGGAACATCGTACCGATCCGCGCCGACGCCGATCGGGAAGACGGGACAGTCGAGCGGACAGTCGGCGAGCGCGAGAAGGGCTGTCTCGCCGACGGCGAACACCGAATCCGCGTCGTCGCCGATCCGGCAGTCTCCTGCGGTCGGGTCCGCGCGCTCGGTTAGAATCCCCTCGGTGCCGGCGAGTGCTTCGACGACCGCGTCACCGGTCGAGCCGGGTTCGCTCACGATGACGGCCGTCTCGCTCACGGACCCGCCCCCGTCCGGTCTGGTTTCGTCGACTCCGGCTCGACTCCAAGCATACGCGCCGGTAAACCGCTGGGGAAAAAAGACCCAGCGGTTCGCTGCGGCGAGCGACGTCGCGGCGCTCCGGAGCGGGGGTCGGGCGTCGCGTCGCCGCTCGGTGGAAGCATCACTCGCCGATCGCGTCGCGAATGGCGTCGAGGGACTCCTCGGGGAACTCGACGTGCGGGAGGAGTTTCGCGTCGTCGACGACGACGAGTCGCGTGTCGGTCGCTGTCGCCAACTCCCGGCCGCGCTTCAGCGGAGTGATGTCCGCCTCGCGCCCCCACAGGAGCGTCACGGGGGCGTCGACGCCCGCGAGCGTCTCTTCGAGATCGAACTCGGCGTTGAGAAAGCCACTGACGAACGATGCGGGTGCGTAGCGGGCGTTCGGCTGGTGGGCCGTCCGCCACTCGTAGTCCATCCACGCATCGCTCACGCGATCCATATCGTAGTAGCCGTGATCCGCGTTGAAATACCGGATCGAGGGCTTCGACGAGAGAAGATTGAACAGCGCCTCACCGACGACCGGAGCGCGGAGGAGTTCCCGCGCGGGGAGGTTGCGGTCGGGGCCGCCGCGTTCGGTGGGACAGATGAGGACGACCGAGGCGAGATCTAGATCGTCGGCGACAGCCGTGAGATACGCCCCCGTCAGCGAGGAGGCGACGACCGCCGGGTTCTCGAAGGCGGCGACGAAGTCGCGGACGAACTCCTCGTAGAACGTCGCGGAGTATCGAAGCGGCGGGCGCTCTGAGGTTCCGAACCCGGGCAGATCGGGGGCGATCACGTGGTAGTCCGCTGCGAGTTCGTCGAATATCTCGCGGAACTCGCCGTTCGACCCGGCGGCGTTGACGCCGTGCAGTAAGACGAGGTCCGGATCGTCCGTGTCGCCCGCCTCCGCGTACCGGACATCGATTCCGTTCCACTCGAAGGTGCGGTGGTCACCGCCGAGTGCTGGCTCCAGCGGCGGGGCGCGCTGTCTCAGTGCGGCGTTTGCGAGGGCGACTGCTCCCGTCCCGGCGACGAGTGCGCCGGCGACCGATCTGAGCTTCATACCACAACGCACGACCGCGAGGGTAATCAGGCTGCTGGGGCAGCTCCCCGGTCCGCTTTGCTCGCTGTGCTGTTCACTCCGACGTTCTCGGTTCGTCGCGCTCGCGTCTCGCTTCGACGCAGTCGCGAAGCGGCCCGACGATCGACGCCGCGACGGCGTAGGGATCTGTCTCGCGTTCGTAGACGCGCTTTGCGAGCGCGTCGACGCCGCCGTGACGGCGGAGTTCCTCGTCGAGAAGTTCGTTCGCGTCGCTCCGCATCAGCCGACGGATCTCGTCCGCGTACCGGGCGCGGGCTTTCGTCTCTCGTTTGCCGGAGTCGCAGAGATAGTCGGCGTGCGCGTCGAACGCGTCGATGAGTTCGTCGATGCCGTCGCCCGTCGTCGCGACGGTCTCGACGACCGGCGGTTCCCACACGTCGTCTGTGTCGTCGTCGGACGCGTCATTTTGGGTGTCGGCGTCTGCGTCGGCTCCAGCGGATCCGGCGACTCCGTGGTGTCCGATCTCAGACGGTGGCCGTCGTTCGGTCGCGTCGCCCGCGGCGTCTCGCCGGTGAATCATCTCTTTTAGCTCCGCGACAGTCCGCTCGACGCCGTCCATATCCGCCTTGTTGACCACGAAGACGTCGCCGATTTCGAGAATCCCGGCCTTCAGCATCTGGACGTCGTCGCCGCTGCCGGGTTGCACGAGCACGGCGACGGTGTCGGCCGTTCGGACGATGTCGACCTCACTCTGTCCGGCGCCGACGGTTTCGACGACGACGACGTCCTTCCCGAAGGCGTCGAGCGCCTTCACCGCGTCCGTCGTCGCGGTCGCGAGGCCGCCAAGCCGCCCGCGAGCGCTCATCGAGCGGAAGAACACGTCCATATCGCCGACAGTCGACGCCATCCGGATGCGGTCCCCGAGGACCGAGCCCCCGGAGTACGGCGAGGAGGGGTCGACGGCGACGACGCCGACGGTGTCGCCGCGTCTCCGATAGGCCTCCGCCAGTTTATCCACGAGCGTCGACTTCCCCGCGCCCGGGCTCCCGGTAATCCCGACGATGGCGGCCTCGCCGGTGTGTGGGTGCAACCGAGCGACGAGGTCACGGTGGCCCGGGGCCTGGTTCTCGATCCGGGTAATGACGCGCGCTAGCGCGCGGTGTTCGCCCGCGAGGAGCGACTCGACGAGGCGCTCGTTGCGTGCGGCCGTCTCCGGGTCGACGTCCTCAGGTCGGGTGGCCGTGTCGCGTCGGTCGGCGTCCGTTCCCTCCATCAGTCGCGTTGGGGAGCGTGCTCCCGGACGAAGTCGATCGTCTCTTGCATCGGTGTCCCCGGGCCGAAAATCGCCGCGACGCCCATCTCTCGAAGGCCCTCGCGGTCTTCTTCGGGGATGATTCCTCCGACGATCAAGAGCGTGTCCGCGAAGGCGTTGTACTCTTCGAGGCCCTCGATCACTTTCGGGACGAGCGTGTTGTGTGCACCAGAGAGTATCGAGATCCCGAGGACGTCGACGTCCTCCTGGACGGCCGCTTGGACGATCTCCTCGGGAGCACGATGGAGCCCCGAGTAGACGACCTCGAAGCCGGCGTCTCTGAACGCACGGGCGATGACGTGTGCGCCCCGATCGTGGCCGTCGAGTCCCACCTTCGCGATGAGACACCGGATCGGCTGCTGTGTTTGTCCTCGCTCCGCGTCGGCGCTCATACTCGACCCTTCGAAGGCCGACCGTTTGGTTCTACCGCCGTCGAACATCAACTGACGCCGTCGAGTCGCACCCCCGTCTGCTGACAGTGGTTATCGGAAGTCCGCTCCGAGTCTCGCCGAACGGTCTGGCGTGATCGCTGCACCGTTACGATACCCACTATGAGCCGTCACTATGGACCCAACATCGGTATCTCGCCGTCGGCACCGACGTAGATCCCGTAGGAACACTCGTTTACCCCCGGCGGAGACACGGGAATGACGCTGAGTGAAAACGTCTGGGGTGCCCCGTCCTCGACCGATCGCTCGACGGTGTCCGTGGTGACGTCTCCGGTCCTGAGAGCCGTCTGATACTGCTCGAACTCCGTATCGCTCTGGACGGCATTCAAGAGCGACTTGCCCGTTTCTGGTTCGCCGAACTGGCTGGCGTACGCGCAGTTCACTTCTTCGATTTGGACGACGCCGTCGTGACACTTGACGTAGATCGCCGGCACCGGGAGGTCGCCGAAGAATGCGTGGAGTCGATCCCGTTCCGTCCGAAGCGTCACTTCGCGCTCGATCCGTTCCAGCGCCTCCCGCGTGTATCCCGCGAGGATCTCGACGAACTCTTTGTCTCTCTCGTCGAACGCCCCACACTCTTTCGACGCCATCTGGATGACTCCCTGTGTCCCGATCGGCACGCTCAGTACGGCGTGCAACCCGTCGTGTTCCGGAATGGCGTCGGGGTCAGTCTGCATATCGTCGACGATTTCGGATTCGCCCGCGGCCAGCGTTCGCCCCGCGATGCCGTCCTCGATATTGCTCGGACTCGCTTCGGGTTCCGGAAGTACCGAGGCGCGCGGGACCAGCCGGTCTCCCTCGGTGAGAAAGACGATCGAGTGATCGAACGCCAGCGCCTCGACCGCGGCTTCGATCGTTCGGTCGAGGACCGCCTCGATGGTCTCACACGCGGTGATGTCTTCGGCGTAGTGACTCAGCGCCGTCAGTCGTGCGTTCGCCTCGTGAAGTTCGCTTTTGGACCGGTCCGACCAGACCTCGCCGCGCACGCGTTCGATTAGCTCCCCGTGATCTTCGTCAGTAAGAGCGCCGTCGACGACGCTGACGACTGGTGGATCGTAGACGACTGTGGGAATCGATTTGTCCGCGGCGAGTTCCCGAATTAGCGGTGGGTCCGCCCCGAGAATGACCACACAGTCGAGTGTCGGTCCGAGTTCCTCGACGTACTCGACAGCGGTCGCTGAACACCGTGACACGACGTCCGCTGGAAGCCGCCGATCCAGCTCTGCGATTACTTCCTTAGGGTTACAGTCGCAGTCGGCGTCGTAACCGTCCTCTTCGCCACCGTCCGCATTGGGGGATCCCGTCGAGTCAGGGCGATCCGTGGACGGTCCGGTGGCGTCCGTTCTGCCACCAGAGCCAACCGGGTTAGCGCCCGTTTCCGACTTCGTGTCTCCCCCTCCTCGATAGAACGTATCTTCGTCGTCCGACCTGTCAGCACCGGGGCGACGATCGGTGTCTGATCCGCCGTCAGCCTTTCGGTCGTCCTCACCGACGGCGGAAGAAACGACGACGAGAACGCGCCCCCCAGCATGTTCTCTCGTCATACTGCGGGACTCGCCCGTCAGCCCATTAAGACGTTCGGTCTGTTGACTATTTTCTCGGATCAATCGACCGGGTCTAAGACACACAAAGGTGATTTCGACTCATCTAACACGATTTTGAATCGGATACAGAATCCGATCAGTATTCGTATTCAAGCGTGTACACTGGTCGCTGAGTCTCTCATCGGGATTATCGTAACGGTGCAGCGATCACGCCAGACCGTTCGGCGAGCATCGATTCGGACTTTCGATACTCTCTATCAGTGTACGTGCTCGTTCAGGAATTCGACGATTGCGCCGTACGCGTCGATCCGGTTCTCCAGTTTCGTGATCCCGTGGCCCTCGTCCTCGAAGACGAGTTCGCGGACCGGGACGTGGTCGCTGGCCGCCTCGACGAGTTGGTGGGCCTCCGAGACGGGCACTCGCGGGTCGTTCTCGCCGTGCAGCACGAACAGTGGCGCGCGGATGTCCTCGATAGTGTTGAGCGGCGAGATGGATTCGAGGAACTCCCGGTCGTCCTCGAGAGATCCGTACTCGGCTTCGCGGAGTTTGCGCCGCCACTCACCGGTGTTTTCGAGGAACGTGACGAAGTTCGCGATGCCGACGATGTCGACGCCGGCGGCCCACAGGTCGGGATACTCCGTCATCGCGGCGAGGACCATAAATCCGCCGTAGGACCCGCCCATCGCGACGATTCGATCGGGATCGACCGCGGGGTGATCGTGGAGCCACTCCACGGCGGCTTCGACGTCGGCCACCGAGTCCATCCGGTTTTCGACGTCGTCGAGGTGACCGTAGGCCTTCCCGTAGCCCGCCGACCCGCGGACGTTCGGCTCGAAGACCGCATAGCCGTTCGCGAGGAAGTACTGCGTGACCGCGCTGAAGGAGGGTCGGCGCTGGGACTCGGGGCCGCCGTGGATGTCGACGATCACCGGTGTCTCGCCCGCGCCGGTGTCGGTCTCCGGCAGCGTGAAGAACGCCGGGATCTCCCGGCCGTCGAACGTCGGGTAGTGGACCAGTTCGGGTTCGACGAAGGAGTCCCGCGGGATGCCGGCGGTCGCCGCGCGCGTCCAGCGTTCGGTCGCTCCGGTCTCGGCGTCGACGACGTAGACGTTCGCGGGGTCGCTGCGCCGCGTGACGGTGATCGCGAACCGCTCGCCGGTCGAATCGAACGCGACGCCGCCCGCGACGCCCTGCGGGAGATCCGGCGTCGTCGGGTCGGCAATCGTCGTCGGCCCCGCGAGTTCGCCGACTGTCAGTTCGGTGTAGCCGTCGACGTTCGTCGAGTAGACGATGCGCCCCGACTCGTCGTCGACCGCGACCCCGTCGATCTCCCAGTCGGCGTCGGCGGCGACGAGCGAGAACGCGCCGCTGTCGACGTCGACGCACCACAGATCGAGCGTGTCGCTGTCGCGGTCGGAGACGAGATAGACGCGTTCGCCGTCGGGTCCCCACTCGGCGCTCTGGAACCGGACGGTCCCGTCGTGAGGGGTCAGATGGGTCAACTCGCCGGTTTCGACGTCGAGCACCGAGACGTCCTGATCGAAGTTCGAGTACGCCTCCGAGACGATGAGCCGTGCGTCGTCCGGGGACCATCCGCCGACCGTCAGCCAGCCGTCGCCCTCGGCGACGAGTTCGGCCTCGTCTCCGCCGGCGTCGCGGTCCTGCACGTAGACGTCGAACACCGACTCGTCGCGTCGGTTCGAGGCGAACGCGAAGCGCTCGCCGTCGTGGCTCCACCCGCCCCAGCGGTGCTTCGCGTCGGGGTGGGCCGTCAGGTTCGTGATCTCGCCCGTGGGGAGATCGTACCGGAACAACTGCTGGCGCTCGTTGCCGCCCTCGTCCATCCCGAAGACGAACTCCTCGCGCTCGGGCGAGAACGACGCGAACGTCACCCGTTCGTCGAAGAAGGTCCGCTGCTCGGGCCAGCCGCCAGGTTCGGCCACCGTCCACACCTGCGGGACGCCGGTCGTGTCCATCAGGAACGCGACGTGCTCGTCGTCGGGGGCGACCGACGCGCCGTAGGCGCTCCGAACGTTGAGATAGCGCTCGATGTCGTGGGGCATACGTTCCGATTCCGCTGCAGAAGACGAAAGCGTTCGGGTGGTGCCCCCGTGCCCCGAGCGGGCTACCGATCCACGTCTGCGAAGTCGTCGAGACTGGTCCGCTCGTCTGCGATCCAGCCCCGCGCCTTCGCGTAGGCAGTCGGGTTGTTCGGGACGCCCTCGGTGTTCAAAAGTGTCTCCGGGAACAGCTCGTAGGCGATTCCGACGAGCTGGTACTCCAGTTCGGCGAGATACGGGTACGTGTCCGGATACGGGCCTTCGCTGCGGTCCCACGCGCGGACCCAGAAGTAGACTGGGCGACGGAGGCGATGCGTCCCCGCCTCGAAGAGCCGCCGTGCCCACGTCCGATACTTCTCCGTCGGAGCGTCGTGGTTCGCGGCGTCGACGTCCTCACAGGCGTCGAGAACGGCCGCGCTCAGATCACCGATGTGGTACGCGTTCCCGTAGCCCCAGCGGGCGAACTTCCCGCCCGTCTCGGAGACGTTCCGGAGGTTCGCGCTCAGTCCGTCGTCGGAGCGGCGGTACATCCCTGTTTTTCCGATGTAGTATGGGACCACCTGCGACTCCTCGATAGTGTACATCAGGTACACGAGACCGTCGTACTCGCCGCGGCGGGTCTCGTGGTCTTCTACGACGGTTTCGACGGCCTGCTTAAGCTGGGCGTTCATCGCCTCACTCCGCCGGAGCACGGGGCGACGCTGTCGTCGGCCGTACTCGGTTAGCTCGACCGCTAGGCCCGCGTCGTCGGTCGTCGCAAAGAGCGGTGTGGGGTCGTCGCTGTCGACGTAGCGGTCGAGCCACGACTCCCAGAGCGCCCGTTTGGTCTCGCGCACGAACCGACCGGCCGCCGCTTAGATCATCCCTTCGGCTTTCAGCCCCTCGATGACGTCGTCGACGAGCGACTCGGCGTCGTCGTAGGGGAAGTCTTGGTGCGAGCCGAGTTTCGCTGCCATCTCCATCGCGGTGAGCGTGACGTCGCCGGCCTCGAACTTCGTCCCCGGTCCATCCGGGAGCGCGGGGACGAGGTCCATCTGACTGGTGATCGGGTAGTCGGCGCCACTGAACGCGTCCATAAACTGCTTTCGGAGTTCCGCCTCAACGTCTGCCATAGCCGAGACGTGCCACACAATCCGCAAAAGCGTTCCGGAACCACCACAAATCGGTTGAGAGTTTACGACGGCCCGTAGCTTCCTTCGCCGAGTACGCGTCGGTCGCGGGGCTGAGCGTGTTCGAGCAGGAGGCGCTCGCACTCGACCCCGAGTGGCACGGACTCGAAATCGACGAGATGAACGGTCGACACTCGCCGCCGCTGGAGTGATCGGTCGCGTCGACGGCGTCGGTGCGGTCGAGATTCCGCCGGTTTCAGTTGGGTCCCGCCAGCATCAGGGCCTCACCCGCCTCGATCGGGGGAACATCGGCCCCGTTTCGACACACCGGCCCGCGCTCTCGACGAGACAAACCAAAGTATTCACTACAGCCGACTTCTAACGCCCGGGTATGACTGACGGCAACGCGGAGATGTCCCGTCGCGCCTTCCTCACGACCGCGGCCGGTACCGCCGCGGCCGCCGGTGCTGCCGGAACCGCCGCAGCACAGGAAGGCGGCGGTGGCGGCACGAAGACGGTTATGGTCGGCCCCGGCGGCTCGCTGGTGTTCGAGCCCGGGACGAACGAACCGCTCCAGATCACGCCCGGAACGACTGTCGAGTTCGTCTGGGACTCCGACAACCACAACATCGTCGTCGACAGCCAGCCCGAGGGCGCGAACTGGGAGGGCCACGAGCCGATCGAGAACACGGGATTCACCTACTCGCACACGTTCGAGACGCTCGGCACCTACGAGTACTACTGCGCGCCGCACCAGAGCGCGGGAATGGTCGGGACCATCGAAGTCGTCGAGTCTATCTCGACGCCTGCACCCTCGAACGTCCCGACGGTTCCGGACTCCGCGAAGACGCTCGGCGTCGCGACGACGTTCGCGATGGTCGCGACACTCGGTCTCGCCTTCTTCTTCCTGAAGTACGGCGGCGACTACGAGATCGAAGACGAGTAATCGTCTTCGGCGGCCACAGACCGTCGCAGCGCGCGATCGTTTCTCTGGCCTGATAGCTATTCGCTCGTCTCCAACCCGGACCACCGCACTACCGCTCTCCGCGTGGCTCTCTACCTGCCCGCTCTCTCCGCTATCGCGCGCTTCAAAAGAACCCGTAGTCGTCGCGCTCGGTCTCGTAGATCTGCTCGTAGGACTGCAATACGTCGGCGTGATCGAAGTCGGCGAACGCCTCGTTGATCGACGCCCGCTCGTGGCCCGCGGCGGCGACGACCTCGTCGGCCAGTTCCTGCGGGTTGGTCACGCGGACGCCACGCTCGCAGTTTTCGACTAATTCGTGGGCGCTCGATCGGGCCTGATACTCCACGATGCCGACACAGCCGGCGGCGAGCGCCCAGAGCAGTCCGCGCGGGAACGGCTCGACGGTCGCCGTCTGGGCGAACACGTGCGCGCCCTTCAGAACCGGGACGAACTCGGCGGGCGGGAGGTCACCGAGGAACTCCACGCGGTCGTCGATCCGGAGTTCCGCGGCAGTCTGCTCTGCCGCGTCGCGTTCGGGTCCGTCGCCGATAATGGCCGCACGCCAATCGCGGTCGCGGAGTTCCGCGAGCGCGAGGAGGAACGACTCGACGTTCGCGTGTTCGTCCAAGTGGCGGGCGTACACGAGGTCCGCTCGGTTGTCGACGTCTGACTCACGCACCAGGTCGACGTCGATGGATTCGGGGACGACCGAGACCGCGTCCTCGGGCACGCCGTGCTCGCGAACGTCCGTCTTGACCATCCGCGACGGCGTCAGAACCCGGTTCGCGCTCGTCGCTGCCTTGCCGAGCATCCGGGCCGAGTCGTCTCCGCGGGCGGCCCACCAGTCGACGACGACCGGGACTCGGAGAACGCGCGCAGCCGTCTTCGCGGCGACGACCTGCGAGGGGGGGCTGTTCGTCGCGTGGATCACGTCCGGATCAGCCCGCCGGAGCGCAAAGGGAAGTTTCGAGGCGAAGGTGCGTGCCGAAGGCGTCTCGCTGACGGCGACGTACTCGACGTCGTTCTGCTCGAAGGCGTCTAACTCGCCGTCCCACCACTGCGAACAGAGGAAGACGACGTCGTGACCGCGCGCCGCGAGGTGTTCGGCGACTCGTCGCGTTCGCCTCGTCGCGCCGTCGGACCGGCGCTGTTCGGGATACAACGAGACGAACGCGACGCGCATACCCGTGGATTTCGTCGGGGCGATAAAAATCCTCGACATTCGGCGGTCGGGGCCGGGATCCGACGGGTCGACGGCCCGACAGACGACGAGCCGAATCCGATCAGACGAAGACCAGAGCCGCAGCGGCGGCTTCGATGTACTCCCAACTGTAGACGTGGTTCAGCAACAGGTAGGTGACGACGCCGAGCGCGAGCGAGAGCAGCCACGCGCCCGCGGCGATCCGGCCGACGCGACGGTGCGGCGTCTCGGTCCGAAGTTCCGTCGGCGAGTGGGTCAGACCGAGCACGAGCGCGTACAGCACTACCGGCACCGAAATGATGGAGAGGATGATGTGGATCGCGAGCATCGCCAGGTAGGGGTAGTACGCGAACGCCGGCCCGACGAACTCCTTCGTGCCCCCGCCGCCGATTTTCGTGAGATACATCACGAGGAACACGAGGATCAGGACGAACGAGGTCACCATCGAAGCCGCGTGCTTTTTCACCTCGTCGCGGCGGATCCACCGCCAGCCGGCGGCGATCACGACGACGTTTATCGCGTTCACGAGAGCGATCGCGTCCGAGAGCCGGTTCACCGCACGCAGCGATAGTTCGGGGAAGACGCTCCCCGGAACGAGTCCGAGAAAGGTGCCGACGACGGCAGCGTATCCGACGACCGAGAGCACGGCAGTGACGGCCAACGGGTGCCGCTTCGCCGCGTTGTCGGCGCTCGAAGTTGCCATACCGTGGGGTGAGGACTCTGCCGTATTCCGTCTTCGGATCGAGGACCGATCGTGGACGCCGTGCGTGGGATGTGCGCGATGGTGGGAGTCGCTCAGATGACGCCGGTGAACGCCGCGGCTTCGCGCGCGGCCGCCTCGCTGACGCCGTCGCCGAGGATCGTGTAGCGGTCGCGGATCGTGTGCGCAGTCGTCACCGCTTCCAGGAACGTCGCGTCGTCGATGCCGAGTTCGCCGGCGGTGGTCGGCGCGCCCACATCGTCGAGGGCGTCGCGGATGTCGGCCCACTCGCCGCGTTCGCCCGAGTGGAGGTACTCGGTGACGACGGCGGCGACGCCAACCTGGTGTCCGTGGAGCGCACGACCGGGGACAAGTCGGTCGAGTTGGTGTGAGATGAGGTGCTCTGCGCCCGAGGCGGGCCGGGAGGATCCAGCGATCGACATCGCCACGCCCGAGGAGACGAGCGCTTTCGCGACCAGCCACGCCGACTCCTCGAACCCGGGTTTGATCGCGTCGGAGGATTCGACGAGCATCTCCGCGGTCATCTGTGAGAGCGCGCCCGCGTACTCGCTGTACTCGACGTTCTTCAGCCGGTGCGCGAGCTTCCAGTCTTTCACCGCCGTGTAGTTCGAGACGATGTCCGCACAGCCAGCCGTCGTGAGTTCCCAGGGCGCTTCCGCGAGGATTTCCGTGTCGGCGACGACGGCGAGCGGCGGGTCGGCCGCGACCGAGTGCCGGGTGTCACCTTCCGGGATTGACGAGCGCCCGGAGACGATCCCGTCGTGGCTCGCCGCAGTCGGGACGGAGACGAATCCGCAGTCGAGCCGATCGGACGCCATCTTCGCGGTGTCGATCGGCTTGCCGCCGCCGAGGCCGACGAGATAGCCCGCGTCGGCCGCCTCGGCAGCGTCGATGACGTGCTCGACGGCCTCGAAGCTGGCCGTATCGACCGTGACGGTCGCCGGATCGTCGAACTGGGCGCGGACGCGGTCGCCGACCAGGCTGTCCGGCGTCGAACTCGTCACGACTAGCGGGCGGCCCGAGAGATAGAGCTCCGCCAGCGCGTCTGAGAGGTCGTCGAGGACGCCGTGACCGACGAGGACGTTTCGCGGAAGTTTGATCCACGTCGTCTTCTCGAACATACGCACCGTACCTGACGGGGCCGTTAGAATATACTGGTTCGTGGAGCAGTTGTGTTTATACCGCTTCCATTGCGGCGGCGACACCGCGCCTGACTGCTCCGGCGACCCCGCTCACTCGGATCTCGACCGTCTCGACACCGAGCAGTTCGGAGAGTAGCCCCGGTCGGGCTCCGGCGCCAGAAACCGCCACGGTCCGGTCGCGGACACGGAACTCGACGGTGAGGTCAGTCCGAGAAAGCAGTTCGCTGAGCCGCTTCTCAGACCCGCCGGGGAGTCTTCGGAACGCCTGAACGGCGCCGAGTAATGAGGGGAACATCACGAACACTCGTTCGCCGATCGATCGCACGTCCGCCTGCGTCCCAGCGACCTCGATCGTCAGGTCTGCGTCCACCGAAAGCGGCGTGAACCGCTCGTCTACGTGGGAATCACTCACGCTCTCTGGTCGTGATTCGGACGGTGCCGTCGACGAGCCACGTGGCGTGCTCCGCGTCCGGCCCCGTCCCGCTGGGCACTTCGACCGACATATCCTCGAATTCGTACGTGATCTCGGCGCCTCGTCCAGTTAGGCGATCGTAGAGGCCGATCGCGAGCTCGGGCCACGTCGTCGTTTCGTCAACGCGCTCTTCGGGCGGTTGTGACATAATAGATAATTCTGTTTCTGAGTATACATACCTTATGCCCAATCTGGGCGGGTCGCTGAATCCGATTATGCGTTTGCACGTCGTCCCTCATCCGACTGCACGCGCCTCGCGCTCGTTCACGACAGCGCGGCGATGCTCTGCGCTAAGAACAGGACGCCGAACCCGGCGAGGACGACGGCGCTGACGCCGGCGACGATCGGGGCGAAGGCCTCGACGCGGCGCTCTGCGCTGACGAGCGCGGCCGGGAAGCCGGTGACCCACACGACGATTCCGCCGAAGAAGCCCGCGACTAGCGCCGGCGATCCGGTGTTGACGACCAGAATGCCGGCGAGCGAGGAGCCGACGTACGGCGTCTGTGCGAGCACGTCGAGCGTGCCCGGCTGGAGCAGCCCGACCCCGATCGTGAGCCAAAAGAGGATCTGATAGGGGTTGGTGAGGGCGAGGACGAACGCCTTGCGGAACCCGGTCCCGATGCGCGGGTCGGAGTCGTCGGTGGCGCCGCCGCCGGCCCGGAACGACGATTTGATGTCGCTGGCTGCGCCGTAGGCGAAGTACAGCATCAGGACGCCGCCGACGCCGACCATCCCCGCCCGCAGGAGCGGGAACCGCTCGACGAACGCGACGACGCCGAGCGCCGCGAGGACGAAAAAGATCGCGTCGGCGCTCATCGCGCCGAGGCCCGCTTTGAACCCGGCGAGCCACCCCCGCACGACGCTCTCCTCGGCGATAATTGCGTTCATCGGTCCGGGCGGCGCAGCGAGGGCAACCCCGAAGACGATACCGGCCGAGAGGGTTGCGACGAGACTCGTCATCGTCCCATCTCACGAGTGGTATCGAGAAAAAAGATCCGAAGGCGCGGCAGGCACTACGTCGGACCGCAGTGCACCGAGTGCGACCGGCCAGTCACACGGGTCCGCCCAGTTACACGAGCCCGGTCGCGGCGGCGGTCACCGCCCCGATGAACGTCTCCCAGACGGAGAAGCCGGTGACGATCGAGAGGACCGTATCCAGCCCGAAGAAGGCGAACAGGATCGCGGAGCCGAAGTGGGCCTTGCGCATATTGAACTTGTGCGCGAAGGTGTGGAACAGATACGCGTTCGCGAGGCTGATCGGAATGATCGCGAGCATCTCGCCGGCCCAGATCGCCGAGGTCGCGCCGTACTGGACGGCCAGCCCGATCGTTATTAACTGCGTCTTGTCGCCGAACTCGCCGGTGACCATCATCACGAAAATGGGGAGGAATCCGCCGAAGGAACCGGCGTACCGATCGAGCGGGCGCGGGAGATCGAGGTCTGCCAACTCTGCGAAGCCCCCATCGGTAACGCTCGTCCCGTCGAGTTCGGAGCCACCGGCGGCCTTCGGAGCCGAACGGTACAGGAGGACCGCGAACGTCAAAAACAGCGCCGCCGTCACTGCATCGAGGACGACCGGCGGCAAGGCTGACTGAAGTGCCCGCCCGAAGAGGATCTCGATTGCGGTCCAGCCGGCGAACGCCGACCCTGCGGCGGCCACGACGATCCGCGGGTCGTACCGGGTCGAGAGCCCCGCGATGATGAACTGCACCTTCTCTCCGGGGAGGACGGCCAACTGAGCGACGAACGCGACGATCAGGATTTCGAGGTAGGAACTCACGCGTCGCTCACCTCAGTTGAACCGCCGGCTGGCGCCGCATCGGTCGCAGGACGAACGTAGATCGCTTCGGCCACTGATTCTGGGAGACTCTGTTCGGCGTCTGATCCGGTTCGCACCGTGACCATTCCGAAGGGAGCGACGTCGACAACTTCGAGCGTCGTCCCGGGTGTGATCCCCGCGTCAGCAAGGTATTCGAGTTCGTCGCGGTCACGGTCGCTGACGCGCGAGACGACGACGCGGTCGTCGACCTCGTGGGCCGTCAGGGGCGTCGCCTCGTCGTCTTCGAGCGGGGCGAGATCAGCGGACGGAATCGGATCGCCGTGCGGGTCGACGACCGGATCGTCGAGCGCCTCCGCGACGCGACGCTCGAACTCTTCGCTGATGTGGTGTTCCAGCGCGTCGGCCTCGTCGTGGACCTCGCTCCAGGAGTAATCAAGATGCTCTGCGAGGTACGCTTCGAGGAGGCGGTGATGGCGGAGAATCTCCAGTGCGACCGTCTCTCCTTCGGGGGTGAGTTCGGCTCCTTTGTACTTCTCGCGCGTCACGAGCCCGCGGTCTTCGAGATTCCCGAGCATACTCGTCACCGTCGGCGGGGTCTTCTCGAGGGCGTCTGCGACCGCAGAGGTGGAGACGGGCGGCCCGGATCGAGCCTGAATCTGGTAGATCGTTTTGAGATAGTCCTCCATCACGTCGCTCAACATACGACGATTTAGACTAGCCAAAATTAATAATCTGTCGGTACAAACGATACTGCGTGAGTGTTCTAACTCATATTCCTTTTCCCATCAAATGGCTCCGGAGCACGTCTGCGGTCTTGGTTCCGGATTCCGTGTTGACGACGACGACGTGATCGTCGGGGCCGAACACGCCGTCGGCAGCGAGTTCGCCGGCCGCCGCGACCGCGACTCCGCCGGCGGCACCAACCTCTAACCCTGCCTTCTGAGCGGCCACGACAGCGCTTTCGAGGCTGTTCTCGTCGTCGACGGCCACGAATCCGCCGCCGGTCTCCGCAACGGCGTCGAGCGCCGGCTCCGCACCGTTCGGCTCGGGGATCTCCAGTTCGCCGACGATGGTGTCCGGCGACTCCCAGGGTTCGATCGTGTCGGCACCGCGATCGTGCGCGGCGACGAGCGGCGCACAGCCGGCGGGCTGGGCCGCATACACCGGCGGCACGTCGTCGGTCATCCCGACCTCGCGGAGTTCGCGGAAGCCCTTCACGACGCCCGCGACGACCTCACCCGTCCCCGCCGGAAGGACGACGGCGTCCGGGAGCGCCCAATCGACAGACTCCGCGATCTCGAAGGCGACCGTCTTGATACCGTCGTGTCGGTGCGGATTGTCGAACTCCTGCAGCGTGTACCACTCCGACTGCAACTGTTCGTGGAGTGCGGCCTCCGCGTCGGGGTAGCGCCCGCCCGCGACTCGCATCTCCCCGCCGTGGACGTTCACCATCGCCTTGTTCGAGAACGGCGCGCGGGAGGGGACGAACGCGTACGAGCGGATGTCGGCCATCCCGGCGTAGGACGCCGCCGACTGCCCCGCGTTCCCCGGCGTCGCGAGCGCGACGAGGTCCGCGTCGGCTTCGCGCGCCGCCGTCACCGCCGGCGCCAGCCCCCGGTCGAGAACCGTTCCGGTCGGGTTGCGGCTCTCGTCTTTGATCGAGAGTTCGCCGAGACCGACTTCCTCGGCCAGCGTCGGCGCGGCGACGAGCGGCGTGCCGCCCTCGTCGGCCGTGACCGGCGATTCGAACGCGAGCAGGTCGCTGTAGCGCCACATCGACCGCGGCGCGTCCGCGAGCGCCTCGTCGGACCACTCGACGGCGTCGTAGTCGTACGCGGCTTCGAGCCGTGCGCCGGCGTCGCTCTCGCCCGTCGCAGTCGCGTCGTAGCGCTCGTCGGTCGCCGTACAGACTAGGCCGCAGAACGCCTCGCTCGTTTGCATACCTGGAGTTACGATCCGACGAACAAATCCCTATTCACTTCTCTCCGGGACCCACTCGCAGTCTCTTTGTGTCCCGCGATCGAAACGACGCGTATGAACGGAGCTTCCGTCGTCGTCGCCGGCGCAGGGCTGGCCGGGCTCGTCGCCGCCCGTCGACTCGCCGGCGCAGGCGCAGATGTGACAGTGCTGGAGCGCCGATCGACCGTCGGTGGCCGCGTCCGGACGGAGACGAGAGACGGATTCACTCTCGACCGCGGATTTCAGGTGCTTTTCACCGCGTATCCGGCCGTCCGGCGGGAACTAGATCTGGCGGCGCTCGACCTCCGGTACTTCACGCCCGGCGCAGTCATCGCCCGGCCCGGATCACGCTCCGTCCTCTCGGACCCGCTGCGCGACCTTCGATCCGCGCCGGCGTCGATCCGCAACGACGAGGTGACGTTCACCGACAAGGTCCGGACGCTGTTCCTTCGGCAGCACGTCGACACGCGGACGGAGTCCGAGATCTTCAGGAGCGCCGATCGATCGATCCGCTCGTATCTCCGCGAGTGGGGCTTTTCGGACGACTACGTCGACAACTTCGTCGCCCCCTTCTACGGCGGAATTACGCTCGATCGGTCGCTATCGACCTCGAAACGCGTCTTCGAGTACACGTTCAAGGCGCTCTCGGATGGCCGCATCGCCGTTCCGGCTGCCGGAATGGCCGCGATTCCGGAGCAGTTGGCAGCGCGAGCGCGAAGCACGGGCGCGTCGATCCGTCTCTCCGAACGCGTCGAATCGGTGACCGACCACGGCGACGGCGTCACCGTCGAGACCGACGCCGAGACGATCGACGCCGACGCACTCGTCGTCGCGACCGACCCCAAGGAGGCGAAACGCCTCACGGACGTCGCGGAGATCCCGACTGACGCTCGCGGGTGCGTGACTCAGCACTACCGGCTTCCGGACGACGTCGCGCCGACGACGCGGCGCAAGCTCCTGCTCAATGCCGGCGATCCGTCGCCGAATACGGTCGTGCCGATGTCCGAGGTCGCGCCGGAGTACGCACCCGACGGCGAGGCGCTACTCAACGCCACGTTCCTCGGCGACGCCGCACTCGACCGCGACGCTGGAGCCCTCGCCGACGAGACGCGCCTGACCCTGGAATCGTGGTACCCCGACCGCGACTTCGCGGACCTCGACCCCGTCCGCACCCACCGGATCGAGTTCGCGCAGTTCGATCAACCGCCGGGCGTACACGACACGCTCCCGGATCACCGCGCGCCGGGCGGTCGGACGTATCTGGCCGGTGACTACACCGCGTGGTCCTCCATTCAGGGTGCGATGCGAAGCGGTCGCGAGGTGGCCAGAGCGGTCGAGTGGGACTTCTGACTCCCGATCCGTGAGGGGCGCCGTACGGACTCATAGGGGTTATCGTCACTGTTCGGAGATTCTCGCCGTCCCGTCCGGCAAGAAATCTATGGAGACTTACGATAACCCCTATCAGAGCAATCGTCGAAACGACGCAAGCGGCGGAAACGTGAGGGCTTCGTCACTCCCGTCGTCGTAGATGGTCGGTCGGACGTCGTCGAGGTCGCGGACGAGTGGTGACTGGAGGTCGGATCCGCGCGCGTCGTTGACCTCGGCGCCCGCAGCCAGTCGCGAGAACGCGGGCAGCATCAGCACGTCCGCGCCCTCGTAGGCGGCCGGTGCGTCGAGAAAACACGGTCGCCGCTGCCCTTCGATGTCGATCGCCGGGTGGTCGTGTCCGATCACGTACTGCTCGGCGTCGAGCGACGGCTCCTCGTGACCGTGACAGACTACGGTTCGTGGGTCCGCTGCGACGACGTAGGCGTCACGGGCGTCGTCGCGGACGGCATCCAACATCGGGTCGTGATTCCCGCGAACGAACACGGGATCGCTTCCAGCCTCGCGGCACGCCGCTGCGAGTTCGGCGACCGTCTCACGACTCCGCTCCGAGATCGTCTCGAACCGGTGGAGCACGTCGCCGGCGAAGACCACGGTTGTCGGCTTTGCGCGGGTGAGCAGCGCGCCGATTCGGTCGAGCAGGTCGCGACGCTCACCGAGCGGAAACGCGACGTCTGACGCTTCGTTCCGCCCGACGTGGAGGTCGGCGACGACGAGCGCGTCCGCGGTCGGCAGGAAGACGCTCCGCGGGAGAAACTGGAAGCCGTCCACGGTCGACGTACGGATGGGGCGGTCATATCGGTGACGGCAGCGGGAGCACGCACCGACGATGGCAGTGAGAGCACGCGTCGATGACGATAGCGTGACTACGCAACTGTGCTCTGCGGCTTGGGCGCCCCGCTCGTCGGGTTCCGGTGGGATTTTTCTCGGCGGCCTGCAAGGACGCCAGTATGAGCGGAGCCCTCGAAGACAAGCGGACTGCGACGCGGTTTCGCATCCTCGTCGAAATCGCGGACCGGCAACCGGCGGTGAGCCAGGGCGAGATCGCCGAGGCCGTCGGCGTGACGAGCCAGGCCGTCAGCGAGTACATCCGAGAACTCGTCGACGACGGCTACGTCGAGAAGGAAGCGCGGTCGCGGTACCGCGTGACGAAAGAGGGCGTCGACTGGCTGTTCCAGGAGGCCAAAGGGCTCCAGCGATTCGCCGAGCACGTCACCGACGACGTGCTCGAAAGCGTCCAGGAGGATGCCGCCATCGCGACGGCGACGATCGAGACCGGCGACACGGTGACGCTGTCGCTCCGCGACGGACTGCTGCACGCCTCGCCGGGCGGTTCCGGCCCCGCGACCGGCGTCGCGACGACGAGCGCCGACCCCGGCGAGGACGTGAGCGTCACTGGCTTCGAGGGCGTCATCGAGATCGAGCCGGGCGAAGTCACCGTCGTTCAGGTTCCGTCGGCGCGCTCCGGCGGCAGCCGAGCGGTTTCGCCGGAGGAGTTGGCGGGGATCTGTGCCGATGCGGCTGTCGTCGTTGCGGCGGGAGTCGAAGCGGTCGTCGCGCTTCGAGCAGCCGAGGTCGACGTCGAAACGTCGTTCGCTGCCGGCGAAGTCGCCGCAGCGGCGGCCGCACGCGGTGTCGACAGCGTCGTCGTGGCCACGGCGGACAACGTGGGGCGCGTGACGGACGCACTCCGTGACAGCGACGTCCTGTACGAGGTAACCGAAGCCGGACGTGACGGGGCGACGCCGGCGGCCGGCGATCCGAACGAGGCGGGCGACAGCGACGAGGCGGGCGACAGCGACGAGGCGGGCGACAGCGACGGGGCGGACTGACACCGAGCGACGCCTCTCGATGCGGGCGAACAGGTGGCACGGGACTGCCCGTCTCCGAATCACACGGCGCGGTGTACCACGCAACCGCGAGACGCGCCGTGGCGAGGGCTACATTACGCGCGGTCTGGCCGCGGCTCCGTATATAAAACCTCGCGCAGACCGGGGCTTCTGCGGCACTGGGGCTGTCTCTTAGTGAGACAGGTTTACTCGCTCGCGTGTTCTCGTGCCGTTGCGTACGCTTCTTGGAGCTGCTTGAACTCCGCCTGTGAGCCGCCGTGATCCGGATGGACGGACTTCACGCGGTCGCGGTAGGCGGTCCTGACGGCCTCGGGACTGGCACCCCGCGAGAGATCCAGGTAGTCGAACGCCTCCGAGACCGGATCCGCTCTGGCGTTCGAGCGGGGACCGTGGGTGAAGGTGGGGACGTCGAACGGGAGTCGACGGCCGAGGGCGTGGACCGGCATCTCGTGCTCACAGAGGACGGTGTAGGTCCCTGCGCGTTCGAGTCTGAAGTACGCCTGCGCGTCGAAGGTGATCGCGACGTCCCGGCGCGGCAAGTAGAATTCGATCGTCTCGCCGCGGACGACGTGGTCCTCGGCGAACGGCTCGGAAATATCGCGGAGATACTCGCGAATCTCCGCGCGTCGGCGCGTCGAGCCATCGATTCGGTGGCCGGCGGGCGTCGGCTCGTCCGGAAAGAGGCGTCCGCCTACGACGAACACGCCCGCGGCGACGACGGAGGCGATACCGCCCCCGAGGAGGCCGAAGACGAGCCACGGCGGCAACAACGAGACCCACTCCGGAAGCACGTATAGACACAGGGCGCCGTCCCTAAAGAATTTCTCGCCCGGGGCTCGTACTCCAGAGCCGAAGAGCGAGCGCGCCACGCATCCTCACCTATTATATATTAAAAATTCGCTTCCGAGTACGTTTTATTCGGCGTCTCACGCTTCGGAAAGTACTTTAGTGATATCTGCGGACTTGCACACGCTAATGGCTGTAGCTTGGCTGGACGACGTGCGGTCCGCCGACATCGAGAGCGTCGGCGGAAAGGCGGCTTCGCTGGGCGAACTCACCGGGGCAGGGCTGCCTGTTCCCTCGGGGTTCGTCGTGACCGCCGGGACATACCGTGAATTCATCGAGGACGCAGGCATCGACGAGGAGCTGTTTTCGGCTGTCGACGTCGATCACGAAGACACCGAGGCTCTTCGTGAGGCTCACGAACGTGCTCACGAACTTATTATGAACACCCCCGTCCCCGACGACGTTCGGGAGGGAATCCTCGCTGCGTACCAAGACCTCGGCGACGGCGAACGCTTCGTCGCCGTCCGTTCGTCTGCAACCGCCGAGGACCTGCCGGACGCGTCTTTCGCCGGCCAACAGGAGACCTTCCTGAACGTCCAGGAGGACGCGCTGGTCGAGCGTGTCAAGGAGTGCTGGGCGTCGCTGTTCTCCCAGCGAGCGATCTACTACCGGAACCGACAGGGCTTCCCGCACGACCAGGTCGACATCGCCGTCGTCGTACAGGAGATGGTCGACGCCGAGAAGTCCGGCGTGCTGTTCACCTCGCACCCCTCGACGGGCGAGCCGCAGATCATCATCGAGGCCGCGTGGGGACTCGGCGAAGCGGTCGTCTCCGGGTCTGTCTCCCCGGACAACTACGTCATCGACCGGGACACTGCCGAAGTCGAGACCATCACGGTCGCCGACAAGAAGATGATGATGGTCAAAGACGAGGAGACCGGCGAGACCATCGAGACGGAGGTCCCCGACGAAAAGCGGAGCGCACGCGTGCTCTCCGACGAGGAGATCGAAGAACTCGTCGCGCTCGGTGAGCGCGTCGAAGACCACTACGGAACGCCGCAGGACGTCGAGTGGGCGATCCACGAGGGCGAGGTGTATATGCTCCAGTCGCGGCCGATCACGACGATCTCCGACGACGAGGAGTCCGCCGAGGCGGCCGCCGGCGCGAACGGCGGACAGGTCCAGGCAGGCGACACCTCTCAGTCCGGCGACGTCCTCTTCCGCGGGCTCGGATCGAGTCCCGGGATCGCCTCCGGTGAGGCCCGGATCGTCACGAAACTCGACCACCTCGACCAGGTCGGCGAGGGCGACATCATCGTGACTGAGATGACGATGCCTGATATGGTGCCCGCGATGAAGCGCGCGTCGGGCATCGTCACCGACGAGGGCGGGATGACTTCCCACGCCGCGATCGTCTCGCGCGAGCTCGGCGTTCCGGCGGTCGTCGGCGCCGGCTCGGCCACCCGGCAACTGGAAGACGGCCAGCCGATCACGATCGACGGGGACAAAGGGACCGTTCGCGAGGGTGCCGAGCCCGAGAAAGAGACGCCCGAACCCATCGAGGAGGCGCGACCGAAGACGCCCGTGAAACCGATGACGGCGACCGAAGTGAAGGTCAACGTTTCGATCCCCGAAGCCGCAGAGCGCGCCGCCGCGACGGGCGCCGACGGGGTTGGACTCCTCCGCATCGAGCATATGGTGCTCTCGCTCGGCAAGACGCCAACGAAGTACATTGCCGAGAACGGCGAGCGGGCGTACGTCGACGAACTCGTCGACGGCATCCGAACCGCCGCCGAGGCGTTCTACCCGCGTCCCGTCCGCGTCCGCACGCTCGACGCGCCGACCGACGAGTTCCGCCAGTTGGAGGGCGGCGACGACGAGCCACACGAGCACAACCCGATGCTCGGATATCGCGGCATCCGCCGCTCGCTCGACAACCCGGATCTGTTCAAGCACGAACTGGAGGCGTTCAGGCGGATCTTCGAGATGGGCTACGACAACGTCGAGGTGATGTTCCCGCTCGTCAACGACGCCGAGGACGTCTTCCGTGCACGGAATCTGATGGAACAGGCCGGCATCGACCCCACGAAGCGCGAGTGGGGCGTGATGATCGAGACGCCGGCGGCCGCGCTCGAAGTCGAGTCGATGGCCGAAACCGGCATCGACTTCGTCTCCTTCGGGACGAACGACCTCACGCAGTACACGCTCGCGGTCGACCGCAACAACGAGCGCGTCGCCGACCGCTTCGACGAGCTACACCCGGCAGTTCTGAAGCTCATCGGCGACACCATCGAGACGTGCCGGGACCTCGACGTCCGCACGAGTATCTGCGGGCAGGCCGGCTCGAAACCGCAGATGGTCCAGTTCCTCGTCGAGAAGGGCGTCTCATCGGTTTCGGCGAACATCGACGCCGTTCGCGATGTCCAGCACGAGGTCAAGCGGGTCGAACAGCGCCTCCTGCTCGATTCCGTTCGCTGATCTCCGGTACTCCCTGGTCTGATCGCTAAACGGAACCACTAAACGCGGACGGGAACTAAACGGCGCTATGCAGCGGGCGGCCCCGCAAGAGTTCGACCGGGTTCTCTCGTCGATGTGCACGGAGCCACATCCCGCCGCGCGGGACGCGGCGGAGCGATTTCTCGCGACGAACCCGGGGGATCCGGCGACGTACGCCGAAGTCGCCGACCTCGAATCGCGCGCGGTGGCCGGACTCGGGCGGCTCGCCGGCCTCGACGACGCAGCTACAGCCCCTTCGTCGTCACGAGCGGGCGCCGGCCGACCAGCGGCCGACGCCCCGTATGGATACATCACGAGCGGCGGGACCGAGGCGAACATCCAGGCGCTCCGCTCCGCTCGGAACCGTCGGGACGTCGAGCACCCGAACGTCGTCGTCCCCGAGAGCGCGCACTTTTCGTTTCCCAAGGCTGCCGACATCCTCGACGTGGAGTTACGCTCGGTTCCGACCGACGACGCCCACCGCGTCGACCTCGACGGCGTGCGGGCCGCCGTCGACGACCAGACGGTGTTAGTGCTCGGCGTCGCCGGAACCACCGAGTACGGCCGTGTCGACCCGATTCCGGAACTCACCAGAATCGCTCACGACGCCGGCGCGTACTGTCACGTCGACGCCGCGTGGGGTGGCTTTCTGCTCCCCTTCACCGACTACGAGTGGAGCTTCGCGCACGCGCCGATCGACTCGCTGACGATCGACCCTCACAAGTGCGGGCGGGCGGTCATCCCCGCCGGCGGCCTCCTGTTCCGCGAACGCGCAGGCGTCGACGCGCTCGCGGTCGATACTCCGTATCTGGAGTCGACCTCGCAGGCGTCGCTGACGGGGACGCGGAGCGGGGCCGGTGTCGCGGGCGCCGTCGCCGCGATGGACGCACTGTGGCCTGACGGCTACCGCCGCGAGTACGAGCGCGCCGACCGTCTCGCGCGGTGGCTGGCGACCGAACTCCGGGAGCGCGGCTACGACGTCGCCGACGTGGCACTCCCGATCGTCGTCGCCGACGTCGACGCCCCGACGTTCGAGCGGATCCGTGACCGGGGCTGGCGACTCTCCCGCACCGGTTCGGGGTTGGCTCGGATCGTCGTGATGCCACACGTCACCCGGGACGTGCTCCACGCCTTCCTGTCGGATCTCGACGAGATCCGGTAGCCGCGCTCGCGTCTACGGCGCCGATTTCGCCCGGAAACTCAAGACTTACGACCCCGTGCGACTCACTCTCCGGTAACGTGTCCCTCCCTGTCACGGCAGTACCGCTCGACCTCGTCGTCGACACGGCCAGCACTGTCGGTCTCGCGCTCGCGAGTGACCTGTTGCCCGACTTCGGTTGGCTCTCGGCGGCGGTCGAGACGGCGACGGGATGGCCCGGGCTGGGCATCATCTTCGTCTACTCGTTCCTCATCGCGTTCGCGCTGCCCGGTGTGAGCGAGATCGTTCTGCTCGCGCCGCTGAATCTCGGCCTCTCGGAGACGGGACGACTCGCGGTCATCACGCTCGTGACCGGCGTCGGAAAGGCAGCGGGCAGCGTCTTCGCGTTCCACATCGGCCAGGAGGTCAAGGAGGCGGGACCGGTCATCCGGTTCCTGCGGCGGTCCCGGTTCGACGTGATCGAGTGGTCCGAGCGCCGCACCGTCGACATCGCACAGAAGTGGGGCTACGCCGGGCTCGCGGTCGCGCTCTCGATCCCGTTCTTCCCGGACACCCTCTCGATCTACGCGTTCGCCGTGCTCGAAGAGGACTACGCGAAGTTCGCGGCCGCGACGTTCGTCGGGAGCGTCGGCCGCCTCGTCGTCACCGTCGTCGGCGTCGGCACCGTGCTGTCGATCGTCTAGTCGGGGTCGCCCTCGCCACTGAGAGGCGGCCCGCCGGCGACTCCGAATCAGCGGGATTTTGGTGTCGCCGCTGAGAGTACCCCCTATGAGCCACGAGGACTTTCCCACCGAGAACCCGGCGGTGGTGACCTGCGGCCTGCCGTACGCCAACGGCGACCTGCACATCGGCCACCTCCGAACGTACGTCGGCGGCGACATCTACAGTCGCGCGCTGAAGCGACTCGGCCAGCAGACCGCGTTCGTCTGCGGGTCGGATATGCACGGCACCCCGGTCGCCGTCAACGCCGCCCAGGAGGGCGTCACGCCCGAGGAGTTCGCGCTCCGACACCACGAACAGTACGAGGAGACCTTCCCGAAGTTCGACGTCGAGTTCGACAACTACGGGCACACGGACGACGCGACGAACACGGAGACGACCCAGGAGATCGTCCGGACTCTCGAAGCGGAGGGCTACGTCTACGAGAAGGAGATCCCGGTCGCCTACGACCCCGACGCCGACCAGTGGCTCCCCGACCGCTTCGTCGAGGGAACCTGCCCCTACTGCGGCGAGCACGCCCGGGGCGACGAGTGCGACGAGGGCTGCGGTCGCCACCTCGAACCCGGCGAGATCGAAGATCCCGTCTCGACGATCACGGGCAACTCAGCGGAGTACCGAAACCGAGAGCACAAGTTCTTCGCCGTCTCCGACCTGCAGGAGTACCTCGGCGAGTTCATCGACCGCCTGGAAGGCACCTCGAACGCGCAGAATCAGCCCCGCGAGTGGATCGAGGGCGAACTCCAGGACTGGTGTATCACCCGCGATATGGAGTGGGGCGTCGACTACCCCGGCGAGGAGGACCTCGTCCTCTACGTCTGGGTCGACGCGCCGATCGAGTACATCTCCTCGACGAAGCAGTACACCGAACGCGTCGGTCCCGACGTCTTCGACTGGGAGGAAGCCTGGCGCGAGGACGGCGACATCGTCCACATCATCGGCCGCGACATCATCCAGCACCACACGGTGTTCTGGCCGGCGATGCTCCACGCCGCGGGCTACGTCGAACCCCGCGCCGTGATGGCCTCCGGGTTCATCACGCTGGAGGGCAAGGGCTTCTCGACCTCGCGAAACCGCGCGGTCTGGGCCGACGAGTACCTCGAGGAGGGCTTCCGTCCCGACCTCCTGCGCTACTACCTCGCGACCAACGGCGGCTTCCAGCAGGACGTCGACTTCTCGTGGGCGCGCTTCCGCGAGCGCGTGAACAACGAACTCGTCGGCACGGTCGGCAACTTCGCGTACCGCTCGCTGCTCTTCGCCGCCCGCGAGTTCGGCGGCACGCCCGACGCCGACCTCTCGGAGTCGGTCCGTGAGCGCATCGAGACGGCGATGGCCGGGTTCGAGGCCGGCGTCAACGAGTACTCGGTCCGCGAGGTCGGCGACGCCGCCGTCCGCCTCGCGCAGTTCGGCAACGAGTACATCCAGCGGAACGAACCCTGGAAGCTCGACGACGACGATCCCGAGAAGGCGCAGGTCATCCGTGACTGCGTCCAGATCGCGAAGGCCGTCGCTGTGCTCTTCGAGCCGGTCACGCCCGAAGCGGCCGAGAACCTCTGGGACGACCTCAACGAGGACGGCGACGTCCACGCCGTCGGCATCGACGCCGCACTCGAGGCCCCGGCCGCGGCGTTCGACGAACCGACGGAACTGTTCGAGAAGATCCCCGAGGAGCGCGTCGAGGAACTGAACGAGAAACTCGAAGCGCGAGTCGACGCCGCGACCGAAGACGACGAGGCCGACGCGGACGACGAGGCCGACGCGGACGACGAGGCCGACGCAGATACCGGCGCCGGCGACGAGCCGAGCGAGGAAGCAGTGGCCGACCTCGAACCGATCGCCGACGAGCGGATCAGCTTCGAGGACTTCCAGGATCTCGACATCCGCGTGGGCGAGATCGTCGCCGCCGAGGGCGTCGAAGGCGCCGACAAACTCGCGAAGCTGACGGTCGACATCGGCGTCGAAGAGCGCCAGATCGTCGCCGGGATCAAACAGCTCCACGACCTGGATTCGCTCCCTGGCACGAAGATCGTCGTCGTCGCCAACTTGGAGAAGGCCGAACTGTTCGGCGTCGAGTCCAACGGGATGCTGCTCGCAGCGGGCGATCAGGCCGACCTCCTGACCACCCACGGCGACGCCGTCCCCGGAACGAAAGTCCAGTAGACCCCTCGTTACGCCGGCCGGCTCATCGTCGGTCTTTTTAACTCACTCCCGAGTAGGGAGTCCTATGAGAAAGGCGAAAATCGTCTGCACGCTCGGCCCGGCGTCGGACGACGAATCCACGATTCGGGGCCTCGTCGACGCCGGGATGAGCGTCGCCCGCCTCAACGCGAGCCACGGGACGCCGGACCACCGCCGGAAGGTCATCGAGCGCATTCGGTCCGTAGACGACGTGACCGACAGCCCCCTGGCCGCGATGGTCGATCTCCAGGGCCCCGAGGTCAGGACCGCGCCGCTCGAAGATCCGATCACGCTAGAGGCCGGCACGGAGATCCGGTTCGTCGCGGGCGAGGAGGCGACGCCCGAAACGATCGGACTCTCGTATTCGATCACGGCCGCCGAGCCGGGCGATACGGTGCTCCTCGACGACGGTCGGATCGAGGCCACGGTCGTCCGCGTCGACGACGACGGCGTCGTCGCGCGCGTCGACTCCGGCGGCGAACTCGGGGGACGAAAGGGCGTCAACCTCCCGGGCGTCGACCTCGACATTGACCTCATCACCGAAGGTGATCGCGCGGAACTGGCCGTCGCCGCCGAGACCGAGGCCGACTTCGTCGCCGCCTCGTTCGTCCGCTCTGCGGAAGACGTCTACACCATCAGCGACGCGCTCGACGAACTCGGCGCGGACATCCCCGTCGTCGCGAAGATCGAGCGCGCGGGGGCGGTCGAGAACCTCGACGAGATCATCGACGCCGCCTACGGCGTGATGGTCGCTCGCGGCGACCTCGGCGTCGAGATGCCGCTCGAAGACGTCCCGATCATCCAAAAGCGGATCATCCGAAAGTGCCACGCCGCCGGGACGCCCGTCATCACGGCGACCGAGATGCTCGATTCGATGGTGCACGCCCGCCGACCCACTCGGGCGGAGGCCTCCGACGTCGCGAACGCGGTCCTCGACGGCACCGACGCGGTGATGCTCTCGGGCGAGACCGCGATCGGCGACGACCCGGTACGCGTCGTCGAGACGATGGACCGGATCGTCCGACAGGTCGAGTCCAGCGACGAGTACGCCGAGAGCCGCGAACAGCGGATTCCGACGCCGGACGAGGACTCCCGCACCGAGGCGCTCGCCCGCTCGGCGCGGTATCTCGCCCGCGACGTCGGCGCGAGTGCAATCGTCGCCGCTTCCGAGTCCGGCTACACAGCGCGGAAGACGGCGAAGTTCCGGCCGGCAGTCCCGGTGGTCGCGACGACTCCGACGGACCGCGTCCGCCGGCAACTCGCCCTCTCGTGGGGCGTCATCCCGGTCTACTCGGCGTACCGCGACGGCATCGACGCGATGATGGAAGACGCCGTCGACGCCGCGCTCGACGCCGGCGTCGCGAAATCCGGCGACACGCTCGTCGTCCTCTCGGGGATGATGACCGAACTCGAGGGCACGAACACGACGAATATGCTGAAACTCCACGTCGCCGCCGAGGCCGTCGCGACGGGCCGGAAGGTCGTCGGAGGCCGCGTCGCTGGCCCGCTCGCAGTCACCGAGGACGGCGACCTCTCGTCGGTCCCCGACGGAGCGATCCTGGCGCTGCCGGCGACCTTCGACGGCGAGTTCGACGGCGAGGCCGCCAAACTCGGCGGTATCGTCGATGCGCGCCCCGGGATGACTGGCTATCCGGCGCTCGTCGCCCGCGAACTCGACATCCCGATGATCTCGGGCGCGCCGCTGCCGACGTCGCTGTCGCCCGGGACGACTTTGACGCTGCACGCCGAACGCGGCATCGTCTACGAGGGCGACGTCATCAGACACCGCACGCGAGACGCCGAGATCCGATAGGCGTCCGAGGCGGCAAGTCTTTTCCTGTGGCAGTCGTACTACTCGTAATGAGTAATCCGGACACTGGTCCCGACCGGGAGTTCGACGAGGCCCGAACCGATCAGGACGCTGCGCCGCCTGCGACCGACGTCGATGCCGACGGGCTCGGCGACGGACGGCTCTCGCTCCGTGCGCCGATCGAACCCGGCGATCCCGACGCGGAGAACGCCCTGTTCGTGGTGGCTGGCGCGCTCGGTACGGTCGCGCTCCTCGCGTCAGCGATCGTCCCGGGCGTACTCTGAGCGGCTCGCCGCCACTCGATTTCGGCCTCCGTGCTGCACGTCCGTTATCAGTTCTGATCCTGTGACCGCAGCGTTTTATGCGAGTTGGTCGGTAGCGTAGGGAGACGACCGTATCGCCGATGTCTCACGCCCATCCCTACCTCGCTCTCGCTATCGCCCTCTCCCTCCTCGTCGGCGGTGCGACGCCCGTTTCGGGGTTCGCCCCTGCGTCGACGGCGCCGGGAGTGGCCCACAGCGCCGGGACCGAGACGATCGGCGAGGACAGCCACAGCACCTCTCCGCACGCACTCGCAGCCGCCGATCGCGCGCCGCAACAGACCGACGACGCCTCGGCGTCGTTCCCTGGCGGCAACGTGACCGTCACCCGCGGCGACGAGGTGACGTTCTCGGTCTCACACTCCGACCCCGCGAACGTGACGATCGGCGGCCCGGAGTACGGCTTTCACCTCACCGTCGCGCTCGGCGGCAGCGGCACGTCCGAAGTAACTCTCGACACACGCCAGACGACTGCCGCCGATCCAGCCGTCTTCGTCGAAGGCGGATCCGCGACGCTGCACTCCGCACCGCTCGATGAGCCCATCGAGCCCGAAGACTACCTTCTCCGCGTCTCTATCGACGGCGTCGAGCGCGACATCGGGACGCTCACCGTCGACCCACGGGGCGAAACGACAGCGGAATCGTACCGCGCGCCGGGGGCGTTCGAGCCCTCGGAGTACGTCGACGGCGGCGAAGACGGCGACGCCAACGTCGGGCCCCTGGAGACGACGATGAGCGCCGGAACCGACCTCGCACGCGGCGATTACGCCGTCGTCCGCTTCGAGGAGAGCGGCCTGGAGTCGGCGCTGAACACGAGCGACCTCACCGGTGCCGCGGCGGCTAACGGGCTCAAAGTGAACTTCACGCAGACGACGCCCGGGCCGAACCAGGAGCCGCGGGAGTACGTCGCGACGGCCTCGGCGAACGTCTCCGTGCTGCCGAGTCTCGCGAACGACGAGATCTACGTGCTCTGGGACACCAGCGAGGTTCCGATCGGGAATCTGGAGAAGCGCAATCGCTACCGCGCGGCCCTGACGCTGACCGACGAGAGCGGCCTCGCCGACTCGCCGACGACGATCGCGTCGACGCCGTTCCATCTCAGTTCGCAGTCGGTGTCGCTGTCGCCGGACAACGACTCGGTGCATTACCCCTGGGAGAACAGTTCGTTCGCCGTCTCCGGGACGACGAACCGCGCGCCGAACACGACGCTGGAAGTCCGCCTCCGGTCCTCGGATCCGAACGCGTTCCTGCAGCTGCGCGATGCCACAGTCGGCCCCGACGGGGACTTCGAGGCGTCGTTCGACCTCTCGTCGGTCTCTCGGGGGACGAACGCGACGCTTTGGGTCCGCAATCACTTCTTGCAGACCGCACAGGACGTCTACTTGGTCGCACCGGATCCGAGCGTCCGCATCGAAGACCAAACGGCGAACGGAACGACGCTACGGATCGCGAGCGCCGAAGTCCCCGCGGGCGGTTTCGTTCGCTTGGAAGACGCCGACGGGTCGTCGGTCGGACGGAGCGACTACCTCGCGCCCGGCGAGCATACGAACGTGACAGCGGAGTTGGGGACGCCGCTGTTCGAGGCCCAACAGATCCGCGCCGAACTGGTCCGCGCCGGCGAGGAGCAGTCCTACGACCCCGACGCGGCGGCCTACACCGCGAACGACGCCGTCGTCAACGACACGGCGCGGATCGAGTTCCCGCCGGCACCGACCGAGACGAGCACACCGACGCGGACCGCGACGGCGACGGCGACGTCCACGGCGACGCCGTACCCCGTCGTCACGCGGACGCCGCTGGCACCCGCTGGTGCCTCGCAGTCGAGTCTCCCGCTGTCGCCGGGAGTCGCGGTCGCCGCGCTGCTCGGCGCCGGTGCACTGCTCGCACGCCGAGGTGGGTCGTCGTGATCCCCGAACTGGAGCCCGAGGATTTCGTCGCGTTCCTCGCGGACCTCTGGCGTGAGCGGGGCTGGGAGATCTCCGTCAAAGAGCGCGCCGACGAGACGCGGTTCGTGATCGGCGAGCGGGGCGACGGCAAGCGCGGCGTCATTTACGCCTTCCCGACGACGACGGCGACGGTCACCGAACGGCACCTCAAGCAGTTCGTCGCCTTCTGTCGGAAACGCAGCATCGACGTGGCCGTCGTCGCGACGCAGGGCGCGTTCGCGGACGGCGCCAAGAAGGTGGCCGCCCAGCGCAGCGTCCACCTCCTCGACCGCGCGACGCTCGCCGAGACAGTCGAGGAGGGCGGCTTCGAGGACGTCCTGAAGCAGTACACCGAGACGAGCGGCCTCGAAGCAGCCGTCGAACGGCTCCAGGAACTGGGGGTGCCGGTCCCCGTGTCCGTCGTCGACCGCGTCCCCGACTTCGGTGAGTCGCTCGCGGCGATCCGCGCGAAGCTCGACCGCGGCGACGGGGACGACAGCGACGACGCGGATGCATCGGGGGCGCAGTCCGGTTCTGATCCCGATTCGAGCGGCGACCCCGGGGCCGACGCCGGAGTCACGGACCGGATCCGCGCGCTCTCCTCGCGCTCGCTACCGGCGACTGTCATCCCGATCGTCCTCGTCGTCGCGTTCGTGCTCGGGGCTGCGCTGGGGCCGGCGCTCGGCCTCGGGGGTCCCTTCGCCTCCGGCGGCGACGACGGCCTCGACGTCTCGGCGGTCTCGACGGCGAGCGCGAACGCGACGGCGGACGTGCGCTGGAATGCGAAGACGACGCAGGCGCTCACGGTGAACGGGACCACCTACGACGCCCCCGACGAACAGACGTTCCTCCTAGTTCGGATGAACGTGACCAACCGGGCCGACACTCCGACGCAGTTCGCACAGTCGAAGTTGGCCGTCGAGGTCGCGGGCGAGCGCTACGCGCATCAACCGCTCGACGGCGTGACCGGCTTCCCCTCCGCCGGGCTGTTCGAACCTGGGGAGTCGCGGGAGGTGTGGATGGTCTTCAGCGTTCCCGCCGACGGAGAGAGCGCGACGCTCTTGATGACCGGCGAACTGAACGTTCGCTTCACCCGCGATACCACGATCACGCCCGAGGCGACCGTCCCGGAGCGCGAATAGCGGGTCCGACGGCCTTCCCGTCGGTCGGTGTCGCACGCTCGGTCACGCCACGCAGTTGGTCGATCGACCGATATCGCACACTCCCGTCGCTCGGTTTCCCAACGTGTGCATCGATCTCTCGTGACAACGCTTAATCGTGCGCCAGACTTATCGCTCGTATGCTCGAACCAGCGCTTTCGGTCGCCCTGCAGCTCTCGATCCCGCCGGAGACGCTGCCGCTGTTGCTGGTCACCGCCGGACTCGGCGTCAGCTTCCTCGAAGCCTTCGCGCCGGGCGCGCACTTCATCGTCCTCGGAATCGCCCTCCTCGCGGCCGGACTCGTCGGGCTGGTCCTCGGGCCGCTGGCCTCACCGATCGTCCTCGGCGTCCTCGTCCTCGTCTTCGGGTCGCTTGCGCTCTACGGCTACCGCGAGTTCGACATCTACGGCGGCAAAGGCACCGAACAGACGAGCGATTCGGCGAGTCTCCGCGGCCGGACCGGTCGCGTCACGGAACGCGTGACCCCGACCGACGGCGAGGTCAAGCTCGACGACGGCGGTTTCAACCCCCTCTACGCCGCGCGATCGGTGGACGGCGAACTCCCCGTCGGGACGGAAGTTGTCGTCGTCGATCCCGGCGGCGGGAACGTCGTCACCGTCGAGTCGCTCTCGTCCGGCTACGACGAGATCGACCGCCAACTCGATCAGGGCCGAGCGTCGCGGTCGGACGACGTCGAGAGAGCAGACAGCGAGGACGACACCGAGATGGAGACCGAGCGCGCCTGATCGTAGCTGCGACGACGCTCAGACGCGACGACATCGAGACGTAACGATACTGAGACACGACGACACGGAGACGGCGGCCGAACCGGTCTCACCGACGTACCGCGATTCTGTGCGCACTCGCGTCGCCGAATTTCTCAGTTCGACTGGGCCAACGCTTATCAGACCCACACACTAAGTCCGCGTATGGTACTTGGTCCCGTTCCATTACAGACAGGTCTCGGTATCCCGACGATCGGGATACTCGTACTCCTCCTCGCGATCGTCATCGTCTACCAGATGGTCGAGATCGTCGACGCCTACGAGAAGAAGGCGCTGACGGTGTTCGGTGAGTACAGGAAGCTCCTCCAACCCGGCATCAACTTCATCCCGCCGTTCGTCTCGCGGACGTATCCGTTCGATATGCGGACGCAGACGCTCGACGTGCCTCGACAGGAGGCGATCACCCGCGACAACTCGCCGGTGACTGCCGACGCCGTCGTCTACATCAAGGTGATGGACGCGAAGAAGGCGTTCCTGGAGGTCGACGACTACAAGCGCGCCGTCTCGAACCTCGCACAGACGACGCTGCGGGCCGTCATCGGCGATATGGAACTCGACGACACGCTCAACAAGCGTCAGGAGATCAACGGCCGGATCCGCCGCGAACTCGACGAGCCGACCGACGAGTGGGGCGTGCGCGTCGAGAGCGTCGAGGTCCGCGAGGTCAATCCCTCCCAGGACGTCCAGCAGGCGATGGAGCAGCAGACGTCCGCCGAGCGCCGTCGCCGTGCAATGATCCTGGAAGCGCAGGGTGAACGCCGCTCTGCGGTCGAGCAGGCCGAGGGTGAGAAGCAGTCGAACATCATCCGCGCCCAGGGTGAAAAGCAGAGTCAGATCCTGGAAGCGCAGGGTGACGCCATCTCGACGGTCCTCCGCGCGAAGTCCGCCGAGTCGATGGGCGAACGCGCGATCATCGAGAAGGGTATGGAGAGCTTAGAGACGATCGGGCAGGGCGAGTCGACGACGTTCGTCCTCCCGCAGGAACTCACGAGCCTCCTCGGGCGCTACGGCCGGCAGTTGACCGACTCGGACGTCCAAGAGCAGGCCGGCCTCGACAGTCTCGACTTCGACGCGGAGACGCGCGAACTCCTCGGCCTCGACGACATCGAGGAGATCCTCGGGCAGATCGATCAGGCCACCGAGATGGACGTCGAAGAACTCGAACAGGAGGCCGAAGCGATCAAGCGCGGCGCGGGCACGGACATCCGGAGCGCCGACGCGGTCATCGACCAGGCCGACGCCGCAGACGAGGCCGCGATCAAAGATCCCGAAGACATCGTCGCCGACGCACAAGCCGCGACCGACACGGAAGCCCCGACAGAACAGAGCGACGAAGCCGCGGATGACGACGACCGCGCCGTCGAGAAAGAGCGGGAGTAGGACCGCGTTACCGACGCGTTCCGGCGACGTTACCCGCGTTCGCGTTTTTTCGTCCGGTTTCGCTGAGACGAGCGAAGCGCTTTTCTCCGTGTCGAGTCGTACTAGTGGTAGATTCGAATGCCGAACCGCGACATCGACGAGGAGAAGCGGGCGACGCTCCGACGTTTCGCCGCGCTGGGGGCGGCGTCGCCGCTCGCTGGACTCGGTGCCAGTGGCGAGGCCGAAGCCACGTCCGACTCGACGAGCGACGCCCGCGACGCCATCGTCGGCTACGTGGCGTCGACGCCGGGTGCGCACTTCTCGAAGATACGCGACGATCTCAGCCTGGGGACGGGCGAGACCCAGCACCACCTCCGACAACTCGTCGACGACGGCGTACTCGTGTTCCGCCGCGACGGCGATTACAAGCGGTTCTTCCCCGCAGACCGGTTCTCCGAGTTCGAACAGGTCGCGCTCGGGTACCTCCGTCGTCGCACGCCGCGCGGAATGCTCGTTGCCCTCCTCCGCGACCCGGGCACGAGCGGCGCAGCGATCGCAGAACGCCTCGACGTGTCGCGAGCGACCGTGAGCGGGTATGCCCGCAAACTCGACGACGCCGGGCTGCTCTCGCGCGACGGCGCGTACGCCGTCGAACGGCCGGAGACGCTCCTCACGCTCGTCGTCAGATACGCCGACTCGCTCGGACCAGAGGCCGCTGCCCTGGCCGACGAGGCCGACTCGCTGATCCGATACGAGCCGCGGGACGGCGCAGACGACTGACTCCGTAGTTCCGATTGATCGTGTTCTTCGCGACGCACCTGTGGCAGGCTACTGGGTCACTTTCCAGGTCGTCCCCGAGGAGTAGCCCCACTTCTCGATTGTGAGGCCGACGTCGCCGTCGAGGATGGCACGCATATTGGCTCCGACTTCCTTCGCCGAGAGACCGAGATCCTCCGCGATCAGCCGCGACTTGAAGTACGTCTGCGTGTCGGCGTTCGCGCGGAGGTACTGGAGAATCTGTCGCTGTTTGTCGCTGAGGTTCGGTGCGGTCGTCGTGGAGGCGGTCGCGCTCATATTCCTACACACGGTGTATCTCCCTATGAGGGGTTTGGTACGCGCGGTTAACACGCCGCTGTGATGCGGTCTTTCGCGATTGGGGCCGCGTTTCCACGTGCTATTCTCGGCTTCGGGGTACGGTCGCCTAACGGAGCAGACCACCCGCGCCGAGGCAGAAAGTTCATACGCGCCGCCCGGCCAGAAAGCACTAATGGGTCCCTCCGACGGTGCCGCCCGCGGCCCGCCCGCCGACCGCGCCAGCGACGGCGCGGCCCCCTCCATCGCTGTGAGCGTCGTACTCCCCGCGTACAACGAAGCCAGCACCATCGAGTCGACCGTGGAGACGACGCTCCGGACGCTCGATGCCTTCCTCGAACCGGGGGCCTTCGAGGTCATCGTCGCCGAGGACGGCTGCGACGACAGGACGCCCGAGATCGCAGACCGCCTGGCGGACGCTGACGGCCGCGTCAGGCACTTCCACAGCGACGAGCGGCTCGGACGTGGTGGGGCGCTCGAACACGCCTTCGAGGCCGCACACGGCGATGTGCTGGTCTACTTCGACACCGATCTAGCGACCGATATGCGCCACCTCGAAGAGCTCGTCGAGCGCGTACGCTCCGGCGAGGCCGACGTCGCGACCGGTTCGCGCTGGATGCCCGAGAACGTCGCTGACAGACCGGCAAAGCGCGGCGTCCCCAGCCGCGTGTACAACGGCCTGGTGCGTACGTTCCTCCGCTCTGACCTCCGGGACCACCAGTGCGGGTTCAAGGCGTTCAGCCGCGAGGCGTTCGAGACGCTCGCAGACGAGGTCGAAGACGACCACTGGTTCTGGGACACAGAGATGCTCGTCCGGGCACAGCGGGCCGGCTACGAGGTGACTGAGTTCCCCGTCGACTGGACGCCGAAGGGCGACACGAAAGTCGACCTCGTCCGCGACGTCCTCGGGATGGGAAGTCAGATTCTGCGGACGTGGTGGCAGTTGTCGGTTCGTCCGCGACTCTCCCAGCGGGTCGGGCTCGCGGCCGGTGCGGTACTGGCCGTCCTCGCACTCGTGTTGATGACGCAGTATCTCGACTTCGGGACGGTGCTCACGGAAATGCGCGACGCCGATCCCGCGCTGGTCGGCGCGGCCGCGCTCGTCTACGTCCTCTCGTGGCCGCTCCGTGGGTTCCGCTACCAGGATATTCTCACCGAGTTGGGCTATCGCGAGCAGTTGAGCTTCTTGACGGGCGCGGTGTTCATCAGCCAGACCGGGAACCTGGTCTTCCCCGCACGTGCCGGGGACCTGATCCGCGCGTACGTCGTCAAGGCCCGTCGCGGCATTCCGTACCCCTCGGGCTTCGCGTCGCTGGCGGCCGAGCGGGTCTTCGATCTACTCACCATCGCGTCGATGGCGGGCGTCGTCCTGCTCGGCTACACGGCGACGGGGCAGACAGCGGAGTTAGCCCGAACCGTCGTCGGCGCGGAGGGCGCGGGCCGCGTGGCCGTCGTCGTCGCGATGGGCGTCGGACTCGTCGCCATCGCCGCCGTGATCGGCATCGCGCTGTCGGCCCGGAGCGACCGCGACGTCGTCACCGCGCTCGTCTACCGCGTGAGCACGGACTCGTACGCCGACTTCGTCGCCGGCGTCATCGGGCGGTTCGTCGGCGACCTCCAGACCGTCGCCGGCACGCGGCGCGGGTTCGCCCGCGTCGGCGCGACGAGCGCCCTCGTCTGGACGCTCGACGTCTTCACGGCACTTTTGGTCCTCGCGGCGTTCTCTCCCGGGCTGCCGGTCGTGGAACTGATCGCGGTGAGTTTCTTCGCGGTCAGCGTCGGGAACCTCGCGAAGGTGCTTCCGCTGTCTCCCGGCGGTGTCGGTCTCTACGAGGGCGCGTTCACGCTGCTCGTCGTCGGGCTGACGCCGCTCGGAGCCGAGCTGGCGCTAGGCGCGGCCGTGCTGGATCACGCCGTCAAGAACATCGTCACCGTGATCGGCGGCTACGCCTCGATGCTCGGTCTCAACGTCTCGCTGACGACGGCGGTCGAGGAGACGCGCGACGTGCGCGAAGCGCGCGAGGAAGCGCCGGAGCTGGACTGAGATTCCTAGTAGAGGCCGCTCAGGAACGGCGCGGCGGCAGCCGCGACGGCATCTTCCAGCGCGTCGGTGCGCGTCAGTTGTCCGGCGGTGAACGCGCCCGCTGCGCCCTGGTTCTTCGCGACGTTCGACTCACCGAGCACGTCGTCCATCACCGGTCCCAACTCCTCGCCGTCGTGGATGCGAGTCGCGATCGACTCCGGGAGACGGAGGCTCGGGCCGGAGCCGACGCCCCAGCGGTCGCCGTCTGTGGCGGCCGCCCACATCACGAGGTACGTGTCGGTCGCGGATGCCTCGGCGTCGGCGGCTCCGTTGGCGTCGTCGACAACGCGGCCGTCACCGAAGGACGCGACGCCGCCTTCGATCCCGACGCCGAGACGGGTCTCTTCGGAGTCGTCCGCTTCGTCTCGAACCGTTTCGAGCACCGCTTCGGCTCTGTTCTGCGCTCCCGCTCGCGTCTCGTCGTGCCCGATCGGTTGCTCGGAGACGCCCGATGGGACTGCTTCGGCGACGACGGTCGCGCCGGGGAACACGCGGGCCGTCGCGTCGCGCTTCACCGGGTTGCCGCTGCCGACTGCGACGTACATACCCCTGAGTGAACGACCGCCGGCGATACGTGTGTCGCTTCTGTGCGATTCGGAGAACCTACTTCAGTTATCTCCGTGAAAGAGTTCAGCGAGCGTCTCGACGCCGTCGAGGAGCCGCGGACTCGGCTGATTCAGCAGATCGTCGTCGAGAACGTGGACGGACGCGTCGAGGTCCCACCACCCGCGGTCGGCGAGGATGTCGGGGTCGGCCCGGTCGCCGTGGCCGCAGTGATGGACGATCACGTGCGTCGGATCCGCCGCTTCGACCTGCTCGCGTGTCACCTCGCGGGAGCGCTCGCCGGGGTTACAGAAGGGATAGCTGCCCCCGGCCGCCACGACGACTTCTGGGACCCAGTTACCGGCGGCCATCGGCGGGTCACCCCACTCCTCACAGTAGACGACCGGTCGTGCGTCCTCGCCGCCTTGCTCGCCGTCGCTTCGCCCGGGAATGCGGTCCCGAACCGCATCGATCCGGCGGCGGGCCTCGTCGGCCAGCCGTTCGCCTGCCTCGGGACGACCGACGGCACGGCCGAGCGTCGCGAAGGAGTCGACGACGGCGTCCAGTCGGTCGGGCTCGACGTGACAGACGTCGTAGCCGCGCGCTGCGAGTTCGTCGCGAACGTCCGCTTGCAACGCGTCGGCGGTGCAGACCAGATCCGGGTCGAGGTCGGCCAGCCGATCGTAGTCTGGGTTCAGCCACCCGCCGACGACCGTGCGGTCCAGCGGGCAGTGCGTCGTCACGCCGACGAGGAGGTCCTCGCCACCCATCGCCGCCACCGTCGCCGTGGCGCTCGGCGCGAGCGAGACGACGCGCTCGACGTCGCTAGACGAGCCGGCCCCCCCGGCTGCGCCGCCGCGAGAAGAGTACATAGTCGTCGTCGACGGGGGACGATCAAGTGCGTTGTGGACGGGACTGGCCCACGATTTTGGCGGGTCGTGCCGCCGATACCGACTATATAAATCATAACGGTCTATTTCGACAGACAACGCGACTCGGGGCTGTGCACTGGGTTCGGGCGAGCGATTCCGAACCGCTTTTATATTCTCCGTCGGTGGAATGGGTACGGACCGCTCCGGGCCTCTCTTACCCCGTGTCTGTGGCACGGAGCATTCGTCGCTATACCGATGAGCGAGAAGAGTACGTACACTCGCGTGAACGCGAGAACGAGAGACGAATCGCGAACGAACGACGGCCGAGACGGCGACTCGGCCGGCCAGCGGTGGGTACGACCCGGCCAGGAAGAAGAAGAAGAGACCGAAGAAGAATCCACCGAGGAAGAGCTCTCCTGTCCGGAGTGTGGCGGCAACGTCGTCGTCGACGACGAACACGGCGAGACCGTCTGTGACGACTGTGGTCTGGTCATCACCGAGGACTCGGTCGATCGCGGCCCCGAGTGGCGCGCGTTCGACGCCAAGGAGAAAGACCAGAAGTCCCGCGTCGGCGCGCCGACGACGAACACGATGCACGACAAGGGGCTCTCGACGAACATCGACTGGCGCGACCGCGACGCCTACGGCAACTCGCTGTCGTCGAACCAGCGCCAGAAGATGCAGCGCCTCCGCAAGTGGAACGAGCGCTTCCGGACGCGCGACTCGAAAGAGCGCAACCTCAAGCAGGCGCTCGGCGAGATAGACCGGATGGCCTCTGCGCTCGGCCTCCCCGAGAACGTCCGAGAGACCGCCTCTGTCATCTACCGCCGCGCGCTCGACGAGGATCTGCTCCCCGGCCGCTCCATCGAAGGCGTCGCCACCTCGTGTGTCTACGCTGCGGCGCGGATGGCGGGCGTCCCCCGCTCGCTCGACGAGATCGCGGAGGTCTCCCGCGTCCCCAAGAGCGAGGTCGCGCGAACCTACCGCTACATCGCCCGCGAACTGTCGCTAGAAGTCAAGCCCGCCGACCCCGAGCAGTACGTCCCCCGATTCGCCTCGGAACTGGGCCTCTCTGACGAGGCGAAACTCCGCGCGCGCCAGCTGCTGAAGAACGCCAAAGAGAAGGGCGTCCACTCCGGAAAGTCGCCGGTCGGCCTCGCGGCCGCCGCCGTCTACGCCGCCGCCCTGCTCACCAACGAGAAGACGACGCAGGCCGCCGTGAGCGACGTTGCAGATATCTCCGAGGTCACGATCCGCAACCGATATCACGAACTGCTCGAAGCCGAAGAGAGCATCGGCCTCGCGTAAGCCGGGTCTCGGTATCGCCGTCGGCGCGGCGATTTCGTCGGCACTCCGCATTTCTGGCCACCTCTTCCCCGCGAGACAGCCGTCGGCACCCCGCGAGGCAGCCGTACGTCCCCTGCGTGACAGCGAGAGATATTCCCGTGAGTTTAAGAACGCCCACGGCGTCGGCCACGGATATGACTCGAACGCGACGCCGTGCGATGATCGCGACGCTCGTCGCCGTCCTCGGTGCCAGCGTCGGCGTCGCCGGGGCCGGACATCTCTACCTCCGCGAGTGGCGACGGGGCGCAGCGTGGTTCTCGTTCGTCATCGGGGCGGCACTCGTGCTTCTCTCGGTGTTCGTCGATCCGACGACGGTCAGTCTCACCGATCCCGCGTCCGTCGCGGCGATGCAGCCGTCGTCGCTGCCGACGATCGTCACCGCGCCGCTGTTTGCGCTCCTGCTGCTCAGCGCGCTCGACGCCTACCGTCTCGCGACCCGTGGACCGACGTCGACGGACGCACCGCAGTGTCCGAACTGCGGCGGCGAGATCGACCCGGAAATCTCGTTCTGTCCCTGGTGTACGGTCGAGTTCGAGAACTACCCGGTCGAGGACGGAGAAGTCGGCGATCGACGAACGGAAAACTGAACGCCGCTGCGATATAGAGCGTTTGCAAGTCTTCACTCACCCAATCACACCAGTCGTGCGATCGACTCTGTAATCAGTTGCAAACGCTACTACAGACGCCTACTTCTCGATGATACTCTCTTCGACGGCCTCGCCGAAGTGTCGCGCGGTCTGCTCGTAGAACAGCAGGACGTCGTCTCCGGCTTCCAGGTCCGTGACGGCCGTGCGTCCCTCTCGCGTGTGGACCTTGATCGTCTCGGCGTTCTGCAGCAGCGTCTCCACGCGGTCGCCGTCGACCTCGGCCTCGATGCGGAACATCGGGCGCTTTTCGATCTTCACGCGGCCGACGACGGCCTCGCGCGTCTTGCCGTCGGCGTCGACGACTTGCACCTCGTCGCCGCTCTTGAGTTCCGAGAGGTACTTCGTGCCGCCGTCTGGCGTCCGGACGTAGGCGTGGACCGCGCCGGCGTTGACTCGGAACGGCCGGGAGGCGACGTACGGCGATTCGGCGGTCTCGGCGTGGACGAAGAACAGTCCGCGGCCCATACTGCCGACGAGCATCCCCTCGTCGTGTTCCATCAGATTGCCCGTATCGACGCAGACGCGGTCGGCCATCCCGGTCCGTTCGACGGCCGTGACGGTGGCCCACTGGAGGTCGAGCGTCTCGCGCTCGGCCTCGTCGCGCACCTCGACCGTCTGGCGGATCTCGTCGGGATCGTCGGAGTCGAGAAGTACGCCGTCGGCCCCGAGTTCGAGCGTCTCGAAGGCCGTCTTGGCCTCTTCGGCGGTCGTGACACCGGCGATCAGGTCAGTCTCCTCGCCGATCCGCGCGATGAGGTTCTCCAGCGGGATGATCGTCCAGTCCTCGCCGACGACGATGGTGTAGTCAGCGTCTTTGGCTGCCTCCTCGGCGAAGCTCTCGTAGTCCTTCGAGAGAATCCGGACGTAGGAGCCCTGCGCTCGGTTGTCCTCGCGGCGGAGCGTCGTGAGATCGGCCGACCCGGAGAAGTCGCCGGGGAGGTCGACGGTGCCGTCGCCCTCGCCGTCCTTGCCGACGATGTACGTGTCGGCCTCGCTCGCGGCGTCGATGCTCGCGGCGTCCTCGTCACCCTCCTCGACGTCGTCGATGAGCGTCGTATCTGAGTCCGTCCGGAACGCCGCCACGGAGACGTCGCCGAGCGAGCGAACGCGCTCGACGTCGTCCTCGTCGACGAGTACCCAGTCGACCCCGGCTTCGAGCCCTGCCGTGATCCGTCGTTTGCGTGTCTCCCAGTCGCCGACGCTGTCGTCGGCCTTGAGCCAGACGCTTCGTGTCATCGTTGTCGGCTCAACTCGGTCGGTGCGCTTGAACGTGGCGACTCTGCGGAGGATTGCCGCGGTGCCGTCTCCGCTCAAGCGTCAGCGTTCGTCAGTCGGCTGCTCGACGGCCGAGACCGCGCGCGGTTCGTCCGGGTCGCCGTCCGGATCCCGGAGTCGACGGTGATACCAGACGACGTCGCGCCACTCACCCAGTTTGAAACCGGCAGCGGGGAACTGTCCGACGCGCTCGAAGCCGTGTCGTTCGTGAAAGCGCTCGCTCTCGGGGTTCGGCATTCCCAGCGCGGCGTACGCCGAGCAGTACCCCTGCCGGCGGAGCGTGCCGAGCAGGCGGTCGTACAGCCGCGTCCCCACGCCGGACCGATGTGTCGCGGGATCGACGTAGATGGACGTCTCGACGGTCCAGCGGTACGCCGCCCGGTCGCGGAGCCGGCTGGCGTAGGCGTAGCCGACGACCTCCTGGTCGCGCCCCCCCGCATCGCTGACGGCGACGTACCACGGATACTCGTCGACCGCGCGCTTCGCGCGGATCTTCTCGGCGAGTTCGGCCGTTGTCGGCACGTCGGTTCGGAACGTCGCCGGGGAGTCGCGGACGAACGGCGCGTAGATGTCGCGGATGGCAGCGGCGTCTTCCGGGCGGGCGGGACGGAGCGTCACGATAGCGTCCGAGGTATCTGACGAGTCCGCACGACAGTCCGTTCCGTCGGCGTGCGGGTTCGGTCCGGCGTCCTCGCTCATACATCTCGAACCGACCCGCGAGCTAACCTCTCTTGCGGTTGCGGCGCGCCAGCGCATCGCGGCCGACCCTCGAGTTCGTCTGAGAAGGTGAGCGTTTTACCGCTCGGCCGTCTTTGCACTCGTATGACTGACCCGGCCGACCTCTCCGTGACGCTCGTCGACGGCTACGTCGACGAGCCGGCGCACTTCGGCGTGCCGCCGTACATCTCGACGTATCCGCGGTTCACGGCCGGTGCGATCGTCGACGCCGGCGTCCCCGAGGCGAACGTCACGTACCACACGATCGACGAACTCCGCGAGGACCGGGCGAAGTGGGCCGACGTCGCCGACGCCGACCTGTTCGTCTACCTCGGCGGGATGACCGTCCCCGGCAAGTACGTCGGCGGGACGCCCGCCGAACCCGACGAAGTGCGCGAACTCGCCTGGGCCGCAGAGGGCGTCTCCGTGATGGGCGGGCCGATCCGCTTCGGCGTCGGCGAGGAGAACGCCGGCGCACAGGAGATGCAGCGGCAGGACCTCGACTACGACTTCCTCGCGATGGGCGACGTCGAGGCCGCGGCGTACGACCTCGTCGACAGCGGACTGGAGGGCTTCGAGAACCGCTACCGCGACAACGACGAACTGGACCGCTGGGCGGCGCAGGGCGCGTTCGTCGTCGAACAGCATCCGAACCACCCCGAGTACCTCATCGCCGAACTGGAGACCTCGCGCGGGTGCGCCTACCGATGTTCGTTCTGTACGGAGCCGATGTACGGCAACCCCGCGTTCCGGACGCCCGAGTCGGTCGTCCGCGAGGTCGAGAACCTCTACGAGCGGGGCGTTCGACACCTCCGGCTCGGTCGACAGGCCGACATCCTCGCGTACGGCGGCGACGGCGAAGCGCCCAACCCGGACGCCCTGCGCCGACTCTACGGCGGGATCCGGGAGGTCGCGCCCAACCTCGGGACGCTTCACCTCGACAACATGAACCCGATCACGGTGGTGAAGTGGCCCGAGAAAGCCAGAGAGGGCATTCGGATCATCGCCGAACACAACACGCCCGGCGACACCGCGGCGTTCGGACTCGAATCGGCAGATCCCGTGGTACAGGAGCGAAATCAGCTGAACGTCACCGCCGACGAGTGCTTCCGAGCGATCGAGATCGTCAACGAGGAGGCGGGCTGGCGTCCCGGCGACGACCCCGCCGACGCGCCGACGCACGGCGACGGCGCCGCGAACCGCCTCCCGAAACTCCTGCCCGGGATCAACCTCCTGCACGGGCTGAAAGGTGAGCGCGCGGAGACCTTCGAGCACAACAAACAGTTCCTCCAGCGCGTCTACGACGCGGGGCTGATGGTCCGGCGGATCAACATCCGGCAGGTGATGGCCTTCGAGGGCACCGAGATGGCCGACGAAGGAGCCGACATCGCGAAGGAACACAAAAAGCGGTTCAAACAGTACAAACGCGACATCCGCGAGGAGATCGACCGGCCGATGCTGCGGCGGCTCGCACCGATCGGAACCGTGCTGCCGGACGTCCACCTCGAATATCACCAGGACGGTCGGACGTTCGGCCGGCAGCTCGGGACGTATCCACTCTTGGTCGGCATCCCGGGCGAGCGCGACCTCGGGGCGACGATCGACGTCGCGGTCGTCGACCACGGCTATCGGTCGGTGACCGGCGTTCCGTACCCGCTGGACCCCAACGCGGCGACGATGGACGAACTCACGGCGATTCCTGGCATCGGCGACCGGACGGCCGGCGATATCGTCATCAATCGCCCGTACGACTCTGCGGCGGCCGTGCCGAGTCCAGAAATCGACTTCTCGACGTTCACCGGGAGCTACCCGACTGACGAACGACCGAGCGCGGACTGACGATAGGATTAGATCTCTTCTTCGATCACTTCGCCGACGGCGAAGTTCGATTTCACTTCGGTGACCTCGATCTTCACTCGGTCGCCCACCTCCGTGTCGGGGACGATGATCACGTAGCCGCGTTCGACGCGGGCGATGCCGTCGCCTTGCTTGCCGATGTCCTCGATCTCGACGTAGCGCAGTTCGCCGGGTTCGACCGGCGGCTGTGGCTCCGAGGACGGCCGTTCGGACTCGGACGGTTCCGAGGAAGACTCGACGGCACGAGAGATGAGAGCGACGCGGTAGGCCTCGCCGGGTTCTATCGACCCGGTTTCGACCTCGCGCTTCGGTACTTCGACGACGTAGCGATCCTCTTCGGCGCGAACGTCCGCGTTGAACAGACACAGGAGTTTATCTGAGATTTCCACCGTGTAGACCTCCGGTGGTATCTCTCGGCGAATCGTTAAAGTAGTACCGCCGGTCACGCCACCGCGGCGGGTCGATTTCCCCACGATTGCTGGGTTTTCTCCGCGCTCATCCGAAGTCCCCGAGCGTCCGCTGGAGTCCGGCCGCCATCGTCGATTTTCGCCGGAGCGTCGACAGCGACACGGGGAGGTGCTTCGTGACGCCGCGGACTGCGTCGCCGAACGTTTCAGCGGTGCCGTGTTCGTCCTCGAACGCGTCCCGGACGGTCTCGCGAACCTGCCAGACGCCGACCGGCCCCCAGTAGTCGTCGGAGACGTGCCGGAGGACGAGCGCTTTCGCCTGCCGGCCACGGTCTTCGAGGTGTTCGAGGACGGCCAGCCGTGCTGCGTGGTACGCGCCGGCGGTCTCGTCGACGTAGCCTGTGCGACCCTCCGAGCCCTCGCTGTCCGCGGCGAGGTACATCCCGGCTTCGGGGTCGGGATTCCAGACGCTCCCGGGTGCTTTCAACTCGACGAGTTCGTACTCCCACTTGCCCGGTGCGAGGATCACCCAGAAGGCGTTTCCGAGGAACTCGTTGCGGTGGACTTCGACGGCGTCGATTCCAGGATTCGTCCGGATCCGCCCTCTGAGGTACTGGCCGACGGTGTCGTCGACGGCGGTGATCGACCAGCGCGTGGGCACGAGTCGCCGCTGGTCGGTCTGTCCGAGCGCGCCCGCAGAGAGAATCGTGTTGATGTCGTAGACGTCGAAGCCGCGGCGATAGAGGTAGTTCATCGCGCCCTCGGCGTTCCAGTCGTCGTCTTCGAGCGTCTTCTCGACGGGACGCGGCACGTGGGGGTTCTCCGCTAACTCCGCAGAGCGGGCACGAGCGCGCGGCCCGACCGGCGTGGCGACGTCTTCGACGCCGACGTCTAAGTCGACGTCCGGGCGTTCGTCGAGGCCGATCTCGACCGTCACGGGACGGTCGGCGATCGCCACTTCGCGCTGGGTGCCGAGAAAGCCGTTCCACGAGTCCGCGACGTTCGTCACCTTCTGTGAGCGATTGGAGTTGAGAAGCGACGTGCGCCGCGCGAAGACGTCGGAGATCGAGACGCCTTCGTCGTACCACGCTCCGGAGGTCTCGAACTGCTCGGCGTTTTCGTCGTGACCGACGGGCGAGAGAAGGCCCGTCGAGACGCGCGGGTAGTTGGAGGTGCCGACGAAGATCGACGGCGAGACGCCGCCGTACAGCGAGTCGCCCTGGATGGTCTCCTCGAAGCGATCCTGAAACGTCTCCAGGTGATCGAGGATGTCGTAGGACTTCTCCTCGGCGAGTCGCCGACGCTCCGCGCGCTCGTTCCGCTCGACGTCGACGTACTCGTCCAGATTCATCGTGTGGGTGTGCGGCGGGGACGGATATGAACCTTCGGCGTCTCGTCGATCGACCCGCGGCTCGGTGCGTGAGTTTATCTACGAACGAGCGGCCAGCGATCGTGTGACGTGATGTCTATCCCGCGCCGGGCAGCGGTTGTTCGGCACGTCGGTGCGGGACTGTGGCGTGCCGACTGTTCGCTATCGCACCGCTTCTGGCGACACGGCACATCGGACGTGGCGCTCCGTGGGGAGGGCGCTACCGGATGTGCCGCGACGCGAGAGCGTCTACCGGATGTGCCGCGACGTGAGGTCGACGTTTCTCTCCGGGACGATCGTCCCCCTGTGGCTGGAGGAGGTACGTTCGAATGTGGAACGGCCGAGTCGTCCGCGCTCGCAACAGAGGCGGCTCGACCGTCGAGCGACCGACAGTACGAAGCGACGGAGGGGATTTTGGCGCCCTCCGAGACTCGCGAGCGACGCCGGCGTGGCTCTAACTGTGGATGCCCATCGCTTCGATCTGCTCTTGGTAGCGATTCCGGATGGTGACTTCCGTCACCTGCGCGACGTCGGCGACCTCGCGCTGGGTCTTCTTCTCGTTGCAGAGCAGCGACGCCGCGTAGATTGCCGCAGCCGCGAAGCCCGTCGGCGACTTCCCGGAGAGCAGTCCCTTCTCTGCGGTCGTCTCGATGATCTCGTCGGCCTTCGATTGGACCTCCTTCGAGAGATCGAGTTCCGAACAGAACCGTGGGACGTACTTCTTCGGATCGACCGGCTTCATCTCCAGGCCGAGCTCCTGGGAGATGTAGCGATACGTCCGGCCGATCTCCTTTCGATCGACGCGGGAGACCTCAGAGATCTCCTCTAAGGACCGGGGGATTCCCTCCTTGCGGCACGCCGCATAGAGGGCAGAAGTGGCGACGCCTTCGATGGAGCGGCCGCGGATGAGGTCCTCGTTGAGCGCGCGGCGATAGATGACCGACGCGACCTCCCGTACCGATCGTGGGACGCCCAGCGCCGACGCCATCCGGTCGATCTCCGAGAGCGCGAACTGGAGGTTGCGCTCGCCTGCGTCCTTCGTCCGGATGCGCTCTTGCCACTTGCGCAATCGGTGCATCTGTGAGCGCTTGCGCGAGGAGATCGAGCGCCCGTAAGCGTCTTTGTCCTTCCAGTCGATCGTCGTCGTCAGCCCCTTATCGTGCATCGTCTGTGTCGTGGGCGCGCCCACGCGAGACTTCTCTTGGCGCTCGGAGTGGTTGAACGCCCGCCACTCCGGTCCGGGATCGATCTGCTCTTCCTCGACGACGATACCCGTCGGTTCGTGGATGAGTTCTCCGTCACCCGTACGGACGAGGTCTTCCTCGTCCATATCCTCGAAGTCGATGTCGTCTTCCGCTCCGTCCGCCTCGTCTTCACGCTCGCCCTGCCATCGCGTCCTCTCGACGTCCTGTTCCCGCTGGCGGGTGGGCCGTGTCATCGCATTTTTATATTCGCTATCTCGATACAGTTAAACCCTCGGCTGTTCGGGGTGCACCGTCGCACGAGTCGTACGGTCGGCGGCGGCGACGACGCCCTCGGAGAGCGAGGAGAGACCGAACGGTTCTTTCCCGCGCTCTGACTCTCTCCGGTATGCCGAGTGTGGAGTGCGATCCCGACGTCGCCCGCGACCGACTCGAAGCCGCGGGCGTCGAGGTTCGGGCGGGTAACACCGACTACGAGCGGTGGCGTGCCGAACGCGGCGGGGCGACTGCCGTCGCCTACGACGACAAGGTGGTCGTGCAGGGATCGCAGCCGACAGATCTGCTTGCGATCCTCCGGTCTGACGGTGGCGGACGCGCGCACGTGTACTTCGACGGCGCGAGCCGCGGCAACCCCGGCCCCGCGGCGATCGGCTGGGTCATCGTCACGAGCGACGGGATCGTCGACGAGGGGAGCAAACGCATCGGCGAGACGACGAACAACCGCGCGGAGTACGAGGCGCTCGCACGCGCACTGGAAGTCGCCCGCGACTACGGGTTCGACGAGGTCGACGTTCGCGGCGACTCCCAGTTGATCGTCCGCCAGGTGAAAGGCGAGTACGACACGAACAACCCGGAACTGCGGGAGCGACGGGTCCGCGTGCTCGAACTGCTCGATGCGTTCGATCGGTGGTCGCTCGAACACGTACCGAGAGCGGTAAACGGACGCGCCGACTCACTAGCGAACGAGGCGCTCGACGATGGCTGAAGACCACAGTGAGACGTTCGATCGACGGGAGCGCGAGGCGGCAGACGTCCCAGAGCCGGCCGACGGACGCCGGCCGACCGGAAGTGACGATGCGGCCGACGATCCCGAGATACCCGAAGACGTGATAGACGAAGCGGAGCGGCTGACGCGACTGGAAAGCGAGGCCGCCGTCGACGACGCCGCGGAGGCGTACCAGGAGCGTCGCGACGAACTCGTCGACGAGCACGACTTCACCGCACGCGTCCGCGACGAGGACGACACGCTCGTTCTCTACCCCGAGGAGTGGGTCGAAGACGGTACGGTCCAGTTCGATCGCATCGAGGATACCGACCGCGCGGTGGAGGTATCGCTGTCGGGTCCAGACCACGGCGCGGAGTGGGAATACGTCGAAGACGAGAACCAGGCGATCGTCGACGCGATAGAGAAAGAGTACGGTCCCGCCCACGCCGGCAACGTCCGCGCGTTTGCGGACTTTATGGGAAACCACTACCTCAAGACGGTCGCGGACGCCACGCCCGAGGAGCGCGAGGAGTTCCTCGCGGAGTACTACCCGCGCAACGCGTGGCCATCGAAAGAACAGGAATCCATCGTCGTCGATAGCGTCGAGCTCGTTGCCGAGGTGGTCGACGACGGAGTGCCCGGAACCTGAACTACAGTAGCATTCGCGAGTCTTCACGCACCGACCGCACGACAGCGTGTGATCTGGTGCGCAATCGGTTGCAAATGCTACGATATCCGGTCTATCGGTACGCTTCGACGAGGTCGGTGAGTTCTGCGGCGCGTTCGTCGCCGGTGACGAACTTCGCGAACATCCAATCGAACTGATCGAGGAGCGCGTCGTGGCCCTGTTCGGTAAGCTCGTACTGGTTCGTCCGCTTGTCGAGTTCGCTCTTTTCGACGAGTCCCATCTCGACGAGGTCGTCGAGGTTGGGGTAGAGTCGGCCGTGGTTCACTTCGGTGCCGTAGTACGTCTCGAGTTCGCGTTTGATCGCGAGGCCGTACATCGGCTCCTCGGCGAGGATGACGAGGATATTCTGCTGGAATGCCGTAAGGTCGCGTACCACACCTTCCGTGTCAGTAACTGTTTGTGCCTCTGACATACCAGTTGAAATGGGTCCGGGATATTTAACGCTTCTCAACTAATCTTCACATTAAAACCAAATCGGCCTCTAGCCGGTTCTTGGCGGTCGCAATCGGGCGATCCGTGTTTCTTCCCCCACGGATATCGGCCCGGAAATGTCTAGTGATGGGCCCGTCTGGGTATTCTTGGACGAATATTACCCGATCATCAAATCGGTCGCATATACCGCGTTACACGCTGACACGTGTGATGTTACCGGTTGCGTACCGACGATGCGAAAGGACTTTTTGCTCGTTCGGAGACAGCACAGGTATGACGAACCTCTGGGAAGACATCGAGACCGGCCCGGACGCGCCGGACGTCGTCTACGCCGTCGTCGAGTGTCTAAAGGGCGAACGGAACAAATACGAGTACGACAAGGACGTTCCCGGTGTCGTCCTCGACCGCGTGCTCCACTCGAACGTTCACTACCCCTCGGACTACGGGTTCCTCCCGCAGACGTACTACGACGACGAGGACCCCTTCGACATCCTCGTGCTCGTCGAGGATCAGACGTTCCCCGGGTGCATCATCGAGGCCCGCCCGGTCGCGCTGATGCGGATGGACGACGACGGCGAAAAAGACGACAAGGTGATCGCCGTCCCCGACGAGGACCCGCGCTACGACGACGTCCAAGACGTCGACGACCTCACCGACCAGCAGAAGGCCGAGATTGCCGAGTTCTTCGAGACCTACAAGAACCTCGAAGAGGGCAAACAGACGGAGACGCTCGGCTGGGAAGACGCCGCCGCCGCGAAGGACGCCATCGAGCACGCGATGGACCTCTACGAAGAGAACTTCGCGTAAGCGACCCCTCGTTCCGTTTTTCGCGCCGTATCACCCTGCTTAGCAGCGGTTTACGTCACCCGGATACCTCCCAGTAATGGTCGCTGTGCGCCCCGATGCGTTATGCGTATGGGTAATCTTTTGCCCGTAGGGGCTGAAGTACTATCTGTGATGGCTGCCAAGAACCCGCGCCTCGGCGTCGCCCACCCGACGGTCGTTCCCACCAACCACCGACAGGAGCGCGACGCAGACGAGGCTCCGACCAGCGAGAGCGGATCGGAAGAGACGACCGAGAACGCGGCGTAACGACGTCTTCTTCGAGCCACGTTCGACGACCGGACCGCTGTGCCGACGAGCGGTCGTGGCCGCGAAACGCCGAACGTCTTGGGTGAAAAATACAAGACTGCTCATAGGGATTATCGTAACTGTTCGGAGATTCTCGCCGCACCGTCCGGCGAGAAATCTACGAGGACTTACGATAGTCCCTATCAGTTCGTGGTATCAGTATGGAACAAAACGTCGGCCGAATGGATCGACGCGCACGCATCGCTGCAGGAGCGACGCTACTCGGTGCGGCCCTCACGACGCGCGGCCCGGTCCGGCGGGCGGCCGCGCTCGGAGCTGGCGGGACGATGCTCGCGACGGGTGCGACGGGGTACTGTCCGGCCTACGACGTCGCCGGCGTCGACACCCGCGAGAACGACGCTAGCCCGGACGGATCGGGTGGGGGTCGTCCGGACGGATCGGATCACACCGACGAGGCCGTAGAGATCGACGTCGAGGCCGCCTGAGTCCCGCCCGAGTTCGGGTCTCCGAGGCGTTCCCGGATCGGCGACCAGCGCCTCGCCGAACGGTGCCCGCGCAATCGTCGCAAGACGCCGGTGGGTGGGGCCGGCCCGTTCGCCAGCCTCGCACCGCACGCGATCCCACCGAGGGGAACCGCTTTTACTTGCGCCGCGACTACGGTGAGTGATGGCTACCTGCGACGAGTGCGGGAAGCACGAGAACCTGCCGTACCAGTGTCGACGGTGCGGGAACACGTTCTGTGCTGAACACCGACTCCCGGAGAACCACGACTGCCCGGGCCTCAGCGACTGGAACGACCCCTCGGGCGTCTTCGACAGCGGGTTCGACGACTCAGTCCAGAACCGCGGCAGTACGTCGCGTTCGAGTGGCTTCGCCGACCGACTGCTCGGCACTGGCGGCCCGCTCGGGTACTTCCGTGGAAATATGAGCTACGTCTTCCTCGGCGTGATGTGGATCACGTTCGCGCTGCAGTACTTCATCTTCCCCTTCCTGCTCGGCGCGTCGCCGCGGAGTTCGCTCTGGCAGGCCGCGTTCGTGCTCTCGCCCGGGCACATCGAGTACGTCTGGACGTGGCTCACCTCGATCTTCGCCCACGGCGGCTTCACGCACATCGCCTTCAACAGCATCGCGCTGTACTTCTTCGGCCCGGTGGTCGAGCGCTATCTCTCCACGAAGCGCTTCGCCGCGCTCTTCTTCGGGGCGGGCATCATCGCCGGGCTCGCGCAGGTCTTCTCGACGCTGCTGACGGTCGGCCCCTTCGGCGCGGGCGTCGTCGGCGCGTCCGGGGCGATTATGGGTGTGCTCGGCGTGCTCACCGTCCTGAACCCGAACCTGAAGGTGTATCTCTACTTCATCATCCCGATGCCGCTGTGGGTGCTCACGTTCGGCTTCGCCGCGTTCAGCATCGTCGCCGGCTTCGGCGCCGCCGGCAGCGGCCTCGTCGGCGGTAACGTCGCCCACCTCGCACACCTCGCCGGCCTGCTCGTCGGCCTCGCCTACGGCGTCCGCGTGAAGGACCGGGTCGGCGTCCCGAACTCCCTGCAGTTCGGTCGCGGCGGCGGCGGAATGGGCGGTGGTCCGGGCGGCCCCGGCGGTCCGGGCCGACGCCCCTGAACCGATGCGGCCGGTTCGTCCCGAGTTCGTCCCCGACCCCGCGCTGACGCGCGCGGAGATGGAGTCGCTGCAACTCGACGTCGCCGCGGCGGCGATGTGGGAAGACGCGTTCGATTTCGATCCAACAGCTCTGTCGCTGCGGGCCGACCACACCCTCGATGCAGCGACCGATCCCGACGACCGTCCGCTCGTCGCCGGGGTCGATCAGGCGTTCCTCGACGACCGCGCCGTGAGCGTCGTGGTCGTCCGCCGCGGGGAGACTGTCGTCGAGCGCGCGCACGCCGTGACCGACCTGGAGACCCCCTACATTCCTGGACTGCTCGCCTTCCGGGAGGGTGGGCCGATTCTCGCCGCGTTCGCGGAACTGGCGTGTGAGCCCGACCTCGTCGTCTTCGACGGCAGCGGCCGCATCCACTACCGGCAGGCGGGACTGGCGACGCACCTCGGCGTGTTGCTCGACCTCCCGAGCGTCGGCGTCGCGAAGGGCCTGCTCTGTGGCACCCCTGACGACGACGTCGACGGCCGCCCGGAGGGGTGGCGGACGCCGGTCCGGGCCGGCGCGGACGTCGAGAACGCTGCACCCGGTGAACAGATCGGCCACGCGTTCCAGTCCCGGCAGTACGCGTCGCGGCCGATCGTCAACCCGCTGTACGTCAGTCCGGGACATCGCGTGGGCGTCGGGACCGCGACCGACCTCGTCGAGCGGCTCTGTGACGGCTACAAACTCCCCGAGCCGACCCGGCTGGCGGACGCCTACGCCGACGAGGTGAAGGCGGAGTACGCATAACGAGTGTCGCGTCGGGTATCGCGGCGACGCCGCTGTACTCTCTCAGATCTCTCAAACACTCCTTTGATCCTCCACAAGGCCCTTTCTGCCCACTGCCGTGTTCCCACGTGATGGACCTCACACGAGCCGCCTCCGTGGTGGTCGCCGTCTTACTGCTCTCCGCCGGTTGCCTCGGCGTCCCGAACGGCGACGCTCCCTCGACCTCGACGTCGCCGACGGCGTCGACGCCGGCCAGAACGGCTCACGCGTCGGACCAGCCGGATCCGAACAAGGAGGTGCGACTGGAGAACGCCTGGAACCGGAGCGTCGAGATCCACGTGCGCGTCGTCCGCGAGACGACGAACGAGACGGTTCACGAGGCGACCTACACTCTCGAACCGGGTGCAGAACGCGACGTCTACAACCTCTCGGCGGCTGACCCGGCGGGGATCGAACCGTTCCGCGTCGTGGCGGCCGCCCGCAACACGACAGAGAGCGTCACGATCGAGACGAGCGCGTGCTACGGGAACGCCTACGTGGAGATCACAGACGAGGGGGAACTCTATTCCTACTACGCCATCTGCTGACCGCGGATCGGTGTCGGTACCGAGCGTGCGCCCAGCGCTGACGTACCAGCCCGTTCGGCGACTCGAAAACACTTATTCGTACGCTCGCACTCCCAACGCGTATGAGCGAAATCGTTGTCAGCCTCCCCGACGGCTCTGAACTCTCTGTTTCGGAGGACGCGACGGTCGAGGACGTCGCCTACGAGATCGGACCCGGACTCGGCCGCGACACCGTCGCGGGCGTCGTCGACGGGGAACTCGTCGACAAGGCGGCACCCGTTCACGACGGTGCCGAGATCGTCATCGTCACCGACCAGAGCGACGAGTATCTCCGCGTGCTGCGCCACTCGGCCGCGCACGTCTTCGCCCAGGCGCTCCAGCGGCTCCACCCCGAAGCGAAACTCGCCATCGGGCCGCCGACCGACGAGGGCTTCTACTACGACGTCGCGAACGTCGACCTCGATCAGGACGACCTCGAAGCGATCGAAGACGAGATGGAGGCCATCATCGAAGAGGACCTCCCCATCGAGCGTGAACTCCGGCCGCGCGAGGAGGCACTCGACACCTACGACGACAACCCATACAAACAGGAGATTCTCCAGGACGAGGCTGCCGGCGAGGATCCCATCTCCTTCTACGTCCAGGGCGACTTCGAGGATCTCTGTAAGGGTCCCCACGTCGAGTCCACGGGCGAGATCGGTGCAGTGACGCTTCTCAACATCTCCTCGGCGTACTGGCGTGGCGACGAGGACAACGACACGCTGACGCGCGTCTACGGGACGGCCTTCGAGTCCGAATCCGACCTCGAAGACTACCTCACCCTTCGCGAAGAGGCCCAAGAGCGCGACCACCGAAAGCTCGGACAGGAACTCGATCTGTTCTCCATACCGGAGGTCACGGGTCCCGGCCTGCCGCTGTATCACCCCAACGGGAAGAAGATCCTCGACGAACTCGCCGACTACGCCCGCTCGCTCAACCTCGACGCCGGCTACGACCCCGTCGAGACGCCCCATCTGTTCCGGACGGAACTGTGGAAGAAGTCGGGACACTACGACAACTACGTCGACGATATGTTCCTGATGGACGTCAACGACGAGGAATACGGCCTGAAGCCGATGAACTGCCCGGGCCACGCGACCATCTTCGATCAGAAGTCCTGGTCCTACCGCGACCTGCCAGTTCGCTACTTCGAGGACGGCAAAGTCTACCGGAAAGAGCAGCGCGGGGAGCTCTCGGGCCTCTCGCGCGTCTGGTCGTTCACTATCGACGACGGCCACCTGTTCTGCCGCCCCGAGCAGATCGAAGGAGAGGTCAATCAGGTGATGGACGCCATCTACGAGGTGCTCGACACCTTCGACCTCGACGCCCACGTCGCGCTCGCGACCCGCCCGGAGAAGTCCGTCGGCGGCGACGAGATCTGGGAGCAAGCGGAGTCACAGCTCCGTTCGGTGCTCGAAAATCAGGGCATCGACTACGACCTCGAACCCGGCGACGGCGCCTTCTATGGTCCCAAAATCGATTTCGCCTTCGAGGACGCGCTCGGTCGGAAGTGGGACGGTCCGACCGTCCAACTCGACTTCAATATGCCCGAGCGCTTCGAGCTCTCCTACACGGGCGAGGACAACGAGGAGCACCGTCCGGTGATGATCCACCGCGCGCTGTATGGCTCCTACGAGCGCTTCTTTATGGTGCTCATCGAGCACTTCGACGGCAAGTTCCCGTTCTGGCTCGCGCCCGAGCAGGTCCGCATCCTCCCGATCAGCGACGACCAGCTCGGGTACGCCCACCGCGTGAAGAACGAACTGGGCGACTTTCGGACCTCGGTCGAGGACCGCTCGTGGACGCTCGGCCGCAAGATCCGCGAAGCACAGGAGGACCGCGTGCCGTATATGATCGTCGTCGGCGAGGACGAGGAGGAGAACGGGACGATTTCGGTGCGCGACCGGAAGGAGCAGGAGCGACAGGACGTCGACGTCGAGACGTTCCGCGCGCACCTCGAATCCGAGTACGACGAAAAGCGGATCGAGCCGGACTTCATCGAGGAGTAACGCGGTCTCTGGGATCTCTCACATCCTGCGGACGCGCGGACGGGCGGCGTATTCTTGCGAATACTTCGATAGAGAGACGAGTCGGTCGTCTCGTCAGTCGGCGTCGTGACCGTATCCCGTCGCGGGCGAGGACTGCTTCTCGCAGATCTGGGCTCGACCCGGAGAGAGGTCACACACGCGGGTACGCGCCCGCCGAAGGTGCCGATAGATTCGGTACTCCAGACTCGACCAGTGGACGACCCGCCGCTGCGGGAACACCCGGCTTCGGGCGACCCGCTGTCGGGGGACCAGCACGCCGCCGAACTGCTCGCGGACGAGTTCGTGCTGGACGAGGACGAACCCAGTGAAGATGCCGAGGAAGCCGAGGACGGTCGTCTGGCTCACCGTCTGCCCGAGCAGGAGCCAGCCGCCGAGCGCGGCGACGATCGGCTGGAAGTAGCCGACGAGGTTGCTCTCGGCGGGGCCGACCCGTTCGTGGAGCGCGAAGTAGACGAGAAAGCCGATCACGCCCGAGGCGACCGTCAGATACGCGAGTGACGCGAGCGCGGTCGTCGTCCACTCGACGGTCGCGACGGCTTCGCCGCGCGCGAGCGATCCGGCGAAGAGCACGCCAGCCCCGAGAAGCATCGCCCAGCCCTGCATCGAGACGTCCGCGAGCGTCGTCCGAAGCGGGGTCGAGAGCACAGAGCCGAGCGCGAACGTCGCGGCACCGGCGAGCAAGAGACCGACTCCGAGGAGGTCCGACGCGAACAGGTTCGACGGATCGAGGTCGGCGACGATGGCGACGCCGAGGAGCCCCACGACGAAGCCGCCGGCGGAGACCGCGTCGAGCGAGTCGTCGAGGAGCATCGCAGCGAAGACCGCCGTCAGGACCGGTGAGAGACTCACGACGACGGCGGCAACGGGGCCGGGGACGGACAGTTGTCCGACGTAGAGCAGTGCGTGGTAGCCACCGACGAGGAAGGTGCCGACGACGGCGACGTTCAGCCACTCGGTGCGACCGCGCGGTCGGAGGCGGTCCGTCGTGACCGCGGCGTAGCCGAGGACGAGGACGCCAGCCAGCGCGTAGCGGACGGCCGCGAAGAACAGCGGCGGGACGTGGGCGAGTCCGGCCTCGATGGCGACGAAAGAGAGCCCCCAGACGGTCGCAAGTGTGACGAACAGCACCACCTCAGGTGGTAGAAACCGGGAACGAATTCCATATCTCATAGAGATATCTTCACTCAGGCCTGGAGATGTTTATACTTATCTACAAAATAGAGCAATACAATCGTTTTAGATTCCATAATATTAGGAATATGGGGAGATATTACGCAACGAGACCGTGCTACTTCGAATCACGGCGAGTCACAAGTGATGTCGGGGCCCTCTCTCGGGAACGACACGATCGGATCGGCGCTGGAATTCGGGTAGCGTTCAAGTGCTTCGACCGCCTACCTCCGCCTAGACAGTGCAGGTGAATCACCCCGAGACCGCCGCTGCTGCGGTGAAACGATGAGCGAAGACAGCCCCGTCGTCGTCGCGAAACGGGTCGACGGCGGCGATACTGCCGACTTGAGCGAGATTATGGACCTGGCCCGCGCGGCCGGCTACGACGTCGTCGGCCAACTCTCGCAGTCGCGCGAGGAGGACGCCGCCTACCACTTCGGCGAGGGGAAAGTCGAGGAACTCGCCGCGCTCGTCCGCGAGACGAACGCCCAGGCGGTCATCGTCGACAACCGCTTGGGGCCGTACCAGACGTACAACATCGGCGGGAAGCTTCCGGAGGGCGTCGAAGTGATCGACCGCTTCACGCTTATCCTCGAGATTTTCGGCCAGCGGGCCAACACCCGCAAGGCGCAGTTGCAAGTCGAACTCGCGGAACTGCGCTACGAACTCCCGCGCGCGGAGGCGAAAGCGTCGCTGGCAAAGCGCGACGAGCGCCCCGGGTTTATGGGCCTCGGCGAGTACGACGAGAGCCGCGAGCAGGACATCAAAGCGCAGATCTCCCGTATCAAGCAGGAACTCGACGCCATCGCCGACAAAGAGGAGACGCGTCGCGAGCAGCGCCGGGAGTCCGGCTTCGATCTCGTCGCGCTCGCTGGCTACACGAACGCCGGCAAGTCGACGCTGATGCGCCGGCTCGCAGACGACCTCGACGTGGGCGAGAACGAGGGGCTCCACCCGGATCTCGACCCGACCGCGGAGTCGGAAGACCGCCTGTTCACGACGCTCGGCACGACGACGCGCCGAGCCGACACGGGGACGAGAGACGTTCTCTTGACCGACACCGTCGGGTTCATCTCCAATCTTCCGCACTGGCTCGTCGAGTCCTTCGAGTCGACGCTGGATTCGGTCTACCGCGCCGACCTCGTGTTGCTCGTCGTCGACGCCTCCGAGTCGATCGAGGAGATGCGCGAGAAGCTCATCACCAGTCACGACACGCTCTACGAGCGGAACGAAGCGCCCATCGTCACGGTCCTCAACAAGATCGACCGCGTCGACGAAGACGAACTCGCGGAGAAGCGCGCGGCGCTGGACGCCCTCGCGCCGAACCCGGTCGTCGTCTCGGGACTCACCGGTGAGAACATCGACGAACTGACCGACCGCATCGAAGCCGAGCTTCCCGAGTGGCGCGAGGAGCGACTGCTCTTGCCGATGTCGGACGACGCGATGAGCCTCGTCTCGTGGCTCTACGACCACGGCCACGTCGAGCGCGAGGAGTACACCGGCGAGGAGGTCCTCGTCGAGTTCTCCGCGCGCCCCGCCATCGTCGAGAAAGCGCGATCGAAAGCGGCAGACGTCCGCGTTCCAGCCTCCAACGCGGAACCCGAATCCGCCGAGTCCGAAGCGAGCGTCGACGGGCGGTAGGACCCGGGGCCTACTGGGCTCGATGTCCGAATCGACGACGCGGCCCGACTAGGCGTCGTCGACCCGCTGCTTCTCTTTTGTCAGGACTTCGACGTCGGTGATTCGCGTGTCGGGATACTGCCCGTCGGCCGTCTTCTCGGCGGCTTTGACCATATCCCAGACGACGTTCAGCCCGGTCGTGACGCCTTCGAGAGCTTCCATCTCACAGCCGGTCTTCCCGGTCGTCTCGACGGTCACGGTGAGCGTCACGTGGTCGTCCCGGACGTCGAAGTCGGTGTCGACGTTCGTGATCGGGATCTGATGGCACATCGGGATCGTCTCCCAGGTGTGTTTCACCGCCTGGACCGCGCCGATGCGCGCGGTCGCGAGCACGTCGCCCTTGCCGATCTCGTCGTCGCGGATCGCGCCGATCGTCGACTCGGTGAGCTGAATCGTTCCGGCCGCGACGGCTCTCCGTTGTGTATCGGGCTTCGCGCCGACGTCGACCATCTGGACGTCGCCCGTCTCGTCGACGTGTGTGAGTTCCGCGTCGCTCCCGTCAGATCGAGCGTCGCCGTCGTCCCTCCGGTCGGCGTCGCGCTCTGCGTCGGTCATTCGTCGCCCTCCCGAAGCGCCGCGGGCAGCCGATCGATCAGATCCGTTGCCAGGAGACCGTACCCGTTCTCGTCGACGGCTGCGTCGCCGGCGCGTCCGTTTCCGTAGGCGGCGACGGCGGCCGCCTCCAGCGGTGTGAGGACGCACGCAAGCGCGCCGGTCGCACCCGCGAGAACGTCGCCGGTACCGCCGACGGTCATCCCCGGGTTCCCGGTGCGGTTGACGCGCGTCTCGTCGCCGTCGGTGATCACGTCGTAGGCTCCCTTCACGAGCAGCACGTGACCGACGTCTTCGGCGAACTCCGCGACCAGTTCCACGCGCGCCCGCCACTCGGTGTCGGTCTCGCCGCCCATCGCCTGCAACTCGCCCTGGTGGGGCGTGCAGATCAGGGTCGCGTCGGTGTCGACCGTCGGGACGACTTGGAGTGCGTCGGCGTCGACGACGGCGGTGCCGTCGTAGCGTTCGAGAAGGTCGCGAACGGCCGCGAGGGTCTCCTCGTGGCTCCCGAGGCCGGGGCCGAAGACGGCGACGTCGTGCTCGGCCGCGAGCGTCAGAATTTCGCCCACGTGTGCCGGCTCCAGATGGTCGCCGTCGTAGGGACGGAGGATGAGGTTCTCGCTGTAGCCCTGGATCTCGCGCGCGACCGACGCGGGGCAGGCGACGCGGACGAGGTCCGCGCCGGCTCGGAGTGCCGCCTGTGCGGCGAGTGCGGGCGCGCCGGTGTACGGGCCGCCGCCGACGACCAGTACCTCGCCGAAGTCGCCCTTGTGGCTCTGGGCTGGACGCCCGAGTTGCTGGAGGTCGCCCGGTCCGGTGAACAGTTCCGCTGCCGACGGGATCCCGATGTCTTCGACGGTGACGTCGGCGTCGAGCGACGTCAGTCCCGGTTTTTCGTCGTGGAACGTCACCACGTGGTCGGCGTCGACGGCGACGCCCGCGGCTTCGCCGGTGTCGGCGTCGACTCCCGAGGGGACGTCGACCGAGAGAACCGTCGCGCCGAGGCGGTTGATCTGCCGGGCGGCCGTCGCCGCCGGTTCGCGCAGCGCCCCCGTCACGCCCGTGCCGAGCATCGCGTCGACGATCACGTCCGGGTCGCCGAGGTCGAAATCGAGATCGACGGAATCTGTGACTGTCCGCGCGTCGTACTCTGCGGCACGCAGGGCCTCCCAGTTTTCCCGGGCCAGATCGGTCGTGATCGTCTCCGGCCGACCGAGGAGGTGGACGGTGACGTCGTAGGCGTCGAGAAAGCGGGCGGCGACGAGTGCGTCGCCGCCGTTGTTCCCGCGGCCGGCCACGATCGCGACCGCGTCTTCGGGGTCGGCCAGGCGGCGTACCGTACGGGCGACGGCGTTGCCGCTCGACTCCATCAACTGCTTCCGCGGGACGCCGAGCGCCTCGGCGTTGCGATCCACCGCGGCCATTCGCTCGCTCGTTATCATACTCCTCAGTTCGGTCCGACCTATCCTAAAATGCGAGGGATGCTGTAGCGCGCCCGACGCTGGCCTCGCCACTGGCCGTCCCCGGCAAAGCGTGACCGCTCCGGTCACGCGTGACGTGGTGTGTGTCGGATATCCGAAACGTTTAGGCAGACGTACGTGGAATACGGTGGTATGTCGGGGCTCCTGCCGTCAGAGACAGAGACTCGTCCTCCCAATGGGGACGATAGCACTCTCCGCGTGCTTCCGCTCGACGACGATGACGCCGCCCAGCTCATAAACTGTCTCGCCTCCGACACTGCCCGCTCGACACTTGCGGCTCTCCAAGAGAACCCTGCCACCGCCTCCGAACTCGCAGACGACGTCGAAACCTCGCTGCAGAACGTTCGGCACCACCTCGACAATCTCCGCGACGCAGAGCTCGTCCGCGTCGTCGACACCCGCTACTCCGTGAAAGGACGCGAGATGAAGGTGTACGCGCCGGCCCGCGACTCGTTGGTCGTCTGCGTCGGCGACTCGGCAGACATCGATCACACGTTCGAATAGCTACGGGGGGCGGTCGACAGGAGTCGCCGTCTCGCCGTTTCGTCTCGGCCGAGCGTTCAAATACTGAGCCGCGGCCACTCACCGACACCAATATGAGCGCGGCGCAGCCACTGCAGCACGTGAGTTGGCAGGCGGTCTTCGGCCACGACGACCCGTATTCCGAGCAAGCCGACGGCATCGACGCCGCCGTCGAAGTCGCCGAGGAGAACGGTTTTCTCGTCGTCGAAGGGGCGTGCGGAACTGGAAAGACGATGCTCGCGCTTACGGCGGGCATCGACCGCGTCCGCGACCCCGAGTCGGACTACGAGCGCGTGCTCGTCCTGACGAGCGTCAAGCAGCAACTGCGCCAGTTCGAGGCCGACCTCGAAACGATCAACGCGAACCTTCCGGACGAGTGGTCGCCCGTGTCGGGACTGACGCTCGTCGGGAAGGCCGACGTCTGCCCCTACAGCCGCGAAGGCGTCGCCGGCGTCGACGACGAGACGGTCTACGATCGGTGTGAGGGCCTCCGCGAACGAACGCGAAACCTCGTCGGTGACGGCGGCGATACCTCGACGGGGACACTCGTTTCGGAGGCCCGCCAGACGCAGATCGGGCTGCTCGACTCGGGCTCAACACAGGGGCCCGAGTACCTCTCCACCGCCGGCGAACCGACGCCGTATCTCCCCGAGACCGCCGAGTACGGCGACACGGAGTACTGTCCGTTCTACGCGACGTTCCTCGACGACGTCCCCGAGGACGGCGACCCGATCGAGGCGGTCCCGTTCGATCTGACCGACCGCGGCCACATCGACACTGAGGAACTCGTTCGCCTGAGCGCGGGCTACGGCACCTGTCCCCACTCGGTGATGGGCGCGGTCATCCCGCACGCGGAAGTCGTCCTCGGGAACTACTACCACGCGTTCGACCCCACGACGGTTGGCTCGTTCACGGGTGCGCTCGTCGACGAGGAGACCTTCGTCGTCTGCGACGAGGCGCATATGCTCGAACCGCGCGTTCGCGATCTGGTGAGCGACGGCGTCGCCGAATCGACGCTTCGCGACGCCGAGAACGAACTGACGCGGGTGATCCAGCCCATCGAGTTCGAGGATGCGGGGAAATCAAGTGCGGATGGCGACGCCGGAAGCGCCGACGCCGACCTCGTCCGCGGCGAACTCGCCGACGCGGACGTGACTCTCCGCGAAGTGCGCGAGATCCGCGAGTTCGTCTCGGATCTTCGCTCGGAGATCGACCGCCGCGTGAACGCCCACCTAGACCGGACACTGCCGGACTGGCGCGCGGACCTCACGCGCCTCGACGACGACGAGATCCCGCTCCGCGACCCCGAAGATCCCGGCGTCGACGAACTCACGGCGTGGGCCGACGACGCCGGCTACGATGACGCGACCTGGCTCCGCGCGGAGTCGGTCGGCGCCGTCGTCGCTCGCATCCTGAACGAGGCCGAAGACGACGACGTCCGACGGGCCGCCCCCGCCGTCGGGCGAACGCTCGCGAACTGGACTCGGACCGACCACGTCGCGTACTTCAGAGAACTCGAACTCGAACGCACCTGGGACGAGACCGCCCGCCAGAACTCCTGGCGACGCGCCTACAACGCCCGTATCTCGCTGCACAACTGCGTCCCCGGCGAGGCGATTGCAGAGCGGCTCGGCGAGTTCGGCGGCGGCGTCCTGATGTCGGCGACGCTCGAACCGATGGCTGTCTTTCGGGAAGTAACAGGGCTGGACGCGCTCGCGGACGACGGCCGGCCGATCGAGGAGCGGACCTACGGGCTCTCGTTCCCCGCGACGAACCGCGCGTCCTTCGCCGTCGACGTGCCGAAGTTCACCCACGAGAACCGCGGCCCGCGAGGCGAACTGAATCCGACCCGACGCGCCCACGTCGATGCCGTCTGTGAGATCGCGCGCTCGCCGGGGAACGTCCTCGTCGGGATGCCGAACTACGCAGAGGCCGCGTGGATGGCCGAGGCCCTCTCGGAGCGACTCGACCGCCCGGTGCTCCTCGACGAAGCGTCCGACGACGACGCGACCGAGGCCCTGAAGACGGAGTTCTTCGGCGGGGAGTCGAAAGTCCTCGTCACGAGCCTCCGCGGGACGCTCACCGAGGGCGTCGACTACCGGGGCGACCGCCTCGCTGCGGCGGTCGTCTGCGGCGTGCCGATCATCGATACGTCGAGTCCGCGGACGCGGGCGGTGAAGACGGCGTACGATCGCCGGTTCGGTTCCGAGGGCAAAGGGAGTCGGAGCGGGTTCGAGACGGCGCTCACCGTGCCGGCCGTGCGAAAAGCGCGGCAGGCGATCGGGCGCGTCATTCGCGGGCCCGACGAGGTCGGGATCCGTGCACTCGTGGACGCTCGCTACGCTCGCGAGTCCTGGGACAGCGTCCGGGAGTACCTCCCCGAGACCGAACGCGAGGAGTTCGATCCGGTCAGTCCGGATATGCTCGGCTACGGCGTCGACCGGTTCTGGTCGTCGCTCGAAGCGGACTGAGAGAGAGAAGTCGCTATTCGTCGTAGGCGGCCTTACACTCGTCAGAACAGAAGTGTCGCTCTTGCACCTGGCTGTCCTCGATCCACGTAACGACGCGGTGGGTCGGCGACTGCACGATCTTCTCTCCGCAGGTCGCACACGCGGGTGCGTTAGATTCGTCGATATCCTCTCCGAGATCGGAGGTCGGGTCTACCATCTCTTCGAGTGCTTGGCACTCGGGCACACTTGACTCCGTGTTACCCGGCGGAACTTGCCTGCCAACAGTAGTGGTTTAGTACGTCCGTAGCGATAGTCCGAGTGTGGACTGAGATGTCCGACTTGCCCGGCGATCCCGAAAACCGCGCTCCAGAGCCGAGAGCCGAACGCACCGACGATGCGTCGCATCGACTGTTCGAACTCCGAAGCGTCGTCGTCCGCTACGAGGAACGGCCGGACCGCTGTACGATCTACCCGCGTCGGGAGAGTTGCTGTGAACACGTCGACGCCTGGCTATCCGCCGACGCGGACGCGTTCGTCCCCCTAGAAGAAATGCGGTAGTGGCGCCGCAGGACGTCCGTCACTTTCCCGGTTGGCGTCTCCCGCCGCGCTTGCCGGTCTCGAACGGTTGTCCTGCCTCGCGCGCTCACACGTTTATGTCTTCGAACTCCTCGTTGACGATAAACCGACCCTGTGGCGTGAGATCGACCGGTGGCTCCTCGTCAGTGATGAGGTCGTCTTCGTGGAGTGACTCCAGTCGGGCTTCGAGTTCGGCGTCGCCGATGTCAAGTAGCGATGCGAGATCGATGTCTTGGGCGGTCGAGTACAGCCCAACGAGCACTTCCAGTTCTGTCTCGGCCACCTCGACGTCGCGGACGTCGCTCTTGATCCAGTGGTAGATCAGCCGCAGGTAGCGGCCGAGGATGTTCATCTTCCGTCTCGACCGCATCGAAATCTCGGAGGTGACCGTCTGGCCGTTCTCGACGTGTTGCACTGAGAGGACGAGGATGGAATCGCCGTCGTCGGCCGTCCGCTCTATCACCTCGAAGAAGACGACCGACGCGAGGTCGATCGAGAACGGCCCGTCTTCCTCGGATTGGACGTCGCTGCCGGGGAACGACACCGACTCGTAATCGAGATTGAGCCCAGTCTTCCGCTTCGGCGTATCCATCACACGCCCGCCGATCTTCGCCGGATGCTTCACGAGCGCCGTCGATCCGTTGAGCGTCGCCCGGAAGAGCAAGAGCGAGAACTTCTCGATCGTCTCTCGGTCGCCACCGATGACGGTCGTCCGTCGATAGTCGCCGTCGACGTACCCGACCATCACGGTGTAATCGAAGAACTCCTCGACTTCGGGCGGCACCTGCCCGACTGCGATGTCGAATATCGAGGTGATCGGAATCATCGTCTTCGTGTCCGAGGTCGCGAGGACGAGCCGTCGCTCGCTCATCAGCACGCGACCTTTCACCGGATCGAACGCGGCGTCGCCGCCGGCGACGAAGTTCGCGACGAAGTCGACGATGATCGACTCGCCGCTCTGTGCCTTGCGAGATTTCGACTTCGACTTCGAGTCCGACTTCGACTTCGACTTCGACTTCGAGTCCGAGCCGCTGCCGGATTCCTCCCGATACGCTTCGAGGAGTTCCGAGCGTTGTTCGGCTGCTTCGCCGTGTTCAGAGTGTGACTCGGAGGCGTCGCGATCGCCGCCATCACGGTCGGAATCTGCGGCCGTCATACGCTGATCAGCCCCCCGGCGAGCCACGAGGTCAGCACCGCGCTGCCACTGCCGATCCAAACGAGAACGACGAAGTGGAGGTAGGCGTTCACCTTGTGCCCGCCGTCGACCATCCGGATCATCAGCGCCGAGAGGACGCCGTTGAACAGGATAATGAGCGACAGCAGGTACTCGATCACCGGGATGTCGTAGACGCCCGCGTAGATGATCTTCCCGAACTCGAACTGCGCGAGGTTCAGATCCGAGGAGAACGTCGCGAGGATCTCGACGACTTCCAGGCCGATGAAGAACGCGAACGCCGCGGAGGCGGTGATCCCGTAGAGAACGCCGATGAGCGTCACGGTCGCCTGGTCGCGCTGCTGACGGAGCTTGATCACTTCGTTCATATTCTGTGAGATGAGTTCGCCGAGCTGTTTCGGTGTCCCACCCATCTGTCGCCCGACGAGGTACATCTCCGAGAACTTCTGGATGAGGTACGAACTTGTCTCCGCGGTGAAGAAGAACCACGAGCGATCCGGTGCGACGCGCATATTCAATCGAGTGTAGAGCCGATCGATCTCTCGGGAGAGCACGCCGAAGTCCTTCTCGCGGAGCGTTTCCAACACCGCGCGCGTGGTCGATTGCTTCGCGCTCTCGGAGGCGCCGAGCGCCCGGATGAATCCCGGGAATTCGTTGTCGCGTTCCTTGACGCTGTTCTCGTGGTGCCGAGCAACGAGCCCCGGAATCGCAAGCGGCGTCAAGGGTGCCGCCATCATCACTGGAATCGGAATATCGAGCATCACGTACTGGATCGATTGTCCGATCGACGTCCACCCGGCGACGCCGAGTCCCAGAATGCCAATGAACACGAGACTTAGCGCGACCGATCCGTAAAGTGCGATGTCGATTTGCCGGTCCATCTTCGTCCGGTACTCGTCCTGCTGATACCACAGTGGGTCGTGCGGCGATATCGTCCTGATGACGAAGTAGAACCCCAACTGGACGAAGACGAACAGCACGATAACGGCCGCGATGGTCATCGTCGCGTCGGTGCCGGTGAGAATCGGCAAGACGATCGCGTTGATGATGGCGAACGTCATCGAGAGAATCATCGAGAGATAGAGGTCCTTCATCACTTCTAGGTTGCCGAGCGCACCCTCGTAGACCGTGACGTACTTTTCGATCATCGTCTGCTGTTCGCCGAGCAGGAAGTCATCGAGGCTTTGGCCGGCGTTCAGCGAGTACGCAAGTCGGTCGAGGAAATCACCGAGTTCCTTCGAGGGAACGGCACGTGCACGCCGACGCAGCGCGTCATCGAGCGACTGATTCCACGTATCGACCAGCTCCGTGATCCGCCGCATTTCGACCGCGAGCTCGCCGTACTCTTCTTCTTTCCCAAGCTGCCGGAAGACCGCAACTCGGTCGATATTCGTCGTCGAAAGCACCGTCAGGTGCGTGATGACGAGGTGCAGTTGGTTCTCCAGGCCGCGTCGCTGCTGTTCGACGAGCAAGCGGGGATAGAGAGCGCCCGCCACCAGCATCAGCGCGCCGAGGAGGAAGATCGGGATCCGGACCAGGATCGGCAGCGGGAGGAAGACGGCCCCGGCGACGCCGAGGACGAACAGGAGTACCGTCGGCGCCAGGACCGTGAGCGCGTACTTCCGATTTTCCATCGGCATCCGCTCGTAGGAGTCGAGGATCGACGACGCGAACTCCTGGAGTTGCTTCCGCTGTGCACTCCACCCTGGATCGACGTCGGGATTCGTCTCACTCATCGATTATCCTCCCTGTCGGTCATCGGCGGCACTCCGGTTCGGCCGTCGGTCAGCTTTACTCATCAGTCGACCCTCGTCATATCGAACGGGATGCCTTCCGTACCGTCCCGCTGGAAGTCCTCGATGAACTCGTTCACCTCGTGATAGCCGACGATGTTCTCTTGGATTGCCCGTCGGATGAGTTCCGAGCGGAACTCGATGTCCTCGTAGATCTTCCGGGTGTCGTCGTACCCGAGCAGCGTCGCGATCTTCTCTTCCATAATGAAGGAGTTGTTCCGACCCTGGAACACGATCTCGTCTTCGACTGGGTCCCAGTAGAACGCCTCCCGGGTGACGACACCGCCCATCTCTTTCGAGTACCCCTCAATCTCCTGCACCGACGTGACGCGACGGAGCGTGTCGTTGCCCCGCTTGACGCGGTTCTGGAACAGCGCGATGTCACAGTTCGACATAAACGTTTCCGGGACGTTGATCGGGTCCCCGGTGAACCGCTGGATCATCGAGACGATGTCGGACGCGTGGAACGTTAGCATCACTGGGTGACCGGTCTGGGCGGCCTGGAACGCCATCCGCCCCTCTTCGCCACGAACCTCCCCGACGATGATGTAGTCGGGGCGCGAACGCAGCGCGGCCGCAACGAGGTCGAACATATCGACCTCAGAATCCGCGCCGCGTCCCTCGCGGGTGAGGAGCTGCTGCCACGTGTCGTGCGGCGGGAGCACCTCGGCGGTGTCCTCTGCGGTGTAGATCTTCGAGTCTCGCGGGATGAACGACGTGACAGCGTTGAGCGTCGTGGTCTTCCCGGACGCCGTCTCGCCGACGACGAACACCGTCCGCTCGTTCTCCAAGGCGATCCAGAGATACGCGGCCAGTTCCGGCGACAGCGTTCCCCACTTTGCGATCTGAAACACCGACAGTGGGACGTCGTCGCCCTGACGGATCGTGAGCGAGGAACCCTTCAGCGAGACGTCGTCAGAGTAGATGATGTTGATACGCGATCCGTCCGGGAGCGTCGAGTCCACGATCGGGTGCGCGTCCGACACCGGGTCGCCGATGCGTTCACCCATATTCCGGAGCCAGTTGTCGTACTGCTCTTCGGAGTCGAATTCGACGGTCGTCTCCAGCAGTCCGAACTCGCCGTGATCGACGTCGACCTGGCGTGGCCCAATGACGTGAATGTCCTCGTTGGCCGGGTCGCGCATGATAGGCTCCAGCGGTCCGAGGCCGACGATGTCGCGGACGAGTCGGTACTGGACCTTCTCGTACGTCTCTTCGGACACTTCCAGCGCCCCGAGTTCGAGTCGCTGGATGATTTCCGCCAACCGCCCGTTGCGTTCGTCTTCGAGGACGACGATCTCTTCGAGTAGTTCCCGAATCCGATCTTCGTACTCGGTCTCCTCGGCAGGTGCCGGCTTCGTCACCGACCGTTCGAGGAGTTTGTCTTTCACCTGCCCGAAGAGCTCGCGTTCGTCGTCGTCCAGTTCCGGCTCGATCGTGTAGTACTTCGTCGTCTCCCCGAAGTTCCCGTACACCTGACAGTAGATCGGGCCGCCCACGTGGTAGATGATGTTCGGCCGCCGCGACTCGTATCCGTCTGGCTCCTCGACGAGCATCGGGAACTCGCCGGTGATCTGCCGAAACCGCTTGAGGTGCTCGCGGAGATGGCCCCACCGCTGGGCGTGCCGCCGCAGTTCGTTGTCGATCTTCGCTGAGCCGTGTTCGGTAGCCATTATGCGACACTCCTCGACTCGATGACGATCCCGATCCCCGAGCGGACCGAGAAGCCGACGCGGTCGCCGACCTGCTGGCCCATCCCGGCGAATCGCTTCACGAAGATGTTTCGCCGGACGTCGTTCCCGACCTCGACCATCTCTAATTCGAGGTAGACGTCCGCGATCGATCGGAAGGGACCGATCGCCTCGTCGTCGACCGTCGAGGGATCGACCGTGAGAACGATCGTCTTGCCCTTCGTGGTCAGGTCACGGAAGAACGAGATGATTTCCAGCGCCGCCTGCCGCTCCTCATTTTGCCGGACGAGCGCCTCGAACTTGGGATCGTTCCGGAGAATGGCGTCGAACGTATCGACGATGATGACGTCGGCATCCCACATCGTGTCCGCCTCCATCATTCGCTTGAGGAGTTGCTTCCGCTCGTCGTCCCCACCGCTGCCGGTCAGCGTCCCCGACGCGTCGATCTCGGCGGGGATGAAGAGAATCTCCTCGTCGAGCAGGGGCTTGACGACGTCGTACGTCAGCGAGTGCATCTGGTCGAGAAAGCCTCGGACACCTAGTTCTGTCGAGACAAGCGTCGTCACAATGTCTTCCTGCGTAAACCCGTAGGTGAGTCGCTGGGAGAGGACGCTCTTTCCGGCCCCGTAATCGCCTTCGATGAGGACGATCGAGCCCTTCGGAATACCGCCGCCGAGTTCCTTCTCGAGGCGGTCGTGGTCTTTGAGTCCAAGCGAGAACTGATTCGATCCCATAGTTAGTAGTTGAAGCGGAAGTTCTCTTCGTCGCCGTCGACGGTCAGCGTGACGTCGTGGTCGCCGCTACCCTCAGCCAGATCGATATTCTGTATCGTGACGTTGACGACACCGTGAGGCGTCCACTCTCCGTTGTTGCCGTCGACCACGGAGACACTGACGTCCGCGCGATACTGCGCGTCGACGATGACGTCAAACGTTTGGCCCGTCGCTGGTAACGTTCGTTGTCCCGTGTTCTTGACGTACAGACTTATGCTGTTTGAGCTGTCGTTGTAAACGTTACTGTCGGAACTGCTGATAATTTCGATGTCGGTCCGGATGTTCTCTGCGACGTCTGCGCCCCGATCGTCGAGCGCCCCGCTGATTCCGGTGACCGTGTCGATGAGGACGCCCGCGACTCCTGCTGCGATGACGATGCTCGCGATGAACAGGATCAGACTCGGAACGGAGACGTCGGCCATTCAGTTCACCACCTCGACCGTCGTGTTACTCGCCGCGATGCCGTTTTCGGCGACGACTTTGACGTGGTCGGGTTCCTGATCCATCGTCGTATTTAGTACGAGCGTCTGGTCGGCTCCCCATACGTCCGTCGTCTCGTCGCTCTCGACACTCGTTTGGGTCACGGACTCGAATGTATTATCGACGAGAAGACTCGTTCCGTTGACCGATAGCGTCGTCGTGCCCGCGTTCTCGACACTGACCTGTAGGGTAGGAGTACTGTCGTCATAGTACACGACCCGCGTCACGTCGATCGCCGTATTCCGGCGTTCGAGTAGGTCTTCCTGATCGTCATCGCGCGCTTCGGAGATCTGCTCTGCGCTACCCGCTGCTGCGGTGTAGAGCGTCCCGGAGGCGATGAGGACGCCGAGAAAGATGACTGCCGTCGAGCCGCTAACGCCGAATCCCACGGGAACCCCCTCCGAGCGCCGATAGTTCTTCGAGGAGTCGCGCCTCGTCGACGTCGCCGGCGAGCCGACTGATGTACGTCAGGCTCTCGCGGTGGTGTTCCACGCGCAGGTCCCGCGGCTGCTCCGTCGTCCCCGCGGTGGCGGCGTTGCGAACGTGTTCGCTCATCGTCCGCTCGACGTCGCGGGTGATCCAGCCCTGCGAGCGGTACTGCCGGAGCGCTCGCGCGGCACCGATCGCCCCGCCGACGTCGACGAGGAAGCGCGTCCATTCTAGGACGACGGATTCGGCCGTGTACCGGGCCGGAAGTTCGGCGAGATACACGTCGGGATCGTGGGTCGGTTCGGAATCCGCCGTTGGCGACTGCGCAGTGGTTGTGGCCGGGTCCGGGCTGGCGGCTGGCTCTGGTGACGTCTCCTTGGAGCCACTCTCGGCTGAGTCGGCAGCATCGTTCGCCGGTTCAGACGTTTCGTCGGCCTCGAAAAGCGTCTCGTCGGGTTCGACCTCTTCAGCCTGGTCGAGTGCCTCCTCGTCGCCAATATCCTCCGCCGCTTCCTCGAAGTGGTCTCCATCGAGCGCCTCGTCGAGCGCATCCTGTGCGGCGGCCGTCTCGTCGTCGAGGTCGTCGGGCTCGGGTTCGTCTTCCGTGTCGTCCTCGACGTCGTCCCAGCCGTCGTTCTCCTCGTATTCGGCTTTCAGGTCGTCGAAGCTGGATCCGCCAGCCGCTTCGTCGCCGGCTTCCTCGTCCTCACCATCGTCGAGTGCCTCACTGGGGTCCTCGCGCTCTTCCTCGGCGAGTTCGTCCTCTGCTGCGAGTTCGGCTTCGTCCTGTTCGGCGTCGAGGTCGCCGAAGTCCTCGTCGAAGAAGTCCTCGGCGTCCGCGTTCGCGACATCTGAATCGAGATTCTCCTCTTCCTCTTCTTCCATATCGAAGAGGCCGAACGCACCGTCACCTTCCAGCCCGCCCATCTCGCGAGCGTCGTCGACGAACGGGTTGATTCCCCGTGTCACCATCTCGTAGATGTCGAGCAGCTTTCGGATGGTTTCGTCGAGTTCTTCGACGGTCTCGCCGATCTGTTTGTTCTCCTCGCGAACGGTGTTCATACTCGACGAGACCGAACTGACCTCGTTTTCCAACTCGGAGATTCGGTCTTCCATCTCCGCGATGGTGTCGGCGTCGATGTCGGGTCCTCCGAGGTCGTCGCCGTCGTCGAACCCACCCATATCGTCACCGAAGTCGTCCATCTCGTCGTCGAGGTCACCCATTCCGCCCCCGTCGAGATCGTCCACCTCGCCGTCGAGGTCGTCGAAGTCCTCGTCGAACCCGAGCCCATCCGTGGCGACGGTATCGGAATCTTCGCCCTCGTCACCGTCCATCCAGTCCATCACGCCCATCCGCACCGCCTCCTGTGGAAACGACCGCAACGGCCGGTCGTCACCCGGCTCGACCGCTGTGGCGCACCACTGCGCCCCACGAACCGTACCGAACGGGTGGTCCGACCGGTCCGGTCGTCCGGTCTCGGTGGAACAGGTAACATTGGTACAGATGTCCAGTCATCGGTACAAGAAGGTTCGCTCCAAATTATCGCTCGTGATAGAACCGGAATACGTTTGTAGCGGCGGATAATCGACCTGTACTACGATCCGAAGGACTCGTTCGGGGTGCGAAGAATTATCCGCATCCGGGACCGATTCTACAGCTACCTTTCAAGGACGTGACCACACGTATGCCAGAATTCGTCAAAACCGGGATCGAGGGACTCGACTCCATACTCAACGGAGGAATCGTCAGGAACGCGGCGGTACTTGTCAGTGGCAACCCTGGGACTGGCAAGAGCATTCTCGGCCTCCAGTACCTCTACAACGGCGTTGATATGTACGATGAAGGCGGGATCTACCTCACATTCGAGGAGTCTGCAGACGACATCAGCCAGGCGGCAGAATCGATCGGCTTCGAGAAGTGGGACGAGTTCGTCGACGCCGGCCGAATCAAAATCTACGACAAGCGGACACTCCTCCGCAGCGGTGACTTCTCTTCGACGCTCGATACGATTCTCGACGATCTGCAGGATACGCAGTACGACCGGCTCGTCCTCGACTCGCTGACGATGTTCCAGCTCTTCTTCGAGAGCGAACAAGAGAAGCGCCAGTATCTGCTCAAGTTCATCGACATTCTGAAAGACAGCGGATTGACGTCGATTCTGACTATGGAGCAGTCGGCGGTGTTCCCTGATACCGAAATCGGTCTGGAGAACTTCCTGACCGATGGGAATATCTATCTGATCCAATCGCCCGCCGGTTCGACGTCGAATCGGTATATCTGGGTCGCGAAGATGCGTAAGCAGGCGATCAAAAATTCGATGTTCCCGTTAGAGATCGACGAGGGTGGGATCAAAATCTACGAGCAGGCTGCTGGTTTTTCGATGGTGGGTGATTCGCCGCCGTGGTTCGGTGAGGAAGAGGGGAATTTGGAATAGACCTGCTGGTCTCTACCTTATTGTGTCTTCTGTGGGTTATCTACATCTGATAGCTATCGCTGAATAGTCTATCTTTCCGCAGTCAATCCCAAATAGTAAAGAAATCAGCTACAGTCGAGGGTATACGCGAGATTTAGAGCTCGACCGGATCGCCGTTGCTCTTACCTGCAAGCTGCTGCGGCATCGTCAACATGACTTGCGTCGTACCGCCAGTCCGACTGGTGATCTCGAGATTGAGCGATTCACCGGTGCTGAGACCGTTACCATCCGTCTCGACGTCGGTCGTATTAATGGTCACTGTGTACCGGTCGGTGTTACTATTGAGAACTCCGAACGACCCGTCGTCGTCAGTGATTTCGTCCAAGCCGAATTCGGTAGAGCTAGTACCGTCCCTACCAATTGCAGTACCGTTTGTCAACGTCTGGACGCTTTCATCGCTCAAGTACTTTATCGACGTTTCGTTCATATCGACGGCACCTGATCCAGCCGCCAGACGAACCGTCATATTGATTCGCGAAATTTCGTCATCTAGGACGACACCGTGCGTGTTCACAACTTCCACACGGTTCGTCACCTTGTTGACGCTCTCTTGACCCGCATCCTCTGCGGTCGCTTGGAGGAAGCCGGCCGTGTTCACGAGGACGCCCGCCGCGATCGCTGCGACTAGCACCATCGCGATGAACACGATGAGCGTACCGATACCAACCTGACCGCGTTCGTCTTTGTTGAATATTTCAAACATTAGTAATCACTTTAGAGGGGGACCGGGTCGCCGTCCTCGTTGCCCGCGAGCTGTTGGGGCATCGTCAGGATGACCTGTGAGGTCCCGCCACTCTGCGTAGTTATGTCCAGCTTAACCGTATCGCCCGTCTGCGTCCCGTTGGCAGTGGTTCCCTCAACTATCGAAGTGTTGATCCGAATCTCGTATCGATCGGACTGCTCGTCGAGTACCGGGAACGAATTGTCGGTGCCGTCGAGCGAGGTCGCTATGAACTCGTCATCTGTGGTGTTGTCGAAGCTCGCGCTTCCGGCACTACTTGCAGTGTCGTTCAGAGTGAGCGTTTCTGCCGTCGTTCCGCTGAGGTACTTGATCGTCGTCGTATTGAGATTAACACTCCCCGAACCCGCCGCCATCCGGACGGTGAGGTTCAGATTGTCGATGGTCTTCGGGTCACTGTCGTTGACCATCCCGTGCGTACTCACCACGTCGAGCCTATTCGTCACCTTGTCGACGCTCTCTTGGCCCGCATCCTCCGCGGTCGCTTGGAGGAAGCCGGCCGTGTTCACGAGGACGCCCGCCGCGATCGCTGCGACCAGCACCATCGCGATGAACACGATGAGCGTACCGATACCGACCTGACCACGGTCGGCGTCGTCTTGTTCGAACATATGTATGTTGTCTCCAGTCTGGCCCCCTCGCCTCCCCGCCGGAGGTGAGGACCGTCAAATCAAGCAATCAGCGGTCTGCACATAATGGTATGGACCCAGATATCAGAGATGATATTGTATCTTGAAGCCGAATTTCGGTAGTTTCAGGCCGCATACGAAAACTTCTGTCTCACGATTGGAAAAATCAAGAGTGAGAATCCCTACCTCCGAGTCCGACAGCGATCCCCAATAACGAGTCAGCGAACTAGAAAAATTGTGTCTGCGATTCGGACTTCGCGCTCCGGTTGTGAGCGTTGGGGCCTACGCTGGCCCCGACTCGCTACACGCCGCCAGCCAGCTTACTCCTGAGAAATCTTCCGCCAGACGTCGTCGAGTTTGTTCTTCACTTCGGGGCGCTCGGTCACCTGCACGTTGAGTTCGTTCTCGTCGAAACTGATGACTATCTCGTCGACGTCGCGGCGATAGACGTTGGTCCGGCGGTGTTCGTCCGAGAGGACGCGGTCGTGTAGTTCGAGCAGCCCGGCACCCGTGAGCTCCTCGATGCGGCGATAACACGTCGCGATCGGGATGTCGAGCATTTCACTGAATTCCTGTGCGGAGTGAGCTTCGTCGGCAGCACGTAAGATGTCCGGGTTGTACTCGTTTCCGAGCGCTGCGAGCGTCCTGTCGGACTCCATAGATAGCGCCACGTTCTAACCGGACTTACCTGAATGTGACGGTCCGCGCGATTTCGAATTCGATACTGAATATCAGATTTGAGGACCGCCCGCCTCGTGGCTGTCGACTGACTTTCGCCTGCGATGGGCTTATTATCGCGCCGACGGCACCACGAGGTATGGCTCCCGACCCTCCGAACGACGCGCGGCGACCCGTGCGCGACGAGGAGGGCGTCGTCAGACCCGACGAACTCGACTACACCGCCTCCGAACGGGTCGCAGAGATCTCAGACGGTCGATACGTGGTCGCGACCGACAACGACAATTCGCCGTCAGTGGACGAGAACGACGGTGAAGACGCGTCTGCGGACCTCGGAGCGCTCGCCCGCCAGCAGATGGCTCGGTACCTCTCCGAGCAGGATTCGGAGTACGGGTTCGCGCTCACCGCGGCATTCGAAGGCGAGGTCGACCACCACGAGCACTTCTCGGACGACGTCGTCGACGCCTTCGGCGAGCTAGCGTCGTGGTACGTCGAACAGATCGACACCACAGCCTCCGAAAAGCGAGCGCTCGGCATTCTCCTTCTCGCCTCCGAGACGCGCGTCTCGTATCCGAAGAAGGCGCTCGCGTCGCTCCTGAAAGAGCACGACCTCACGCTCGATGACTCGATCGGAGACCTCGTCGGTTCACTCCCCGACGATGGCCTTCAGATCCCGCCGGACGAAGAGTGAGCGTGGCAAGAGCCGTATCAGCGCTGATAATGGGGACGATGCGTTTATACAGCGTTTCTCGGAAGTGAAGATATGGCACGCACCGTACTGGTTGTGGACGATTCGGCGTTTATGCGGAATCTGCTGAAGCAGTTGCTCGAAGACGATCACGAGGTCGTCGGCGAAGCCGAAAACGGGGTTGAAGCGGTCGAACTGTACCGCGAACTCGATCCCGACGTGGTCACGATGGACGTCGTGATGCCGATCCGAAACGGCATCGAGGCGACGTCGGAGATCAAATCGATCGACCCCGACTCGTCGGTGATTATGTGCACGTCCGTCGGACAGGAGGAGAAAATGCGTGAAGCCGTCGAAGCCGGCGCGGACGGTTACATCACGAAGCCCTTCCAGAAGCCGAACGTGCTCCAGGCTATCGACGACGTGGTGGGCGTCGAAGCATGAACCTCGACGTCCAGTCGCTTCGGACGTTCAGTCGTCTCGCCCACTCCGGGGCGGAAGAAGCGGCCGGATCGCTCACGACGCTGACTGGCTTCGACGCCCGCGTGGCCGTCACAAAAGTCGAAATGGCGACGCGAGCGGACGTCGAACGCGAGTTTCGGGAGCGCGACCTCGTCACCGTCCACATCGGGTTTTCGGGGGCGATCGAGGGCCAGACGGTTCTCGCGTTCGACCGCGACCGTGCCATCTCCCTCGTCGACGCACTCGTTCCTGGTGCTTCTGACGACCCGGACAGTGACCTGGCGACGAGCGGCCTGAAGGAACTCGGGAACATTATGCTCGGGGGGTTCATCGACGGCTGGGCTGACTTCCTCGGCGACGGCATCGACATCACGACGCCGACGTACGTCGAGTTGGACGCCGGCCAGTCGCTGCAGGACGTCGTCGACGACTCCGAGTTCGACACCGACGGCCAATTCGGCGCGGAAGTCCACGACGACGCCGATTTTGGCGCCGAAATCGACTCCAATCACGTGCTCGCGTTCCGGAACCACCTCGAAACGGTCGACGAGGAGGCGGGCTTTTACATCTATATGCTGCCGACGCAGGACTCCGTCGAGACGATCGTCGACGCCGCGGGTGACGCCGACGACGCGATCCCCGTCGAGACGTTCACCTCGTTCTCCCAGATGATCTCCGAAGGCGCGGGACAAGCCTCGGAGGACCTGACGGCGATGACCGGGATCGACACCAACGTCGACGTGAGTCGACTGAGCTTCGTTCCGGTCGAGGGGGTGCCGATGGAACTCACAGACGAGGCCAGACGAGGTGTCGTCCTCGAGTTCTCGGGCACGCCATCGGGATACATCGCGATTCTGTTCGACCCGGAATCGGCCGAAAGCGTCGCAGACGCGCTGATGCCTGGGATGGACGCGGACCCAGAGATGCGAAAGAGCGCGCTGCAAGAGATCGGCAACATAGTCACGTCCGGATTCCTCGACGGCTGGGCCAACTCCTTGGAGACGACGATCGAAATCTCCCCGCCGACCTACGTCGACGACATCGCCTCGGCGATCGTGGACCCGCTGGTGACAGAGCTCGCGCGGACGCAAGATTATGCGTTCCTCATCGATTCGGCGATCGCCACGCCGGACGAGACGTTCACCTGCGACATCTACGCGCTCCCCGACGAACGAGAACTGCGCGCAGCCTTCGACCAGCTCGCGCCCGAAGCGAACTGACAGCCGGCGAATGACCGTGTCACGACCACGTGCGCCGAAATGATCACCTCAGCTGACGAACGTGCCTTCGGCGCTGCTTCGTCACGCCCCGAACGAACCAATGAAAGTATACTCGAGTGACCGATCGACCGACCAATCGTCGTCCAAGCGAATCAAAGTCGGCGTCGCCGACTACGCCGTCGCCGAGGCCGGATCGACGCTCGTGACGAGCGGGCTCGGCTCCTGTGTCGGGATCGCGCTGGCTGACGTCGACGCCGGCGTCGCTGGCCTCGCGCACGCGATGTTACCGTATGCTAGCGACGAGCAGGACGGCGATGGCGGGGCAGGCGATGCGACCGGAGACGAGCCCACAGACGACCGGCCAGCCGGGGCCAAGTACGTCAACACCGCTATTCCGGGGCTCCTGCATTCGATGGAGGAGACGGGTGCTGACCGCTCACGTATCGAAGCACGTCTCGCCGGGGGGAGTGCGATGTTCGAGTTCAGTTCCGGAGACGGCGGCGTCGGTGAGCGCAACGTCGTCGCCGCGAAGACAACGCTCGAAACGTACGACGTTCCCCTCGTCGCGACAGATGTGGGTGGCGACTACGGTCGTTCGCTGTCGTTCGATGCCACGACTGGCGAACTCTCCATCCGGCGGGCACACGGCGAAAATCACGTCATCTGATAGAGATTATCGTAAGTCCTCATAGATGTCTCGCCGGACGGTACGGCGAGAATCTCCGAACAGTTACGATAATCCCTATGACCCGCCGGGTCCCAGTCTCCCAGTACGTACTGGTTCGTCACACATAGTCGCAGTATCTTCGCTGATAATTTCGGGGGCACGTTTATGCACGCGCCTGCAGACCGTCGAGGTACGACCGACGCGGCGATTTCGCCGCGGGACGAGAGACAGGCAATGACCATCGATCCCGACGATTACGACCTCCGAGAACTCAGACGAATCGCGGACGAACGGCGGGGCGCGCGCCGTTCGGAGGACGAACAGCCCACCGAGGAATCGGACCACGACGACGACCGAATGCCGTCGGAGCGACGCCGCCGCAGTCGTACGGACCGGCGTCGGTCGGGGAAGCGCCGGAGTGACGACCGGTCGAGTCGCGACGATCGGGCGAATCGCGACGACCGGCGGCAGAACGAACGCATCTCCGACCGCGCAGCGCGTGAGCGTAGCGACGAGCGACGACTGAACGGTCGAACTGAGAGCCGCCGAGACCGCGATACCGACCGTCGCGGGGCACGGGAAAACGACATCCGCCGGCGCGACGAGGAACGGAACGCTGGCAGTCGTGACCACGAGGGTACTCGCCGGCGCGACGCCACCGAGCAGACGGACGACCGAGACGCAGACGGCGAGCGCGGTGAGGTCTCTGTGCGTCCGCGCGAGGACGTCACGCCGCCGCGACGTGGCGACTCGGATCACGCGGAGGGTCACGACGAGGTCGTCCTCGCGGATCAGATCGCTCGCGACCTCGGCTTCGGTGTCGGCGCGCAGGACGGTTCGCGTCGCGGGCGCGACCCCGACCGTCGCCGCGACGACCGGCGGCGCACGGATTCGCGTTCACGAGTCGCCACAGAACCCGAGTTCGGTGCCGACGACGTCGGACGGTTCCAGTTCGACACCGAGATCCGCGAACGGCCCCGGGGGCGGGCTGGCGAGGCCCTCCGACAGAACCAACTCGAACAACTGCTCGTCCACGAGACCGCCGCGGCAGAAGGGCTCTCGAAGCCCTATCTCGGCTCGCTCCCCGACGCGTACGCCGCGGAGCGACTCGTCTTCGACTGGCTCGAGTTCCTCGTCCTCAAAGGCGGCTTCAAGCGGACAATGGACGCGCTCCGGTACTACCACACCGTGGAGTGGCTGACCGAAGACGTCGAATCCGAACTGCAAGACTATCTGGTCGGGTTCTCCGGTGAGGTCACCAATACGACCGAATACGACGTCGACGACCATCATCTGAGCCTGGTCTACATCGCACGACTGGCGTCGATGACGTAGAGCCGTATTCTGCCGCGGCTCGTGTCAACCCATATACCAACAGTACTTTCTGCTCGTTCTGTTTCCACTTGCCTATGGCAGACAGTGAAGACGCCTCCTTCGACGAGGCTGGGGCAGCCGAATCGGGACCGACGCCGGTCGGCGTCAAACTCGGAAGCACGCGGACCGTCCTCCAGTACGTCCGCGACGACGAAGTGGAAACGATCCGGACGTTGACGTGTCTCGCGACGTACGAGGACGCGCTCACCGGTGAGGAGCGCGTGCTCTTCGGCGAACAGGCCGCACAGGAGTACCCCGACGAGGTGCAGTATATGCTCCGCTCGGGGCTTCCGGAAGACGAGGACCGCGCGGAACTCGCCTCGAAGTTCTTCGCCGAAGTCGTCGCATCCGAAGGACTCGACGCCGACAGCGCCGTCGTCTACGCGATTCCGACGATCGACAACGAACCGGGGCTGGCGAACCTCAACAGTGTCATCGAGGAGAGCCCAGTCGGCGACGCCTTGGTCCGAAGTTTCCCCGAGTCGCTCTGCGGAGCGATTCCGGCCTTCGGCGAGGACCTCCGCGCTATCGACGAGGTGTTCGTCGCCGTGAATATGGGCTCGACGAACCTCGAAGCCTCCGCGTACCGCCACGGCGAACAGCTCTCGCCGTTCGTCTCCGGGGCCGTCACCGGTAACGAGGTCGACCGGCGGATCGCCAACGCCGTTGAGGAGGAGACCCAAGGTCGCGTCAACGTCGATCTGACGACCGCCCGCGAGTACAAAGAGGAGCACGGTGACTTCGAGGAGTTCGAGCCGTTCACGGATGTCATCCAGCAGCCCGGTGGTGGCGCCCACGAGTTTACCATCGAGCGCTCGGTGATGGAGCCGCTGGACGACTACGTCGACAACGCCGTCGATGAGGTCGCGAACAACTTCCTCGCGCAGTTGGCGAACGACCATATGAAGCCGTACCAGCTCGCGCTCTCGAAGCCGATCGTTCTCACCGGTGGGATGGCCTGCATCCCCGGCATCGTCGACGTCTTCGAGAAGCGCCTCTCGGCTGAACTCGACCGCGACGTCGAATGTATCTCCGCCGACCGACCCGACCTCGCCCCGGCCGAAGGCGCGCGCCGGATCGCCGAGCGACTGATCGAGTAACGGCGTCGCCGTCCGGACGCTCCCACACATTCTCACGCGGTGGCAGCCATCCAAAACGTCTAATTGTCACTCCGAGTACGACAACGTATGTACGACCGTATCCTTGTCCCGACCGACGGCAGCGACTGTGCCGACCTCGCAGTCGAGCACGCGATCAACCTCGCCGACCAGTACGACGCCGAGCTGCACGTCCTCTCGGTCGTCGATGCCAGAGACGTAAGCCACAGCGCGCCGGCCATCAGCCCGCAACAGGTGGAACAGACGCTCCGCGAGCGAGCGGAATCAGTGGTCTCCGACGTCGCCGACCGTGCGAAGGACGCCGGCGTCGCCGATGTCGTCACCGCAATCGAACCCGGCGTACCCGACGACGTCGTCGTCGACTACGCATCCGAAAACGACTGCGACCTCATCGTGATGGGGACGCACGGCCGCACCGGCCTCGAACGCTACCTGCTCGGTAGCGTGACCGAGCGGACCGTTCGTCGCTCCGACGTCCCCGTGTTGACCGTCCGCTCACACGAGGAAGAAGAGGAATAGCGGAGAGCAAACTACCCGCGCGTCGCCTCCGACCGCGCCGGCTCCGACCACGCCGCGCTCCCGACGCGTGATCACGTCCAGCAGACCACTGTCCGCTAATGATACGCCCGACCGGGCCGCCGTCCGCTCACGATATGTCCGGCGGGGTATCCGCCGCGTGACGCGAAGGCGACTTTATATACGCCCGGAGACCGACTGGAAGCATATGGAACTCCGCCGCCTCCTTCGCGGGCGTATCGAGTGGTCTCGACTGGAGGCCGTCGCCCGCGAAATCCGCGATCGCTACGATCGTGAGGAGGTCCACGTGCGGTTTCTAGACGCCGACAACTGGCTCTCGACGCCGATGGTCGTCGACGATCAGTGGTTCGTGAAGGTCATCTCGCGACAGAACTCGATCGTCCACGCGCTCTTTACGACCGGGCGAAACCTGGGTGCCTTCTCGTCGGGTACCGAAGGGTTCTTCGAGCACTTCGCGACGCCGGTCGAGATGGCACAACACGAACTCGACGCGACGCGGCGGATGCGCGACATCGGCCTCAACGCGCCCGAACCGGTCGAGGCCTTCGAGGTCGACGGCCTCGGCGTGCTCGTCTTGGAGTACCTCCCCGACTTCCGGACGCTCGACGAGTTGGACGAGGACGCAGAGGCCGACCTCGCCCCGACGCTGTTCGAGGCGTTGCACGCGATGCACGAACACGAACTCCTCCACGGCGACCTCCGCGCGGAGAACGTCCTCATCCGCGACGGTGAGATCTACTTCATCGACGCGACGAACGTCAGCGAGGAGGGCGCGCGGGACGCGAAGGCCTACGACGTCGCCTGCGCGCTCGGCGCGCTCGAACCGCTGATCGGGGCGAAACGCGCGGTCGACGCCGCGCTCGAAGCGTTTTCGACGGACGAACTACTCGACGCGGCGCGCTTTCTCGACTTCGTCAACATCCGTCCGGATCACGACTTCGACGCCGCGGTGCTGAAAGGCGAGATCGAAAAGCGCGCCTCCTCCCCGTAGCGAGGTACGGGAGGCGGTGCTCCGAGCGAGGTCACGGCTCAGGAGCGTCGAGGCTCGACCGACAGGATGGGGCAGTAGGGCGACAGGAAGTGGAACGGTAGGAAGTGAAGCGGTGGGTGAGAGCGAGAGGTGAGTGGATGCGAAGGCGGAGGCGGGAGCGGAGCGAACAGCTACCCCCTCTCCGGGAAGAGGGAGCGCTGGACGCGGTGGGCCGCAGCGGACCCCGAACACTGCGGCGGCGTGCGGCGGATCTGTGCCGACTGCGACGAGAAAAGCGTCGTTCGTCGGCGAAAGAGCGTAGCAGCGGGACGTGAATAAACCCACCGGCTCCGGGGCGACTCTCCTGTAGTCTGTCGGTTTCAGGATTCGGATTCGACCGCGCGACTGAGCGCGCGTTCGAGGTTCTCTAACTCCTCGTCGAGGTTCCGCTTGAAGAACCGTTCGACGCCCGGCACGCGGCCGTCGACGACGAACTCGTTCACGAGTCGCGTGTGGCTGTCCGTGGACTCGACGGTGTGTTCGCCCGTGACGCGCAGCACCGAGGACTTCCCGACGAACTTGACGTATCGCGGCGGGTCGCGCTCGACGTCTTCGGTCTCGACGCGGGCGGTCGACTTCACGAGCGGAATCGGCAGCCGAACGTGCCACGTCGCTGCGCCGGTCCCCTCGTCGACCTCGTAGCGCTCGACGACGCTGATCGCGTCGGCTCGCTTGGAGGGGTCAGCGATGAAGTCCCACACGGCCTCGGGCGGGGCGTCGAACTCGAACACCCGCCGGACACGAACCGTCATACCGTCACGTAGGGTGGAGAGACAAAAAAGGCCCTGAAATGCGCGTTCGCGCGGACGGCGACGGGCTGTGCCGGGCAGTGTTCAGCTACGGGTGACGCGCCAGGTCGTCGAGCGGGCCCGACCCCACTTTTCGATCTCGACGTCGTCGGACTTCTCCGCGAGGCGCGGCAGTCGAACCCCGACCTGCTTGGCCGAGAGCCCGATGGCGTCGGCGATGTTCTTCGCCCGGAAGTACCGCTCGCCGGCGGACACGCTCTCGCGGAGGTACGAGACGATCCGTTTTTCCTCCTCGGTGAAGTCACTCATTTGACTCCGTGTACGGACGGTTCGGTCTTAACGGTTTCTCGTCAGCGGGCTATCGTAGCGTCCGGAAGTCACCCGAACAGGTGCGTCGCAGACACCGCGAGCGAGGCGGCGATCGTGGCGACGGCGAAGCCCACGGCGGCGACGAGCTGATCCCCGGTCAGTCCCGCGGCGAACATCCCGACGACTCCGAGAATCGCGACGATCGAAAAGAGGACGGTCAGGCCGATTCCCTTGTCAGAACTGGCGGATGCGGTCTCCATACCCGAACGTTTCCCGGTCTCGACTTAGTTCATACGAATTGGGAGGCGGCGTCGCATACTCACCGGTCGGCTTCGACTACCCAATCGTCACGTGTTCGGACTCCTCGTTCAGCGCGAGGTTCGCTGAGATCTCCGCATTCCGCATCGCGTACTGCGCGGTCTGCTGGAGGCTGACGAGGACCTCCCGGATCTGGAGTAGTTCCTCGTTGTCCATCTCGGGGAGGTCGTCGAGTATCTCCTGTTCGCGGTCTCGAAGTTGACGGAACAGGGTGCGGCACTCGACGGTCTTGTCGTAGTCGCGCTCGACGACTGACTGCACTGCCGTCCGCGTGAGTTCGTCGACCTGGTCGGTGAACTCGCGGATCCGCCGCATCGTCTTCGAGTCGACGTCGAGCGTGTGGCCCTCGGCGTCCATCGCGATGTTGGCGATGTCCTCGGCGTTGTCCGCAGTCAGTTCGAGGTTCTTCGCCACCGAGCGATAACCGATCAGGGGGAAGCCCGACTCCAGTCCGACGGCCCGCGCGAGGTTCGGGTTCTGGTAGGCCGTGAAGATGAGACGTAGCAGGAGGACGAAGATCTTGTTCGCCTGTCGCTCGCGGTTTAACGCGCGCTGGGCGAGGTCCGTGTTGCCGTGTGCCAGCGCTTTGACCGCCTCACCGCGCATCGTGCTGCCGGTGTTTTCGAGGCGTTCGAGCAGATTGTCGAGCGTGAAGTCCTCGGGATCGACCGAACAGCGGATCGCGATGCGGTCCGGCGTCTCCTCGATGACGCCTAGACCCATCAGCTGCGTCTCCGCCTTGTAGACGGCGTTGATGTGTTCGGAGTCGAGTGCGCCGTCGCTCTTTTCGATGTGGATCACGCGCCGTCCGAGCACGTACTGCGCGACGATTGCCCGTTCGAGCGAGTCGGCGTCGAGATTGTCCGCGCGAATCGTCGCCGAGGAATCTTCCTGACTCGCAGACTCCGGCAGTACCGTCAGCGTTCCTTTCCCACCCATCCGTAGAGAAACCTCATCACCCTTGTCGACGTTGTGTTCTTTCGCCCACTCCGCCGGTAACGTCATTGCCAGCGTGGAGGGACCGAGCCGCTGAACCTTACGCGTCTCCATACCATACCCTGGTCTCCAGCGGCCTTAATCTTCACTATATGCCACTTATACAGATATGTATTTGTTAGGATGTGTTGAAATGGCTGGCTCCCCACCACCAGGGGTGTACGGACAGCCCCGCTCTAGGCGATCCGCATCATCCGCCGTTCGACACGTCCGACCCGGACCTTCGTCCACCCGCGGAGTTCCTCGTCGAGTTCCGGATCGTCGGTGTCGACGCGGAGTTCGCCGATCGTATCCAGTTTCGCGCGCGAGGCCACGACCTCGACGTCGCACTGTCGGATCACGTCGGGTGAGAGCTGTGGGTTGCCCCGGCCGAAGACGAACCCTTGGCCGCCGATAGGCGAGACGACGACGACGTTTTCGCCGTCGGGATCGAGCGCAGCCAGGATCTCCGATTCGGTCGCGTCGAGGGCGAGCACTTCGCCGTCCCGCCAGACGTCGACGCCCAGCGGCGAGCCCTCGAAGCCGAGTGCCTCTTTGATCGCGCCGACGGTGCTCCCCGGTCCCAGCACGAACGTCTTCTCGCTCGCCTCGATGTCGTCGACGATGCCCGCCACGAGCGCTTCGACGTTGCCGCCGCCGAGCTGTTTCGACGACTGGAGTTCCTCGGCGACGGGGACGTACGGCACCGCGCGGAGTTCGGGATGCACCTCGCCCTCGCGGTACTCGTCTTCGTCGATGTCCATCACCTCGCGGCGCTCGGTCCGCTCGAACGTCCGCACGACGTGTGCGGCGTCTTCGGGCGAGACGGCGAACACAGAGGAGTACACCTTCACGCCGGCGGGCACGCCCAGGATCGGCGTGTCAGTCCCTTCGACGGCGTCGGCGACGTCCGCGGCGGTCCCGTCACCGCCGACGAAGAGGACGAGATCCACGTCGGCGTCGAGGAACGCCGCCACGGCCCGAGCCGTGTCGTCGGCGCCGGTTTCCGTGTCCGCAGGAGAGCCCAGGACTTCCGGCTCGAAGCCGGCCGCACGGGCGACGTCGGCCCCCATTTCCCCGCCCCACGTGAGCAGTTCGACGTCGTCGCCACCCTGCTCGTGGAGCGCGACGAGCGCCCGACGGGCGCGGTCGGGAGCGCGAGGCTCGGCCCCCAACTGGCGCGCTTCTTCGACTTTGCCGTCGGTACCCTTGAGACCGACGCGACCGCCCATTCCCGCGATGGGGTTGACGACGAAACCGAGACGCATACGCGAACCGAACGGCGTTGCGAGCAAAAGTCCGCCGGTGCTCGGACGTGGCTGGCGAGGGGACGAGCCGGATTACTGAACGTTTAAGAAGTGCGCCTCGGAACTGAGGCGTATGCTCCCACTCGAAGTCACTGGCGAACCCTTCCCGATCGCGGAGACCGGCGCGGTCATTCTCCTGTTGAGTGTCGCGATGGTTGTCGGCTGGCTCTACTACCTCTACCGGTAGCGTTCGCGCCGACGCCTACGCCTGTTCTCGGTCCACTGCTCCGTCGACGAGTTCGACGCGCTCGCTGAGCCAGTGGCGCGCTTCGTCGGCGACAGCTTCGTCCGTCGCGGTGAGTTTCACACGGACCGAGTCGCCAGGGTAACTCCCGACAGTGACGTCGAAGCGTTCTCGGATCGCCTCGAATCGGTCGATCAGTTCACTCTCGGGTTCGTCGACGTCGACGACCGTCGTGTAGGTGGCCTCGCCGGAGAACTCGTCGGCGACGGCCTCGAACATCGATTTCATCTCGGTGGGCACGCCCGGGAAGACGTAGATGCCCTCGACGACCGCGCCGGGCGCGACGCCCGCCTCGTTCGGCAGCATTCGCGCCCCCGCTGGCAGGTCGGTGGTCCCGCCGACGAGGTCCTCCGCGGCGTACCCGCCGTGCTCGGTCAACCACTCGTGGGCGGTCTCGTGCGGTTCGACGCTGCGTCCGACGGCGGCGGCGACGCCGTCGACTGTCACGTCGTCGTGTGTGGGACCGAGGCCGCCGGTGACGATGACGGCGTCGTACTCGGCGCGGTACTCGTTGACGACGCGGGCGATGTCGGCGACGACGTCCGGAACGGTCGTGATACGCCCGACGTCGACGCCGCGGTCGTTCAACTGTTCGCACAGCCACGCGGCGTTCGTGTTTACTGTGTCACCGGAGAGGATCTCGTCTCCGACGGTGACGATTGCGACTCGCATACCCGTGATATGCCTGAGATGGACAAAAGCGACTCGGCAGCGGGCCGTCGGTCTCAGCGCATTCCCGGCGGCGGCCCGTCGTCGAACTCGTCGTCGTCGGTCTCGACGTCGACGCCCATCTCCATCCGTCGGCGTCGCAAGCGCTCGATCTGTCGCCGGTAGTAGAGCAGCCCGCCGATGCCGATGGCACCGACCAAGGCGACGATCCCGCCGAAGACGTACAAGTCACGCTGGAGGTAGTACTGCACCGAGATGGTCTCGACCGTCACCGCTTCCTGCCAGACGATGTGGACGCGGCTGCTGTCGTCGATGGTCGCGTCGTAATTGCCGGGCGAGACTTTCCCGAAGACGGGGAAGTCGATCCGGCGGTCCGGCGGCAACACCACCTCGTAGGTACCGTCCACGTAGGTGGGCAGCGTGAACCGCTTCGGCGTTCCGCTGCTGGTGTACGCGAGCTTACCGCCGCTAGCCGGTGCGTCTTCCGGCAGTGAGACGATCATTTCGTCCCGCGTGCGGCGGATCTCCCCGCCGTTTTCGCGGATCTCTGTGCCGTTCACGACTGTTCCGTTCGGATAGCGATAGCGTACCGATTGGACGGATAGCGGATTCGTTCCGCCGAAGCCGTCGCGTCTGAACAGTTCGATAGTCGAACTGTTCGTCTCCATCACGGCCCGGAACTGGGTGTTTGCCTGCACCGTGACGTGCACTGTCCGGTTCGTCTCCCACTCGTAGGCGGCGGCCGGTTCGCTGTCGAGTCGTTCGGCGGGCACTGGTCCGGTTCCGAAGCCGAGACAGCCGCTCATCACTGCGAGCAAGGCGAGACTGCCGGCCGCGAGGAGGAGTCGACGGTTCATATGGTGCGAAAGTGGGTCATAGCGTTCGGAGAGGAGTCGACCTCACGTCAGAACGCACTTCAGCTCCGACGGGAGGTACGAGCCGATGCTGGCGAGCAGCCCTGGCGGGTCGGTGCTCTCGGGGCAGACGATGCTCTGTTCGAGGAGGCCGAGGCGCTCGACAGTAACGATGTCGGCCGCGTGGCCGGCGCGGTTGACCGTCGCGCGGACTTCGCCGCGCGTCGCGCTGTTGACGTTCACTCGCCCGCTGCCGTCCTCGCGAGTCCAGTCGTACAGCCGGTCGCGCTCGGCGTCCGCGAGCCGTGGCGTCTCGCCGTAGACGAACCGCAGCGGCGTGTGCTGGACGACGCCGAATCGATCCCGGATCTGCGAAGGCGACCCGGTTCCAAGGCCGAGTTCGTCGGCCGGAATCCGGACGCTGTTTCCGTTGCCGACATCGAGCACCCAGCCGTCTTCGTCCCACGATTCGAGCGTTCCGACGTAGGTCTCTCCGTCCTCGTGGTCGGGAGCGATCTCGCCCCACGACTCGGCGAGGAGGTTGGCGGCGACAGTCGCGTCCTCGCCGTCGAGGTCGACGTCGAGGAAGTCGTCTTCGCGCACGTCGACCGTCCACTCGACCGATAGCTCGCCGATCTCGTTGCCGACGAGCGAATTGAAACTGTCGAGGGCTCGCTCGCGGGCGTCGCCATCGACGTAGCATTTGGTTGCGAGCGCGACCATCAGTCGTCTCGACCTACGTCGACGTTGAGTTCGTCGCGAAGCTCCTCGATCCGTCGCTCCATCGAGTCGACCATCTCGTCGTTCTCCATCGGTTCCAGCGGTGCGCCGGTCTCGGGGCACTGAAAGCCCTGCTCCATCGCCTCGGAGAACTCGAAGCGGATCCCCGCCGGTTCCGAGAGGTAGAACTCGTGGGTCCGTTCGTACTCCAGGCGTTCTTCGAGGGCGTCGAGAAGGCGGTGCATCTCCTCTTGGAGGTTTTCCGGAATGTTCTCGTAGTGGAACGTCCAGAGATAGGTGAGCCACCCGGAGTCCTCGTCGCGGACCCGGCGATAGGACGCCAGATCGTTCTCATAGAGGATGAAGAGCGCCCGTCGAACGTCGTTGAGCTCGAGGCCCAGTTCCTCGGCGAGTTCCTCGTCGGTTACCTCGCCGTCAGGCGGGGCCGCGGCCACCGGCATCCCCGTCGGTCCCACCAGCTCGTGGAGGTATTTCTGGATGACAGGGTCGTTCAGCAGCTCCTCAAAAGCCATTGTACACAGTTGCGCCGCTCAGTCGTTTTAAAGTTGCGGAAGCCGGGACGCTCGTCTGCTCCGGTATGTTTCCATACAGCCACTACTTAGAATTATGACAACACCTCGAAAACTATTCAGAATGATTTATTATTATGTACCTCGTAAGTATAATTCCCGCGAGAAGGCGGGGACACACTGGACGACTCGTTTCAGATCGCCTGGACGCTGGTGAGACGAAACGAGCTAGGAGCCACAACCGAAGAGTCCGTCACAAGACGACGAGGTTTCGGTTCCGAAGGAGGACCGCACCGTCCCGAACGCTCGACCGCCCGGGCGGCCGAGGGACAAGGCCAACTATCGGAGTACGCGCAAGCGGACTTCGTGAAATTCGGCGACGGCACGTCGACAATGCCGGTGGGAACCCGGCTAACGCTTCGGCAAGCGCCGGTGAGATTCCGGATAAAGTCGGCGTGTCGAAGCTAGATGGCCGTGTGGGTCGGGGAAAACGTCTCCCGTCCGGGTCTACACCGCCGTTCTCGCGCATTTCTCTTCGACGCCGTTGTATCCCGCTTAGCGAGTCGTCGCCGACCGCTGCCGTTCACGATCTCTCTTCGAGTTCCTCGGCGTCGACGACGCGCTTGCCGCGCTCCTGTGGGAGCACCCGACGGTCTGCGTCGGGCCACTCCTGTTCGAGTTCGCGACCCTCGAAGAGCCGGTCGAGGAAGACGGCCAGTCCCGCGACTTCCGAGTGCGGTTGGTTGGTGACGCCGACGTTCCAGTCGGCGTGTTCGTACACCTCGAAGGGGACCTTCTCGCCACCGACGACGATCAGGAGTGGCGCTTCCCGGTGCGCCTCTCGGATGTCTCCTTCGACGTCCTGGACGCGCTCGCCGTACATCGTGAGGTGGACGACGTGCCCGTCCCACTCGCGGATCGTCGCGTCCAGCTGATCCGTCAGTTCGACGTCGAAGGGGCCGCCGAACCGCCCGGTGATGTCTTGGACGGTCTCCTCCGATTGGCCGGCGTTGCCGGGGAAGATCACTCGGTCCGCGCCGAGCGCTCGCGCCGTGAGGCCAACGTGCGTCGTCATCCGGTCGTCTCGACCGGGCCGGTGGCCGTAGCGGAGCACGGCCACTTCGGATTCGTCTTGCATAGCCGAATCGAGACGGTGCGGGCGCTAAGGCGCTTCGGATGGCGTACGCGCTCGTCGACGCCATACGATCGCCGGTGTCCGCGACCCCGAAAAGGAGAACGCACTTACCGCTGTCTACTGCATCACGAGTATGGACCTCTCCGAGAAGCGAATCGTCGTCACCGGCGGCGCAGGCCTCGTCGGCTCGCACCTCGCGAACCGACTCCGCGACGACAACGACGTCGTCGTCGCCGACGACCTCTCGAAAGGCACGCGAGACCGCGTCCCTGCGGGCGTCGAGTTCGTCGAGGCGGATATGACGTCCCCAGACGACGTCGCGGACGTCATCACCGCCGACGTCGACCTCGTCTTCCACCTGGCAGCCTACACGGACACGAACTTCGCCGACCCGCGGAAGCTCTTCGAGGAGAACACCGAGATGACCTACAACGTCCTCGAACGGATGGCGGAGGTCGGCGTCTCGGACATTGCCTTTACCTCCTCGTCGACCGTGTACGGCGAAGCGCCGCGGCCGACGCCCGAGGACTTCGCACCCCTCGAACCGATCAGCGTCTACGGCGCGTCGAAACTCGCCGACGAGGGGCTGCTCTCGACGTACGCTCACGCGAAAGACTTCACCGTGTGGTGCTTCCGCTTCGCGAACATCGTCGGGCCGCACCAGCGCGGCAACGTCGTCCCGGACTTCATCGAGAAACTGCTTGCGGACCCCGAGACGCTCGAAATTCTCGGGGACGGTCGCCAGGAGAAGTCCTACCTCCACGTCACCGAGTGCGTCGACGCCATCTGCCACGTCGTCGAGCACGCCGACGCCGCGATGAACACCTACAATCTGGGAACGCGAACCACGACCTCCGTGAACCGCATCGCAGACATCGTCGCCGACGTGATGGATCTCGACCCCGACTACGCGTACACCGGCGGCGACCGCGGTTGGGAGGGCGACGTCCCGCGGATGCGGCTCTCCGTCGAGAAGCTCTCGGGGCTCGGCTGGGAAGCCGACGCCTCCAGCGACGACGCCGTCCGCCGCGCCGCCGAGGAACTCTACGAGGAACTGCGCGCCGAATCCGAGGCGTAGCGAGCGCGAGAGAAAGCGGCGACCCGGCGACTCACAGAGCCCCCACCCTGGAACGGCACCACTTTCACCCCGCATCGATTACGTCGCCCCGTGCAGTTCGTCGGCTACGACACGGACCAGCCAGGACTCTTCGTGAGCCACGCGACCGGCACGGACGCCGACGCTCCATACGACGTCGAATTCGTCTCGCTCGATCCTGGCACCGAACTCGCGTACACCCTCGGCGAGCGTCACTGCGCTGGCACCCTCACCGACGAGGGTCACATCCCCTGTTCGAATCCGACGGCGCCGTACTGCCCGCAGCACCGCTCGACGTGGGTCTGTGCGAAGTGCACCGGGACGTGCCTGAAAGACGAGATGGACTGCGTCGAGGAACACGCGATCTACCTCGCGGCCTTCGCGCCGGACGTGTTCAAGGTCGGCGTGACGAAGGCGTGGCGGCTGGAGACGCGACTCCGCGAGCAGGGCGCAGATCGCGGCGCGCTCCTCCAGACAGTCCCGGACGGTCGGATCGCGCGAGAGCGCGAGGCCGAGATCGCCGCCGAAATCCCGGATCGGGTCCGCGTGCCGACGAAGCGCGCGGGACTCCACCGCGATGTCGATGGCGACGCCTGGGACGCACTGCTCGCGGAGTACGACGTCGACGACGCCGACCGCTTCGACTTCGCGTACGGACTCGACCTTCGCGATCGCCCCGTCGCCGAGACGATCGCCACCGGAACTGTCCGCGGCGTTCAGGGCCGCCTCCTCGTGCTCGATCACGCCGGGAGCACGTACGCAGTCGACCTCCGCGACCTCGTCGGCTACGAGGCGACGGCGGAGGCGACGACGCGCGATGTCCAAGCGAGTCTCGGCGCGTGGGGGTGACCCGTGCCACCGGCCGATTCGGTTCGGAAAACCCCCCGACGCCGTACCCGAATTAAACGGATCAAATTCGGGTGAATCCGGGATCAGTACCTGCAGTATAAATGGTCGTTCGGGGTCTCGAACCGGGTGCAATGAACCGAACCACAATCGCGAGCGTCCTCGTCGCGGCGCTGGTGCTCCTCGCCGGCTGTTCCGGCGGGATCACCGGCTCGCAAGACGGGACTGCAACTGACGGATCGACGACGACCGCGGCACAGTCGACGACCGGCGCGACAGACAGCGGCACGCTGAATCTCTACGTCAGCGACGAACAGAACGCGATCAGTGACTTCGAACACCTCAACGTCACGATTACCAGAGTCGGCCTGAACCCGGCCGACGACGATGGCGACGATACTGACGATGCTGACGATGAGGATTCGGACGACACCAAGGAGAGCGGTGACGAGACGAACGAGAGCGACGACACCGCGACCGGCGCCGAGAACGTCACTGAGACGACGACCGAAACCCAGACCGAATCGCCCGAGACAGAGACTGAATCGGACGACGACGTCGAGAGTGACGCCGAGGACGGCGAGGGCGAGTGGGTCGAATACGAAGTCGACAGCCGGACCGTCGATCTGACGCGCCTGCAGGGCGCAAACGCGACGAAGCTCTCGTCGTTCGACGTCCAGAACGGCACCTACGAGAAGGTCTTCGTCTACGTCTCCGAAGTGAACGGGACGCTGAAAGACGGCAGCGACCAGCGCGTGAAACTCCCGAGCGGGAAGCTTCAGTTGAACTCGGAGTTCACCGTCGGTAACGGCGAGTCGGTCGACTTCGTCTTCGACATCACGGCAGTGAAGGCCGGCCAGAGCGGGAAGTACATCCTCAAGCCGGTCATCTCCGAGTCCGGGACGGATGTCGAGATCGACCCGGTCGATGAGGATAAAGACGACGAGGACGGCGAGAAGGGCGAGAACGATGCTGACGACGAACGAGGCGACGCGAGCGAACAGTCCGCGGAAGCGACTGCCGCGTTGAACGCTAGTTTCGTCGGCAACGTCACGCAGGGAGAGAACGCGACGGTCAGCGTCACGCAGAACGGCTCCGCCGTCGCGAACGCGACGGTCGCCGTCGACGACGACCGAGTCGGGGAGACTGACGCCGACGGTACGGCCACGGTTTCGGTTCCCGGCGATGCCGAGGAACTCGAAGTGACGATCACCCGCGGCGACGCCGAAACCGAACTGACAGTCGAGTTCGAGACGGAGTCGTCCCGAGAGACGCAGTCGACGACGCAATCGAGTAGCGACGGCGGAACGTCGACCGCGACGAGCTAACGCCGCGACGATCACAGAGCGGCACCCACACAGCGGCATCTCCCGCGTTCTGCTTCTTCACACCTATTTTCTCGTGCTCATAGGGATTAACGTACGTCTCCATAGATTTCTCGCCGGACGGTACAGCGAGAATCTCCGAACAGTTACGACACTCCCTATCAGTCTCCAGCCGCGGGCGTCGCGACCGGCGTCTCCCGCGTCCGCAGGTAGGTAATGACGAAGATGCCCGTCGCGACGCCGATGAACGCCGCGGCGGTGAGAAACGCCGCAGTCGTCGAGACGGCGTCCTTGATCCCGCCGACGAGGACCGGCCCCGTGACCTGGCCGACCTTCCAGGCGATCGACCGGAGCGACATACTCGACGCCACCGAATCGAGCGTCTCACCCTCTTCGACGAACAGCGCCATACTCGCAGGTAGCCGGACACTGTCGGCGATACCGAGAATGCCGTAGGCAGCGAAGAGCGCGAAGAACGCCCCACCGAGCACCTGCGTCCGGCCGAACGCGTCGAAGCGAACCGGCTGGATCGCCCCCTCGAACACGAGTGCGAACGGGATGAGTGCCGTCCCGAGTCCGTACAGGAGCGCGCCGACGGCGACGAACCAGTATCGCCGGCCGATCCGGTCGGTCAGATCGCCCATATACCCCTGGAAGATCGACTTCGTTAGCTTCCCGCCGGCGAGGATCCACCCGATGGCGAAGGCGTTGATCCCGAACTCGGTTCGCGCGAAGATCGGCAGGAAGATGATGACGGCCATCTTGCCGACCGAGAAGCCGACCCGGAAAATCACGAGCGCGCGGATCATCGGCCGGCTCAGCAGGGATCGGAACGTCTCCATGCCGGTCGCCTCGTCGGGGTCTTTCTGTCCGCCAGGGTTGTCGCGGAGGTAGCGCCACACGAGGACGAGCGCGAGGAACGTGATCGCCGTCAGCGCCGCGTACGCCCAGACGAAATCGTAGGTGTAGAGCAGATAGCCACCGATGACGTCGCCGGCGAGACTGGAGAAGGCACCGACCTGATTGTACGCGCCGAGCCAGCGACCGCTGCCGTCCTCGGGGCTGATCTCGCCGACGACGGCCGAGCCGGTGATCCAAAGCAGGCTGGCGCCGAGCCCCTGGAGGATTCGGATCAGGATCACGTGCACCGAGTTCTCGACTAGCGCGAAGCCGACGAAGACGGCGACGTTGATCGCCAGGCCGGCGAGCAGGAAGTGCTTGGCGTTGCCCGTGTCGACTTTCCGGCCGAGCGGGAGGACGACGAGCAACTGCGCGATAGCGAAGGCCGTGCCGAACAGCCCCTCGACGATGCCGGTCGTCCCGAACTGGTCGGCGTAGAGCGCCAGCGCGATCAGGATCGTCGAGTAGGCCTGACTCCGGGCGAAGGCGACCCCGGACAGCGCGGCGAACTCCCGGTCGCGCAGGAGTCCGAGCGCTCCGCTGGCGTGTCCTGTCATTGCGTGTTCGAATCGCCGCCGTCGACGGAATTAAACGGCACTATTCGGGGAGCCACAGGGGTGTGTTGCCGGGTGACGTAGTCGAGGCCGAGGGGGTCGCGCGTCGTCTACTCACCGGACACAGCGCCGTCGCTCGCGAACGTGAAAACGGTATGAATGGTGGACAGCGAGATTGCCCGGCGTTCCGGCACGGGGAATCCCGGTTGCCTCCTCCACCCCGCGATCCTCCGAGCGACGAACGTTCACTGGTTCGCTGCTCGCTTCCGCGCCTGACGGGGTGCCAGCGACGAATCGTGGCAGACCGACCCTGCGGCCGGCGTTCACGAACCGCCGTCCCCGAAGGACGAGGTTTCTACGTTGGCTTCCGGGGCCCGTGTCGGTCTGACCGGACGCCCCCGGGTTCGGTCCCCGCTAAAGGCCAAAGTTGCGGGTGGAGAGCAGGGCCTAGCTGCCCGACCTAGTCCATCGACACGTAGACCGGGGCCACATAAGGGGCTTTCGACTCACAGAGTCGCCGATCGCCGGACGCCGTCGGGGGCAATCCCGCCCCGCCCGTATCGCCGTGCCCGCTCAACGGAGTACGGCTCGGGCGTAGCTTCCCGCAGTGACGGCGACGACGGAGGTTCCCGTGACGACGATCCACCGGTGGTTCTCGATCCAGGCGTACTCCGCAGGGAAACTGAAGAGCAGCGTCGAATCGATCGACAGCGCCCACAGCAACGAGAACAGCACCATCGCCAGCGCGGAGACGAGCGCGACGCCGCCGAGCGTTTGCGGGTCCGAGCGCTCCTGTGCGCCGGCCAGAAAGACGACGATATTGAGGAGCGCGAGGACGCCGACGATCGAGACGCCGAGGGGGCCGGCGGCGTAGTACTCGGCGACGCCCACGTCAGGTGCTGTGATCAACAGGGCGGGCGCGAAGACGACGCCCGCGAGGAGGAGACACACGACCGCACCGATCGTCGGGGCGACGGATCTGAGATTCATACTCGTCTCACGTGTCGGTTGGCTCGCGTGTAAGCGCTTCGAGACCTACCGGAAGTCGAGACTCCCCGGCCCGCTCGTCTCCCGGAAGGGAAACCGGTAAGCCACCACCCCCTCGTTCTCGACTATGGAGCGCGTAGCGATCATCGGCGCGTCGATGACCCAGTTCGGGCAGCGCGAGGAGTGGATCCGCGGGCTGCTCGCCGAGGCGGGCAGCGCCTGCCTCGAGGACGCTGGCGTCTCGGCGGACGCCGTCGATCACCTGTACGTCTCGAATATGGCGAGCGGAGAGTTCGAAGGGCAGACTGGCGTCCCGAATGCCCTCGCACACGACCTCTCGGCGGTCCCCGCCTACACCGCCCGGATCGATCAGACGTCGTCGTCCGGCGGCGCGGGCGTGTACGCGGCCTGGCAGTCGGTCGCCTCCGGCGCCTCGGAGATGACGCTTCTCGTCGGCGGCGAGAAGATGACGCATCGATCGACCGCGGAGGCGACGGACGTCATCGCGTCGCTGACGCACCCCGTCGAGTACAAACACGGCGTCACGCTCCCCTCCTTTGCGGGACTGACGGCACGCCACTACCTCGACAAGTACGACGCGCCGCGGGAGTCGCTCGGCAAGGTCGCAGTGAAGAACCACAAGAACGGCGTCGACAACCCCCACGCGCAGTTCCAGAAGGAAGTCGACCTCGACACCGTCTTGGAGTCGCCGATCGTCGCCGACCCGCTTCGGCTCTACGACTTCTGTCCGATCACTGATGGTTCGGCGGGATTGCTGTTCTGCCCCGAGTCGGTCGCCCGCGAGTACGCCGACGAGTATGCGGTCGTCTCCGGGATCGGCGGCGCGACGGACACCCACGTCGTTCACGAGCGCGCGGATCCGACGACGATGGGCGGCGTCGTCAACTCCGCAGAACAGGCCTACGAGATGGCCGACGCCGACCCCGACGACGTCGACGTCGCGGAACTCCACGATATGTTCACCATCCTGGAGTTCCTCCAGTCGGAGGACCTCGGCTTCTTCGAGAAGGGCGAAGGGTGGAAGGCCGTCGAAGAGGGCGTCACCGACCGCGACGGCGAGCTCCCGATCAACACCTCGGGCGGACTGAAGTCGAAGGGCCATCCCCTCGGCGCATCCGGGGTGGCACAGGTGTACGAGATCTACCAGCAAGTCATCGGTGACGCCGGCGCCCGGCAGGTCGACGCCGAGACCGGCCTCGCCTGCAACGTCGGTGGGTTCGGAAACTGCGTGACGACGACGATCCTGGAGGGACAGCTATGAGCGACGAGTCAGACACCGGCGACGACGAACAGACGATGGAAGCGTACCGCTACCCCGATGGGAGCATCACGTACCCCGGACACCCGTTCGGGCCCGGCGGCGAGGAACCGACCGGAACGGTCGACCTGAGCGAGTACGTCGCCGAGGTCGTCACGTGGACGACGTCGACGGCGACGCCACCCGGCGTCCGACAGCCGAACACGCTCGCGATCGTCGAGTTCGACGTCGACGGCGAGCCCGTTCGTGCCATCGGTCAGGTGACGACCGAGGAGGTCGAGATCGGCGACGAGGTCCGTCCGGTCTACTGCGCGGAACTCCGCGATCCCGAGAAGGGCATCCGCGAACCGGCGAGCCAGGAGTGGGACGGATTTCGGTTCGAGCCCACAGAGTAACTTATATCGCGTCGCGGACGCGACGGGTGATCTCGTCGACGTCGTAGTCGTCTTCGGCTTTATCCCAGACGATCTCGTCGTCGACCGCAACAGTAAGAACGCCGTGGTCTCCGGTCACCAGTGCCACGCGATCGAGCCGGTCGCCGAACTGTTCGAGTAGCGCGTGCTGGATCTTCTCGGCGCGTTCGAGGAATCCACAGGGAACGCAGTATTCGATTTCGATAGCGGACATCTGTCTTCGGAGCGTTGGCTCTGTGCCGTGTTAAGCGCGTCGTGACCGACGTTCCGTCTCGGAGTCAGACTTTTGTCCGCTGACGCCGTACTCGGGTATTGGTATGTGTTACCATACATACCAACTGAAGGCGCTAGCGGAGGAGCGACGAGCGCAAGCCGCACGGCGTGAAGAGGAGACGGAGGACGAAATCCGCACCGACGATGTCGAGGACGGCGTCACCGAGGAGCACAGCCCCGAGAAACGAACCAAGCCACAGCCAGTCGGGTTCGCCTGAGCACCCGGAACCGCACTATTTAGACCCCGAACGGCGTGGTCGGTCCGGTCGTCGCAGCGACCGACCACGTCGACGTTCACCCGAGCCGATTCCCGAGCAGCGGCCGCCAGTACAGCAGCGCGACCGTCAGTAAGAAGACGACTGTCGACACGTCGTAGGAGAAATCGAACGTCGCTGCAACGACGGCGGAACTGCCGCCGAGCACCCCCGAAAGAATCGACGCTAGAATCGGCCACGAACAGGAGACACACGAGAGCAAGCCGACGATCCCCGAGACTGCTGCGCCGGCGGCGTCGATCACTGTCGCGTACACCAGATACGCCAAGGCGACGTAGCCGACCATACGGGCAGGCATCAACACGAGCGCCGCCCACGGCGTCGAGACGACCGGCGCTGGCCCCCACCCCGGAGCGAGCGTCGCCAGCCGGACGCCGAACTCACCAGCCCCGGGACGCATCGCCGTGACGAGAACGCCGCCGGCGGCCGCCAACGCGACGAAATAGAGGACCGCGATCGCGGCCGCCCGGCGTCGCGTCCGCTCGTCGGCCGGTGCCGGGTCGGTCTTCCAGACGGCGACGACACCGACGAAGATCCACGCGAGGCCGTAGACCGCATAGCGTGGCTGCGTGATCGTAATTCCGGACAGGAGAACGTACGCGACCGAGAGCACCGCGAGGGAGTTACCGATCAGCGCGGCGTAGAGAAGATCGCGCGTGTCGACGCTGACCGCGCGTGCGACGGACATCATACCGCCAACGCGTCGACGACGACGGCGAGCAGCAGCGCCCCGAGATACGCGTTCGACGCGTGGAACGACCGGAACGCCGCGGCTTCGGTCTGTTCGTAGTGCAGGCGGATCGCGAAGTAGAGGAAGATCGCGCCGAAGACGACGGTCGTGAGCGCGTACGCCAGTCCGAGCGCCTGCATCGAAGCCATCGCACCCGCGGCGACGAGCGTCGCCGCCAGATACCAGAGGATGTGTTTGCGGGTCGTCGTCTCACCGCGGACGACCGGCATCATCGGGAAGCCGCCGCGCTCGTAGTCGTCCTTGTACGCGAGCGCGAGGTTGTAGAAGTGCGCCGGCGTCCACAAGAAGATGATCGTCGCGAGTGCGATCCCGCCGAGACCGATCTGTCCGTCGACGGCGACCCAGCCGATCAGCGCCGGGAGCGCGCCCGCCGCGCCACCGATGACGGTGTTCTGGACGGTGTTCGGCTTCAGCAAGAGCGTGTAGACGACGCTGTAAAACAGGATCGCTGCGACGCCGAGCACGGCCGCGAGCACGTTCACCCACGCGAACAGCGCAATCGACCCCGCGGCCAGGAGAACGCCGAACGCGAGGGCGTTGCGGACGGGAACGAGGTCGGTCGCAAGGGGCCGGTCGCTCGTCCGCTGCATCCGACGGTCGATGTCGCGCTCGAAGACGTGGTTGAACGTCCCGGACGCGCCGATCGACAGAACGCCGCCACCGAGCGTCGCGAGCACGACGCCGATCGTCAGGCCGCCGTTCGTCGTCGCCGCCAGCGCCATCCCGGCGGCCGCGACGAGACAGAGCAGCCACATCAGCCGGGGTTTCGTCAGCCGGACGTACGCCTTCGCGGTCGCGACCAGCCGTTCCCGGCGGTCGGTCGGAATGTCCGGTTCGTACGCGTTGTCGACCGGCGGGTCGAGATCGATGCTATCGACGGGCTCTTCGGAGGGGTCACCCGTCTCCCGTTCGAGGCTCCACGCGAGCGCGGCCACCAGCGAAACGAAGATTCCCATCCCGACGGTCAAGTGCGCCGCCGAGAGCGTTGCGTCGGCACCACCGACGGCGACGAACGCGCCGAGGGCGGCCTGGACGGGATAGAGGAGTCCTGCCAGGAGCGTCGCACCGAGGACGCGTCGCCCCGCACTAGCGCGCACGGCCGAGACGACAGTTACGACGCCGAGGACACCGACGGCGACGGCCAGCAGCCGATGTCCGACTGCGAGCCACCCCGCGGCCGACGTCGGCGACGTCCAGCCGTCACCACAGATCGGCCAGGCCGTACACGACGCGGCCGCGTCTGTGAGAGCCGTGGTTGCACCGACGAGCAAGAGGAGATAGACGCCGATGGCGGTCGCTGCGAGTAGATTGTGGAACCGATTGTGTGTTGCAGTCGACGCCACGAAAGTCACCTATACGCCGTTAGGAATCACCGTACTTAGGGTCCCCGCTTTCCTGACCGCAGTCGGTCCGTGAGACAGCAAAGTATCGGACAATATGTGGACTACTGCACTCACCACCCGGTCGCAGTCGATCGATCGCGACGAGCAGTCTGTTGCAGACGGTACGATAGAGTGACCGAAGTCAGCAACTATTTACGTGGTACTTCCTAACTCCGCACCGATGCGAAAGACGCGTTTGGCACTCGTTTCACTGCTCGCGGTGGTGGTGGCGGGCCTCGTCGCGGATCCGGTCGCCGCACAAGCGTCCGCCAGCGCAGAACTCATCAATGGGTTGAACGGGAAGCTTCTGTACATCGCTGTCCCGATCACCATCCTGGTAGAGGTAATCCTCCTCTACACGGTGGTGAAGTTCAGGAACAACGACGATCCGTCACCGACCCAGGAGAACCGTCGCCTGGAGATCACGTGGACGATCGCGACGGCGATCATCCTCCTCTTCGTCGGTGTGGCCTCCTACGGCGTTCTCGCGAACGAGAACGTCACTGCGGGCCCCGAGATCGAGAGTACCCAGGGCGAACCCGTCGTCGTCCACGCCGAGGCGTACCAGTGGGGCTGGGAGATGTCGTACCCCGAATCGGGTAACTTCTCGACCGGCACCGAGATCGTAGTCCCGAAGGACCGTCCGGTCCAAATCCAGGTGACATCACGTGACGTGATCCATGGATTCCACGTTCCGAAGTTAGCACTCAAGACGGACGCGATGCCTGGACAGGTGAACACGATCAAGACGGTCGCCTACGAGGAAGGGACGTACCAGGGCTACTGTACTGAGTACTGTGGCGTCGCTCACTCGCAGATGTACTTCACCGTCGAGGTCGTCTCCCAGGACGAGTACCAGCAGTGGCTCGACGAACAGCAGAGTAGCGAGTAATCGCGCGCCCGCTTTTCGGGTTTCTTCGGTCTGTGAGCAGCCGCTACGCGCTGCTTTCTACTTCTCCTGTCCAGCTGGTCGGCGAGTGCCGGCGATACCGGAAAAAGCGGCTACGCGTTCCGATCTGCGTCCGAGATTGCTTCTTCTGCCGGCGCCTCGTGGTCCGGTCCACGCTCTTCGAGAATCCGGTCGATGATCCGTCCGGTCGAGAGCAGTTCATCGTCGTACCGTGGTTCCCGAGCTGACGCGCGATCGACCTCACAGTCGATCCCACGTCCTGCGAGCGCGTCGCGGAGCGCGTCTGCGTCGTGGTGCTGATCGTGCCCGAGAACGATGACGTCGGGATCGATCCGCTCGATGGGGACGAAGATGTCTTCGCGGTGCCCGAGGTGCGCATCGGTCACCATCTCGAGCGCGCCGACGACATCCCGTCGCTGTCGATCGGGCAACACAGGACGTTCCTTGTGTGTGACGTTCTCCCGTCGGGCGACGATGACGTGTAGTTCGTCGCCCATCGCGGCCGCTTCCGAGAAGTAGTGGATGTGGCCGGGATGAATGAGATCGAACGTCCCCTGCGCGACGATCCGGCGGGTCACCGGTAAGACCCTCCGGACTCCCGATAGCTCCCGCCGAGGTTGCCGTAGTCGAGGTCGAGGTCGTCCTCGGTGAAGTCGAAGAAGTCCTCGGGATCGGGCAGGTCGACGTCGAGGACGGGAAGGTCGCGAACCTCCCCGCTCTGGTCGAACGCCTGCCAGTCAGTCGGGCCGTACGGATGACCGAGGATGATGTGGACCTGGCCTTGGCCGAAGGTGTCCAGATCGGCGTCGCTCGGCCGGAGGACGCCGTTCGGGTGAGAGTGGATCGACCCCACCGCGTGGCGGTCGTTCGGGATCATATTGCTGTCGACGGTGGCGCTCGTCGGATCCGATCGCGTCCCCGGGACGATCAACACCTCCGTGATGACGGTGCCCGAGCGATCGAGATCGAAGTGGCTGGCGTCTTCGCCGCGGAGAAAGCCCATATACTCGTTCGGATGTGTCTCGCGGGATGCCTCCCGTGCGAAGTCGAGCGCGTCGGCGGCGATGCCGATCACCTCACTCGACCGGAAGAGTCGCATATTCGATTCTCCGGTTCGTCGCCTTCTAAGCGTTCCGGTCGGATTCAGGCGAGACCAGCCGACCGCACCGTCGGGAGACGGCGTCGGCGGTACCCGCCCCGTGCGCGCGGATTGTAAAGTCTTAACCGCGACGCACCACTTCTCGCCAGTATGACCGCCGATAACGCCGGGGATTCCGGCGGCGCGTCCGCTCCGGATTCGGAGACGGACTCGCGACCTATCGTCTACGATCTCGCACCGAACTGCACGCTCGAAGACGTCGAAGAAGGCGAACGGTACCACGCCGTCGTCAACGGCGTCGTCGAATACGGCATCTTCGTCGACATCTCCGACGAGGTGTCCGGACTCGTCCACGAGTCGAACCTCGATCGCTCCTACGAGGTCGGCGACCGCCTGACCGTCACGCTCGAAGAGATCAAAGAGAACGGCGACCTCGCGTTCGACGTCTTCACCGAGTCGACGTACCAGACCGTCGTCGTCGATCACGAACCCGACATCGCGCCGATCGCAGGATTGAGCGCCGGCGACGAAGTCCACATCGAAGGACAGGTCGCCCAGATCAAACAGACCGGCGGCCCGACCGTCTTCCGCATCGCCGACGAGACGGGAATCGTCTCTGCGGCGGCGTTCCGCGAGGCGGGCGTTCGCGCCTTCCCGGCCGTCGACCTCGACGACGTCGTCCGGATCGGCGGCAGCGTCGAGTCCCACGACGGCTCGCTCCAGCTCGAAGTCGACTCGATGACTCGACTCGACGGCGAGGCGATGGCCGAGGCCCGCGAACGCCTCGACGCCGCGTTCGAGGAACGCGCAGCGCCCGAGGACGTCGAGTCACTCGTCGAGTGGCCGGCGTTCGAGAAACTCCGCGACGACCTGCGCGAGGTCGCTCGCCTGCTGCGACGGACGGTGCTGGAAGGGCGTCCGATCCGCGTTCGACACCACGCCGACGGCGACGGGATGTGCGCCTCCGTGCCGGTTCAGCTGGCGCTGGAGAACTTCATCGAGGCCGTCCACGACGACGACGACGCCTCGCGGCACCTCGTCAAGCGACTTCCCTCGAAAGCGCCGTTCTACGAGATGGAGGACGTCACGCGCGACCTGAATTTCGCGCTCGAAGGCCGTGCGCGGCACGGCCAGCGGCTCCCGCTCCTCCTGATGCTCGACAACGGCTCCACCGAGGAGGACGTCCCCGCCTACGAGAACCTCGCACACTACGACGTGCCGATCGCGGTCGTCGACCACCACCACCCCGACCCGGAGGCGGTCGACGACCTCCTCGACGCCCACGTCAACCCCTACCTCTACGACGAGGACTACCGCATCACGACGGGGATGATGTGCGTCGAACTCGCGCGGATGATCGACCCCGACGTGACCGAGGAACTCCGCCACGTCCCGGCCGTCGCGGGCCTGGCCGACCGCTCGAAGGCCGAGGCGATGGAAGACTTCGTCTCGCTCGCCGAGTCTGAGGGCTACGACCGCGAGCGCCTGCTCGACGTCGGTGAGGCGCTCGACTACGCGGCTCACTGGCTGCGATACAACGACGGCCAGTCGCTCGTCAACGACGTGCTGAACGTCGGCTGCGACGACGAGGACCGCCACCAGGAACTCGTCGACTTCCTCGCGAGCCGCGCCGAGCGCGACGTCGAACGGCAGATGGACGCCGCCGCTTCTCACCTCGAACACGAGCGGCTGGAGTCCGACGCCCACCTCTACACTGTCGACCTCGACGAGTGGGCCCACCGCTTCACCTACCCCGCGCCGGGGAAGACCACCGGAAAGCTCCACGACCGAAAGGTCCGCGAACACGGCGAGCCGGTCATCACGATCGGCTACGGCCCCGACTTCGCCGTCCTTCGGTCCGACGGAGTCCGCCTCGACATCCCGCGGATGGTCGCGGAACTGAACGAGGAAGTCGTCGGCGGCGGCGTCTCCGGTGGCGGCCACCTCGTCGTCGGGTCGATCAAGTTCGTCAAGGGGATGCGCACCGAGGTCATCGAGAGCCTCGTCGACAAGATGGCCGACGCCGAACTCGACGAGGAACTCTCCTCGCAGGCCGTCGTCGACACCGAGGCCTAAGGGCGCCGCCGACAGCGCAGACGCGGGCCGCACTTCTCACTCGAAGTCCACCGTTCGGCGAAGGACGAAGCCGGCGAGCGACGCCGCCGAAAGCGCACCCAGTGCCATCGTGAGCGTCCGCTTTCCGTTCTGCATCCCCTCTCGACTACTCGTTCGTTCGCCGCTCGACCCGCCGGCTCCGGCGGCGTCCCAATCCGCTGTGAAGACCCGTCCGTAGTACGCCGCCGCCGCCTCGCCGTCGAGCGCGAGGGTGACTTCCCTGTTCTCGGTCGCCGCGTGTTCGTTCCAGTTGAGACTGCCGACGATGACCGTCTCCCCGTCGATCACCGCGCCTTTCGCGTGGACTTTCCCGAACCGTCCGGCCGGGCGAGCGATCCGCGCCTCGATCGGGAGGCCACGTTCGCGGAGGCGCATCGTCCGCTCGACGACCGCCTGGTTCGACTCCTCGTCGTACCACGCGTTCGAGAGGAGGATGCGGACGTCGACGCCGCGCTCGGCGGCGGCGACGAGCGACGCGAAGTAGGGGCCGTCCGGGTCGAGCCGTGGTGACAGGACGGCGATGCGGGCCTCTGCGCCGGCGATTTCGCTCCTGACGGCGGCCCCCGCGTTTCCGGGGGCCGTCAGCACTCGCACGTGTTCGATAGTGACCGTTTCGGGGGCGAATCCAGCATCGTACGACCCCGAAGCAGGGTCCTCTTCGACGAACGAGGCGTTCCGGCGGTGTTCGCGCCACGGCACGGCGTCGATGCCGTCGGCGTCGTGAGCGAAGACAGCGGCGAGTTCGTCGGCCGTCCGCTCGGAGTGAACGCGGACCCCCCACCCACGGCTGTCCCGACCCCCGGTCCCCGCCGGCTTCCAGTTCTCCGTCAACACGAGCGCGTCGTCGTCGCTGACGGCGTACTTGGGGTGGTGATACGAAAAGCGCGCGTGCGGGCCGTCGATCACGCGGACGTCGACGCCGCCCGCGACGAGGCGGTCGAGTTGTTCGCGCTGATTAGTCGTCGTCCCGCCGACTGGGCCGCCTTCCAGGAGCACGCGCACGCGGACGCCGCGGTCGGCCGCGGCGAGGAGCGCGTCGGCGACCCGGGGCGAGGCGAACGTGTAGCCGGCGAGCAGGACCCGCGTCTCGGCGCGCTGGAGCGTTTCGAGCGGCACATCGGGCGAATCTGGGAGGACGAAAGCCGTCGCGGTCGCCGGCCCCGTCGCGACGACCGGCCGTGGAGATAACCCACGCGGCGTCCACTGGCCGGTCGTCGCGTTCAACCGCTCGCCTTCGCGAGCGCGGTCGTAGATGACGCGATCGACGGCGACGCCGTCTCGACGAAGGACGAGTCGTTCACCGGCGTTCGCCAGCGAGAGCGAGGCTCGGACGACCGGCACGTCGACGAGCGCTCGCGTCGCGTTCGGCGCCGCGGACAACGCGACGGTGCCGGTCGAGGGGACGCTGATATTCGACTCGCCGTCCGAGAGCGTCAGGTTCGACGCACTCGCGGCGTCGACGACGACAAATTCGCCGACGTCGCCGTTTGCGACCGGATCCGGAAACGTGGCGACGATGTGCGGCCCTGCGGGTTGTCCATCGGTGGTGTTGGTCGCGGGCGAGCTGGGACCGGCTCCCGAAGACGCGGCCGCAACGGGCGCGACAGCTCCAGCGATCCCGGCAGCAACGAGGAGGAGCACGCAGACGAGCCGATACGCTTCACGAGAGGCGGGTCGCTGGACAGTCGTCCGATTCGCTGCGACATAGCGGCCCGCGATCCCCGTACGACGCGCTCGTGATACCACGGCGCGTCTGGCCCGGCGATCCTATTTGAACGTACGCAGTCGCCGCCCAGTTACGTGGTCGCCGTCCGGTTACGCCGTCGGCGCTTCCGCGTCGGCGTCGTCATCCCCGAGTGCGTCAGTCGCGAGGTCGGCCTCGTGCTGGACGAGGAAGGAGCGTTCGTCGGTGTACTCGGCGACGGTTTCGAGAGCTTCCTCGGTGCCGATCTGCCGGAGCGCCCACGCCGCGGCGGCGCGGACGGTGTCGCTCTCGTCGTCGGCCAGCGTGTCCGCGAGGGGCGCGACCGCGCGCGTGTCGCCAATGAGACCGAGCGCGCGTGCGGCGTACGGCCGAACGTTGTCGTTGTCCATCTCCAGTTTGTCCGCGATCGCCTGCGTCGCCTCCGTCGACCCGATCTCGCCGAGCGCGCGGAGCGTCACCTTCTGGAGCGCCGGATCGGAGTCTGCGTCGACGTACTCGACGAGCGTCTCGACGGCCTCCGCTGCTCCATCACCCATCCGGCCGAGCGCCTTGATCGCCGCCTTGTCGCGGCGCTGGGCGAGTTGGTGCATCTCCTCGAAGGCTTCGGGGTTCGCCATCCGGACGAGCGCATCCATACAGTGCTCCTGCATAAACTCCGACTGGAGGCTATCCTTCGCGAGCAGCACCATATCGACGCGGCCGCGCTTCTCCCACTCTTTGAGCGCCGACAGCTCCGGTGGGTAGTCCTTGTAGTGACCCAGGACGTCGTAGAAGCCTTGCGCCATCAGTTGCTCGTTCGTCTCCAGGTCGTCCCACTCTTGGGCGTCTTCGAGACCGGCTTCGAGGTCGTCGGTCGCCTCCAGGAGCGACGCGATCGTCTCGGTGTCCTCGTCGGCGTCGAGGTCCGCGGCTTCGACGGCCGCGATCGCGTCGTCGAGTGCCGCCACGAGGGCGTCCTCGTCGTCACCGTCGAGCGCGACGTCGGCGTCCAGTTCACCGGCGACGGCGTCGGCGAAGGCCGAGACGACGTCGACGATCTCGGATTCGCCCTGTTCGGTCCACTGGGTGTCGGTCACCTTCGACTGCGCGGCCTCGATCTCGTCGACGACGTCGCTCGCGTACGGGCCGCGCTGGGACTCCAGGTCGTCGCGGAGGTCGGAGACGCGCGATTCGAGCTCCGCGCGCGGATCCTCGGCGTCTTCGTCGTCCTCGTCGGGTTCGGGCAGATCCGCGGCTTCGAGGTCCGACTCGATCCCGTCGAGGTCGGACTCGACGTCGTCTAAGTCTGCCTCCGTCTCCGCGCCCTCGAGGGCGGATTCGACGTCGTCGAGGCGTTCGTTCAGGGTTTCGGGCGTCGCGTCTGTCGACTCGTCCGACGCCGCCGTCTCCTCCGCATCGGCAGCCGTCTCGTCGTCCCCGTCGCTCATATGCTCGATATCCGTCCGTACCCGAAAAGAGCGTTTCCCTTCTGTCGCCGCGGCGTCCCGAACGCTCTTTATAGGCTCGCAGGTGCAACTGGGGCCAATGACCGCTCCGAGCGAGGACACGGCCGGTGACGTGAACGACACTACAGACGCGGACGACACTACAGACACGGACGACACCACAGACGCCGATGGCTCCGAAGACACGAACGACTGGGACACGACGGCCTACGACGGGTCGCACTCGTTCGTCTACGAGTACGGCTCCGACGTCGTGGAACTACTCGACCCGCAACCGGACGAGCGGATCCTCGATCTCGGCTGCGGCACGGGACATCTGACCGACCGTATCGCGGATGCTTGCGCGGGGGTCGTCGGCATCGATCAGTCGGCCGAGATGATCGAGACCGCACGCGAGGCCCACCCAGACCGGCAGTTCGTCCGGGCCGACGCCCGCGACTTCGACGTCGAGGAACCGTTCGACGCCGTGTTCTCGAACGCCGCCCTCCACTGGATCCACGAGCAGGACGCCGTCATCGACGCGGTGGCGGAGGCGCTCGAACCCGGCGGGCGGTTCGTCGCCGAACTGGGCGGTACGGGGAACGTCGGCACCATCGTCGGCGCGATTCAGGCCGAACTGGACGCGCGCGGGTACGAACCGCCGACGGAGCCCTGGTACTTCCCGACCGTCGGCGAACACGCCACACGCCTCGAAGATCACGGGTTCGAGGTCCGCTACGCGCGCCTGTTCGATCGCCCGACCGAACTCGAGGAGGGCGAAAACGGCCTGGCGGCGTGGATCGAGATGTTTGGTGACCGGCTCCTCGGCCCGGTGCCGGAATCAGAACGTGGTGCCGTCGTCTCGGCGGTCGAAGACCGACTCCGAGAGGATCTCTACGACGACGGGACGTGGACCGCCGACTACCGGCGGTTGCGGTTCGTCGCCGTCCTCGAATGAGCCACGGCGTGCGCGTGCTGGCGTTCTCCCGGTCTCGTCGTTAGGTCGCGTCGAGATACGTCTCGGCGAGTCCGTCCAGCGCTTCGTGATGCTCGGTCGTGTGCGGCGCGGTCAGCGGCGAGACCGACACCTTGCCCTCGACGACTGCGCGGCGGTCGGTGCCTTCCGGATCCGGGATGTCGCCCGCGCGCATCATCTCCCATATGCCGTCGTGGAGTGTGATCCGGCCGTTACCGTCGTGCTCGGCCGTCATCTCGTATAGGGTCGACGGGCGCGTGATTTCGAGCGGTGCGGGGCCGCTCTCCGGGTCGACGATGGGCGCGTTGATGTTCAGATACTCCGCCTGTTCGAACACGCCCGCGCCGAGCGCGTGTTCGAGCAGGTACGTCGTCGCGCGCGTCGCGTTCGCGAAGTCTGCGGGGTCGGTGGCCTGCTCGCGCCACGGCGTGTCGCCGTCGCCGGGGACGTACAGCGAGACAGCGATCGCCGGGACGTCGAAGAACGCCGATTCGACGGCCGCGCTGACGGTTCCCGACCGACCGAGGACGTACGCCCCGAGATTCGCGCCCTTGTTACAGCCGGCGACGACGACGTCGACCTCCGGACACAGCGATTCGAGGCCGGCGACGACGCAGTCGGCGGGGGTGCCGTCGATCGCGTACCCCAGGTCGTGCTCGCGGACGGCGACGTCGTTCGAGAGTTGGCGTCCGACGGCGCTCTGGTCGTTTGCGGGCGCGACAGCAGTCACGTCTGTGAACGCCGAGAGCTCCTCGTATAGCGCCTGGAATCCGACGGCGTCGATGCCGTCGTCGTTCGTCAAAAGTACAGAGAGCGAATCGCTCATATCGGTATCTTCGCGGGACGGCGGAAAGGTGTACCGCCCGTGGCGGTCTTCAGAGGCGGTTTCCCAGATGGGATCGGTCAAGGGGACGGATCAGCCTGGGACGATCCGGCTCACGCGACGCCCTCGACGAACGTCTCGTCGTCGACGACGAGGTTGTACGCGCCCTCGTCGCCGTTCCACAGACAGAGGACGTTCTCGAACGCCAGCACGTCGCCGTAGTCGGCTGTGAGAAGCGCCTCGTTCAGCGGGTCGCGCGTGGTCGAGACCGCGTAGTGTTCGACCGACTCGCTGCCGTCGCTGATCTTGAACAGGGGATTGGCGTCGTCGCTGTCGGTCAGGTCGCGGCTCAACTTCACCGCGAGGAGATCGATGCGGTTCGTGACGTGTCGCTCCATCTCGGCCATCTTCGCGTGCCGATCCGGGTCGGCAAGGACGTCCGCGCGGCGCGCTCCGTCAGGCCGCAGAATCGCGTAGGAGAACTGGACCGTCTCGTTTCTGAACGTGCCGTCCCCGGGCGTGCGCCCGCTGGACTCGGGGACTGTATCTGACTCCGAGTCGGCCGCAGACCCGGTTCCTGTCTCGGCCGTGGACTCCACGCCAGCGTCGGCCGTCCCGGCCTCGTCGAGGCGGTGCTGGAACGGCGGTGCAGCGACGTCGCGGCGGCGATCGAACGACCAGCCGCGATCGGAGGGGGCCTCCCCCGGCCACAGTCGGAGCGTCGGCGCGTACACCGACACCGCAGACGCCGGCGGCGCGAGCGCGCGCTCGACGTCGCGGAGCCCCGTGCTGGTGTTGCGGTCGGCGGGTGCGATGGCGACGAACGAGCCGTCGTCTGCGACGGCGTCGAGATACCGCGACGCGACGGCTTCGGGGTCGTCGAGTTCGCTCAGCACGTTCGCGAAGAGGACGAGATCGAACTCGCTCCCGGGCTCGAACGCCTCGGCGGTCTCGCGGTGGATCGTCGTCCGGAAGTTCCGTCCCGTCTCTTTCAACATCCGTTCGAGCACGTCGGCCGACGCGGACGGTTCGACGGCGTGGTAGTCGACGACGGCGTCCGCCGGAAGATAGTCGTGCAGCCCGAGCGCCGGCCCGCCGGTTCCCGCGCCGATGTCGAGGACGCGAAGCGTTCGGGGGAGGTGCTCGCGCTCTGCGAGGTCGTCGAGCACGTAGCCGATCGCCGCGTAGTAGTCAGAGAGGTGATAGACCGCGTACCCGAGCGCCGCCACCGCGTCGTATTCGACGGGGTTCTGCCGGTAGTAGTCCTCTTTGAGTCGGCGGATCGTCTCCCGTAACTGGTCGCCGGTCTCGCCGCGATGCCAGTTCGCCCCGTAGCGCTCGACGAGCAGGTCTTCCAGCGCGAACGCGTACGGTTCGGGAAACGTGTCGGGTTCCCATCCCGGTTGCGGCGCGGGGTCCTCGCTCACCGGAACGAACGTGCCGTCTTCGCGCTCTCTGAGGCCGAGGTCGTACGCCTCCTCGCGGAGTGTTTCTCGGACGACGGCCGGGTGCGGCGTCCCGTCGATGTACTCGTGGATCTCTTCGGGATCGATCGGGCGGACGTTTCGCAGGTACTTCGCGTTCGCGCGCACGGCCTCGCGGTCGATCATTCTGTGTCCCCGTGACCGTCTTCGGTCCTATCGGCGTGCTTCCGCTGTCGCTGTCTGGCCTCTTCGTACAACTGCTCGAAGGCGTCGCCCTCGGCGTCGGCGACGCGGCGTGCGGCCTCCGCGACGGCGTCGGCACCCTCGAACGACTCTTGAATCTCCCGGTAGACGCGTGGGGTCCCCTCGGTCACGGTGTCGACGAGGTCCGACAGGACGCTGGAAATCGGCGTCGCAAACTCCTCGCGGACGTCCTCGGCCGCCAGCGCGTACGCGAGGACCGCCGTGTGCGCCCCCGCTTGCACGGTCTCCATCGCCGAATCGTGTTCGGCGGGGTCCGTCTCGAAGACGTGGTTGTCGGCGTCGGCGATGGCGTCGAGCGCGGCGTCCGTGAGGGGACCGGCGGCGTCGACGACTGCCGCGACGTTCCCTGGGGCGTTTTCCGGGGCGAAAAGCGGGTGCAGACTGACGCGCTCGCGGTCCGGCAGGTGTTCCCGCATCGCTTCCACGGGGTCGGCCATCACGCCGGTAACGTCGAGCATCGCGCGCTCGGCACGCTCGGCGTGGGCCGCAACCGCGTCCCGGACCGCACTGATCGGCACGGCGAGACAGACCACGTCGAACGTTTCCGTCGTATCGAGCGCGACGGCACGACCCTCCACTACGTCCGCAGCGGCGCTCGCGACAGCCCAGTCCCGGTCGGCGAACGCCACGTCGAACTCCGCCGCGAGCGTCTCGCCGGCCCAGCGACCCATCGCGCCGGCTCCGACGACGAGTACCTCCATCGCCGCCGACTACGCGCCGCCCCAATCAAAAGGGGTTCGGTGACGGTTTCGGGACCGACTCCGGGCGAGTTGTGAGCTACTTCCGGAATCAGCGCTGATATTTAGAGGAATACGTTTAACCGAGTGGTTACCCGTGTCTAGGTGGGGGAAAAGAGTCTGTACCGTCGCAAAACTGGCCGGTCGGCCAGACCGACAGCGTATGCTGACGGCACAGCGACTGCTATCGCCGTACAGTATGGGGATGAACACGCGCGTAATCGCTCTATAACAATAGGGGAATAGAGAAAGTAACCACCGATGAAGTTTCCTACGGTCTCCGGGAGAGACACACAGGGGCGTCGACTGACGCTTCCCGACGACTTGCACGGCGAGCAGACGCTCGTCGTCGTTAGCTTTCATCAACGACAACGGTCGCTCGTCAACTCGTGGCGACAGTTCGCATCCGAGCTGTGCGAGCGGTTCGACCACTTCGGGTATTACGAGCTTACCGTCTGCGGCAAGGGCGGAATGCTCCCGCCACAATCGATGGGCGGAATGTCGCCCGCCAGCGCCCGCCAGCGCACACACGACAATACGGTCTTCCTCTCGGTCGACAAGCAGGCGTTCCGACGCCGCCTCGGGATCCTCGGCGAACAGACGATCTACGCGTTTCTGCTCGAAGACGACGACGTGGTTCGCCAGGCCGCCGGCGTACTCACGCCGAAGACCGGCGAGGCGCTGGAGTCGCTTCTTCAGTCGTATCGCGACGAGAAGCACCGCCAGCCGAACGGATCCGAGAGCGCCGGCGAGTCGTCGAGCTGATCGTATTGTTTTTCTGGCTGACGGGCGCGCTCCGTCAGAGCTGTAGTTCGATCGGGTGTTCGGTCAGGTTCTCGTAGCCGTCCTCGGTGACGACGACGAGATCTTCGATCCGAACGCCGCCGACTGCTGGGTCGTACAGCCCTGGCTCGATCGTGATGACGTGGCCCGGCCGCAGTTCGCCGCCGTCGGGCGAGACCCGCGGCAGCTCGTGTACGTCGAGGCCGACGCCGTGTCCCGTCGAGTGGATGAAGCCCGTTTCGGTCGTCGGGTCCGAACGGAGCGTCGGCAGGCCCGCGTCCTCGTAGACGTCGCAGGCGGCGTCGTGGACGGCTGCGCCGGTCACGCCCGCCTCGACGGCGTCGAGAGCGGCGTCGAGCGCCTCGTGAGTCAACTCGAACCACTCGCGGACGGTCTCGGTCGGTTCGCCCTTCACGAACGTCCGCGTCATATCGGCGTGGTACTTCGTCGCCTTCGAGCGGGGGAAGATGTCGACGATGATCGGCTCGTTCGGCCGCAGCGGACCGCTCCCGCGATCGTGCGGGTCTGCGGCGTCCACGCCGCAGGCGACGATAGTCTCGTCGAGCGCGCAGCCGTGGCGGAGCAGCGTGACCTCGATCTCCTCTTTGACACGCTCGCTGGTCAGGACCGCACCGTTGTAGCGGAGGATCTGGTGGTCGCCGTCGGTCGTGTCGGCGTCTACCTCGTCCGACTGGACGATCGAGGCGTCTTCGAGCAGATCTGCTGCCGCCCGCATCGCCGCTTCGTTGGCCTGCTGGGCCGTGCGGATGTGTTCGATCTCCTCGGGCGTCTTTCGCGCGCGGATATCCGTCACGACGTCCTCGGTTTCGGGCGCGACCGCGACGCCGCGCTCGCGGAGATGGTCGGCGGGGCCGAGTGGGAACCGCTCCGGGGTGGCGACGCTGTCGACGCCGAGGTCGTCGAGCCACGCGGCGACGACGCGCGCCTTCGCCTCGCCTGCACCGTGCTCGGCGGCGAGCGCGCGGTAGTCGTAGTCGGCGAGGCGCGACACGTCGTCGGCTCGGCTCTCTTTCTTGGCGCGACCGTACTCCAGCGCAGAGACGAGCAGCGCCGTCCTCTCGGGCGTGTAGACGGTCACGAACGGGTCGGGTGCGTCGAATCCCGAGAGGTAGCGCTGCGTCGAGTCCGAGCTGTCGGCGTCGACGAGGTAGCCGTCGTGTCCGTCGGCGTCGAGATAGGCGTCGAGTTGCGAGAGATCGGGGTCCATAGCCGTTCGGTGGGACGCGGTCGGATAAAGAACCACGCTTCAGACGTCTTTCGGCGCCGACTCGATCCTCGACCGCCCTCCCTGATCGCCCTCGTGCGCCGGGTTCGGACCACAACCGTATTACGGGCGCGCCGCGGTCGTTCGACTATGGCTGTCGAGAACGTCATCTGGCCGCGCTACCTCGACGCGTCCGTCTCTCGTGAGGACGGACGACGGGTTCCGCTCGACGACGCCGTCGAGGATCCGACGGTCGACGAGATCGCGCAGGCCGTCCAGCAGATCGGCTACGACGCCGTCATCGAACGCGACGTAACGCACCCCCGCGAGTGGGACGCCCGGGGGCGCGTGCTCGTGAAAGGCGCCGAGGATTCGACGAAGAACGACCTCGTGCAGGCGGTCGCCGCCTACGTCGGGATCCTCCGGGGCTGAGATGCAGCGCCTCGGCACCGTCTCTCGAATGGCACAGAACCTCCTCATCGTCCGCTGCGACGACGCCGACCACCCCGACATCGGCGCGGAGGCCGTCGACGAGTCGCTCTCGACGGTCGGCCGCGTCGTCGACGTCTTCGGCCCGGTCACTCGGCCCTACGTTGCCGTCACGCCCGCGAGCGACGTGTCTCCGGCGTCGGTCGTCGGCAAGCGGTTGTACGCGCGCTGAGCGCGGTCGCGCCGCACCGCCGAAGCCCGAAACACAATTCCCATAGTGCGTCGGCCGCAAATCAGAGCGTATGCGAAGACGCGTCGCCGCCGGCGTCGGGTTCGCCGCCCTGCTGTTCTTGCTCGTGCAACTCGGCGCGCTGGCGCTCGTGCCGACGTTCTACGAACAGGGGTATCAGACCGTCGAGGACCCCTCTGATCCGACGAACAGTCTGCTCTACATCGGCGCGATCCTCGTCGCGACGGCGGCGATGCTCGCGGCGTTCAAATTCGACCTCGACTGGCTCGTCCAGGGGTTCGTCGTCCTCGCCGCCGCGTCGCTGGCGTGGTACGTCTTCTCGGTGTTCCTCTCGCCGCTGGCCGCGATCGGCGCGTCGCTCGTCCTCGCGGCGCTTCTGGTCGTCCACCCCGAGTGGTACGTCATCGACGCCGCGGGCGTCCTGATGGGGGCGGGCGCGGCGGGCCTGTTCGGGATCAGTTTCGGACTCTTGCCGGCTATCGTCTTGCTCTCGATCCTCGCCGTCTACGACGCCATCAGCGTCTACGGCACCGAACATATGCTCGATTTGGCGGAGGGCGTGATGGATCTAAACCTCCCGGTCGTCCTGGTCGTCCCCACGACGCTCTCGTACTCGCTTTTAGACGCGAAAACGGCGGTCGACGATGGTGACGAACAGTCGGCGACGTACACCGACGGGGCGGGCGCGGAGACTGCTGAGACGGCGTCCGAAGGCGATACCGAGTCCGAGAGCGACGAGTCCGACGAAGCACCGATGGCTGCCGAGGAGACTCCTGCGGATGAAGACGTGGTCCCGGCAGATGAAGACGACGTCCGCGATGCTTTCTTCATCGGCCTCGGGGACGCCGTGATGCCCACGGTGATCATCGCCAGCGCGGCGTTCTTCCTCCCGGCGTCGCTCGCACCGTCGCTCGGCGTCCCCGGACTGCCGGCGCTCAATCTCCCGGCACTGACGGCGATGGTCGGGACGTTCGCCGGCCTGTTCACGCTGCTGGGGATGGTGCTGAAAGGTCGCGCCCACGCCGGACTCCCGCTGCTGAACGGCGGAGCTATCGGCGGCTACCTCGTCGGTGCGCTCGCTACCGGCGTCCCGCTCCTGACGGCGCTCGGGCTCTAAAACTCGCGTCGCCTCACGACTCAGTCGCCGTCGGCTTCCGCTTCTGCTCCTTCGCGTACGTGCACCGCCATCCCTGTCTGGAAGTCCGCCATCGCGTCGGCGGAGAGTTCCGCGCGGCCGACCGCGATGACGGTGTCGTCGTCGAGGACGACAGCGACCTCGTCGCCCGGTCGGACCGCCGGATCGACGTCGCGGACGAACTTCGCGAAGGCGTTCTTGCCGTCGCGGACGAACGGCTCGCTCTCCTCGCCGACCACGACGCGGGCGGTCGGCCGGTCGAGCGCGTCGACGAGTCGTCGCCCGCCGGCGACGCCGAGAGTGAACCGACCGTCGGTTCCGTAGGAGACGACGCGGCCGTCCGCCGAGACGATCTGTCGCGGCCGGCCGCTCGTCGACCGGCGAATCGTCAACGACTCGCTGCCGTCGTCCGGAAACAGCGCCCGGCCCGCGCCCGCACCGAACTGGTAGTCGGCGATCGTCCGCAGTTCCGCGAGCGTCTTCTCGCGGTTCGCGTCAGTCATACCCGGTCGTTCCGGGCCGACCGTCAAGACACTCGCGGTCCACGTCCGAGGAGAAGACGTCCGGGTTCTGGTTCCGGCGAGTGGCCGCCCGGGGCCTGATACTGTCGGACAGAACGATGTGAAAAGTATCGGCACCCCGTGGGTGCCAGAATGATTCACGGACTGCTGTCCAACAGTATGAGCGCGGTTCTTCGCACACGGAACGATCTGCCGTTTTTCGCTCCTGTGTGCCGTTCCTCACACCTGTGCGTGACTCTCGCACACTCACTGCGACTCGAAAACGTATATATACCGGTGGGAACTGGGATTGTGGTATGGCTGTCAACGTGCGACTGGTCGCGGTCGGGGCACTGCTCCTCGTCGCGAGCAGTGGCCTCCTCTTCGAGACGGGCGTCAGCAACCTCCTCGCTGCCGCCGTCGCCGCGATCGCCGTCGCTGGCTCGGCGCTCGCGTTCCTCCGTGCGGGTACGGGCGACGCTCGTGCCGCCTGAAACGACGCCGCCACCCGACAGACGTCGCCTCCGATACCGCGCTTACAGCAGGAACGTCTCTTTTCGCTCCGAGAGGTCGAGGAACGTGTCCGCAGCCTCGATCAGTTCTTCGGCCGTCGACTCCTCGAAGGCCATCACCTCGACGCGGACGCCCTCGTGACGCAGGTGCGAACATAGCCTGGAGAAGTCGCCGTCGCCCGTACAGAGGACGACCGTGTCGACGTGGTTCGCGAGCGTGACGGCGTCGAGACTCATCCCGACGTCCCAGTCGGCCTTCTTCGAGCCGTCGCCGAACGTCTTGATCTCCTTGATCTTCGGCTCGAAGCCGATGTCGACGAGCGCGTCGAAGAAGCTCTCCTCTTCGGGCGCGTCCGCGCGGATGACGTACGCGATCGCGCGGGTGAGGTCGCGTCCGGCGACGCCCTTCTCCAACAGCGCGGAGTAATCGATGTTCCGCGAGTAGAGGCTCTGGGCCGTGTGATAGAGGTTCTGGGCGTCTGCGAGCATCGCCACCCGCTGACTCGGGTGAATTTCGGTCATACAGTCTCTGGGGAGGCCACACTACATGAATGTCCGGTCCCGTCGGTCCCGGTAGTGCGGCGGATCTGCGCCCGACGGCGAAACGTATATTATGCGGGAGGGATGTCTGTGAACTGTGACGCGCGCCACGACGCCTGCGACGGATTCGCCCCGTTCGCCAGCGGTACGTGGCCTTCTTTTCACCGGTAAAAAACGCGCGCCTTGACGCTCTAGGCGGGAGTGGCATCCCCGTCTTTGGCGACCCCACGACCGGGCGCGCATCGACGGTCGGCCGACGACCAACCGATACACCCTACCGACTGCGACTCGCAGTACCCCCTACCAACGATGACACAGATCGACTTCACCGGCGTGTTCCCCGCGATGACCACGCCGTTCACCGACGACGGACGGATCGACCACGAAACGCTCGCCGCCGACGCCCAGCGCCTCGAAGCCGCCGGCGTCGCCGGCCTCGTGCCCGCCGGATCGACCGGCGAGAGCGCGACGCTGACGCACGACGAACACATCGAGGTCGTCGAGACGGTCGTCGAAGCCGTCGACGACGTCCCCGTCATCGCCGGCTCCGGCTCGAACTCGACCCACGAGGCGCTCGACCTCTCACAGCGCGCTGCCGACGCCGGCGCTGACGGACTGCTCCTCATCTCGCCGTACTACAACAAGCCCGAACAGGCAGGCCTCCGCGAGCACTTCCTCGCGATCGCCGACGCGGTCGATCTCCCGCAGATCGTCTACAACGTGCCGAGCCGCACGGGCCAGAACATCGAACCCGAGACGGTCGCTGCGCTGGCTTCACACGAGAACATCACGGCGTACAAGGCCGCGAGCGGCGACATCAGTCAGATTTCCGAGGTCATCGAGTACACACGCGACGAAGACCTGTCGGTGCTCGCGGGCGACGACGCGCTGACGCTGCCGATCTGTTCGCTCGGCGGCCGCGGCGTCATCTCCGTCGCCGGCAACGTCGAACCCGAGCGGATGGTCGACCTCGTCGACGCCGCGCTCGAAGACGAGATGGACCGCGCCCGCGAACTTCACTTCGAGCTCTCGCCGCTGTTCCGACAGCTCTTCGTCGAGACGAATCCCATCCCGGTCAAGGCCGCGATGGAGATTCGCGGCTACGCTCCCGGGAAGCTCCGCTCGCCGCTCACGGACCTCTCCGCGGAGCCGCGCGCGGAACTCGAAGAAATCCTCGCGGATCTCGAAGCCGACGCGGAGCAGCGCGAGCAGACGGAGGCAGTATAGATGAGCGGCGGTCTCCGCGTCGCGATCACGGGCGCGAGCGGCCGGATGGGCGGCGAACTACTCGCCGCCGCTGCCGACCGCGACGACGTCGAGTTCGTCCTCGCCGCGACTCAATCGCCCGGGGCATTCCCCAGCGGTGACGTCCCGGCTGCCGACACCGTCGTCGACGATACTGAACTCGATGGGGCGCTTGCCGAACACGACGTCGACGTCCTCGTCGACTTCACGGTCCCGGGCGCGAGCGTCGAATACCTCCGCACGGCCGCGGCGAACGACGTCGCGGTCGTCGTCGGGACGACCGGCTACAGCGAACTCCAGCGGACCGAACTCGGCGAGGTCGCCGAAGCCGTCCCCTTCCTGAAGGCCTCGAACTTCTCTCGCGGCGTGGCGGCGCTCCGACGGGCCGTCAGGGAGGCCGTCGCGGCGCTCCCCGGCTACGACATCGAACTGACGGAGACCCACCACAACGGCAAGCGCGACGCGCCCTCCGGCACGGCGCTGTCGATCCTCGACGACGTCGACGAGGTCCGCGGCGGCGACGCCGACCGCGTCAACGGCCGCGTCGGCGAACAGCCGCGAGAGGGCGAGGAGATCGGCGTCCACGCCCGCCGCGCGGGCGACGTCACGGGCGAGCACGAGGTCCTTCTGGCCGGCAACGACGAGGTACTCGAACTGACTCATCGGGCCGGTTCGCGCGGCATCTTCGCCGCCGGCGCGCTCGACGCGGCAGCCTGGCTCGCCGGACGCGACGCCGGCCGCTACGATTTCGACGAAGTCTTAGATGCCGACAGTGACGAGAGTGACACAGGAGCACACTGACAATGGGACTCGAATCCGACGTGACGGACCTGTGGCAGCGCTACCAGGACGACGAACTCTCCGCCGACACCGCGGGCTCTGCGATCGAGTCGACGCTCAACGCCTTCCTCGAAGCCCTCGAAACGGGTGACGTGCGAGCGGCCGAACAGGTGGGCGAGAGCGGCCCCGACGGCTGGGTCGTCAACGAGTGGGTCAAGCAGGGCATTCTCCTGAACTTCGGCCTGCGGGAGACGCTCCCCCGCGAGTACGGCGACGTCACGTACTACGACGTCCTGCCGCTGCGTTCGACCACCGACCTCGGCGGGCGCGGCACCCGCAACACGCCCGACGGGACGGCGATCCGCCGCGGTGCGTACCTCGGCTCGGACTGCATTATGATGTCGCCGTCGTTCGTCAACATCGGCGCGTACGTCGGCGACGGGACGCTTGTCGACTCCTGCGACACCGTTGGTTCCTGCGCCCAACTGGGCGAGAACGTCAAACTCGGCGCGAACACGCTCATCGGCGGCGTGCTCGAACCGGTCGAGGACGCGCCCGTGATCATCGAGGACGGCGTCTCGCTGGGTGCAGGCTGTCGCGTCACCTCGGGCTTCCACGTCGGCGAGAACACGGTCGTCGGCGAGAACACGCTTCTCAGCCCCCGGATTCCGGTCTACGACCTCGTCGAGGAGGAAGTCATCTACGGCCACCTGCCGTCGAACCGCCGCGCGTTCACGCGCTACGTCGAGTCCTCGCTCGGCGATCACGACCTCTTCGAGTCCGGCGCGTACAAGCCGGCGGTCGTCGCGCTCGACATCGAAGACGACACGCTCGATAAGACCCGTCGCGAGGAGGCGCTTCGGGAATGAGCGAGGGCGGCGACGGCGGGCCGGCGGTTCGCCGCCTCGACGAGTGGGACGAGGAGACGCTCGTCGCGCTCGCCGAGGAGTACGAGACCCCGCTCTACGTCGTCGACCTCCGTAGAGTCGAAGCGAACTGCACCCGACTTCTGGACGCGTTCCCCGGCGCCGACGTCCGGTACGCCGCGAAGGCCCACACCGGCCAGTCCGTGCTTCGAACCGTCCGCGAGGCCGGCCTCGACGTCGAGTGCGCGTCCGCCGGCGAGGTCGAACGCGCTTTCGAGGCCGGATTCACTGGCGATCGAATCCAGTACACGGCGGTCAATCCGCCCGCCCGCGACCTCGATCTGGTCGTCGAGCGCTGGCGCGAACATCCCGGGCTGACGATCACCGTCGGCGCGGCCGACACCGTCGACCGCCTCCGCGACCGCGGCTTCGACGGCCGCCTCTGCATCCGCGCGAATCCGGGCGTCGGCGCGGGCCACCACGAGAAGGTTCAGACCGGTGCGAACGCGAAGTTCGGCATTCCGATCGAACGCGTTTCCGACCTCGCGGAACCGTGGGCCGCCGAGTTCGACCTCGTCGGCGTCCACGCCCACGCGGGAAGCGGCATCTCCGGCGAGGACCTCTCGGAGCACCGCGAGTTGGTCCGCCGGATGGGAGATCTCACCCGCGACGTCGAATCCCGCGTCGGTTCCCTGGAGTTCGTCGACGTCGGCGGCGGTTTCGGCGTGCCGTACCGCGACGACGAACCGCCGCTGGATCTCGACGCCGTCGCCGACGCGACGCGTGAGGCGCTCGGCGAGGTCGACGCGACGCTCGCAGTCGAACCCGGACGCTACGTCGTCGCCGACGCCGGCGTGCTCCTCACGCGGGTCAACACGGTCAAGGAGGCTCGCGACGCTACCGTCGCCGGCGTCGACGCCGGGATGACGACGCTGCTCCGGCCGGCGATGTACGACGCGTACCACGAAATCCGCAATCTCTCTGCATCTGCCGACGCCGAACCGATGCCCGTCACCGTAGCGGGACCTATTTGTGAGTCGGCGGACGTACTGTGCGAGCACAGACCGCTCTCGCGGCCCAGACGGGGGCACCTCCTCGCCGTGGGTAACGCGGGCGCGTACGGATACGAGATGTCGAGCACCTACAACTCTCGACCCCGACCGGCGGAAGTCGCCCTCTCTGAGACGACGGTCCGACTCGCCCGGCGACGGGAAACCCTGACTGACCTCACCGAACTAGAACAATGAGCGTACTGCACGACCACGTACCAGTAGAGAAGTACCACGGCACCGGCAACGACTTCATCGTCGTCGACGCCGTCGAATCGATTCCCGACCGCCCGGCGTTCGCCACGACTCACTGCGACCGCGAGACCGGCGTGACACACGACGACTCGCCGCGCACCGGCGCGGACGGCGTTCTCTTTCTCGCACTCGAAGACCGGTACTCGCCGCCGCGCATCGTGATGACGCTCGTCCAACCGGACGGCTCCGTCGCCGCGATGTGTGGCAACGGTGCCCGCGTTGCCGCCGCCTGGGGCGCCGAACAGACCGGCTCGGACGTGCTGATGATCGACACGCCCGCTGGGACCCGCCGCGCGGATGTCGACGGTGACCACGTCACCATCGAGATGGGGGAACCCACCTTCGCTCCTCGTGACGTGCCGCTGGATCGCGACGCCGAACTCGTCGAAGAAGACGTCGAAGGCCTCACCGTCACCGCGGTGAACACCGGCGTCCCCCACGCGGTCGCGGTCGTCGACGATGTCGACGACGTGGACCTCGAAGCCGTCGCACCGGACGTCCGCCACGCGGACGTCTTCCCGGAGGGAGCCAACGTCACGCTCGCCTCCCGCGTCGAGGGCGACGAGGGCAACCCCCACTTCCGACAGCGGACCTACGAGCGCGGCGTCGAGGGCGAGACCCAGTCCTGCGGGACCGGTGCCGTCGCTGTCGCTGCGGTCGCAAAGCGCCTCGGCCTCGTCGACGGCAGCGCACCCGTGACCGTCAGCCCGCCGGGCGGCGACCTGGAGATCACCGTGCCGGACGACGGACCGGCAACGCTCGCCGGCCCCGCCGAGCGGGAGTTCGCGAGCGAACTCGACGTCGTCGTGCGCTCGGCGTAGATGGCCGACGACGACTTCGATCCCGTCGCGTTCCTCGAAGACGCCGTTCCGATAGCCTCCAACGAGAGCGTCGAGGAGATGCGCGCGCTCCTCGTCGAGACGCTCGAAGCCCACGGCCTCGACGCCCGCGTCGACGACGCGGGCAACACGCTCGCTGCGAAGGGCGCCACCGAATCCGACGCGGACACGCATCTCGTCTTCAACACCCACATCGACACCGTCTCGCCACACGTGCCGTTCGAGCGCGAGGAGGCGGACGGCGAGACGACCCGCATCCACGGCCGCGGCTCCTGCGACGCGAAGGGGCCGCTCGCAGCTATTCTCGCCGCGTTCTTCGCTGTCGACCCACGCGAGGACGCCCGCGTGACGCTCGCAGTAACGCCCGACGAGGAGAAACTCTCGACGGGCGCGGCCGCGCTGGATCTCGACGCCGACTGCTACGTCGTCGGCGAACCGACCGATCTGGACGTCTGCACCGCCGCGAAGGGGCGTTTCCAGGGAACGCTCACGCTCATCGGCTCGGCCGCGCACGCCGCCGAACCGACGTCGGGCGTGAACGCCATCGCCGGACTGGAAGCCGCACTCACGGTGATTCGACAGTTCGACGACGGGCGCGACCCGCATCCGCAACTCGGCGCGGCGACGCTGACGCCGACGACCGTGTCGGGCGGCGACGCGACGAACCAGATCCCGGCGCACTGTGAACTCGTTCTCGACCGCCGGAGCGTCCCGCCGGAGACGGCCGAAGAGTTCCGAACGGGACTCGAAACGGCCGTTCGTGCCGCCGTCGCCGACGATGTCGGCGTCGACTTCTCGCTCACGGACCGCCCGACGCCGTTTCTGGAAGCGTTCGCGACCGACGAAGAGCACGCCCTCGTGCAGACACTCGCGGCCGCGTCGGGGCGGGCCGGCGGATCCGGGACCGTCCGCCCGTTCACGGCCGCGACCGAGGCGTCGTACTTCTCGCCCGCTCCCGTGGTCGTCTTCGGTCCGGGCGTTCTCGCCGACGACGAGGGGGCCGTCGCCCACGCCGAGCGCGAGTACGTCGACGTCGACGACGTCGAGCGCGCGGCCGCTGCGCTCACCGACGCGACGCGGCAACTCGTCGGCTGATCGGCCGAGCGGCCGGTCTAGTGGGGCGGAACGAGCCGCTCCGTCGGCGCTCAAGCGACGATTTAAGCATTCCCCGCCTACTTGGCCGCCACACTCGTCTCCCCGAGTGGGTATGATCGATAGCCCTCCAACAGATCGTATCGCACAGATCGCAAGCGAGATCGAGCACAGCGTACCAGCGGCACGTTCGTTCGTCTCGCTCGCGCTCGTCGCCACGCTCGTACTCTCGGCGGCCGCCGTTCCCGCGACCGCACAGGCGGACGAGGAGCCGTTTCAACTCGAGACGGAGTCGGTCTCGTCGACGGCGGAGGTGACGATCGCCGGAACGACGACGCTCGATCCGGGTACCGAACTGCAGATCCGCGTCCAGTCCGCGGGCGAGACTGACCCGCAGTTCCTCAAGACGCAAGCGGCGACCGTCGGTGAGGATGGGTCTTGGAACGCGACTTTCGACCTCTCGGCGGTCGAGACGCACGACTCGATCACAATTACTGTGGCAGGGCCGGACGGGAACCAGACTGCTGACTTCGACGTCCCGATCCGGAACGATCAGTCGACGCCGACCGAATCCCGCTCGGGTACGTCGACGCCCGGATTCGGCGTCGCCGGCGCCGTCGCCGGCGTTCTCGGCAGCGCGGCCGTGCTCAGGCGGCGTCGCGGTCGCTGACCGTCTCCTCGATTCGCGCGCTACTTCGACCGATCGTAACTGCCATACTCGCCCGGCCTGTTCTTCGGACTATGTACGAGGCGGTTCACGCCCACCCGGACGGACAGAGCACGGCCGCACGCTTCGCGACGACGGCCGAGCGCTACGGGTACGAGGGCGTGATCGTCCGCGCTGACGACGCCGACCCCGACTACGAACGTCTCCGTGAGGACCTCGCGGCCGACGTCGTCGACGCCGCCGAGATCGTCGCTGCCGACCCTCAACACGCCAGCGGCGCGGTCGGGAACGCGCGCACAAAGCACACGCTCGTGTTCGTCTGCGGCGGGACGAACGCGTTGAATCGCTTCGCTGTCGAGCAGGACCGCGTCGACGTGCTCACGCGGCCGTTCGAGGGGGCAGACGGGAGCGGTGACGGCGACTTCAACCACGTGCTCGCGAAGGCCGCCAGCGAGCACAGCGTCTGGATCGAAGTGAACCTCGCGCCTGTCCTCAGAAATCGAGGCGGCCACCGCGTTCAGCACCTCGAGAAACTCCGTCGACTGAAGCGGCTCGTCGACCACTACGACGCCCCCTACGTCGTCAGCGCGAATCCGCAATCGCATCTGCAGCTCCGCGCGCCCCGGGGGCTCGCCGCGCTCGGTGCGGAGATCGGCCTCGGAGAAGAGTGGACACGCGAGGGGCTCGACGCGTGGGGACGGCTGATCGCCCGGAACCGTGAGCGACTCTCCGAGTCGTTCATTGCCCCGGGCGTCGAACGTGGCCGATATGAAGAAGACGATTGACGAACACGCCGCGCGCTTCTCGGCGGTCGCCGACTCGTACGACGACGAGTCGGACTCTGCAGAGTACCTCGCGTGTGCGGATTTAGTCGTCGAACACGCCGCTCCCGGTCCCGACGACGTGGTCCTCGACCTCGGGACGGGCACCGGGGCGATCGCGCTCGCGCTGGCACCGAACGCGAAGCGCGTGATCGGCCGCGACATCAGCGAGGGGATGCTGGCTGAGGCGCGCGCGAAGGCCGGCGACGCGGGCCTGGAAAACGTCGAGTTCGGCGAGGGCCGCTTCCGCGACCCCAACTACGACGGTCCGGTGGACGTCGTCACCTCGAACTTCGCGATGCATCACCTCTCCGACGCGGAGAAACGGGAGGCGATCGCCGCCATCGCCGACCTGGATCCGCGGCGCTTCGTGCTCGGCGACCTGATGTTCTTCGGAGCGCCCGACCCCGACGAGCCCTTCTACAGCCCCGAGGTCGACGACCCCGCGACCGTCGGGACGCTCGTCGACGCGCTGACTGACGAGGGGTTCGTCCTCACGGCCGTCGAGCGCGTCCACGAGCAGGTCGGCGTCCTCGTCGCCGAACGGTTCGGCGACGCGAGCGAACGCGTCAGCGTCGCGGACGCGGACGCTACCACAGACGGCGCGGAGTGAACCGCCCGTGAAGCACCTACCGAAACACCTCCAGCCGCGCTGGCGGTATCTGGCCGTCGAGATCGAGACCTGGCCCGACGCGGAGTTCGAACGCGGGGCATTCCAGCGGGACCTCTGGTACGCGGCACAGAACCTCTACGGCGACGTCGGGAGCGCGGAGACGGATCTGACGGTGCTCTCGTTCGACCTCGATGGCGGCGACGGCGAGACGATCGTGCGGGCGTATCGGGGCACGGAAGACCGCGCCCGGGCAGCGCTCGCGACCGTCGACGCGGTCGACGGCACCCCCGTCGGCCTCCGTGTTCGCGGAATTTCGGGCACTGTTCGTGCCTGTGAGGAAAGGTATTTGAACGGCCGGACCGGACGTGGAAAACAGAGAGACGTCGTGTTCGAGAACGAACCCCACCCTGCCGTCGTCCGCGGGACGCGCGTCGACGTCGAGGGGACCGACGGGTTCGCGGGCGCGACGCGGCTCGATTTCGAGTGATACTATGCAGGGACAAGCCCAACAGCAGGCATACGATCGTGGGATCACGATTTTCTCGCCCGACGGTCGTCTCTATCAGGTGGAGTACGCGCGGGAAGCAGTCAAGCGAGGGACCGCGAGCGTCGGGGTCCGGACGCCCGAGGGAGTCGTCCTCGCGGCCGACAAGCGTTCTCGCTCTCCGCTGATGGAGCCGACGAGCGTCGAGAAGATCCACAAGGCCGACGACCACGCCGGCATCGCCTCGGCGGGCCACGTCGCGGACGCGCGACAGCTCATCGACTTCGCGCGCCGTCAGGCGCAGGTCAACCGCCTCCGCTACGGCGAAGCCGTCGGCATCGAGACGCTGACGAAGAACGTCACCGACCACATCCAGCAGTACACGCAGGTCGGCGGCGCCCGTCCGTTCGGCGTCGCGCTGCTCATCGGCGGCATCGAGAACGGCTCGCCGCGCCTTTACGAGACGGACCCCTCCGGGACGCCCTACGAGTGGAAGGCCGTCTCGATCGGTGCGGACCGTGGGGACATCCAGGAGCACCTCGAAGAGAACTACGAGGACGAGATGACGCTCGACGAGGGCGTCGGCCTGGCGCTTCGCGCGATCGCCGCTGCGAACGATGACGAACTCACGGCCGCGGGCGTCGACGTCGCGACCGTTTCCGCCGAGTCCGAGGCGTTCGTCGAACTCGAAAACGACGAAATCGAACCGTACATCGTCGAGAACGACCTCGAACCGGCCGAAGAAGACGAAGACGACGAAGCCGACGAATAACGGCGTCGGACCGCGGTACTTCTCCGCTTTCGCGACCTGTCTATAGTAGCGTCGTTCCAGTCAACGACTGTACCCGTTCGCAAATCCCGCCAGTCGGACCGTTTTGCAGCTATTCGGGACACGCGGGTTCGGGACACACGCGGCTACCGAGCGCGCGAACGAGCGACGATGGAGTGCAGAAACGAGCCGCGTTCAGTACTCTTCGTACGCGAGATTCATCAGCCACTGCGAGAAGGCGTCGCTGTTGTGGTTGACCTCCTCCTCGCCGATGAACGGCGAGAGCATATCGCCCGCCATCAGGAGCGAAAAGTCGAGGTCCCGCGCGGCCGGTTCCAGATGGTAGGTGTTGTGTCCCTCATAGACCGTCTCCTCGCGTTCGATCAGGCCGAGCGACGCGAGTCGTTCGGCGATCCGGCTGCCCTTCCGCGAGGAGATGTCGAGTTCCTTCCAGAAGTCGCTCTGGTGGATCCCACCCGTCTCTCGGATGAGTTCCAGCGCTTCGCGTTCGTCGTCCGAGAGATCGGCTTCGGCGGCTGCGCTCATACTCCGACCGACGCCCGCGACTCGTTTAAATTTGACCTTCGACCCGGTCGAAGGCGGTGTCGCAGGGGGCCCCGTCGGCGAACTGGAACTCGGCGTCGCCGTCGGCCGAGAGCGTGATCAGCGACGAGGACCGCGTCCCGAAGTCCCGGTCCGACTCGTGGACGCAGACGCCGTACTCGTGGGTTCCGAGAACCTCCTTCGCGCGGTCGAGCCAGGCGGACGCGGAGTCCCACTTCCGCGAGTCCAACTCCGTTCGGACCTGCTGGGCGTTGTGCGCCTGGATTGCCCCCACCTCGGGCCGCCACTCGGGCTCGACGAACTCGCCGTCGATGCCGACGTTGACGACGACGTGGACGCCGGGCGTCAGTCTTCGAACGTTCAGTTCACCGTCCCACTCGAAGAAGTAGGCTCGGGGGTCGTCCCCACCGCGCTCGGCTACGACGAGGTGAAATCCGTCGTACGTGTCCGCGGCGACGGCGTGTTCGATCGCCTCGCGTGCATCGACGGCGCTCTCGGCGCGCAGCGCGTCGCGAACGAGCAGTCCGCGGGAGCGCTCTCCACCGTCGGGCACGTCGACCCAGCGGTTCGTGAGGCCGACGAAGACGCCGTGTTCGTTGTAGCCGATCCACGTCCCGCCGGCGACCGCGTCCCGCGGCGCGACGAACGACGGGTCGCCGTCGACGACGGCCGGCGGTTCGGACTCTCGATCCAGCAGTTCGTCACGGTTCGCCGCGACGACGACGGGCGCGTCCTCGAATGCGCGCCAGGCGAGCGTCAGTGTACACACGCTCGCCCCTTGGAACGAGGGAGAGATATACTCTCTGCCGGCGCGCCCTTAGCGTATCGCAGGCGACGGCCCACCGCTCCCGCACGGCGACAACCGGGGGACCGTTCAAGAGGGTGCCGTCCGAACGGCGAGACGCGATGTACGATCACATTCTCGTTCCCACCGACGGCAGCGACGGGACCGCACAAGCGCTCGACCACGCACTCGACATCGCAGCGACGCGAGAGGCGAAAATCCACGCGCTCTCGGTGGTCGATCGGCGGCTCTATCTGGCCGCCGGCCAGGAACAAAAGCCCGACCTGAAGGCGACGATGGAGGAAGACGCCCACGAGGCGGTCGAAGAAGTCGCCGAGGCTGCGGCGGAGGCTGGCGTCGAGTGTACGACGACCGTCCGCGACGGTATTCCGTACCGCGCGATTCTGGATTACGCCGCCGAGAGCGAGGTCGACCTGATCGTGATGGGGACGCACGGCCGCTCCGGGCGAGACAAACTCGCGAATCTCGGCAGCGTCACCGAGCGCGTCGTCGAGAACACCGACGTGCCGATCCTCGTCGTCCGGATGGATTCGGAGTAGGGAGTCGCTCCGAGCCGATCTCCGCGGCAGCCCGTTTCAGACCGATTTTACTTCGCTTGGTCAGCGTGCCGGAAGTCCCGTGAGACTCGCACCGCTCGTCTCACTGACTTTCGACACTCCTTCGCTTCGCTCAGTCGTGTCGAAAGCACCGCCGCCCGGTGAAGACCATCGGAATCCCGCGCTCGTCGCAGGCCTCGATGACGTCCTCGTCGTTGACGGAGCCACCGGGCTGGATGACGGCCGACACGCCCGCATCGGCGGCCTCCTCGACGCCGTCGGGGAACGGGAAGAAGGCGTCAGACGCCATCACGGCCCCGTCGGCGTCCTTGCCCTCGGCGTGCTCGTCGGCCTTCATCGCGGCCAGTCGGACGGCGTCGACGCGGGAGACCTGACCCATCCCGACGCCGACGGTCTCGGTGCCGTCCGCGAAGACGATGCCGTTCGATTTGACGTGCTTCAGCACCTTCCAGGCGAACAGCATCGTCTCCAGTTGCTCCTCGGTCGGTTCGGTCTCGGTGACGACTTCGATGTCCTCGCGATCGGGCGCCCACAGGTCGCGCTCCTGGACGAGGCGGCCGCCGACGAGCGGCTTTTCGGTGAGGCTGTCGGTCCGGTCGTCGAGCGGGCCGACGTCGAGGACGCGGAGGTTCTCCTTCTCGGTGAGGACGTCGAGTGCGGCGTCGGTGTAACTCGGCGCGACCACGACTTCCTTGAACGAGTCGACGATCTCTTCGGCGGTCGCGGCGTCGCATTCGCGGTTGAGCGCGACGATGCCGCCGAAGGCGCTCATCGGGTCCGTCGCGAGCGCGTCGGCGTAGGCGTCTGCGAGGGTGTCCGCGGTCGCACAGCCTGCGGGATTCGTGTGCTTGATCACCGCGGCCGCGGGTTCGTCGAACTCCTTGATCAGGTTCAGCGCGGCGTCGGCGTCGTTGTAGTTGTTGTACGACAGGCCCTTCGCGCCCTCGTTCAACTGCGGGGCGTCGACGACGCTCGCCTCGTCGACGGCGGCGTCAGCGTAGACCGCGGCGTCCTGGTGGGGGTTCTCGCCGTAGCGCAGTTCGGCGACGCGGTCGTCGGAGACGACGCGGCGCTCGGGGAACTCGCCGCCGTCGTCGCCGTCGACGGTCACGGACAGTTCGTCGCCCCCGCTCTCGACGTGGAGGCGACCCTCCGCGAACCAGCGGACTGCGCGCGGGTACGCCGTGAACTCCGCGTCGTGGAGGACGCGCGTCTTCAGCGAGTCGGTGTCGTCGTCGGCGTAGACCGGCACCGACTCCTGAGTGACGACCGGCCCGGCGTCGACCTCGTCGGTGACGACGTGGACGGTACAGCCGGTCACGCTGACGCCGGCGTCGAGCACTTGCTCGTGGGCGTCCATTCCGGGGAACGACGGGAGCAGCGACGGGTGGACGTTGAGCGTCGTCGGCGCGGCGTCGAGGAACGTCTCGGTGAGGACGCGCATATAGCCGTCCAGACAGACGAGGTCGAAGTCGTAACTCGACAGCGCGTCGAGGACGCGCTCCTCGTGTGTCTCGCGGGATTCGTCGTCGTCGCGCTCGACGACTTCCGTGGGGATGCCGCGCTCGGAGGCGGCGTCGAGGACGGGCGCGCCCTCGTGGTTCGCCACGACGACGGCGAGTTCCGCGCCGCCGGGGCGTCGATCGTCGATGTGCAGGAGGTTTCGTCCCCGATTGCTCGCCAGGCCGGCAATCTTGGTCATACTCGTGGGGCCTCGCGCAGATAGTAAGTCAGTTGCGGTCTCGCCGACGCCGATGTACACAATTGCGGATAGGTGCGTCCGAAAACCGGTCTGTAACCCCGAGAAATATGCACGGGAGTGGGATATTCATCGACACGCTTTTTTAGCGCACTGCGGAGACTCAGCGTATGGACGACCTCTCCCGTTCCGACCCGCTCGCGGCAGTCTCGCCGCTCGACGGGCGATACGCCGGCCGAACCGCGCCGCTCGTGCCCTACGCCAGCGAAGCGGCGCTGATGCGAGCGCGGCTCCGCGTCGAGGTGGAGTACCTCCTCGCGCTGGCGGATCTGGACGCCACGTCGCTCTCGCTGACCGACGAGGAGCGCGCCGACCTCCGCGCCGTCGTCGACGACTTCGGCGCCGACGACGCGGACCTCATCAAGCGCCTGGAGACCGAAGGCGCCGAGGGGTACAGCGCGACCAACCACGACGTGAAGGCCGTCGAGTACTTCCTGCGCACGAAGACCGACGAGCGCGTCCACCCGTGGATCCACTTCGGGCTCACTTCCGAGGACGTGAACAACCTCGCGCAGCGACTGCTCGTCAAGCCCGCCGTCGAAGACGTGTTGCTGCCGGCGCTGACGGCCGTCCGCGACGAACTGGTCGACCTCGCCCACGAGTACCGGGACACGCCGATGCTCGCGCGAACGCACGGACAGCCCGCGACGCCGACCACCTTCGGCAAGGAGATGGCCGTCTACGCCGCGCGCCTGGGGACGACGATGGGACGCGTCGTCGACGCCGCGGACGACCTCTCGGGCAAACTCGCCGGCGCCTCCGGCACGTACGCGGCGCACGTCGCTGCCTACCCCGACGTCGACTGGCGCGCGTTCTCCCGCTCGTTCGTCACCGGTCTCGGTCTCGACCACACCGCGCTCACGACGCAGGTGAACCCCTGCGACGACCTCGCGTCCGTCTTCGATGCGCTTCGGGGCGTGAACAACGTCCTCTGTGACCTCGACCGCGACATCTGGCTCTACGTCTCAGACCGCTACCTCGGACAGGAGGCCGCCGAAGGCGAGACGGGGTCGTCGACGATGCCGCACAAGGTGAACCCGATCGACTTCGAGAACTCCGAGGGAAACCTCTCGAAGGCCAACGCTGACCTGACGTTCCTCGCCGACTACGTCACGACCTCGCGCCTCCAGCGCGACCTCTCGGACTCGACGGTGAAACGCAACATCGGCGCGGCGTTCGCGCACTGTCTGATCGGCTACGGAAAGACCGAGGCGGGACTCGGAAAAGTCGTGCCCAACGAGACGGTGATGCGCGAGGAACTCGACGCCCATCCCGAACTGATCGGTGAGGCCGTTCAGACGATCCTCCGGCGCGAGGGCGACACGGAGGCCTACGAGCGTGTCAAGGAACTCACGCGCGGCCGCGACGTGACACTCGAAGACTTCCGCGACCTCTTCGACGACCTCGACGTCGACGACGACGTCCGCGCGGAACTGCGCGCGCTCTCGCCGGCCGAGTACGTCGGCGTCGGCGACGCCCTCGTCGACGATCTGGACGACGACACTGGAGCACAATATTAACTCATAGTGGAATAAATCTTTTACCTGCACCACGCGTTAGCTTGAGGTATGCACGCGATCGCAGTCGAGCGCGGGGCGAACCGTCCGGTCGTCGTCGAAACCGAGCGGCCGGTGCCCGGCGTCGGCGAGGCGCTGGTCCGGACGCTCCGGGTCGGCGTCGACGGGACGGACCACGAGGTCATCGCCGGGGGCCACGGCGACTTCCCGGCGGGCGAGGATCACCTCGTATTGGGCCACGAGGCGGTCGGCGTCGTCGAAGACGCCGGCGACACGCGATTTTCCCGGGGCGACGTGGTCGTCCCCACGGTTCGCCGACCGCCGAACGGGTCGAACCCGTACTTCGCGCGCGGCGAACCGGATATGGCTCCCGAAGGCGCCTACCACGAGCGCGGAATTTCTGGGGCGCACGGATTTATGTCGACGTACTTCACCAGCCCCGAGGCGTATCTGGTCGAGGTTCCGGCGTCGATCGTCGACGTCGGCTTCCTCGTCGAGCCGCTTTCTGTGGCCGAGAAGGCGGTCGAACTCGCGTACGCGTCGCGCTCGTCGTTCACCTGGGAACCGGAGTCGGCGCTCGTCCTCGGCAACGGGAGCCTGGGCCTGCTCACGCTCGCGATGCTCCGCGACCAGTTCGACTTCGACCGGCTCTACTGTCTCGGCCGCCGGGACCGTCCCGACCCGACGATCGACATCATCGAGGGGCTCGGCGCGACCTACGTCGACTCTCGAGAGACACCGCTCGCGGAAGTCCCGGCCGCGCACGAGCCGATGGACCTCGTCTTCGAGGCGACGGGCTACGCGAAGCACGCCTTCGAGACGATCGAGGCGCTCGCGCCCAACGGCGTCGGCGCGCTGCTGGGGGTCCCGGGCTCGTGGGAGTTCGAGATCGACGGCGGGAAACTGCACAGAGAACTCGTGATGCACAACAAAGCGCTCGTCGGGAGCGTCAACTCGAACGTCCGACACTTCGAGTCCGCGGTGGAGACGCTCGCGACGCTCCCGGCGTGGTTCCGTGACGCGGTCGTCACTGGCGTATACGATCTAACCGAGTTCGAGGCGGCCTTCGGCGACGACGACACCACTATAAAAACCGCCGTCCAATTCAGCGCGTATGAAGAACGTCGATGATCTCATCTCGAGTGCGGCCGAACTCGCCGAACGCGGTCTGTCGAAAGGCGAGATCGCCGACGAGCTGAACGTCTCCCGGGAGACGGCCAGTTGGCTGGTCGAACGCAGCGGCTCGAACAACTACGAGCCTGAACCGGTACAACCCGAGGACAACGGCGGCGGCCCCCACGACATCCACGTCGACTGGAGCGCGATCGGCCGCGACTCCCAGCGGCTCACACACATCGGTCGAGCGATGGCCGACCTCCTGGTAAAAGAGGGCGAGGAAGTCGATCTGACGATCGGGATCGAGAAAGCCGGCGCGCCGCTCGCGACGGTTGTCTCGACGGAACTCGACACTGACCTCGGTTCGTACGCCCCGGCGAAGCACCAGTGGGAGGAAGGTGACATCGAAGACCTCGGCGGGTCGTTCTCGCGGAACTTCGCGCAGATCCGCGACCGCGACTGCTACGTCGTCGACGACACCATCACTTCGGGAACGACGATGCGAGAGACCGTCGAGTCGATCCGCGAGGAGGGTGGCAACCCCGTCGCCTGCGTCGTCATCGTCGACAAACAGGGCGTCGAGGACATCGAGGGCGTGCCGGTCTACTCGCTCATCGACGTCGTTCGCGTCGGCAACGAGTAAGAGCGGGTCAGGGCCGCGCTCGCACCGTATCCGCGAGTGTTTAACGGTCGCCGACTCCCGCTCGGACCGTCGAGCGGGACGGCCCGAACTTCGGGCGACGCAATCCATTTCAGGACTGGACGCATACGTCGCTCTATGACGTTCCAGCCCGGTGCGGATATGAGCGACGACGAAGTACGAGCGCGCGTCGACGACGCCATCGAGTCGAACGACGTCGTCCTGTTTATGAAGGGGAACCGGCTGATGCCCCAGTGCGGCTACTCCCAGCGCGCGGTCAATCTCATCTCCCAGTACGTCGACGAGTTCGAGACGATCGACGTGCTCCCCGCCCTCGACCAGTATCGGAGTGCGCTCGAAGATCACAGCGGCTGGGAGACGATCCCCCAAACGTTCGTCGCCGGCGAGTTCGTCGGCGGCAGCGACATCCTCGCAGAGCTCGACGAGCGGGGCGAACTCGAAGCGACGCTCGACGCGTAAGTGACGGAGGCATCGCTGTCGTCCGGGATTGCCCACCCGCACGAATGTGGGTTCCGAGACGCAGTGATTCGTTCGTCCGGAGTTCGAGCCATCAACTACCCTGTGGGTTTCGCGTCTGCTCGCGGACGCCGCCGCGAATCAAAGGGTAGACCCTATAAGGCCCCGGCACCTACCGCTACACAGGTACCGACGTCGCGTCGCGTCCGTTCGTACGGGTACCACCCAAAGTAACTATGTCAGGCCGCGTATACCGACTTCACTCGACACTGGAACTGCCCCTCGAAGAGGTCGAAGAGTACCTGAACGGTGACCCGGAACTGCCGCCCGAGGTCGACGACGTCGAGGTGACCCGTCGGAACAACACGCTCATCCTCAAAGCCGTCGCAGCCGAGGACAATCTGAGCAAGTACACCCCGACGGCACAGTTGAAAGCCAGCATCACAGAGAACCGCGTCTACGAGGAAGAGCCGCCGCGCGCGGGCGCACCGCGCTGGGAGGAAGAAGAAGAGGAGATCCCTTCCGAACTCGTCGAGTTCGCCTGTTTCAAGGGCGACCGCGAAACCGTCCTTCAGAACACGGCGCTGCAGTATCCGATGTTCCTCGTGCTGCGCGAGATCGCGCTGCTCGCCGAGAAGGGCACGCTCACCGCGATCACCGAACTCGATGGCGAGCTCACGGCCCACCGCATCGTCGAAGGCGAAGAGCGCCCGGCGAGCATCGAGGTCGTCGAGAACCCCTCGAAGAGCGAGAACGGTTCTAACGGCGTGAACTGGCGCGACAACAAGTTCATCTCCGACTGAAATCCACCACCGGTCCGCAGCGACTTGTCACCGCCGGATTCTCACCGACTCCCGATCGTCCGATGCTGAACTCCGCGAGCGCCGGCTTCGGGCTCCGTTCCCGTATCAGCGACGGTCCTGCTTGTACGGCGCCGGTGCGACGGTCGCTCGGATCTCCGCCGTCTCGTGGCGTTCGACGGCTCTGTTTTCACTTCCGTCTGCCTCGCCCCAGGTGAGCGTCACCTCGGTCCCGGGATCGCTGTGCTCAGTGTCGACGAGCGCCAACGAGAGCATCTCGCGGTGGTTGTTGATGTAGCTCATCCACTTCGAGACGCCGACGATCTCGCCGTCTTTCCGCACCTCGTCGTAGTGGCACGCCGAGGAGCGCGGGACCGGAAGATCCATAAATTTCTGCGTCTCGCCGTTGCGGAACAGCGAGTGGAAGACGTCGACGACGTCCCCGTCGTTCCAGACGAGCGTCACCTTCTCGCGGTCGGGGTCGTCGATCTCCGCTTCGAGAGCCGCCTTCCCCACGAAGTCGTGATCGAAATCGACGATGTGGCCGTACCCGACTTCGATGGGCGTGACGTAGTAGTCCTCGATGTCGGCGGCGTCGTAGCTCCCGCCGATCGAGATGAGGCCCTGGCGGAGGTCGAGCCACTCTCTGAACCCCCGCATCTCCTCACCCGAGTAGATCGCCGGCACCGGAAGCGGAAGCCACCCGAGCACGACGTTGGCGCTCTGATAGCTCTTCGAGCCGAGCCGCCGGATGCCGTGCTCCTCGCCAGCGTCGAGAACGGTCTCTCTCACGGCGTCAGCGTTCGCGTAGTCGCCCCAGAACTCGAAGCCCGCTTCACCGGCCATCCCGTGCCGGAGGAGAAACGCCTCGTTGCCGTCGATCGTGACCTCCTCGAACCTGAAGAATCCCAGGTCGGGGAGCGGCCCGTCGATGGCCGCCCGCATCACGTCGACGGCGTCCGGCCCCTGCACCTGATAACGGAAGTTCTCGGGGTCCCGTCCCGTCGCTACCGGGCGGCCCTGCATCTCCGCGTCGACGTCGTATTCGCCGGTCTCAGCCTGATACAGCAGCCAGTGATGCGCCGCTGCCGCGCCAACGCTGAGGAAGTTCGCCTCGCCCTCACGGAACAGGATGGCATCGCCGATCAGGTAGCCGTCCGGGTTGGCGACGACGAGCTGTTTTGCCTGACCGACGTCGAACGTCTCGAAGTCGTTGACGGCGTAGTCGGTGTACAGTTCGATCGCCTCCGTGCCCTGGATCCGTAGATCCGTCATATGATACGACTGGTCGGCGAACGCACAGCTCTCCTGCCACGCGCGCTGTTCTTCGATCCAGTGCGTGAACTCGTCCGGGAGTTTCGTGAACTGTCCGAGACCGAGGTCACGCAGGAGGTCGACCGGACTCTCGGCGGCCTGGAGTGCGTCTTCTAGGGTACGATCTGACATAGAAGCCGGTACGTGCATTGGTACACATCACCATAATCGTTTGTGAGGTTTGGCTGGTGAGTTCAAATCGAGTTTTCGATGTCGCTGACCGATCCGGGCACTGACCGCGTCCGGCGACTGCAGTCGGCAGTATACTTATTTCCGCTCCGGGGCTGGATTTCAGTAATGCACGCAACGAACGGACGGTGGTCGAACGATGAGTGACGCACAGACGGACATCCGTGCGTACACGCTCCGTCTGGAGTTGGTCGACGAACCGGGCGAACTCCTCCGCTCGCTCGGCCCGATCGCCGAGAACGGCGGGAATCTGCTGTCGATCTTCCACGAGCGGGGCAACGTCACCCCACGTGGACACATTCCCGTCGAGGTCGACATCGAAGCGACACCGGATCGCTTCGAGAAGATCATCGACGGCCTCCGTGACGCTGGCATCAACGTGGTCCAGGCGGGGACCGAGCGATACAGTGAGGGGCTTACTGTCGTGCTGTCGGGACACCTCATCGACACCGGCCTCTCGGATACCCTCTCGCGGATTCAGGAGGCGACGAACGCGACGGTGACGGATCTCTCGCTTGCGGCACCGGAGGGCACGGCCGACGTCTCCAGCGCGCGCATCGACATCGCTACCGAACGGGGGGCGACCGAGGAGGTCCTCGAAAAGCTCCGCTCCATCGCCGAGGAGAAGGAGCTACGGCTGGTCGAGCCGCTCCCGACGAGTGCGAGCGTCTGATAGGGACTATCGTAAGTCCTCATAGATTTCTCGCCGGACGGGACGGCGAGAATCTCCGAACAGTTACGATAATCCCTATGAGTGTCGTGATCAGTCGGAGAAAAACAGCCGTTTAAATCCTCAGAACCGGAAAAATGCGCGTCGGTCAGTTCGGGAGCGTGAGCTCGGACGGGACGGTCACGTCGTCCTCGATGGCCTCGATACGTTCTAGCTTCGTCCCGTCGATCCTCGTCGCCTCGATGAGGGCGGCGAGTTTGCCCAGCGGGATCTGGCCCGGCGCGTACTCGCTGTCGTCCGACAGCAGCGGCGCGTAGCCGAGTTTCGAGCCGTAAATGTGACCGACGACGCGGGTGTGGCTTCCGATCTCGCCCATCGCGATACCGGCGGCGTCGAGACCGGATTCGGTGGCCTCGTGCAGCGCCGAAAGCAGCGTCAGCGTGTCCGAGAGGTCCTTCGGATACGTTGCGACCTTCGCGATGTCACCGTAGCCAGCACACTGATCGAAGATCGCGGTCAGGACGTCCCCGTCCGGCGTCGTCTCGAAGTCGTGATGCGAGATAATGAGACGGACGTCGTTCTGGCGGAACTCCTCTAAGATCCACTCTTTCGCGCGAGCCGTCTCCAGTTCGATGTCGACGTACGCGACCGAGTCGAATCGGGATGCAGCAAAGAGCGTGTCCAAGCGTCCGGTGTCCTCGGCTTTGCCGCCGAACCACTGGTTTCGGTTCGTCGCGATGATCGGTAGTTCGCCGTCGTATGCCTCTAGCTGTTCGATCGGCTTTTCGGCCTTGTCGATCCGGAATTCGACGATGTCCGCAGCCCCCCGAGCCTCTGTCTCCCGTGTGAGGTCGTTTGTCGTAGCTGCAAGGGCGAAGTCGTCGATCTTCATGTCACGGAGTAGCACCCTGCTCGTTATAAGTTTGCTCATCAACCGAAGTGGTCGTCGTCAGTCACGTTGGGAGACCCCACGGAGTCGCAACTGATCTTATGTGTCTCTCATCTCGAATACAGGTATGACCGACTCCGCCGATCGCAATTCGCCGACGACTGCCGACACAGCGCTCGAAGCCGTGCGTGCCGGAATCGGTGCGGCCCACCCGGAGAGGGTCCTCCGAGAGACAGTCACTGTCGACGGAGACCGACTCCGGATCGACGATCGAACGTACGATCTCACGGCGTACGACGACGTGATCGTCTTGGGCGGCGGCAACGCCGCTGGCACGGTCGCGAGCCACCTCGCAGACCGCCTCGACGGGCATCTCACCGATGGTGTCGTCGTTACGGACGATCCGGCGCCCGCCGACCCGATCGAGATCGTCGTCGGCACCCATCCCGTCCCGAGCGACGCCAACGTCGAGGGCGCGCGCCAGGTTCTCGAACGGGCGCGCGAGGCCGACGAGAGGACGCTCGCCCTCGTCGTCATTACGGGAGGTGGCAGCGCCCTCCTCTCGGCCCCCGTCGACGGCGTGTCGCTCACAGACCTCCAAGCGCTCACCGAGGAACCTCTCCAGTCGGGTGCGCCGATCGATCGGATCAACAGCGTTCGGAAGCACGTCTCGGTGCTGAAAGGAGGCCAGTTGGCTCGCGCCCTCGCGTCGGCAACGACCGTCGGCCTCGTCTTCAGCGACGTCACCTCCGGCGATCCCTCTGTCGTCGGGAGCGGGCCGCTCTCGCCGGATCAAACCACCTATGCCGACGCGCTCGCCACGCTCTCGGAGTACGGCGTCGACGCCCCAGCGTCCGTCAGTCGCCACCTCCAGCGCGGCGTCGAGGGCGACATTCCGGAAACGCCAGGGGCTGACGATCCCGCGTTCGAGCACACGTCGATCCACGTCGTTGCGGACAACTTCACCGCGCTCGCGGCCGCACGTGACGTCTGCCGCGAGGCGGGGTTCGAGACGATCGTGCTCTCTTCGTCCGTTCGCGGCGAGGCCCGCGAGGCAGCGAAGACGCACGTCGCGATCGCCGAGGAGGTCCGGCGAAGCGGCAATCCCGCGACGGCGCCCGCGGCGATCCTCTCCGGCGGGGAGACGACCGTCACGGTCGCGGGCGACGGCTCCGGCGGTCCGAATCAGGAGTTCGCACTCAGCGCCGCGATCGAACTCGCAAGCGACGACGGCGCCGAGGCGGTACTGGCCGCCGTCGACACCGACGGGATCGACGGCCCGACCGACGCGGCTGGCGCCGTCGTCGACGCAAATACCGTCGGCGATGTCCAACGTGCGCGCTCACTGCTGGCCGCAAACGACGTCCACGACTACCTCGACGAGCGCGGGGCACTCGTGCGGACCGGACAGACCGGCACCAACGTCAACGACCTTCGCGTTCTCCTCGTTCCGGCGTGAGCGCGCGGCAGAGCGAGGTTCACGTACTGGTTATTCCAGTCCGGCGTCGCGAAGCGCGGAGTTCGGGAGTTCCTCGCCGTCGATGCCGGCTTCGACGTTCGCGGCCGCCATCTCGGCGACCCGACTGCGGGTCTCGATACTCGAACTCCCGATGTGCGGTGTCACGACCAGCTTTTCGGGCGCGTGCCGCATCAGATCGTGGTCCGCCGGAAGCGGCTCCGGGTCAGTCACGTCGAGGCCCGCGCGGCCGATCCACCCTTCTTCGAGTGCGGTGTCGAGCGCGTCGGTGTCGACGATCTCGCCGCGAGCCGTGTTGACGAGGACCGCGTCGTCGGACATCTGTCGGAGTTCCGCTTCGCCGATAAGACCCTCCGTCTCGTCGAGGAGCGGGACGTGCAGCGAGACGAAGTCGCTGTCGGCGAGCAGTGCGTCGAGTTCGACGTACGTGGCGTCGACGCCGATCTCGGCGAGTTCGTCCTCGCGCTCGGGCTTGGGATTTCGCCCAGTGTACAGGACGTCCATCCCGAACCCGGCCGCGCGGCGGGCCGTGGCGAACCCGATGCTCCCGAGGCCGACGATTCCGAGCGTGGCGTCGTGAACGTCCGCACCCATCAGCAGTGTCGGATCCCACGCCTCCCACTCGTCCGCCGCCACGTACTCGTGGGCCTCGACAGTCCGTCGGGCGGCAGCCATCAGGAGCGTCCAAGCGAGATCGGCCGTCGTCTCGGTCAGCACGCCCGGGGTATGCCCGACGGCGATGTCGCGCTCGGCGGCCGCCTCCACGTCGATGTGGTCGTACCCGACGGAGAACGCGCTGACGACGGCGAGGTCGGGGGAGGCGTCCAGTACCTCGGCGTCGATCTCGTCGGAAACCATACAGACGAGCCCTTCGGCGTCGAGTTCGCGGAGCCTCGATTCGATGTGTGTCTTCTCTGGGGGGAGCGTTCCGTCCCAGACGACGACCTCGTACTGCTCTCGGAGTCGTTCGACCCCGGAACCGGGAATCTCACGCGTCACGTAGACCGTCGGTGTGGTGCTCATCGTCGCCGTCTCTCCGACGTGAGGGCAAAGTTCTTTGGAGTCGACGCGGCGCGCGGTTCCACGCTTCACACATTCTGTCCGACAGTATCAGATCCCCCGAACTGCGGCGTGCCGACTTCGACCGGTTCGGTTCCGCCTCCTTCGATCAGGGAGTTCCGATGTCAAAAAGCATTTAGCGGTACTAATTATATGTAATTACACGATGTCAGACGCGTTCCCCGACTACCTCGATGTCGACTACACCGACGGCGAAGGTGAGACGCCCGCGGACTATCCGACGATTCAGGACAAAATCGAGAAGGCAATCGAGGTCACGAAGCAGGGCCTCGAACAGTACGAGACGCCGGCCGTGATGTGGACCGGCGGCAAGGACTCGACGCTCACGCTGTACTTCATCAAAGAGGTCGCCGAGAAGTACGACCTGGAGACGCCGCCGGCGGTCTTCATCGACCACTTCCAGCACTTCGACGAGATCCACGACTTCGTGGACCACTGGGCTGAGGAGTGGGACCTCGACGTGGTCTACGCTCGCAACGAGGACGTCGGCGCGTACGTTGAGGAACACGACCTCGAACCCGGCGACGACATCGAGATCTCGGAGCTCTCTGAACACAACCAACACCACGTCCGCGACCTGCTCGAATACGAGGAGGACACCTTCCCCTTCCTGCTCGACACCTACGTCGGCAACCACCTGCTGAAGACTGTCGCGCTCAACGACGCGCTCGAAGAGTACGACGTCGACGGCGTCATCTCCGGCGTCCGCTGGGACGAACAGGAGGCCCGTGCCGACGAGACGTTCTTCTCGCCGCGTCACGATCCGGACATTTACCCGCCGCACGACCGCATTCAGCCCATCCTCCAGTTCGACGAGGCGTCCGTCTGGGAGGCGTTCTGGAACTTCGTGGTTCCGGACACCGTCGAGGGCTACCCCGACGAGGGCTACGTGCCCCAGAGCGCAGACGACCTGCCGAACGGGCTCACGATGGACGACATCCCGGTCTCGCCGAAGTACTTCGCCGGCTTCCGCTCGCTCGGCAGCGAGGTCTCGACGGACAAGACGACCGAGGAACCGGCGTGGCTACAGGATATGGAGAACACTACCGAGCGCGCGGGTCGCGCCCAGGACAAAGAGGACCTGATGGAGCGACTCCGCGACCTCGGCTACATGTAAGCTCGGTTACTGTGCCGGCGCGTCGACGTCGGCACCGACGTCGACGCGCTCGTGAATCGGCTCCTCGCGCGATTTGAGGTGTCGTGGCGTCCGGCCGTTCGAGACGGCCAGCACTTCTGCCACGATGCTGTGTGCGATCTGATGCGGCGAGCCGCCGCCTAGATCGAGACCGACCGGCGTGTACAGCGACGAGAGCTCGTCGTCTGCGAACTCCCGGCCGTCGTCCGCGAAGGCGTCCAGCATCTCCTCGAACCGTTCGCGGGGGCCCATCACCCCGACGTACGCGACGCCGGCGTCGAGCAGCGCGTCGATCGCCAGCCGATCGTCGACGAAGTTGTGCGTCATCACGACCGCGTACGTACGGTCGTCGAGAGCGAGGTCGTCCGCGATGGTGGCCGGCGAGGTCGTCACGGCGCGGTCGGCCGCTGGGAACCGATCTTCGAGGTCGACCGCCCCCCGGAAGCCGACGACGGTGACGCGGAAGTCGTTCTTCGCTGCGAACTCCGTCACCGGCCCCACGTCGTGGCCCGTCCCGAAGACGACCAGTTCCGAAGGGGCCGCGAGGCCGTCGATGAACACTGTCAGTTCGCCCGTGTCGGTCTCGAACGTGACGGTATCGGCCTTCCCCCGCGTCGCCAGTTCGCCGGCGGGACCGGCGAGCGCGTCGATCGGCCACTCTGTCGCTTCCGCTCCCGTAGGCAACTGTAGCGCCCCCGTCTCGGGGTGGTAGTAGGCGCGGTCGCCGCGATCGAACGGTCCATCGGCGTCGAGTACGGTCACGACGCCGACGTCCCGGCCGGCGAAGAACGACTCGACGGCCGGTCGATACGTCTCCGTCAGCGGTTCTACCAGTACTTCGATGACGCCGTTGCAACCGACGCCCAGCCCCCACAGGTCGTCTTCGTCGTCCTCCATCAGATCGTAGGTCACGAGTTCCGGGCGGCCAGTCTCACGGACTTCCGCACCTACCGTAACGAGTTCGTCTTCGAGGCAGCCGGCAGTGATGCTGCCGACGCCCGTGCCGCCCTCGTCGAGCAGCATCTTCGCGCCGGGTCGTCGGTAGGCGTTCCCCTCTACGTCGACGATCGTCGCCAACACGTCGGTTCGCTCGGCGTCGAGTCGGTCACGGATCTGCTGTACTACCTCCGTTTCGGGAACACTCCAGTCGTTCTGTGTCATATATTCGTTGTTTCTGAACCGTTTGTCTCGTCGAGTCGGACACCCGCGGGCCGTTCGACGGCCGCATACACCTTCTGCAGGCCGGCGTCGTGGAGGTCCGTCCCGCAGTCTCCGCGCTGGATCGCCGCGCGAACCGCGTCGCGGTCGCTCACTAACGCGCCGGCGACGACGTCGACGCCCGCATCGAACAGCGGTTCCGGGAGGAACGACGCGGTGGCACCGATCACGACGACGGTGGCGTCCGGGGGGACCGCATCGAGGTACCGTTCGACGCCACCGTAGATGAACGCCGACCCGGTCACGAAGACGACCTCGGCGCCGCTCATCGCGGCGTCCGTCTCCGGCGGCGTGAACGTGCGGACGGTGACGCCCGGTGGGGTGGCCACATCGTCGACTGGATCGCGCTCGATCACGCGAACCGCCACGTCGTCGAACTTGCGGAACGCCGGCGCGAACAGCCCGACGGTCGTGATGCGTCCGATGTCGTCCGCCAGGAGCGCCATCGGATCGCCGGTGTGCCAGTCGACGAGCGGTGCGGAGAGTGCGTTCATCGCCGCGATCCCGACTGCCCGTGCACTGTGCCCGTTCGTGCTCGCGTTTCGGTGCTCCGTCGCCGCCGCCAGCAGCGATTCCACGTCCGGGTCGTCGGTCATCGGTGGCTCGCCGGCCGGGCGATGCGCGACGCCCGCGCTTTCGACGCCCCCGTTCCGCACTTCCACGAGGATCGCCGCGTCTCCCACCGTGATGCGCTCCACCGTCGGGGTCGCGAGGTGCGAGCGAAGCCGTGCGGCGACCGCCTCCAGGAGGTCGGTCACGCCGACCCACCCCCAGAGTCGGCCCCGACGAGGCGACGGTCGTACTCGTAGCCAACCTGGCCGTGCAGTCCGCGCTGTTCGATCTGTCGCGCCGCCTCGGCGAGGTCTGCGGGTTCGGCGAACCCGAACAGGGCGTCGAGGTAGGGGACGCTCGTCGACATTCCGCGCGACTGCGGTTCGAACGCCGGTGAGACGGCCAGCGGATTGAGCCAGACGAGCGCGCCGGCCCGCTGGGCCAGCCACGTGATCCCGTCGGCCAGCGTGTCAGGGTCGCCGACGTCGAGGCCGTCGCTGACGACAACGACGACCGTTCGCCGGTCGACCGCGTAGGGGTGTCGCGCGCGGAGCGTCGTGAACGCCTCGCCGATCTGCGTGCCGCCGCCCCACTGAACTTCGGCCTCGCGGAGCGCCGCAGCCGGGTCGCCGCCGCCGCGAGCGAACTGTTCGGTGACGTCGACGAGTTCGGTGTCGAAGAGGAACACGTCGGTCTCGCGCGCGCTGTCGTACAGCCGATCGGCGAACGCCAGCAGCACGCTCCGGTCGACGGTGTCGAGGACGGAACCGCTCACGTCGACGAGGAGACAGCACCGGAGTTCACTCAGCGTCGGCCGTGATTCGGGGAGGTCGATCGGCGCGCCGCCGGTCGAGAGACTCGCCCGGAGCGCCCGTCTGGCTTCCACCCGGTCGCCGGCGGTCGACTGCCGGCGGCGACGCCCCGGGACCGTCGACAGCGCGTCGACGAAGCGGTCGATAGCTGTGAGTTCGGACTCGGTCAACTGCGCGGTGTCGATGTCGACTCGCTGTCGCCCGCCGACGGCGCTGTAGCGCCGGGCGTCGCTCTCACCAGTTTCCGCCGGACGGTCCCCCGTCACGTGACGGCGCTCGGTCGGGATGCGGACCTCGACGTCCCCGTCGCCCGAATCGTCGATATCCGGGGGTTCTGCGTCTTCGAGTACACCGGGGTCCTCGGCGACGGGACTGTCGGCGTGGGTCGGTCCGTCCTCGCGCTCGTCGTCGCCGCCGGCGGTCGGCCCGTCGTGATCCGTCGCGACGGCGCTCAGGCCAGATCGGAGCCGGTGCCAGAAGGTCGGAAACGCCGACTCGAAGGCGTCGCGCTCGGCCGGTTCCGAGAGCAACGTCGCCCGCAACGCGTCGGCCACGTGCGATCGATCGTCGAGCCCGACGACCGACAGGGCCTGCGCCGCGTGGAGCGTCGCACTCGTCGGGACGGTGACGCCGTCGTTCCGGAGTTGGGCGGCGAACCGAAGGAGTTCGATCAGGACGTGTCGCCGCGCCATACGGAAGTCCGGGACGTCCTCGCGGCCGTGGGTCGCGGCCGTGTCGACGCCCTCGTCTGCACCGCCTGCCGTCGGGTCACTGTCACCGTGCATATCGCTCACGCTTCGAGACGGTCTTCAGCCCTCGCTGCGGCCGTCTGCAACTGTTCCAGCAGTTCGGCGTCGATCCGGTCGAGGTCTTCGACTTCTTTGATGAGACAGCCGAGGGTGCGCTCGATCTCGTCGGTCGAGAGCGGCGCGTCCGCGTCGTCCTGTCGCAGTTGCGCTACGGCGCGCGCCCAATCGAGCGTCTCGGCGACGCCCGGTTGTTTGAGGAACGCCTCCTCGCGCAGGCGGTCGACGACGGCGCAGACTTCGGCCGCGACGGCCCCGTCGAGTTCGGGCACTTTCCGGCGCACGATCTCGTACTCGGCCTCGAACGACGGTGGTTCGACGTGGAGGTACAGACAGCGGCGCTTCAGCGCGTCCGAGAGTCCCCGGGTGCGGTTTGACGTGAGCACCACGACCGGCGGCTGCTCCGCGCTGACGGTGCCGAACTCGGGGATCGACACCTGGAAGTCCGAGAGCAGTTCGAGTAAGAACGCCTCGAACTCCTCGTCGGCCCGGTCGATCTCGTCGACTAAGAGCACCGGCGGCGTCTCACCTTCCGCGGTCAGCGCCCGCAGTAACGGCCGTTCGAGGAGGTACTCCTCGTCGAAGACGGACTGTTCGTGGTCGTGTCCCGTACCGGACCTGCCGGCGACCGTGCCCTCGTTGGCCTGCACCGCGAGCAACTGCTTCGTGTAGTTCCACTCGTACAGCGCGTTCTCGGCGGTCAGTCCCTCGTAGCACTGCAGTCGGATGAGTTCGGTGTCGAACGCGCTCGCGAGCACTTTCCCGAGTTCGGTCTTCCCGCTGCCGGGCGGCCCCTCGACGAGCAACGGCCGGCCGAGCGTGAGTGCGAGGTGGACCGTCGTGACCGTCCGGTCGTCGGCGACGTACTCCGCGGTCTCGAACCGCTCTCGAAGGTCCGACCCCGACAGCGACGCGAACGCTTCGCGGGTCATACTGACCCCTCGGCGGCGTCGAGATACGACGCGGGGTCGTTCTGGAACGAGTCGGCGCAGCCCTCACAGCAGAAGTAGTACGTCGTCCCGTCGTGTTCGACCGCGGGTGCGGACGCTGGCTCGACCGTCATTCCGCACACTGGGTCCGTCGCGAGTTCGTCGGCCGACCGCGAGCTGTCTTTCGTCACCTCGTCGTCACTGGCCGCTGTCTCGGCCGTATCGGCCGTCGTGGACACTCCGCTGCTGCGACCGCCGGATCCGCCCGCCGTCGATCGCGCGTCGACAACCTGGGCCAGGATGCTCGCCGCGATCTCGGCCGGCGTGTAGGCCGCGATGTCGACGCCCGCAGGGTTGGTCACCGCTTCTCGGACCGTTTCGGGGTCTACGTCGAGCACGCCGGCGGCCCGTTCGACGACCTCCGAGCTCCGCGTGTCGCTCGCGACGAGTCCGATGTACGGTGCGTCCGCGCGGACGCCGGCCGCGACGCCGCGGGCGTCGTACTTCCCCATCGACGCGACCACGACGAGCGGCGCGTGGTCGACGGCGTCGACGATCGCGTCGGGGTCAGTCTCCGTCACGACGGCCGCGTCGCCGACGTCGTCGCTTCCGTCCGGAGCGACGACTGTCACGTCGACCGCGAGTTCGGCCGCGAGTCGAGCGAGCGACCGGGCGACGGGCGAGTCGCCGACGATGAGGAGGTCGGGCGTCGTGTTCACCGGCTCGATGAACAGTTCGAGGACGCCTTCGCTGTGACAGTGCATCGGGAAGGCCTCGAGCCCCGGGCGGGCGATCTCCTCGGGGTCGGGCGCGATGCCGACCAGCCGTGGCTCGCCGTCCTCGATCGCGGCCGCTGACTCGCTGATCGCCGTCGTCTGCGCGCAGGCCGCGCCGCCGATCCAGCCGTGGAGTTCGCCGTCGGCTGTCACGACCGCGCGGTCGCCGACGTTCGCCGACACCGGCGGCTCGCGGCGAACGATCGTCACGCGAGCGTACGTCTCCCCGCGCGCTGTGAGTTGTGCTTCCAGTTCGGCGACGTCGCCGTCGGTGACGTCGACCGGGCGCGCGCCCTCGTCGTTCGCTCCTGTCTGGTCGTTTTCGTTCCGTGTCATCTGTCGGTGTGCGATTCGCGGCGACGGCCCCGCAGCGGCCCGCCGCGCTGACAACCCGTCTCAGTCGTCGGCTGGTCCTTCACTCTGTCCGCCCTCGAAGTCGAAACTGACGTTCTGGCTCGGGTCGAGGGCCAAGCCGGCCTCGTTCAGCGACTCCCATACTCTGTCCGGCGTCATCGGCATCTCGACGTGCGTGACGCCCGCGTGCGACATCGCGTCGACTACCGCGTTGACGATCGCCGGCGGCGACCCGACCGTGGGCGACTCGCCGACGCCTTTCGCGCCGATCGGGTGGTGCGGCGACGGCGTGACGGTGTGTCCCGTCTCGAAGTTGGGGATCTCGTTGGCCGTCGGCAGCAGGTAGTTCATGAAGTCCCCGCCGGTGACGTTCCCGTTGTCGTCGTAGGTGACGTGTTCCAGCATCGCCGTCCCGATGCCCTGCGCGAGGCCGCCGTGGATCTGGCCCTCGATGATCATCGGGTTGATGCGGTTGCCGCAGTCGTCGACGGCGACGAACTTCTCGAAGTCGACTTCGCCGGTCTCGCGGTCGACCTCGACGACGACGATGTACGATCCGAACGGGTACGTCATCTCCGGCGGATCGTAGTAGTTCGTCGCCTCGAGCCCGGGTTCTTCGCTGCCGGGATGGTTCATATACGCCCCCGCGGCGATCTCCGTGATGGTGATCGAGCGGTCGGGTGCGCCGGCGACGTGGAACTCGCCGGACTGGCGGTCCCACTGGATGTCTTCCTCGGCTGCTTCGAGTTCGTTGGCGGCGATCGACTTCGCTTTGTCCCGGACCTTCCGGGCGGCCACGGCGGCCGCGGCGCCTGCAACGGGCGTCGAGCGAGAGCCGTAGGTCCCGAGCCCGTACGGTTCGGTGTCGGTGTCGCCGTGTTCGACGACGATGTTGTCGACGTCCATCCCGAGTTCCTCGGCGACGATCTGTGCGAAGGTCGTCTCGTGACCCTGGCCCTGGGTCTGGACGCCGACCCGCAAGACGGCATTGCCGGTCGGGTTCACGCGGAGGTCCGCGGAGTCGAACATCTCGATCCCGGCGATGTCACACTGCTTGCCCGGCCCTGCACCGACGATTTCGGTGAACGAGGAGATGCCGATTCCCAGCAGCTTGTCGGCGTCCTCCTCGATCCGGCGCTTTTGTTCCTCGCGGTAGGACTCGTAGTCGGCCATCTCGAGGGCCTTGTCGAGAGCCTTCTCGTAGTCCCCGGAGTCGTAGTTCCAGCCGGTCGCGCTCTCGTAGGGGAACGCATCGGACGGAATGAAGTTGCGGCGGCGGATCTCGGCGGGGTCGACGCCGAGTTCGTCCGCGAGCACTTTCACCATTCGCTCGATCAGGTAGACGGCCTCGGTGACGCGGAACGAACACCGATAGGCGACGCCGCCCGGTGCGGTGTTCGTGAACACGCCGGTCAGCGACCCGTAGGCCGCCTCGATGTCGTAGGAGCCGGTGAAGATGTTGAAGAAGCCAGCCGGGAACTTCGAGGGCTGGGCGGCCGCGTTGTACGCGCCGTGGTTCGCGAGCACGTCGACCTTCACGCCCTGGATCACGCCGTCCTCGGTGGCGGCGATCTCGCCCGTCATATCGTAGTCGCGGGCGAACCCCGTCGTCTGGATGTTCTCAGAGCGCTCTTCGATCCACTTCACGGGCCGTTCGAGGACGTAGGATGCGGCGGCCGCGACGACGTAGCCCGGGTAGATCGGCACCTTGTTCCCGAAGCCACCGCCGACGTCCGGGCTCACGATGCGGACCTTGTGTTCGGGGATGCCCGACACCTGCGAGAACAGGGTTCGGTGGGCGTGCGGCGCCTGCGACGTCATATGCACCGTCATCTTGTCGTTGCCGGGATCCCAGTCGGCGACGGCCCCGCAGGTCTCGATCGGGGCCGGGTGGAGCCGCTGGTACTCCATCTGCTCTGTGACGGTGACGTCGGCCTCCGCGAAGGCCTCCTCGGTCGCCTCCTTGTCGCCGGTGTCCCAGTCGAAGATGTGGTTGTCTTCCTGGTCGTCGAGTTCCTCGCGGATGAGCGGAGCGTCGTCTTCGAGTGCCTCTGCGGCGTCGACGACGGGGTCGAGCACCTCGTAGTCGACTTTGACCTTCTCGGCCCCGTCCTTCGCCGTGTAGCGGTCCTCGGCGATGACGGCGGCGACCTCCTGGGACTGGAACTTCACCTTCTCGTTGACGAGCACGTCCTGGGTGTCGTCCATCAGCGTCGGCATCGTCGCCAGGTCGTGTTCGAGCAGGTCGTCGGCCGTCAGGACGGCAACGACGCCGTCGAGGTCCATCGCTCGGGAGCCGTCGATGTTCTCGACGCGGGCGTGGGCGTGGGGGCTCCGAACGATCTCACAGTGGAGCATCCCCGGCTTCTTGATGTCGTCGACGTAGTTGCCGCGGCCGGTGATGAACCGCTTGTCCTCTTTGCGGGCGACTTCTTCGCCCATCCCGCCGCGCCCGTGGCCGCAGTGTTTCTCCGGTTGGGGGCCGCCGTCGTCGTCGTGCTGGTACTCCTTCGGTTCGGTCGTGAAATCCGAGTCACTGCTCATTCGCTCTCACTCCCCTCGGTGACGTCGTCGAACTGCGGGTCCGCGCCCTCGACGTGGGGCGTCGGCGTCTCCGCCGACGGGCCGCCACAGCAGTTCTCGACGCCGCAGTCGAATCCGTCGCTGTCGCCGTCCTCGGCGACGACCCCGCCGTCGGCGGCCGCCTGTTCGTCGAGTTTCTCGGCGGCGTACTCGATCGAACTGACGATGTTCTGATAGCCGGTGCACCGACAGAGGTTACCGCTGATCGCGTCGCGGATCTCCGCCTCGTCGGGGTCGGGGTTCTCGTCGAGGAGCGCTTTCCCCGACATCAACATTCCGGGCGTACAGTAGCCACACTGCAGGCCGTGCTCCTTGTGGAAGCCCTCCTGCAGCGGGTGGAGATCCTCGCCCGCCGCGGGGAGGTCCTCCATCCCTTCGACGGTCATAATCTCGCTGCCGTCGGCCTGCGTGGCGAACATCATACAGGACTTGATCGGCTCGCCGTCCCGCAGAACAGTGCAGGCCCCACAGTTGCCGGTGTCGCAGCCGATGTGGGTGCCCGTCATATCCAGATCCTCGCGGATCGCGTGGACGAGCAGTCGCCGCGGTTCGACCTCGATGGTTCGTTCGGTGCCGTTGACCGTCAGTGTGATCTCTCGTTGGTCCGTCACGGTGTTGCCCTCCGTTTGACGACCCCCGCACGCTCGGCGGCGTCACCGAGCGCCCGCTGGGTCAGTACGTTTACCATCCGCTCTTTGTACGACGCGTCGCCGTGCTCGTCGGACTCGGGGTTCGACTGTTCGGCGGCGAGCTCGCCCGCTTTCTGGAACAGTTCGGCGCTCGGGCGCTCGCCCTCCAGATGCGCTTCGGCGTCTGCTGCGCGTGCGTTCGTGATGTCGACCGCCGTCATACCGATCCCGGCGTCCGCGATGGTGCCGTCGTCGTCGAAGCGCAACCGGGCCGCGACGCCGGCCATCGCGTAGTCGCCGGTCTTGCGTTTCAGTTTGTGATAGGCGCTCCCCTCTCGCTCGGGTGGGGTCGGCACGCGCGCCTCTGTGATGAGTTCGTTCTCGTCGAGCGAGGTGTCGTAGGGGAGCAAGAACAGTTCGTCGACCGGGATGACGCGTTCTCCCTCGGGGCCTTCGGCGACGACCTCGCCGTCGTGGGCGATGAGGACCGACCCCCAATCGCCCTTCGGGTCGGCCTGCGCGATGGACCCGACAATCGTCCCGCGGTTTCTGATCTGTGGGTCGGCGACGAGCGGTGCCGCGTCGGCGAAGCTCCCGTAGTTCTCTGTGACGACGTCTGACTCCTCGATGTCGGCGTGGCGCGCGAGCGCGCCGATCTTGAGGTAGCCGTCGGATTCGTCGAGATAGTCCAGTTCGTCGATACCGTTGATGTCGACGACGGTGTCCGGTCGGGCGAGTCGGAACCGAAGCATCGGGACCAGGCTCTGCCCGCCTGCGAGGATCGTCGGATCGTCGAGACTCTCCAGCAGGCTCACCGCCTTGCTGAGTGACGTCGGCTCGTGGTGTTCGAACGGTGCAGCTTTCATAGCATATTACGGAGTCTGTCGGTGACGCCGGTGTTGGTCTCCTCGTCGACGTCTGTCATCTGCTGCTCGATGCTTCCGAAGAAGTTGTTCACGATCTTGTTGGAGACTGGGTTGATGACGCGCGATCCGAGTTGGGCGATCCGCCCCGAGATGTCGGCTTCCGTCCACCACTCGATCCGGGACCCCTCTCCGTCTTCGAGTTCGTGGATCTTCATCCCCGAGTTCATACTGAAACTACTGCCAGACGCGTCGCCACCGCCGGAGGCGATCATCTCGAACTCCTCGTCGTCACGTTCGTCGATCGTGACTGTCGTCTCGAATCGAGGTTTCACGCTCCCGACGCCGACCTGCATCAGCGCCGCGTACTTCTGGCCGGCGACGAACGCCCGGTCGGCGACGACCTCCGGATCCGCTTCCGGAAGCATCTCGACGTCTTCTTCGGCCTCGTACTCGTCGAAGTTGAAGTCGTCGTCCATCGGGGTGATATACTGACACCCCTTCAGCGAATCGCGGACGGCCATCGGATCGGACAGGACGATCCAGGCTTTCTCGGGTGGTACGCCGTCTAACTCGAATTCTCCATCAAATTCCATATTCCTGCGGTCTCGTTGTGTCTGGTCGGTCTACTGCTGCGCGCCGCCACCTTTTAAGTACCCTCGCTATGTGCACACTATTATCACGGTTTATGCAATCAAACAGCACTCCAATAAATGTTTGTGTTAATTCGACGGGCAGCCGAGTACGGAAGCAACTCCCGAGCCGACGCCTATGAGTAGCCGATCCGAGCACGACTACGACGATATGATCGGGTGGGACGAGGGGGCCGAGCGGGTCCGGGCGCTTCGGGACATCTGGCTCGGTGCCGCCGGAGTCGAACCCGTCTCGATCGACCGGATCGGCGGCCGGACGCTCGCCGAACCGCTCGACGCACCGGTCGACGTACCCGCACAGAGCCACGCGACGATGGACGGCTTCGCATTCGACGCGACCGACGAGTATCCGCTCGACGTCGTCGACGCCGACGTGTTTCCGGAGGACGAGCCGCCGACCTTAGAGGCCGGGCAGGCCGTCCGGATCGCGACCGGCGCGCCCCTCCCGCCGGCGGCGAACGCGGTGCTCAAACGCGAGGAAGCGACGGTCGAAGACGGTCGGCTGACCGGCACCGACCTCGAACCGGGGACGTACGTCTACCAGCGCGGCAGCAACGTCGCCGAGGGCGAGCGTCTCTTCGAGGCCGGCGAGCGACTCGGTCCGAAGGACGCGCTGCTCTTAGGCGACCTGGGCGTCGAATCCGTCGCGGTTCGCGAACCGCTCTCCGTCGGCTTGCTCGCGACGGGCACGGAGATCCACGAGGGCAAGCATCGCGACCTCGACTCGCCGATGCTCGCCGGCCTCGTGCGCTCGTGGGGCCACGACGCGACCTACGAGGGCAGCGTGCCGGACGACTACGACCGCGTCGAAGCCGAGATCGCGGCGCTCGCGCGCGACCACGACGTCGTCGTGACGACCGGCGGGACCAGCGTCGGCGACAAAGACTACGTGATCCGGGCGCTCGACGCCCTCGGCGACGTGCTGTTCCATCGCGTTCGACTCCGCCCCGGGAAGCCCATCGCTGTCGCCGAGTTGCCCGACTACGACGCGGTCGCGTTCGCAATCCCCGGCAAGCCCGTCGGCGCCCACGCGGTGACGACGCTGGTCGCGCGGCCGTTCTTCACCGGGGAGACGTCGCTCCCGGCGGTCGCTGCGCGGATGGCCCGCGACGTCGACATCGCCGCGCCCGGGTTCGCGTACGCGATTCCGGTCACGCTCGAAGACGGCGTCGCGATGCCGCTCGGCCACGCCGACTCGCCGCTCGCCGTCTACGAGGACGCCTTCGACCCGAGCGTGCTCTCGTCGAGCACCCGAGCGACCCGCGCGGACGGCTTCGTTCTCACGGAGTCCGCCGTCGCCCGCGAGGACCGCGTGGACGTCGTCCCCTACTCGGTCGTCGAGTGATGCCGCCGAGAGAGCCGCCGCTCGTCGAACCGCCGTTCGAGACGGGCGACGACACCGTCTCCGGCCGATCTGAACAGACCGACCAGTCTTCTGGACAGACCCACCAGTCCACTGGCGGAGCCGACCAGCCCGAACGGCCCGCCCGCGGCAGCGCGCGGATCGCCGGCGTCCTCCTCGCTGCGGGGACGAGCGACCGCTTCGGCGAGCGCAACAAACTGCTGGCGTCGCACGACGGCGCCCCGCTCGTCAGACACGCGGCGGCGACGCTTGTGGATTCTACCGTCGATCCGGTCGTGGTCGTCGTCGGCTACGAATCCGAGCGCGTGGTCGACGCGCTCGACGGCCTCGACGTGGAGATCGTGCACAATCCGAGGTATGCGAACGGCCAGGCCTCGTCGGTGCGGGCCGGCATCCGAGCACTCCGCGACCGGCCGGAGCAGGTCGATGCGGCCGTCGTCGCGCTGGGAGATATGCCTTTCGTCGACGTCGCGACGATCGAGACGCTCTGTGACGCCTACGAGGCGGGCGTCGGCGACGCGCTCGCGGCGGCCTACGAGGGCGCCCGGGGGAACCCGGTGCTTTTCGACCGGCGGTTCTTCGACGACTTAGTCGACGTCGCGGGCGACGTCGGCGGGCGTGAGATCCTCCTCGACAGCGACGACAGCGCGCGGGTGGCGGTTCCGGACAGCGGGGTCCGTCGTGACGTGGACGAACCGTCGGATCTCTCCTGAGTTTCGACGTCGACGGCGGTTACTCGCCGTCGGGGTCGTGCTTTTCGACGATGATCCGTCCGTCTTCGACGTGCCACTCGACGCGGTCGCCCGCGCCGACGTCGAGGAAGTTTCGGACCGGCTTGGGGACTGTAGTCAGGTTCTTCTGCGACACCTTCGTGTTCGATAGCGCGCCCATAGGCTACGTTCACTCGTGGTATTTACATAGATTACGCTAGGCGGCGTCCGGATCGACTCATAGGGAGTATCGTACGTCTCGATAGATGTCTCGCCGGACGGTACGGCGAGAATCCCCGTACAGTTACGATACTCCCTATCAGACCGAGGACTTCCAGCGGTGGGCGCCGCCGTCGGAGGCCTTCTCGAAATCGAGATCGTACCGATCGGAGTTCAGGAGGACCTCACCGGGGAGATAGAGATCGTCGTCGATCTTGTTCAGGACGCCGCGTTCGTCCATCGTCGAGAGGACGTCGCCGACGGTCCGTTCCCGACCGGCGACGAGGTTCGCCTCCTCGATGACGGACTCCGTGTCGACCTGCCCTTCGAGTACCGCGAGACGGATCGCCGCCACCCAGGTCGGTTCCCGTTTCAACTCTCGACACATTCCGATAGCCGGTACCGCTCCAACCGAATTAGAGTTTGCGGAGGTGACATCACGTGCGCTGTCGCCCCACCGACGCCGACACTAATGGTGATCGGTCGTCTCCGTTCGACACTCAGGCCAGATCGAACAACGCTGCGGCCTGTTCCATATCCTTGTCCCCGCGCCCGCTCAGATTGACCAGGATCGTGTCGTGGTCGTCTGCGATCTCCTTTGCGAGCGCGACGGCGTGGCTCGATTCCAGCGCCGGGATGATGCCTTCCTCCTCGGAGAGTTCTCTGAACGCCGCCTTCGCGGACTCGTCGTCGACCGCGCGGTAGTCACAGCGCCCGACTTCGCGGAACATCGCGTGCTCGGGACCGACGCCCGGGTAGTCGAGTCCGGCGGACACCGAGTGAACTTCGGTGTCGTCGTGGATGACGCGGGTCTTCATCCCGTGGATGACGTCGTCTTCGCCCTCGGCCAGCGGCGCAGCGTGGCGTTTCGAGCCCGCGCCCTCGCCGCCGCCCTCCGCGCCGTAGAATGCGACCTCGTCGTCGTTGCGGAACGCGTGGAAGAGACCCATCGCGTTGCTGCCGCCGCCGACACAGGCGACCGCCGCGTCCGGAAGCTCGCCCGTGCGCTCTCGGAACTGCTCGCGGGCTTCCTCGCCGATGACGGCCTGGAAGTCCCGGACCATCCGCGGGAAGGGGTCGGGGCCGACGACCGACCCGACGAGATAGTGCGTGTCGTCGATGTTCTTCGCGAAGTCTTCGAGCGCGGCGTCGACGGCGTCCGAGAGGCCCGCGCCGCCGCGCGTGACTTCGTTGACTTCCGCGCCCATCAGGCGCATCCGGAAGACGTTCATCTGCTGGCGCTCGACGTCTTTCTCGCCCATATAGATCTCCGTGTCGAGGTCGAGCAGCGCGCCGACCATCGCGGTCGCCGTCCCGTGCTGGCCCGCGCCGGTCTCGGCGATGAGCCGCGACTTCCCCGCCTGCTTCGCGAGCAGGGCCTGGCCGAGCGCGTTGTTGATCTTGTGTGCGCCGCCGTGCAGCAGGTCCTCGCGCTTGAAGTAGATCTCAGCGCCGTAGCGCTCGCTGAGCCCTTCGGCGTGATACAGCGACGTCGGCCGTCCGGCGTAGTCTCTGAGCAGTTTGTCGAGTTCTGCTTGGAACGCGTCGGTGTCTTTGATCTCGTCGTACGCGTTCGCCAACTGTTCGAGCGGTTCCTCCAGTGGCTCGGGGACGTGCCGTCCGCCGTAGCCCTCGAAATCACCTTCTGACATACGATTTCACCAATTCCTTCCCGGGATATAAACGGTACTCTGGCCGGGTGCGGGCCGCCAGCGGCGCTAGGCGCAGGTGTCGATCGGGCCAAACCCTTACATCGTCTGCGGAACTCTAGGACTGCGGATACGATCTCGAACGAGTATGAAAAACCGAGCACTTGCCGCGGTCGTCGGCGTCGCCCTCTTTGTGGCGAGCCTCTGGGCGCTCCTCGACCTCGCAAACCTGGTCTCTGTCAGCACCCTGGGGTCACCCGAGGTCCTGCTGATGCTCGTCCCCAGCGGTCTCGCCATCGGGTTCGCCCTGCTGGTGTGGCTGTACTGGTGACGGGTCGCATCGGTCAGTGCGTCCGCAGCGGCCGCGCCCGAATCGCTGCGGCCCCGAATCTCTTTGTGGTTCGCCCGACAGGAACCGAGCGATGGCAGCGCCCACAATCCGAACGACCCACGTCGGGAGTCTCCCGCGATCCGATCGACTCCGCGCCCTCCTGACTGAGTCCGGGGACCGCGACGAGCAGGCATTCGAGGCGGCCGTCACCGAGTCGATTCGCGAGGTGGCGCGCCGGCAGGCCGAGATCGGCATCGACGTCGGAAACGACGGCGAACAGAGCCGCATCGCCTACTCGGTGGACGTCACGAACCGGCTCTCGGGCTTCGGCGAGGGGGCCGTCGAGCGCGCGTGGCCCGCCGATCTCGACGATTTCCCAGCGTACGCCGAAGAACTCCTCGGCGACACGGAGAACATCGGCGGGCCGGTCGCCACGGGACCGATCGAGTACGTGGGCGAGGAGGCACTCCGGCGGGACCTCGCGCGGTTCGACGAGGCGGTCGACGCCGAGAACGTGGCATTCCCCGCGCGGTTCCGCACCGCGCCGTCACCCGGCGCAGTCCTCCGTTTCACCGAAACCGAGCATCACGACACCCTCTCGGAGTACATCTTCGATCTCGCGGGCGCACTCCAAACTGAGTACGAACTGATCGCCGAGACGGGGGCGATTCTCCAGATCGACGCCCCGGACCTCCTCGCCGGGTTCACGCTGACGTACAAGGACGACTCGGTCGCCGACTTCCGCGAACGGGCGCGAACGCACGTCGAAGCGCTCAACGAGGCCGTCGCCAACGTCCCCGACGAACAGATCCGACTGCACGCCTGCTGGGGGAACTACCCGGGGCCACATCACCACGACGTCGCGCTCGAAGACGTGATCGACGTCTTCTACGAAGCCGACATCGGGGGATTGGTCGTCGAGGGCGCGAACCCGCGACACCAACACGAGTACCGGACGTTCGAGGAGCATCCGCTCCCCGACGGCTGGCGGCTGATCCCGGGCGTGATCGACGTGAAGACGAACGTCGTCGAACATCCCGAAGCCGTCGCCGACCGCCTCGAACGATTCGCCGACGCGGTCGGCGACCCCGAACGGATCGTCGCGGGCGCTGACTGCGGCTTCGAGACGGTCGTCGAGGGCGCGAACGCGGTCCACCCCTCTATCGCCTGGAAGAAACTCGAAGCGCTCGTCGACGGCGCGGAACTGGCGTCCGAGCGGTTGGCCTGACTTCGGTGGCCCGACGACAGGGGCGGTGTGACAACGAATAGTATGAGAACGAATATATTGTTCCCTGAATGCGGTTTCAGTATGAGCCCTCCACTCGAACGCCCCATCGTCCGGTACGGAATGGGATTCAGTAGCGCCGCCGTCCTTACGTTCGTCGCTGTTACGTTTCTCGATGGGACGACGCAGTTACTCGTCCTCGGCCTCGCCGTGCTCGAAATTCTGGTCGTGCCGCAGATCCTGAAGCGGGCGCAGACCGCGTAGGGTGGAATCGAGACGCGAGAGCGCGAACCGCTCGGTCACCCCAAGAAGTCAATCACCCAGTTCGCGGCGCTGATCACGACTAACGCCCCGCCTTCGAGACGCGAGAGGACCTCGTTCGACCAGAAGAACGCGGTCGCAACGACTGTGAGCCCGAACAGCCACAGCGTCGTGTCGACGGCCGTTCCGACGACCGATAGCGGGCGGACGATCGCTGCTAGACCGAGCACCCCGAGGAGGTTGAAGATGGAACTGCCGACGAGGTTGCCGGCCGAGAGGCCGGCCTGTCCGCGCCGTGCCGCCGCGACCGACGTCGCGAACTCGGGGGCCGACGTGCCGGCGGCGACGATCGTCACGCCGATCACCCACTCGGAGACGCCGGCGAACCGCGCCAACGCGGCGGCCGAAGAGACGAGAACGTGCGCCGAGACGACGATGCCGGCGAGGCCGGCGACCGCACGGAGGGGATCGAGCCACCAGGGCCCGTTCGCGTCGCTGGCAGTGCTCTGTTTCAGCTGCTCGCTTCCGGTGCGTACGAGCACCGCGAGGTACCCCCCGAGAAGGATCACGAGAAGCACACCTTCGAGTTGCGAGAGCCGAAGGTCGCTGAGGAACACCAAAGCGATCCCCGTCGCCCCGATCAACGAGAGGCCGTCCCGACGAACGAGCGCCGTCGAGACCGGCAGGGCGCGGATGAGCGCGACCCCGCCGAGGATGAATCCGAGGTTGAAGATGTTCGACCCGACGACGTTGCCGACGGAGATGTTCGACTTCGCCGTGAGCGCCGCGTCGAGCGTGACGGCGAACTCGGGTGCCGAGGTCCCGAACGCGACGACGGTCAGTCCCACCAGCAGGCCCGAGAGACCCAAGCGGCGAGCCACGCCGCCCGCGCCCGCGACGAACTGACCTGCACTGACGGCTAATCCGACGACGGCGACCGCGACGAGGACGGCGTTCGTTGCAGCCGATGCGAGAGCCATCACCGGGAGGTCGTCGGACGGAGGGAAATATCCGTAGGTCTCGATGCGCCCCGTGATCGTCATCCGACGGCGTGTGACCGCTCATCTGATCTGTCGCAGACGCGCAGCAGCACAGACTGCAGGACGCTTATTTGATTCGGGAGTGGACCATCGCCGTATGTCTGACGAAAAGCGCTGTCCGGACTGTGAGGAACCGCTCACGCAGATGAAACTGCAAGGTTCCAACGCGGTGGGAACGCCGACGATCGTCTCACAGGAGCCGACAGAGGGGTTCCTCAGCAGCATCCGGTCGGACGAGATCCTCACGCCAGTTCCGTACGTCTGCCCCCAGTGTCGCCGGACGCTGTTCTACGCCGAGGAGTAAACGCCGCACATCCCAAGCCGAGAATACCACACGCCGCGTACTGCACGTCGTGGGCCGAACCGCCACACGCCGCTTACTGCACGTCGTGGGCCGAACCGCCACACGCCGCGTACTGCACGTCGTGGGCCGAACCGCCACACGCCGCTTACTGCACGTCGGCGTCGTCGAGTGGCCGAACATCGATCCCGTCGGGGTCCGCACGGACCTGCACGCCGTGGTATTGGAACGACACGTGTGCGCGAGTGTCGTCTCTATCTGCGCTGTCCACGCTCGGGTCGAGAATGCGGTTCAACGCGTCGGGATCGACGACCTCGTGCAGCGGCGGCATCTCGGATATCTCGGAGTCCGTCGCCGTGGCGACGGCGTCGGCGATCGCCGCACTCGGTCGTCCTTTCTGGTCCCACTCGAAGTGGACTGTCTCGTCCTCCGCGATCGACGAGTCGGGTGGCCGTGAATCGTTACTGACCATCAGAAACACGAGTCCTTGCTACGATACGATCGCGAACAGTCCCGAAAAACGTCGTCTGATCCCCACTGTAGCCCGTCACTACCCGATCAACAACAGTATTGCACATAATTGTTTGTGTATCTCTCGAAGTTACACCGCGGATTTCGTGTGCGGCGTCTCCCGTTTTTGTCAGTTCGACGGCGTGTCGGTGGCCGTCTGCGTCGTCGCCTGATCTTTGGCTTGCTGGAACGTCTCTGCCGGCAGCAGGCCGTTCACCATCTCGAACGAGAGCGCGTCGATGAGCGCCGTCGCGGGGCCGGAGACTAGGAGGACGCTGAACTGCTCGATCGAGTCTTCGATCGTCAGGCCCGATTCAGCGGCCTGCTCCTCGAAGGAACTCACCGCCGCCGAGCGGAGTTCCGACTGGGCCGTGCGGAACTGCTCTTGTGCCTCCGTCTGAGAGATGTTGCCCGATTCGAGTTGCGATCGGATCTCGTCTTCCCGCTGCTGCATTTGCTCTTGGTCGGGCTGGACCGCGACGGTAACCGTCGCACCGTTCGACCCAGCGGTTCCAGTCGTCTCGCCGTCTGTCTGCTGCGCGTTACACCCTGCCAGAGAGAGCGCGGCACCGGTTCCTGCGATTTCGAGGAATCGGCGGCGGCCAGTGTCGAATTCCATTCCCCTAGATATTTGCGGAGATTCGGATAACCGTGGCGAAGTCCCACGGGCGACGTGGGAGCGTGAACGGATCACACTCTCGGGCCTGCTCACAATCACTAGTTGGGCGTCGTCACTCCCTCCGCGGGGCCGCCAGCAGACAAATGGTCGAACTCGCCCGTCGGAATCGTGCCGTCCGTCCAGGCCAGTCGTCCCTCGGTCTCGACGTCGAGTCCATCGTACGCGCCGAAGCGCTCGGACTCGGCGTCGACGAACGCGGCCAGTTCGCCGCTTTCGGCGGTTGCGGCGTCGACGTAGGTGTTCGCGAACGTCAGGTGGGTCGTCTCCTGGCCGAACCGCCACGCTTTGAGCTGGCCGGTTATCTCGTCCGCTCGGAAACCACGCATCGTCGACCCGTCTGTCGCCTCCGGGTAGCACCACAGCGCGTGGGGCGCGTCGACGGTGCTGAACATCGAGGCGACGTACTCGTTGCCGTCGGCGTACTGGCTCGTCTCCGACGTCGTCGCGTCGATAATCGCTTTTGCGTAGTCGATGCCGTCGCCCTCCCGCATCGGCGACACCGACATAAACGCGTCCGGCGAGACGGCGTAGCCGTAGTCCGTGCCGTAGAGGTCGAATCCCTTGTAGCGCTCCGGTTCCGGCCAGGGCGTCGGCGTCGCCGTCGTCGGTGTGCGCGTCGTCGCTGGAGTCGCCGACGAGCCGTCACTGGTAATCTGCTCGCCGACGACCTCCGGATCGAACGATCCGAGAGCCAACTCCATCACGTGGTCGATCTGTACCGTCGCCGCGACGTGGGCGGCGTCGACGAACTCGCCGGAGACGGGCCGCAGCATCTGATTTTCGAGTCGATCGTAGGCGTCCGGATGGATGACGTCCCGATACGAACGAATCGCTGCCACGTCGAAGTATCGCACGCCGTACCCATCCGACAGCGGAGTCGTCGTCGGGTCCGGCAGCCACTGCCTGTACTCCTCCGGAGCCTCACCGGCCTGCGTCGCTGCCGTGGTCGACGTACTGGCTGAGGTCTTGTCAGGACCCGTTTCCGTGGGTGTTGACTGTCCGCCGAGACATCCGGCAGCCGACGCGAGCGTCCCGCTACCGAGTGCTACTCCGAGGGTGTTGAGGAGGGTGCGTCGTGATCGGGGCACACCGGTGCTCGTCGGAGAACTGGAATAAGCTTTCTTCAGTCAGCTCACAGTCACGACGGGGCGCTACGCAGTGGTAAGACAACGGACCGGGCACTCGCGGTCCCTGGTCACGACGGAGGAATACGAATGGACTCGCCGGGATTTGAACCCGGGGCCTCTCCCATGCCAAGGGAGTGATCTACCCCTGATCTACGAGCCCTCGAACGCATCTTCCCGTATTCCGCTTTCGTTCTTAAGGGCTTCGACTTGCGGGGCATCGACGCCGGGTCGCAATCCTTTTGTCGCCGACACGGATGAGTTCAGACGGGAACAGCACGGCCGCAAATCTGACTCGCCGCGCTCGTCGCGGCTTGGGATTGCGGAAGTGCGACGCTGCCGACGCCGTCGGCACGTCACATCGCGTATTCTGCGGTCTGTGCCGTTCCAACCAGAAAACAATGGCACGAATGCACACCCGCCGCCGTGGCTCGTCCGGTTCGGACAAGCCGGTGGCAGACGAACCCCCGGAGTGGAGTGACGTCGACGCCGAAGACGTCGAAGCGCGCGTCGTCGAACTTGCAGAGCAGGGTCACGAACCCAGCCAGATCGGTCTCAAGCTCCGCGACGAAGGCGTCAAGGGCGTTCCGATCCCCGACGTCAAGCTCGCGACCGGCAAGAAGGTCACTACGATCCTCGACGAGAACGACGCGGCCCCGGAGCTCCCCGAGGACCTTCGGAACCTGATGGAGCGCGCCGTGCGCCTCCGTCGCCACGTCAACGAGAACCAGCAGGACATGCAGAACAAGCGTGCCCTGCAGAACACCGAGTCCAAGATCCGTCGGCTCGTCGACTACTACCGTGGCGACGCGCTCGACGAGGACTTCACGTACACCTTCGACGTCGCCGTCGAACTCCTCGAAGAGTAACCCCCACACATCGTACCGATGGCCTCCCGATCCGACGCCGGCACGTCCGCGGACGCCCCCACCGAGAGCGTGGCGTCTGCGCTGTCGGCGGCGGCGTTCGTCCGCGTCGTCTGTCACGCCGGCGGCGACGCGCTCGCGGCCGCTGGCCTCCTCGCTCGCGGCCTCCGAAGCGCCGACGTGCCGTTCCAGGTGCGCGTGGCGTCGCTCGACGCCGCCGCGCCGGCAGCGGACGACGGCGTCTTCGTCGCTGTCGGGACGGAACACCCCGACGCGGACGTGACGATCAGGTCCACCGATGGTCCCGTCAGCCGCCGCGCGTACGACGTCGCGATCGCGCTCGGTCGTGACGACGGCGCCCGCGACGACGTGGTCGCATCCGACGTGACGCTGGCGCTTGCCGGCGTCGCCGCCGCCGGAGCACATCCCGGCTCGGTCGCCGGATCGCTCGTCGAGGCTGCCGACGGAATGGGCGCGATCGAGCGCCGCCCCGGCGTGGCGATCCCCGTCGACGACGTTGTCGACGGCCTGACCCACTCGACGCTGCTCCGCGCGCCGTTCTCCGGCGACGTGGACACCGTCGAGTCGGCACTTGCCTCGCTGGCAGACCCGACAGCGTCCGATGCGGAGACGCGGCGATCGATCGCCTCGCTCGTCGCATTTACAGTCGCGGGCGACGACGCCGCGACGCCCCGAGCCGCGACAGCAGTCGAACGGGCGCTTCGCCCGTACGCGACGCCCGACGGCCCGATGGCGACGCTCGGCGGCTTCGCCGACGTGTTACACGCCGTCGCCGTCGAGCGCCCCGGCACCGGCGTCGCGCTCTCGCTCGGACACGGCGGCCGCGAGGCCGCGCTCGACGCGTGGCGCACGCACGGCACAGCCGTTCACCGAGCGATCGACGACGGTCACACCGGCCGCTACGACGGCGTGTTCGTCGTCCGCGGCGACGTCGGCGGCAATCCCGACGCCCGCGACCACAGCACGACGCCGGGGCGACTGGCAACGGTCGCGCGACTCGTTCGCGACTTCCGATCGCCTGAACCGCTCGTCGTCGCGCTCGACGACGGGGTGGCCGCGCTGTCGGCTCGTGAGACGGGTGCCGCGGACGCTGCCGCGGCGCTCGCTTCGGAGTTCACCTCGGCGGACGCGGCGTGGACCGGCGACGCAACGCGCGCGACCGCTCGTTTCGACGCGGACGCGGCAGACGCAGACGTTATTGCCGCGATCAGGGAGGCAGTGCGATGAGTAGCGACGTGGACCGCTCCACGGGGGAGGCACCGAGATGACGAACGCAAACGATTCGGACGCGACGCGCGAGTGTGCGTCGCGGACGGCCCGCCTGCGGACGACGCACGCCGACGCCGAGACGGTGGCGGCGGCGATCCGTCCGGACAACACCGACTCGATGGAGATGGTCGTCGAGGGCGAGACGCTCGTGACGACGATCACCCGCGAGACGACCGGCGGGCTGCAGTCCACGGTGGACGACACCGTGGTCAACCTGACGGTGGCAGACGCCATCGTCGACACGACCCAGACATACTATGAGTGAACGATCAGTTTCGAAGCAGAAGCGCGGAAAGCGATGGTACACCCTCATCGCGCCGGAGCAGTTCGACCGCACCGAGCTCGGCTCGACCTTCGCGGACGAGCCCGAGAAGGTCTACGGACGGACCGTCGAGGTGACCCTCGGCGACATCACCGGCGATCAGGGTGAAAACAACACGAAGCTCACCTTCAAGGTGAACGACGTCTCAAGCGACGCGGCCTACACCGAGTTCATCAAGCACGAACTCGCACGCGACTACGTTCGCAGCCTCGTTCGCCGCGGCGCCTCGAAGGTCGACGTCGCGATCACGGTGCTGACGACGGACGACTACCGCGTCCAGCTCCAGCCCGTCGCCTTCACGACGAAGAAGGCCGACCGCAGCCAGGAGAAGGCGATTCGGCGCGTGATGATCGACCTCGTCGAGGAAGCCGCCTCCGAACGGACCTTCGCCGAACTCATCGACAGCGTCATCGAAGGACGGCTGTCCTCTGCGATCTACGGCGACGCGAAGACCATCTACCCGCTCCGCCGGGTCGAGGTCCAGAAGCTCACCCTCGAAGCGCGACCCGAAGAGGTCGCCGCCGAGGAAGAAGCCGCCGTCGACGTCGACGAAGAAGACGTCGCAGTCGACGAGTAACGCGGTTTTTCAGGCGACTTTCCGTTTCTTTTTCGCCCGCGAGCCGACGGCTCGCGCGTCGGTCACGGCCCCGAAAAACTCCCAGACGGCTACTCTTCGACGGTAATGGTCCCGACCATCCCCGCCTGCTCGTGTGGGATGCAGAAGTACAGGTACTCGCCGGGCACCTCGAACGTGTGGGACCACGCCTCGCCGCTGTCGATGACGCCGCCGAACTCCTCGCGGAACCCTTTCTCGGCCGCCTTCGTCGTCTCGTAGTCCCCGCTGGCGAAGAACTCTGCGTCCTCGGGAATCCGGTCGTCGTATGCGGTGACCGTGTGCCCGCGCGAACTCGTGTTCTGCCAGACGACGGTGTCGCCGGGCGAGATGGTGAACGTCGGCGGGTCGAACGCGACCGCGGTCATTCCGATGTCGTACTCGCCCGCTGCGCCCGCAGAACATCCCGCGAGGCTCGTCGCCGCTGCCGCGCCGAGTCCGGCGAGCACGCGCCGACGGGAGACGCCCTCGTCCCCCGGCGCTCTCGTTCCTCTCATACTCCGGTTTCAGGGAGCGAGCGCTAAATGTGGCCCGGTCCGGACGGATGTGGCCGCAACCGCGCGGACGTTCCTGTCTCCGAACGTATACGACCGGATCCGGATGTAAAGAGGTAAACCGATCCTCCGAGTCGGCCGAGGTATGAAGCCGCGGTTCGTCGGTCGGCTGGGCCTCGCCGACGCGGTGACGGTCTCGAACGCCGCACTCGGGTTCGTCGCCGCCGTCGCGACGACAGTCGACGTCGAACTCGCGACCCGGATTCTCCTGCTCGCGGCCATCGCCGACGCACTGGACGGCGTCGTCGCCCGTCGCCGCGGCGGGACGGCAGTCGGCCCGTATCTCGATTCGCTGGCAGACGTCGCGTCCTTCGGCGTCGCGCCCGCGCTCTTGGTCGCGATGACGGTGGCGGGGTCGTGGGGGCTCGGCGAGCCCAGGGGCCTCCTTGCGCTCGTCGGAACGGCGCTCTTCGTCGCGGCCGCGGTGACGCGGCTGGGACTCTACACCGCCTACGACAGCGACGCAGCCGAGACCGAAGGCGTCCAGACGACGCTCGCGGCGACGATCCTTGGAGCGACCGTCCTCACCGGGTTCACGAGTCCGATCGTGCTCGTGCCGATGGTCTATCTGCTCGCGGCGCTGATGCTCGCGCCGATCACGTATCCCGACCTGCACGCGCAGGATGCGCTCGTGATGGGCGTCGTGCAGGCGGCGGCGATCCTGCTCTGTGGACCGACGGGGCGGCGATTCGTCGGGTCCCTCGGCGAGGGGTTCGCCTATGGATTACTGTTCCTCTCGCTCGCCTATCTGGTGCTCGGGCCACGGTTCTACTGGCGACGTGACTGACTCCGCGACAGTCGGAGACTCGGTTCGAGTCGGCTCACATCCCCATATCGTCGGCGTCGTCGGGGACCGGAAGGTCGTGCGGCGAGACGCCGAGTAGCTCTGCGGCGTGATCGAGCGCCATATCGAACCCGTAGTAGCGTTCGAGTTCGTCGCCGTCCGCGCTGGGACGGACCTTCAGCATCGCGTAGCCTTCGATGTTCTGTGCGATAGCAGCCGTCTTGCCACCGGATTCGAACGTCAGCACTCGCTCGGTCTCGGTCTCTCGATAGCGCGCGGTGATTCCGTTCGCCGTCGCCTCCGTAGTCGACATACCCGCCCTTGGGAGGCGGGGAAGTCGAACCTACCGGTTCGGGTCCGCCCCGTGGGCGAGCGATCCAGACGGGTCAGAAGTGTCTCGGTGAGAGTCGAATCCGGCAGCCCGGAAACGAAAGTGTCGTGTCCGCGCGAACCGATCTGCCGACGATGTCGAGGTGGCTCCAGAGCGGGCGGCGGCGAGACCTGTGTGCGCTGCTCTACGAAGCGGGGACGCTCCGCGGACAGAAACTGAAGACAGCGCTCGAACGACACTACGACGTGCGGCTCGATCCACAGTCGTTCTACGGGACGCTCGACGCCCTCGTCGACCGAGGGCTCATCGAGCGCGAAACGCAGGGAATTCACGACGTCTATCGTCTCACCGACGCCGGCGTCGAGGGCGTCGAATCGCACTTCGCCTGGCTCTCGGCCCGGGTCGACGGGCATTCGGACACGGCTCGCAACTGTGGCTCTGGGGAGTGATTTTATGACAGCCGTCGTCCGAGTAGCTATCAGATGTCCGGCGATAGTTCAGTCTCCAGCGGCTCTCAGGTTCTCGACGGAATGCTCGGTGGGGGATACCCGACGAATCGGTCGACGCTTCTCACCGGTGGTCCCGGAAGCGGCAAATCGACGCTCTCGATGCAGTTTCTCCAGGCTGGCCTCGACGCCGGCGAGGACTGTCTCTTCATCAGTACCGAGCAGACCATCGGCGAACTGCGCCAGTCCTTCGCGGACTTCGAGTTCGATCTCCACCACGAGAACCTCTCGATCACGTCGATTCACGCCGGCGCGGGCCGGACGATCGAGGGCGGAGAAGACGATCTGACGCTGCAGACGCTGACCGAAGACGAGGACGGCGAGATCCTCTCACAGGGGTTCAATCCACCGTTCACCGGCGAGTACATCCGGCAGTATCTCGAACGGTTCGCGCCGGTCGACCGCGTCGTCCTCGACAGCGTCTCCGGGCTCTCGGTCATCACCGACAGCCCCCAGCGCTTCCGGCGCTCCGTGCTGGATCTGATCCGCTTTTTCTCCGACGAGTTCCAGGCGACGAGCCTGTTCACCGCCGAGCGCACCGGCGATAACGAGGCGACGAGCGCACTCCGGTTCACCACCCACGGCGTCGTCGAACTCACCCAGCGGAACGTCGAGGACGACCCGCATCACTTCCTCCGCATCGCGAAGATGCGCGGCGTCGACTACGACCGTCGGGAGATGGAAGTCGAGTTCGGGTCGGCGGGTCTCCGGATCGCGCCGAAGCGCCGGTCGCAACCCCCCGAACTGAAAGACCACAGGCACCGCCCGATCGGCATCGACGGCCTCGACGGACTCGCCGGCGGCGGCCTCGTCCGCGGGACCGGCGTCCTGCTCGAACACGACGGGCGTGCGAACCTGACGGCGCTCTTCAGCGTGCTCCTGAAGCACGGCCTCGAAACCGACGACCGAGTCGTCCTCGTACCGACGATCGAACTCCGGGAGAATCGGACCGCCCAGTTGCTCGACGGGCAGGGCTACGACATCGAGCACGTACTCGAAACGGGACAGCTCGCGGTCGTCGATCTCGTCGGGACGTGGAACGACGACCAGCCGAACGTCTTCACGCCCGAACACGACCACGAGACGGTGATGAACCTCCTCGCCCGACTCTACGACGACGTCGAGGGAACGATCTACTCGCTCGTGAACGCCGACGCGATGGTCCACACTCTCGGCCCGGCGAACGCGCGACGGGTCCGCTACTTCGAGGAGTCCGAACTCCTCGATCCCGACAGCGCGCTGTGTCACGTACTGAATCCGAACACCGTCGAGGACCGCATCGCCGCCTTCTACCGCGACTCCGCGGAACAGACACTGGATACGTGGGTCGGCGACGCTGGCCTGCAGTACATCGCGCTCCGGAAGTCACCGTGCGGCTTCGTCGGCACCACGTCGCTCGTCGAGTACGTCGAGGAACCACCGTACGTCCGTGTGCAACACCCGCCGCAGACGCGCGAGAACCCCTACGCCGAGGCGAATCCGTACGCTGCCGGTGACGACCGGATGGAGTAACGGCGGCATACCGTTCAGCAAACCCGAATCTACTCTCACCGCCCACCGAATAGTGGTCGATCCGTTGACATTGGCTCGTAAGAGGGTCGAACAGCCTGCTCGTGTGCGACTCGTCCACAGGGTCCTCTGTTTCTCTCGTATCGCACAATACTCCGATCTACCCCACGAAGCTTTTTATGCCGCCCTCCGTAGGAGTTGACACTCCGAATGTCTCAGCAGGATGAACGCCCCCGAGTCGACCAAGCCGACCTCCAGTGGTGTCACGAGTCGGTCCAAGGGGTTTCTCGCACCTTCGCGCTCACGGTGGACGTGCTCGATGAACCGATGTCCTCGTACATCTGTCTCGGGTACCTCGTCTGCCGGATCGCAGACACCGTCGAAGACGCCTCGCACATCCCACCGGCCGAACAGGCGACGCTGCTCCGCACGTACGACGCCGTCCTCGATCCCGAGGACGAGACGACGGCGGAATCGTTCGTCGATTCCGTCGAGCCCCACCTCCCCGACGAGGACGCGATGACCGACGACTGGGCAGTCGTTCGCGATTCCCCCCGCGTCCTCCGCACGTTCCAGAGCCTCCCCGAAGATGTCCAGCGGGCGATCGTCCCGCCGGCGAGAGAACTCGTCCAGGGGATGGCCGAGTTCGTCGAACGCTACGAGGACGACGGCGGCCTCCGCATCCAGACTCGCAGCGAACTCGAAGAGTACTGTTACTACGCCGCCGGCACCGTCGGGAACCTCATCACGAACCTCGTGACGCGGCACGACGTCGCCGCCGACCGCCGCCGTCGGCTGTACGACACCGCCGAGGAGTTCGGTCTGCTCCTCCAGCTCGTCAACATCTCGAAAGACGTCTACGACGACTACACGGCCGAGGACAACGTCTACCTCCCGGCGGAGTGGCTCCAGGACGCCGGCGTCCCCCAGGAAGAGGTCTTAGACGACGAGCACGAGGCGAGCGCGGCGTCAGTCGTCCGCCGAACCGCCGAGTTCGCGGGTTCGTTCCTCGACGACGCTCAGACGTACCTCGAAACGGTGCCGCTCCGCGACGGCAACACTCTCGAAGCGTGGGCCATTCCGTTCTTGCTCGCCGTCGGCACCCTCAGAGAACTCCTCGCGCGTCCCGAAGACGCGCTCTCGGCGACCGGCGTGAAGATCTCCAGACAGGAGGTTCTCGCCGTCGTCACCGAGATGAGCAGTGGCGGGGACCGCGAGGCACTCGGCGAACTTCGCGAGGACATCTCGGCGGGTCCGTACCACCGCACGCCGTCGAGCGCCGACTGACTGAGCGACCCCGTCAGATACAGTCGCCTGCTCGCCGCGGTCACGATCACGCGTCGCAACCGGCGAAGACCGCGGGGTTTCGAGCGCGGTCGGCGCCGGCTGAGGCAAATATCGTCGTATGTTTTGGGAGGGTTTTTAGTCGTCGGATCGAAACCCACGCCTATGGGTACCGAAGAAGCACACGACGACCACGGACACCACCTCCCTGCGGTCGAGGACTGGCCCCGTGGGTTTGGTGAAGCGAGCTGGTGGCCGTTCGTCACCGCGGTCGGAGGAGCAGGCGTCTACGTCGCGGCCGCGCTGTACATCCTCGGTCGCGGCGACGGCGCGATCGTCAGCCCGCTCGCCGGCCCGATGGCGCTCGTCGCGACGGTCGGCGTGTTCCTCGTTGGACTGTACGGCTGGGTGTATCACGCGTTCGTGGTGAAGTTCTGGTCACGCGAAGCGAGTTCACAGAGCGCGAACAAACTCCGCTGGGGGATGCTCGCGTTCCTCGGCTCCGAACTGGCGACGTTCGGCGCGCTGTTCGGATACTACTTCTACATCCGCGCCGGCGACTGGGCGTCGATCTTCACGGGCGTCCCGAACCTGACAGGGTCGCTCATCCTGATCAACACGACGATCCTGGTCGTGTCGTCGATCACGCTGCACTACGCACACGTCGCGATCCGGAACGGCGACCGGCAGAACTTCCTCATCGGCCTCGCGATGACGCTTCTCTTGGGCGTGATCTTCATCGGCGGCCAGATCTACGAGTACTACGAGTTCATCGTCCACGCGGACTTCACCCTCACGTCCGGGTTCTTCGCGTCGGCCTTCTTCGGCCTCACCGGACTCCACGGACTCCACGTCAGCCTCGGCGCGGTCCTCCTCGGGATCGTCTTCGTCCGCGCGCTGATGGGTCAGTACTCCGCTGAACGCCACGTGTCGGTCAGTACGGCCTCGATGTATTGGCACTTCGTCGACGTCGTCTGGATCTTCCTCGTCGTCGTCCTGTACGTCGGCGCGGAAGTCGGCGTCTGATCGAACGGTCGTCCGGACGCGTCGGACGCCCCGTCCGGGCTCCGATGGGCCCGACACTTTTTGCGGCGATGCACTGACGTACAGCCGTGACGAACAGTCGCGTCGCCGACACACTGATGCGCTACGCCACACACGCCGGACCAGCGGGCGCGCTCGTCGCGATTACTGCGATCCTCGCGGCCACGTGGCGGTCCGCGACGTTCTCTTGGGCGGGAAGTGCGCTCTCGGATCTCGGAACCGCGTCCGGGACAGCACTGCTGTTCAACGGCGGCCTCGTCGCCGGCGGCGCCGTCGGTATCGCGTACGCACTCGCGCTCCGGCGCTCCTCGATCGCGGTCGCGAGTAGCTACGTGCTGTCGATCGTCTCGATGGTTTTGGTCGGTGTCTTTCCGGCCGGAACGCCGCTGCACTTCCCTGTCGCGGTCGCATTCTTCCTGCTCGCGACGGCGACGGTGTCCGTGGATGGGTGGTTGCGGCGGGCGACCACGGCCGGCCGACTCGGCCTCGCGCTCGCTGTGGGCCACCTGCTCGGCTGGCTCGTCTGGCTTCTCGGCATCCGGCCGGGTCCGGGCCTGGCGCTCCCAGAACTGGGCGGCGTCGTGATGTTCGGCGGCTGGGTCGTCTTTCTCGCCCCGCCCGTCCGAAGCGGAGGCTAACGGCATCCCACTGCCGACCCCGAAACCGGATCAGTTTTCACACCTGTCGATCGAGTGTCGGGTATGACCGAGGAGGAGACGGACGAACCGACGGTCCCGATCGTCTGTGAGGAGTGCGGAACGACGTCGCGGGTGTCGCTCTCGCAACTCCGAACGTCCCTAGAGAAACACAACGAGCACCGGCACGACGGCGAGGAGATCGCGCAGGTCGATCCGGTGATCGCCGACGAACTGGCCAACGCCGTCGCTGACGACCTCGGGTTGCTGGACGAGGAGTAAGCGAGCGTCGGGGCTCGATGACCGTCGAGCGACGCGGCTCAGGACGGATGGAACGACGACGTTCCGAGCAGGCCGATGACCAGTCGACCGCCGGATCGTCGTTCGAACAAACCAAGGCGCTGACAGCGCCAGATGGTGATTCAGCAGCATCGATAAAAAGAGTACCGCCGAACCGGCCGCGTTCCCCCGCCTGGACGGACATTCACGCGGTTTATACGCGCCGCCCGCCCAGACGAGGTATGCTCACCTTCATCGGCCTCGGACTGTACGACGAGCGCTCGATCACCGTCGAGGGCCGAGAGGCGCTTGCCGACGCCGACCGGGCGGTCGCCGAGTTCTACACGAGCCACCTCGTGGGGGCGACTGTCGACGAACTGTCGGCGTACCACGATATCGACATCGACGTCCGGGACCGCGCGGGCGTCGAGCAACATCCCGAAGACGTTCTCGACGCTGCCGAAGACGAACACGTCGCGTTCCTCACCGCCGGCGACACGATGATCTCGACGACGCACGTCGACCTGCGACTCCGCGCGATCGAGCGCGGCATCGACACCCGCGTGATCCACGGCGTTACCGCACAGACGGCCGCAAGCGGACTCACAGGGCTCCAGAACTACCGCTTCGGAAAAGCCGTCACGCTGCCGTTCCCGTACGCGCACGGCGCCGACGGGGTTCCCCAGAGCGTCGTCGACTCGATCGAGGCGAACCGCGAGCGCGGCCTCCACACCGTGGTCTATCTCGATATCAAGGCCGAGCGCGAGGAGTATATGAGCGCCGACGTCGCCGCGGAGATGCTCGCTGCGGACTGGCAGGACGTGCTCGGCGTCGTCGTCGCTCGCGCCGGGAGCCCAGAGCCGACGGTCGTCGCCGACCGACTCTCGGAGCTGGCCACGGCGGATTTCGGCGACCCGCTTCACCTGCTCGTGATCCCCGGCGACCTCCACCACGTCGAGTCCGACGCGCTCGCGACGCTCGGCGGGGCGCCGGCCGACGTGCTCGAAGCAAACGAAGTGTAGCGGACCCGATTCTTCTGGTTTCGCTCGCCGATCAGGCCCCTGACCGCTCCAGTCCGAGTTCGGATTCGAGGTCGTACTCGTCGCCGGTCAGCATAAACAGAACGTCCTCGATGACCGTCAGGAGTTCCGGGAGTTCGCGGACGACCAGATAGGTGATTCCGACGAGGACGACGACCGCGAGGATCTGGCTGATGATCCGATCGGAGATGAAAAAAGAGACCATATACGGGTCCGACGAACCGAACAGGAACATAATCTCGTCGACGAACCACTGCATATACTGCTTGCCGAAGGCGATCGTGATGAACGTCGTCCGCAGGAGGTTCAGCGCGTAGATGATCGGCACGGCGATGGCCATCGCGCGAAGCTTTCGGCGCAACGGGGCCTTCACCGCGGCGATCAGGCCGGCGAAGATGGCGATGCTCCCGAGCCCCGTACACGCGAGGACGACCGCCACGGTCAGCCGATGAGAGCCGTCGAAGAACAGGAACGTGTTCAGATAGCCCTGTTCGCCGACGATCATCTCGGGGTGGTATCCGAGCGCATTCACCAGAAAGCCGGTCTGTGCGGCGACGGTCTCCATCAGGACGCCGCGCGGGGCCGGGACGGCGACACCGAGCAGCGAGAACGCCGGGATCGTCTCGAAGGGAAGGTAGATCAGCCCCATCACTGCGACCGCCCGCGAGAGCACGTACAGCGAGTCGCGGCCGTTCCACAGCAGGTAGCCGGTGTACAGCGACGCCGGGACGGCCGCGACCGCGAGAACGCCCTCGACGTAGCTCTTGTGGACGAACGCGAAGTGCGGCACTAACTGGAGCCAGAAGACGGCGAAGCCGATCCACGCGGCGACGGTCACATAGCGCGCGAGCCGCTGATTTCGGCCTTCCGAGAGCACCCCGACGGCGAACGTCAGGATCACGGCCCACGCGAGCGCGTCGGAGAGCAACCCGGGCATATGCAGTTGAACGGATCTGACGAATAAATCCCTTGTCGTTCCGTGTGGCGATTGCGTCCGACCGACGACTCGGTCGAGCTACAGGGATTACCGTACGTCGTCATAGATGTCTCGCCGGACGGTACGGCGAGAATCTCCGAACAGTTACGATAAGCCCTGTTAGGGTTCGAGAATCTCGATCTCGTGGCCGTCCTGGTCTGTCGTGAACGCGTAGCGGTCCTCACAGGAGGCGGGGTCGCGGTAGTCCTCGGCCTCGCGCTCCATCAGCGTGTCCCAGTAGTCGTGGAGGTCGTCCGCGCGCACGCAGAGGTGGCCCCAGGCGTCGCCCATCGTGTACGAGCGCCCGTCGTAGTTGTACGTGAGTTCGACCGACATCGCGGCGTCGTCGGCGCCCTCGGGCTTCATAAAGTAGTTCGCGAAGGTATCCGACTCCCAGCGACTGGTGTGCTCGTACTCGAATTTCCGCGTCCAGAAGCCGAGCGCCTCGTCGGCGTCCTCGACGCGGATCATCGTGTGGTCGAGACTCCACTTCGCGCCCTGATCGGGATCGCGCTGGACGATTTCGACTTCGTGGCCGTCGGGGTCCTTCACGAACGCGTAGCGGCCACCACAGGACTCGGGGTCGCGGTAGTCCTCGACGCCCTCCTCCATCAGCTGTTCGTAGTGGGCTTCGAGTTCGCCCTCGGGGACGCGAACGGCGATGTGGCCCCAGGCGTCGCCCATCTCGTAGGTCCGGTCGTCGTGGTTGTAGGTGAGCTCGAGCATCGCACCTTCCTCGTGCATCTCCTCGGGGCCGAGGTAGACGTTGGTGAAGGTGTCGGCCTCCCAGCGGCCCTTCTCCTCGTAGTTCAGGTGCGTCGTGTACCAATCGAGAGACTCCTCGAGGTCTTCGACGCGCATCATCACGTGGTCGAGTACTCCAGACATACGCGAACGGACGGACGCCGCGGGCAAAAAGGGTGCTGAAGCGGCCCCCGGCGGGCTCGGGGACGCCGATTCGACAGGGCCGGCCCGCTCACGAGGCGTCGAACTGGCGACGAAACCGCGCCTGGACCCGCGGCCAGTAACACCACCACACGACGACGAGGAACGCCGCCGTGCCGGTCGGCCACGCGGTTCGCGCCGGCTGGACGGAGAACCCCCACGCGAGTCGGAGTTGCGCGATCGCGGCCACGACGAGGAGGCCCGCCGTGACCCTCGGGTCCTCGCGACCGGTCCGCCAGCCGATCACGGCGCTCACGAGCGCGAGCGCGTACAACACGACCGACAGCGGCCACGCGAGGATGTACTCTGGCAGCCCTTGCGTGTACACGAACAGGAAGTCCGAGAGCGTCGTCACCGAGAGGGGGTTCGTGTTGAACAGCCCCCACGCGAAGAGGAACGTGGCGTCGCGGCCGCTGAAGACCTGCACCGACCACGGGACGACGAGGAGCGCGAGGAGGACGGCGACGGTTCGTGCGGTGGTGCGAGACACGGCTCTACTCCGTGCCGTATCCGCAAGAAGGACACGGTCAGCGTCCGCCTACGGGGTCGGACAGGCACTCTCGTTGTCGACTGTTCGAGGCGGGCGCTCGACGGAGTTCGGCCCGTACGTGAAGTCGTAGACGATGCGCTCCTCGATCGATGGCCGCCCGAATCCACCACGCTCGCGGTGGACGACGACGCGGCGCGGCAGGTGCGTCTCCGATGAGAGATACAGCATCGCGCGGAGTTCGTCTGCGTTCCGGTTCAACTGCTCGACGTCTCCCTCGCCGGGGACCGAGAGCGAAACCGAGGCGAGTTTCGACTGGTCGGGCACGACCTCGACGACGCGCACTGCTTCTCCGCCGACGGTGCTCGTACCCCGATCGTAAACGCGAGCGAACTCGAACAGTTGCCGCTGACCGCCGAGGATCGTGTCGGTCGTCCACGACCGGTTCTGTGGGAGTTCCGTCGCATAGGAGACGTTCGCGACGTTGACGTACCGCGAGTACGGACACGGCGTGTAGCGCGTCCGTCCCTGCAGAAATCGTGTCTCACGGTCGTCTGCGAGTCCGATCTCGATCCGATACCTGCGCTCGGAGCGATTGAATCCGCCGTGGCCCCAGTAGCTCGCTTGCTTCTCGTCGCCGCCGCGTTCGACGGTGACACTCCCACCGACGGTAAACGAGTAGGCGGGTACCTCCGCCGTCGCGTTCGCCGCCTGATGGGCCAACCGTTCGGCTGTCGGATCGCTGGGTGGTCGAGAGTCGAATATGCCAGCGACGTACGCCCCACCGAGGAGCGCGGTGACGATCCCGAGGATAGCCAGTGACTGCTTCGTGGAGGGCACGCCAGGCAGTCTCCCAGCGGACGAAAAAAGCGTTACTTCCGGGCGACGACGCGCAGGATGTCCTCGTCCTGCAGTTCGTGGTCACGGCCGACCTGTTGTTCGTCGTGCTTGGCGCTCGGGCCGGTGACGCGGGCGAAGCGGAACCGCTCGTCGAGCGTCCCGCCGAGCTTTCTGAGTGCGTCGTCGACGGTGTTCTCGCCTTCCATCAGGACGAGCGGTTCGTCGTAGTCGACGCCGCGACCGGGCTTGTCCATATACACTCTGATCAGGCCGAGCGCCTCCCAGACCTTCTCTTTGAGGGCGTCGAGCCCCTTCTCGGCCTCGGCGCTGATGAAGATCGCTTCCTCGGGATCGACGCCGACGTCCCGGAGGTTCTCCTCGACCGTCGGCAGGTAGTCGCGGTCGATGAGGTCCGCTTTGTTGACGGCGACGATCGAGGGTAGGTAGACGCGGTTGTCCATGATGCCGTCGATGAGTTCGTCGATCGTGATGTCGCCGCGGACGGTCACGTCGGCGTTGACGTAGCCGTGCTCGCGGAGGACGCTCGCGATCGTGTCGTCGTCGAGCGAGACATCGTCGGAAGTCGTCACCTGAATGCCGCCCTTCCCGCGCTTGGAGATCGTGATGTTCGGCTTCGACGTGTCCAAGCGGATCTTGTTGTCGTAGAGTTCCCGCTGTAGGCGCTCGTAGCGCTCGATCTCGAACACCGAGAGCATAAAGACCACGAGGTCGGCGGTGCGGACGACAGAGAGTACTTCCTTCCCGCCCCCGCGCCCGCCGGCGGCCCCCTCGATGAGGCCCGGTACGTCGAGGATCTGGATGTTCGCGCCGTTGTGCTTCAGCATCCCGGGGTTGACGTCGAGCGTCGTGAACTCGTACTCGCCGACCTCGCTGTCGGCGTTCGTGAGCGCGTTGATCAGCGTGGACTTGCCGACGCTCGGAAAGCCGACGAGCGCGACGGTCGCGTCGCCGGTCTTCTCGACCGCGTAGCCGTGACCGCCGCCGCTGGAGGATCGATTTTCGAGTTTTTCTTTCTTCTCCGCGAGCTTCGCCTTCAGCCGGCCGATGTGCTCCTCGGTGGCTTTGTTGTAGGGCGTGTTCGCGATCTCCTCGCGGAGTTCGTCGATCTCTTCCTCCAGTCCCATCGGTTATGAATCTACGATCTGCGTCGAAAAAGGTGTTCTTTCCGGATTACGGCTCGGTCCCGTCGACATCCTGGCACAAATCGAAGCCCTTTGTACCTCTCGGGACGTAGCGCCGATAATGGACGCTGAACCGGGACTTTCGGAGCAGTATCGGATGGCGAGCCCGTGGCCGCTGTTCATCGCGCTCGGGGTTCCGATTGCGGAACTCGGAATCCTCTTCGGGCTGTTTCCGCTCTCTGTCGGGGGGTTGCTCCTGTTCGGCGGGAGCGTGGCTGGGATGGCCACAGAATCGAGTTACGCGCGGACGCCGTGGCGCGCGATGGTCGTCGTCGCGATCCCGCTCGCGGCGCTGGGGTTGGGATTCATCTACACCAGCATCAACCTCCCCGACCGCGGGTTCGCGATCATCGCCGCTGCCGTGATCCTCGTCGCTGGCGGTCTCGCGGGGTCGCTCTTCGCACAGGACACTGAGGAACCGACGTACTAGTCGACCGACGCGCCGAACCGCTGCGACCGGGCGCGGCGAGACCCCCGGCGCTGAGGTGGACTCGAATCGCACGGAATCAATAACCTATTTTATTCTCCACCGGAAGAACCACCTATGGCGAACAAGATCTTCGATCGGGATACCCTGCTCGACCTGACGGTCAATATGGTCCCGCTGTTCATTATGGCGTTCTTCATCGTCGCTTTCGCCGTGGTCACACCGTTCGGGGTCGACCCGCTCGCGTCATCGCTTCAGTTCGGACTAGTAGCCGTTCCGTTCGTACTGCTAGCGATTCTGACGTACTTTGCCGGGCGTGCCGTCGCCGGAAGCGAAATGACAGGCGAACTCTACCTGCCCGGCCAGGCAGGCGTCGAGGGTGCCAAACCGCTCGGCGAAGACGGCGAACTGATGAATCAATTCGACGAAGACGAAGAGCCCGAAGCGGCCGTCGAAGGCGAGGCCGACACCGACGACGCTGCGAGCGAAGACGAAGCCTAACACGCTTCGAATCGACTTCTTCCTCTTTGCTGGACCGCTCGATCAGCGCCTGCGGTGTGAGTCGATTCGGAGGGGCCGTCACGGCGTCCCGAACCTTTCATTACCTTCCGTTACTCAGACACCCCTATGGAGGTTAACGGACAGTTAGCACTGACGGTTCTAATGGGGATCCTCCTCGTTGCCGTCGCCGCGTGGATCGCGCGGGTCGAAAACTGGCGCTCGTACAGCCCGATCGCTGGGGGCGGCGGGTACGGGCAGCAGGATAGCTACGTTTCCGAAGAGAAACCGTCTGGTATCATTCGCTGGTTAACGACAGTCGATCACAAGGACATCGGAATCCTGTACGGTGCGTACGGGCTCACGGCGTTCACCGTGGGCGGCCTGATGGTCGTTCTGATGCGGGTCGAACTCTTCGACCCCGGGATGTCGCTCATCTCGAACACGTTCTACAACTCGCTGCTGACGAGTCACGGCATCACGATGCTGTTCCTGTTCGGGACGCCCATTCTGGCGGCGTTCTCGAACTATCTGGTGCCGCTTCTGATCGGCGCAGACGATATGGCGTTCCCGCGGATCAACGCCATCGCGTTCTGGCTGCTGCCGCCGGCGGCACTGCTCATCTGGGCGGGCTTCTTCCCGCTTCCGGACGTGCTCCCGGCACAGACTGCCTGGACGATGTACACGCCGCTGTCGGCGGGTGTCGGAGCCGGTAATCAAGCGAACGCCGGCGTCGATCTGATGCTGCTCGGCCTGCACCTCTCGGGCGTCTCGGCGACGATGGGTGCGATCAACTTCATCGCGACCATCTTCACCGAGCGCGGCGACGAGGTCTCGTGGGCGAACCTCGACATCTTCTCGTGGACGATCCTCACGCAGTCGGGGCTCATCCTGTTCGCGTTCCCGCTTCTCGGCAGCGCGCTCGTGATGCTGCTTTTCGACCGGAACTTCGGCACGACGTTCTTCTCCGGTGAGGGCGGCGCGATCCTCTGGCAGCACCTGTTCTGGTTCTTCGGACACCCGGAGGTCTACATCCTGGTGCTCCCGCCGATGGGGATCGTGAGCTACGTGATCCCGCGGTTCTCGGGACGACGCCTCTTCGGGTTCAAGTTCGTCGTGTACTCCACGCTCGCGATCGGGGTGCTCTCCTTCGGTGTCTGGGCGCACCACATGTTCGCGACGGGCATCGACCCGCGACTTCGGGCCTCGTTCATGGCCGTCTCGTTGGCCATCGCGATTCCGAGCGCGGTGAAGACGTTCAACTGGATCACGACGATGTGGAACGGCCGGATCCGCCTGACGACGCCGATGCTGTTCTCGGTCGGCTTCGTCGCTAACTTCATCATCGGCGGCGTCACGGGCGTCTTCCTGGCGTCCATCCCGGTCGACTTAGTCCTCCACGACACCTACTACGTCGTGGGGCACTTCCACTACGTCATTATGGGTGCGATCGGCTTTGCGGTGTTCTCGGGACTGTACTACTGGTTCCCGCTGTACACCGATCGGATGTACCAGAAGACGCTCGCTAAGGCGCACTTCTGGCTCACGATGGTCGGGACGAACCTGACGTTCTTCGCGATGATCCTGCTCGGTTACGGCGGGATGCCGCGCCGCTATGCGACGTACCTCCCGCAGTTCGCGACGATGCACCAGCTCGCGACTGTCGGTGCGCTGCTGCTGCTGGCCGGACAGGTCATCTTCGTCTGGAACTTCGTCCAGTCGTGGCTCGAAGGGCCGAAAGTCGAGGACGGAGACCCGTGGAACCTTCGGGAATCCGGCCTCTACACGGCCGAGTGGGACTGGTACGACAAGAAACAGCAGACGGCGATCGCTGACGGTGGAGAAGAGAGTGACGAGACGGCGCTGACCGACGGCGGTCAGCCCGAAGGCGACGCGGACGACCGCGACGACGCCTGAATCGCTCGATCACTTCTTCACGTTTTTACCTTCGACTAGCGGCCGCGCTGTCGGTCGGTCTTCAGGTGTCGCGGCCAGCGCGCTACGTACGACTCTGCCCGTGGACTCGCAGTCCAAGAAAGGAGACTCGACCGGCGGTCTGTTAGACGGCGAGGAAGAGTCCGGTCGCGAACATCAGTACGGCGATTGCACCGAGGACGACTCCGAGGAGGTCCCTATCGCTCATATCACCTCTTCGGTGCGCGCGGTCAAAGGTGCGTCGGTTGGCTGGCAACGATCGTGAACGGGTGGCTTAACCGCCCGCGTCGCCGAGGGCAACGCGTGAGCGAGACCGACATCTCGAACCAGCCTGGCGACGACGGCCGCGAAGGCGACGCCGGTGGGCGCAGCGGGAGTCGATTCGTCCTCGGACTGTACGCCGCGCTCGTCGCCGTGGGGGCCGCGGTCGGATTTCTGACCGCGACGTTCGTCGAGGGGCTTCAACAGCCGATGTTTCTCTTCGTCGTCCCGTTTCCGGCGACGCCGCTCGGCTTCGCGGCCTTCGGCGGACTGACCCTCGCGCTCGTCCTCGGTGTCCCCCTCGCGCTCGTCATCTACGTCTCCCGCGAGATCGACAGCGAGGGCTAATCAGGGCGCTGTCCGCGCTCGTTGCCAGCGACGCGCTGGGAGCTTCCGGCCCCGCGACCCTTTTTATCCCAGGCGGCTGTAGTCCCACCGACGATGGACGTAGACGAACACGCCGAGGAGCTCGCCTCCGCCCTCGGGGTTGACAAAGCGGAGGTCAAATCCGACCTGGAGAATCTCGTATCGTACAGCGTCCCGATTGAGGAAGCCAAACAGAGCATCCGCCGGAAACACGGCGGCGACGACGGCGGCGGTGCGGCCCCGACGACGAAAGACGTCGCCGAAGTCACGACCGAGGACGGCAACGTCACCGTGACAGTCCGCGTGCTCTCGGTTGGTCGGCGCTCGATCCAGTATCAGGGCGAAGAGCAAGTCATCCGCGAGGGAGAGCTTGCGGATGCGACGGGGAAACTCTCCTATACGGCCTGGGAGGACTTCGGCTTCGAGCCCGGCGATTCGATCACCGTCGGCAACGCGGGAGTCCGCGAGTGGGACGGCGAACCGGAACTGAACATCGGCCAATCGTCGACCGTCGCAGTCGAGACGACACCGGTCGAAGTGCCCTACGAGATCGGCGGCGACACCGCTCTCGTCGACCTCCGATCGGGCGACCGCGGCCGCAACGTCGAGGTTCGCGTGCTCGAATCCGAGGAGCGCGCCATCGACGGACGGAGCGGGGAGACGACCATCCGTTCGGGCGTCGTCGCCGACGAGACCGGGCGACTGCCCTTCACCGACTGGCAGGCCCGCTCGGAACTCCGCGAGGGTCACGCATTCCGCTTCGAGGACGTGTACGTTCGGGAGTTCCGCGGCGTCCCGCAGGTGAACCTCTCTGAGTTCACGACTATCACCCCGCTCGCGCGCGAGGTCGAAGTCGACGACGACGCGCCGCGGATGCACGTCGCCGAGGCGGTCGCCTCCGGCGGCCTGTTCGACGTCGAACTCGTCGGCAACGTCCTCGAAGTCCGCGACGGCTCGGGACTCATCGAGCGCTGTCCGGACTGCGGCCGCGTGCTCCAGAACGGCCAGTGCCGGGTCCACGGCGACGTCGACGGGGAAGACGATATGCGCGTGAAAGCGATCGTCGACGACGGCACCGGGACGGTGACGGTGATCCTTGATCGCGAACTCACCGAGGACCTCTACGGCGGCACGATGGAAGACGCGATGGCGGCCGCCCGCGACGCGATGGACAAGGAAGTCGTCGCCGACGAGATCAGAGAGACCGTCGTCGGCCACGAGTTCCGCGTCCGGGGGAACCTCTCGGTCGACGATTACGGCGCGAGCGTCGAGGCGAGCGAGTTCGAGCGCTCGACGGAGGATCCTGCCGCGCGTGCGACTGCGCTGTTGACGGAGGTGCGGCCGTGAGCGACGCCGAGAACCGCCGTGAGGTGGCTCGACGCCTCTTCGCCGCGGAGTTCGACGACGCGACGCTCTCGTACTCTGAGGGCGAGGAGGAGCGCGCGCCCAACTACGTCGTGACGCCCACCGGCGCGCGGATCAACCGCCTGTTCGCCGTCGGCGCGCTCACCGAGGTCGAACAGGTCAACGACGACATCGTCCGCGGTCGGATCGCCGATCCGACGGGCGTGTTCGTCACTTACGCGGGCCAGTATCAGCCGGACGCAATGGGCTTTCTCGACCGCGCCGCACCGCCGTGCTTCGTCTCACTCACCGGGAAGGCGCGGACGTATCAGCCCGACGACTCCGATCGAATCTTCACGTCGGTCCGCCCCGAGAGCCTCAACGAGGTCGACGCGGACACGCGCGACCGCTGGGTCGTCGCCGCCGCGGAGGCGACGCTCGAACGCGTCGCGACGACCGCGGCCGCGCTGACGATGGACGTCCGCGGCGAGGACCTGCGCGCGGCGCTCGAATCGCGTGGCGTCGACGCCGCGCTCGCCCAAGGCGTCGCGCTCGCGGTCGATCACTACGAACCGACCGAACACTATCTCGAAGCCGTGCGGACGATGGCCGTGCAGGCGCTCGAACTGGTCGCCGACGAACGCGACTCCGTCGAGACGCCGTCGGTCGCCCCCGACGAAGCCGGACCGGACGAGCTCGGCCCGCTGCCGACCGTCGCGGCCGCGTCGGCCGCACCGGGAGACACTGCTGCGTCGGTCACGGCGGAGTCGGCTGCATCGACCGATACTGAGGCCGCAGCCGACTCCGTTGCTGCCGATGCGACCGAGTCGTCCGCGCCAGAATCCGCGGACGCGACGCCGGCGGACACGGCGCCGACGGACACGGCATCGGAGGAAGGCGCCGAAGCCACCGACACGGGCGCCGCCGCTCCCAGCGCGGAGACCTCTACGGCCGATACAGAGACCACCGGAACCGCGACCGACGCCTCGGAGACAACGACCTCGACGGATGCGGCGGACGCTGACATAGCGACCGACGCAGCCGACGCGGTCGACAGGGACGCCGGAACCGCAGACGCTGACGTCGGCGGCACGGCTGCCGACACGCAGGCGGCGCCAGACACAGGGTCGACCGAAACGGACGACTTGGGCGGAACGGACGATCTCGGCGACTTCGGCGCCGACGCCGGAGATGCTGATCCCGCTGACGAAGCGACGAGCGAGAGCGGGTCCGCCTCCGACTTCGAGACCGATTCGGAGTTCGGATCGGATACTGAGGCGGACGCCAGCGCCGCCGCCGGCACCGACGCTGGCCTCGACGAGGGCGAGATGTATGAACTCGACGAGGACGAGCGCGCAGAGATCGAAGCCGAGTTCGGCACCGAGTTCTCGACCGGCAACGAGGTCGACGAGCCCGGCGAAGCGGACATCGACGTGCCGGACGTCGACGAGCTGGAATCGGAAGGCAGTCCGGCCGAGGAGACGGCAGCCACGGCCGACGACACCGCATCGGACGCAGGCGATTCGCTCACGGCAGATGCGGACGACACAGCCCCTGCAGAGCCCGCTGCGGAGTCCGCCCCTGACTCCGCGCCGGAGCAGCCGTCCGCCGAACCGGACGCGGCTCCCGCGGCTGATGCCGACGACACCGCACAGGAATCGGCCGCTGACGTCGACCTCGAAGACGCCGCGGTGTCCGTGATGGCCGATCTCGACGACGGCGACGGGGCCGACCGCGAGGCCGTCGTCGCGACGGTCGTCGAGGAGTACGGCGTCGACCCAGACGACGTCGAGGACGCCATCCAGGAGGCGCTGATGAGCGGCCAGTGCTACGAGCCCGCCGAAGGGAGCCTGAAGGCGATCTGAGCCGTGCCGCGTGATTCCGGGGCGCCCGACGACGCCGACGCGGCCGCCGGCTCACTCGCCCCGACAGGGACTTCTGCGGACGGCTCCGCCGGCGGCGGCACAGCGCAGCGGCCGCTCGTCGAGCCCGTCCCGGGAGCCCCGGCCGCTGTCGCCCGCCTGGGTGACGAAACGGCGCTCGTCGTCGCCGACTACCACGCAGGCATCGAGGCCGGCCTCCGCTACGAGCGCGGCGTCGAACTCGACAGCAACGCGGCCGTCCGGCGCGTGCGCCTGCTCGGCCTCCTCGACCGGGTCGATCCGGATCGGCTCGTCGTCCTCGGGGACCTGGGCCACCGGATCGGGAACCCCGAGGGCGAGGAGGCCGACGAACTTGACGACCTGCTGGCGGCGGTTCTCGACCGCGTGCCCGTGACGCTCGTCCGCGGGAATCACGACGGCGGCGTCGCAGAGCGGTTCGGCTCGGACGACGGCGCGGGCGACGCGGCCGACGACCACCGCAACCGACTCACCGTCAGCGAAAGCGGCGGCGTCCGTCTCGGTCGCGTCGGCTTCGCCCACGGCCACACTTGGCCGTCCCGCGAGGTCGTCGAGAGCGACGTGGTCTGTATGGGCCACGAACACCCTGCAGTCCGGCTCGAAGACACTGTCGGCGGCGGGCGCAAAGAGCGCGCGTGGCTTCGTGGACCGCTCCGACCCGAGCCGTTCGCCGAGCAGTTGCATCTCGCTGTCGAAGACCTCGACTGGCACGACCCCGAACTCGTGATCGTGCCCGCGTTCAACGAGCGCTCGGGCGGGACGTGGGTGAACGTCGACGGCCAGGGATTTCTCGCACCGTTCCTCCCCGAGGCGCTCGTCGACGCCGACACCGACGCGTATCTCCTCGATGGCACACGGTTGGGGCCGTACCGATCGGTGTAGGTGTCGGCAGGCTGGGCCGGACGCGCCGCGCCCTACACTGCGCCCACGAGCACTCCCAGTGCGAAAAGAACCGCTCCCGTGACGGCCGCCACGACGACGAGAGTCCACTCCTCGGGGCCGCCAGCTCGCTCGGGCTCGACGAGCGCGTAGCCGGCGCCAGCAACGAGGACCGCGCTGCCGACGGTTCCGGCGACCGATCCCGGTTGTGACGCGCTGGCCGTCGGTGCGAACGTCGCTATCGAGAGCAGGCCGTACGTGAGGAGGGCGAGCCAGAACGTTCGTCGGGGACCCATACGACAACTGTCCGCTTCGCGGACAAAAACCGTCGTGGGTCGAACGCTGACTCCGGCTGCTGGTGTGGCACTTCGGTCCAGACTGGTCGGCGCCTCGTTTTTCCGTCTTCGGCGGCAATAATATGTATGCGAATGTCAAGCAAGGTGCTGCTCGCCGGCGTATTGGTGTTCGTGATTCCGCTTCCCGGAACGTTCCTCCTCGGCGGCCTCGTCGTCGCGCTCGGTGGAGGCCTTCGGTTGCTCGGCGAGTAATACTGTCGGACAGAAGTTCGTGAATCATGTTGGCACCCACGAGGTGCCGATACTTTTCACATCGTTCTGTCCGACAGTATAATAGGGATTATCGTAACTGTTCGGAGATTCTCGCCGTACTGTCCGGCGAGAGATCTATGAGGACGTACGATAATCCCTATAAGCAGTTCTCACCTGGGCGGCTCGGCGTCCGAACGCTGCCCTTAATCCGGTCGCGCCGGTAGTGAACGCGATGGCTGACGGCACGTCAGCGCAGGGGATGGACGCGTTCACGGCGCTCGGCGAGTCGGTTCGAAGGGCGCTCTCCGAGCGCGGATTCACGACGCCGACAGAGCCACAGCGCCGCGCGATCCCGCCGCTGGCCTCGGGGGAGAACGCGCTCGTGATCGCCCCAACCGGGACTGGAAAGACCGAGACGGCGATGCTGCCCGTCTTCGACGCGATCGTTCGCTCCGATTCCGAAGACCGTGAGGGGCTCTCCGCGCTGTATATCACTCCGTTGCGGGCGCTCAACCGGGATATGCGCCAACGGTTGGAGTGGTGGGGCGAGACCCTGGATGTAGAGATCGACGTCCGACACGGCGATACGACGCAGTATCAGCGGCAGAAGCAGGCCGACGACCCGCCGGACGTCCTCGTCACGACGCCCGAGACGCTCCAGGCGATGCTGACGGGCAAGAAGCTCCGCCGGGCGCTCTCGGACGTTCGCCACGTCGTCGTCGACGAGGTCCACGAACTCGCCTCCGCGAAGCGGGGCGCGCAGTTGACCGTCGGTCTCGAACGCCTACGAGAGCTTGCGGGGCCGTTCCAGCGGATCGGCCTCTCGGCGACCGTCGGGTCGCCCGCGGAGGTGGGGAAGTTCCTCACCGGCGACCGGGGCTTCGAGATCGTCGAGGTCGACGTCGGCAGCGATGTCTCCTTTACCGTCACACACCCCGAGGTGACACCCGAGGACGAGCAGTTGGCGGGCCAGCTCGCGACCGACGCCGAGATCGCGAGCCACGTCCGCGTGATTCGCGACATCGTCCGCGACAACGAATCGGCGCTGGTGTTCGTCAACACGCGTCAGACGGCGGAGGCGCTCGGCTCGCGGTTCAAGAAGCTCGACGAACCGATCGAGGTCCACCACGGCTCCCTCTCGAAAGACGTCCGAATCGACGTTGAAGACCGCTTCAAGGCCGGCGACCTCGACGCGCTCGTCTGCACGTCGTCGATGGAACTCGGCATCGACGTCGGGCGCGTTGATCACGTCGTCCAGTACGGGAGTCCGAGAGAAGTCTCGCGGCTCCTCCAGCGCGTCGGGCGCGCCGGTCACCGCCGCGACGAGGTCTCCCGCGGCACGCTCGTCACCTCTGAACCGGACGATACGCTCGAGGCACTCGCGATCGCCCGGCGCGCGGAGGCCGGCGAGGTCGAACCCGCGCGGATCCATCACGCCAGCCTCGACACCGTCGCGAACCAGATCGTCGGCGTCGTGATGGACGAGGGCGAGGTTTCGGCCCGTCGCGCCTACGAGCTCGTGACCGCCGCGTATCCGTTCTCGGACCTCGACGAGGAGACCTTCCGAGAGGTCGTGCGCGAACTCTCGAAGAACCGACTGCTCTGGCTCGAGGAGGACGCCGACCGCCTGGAGAAATCCGGCGGAACCTGGCAGTACTTCTACGCCAACCTCTCGATGATCCCCGACGAGGAGACCTACGAGGTCCACGACATCTCCTCGCGCGGGCAGATCGGTACGCTCGACGAGCGCTTCGTCGTCAACTTCGCCGAGCCGGGGGCCGCGTTCGTCCAGCGCGGCGAGATGTGGCGCATCAACGACATCGACGACGACGAGGCGCGAGTGAACGTCACGCCGATCGAAGATCCCAGCGGCGAGGTGCCCTCCTGGACCGGCTCCGAGATTCCGGTTCCGGCCCGCGTCGCGAACGAGGTGGGCGAGATCCGCGACGTTGCAGCCGGGCAGTTCGAGCGCGGCGCGTCGCGAGAGGCGGTCGCCCGCGATCTGAGCGCTCGGTACCCGACCGACGTCGACACGCTCGCGGCCGCGCTCGACCCGATCGAGCGGCAGGTCGAGACGGGCCATCCGATCCCGACCGCCGACCGGCTCGTCGTCGAAGGGCAAGCCCGGACCGTCGTCGTGAACAGTTGCTACGGGCACCGGGTGAACGAGACGCTCGGGCGGCTGCTCGCGGCGCTCGTCGGCCAGCGAACCGGCTCGTCCGTCGGGATGGAGGTCAGCCCGTATCGGATCGAACTCGAAGTGCCGACGCGTGCGTCCCTCCGCGACGTCACCGAGGTGTTAGAGACGACCGATCCGAACCACGTCGAAGCCGCCCTCGAACTCGCGCTGAAGAACTCCGACGCGCTGAAGTTCACGCTGGCGCAGGTCGCCGCGAAGTTCGGCGCGCTCAAGCGCTATCAGGGCCGCGAGCGCTTCGGCGCGGATCGGCTGCTGGCCGCGTTGGAAGACACGCCGGTCTACGACGAGGCCGTCCGGGAGGTCTTCCACGTCGACCTCGCTGTCGACGAAACTGCGGAGCTGCTCGATCGGCTCCGCGGTGACGAGACGGACGCTCGATTGGAGACGGCCCGCGAGCGTACCCCGATCGGGATCGGTGGCCGGTCCAGCGGGCGCGAACTCCTCGTTCCGGAGAACGCCGACGCGAGCGTGATCGAGGCCGTGAAAGAACGCATCCGGAACGACCGCGTGCGCCTGCTCTGTCTGCACTGTGCGGACTGGGAGCGGAAGACGAAGGTGCGTCGCGTCCGCGACCAGCCAGAGTGCCCCGAGTGCGGGGCGACCCGCATCGCGTGTCTGAACCCCTGGGACGAGGAGACCGTCACCGCGGTCCGCGCGGACGCCGACGACCGCGACGACGAGTCCGAGCGTCTCGTTCAGCGCGCGTATCGCTCGGCGAGCCTCGTTCAGAGCCACGGCAAACAGGCCGTCATCGCGCTCGCGGCCCGCGGCGTGGGGCCACAGACCGCCGCCAGAATCATCGGGAAGCTACGGGAAGACGAGGCCGACTTCTACCGCGACATCCTCGAACAGGAGCGCCAGTACGCCCGGACGCAGTCCTTCTGGGACTGATCTCGGTGGAAAGCGGTCGAACGCGAAATGTCGAACGCGGTCGCCCGCGACATCTCACGCCGACGGCTCGACGGCGTCGAGCGCTCCCTCGAAGTCCTCGCGCGTCAGGCGCACCTCGTCGGCGTGTTCGTTCGCGAGCTCGCCCTCGTAGGCGTCGGCGACGCGCTCGATCGCCCGCATCGACGCCTCGCGGACGACGGCGGCAACGTCAGCGCCGGAGTAGCCGTCCGTCATCGCCGCCAGCTCGTCGCGATCGATGTCGTCCGCGAGCGGTTTTCCGTCGAGGTGGACGTCGAGGATCTCACGGCGGGCCGCCTCGTCCGGGGCGGGGACGTGCACGTGCGATTCCAAGCGACCGGGTCGGAGCAGTGCGGGATCGAGCGCGCCCTTCCGGTTCGTCGCCGCGAGCACGACGAGGTTCGGCTGATCGGCGAGTCGGTCGAGTTCGGTGAGCAGTTGGGAGACGACGCGCTCGCCGACGCCGGAGTCGCCGCCCGCCGCGTCGCGGTTCGTCGCGACGGCGTCGATCTCGTCGAAGAAGACGATCGAGGGCGCGGCCTGTCTGGCGCGCTCGAACACCTCGCGAACCGCTTTCTCGGACTCGCCGACGTAGCGATCCAGGAGTTCCGGGCCGGCCACTTGGACGAAGTTCACACCGCTCTCGCCTGCGATTGCCCGCGCGAGGAGAGTCTTTCCAGTTCCAGGGGGGCCGTGTAGTAGTACGCCCGTCGGCGGGTCCGCCTTCGCGGCGTCGAACAGCGGGCCGTACGTCAGCGGCCACGTCACGGCGCGTTCGAGCGTCCGCTTCGCATCGTCGAGCCCACCGACGTCCGCGAACGTCGTCGTCGGCGACTCCGCGACGTACTCTCGCATCGCCGAGGGTTCGACAGCCGCCATCGCGGCCTCGACGTCGGCGCGAGTCACCTGGAGATCCGCGATGGGTGCGTTCACGTCCTCGCGGCGACCGCGACGCAGCGCGATCATCGCGGCCTCCGTCGTCAACGATTCGAGGTCGGCGCCGACGAAGCCGTGCGTCCGGGCGGCGAGGCGGTCGACGTCGACGTCGTCGGCCAGCGGCATCCGTCGGGTGTGGACTTCGAGGATCTCGCGGCGCCCCTGTTCGTTAGGGACGCCGATCTCGATCTCGCGGTCGAAGCGCCCGCCGCGCCGCAGCGCGGGATCGAGCGTGTCCACGCGGTTCGTCGCGCCGATCACGACGACGTCGCCGCGGGCGTCGAGGCCGTCCATCAGCGAGAGCAGTTGTCCGACGACGCGGTTCTCGACGTCGCCGCCGTCGTCGCGCTTGCCCGCGATCGAGTCGATCTCGTCGAAGAAGACGATCGCCGGCGCGTTCTCGCGGGCCTGCGCGAACTTCTCGCGGAGTTTCTCCTCGGATTCGCCCTTGTACTTCGACATAATCTCCGGGCCGGAGACGTCGATGAACGTCGCGTCGACCTCGCTTGCGACCGCCTTCGCGATGAGCGTCTTGCCGGTCCCGGGCGGGCCGTGCAACAGCACGCCTTTCGGCGGGTCGATCCCCAGATGTGCGAACACCTCCGGTTCCGAGAGGGGGAGTTCGATCATCTCTCTGACGAGGTCGAGTTCCTCGTCGAGGCCGCCGATGTCCTCGTAGGTGACTGTCGGCGTCGACCCCGACCCGCTCGTGCGACCGCGCTGGTCGTCGCCGGCGGCACTCGATGTGCCGCTGGTGGAGTCGCTCCCCGAGATCGAGGAGACGACGCGACTCAGCCTGCCTTCGCGCGTCAATCGGAGTTTCGTCGCGTCCGTGACGCGGACCATCCCGTCGGGGGTCGTCTCGCTCACGACGAACGGGTCGTCGCTCAGCGACTCGAAGTGGATCTGGCCCCCGGGTTTGATCGGCCGGTCGCGGATCGCCCGCTTTATCAGTTCGACCGCGCGCTCGTCGTCCTCGAAGGCGACGTCGCCCGGCATCGACAGCGTCACCGAGACGGCACCCTCGACGTCGACTTTCCGGACGCGAACAGTCTCGTCGATCTTCGCCCCGGCGTTCGCTCGGGTGTCGGCGTCGACGAGGACGACGTGGTCGGGCACGTCCCCGCCGGCCGGCCACACTTTCGCCACCGTTTCTCGCTCGCCTGCGACCACGACAGTGTCGCCGCTGAGGACGCCCAGTCGCCGCCGCGCCGGTTCCGGCAGCCGGGCGATGCCTCGGCCGGCGTCTCGCTTTTCGGCCCCGCGAACGGTCAGTTCGAGGCCCTCGTCCGCGCTCATACCTCTGCTTCGGCGCGCCCGGTCTTTTGTCTTGCCCGGGGTCGCCGGACGCCGCGGGGGAAGGGTTTTGAATCGTGGCATCCTCTCGCACGATATGGTGTCGACCGTCGAGCGGGACGGGCAGACGTGGTACCAGTGCGACGAGTGCGGACTGTTGCTCGACGACGAGACAGACGCGAAGGCTCACGAGGAGAACTGCGACGCGGAGGAACCGTCGTATCTGCAGTAAGCGGGGAGTGCTGGAGACGGTGAGCGACTCCGCCGAGCGGTGCGCCCCGAGCGCACGCGCCGCGTCGTAACCTCGATCACTGAAACAACAGCCAGCCGGCGGTCGCCACGACGACCGCGAGGATGACGAGGATGACGAGCGTCAGGAGGGCCTCGCCGACCGTCGTGATCACACCGAGGCCGACGACGAGCGCGACGACCGTGAGCGCGCCGAACGCCAGGCTCTCCCGGGGTGCGACGTCGGCTTCCGATACGAGACGCTGGGCCTCGTCGGCCGCCGAGCGCGCTCGTTGTTCCCACTCCGAGCGGTTAGATTGACGACGCCCGCCGGTGGTGGCAGACCCAGTCGCGTCCCGGCTCCCACCGCTGCGTGACACGCTGTTTCCGATGTCGGCCGTCGTATTCGTCGTCGACTGCGACGCCCTCGCATCGGTCGTCGACCCTCCAGACACCCCGTCTGTGCGCCTTTCGGCCGTGCCTGTGTCGGCCGTCGACGCTGCGCCGGTCGTCGATGCTGCATCATCCGCCCCGCTCGAAGCCGCCGACGCTTCCGGGTCCTGCGGCGTCCGCTCCTCCGCGCTCTCGACGCTCCGACGTGCGCTGTCGTCACCGCTCGGAGCACGCTGGCTGCTCGGAGAACGCCGGCCGCTCGAACCCCCAGACGAGTTGGCTTCGACGACGACGTTCACGTACTCCATCTCGGCGCCGTAGCCCGAGACGATCTTGAGTCGCCCGCTGACCTGCTCTCGGTCCGCGGCGACGCCGACCGGGATCCGGATAGTCTCTTCACCCTCGACGTAGTGGTTCACGGCGTCGATCCGCGCGACCTCCGAGAGGGCGTCGTCGAGGTGGATGTGGACGTGAACGGGGCCACCGGCGTTCCGGAGATAGATGTGAAACGGTCCGCTGACGGTGTGTGCGTCCGGTGCGTCGATCGCGTGGACTGTCTCCCCGTTCAGTTCCACCTGGAGCGACTCTGACACGTCGACAACGTCGACGCGAGCGTGTAAAAGCGTTCAGGTGACTTGGAGTCGGAGGGAACGGTCCCGATCATCGTCCGGTGTGAGGGGGCCGCCGCTCTGACAGAGTTTTATTGCCCAGTGACAGGAATGTGAAGACGATGGCGACGATCGAGGTCCAGGGATTGACGAAGGCCTACGGCGACACCCTGGCGAACGACGACCTCGAATTTTCGATCGAGCGCGGGGAGATATTCGGCTATCTCGGTCCCAACGGTTCCGGGAAGTCGACGACGATCCGGCAACTGATGGGATTCCAATCGCCGACCGCTGGCACCGCGACCCTGTTCGGCGCCGACATTCGGGATCAGGACGCGCTGCGCGAGGTGAAGTCACGAATCGGCTTTCTCCCCGGTGAGCCGGCGTTCAACGGCTCAGTCACGGGCGAAGTGTTCCTCGACTACCAGGCGCGACTGAAGGGCGACTCACGGCGCGCGGAACTGCTCGAACTGTTCACGCCGCCGCTGGAGCGGAAGATCCGCGAGTACTCGACGGGGAACAAACAGATGCTAGGGCTCGTCCAGGCGTTTATGCACGATCCCGATCTGGTGATAATGGACGAGCCCACGTCGGGGCTGGACCCGCTCAAACAGGAGGCGTTCAACCGATTTCTTCGTCGGGAGCGCGACGACGGACTGACGGTCTTCTTCTCCTCGCACGTCCTCGGTGAGGTCCGTCGCGTCTGCGATCGGGTCGGAATCATTCGAGAGGGTCGCCTCGTCACTGTCGAGACCGTCGACGACCTCCTCCAGCGCGGGGGCAAACGGGTCCGCGTGCACACCGATCCGCCGCTGACGAAAGCCGACCTCGGCCTGGGCGGCGTCGTCGACTTCGAGGCCGAGGGTCGACAGGCGCAGTTCACTTTCACCGGCGACTACGACGAACTGTTCGAGGCGCTCTCGCAGCATCGGATCGTCGACGTCGAGATCGACGAACCGCCGATCGAAGAGGTGTTTATGCACTACTACGGCGGGCCGCAGCGAACGGAGGAGCGCAACGATGCGGCTTGACACGGCCCGCTACGAGGCCAGACAACGCGTCCGGGGGTCGCTCGCGCTGGCAGCGCTGCTCGGCGCGTTCTCGATCCTTATCGTCTATCTCTACCCCTCGATCGCCGAGGCGGGCGCCGACATCGACGCGCTGATCGAGGCTTTCCCCGAGTCGTTTCAGGAGGGACTCGGCGTCGAAGCCTACTCGACCATCGAGGGCTTCATCGCCGCGGAACTGTATCAGTTCATCTGGATTCTCCTGCTCGGCCTCTATATGGCGTACGCCGCGGGCGGCACGTTCGCCGGTGACATCGAGTCGAAACGGCTCTATCTCGTCCTCGCGACGCCGGTGTCGCGAACGCGGGTCGTCGTAGAGAAGACGATCGCGCTCTTGACGCCGCTTTTGGTCCTCAATCTCGTGATTCCCCTCGTCGTTTTCGCCAGCACTGTCGCGATCGACTACCCGCTGGACCCGGTCTACCTGCTCGCGGTGCACGTGCTCTCGATTCCGTACCACCTCGTCTGTCTCGGCATCGGCCAACTGCTCTCGGTCACGTTCAGTCGCGGCAACACCGCGCAGTTGGGCGGCATCGCGACGGTCTTTCTGCTCTTTCTCCTCGATTCGGTCACTGTCGGCACCGACCTCGAGTGGCTCGGCGACGTCAGCCCGACGCGGTACATCGACCCGACGGAGATCCTGCTCCACGAGAACATCTACGTCGGTGACTCGCTCCTGCTTTTCGCTGTCACGCTCCTCCTGCTGTTTCTCAGCGTCGTTCGCTTCCACGACCGCGATATCTGACTGTCGTCGTCTGATCTGTGCGCCCTGACGACACATTTTAAATGGAATCGCGTGGTCTGTCTGTACGTTGACAACGTTTCGAGCCCCCCTCGGATTGGTCCTCCTGCTCGTCGTGGTGGCGGCGGTTCCGGTTCCGATCACCGCCATCGAGAACGTCACGGGTTCGCCGGACGTGTCCGTCCAGAGCCCGGACAACGCGTTCGTTCCGGGTCAGGAGGCGTCGCTTCCGGTCTACGTCTCGAACGAAGGGAGCCTGCAGTCGTCCGGCCCGGCCGAGTACGTCGCGCGCGTGACGACTGCCAGAGCGCTGACGCTGCAGGTGCGGAGCGGAGACACCCCGATCGAAGTGAACACGGCCCGATATCCGGTCGGCAACGTCCCCGAGGGGACGACCGGGCCGATTCCGGTCTCGATTACGGTCCCGGAGGACACGCCGCCGGGTACGTATCGGCTCCCGGTACGCGTCCGTTACAGCTACGCGCCGAAGGTCGAGTACGGGTCCGGGACTGACGGCCCCGAGTACCGATACGTCGACCTCGCGCGGACGCTCTCGCTCTCCGTCGTCGTCGAGGACCGTCCGCAGTTCCAGGTCGTCAACGTGTCCTCGACGGCCCGGGTCGGCAGTTACGGCCCGCTCTCGATGACGGTCCGGAACACGGGTACTGAAGCCGCCCGCGACGCCACCCTTCAGCTCAGTTCGCCGGACGACGAGGTCACGTTCGGCACCGGCGCTGCGAAGTCCGAAGCGTACTCCGGGGTGTGGGGGCCCGGCGAGAACCGGACGTTCCAGTTCCGGACGCGGTTCGCCCCCGACGCCCAGCAGCGCGAGTACCCGCTCAGGGCCTCCGTCTCCTACACCGATCCCGATGGCATCCAGCGCACGTCGCCGCCGTTGACGGCGGGCGTCACGCCGCGCGAGGAAGTCACCTTCGCCGTGGAGAACCTCACGAGCACGCTGTACGTCGGTGAGCCCGGGACGATCAGCGGGTCAGTCAGGAACACCGGTCCGGCCCCCGTCGACAACGCCGTGCTCGTCTATCGCTCGTCGAACCCGAACGTCGTACCGGTCGATACGGAATCCGCGCTCGGCCGCCTCGGACCGGGCGAACGGAGCGACTTCACGTTCGAAGTCGACGTCGCGGCGGACGCGACCGCGACCGACCGGCAGTTGAATCTCTCCGTGCGGTATCGCGACGCGCAGAACAACCGCCAGGTGAGCGACGAACTCGAACCGACGGTGCCGGTGCTGCCCGAGCGCGACTGGCTGGCGGTCACGCCACGAAACGCCACGTTCGGCATCGACACGGACAATCGGCTGACGGTCCGCGTCCGCAACAGGGAAAATATGACCCTCTCCGACGTTCGTGCCCGACTCGAAACCGAACCGCCGTTCTCCTCGGAGGCGCGGACGGCGTACGTCCAGCGGCTCGACCCCGGCGACACAGAGACGCTCGCGTTCGCGGTCACGGTCTCCGAAGACGCGGTGCCGACGCGCTCGTCGGTCTCGGTGAACGTCACGGCCGAGCGGCCCGACGGAAAAGAGATCGTCCTCGACTCCTACGTGGTTCCGGTGACCGTCGTCGAGGAGACCAGCGCGAGCGATACGACGCTTCTCGCGGCCGGCGTGCTCGTCGTCGTGCTCGTGCTCGGCGTCGGCTGGTGGTGGCTCAACAGGCGCTAGGCGGCGGCAGAAACGGGTGTCGACGAGAGCGGAACTCGGTTACTCTTCGTCGCGCATATCCGGCGGCAGCAGATTCGGGATGCCGTCCTCGATGGGGTAGACCTCGCCCGTGACAGTGCCGACGAGTCGACCCTCGATGATCTCCTCGCCGTCGCGTTCGTCGACTTCGAGTTCGAGGTCGCTCTTGTCGAGGGGGTCACAGAGGATGTCCATCAGTGACTCTTTCATCACGCTACGAGAGGAAAGCGGCGGTGAAAAGGCTACGGGTTCGCCGACAGTACTCGGCGTGCGCCGAGCACTATCGGGCTACTGCTGGAAGGGGTTCTCCAGTTCGATCGTCTGTGCGCGGTCGGGACCGACGCCGACGGCGTAGATCGGTGCGCCGACCTCCTCGGAGAGATAGTCGAGGTACGCCTGTGCGTTCTCCGGGATCGCATCGTAGCCCTCGTCGGCGACGGCCGACCAGTCGACCTCCGGCCACGGCTCGAACTCGCGGAGGTTCGGTTCACACTCGCCCCAGCGCTCGGTCGTCGCGGGCATCGTGAGCAACTCCTCGCCGTCGAGGTCGTAGGAGTGGCCCACCTTCACCTCCTCGAGGCCCGCGAGGACGTCGATGTGGTTCACGGCGAGGCCGGTGAAGCCGTTCGTGCGAGCGGCGTGGCGTAGCATCGGCACGTCGAGCCAACCGATCCGGCGCGGCCGGCCGGTGACGGTGCCGAACTCGCCGCCCTTCTCGCGGATGTAATCGGCGAGGTCCTCGTCGTCGCCGGTCAGTTCGGTCGGGAGCGGTCCGGTGCCGACGCGCGAGAGGTACGCCTTGACGATGCCGACGACTTCCCCGCGGCCGACGACCGTGGGGCCGACGCCCGTGCCGGTCGCCGCGCCGCCCGCGGTCGGGTTCGAGGAGGTGACGTACGGGTAGATCCCGTGGTCGATGTCGATCGAGGTACCCTGTGCGCCCTCGAATAAGACGTTCTCGCCGTTATCGACGTGCGAGCCGAGGAACTCCCCGGCGTTGACGGTCATCGACTCCTCTTGCAGGCGCTCGCCGATCGCCTTGTACTCCTCGAAGACGGCGTCGACGTCGAACGCCTCGCCGGCCTCGACGCCGAAGACGTCCTCGGCGAGAGCGCGCTTCTGGGGGACGACGTATTCGAGACGCTCGCGGAGGACCTCCGCATCGAGCAGGTCGCCGACGCGAATCCCGCGTCGGCCCGCCTTGTCCTCGTAGGTGGGGCCGATGCCGCGGCCGGTCGTGCCGGCGTCGAGGTCGGAGTCGGATTTGGCCTCCTCCTCGATGCCGTCGAGCACGCGGTGATACGGCATAATGACGTGTGCGCGTCGCGCCACGCGGACGTCGGGGTCGAGTCCGCGCTCGCGGAGTTCGTCGATCTCGTCGAACAGCGTGTTCGGGTTGACGACGCATCCGTTGCCGAGCACGCCGACCTTGTCGCGGACGGCGCCGCTCGGAACCAGCGAAAGCTTGTATTCGTCGCCGTCTTCGACGACGGTGTGGCCGGCGTTGTCGCCGCCCTGATACCGGGCGACCACGTCGGCGTCGCCTCCCCACAGGTCGACGAGAGCGCCCTTGCCCTCGTCGCCCAGTTGGGAGCCGACGATCGTGACGGTCATACACGGCGGTTCTGCGCGCCCCGTGAAACCCATTACGGTCCGCCGCCGCGAGATGGTCACGAAAGTGGATACCACTGCGGGAGTATCGACGCACCTGCCCACCTCCGTGTAGAACAGGGCGACCCACGAGTCGTGAGAGACGCACCGTCCGTTTTCTGAGTCTGTGCCGCCGCCAGCGACTCCCGACCCGAATCGTTAATTACGCTCCCATTCGTACGGTGTGATACCCACTGTGCCGCGTTTTGTCGGGGGAGAGGGTAACATTTAAATCCTGCCCAGACAAGTTAACAGATGACATGATAGACCGACTCGAAAAGGAAGTGGATATGCTTGAACGGCATTTGCAGGTCCTGAAAATGGTCATCGAGAGCGAACCGATCGGGATCGTGAAGATGTCGAACGAGACTGGCTACCCACACCACAAAGTCCGCTACTCGCTGCGCGTCCTCGAAGAGGAGAACCTCATCGAACCGTCCAGCCAGGGTGCGATCACGACCGAGCGGACCGCCGAATTCGTCGACGAACTCGACGAGAAACTCGATCAGATCGTCGACAAGCTCGACGAGATGAAGATCGAAGAGGCCGTCGAAGTCGAAAGCTGAAACCGTAACCGTCCCGCCCACGTCTCGTCTCTGTCTCGTTTTGCTTACAGATCCGGGACGTTCAGGTGGAACTCCCCGTTTCGCGCCTCGACCAGACAGAGGTGGTAGCCGCGCTTTCGCGAGAGTTTCACGTGCGAGAGCTTCTTCGACCGCGAGAGCAGGCCGCCGCCCGTCTCCTCGGAAACCGTCTCTAACGCACCGGGCTCGTAGAACGACTCGGTGACGTAGAAGCCCGCCGCCAGCGACTCGTCGTTCGAGGCGATCGTGCCCGTGTTCTCGACCAGCGAGCCGACCATCGCTTCGGTGGTCGCGTTCCGCGAGGCGTTGATGTCCGCGACGAACAGCGGATCGCCCATCTTGTCCCGGAAGATGACGTCGAAGTCACGCTGCTCGACGCCGTCGGGGGTGTCGACGCCGACGGTCCCCGACAACTCGACGCGGTCGATCTCCGGGATCGCGTCGAAGACGCCCGCGAGCCCAGACTGATTGCCGGTCTCGCCGATCTCATAGAGGAGATCCGTCACGACCCACTGTGCGAAGGCGTACTCGGTGCTGTCGTGGAGGAACGCCTCGTATGGCTGCCCGTCGACGGCGAGCCCCCCGGTCTCGAAGGTGGTGTGGTGTTCGAGCCGGAGGTTGTCGCTGACGTCGGCCCGCGACGCCGCGCCGTCGTGGGCGTGCTCCAGCGTCGCCTCGCCTTTCCGGTCGTAGCGGACGAAGAGGTTCGTCCCCGAGAGCGCCTGGTCGACAGACATCGATTGTGAGGGAGCGCCGCCGGTGTCGCCGCCCAGCCGTTCGAGTTCGCTCTCCAGGCGCTCGACTTCTGCTTCGAGCGTCTCACGTTCGGCTTCGAGCTCCTCGACGCGCTCGCGGTACTCCTCGCGTTCGGCTTCCAGTTCGTCGATCCGCTCGCGCTGTTTCGTTCGCGCCTCGGCGAGTTCGTCGCGCTCGGATTCAAGGGACTGAACGCGCTCTTTCGCTTTCGACAGGCGCTTTTCGAGCCGTTCGACGTTCGGCTGTTCGCCCCCCGCTGCTGAGCGCGCGCTCGCCTGTGTGGTCGATCCCGAGTCCGCCGTTTTGGAGGCGCTCGATCGGTCCTGGGCGGCTTTCTGTGCGGTCCGCTTTCGCTGCATCTGCGCGGCGCGTTCGCCCGCCGATCGGCGATCCTGCTCGGCGCTCGCGGCCTGCGCTGTCGTCCCGTTCGAACTCGACTCGCTGGGGTCGAGCGACGGGATCGTCTTCGCCTCCCGCCAGCGTTCCTCGTCGGAGAAGACCCCGTCTGCGGCGGCACCTTTCTGCGTCGGTCCCGCGACGGTGGCATCGCCCGTGTCGCCCGCACCCGACGCCGTCTCAGAGGATGGCTCCGACGGCTGGCGGTCGTCCGGCCGTGTGGCTCTAGAGCCGGTGTCAGTCGCGTGTCCGTCTGCGGCACCCGTCTCTCCTTCCGCCTCGGTGCTGTCCGCAGTCCGGCCCTCGGGAGCGGTAGCGCCGGGTGAGTCAGTGCTCGCAGGGTCGCCACCCCGGGGAGCGTCCGATGGCTCGCTGGCTTCCGCGTCCGCCGTCGCCGGTCCCCCGTCGGAACCGTCGTCCGTCGGGGCGTCGTCCGCTGTCGGGGTATCTGCTGTCGATGCCTCGCCCTCTGCTGTCGGGTCGTCTGCTGTCGCGTCGGCTGCAGAGCCGGGAGCTGCCGCCGCATCAGGATCCGCTGTCGCGGTCGGCTCCTCGTCGTCGGCCGCTGCCGTCGCGTCGTCGGCGGTCTCTGTCGCGTCCTCGCTGGCTCCGCTCTCCGTACCCGACGCGTCGTCTTCATCCGTCTCCGCCTCGTCGGTCGCCAGTTCCGGGATGTCGACGATCTCGACGTCGACGTCGACGACCTCGTAGATCCCGACCTCGTCGGCGGCCGTCTCGAAGGCCTCATCGCCCGTGACGAGCCGTTCGGAGCTCCCGACGAAGGCGGCGCTCATCGACTTGCCCCCGTGGTAGACGACGTAGTAATCCCCCGAGAGAACGTTTTCCGAGAGCTCGATGTAGCCGGTGAATCCGCCGTTCGAGAGCGTCTGGTCGGCGTCCGAAAGCGGTGTCTTGTTCGTGTAGTACCTCGCCTGTGTCTCTCCCCCGCGTTCCTGCATCGAAAAGAGCAGCGGGAGGCTCGGGTCTGCCGCGCGGTACGCGGTCAGCTCAGCGTCCTCGAAGTCCCCGATTTCCCCCTCGAAAACGCCGACGACGCGGCCGTTCAGGAAGAACGCCCACGCCATCCCGGCAGAGACGGCTCCGCTGAACTCCGCGTCCGCGAGCTCGTGGAGCCCCTCGTATCCGTCGGGTGTGGCGACCGTCTCCCAGTCGGTCACCACATCAATAGTTCGACTGTTCATCCCTGTGTGTATCACAGAATCCAGATCAAATACTTTCCGGAGAGCTAGGCCCTCGACCGGCAGGTGCCAGGTACACGGGCGCAGGCTCCCGATCTCGCGAACCGGCGTCAGACGATCGTCGGACGCCCCGGGCACTCTCCGGCTTCGGACGGATCTGCGACGGCTGCTTCGGCGAACTTTTCCTCTCGGGCCGTAAGCCACTGGTATGGCAGACGGTTCGACCTGGTCGCCCTCGGAGGCCCAGCGACGGCTCGGTCTCTACGTCGGCATCGCGGTCGGTGCCATCGTGTTCTACACCGTGCTCTACCGATGGACGATGGCGGCCTTCGAGGGCGTCACCGTGGGCTGGGTCGAATCGGCGCACATCGTCGTGGAGACGTTCACGACGACGGGCTACGGGGAGGACGCGAGCCTCTGGAGTGCGACCCCGACGTACCTGCTCTCGATGGCGATGCAGTTCACCGGCGTCGCGCTCATCTTCACGACGCTGCCGCTTTTCGTCGTCCCGCTCGTGGAACGGGCGCTCGAACGCAACCCGCCGCGGGAGACGTCGCTGACCGAGCACGTGATCGTCACGCCGCTCACCGCCCACGGCGAGATCCTCATCAGCGAACTCGAGTCGAAGGGAATCGCTTATCTCGTGCTCGAACCGGACCGTGAGCGCGCTCGCGAACTCCACGGCGAGTACGAAGTCGTCCACGGCGACCCCGAGTCGGTGTCGGATCTCCGCGCGGCGAACGCCGACGCTGCGGTCGCCCTCGTCGCCGACAGCGACGACCAGACGAACGCCAGCGTGGTGCTGACGGCCGAGCAACTGGATTCAGACGTACGGATCGTCAGCCTCGTCGAGGACCCGGACGTCGCGGACTACCACCGATACGCCGGGGCCGACGACGTCGTCCTCCCGCGGCAGTTACTCGGCGAAAGCCTCGCGCGCAAGGCCGCCTCGCCAATCGTTCCAAGCGACGACGCGATCCCGCTCGGCGACGGCTTCGAGATCGCGGAGGTATTGATCCACCCCGACAGCAAGCTCGAAGGCCGGACAATCGCCGAATGCGAGGTCGGTCGGCGGACCGGCGCGAACATCATCGGGCTGTGGTCGCGCGGCGAGTTCGTCACGCCGCCCTCCCCGCACACGGTCCTCGACGGTCGCACCACGCTTCTCGTCACCGGCCGGGAGGAACAGCTCTCGCGACTCAGAGAGCTGGCTCGCTCGGAGGCGCGACGGCACCGGCAGGGGCGAGTCGTCGTCGCCGGTCACGGCGAAGTCGGCGCGACGGCCGCCGAGGCACTGACCGACGCGAACGTCCCGCACGTCGTCATCGATCAGCGAGACGAGTCCGGCGTCGACGTCGTCGGCGACGTTACCGACCCCGAGACGCTTCGTCGAGCGGGGATCACCGACGCCGAGAGCGTCCTCATCGCGCTCGACGACGACACGACCGCCATCTTCGCGACGCTCGTCGTCGAACGCCTGGCTCCCGACGCGGAGATCATCGTCCGGGCCAACGACGCCGCCAGCGTCCCGAAGATCTACCGGGCGGGCGCGGAGTACGTCCTCGCGCTCTCGACGGTCAGCGGGCGGATGCTGGCGTCGAACCTCACCGACGAGGAGGTCATCGCGCCGCAGTCACAAGTCGAGATCGTTCGGGTCGACGCGCCCGGTCTGGCCGGTATGTCGCTCGCCGACGCGGACGTCCGCGCCCAGACCGGGAGTACCGTGCTGGCGGTCGAACGCGGCGACGACCTCCGGACCGACGTCGGCCCGGAATTCACCCTACAGTCGGGCGACACGGTCGTCGTCGCCGGGACCGACGACGCCGTCAATCGCTTCAACGAGACGTTCGGCTAATTCGGCCAGCGGCGTCACCGGGCACCCAGCGCCCGCTCAGGGCCGCCGCTTGCCGATCTCGACGATCGCGTTCGCGAGGACGTCGATCCCGACGCCGATGCTCGCCTCGTCGACGTCGAAGGTATCGGTGTGGTGACCGCTCGGATGGTCCGTGCCGACCCCGACGTACGCCGCCTTTCCGCCGCGCTCCTGGACGTACTGCATCAGATACGTCGCGTCCTCACTGCCGCCCAGGTGGTCCGAGTCGAGAACAGACGTCACTCCGTCGGTGGTTCGGGCGACGTCGCCGACGACGGCGGCGAGTCCCCGGTCGCTCGCCGTCGACGGAGCACGCCCCGCAGTGGTCACGTCGACCTCGCAGTCGTGCATCTCTGCGGCCGAGCGGAGCACGCGCCGAGCGTTCTCGTCCATATACTCCATCAGTTCGGTGGTGTCGCCGCGCACCTCGCCCTCGATGGCGACGCGCTCGGCGACGATGTTCGTCGCCGTCCCGCCCTCGATGACGCCGACGTTGACGCGGGTCGCGCCGTCGGCGTGCCGTGGAACCCCGTAGAGATTCTGGATCGCCGTCGCGGCCGCTTGCATCGCGTTCCGACCCGTCTCGGGCGCGATGCCAGCGTGGGCCGGCGCGCCCTCGAACTCCGCTTCGAACTGTGAGACCGCGAGGAAACCGTCGATGCCCGCGACGATCTCGCCGGAGGGGTGACCGAGGCCGATGTGCACGGCGAGCAGGTAGTCGACGTCGTCGAGGTGCCCCGAGTTCGCCATCGGCTCGCCGCCGGCGATCCGCTCTTCGCCGGGCTGGAAGAACACCTTCAGCGTGCCCTGGAAGTCACTGTCGAGGACGGCATCGAGGACACCGATGCCGATCGTCGCGTGGGCGTCGTGGCCGCAAGCGTGCATGTACCCCTCGTTCGTCGAGCGGAATCCGCTCGCCGCGGGCGCGTGCTCGTCGCCCCGAGATTCGGTGATCGGCAGCGCGTCGATATCGACGCGGAGCGCGACCGTCGGTCCGTCACCCCGCTCTGCGACTGCTAGCGCACCCGTGTTGCCGCCGGCGAGTCGGTCGAGGATGTCGTCGCGAGCGCCCGCCTCGCGGGCGCGTTCGAGCCACGCGTCGAGTTCGTCGTCGTCGGGGACGCCGACGCGGTCCGCAGTGAGGACTTCCGGTCCGACGTAGATCGCGTCGAGATCGCGCGTCTCGAGTTCGTCGACGATCCGCGCGGTCGTGTAGAACTCTCGCCAGGCGGGCTCTGGATGCCGATGCAGGTCGCGCCGGAGTTCCACGAGGTCGGCAGCAGTCATACTCGTCTCTGCGTCGGCGGGTGGTAAAGTCGCGTCGGAGACGGGCACCTGCTGTCTCTCTGGTACCGTCCGGATCGGTTCGTTTATCGGGGACGGCTGCAACCGGTCTGTCGATGAGTGATAGTAGCGACGCATCCAGAACGTTGAGTTTCTACGGCGGCCGGGCCGCAAGCGCGATCCCGATCGCGTTCTTCATCGTCTGGGCCGTCTTCCAGAGCGGACTGCTCGGAATCGGCGACACGACCGGCCTCATCGTCGGAATACTCGTAGGGCTCATCGTCGGAATGTTCTTCGTCAAGGGTCCGTGGAAGACCTACGCTGACGTCCTCTTCGACGGAATGACACAGCGGGTCGCCGCCACAGCGATCGTAGCGTGGCTGTGGGCCGGAATGTTCGCCGAGACCATCCAGGTCGGCGGGTTCGTCGACGGCCTCGTCTGGGCGGCCGACGCCGTCCAGGTCGGTTCGGGCCTGTTCCCGGCGCTGACGTTCCTCCTCGCCGCGCTGTTGGCGACGGGGATCGGCACCGGCTACGGGACGGCGATCGCGTTCACGGCGCTGGTGTTCCCGGCGGGCGTCGCGGTCGGCGCCGACCCGGTGCTGCTGTTCGGCGCGATCCTCTCGGGCGCCGTCTTCGGCGACAATCTCGCGCCCGTGAGCGACACCACGATCGTCTCGGCCGTGACGCAGAACGCCGACATCGGCGGTGTCGTCGCCTCGCGGCTGAAGTACGCCATCGTCGCTGCGGTGTTCGCGTTCGCGGCGTACCTCGCGGCGGGCCAGACGATGCAAGGGACGCCCGTCGACGTCGCTGGCGCGGGTGGCGCCGGGACCGCGCTCGGCCTCGTCCACCTCGCGTCGATCGGCGTCGTGATCGTGACGGCGATCCGCGGCCGTCACATCGTCGAGGCCATCTCGTGGGGTATCGTCCTCTCGGTGTTTCTCAACCTCGCGTTCGGCCTCGCTGAGGTGTCTGCGATGCTCGCCTTCGAGGCCTCTCAAGAATCTGCGCTGGTGCAGTCGATCGACGCGCTCCCCCTCATCGGGGCGTTCGTCGTCCCCGTGGCTCCCGGCGACGCGGCCGTCGCGGGCAGCCTCTACACGGGCGCAGCGGGCTTTTTCCCGCTCATCGTGCTCGTCCTCTTGATCGTCGCGGCCGCGCAGGTGATGCAGCGCGGCGGCGGCTTCGAGGCGATCCAGGAGTTCCTCCTCGAACGGGTCGCGACGACGGTCCGCCGCGCGGAGACGACGATGGTGCTCGGCACGGCGCTTGTCAACGCGATGATTACGATCAACACCGCGGCCGAGATCGCGATCGCCCCGTACATCAAGACGCTCGGGCGTCGCTTCAACATCAACGGCTACCGCCGCGCGAACATCCTCGACGCCAACACGTCGGCGCTCGGCTACATCTTCCCGTGGGGTGGCGGTCTGCTCGCAGGCTACTCGGCGATGCAGCGACTCCCCGAGCAGTACGAGTGGTTCACGCAGGCGATGGTTGTCAATCCCGCGTCGGTCTGGCCGTTCGTCTTCCACGGCTGGTTCCTCGTCGCCGTCTTCCTGCTCGCGGCGTGGACCGGCTACGGCCGTGAGTACGTTTCCGACCGCGCCAGCGAGGAGGTGAGTCGCGTATGAGCCGCTTCGAGAAAGTGCTCGCTGGCCTCACCTTCCGTACTGCCACGCCGTCCTTCGAGGTCGGCGACGAAGTCCCGGCGTTCGTCACCGGCCAAAGCGAGTCGGGACTGCTCGTCCGCGTCGGCGACACCGTCTTGGTACTGCCCGACGCGGACCCCGCGCTCTTGGACGCGAAAGTCACTATCAAAATCGAATCGTTCGACGAGGGGCAACACCGCGGGACCGCCCGCGTCGTCGACGTGCTCCAGGACGGCGAGTAACGCCGCGAAAGAAAGGGAGTCAGTCCCGCAGGTGTCCGAGCGGCTTCTTCTGTTCGACTTCGATCTCGACGTGGAGGCTCTCGGGAAAGTCCATATGGCCGACCTCGCGGGCGATGTGATCGTTCCCGTGGATCTCGAGTTTTCGGGAGTAGACGGTGTAGCTCCACGAGGAGAACTCGTCGCCCGGTTGGAGCGATCGATACTGCGGGACGGCGACGGTTTCCGGCGGATCCGCGTGTGGGCCTTTACACTCCGCGCCTTTGCGTTCGAGCATCGATTTGAGTTCTGAAACTTCCGATTCCAGTTCGTATCGGTTCCCCGACTGGAAGTGTAGTTTTGTGACGAAGGTCATAGCTGGGGTCTCGCTGGGATAGAAGATACGTCGTCACCGAGCCCTAAAAACACATCCATAGGACGGCAGTAACGCCAACGAGCCTTCGCTGCGGCTCGAAGACCCCGACAGAGTCGACCCTCTGAGAGCGCGGACCCGTCCAAACGTCCGATAGCCTCTTAACTCCCTACCCGGTTTATCCATCTAATGACTGTGGAAGCGGTTAGCGCTGGAGCGATCCTCTTCCGCGACACCCGCGGCGAACGGGAGTATTTGCTCCTGAAGAGCCGTCCGGGGGACTGGGAGTTCCCCAAAGGCGGGGTCGAAGGGGAAGAGGAGCTCCAGCAGACAGCCATCAGAGAAGTGAAAGAGGAGGCCGGAATCGAAGATTTCCGTCTTATCGACGGATTCCGCAAGGAGTACGACTACGTCTTCGAGGCGAACGGGAAGACGATCCACAAGACCGTCCACCTGTTCATCGCCCGCTCGTTCGAGGCGAGCGCGGAGCTCTCGAACGAACACCGCGACCTGCAGTGGCGCGACTACGAGCAGGCGACCAACACGATCACACAGGACGGCCCCCGCGAGATCTTCGAGCAGGCACACGAGTACCTCGACCAACTCGCCGCCGAAAACGGCGAGACCGGCGAAGGCAAGTACCTCGCGTAGGCGATCGGAGCCTGACGCGTGTACCCCGGCACCGCCGAGTTCGGCTTCGAGTTGCTCGTCTGCCGCTGGGCAGAGGCCGCCTGGCCGCCCGAGGAGCGACGCGAGGACGCCGTCGTCGTCGCCCGACAGCTCGGCACGCGGGATCGCCGCTGGGACACCGTCGTCTTAGAGTGCGATCCGGACGGATTGGCCGCCCGCGCGCAGTTCGGCGAGCGCGAACTCGACTCGGATCTCCTGCACGTCGTCCGCAACGCCCCGGCCGAGTGGACGTGGTACCGCGACGCCTTGCCGGACCCGGGCTACCCCTGGCGCTACGTCCGCGCAGCGGTGCACCGCGCGGCCGACCGCGGCGTCGTCGAGACGCGCCGCCGGAGCAACCGCATCGAGGTCCGACGGATCGCGCCGTACCCCGATTGGCTCCGCCGGATCGTCGCCGTCGAGAACAAACCCGACCTCGACGCCTCGGCGGCCCGCGCGCTCTCTGCGCAACTCGAACACGACGTCGAGACAGCGCTCGCCGACGAGGTCTGGGTCGCGACCGAGGCGACAGACAGCCGCATCGAACCGGCGCTGCTCGAAGACCTGCCGGTCGACGTGGGGATTTTGGCGGTCTCGTTCGACGGCGACGACGACAGCGAAGCCGCGAGACAGTCCGCAGACGCCAGTCGGCGCACCGCTGCGAACGTCGAGTGGTATCCGAGCGAGGTGACACCTGAGCTCACCGACGGCGACGACGAGCGGCAGCGACGGCGGCTCGAACTCGCCGAGCGCGCGTACGGCCGCGGCTGGCGGTCGTATCACGAGACGATGCGGCCCGACTGCCGCCACTTCGAACTCCGCCGGTTCGGCCGCGCGCTCGTGCCGCACTGCGCTGCGAAGGAGCGCTCACAGACCGCCGCGGAGTGTGCGGAGTCGTGCCCGGAGTTCGAGCCCGAACCGCCGACGTGGCGCACTCGCGGGTGGCCCATCGAGGGCGGTCCCGGAAAGGGGATCAAACGGCTCCTCGACGACCGGCGCGCGTGGATCCGCGCGCGAGAACACGACCGCGGATGAGAAAACCGCCGGAGTGCGCCTCCGTCAGAAACGAGAACCCCGGCGGAGTGAGCACGCCCGATACTCGGACTACGAATCGGCTACTTCGACGTCGATGTCGTCGCGGGGCGCGGCCAGCCTGAACGTCGGCACCGTCCGATAGATCACTTCGACGACGCCCTTCCGACGGAGGCTCTGGAGCGCCCGGCGGACGTCCTCGACCGGCGGGTCGACGTCGAAGTCGTCGCGGACTTTGTTCAACACGCTCACGACGCTCTCGGAGCGCTCGTCGGGGCCGGCGACGACCTGGAATACCTGCGACTCGAGCGCCGGGACGCGAATCACGGAGGGGACGCCGCCCTCGTCGTCGCCGTCGCCCTCGACGCCGGGTTCGACGTCGACTAACTCCGCGGCCTCGGCCGTCGCGCGAATGAGGCTGTTGTCGTCGCGGTAGTAGTAGTCCTTCAGTTCGCTTTCGAGGTACTGGTGGACCTCGCTGCCGGATTCCATCCCCCACTGGTCTTGGAGTTCTTTGTTTTTCGTCGGCTGCAGGCGGACGACGTCGGCGAGCCGTTCTTTCGCCTGCTCGGAGAGGGCTCGATTATCTGTCACACACGGCTTTTCGCACTGTGGTATTAAGACGTTTCAACATCCGACACGCGGTCGCACCGATCCCGGCCGCTTAAGTCTCCGAAGCGTCTGAGTCGGGGTAAGATGGAGTTCTGCGACGAATGCGGCTCGATGATGAAGACCGAGGACGACGTCTGGGTCTGCGGAAACTGCGGGTACGAGAAACCCCGCGATACGGCCGACGAAGAGCATATGACCTCGACGGCCGCCCGCGAGGAGAGCGAGGTGGTCGATATGTCCGACGTCGACGACGCGGAGATCGGACCGACGACGACGGTCATCTGTCCGGAGTGTGGGAACGACCGCGCGCGCTATGAGATGAAGCAGATCCGTTCGGCCGACGAATCCGAGACCCGGTTCTTCACCTGTACCGAGTGCGGCCACAAGTGGCGCGAAGACGACCACTGATACTGTCGGACAGCAGTTCGTGAATTATAGTAGCGTTTGCAAGTCTTCACTCACCGAATCGCACGCTGTCGTGCGATTAGGCTGTGTAATCAGTTGCAAACGCTACTATATATTGGCACCCACGGGGTGCCGCTGATTTTCACATCGTTCTATCCGACAGTATGAGCCGTCGCTGTCGCATCGTTCGCATACTACGGCGGTTTTTCCGGTGACGCGGCCCCCACCGAGTGAATATGCCGTCTTCGCTGTGACCCCTCGACCCCGCCCGTCGCTGCGAATTAAGTCGGTGGCCCCCAAACGAGTGTCCGTGACCGACGAGATCGCGCCGCCGAGCATCGATGTCCCCGATGGCTGGCGGCTGGTCTCCGAAGAGGTGACGGCGCCGTTCGACGTACGCGTGGTCCGAATCGAGGCCCACACTCAGATCTACGAGGACGTCGGGTTGCGAGAGCGGCTGGAAGCGGCGACAGGTGTCGATCGTGGGACGACGTGGCGGTTCGTCTTTGCCAGTCGGCTCCGCATCTCGCCCGCCACCTCGCCGTCGACGGCGCTCACGCGCCTCGTCAAGGACCGTGCGACGTCGAAGTTCGTCGAGGTGCTCGAAGAACGTGGCTTCTCCGGCGTCGACCGCGCCGACACGCACCGGATCGACGTGGACCACACGGAAGTAGAGGCGACGCGGTTCCGCGCGCAGGTGCGCGTCGACGGCCGCAATCGCCCCGTGGAGGCGTACTTCGCCGCGTGGCCGGCCGGCGAGGAGTACCTCCTCGGCGGTGGCGCGTACCCGCTTACGGTTCCGGAGCCGGAGACGTTCGATCCCGAGTCCGCTCGCGAAGAACTGTTCGGAATGTTGCGTTCGATCGAGTGAGCGCGCTGGCCGTGCCGACCCTGCTCAGCGCTCGTTTCGCGCGAACGTCAGATAGCCGGTGTGGCCGACGCCCGCCGTCGAGGGTCGCGAGCCGCGCTCGCCGAAGTCCATCTCGCGTTGGATCGTCTCGAAGGTGTCGACGTCGCGGAGCCCCACTTCGCGGGCCGCCTGGACGGTCTCGCGACTGTTCTCGACGAACGGCGAGTAGACGGCGACGTGGCCGCCGTCCGCGAGGAGGTCGGGCGCACGCTCGACGACCGCGGGCGCGTCGCCGGTATCGAGCGTGATCACGTCGAAGGGGCCGTCCGCGGCGACGGCGTCGAGGTGTTCTGTGAGGTCGCCCGTGCGGACGTCGACGCGGTCGTCGACGCCGGCGAGCCGCATATTCTCGCGCGCGACGTCGGCGAACTCGGCGTCGACCTCGTAGGTCACGACGTCCGCGTGCAGTCGGCCCAGATACGCCGACAGTACGCCCGTTCCCGTTCCGGCGTCCAGCACGCGGTCGCCGGCCGCGACGCCCGTGTGACCGACCACGAGGCCGATGTCGCGCGGGAGCATCGGCGCGCCCGTGCGCTCGAAGTGATTGAACAGGTCCGGCCCGCGCAGTCGACGGACCACGAACTCCTCGCCGAGATGCGTCTCCAGGACGTCGCCGGGTTCGACGTCTTCGGGGACGTCGAGCACGCCGAGGTCCGTCTGGAGTTCGTCGCCCGGGGCGCGGAGGTACTCGCGGTCGTCGTGTACGAGGAGGAAACTCACTCCAGCTGGGCGATGGCGGCCGCGAGGTCGCCGTCGGTCGCTTCGAGCGTCTCACGCGCCGTGTCTGCGTCGACGCCTGCGCGCTCTGCGACGAGTGCGACGTCCTCGTCCGGAATGCCGCCGGACTCGGCGTCGCCGCTTTCGAGCTCCGCGGTCTCGCTCTCGTCGGCCCCGCGCTCGCGGGATTCGGGCTCGCCGACGATCTGGTAGGTCTGCTGGCCCTGCGCGTCCATCCGGGTGACCTGCGCGTCCGAGAAGACGAGTTCCTCGTCGGCCGTCTTGATGACGACCTCCTCGGCATCGAGTTCGGTGACGTCGATGCCCATCTGTTCCATCATCTGCTGCATCTTCCGTGGGTTCATACCGCCTCCGCCGAACATAGTTGGTCGAAGCGTAGGCGGCCGGTAGCAAAAGCGTGGCGAACCGTGCCGTTCAGGTGGGTCTCCGTCGCCCTGTCGATTCGATCGGACGGCGAACGCTCACTCGCTCGCTGCGTCGGGTTCGCGCTTGAGCCCGGTCACTTCCTCGATCGGCATCTCGAAGCCGACGATGGAGAGCTGTCGGCGTCCGACGCCGGTCAAATCCGGTGACCAGGCGTTTTCGTCCATCAGTTCGCCGATCTCGGCCCACTCGTCGGTTCCGAGTTCCCGTAGCGGGCCGAACGCGAGCACGCTCCGCCAGTCCGTCTGTGCATTGAAATCGTACACTGCCAGGCACGCGCGCTCTGTCGTCTCGGTGAACGCGAGTTTGGTGCTGTCGGGACGGAACTGCCAGTAGGCGAAGACGGCGCGTCCGGACTCGTAGCCGAAGGAGATGGGGACCGCGTAGGCTCGGTTCCCGTCGGCCAAAGAGAGGACGCCTGTCCCCTGTGTTTCGAGGTAGGCGTCGATCTCCGCGTCGGTCATCTGCCCGCCACGTACCCGTCCGGGGGTCACGTCGTCGGCAACGTCGTCGCTCATAGCACGCCGTTTGTCGGCGTCCGTAATGGCCTTGTTCCCTTTGGAGCGACAATCCCCACGACCCCGACCGTCGGACAGTTTCAATACCGGTCGGAACCCCACACTGGAGTATGTTCGACCCCGACGACCTCGCGACGATCCGGGAGGCAAAACGCGAGTGGGAGGCCGAGACGCTCTCACCGACGCTGGAACGCTTCGGGGAGCGACGGGAGACGTTCACCACTGACACCGGCGGGCAGACGGTCGAACGGCTCTACACCCCCGAGGACGTGACTGACCTCGACCACGACGCCGACCTCGGATTCCCGGGCGAGGAGCCTTACACGCGCGGGGTCTACCCGACGATGCACCGCGGCCGGCTCTGGACGATGCGGCAGTACGCCGGGATGGGAACCGCCGCGGAGACCAACGAGCGTTTCCGTTACCTCATCGACCAGGGTTCCTCCGGGCTGTCGATGGCGTTCGACCTCCCGACGCAGAAGGGCTACGACTCCGACGCCGGGATGGCGGCGGGCGAAGTCGGTAAGGCGGGCGTCGCGATCGACAGCCTCCGGGATATGGAAGTCGTCTTCGACGACATCCCACTGGACGAAGTCTCGACGTCGATGACGATTAACGCCCCCGCAGCGGTGTTGCTCGCGATGTACGTCGCGATCGGCGATCAACAGGGCGTCCCCCGAGATAAACTCCGTGGCACGATACAGAACGACATTCTCAAAGAATACATCGCGCGCAATCTCTACATCTACCCGCCGGAGCCGTCGATGCGGCTCATCACCGACCTTTTCGAGTTCTGCGCGAGCGAGGTGCCGAACTTCAACACTATCTCGATCTCGGGCTACCACATCCGGGAGGCGGGGTCGACGGCGGCACAAGAGATCGCGTTCACGCTCGGCGACGGCATCGAGTACGTCGAAGCGGCCATCGACGCCGGACTCGACGTCGACGAGTTCGCCCCACAGCTTTCGTTCTTCTTCAACGCCCACAACAACGTCCTCGAAGAGGTCGCGAAGTTCCGGGCTGCCCGGCGAATGTGGGCGAAAATAATGGACGAGCGATTCGACGCGGACGACCCCAAATCGAAGCAGTTGAAGTTCCACGCCCAGACCGGCGGGTCGACCCTCACCGCCCAGCAGGTCGAGAACAACGTGGTCCGCGTCGCCTATCAGGCGATGGCGGCCGTCCTCGGCGGCGCCCAGAGCCTCCACACGAACGGGAAAGACGAGGCGCTGTCGCTGCCGACCGAGCAGTCCGTGCGGACGGCGCTGCGGACGCAGCAGATCCTCGCGCACGAGTCGGGCGTCGCGGACACGATCGATCCGCTCGGCGGGAGCTACGCGATCGAGTCGCTCACCGACGATATCGAAGCCGAGGCGTTCGAGATCCTCGAGGAGGTCGACAGCCGCGGCGGGATGCTCGAGGCGGTGAAGTCCGGGTGGGTACAGCGACAGATCCAAGACGTCGCCTTCGAACGCCAGCAGGAGATCGAATCGGGCGAGCGGATCGTCGTCGGGGTCAACGAGTACCAGGTCGACGAAGAACCGCAGGTCGACGTCGAAGACGTCGACGAGGCGGACGAAAAGCGGCAACGAGAACGATTGGAGGCAGTGAAAGACGAGCGGGACGAGGAAGCCGTCGAAGCGGCGCTCGCGACTGTTCGGGAGGCCGCCGCGGGCGACGCAAACCTCGTGCCGCCCATCGTCGACGCCGTGAAAGCCTACGCGACGGTCGGCGAGATATCGAACGCGCTCCGCGAGGAGTTCGGCGAGTACCGTCCCGCGCGATAGCGGCAGCGGATTTTATCTCCGCGTCGCGCTACCGTCCCCCTATGCCGATGGCTTTCGACCACCTGGGCGTGGCGACGACCGACGGGGAAGAACTGGCAGCGACCTTCGAGACGCTCTTCGAGGCCTCGATCGTCCACGAGGAGACGTTCGACGGGATGATCGCTCGGTTCCTCGAACTCGACGGCGGCTACTTCGAGTTGCTCGAACCGCTCGAAGACGGCACGATCGCGCGCTACCTCGACAGCCACGGTCCGGGCATTCACCACGTCGCACTCCGGACCGAAGACATCGGCGCGGCGCTCGCACGCGCCCGCGACGCCGGCGTCGACCTCGTCGACGAGGAGCCGCGACCGGGCGCGTGGGGCCACGAAGTAGCGTTCCTGCACCCGAAGTCGACCGGGGGCGTCCTCGTTGAGTACGTCGAACACGGCGACGGGGCGTAGCGGTCGGGGCCGCCGGAGGAGCCGACAGTATTAGGCGGCCCGTCACGTCCACACGCGTAGGATGCGCGATTGGCTCTCTCACCGGGTCCGGATCGAACCGGAGGGCGACGCCCTCGTGACTGCAGCGACGGGCGACGTCTACACGTTCGCGAACCTCGATGCGCTCGTCGACGACCTCGCCGGCCGACTCGCCGCGACGGGCGTCGAACGCGGCGCACACGTCGGCGTCGTGCTGGATCCTCGACTCGAATACGTCTGTCTCGTCCACGCCGCGATGCGACTCGGCGTCACGCTCGTTCCGATGGGTGACGAACTGACCGCCCGCGAACTCGCCGAGCAGATCGAAACGGCGGACGTGTCGACAATCGTCTGCGGCGACGCGACCGAAACGACGGTTGTACACGCTCTCTCGCGCGTGGCTGGCGAAGCGGCCGACACTGAGGGGGGTAATGGCGAAGCCACCAACTCTGGCGAGGAGACCGACTCCGACGACGAGACCGGTAGTGAGGACGAGTCTGGAAGCAGCGGCAAGGCCGGCTTCGACGACGTACCCGGCGGCGAGGACGGTGCCGGCTGTGACCGCACCGCCTCGGTCGTCACCGTCGACGAACCGAACACGGACGCCGTGACCTCCCTCTCGTCGGTGACGCCCGAGTCTGTGACGCCCGCGGAATGGTCGCTCGAGGACACCCAACTCATCCTGTTCACGTCGGGCACTACTGGCGATCCGAAGGCCGTCCGGCTGACGACGGGGAATCTCCTAGCCAGCGCGGTCGCATCGGTGTTCCGTCTGGGATTCGACCCGGACGACCGGTGGCTCGTGACGCTCTCGTTGCACCATATGGGTGGGATCGCGCCGATTCTCAGAATGCCGCTGTACGGGATGACGGTCGTCTTCCGAGCGGGCTTCGATGCCGGGGCGGCAGCAGACGATCTGGACCGATACGATGCGACCGCCGTCTCGCTGGTCCCGACGATGCTCCGCCGGATGCTGGACCGCCGGGGGACGCTCACGGAGTCGCTCCGCGTCGTACTCCTCGGTGGCGCACCCGCGTCGCCGGAACTGATCGAGCGTTGCCGCGACTACTCCGTCCCGGTGTTCCCGACGTACGGAATGACCGAAACCGCCTCCCAGATCGCGACGGCCCGCCCGAACGCGGCGTACGAGAATCCCGAGAGCGTCGGTCGCCCGCTCTTTATGACCGACGTCACCGTCGTCGACGAGGCGGGATCGCCGGTCCCACCCGGAGAGCCCGGCGAACTCGTCGTCGACGGCCCGACGGTGACACCTGGCTACTACGGCGACAGCGACGCCACCGAGGCAGCGTTCGGGGAGTTCGGGTTCCACACCGGCGACGTCGGCGTCGCCGACGAGTATGGGACGCTCACCGTTCTGAACCGCGTCGACGACCGGATCGTCACCGGCGGCGAGAACGTCGACCCCGGCGAAGTCGTCGACGCTCTCCTCGCACACCCGAGCGTGCGTGAGGCGGCCGTCGTCGGCGTGCCGGACGCCGAGTGGGGCGAACGCGTCTCGGCGCTGGTCGTCCCCGAAGGCGACTCGATCGACCGGGACGAGTTGCTCGGGTTCGCTCGCGACCGACTGGCCGGCTTCAAACTCCCGAAAGTGATCGTGGTCACCGAAGCGATTCCGCGGACCGTCTCGGGGACGGTGGACCGAGAAGCCGTCCGGGAGCGGCTCTCCGGGACGAGGCCGAAAGATGATCGCACAGACTCGGACGCCGACACCGACGACTGAATCAGAGAACTATAAACGAATGTAACGTTTTTCAAAGTTCCGAGAGTTATTTGCTCGTGGCATTCGAGTGGCCTTTATGGACCTTCTCGACGAGTCGGTCGTGCCCGAGCACGCCCGCGAAGTAAAACAGGAGGCGCGCGAGTTCGCCGACGAGTACATCCGTCCGAACGCCGAGGAGTACTTCCGATCTGCGGAGTACCCCTGGGAGATCCTCGAAGCGGCAATGGACGCCGGTCTCGTCGCCCAAGACATCGGCGAGGAGTACGGTGGCCGTGGTCTCGACCTCGAACAGATTCTCGCGATCAACGAGGAGTTCTACGCGGCCGACGCCGGTATCGCGCTGACGCTGATGCTCGCGTCGTTCGGCTGTGAGATCGTAGAGAAGTATGGGTCCGAGGAACAGAAAGACGAGTACCTCAGACCGGTCGCAGCGAACGAGCAGATCTCGGGACTCGCCGTCTCGGAGCCACAGACCGGATCGGATATGGCCGGGATGACGACCACTGCCGAGCGAACCGACGACGGCTGGGTCCTGAACGGCGAGAAGTACTGGGTGGGGAACGCCGTGGAGGCCGACTGGCTGACCGTCTACGCGAAGACGGACGACAGCGACGACCGCTACTCGGACTACTCGATGTTCATCGTCGAGACCGACACCCCCGGGTACGAGGCCGAGCACATCCCCGAGAAGATGGGGATGCGCGCCTCCAAGCAGGGCCACATCGTCTTCGACGACTGCGAGATCCCCGAGGAGAACCTCGTCGGCACCGAAGGTGGAGGCTTCTACGTCCTCGCGGACTTCTTCAATCACGGCCGCGTCGTCGTCGGCGGTCACGGCATCGGTCTCGCGGCCCGCGCCATCGAGGAGACGTGGAAGTTCGTCCACGACAGAGAGGCGTTCGGGCGAAACATCTCTGAGTTCCAGTCCACCCAGCACATCATCGCCGATATGCGGATGGAGTTCGAGGCGGCGCGGACGCTCAACTGGCGTGCAGCGCACAAGGTCGAAACCAACGAGGACGCCGGCTTCTGGGCGGCGGCGACGAAGACCAAATCGACGGAGGTGGCGATGCAGTGTGCCGAGCGCGGGATGCAACTCCACGGCGGCCGCTCGGTCCTCGAAGAGTACCCGATCTCGCGGGTGTACCGTGACGTCCGCATCCCGGTCATCTACGAGGGTGCAAACGAGATCCAGCGCAACCTCATCTACCGACAGGGCAGCATCTGACGCGCTCGCGCAGGCGTCGGGACGTATTCGAATCTCCAACTGGGGTGCCGTCTCAATCACTGAGCGGTCCCGTCGACGCTTTTTCGCTCACAGATCCCACCGCAGTCCGCCGATCCGCCCGACCCTAAGGGTGTAGGGTCGGGAGTCAATGTGGATTCGGCCATCTACTCTGGTACCGAACGACGATGTCCAAGAGCCAATCTTCCCACACCGAACTGACCGAGTACTGCGACGAATGCGGCGCGCGGACTCCCCACGAGGTTTCGATCGAACTCAAGACCGAGAGCAAGAAGCAGACGAACCGGGCGTTCTCCAGAGAGCCCTACCGAGTGACGAAGTGCCGAGCCTGCGGCGACGAACGCGCCCAGCGGATGAACGACGCCTGATTCGGCTCACCGCCCACACGGGCACGAACTCTCCGTAGATTTCTGCGCACGCGGGCGGCCCCCGATCGCCTGCAGTTTTCGACGCCGACTCTCCCGTCGCTCACACTGTCAGACAGCAGTTCGTGAATCACGTTGGCACTCACGGAGTGCCAATGGTCTTCACACCGTTCTGTCCGACAGTATCTGACTCTCAGATTACGTACGTCCGATAGTATCAGTCGTCGCTCGCCGCGTCGCCGGTGTCGTCCGCCCGATTCCCCGTCCGGCGGTCAGTCGACGTCTCCGCGAAGAACGATTCGATGAGCTTTCGCTCGCCGGATCGGAGGTGCTCGTGGAACGTCGGCGCGGCGATGCCGAGCGAGGCTGCGACCTCCTCGGCGGTGCTGCCGCGCGGCCAGTCGAAGTAGCCCGAGGCCAGCGCCGTCTCCATCACGTCGCGCTGTCTGTCGGTCAGTTTCTCTTCGAGCTGTCGACGGAACGAGGACGTCGACTGCACTGCGTCTTCGACCTCTCGTTTCGCGAGCACCGACACGTCCGGGTACGACGATTGCACGGCGTTCGTGAGCGCTCTGAGGTCGGACCGGGCGGGCACTCTGACGACGAGTTCGCCCTCACCGCCGGTCGCGCTGAACGACTCCACCGACGCGCCCAGTTCGACGAGCGTCACGACCACCGAGGCGTCGGCTAGCCGGAACTCGAACAGCGCTTCGTCGTCTTCGTCGGAGATGACCCGCCCGTTCACGAGCGCGTCGAGCGGTGCGACGGCCGAGAGCACCGTCGACGGATCCACGTCTTCGATCGAGGCGTAGCAGGAGACGACGCCCTCGTCCGCGAGTGAGGGGCCTTCGAGCGTCACGGTCGTGTCGAACTCCAAGGAGAGGTCGACGAGCACGTCTCGGGTGTCGGTGTGCTCGAACTCCAGTTCGACCGCGCTGTCGCCGTGAAGCAACTGCTTTGACTCGGCGGCGTTGATGCCGTGCCCGACCGTCTCGCCGACGCCGCCGAGCATCGACCGCTCCTCCTCGGAGATCGATCCGCGCACGTAGACGACGAGCGCGCCGTAGACCGTCTCCCGGTAGGTGACCGGGATGGCGACGAGGGTCAGTTCCCCAGCGACGGCGTCGGCGTTTCGCAGGGCTGCCGCGGCGTGGGCCGGCGAGACGGCGTCGGTCACGACAGATCGCGTGTCTATCGCCTCGCGGACGAGCGCCGCCGGATCCGCCGAACTGCCCTCGGCGAACGGGGACGTGACCGACTCGGCAACGGCCGCGCACTCGACGGTGTCGACTGCTTCGTTGTACCGCGCGATCCACGCTCCGTCGTAGGGCGAGGACTCGAAGGAGGCACACACCGTCTCCGCGATGCCCTCGCGGGTGCTCGCGTCGACGAGCGCCTGGTCCACGTCGCGGAGGAAGCCGTTGATCCGGCGCACGCGGTCCAGTTGGCGTTCGCGCTCGCGGATCTCCGATTCGCGCTCCTCGCGGAGTTCACGGACTCTGGCAGTTAGGTCGTCGAGGGCGGTCGGGTCGCCGAGGTCGCGGAGATCGCGCTCTTCGAGGACTGCTTCCGTCGATTCCAGCGCGAAGTACTCGCGGACACGCTCGTCGAACTCCGAGCGGACGAGCAGTTCTTCGACGGTTCCGGTGACGCTATCCTCGTCGACCGGCTTGACGAGGTACTCGTCGAACGGCATCTCGACGATGTCGGTGTCGGGTTCGACGGCCGTCATCATCGCGACGCGGCAGTCGTACCCCCGTTCGTCGATCTCCGCGAGCACCTCGTCGCCCGAGAGGTCCGGCATCCGGCGGTCGAGGAGGACGACGTCGACCTCGTCGTCCATCTGTTCGAGCGCGTCCTCTCCGCCGTAGGCGACGCGAACGTCGAAGTCCTCGCGGAGCCAGTACTCGCAGGTGTCGGCGAGGTCTCTGTCGTCGTCGACGACGAGGACGACCGGCTCGTCGTCTGACGCATCGGTCTCGGCTTGCGGTTCGTCTGTCGGCGTCGCAGGGTTCTCCACCGTCCCGTCGGGGGGCGAACCTGTCGCAGCCGACGTGTCGTCTGGCCCCGACTGAGAGCCGTTCGACGAACCGTCCGATGTCATCCTAATACCCGGACGAAACGAGTCCACGGATAAATAGCTGCCCCTCAGACCCCCAATTTCCGCTCGGGGCCTAAGGACGTAGGGGTCCGTGTTAGGGTACTACATCCCCTCTCCCCGAGTGGATATGTTCGACCGATCCGTCGCAGAGGTGGCGTGCAATGCCTGAGTGTCAGAACTGTGGCTCATTCGTCTCGCGGGACTACGTCCGGGTCTTCGCCCCGGAAGGGTTCACAGACGCCCGCGTCTGTCCCAACTGTGAGGACGCAATCCGGGAGGGAGCAGAAGTCCGAGACGCCCGTGCCCGGCGCGTCTCGTCGTCCCCCTGACGCATTCGGTGCTCCCGACACGACGCTCCACCGCCTCCCGAGCCCGACGCCGACCCCCCGTTTCGACAGCGTCCACCACTCCCCCAACCACGCTGTCGGGCGTCCCCTCCGGACCGCCTCATACGGCGGTCCCTTCGTTCCCCCATTCCTCCAGCCGTCACCTCCGTGACGGCGCTCCCACGCCCCGACCAGTCGAACCGCAAACCTACAAGATGCTCCCGTTGGAGGTGAGGCTATGCGACTGGAGGACTACTGGGGGGTCGGTCCGAAGACGAGCGAGAAACTCCGAGAGGCGATGGGCACAGAGCGCGCCATCGCGGCCATCGAGAACGCCGACATCCGCGCGCTGGCTGACGCCGGGATCCCGCGGGGGCGTGCGGTCAGAATCCTCCGCAGAGCCAACGGTGCGGCGGGCATCGAAACGCTCGGGACGCGGGACGCCCGCGACGTCTACGACGAACTGCTGACGCTGGCGAGCGAACACGCGCTGACCGCGCACGCCGCCGACCGGATTCGCGTGTTGACGCCGCTGTCGGACGTCGACGAACGGGAGTCGCGACTCGACCGCGTGCTCGCCGCACGCGACGCCTGGGTCGAACTGAACGACGAGGATCGCGCGGCCGTCCGTTCGGCGTTCGACGCCTACGACGAGGCCGGCGGCACCGACCGGATCGCGGTCGAGACGGCGCTCGCGCTCCGCGAGGCGGGCCTGCGCGGCGGGACCTTCGCCGCGTTGGACGACCTCGACGACGACGCGCTCGAAGCGGCCGCGGCCGCGCTCGGCACCGTCGACGAAGATGGATCGGTCGCACCCGGTACCGACGACGAACTCGATCGCCTGCGCGAGAAGCGGGACGCCGCCGCGCAACTGGAGTCGAGCGCGCTCGACGTGCTAGAGTCCGTGCGCGAGCGCGGCGTCCGAAGTTTCGAGGAGTTCCGCGCGGCGTTCGTCGAGTACGTCGCGAGCGAGACCGACGTTCGCCGCGGGCGCGTCGAGGCCGCGGTCGCCGAGGACGCCCACGACGAGGCGGACTTCGCGGGGACGTCCCTCCGGGCGCTCGTCGCCGAACTCGACGCCGACGTCGAGGAACGCGAACGCACAGTGGCAGCCGATCTGCGGGAGTCGATCGAGACCGCGCGCGAGGACGTCGAGACCGCCGTCGGCGCCGTCTCCGAGATCGCGTTCGACCTCTCGCTCGGCCGCTTCGCCGCCGCGTACGATCTGATCCGCCCGCGGCTCGTCGAGGACGGACTCGCCGTCGTCGGCGCGCGGAACCTCTCGCTGTCCGGTGAGATTCAGCCCGTCACGTACGCCGTCGGGTCACACAGCATAGGCTCGGCCGACCTCGGCGACGACGCGCCGAAGCCGCCATCCGGCGACCGCGTCGCCGTCCTCACCGGGGCGAACTCAGGCGGGAAGACGACGCTCTTGGAGACGCTCGCACAGGTCGTCCTGCTCGCCTCGATGGGGCTGCCCGTGCCCGCAGCGCGGGCCGAGGTCGGTCAGTTCGATACGGTGGTCTTCCACCGCCGACACGCCAGTTTCAACGCCGGCGTCCTGGAGTCGACGCTGAAATCGATCGTCCCGCCGCTGTCGACCGGCGACCGCACGCTGATGCTCGTCGACGAGTTCGAGGCGATCACCGAACCCGGCCGGGCCGCCGACCTGCTGAACGGCCTGGTCGATCTGACGGTCGATCAGGACGCGCTCGGCGTCTACGTGACCCACCTCGCCGACGACCTCAGTCCCCTCCCCCCGGAGGCGCGCATCGACGGCATCTTCGCGGAGGGGCTGACCGACGACCTCGCGCTCCGCGTCGACTACCAGCCACGGTTCGGCACGGTCGGCAAGTCGACGCCGGAGTTCATCGTCTCCCGACTCGTCGCGAACGCCCGAGACCGCGCGGAGCGACGTGGCTTCGAGGCGCTCGCGGCCGCGGTTGGCGAGGAGGCGGTCCAGCGCACGCTCTCGGATGCGGCGTGGTCGGGTGACTGAAGCCCGGCCCGGCCGAACGTTTTTGCAGTGTCCCGTGGTACCAGTCCCCGATGGTCGATCTCCCGTGGGGACGGAGCGGTGACGCGGATGAGGACTCCGAGGACGACGTCGACGAGTATCCGAACGCGCTCGTCGTCTGCACGTTCCAGGACGGCACACTGGTCGTCTACGAGGACCGCGTCGAAATCTATCGCGTGGACCGCTCACGGTTCGACGACAAGACGATCCCAGCCGACGAGATAACCGGCGTCGACCTCGCGAAGGGGATCACCATCGGCTACCTCCAGATCGAACAGGTCGACGTCCCCGTCGACTCGGGGGGCCTCCTCAGCGACCCGGTCAACGCGAACACCCTTCACTTCGGCCGGGGTGGTCGGGAGTGCGCTTCGGAGGCCCGCACAGAGATTCTGGCGCACGCTAGCGGGTGAGCGCGGGACTCGGCGAGGTCTACTCCTTCGGGGTGCTCGTCGTCGTCACATCTCCGCGCCCTGTTCGTCGATCGCGTCGGCCGCGATCGACCGCCCGCGGGCGTTGAGTTCCACCTCGTGTCGGATCCGGACCTCGTCTAAGACGTCGTGGTCGATGAGCCGTACAAAGAGTTCTTCGACCTCGTCGACGTCGATCCCGAGAAACGCGGGGATGTCGAACGGGGAGACGCCGGAGTACAGCGCCATCAACACCTGCTTGTCCTGCCTCGAGAGATCGAGCGCCGTCTCGGTCTGTTCCTCGCCGATCCGCAGAAGCGACTTCAGGATGCCGACGGCCCGTTCGGGTCCCGAGATGTACGTCTGGACGCTCGTCCCGTTGTCGTCGGAGTGTTCGACCTCGATGACCTCTCGTCGCTCCTCGCGGACGGTTCGGCGCCCCATCTCGATGTCACCGATGTCGTCGAGTTGGATGCCGACGAACGTGCCGGCGACAGTCGCGATGTTGACGGCTTCCGTCTCGACTTGCATCTTGGCGCGCTCCCACTCGGTGTTCTGCACGACGCCGCCCTCGACGGCCGGGTGTCGAACGAGGAACTTCGTCGAGGACAGCAGCGCGTCGTAGAGGTCCATCTCGAACTCCTCGAATTCCGCGGGCGCGACGAGGATCACGTCCTCGCCGTCGTCGAACTGCAGCGCGATGTAGTCGGCGACGGTCGCGACGCGCTGGTTCACGTCGAACCGGCCGCCCACCTGTTCGATCTTCGAGAGCGGAAAGGTGCGCTTGCCGCTCGTCCCCGCGAGCACGATCCGTTTGTTCGAGAGCAGGATGCGGCCGTTCGTCCAGCCGGCGTCGCTCCGTTCGCGACCGTTACGGAGCGCTTGCAGGAACCGTCCGCGCGTGTCCGCGAGTTTCGTTTCACCTGGTTTCACACGCACCTACCTCCGTGTTCGAGACGTCTCCTCACCCGCCGTGTCGCGGTAGATCCTGAGTCGCTTTTCGACCGGATCGAACCGGTCGCGACAGGACGCCGGGACGGTTTCGGTCATCCCGATCGTCAGGTATCCTCCGGGTTCGACGGCGGATCCGAGCGTCTCGAAGATGGCTTCTTTTGCTTCTCTGTTGATGTAAATGAACAGATTTCGGCAGATGACGAGGTCGAACGTCTTCGGGGGATCCTCCTGTACCAGGTCGTGCCGGCGGAAGGAGACGAGTTCCTGCACCTCGTCGCTGACGCGGTAGGTGTCTCCCTCACGCTCTATGTACCGGTCGCTGTTCTCCAGCGGTTCGAGTTGCTCTTTGAGATCGTTCGTCTCCGAGGCGTGATACTCGCCACGGCGTGCGGCCCGAAGAATCTCGGGCTTGATGTCGGTACCGAGGATCTCGACGCGATCGGCGTCGATTCGGTCGTCGTCGAGCGCGAGCATCGCCGCCGAGTACGCTTCGCGGCCGTCCGAGCAAGCGGCGCTCCAGATCCGGGTCCGGCCGTCGTCGCTCAACTCCGCGATGATCTCGCGTAACGCCTCCCAGACGTCGGGGTTGCGGAAGAAACTAGTGACGTTGACGCTGAGTGCGTTCAGGAGCGCTTCCTGTTCGTCCTCGTCGTCTTCGAGCAGCTCTTGATACTCGTCGTAGTCGTCGACGTGCCGGCGTCGCATCCGGGCGGAGACCCGTCGGTCGAGGTACGAGCGGTTGTACGAACTCGTCGCGAACGACAGCGACGACTCGACGTACTCGAGTAAGTCGTCGAACGCCCGCTCCTCTGCGTCCTCGGCGTCGTCGGATCCGGTGTCGATGTCGAGGCCCATCAGTCGGCCGCCCCCTCGGCTTCCGCGCTGTCGTCTTCCGGTGGGACCCACTGACGGCGCGCCTGCTTGCCCTCGTCGGGAACCGACAGTGAGTTCACGTCGAGGATCGGCACGACCTTCCCGTCGCCGACGACGGCCGTTCCGGAGAGTCCCTCCGTGCCTTTGAGGGGTCCCTGCAGCGGCGTCACGACGACTTCCTCCTGGCGCGCGACGTCGTCACAGCGGAGCGCGACCTGCCGGTCGGCGGGTCGGATGCGAACGATCATCCCGCTATCGCGCCGTTCGTCGCTGAGAGCGAGTGCACCGCGGAGTCGAATCAGCGGGAAGATACGATCCTCGTGGACGATCACCTCAGCCCCGTCGACGCTCTGGACGCGCGTCTGCCGCGAGATCTCGTCGATATACTTGATCGGGACGCCGAACTCCCGGTCGCCGACCTGTACGAAGAGCACCTTGATGATCGCGACCGACACCGGCAGCCGGATCGAGATGGTGGTCCCCTCGCCGAGCGTGCTGTCGACGTTGACCGATCCGTCGAGCGACTCGACGGTGGTCTTGACGACGTCCATTCCGACCCCGCGGCCGCTGACGTCGGTGATCTCCTCGTTCGTCGAGAAGCCCGGGTGGAAGATGAGGTCGTAGACCTCCTCGTCGGGCATTTCGACCAACTCCTCGCGCGGTCGGATGCCCTTCTCGGCCGCCTTATCGCGGAGCACGTCGGCGTCGATGCCCGCCCCGTCATCTTCGACCGTGATGACGACGGTGTCGTGTTCGCGCTCGGCTCGCAACTCGACTGCGCCGGTCGCAGACTTCCCGGCGGCTTCCCGCTCTTCCGGTGGTTCGATGCCGTGATCCACCGCGTTCCGGAGCACGTGCATCAGCGGATCTGAAATCTCGTCGAGAATCGTCCGGTCGAGTTCGATGCCCTCGCCCTCGATGTTGAAGCTCACCCGCTTGTCCTCCTCGCGCGCGAGGTCACGCACGAGTCGGGGGAACTTGTCGAACACCTTCTTCAGCGGGATGAGCCGCATATCCATCACGGTGTCCTGGAGATTCGAGGAGATCTTGTCCAGTTCATCGAGGTTGTCGCGGCCGGTCGAGTCGTCTTCGCCGAGCGCCTGGCGGAGCTTGATCCGGCTCGTGACTAATTGCTCGACGAGGCTGTGCAGCTCGTCGAGCTGATCGACGTCGACCCGGACGGACTTCACCGCCGAAATCGAGCGTGACTCCTCGTCGTCTTCGTCTTTATCCTCCTCGTCGCCGCTCCGGCCGCTGTCTCCACGCTTTCGCGCCGTCCCGCCACTGTCGTCGCTGTCCGCGTCGTTCTCGTCGGGCTCCTCGGCACCGTCGCCGGAGTCAGCAGCGCCATCGGCCTCCGCGACGCCTGGGGAGTTGCTGCCGGGGTCTGCGTCTGCCTCGGTCTCGTCGGTGTCTGCGGGCGCTGTATCCTCGGCCGCTGCGTCCGCGGCGTCGTCGTGTTCGTCTGCTGCGTCGTCGCTTGCAGCAGCGTCACCAGTCTCGTCCGCCGCGTCGCCGTCGGCCGCTCCGTCCGAGGTGTACGCGTCGACGACAGCGTCGACCGCGGCGGCCGCAGACTCCGCGTCGACGTCCTCGTTCGGGGTCGACGTCGGCGCGCTCCCGGTGTCGCCCGCGGACCCGTTCGCCGCCGGCGTTCCGGGGGTCGCCTCGGAGCCGTCTGCTGTGGTGTCCGCGTCGGATCCGTCTGCGTCCGCGCTGGCTGTTGCACCGTCCGAATCGGGGTCCGCTGTCTCTCCGGCTTCTCCGTCGAGCACCGCACTCACGTCGGTGAGCGTGACTGACTCGACCTTCCAGAGGTCCCAGAGGGTCGCTTCGAGTTCGTCGCGGTCCTCGTCGGCGACGAAGACGGCGAAGTCGTCTCCGAAGTCGCCGTCCTCGATGCGATCGAGGTCCGGGTCCGCACCGACAACCGCGAGGTCCTCCGGGAGGCCGCCGACGAACAAGCCGCCGTCGACGCTTTTCATATCTCCGACGTCGAGCGAAATCTCGGCGTGATACAGGCTGTCGGCGTCGGCGACGTCGGGCTCGTCCAGGTCGAGCGCGTCCGAAGCTGCCGCGAGGGCTTCTCCCGACTCCGCTGAGCTGTCAGCGTCCGGGGATTCCGGCTCCACCCCGTCTTCCGTGCCGTCTGTGTCGCCTGACTCGGTGTCTGCGGAGGCGGGTTCGGCGTCCGCGGCGGCTTCCTCCCCGGCGTCCGCGTCGGACTCGGGCTCTGCAGCGGCGCGGATCTCCTCGACGAGATCGCTCGGATCGCGCTGGGACTCGCCGTGCTTTTCGATCTCGTGGAGGATGTCGAGGATCTCGTCCATCCCGTCGAAGACCAGGTCCATCCGCTCGTGGGTGACCTCGATGCGGCCGTTTCGGACCTCGTCGAGTAAGTCTTCGACGGCGTGCGCCACGGTCGCGGCGTTGTCGAAGCCCATCGCCCCGAAGTTCCCCTTCAAGGTATGGGCCTGTCGGAAGATGTCGTCGATCGCTTCCTCGTCGTCGGGGTTCGATTCGAGGTCCAAAAGCGAGTTGTTCAACTGCGTGATGCTCTCTTCGGACTCGGTGATGAATTCCTGGTAGAGTTCGTCGTCCATCGGTCACTCCTCCGCGAAGTACTGCAGTACGTTCTCGGCGATCTGTTCGGCCGGCGCGACCACGTCGACGCTCCCCGTCTCGATGGCGCGCCGCGGCATCCCGAAGATCGCGGACGTCTCCTCGTCCTGTGCGATCGTGTGTCCGCCGCTTTGGTGGATCCGCTGCATCCCGTCGACGCCGTCGCGGCCCATCCCGGTGAGGAGGGTCGCACACAGCGGTCCCTCCACACTCTCGACGGCCGAGGCCATCGTGATGTCGATGGCGGGTCGGACGCCGTGAATCGGTTCTGTCTCCGTCAGTTCGAGTTTGAGACGCCCGTTCCGATCGCTGGTGACGAGCAGGTGGTGGCCGCCGGGTGCGACACGCGCCTCGCCCGCCTGAATCCGCTCGCCCGACTCCGCCTCCGTGACGTCGTACCCCGACCGGCCGTCGAGTCGCGTCGCGAACCGCGAGGTGAAGCCTTCGGGCATATGCTGTACCACGAGGACCCTGAGGTTCGCCTCGCGCGGTAACGCTCCGAGGACGCGCTCGACGACGTTCGGTCCCCCGGTCGAGGCGCCGACGACGAGCGTTCCGGCCTCCGGGTACGTCGTGGTCGGCGTCGCTGCCGGCGAACTGCCTGCTGTCGATGCCGTCGACGACCCCGTGTCGGTGGCGTCCGTCTGCCCCGCAGCGGACCCCGTTCGGGCCGTCCGTTGCTGTCGGGACGCGTCTGCTCCCGTCGGTGTTCCGGACGCGGTCGCTCCATTGGCCGCGCTCGTGTCTGTCGACGCGGTAGAGCCGGCCGTTCGCGACGAGGACCGGCTCTCCCCAGTCGAACTGCCGCGGTCCTCCGAGGACAGGCGGGCGTTCGCCGAGAGGTCGACTCGGGCCGCGGACTCGACTTTCTCGACCAGTTCGCGCTTCACCCGCGGCATCGACGAGGTGACCTCGCCGCCGGGCTTGGTCACGAAGTCGACCGCGCCGCGGTCGAGCGCCTCGAAAGTCACGTCGGCGTCCTCCTCAGCGTGTGCGGACAGCATCAACACCGGAGTCGGGTGGTCAGCCATAATGGCGTCGACGGCCTCGAGACCGTTCATCGAGGGCATCTCGATGTCCATCGTCACGACATCCGGGTCGTGTTCGGTCACCGCATCGAGCGCTTTCGAGCCGTCTTCGGCTTCGCCGACGACCTCGATGCCGCCCTCTTCGAGCAGGCTTCGAATGAGCGTCCGCATAAACCGTGAGTCGTCGACGATGACTGCCCGCGTCGACTCGTCGCTGCCGCCCGGCTCGGAGGCGGTACTCATCGCTCGTCTCCCCCGTGTCCGTCGTCTATCTCCGCCTGCGCCGTCCTCGAACGACGACGGGTCTCGGTTCGCAGCCGCGAGACGCACTCGTGTCTCGGGCCGTGACGCCGCCTCCGTCCCGTAGGCGCGTCCGGCCGGTCCACGCCGTGCTCGTACCCGCTCATCTCTACTGGAAAACTTCCCAACTGGGGGACTTAAGCGCTCGCCGGCGAAAATCAGCCGTGATAATAGCGTGCGTACATTTATTGCCGACGTGTGCGCCAAAATCAGGTAACAACCGGCGGCTCTACAGCCGTCGGCGACACGGCTATGTCGCAGGAACAACGTGCGGCGGCGGGCGCTTCAGACCCCACCGCCACAGACGACACCGACGCCACCGCCCGCCAGATGCAGGTCCTCGAGTTCGAGCTGGGGGGCGAGACCTACTGTGTCGACATCGACTACGTCTCCGAGATCGTCGACCGTGGCTCGCTCACCGCGGTCCCGAACGCGCCCGACTTCGTCGAAGGCGTGATGGACCTCCGCGGACGGACCACCTCGATCGTCAACCCGAAGACGCTCCTGAACGTCGAGAACACCGGTGAGGCGAGTCGTATCGTCATCTTCGACGCGACCAGTTTCGAGGACGACGCCGCGGTCGGCTGGCTCGTCGACGAGGTCGACCAGGTCGTCCGTGTCTCGATGGACGACGTCGAGGACCCGCCGATGGATCGCGGTGACTTCATCGAGGGGATCGTGCGACAGGAGGAGGACCTCGTCGTCTGGATCTCCCCGACGAAGACGGTCGACAAGTAGCTGTCACTTTCGCTGCCGCTCTCAGCCCTGGACGGGTTCGTGTGCCGCCATCTCCGCTCGACCAGCGACGAGGATGCCGACGACGACACACCCGCCTGCGACGCCGAACGCCGGGAGATAGCCGACGGCGTCGGCGATCGCACCGCCCAGCACGCTGCCGATGCCGCCGCCGAGGCTCCCGATAGCCGTGTAGATCCCGAGCGCCTCCGCGCGGACCGTCTCCGATGCGAGTCCGGAGACGAGGCCGGTCGCGGTCACGGCGATGACCGCCCAGGAGGCCCCAAGTGCGAGAAACAGCGCGCCGACGACGAGCAGACCGGTCGGGGGCGCAATCGCCGCCCCGGTGACGGCGACGATCGGGAACGCCCCGGCGCGAAAGAGCAGTGCCCCGACCTGCAGTCGGAACGGGTCGAACGCCGCGGCCGCCGTCCCGGCCCGGGCGTACGCCGCGGCCGACGCCGCCGAACTCAGGATGAACAGGACGAACACCTCGTCGGTGGCGTAGCCCGCGTCGACCAGATACGCGGGTAACGGTCCGAAGAACGCCGAGAACCCGGCGAAAAACACGGTCGCCGCGAGGAGGTACCGGAGCAACCGCGCCGAGAACCGCCCGCGGAGGCGCGTGAGGGAGCCCCGACCGAGTCTGATCTCGCGGAGCGCCCAGTAGATTCGGGCAGGGCCGAACGGCACGGCGCGGGTGGCCCGCTCGGCGCCCCCGTTCCCCGCGCGGAAGCGACGTGAGAGCCGTCGAAAGCGCTGTTCGGACATCGTCGCCGCTTCCGGATAGCGGAGGAAGACGACGAAGACACCAGCTAGCGTGGCGGTCGCGCCGCCGACGAAGAAGAGTCGCTTGGCTGCGAGCGCCGGCAGGCCGACGTGGGACCCGGCGACCGCAGACCAGACGCCGCCGGCGACGAGACCGGCCAGCCAGCCGTAGCCCTGGTAGTGGTTCAGCAGGCCGAATCGCTGCGTCCACAGCGACGGCTCGTAGCCCTCCACGACGACGACGTTCAGTACGGGCGCGGCGGCCGCGACGACGAACCACAGCGCGGCGTTGGCGGCGAGGACCGTCCACGGCGAGGCCAGAAACGGTAAGACGAGGAAGACGCCGGCACTCGCGCCCAGTGCGACGAGGATGAACGGTCGGCGGCGTCGCGTCCGCGCCACTAACCGCCCCCAGAGGATCGCGCCCGGCACGCCGGCGAAGGCAGCCGTGGCGGCGATGAGGCTGACCAGGAACGCGCCCGCGCCGAGGTCGATGGCGTAGAGGGGAACGAGCAGCGAAGCCGCGCCCACGGCAGCGTAGCCGAGCGCCCAGCCGTACAGCCACGTGTCTGTCGTCTGCGTCTGATCGGCGTCGCTCACGTCTGCCGCGACGGCGGACTATCGTATAGTTGTTGCCGGGCTGCCACGTCGCCCGCACCGGCACGGAGGCAGGATCAGTGGTCCCCGGCGGTGCGAGCATCGCGGCGAACACAAACAATCAAGATTGCAGGCGCAACATCGTAGGACAATCCGGTCTACTATGCGTCAGTATCTCGACCTCGTCACCGACGTCCTCGAATCCGGGGGCCACAAGCCGAATCGAACGGGCGTAGACACCATCTCGGCGTTCAGCCGCCACTACGAAGTCGACCTCGCAGAGGGCTTTCCGCTACTCACGACGAAGGACCTCTCGGGTGCGCGGTGGAACTCCCTGATCCACGAGTTCGTCTGGTATCTCTCCGGCGAGGAGCACATCCGCACGCTCCGCGAGGAGACTGGCATCTGGGACGCCTGGGCCGACGACGACGGCCGTCTCGACACCGCGTATGGGCGCTTCTGGCGTCGCTTCCCGGTCCCCGACGAGGGGCTTCCGGGCGAGTCCTGGCCCGACGACGGCCACCGCTGGATGAACGACGAGGGCACGTTCGACCAGATCCAGTACGTCCTCGATCAACTCAAAGAGAATCCTAACTCACGCCGCCTCGTCGTCAACGCCTGGCACCCGGCGAACGCCGCCGTCTCGACGCTGCCGCCGTGTCACTACACCTTCGTCTGCAACGTGCAAGGCGACCGCCTCAACGTCCACCTGACGCAGCGTTCAGGCGACGTCGCACTCGGCATCCCGTTCAACATCGCCGCGTACTCGCTGCTCGCGACGGCACTTGCCCAGCGGACCGGCTTCGAGCCCGGGAAATTCGCCCATTCCGTCGTCGACGCCCACGTGTACTGTGGCACGGGCGACCGCGGCGCGTGGTACGCCGACCACCTGGGAGAGTTGCAGTCGCGTCTCGGGGACGTCGAGGACCGAACCGGGTATCGCGACGTGCGCGAGTGGCTCGAAGCGACTGCCCCCCCGGAGGCCGAGGGTGAGGAGCGGTACGACCACGTCCCCGGACTCCTCGAACAGTGCGCCCGGGAACCGAGAGCGCGGCCGACGATCGACGTCGCCGACGTGCCGCTCGACGACCTCACGTTCGAGGACGTCGAACTCTCGGGGTACGATCCCGCGCCGGGGATCCGCTTCGCGGTGGCCGAGTGATGGACGTCGATATCGTCCTCGTCGCCGCCGTCGCGGAGAACGGCACCATCGGTCGCGACGGCGGGATGCCGTGGCACTTCAGCGAGGATCTGGCGCACTTCAAACAGACGACGACGGGCCACCCGGTGATCGTCGGTCGCAAGACCTACGAGACGGTCGTCGACGCGCTCGGCGAACCGTTCCCTGGCCGGACGAGCGTCGTGCTCACCTCGCAGTCGCTCGACCTGCCGGCGGGTGCCGTCGTCGCCAACTCCGTCGAGGAGGCGATCGACCTGGCCTGCGTCGACGCAGCCGAGCGAGGGGTCGAGACGGCGTACGTCGCCGGCGGCGGCCGCGTCTACGAGCAGTTCCTCCCGCACGCGTCTCGGATGGTGCTCACCGAGATTCACGGCGCCTACGAGGGCGACACAGCCTTCCCGGCGTGGGACGACGACGAGTGGGTCGAAGTCGACCGCGACGACCGCGACCAGTTCGATTTCGTGACCTACGAGCGGCGACGGGAGTGACGCCGCCGCCACGTCGCCACCACGTCGCCGTCTTGGCCCGGCGACGCGCCGAACGCAAACTGCACCGGGATTTTTGTCGCGAGCAGTTCAACACGGCGGTCGTATGACTGCCACCTTCGAGGTGTACGAGGATCAGGCCGGAGAGTACCGCTGGCGGCTCGTTCACTCCAACGGGAACATCATCGCCGACAGCGGGGAGGGATACGCGACGAAGCAGAAGGCAAAGCAGGGCATCGAGAGCGTCAAACAGAACGCTCCCGACGCCGACGTCGTCGAAGCCGAGTAGCGGCGACGCGCCGCCTCGGTGCTGGTAGCACGGCCCTTCTCGGACCGTCGGTTCCGGTAATATCGTGTGCCGGTGGTGGCTTTATCCGTCCCCGGGTCGGAGTAGGGGTATATGAACCGAAACGACCAGCAGGCGTACGATCGGGGGACGTCGCTCTTCTCCCCGGACGGACGCATCTATCAGGTCGAGTACGCGCGCGAAGCGGTCAAACGCGGTGCGCCGAGTCTCGGCATCCGCACCACGGACGGGGTCGTCCTCGCTGCGCAGCGTCGGACCAGTTCGTCGCTGATGGAGGGCGAGAGCATCGAGAAATTGCACAAACTCGACGACTATCTCGGCGCGGCCTCGGCCGGGCACGTCGCCGACGCCCGCCGATTGATCGACGACGCGCGGACGGCCGCCCAGCGCAACCGACTGCGGTACGGCGAACCGCTCGGCGTGGAGACGCTCACGAAGACGCTGTCGGACGAGATTCAGGAGACCACCCAGTACGGTGGTACGCGCCCGTTCGGTGCCGCGCTCTTGGTCGCCGGGATGGACGGAGAGCGTCCGGATGCCCGCCCGCGACTCTTCCAGACCGATCCGTCGGGTGCACCCCAAGAGTGGCGCGCCGTCGCGATCGGCTCCGGGCGCGACGACATCCAGGAGTTCCTCGAAGAGCACTGGTCGGAGGAGCTCTCTCTCGACGACGGCGTCTCGATCGCCGTTCGCGCACTCTTAGAATCCGACGGCGAACTCGCCGCCGAGAGCGTGAGCGTCGCGACGATTACGCCCGATGGATACGAAGCAGTCGCAGAGAGCGACGTCGCAGAGATCATCGCCGAACACGCTCCCGAGAGCGACGACGACGAAGCCGGCGAGAGACAGTAACTCGGCCGGAGTCCGTCTGCAGTCGCCGTATTTGGGTACGAGACACCACGGCACGGCGCGGGCAAAACGGAACCGTTTTACACATCCCGGAGATACGGAAAAGTGCAGCAGCGCTCCGTTGGTGTAGTCCGGCCAATCATCTTGCCCTCTCACGGCAAGGACCAGGGTTCGAATCCCTGACGGAGCACTTCTCCGGATTCTCGACGTCCGTACTGAGGGGACTGTGCTGTCTGTCACTACAGATGGCTTATCTGCGACGGGTCCATCAGCTGCCGTATGGCAGTAGACGACGACACGAGCGACGCCGAGGCCCCTCTCTCGGGCGAGCGCGTGCAACACGGGACGGGCGTCACCTCGAACCGAGCGTTCCCGACGAACGCGTATCCGCAGCATCTCGATCCGTTCGTGCTCTTCGAGCGGTTCTACATCGAGCCTGACAAGGGGTTTCCGATGCACCCACACGAGGGGTTCGAGATCGTCTCGTACCTGCTCGAGGGAGGGATGGACCACGAGGACTCGCTGGGCGTCGCAAACACCGCCACCGAAGGTGACGTAATGCGCGTCACCACCGGCAGCGGGATCCGACACTCGGAGTTCCCGGCGGACGGAGCCGCCTGTAACGGTCTCCAGCTCTGGGTGAACCTCCCCCGCGCTCGGAAAGACATTGATCCAGGATACGCCGACGCAGATGCCGAGGAACTTCCCACCGAGTCCCGACCGGGAGCGACCATCACGACGGTCGTCGGCGAGGGCTCGCCGATCGAGTTGCAGACGCCGATGGAGTACCTCGACGTGCGCGTGACGGACCGCTGGACGTGGTCGGTCGCGGACGGCTGGTCGGGCTTTCTCTACGGTGTCGACGGCACCGGGCGCGTCGACGGGTGGTCGTTCGGCGAAGGCGATGTCGTTCCACTCGTCGACGCTCGGGACGTCGAGGTCGCGACTGACTCCGGACTACGGGTCGTCGCCGTCGCCGGCCACCCTCACGACGAACCGATCCGACAGCGTGGGCCGTTCGTCTTCTGACAGCGGGACAGACACGATGGGAGAAAACGATTTGTGTTGCTCTCGTGAAAGCGATGTATGAGCGGATCGGACGGGAGCGTCGCCGCCGACGATACCTGCGAGCAGATTATGGAGGCAACGTTCCGAGCAGTGAGCAAACACGGGTACAAGGACCTGCGCGTCCGCGACATCGGCGAGGAGATGGAGCTGTCGCGGCAGGTGATTCACTACCACTTCGACGGCAAGTACGATCTGTTATCCGCGTTTCTGCAGTACGTCATCGAGCAGTACGAGGGCAGCGTCGACGTGGATGGGGATGCGGCGCCGCGTGCCGAACTGGACGCTCGAATCGATCAGTGTCTGCTCGGCCCGCAGTTCGAGGAGTTCACGCACTGGGACCGAATGAAGGTGTATCACGAACTGTTCGCGTACGCACAGCACGACGACGAACACCAGGATATCTTCAACGATCACTACGAGCACATTCGACAGAGCATCGTCGAGGTCATCGAAGCGGGCATCGAGCAGGACGTCTTCCGAGAGGTGGACGCAGAGCTGATGGGACAACTCATCACTGACGTAATCCACGCGGCTCGTGAACGTCGACTCGCCCTCGATCACGAGGACGCGCCGGCAGAGGCACGACGAGCCATCGACGCGTTCGTTCTCGATTCGTTGGAGCCGACGCAGTAGCTGCGGTAATCAGTTCGGAGTCGGATCGGGTGAGAATCCGGAGAAGCGAGAGAGGCCGCGACCACGTCGGTCGCGGTGTGGTGGGTGCGAGCGTTACAGTTCGGGGACGTCCGACGGCATATCGAAGTCGTGGTAGTACTCGCCTTTCTCCTTCGAGAGGATGTCGAGGACGGCGGCCGCACCGTCGCCAGCCGCGATGACAGCCTGCCACTTCTCCGCGCGACCCATCGCGCCGGTAGCGTACACATTTTCGACCGACGTCTCCATATCGAGGTTCACGTCGACGACGTCCTCCTCGGTGAACGCACAGCCGAGGTCCTCGGCGAGGTCTCGGGCCCCACCCGTGGCGAGGACGACGTAGTCGGCGGTGTACTCGTCGTCGGCCGTGGAGACGACGAATCCGTCGTCAGTCCGTTCGACGTCCGTGACCTCGGCGTCGTGTAGTGCAGCGCCGCGGTCGCGGGCCTGACCGCGCGAAATCTTGAGGAACTCGTCGCCGCTGATGCTTCGCACTGCGGGATAGTTGAACAGATGCGCCTTGTGCATCCACGACTCGTCGGTATCGAAGACTATCGTTTCGAGATCGTTCTTTGCAGCGTACAGGGCTGCGCTCAGTCCAGCGGGACCGCCGCCAACGATTGCTACGTCTACCATCGTCGAAGACAGGGTACGCTCGAAAGAAGTATTTTACCATCTGGTAAAAATCGGCAAACGGTGCGGAGACGACGAATTTTCTCCGATGGTCTGGCTCTTCAAGACGTGTCGAGCGGCTAGACGTGTCGGCTGTCTAATTCCGCGCTCCTGTGGAGGGTATCTGTCGCGTCGGAGATTCCGTTCGGCCTGTCCCCTCTCGACCAAGACTTTTCAGCCGCGAACGACAATGTTAGAGTATGCCACACAATCAAGATACCGAGGGCGACACCGGCGGGGTCATCTCGGAGTACGAATGTCTCCAGTGCGGCAGCATCGTCCACTCGGAGACGCATCCCGGCGTCTGTTCGGAGTGCGGCGGCGAGTTCCAGAACCGAGCGAAGTCGCTCGAATGATACGCCCGCGTCGTTCGTCGCCTCTCGTCACCGTGCCCGCCCCCAGCGACTGAGCTGGCGACCGCGACATACCGTTCGCGAGTCAACACACATATCCACGTCCCTCCGCCATACCGCAGTGATGACGAGAGAGATGGGACGCGCCGAGATCGACGACCTGCTGCAGGCGCGCGGCGCGGGCGTGTTGTCGCTGACAGACGGGACCGAAACCTACGGGATCCCCGAGTCGTTCGGTTACGATGGCGAACTGCTCTACTTTCAGTTGGTCTATGACGGCGATAGCGAGAAGATGCAGCTAATGGAGTCGACGGAGACCGCCTCCTTTACGGTCTTTACCGAAGAGCCCGCCGAGAGCGTGCTCGTCCGTGGCGCCCTCGAACGCGTCCCGGAGACCGCACAGACGCGGGCCGCGACCGCAATCGCCGAGAACGCCAACATTCCGACGCTGAACGTGTTTCCGAACACTGGCCCCGACGACCTCGCGATGGCGTTCTTCCAGTTGATCCCAGAAGAGCTCTCGGGCCGAAAATTCAACGACCGCGTGCCGAAGTAACCGACTTCCGACCGTTCTCTCGGCCTTCTCGCTCGTCACTACGACAGTACCTCATTGGGCCAGACGGAGGCTCACGAACGCATCGTAGCGACGCCTCTTGCAGGTCCCCGCCTCAGGCTGCGACTCCCGGTCCTAGCGTCACCAGCGCCACCCCAACGGCCACCAGTACGGCCCCGGCGACGACACCGCGCGTGACTCGTTCGAGATCCCGCAGGAGGAAGTACGCGAAGACGGTCGTGAAAAGCGGTGCCGTCGACGCCAGCGATTCGACGATCGCGACGCGACCCGCTGGCAGTGCGAGCGCCCCGAACAGCGATAGCAGGGCGACAGCAGTGAGCGCGCCGCTGGCGGCGAAGTAGCCGTACGATCGGCGATCGGCGGACTGGAAGCCACGCGTCCCGCGGATCACAGCGTAGGTGAGGAAGACGACCAGCGCACCTGCCTCGTTGAGCGCGACGGCTTGGAGGACGTCCGCCCCGCCCGTCCCGAGCCCGAACCGTCGGAGGACGTTCCCGAACGCGAACAATGCCCCAGACGCCAGCGGGTAGAACAGATCACGTGACTCCCAGCCGGCGAGGTCGCCGCCTTTCGCGAGGCTGAGGACGACCAAGCCCGCGACGAGAACGACGATTCCGACCGCCGTACTGAGCGAGATCGGTTCTCCAAGTAGGCCGAAAGCGAAGACGGTCGCGAACAGCGGGCGTGCGCTCACGACCGCACTGTTGATGCTCGCGCCGACGCGGTCGACACCGACGAAGATGGCCAGGCGGCCGAGAGCCGTCCCCGTCGCGCCGGCGAACAGGAACAGCCCCGCCGTCGACGGGTCGAGGCCGGCGAGAACGTCGCTCCCACGGAGCGCGAGTAGGGCCACGAGAAACAGCGAGAGATCGACGACGACCACGACCAGCGCCGCCTGCAGGGCGGTGCCGTCGAGCGACATCCCCCGCTTGTCTAGCACTGGTGTGAATCCCCAGATGACTGCCGGGAGGAGCGCAAGGAGGTACACCATCACGTCGGAACCGAGGACCATAGCCGGTCTCCGAGCGGCCCGGATATGAACGTGTTCTTTCGTTGTCTCGATAGTCACAGTTGTACGCCTGCACGCACCTGATCGTACTCTTCGCTGACGTCGCGGAAGTCGTCGAGAATGTCCTCGTCTAACTCCTCACGGTACTCCGCGAGCAGCTCGTTCGCCTTCTCGGGGAACGCACTGAACTCCTCGTGCAGTTCGGTCTGCTCGATCACGTCCTCATAGCGCGACCGAACGCTGTCCTCGCTGCAGCGCTCGAACGTCGCCAGCCCGTCGTCGGTCTCCTCGGGCGGCACGATCCCGTCATCGATCAGACTCCGCGCCCGCCGGTCGTCGGTGTCCTCCTGGACGCCGAAGACCACGCAGGTGTAGTCGTCGTAGAACTCGTCGGTGATCTCCTCTTGCTTCTCTTTGATGACCTCCCGCGCGTCGTCGATGATCGAGACGAAGTTCTCGTACTGGAACGTCCGAAGCAGCGTCGCGACCAGCTCGCGCTCGTCTTCCGTGACGACCTCGGTCGGCGGTCGATTCGCGCCCGTCGCGTTGTCGAAAAGCGTCAGAAAGACCGGGCGCAGATCGACGCCCTCGATGATGTTGTGCGTGTACGAGTCCGGGTCGTAGCGGACGAAGATCCACCGCAGGCCGTCGGTCGCGAAGCCGAAGTCCGACTCGAACTCCCGCTGACTCAGCCAGCTTTTCACCTGGTCGAGCCCGTGCCCCCGGTTTTCGAGCGGCTTCTTCGGCGGCTCGGCTTCGATCAGCAGCCGACTCGAATCCACGCTTTCGATGTCCCGCAGCGAGATCGCGTAGTCGGCCTGCTCACCGCGCTCCGCGGTGAGGCTCCCGGCCTCGACCTATAGTCCTCGTAGCCGAGCGAATCGAGCATCGGCTCGATAACGCGGTTTTTCGTCAGCGTCTCGGGATCCAGTTGGTCGGTGGTGTATCTCGATTTTCGAACGTACTCTCCCCATCCCCGCGAGAACGTTTTGTCGAGCGTGTCGTCGTCAAGATGCTCGCGAAGCCGGTTGATGCTTCCGGCGATCGCCTCGATAATCCGGTCTTCCGCTTCTCGCGTAACCTCCGTATCGAACGCAGAGAAGTCGAATTCCGCTTGTGACCCCTGAGTAGACATCTGTGAGATGACCCAGGGTTGTCGCGAGGCTGTACTGAAAGTGGCCGTTAGCCCTCGGCATCGTACCGCGTTCCGGAGAACACCCGGAACGAGGGAGGCATAGATCTGCTCACGAGTGTTCTTTGCACAAGCGAATCACCCGTCAGAACGAGTGTGCGTTCCTCGCGCAGTGATCCCGAAGTGGCAGCCGGGATCCGAGTCACGAACGCCGCCGGACAACCGTGCCGAGTTGGCTTTTCGGAAGCCACTCGTCGGAGAGGCTGAGCAGCTCATCACGGTCCTCAAACTTCCGCTCGTACTCTCGAAGCCGCTCCACTAGCCGCCCGTGACGGTCGGTACCGTCTTCTGTGTGTCTGATCCCTCTTTCGAGCGAGTGTATTCTATGTGCGCGTTCCATCAGGGGCCGAGCCGCTGCCGACGATTCGAACAGAACCGCGTCCGCAGTCTGATTAGAGATGTATCCAACGAACATCGTGGGCGGAGTTCTGTTCGTGGATTCGACCTTCTTCTCGGCCAGCCATTCCGGCAGTTGAACAAGCAGTTCCTCGGAGTCGAGAAGCCCTAACAACTGCCACAATTTCTGGGTCCGCTGCTCGTCGAGAAGTCCCCGTCTTCTGGCTTCGTCGAGCGAGACATCGTAGTCGGCGAGAGTCCCTGAATGATACTCACGGGCGAACTCGTCGTACTCGGCGTATTCGGTAATCAGGTCAGCCACTCCATCATACGAGGGGCCGCACACCCATTACTCCCCGCGTCCATCCGATCACTAACCTCGAACGTCTTGTACCGAGCGTAGAGAAGTCACTTGGTCACCTCGTAGACACCTGTCAGATGGCGCAGAGTTGCCGCGAGCGACTCAGAGTTCGCTTTCGTCCATCTCGATGGGATGGCCGTAGTCTTCCCAGTTATTCGTGGACCAACCGCATTCAGAACAGGACGTCTTCCCCGAGATTTTGGCATCGCACGCCATACATCGCCACGTACCTCCAATCATAACTACGGTGCCGCCCTCTTTTGCCGAGCATTGACTGTCGTTGTGGGTTGTTGGTGAGATCACACGTCCGCAATTTCCGCATTCTACGTGTTTGACGATCATCGTCGGATATGGTATGTAGATGGAATGTAAATTTTGTTTCTTTGACGGTTCACTCGATACCGTGCGATTCCGGTTCGGGGGTGTGACTGCAGAGCCTGAACATCGGCGTATGATTTTTATTATGGTTGGTCCTCTCGCTGACTGCGGGCTTTGCCCGCTACCCAACCCACTACCGAGTCTCCGTCGCACCGCGGGCAGTCCCCATTTCCCGCGGTGTTTTCGCTCACAAGCGCCCAACAGTAGCAAGTGCTGTCATCTGTTCAGAACCCGAAGCTCGCCACGCCAAAGACAGCGGACAACGGGGAAGCGGATCGCTCGATGTTCCACTCTATCCTGGATCAGTTCGAGAATATAGTAGCGTTTGCAACTGATTACACAGCCAATCGCACGACTGCGTGCGATTCGGTGCGTGAAGACTTGCAAACGCTACTATAGCCATCTTCAGTCCGGACGTGTAACATGCACCATTCCCCAAAACGGGTTTCACACACCCCACGCATCCACTACGTATGGAACGCCGCCGAATCTCCTCCGGCACCGAGTGGGAAGCACGCGTCGGCTACTCCCGCGCGGTCAGAGTCGGTTCACAGATCCACGTCTCCGGTACGACCGCGACCGATGACGATGGCGACATCGTCGGCGAAGGCGATCCCTACGAGCAGACCAGACAGGCGCTCTCCAACGTCGAGGACGCGCTCATAGCGGCTGATGCGTCGCTGGAGGACGTCGTCCGAACCCGAATGTTCGTCACCGACATAGACGACTGGGAGGCGATCGGCGAGGCCCACGGCGAGTACTTCGGCGAGATCCGACCGGCGACGAGTATGCTCGAAGTGAGCCGGCTGATCAGCCCCGAACTCCTCGTCGAGATCGAGGCCGTCGCTGTCGTCGACGACGGATCTTGAGATAGCCGGGCAATTACGGGTGTCACGATGCCCATACCCGGCTGGCGACCTCCCCAAAAGATAGTTTTCCCCAGCAAAACGGGTTTATGGCTAACCGCTGTATTTGGATGCAATGACCGACGCCGAATCCACGGATGACCGCTGGGAGGGCGACGTCAACGAGGCCGCCGTCGAGGACTGGACGGCCGATACGACGACCTTCGAGCGTGTCCGGCAGATCATCGACGTCACGACCGAGCCACAGAGCGCGAGCGAGACCGCCGAGCGAGCGCACGTGAGCGAACCGACTGCGCGGAAGCACCTCTCTGCGTTGGCGGAGACCGGTCGCGTGAAGACGATCACGACCAAGTCCGGAACGCGGTATATGCGCGCCCCGGAGATGCTCGCGATGCGCCGGATCGCCGACATTCACCGCGAGCACACGAAAGACGAGATTCGCCAGGCGATTCGGGACCTCAAGGAGGAACGCCGCGACTTCCAGGACCACTACGACGTGGCCGACGTCGACGAGCTCACGCTCGAACTAGAACCCGGCGACGAGGGCTGGGGAGATCTGACCCGCTGGCAGCAGGTCGAGCAGAACCTGGAAATCGCCCAGGCGGCGCTCACACTCTATGACTTCGATCCCGACGACAGCCGCTCGGCCGCAGCCCGCGCCTCTGATGGGCGCACCTCCGCACGGGATCGCGGGGCGCTCGGCGACGACACCGCCCAGACGGTGTAGATGGCGCCGCAGGGACATCGAGGGGAACGTCGGTCCGATAGACGACGTCGAGCAGTCCTGTATCACCGCCACGGATCGATGATCGTGGCCCCGAACGGTCCACAGCCTCTGGCGACGGGCGTACGAAACGGATCCGCTGGAGCACCTGAACGACGCTGACAACCCTCCATAACAGAGTGTCATAGAAGACTTGTCACGGTGTTTGTTTCACGCTCTCATAACCGAATCACCCGTCAGAGCAAGTGTGTGTACTGATATCGGTTCTCGCTCGTAAAATTGTGCGCCTAAGAATTGACGTGAAGAAAACATATACCGTCAAACTGGTGAGGTAAAAGTATGGGAACGAAGAAATTTTGGATCGGTGTCGTGGGAGTTGTTTTTCTTGTGTCTACAGGCATCGGTGCCACATTACTCTATGTCATTTAGATGATACTGCTCGTGCGCTTGAAGTTCACTGTACTGATATTAATAATACACCGGAGAGGTCGGCCTTTTGAAGATGGGCATCAGAAAGGTCGGCACTCAAGAGGTCGGCGCCTGCGAGGTTAACACCGTGAAGCGGAGTGGGGAAGTCAACAGCAAAAAGATTAGCGTCACTGAGGTCAGCTTGGTTGAGATTGCTTCCAGAGAGGTCAGCTGCTCTGAGGTCGCCTTTGCTGAAGTTGGCCTTGACGAGCCTCGCGTTGGTGAGGTCTGCATTGGTAAGGTCCACATTGGAAAGGTCTGCATTTGAGAGGTCTGCATTGGTAAGATCCGCATCGGTGAGATCAGCACCTGGATTAATGTCCTCAGGTGTTACGTCAGAATCGTGAGGGATTTCATACTTCGAGTCAGCCATACAGATGTGTCAGCCAGCACTGATCTAATTCTATCGTTTGACCGAACCACCTTCGATCCGATTATAAAGAAATAGACTTGCCGCCAGTCTGTGCGAAACGGGCCGCTACTCGCCACCAACCGAGCCTCCCACACGGTACGCTATTTGGGGCAAGTTTGTGTTCTATGGCACAAATCCTATATTCCTACCACAAGAATACATTGTATGTCAATTGAAACGGATTCACACGGCCGCCTCTACCTCTCGTCAGAGCTGCGGAAAAAGTATGGCGAACGGTTCCACGTCGTCGAATATCAAGATCGTCTGGAGCTGATTCCGATTGAGGAGGATCCACTCGAAGCCGTTCGGGACGAGATCGGAGACTCGCTCGAAGACAAATCAGTCGCAGAACTTCGTGAAGACGCGCTTGAAAAAGCAAAGCAGGAGGTTGAAGCCGATCTCGGCCCCAAAAATCGAGACTCTGAGGACGCGGCCGAATGACTGTCTTCGTCGAGACTGATTTCCTTCTCGCAGTCGCTAAAGACGACGACTGGCTGCAGGAACGTGCCGAGGCAGTCCTCGCAGAGCAGGACGTCGTTACGTCTCCATTCGCGTACTTGGCGATCCTACTCGTATTCGATCGCGAGGAGTACGATTACGTCCGGTTGTTCGCGAATCTTCTCGAAGTTGTTCCCGTCAGCGGCGACGAAGAGCGACAGATCGTGTTGAAAGCCGTCGGGTACTACGAAGACGGGATGACGCCATTCGATGCGTTTCACGCAGCGACGGCAGAGACGCGTGCCCTGCCGATTCTCAGTTCGGACAAGGCGTATCAGGAAGTCGATCCGGAACGTATCCCACTCGAACCCGATTCAGGCGAGTAACCGTTCAGGAAACAGCTCTGTGCAAGTGTTTGGCGACGTCTACACCTGAACAGAATTCACTCGACTTAGAGGCTCAAGCCCACTTGAGTACGCACTGACCGTCTTTGTACACAATCCATCAGGAGTGAAAGATTTAATTTGAAATGAAAAGTGAACAGTACGTTGATGAAAAAAACAAGCAGGCGGTCAGTGCTGCGGTGCTGTCTGGGTGCTACTGTCGGAACTATCGGCGCCACAGGAATCACAGGAGCTATCCCCGACTCAGAGAAGCCAAACTATTTCGCTAAACAGGCGCAGTTTGTCGTGAAACATATGGAAAAAGTAGACCGTTCGTTTGAACAGTACACCGATATATTTGATCCGCCAACAAATGAAAAGCTCGTTGACCTCTTTGTGGAGAGTTTTACCCCGTCACTTAGTACGTTGCTCCCTGGGCTGCTGGGGAAGGCTGCTGACTTGAAGGAGACATTAAAGTGGTACAAAAGCGTCGGTGAGCATTCGATGTTTGCACTCATATCACGCTATGGCGTTTCAACTGATGGCGAGAGGAGTTACAAAGGCAGTGGTGGAGACGGTATGGCGGCTGCCAAAGGTGAGATTAATGACGTTTCTGAGCAGTGTAATGTCGTAATCGAGAAAGCACAAGCGTGTGTCAGTAATCCATCTAAATCTGCCACAGACGCGATGGTAGATGAGATGGAAACACTGGCCACCGAACTGGGGAAATTAAAGTGGGTACGACGATGGTCAAACATCGATGCGAGCGCGTACCAAAATGTTGCACGGGGCACTCCGGGGGCCCGACAAAGAACAATCGAACGAATAGCTAACAACGCTCAAGCAGTGCTTGATATAGCATCAGCAGTCCGTGAGGATGTGGCGGCCAAAGCGGAGATTATGGCCAGTGGAGATATCCTCCCGTTTCCAGCGGCCATCGTCAAATTCAACAACAATGTGTCAGATATTCGATCACAAGCGCCAAATTGGGCGTTCAACCAGATCGCCGGTGATAGCTTCCACATTGTAACACAGACCGACGCCGGTGACCAGATGACAGTTCGGTGGATCAATACCGATTCCGATGGTCAAATCGACACTTTCGAAGTCGTTGAACAAGACTCCGCAAATGCAGATATTGTTCTCTCGGAAGACGTCCGTGATGAAATAACAAGCGCTGATAACCCGATTTCAACCGCGCAAAAGGCGTATGACGAGGGTAAGGTAGAACTAAGCGGGAATGGTTTTGCCAACCAGATAAAATACGATGGTGGGGAACTCTTGTCAGAGCTGCTTTTCTAATTAACTGTCGAGATCATCAGTCTCCCCTCCAATAGTCGACCACGTGTGATGCGTTCAGGTCGTCGTGCTCCCAGCGTCGCGTCCGGCCTGGTTCTGCCAAGATTGTCGTCGACTTCTCGCAGGTACAGCAGTACGCCGAGATGACACGCCGGTCGTCGACGTCGCGGTACTTCCGCGCCGGGCACTGCTCGCCCGTCTCACGAACCTTGCACTCGCCGTTAAGCGCTCCGTGATCACGGTGCAGCGAGACTTCGTGAACGTCGTCGCTGTCTGGGAGCGTAACGAGCCACGTGTTCCACGAGAGCCGCTCGATCAGTGCCGCTTCGGGATCGGCGCGTGTCCAGCTGGCCGAGCCACTGTCGCGTTTTGCAGCGAAATCCAGCGGCGTCATTCCTGACACCTCCCGTATGAAAGAGCCGGGGCACCGCTGGTTGACCTCAGTGAGATACAGGCCACAGAATTCGCAGATTTTTGGTTCTGTGTTTACCTGAGGTTCAGAAAGTTTTATTTTTTGGAATGGGGCCGGAGGGATTTGAACCCCCGATCGACTGATATCTCCGGTACGCGCCTCGGTACTCCAGAGGGTCGTCGTCGCGAACCGATGATCAGTCGGCCGCTCGGTATATCAGTCTGGAGTGTCGTCACCGGGCGCCAAGCCTCTGGAGTCAGTCGCCATGCCGGGCTTGGCCACGGCCCCTCTGCGTGCATCCGCTCGTATGCTGATTCTACATAAAGGGATTACGATCGGTCGGCGCTACGCCACCGCGATCCGTCGGCGATCAGCGATCCGTGTCCGACCACGAACAGTCTTGGCACTTGTAGGCCGTCACGAACTCGGTCACACTCGGCATATAGCCCACGGAGATGACGTTGCCGCCGCATTCGGGGCAGTCCATCTCGGCGTCCTCGATCGGTTCGGCATCCATCGGTGCTTCGCCCTCGACGAGTTCTGCGAGTCGCTTCGGCGTGACCATTCGCCCTTCGACGACGCGATTGCTCATACGTCGGGCACGGGGTGGAAGGTGGTAAATCCGTCGCGTGGGGGATCGACAGCGGAGCGGCGCTGCAGAAGTGAATCGCGGCCTCAGAGCCACGGGGCCCGGGAACCGTCGGTGTCGGGGTATCCGTACCCGACGTCCCCGCCGCTGCCGCCGCGGTCGCGTTCCGATCGCGAGTCCTCGTCGCTCTCGGCGTCGTCCCAGTCACCACCGTCGGCGACGGTCGAACTCGAGAGCGACGACGGAACGCTAGTATCGTCGTCGACGTCGACCTCGATTTCGGGCTCGGATTCGTCGTCGGCATCGTCGACCGCGGTGTCCTCCGCGTCCGATGCGGGATCGTAGGAGAACAACGCGGTGACGCCCAGCACGCCCAGTGCCACGGGAGCCTGCGTCGGCAGGAGCCCCAGGACGTCGATCGCGAGCATTCCCAGCGCGACCGAGCTCCCGAAGCGGAAGAGGTCGATATCGACCGCGCCGCGAAGCCGCGGGGCGAAGAGCGCCACGGCGAGCGCGAATCCGACACCCGTGCCCGCTGCGGCGACGGCCCGTCCGACCGTCACGAGGTTCGGGTCGACCACCAGCGTCGCGTTGCTGAGGTCGAGGCTCGCGATCAGTCCGAGGCCGATGATGACGCTCGGCGACGGCAGGAACTCGCCGATCTTCGCGGATGCCGTCTTCGCGGCGACCGCGAGGATCACGAGGCCGGCGAAGCGGTGGAAGACCTCGAAGTTCAGGACCGTCTTCAGGGTCTCCGCAAAGAGCGCTTCGACCCCCGCGACCGGCAGCAAGAGCGCGCCGAGCACGAGCACGGAGGTGACCTGTTCGCGTCGGGTCCCGTCCATCTCCGCGAGGATGACTGCGACCGTCGCCGAACCGCCGAAGATCAGCAGCCCCGTCTCGATGATCCCGAGCGGAGTGCTGAGCGTCCCGGCGATGATGAGTGCCGGGAAGATTCCGTCGACGAGCGGGAGGGCCATCACCGTCGCGAGAAGCCTGGTCGCACCACCGACCTGCTGCTCAAGCCGGAGTGCAACAGGGTGCTGAGAGACGCTCATTCGGGACTAACGGCCGTCACCATCGGCCAAACGGCGATACGGGCGCAAGCCCGACGGCGAAGCGCCGTGGGCCTGACCGAGCACTCCGAGAGAGTCGAGCGCGGGGAGCGTCTGATTCCCGCGTTTGAAGGACTGCATCGCTGTAAATGTAAAGTTCGCATCGAATTCGGTGGTCGGCTGACCTGCGATGCGCGATGCAGTGGGACACTCGGAGTCCATATCTAAGATATGCGGGAATGGGATATTAAACGTTGTGTGGGACGTGCACTCACGGTTCCGGGGCTCTTTCATCATCCAACCACGCTAATTTCCGATGTTCCATAATCCGGTCAAATAACTCTACGAACTGTCGGAACCGAGGGTTGGATGCGGCGATAGTTGCGTCGCGTCCGACCGCGCAGCGCCCACATCTCGCGGCAATAATTAACGTATCAGAAAGCGACGCACGACTGTGCTAACGCGGCTTGGGACAGATGGCCTCCCGTCAAATGTATACACAAGTATGTGTATCGAGCGCCGATACGTGCCAACGATCTTCACAGGCGTGGTGTCTCGCAACGCTTTTGTCGATTCACTGTGGACCGTTTATATGGCGAACGACGTTTCTGACAACGGCCCATTCTCCGAGAAACTTCGAGTACCGGAAGCGCTGACGTTCGACGACGTGCTCCTTCGACCGATGGAGAGCCGCGTCGAACCCGACGCGGCGGACGTCTCGACACACGTCTCGAAGAACGTCGAACTGAACATTCCGATCCTCTCGGCCGCGATGGACACGGTCACCGAAGCCGGGATGGCGATCGGGATGGCTCGTGAAGGCGGTCTCGGCGTCCTCCACCAGAATATGGACACAGAACGGATGGTCGCAGAGATCGAACACGTAAAGCGCGCTGACGAACTCGTGATCCGCCGGGAGGACGTGGTCACGGCGAATCCGAGCCAGACGGTCCGCGAGGTCGACGCGATGATGGAGCGAGAAGGCGTCTCGGGCGCGCCGGTCGTCGACGACGACGACGTCGTGCTTGGGATCATCTCCGGCACCGACATCCGTCCCTACCTCGAAGTCGGCGACACCGACGAGGTTCGGGAGGCGATGACCGACGAGGTCGTCACGGCCCCGCGCGACGTCGAGGCCCGCGACGCGCTCGAGCTGATGTACGACCACAAGATCGAGCGCGTACCGATCGTCGACGACGACGACCGCCTCGTCGGTCTCGTCACGATGCAGGGCATCCTCCAGCGTCGCGAACACGAGAACGCCGCCCGCGACGAAGACGGACGCCTCCGCGTCGGCGTCGCTGTCGGTCCCTTCGACGCCGACCGCGCCCAGGCGGCCGACGAGGCCGACGCCGACGTGATTTTCATCGACTGCGCGCACGCGCACAACCTCAATGTCCTCGACAGCGCACGCGAGATCAAGAGCGCCGTCGACGCCGACGTCGTCGTCGGCAACGTCGGCACTCAGGAAGCGGCCGAGGCCGCCGTCGACTTCGCCGACGGGCTGAAGGTCGGCATCGGCCCCGGTTCGATCTGTACGACCCGGGTCGTCTCCGGTGCCGGGATGCCACAGATCACCGCGGTTGCGGAGGTCGCAGATGTCGCCGCACCCGAAGGCGTCCCCGTCATCGCGGACGGCGGCATCCGCTACTCCGGCGACGCGATCAAGGCGATCGCCGCGGGCGCAGACGCCGTGATGCTCGGCTCGTACTTCGCCGGCACCGAGGAAGCGCCCGGTCGCGTCATCACGATGAACGGGAAAAAGTACAAGCAATATCGAGGAATGGGCTCGGTCGGCGCGATGAAATCCGGCGGCAGCGAGCGCTACCTCAAAGACACCGAAGAAGACGAGGAGTTCGTCCCGGAGGGCGTCGAGGCTGCGACGCCGTACAAGGGCACGCTCGCCTCCGAACTGCACCAGCTCGTCGGCGGGATGCGCTCGGGGATGGGCTACGTCGGCGCCGAGACTATCCCGGCGTTCAAAGAGCGCGCGGAGTTCGTCCGCGTCTCCAGTGCCGGCCAGACCGAGGGCCACCCCCACGACGTGATGATCACCGACGAAGCGCCGAACTACAGCCCCGACAGTAACTAGAGCCGCGAACCGCGGATCCTCTCGACCACCTTCGTGAGCCGACTGTTCCCGTCGCGACGTCGGCGTCACGCCTGACGTAGGGTTCACAAGGGGTATCTTGATATGCCCCCGGAAAACAATCCTTCATATCGGTGTCATCGGAACACCGCGAACTTACCAATGAGCGCTGACCTGCCGCTAGTGCTCGTCGTCGAAGACGAGCCAGATCTCGCCGACCTGTACGCAACGTGGCTGAGAGACGACTATCGCGTCCGCGTCGCCTACGGGGGACGTGAGGCCCTCGACGAACTCGACGACGAAGTCGACGTCGTCCTCCTCGACCGCCGGATGCCGGATCTCTCGGGTGACGAAGCACTAGAGGCGATCCGCGACCGAGGGGTCGAATGCCGGGTCGCGATGGTCACCGCCGTCGAACCCGACTTCGACATCGTCAAGATGGGATTCGACGACTACCTCGTCAAGCCCGTCTCGCGTGAGTCGCTCAAAGAGACGGTCGAGAATCTCCTGCTTCGCAACACCTACGACGACGGCATCCAGGAACTGTTCTCGCTGGCCTCTAAGAAAGCCATCCTGGAGTCCGAGAAAGACGCCGCGACGCTCGAAGAGCACGAGGAGTACCAGAAACTCTCGGACCGCGTCGACGAACTCCGCTCGCAGCTCGATCAGGCACTCGTCGAATTCGACGACGAGCACGATATGACGGCGATGTACCGCGACCTCGGCGACGACTTCGACGTCGAGCCCGCCGACGCCGACGTCGAACAGTCCGAGTAACGACAGGTCAGCTGCGATTTCGCTTCTTTTCTACTCTTTTCCGCTTCGAGCGGCGCGACGGGTTCGAGAGGTTCTCTCGTCGTTGTCTGCCTTTTTGTATATACAAATACAACTAAAATAAGATAATATCATATCAGAAAGTGTCAGAAAATTTTATTTTAAACCGCGCTGATGGACTAATCGTCATGTCCGACGATGACACCAACGCTGTCGCACAGTACCTAGCTGACCACCCCCGCGCGATGGGCGTCCTGTTCACCGCCGTGCTCCTGCTCTCGCAGGCTGGCGCGGTCGCAGCGGGCGCAAACCACGGGGCAATTTCCGGTCCGTAATTAGAACGAATCAGTCGACAAGTTCTCGCTCCACCGCAACGACCCGTCGATTAACGTCGGAATATTCTCGAGCGAAAGAAAGTCATCGAGTTCCATCTCTGTTAGCTCGAACGTATCCGCAGTTCCTGACGATAGATAGTAGGTCTCGTTATCAGGTATGTACGGAACGACCATACTACCGAGTTCGTACTCCGCGGACGGGTACGTTCGATAATCGACGATAAAGCCCGAGTCTGAACGCGTTATTTTGCACATATTCGGGAGTGCTCCCTGAACTTGAGTTACAGAGAAACTCCCGTCTCCGACCACGATGTAGTCGCTGCCGATGTAACTGTCCTTGCGAGCGATCTCCAACGAAATCCGGATCGGGAAGCCGTAGTTCAACAGTCGCGCCAGGCTTCGACCGATGTCGACGGCGCCGCTGTTGACCACGTCGTTCAGCGTGACGATCCCGGCGATCGCCCCGCGTTCGATGAGTTCCATTCCCTGTTCGTACGATTGACACGCGTTGAGCAGGAACGAGTCGACGCCGAGCGAATCGATCGTCGTGACGTCGAGCGCGCCGTCTGGGCACTGGAATCCGTCTTCGTCGATGTGTCCGATGTAGTGCAAGAACTCCGTCTCTTCGGCGAGCACGGATCTGAGTTCTTCCACAGTGAGTTCGTAGTGCGTGCGCACCTCGAAGGGGAGTTCGTCGCGGGATCCATACACTGACTCGACCGCGTCCCGCTCTTCGGCCATCTTCGGATCGTTGCAGACGACGGTGATTCCGATGTCGCCCTCGATTGGGTCGCGGGACAACCGATTGCGATACGCCTGCAGCGACGCCTTACTCGCACCGATCGGAATCCCCGGCCCGAGCCACGCCTGTTCGAGCGAGTCCGTCTCCGGAGGTTGTACGTACGTTTGTTTGCTCTCGTCGGGGCCGACTTGCTGACTCCGCGTGCCCGCACTTCGCGTGAATTCGCCGGCTGCTGGTGCAGTGCTCGGCGACGGCGGCGTCGCGGTTCTGCGGAGGAAGTCGTCGACGGCGTTCGCCTGAACGGACGATCCGCTGGTCGGCTGGGTCGCCGGCGTCGTCACTACCGCCAGGTCGTTCGCGACGAACGGCAGGAGTTCGACGTTCGGAGCGTTCGGCGTGACGTGAGCGGTGAGTTTCCACTCCGGGAGGTGCGGCTCGATCGTCTCGTAGGGGACACGCAGGTACGCTTCGAGCTGCTCGCCGATCGAACGGTCGTACAGATCGGCGAAGTCCAGATCCAGCGTCGATTCGAGCGTCCGTCGCTCGTGGAGATCGACCTGGTAGTAACCCTCGGTACGCGTGAGACAGTCGAGGAAGAAGGTCTGTTTGAGGACCCGCTCGACGGACTTCTCGAACCCGTCGAGACCGTCGAGGTCGTACGCGAACCCGCCCTCGGTCACGATTCGCGGCGACGCTCCCGGCACTACCTCCGCGCCGAGATAGTACGCCAGCGGCGCGGCGACGTAGACGTGCCGGTGCGTCTCGGGGAGTTCCAGCCGAACGCCCGTCTCGGGTGGTTCGAGACCGTCTGGGGCCTCGAACTGAGAGCCGCGTTCGATGAGGGGTGGATGCCCGCGGAGCGTGGGATAGGAGCGCTCCACGGTCGTCGTCTTCAGCGCCGACCCGAGAAGCGAGACCGCACGCATCGCGTCTCGGGGGTGATCCGTCGTCCGAATCGTCGCCGCGGGACGCTTGTGATGCGATCGTGCGCCGACGAGCACGTCGGTCTCCGACTCGAATTCGAGCCGTGTCCGGGTTGCATCGGAGACGACCCGAAGCGGTGCATCGACTCGTAAATACAGTTTAATTGGCGCGAACAACTCGACGCTGTAGGTTCCCGCCGGGAACGTCTGTTCCGCGAAGTGTTCGATCTGTCCCAACATCTCGCCGGATCCGTCCCGGACACAGACCGAGACGACGGTCTCTAACTCGAGTCCGTCAGTCCGAACGGTTACTGCTTCGTCGGCGGGGAACTGAAACGCGTCGGGGTCGGCCGTCCGTAGTTGAACCTCCTCCGGCGTCGAGAGCACGAATCGGCTCCGTTCGATCGGATCGGAGACGACGACGCCCGTCTGATCGGCCGGTGAATCGAACTCGATCTGGAGGTGGTCGTCCCCAACCGGAGCGACAGCGTCCGACTCCGGCCCCCTACGGCGCCCAAACCCTTCCATTGTGACAATACATCACGCACGAAGCAAAAAGCGTACTGGTGATCGACGGCCCGTGTGGGTTCTATGTCCCGCTGGCAGAGACGGCTACGACTGTGGATCGATCGGCAGCCACTCCGAGGAGACGTTGGCGTCTCGGAAGTGCCAGCGCTGCTGTGGCGTCGTGCCGTCGAGCCGCAACTCGACGACGGCGTCGAACAGGGGCGCAAGGAGTCGGGTCGTCTCGGATTCGAGAGGTTCCGGCAGCCGAACGTGTGCCATCCCGTCGACCGTCCGGACGTCGTTCGCGAGGATGTGCAGGAAACGGAACACCGTCTGTTCGTCGTACTCGGACAGTAGGGGGGCCACGCAGTCGAACGCGACGCGCAACTCGGCGGGGTCGAGACCGCCGGCGACCGAATCGAGCTGTTCGATCGCCTCGCCGATCGCGACTCCGAGTTCGGCGATCGATCCTTCGGCCGTCACGGAGGCGCCCGCGTACCCACGTTCGCCGACGTAGATCCCGGGCGTCGAGTCGACGTCCGGCAGGTGGCCCATCGGCGCCGGTTCGTCGCGGGAATTCGAGGACGGGCCGGCCCGCGCACCCGGATGCGTGGCTCTCTGTCCGTTGGCTGTCGTCGAGCGTCGCGCGGCGACGTCCCATCGAAGGATTCGCGTCCACTCCGGCGTCCAGCGCTCGACGTCTTCGAATCGGGCGTCTGGGCTCGCCCCCCGTTCGACGACGACGCGACGCCGGTCCGCCGCGTCCTCGTCGCCGAGCATACACCCGGACAGACGAGCGTAGACCTCATCGGGCACGGACCCGACGATCAAAAGCGCGCTACCGTTTGACTTCAGATCGTCGAGTGCGGTCGCGACGCCCACAGTGGCACCGACGTCTGTCCCGTCGGGGCCGCCTCCTGTGTGCATTCGTCTGCACACAAAACCGCCACTAAAGTAATACTTTGTGATATGAAACGTCTGTCAGGTTATCGGGATTATCGTACGTCTCCATAGGCTTCTCGCCGGACGATACGGGGAGAGTCTCCGAACAGTTACGTAGCCCCTATTAGTTCGACTCGACGAACGACTCGATCCGGTTCAGCGCTTCCTTCAGTTCGCTCATCCCGGACGCATACGAGACGCGGAGATGTCCGTTCCCGCCCTCGCCGAAGACGCGTCCCGGGACGAGCGCGACGCGCTTCTCTCGAATGAGCGCCTCCGCGAACGCTTCGTCGTCCTCCCAGCCCGGCGGACACTTCGGGAAGACGTAGAACGCGCCTTTCGCCTCGAAGCAGTCCATCCCGAGTTCGTTGAAGCGGGAGATGACGAACTTGCGCCGACGGTCGAACTCCTGGCGCATCTCCTCGACGGCGTCGTCGCAGGACTCGAGCGCCTCGATCGCGGCGAACTGCGCCGTCGTCGGCGCGGATAACATCGTGTACTGGTGGATGCGGTTCATCGCGTCGATGATCTCCGCTGGGCCGAGGGCGTACCCCAAGCGCATCCCAGTCATCGCGTAGGCCTTCGAGAAGCCGTTGAACACGACCGTCCGCTCGCGCATCCCGGGGAGCGTCGCGATCGAGACGTGCTCGTCCTCGTAACGGAGCGCCGCGTAGATTTCATCGGACAGCACGACCAGATCGTGCTCGCGGGCGAACTCGGCGACTTCTGTGAGTTCTTCGCGCGTCATCACCGCGCCCGTCGGATTGTTCGGGTAACAGAGGACGAGCGTGTCCGCGTCTGCGGCCCCGGCGCGTTCGAGGTCCTCGTAGGTGAGGACGAAGTCGTTCTCCGCGCGTGTCTGCACGGGGAGCGCCTCGCCGCCGGCGAACGTCACCGTCGGGCCGTACGAGATGTACGACGGCTGTGGGACAGCCACCGTGTCGCCGGGATCGACGAGCGCACGCATCGCGAGGTCGACCGCCTCGCTCGCGCCCGCCGTGACGAGGATCTCCTCGTCGGGCTCGTAGGAGAGGTCGTAGCGCGTCACGTGCTCTGCGATCCGCTCGCGGAGGTCCTTACGGCCCCGGTTGGCCGTGTAAGAGGTGCGACCGCGCTCCAGCGAATCGATCGCGGCGGAACGGGCGGCCCAGGGGGCTGAGAAGTCGGGCTCACCGACGCCCAGAGAGACGATGTCGTCCATCTCCTCGGCGAGTTCGAAGAACCGGCGGATTCCCGACGGCGGCGTCTCTCGGGCCCGCTTCGAGAGCGGGCTGTGTGTCCCCTCGGTCATGGCGAGATCGAGAGTCGATCGTCGTCGTCGCCGTCGCCGAAGTAGACGCCGCGTTCTTTGTACGTCGTCATCACGAAGTGCGTCACCGTCTGGGTGACTTCGGGGATCGGCGCGATCTGTTCGGAGACGAAGTTCGAGACGTCGTGCATCGACTCGCCCTCGACGTCGACTGCGAAGTCGTAACTGCCGGAGATGAGCCGCAGCGATGACACTTCCGGGAACTTCGCGATGCGCCGGGCGATCTCCTCGTAGCCGGTTTCGCGGTCGAGTTCGACGTTCAACTCGACCTCCGCGCGGACGTGTTCTTCGCCCACGCTATCCCAGTCGACGACCGCCTGGTAGCCGCGAATCGCCCCCTCGGACTCCAGTTCGTCGACCAGTGCTTCGACCGTTGCTGCGTCCACACCGAGTTGTCGCGCGATGTCGTCCGTGCTCTGGCGAGCGTCACTCAGCAACAGGTCGAGCAGTTCCCGCTTCGCTTCCATAGACGGTTCGATGCGGTCCCCGTTGAAAGGGTTTGCTCTCCGTATATGGTACCAAATGCCGCGAATTAAAGTCTCACTCACACTCCGTGGTCGTGACACGGGTCGAGCACGGCGGGTGGGAAAGGCCCAATACCCCGGCGGACCGCCTCTGTGACGATGGCCCTCTCTGACGTCTTTCTCTCCCCGCTCGGACTCGCCGCCCTCCTCGCGGCCGTCCCCGTGATCCTCCTGTATCTGGTACGCCCGGACCCGCGCCGAGTGACGCTGCCGACGGTCCGGTTCCTGACCGACTCGGCGGGGACGTCGTCGTCGACGCCCCTCTTCGAACGACTGAAGCGGAGTGCGCTCTTGCTGTTGCAGCTCTTGGCGATACTCCTGTTTGCGACGGCGCTCGCGACGCCGTACGTCTCGACGTCGCAGTCGGAGACCGTCGAGGAGACGGTGCTCGTCGTCGACGCAACCGGGAGTATGAACGTCCAGTCGGATGGAGTGACACGATTCGACCGGGCGGTCGACAGCGCCCAGGAAGCGACCACCTCGACCACGTCGATCGTCGTCGCCGACGGCGACGCCTCGATCGCGTTACGCAGCGGCAGCGCCGCCGACGCCGAGGGAGTCCTCTCCTCACTCCGTCCGACGGGCGCGCCAGGCGACCTCCGAACCGCGATCTCGCGGGCGACGAGCGTCGCCGGGGAGAACGCTCGCGTCGTCGTCGTCAGCGACTTCGCCGGTGACACCGACTGGGAGTCGGCCGTGCAGGCGGCGCGCGCTCGCGGCCTGACGGTCGACTTGCGGCAGTTCGCAGCGGGCGGGACGAACAACGTCGGCATCGTCGACCGGCGCTTCTCGGGCGAGCAGGTGACCGTTTCCGTGCAGAACTTCGGCACAGCGAACGCGACTCGACAGGTATCGCTCGGCGGGGAGACGACACAGGTCTCGCTGGCCCCCGGCGACGTCCGCAGCCTCACGTTCCCGGTCCCGGCGGGCGGCGGTGAGATACGGCTTTCGCCCGGCGATCCCTTCCCGACCGACGACGTCGCGTACGTCGCCGCGCCCTCGGACGCCACCGTCGACGTGCTGCTCGTGACGAACGACCGGAATCGCTATCTCACGACCGCGCTCTCGCTCGTCGATCCCGTCGAGCTGACGGTCGTCGAGCCACCGTCGCCAGTTCCGTCGCCGCCCGCGGACGCCTACGACGTGGTGCTCTACAGCAACGTCGCCGCCGGGCAACTCCGAGATTCGCACGTCGCCGCGGGCCGCGACGCGCTCGCGGCAGGCGGTGGCGTCGGTATCCAGGCACAGGAGTCGATGCCGGTCGACGCCTACGGCGATCTGCTGCTCGTCTCGCCCAGCGGCGTGGGATCGAATCCGACGCTGAGGACGCCTGCGGACGACGAACTTACCCGTGACATCACGTTCCCGCCGCCGGAGCGGTACGTCCAGGGTGACCTCCGCGCGGGGCGTGCGCTGGTCTCGACCACGGAAGGAACGCCGATCATCGCCCGCGACAGCCAGGGCGGCGGGCGCGTGCTCTACTACGGCTACGTCGAAGCCGCCTCGGCGTTCAAATACGACTTCGAGTATCCGATTTTTTGGAAGCGGAGCGTCTACGCGCTCGCCGGCCGAGAATCGCTCTCGGAACTCAACCGGGAGACGGGCGAGCGGATCAGGCTCGGCAACGAGACGACGGTCCAGACGCCGCGCGGCGAGGTGACCGCGTCGAGCGTCGAGGCGACCGACGCGGGGTTCTATACCGCCGACGGAGTCCGATACAGCGCCTCACTGCTCGATCCTGGCGAGTCCGACGTGTCGGCGTCGACTGTCAACGCAACAGCGGGCGGCGGGCCGACCACGCGGGAGGAGGAACGGACGGCTCCCGACCCGCTGACGGAACTCGTCGCACTCGGCATCGTCGCCGTCGCGATCGGCGAGGTGGCGTTCCTCCGCCGGCGGGGTGATCTCTGATGGTCGCGCTCGGGGCACTCGTGCCGACGGCCATCCTGCTCGATCCCGCCACGGCCACACTGCTTGAACTGTCGGTCGAACTGATCGAGGGACTCTCCGTCGGTCTCGCGCGCCCTGCGTACCTCCTCGCGTTCCCGATTGCGGCACTCACGCTCTGGGCGCTCGTCTTCCGCGACGCGTCTGGGACGGCTTCGGAGGACTCGCGACGGTGGTTCCTCGCCGCACGGCTCGCCGTCGTCGCGCTCGTCGTGCTCTCGGCGGCCGGTCCCTACACGACCCAATCGAAACTGACGACCGGCGAGCCGCGGGTGACGATGCTCGTCGACCAGTCAGACAGTATGGCCGTCACGCCGAACGTCGAAAACCGGCTCGCGGAGTCGATCGAATCCGCGGGTGTCTCGGTCAGACAGGTCCCAGTCGGCGCGGCCGACTCCTCACCCGTCGGCGACGCCGTCGCGGCAAACATCCGCGAGAACGGGAGTCTCGTCCTCCTCAGCGACGGGCGGGTGACGAGTGGGCAGTCGCTCCAACAGGCGGCCGAACTCGCGCGCTCGGCCAACGCGACGGTCTCGACCGTCTCGATGGAACCCCGAACGCGAGAACGGTACGTGACGATCGAGGGGCCCGAGAAAGCCAGCCTCGGCGTCCAGAACCGATTCGTCGCCCGGGTCGACGGCGTCGGCGGGAACACCACCGCGACCCTCACGGTCTCGGTCGACGGCGAACAGGTGCTCGAACGGGCAGTGAACGACGTGCCCGCGCCAGTGGTGTTCAACCACACCTTCGAGTCCACCGGCAGCCACACCGTGACCGCGGAGATCGACGTCACCGATCGGTTCGTCGAGAACGACGTCAGCCGGAAGACGGTCCGGGTGGTCGAGCGCCCGGAGATCCTCTACGTCTCGCCGGGCGAGTACCCCTTCCGCGACTATCTCGACCGCCTGTACGACGTCGAGACGGCCGAGCGCGTGCCGGAGGACCTCTCTCCGTACTACGCGGTGGTCGTGCAGGACACCCCCGCCGACGAGATCGGGAACGTCGACCGCCTCCAGGAGTTCGTCATCGACGGCGGCGGCCTGCTCGTCGTCGGCGGTACCAACTCCTTCGAGAGCGGCGGCTACCGGGGGTCGAATCTCGCGTCGATGCTTCCCGTCTCGGTCGGCGAGGGCGAACCCCGATCGACCAACATCGTCCTCTCGGTCGACGTTTCGGGGAGCGCCCAGGAGGGAATGCGGATCCAGAAGGCGACCGCGCTCTCGGTGCTCGACCAACTCGGCGACGAGAACGAAGTCGGGCTCGTCGGCTTCAACTACCAGGCGTACCGCGTCTCCGAGGTCGAACCGCTGTCGCAGAACCGCCAGGAGCTTCAGGACAAGATCCGACGGCTTCGCGCCGGGGGCGCGACCGACATCGCCGCCGGGGTCGATGGCGGCGGCGAACTCCTCGGCGACCGCGTCGGGACGGTCATCCTCATCAGCGACGGCCACGACAACCCAGACGAGGCCGCGAGCGTCGCCCGACAACTCTCCGAACGCGGGATCCAGGTTGTCACCGTCGGCGCGGGCGAAACTATCAACGAGCGCACGCTGCGGACCATCGCCGGCGCCGGCGGAGGAAGCTACTTCCGGGCGACCGAGACGACTCGGCTCGGCATCCTCTTCGGCGGTACGGGCGCGCCCGGCGGCTCCGGACTCATCGTCATCGACCGTGGAACGTTCATCACCTCCGGCGTCACGCTGACAGCCGATCCCGACGCGTTCAACGACGTGTCCGTCCGCCGCGGCGCGGACTTCCTCGTCGCCGGCGACACCGGCCAGCCCGCGCTCGCGACGTGGCGCTACGGGCTGGGCCGCGTGGCCACGATCACCGCGCACGACGACGACGGCACGCTCGGCGGTCTGCTCCGCGAACCCGACTCCCTGCTCGTGACCCGGACGACGAACTACGCTATCGGCGATCCCGAGCGGAAGGCGACCGGCGTCACGGGTATCCCCGACACGCGCGTCGGCGAGCCGACGACCGTGACCTATCGCGGCGCCGACCGCCCCGCGGTTGACGGCATCGCGTTCCGGCGCGTCGGCGAAGAGACGTTCCAGGCGACGGTGACGCCCGACAGCACGGGCTACTTCCAGATACTCGATGCGACCTACGCCGCCGACTACGCCCGCGAGTACGCTGCCTTCGGTCCCGACCCGGCCTTGGAATCGCTCGCCGAGGACACCGGCGGCCGGGAGTTCACTGCGGGGCAGGGCGAACAGATCGCTCGCTTCGCCACCGAGCGCGCCCGTGGCATCCGGCCCGTTCGGACCGACTGGACGTGGCTCCCGTTACTCCTCGGCCTACTCGTCTTCACGGCCGAAGTGAGCTACCGGCGGCTTCAAGTTCGTCGCCGCGATACCACGTCGGACGGAGGCCTCCCGTGAGTTTCGTCGGCCGTCGCCTGAACCTCGTGCTCGTCGCCGCCCTCCTCGTCCTCGCCGCCGGGACCGTCGGAGTGACGGCGCTCTATCAGTCCGGCGTCTCCGAGGTGGCGGCACAGAACGACCAACTCAGAGCGCAGAACGAACAGCTCCGCGAGGATCTGCGCTCGGCCCGCGACCGGATTCAGTCGTTGCAGTCGCGGGTGTCGGAGTTGGAAAACAGAATCGAGGAGCTACAGAGCCAACTGTCGACGGCCCGCGACGAGCGCGACGCGTATCGGGAGGATCTACGCGCAGTGTGCCAGCAGTGGCAGCAGGCGAACGAGACAGTCCCACAGGAGTGTGAAAATGTCTAGCGGCGACGACGACCCCGTCGAGGAGTGGCTCGGTTCGGCCGAGGAACGAAACGGGGAGTGGCCCGACGACGGCGACGATGCGCGGGGCGACGCCGACGCCGACGACCTGACGTTCGACGCCGATCCGGGCTTCGGCGCTCGAACAGCGGACGCAGACGGGCGTGACGGGGACGCGGAACCTGCCGCCGAAACCGGAACCGCCGCCGCGACGGATCGCGTACGGGAAGCGCTCGACGAAGTCAGACGCGAGGTGCAGAAGGCGGCACTCCTCCAGGCCGCCGTCGACGCCGCACTCCTCGCGGTTCTTGCGAATCTCGCCTTCGCACTCTTCGAGCCGTCGTGGCTCGCGACCGCGTTCGGTCTCCCGACGGTCGTCGTCGAAGCGCTCCGCGCCCTCCCGTTGCTCGGCGACGTCGCCCCGCGATCTATTCACGCTGCCTCGCTTCTCGCCGTCGTGGTCGGCGTCGTCGCCTTCGCCGTGGAGTCGGCGCTGCGGCTCCGTCGCCCGCTCGTCGAGCAGTTCGAGACGGCCAACCCCCAGGTTCGGGAGGCACTGCGGACCGCCCGCGACGCTGTCGGCGATGACGCCGACACCGCGATGGCGCGTCGCCTCTACGACGACGTGATCGAGACGCTCGGCGAGACGTCGAGCTTCGAACTCGTCGCGACCCGCCGTGTCGCCGTTACCGCGCTCTTGATCGTCCTCGTGAGCCTCGCGAGCGTACAGGTCGCCATCGTGGACCCCGACCTCGGCGGCCTTCTCGGTCCGGGTGGCGACGGCGACGGACAGCTCACGCCGCCCGACGACGACGACCTGCAGGACGGCGATCAGATCCTCGGCGACCCCGAGGACGTTCGGGCCGGCGACGAACTGGAGAACATCACCGTTCCCGGAACCGGCGACGGAACCGGCGACGGTCCGACGGGGCCGTCGGGCGGCTACGTCGGCGGGGGCGGGAGCGGCGAGTTCGACAGCCAGCAGGCCGGCTTCACCGGCGCCGAGCAGATCGAGGATGCCGAACTCGTCCGGGAGTACAATCTGCGGATCAGGGAGTTCGACGAGGATGACGAGGGCGCAGCCGCCCAGACCTAATCTGAACCTACTACGATGAACGGAACAAACGAGGAGATCGAACAGATTCAGCGCAGACTCGCCGCCCTCCGCGAGGAGGTCGCAAAGCGAATCGTCGGGCAGTCCGACGTCGTCGAGCAACTGCTCGTCTGTCTGCTCTGCGACGGGAACAGCCTGATCGAGAGCAACCCCGGCCTCGGGAAGACGACGCTCGTTCGGACGATCGCCGAGGCGACCGACCTGTCGTTCTCGCGCATCCAGAACACGCCGGATCTGATGCCGGCCGACATCACCGGGACCGAAATCATCCGGGAAGTCAACGGCGAGCGGGAATTCGTCTTCGAGCGCGGGCCGGTCTTCGCGAACATCGTCCTCGCCGACGAGATCAACCGCGCGACGCCGAAGACGCAGGCGGCGCTCTTAGAGGCGATGCAGGAGAAGCAGGTGACGACCGCCGGCGAGACGCGCGAACTGCCGCGTCCGTTCTTCGTGCTCGCCACGCAGAATCCCATCGACCAGGAGGGGACCTATCCGCTTCCGGAGGCGCAGACCGACCGCTTCCTACTCAAGATCCTCGTCGACTACCCGAGCCGCGACGAGGAGCGCGAGATCGTCGACCGGTACACCACGGGCGCACCCGATCCGACGGTAGAGCGCGTCCTCTCGCGCGACCAACTCCAGCGGGCCCAGCAGTTGACCCGACAGGTCCCCATCGCCGACGACATCCGCGACGACGTGATCGACCTCGTGCGCTCGACGCGGGCCGCTGAAGACGTCGAGTTCGGCGCGAGCCCCCGGGCCAGTATGGGTCTCGTCCTCGCCGCGAAGGCGCGCGCGTTCCTCGACGGCCGCTCGCACGTCTCCTGGGAGGACGTCGAGGCGATGGCGCATCCGGTGCTCCGACACCGCCTCATCGTCGACTTCCGGGCCGAGCGCGAAGGTGTGGGCGCCGACGACGTCGTCGCAGACCTGTTGTAACGATGCCTATCGAGCCCGCGTTCCTCGACGAACTGGCCCGTCTGGAGGTGGCGCTGCGGCGCGAGACCGACGCCCGACAACAGGGCACACAACGCTCGTCGAACGTCGGTGAGGGGCTGACGTTCAGCGACTATCGCCGGTACACGCCCGGCGACGACGTTCGGCTCGTGGACTGGCGCGTCTACGCCCGAACGGACGAGTACTTCATCAAGCAGTACGAGGCCGAACGCAACCTCACGGTCCACGTTCTCCTCGACACCTCGGCCTCGATGGACTTCGGCGAGGGCGCGGCCAACAAATTCGAGTTCGCGGCCCGATTTGGCCTCGCCTTCGCGTACTTCGCGGCCACACAGCACGATTCGTTCCGGTTCTCGGCGCTCGGCACGGGCGTCGACCGCCTCGACCGCGGCCGGTCTACGCGTGGCGAACTCCTCCGCCTGCTCGACGCCGTGAACGCGATCGAACCCGACGGCCGGACCGACTTCACCGACGCGCTGGAGGCGTACGGGCGGACGATCCACTCGCGCTCGCTCGTCGTGGTCGTGAGCGACTTTCTCGACGATCCCGAGGCGATCGAAGACGGGATCGCCGCGCTCGGACACAACGACGTGTTCCTCGTCCACGTGGTCGCACCCGAGGAACGTGACCCCGACGTCGCCGGCGACACCGTCTTCGAAGATCCCGAGACGGGGACGACCCAGCGCGCGTACTTCGCCGGCTCGACCGCCGAGGCGTACCGCGACCGGCTCTCAGAGCACGTCGACGACGTCGCCGCGCGAGCCCGAACGCTCCGCGCCGATCACGTCGTCGTCGACACTGGCGCGGACTTCTTCGAGTCCTTCGCCGAGGTTTGGCGGCAGCAGGACCGCCGCGGGCGGCAGCGAAGACGGCGGTGAGGGTGGCGGCGCACGAAGCAGCGACGACAGCGGTAACGCGCCGATGTACGAACCGGCCGCGACGGGCCGCTTCCGGCGGCTATATTTCGCTCGGGTGGTGACGTCCCGGTGTGACCGACGCACAGGACCGCCGGGTCGTCGCTCTCGTCACTGGCTCGCATTTCGTGAACCACTCCTATCTGGTGATGCTCGCGCCGCTCGTCGGCGTGCTCGCCGCCCGCTTCGACGTGAGCATCGCCGCCATCGGGCTCGCGATCGGGGTGCAGAACGCGGTCGTTCTCCTCCTCCAGCTTCCGATGGGGTACGTCTCCGACGCCTACAGCCGGACGCTCGTGCTTGGAATCTCGCTCGTCGTGGGCACCCTCGGGGCGGCCCTCACCGCGCTCGCGACGTCCTACGCGTGGCTGCTCGCCGCCCAGCTCGTGCTCGGAATCGGCGTCGCCGGCCATCACCCCGCTCACTATCCGCTGCTCGCGGCTGTCTCGACCGACGAGAACCGCGGACGAGCCTACAGCGCCCACGCCTTCGGCGGGTCGGTCGGGCTCGCCGCCCCATACGCCGTCGTCGCCGGGACGACGGCGCTGGATCTGTCCTGGCGCGTCGCGATCGGAGTCGTCGCCGTCGTCGGCGCGGTCTTCGCCGCCTACTGCCTGCTCCGCTTCCGCGGCGTCGACGACGAGATCACCCGGCCGGGGCTGGCGGAGCGCCCCGACGAACGTCCCACGCTGCGCTCCGTTCCGGGTCGGATTCGCGCGCTGTTCCGGACGCTCGCCTCCTCGGGCGGGATCTTGGGGCTCACAGTGCTCGCGTTTCTCACCTCTGCGGCCGCGTGGGCGATCCGGACCTACACGCCAAGCCTGCTCGTGCGTGGCTACGGCCTCCCTGGGGGGACCGCGAGCGCGCTCACGTCGGCGATGCTCGTCGTCGGTGCGGGGCTGATCCTCGCCGGTGGCGGCCTCACCGACCGCGTCGGCGCCGGGCCGATCGTCGTCGGCGGATACGCCGCGCTCGTCGTCGTCGCCGCGCTGCTGGCGACGCTCTCGCTCCCGTTAGCAGCGGTCGGCATCGTGCTACTCTTGAGCGGGAGCATCAGCTTCTCCCGCCCGGCGCGCTCGACGCTCGCCGATCGGCTCTCGCGGCGCGCGGACCTGGGGAAGAACTTCGCGCTCGTCACGATCGGTATCTCGCTGGGCGGCGTCGTCGCCCCGCCCGTCTTCGGCTATCTCGTCGACGTGGCCGGTCTCACAGTCTCATTCGGGCTCGTCTCCGCCCTCGGCGTCCTCTCGCTCGCTCTCGGGCTCCGCATCGTCCGCGACGCGTCGTTCGCGGCTCCCGGTGCGGCCGCCGGCGCCGATGGCGATTGAGCCCGTTCCGGTTCATATAGGGAGTATCGTAACTGTTCGGAGATTCTCGCCTCACCGTCCGGCGAGAAATCTATGAGGACTTACGATACTCCCTATCAGCTCGGCGCTCGGCATCGTGTTCCTGAACGAATCGCTGACGGGGCGGAAGCTGCTCGGGATCGGCCTCGCGCTCGTGGCGGTGTATCTGGTCAGCGTCGAGTGAACCGGCCGGCCGCGAGGCTGCACACCGACCTGCCGCAACGGACAACGTCTTTTGTCGACAGCCCTCTACCTCGGCTATATGGTTCTAGTCGAATCCGATTCGGAACTGTCGCACGGCGAGGAGGCACCGACGTTCGAACTCCCCGGTGCCGACGGGGAAACGTACACGCTCTCGGATTTCGACGACTATGAGGCGCTGCTCGTCGTCTTCACCTGCAATCACTGCCCGTACGCCGAGGCGAAGGTCGACGAGCTGAATCACCTCGCGAGCGCGTACGACGACCTCGCCGTCGTCGGAATCAACCCGAACGACGCCGCGGAGTATCCCGACGACTCCCTCGAACGGATGCAAGAACGTGTCGACGCGGGCGAAATCGAATACACCGCGTACCTCCGCGACGAGTCACAGGAGGTCGCGCACGCGTACGGCGCCGTCTGCACGCCCGATCCATTCCTCTTCGAGCGCGACGGCGATACGTTCCGACTCGCCTTCCACTCACGCATCGACAACGCGATGAGCCCCGACGAAGAGCCGAGCCGTCACGAGATGCGCGAGGCCGTCGAAGCACTTCTCGCGGGTGAGGACGTTCCGCTCGCAGAGACCCCCTCGCAGGGCTGCTCGATCAAGTGGACGGACAATTGAGTCGGCGGCGACGGCAGACGGTGCGTTCTCCCGCGGGAGAATTTATATACGAAGACGGGACCACGCAGCCTATGCGTTGACTCCTGTCGCAGGGCGCACCGCAGTTGTGTAGCACATCGCCCTGTGGTCGGCCAGTGCTACCTGTTCGCTACTCCAATCGCGTAGCGTCCGACCGCGTCCGTCGGCGACGCGCTACGTGCAAGTGCCACGACTGCCGTGCTACGAGAGGTCGTCGGCCTCAGAGAGCGCTTCCCGGGCGTTCTCGACTGCCGCTTCCTTCGTAGCGGGGTAGGCTTCCACCTTCGCCCGCAGCGTGATCCCGTTGCCGCGTCGGACGTCGCCGCGGAACGCCGCCTGTTTGTCCAATCGCAGGAACAGCTCGGTGTTCTCGGTGACGCGGTCGTCGAGCTCCTCTAGTAGCGCGTCGAAGTCCGACAGCTCGGACAACTTCGCGAGGACGTGGCGGACGTCGTCGGCGTTCTCCACGCGAGCCGAGAAAACGATGATTCGGTCGCCGTGGTGACCGGTGCTCTCGGTGCGGGTCACCTCGAACTCCTCGGGGAGGAAGGTCCGGAGCGCGCTCTCGACTCGCTTGTCGTCTTCGGTCTCATAGCAGAAAGTCCGCAGATCGACGTAGTGAAACGGAATTCGGGGCATTAGCGACGCTTCGCGCTGCGGCGGGGAAAAACTCCCGTTACTCTTCGTCTTCGTCCGCGGCTTCGAGCTGGTCGGCGGAGATGCCGACTTCCTGACCGTCTTCGAAGCTGACGGTGTAGGTCGCGTCGCCGAACATCGTCTCGACGACCTGCGTGATCGTGCCGACCTCGCCGTCGAATTCGCTGTGCTTGTCGCGCAGTACCACGCTGTCGTCCTCTTCGAACTCCATACCGGAGAGCCGCGCGCGCGGGTGAAAAATCGACTGGTTCCGAACGCGGAGTCGCCGAGCCGCGCTCACCGGAACCGCGCCTTCCGCAAACGGTACTATATATATGTCGGCGAGCCGTGCGATCCGGTATGCGAACGACACGGCGGTCCTATCTCGCTGCGGTCGGTGGAGTGACGACGCTCGGCGCGACAGCCGGCTGTCTCGGCGGCTCCGGTGGGAGTGCGCTTCCAGAAGGGTGTGACGTCGGCAACCTCGACACAGTCTCGTCGCTGCCGCGCCCCGCACTCGGCCCCGAAGACGCCCCCGTCACCGTCGACGTCTTCGAGGACTTCACCTGCCCGCACTGTCAGGAGTTTACGCTGTCTGTCGCTCCGAAGATCAAGTCGAACTACGTCGACGCCGGCGACGTCCAGTTCCGATTTTTCGACTACCCGATCCCGGTGAGCAACTGGTCGTGGCTCGCGGCCTCTGCTGCGCGCGCGGTGCAGGATCGGAGTGACGCCGAGACGTTCTTCACCTTCACCGAGCGCGTCTACGAGAATCAGGGTCGCCTCAGCGACGACGGCTACCAGGTCGTTCACGACATCGCATCCGACCTCGGTGTCGACGGCTGTACGGTCGCCGCGGCCGCAGACCAGGAGTCCTACCGTCCGGTCGTCGAAGCGGACCGAGAGACCGGATCCGAACGAGGCGTCCCCGGAACGCCGGCCGTCTACGTGAACGGGCAACTCCTCGACAACTACGGCTGGGAACGCGTCAGCGGCGCCATCGACAGCCAACTCGGCTGATCGGGCCGCCTCTCTGGAAACTGAACTCAGTCGAGTCCGGGCGTCGTACCGCTCGGCGTCGGAAGCGCGCGAAGCGACCGCGGTGGCACCAGGAAGTTACCGCGGCGCTTCACGAACACGTATTCGAGAATCCCATTGTTCACGCGCTGTCTGATCGTCGGAATCTCGGTGAGGTCCGTCCCGTTCATCGCCCTGCGAACCTCCTCGAACGTCGATATCTCTCGTTGCAGACTGGGGAAGTGTAGCCCCGCCTCGTCGTCGTCGGTCGACTCGAAGTGTCGTCTGAGCGTTCGCGGCGTCCCGTCCGCTTCGCGGTTCGCACGCGCGGCTTTCTGGGCGTGGCCGACGCGGGCGAACTGTCGGGCGTGGTCTTCGATGTCGTCGATCATCTCCGCCGTGACGCCGCTGTCGTCGCCGAGGTTCGCGCCGACGCCCTCGACTAGGTCGCACTCGGCGTGCACCGGCGAGAACATCTCCGCCACGCGCTGTTCGAAGGACTGCTCCTCGTACCAGTCGTCGAGACGCATCCGGAGGTTCGATACGTGTTTCGTGGTCCCACCAGCGAAGGGACCCTGCGAGAGCGTGACGTAGTCTTCGGTCGCCTGGTTCTGCTTGAACCCCGCAATGAAGCCCATAAAAAGCGGTGACTCCTTCGGAACCGGATTCGACGACGGGATGCCCGCCAGCCCGTCCTGTCGGTCCGCGGGCATCCCTGCACCGACGAATCCGGACCGGCGGTCTGAAACCTCGAAGACGTCCGTGAGAGTCTCCTCGACGGCGATGTCGTTCGCGGTGTCTTCGTTGCCCGTCAGCGCTTCCTCGGCGGCGAGGACGACGTCCGCACGGTCTGAGGCGAGGTGAAGCAACGCGTCCTGCCGGTCCAGCGTCGGCGTCTCGAACGACGAGAGGGCTCGGGGCTCGGGGAGGTCGATCGAGTCGGGGAGGTCGTCTTCGAACCGACCGAAGTACCGCGGTGAGTACGCGATCGAGTACAGCAGTCCCTCGCTGCTCCGTTCGTACGCCCGATCGAGCGTCTGTAGGGCTGTCTCGACGGTCGCTCTGTCGGCCTCGTCCGGCGGCCCCTCGCCCGGAAGGGTCAGATACAGCAACAGTTGATGCCTGGGAAGCAGCGTGTTTCCGTGTTCGTCAGTCCGGACGCGGTCGTTCCACGCGTGCTGTCGCTCCGGCAGCGACGAAAACTGGTCGGTGCCGGCTGGCACCGGTTCCGCTGTGCGCTCGAGACACGCCGACAGCGCCGCCGCGCCGCCGACGGCGACGGCTGCTTTCAGCACGTCGCGACGCGTCCGGTCGCCCCGCCCGTCTACCATACGAGTCAGTAGATCCCTGACGGCAAAGTGGGTTCTGATGGCGCACAGTGTGTGCGACCAGCGGCAGCGTCGGCTACCTGCTGTGGTTCCGAAAGCGACGCGGATATTTATCGGGACAGCAAAAAGGGTCCCGTGACCCGTCGCGAGACACGAATTCGGCTCGCCATCGGAGTCTGGGGGGTGCTTGTCTCGCAGGTGTTTCTGTACCCCGGCGTCGAGGACATCGTCACCGCACTCGGTGGCGGGGGAGAAATCCGCGCCGGGATGTGGTTCCTCGTCGCGGAGTTCGCCGCGTTCGTCACCTTCGCCAGCGTCTGGGGGGCCGCGAGCGACGCCCTCGGGCGACGGATGCCGCTGGCCGCGGCCGGCGCACTCGGCGGCGCGGCCGGCTATCTGCTTCTCGCGGCCGCACCGACGCTGGGAATCCCGTTCGCGGGTGTCCTCCTCGTTCGTCTCGTCGGCGGCGCGGCGACGATCGGCGCGTTCTCGCTCGCGATCACCGCCCTGGCGGACCTCTCCGGCGGCAACGGTCGGAATATGGGCGCGGCCGGCATCGCGATCGGTCTCGGCGCGGCACTCGGCTCCGTCTTCGGTGGCCGTCTCGCCGACGCCGACCCGCTGTACCCGCTGTACGCCGCGGCGGCGACGCTCGTCGCGGTCGCGATCCTGTTCATAACAATCTCCGAGGAACTGCCGGGAGCGGGTCGGATCCGCGTCGGCGACGCGCTCAAACGGCTCAAGGACCGCCCGATACTGGCCGTTCCCTACACCTTCGGCTTCATCGACCGGATGACGGCCGGCTTCTTCGCGCTCGTGGGCGTCTATTACTTTCGGGAATCGTTCGGTCTCGACGCCGCCGGCGCCGGCCTCGCGCTCGCGGCCTTCTTCGTCCCGTTCGCGCTCCTGCAGTACCCCGCGGGCATCCTCTCGGACCGCGTCGGACGGGCGATTCCAGTGACCGTCGGGTCGATATGTTATGGGCTCGGGATCGTCGCCGTCGGCATCGCGCCCGGCGTCGAACTGGCTGTCCTCGCGATGGTCGCCGTCGGCGCCCTCGGCGCGCTGGTCGCGCCGGCGACGATGGCGCTCGTGACGGACGTCGCCGCGCCGGAGACGCGGGGCGCGGCGCTCGGCGGATTCAACGTGTTCGGAAGTCTGGGATTTCTCGCCGGGTTCCTCCTCGGTGGACTGACGACGTCGACAGCGGGATTCCTGGCGTCGTTCCTCCTCGTCGGGTCATCGGAGGTCGCGATCGCACTCGTCGCCGGGCGGGCGGTGTGGCGAATCGCCAGATCGGACGACGCCGGGGGCGGGGGACGGACGATCGTGAGCGATGCGTCCGAGTGAGTTACTCGTGCCCGGAGACGCGGACGGGCTCGTAGGGCTCTTCGAGGTACTCGATGTCCGAATCCGAGAGGTCGATCGACAGCGCCTCGACGGCGTCTTCGAGGTGTTCGACGCTCGTCGTCCCGACGATCGGCGCGTCGACCCGGTCGTCGGCGAACAGCCACGCGAGCCCGATTTGGGCCATCTTCACGCCCTTCTCGTCGGCGAGTTCCTGTACGCGCTCGTTGACTGTGCGGCCGCCGCTGTCGAGATACGGATGCTGGTGCGCGTAGTCGTCAGTCTCCCCGCGGGTCGTCGCGCGCGAGTCCTCGTGTGGCCGCGCCAGTCGGCCGCGCGCGAGCGGCGACCACGGGATGACGCCGACGCCCTGTTTCTCACAGAGCGGTAGCATCTCGCGCTCTTCCTCCCGGTACAGGAGATTGTAGTGGTTCTGCATCGTCGAGAACGGCGTCAAACCGAGTCGGTCGGCGGTGTGCTGTGCTTCGGCGAACTGGTGGGCCCACATCGACGACGCGCCCAGGTATCTGGTCTTGCCCCGCCGGACGGCGTCGTCGAGCGTCCGCATCGTCTGTTCGATCGGGGTGTCGTAGTCCCAGCGGTGGATCTGCAGGAGATCGAGCGTGTCCATCCCCAGTCGCGCGAGGGAGTTGTCGAGTTCCTGCTCGATCGCCTTTCGCGAGAGGCCGCCGGAGTTCGGATCGTCGTCGTCCATCTGGAAGTACACCTTCGAGGCGACGACGAACTCGTCGCGGTCGTACTCCGAAAGCGCCTCGCCGAGGACGCGCTCGGACTCACCGCGGGAGTACATATTCGCGGTGTCGAAGAAGTTCACGCCCAGTTCGATGGCGCGATCGACGAGTTCCTTCCCGTCCTCCTCGTCGAGCACCCACTCGCGCCAGTCGCTGTCACCGAAACTCATACAGCCGAGACAGATCTTCGAGACGGTCGTTCCCGTATTACCGAGCGTCGTGTACTCCATAGCGGAGCGCACACACCGGACCGGCAAAAAGCCACGCGGCGAGGTGGGACCGGTGAATCCCGAATAATCTCACTCGAATATAATTAAGGCCGATGCCATCGTATCGTTTCGGTGAGAGGTCCCCTCTCGTGAGCAGAATGTCACAGTCTCCACGTGTAACACTCGTACTCCTCCTCACGGCCATCGTCGTCTTCGGCGGACTACCGATGGTCGCGAGCGCACAGCAGTTCGGTCCGAGCGGGCCGGGCTCAGACGGATCGGTCGGCGGCGTCGTCCGCGTCGACGCCGGCGAAACGTACGACGGCGATCTCGAAGCGGCCGGCGGGTCGATCGTCATCGCTGGCACGGTCGACGGCGACGTCGAAACCGCGGCCGGGTCGGTGCTCGTCACCGAGTCGGGTCGCGTGACGGGGTCGCTCGACGCTGCCGCCGGGAGCGTCGTGATCGAAGGCACTGTCGACGGCGACGTCACCGTCGGTTCGGCGGCGCTAGCGCTCCGTGAAGGCTCGCAGGTCGGCGGGTCGCTCGAAGCCGGCGCGGCCGACGTCCGCCTCGACGGGGCGATCGACGGCGACGCGCGGGTCGGCGCGGACACACTCGCTGTCGGATCGACTGCAGCGATCGGCGGGTCTCTCACCTACGACGCCGCCAACTTCACGCTCGCCGATGGTGCGAGCGTCTCCGGTGAGGTCACCCGCGACGAGTCGCTCTCTGTCACCGGTCCCGACGTGTTCGGCTCCGGCGGGGGTGCTGGCCTCCCGGCGGTCCCCGCCTGGGTCGGGTCGGTCTACTCCACGCTGGTCAACCTCGTGCTCGGCGCGGTACTCCTCGTAGTCGCACCGAACTTCGCCCGACGGCTCGTCGATGCGGGCCGGACTCAGACGCTCCGCAGCGGCGGCATCGGGCTCCTGACGCTGATCGGCGTCCCGATCGTGCTACTGCTCTTGCTCATCACGATCGTCGGCATTCCGCTCTCGTTGGCCGGGCTCGTCGTCTTCGGGCTTCTCCTGTGGGTGACGTCGGTCTACGGGGCTATCGTGGTCGGCACGTGGCTGCTGTCGCTCGTCGACTACGAGAACCGGTGGGCCGCACTCCTCGTGGGCGTCGTCGCCGTGGCTCTGTTGGGAGCCGTCCCGATCCTCGGCGGCCTCGTCCAGTTCGCCGTGCTGCTCGTCGGCCTGGGAGCGTTCGTCGTCGTGCTCCGTGGATCCGAGGAGGGTCCCGACGAGGACGCCGGCGCGGCCATCGGCACTCCGTCGGCGAGCGAGTAACACTGTCGGACGCGACAACTCCGTCGCCGTCCTTCGTCGTGCCGTACCTTTCTTGATGCCTCGCCGCGTCCGGCCGGTATGTACGTCGCAGACCAGACGTGGCCCGACCTCGGGAACTACGTCGCCGAGGAGTCGGTGGCGATCGTGCCGCTCGGATCGACCGAACAGCACGGTCCCCATCTCCCGCTCGCGACCGACCATCTCATCGCGGAGGGGCTGGCTCGCGAGGCCGCCGACCGGACGGGCTTTCTCTGCACGCCGACGGTGAACGTCGGCGTCAGCCCGCATCACCGGCAGTTCCACGGCACGATGTGGGTCGACGCCCCGCAGTTCCGCGACTACGTCGAGTCGATGACGCGAAACCTCGCGTACCACGGGATCGACCGCGTCGTGTACGTCAACGCCCACGGCGGCAACGTCGAGCATCTGCGCGAAGTCGGGCGTCGCCTCCGCGACGACGGCACGCTCTACGCCGTCGAGTGGATGTGGAACGAGTCGATCCCGGAACTCGTAGACGAAGTCTTTGAGCAGAATGGCCCCCACGGCGGCCCGAAGGAGACGGCGATGATTCAGCATCTCGCGCCCGAACTCGTCCGCGACGACCAACTCGAAGCCGCCCGCGACGGCGGCGTTCGCGACATCGAAAGTGCAGAACATCTCCGGCAGAACGGCGCGCGAACGTTCTACGACGCCGTCGAGAACTCCGAGAACGGCGTGTTCGGCGACCAGACCGACGCGACGGCCGAAATCGGCGCGCGGCTGTTCGAGGCGGCGACGGAGCAGTTGGTAGAGCTCTTAGAGTGGCTCGACGAGCGGCGCTACGAAGATCTGATGACGCCGGCGCACGTCGATCCCCAGCCGGGGAGCCGCAGAGCGGACTGATTCGAAGAGAGCGGCGCAGAGCGGCCTACAATCTCAGAAGGACGGCGACGAGTCCGGGCCGTCGACGTCCCCGTTCCCGAACGTGGCGGAGTCGTCGACGTCGATGTCCGGGAACGACGCGAAGGCGTCCCGAAAGTCGTCCTCGCTCAGATCTGAGAGCGTGTCGTCGAGTTCGGCTCTGATCTCTTCCATCCGCTGTGTCAGTTCCTTGTATTCGTCGACCTCTCCGACCGACACGTCGGGGGCGGACTCCAATGCGGCTTTCTTCGAGGCGAGCCGGAAGAACTCCTGTGAGCGGTCGTCGTAGTCGGCGCGGCGGAGCAGTACCTCGACGAGCCCGTGCAGATCCTCCTGTGTGACAGGCTTGACGAGATAGTCGTCGAACGGCATCTCGAGGATGTCCGTGTCGGGTTCGACGGCCGTGATCATCGCGACCTGCGAGTTGATGCCACGGGTTCGAATCTCGTCGAGAACCTCGTCGCCAGTCATATCCGGCATCCGGCGATCGAGGAGGACGACGTCGATCCCGTCGTCTACGAGTTCGAGCGCGGTCTCGCCGTTGGTGGCCGTCTGAACCTCGTACACGTCCGAGAGGTAGATGGCATAGAGTTCCGCCAAGTCTGGCTCGTCTTCGACGACGAGGATTTGGGGTGTAGCGCCGTCCATAGCGATCCACGTCGCACGTCGTCGCCCGTCGTCTAAATTCTTGCCCTCCCCCCCTCCGGTCCCTGAGATAGACCGAGAGCGGCTAAAGAGAGACGAGGAACCGTTTCCCGTCGTTCTTCAGAGCCTGTGCCAGCACCGACGCCCGCGTCGCAATTTTCGAAGTTTGTAATCGGACGGAACGGCCGTGCCGACTTTGTCGTCGGGCATCGAATTTCCGTTCGATGTCGGTTTGGCTCCTCGGCGATCAATTACACCCCGACGCCGCCCCGCTCGGGTCCGCGGATCACGTCCTGCTCATCGAAGCGCACGCGTTCGCCGAGCGGCGTCCGTACCACCCCCAGAAGCTCACGCTCGTCTTCAGTGCGATGCGGCACTTCCGCGACGACCTTCGGGACCGCGGCTACGACGTCACGTACCTCCAAGCGGAGACGTTCGGCGACGCACTCGATCGCTACTTCGAGGTGAATCCCGGTGACGACCTCCTCGGACTCCGGTCGCCGAGCCACGGGGCCGACGACCGCCGGCGGGAGTTAGTCTCTGAACGCGGTGGCACGCTCACGCTCGTCGAGAACGACCTGTTTCTGACCTCCCGCGAACAGTTCGACGACTGGGCGGGCGAGCGCGACGAGAACGAGACGTTCCGACAGGAAGGCTGGTACCGCCACGTCCGCCGGGAGACGGGCATCCTGATGGACGGCGACGAGCCGGTCGGGGGCGCGTGGAACTACGACGAGGACAACAGGGAAACGCCGCCGCCCGAGTGGACGCCGCCGGACGTGCCGCGGTTCGAACCGGACGCGACGACGCGCGAGGTACAGCAGTTCGTCGCCGACCGCTACGGCGGTCACTGGGGCGCGATGGACGAGTTCGTCTGGCCCGTCACGCGCGAGGCGGCAACGCGGGCGCTCGAACACTTCGTCTCGGTCCGGCTCCCCGAGTTCGGCACGTACCAGGACGCGATGCGCGACGGCGAGTGGGCGCTGTGTCACTCGTTGCTCTCGGCCGCGCTCAATCTTGGCCTGCTCCGGGCGCGCGAGGTGGTCGAGCCGGTCGTCGCGGCCTACGAATCGGGCGACGCCCCGCTCAACAGCGTCGAAGGGTTCGTCCGGCAAGTGATCGGCTGGCGGGAGTTTATGCGCCACGTCTACCGGCGCGCGATGCCGAACCTCGGGTCGGCGAACCAACTCGGTCAGACGGCGTCGTTGCCGCCGCTGTACTGGGACGGCGAGACGGAGATGCAGTGTCTCTCGGAGGCCGTCACTCACGTCCACGACCACGGGTACGCCCACCACATCGAACGCCTGATGCTGCTCTCGAACTTCGCGCTGCTGTACGGCGTCGACCCCGCGGAACTCAACGAGTGGTTCCACCTCGGCTTCGTCGACGCCTACCACTGGGTGACGACGCCGAACGTCGTCGGAATGGGGTCGTTCGGCACCGACGTGCTCTCCTCGAAGCCCTACGCCGCGTCAGCCAACTACGTCGACAAGATGAGCGACCACTGCTCGGCGTGCCCGTACGCGAAGACCAAAACCACGGGCGAGAACGCCTGTCCGTTCAACGCGCTCTACTGGGACTTCCTGAAGCGCAACGAGGAGACGCTCCGGGGCACGGGACGAATGGGGCTGATGTACTCTCACGTCGACCGCAAAGACGACGCCGAGTTGGAGGCGATCCGCGAGCGAGCCGACGAGGTGCGTGAGCGAGCCGCTGACGGGTCGCTGTAATCCCACAGTCTTCCGGCGCTGCCGCTCGCCGGGTGAGAAATGCAGAATCGTGGTGAGAATCGACGGGATCGCCGACCGCAGTACTGCTATCGTGGTGCGTCCTTACAGGCGCTGGAGGTTCGTCGCGCGCGGGCCCTTGTCGGCCTGCTCGATGTCGAACTCCACTTCCTGTCCTTCTTCGAGGTCCGGACCGCCGACGTCCTCCATGTGGAAGAAGACGTCCTCGTCAGAATCCTCGCTCTCGATGAAACCGTAACCGCCTGTGTCGTTAAAGAACGCAACCGTTCCTTTCGCCATTGCAATCCCAAAAACGCGAAGGTGATAAATAAGCCTTGTGTCGCAATCCTGAGACGGAAGCCGAGATCGGCTCGCGAAGCATCCGTGTGGGACGGCAACCCGCCTCAGACCGCGAGAGCGAGGTAGGCGGCCGCTCCCGTCGCGAAAATTCCGACCGCAAACAGCCCGTAATTTGCGATCGTGTTGTCCGCGCGCCAGAGTCCGAGCGTGTACGTGCGATCGGAGAACGGCCAGAAGAAGTTGACGCCCGCCGGCGTGAGCGCATCGCCGACCAGGTGCGCGACGACGGTGAGCACCCCAGTCGCGAATCCGACCGCCGCGAGCGAGGCTCCACTGGCGACGGTCGCGAACGACGGCGTACTACCGGTCGCGACCGTCGTCAGCGCGACACCCACGCCACCGAAGACGGCGCCGACGAGCGCGGCGAAGACGAGCGAGTGCGTCGGCCCGCGGTGCGGAATCCCCGGAAGGCGGTGATCGACGTCGGGCAACATCGTCAGCCACAGCATTATGCCCCCCGTGACGACCGCGAGATCCGCGCGGCCGAGCGTGACGAGAACGAACGCCAGCGGCGCGAAGACGAGCAGCGAGACCCCGTAGTGCCCCTTCCGGTACATACCCACGGCTGGGCGTGCGGACACAAAAATTCCCGGACCCGTCCCGGGATTGGCTCGAACGAATCCACTGGAGAGGCGGCGGCCAGTCGTCCCGTCCGATCGGAAAGAGGCAAGTCGGCCCACCGCCTAGCCGGGGCTATGATTCAGAATCTCGCGAGCGGCGTCCGAGCGTTCACCTCGAACGTCTTTCTCGTCACCGGCGAGACGACGGCGCTCGTCGACGCGGGCGCGAACTTCGACGTCGTCGCGCGCATCGAAGCGCAGGTGGACGAACTCGACCGCGTCTACCTCACGCACACGCACCCCGACCACGTCAAGAACCTCCCGGCGATCCGCGAGGCGTTCGACGTCGAGACGTGGGGGTACGATCCCGAGAACGAGTACGTCGACAACGCCATCGCCGACGGCGAGACGGTCCAGATCGGCGACGACGACTACGTGGCACTCCACACGCCGGGACACAAGCCGGACCACCTCTGCTTGTACGCTCGCGAGGCCGGCGTCTGCTTCGCCGGCGACCTCGTCTTCGAGAACGGCGGGTTCGGCCGAACCGACCTCGAGGGTGGCGATCGCGAGACGCTGATCCGGAGCATCGACGCGCTCCTCGATACGCTCGACGACGACCTCGCGGCGCTCCACGTCGGCCACGGCCCCAGCATCACGGAGCGTCCGATCGACGACGTCGAACTCGCCGCGCGGGCCGCACGGATGTGAGACGGACGCGACGGCGCGGCAGACGCAGTCCGCCCGCTACACGTCGGCGTCGTCGGGAATCTCTTCTACAGGTCGGTCCTCGCTGGCGACGCCGAAGTAGCCGGGTTCGTCGCCGACGGGATCGTTGATCACCAACTCTTCGGCGTGCGTCATCAGCCACGGGATCGTCCACGCGACGACGCGGTCTTCGGTGTCGGCGTCGAGTTCGACGTCCGGATCGAGCCCCTGCAACAGCCGTGCGATCTCCGGGACCGTGTACATCAACTCGGAGTCGAGAACCTCGGTCGGTTCGTAGAGGCGGTACGGATACAGCGTGTCGAAATCGTCCTTCGGCTTGGGCATACGACCCCGTTCTCGCTGCCGCGTCAAAAGTCCCGCCGAGAAGCCGCTGCCAGACAGTATATGTGTCTCCCGTCCCTCCTCAGAGTATGCGAACTGTGGACGCCGCCGGTCTGCCGATCGGGGACGAGCACCCGCCGCGGATTATGGGAGTCCTGAACGTCTCGAAGGAGTCGCCCTACGACCCGAGCGTCTTCGACGACCCGGGTGAAGCCGCCGCCTACGTCGACGAGGAACTCATCGATCAGGGCGCAGACATCGTCGACGTCGGCCTCGAATCCGCGAACAAGCGCTTCGAGGTGCTCTCCGCCGAGCAGGAACTCGAACGGCTCGACACCGCCGTCGAGACGCTCGAAAGCGTCTCCGGCGACGCCGTCTTCTCGATCGAGACGCGCTATCACGAGGTCGCCGACGCAGCACTCTCGCGCGGCTTCGATATGGTCAACGACATCTGCGGCTTCGCCGACCCGGAAATGCCGCGCGTCTGTGCGGACTACGACGTCGCGGTCGCGAAGATGGCGTCGCCGCCGGACCTAGAGCGTCCGGGCGCGATCGAGGAGGTCGACGACATCTACGACGCGCTCTCGCTGAACGGCTTCACCGACAAGACGCTCGTCGACCCGGCCTTCGGCGGCTGGTCCGAGGAGAAGACGCTCGCAGACGACCGCGAGACGTTCCGCCGGCTCCGGGAGTTCCGCGGGCTCGGCTACCCGATCCTCGTCTCGATCAACCGCAAGAACTTCCTCCGCTCGATTGCGGGCCGCTCGACCGAGGAAGCTCTCCCTGTCTCGCTGGCGGCGACGTCGATGGCCGTCGAGCGCGGCGCGCACGTGATCCGAACGCACGACGTCACGGAGACGCGCGACGCCGCGCTGATCGGGCACGAGTTCGCCCGCGACCGGGTCCGCGAACGCGACGCCGGCGACGTTTCGATCGAGGAGCTCGACGTGACGACGCCCCGCGAGGCCGAACGCCACCTCGACCGGGTGGGCGTCGCCGACGCCGAAGCAGTGTCGACCGATTCCGTCGTGCGGGTGTTCGAACTCGACAGCCTCTCCGACGCCGACGTGGGCGCGCTCTCGACGGCGGCCGCCGAGCGGGGCGCGACTGTGGTTTCGGGCGCGACAGTCGACGACGGTCAGTCCGTGCTCGCCGACGGGAACGGAACTCCCGGCGCCACTGACCGCGACGGGGAGACGGGACGGACTGTCCTCCTCTTCGGCACGGTCGGCGCGCTTGCGGGAATCGCCGGCGCGCTCACGGGCGGCACGGACGGGCTCACCGGGGCGCTCGAAACGATCGCCGAACACATAGCATAAATGAGACAACGTTCCGTGTGGGCTGACCGAACCGACGGCAGACGCGCGTCAGACGCCGTGTGTCTTCCCGTCAGACGCGTCAGAACACGGGAAAGCTTATGACGGACCGATTGAAACCGGTCCACTGGAAGCCGGAAGGGCACGCGGGTAGGGGTACTTGGTGCCATTCCGGCTCGTACCGTAACGCTCGGGAGCGATAGCTATGCGCTTCGAAACCTGGGAGCCGATCTACGAATCGATCCTGACCGACTTCGGGTATCCACGCGACGGCGACGAGCGCGCCCGCGACGTGCTCGCCGCGTATGCGACGCCGTTCGATTTCGACCGACTGGACTACGACGGCGAGGTCGTCGCCGTCGTCGGTGCCGCGCCGTCACTTCCAGAGGCAGTCGACCGCGTCGCCGACGCCGACAGGGTCGTCGCCGCCTCGACGGCCGCGGACGTCGTCCGCGACGCCGGCTACGACGTCGACCTCTTCGTCACGGACCTCGACAAGAACCCTGAAACAGCCCGTGAGCTGACCAAGGCGGGGACACCCGTCGCCGCACACGCCCACGGCGACAACGTCCCGCTCGTAGAGGAGTGGGCGCCGCAGTTGGCACACGAGCACGTCGTCGCGACGACGCAGGCGGCTCCGACTGACGCCGTCTACAACTTCGGCGGCTTCACCGACGGCGACCGCGCGGCGTTCATCGCGGACGAATTCGGCGCAGCGGAACTCCGCTTCGTCGGGTGGGACTTCGACGACCCGAGCGTCTCACCGTCGAAGGCGAAGAAACTCCGCTGGGCCGAGCGGCTGCTCCACCTGCTCGAACGTCGACGGGACGAGCGCTTCGCGGTTCTCGACGGCCGCCGCGACGACATCGATCCGCTCGCGCTCTCGTAGGCGTTCGCGCTTCGCCAGCCGACCGGGCAGGACTGCCGATACGTTGACGGCGGGGGCGTTCGACGTGTCGGTATGCAGATTCACTGGCACCGACGGGACCTCCGCGCGGTGGACAACCGTGCGCTCACGGCGGCTGCCGACGCCGTGGGGGACGCCGCCCGCGACGACCCCGATTCGGGCGTCGTTCCCGTGTTCGTCTTCGACGATACGGTCCTCGATCACGCCGGCGATGCCCGCGTCCGCTATCTGCTTGACGCCCTGGCCGCGTTGCGGGCGTGGTACCGCGAGCGCGACTCGGATCTCGTCGTCGCACACGGCGACCCCGCGGCGGTGCTTTCAGACCTCGCCGCGGAGTACGACGCCGAGCGCGTCGTCTGGAACAAAGACTACTCCGGACTCGCCCGCGAGCGCGACGCCCGCGTCAGGCGCGCGCTGAACGAGCGCGACGTCGACCGGGAGTCGTTTCACGACGCTATCTTCCACAAACCCGGGTCGATCACGACCAACGACGGTGATCCCTACTCCGTCTACACCTATTTCTGGAAGAAGTGGCGCGACCGCGAGAAGCCCGACCCGATCGCCGCACCCGGGGCCGACGCACTCGCGGACGTCACCGGCGAGGCGCTCCCGACGATCGAAGAACTCGGCTTCGAGGAACCGGGCGCAGACGTCCAGTCTGCCGGAACTGCAGCCGCCCGCGACCGCGTCTCTGAGTTCTGTGAGGACGGCATCTACCGCTACGAGGAGGATCGAGACTACCCGACCCGCGAAGCGGTCTCACACCTCTCGACGGACTTGAAGTTCGGCACGATCGGCATCCGCGAGGTGTACGAAGCGACGGCCGAGGCGCGAGAGCGCGGCACCGACGACCAGGTCGAGTCGGTCGAGGAGTTCCAGTCCCAACTCGCCTGGCGGGAGTTCTACGCGCACGTCCTCTTTTTCAATCCGGAGGTCGTGACCGAGAATTTCCGAGCGTACGAACACGACATCGAGTGGCGAAACGACCCCGACGAGTTGCAGGCGTGGAAGGACGGCGAGACTGGCTATCCGATCGTCGACGCCGGGATGCGACAACTCAAAGCGGAGGCGTATATGCACAACCGCGTCCGTATGATCGTCGCGTCGTTCCTCACGAAGGATCTGCAGATCGACTGGCGAGAGGGTTACGATCACTTCCGGGAGTATCTCGCGGACCACGACACCGCAAACGACAACGGTGGCTGGCAGTGGGCGGCGTCGACGGGAACCGACGCTCAGCCGTACTTCCGGATCTTCAATCCGATGACGCAGGGCGAACGCTACGACCCCGACGCCGAGTACATCAAGGAGTACGTGCCGGAACTCCGTGACGTCGACGCCGAGTTGATCCACGAGTGGCACGAACTCTCACCGACGCAGCGGGCCGGCATCGACGTCGAGTACCCCGAACCGATCGTCGACCACAGCGAGCGTCGCGAGGCGACGCTGGCGATGTTCGAGGCCGCGCGCGGCGAGGACTGATAGTGATTACTCTCACTGTTTACCGCCGAGCGCCACTCCCGGAGGCGATGGTCGGCGGTAAGAGACGAGAGTAATCATTATGAGGAGAGACAGCTCGGGGAAAGCGAACGGCCAATAGGACGGCGAGCGCGCTACCGCTCGTCGAGCCAGCCGAGCGCGAGGTCCTCGTCTTCGGACACCGTAGGCACGTACGGCTTGATGTCGAGGACGGGCGTCCCGTCGGCGAGGTCCAGTCCGCGGACGTGGAGACGGTTTCCGTCCCGCTCCAGCAGTTCGACGACGGTCTGTGCGATCGGGTTCGGCCGGTGCGGACTCCGCGTCGCGAACACGCCGACTTCGACGCCCTCGGCGTGCGGCGGCCGGGCGCGGAGGTGATAGTCGTCGATCTGATCTAAGTGTGCGAGGATCACGATGTGCGAGAAGTCCTCGAGGCCGTCGAGGCCCGCGGCGTACTCCTCGTCGACGACGATCGTCCCCTCCGTTTCGTCGGCGGGGCGCTCGAACGGCGAGTCGACTCGGCCGATCGGCGTGAACGCCGTCATCGCACACCCGCCCCCGTGACAGCGAACGGGCGAGCGCCCGCGTAGGACGAGACGAGTCGCAGATCCGGTTTCGATACAGTTCCCGCGTCGGCGAAGTCACAATGGGTCGTTCTTCGGTGCATTATATTGTCTCCACCACTCAATTATTATTTTAAGTACTTGAGTTATTATTGCTTTGATTCCGGAGTACCACGCTCGTGAGCGCTTCGTCTGAAACGATGCGTGGTGTCTCTCCTGTAGTAATGCGTATCTCACTCAACCGTACCGCAGAACGGGAAGCGCACCCGAATCGGTCGCGAAACAGACCGGTCAGGCCAGTAGGAAATTCGTGTTAACATACCTCTCTTAACGTTTAACAGGAATCCGTCCGTGGTAAGGAACGGAGGTCCAATTATGAGCTACGAACTCGATCCCCTTCCGTACGATTACGACGCGCTCGAGCCGCACATCTCCGAACAGGTCCTGACGTGGCATCACGACACCCACCACCAGGGCTACGTAAACGGCTGGAACGCGGCCGAGGAGACGCTCGAAGAGAACCGTGAGGCGGGCGACTTCTCCTCGTCTGCCGGTGCGATCCGCAACGTGACTCACAACGGCAGCGGTCACATCCTCCACGACCTGTTCTGGCAGAGTATGTCGCCGGAGGGCGGCGACGGGCCGTCCGGAGCGCTCGCGGACCGAATCGAGGAGGACTTCGGCTCTTATGAAGCCTGGAAGGGCGAGTTCGAGGCAGCGGCGTCCGCCGCGAGCGGTTGGGCGCTTCTCGTCTACGACTCGTTCTCGAACCAACTGCGCAACGTGGTCGTCGACAAGCACGACCAGGGCGCGCTCTGGGGCAGCCATCCGGTGCTCGCGCTGGACGTCTGGGAGCACTCGTACTACCACGACTACGGTCCGGCCCGCGGCGACTTCGTCGAGAACTTCTTCGAGGTCGTCGACTGGGAAGAACCCAGCGCCCGCTACGAGCAGGCTGTCGAACTCTTCGAGTAAGCGACGACTCGTACACCCCGACATTTCTTTAGCGCCGACCGATCCCGTCAGTCGCTACTGTACCGTTCGGCTCGTGACCGTCGTGGTACCGCGACCCTCACAAGTGTTATCCGTGGGTGGGGTGTACGTTTGTTTGCAATGGCAAACGGTAAGGTTGACTTCTTCAACGACACTGGCGGCTACGGTTTCATCTCGACTGACGACTCTGACGACGACGTGTTCTTCCACATGGAGGATGTCGGCGGCCCGGACCTCGAAGAGGGTCAGGACGTCGACTTCGAAATCGAGTCCTCGCCGAAGGGCCCGCGCGCGACGAACCTCGTTCGTAACTAATACCGGCTTGTAGTCGCCTCGGCGACTAACACGACGGCACATCATTCTGCCCGGGTTCGCTCGGGCGAATTGCTACGCTCGTGAGCGTGACGCTCACTTTTTGAGTTTGGGATGTGGCGACCCAACGTCCGGACTGATCCGAAACGCTCAGTCGTTCGGCTTCCGTTCGTGTTCCTGTGACCTCCGAGAGCGACACAGCCGAGGACAGCGCTTCCGACGGCGAACAGACCGACGCCGGTCGAACCGGCGTCTTCGTCGCTACGTCTCCTGCCGAACGACAGGACGCCTTCGCAGTCCGCCGAGCGGTGTTCGTCGACGAACAGGGCGTCGACGAGGAAATCGAGTGGGACGAACACGACGAACCCGACGCGGCGGCGACGCACTTCGTCGCCTACGACGACAGCGAACCCATCGGTGCGGCCCGCTTTCGCGTCCCGTCCGTAGACACAGACTCCGCAGGGGCCAGCGCAGCCGAGGCCGCCGCGCCGACCGGCAAGGTCGAGCGGGTCGCCGTCGCCGCCGACCGGCGCGGCGAGGGGTGGGGAGTTCGGCTAATGGACGCCGTCGAAGAACGAGCCCGCGAGGAGGGTTTCGGACGGCTCACGCTCCACGCACAGACCCGCGTCCGCGACTTTTACGATCAGTTCGGCTACGTCGCACACGGTGACGTGTTCTACGAGGCCGGGATCCCGCACGTGTCGATGACGAAGCCACTCGACGACGACGGCGACTCCACGCGGGAGTGAGAGTCGGCTCGTTTTGCGACTCCAGAGGCGCGCCGCCCGCCTCAGACGGACGAGTCGCCACGATCCGTCGCGACCGGGTGTTTATATCCGATGACGGGAGCAGCCACGCCGTGCGCTGACATTCACCCACGTCGGGTCGCGGTCGCTCGGCACGTCGGCGTGGAAGCGGACGGCGGCGCGCCGGGGACGTCGTCGACGCGGGTGCCGACTGTTCGCCACACGGCGCGTCAGCCGGAGGGCCGATCAGGACAGCCGCTTCGAGACGTACGGTCCGTCCTGGTGATAGCCGAGCTTCTGCCGGTAGTACTCACGGGCGCCGATGCCCGAGATGATCGCGAGTTTGTCGTAGCCAGCGTCGGCGGCGAGTTCCTCCGCCCGACGGACGAGCCGTCGACCGTAGCCTTTGTGCTGCCACTCGCCCTCGCCGCTACCGATGCCCGCTTCGCTCCCGTAGACGTGGAGTTCGCGGACGATCGCCGCGTTCTCCAGTTCGCGACGAACCGGGTCGTTCGGGAAACGGAGTCGGCAGAACCCGACGAGTAGGTCTTCGACCGGATCCTCGAAGGCGAGGAAGTGTTCGGTGCCGCCGGCGACCTGGTAGGTCTTCGCGTTCAGTTCGACCCGCTCTGGGTCCGGGTCGGCCTCGTTCATCCCGGCTTCGCGCGCCCGGATGTCGCGCTGCTCGATCCCTTTCTCCTCGGCGCGCTGGGCGGCCAGTTGCCGGAGGTTCGACTTCCAGACCCCCGCATCGATGAAGTCGGCGGGAATGTCTCGTTGGACGCGCTGGAGGCGCGTGTACTCGGGGATCATCCCCATCACTTCGCTGACGATCTCTGCGGCCTCCTCGTTTCCGAGCGGCTCGAACTCATCGCGCCGCCACTGATCGTACACGCGGGTCCCCCGGACGACGAGCGTCGGGTAGATCTTGAGGTAGTCCGGGCGGTACTCCTCGCGCTCGAACAGTTGCCGGAAGTCCTCTAGGATCATCTCCTTCGTCATCCCGGGTTGCCCCGGCATCATATGGAAGCCGACCTTGAACCCGGCGTCGCGCAGTCGGCGATTGGCGTCGATCGACGCCTGGACGCCGTGGCCGCGGTGCATCTCTCTGTTGATCCGCTCGTAGGTCGTCTGGACGCCCACCTCGACCTTCGTCGCGCCGAGGTCGAGCATCCGATCGATCTGTTCGGGGTCACACCAGTCGGGCTTCGTCTCGAACGTCGTCCCGATGTTTCGGATGTCTGCGGTCTCGTTCTCGGCGATGACGTCCTCGACGTAGCTGAACTCGGTTTCCTCGGGGTCCGGCTTGAACGACTGGTCTTCGGCCGGCTGGGGTTCGGAATCGAGGTCGTAGTCGTTCAACGCCTCCAGAGCGCGCTTGACGAACCACTCCTGGTAGTCGTGGCTGCGGGCGGTCATCGTCCCGCCCATCAGGATCAGTTCGACCTTGTCGACCGGGTGGCCGATGTGCCGGAGCTGTTCGAGTCGGAGCGTCACCTGTCCGTACGGGTCGTAGTCGTTCTGCTCGCCGCGTGCGGCCGCGGGTTCGTGACCCGTATACGACTGCGAGGAGTCGAACTCCGAGGCCGGGCCGCCAGGACAGTAGAGACACTTGCCGTGCGGGCACATATGCGGCGAGGTCATAATCGCGACCGGCGAGACGCCCGAGGCGGTCCGAACGGGTTTGCGTCGGACGACTTCTTTCACCTCCTCGCGGCGACTCTCCGGCGCGTGTTGTAGGATCTCCGCGTTCTTGGGCACCTTCGGCGAGGAGTGCGTCGAACAGGCGTCGAGTTTCGCCGATTCGAGGTCGTCGCGGCCGACCTCGCCGTCGAGTATGCGCTCGACGAGGTCCTCGCAAGTGCGGCGGAACGCGTCCGTCTCTGTCGGCTCGGGGTCGGCGTCCGTGCTCACTAGCGAGTCACCTCCGAGAGTCGTCGCGAGCGGTGTTTCATTGGGCGTTTCTCGTCGCGTTTCGGGGTTAAGCGTGTCGCTCCGAGGAGTCGAGGCGAGAGAGAACGGGAAAAGTGCGCGGAGTCGTGTGCGAAGCCAGCTTACGGCTTAGAGCTGATCGGCGACGGCATCGACGACGGCGTCGACGACGTCCTCACGCGCGCCCGAGAGGAACTCGATGCGATTCTGTCGGATGCCGACCGCCGTGATTCCGCCTTCGGGGACGGCTTCGCTGGCGGCGTCGGCGGCAGCGCGGACGTCGACGTCGGCCGCGCGCACGAACAGTTCGTCCGTGGAGTAGACGACGGTCGCTGCTCGCTCCTCGTCGGCGCCCCGGTGGAGCGCGTCGGCGAGCAGTGCCGTCGGCGGGAAGTCGAAGCGGTGACTGTAGGAGTCAGCGTCGAGGACGGCGACGGAGACGCCGTCGACGTCGCGCGTCTCGAGGTTGGCTTCGGCGGTCTCGACCTCGTCGTCCAGTTTGATGCGGAACTGCTCTGAGACGTGGTCGGCGAGGCCGCCGTCGTCGTCGAACAGGAGGTCGGTGATGAGTTCGCGCTTGTCCTGATAGGACTGGTAGTAGGCTTCGAGCGCGACGGCCTCGCGGAGCTTCCGCGTCCGGTCGGCGTCGTAGCCGGCGTCTGCGGCGAGGTCGGCGTACACCGACGGTGCGTCCTCCCAGTAGCTCACTGCGGGGAGATGGGACAGATCGTCGCTCATATCGGCGTTGACGGCGGCGGCGAGGTTGGCCCCGAGCGCGCCGGTCGAGAGGTCCTCGGCGGCGACGTCGGTGAGGCTCGGCGAGACGAGGACGCTCGCCTCGTCGACGATTTCGGTGTCGACCGTCTCGGCGTCGACGACGACGCGAGACGCGCCGTAGACGCCGAGCAGGCCGAGGCCGTCGAGAGAGTCGGTAGTGCCCCCGACGCCGACGAGGACGACGAGCGGCAGTTTCTCGTCGTGACGCTCGTTGTCCTGGAGCATCCGCGTCACGTCGTTCGTCGCGGCGTCCATTCCGTAGACTGGGTCGTCGAGCGGACGGCGCGTGAAGAAGTGGTACTCGGCGTCCGCGCGGGCGTGCTCCTCACGGATCAGCGGGAGCACGGCGCGCTCGATGGCCGCGCCGGCGACGTAGCCGTCGGCCGTCGCAGCGTGGCGGACGACGATGGGGCGCGATTGCAGCACCGCGCCGCGGATCGCTTCGGCGGCGTCGGCGAGCTGGTCGGTGACGGCGTCGACGGCCTCGTGTGCCGCCAGCGGCTCGACCGATTCGGGGCGAGCCTTCTCCGAGAGCGCGTCCGCGAGTCGCTGTTCGACGGCGTCGGCGTCCTCGCCGGAGAGCGAAGTCAGTTCCTCGGTCTCGATCTGCAGTTCGCCGCGGCGCAGTTCGACCTCCCCGTCGAGGCGAATCACGTCGCCCTCGCCGACGTCGGGGTAGGCACGAACGCCCGCCTCGACGAACGCCGCGCAGTCGACGACGGCCGTCTCGTCGCGGACCTCGAAGATCGTCGGGCCGCCGGTCTGTCGCGCGCCGACGACTTCGCCCTCGATGCGGACCACGTCGCCGACGCGGTCGCCGAGCGATTCGACGGTGACGCGCTCGGGTTCGGCCTCGTCTTCGGATGCTTCGGCCGCTGCATCTCCGCTCGCGGTTGCGTCAGCGTTCTCGGTCGTCTCGGAAGCGTCCTCGGTCTCCGTTTCCTCAGCGCCCTCGCTCGTCGCTTCGGCCGAATCAGCTTCGGTCGTCTCCTCGGTCGCTGTACTCTCGTTTTCGTCGGCCGCCCCGTCGGCCGTCTCGGCCGAGGTCTGTCCGTTCGCGGCCCGCGACTTCGTGGAGACGCCCTTCGGCGTCTTCTTCACCGGCGCCGACCCCGAGTCGTCGTCCGCGGCTTCGATCGGCTCGTTGTCGTGCTCGCCGTCGGGGTCGTGAATACGCGCTCCACGGAACTCCGATTCGGACTGTCGGATCGACCAGCCGAGGTCGATGTTACCGTTGCTTCGAACGTTCTTCACCTGAACGAAGACGGTGTCTCCGGCGTCCCACTCGAGACTCTCCAGCCGGCGGTCCAGTTCGCTGCGGTGCAGAAGCCCGGTCACCCCGGGCGCGAGATCGACGAAGACGCCGAAGTCCGCGAATCCATCGACGGTACCCTTGTAATACCGTCCCGGCGTGAGCTGCTCTGGGGAATCTCCCCTGAAATCGAACCAAACGTCCTCGTCGTGCGTAATCCAATCCATTGAGCGAATCAAATGGTCCGGGCCTAAAACGATTGTCGAATCCCACTCGTGACGTTTCGGCTGGCGAATCGCGTCTGGCGAGAATCACAGTCGGCCAGAACGCGCCTCCTCGAGGGGAGTAACGTGCGTCTGCACCGATTCTCGCCGGACGATGCGGAGAGGATCTCTGAACGGGGACGACACTCCCTCTCAGATGATCCCCGCGAGCCGGAGGACGGCCATCGCGGCGTCGACGCCGCCGAACGCGGACCCGAAGAGCAGCGTCGCCGGAACGGCGCCCGCGATCACGGCACGTCCCGTGGTCGTCCCGTGGACCTCTCGGAGCCCCACGACGAGCAACGCGGCCGCATAGAGCGTGCAGACCAGCCGGAGCGGGGCAGACGGGATCCCGACGAAAATGCAGGGCGCTGCGGCGTAGGCGATCACCTGTACCGTCTCGCTGACCCCGCCGCGGTCACGCACGGCGATCATCAGGATGATCGTCTGGAGCGCCGCCGTCAGGTGGAGGGTCGCGGGCGCGATCACGAGCGCGACGGCCGTCAGCGCGATGAGCGCCGAGACCGCCGGTCCGCCGGCGAGCGCCGGGATTCGTTCGGGCGCGAACGAGAAGAGGCCGATCGTATACGCCACGGCGACTGCGACGCCGAAGACGAGTCCGGGCGCTTGATCGCCGGGGGCGACGCCGTTTCGGAAGAACTGCTGCGGTCGAACGAGTACTTCGATCCACGCCCGCGCGACCCCGCGCGGCCCGCGCTCGCGCCCACCACTCGGATTCTCTACCCAGGTCGTCACGGTCGTCTCTACGTTCTATTAGTCGCGGCGGAGGGTATGACAGTTCCGGCACCGCGCCTCGTAGGACTCTTCGGCCCCGACGACGATCGTCGGGTCGTCGACGTGTGCCGGTTCGCCGCCGACGAGCCGCTGATTGCGGGTCGCTGGTTCGCCGCACTGCGAACAGATCGCCTGCAGCTTGTCGACGTACTCGGCGACGGCCATCAACTGCGGGAGCGGTTCGAAGGGCTCGCCGCGGTACGTCTGGTCGATGCCGGAGACGAGCACGCGCCGGCCGTCGTCGGCGAGGCGCTGACAGACCGCGACGAGTTCCGGGCCGAAGAAGTTGGCCTCGTCGACCGCGACGACGTCTTCCCCGTTCAGTTGGTCTCGGATCTCCCAGACCCCGTCGCCCTCGCTGGGCACGACCGAGGCTTCCCACTGGCGACCGACGTGTGAGCCGACGGTCGTCTCGCCGTAGCGGTCGTCGACGGCGGGCTTGAACACCGCGATCTCCTGGCCCGCGATCTCCGCGCGGCGGAGTCGACGGAGGACCTCCTCGGTCTTTCCCGAGAACATCGAGCCCGTGACGACCTCGATCCACCCGCTGTTCGTGATGGCGTGCATACCACGTTCGAGCGCGGTCGAGTGGCAAAACGGTTGTTCATTCGGGGCGTCCCGGGGGGTCGCGATGGCGTCGGCAGACACCAATCTTCTAAACGGTGTCCGGTGTACGCACCTGTATGCAGGTCGTATTCCACGTCTCCAGCGGCGACGTCGACGACTGGAAACACGCGGTTCAGAACGTCCGCAACCTCCTCGAAGACGAGACTGCAGACGTCGACGACGCGGTCTTGCTCGCGAACGGCGGAGCGATCTGGCTGTTCGAGGCCGGTGCGCCGCTCTCGGAGAAGATTCGCGGACTGGGAAGCACGGGCGTCCGGTGTGTCGGCTGTCGGAACTCCGTTCGCGGCCACGACATCGCCAAGTCCGATCTCCTCTCGAACGTCGAACTCGTGCCGTCGGGGGTCGGCGAACTCACACGTCTCCAGAGCGACGGCTACGCGTATCTGAAAGTCCCCTGACTGCCGTATCGGACAGTGCGACGTCCGGTTCGATCCTCGCTGTCGACGCCACCGAGAGAGGTCGACGACACCCGCAGCGTTCACAAGCGAATGGTAACTACGCGAGCAATTATGAGACGATCTCACATACTCTGAGGCGGGCGATTCCTATGAACTTCGACGAATTCACCGGCGAAGTGCAGCACCGACTCGAACTCCCCGGGACGGGCGAAGCAGTGCGGGCGATCCGGGCGACGTTGACGACGCTCGGACAGCGGATCCCCGAAGGGAACGCCGAGGACCTCGCCGCCTCGCTCCCGATGGAGATCAAGTGGTACTTGACGGGCGCAGTCCACGAGCACGGCCAGCGGTTCGACTGGACGGAGTTCGTCGGCCGGGTCAGCGAGGTTGAGGGGATCGAGCGCTCCGACGCCGCGTACCACGCCCAGGTCATCATCGACCTCGTGAGCACGCTCGTGCCAGACTCGGACGTACAACAACTCCGGAATCAACTGCCCGAGGCCGAGGACGACGAGAACTGGCGAAAACTCTTCGCGGTCCTCGACGCCGGGGGCTGGCAGGAGCAGGAGGCTTGACCCCGAGTGGTGGCGTCTGCTGTGATCGATCCTCGTAGGTACACCGGCGCGCAAAGCGTTCGTTCGCTGGCGTTCGAGCGGTGATTCGGTACGCCGAGCGTTCTTACGGCCTGGGAAAACTCCCATCATTCATCATCGTGTCACCTGTTTATACAGCTATGTCCGAAATCGAAACCGAATCCGAGAAGACACGCGCTGAAGTCGCGGCGTACCTCCGAGACCTGGCAGATCAACTCGAAGGGGGCAGCGAGTTCACGCTCGAACTGGGTGGTCGACAGATGCAGGTGGATCCGACTGATTCGGTGACGTTCAAACTGGAGGGCGAATCCGACCCCGCAGAAAGCGGCACAGAATCGAAAGAGAGCATCGAATTCGAGTTGGTCTGGTGGCGCGAAGCCCACTCGGACGAAGTAGAGGCCCAACAGCAGCAGGAAACCGGTGACTCTGCAGGAAGCGAGTGACTCCGAAAAGGGAGATACCACTTCATAGAGGGTATATTGTCGACGCCGAGTAACCGATTTCACTAGGTATCTGATACGTACGGTCACGGATCTCTCGTCTCTCGCAGGAAGATGGTGACCGCAAGACGAGGAGAGGGACAGATTCTCAGCGACACCACGTCGTTACTATCGCATCAAGAAGTCCTCTACCAATAACTATAATATGAATATACTTAAAATATATGTGATATGTATGATGTATTAGTTTCCATAACCTCACCTCGTCTACGACAAAGATAATAAAAATAGTATTTAAATTGTCGTACGAAATATATGAAATTGAGCCGCAAAAAGGGCATTTCCAGCCGGTTGCGTCATACTTGATAGCCGTACATTCCAGAAATAATAGGTCAATTTTGAATCCGTCCTAGCCGCAGCAATATAGACGAAAATAGCCCTCAGTTCGCCTAATGATACGATATCAGAACGTATAATTTGGACAGAATAAATTAGTCAGCCAACTGTTCAGGGCAACGTAGATGCTGGACTCGCTCGTCCCGAAGCCGGTTCGAAAGAGTATCCTCAGAAAGTTTTTTCTTCTGACAATTGTACTCGCGTTGCTCGTCAGTGGCGTGGGATTCTACGCCGAACACCGAGTCGCGGGACTCGTCGAAGAGTCCGTCGAGTCCCAGTTGACGATGCAAGCCGAGCAACAGGCCTACGAGACGGAGCAGTGGCTCGCGACGTACGAGCAATCAGCGCAGATGATCTCCCAGCGTGGCCTCATCAACGAGGGGGGAACAGCCCAGGGCGTCATCACGAGCGACCTCCACTCACTTCCGGAAGACGCTCGTGCCATCCACGTCGTCGACTTGCCCAGCAGTCGGTACGTCGCGAGCACCAACGTTTCGAGCAGGAACAGGGCGTTCGAACAGGACCGATACACCTGGGTCGAGGGGTCGAGAGACACTGAAAAGCTCGCATTCAACGACTGGACGGAAGTCGCGGTGTCCGAAGTGTACGAGCGGAACGGCGAGACGCTGATCGCCTTCGCCACGCCGACACAGCAGATGACCACCGTCGTCATCGTCACCGTCGACGTTGAGAAGCGCTCGGCGATGTTCGAGACCGCCTCGAACTCGTCGTACGTGCAGATTGTGGATCAGGAAGGGACGGTCAAACTCTCCCAGCGGACGGACGCGATCGGGTCGACGTACGCCTACGGGGCCAGCGTGTCGCACCTCCAGCGGGGGTTGAACGGAACGACCGGTCTTACTGCGACCGACGACGGAACGATCGTCGCGTACGCTCCCGTCAACGGGACTAAGATGGCTGCGCTCGTCCAACAGCCCAAATCGGAGGCGTACGCGGTCACGCGGGCCGTTCATCGAAGTCTCGCCCTGATAACGGGAGTCTCGCTAGTTGGGTTCGCTTTCTTCGGACTCACCTTCGGTCGGTCGACGATCGGGTCGATGCGTCGCCTCCGTGACCGCGCGACGGAGCTGGCGAACGGCAACTTGGACGCGACGCTAGAGACGGACCGAACCGACGAGGTGGCGGCTGTCTACGACGCGTTCGATGAGATGCGCTCGGAACTTCGCGAGCGGATCGAACGCTCGGAGTCGCTCTCTGCATCCTTAGAGGCGAAAGCCGGCGAGTACGGAGACGTGATGGACCGCGCCGCCGATGGCGACCTCACCGTCCGTATGGACACAAACGCCGAAAACGAGGCGATGGCCGCGATCGGAGCGCAGTTCAACGAAATGATGGACGAGATGGAGGCGGCGATGCGTGAGATCCGGCGCTTCTCCGAGGCAGTCGACGACACGAGCCAGACGGTTACGAGCGGGGCGCAAGACATCGCTGCGTCGAGTCAGAACGTCAGCGAGGCCACCGGCGAGATCGCCGACGGCACCGCAGAACAACACGACCTCCTCGAAGATATCTCCGCGGAGATGGAAGATCTCTCTGCGAGCGTCGAGGAGGTCGCCGCACAGACCGACGAACTCGCGAGTCGGTCTGAATCCGCGGCCGCGGTCGGCGACGAGTCTCGCGACGCCGCCCTCGAAGCCCTCGATACGCTCGACGAGATGACCCACGTCGCCGACGAGACGAGAGAGACGGTGAAGGCCCTCGAATCCGAGGTCAAAGGGATCAACGAGGTTGTCTCGACGATCGACGAGATCGCCAATCAGACGAACATTCTCGCGCTCAATGCGTCGATCGAAGCCGCTCGCGCAGGGGGCGCCGGCGAGGGGTTCGCGGTCGTCGCCGACGAGATCAAATCGCTCGCTGCGGAGACGTCAGATCGAACTGAAGAGATCGCAGAGTCCATCGAGAGCGTCACCGTCGCGACGGCCGAAGCGGTCGACAACGTCGAGACGATGCAGACGCGCGTCGTCGGCGGCGCCGACACTATCGAGGACGCGATGGAAGACATCGAAGCGGTCGTCGACGACCTCGACGAAGTAAATTCCGGGGTTCAGACGATCGACGACACGACTGGACAGCAAGCGCATTCGACGCAGGAAGTGGCGGGCCTCTCTGATCAGGTGTCAAAGATCAGCCAGAAAACGAGCGAGCAAGCGAACGCGGCTGCAACGTCAGCAACCGAGCAAACCACTTCGATTGAGGGGATTCGCGAGGATATCGAGGGACTCTCGACACGCGCCGAGGAACTGACAGCACTGCTGGAATCCTTCGAGCTTTCCGGAGACACTGGGAATCCTGCGGCCGCAAATTCGTCTGAACCGGGAGAGCAGACAGAGGCTGCGATGGCCTCTGGTTCGTGACTGCGAACGAATCGATCGACAGCGCCGATTACCTATAGTAGCATTTGCAACTGATTGCGCACCCGATCACACGCTGTCGGGCGATCAGGGGCGTGAAGATTTGCAAATGCTACTATAGTCTACAACCGAACGAAATGGTCAGCGGAACAGCGTATTCTTCGAATGGATCCGTCCCGTCTTGGAAGTGAGAGCCGCCGGCAAGAACCGGAACGGACAGGTCACTCGACAGGGTTGCCGTGGGACTCCCGAAGTTCGACTTTACGGACCTTTCCCGTGGAGGTCTCGGGGAGTTCGTCGACGAACCCGACGACGGTCGGGCACTTGAAGTGTGCGAGGTTGTCGCGGGCGAACTCGATGACCTCCTCCCCGGTGAGGTCGGCACCGTCGGCGGGGACGACGATTGCTTTGGGCGTCTCGCCCCACTTCTCGTGGGGGACGCCGATCACGGCGACGCGTTCGATGTCGGGATGGTCGTAGAGGGCGTCCTCAACCTCGACGCTGGAGATGTTCTCGCCGCCGCTGATGATGACGTCCTTCTTGCGATCCTTGATCGAGATCATCTCGCGCTCGTCGACAGTGGCGAAGTCGCCGGTGTGGAACCACCCGTCGACCCGGCCAGAGAAGGCCTCGCGGGTCCGCTCGGGCTTGTTCCAGTAGCGATCCATAACCTGGTTGCCGCGGACGATAATCTCGCCCATCGTCTCGTCGTCGGTCGGCACGTCCTCGCCGGCCTCGTCGACGACGCGCAGCTCGGTCCCGAGCATAGCGTGGCCCTGGCGGGTCTTGATCGCGAAGCGGCCCTCGCTCTCGATCCGGCGCGGCGAGTTGCTCGTCGTGATCAGCGGGCCGGTTTCGGTCAGCCCGTAGACGTGCAAGATGTTCCAGCCGAGTTCGTCCTCGACGGTCCGGATTGTGGCCTCCGGCGGCGGGCTGGCCGCTGTCGCGATTCTGACTGGCTTGTCACCGGTCGCCGCGATGTCGTGGGTCTGATAGTGGTCGACCATCTGGTCGAGGACCGTCGGCGCGCCACAGAGGTAGGTCACGTCGTGGTCGTGGATACGTTCGAAGGCGTCCCCGCTGTCGAAGTGGCGCTGGCAGACGTGCGTACCGCCGACACCGGTGATGACGTAGGGATAGCCCCAGCCGTTGACGTGGAACATCGGGAGTGTCCAGAGGTAAGCGTCGTCGTCGCTGACCTCGGTGTGGTGGGTGGTGATCAGCGCGTGCCAGTGTTCGGTGCGGTGAGTCCGGACCACGCCCTTCGGGTCGCCGGTCGTCCCGCTCGTGTAGTTGATCGTCGCGGGGTCGTCCTCGGAGATGTCGGGGCGCTCGACTGCGCCGGGGTCGGCGCTCTCCAGAAGTGACTCGTAGTCGCGCCAGTCGCCGTCGACGCGGTCGGCCGGATTGGCGACGAACGCCGTGGCGGGGACCTGGCCGCGGATCGCTTCGACCTTCTCGGCGTACTCGTGATCAGCGATGATCGCCCGAGCGCCGCAGTCGTTGAGGATGTACTCGTAGTCCTCGGCGATGAGCCGGTAGTTGAGCGGGACCGAGATAGCCCCGAGGACGTTGATTGCGAACAGCGTCTCCAGAAACCAGTGTGTGTTTGGCGATAGCAGCGCCACGCGGTCGCCCTTCTCGATGCTGAGATCTGCGAGCGCCGCCGCTGCGCGGTCGACGCGTTCGCCGAACTCTGCGTAGGTGTACTCGGTGCCGTCGTGGGCGATCACGCCAACGACGTCGCCATAGATGTCGACCCCCCTGTCGAGGAAGTCGAGCGTCGTCATCGGTCGATTCACAGTATGCCAACGAGTGACAGAGGGACGTAAAGTTCTTTCTCCAGGCGGAGTCGAGTATGCGACCGCTCGATTGCGACGACCAGAGCCGAAGCCAGACGGCTTTGCGGCCAAACTATTAATATCAATAGTGGAGGAACCATAGGAGATGTCCACAGCTCATCTCATCGCGGTCGGTTCGTCTCCGCTGGGCAAGACAGATCTGCCCGGCCGCGACCTGTTCTCGAAAGCACTGGCCGAGGCGTTCGAAGGATTGCCCGATCCGGCCGATGTCGTCGACGGGCTGTACGTCGGCGCCCAGTCCGAGCGGTACGAGAACCAGATTATGCAGGGAACACTGATGGCCGAATGGGCCGGCCTGCGGAACGTCCCCGCAGAGCGCGTCGAAGCGTGTGCGGCCGCAGGTGCGCTCGCGCTCAAGAACGCAGTCCGGGATGTTCGGGCGGGCGTCCACGACGCAGTGTTGGCCTGTGGCGTCGAGAAAATGACCGCCGGCGGGACCGAAGGGGCCACGAACGCGCTCGGGGCCGCCTTCGAGCGTGCCTTAGAACAGCGGTCCGGGATCACCGCGCCCGCGACGTACGCCCTGCTCGCGCGGCGATACCTCCACGAAACCGACGCGACGGAACGAGACCTGGCTAAGATCGCCGTGAAGAACCACCAGAACGCGGTGGCCAACCCACGGGCGATGTTTCAGCAGGCAGTCGATATCGAGACTGCGATGGACGCTCCCGACGTCGCTCCCCCGCTGAAACTGTACGACTGTGCGCCCGTTACCGACGGTGCCGCAGCCGTCGTCGTCGCGAACGACGAGGTGGCGGCCGACCTGCAGAGCCGTCCCGACACGGTTCGCGTAGCCGGCGTTGGCTCGGCGGCCAACAACCTCGCCGTCGCCGAGCGCGACCTGACGTTCGTCGAGGGGGCGAACGTCGCTGCCTCGACCGCCTACGAGGACGCCGGCGTGGACGCCGCGGATATCGACGTCGCGGAGGTACACGACGCCTTCACTGTCTGCGAGGCACTGCTGGCCGAGGCCGCCGAGTTCGCCCCCAAGGGTCGCGGAATCGAGACCGTCGAGGATCCCGAGGACCGATCGGCGGGCTGGACCGACGTCCAGATCAACACCAGTGGCGGACTGAAGGCCCGTGGGCACCCGATTGGGGCGACCGGGCTGTTGCAGGCGGTCGAAGCCTACGAACAGCTCACCGGACGGGCCGGAGAGCGGCAAGTGGCCGACGCCGACACCGCGCTGCTCATCAACGAAGGTGGCGTCGCAGACGCCCATACTGTGGCTCACGTTCTGACTGCACAATGACCGAAGAGAGTGATTCACCGATGACAGACACCGACTCCACGACGACAGGACCGCTCGTACCGGAAGACATCACCGCCGACTCGCCGTTCACGCTCCCCGGCTTCTTCGCCGCGTTGGCTGAGGGCCGGTTGGTGGCTGCCCGCTGTACGGAGTGTGATACACACCTGCTGCCGCCTCGTCCCGCCTGTTACGGCTGTGGCAGCCGGGCAGTTACGCTCTCGGAACAGCCCCGGACCGGCGAGGTAATCTCGTACACGTCGGTCAACCGACCTCCGTCAGCGTTTGACCACTTGGCGCCGATCACCGTCGCGGTGGTCGAACTCGACTCTTCGGCTCGGCTGACAGGTCGTGTCGACGCTTCGCTCGAGGACGTCACCATCGGAGACCGCGTCGAACTCCAAGTCCGTGATCCCGAGACGGTCGATATCGATCCGGACTTCGGCCTGTCCTACGAGGAGGAGTGGCCGATCCACGTCTTCGAGCTGATCTGAATAGACAGAACCTTCGTGTCAAGTTTGGCATTTCCACCAGACGCCGAAGGCCTGGAGCCGCGATTCTGCTGTCGGTGGCTCCACGTTGCTGAACAGATTTGAGAATCTCCTGGAACCGGAGTCCAACTCGTTGGCGTGCCGCTTTGAGGAGGTGTGCGCCATCGACGAGGACCGTGGCCCGCGCGATCTGCTGTTTGTCGCGTCGATTCGAATCAGTCTTTCGTCTAGTGAGGCTTTCGACTGACCTCTCGATGGGGATCGCGACAGTGCCCGCTCGATGGTCGCCAGCACACGATCGCCCCTGCGTCTCCATGTCGGGTAGACAGACCACACGGAACGTCACCACGAGAAGAACCAGGACAGCGCGACACGATTCGAGAACGGGTTGCGGGACTATTCGTGGGTCGTCCACAATCAAGTGGAGTACCGTTTGAGGACGATGATGAGTCCCAGTTGCCAGAGGGCGAACGCCCCTGCGACCTGTGGCTCGGTGAAGAGCCCAAGTGGCAAGGCGTCCAGGATACCCACGAGGCCCAGCCCCGTTCCAACGAGTAGCGCGAGTAGTACGTGGCGTTTGGAGGGCCACTCCGTCCTGTCTGTCTCGTCGATGAGTCGGTAGAAGACCGGCGTCCGCTCGTTCGGTTCGATGCATTTCGACTTTGATGCTGCCGCTGGTGTCCTCGGTCGATCCGTCGTACTCGAGTGGATCTTCGAGGGGGATGCTCGTATCCACCTGCGGGTCCGTGAGGAACGGTCTCGCCTTCTCGGCGGACTCGACGTCGACCCCGTACAGCGTGACGAGTCCCTCGCCGCCGTCGATAATCGCCTCGAAAATGAGCCGCTCCTTGGTGACTGTCCACCTGTCGGAGTTGTATTCCGGATGGAGACCGACCTTCTCAACTGAGAAATCCTCCGGGAGTGGCTCGTCGAGATCGACTGCCACCTCGTCGTCGCGCCCGTTCATCAGCGTGAACACGACCACCGTGATGCCGCTCTCGGTCTCTCTGAGTTCTTTCCGAACGGTCACGCCGTTGACTGTCTTCTCCACTCGTTGCTCTTCGGTCTGCAGATCGGTCATTTTGATACTCATTGGGGATTCTCCGTTATGGTTTCGCGAATCGTTTCGTGAACGGCGTCGAGGTCGAAGCCCTCCGTGTCTGTGGCCCACCTCGACTGTACCGTCCCGGTCTGGTCCACGAGGCAGACCCACGTCGTCTCTCGCTCGCCTCTGTCTGCGATGCCACACGCTGCGGCGAGGTCCTGCTCGGCGTCGGTCAGATGCGGGACTACGCCGGCCAACTGATCGGGACCGGTATGGATCGACGCCTTCCCGTGATCGACGACGACGTACACGTTCACACTCGCGGTGAACTGGAACCACGTCAGGTTCCAGAGCGGGTGCGTTGGGTCAAGCTCGTTGACGCCGACCGAAGTGGGTGGAAACGCCAGTAGGGACGACGACTCGTCGTCGCAGAGACGATACACACTCACCGTACTTCCCCCCATACCCGGGAGCGTCACGTCTGTCATCGGCTTCCCGGATTCGCTCATCGCCGTGACCTCCCGCGTTGGCGAGCGTCGGCCGGTCGAATGGGTGTTGAACGCAGCACGTCCGCGCGCTCAGCGAGTGTCGAACGCAGCACGTCCGCTCGCCGAGTGGGTGTCGAAATCATAATCGTCCTCCCCCCGGGCCGTTCGCACCCGTGTTGGCCTTGCCGCCGACGCCTGCGCCGGCCTTTTTGTTCTCAACCGTGACGGCGAACGAATTCGTGCTCGTCGTCGTTACGTCGTCACCGTTCGGTCCTGCATCTTCGACAACTGCGGTCACGCGGATCTGCACGTCGGTCGACCCCGAGTTGCCGTCAGTCGCCCTGAAATCGCTCGGCTTCATCGAGGTCTCTTGCAGCAGTCTCGCCTCGCTGAAGTCGTAGCTGACTTCACCACTGAGTCCGGTCGCGCTGTGGGTCTTCGAGCTGATCTCCTTCCAGTCGGATGCCGAACCCCCCTTGACCTCGACGGTTACCGTGACCCCCGAGGGTTCCTGTTCGAGCCCGGAGTAGCTCACGGTCCCATTCGGTGCCACCGTCAGTTCATTCAGCTTACCGTTGGCCGTCGTAGCCGACACATCGTTCGCGGTGAATGAGGTGCTCGCGCTCGCTGGGGCCGACATAAATAACATCCCCACACTGCCGAACACCACCCCGACGGCCACGAACGCAACCAACGCCAGGTGGCTGCGCTCCGAGCCACTGTTCGAGTCCGGGACGGACCGCCACTCGAACCCACCGGATGTGGTAATCTCGTTTCTGTTTGTCTTTTCTGGCATACACCTGGGTCAAGAAACGATAAGTGTTAGATAATTAACCGGCTTAGGACGGAAGTTACAGACCAGGACGACCGCTTCCTCCGCCACAGGAAACGCCCCGAACTCCACACGGATGATTGTAGAAAAACGCCCGACTACGCCGGGGTGAAAGAACAGTTAATCAGCTATTCATCCGCCATTACCGTGTGTATAACTCCCGCAGACATTATCTGGAAATGACGCGAATACCCACTCGGGACCGTGCCATCACGGCGGAGTGTGCGCGGCAACAGCGCGACGGGTACAGGACGTTTAATTCTCCCTCATCGGGGGAGATACGAGCACAAAATGGCAGCGAAGGCCACCCATCAAGAGGGTCGTCAAGTACCACGGGATGCGAGACGAGGAGCCCCGCCTCCCGTACCACGACAGCGTCAGCGTCTATACGGCTCCGGCTCACACGAAGACGACGGGGTGTGTTCTTCGTAGTGCTTGTTGAGTACTCCAAGTGACGTACTCGCCTCTCTTGGTTTCGAAGAGCGTTGCCAGAGGATGGGCGCTGCAGGCCTTGGTCACGCGGCGTGACAACCCTTCCTTTTGGCGATTTCGAGCGTTGTAGCCGTTGGTTCGGAACGTGCAGTAGCCGGGACTCATGGGGTTCGCTTGACCGGAGAAGACCAACCATGAGTCTCGAACCAATCGACGCAGAAACCGCGCTCGAACTGTACCTCGCTGACAGAGGAAACGAATTATCGGAGGCCTCGCTGAAGGGCCACAAGTACCGACTCGGTCACTTCGTCCGCTGGTGTGACGAGGTAGAAGAGATACAGAACCTCAACACCCTTAGCGGCCGCCAGCTGCACAAGTACCGGCTCTGGCGGCGCGAGGATGGCGACCTGAACAAAGTCAGTGAGAAGACCCAGATGGATACCCTTCGCGTGTTCATCCGGTGGCTAGAGTCCATCGACGGCGTAGAACAGGACCTAAGTCAGAAGGTGCTGTCTCCAGCGATCACTCCTGATGAGAACTCTCGGGACGTAATGTTGGACAGTGACAGTGCTTCGAAGGTGCTCGCGCATCTGGAGAAGTACGAATACGCGAGCATCCAGCACGTCTCGATTGCTCTGATGTGGCACACGATGATGCGCGTCGGCGGTGTTCACGCACTAGACGTTGACGACTACGCCTCAGACGAGCAGTGCATCAAGGTCCGTCATCGACCGGACACCGGCACCCCGATCAAAAACCAGGGAGAGGGTGAACGGATGGTCGCGCTGTCAGACCAAGTCTGTGACCTCCTCGATGACTGGCTCGAAACCAAGCGACCGTCAGTCACCGACGAGTACGGACGAGAACCGTTGCTGGCCTCGCGGGAAGGACGGACCAATAAGACGACGCTGCGCGCCTACGTGTACCGCTGGACACGTCCGTGTGTCTATAGCACCGAGTGTCCCCACGACCGCGGCCTCGGTGAATGTTCAGCAGTAGAGCGGGACACTGCCTACCGATGTCCGTCGAGCGTGAGCCCACACGCCATTCGTCGAGGAAGCATAACCCACAGCCTGAACAGCGATATGCCGGACAAGGTCGTCAGCGACCGTGCAAATGTAAGTCAACGCGTGATCGAGCAGCACTACGACCGACGTACTGAACGTGAAAAGATGGAGCAACGAAGGGAATATCTGGATGATCTCTAGACAGGCTTCCTGGTAAACACAGTAGAATAGTGGGCGAATTTTCTCATTTGTATAGGCTAGATCAACTGCATTCTAAAAGAACCCACTATTGGATAGCCGCCCCTTGATCTACGAAGGTTCAGATCTCCTCCAGTGACCTGACCCCGATGATCGTTCTGCATCAGCTAATTAGTCCGTATCTGCGTCTTTTCAAGCGATATCCGAAAGGTGAGAATCAAGGAAATGATAGCAGTCATTTAGGAGAGTGTAGTTACGGACCACGTTCAGGTTACAGCGAGGGTTTAAGTCGTAATCATTTGAAACGAAATCCGTGATTGATCGTTCCCGGAATCCGATAACCGCGTCAAGCATTAGTCTCTATATCGGTTTCGAGGAGTGCGCTAATTATCTTGTAAAGAGTATGGGGCCAGTCGAGGGGAAGGAGGAGGAATTGAGCGTCCTCCTATCGGAACACGGCGAGCGGTTCGAACAGGAAATCCTCTCACAACTCAAGTCGAATGCTGTCGCATTCATCGACGCCGAAAAGAAGGGCGAATGGGAGCTCCCCGATGACTTCTCTGATTCCTTGAATACAATCCGTGAGAAGATCGATCAGGCTGCCACGACTGCACTTGAAGAAGACGGGATGGTTCTCGTATACCAAGCACCACTCCGCCGCCGTATCGGTGCTTGGCCCGTTACAGGGAACTCCGATCTCATTGCCTTCTGGCCCGAAGGCGACGGGCTACACGCCTATGTAGTTGAGATTAAGAGTTCGAAAGACACCCAGCCACACCACGAGGTTCAGGCCGCAGTCTACTCGTTGATGCTGCGTGACTATCTCTCTATTAGTGGCTTCGATGCGAACGTCGAAGCCGGGATCGTTCACCGCGATTCGGATGCCCTCGACGCAACTAATCCAAGCACATTCCCTAGCATCAACGATCTGGGGGTAGTTGAGGGTGACGTCAATCGCCTGTTGAGGGAGGGTGGGCGAATGGATGAATTAGCTGACGCTGACGATGTCCGCTATCGGTTATCGGGCAAATGTAACTATTGCCTGTATAACGAGGATTGTTTCAAGCAAGCGGTTGGTGACCTTGATCTCGCCTTGTTAGGCCTTACAGAGGGCGAACAGCGAGTCCTCGAAGAGCATAGCATTGAAACCGTTGACGAACTCGCGTCGTTGAAACGCGCACCTCAAAACCCGAAACCATGGGAGTACCGAGAGTTGGACTCACTTCGTGAGGCAAAAGTGCAGGATCTGATGAATGAGCCGATTATCGGTGATGGACTTGACGATATGGTTCAAAACGCCCAGGGCGTACTTGGGGAACTCTACGAGGACCACCCACTTACCGAGTCGAAATCCTATCTTCGGACGCTGCAAGGAGCAGGAGATGGTACGCTACCGAAGGACCAACCGACTCAGAGCCAGTACGATAAGGGGGATATCGAGTACGAGCCGGGGGAGATGGTTCGGGTCTACCTGTATGTTAGGCAGGACTACATGCGTGATGCGGTTGGACTTGTAGCGGGCCGTGTCACGCGGACGAACTACGACGGCGACCCTGAGACCTTCTCCGAACTGTCAGAGTCACTTCCGGATGATGATGAGGAGAAACTTCGTGTAGAGCGTAAGTTACTGAAAACCACGTTCCGCAAGTTGTTCAAGGCAATTCAAACGGTTGCCGATGGGCGAGACGAAGTCCCGATTCACCTCTATTTCTACACGCGAAGTGAGCGTGACTGGCTTGTGGAGGGGATTAAACGGCATATGCAGCGGTGGGATTCAGAAAGTCTCGGCGCGGTTCGTGATCTCCTCGGCCTCAGGCAAGCCATAGACCAGCCTATGGTCGGCATCCTACAGGACGAACTGCGAGAGCGATACGAGTTAAAATTCACGTCCACAGGGCTGCTACCAGTTCTTGAGGGAGCGTACTTCCACAACTGCACGTGTGGATGTGACGGTGGATTCACCAGATGGGAATGGAAGATTGAGCGCGAAGATAAGCCCGATATCGACCTATACAATACGTTCAAACCGAACTTCTTCAATTTCCGCCTGCCGTTTAAGGAAACTGACGAGGGGTTCACGTTCCAATCGGTGCAGGATGAAGATGGCTGGTATCCAGTCCGCGCTCGATTCGACTCTCAATTCCCCTTGGAGTATATCTGGGCTGCGCAGGGGAAACTCGACCTCGACTGGGCTGGCGGTGATAAGCAAATCAACGAGATCCAGCAGTATCGCTGGCACGACGCAGACAAGCAAGATCGACGTATTACCCCGGACGACGTTGAATTACTGGGAGAAGAACTGTGTCGGGCGATAGAGCACGTTGAGCGCGCGCTCGGTTACAACAATGAACAGTACCACAACGCGTATCTCGGTAAAAAGCCTATTCCGCTACCCGAGTTGCCGTCGTTCACCCTAGGTGAGAGCGACCTGCGACAGGCATCGCAAGACTACATCGACCTAGAACACTTCTCACAGCGCCAAGAAGAGCTCAGACACTACGCAAAGTCACCGAGAGAAAGAGTCCGGACGGGCCGAACCGCAATAGTCCGTGTGAAACGGACTGAGCAGGTGGGAGAGAAGGAACAGATGCTGTATGGGGAGTTGGTTTACGACAGGCGAGAGTTCGCTAATCCAAGTGAGATTGCGAATTCGTGCCGTCTCAAGGGCTCGGAAGGGACGACATCGGGCAGCCGTCTGATAGCGAACCATGTTGAATGGAATGGTGAAAAGTATATGCACGAGGACAATAAGACGCCGCAGACTATCGAACAGGGTGTCCCCGTCGAGGTTGTGGATATCGATATTCCGGACCGGGAAATACAGATCCACTTGAGCGAATTTGCGCACGGGTTCCATCCCGGCAGTAACCAGTATACGGATTACGACTACGTCCGAGAACACCGAGCGTGGCACGAAGACAAACACAAAGCCGGCGAAAGGCCCTATCTCGTCCACTTCGCGCCCGATGACGTAATAATTCTCGATCCGCAGACCGACGAATGGACTGCTGAAAGCGGTCAAACAGTGTACAACAGCATCGAAGAGAAGGAAGTGCCGATCTACGAGTCGATGGAGCAGTTGATGGAGGGTAGTTATGAGTAGCCCCGCTGAGATTGAATTATTCAACCGAAGGAAAGCGAACGAATTCCTCTCGTGGATTGACGAGGAGACCCAATTAGATTCACCGAACGAGAAACAACGTCAGTTCATTCAGCGGTACGCAGAGCGATTTGCAGTACTTCAAGGCCCACCGGGTACTGGGAAGACGGTCACCCTCTCCTATGGTCTGCTAGCTCGCGCCTTCGCTAGGCTCGACGACAATGAAGACTTCCGCGGACTCGTCGTTGCCCCCTCCAATCGCGCAACGAACGCCCTTTTAGAGAAAACGGACGCGTTACTCCAGCAATGGAGGGCGAGTGGCCCACGGACGGACGACGACCCTCTAGATGATCTACAACTCGTCCGGGCAGTTAGCCGCGACGTTGATGTCCGTGAAGACCGCTACGACGAATCCCGGTTCGTAAACTACCATACGGACGAGGAAGCAATTTCGGAAATCAAGCGGGACCTGACGAGTGGGCAGAGCAGTCTCGATGCGTTCGGTGCTGGTGGAAGTACGAACTCAGGGATTCTGGTGTGCTCAACTCCTTCGGGAGGTTACAAGCTTGTTGAGAAGATCTATGACGACGGGACTGAACCCCACTTCGAATTATTAGCTGCTGACGAAGCGTCGATGATGCCGGTCCCAGATCTGTTAGTCCCGGGGGCCTCAACAACAAAGGGTGCACAGATCCTGATATCGGGCGATCACCGGCAGATGCCCCCGGTTCAACAGCACGACTGGGACCGGGAGGACAGGCGGATTGTTGAGGAGATCGCGCCGTTCCTGTCCACGATGGACTTTTTCCGGCTCTTCAGCGAAGATGACAACTTCAGCGGTGGTGAGAATCTGGAACTCGTGGATGTCCCAACTGGACAATTCGTCCCTATTGACCGTCTCGAAATTACGTACCGGTGTCATACTGTTGTCGCCGAGTTCCTCCGCCGACTCATCTACAGCGACGATGGCATCCGGTACCGCTCTGGGCTCAATCATCAGCTAGATGTCAAAGGGTCGCACCGGCCGGGAGTTCGCCGTGCAATGCACCCACGTTATCCCCTGGTGTTAATCGTCCATGACGAGCAGGAGAGCCAACAGTCAAACCCATTCGAGGCGGGTATCATTAGCAAACTCGTGGACGCCGCTGCAGACAAAGAATCGAAAGGTGTCGTGACGCCTCACAATGCACAGCGCGGCCGTCTCCGAACCAAACTCCGAGGGCGTGTCGATGATGACTCGGTAGACACGGTGGAGCGGTTCCAAGGTGGGGAGCGTGATCTCATCATCGTGTCAGCAACCGTTTCTGATCCGGACTATATCAGGCGTGAAGCAGAGTTCATTTTGAGTCCTGAACGCCTGAATGTGGCGATGAGTCGGATGAAAAAGAAGCTCGTACTGGTTGTCCCTCGTAGTCTGATTAATGTCATTCCCTCAGATAAAGAACAGTACAAGAGCGCGCGGAAGTGGAAGCGGATGTACGAAATCATCACTGAGGAAGCGAACAAAGAACCGTGGTCAGGGACGGTAAGCGAGATGATTGGCGAAGTGCCTGAGCGGTCAAGTGACGCAAGTTTAAATATATACACGGTAGCTAATTTAGCAACAGATGACGGATAGCGAAGAGAACGATGATCTAATCCTCTCTGCTTACAGAGCCGATAGTAGCGAACTCTTCCCCCGTATTCTCGATCTACATATTGAGGACGGCGCGCGCATCGCGGATGTTACACACGGCACAGGTGTCTTCTGGCAAGACATTGACCTCGAAAGCCGTGGTATGGAGCTGGTCACGTCCGATATCACACCGAAGACGGACGACCTTTCCATGATTGGCGATTGCTGCGCACTCCCCATTCAAGACAATAGTCTCGATTGTATGATCCTTGACCCACCATACGCTGAAGGGTACTATCGAAGGAACCGGGAACACATGGCTGGGAATGGGTCTCACAAGTCGTTCCGCGACACATATTCGGGAGGTCGAGCGTATGACGGCAGTGGGAAATACCACCAAGCAGTTCTTCAAACCTACTTTGAGGGGGGGCATGAAGCAAAGCGGGTGCTGAAACCGGATGGAACGCTGATTATCAAAATAATGGACGAGGTCTCGTCGAATAAGCAGGAACTTGCGCACATTCAAGTAACAAACTACTACGAAAGAGAATTGGATTTCTACACTCGTGACCTATTCGTTCAGATTCGGAAAGAGAAACCAACTGTCGTTGGGATGAACAAGCAAGTCCACGCTCGGAAGAATCACTCCTATTTCCTGGTATACGATATGCCGTAACCGTTTAACGCGGAACACAGTCTCTACGATAGAACGGACATGGGTGAAAATACACTAGTTCTTGGCATAGTGGAATCCACGGTATTCTAGGTACAAGTCACACCTTGATAGTGATGCTGACCTATTTTACTCTATATTGGCGACGTGTTCTTCGGGAGCATGATCCTCGATATAATTATCGAGTAAATTCCGCAGGTTCACAATGCTCTCCCAATCCATCATGATCTCCGACTCCAACCGATAGCCAACAGCGTTTGCCATTCCCTCGTCTTCTATCTCGATGTCAGTATCTTTTGAACTCCAAAAAGCCATCTGAACGATGTTTTGATCATCATCGTCCATTCGAAGGAGCGTCCCACGTGCAAATACACGTTGGAAATTTGGCTCATAGGATGTTAGAACTGGTGAATCCTCATCCGCAACGTGAATGTCCGTTCCGCTATGGTTCTCTTCTGACATAGTCACTTAGTAGGCCAGACTCGTCGTGTCTTGTCGATTCCAGTCGTTGTCTTTGTCCCAGCTGTCCTCCGATTGTTCACTCTCGAACGAGCCAGAGCTACTGACATCTACCCAGGCATCTGCGACGAGGATGTCGGCTTTGCTGGCTGCACCAGATGCTGGGGTTGCCTGTGTCGTCCCTTTGGAGGATGTGACATCTAAGTCATTGTCTCGTATTCGTGATTGGGCGGGGGCCGCAATCGACACGCCCTCTGGCGTTAACTGGATCGTCTCCTCGGTGAGCTCGATCCATCCAAACTCCGCCAATTCGTCGATGACCTCATCGTAGTGTTCGAGGACCTCTGAATGCTTCTCTACGTCCAAGGGTTCTGTGGGGCTCCCCTGGATATTTGCATGGGTATAGAGGTAGATGATGAGTTGCATGTCTTTCTGGTCACGGATGTCATGCAAGTTTTCCCCTAGCTGCTGTGGGACTACCCCGTCCTCGTCAATGGTGATTTTGGGACCAATCCGCCCGAGGGTTTCCAGCAATTGGACGTATTTCTGGGTAGTGGCCCACGAAAGGTCGGTTTTTTCCGCGAGCTCGTTGATAGAGATGGGGTCCCTCCGGGGGTAATTCAATGTCCAGGCCAGACGTTCTAGTGCTTCGGAGGGGTTTGTCCGACTCATTCTCATTACAATGAGAGGGGAGCGCAGGTCATAAATCTTGTCCATCATCTCAGAACTCCAAATACATGGGAACACGTGTTTTAAATAAGCAGTAACCATACGACTGAGGTGTGACGTGGGATGAGGAATCGGTTCTACAGGCTGCCGATACAGTGGGGTATGGAGGGGCCCTCTGGATTCTATATCTAGCCGAAGAGTCTGATGTGGGGATTGGAAAAACATCGAACTTTCACAGTGAGAAGGGGAGCGTGCGTTCATATGCGAAGTCAGAAGATTTAGACGATCCAGGCATTTCCGTTGTCAAAGATGGATTCCAGAATCTTTGTCGAAAGCCAGTAACGGACGCCAGTGGCAGAACCGACGTAATCAATAACGACGACAAAAATGCCGATCTACTCCGCTTGAGCAGACTAGGTATGACGCTGATGAAGACGGTGAATAGTGATGACAGGGTCCGAACTGCCCTCAAGGAATCAATAGGAATTGAAACAGGGGGCCTCCCAGATCCTTGGTGGCCTGGAGATGGGCCACGAGAAAATTATTCCGTCTATCTATACACTCATGCTGACCACTCGGTCCGAGAAGAGGAGGAAGTGGATATTAACGCATATGCTCGCTTTGAGTGTGCCTGTTGCGGAGAGGATGTTATAAACGAATTTCAATTAACTCTAGAAAATGGCGAGATCATCAATGAATGGGGCCGAAAGGTAACTACCCAATGTGAAGGGTGTGACACAGAGTTCGAACACTCTGTAGCCAACCCCCATCAAAAGCCGACGCCATTATAATATATTTGCGGAGGTGTGGGGATGTCAAATAGGCCATGGTGACCTCATTCTCACCTAAATGCGGGATATGGGAACAACGTCAAGTCCAGTTATTCAAATCTACCTGATCTGCTCATCACTACACTCAGACGCCGATAAGAGCCGCTGTCAGTTGTGATTGAACCCTGAGTTGGGGTCGTCGTCGGCATTCCGGAACTCGTCCTCGAAGCGTTCGCGTTCTTCACTGTCGTTCGGTTGGTCGTAGTGGAGCTTCTGAACGCGTGGCGATACGTCACACCGCTGGTCGATCCCGTCCGCCGAGACGCCTCTGTTCTTCTGGTCGGTAATGTATCCAGTTCGGATGTGATGTGGGGCTCGACTACTGGGACATTTGTAGGCGGAGTTGTTCTTCTGGGCTGCTTCGCAGTCCTCGGGATCCCGGTCGTGAGGACAGTCTAATCCGACCATGCACGGTCGAGTCCATTTGTAAGCGATCTTCTGTAATGTCGATGGGCTCATTCTCCCGTCACCTTTCGTGAGTAACGGTTCCCTCCCTTCTTCGTCCGTTACGGGAGGTCGCTGATCCTTGAGATAGTCCTGGATAATCTCTGGAACATCCCCGTAGAGAGTGATCTCTCGTTCGCTGCTCTCGTCGTTCTTGAGCGGTGTCGTCTCATCGGTTTCGTACTGGAGAACCCGCTCCTCATAGTCGAAATCAGGAACATCACGGCCAATCAATCCGGCTTTCCTCGGACCAGACTGACACATCAACTCCATCGAGACATGCTCTATATCGGCGTACTCATATTTCCGAAGGAAGTCCAGCGCCGCTTTCGCAATCTCAGGATCAAGCTTCTTCTCGTCGACACCCTCGCCGCCGGCATAGTCTATTTCAGGGATTTCGACACACTTCTCGAAGCGAACCGGAGCCATCCTATGTTCGATCAGATATTGAATGAACTCGCGGAAGAGGTACATATCATCCCTAAGCGTGGTGTCCGCCAACGGTTTGTCCCGAGACAGAGACTCGTACTTCCGCCATTTATTGTATCGCTCAACATCCTCGCTCGTGAGGTTGTCAGTCGAGTCGATATCTATCTCGTCTTCGAGGTATGTCTGGAGATAGTTCAGTTTCCGCCTGTACTGGCCTGTTGAACTCACCTCTTCCAGTTTCTTCTCCCGGAACTCATTCAAGACCTCATCCATCGGGCGCGACTTGCGTGAGAGCTCAGGAAATGAGTCCGCCATCTGATCAACGACAGTAGCGGCTATCTGTTCCAGAAAGTCCTCTGTTGGATCCTCAGAGAGGCGTTCTTTGATGAACTCTACGTCGTCGCGCCGGTCGGTCATCACCTACGCAAAATAACCACCCATTTAATGCACTTAGCCTTCGGCAGGTAATACAAGCAATATTTGCTACTAACTGGGGTGGTTCTCCTCTGTATTTCAACGTAGATTTACTCTCAATCGTAACGCTGTCTGGCGATTCCAAAGGATCCATTGACTGATGGCGCTACCGGAGGTGGTCAAGCGTAGAAATTTGCTACCAACAGGGCCATTATAAACGAAGTACGGCAGTTTCGGTGTGAGAATACTCGTCCAACATCGGTGCTGTATTTCGATTACCCACGATGCATCGCGCGGTGAGTAGAGCAATACTTGGCCAACCAGTATCTCGTTGATCAGTCGCCTTAGGCGCTAATCAATCAACCTACGTTGAGAGACAATACACAACGAAATTAATACCTCATCAGTCTCCATTAGCTGGAGGCTCACTCCTCCTGGTAGAATTCCACAGCCTTCTCCGAGAGTTCTTCTAACCGTTTCGAGAATTCTTCATCCCACTCTGTCCCGAATGCTCGGTCGTACAACTTCGGCACCCGTAGCAACCCCATCCACATCATTCGTTCCTGGATCTGCCACCGATTGAGCTGCTCTACATCCTCTCCTAGGACATCAGCGTCACTACTATTGTCGAGAACAAGAGCAAGTAGATTGATATCAGCAACCACCGCAACTTTCGCAAAGTCCGCCAGTCCAGCGCCTACATCCCGCGATAGATTCGAGTAACCGACTGTCTCTGGGTCCAGCTCTTGTTCCCCTTTCCGTACATCAACTAGATACTGGAGGGAACGCCCGCTAAGGAAGCCTTGATGACTTGCAGCTGTGCCCGCTGGAGGAATTTCATCTGCATCATCATCAAGTTCGGCGAGCGGATAACCGCATTGTCCGCAGTAGTGGTGCTCATCCTTGACTTGATCTCCACAATTCGGACAATAGGCCATACGGTAACAAACACCATCCCTCATCTTAGTGATTATCTGCTCCACGGCTGTCAGCGATAACTGCGAGCCTCTCAAGCAGATTCGAAACAGGGTGCTATTCGCATCCTGAAAAATTTCATATAGTTTTCTCCGACGTATGCGGTGTGTTATTGGAAATCGGGTTGTAGTGGCCTCTACTGGTATTTTGATGCGGGATGCCTGAATAGCATTCATAACAGGTTGATTGCCAACGAATAGGCGTTTGTGCGTATGAATGCGATAGTTGCTACCGAGAGGGCGAGAACCTGGCTTCTAGCACCTGGTCCAGAGGGGTTTTCTTGTGAGTTAGAATCAGCCGTTCAGTCGCACCATGGAACTAGTCTCGTGTTTGGACCAACGCGAGATTGAAGACTTCCTAAAATCCCTTGAACTCGTACATTCCGGAGCCCTGATTCTCCGGAATCAGAAATTAAGATCGGATCAATTGCCTGGTGATTCTTTATACCAGTCAAGGGCAATAACCCTATGCGGTTCGTATGCCAGATGGCCAGCCCGCTAAACACAGCGATCAATACACACCGATCATCGGGAACGGAAACGGAGAATACAGCACCCGGGCCACCTATCGAAATCTTCCAGAAAAAGATGGATATGGATCGGTCGCTGTCCGAGGAACCGGCCTCAAACTCAACCACCCCGTCGCGGACATCGAGACGCTACACAGAACCGCCCATCTCGCTGCACAGTTCCACGAACACAACCGAGATCAATGGGAGACACAGTCACCGTACCCGAACGACGGGTCGATACTGTACGATTTAACCATTCTCGACGTTGCCGACGCAGCACTTGACGAAGAGACTCTGGACCCGTCAGCACTTGACGTGCTCGAACCGCGGTTCAAAACTCTCTTTCTCAAAGCCGCGCGACACCCACGAAATAACCAGGCGTTCTACGAACATCTGAAAGCCTCACCACCCATTCTCTCCGCACTCGGATACAGCGATGCAATGGATCTGCCGAGCTACAGCACGTTCCAGCGAGTGGCCCAAAGCAGGCTGCCGAACGAACTTGACGAACTAGAACGAGGCAAAGAAGCCTTCGAGGCAGCCCGGACGCGCGCAGTCTACGCGGCATTTCGCAACGGAGTGCAACCACCAAACACCGTCCGCGAAGCGTATGGATTCGATGCTCGCGCCCCTCCATTCTCCGAGCGATCCGTACGCTGGGACGATGAGCAGTATGCGCTACGGAACTGGATTCAATTCCTGGCAAACGAAACTCTAGACCCACTCACGTTCGCTCGTGAGGAGCCGCAATTCGACATCTTGCACTTTCTCGGATTGCTCGCTACATCGGCATTAACCGGCAGTGGGCTTCAGACCGCCGCGAAAGTTTCTTTCTGGGATCATCACCCAGCCGACGTCCCCAAAGGAACCGGTCTGCCGAAATACATTAGCAATCGCGTTCCGTCTACACAGCGAACCATCCCCCGGACGAACACTTCAGACGAGACCCCCACAATAGAAGCGCAGTTCGATGCGGTTCACGAGAATACTCTTGCTCTCGCAGCGCGACTCGGCTTCTTCACCGATCCTGTCTCACTAGCTGTTGACCTGTACCGCATTGAGTGGACGGGTTCTGACGATGCGCCAACCATCGACCGACCACACAAATCAGAGAATGACGTCCGTACGCAGTGGACGTACGCCGTTATCGGCATTCTCGATACGGAGGCACGCTTCACTCTCGGGACCCGATGGCTGAAACACAAGAGCGAATACCCACACGTCATCAAGCAGATGCTTCCCGGCGAACCCCTCCACTTCGATGTTAAAGCGATCTACGCTGACAGTGAAATGGTCCCAGGTGAGCTGATTACCGCATTCCGAGCGATTGCCGGGTCAGATTGGATTATTAAATCACCGGACCACTCCGTGATAAAGAGTCTAAAAGCGCTCACGCCAAGCGGGTACACTGGGCACGTCCTCGGCGTTCCGTGGAATTGCTCCCCAAAGCCGAACGCGGTCGCATACCCCTACGGAAGTACGCAACCGTCACCACTCCAGTTCACTGTCCATGAACTACAAAAAGACGACCCGAAGCCGGCAACTACGCATCAAACCACACTAACAGACGAATCAGAAGCCAACGAAGCCGAAGATCCATTGGTCCCAACGCTCACAGAGAAATTCGATGACCCAGAAACTCTCGACGGGATCAGGAATCAATCAACGCATACCGCATACTTGACTGACCGCACTATTCCAGAACGATCTGCCGGCGGAATCCACTTCAACTACTACCAACGCTGGGCAATCGAAGAAGCAATTAACCAGATCTCCAACCACTTTATGCCGGTCATCGAAAGCAGCAATCCGAAACTCCGACTGTACGGGATAAACATCGCCATCCTCCTACAGAACTGGCACACGCTCATCAATCGCGCCGCCTCACCTGAACTCGGACTTCGTCTCTCAGTCACTCACCCAGAGCTGCTGAAAGCCGTCCAGCACGTCGCCTTCGGCCACAGATAATCACATTCCAAACCGCCACTTCTGCGATATTGAGTACGGTTCCACTCTCGCCTCAGTGATTCAATTCTCGTGTTCAGGACCATCGAGAGTAACTGAAATACTAAATGAGTCTCCTATATTTTTCCTCTATGGATACACATGTTGGTGTGGATTGGGCAAGCGGGTCATGGGTCGTTGTTGAGGCAACCTCAGAGACGACTACTGTCGGTACCGAACCATCGCTGCTGAACGTCTGGCACGAATATGGAAATCGGGCGAATGAGATCCTCGTGGACATTCCAGTTCATCTGCAAAGTGAGGGAAACCGTGAGTGTGACCGGGAAGCCAAGGACTTCCTCGGTTCTCGCGGCAGTACTGTCTTCTGGACACCGAACAGCGACGCGGTGACAGCTGAGGACTACGATAAGGCCGTAGAGAGGAATACTCGCGGATTAGGAAGCCACAGCTGGGGACTCATCCCACGTATCCAGGAAGTGAACGCTCTACTGAATGAATTCGAAACTGCACGTGAGACAGTCTACGAGAGCCATCCAGAAGTCTGCTTCAAAGCGTACCAAGGCGACGATCTCCCCTCGAAGAAAAGCGACGCTGGCTTCGAAGCCCGGAAAGAGTGTCTCATCGAGAATGGCGGCGACTCCTTCCAGCCGGTGATCAACCTTGTTGACGAGCGACTAGCAAACAGCCAATGGCACCACCGAATCCAGTCAGGCCGCGTCGACGACGTCCTCGACGCCGCCATCCTCGCCCTAACAGCACGCGAATCTACAGGCAACTACTCAACCCTCCCAGATGATGCCGATCCCACCTGCGACCCCTCCATTGTCTATCCGAGTACCTGACCCCTTCACAAAGAAGCGCGCCGTTTTCAAAGAAACTCGTTCCTCTACCTACCCACCTTCGCTTAAACAACTAAGTTAGGTGTCGCTCAAGAACACTACATCATGAATGCGGAGTTCGTTGAGCAAATCGAACACCCTGAATCCAGATATCTCCAAGAGGCTCAGCAAAGCGCCTATGGCAGTGTCCGTGAGCGCTTGCAAGAGCATCACATGACCGATGTTCCCGAACAGGTTCTCGAAAAACTCACCTACACTTACTACCACGACTGGGAGCAGAACGACCCATCATACGTCTTCTTACTTGCTGACCCTGGTGTCCCGGGAGAGCACGTCGTCTTCGAGGCAAACGCTTACGCAGATCTCGACACCGACGACTATCGAAAAAAGGTCCACGTTGACCAGCGATTCGGTGCTCGATGGTTGGCGAAGAAACGCTACACGGACTTCACTTCAGAATTCATCCAGCGATGCCAAGAGCACGGATTAATCAATATGGAAGAATCGTGGTGGCAGTATCTGCTCTCTGGGTCCTTCTTCGATGATTTCTATATGACGGACGTAGTGAAATACCGAGAAAATAGTCCCTCCAAAGCAGCCCTGGATGCCTCAGTCCGCCTCGGACTGATCCGCGAATTGGAATACATTGACCCCGACTTGATCTTCACCTTCGGAAGCCGAGCCTGGAACGCCATCCGGACACATCTCCAAGCAGAGCCAGTCAGCGATATTGACGATCCATCCTCAATCACCGAAGTCCACGGGAAGCCCCACCGAGCAACACGAGAACACGACGTCGCAATCCTTCCCTGCGGGCATATGAGCCCCCAGTTCCGCGGCGCACAAATCAGCCACGAGGAATACATGAACCGTATCGCATCCGGTATCAGGAAAAGTTAGACAGCTACCACTCATTCTTCGATTTCGCTTCTCGCCACTGTTCTTTCTGATTGGCAGACGCAGCACATTCAACAATTACAGGTTCTCCTTCCCCAGGCACTAACCGGAGTTCTCCACCCTGGATAACGACATCGACTACATCGGTTTCGACAGGATCAATACCTAATCGGAGAAGATCGGGACCAGTAAGGTGAATACCGCACCCAAGAGGAGTGCCATCACGATGTCGTGTAATCCGTGCCGACCGAACAACTTCCGCTTCAGTTCCATCGTCAGACATTCAACCCCTCATTCGAGGGATACTGACAACAATTAACCGATAGAGAGGATTGCTAGGCTGTTCAAACGTCCTATTCAGAGGCATGGCCAGGCCACGTGTGGCCAGGTCGTTGCGTGTCACGCTCGTTTCGGTGCTGGAATTCCGCCTGTCGGAGGTCTTGTCGCTCCAGATCTTTTTCGAAAAACTCAGCCGCACTGAGGTTCTCCTTGATGCTTCTCGATAGCCGCCGCATTGTTCGCTTATCCAGCTCAACGGATTCAGCGAGCTGTTTGAAATCCTTTGTCTCCGAAATTCGCTGAGCATCCGTCTTCTGCAGATGTGCGAAGCGATTGTAGTTGACGATGACCCGGATGACTGTTAACGCCACTTTCTCGATCCGTTTGTTCTGTCCAAAGTCGTCGAGATTCAACAAGAGCATCGCGCGTACTGCCTCATCTCGCTGGAACTGAGTGACATCAAGCCGGGAGCAGTATGCTTGTGTGATGCGTTTCTTGTCGAGCCGAGCAAGTCGCGCGCTCAGCGTCCCATCTGACGGATGCCGTCCTTCGTTGTGTTCAGCGAGACGGTCTGCCGGTGTTCGGAACCGAGAAAACTTAGAGTGGCTGTATCGCTCTGACGCATTCCCAATAGAGGTCTCTCCGACAGGTTCGTACCCGACAGCATAGGATTCCACATCGACCCCCCATGCCGGCGGCAGCTCTCCGTCCCCTTCGTCCTCGTGTATGGGCCCTGCGCGATAATCTAACCGGGCACCCGTAGTGATCTCCCGGATAGCATCGTCAATAGTAGCAGTTTCCCACACCGATTGACTCATCCATTAACCCTGTACCGGAAGCGGTCTTTAATGCAGTGCTGCTGAACAGTCCGGAGATCAACAGGATCCAGAATCAGAGGAGGGGTGCCTGCTTAATTTTGGTTTAAGTATGGTCCTGCGACAATACTGTTATTGAGGGGTTCCCGGCTGAGGTGGCTCGGAGAGCCAGCGAGGGTATACCGATTTTCCGGCCTCTATTCGAGGCCTTCCCCGATACCCTCTACCTGCCTTATGGCAGGTCATGAAGATTGGCTCGACTTCGTCAGCTAAGGGTTACCTTTGGCGCTCGCCCGCGAAGGATTACACGAAGGGGCTTCGGGCCCTTTGACCCTACGTGGAGCGACGTCAGGAGATGACTCCATGGATTGCCAAGGGTATTCAACGTTCTGAGCAGCAGCCTTGCTTCGGTTACCACCCCGCCGAAGTGAACTTGAGCTCAGAGCATCGTCACGGAGCGTAGCGTGTAGCTTGCCGGTCCGGTATTCCCCTCACCCGACGGCGAGATAGCGATTCTCAGAGACCGTTCGTACGACTGAGCACACTTCGGCAGGTTCAGATCCATCCTACGGACCAGAGGATTCTACCAATGAACACGAAAACCACCAGCGACCAGCATCAGCGTCCAGTTGTGTCGTCCCACGCAGCAGACGAGTACGGCAACCGGTTCGACAACGGAGACATCCCCCTCGCAACAGCGTGGGAACGCGGTGTACGAGTCGAAGCACCGGACAAAGATTACCACGAGGCTCGACTCCACCCGCTGATGGACCTCCTGATGACCTGCAAGAACGGCGTCATCACCACCGTGATGTACGCCAGTAAGACACGGGTTTACGCTCCAGGAAAAGTCCGGTGTCAGGGGTGTGGTCATCCCCACGAACCGCTTCGAACAAACGAGACCTGTCCGTGGTGTGGTTCGACCGCCGAGGCAGGCCGGAGCACCGGAGCGATCAGCATCACTCGAAAGGGAGGTGACTGAGATGGCGCAAAAGCAGGGACTCGCTGATCTCGCAGATCTCTCAGGGTCAGGAGACAATGTCCTGGTCAACGCTCAGGTCACTTGTGAGCAAGACCTGAACAGCCATCGGCCCTACCAGAAAGGGCTCCTCTGGGACAAGTCGATGAACTACGGAGACATCCGGGCCTTCGTTGTCTACGACCCTGACGTTCGACTGGAACCTGGAAAGGTCTACATCCTGAACGGCAAAGACCACTACTACGACCCCCGAGACGAAGTCCAGCTCATGCTCCACGATGGAGCCTATGTGAAGGAGCTCTACGACACCAACTCGTGAGCCCCCGACCCTATTTTTTATCCACCTCTGGTGTGCTCAGTCGTCGATTGGATTTGCGGGTTTCATTATTGCCCTACATTGAGAGTCCTATTACGGGGTCTCTGGATTTATGTGATGACTCTCCAATACAGATGATAGATGCCAGGATTCCACAAGCACAAGGGCGCAGACTCCTATTATTTCGTCCCGAAGCGACACGGTGACTTCCACACCTACCAACTGGAACCCGAAGCACGAGACATGGTTCTTGCGACCGGGAACGAAGATGGAGATATCGTCTCGTGGGATATTTTCTACACGTTGAACGATCTCGGCCTCCTCTACTTCAAGAACAGCGATGCCGACCCCCGGGACACGGCACCAGACCCATCGGCTGTCGATTTCGATATAGTGAGCGAACTTTCAGTTGAGAAGCGATGTGCGTTCGTAGAACGCGTACTAACCCATTACGAGCTCCACGAAGTGGATTCAAACGCATTCCATCGAGTCGTCGTTTCCCTCAGTGAAGCATCCTCCAACCAACTGGATTCCGTCCTTGACAAAATCCTCGATCACACCCCTGGTTCCGCCGAATGCATTACTCCGCTAATGTTCTTTGTTGAAGAAGATCTGCCCGACGAGTTCGATTCCGTTGCATTAGCGGTCGTTCTTCACTACGCGTACGTTGTTGTACGCCAAGACGACAATGCATCAACTATCGTCGATCTCTACGACGGTGAATCTTTCTGCGAGACTGAAGACTACATCTATTATCTCGTTAGTGCTGATCTCTGGGATACTGAAGACGACGTTCACCGCCTCGATATCACGCTCCCAGAGACCTACCAAGAAGGGTTCAAAATTGGTGAGGTAGATGAAGATGCTTTCCTGTCCCTCTGCGAGAGTGTACTTTCAGCCTCACTGCGTGTGGTTCTGGGAGAAAAAGAGTCTCGTATCGGTCGAACTGTGATTGAAGGATTATCCGAGGTTGACGATACGTCCCTATTCGTTGCGCCCAAGGAGAGCGTTAGTGGCACTGATGAGGATATTCTTTCGGAGATAGTAGCTTCATTCGACGAATCGATGTGAGTAGTGCTTCAGGATTATCCCTTGTCCGTGGACTCTGATTTACCCAAGAATATCTAGAACATCGCTTCTAGGAACTGCATCAGTCTCCAGATCCCAGGCTGATTAATGAACTTTGGAGTCTACTTGTGGACTCCAAAGTTCAAGTGGTTGTGGGACAGTGCTGTTTATAAAGAGGGTTTGTCAGAATGAGTGAGTACGCAAATTCCCAAGTTCGGGCGAAAGTGTGGGTGACGCCCGACCAAGTCGAATCGCTGCGGTCGGCATGTTATGCGGTTGGTGCAGACTATCTGCAACAGCGAAATGAAGCGATTGTCACGACGATGTACGATACTGGGCTTCGAGTAGGTGAACTCGTCCAGATTGATGTCGAACTACTCCGGAACAACAACTCGGAACTCTACCTCCCCACGGAACTGCAGAAGGACTACCCGAACCAAAACTCGCCACCGCCGGTGACCCTCGAACTCGCCGCCGATACGACACGGCTGCTCTCAGCGTATCTCACCAACCGATGGAAAGACACGCCAGCCCTCTTCCCATCAAGATCTTCGGAGCGCATCAGCGAACAAGGCGTGAGGAACATGCTTCACAAGATCGCTGAGGAGGCTGGGATTCGACCCTACAAACTTGATGGAAGTAGAGGAGATCCAAGCGACGTCACACCTCACGCGCTACGGCACGGCGTTGCTTATCGAATGATGAACGAAGAAGACGGAAACACGTTGTACGATGTCCGCAATCGACTCCGTCATCGCAGTATTCAGACGACTGAACGTGTCTACGACCATCTACTCAAAGTCTAAGCCTTGTCGTTTCGGCCGACAAAGGCAACTGAAATTCGTGGCAAGACTATTCCTATCGTTTCAGCCGAAGAATAATCACAGTAAGAGTCCACGGTCGAGATATGACTGACTACCCCTCTGAGTCATCACTGCTCGTGAATGCGACTCAACAGCAGTTAGCCAAGGGTGACTTCGACGCTGGGGTCGCTATCGTTCCCACACAGCACGAAGAAGCCACGGGTGGCTACGATGTCGAATTCAGTACAGCGTCCCGCCTCGAACTCCAGTACAAGGCTGTCTACAGCGAAATCGATGATCGCACCTTCGATCCCGGACACCCGCAAAGAGCAGTAAAATTCCCGTTCAACGGCCAACAGGCCAAGACACTACTCGGCCGTACTCCACTTCCTGGACTCGCATTCTATGCACTCCCAGTCGTCACTGACCTTTCCGGGCTCGGGGACGTCTTAGGCTCGACCGTGTTCGTCGACGTCGAAGCCCTCGCCACACTCCCAAAGCGTCAACAGAACTTACACGAGTACACTGCGTTCTGGGTGCCGACAAACGGGCCCTCCCCTACGTTCTCAGCGGTCTACCTCAAAGACAAGACCCAGCCGCGCTACTCGCAACCTGGAGCGTACCACCGTATCGAGCCCCGGTTCCTCTATACGTGGCCGGAGATCAAAGCTCTCACACGCGCAACTATCGCTGGAGTCTCGCTCCGAACGCATAGTCGTCCAGACCCTGCGCAGGGGTATCAGCAACTGCTTGGCTATGAGAGTCAATTACTGGAATTCCGTTTTCCTGACGAGTTGATCGATAGGCGACCTTCGTTTGAGGCTGATGACTGGGATACCTTCGAAGCGGTCGTTAGCGAGGTCGAAGAGCGAAGTCGGGAAGTGCGTCACACGATTACCCAAGAACGTCCGACATGGGACTCCCTCACCTCGACTCAATACGAGGTGCTGCAATCTCACGAGTACCTGCTTGACCCTGACCAAGTGGACGCGAATCGACGCGCTTCCATCCGCGCGGCACTACTGACGTACCCTGACCACGAGGACGTAGAAGACCACGAAGAGCCGTCACCCGTGATCGACTACACTGGTCTGGATCCACGACAGGGTTCACGCTACCGGCAGTACCGGTACTTAGCATGGGGCGACGAAGCTGACTCTCTCCCCGTTCAAATTGGATTCCCATAGGACCCACTGTCACAACAACGACTGATCGAATCACTCACGGCTCACACCGTCACGTCTTCCGCCACTGTCGTTTCATACAGGCGGTCAATAATTCCGACCAGCTCAGAGTTTTCGAGGGCTATCTCCCGGACAGCTTCTGCTAAAGCTTCGACGTACGCGTCGAAGAAGTCCGCGTGGGCATCGACGTTGATGTCGTACTCAGCACGGAGGAGATTCGACTTGTTCCCCGTAATCGTGAAATTTGTCTCTTCAATCGCCTCCGCGATCTCCGTATTAGCGTCACTGAATCGCGCTGCGAAGTTATTGTAGAAGCTATCGTGGCCTGACGGTGCATTTCGAAGAGAGACGATCAAGGTGTGATCGCGGACTGCCTCCGTCCGATGCCGGTCAAGCCGGTGAACCAGCCCAACCCTCGCATTCGGTTTGGTCGCATCTGAAACTGGGCGATTCTCATCTAGCTTCGTCCACCACTCCCGAGGGAACAGCCACGACCAATCTGACTTCCCCTGACGGAACGTCCACTGCCGACGGTCACCCGACTCCATCTGCACCCGAACCGCAGCGTACTCCTCCGGCGCATCTGCATCCTCAATAAGTTCAGCCCCCGCTAGTGTCTGCGATAGCCGCCTTCCCCACGTCGCTTCGAACTCCGACCATTCCTCCTCAAACGCCGCCTCCAACTCTGAGATCACACCGTAGTTCTCGACGTACAATTCCACCTTCTCTTGCTGATTCTCTTGATAATCCGTCATAGTGAGTTCACTCCGAATCGTGTCGACAAAGTCTCTCAACTGCGCCGTGGTTCGCGCCGGGTACTCATCGTAGCTCTCAATCAAGAACGACTGTAGCTCTGCCGCCAGCCACTCCCACGAGATATGCACAAATTCTTCAGCGGCTGGGGATGACGCGGATTCCGGGGCCAAGAACACGTAGTGCTGGCCGTCGGATGGGACCTCGGACTTGTCAAGCCCGATTCCGTCGAACGAATCGACGCCGACGTACCGTTCTGTCTGGTCCTGCCCTTCTGACGCGTGGACTTTCAATTCCAAGCAGATGAACCACTCATCGGATGCCCACAGAACGACATCGGGAATCCCGTCCGACGTGGATACCTCTTGAGCTATCTGGATGTCGTCGATGTCGAATCGAGAAAATGCGTACTTCAGATCGTCCCGATCAGACAACGCCGCCAAAACGTGTTCTAACACGGCGTGTTCGAGACCATGCGGCGCGCCTGGCATCAGGAAATGAACAAGAAACTGCTGCCAGTCACGCTCCTGCGTGCTTCGGCCAAGCACCTGCAGCGTAGTTGGCGGGGGTTCCTCCGCCTCCGGAAGCGCAGCAAGTTGCTGCCGTATCATCGCTAATTCTGCCTCGATACTTCGAGTCATACGCTACAGTCACCCACCGTGAAAATCAAAGTGACGCCACCATCACCTCTATCGCGCATCTAGGACAATCCACTGCGACCGATACCGAATCATTACCCGCCAATTCGTCAGTTAGAGCGCTGAATTAGCCTCTTGCAACGAATCGATTGCTTGCTGCAGATGCCTCCGCAACTCATCACTGAGGCCATCGTCGTCTGCTGATCGCCCGTTCCGCAGGTCACCATCATGCACGCCCGACTCATCTGTGTTCGACTCAGGCGTTCCCCAAGTTTCAATCCGCCCGAGAGATCCATCCTCTTGATCGGCGACATCGTCGAGCCGTTGCTGCTGGTCTGACTCGTTCTTCGTGGCCTGCGTATCCCGCTTTGGTCGAGAATCGTCAGTCGGTCGCCCGCCCCGACTGAACGCGTCGAGCGGAAAGTCATACGCGTACGCTCGCTTCACCTTGTTGAACGTCGAGCGGCGCGAGATTCCGAGAACTTCCATCACAGCACGCCGATCACACCCGCGGTCGAGTGCGCGTCGGACCTGCTCGTCCTCCATCCGCTGCAACAGTAGTTGCTGATCGTCGGGGATGTGTCCACGAGCGGAATTCTCGATTTGGTCGACGAGCCCCCACTCACCGGTCTCGACATCCTTATCGACGATCTGTCGGTCACGCGACTCAACACGGTTATCCAGACCCATGAGCACCCAGAGTCGCTCCCGGACCGCCGACACCGACAAGTCCGCCGTCATCCCAGATGCGATGTCACCGGTCCGCGTCGGTCCATGTGTCGCTAAGTACTGTAACACCTCAACGTCCTGCGGGAGGAGGACGCTCCGATCCGCTTCCGTAATCGTCACCGGCGAGTCACCCGGCGTCGCCTGCTGATGCAGCCAACTGTGGCACGGCCGACACAGCAACGTCAAGTTCTCCATATCGTGCTCGCCCATCTCGTCAGGGTTGCGTTCGATGTGGTGGACATGCAGCGTCGCCAGTCCGCCCTCTTCCGGACCCCGCCGGCCACACGACTGACATCGATGCTTGTACTCCGCCAAGACATCCTGACGCGTGTCCGGATCAACTGTCTCATGACACTCACAGTGCCCCGGCCGATCAGCCCCACTACTGTCCGTTCGTTCACTGCTCGATTCACCATGTCGTCGTGGCTCAGTCTCTGCCATGCGTCGTACTCACGTTGATTAATTACTCGTCGTCGATCCAGGTGTGGAGTGGTGTATCGCTTCAATCCGCAGTTTTTCAGGTAACTTTGCTACCGGAACCAAGGTCAACCCAGTTCCCGCGAAGATCTGAGCCTCCTCAGCAGCCCTCCCGATCTTGGGACGAGATAAGTCGGAGTCACGTCACACCTCTCTGGTCGGGGTAAGCGACTTCACTTGGAACTCCGACTTGCTACAGTACCGTTCAGCGACGCGACCAAGCTCTCGCGTTCGAAGCACGTCCGCAACATTGTGCTGTACTAACTCCGCGAACCAGCCGTTCCCGAACGCGGCAACGGCAGCATCACTCCCATCGAACGGATCTAAGTAACGGTACTCACCATCGCACAACAGGTTGTATGCGCTGCCCAGATCTTGCCTGTCGTCGCCGTCCACGGTCGTATTGAATCTATTACTGACCAGCGGCATCACGTCCGCGTACGGGATGTCCACGAACGGCCACGGCAGGTCAAGTTTCGCGTACCGTGTGCGGAGGAACGGGACGTCGAACCCGCCGTTCCATCGTTCTCCGTTGTACGCGACTAGTAACACGTCCGAGCCGCTGAGTCGCTCCTCAATGAACCCCGTCACGGCCGCGAGCAACTCCTGCTCGGACGTGTGTGTCGAGACGTCCACGTGCACCGGAACCTGCTCCTGCACCGACGCTTGGACGTTTCGCGCCGGGCGATTCTGAGTCTGCAGGAACACCTGTACGCCCATCGGCACCGCGAACCCGGCCACCGTCACTTCGTCCTCAACGCCGAACCCAGTCGTCTCGATATCGAACGCCACCTGCTCCAACACCACTACGCCTCACCCCCTGCTCGCGCAGCGCGTCGCTCCGGCACACGCTCCTCGCCCGGCGGGCGGACACGGAACTCACCGAACCCGAACCGGGAATGCGTCCCGACCCGCAGCACGCCATTCCGCGCCGTCTCCACGGGCTCATCACCAGCATACGCGACGACCTGCCCGTGGTCCACCGCCCTCACCGCGTACGACTCCGACCCATCAACGAGCCGCGTCTCCCGGCGACGCAACCCGCCCGTCGAACCAGGAGGATTCCCGTCCATGTCGACACGCCACCACCACGGGATGTCTTGAGCTTCGCCACTCGGATGCTCAGTATCAAGGACGTACGGCGTCACGAGTTCGAGCTGACACGCCTCACCGTCCTCCTGCACTGCCTCCAGCCGGGAGAAATCCAACGCATCCAAGTCCACGAGTTGCGTGTCGACGAGCGACAACTCGCCAAACCCGTAGTTCCGCGCACCGCCGACCTGCAGTTCGTCAAGCACATCCTCATCAACCGGGACCACACCATCGTCACCTGGCCCAGTGTGCAGGTAGCACTGGACGTACCACGACACCGACCGCTTCGACTTATGCGTGTGCGACGGCCGTCCGAACCAACACGTCGACGCGAACGCCACTCGATCACCATGCATCTGAATGTCGAACACGTTATGCACATCTCGCGGCCGTGAATCCAGCAACCACCGCTGCGCCGCATCCCGATACACGAACAAGTCCGCATACCTCTCGACCTCAGGCAGCGACTGCCCGAGCTTCCCCGCATACCCGTCCTGCGACGCTTCGTCCGGGTACTCACCGTACTCACCGGGCACGAACACACCGTGACTCACCTGGAGCGCCCGGCGCGTCTCCGCATCAACACGACGCGCCAACGCGTTGAACAACGCGTTCCCAGTGACGAAATACGGGTACCCCAAGTACTGCTCGTCGAGTTCGAACAGCACCTGCTGGATTCGCGTCACGCCACCACCCCCTCATTTCCACTGCGGGCAGGACACGCATCTCGGCCCGCACAATAGTCACGCGCCACGCGACTCACCTCCAGTCGCGCCGCCAGTCCCATCACTGGCCGCTGGTCCGAGCGCGGCCACGTACTCCTCAATGTACTGCAGCGCCACCGACCACGACCGCACGCGTCGCAACTGCGCATCCAACACCCGCCACCGCCGCTCCCGATTCACATCGAACGGGAGTTCCGGAAGGCGCGCCCACACATCCCCGAACGACCGCGCCGGCACAGCACCAATCCGCGCAGCCGGCCGCCCATCCGGATCACTCGTCACGTGCAGATCGAATCCCGACACCGACAGCACCGTCCGATGCGGAATAACGTCGGCGTCGTCGCCGCGACTCACCGCGAGGAACAGGTCATCAAACGCTGCCCCAGCCCGGTAATTGTCCAGCAACGCAGCCGTCAGCAGCGTGTGGTACTTCAGCGAAGTGTACGGGTAATACGGCGACTCCGAGAACAACGCCGGCACCGCCGCATCAAGCCACGCCGCGTGCAGCTCCTCCGGATCCTTGATGCTGATCACGTCGTACAGCGCCAAGCCGATGTCCTCCACCGGCTCAATCGGCTCCCCGCTGTTCCCAGTCAGCAGCGACACGCGCAGCCACGACTTGTGATTATCCACCGTCTGCTCCGGCGACCCTCGCGGCCGACTCAACACCGCCGCATCCCCATCCGCACCCAACGGCACATCCTGATTCACCGGCAGTCCACGAAACGTCTCCGCAGCGTCCTCGTGCGACCGCATCCGCGCCTTATGCACATCATGCCGATACACCGCAACCATCGGGTCCACGCAACCCTCGCCGCCCAGCGACTCCGACGATGCTTCACCAGCGCCGTCCTCTTTCGCAACGGAGGGGCGGATCGACTCCGACGGCGGCTGCAGCGACTCGTCACCTGGGTCGGTCACACCGACTCACCCCCGTTGACCGGATCCGGCGCTTCAAGATCGCTGTCCCGCTCAGCGAGCCGCGCCTGCAACGCCCGCACAAACTTCGGCCGACACTCCGACGCCCACACCTCGTCTTTCCGCTCCATCTCACTCGTCGCATCCTGCGCCCTATTGAACACGCGCTTCACCTCCGACTCGGAGTATAACGGGTTGACCACCCACGCGTCCGCGATCCCCGCCCCGAAGTTCCGCGCCCCACCGATCTGGAACGCGAACTCATCACTATGCGCATCCAAGAACGACACCGCTTCCAGCAGGAGCCCGACGAACTCCGGCTTCACCTCCCGAAGCGTGAGTTTCCACGTCCCCTCAACATTCCCCAGCAGATCACGGTCCGACTGGCGAAGCGTCTGCCCACCATCCGCTTCGTTCCGCGACCGGAGCTGATTACTCACCCGCCGGTAATGCGCCTCCGCATCACCATCCAGCACGTCCACATGCGTCCGAATCGGCGAGAACGACACCGGCCGCCGCAACAACTTCCCCGGCTGATCACCGAACCCACCGAACAGGTCATACACCACGCACCCGGCATCGTGCTCCTCAGTACAGCTACCCTTCTCGTGATACCCCGAATCGAGATCACGCTCGTACACGTCCCCACGCCGGTAATTCCCATCCGACTCTCCCGGATGACACGCCGTCGCACCAGCAATCTGCAGCACCTCCTCGCAGCCGTGCCGCAGCCACCCCGACAGCGTGAACGGTGAAATCTGTCCCTCAATCTGATTCATCGGATCCTCCGGCTCGTACCGATCCGCCGACGCATGATGCCGATCCGTCACCACACCAGCGCCCGGCGCTAACAAGTCGATCTCCAGGGCCACGAATACGTCCGGGAACAACAGATCATCCTCCGCAACCGGCAGATCAGCAAACTCGAAGCCGTCTACCATCGTTACGCCACCTCCGCCCGGCGAAGCACCGCCCGACGCTCCAACGCCGACTCAGCAACCGGGCACTCAGTCACATCTTCGACCGTCACGCTCGGCACACCAACCGCCGCCGTCGTCTCACGCGGTGACACACCCTCAATTACAGGGTCAAGCAGCACCGGCCATTCGTTCTGATATGCCTGATCGACACATCGCCCAACACGACCCGACAAAACCGCTTCACAAACGCCCAGCGTCACCATCGACTCAAGGGACAGCGGATGGTCAACACAGCGCACCTGCCCGGCCACCCACACCGAATGCGGACACGGCCGGAACACGTACGCAACCACCCGCTCACCCGCCCGCAAACGCTCCCCACAGACCTGACAATTTCTGTATATTTGTTTTATGTCTTCAAACAGCTGTACACCGTCAATCACTTGTCGCAGTGTTTCTGACTTCGTCATGGGTTCTCGGGCAGCCAATGAGAACCCGGTTCGGGTGCTCCAACACCCGGACGTTCTTCAAGTAGAACGCCTGTCTCACACCGGGCCTCTACCATTAGTCGTATGTCTAATGGTATAAACTTTACCACTAGTCGAGCGTCTAGTGGCGGCGTGCGTTTACCAGTAGTTCTATGGCCATCCATAGAGAAATCCGGCCCATGGCGGACCGGGACCGGGATGAATCGTCTGGAAGATATACTACTGAATACTCTGATGAGGAATTTGTCGAAGCTATCGAAGAGTCCGGAGGGACTGCTTCTACTACGGAAGTAGCTGATCTAATTGGCTGTGATCGGCGTACAGCCTACCTTCGACTAAAGGAACTGGAAGAAGCGAACCGAATCTCTAGTCGGAAGGTAGGGAATTCACTCCTATGGCTTGTATCAGAGGACAATGCGACGGTTTGAGAGAGGAGATCGCGTCCGCATCGACATTCCCGATGAAACAGATCCAGATCACGACCGACTACATGGACTGCAAGGAACGGTCGTCGAAGTCATCCAGGATGACGCGGGGCATGAGACCGGTGATCCGAGAGACTCCCACATATTCTCTGTAGAAACCGAGGATGGTGACGTCGTTGACCTTCGTTGGCGTGACCTTCGTCCCGCCCCTGATCAGTGAATTATCCAGTCGCCGTCCGACGAACTCTCCGCACCACTTAAGAATCCCCAATGAACACTCTTTCCGTAGATGGTAGAGAACTTTAGCGAGAAGGCTGATTTCATTTGGTCTATTGCAGACCTTCTCCGAGGGGACTACAAGCAATCCGAGTACCAGAAAGTCATCCTGCCGCTGACGGTACTTCGTCGCCTCGACTGCGTGACCCAGCGTAACAAGGAAGATGTGCTGGAGCGCTACGAACAACTTCAGGAGCAGGGCATCGAAAACGTCGCACCTGCGCTGAAGAAGGCGTCTGGTGAGAAAGTGTACAACACTAGCGAGTACACCTTCGAATCACTCTGTAATGACCCAGACCAGATTGCGAGTAACCTCCAGTACTACATCAATGCCTACGACGAGGAAACGCGGGAGATTTTCGACAAGTTCGATTTCGACCACCAGATTCAGCGTCTCGATGAGGCCGACCTCCTGTACCAAGTCATAGAGGAGTTCAAGGAGATCGATCTTCACCCAGACGAGGTCCCCAACGAGGAGATGGGGTACATCTACGAAGAGCTCATCCGGAAGTTCAACGAACTCAGTAACGAGACCGCCGGGGAGCACTTCACGCCCCGCGAGGTCATCGAACTGATGGTGAACCTCATCTTCGACGAGGACGACGAAGTGTTGACCGAAGAAGGGGCGGTTCGGACGGTGTATGACCCCGCCTGTGGGACCGGCGGAATGCTTAGCGTGGCGGAGGACCACGTCCGGAGCTTCAACGAGGAAGCGAAGCTCCACGTCTTCGGCCAAGAACTCAACCCGGAGAGTTACGCTGTTTGCAACTCGGACATGCTGATCAAAGGCCAGGAACCCGAAAACATCGCATACGGTAACTCTTTCACTAACGACGGGTTCCCAGATCGGCAATTCGACTATATGTTATCGAATCCGCCGTTCGGTGTCTCTTGGAAGAAGGTCAAGGATCAGATCGAGAAGGAGCACGAAGAGCAGGGGTTCGCTGGTCGGTTCGGAGCGGGCACGCCACGGGTCAACGACGGCGCGTTCCTCTTCCTCCAGCATATGATCAGCAAGATGAAGCCCCCGGAGGAGGGCGGTTCGCGGATTGCAATCGTCTTCAACGGGTCACCGCTGTTCAACGGAGGCCCGAATAGCGGTGAATCAGCCATCCGTCGATGGATTATCGAGAACGATTGGCTGGAGGGCATCGTCGGTCTGCCGGAGAACCTATTCTACAATACCGGCATCCGGACGTACATCTGGGTTCTTTCGAATAACAAGCCGGAACACCGCGAGGGCAAAGTCCAGCTCATCGATGCAGGGGACTTGTACGAGGAGATGGACGAAAGTCTGGGCGATAAGCGTCACAGGCTCACTGAGGAACATATCAAAGAGATCACGCGTATCTTCGGCGACCTCGAAGCCAATGGGCGGTCGAAAGTCGTTGATGGCGAAGAGTTCGGATACCGCCGCATTGTCATCGATCAACCGCTTCGACTCCGGTTCGAGGTCAGTGAAGAGCGTATCGGGGATTTGGATGACGAACGGGCCTTCTCGAATCGTGACGAGGACGTCCAAAAGCGCATCAAGGATTCGCTCTCAGAGATGGAGAAGGACAGGGTCTGGATGGACCGTGAGTCGTTCCTGAATGACGTTGAGCTCCAGTTGAATATGGCAGGCCTTGATGTCCGGGATAGCGTGTACAACGCCATTGAGCGTGCCATGGGCGAGCGAGACCCGGATGCCGAGATTTGTCGTGATGGGAACGGAGATCCTGAGTACGATAGTGACCTCCGGGAAAAAGAACGAGTTCCATTGGGGGTCGATCCTCGTGACTACTTCGAGGAGGAGGTTGCACCGTACTTAGAAAACGCTTGGATTAACGAGAGTAGCAAGTACCACGATGACAAAGATGGTGAATTGGGAGTCGTCGGTTACGAAATTAACTTTGATCGATTCTTTTTCGAGTATAACGAATCAGGCGGTCTCCAAGAGGTTGATGCTCAGTTAGACCTAGTTGGATCGGATGTAATCAAGGGCATCGAAGACCTACTCTCAGGTGAAAATCGGGTCCATCAGCCAGTCACAAAAGGGCTTGAAGACGATGTAGAAATGAAAGAGTCCGGCGTCGGCTGGATTGGGGAAGTCCCTGAACACTGGGATGTTGTCAGAACCCGCTTTGTTGCTAGGCTAGAATCAGGTCACACGCCAGACCGGTCTAATGATGAATATTGGGAAGACACGGACATTCCCTGGGTGACGACCTCTGACATCAAACCATTCCGAAAGGGGAAAAAGATCTATCTCCATGATACTGAGAACAAAATCAGCCAATTGGGTCTAGAGAACTCCGGAGCACGCCTTCTCCCAGAAGGAACAGTCTTTCTCTCCCGAACTGCTTCTGTTGGATTCTCTGGGATTATGGGCCAAGAAATGGCGACGTCACAGGACTTTGCCAACTGGGTATGTGGCGACGATATCGTCCCAGAATATCTTCTCTATGTCTTCCGTTCTATGGATTCAGAGTTTGAACGACTCACTCAGGGATCTACACACCAGACGATCTATATGCCAGATATCCGGTCGTTCAAGACACCACTGCCACCTGTTGAGGAACAGCGGGAAATTGTTGAGCACATCCAAGCAGAGACAGAAAAACTCTGGGAACTCATTGAGAAGACCGAAGAGACGTTAGATCTGCTCGAAGAGAAACGGAAAGCGCTAATCAACGCTGCAGTAACGGGTCAAATTAATGTCACCGAAGACCAAGATGACGAATTAGAGACTACCACATGAGTAAAATACACGACGAGGAGAGCTTTGAGGACTTCATCGCATCCCACCTCGTGGAACATGGTGGGTACGAGCACTTGCCGTCCGAAGAGTTCGACCGGGAACAAGGGATCTTTCCCGACGTCGTCGTGTCCTTCGTCAAGGAAACGCAACCGGAGAAGTGGGAGAAGCTGGAAACCGCGTACAAAGGCAATGCGCGGAAGCGGTTCCTACAAGATCTCACGAGTGCGATGGAGGGCCGTGGTACACTCGAAGTGCTCCGGCACGGACTTCGGACCACTGGAACGACCATTAACCTCGCGGCCTTCAAGCCGAACACCGGACTGAATCCTGAAGTCCAGAAACGGTACGAAGCGAACCGTCTGGGCGTTACTCAACAGTTCTACTACTCGACGACTGACCCGAAGAAGAGCATCGACCTCGCGTTGAGTGTCAACGGAATCCCGGTGGCCACCGCGGAATTGAAGAACAAGTTTACCGACCAGAGCATCATCGATGCGAAGAGCCAGTACAAGTCTGACCGTGATCCCGGTGAACCTGCGCTAAAGTTCAAGCGAGGGACGCTGGTGCATTTCGCTGTTGACCAAGACGAGGTAGAGTACACGACCCAGTTAGACGGCGACGATACGCACTTCCTGCCGTTCAACAAGGGCCACGACGGCGGAGCCGGGAATCCCCCACGGGAGGACAGTCACCGGACGGCCTACCTTTGGGAAGAGGTCTGGGAGAAGGACAGCTGGATGGAGCTCCTCCAGCGATTCATTCACATCGACACTGAAGAGATCCGGAAGGGCGGCGTGAAGGTAGACGAAGAGGAGACCATCATCTTCCCGCGGTACCACCAGCTAGAGTGCGTCCGGCAACTCGTGGACGCGTCACAGGAGAATGGCGCTGGAGAAGACTATCTGATTCAGCACTCGACCGGTAGCGGGAAGAGTAAGTCCATCGCGTGGCTCGTCCACCGGCTCGTTTCACTCCATAACGACGCCGACGAAGCGGTCTTTGACGGCGTCGTCGTTGTCACGGACCGCACCGTACTCGACGAGCAGCTTCGGAACACCATCTACGAGCTGGACCACAAGACCGGCGTCGTTCACGCAATCAAGGGTGAACAGGGATCAAAGTCCCAGGAACTGGCGGAGGCCATCGAAGCGGGCAAGCCGGTCATCATCACCACATTGCAAACGTTCCCCCACGTCATTGAACACGCAAAACGACTCCCCGAACGGGACTACGCCGTCGTCGTGGATGAGGCGCACAGTAGCCAGTCCGGTGAGATGGCCCACGAGATGAAGCAGATCCTCTCTGGCATCGACATCGACGAAGACGACGATGCCGAGGATCTCATCGTGAAGAGCGCGGAGACGCGGGGAAACCAGGAGAATCTCAGCTTCTTCGCGTTCACCGCGACACCGAAGGGCAAGACGCTGGAGGCATTCGGAACCGTCCCCGAGGATGGCGATAAGCCAGAGCCGTTCCACGTCTACTCGATGCGCCAGGCCATCGAAGAAGGGTTCATCCTCGACGTCCTGCAGAACTACACGACGTACGAGACGTTCTACAACATTGCGAAGGTCATCGAGGAAGACCCGCAGGTCCCCCAGAAGAAGGCAGTGAAGGCGGTCTCGAAGTTCCTGAAGCTACACCCCCACAACATCTCACAGAAGGTCGAAATCATTGTCGAGCATTTCCGCGAACACACGCAGCACAAGATCGGCGGGAAGGCGAAGGCGATGGTCGTGACGTCCTCACGTGTCCACGCTGTGCGATACAAGAAGGCAATTGACGAGTACATCGAGAAGAACGGATACGATCTGAACGCACTCGTCGCCTTCAGTGGTACCGTCGAGGATGACGGCTTCGAGTACACCGAGAAGGGGATGAACGACGGAATCAAGGAATCAGAGCTCCCCAACAAGTTCGACACTCCGGAGTATCAGGTTCTCGTCGTCGCCGACAAGTACCAGACTGGGTTCGATCAGCCGCTTCTACACACGATGTACGTGGACAAGAAGCTCTCCGGGATTCAAGCGGTGCAGACGTTGTCCCGGTTGAATCGTACGCATCCAGGGAAGGAAGATACGTTCGTCCTCGATTTTGAAAACGACCGCGACGACATCTATAACGCATTTCAGCCCTACTACGAGAAGACTACCATCGACGAAACGACTGACCCACAGCACATCTACCAATTAGAGTCAGAGCTGAACGCCTTCCAGATATACACCCAGCAAGAGGTAGATCAGTTTGCAGAGGCGTTCTTTAGCCCGGAAAACAAGGGAACCGAGCAAGCACACGCGAAGCTGAGCAGCCACATTCAGCCTGCCCGCGACCGATTCATGGTCGCCGACGAGGAGACACAAAACGAGTTCCGTTCGAAACTCCGTTCGTTCCTTCGACTCTACAAGTTTCAATCGCAAGTCGTCAGCTACGCTGATACCACGTTAGAGAAGCTGTACACCTTCGGTCGTTTCCTATACAAGGAGCTTCCGCGGGATTCCAGTGAGTCCCGGGTAGAGTTCAACGATGAGCTTGCACTCCAGTACTACCGACTAGAAAAGTCGGATGAGGGTAGTATTGAACTCGGCTCAAGCGGCGGTGAAGGAGTATCTGTACCGACGGAGACCGGTACGGGTAGTCAGGAGGATGAGGAGGTCGAACTTTCGACTATCGTGGAGAAGATCAATGAGGAGCTGGGTACGGACTTTACCGAAGCGGATCAGCTCTTCCTTGATCAGATTAAAGAAGATGCACTTGAGGACGATCACCTCCGTCGGTCCGCACAGGTGAACAGCAGAGAGAACTTCGCACTTGAGTTCGATGACGCATTGACCGAGATGTTTATCGACCGGATGGATCAGAACCAGGAGTTGTTCGCTAAGTTCATGGATAACGAGGAAGTACAAGAGGCGATCACCAAGCATCTCCGGCGCGAAGTCTACAAGGAGAGCCAGACTGCGAGTAGTTGAACAGATTATGGGCGGTTTCCAGTCACCTCAGTTGATTACTCTGTTCTGGTAAGATCGGTCTGAAATGGAGTATAACTACGTACCGGTTACTCTTTTTAGGCTACTCTGTCAGGATAGGATATGTTCGATTCTCAGGGCGAGTCGTATTACCGTGCTCAGTTTCTTGTTGATCGGTTCAAGGAGCGGGAAGAGCCGTCGTGGGAAGCGCTGAAGGAATCTGCTGAGCAAACGACTCGGGTCGTCCGGAGTACTGTCGAGAATCTGGTTGAAGAGCGAGAGCGGATTGGGGATCAGGAACTGAAGACGCTGTATCACTTGTGTCAGAACAGCAGTGATGGGCGGTCGGCTGAGGACAAGCGGGAGCTTGTTCGTCAACTTGGCTTGTCTGATGGCAAGACTGAGCAGATTGTCGATGATATTGATGCGTCTGTTGGAAGCGTTGGCCAGAGTATGACGAATCCCCCGATACATGTGGGTGGAAAAGATGACGAGTTTCCCGAGTTGGAACGGGATTTGCATGAGTGCTTTGCTCGGATTGTTGAGGACTATGAGGCTGAATCGGAGTTAGTCGATGCGGTGCGTGAGATCTTGACGATTGACTTTTATGGGGTTCAGTCCGGCCGCATCTCGCCGATATTCCATTACTTGGCTCCTGATCTTTTCCCAGTTATCAACGGGCGGTCTTGTGACGGAATGGAGTTGATGACCGGTGAGCAGGTGAGTCAGGAACTGAGTGATTACTTGGATGAGCGTGAGAGGTTCCTTGAGGTTCGAGAAGAGTTCTCGTTCGAGAGCCATTTCCGTGAGTTAGATTACTTCCTTCACTGGGTACAATCGACCGATAACGTATGGTCTGAGGTGCTCAGGGAAGGGGTTTCTCGGAACGCGTGGCAGGTACAACCTGGGACGAACCAGCATTCGTATCCAGAAAAGCTCTGGCCGATCTGGATAGAACGGAATGTGATTTCGGTGGGGTGGGATATTGGACCACTGAGCCAGGTCTCTACTGATGAGTTGAATTCGCAGAGCAAAACGCTCGTAGAGCGGATGTCTCCTGGGGATATCGTGGTCGCCAAAGGAGGTCATCATGACCTGTTGGGGCTCGGTGTCGTGACGCCTGATGGGTACGAGTACGTGGGTGGTACGGATCGTGAGATCGCGTTCTCTAATGAAGGTGAATCAGACACGCATCCATGTATCAGACACGTTGAGTGGATCTTTACGCGAAGCGTTTCTGACGCAGTGGATATCCAGGATTGGGGAGTTTCAAAGCAGTTCGACAACCGGACAGTCGTGGCGTACGATTGTTTTGAGGAACTTCGAGGACTTCTGGCGAGGAATCTTCCAGCGGAAACACTCTCTCCACTGCAGCGTCTTGAGGATACTAGTGTAGATTTTGCTACGCGGAGTTTCTTCATCTTGCAAACGGGGAGTGACGAGTGGGAGGATGAGCCTGCTGAGCAGTATCATTTCAAAATGGGGATCCCTGGTTCGCGGAAGCTGGGGGATGCTGAGACTGCCCGTGTGTTATACTTGGAAGATGGAGACATCTATGCGAGGGCACGGATTGTTGGGATTCACGAGGAAGAGCGTGGTGATGAGACGCACTGCTTCGCGGATGTTGAGGAGTACGAGGAGTTGGATTCGGTTGATGTGAATTCAGTGCGTGGGGAGTTTGAGAGCTCTATTTCTCTCCAGCATCCGATTATTGAGATCACGGGCCGTGATTATCGGACGGTTGTGGAGTCGGGGATGTCCACGCGGTACTTCTGGGTGAACGCAGAAGCTACTGACTGGCAACAGGACGGGGGTGAGGCGTTCTATCCGGTTACGGGTTCATCTGGTGGGAAACGTCGGAATCAGGAGGCGTATCAAAAGGCGCAGCCGGGTGATGAGGTGCTGGTATATCAGATATCGCCCGAAAAACGTGTTGTTGGCCGAGCCCATGTGGCTCGTGGATTACACGAGGAATCTGTAGAAGAGAGTGAGGAGCCGGTAGATGGGATTACCCTTCGTTGGGAGGAATCTGTGGAGGGGGTGAGTTGGGGCGAAATAGAGTCGGACCCGGAATTGGAAGCTAGTAGACTCGTCGAGTCGGACAACAGTTTCGTTGTTACTGAACTTACGGAGCGGGAGTACGATAGGATTCTGGAGTTGACTCGTAAAACGACGTTCGGTGATTTCGCTGACGAGCTTGAGGTACCGAATGAAGAGATCACTGTGGATCGGAAGAATTTGTACTTCCCAGACGGGGCGGATGATGAGCAAGGGGAGTGGGGCCGAATCCAGTCCCGGATAGAGCGAGCGCTTGCGAATGGGAATCACGTGTTGCTGTTTGGCCCGCCGGGAACGGGGAAGACCAAGCTTGCCAGGCAGGTGTGTGAAGACACAGTCGGGGACGATTATGAGCTTGTGACGGCGTCAGCTGATTGGTCTACGTTCGATACCGTTGGTGGATATCAGACGACGTCGCAGAATACGCTTGAATTCGAACCGGGGATTGTGCTGGATCGGTTCCAGGACGATACTGATGGATCGCCGACGAACGAGTGGCTCATCATTGACGAACTTAATCGGGCTGATATCGACAAAGCGTTTGGTTCGCTGTTTTCTGCATTAACTGGTGAGAGTGTCACGTTACCGTTTGACGGGCCGAATGAGGAACCGATTCAGATCCTCGATGCGTCGCAGACGGACGTGGAGGTAGATTTGAATCGGTTCTATATCCCGGAGGATTGGCAGATGATTGCGACGATGAACACGCTTGACAAGACTTCGTTGTATGAGATGAGTTATGCGTTTATGCGGCGATGGGCGTTCATTCCAGTCGGGATCCCTGAGCTTCCTGAGCGGGCGGATGAGGATGATTCCGAGTTAGAAGACTTGGTTGAGGAGTATGTGAAGGTGTGGGCGACTGATAGGAGCGTCCCTGAAGCTGAACAACATTACGAGCCGGTGGGTCGGATTTGGCGGGCCGTGAACGAGGAGCGGTCAATTGGGCCTGCGATTGTGGAGGATATCTATGAGTACGTTGCAGCGGCACCAACTCGTGAGGACGCAGATTACGTGTCACCGCTGATTATGTACGTGTTCCCGCAGTTGGAGGGGCTACGTCGGAACGAGTTAGAAGGCCTGATCGAGCAGCTTGACTCGATTGTGGATGATGGGTCTGGAGAGTTGTGGACGGTTGCGCGAGACTTTTTCCAAGTGGATCTGCAGCCGAGTGACGAGGAGTGATTTAGGATGGCGAAGACGAGCGAGGATGCGTTACTCGATGCGGTTGCGGATGATTTCCACACGTACCTTCGGAAGGGGGTTCGGTTTGACCGAGTAATCGGTTCAGCGCATTCGGATCTTGAGATAGACGATATCGAAACTCTGCTTCGGATTCACTTCGTGTTGACGGAAGCTGAAACAGATGATGAGGATGTCGGCGTGTTGGACTTTATGCGGGAATTGGAAGCACGTATCCGCCGGATGAAGACGACGACCTCGCCAGAGGCATACGAGTATCATGGCGAGGTGCGCGGGCGGATCGATTGGCAAGGGACAGTGAAGACTCGTGCAAGGGCGGGGCGACTTAGTGAGCCGATCTTCGTGTGTAACCAATCAGAGGAACATTACAATATCGATGAGAATCTCGTGTTGAAGCGGTTGCTAACCGTTATTCACGAGATTGTGACGGAAGATCTGGAGTACGCGGTAGACAACCCAGATGGCTATGGATGGCTCGGTCCGTGGGTTAACTCAGACAGCGAGATCGCCGTAGAGGCTGAGTCTGCAGTAGAGATGCTTGACCGTATCTATGAAGAGAATATCTATCTACAGCGCATCAACGTCGAGGAGACAGATATCACGGACCGGACTATTGAATCGGTGAAGCGATCTCGGTCAAGATTCTATCAGGAGGCTGCTATTCTACTGGACAGGTATCGGCAGTTGGTGAATCAAGAACTGGATAGCGATAAGGCACGCGAGATTCTGAATCACACGATCATTGCGCCAGAGAAGACAGAGGTTCTGTTCGAATTGTACTGGGTATTCCGCGTGTTAGACGCCTATGAGGGAGTACAGTATCGTATATTGACTGACAGTAGGGAAAGCCCGTCGACAATCGCTACTTGGGAACAAGACGGATTCCGGTTTAGGTTGTCGCACGATTCAACGGGAGAGAAACTCACGTTCAATGAGTCAGTAGGAGATGAGGAGCTCGACCAGGATGGGTATTTGTTCCGAATGAATGAGGTTCTGGCTCGGTGGCAATCTTTGTCTGAGCAGATGCTGGATCGGAGTGGGAGCGGTTCGCTGTGGGGTGGCCGTCCAGACATCGTTTTGGAACGGTACCAGGCAGAGGAATCGGGTGATTGGGTACTGGATCAGGTGTTTATTGGAGAGGTGAAATACACTCAGAGTCTCGATTATGCTGCGACTGGGCTACGTGAATTACTGGAATATATGGCGTTTGTGAGACGTGCTGCAACGGATGAGTACGTCGAAGCCCCAGAGAATATTCTTGATTCGGTTGACGTCAAAGGCCTGTTGTTCGTGGACGATTTGGGTCGAGAGATACCATCGAACCCCGAGGAGAAGATCGAGATCGTACAGTACCCTGAATCGCCAGATCAGGTCTTTTAGGTGATTTCAGCTGCTGTCCGGCGATACGTTTCGTCGAGGGTCGGGCCGCCGAGTGTAGTATAAAGATCTACGAGGTCGGCAACGTCGCTCGTGCAGTAATCGGTGAGGAGTTGGGTGAGTTCGCGGTGGACACTGGTAGATTCGATGCCAGCCTCGACGTTGTCGACGTACCGTTCACCTAGAACCTGGCCGATGTGTTTTCCTTGGACAGCAGATCCGTCAATCTGCGAGAGGTATGTCTCTGGGAAGTCATAATCGTCGTACCAGACACTATCGTTGTTTATCTCCGTGATTTTGTATGCTTTCCAGTCGGGGAGGATGTGCTGGTCATCCCACAGTTCCTCAGAGTACTCGTCTGCTGCTGCGAGGGCGACATCGACGTGATTCTCAAATAGCCTCTCCGTGCGGCCTCGGTAATTGTGATCGGTAGCGGCGTCTATTTCTCTGGCCCAGTTGAGTAGATGCTTACCGTCGAACCAAGTACCATTGTAGGTGAGTAGTCGCTCGACGTTCTGCTTGTCGCACCACTCGAACATTCGTTGGTAGAGGTCGATGGTATGGGCGTCATCCCAGTTCCCACGACGGAACAGAACCTCGGTTTCAGGGCTTTCTTCCAGATTATCAGCGTACGCGAGACTGACAGCAAACCATTCGTAGTACTGCGTGCCGTTCGAGTTCTCGGGTGGTTCTTCGAATGGGCTCGCAGTTTCGATGTCAAGTACGAGCGTCCCCATATTACGAGATCGCCTCCACGCCGACTTGCCCGAGTAAGTCTGTTAGTACGTTCTCGAATTCTCGTGTCTGGTCGGGGAACGGAGTTCTGGTGTGTGCGAGTTCGTGAAGAAAGACGCCGATGAACTCTGCTTGATCGGCTAAGACATCGCGGTGTACGATGATTCGTTGTTCACCGGGCTGGTGAAGGCCGCGAGTCTGGTCATCGTCAGTTGCGCGGAATTGGCTCGCTATGCGGTAGTCGTAGTTCTGCGGGCGTCCAACTATCTGGAGAACGTCCTCTCGTGAATCCCACGTAGCCTGCTCTTCTGAAGTGAGTGAGGACTCCTCAACCCAGTCGAACTCGAAACTGTCGTTGTATTCGTTCTCGTAGACGGTGACGTCTCGGATTTGGTTTCCATCTACGTCAGCAGTATCCGAGAGTTCATCTCGAATCCGATCTGGGACCGTCACAACGGAGTGCCCATCGTCTTTGGCGTGATCGAGTAGGTCCCGATGCTTCTGCTGTTCATCGACGGTCGTGACGACTACCTCTTGTCTGGCGTTCAGAATCCGGACCGCGTGCAATTGGATTGGTTTCCATCCGAGCTCATCGTGCGTTTCACCGTCGGTAAACCGTTGTAGGTCATCAACGAGGCGTCTAGCGACGGCCTCAGAATCACACGCCTGTAGTATCTTTTTCACGCGAGACGTGTACGCGGTTCGACCGACGTTAGATCGCTCACGGTTCAGCGCGTCACGGATTTTCTTCGTAGTGTTCGTGATGTCGTACGAGAACAGGAAGTTCGGCTCTTCAGCAACTTTGAGGCCGGTAACGTACACTCCCGCGTCCTCCCCCTCTTGGACCTGGTAGACATCACCGAATCCAGTGGATTCTAGGATTTCGAGGTCTGAGTACCGGATAAAGTTCGATTTTGCGTCCTCGATTGCCGTCTGAGAAATCCCATCAAGAACGACGTCTGTTCCCTCGATATCTACCTGAGGCGGTTCAATATTCACGTGGAGAGTGGAGATCTCCTCGAAGCCGTGCTTCGGAGCTTCTTCGATTGTAAACGTATTGTATGAGGAGTGAATGGTGACTTCGATTCCATGCCGATGGAATGTCGCAAGAGCGTCTTTCAACCCGACACCAAACTTTCCGATGACAGTATCGGGGTTGGCCAGTTTTTCGTCGTCTTCTGATTGCGTGAGATGCTCATAACGCAGACCACGGCCGTAGTCCCGGATGTGCCAACGACCCTCTTCGTCCTGTAACACCTCGGGATCAGATCCGCCAGTGAGTGCCTGTTCGTCGAGGGCGTTCGCTAGAATTTCACGGGTAGCATCGGCTGGTCCCCATGCCTCAAGTACTTCCTCCATATTCAAATCGAACTTTCCAGTTTGAGTCGCCATGGTGGCGCATATCAAGCAACCGGAATAAGCGTTCCCACGAGTTCGAATGCTCACCAGTTGAGTTGCTCCGTGTGGAAATCCAAGGAGTAGAAGAGATGGAATGTGTAGGTGCCATAGATTCAAACAAACCCGGTGTGAAACACTCGGGTAAGATGGATGAATCGGCTGTGTTTGGACACGTCGTTGATGAGCTGGATGCCCGGGGGTATCAGCCGCTTGTGCATGTGCCCGGTTCACACGAGGAGACGTATGCGGATGTGTTGAATCGATGTGAATCGCATCAGATCACGATTGGGGGGCGGTATCCGGATGTGTTGGGGTTCACGAATGCTGATCGCGTGTTTGCGGTTGAGGTGAAGGGGTCGAGTGGGTTGCTTCGGGGGATCGGGCAGGCGCTTACGTACCAGCAGGGGGCACATGTGTCGTATTTGGCGGCAGCGGAGGAGGCTGTTGGGCAGCATACTGAGTTGCTGCGGTCGAAAGGGGTCGGTGTGATCGGCGCGACGGAGAGTGGAGTATCGGAGTGGTCGAGTCCACCGACATCTGAATCGCACGAACAAGTTGTCGATATTGAGGGACAGTTGTCTGTTCGGCTGCGGCGGAGTGATGTTAGTGGGGATATTGCCAGCCTATCGCTCGCCCAACCCCTGAACTACCTGGCACCTGTAGTTGCTATCGATCAGCACGGGCCCTTGGCTGGCGATGAGCTTGTCGATGTACTTGCGGATGAGTACGGGTTCGGTGCAGGTGATAGTGCACGTCAGAGTACACTATCTCTGGGGTTGCTCCGGCGTGACGACCGGTATACGCTTACTGATCAGGGAGAACTTGCGGCAACGGTGCTTCGCGGGTACGGGGTTTCGACGCTATCAAAGCTTGACATAGTGAAGAGTGAGGTTGGACGATCAACCGTGGTTGAGGAGCACCAGCCGCTTGCGATTCTCCTGCAGAACTGTTATGAGCGGCATCCTGAGTTCCGGTTGTTGTTGGATGCGTTACGGAAGGAGGGGCCGACGATTCACTTCCCAGATTTACTCCGCCGATTGGTTCATGAATATCCCAATGTGTTTCTCAATACTTTCTGCACCAGGTCAGGCCGAACGCGAGCCCGCGAGTTAATAGAGGCTGGTCAGGTCTCCCGGATCTACGAGGAGGAAGCCGTCTGGAAGGACATCATTCGAACGAACGTGCTGTTCAATTTCGTGCAGCAACTCAAACACATCGGGATTCTCGCGCCAGAGACCCGAAGTCATAGCGGGAAGATCAGCGAGTACGATACTGATGCGAAACCATGGATTCTCCGTGGTTAATTGCTTGAGGATCAGAGATGGGGGTGACTCGTTAAAGAGAGATAGATGGTCTACACCGGGTACTGCACCTTTGCGCGAACCAGAAAATGATGGACCTTGACCACATTTGCCGGATCAGTGTACTGAATCCGGTTTAGAATCCGAACGTGAAGTGAATCACTGCTCTCATCAGAAATCTCATCGTAAGCATCAAGGAACGCCTCCTCACCTATGCTCTGGAGTGCGTGCAGATCAGCCGCCAACTCTTCAACACGGGCAGCTACTGCCATCAAAACAATGAACACCAGCGATATTCCTGCCAGCATGGCCACCGGCTTCGCAGGAACTCCAAACGGGATCAGAAGCGAATAACCGAGACTCTGCAGAAAGTAGTAGATGCCAATTGCCCCGTTGAGCACCATACCCCAGAACAAACCCCGGAACACGGGCAAGCGGTTCAGATGACCTTGTTCGTGCCGATAGACGAGCTCGGCTGCCTCGTCGGACAGGTTCTCCATGCGCTGCTTGTTTAGTATTATCGTACCAACCGGCGTGGCCTGGCCGAACGTGGCAGAATCACTTTCGAACCAGTAAACTTCGTCCTCATTATCGTAGCCGTTGAAATTGTCGACGTTCTCAACTGGCGCATGGTAAAAACGAGCAAAGGCTCTGGTGAGCCAATCCCGAACCCTGTCTGAACTACGTTCCACAGCCTTCATACCGTGGTTTTCGACAAACAGACACAAGTAATCATTGGTGGTTTATTAATGAGAAGGACACACTAAACCGCCTTCCGTTGGAATCCTAAGCCACTAACAGGACTAACTCAACCGGTTATTCGTTACCCCGTGTATGATTACTGCAGTCCTACGACGAACGAATCATTAGTTGCTGTGTTGGGTGAGGCAGTAGGGGAGGCCGGTGACTTCGACGGCTTCGACGTCGGGGGCTTTGATGGCGGCTTGGCCTTTGTCGTATTGTTGGAGGTCTTCCACCGTCGTACTGCAGGAGGAATTAGGAGTAGAAGACGACGGGGCGGCGGTCGCCGCTGTGTTCGTCGTCGGGGAGGTGTTCGGCGAGGTCGTCGCGGGTGTCGTCGCCGAGGAGTTGGTTGAGGACGTCGATGGCCGAGGCGCGGAGGAGGGGTTTGTTGTCGTTGCCGCAGTTTTCGTCGAAGGTGCAGGCGGGGCAGCCGTTGGGTTGGCCGCAGTGGCAGTCGCGGAGTTGGTCGCGGGCGCGTTCGGCGAGGGCTTCGAAGTTCTCGTAGATGGCGCGTGCGAAGCCGAGGCCACCGTCGACGCCGTCGTAGATGAACCAGCCGGAGGCGGTACGACCGGTGAGTTCTTGGGTGCGTTGTTCGAGGGCGTGGGTGGCGGCTTCGAAGGAGTCGCCGATAGAGTCGGTGATATCATCGTATTCCGGATGGCTGTAGTGGGTGTCCATCACGAGGGTTGCGAGGCCGCCGAGGTCGTTTTTGTCGACGCGGAGTTCGAGTGGGGCGGTTTGGATGGTGGCGTGTTCGGCGGCGTGGAGCCCAGCGATGTATCCGAGGTGGGCGATGCCGGTGTTTTCGGGATCAACGCCGGTTTCGATGCCGTAATCCTGGTATTTGCGGGAGAGGGCGGTTTCGACGTCTTCGGGGACTTCGACCCAACAGAGCTGCGTGTCCATCAGGATCGGCGGAGTTTCGGTCGGGATTGCCTGTTGTTTCGGGTCGCTGTTACCGATGTAGAGCTGGTCGTAGGAGTGGTGGTGGACGAGCACGGTGCCGCGGCCGAAGTGGAGCATGAACCCGTTGACCTCGCGGGATTCTTCTGATTCGGCGTCAAGGACGTTGACTTTGTTGCGGGTGCGCGTGTAGTACTCGCAGTTGACTGGTTTGAGTTCGATGATGGGTTGCGGACGGTCTTCATCTAGGTTGACGACTTCGAACTGTTGGCCGTTCTGAAGGCGAACTGCGCCTTCATGATAGTCGCGGTAGGCGCGGTTCTGCTCGATTGGTTCTAGGTCAAGATCGTCGGGAAGACCCCATTTGTCGCGGTCAACGTTGTCTGCGAGTTGGAGACGGTAGTCCGTGCCGGTAGTCCCGTACAGGTTGACGCGTGTCTGTGGGCGGCTCGGGCCAGAGTAGTGGACTGCGGCGTCGAGGTAGCCGTCGACGAAGCCGGCTTCGCGCCACATCTTGACCGCAGCACGAAGTCGGTCTTCATCGGCGAATGTCCCGATATCTGATTCGTCGAGGGCAATTTCGTCGGCCGCGGCGAGGACGTGGGTTGCGAAGACGGAATTGTTCGAGGTGTCGACAACGGCGTCTTCGACGTCGTTTTCGAGGAGGTATTCAGGATGGGTGAGGATGTACTGGTCGAGTGTGCGGTGATCGCCGACGAGGACAGCGAGGCTGCGGCTCGCTTCGCGGCCGGCGCGACCGATGCGTTGCCAGAAGGATTGTCGCTGCCCTGGGTAGCCCATGAGGACGGTCGCGTCGAGGCTGCCGATGTCGATTCCGAGTTCGAGTGCGGAGGTCGTGGCGAGGCCGGTGAGGACACCGTTTTTGAACTGGTGTTCACGGGAGTGACGGGTTCGGCGACCGAGCCCAGCATTATACGCTTCTCTCCCGACGGTGGTCGAACGGTCGTATTCGCGGGGATTGTTCTGACGGTGCTCATTTGCCCGCTGGATGCTGAGTTCAGTGAGTTTGCGACTTTCGCAGAACAGTAACGTGCGAATGTCGTGCGAGGTCAGGTGGTTGAAGACTTTCGGCGCTTCGACGCTGGCTGGGACGCGTTCGGCGACGAACTCCTCATCATCCTCCTCCATATCAGTCCCGTCGTCGATGTCGATATCGAACGATTCCTCTTCGGGCGTGGAGTCTCGGGTTTTGTCTCGCGGCGGGGGATTCCAAAGGATGACGTCGCGGGGGCCGTGCGGTGAGCCGTCATCGTCAATGACGGTCACGGGAGCGTTGATGAGCTCCTCGGAGTGATCGCGGGGGTTCCCGATTGTGGCGGAGGTGAGGACGTATTGCGGATCGCCGCCCCAGTAGTCGGCGACCCGCTGCAGACGACGGAGGATCCATGCGACGTGCATGCCTTCGATGCCGGTGTAGGTATGGGACTCGTCGATGGCGATGAGATTGAGGGCGCTGTAGAAGCGGCTCCACTTGTCGTGGTGTTCGAGGTAGAGGTTGAGCCCGGCGAAGTTCGTGAGGATGACGTCCGCTTGTTCTCGGATTTCTCGCCGCCCGTCCTGCGTGTCGCCGTCGTAGATCTCGACGCGGATGTCTAACCCGAGTTGGTCGTAGAGATCGTCGAGGGCTTCCTGCTGGTCTTTGGTAAGCGCCTTCATCGGGTACACGCACAGCGCGGTTGAGGCGTCGTTCTGTTCGGACGCTCTAGTTCCATCAGGGTTGAGGACGCCGGCGTCGAGGAGGTTCCGAGCGATTTGCAGGCCGTAGATGTGGGTTTTTCCGCTGGACGTCGAGGTCGTGACGGCGACGTTGTTGCCTGTTTCCAGTGCGTTGAGGGCGTCGGCCTGGTGGCTGAACAGGTTGTGCGGGTACGGCTCGGCGAGTTCCGGGCGGAGTACCTCTGCTGTCGGGACTGTGTTCGCAGGTTCAGCGGGTAGCTCGATAGTTTCGATGTACTCTGAATCCGGTGTGAGGCTGACGCGCGGGAACGTGTCGATGATGGTGTCCGCGTTAACGTCGGTGCTTGCGTTCGTGTCGGTGGTGGTGGTGTTGTCGCTCATGGTTAGAAGTCAGTGAGGCCGGCTTGTTGTCCGGTTGCGCCGCCGGTGCCGCTATCGGTCATGTCCCGACGGGTGGCATTCGTGATTGCCTGGTAGACGTGCCAGAGCGCCCGGCAGTCATCCTCACAGTACGTCTTGTGGCGTTCCCAATCCAGTTCAGCTACTGGGGAGTCCGGGTTCCGCATAAATTCCTGGTATGCAGCCGCGGTTTGTGCCCCAGTCAGTCCGGTTCCGGCAGAATCGTAGCCGAGCGCGCGAGCGACATGGTCGAGTTTGTTCGTTCGACCGGGGAGGAGGGCGTTCCCGTCGCGGACGGCCCATTTGTACAGGTCGTAAGTCCAGACGTCCTCCCATGCATCGACGTATTCGGGAAGGTGCTGTTCGAGGAACTGCGAGATATGTGGGTAGTCAAACTTGTACCCGTTCCACGTGAGCACGGTCCTGTCCTGGTGGTTGGCGATGAACCACGTTATGAACGCTTCGAGGACTGGCTTTGGATCCTTCGGGTGTTGCTTCTCGATGAACGCTTGATGCGTGTCGGTCGCCGGGTCGTAGACGCCGAGCTGCCAGATGATGGTTGGAGAAAGCCCGTCGGTTTCGATGTCGAGGCAGAGCGGCGGGCGGTCGTCGCGGGTCTTGACTGGCGTCTTGTTCGTGAGGACGATTGGTTCGCCTGAGTGGATGACGTCGGCGTGGGCGTGGATCTTCTCGGCTGTTGTCTGCCCGATTCCGGGGAGGTCGGTGAGAGTGCTGATTGCGAGGTTCTGGACATCGCTGGTTGTTTGACAGCCCTGTTTGCGGAGTCGCTGGGCCGTAGACTGTCCAACGCCGTTTAACGCTCTGAGGCCGAACTGGTCAGCATCGACAGCTTCTGCTGCGATGGTTCCGCGGGGCGTGCAGGTGTATTGGGCGAACATGGCACCGCTGTGCTCTGTTGCACCGAGTCCAGAGATGGGGACGTGGACTGACGAGTGGTTGTGTGGTAGCTCCCACTCGTGGTAGTACTCTGCTGGTTGACCGCCTGCGAGGACGGTGACTGGTTCGGGCAGGGTAGCGCTGATTGCCGCCAACTGATCGGCGTGTGGGAGGGTCGTGGAGAGGGTTGTTGTATCCCAATCGACAGTGAGTTTGGGGGCGAAGAGGAACGTCGCCGCCTCGGAGCCTGTCTGCCGCTCACCTGATGCCAATTGCGTTTGGAGTTGAGGGAGGACGTCCCCGCTTTGGACGGCGAGAATATCTATCGTCCCGGGTGGTGGGGCGGCGTCGGGGGATTCGTGAACACCGGCGTCGGGGGAGTACCGGAAGTGGTGGACGCGGTTCCCGCCACGACCGAGTTGTGGGTGCAAGACGGGGATGTCGGGGGCGGCGTCACGGGCGGTGGCCTCTGCAGTCGGGGTTCGGGCTCCGGGGATCGTGATGAGCCCTGGATTGAAGTACTGGATGGCGTCCCGGACCGCGGGTTGTGATACGCGGTCGAGCGTTGATGCAGGGAGTGTCAACAACTCCAAGGGAGTATCGCCGTCCGTTGTCCAGTCAGAATCTCCTGTCATGGGTGTCTGTTAGATAAACCCGATCTTGTCTCGGAGTTTGTTCGTTGGTGGGAGGTGTTGGCGAGCGGCAGCGGCGCTTGCCAGGTCTGCGTACATCGTGGTGATTGGAAGGCGGGCAGTGGCGTTGGACGCGCCGATGTGCGCTTGTGACAGGAGGTAGGTTTGTGCGGCTAACGTCTCGATGGGAGTATCGCCGTGGACGCGTTCGACGGTGATGGGTTGGGGAAGTCCGGTGCTTTCTCTGCTGGCGAGGGTTTCGGGTTCGCCGAAGGTGGCGACGATGGCTTTGGGAAGGTCCTCGTAGATGGCTGCGGTCGCTTTCTGCGGCGTGTCGAAGTGAGCGCCGCTGTATTTCAGGACGCGGGCTGGGGCTTGTTTCCGGATTTCGACGACGTCGTACTTGACGTCCAGGTCGGAGAGGAATTGCTCGACGTCGCTGAGGTCTTCGTTGGCGAAGCCATCCCGGTGAATCGTGATGTGGTTCGGGTACCGGTCGTACCGAGTTCGGAAGCCCATCACCGCCTGCTTGACGATCTCTTTGAGTTCCTTCGGTGGGATTTTCTCCCCGGACTGCGGTCGGGATGACGTATAGCCGAGAACGGCCCCGTCAGCGTGAATCGCGGTGGTTGCGGCTGCGAGATGGATGTGATTCCCGTCGGCTGATTCGTCGTACTGATGGGTCACGTCGATACCGAGGTGGAGTTCAGAGTCCCCTGGCAACGCCCGCTCGATAGTGAACGGAATCCCGCCTGCAGCCGCAACCAATCCGAGGGCGATGTTGATGATCGTGAACCGTTCGTCGAGCGTCGCTTCGTGTGCGAACTGGCTGTTGAGGTCCTTCGTGGCGAGGACCTTCTTCACCTCGTCGTAGACACGTTCGGGATCTGCCGTGTCGAAGTACCCAGTGTTCTTCGGCGGGAGCGTGCAGAAGACGGCGTCGTAGTCGTGGTCGTCCGGGATTTCAGCGGCGAGCTCCATGCCGAGTTGGTCGGCTGACATCGTCGCGTCGAAGGTGACCTCTTCGACGCTGTCTGGCGGGGCTCCGATTTGTTCGAGTTTGCTTTGGAGCGTGGACCAGCCCCGTTGGATCCGGTCGTCCCGTTTTTCCATCCGAATGTGGCACACACGGAAGGGATCCGGTGCTTCGTACACTCCGAGGCGGGTGACGTCACTCGGGTGCGTCCCGGTCTGCCCGTCACTGAACTGGAGAACGTCTGCTTCCGGATCGAAAAGCCCCTGAACGGAGATGTTCTCATCCCCGAGCAGCGGGTCCGATCCGAACTCAACGGTGTGGCCGTCGAACTGAAGTGGGCCGAGTTCTTCGACGAAGCTCTCTGCGTTCGAGATGCACTGCTGAGCGGACAGGCGCGTATTGAGCCGTTGTTTCTCTGCGAAGTCCGGTGCGAATCGAGCGAGGTTCTCAGGATGGCCTTGGAGCGCGAGGAGCTCTGGTGGGAACGCCATCTCGGTCCCGTCGCCACGCTGGCGAACTGTCCAGATGACTTCCCGGTCCGCGTCCTCAATCTCGTTAACTTTCGCTGGATCGACCCAGGGTTCCTCTCGGTGATACTGAACGAGGCTCTTGTTGCCCTCGATGTGGAGCTTGTCGGTGACGGTTTCTGGGCCGACGCCGATGACATACAGCCCCCTGTCTCGGTAGGAGGGTGTCACCCGGAGTCCGGGATGAATCTCGTCGTCGTCGAGTTGGTCGAGCGTCCGGTCTGAGAGGATCCGGTGGCGGTAATCGACGTGCAGGTAGGCGGCACGCGTGGGGAGCACCTCGACGGTGAGGTTGTACCGCTCGTGGAGCCGGAATCCTTCTTTCTCGATTACCGGGTCAATCTCCAGGATTTTATCGATGCCGTGGATGTCGTACTGGTCGCGTTTCGCGTCCTTCAGGACTTCACCGAGCATTTCACCCAGGATCTCCCGGTCATCCTCGTCCGCGTAGACGACCGGTCGGGTGCCGACCTCGTTGATTTCGAAGCGGGGAAGATCTACGCGTTCGTGCGCGAGTTTTACTAGGGACACGAGCTTGAACGCGCTGCCGACGACGACCGGTGTCACATCGAGTTGTTGCCGGACTTTGCGACGGGCCTTGTACGTCGCCCGGAGCGTGTTCTGCCCCGAGGGTCGGAATCCTCGCTTCGGAACGAGTTCGTACTCGTAGACGTCGTAGTCCGGCAGATCATCTGTGGCACGGAACGTCGTGAGACCGTGGTCTCCACTGTTGGCGGACGTGTCAGGGGTTTCGGCGAGCCCGTCTTCGAGGGCTTCCTCGGTAGTCGGGGGGCCCTCCATTTCGAGGAGTTTGGCATCGCTCTGGACGGTGAGGTTCTGATATTCCGTCCCGTCGTTTCCTTCGTCGATATCGTACTCGACAGCGGTGATGAGGTAAGTGGCTCCTCTGTCGTAGTCTTCGTCGTAGATCTCCGCTGGTGCGGAGTTCTTCCACATCGTGATGGTTCGGTCGTCACCGCCGCCATCTGTGAATTTCAAGTTGCGGCGTGGGTACTGACCCTCGTTGTCGAAGACTGTGTCGAGCGTGAATCGAACGGCGTAGGTGTCTCCGACCGGTACGTCGTTGAGTGAGTTTTCGTCGAGGTTGATTGGTTTCATTGTGCGGCCTCCGTTGCTGGGAGACATTCGGCAGGCGCTTCGACCGTGACCTGTTTCCCTTTCAGATGGTCGAAGTTCACGACAGCGTCCTCGGTCGCTAAGATCTGACCTCGGACTCCGAGAACCTCTGACTGTATCCCCTCGTCAAGGGTGAGCTCTGGAAGGGTGCTGACGGTCGCATCGTCCCCGGCGAAGTGAACCGGGAGTGAAACAATCCGGTCTTCGATGGTTGTCTCGTCACTGGGGAGTGTCGAGAACGGTTCCAGAGGTCCTGTTAGGACGTCCCGGCACGAATCAACGGCTTCCATGAGCGCGTTTTTGGGCTGGTCCAGCGCCTCGTACCACTCCTTCGTCGATTCGGTCGACACGACAGCCTCCAACGCGTCCTCAACGATCCCGGCGACACGACGATTCGGTGTCCGAGCGACGATCATGCCGTGAGTCGCGCCCTGTTCCGCCCAACGACTCACAGCGCGATCTGCTTGCGTGATTCCAGCCTTCACGCTGTCTTTGGCGACGAGGTAGACGACGAAGTTGTGCGCGCAGGACCGCCGTTTGAACGACGGGAACGGGCAGTCCTGATACTCGCATGACGTTCCGGGCGTGAAAACGCACTGCTGGAAGGGCGGCTTCGACTGGCACTCTTGACACGGGGAGTCGTCCGCTCGGTCCCCACAGTGCTGGCACCGGAATCCGGGATGGACGTCGACGCGGATCTCTTCTCCGACGAGACCTGCGAGGTCAACCGGACCGTTCGTGTCTGCGAGGTACAGCCGTGGTTTCCCCCGAGACCAGGAGACCATCGTCGGGTGACCACTCACGGTCGCCCGAGAGTCCAGGTCGGCCAGTTGCTGAGCCGTCATTTGTACCCCCCGAGAGTACCCTGAAAGTCAGTCGGGCTCCGGTACGGATCGATGATCTCATCGGTCAGATACCGCATCGCCTCTGCCTGAATCGCCATCTCGATTTCACGGCCATAGAGCGTGATGCGACCGGTGTCGTCGAACCCGACTTCGACCTCGATGTTCCTGTTCGGGAGATCAACACGAACCTGTTCGAATGTGTCCCCGAAGTATTGCTCCCACCAGTCCGTGTCTCTCAGGTCACCCCGGTCTTGAGCCGACACGTAGTCCGGTCGTTCGCGTTTGTTCGGACTGACATCGACACGCTGGACGCGGCTGGATTCCTCGATGACCTTCCGAAGATCCTCTTCTTCGAACTCTATTGTCTCGAATTTCACGTCCTCGTCGAGAACCGCTGCGAGTGTCGTGAGAATCTCCTGTTCGACCTCCTTCGTTGCCTTTGCGATGGCAACGTAGCCGTTCTGGAGAAAGATGACCGCGTACCGTTGGGCGCGTTTCGTTTGTTCGGTGCCTTCGAGCGTAGTTAGGTCGTAGTGCGTCTCACGACCGTATTCCGCCCAGCAGATGCCGTCTGTTCCCACTTTGAACGTCTGTGGAAGCATTCCGCTGCGAAGGTCGGCGTCCGAGTTGAATGCCGAGGTGGCCTCAATTCCGGCTTCGATTGCTTCCGTGTCGATGCTCTCGTCCCGTAGTTCCACGATCTTGTAGCTAGCCATCGAACTCGGCCTCCTGGTTGATTCGTCGTTGGATGAACGGTTCCAGGGTCTCGGTCACCCGATAGAACGCGCGGCGACCTTCTCGGTCACGTTCTACAAATCCCCCGTCGCTGAGTTCCCTGAGGTGATAGGAGATGGTCGATTTGTCACGGTGGAGTTCCTCGACTAACGTACTCGGTTGGACACCGCGATCATTTGGGAGCTGGAGGATCTGTTTCAACACGGTGAGCTTCGACTCCGAGAGGTCCTGGACGCGTTCGGTCGCATCAGCCAAGTGGAGTCGGTCGGCAGCCGAATTCGTGGCTGCTACGTCCCCTGGCTCCAGTTCTTTCCGGAAGGCCTCTTGGAGTGACTCCAACGCGAGGACGTGAATTAAGCGCGGGTTCCCCTCGCTTAGCTCATGGATGCGGCCCACAGTTTCCGAAGGGAGTGTAAACTCGTTCTCGGAGAGCACCTCGAAAATGATGCGCAGCGTCTCGTCGGTGTCTTTGCGAGGGAACGCATCGAGGTAGAGTTCTTTCGAGGGCGGGAGGGAGTCTTGGACTCGTCCTCGGTTGACACCCCACCGTTCGGGCGTCCAAGTCGTTACGAATAGGCCGCTGTCCACAGCTTGTTGGAGCTCGCTGAGTGAGGTTTCGATTCGTTTGTCCAACCCACAGTCATCGATACAGACGATTGGGGATTCGAGTTCGGTCAATTCGTGAGCGAACTTATCGAGAAGGAATCCTTCGTCGGCCTTCTTTCCGAGATCCCGCGCGTCAATGAACTTCGTATCGATGTCCTCGGAGAGTTCCGTGAGAAACGATACGACGGTGTGGAGTAATTGGGTCTTCCCGATTCCTGACGGCCCGAGTACAGGGGTATGATAGACATCCTGTTGCTGAGTTACGAAGCCCGCGTATTCACCGACCTCGTCAAGTGCGTCTTCGTGATTGACTGCTTTTTCAGGGTGATTTTGGAAGTATTCTGTGAGCCGTTCGCGGCTAGCTCGTTCTGGTTGGAACCCGTGATCCGACAACCAGACTTCGTAGCTTCCGACGTGCCCCTGTTGTCCGCGTTCGAAGGCTTCTCGGAAGCGGTTTTTCTTGTCTTCGTCTTCGTTACCCGGTTCCATCGGTTCCAACTCCTCAAACTATCCAAGTTACCCAAAACTATTAAAACCTATTGCTTTTATTGACTATCTGTGTTAGCCACCATGTTGACGCTTACTCACATCGCAGATACGCACCTCGGCCACCGACAGTACGGGTTGAAACAACGAGAAGACGACATGGTGTCGACGACGCGTACTGCCTTCCGAGAGATGGTCGAGGAGCACGACACGGACGCGGTCCTGTTACCTGGAGACCTGTTCCACTCGCGGGATCTCCGACCGAAGGTCCTCGACCAAGCGGAACGAGAACTGAGCCGACTACCGGACGACGTACCGGTGCTGGTGTCCCGAGGAAACCACGACGAGAACTTGACGCCACGCGAGGTGACGTGGCTGAATTACCTGCATCGGCGCGGCCACATCGTGTTTCTGAAAGCAGACCTGGAGGCCGATCCGGAAACTGCTCGATTCGACCCATACGACCCGAGTGACCCCGGAGATTGCGCTGGGTTCTACGATATCGAGGTAGAGGAGTGTGACGGACCAGTTCGAGTGTTCGGACTCCAGTGGCGAGGCGCGAGAACAGGGCAGGCGTTGCAACAGGTGGCAAACGGTATTGAAGCGGCGAATGCCGAGCACGGTGAACCGGCGGCGACCGTATTGCTGGCGCATTTCGGAATGGAGGATGAGGTCCCAACGCTCGGCGGGACGATGACGCACGCAGAACTCCGAGATGTGAAAGAGCACGTGGATTACCTGGCGCTCGGGCACATTCACAAGCGGTACGAGGCTGCTGACTGGATCTATAATCCTGGCTCCCCAGAGGCGCACAACACGCGCGAGGGTCGCCACGACTGGGAGCACGGTTACTGTTCAATTGCCCTGTCTCCCAACGGAGACGAGGGTGAAAACACAGTCGAGTACGAGGTTGACCACCACTCGACGAAGCGACGGCCGTACTACCAGGTTGAGTTCGATGTGACGCCGTACGACTCGCCGGGCGAGCTCGAAACCGGATTCCAGGAGCATGTCCGGGGGGAGCAATCGAAGATTGACGAGTACTGCCGGAAGGAGGAGTTCACGGCGAATGGTGACCCCAGAGCACCGATCATCGATCTTCGGTTCACCGGGACGTTACAGTTCAGTCGCGGGGATTTCCGAACAGATGAGCTCGCGGAATGGCTGAAAGATGAGTGCGATGCCCTGTACGTGCAGGTGAACACGGGGATCCGGACGGCGGACGTTCAGCAACTGATCTCCGAGATCGACGAGGAGGAGGTCTTCCAAGATGGACGGTTGAACAAGGATGCGTTGGAACACCGGGTGTTCGAGACGATAGCGAAGGAATCGATCTACGATGACCACGCGGAAGACGTCGCCGACGTCCTGGGGAACGCACACCAAATGGCGCAGGCCGAGGAGGCAGTCGAAGATATCCGCGATTCGGTGAGCTCCGCACGGCAGGAACTGTTCCCTGAGTTGACGGACAACATCGTGCTTGACATCGATGAGGACCCCTTCTCGGACACGGATCCCGATAGGGAGACTGAGTTAGGAGATGAAGAACCCAGTCGAGAGGTCAGCGATGAAGCGGAGGTGGTGCAGCAATGAAGATTACTGAGGTAGCGTTAGAGGATATCAAGTCGTACGAGGGGCGGACAGTCGTGCCGATTGAAGGCGGTGTGACCGCAATCCTCGGTGAGAACGGCGCGGGGAAATCGACGATCCAGGAAGCGATTGGGTTCGCGCTGTTCGACTCGCTGCCGTTCAACAACAAGGACTTCGTGCGGGAGGGCGCGAGCTCCGGGACTGTCGAAGTCACCTTCGTGCAGGAGACGGCAAAGGGACAGCAGCGCTTCCGCGTGACGCGGTCGGCTGGTCGATCAAACTACGGCGTGCACCGGTACGATTCCGAGGGTGACGAGTGGATCGACCAGGACATCGATTCCAAATCCCAACTCATCAAATGGTTGTGCGCCCGGTTCGATGTTGAGGACAAAGAGGAGTTGCAGAGCTTGTGGGAGTCGTGTATTGGCGTTCCACAGACGCGGTTCCTCTCTGACTTTGCGGACAATCCGAAGCCTCGGAAGGAGAAGTTCGATGCGCTGCTGAATCTGGATGCGTACGAAGAGTCCTGGGATCGGCTCAAGGACATTCCGGCTGCGATTGAGCAGGAGGAACAGAAGCTCCGTGAGGAGATTGCAGGGCTCACGAGTACCGTACAGGATCTGCCTGACAAGCGGGCGAAAGCGGAATTGCTGGCCGACGAGGTCGCATCAATCGAAGCCGAGATTGAGCGTAAGACCGACGATCTGATTGAGAAAGAAACGGAACACGAAGAGTTAGAAGCCGTCCAGGATGAAATCGACAGCCTCGAACAGGAGGTGCGGTCACAGGAGCAGGAGATCGAGGCTACCGAGCGAGAGCTAGAAACTGCAGAGAAGGAACTTCGCGCCGCTCAGAAAGCACAGGAGAAATGTGAGGAGAACCGTGAGGGGTATCGCCAGCACGAGGAAGCGAGTGAGCGGCTGGACGAGCTGGAGGAACGAGAGAACGAGCGGGACACGCTTGCTGAGCGGAAAGACGAGCAGAAACAGGAGGTCTCGTCGGTCGAATTCGAGGTAAACCAGCTTGAAGATGACTTAGAGACGCTGCAGTCGGCGCAGGAAACGCTGGAGGAGCGCGAGGACGAGAAACAGCGGTACGAAGAACTCGACGAGAAGATCAACTCGCTACAGCAGCGTGAGGGCGAAGTCAAGGAACTACAGGAACGAATCGACGATCTCGCCGGAGATATCAGCGAGAAGCAAGAGAAGGTGGAGTCGCTCGAAGCGAAAGTTGAGGCCATCGAGGAAGAGTGGGAGGCAACGACGCGTCCGGGAGAACTTGACGAGAAGATTAACGAGCGGAAGGCGCGCCGGCAGCAACTGAAGAACGAACGGGAACGGCTCGAAGAGCAGTTGGAGCGGCTGCGAGATACGGATGTGGATGCGCCGTGTCCGACGTGTGACCGACCACTGAAGGAGGAACACCGGTCGGACGCAATCGACCAGCGCGAAGAACGAATCGAAGACATCGACACAGAACGTAAGGAGCTCAGCGAGGAGCTCTCCGATCTACGCGACCGTCGGGAGGAGGCCCGAAACGTCAAGCAACGTGCCGATAAGCTCCCGGTTCACCGTGAGAAGATCGAATCGTTGGAAGGAGAGATCGAGGCTCTCCAGTCAGAGAAGTCGGAGACGGAGAAGACCCTAGAGGAACTCGAAGAGGAACTGGCGGAACTGCCAGAACTCGAAGCAGAACGGGATGAGCTGCAGGAAGCGTATGACGAGTACGAGACTGCGGAGTTCCGAGTGCAGGAGCACGCGGACGTCCCTGACGAATTAGAGGAGAAACGGGCAGAGCTTGATGCTGCCAACTCGAAGTTGGAGGATATCAACGACGAGTTGGCGGAATACGAAGGGCTGGACGAGAAACTGGCCGAAGTCAAGGAGACACTGGAGAAGACCGAGTCGGCGTATCAGACGTACATCAAGCATGAGCAACAGGCCTCCCAGGTAGAGGAACGGCAACAGGCCGTCAACGAGACGGAAGAGGAACTGGCCGAACTCGAAGATGCCCTTGAGGAGACGAAAGCCGAACTCGAAGAGACGAAAGCAGCGTTCGACGAGGAGCGGCTTCAGGCGCTTGAGTCGGACATCGAGGACATCAAAGGCGAGATAGAGCGAGCGAAAGGCTCGCTCGAAGAAAAGAGGGAAAATCTCAGCGAGACGCGCGAGGAAATCCAGCGCTTAGAGACGGCGTTGGAGGAGCGGCAAGAGAAGCTCCAACAGTTGAAGGAGCTGAAAGCCGATCACCAGTTCGCGGAATGGGTCCGGGAGAATGTTCGGGAGGCAGGGCCGAAGATGCGAGAGATCATCACCGACCGGATCGGGGCGCGGGCGAACGAGTTGTTCCGGACGATCCGCGGTGCCTCCGCAGAAACGCTTGAGTGGACGAGTGATTACGAGATCGTCGTCCACGACGCGGACGTGAAGAAGTCGTTCTCGACGCTAAGTGGTGGTGAGAAGATGGCGGCTGCACTGGCGGTGCGGCTTGCCATCCTCGAACAGCTGGCGTCGGTCGGCGTCGCGTTCCTTGACGAGCCGACGGCGAACCTCGACCGGCAGAAGAAACGGAATTTGGTCTCGCAGCTGAAGCAACTGGATAGCTTCGAGCAGCTCACCGTGATCAGTCACGACGAGACGTTCGATTCGATGACGGACTACACGATCTCCGTGACGAAAGACCGGCAGACGTCGGAGGTGACGGTGAATTAATGCCAATTGACAAGCGGGGGGTCGCCAGCGAGTTAGAAGCCAACGTCGAGACGATTGAAGCGTATCTAGAAGACGACTCCGGAATCGTCGAACGATACCAGAATGCATTCGAGCGGCTCCCGGACGAGTGGACGAGCCGTGAGATTCGAACGGCGTTACAGGACACGTCGTATCCCGGCGCGTACCCAACGGATGGGTTCGATGATGCTGGTCGCATCATCGTTCCATATCCGGAGAGTGACGGCTGGGAAAACCATGAGGAGGTCAACGAGTGGGCGCGCGACATCGTCCGAGATGTGCCCGTAATGGCTGTCGACGGGTCACAGCTCCCGCCGACCACGCAGTTCAACGTCCCGGTCGCGTACGTGCAATCGGCGTGGGCGGTGAATCATCACCACGCGGAAGGCCGACTTGACCGAGGCGTCGAAGGACGGCTACTGACGCCTGACGAGGTGACACAAGAATCGGAGGACGGCGATTACCGGTTCGTCGATTCGCAGCTTGTCGGTCATCATCGCTACGAACACGAGGGGCAACTCCTGATCGAGAAGTTGTCGGATCTGGCCGCTGCTCGTGATGCGGGCGACATCGAACGCACGCCGGTCGTGTTCTACGACGGGCCGTTGATCGCGTCGTTTGCGAACCCGCTAAAACCCGAAACCCGAGAACGATACCTCTCGACGTTGAGTCGAGTAATTGCGGCGAGTCAGCACCACGAAATTCCACTGGTGGGATACGTTGCTGGGTCGAGCGCAACGGAACTGGTGAAAATGACGCGACTCCTGTGGCGCGAGGAGTTCGAAGATGATCGCGTCATTCCGGACGCGCACGTGCTGACAGAGTTGATGAGTCCGTGGGGAGACATCACGCTCCCGTTCATCTCGAAACGTGACGGGAGTATTGACGCCTTACAGGCAACATACGAGGGAGAGACGTACGAGTTCCGCGACGATATCCTGTTCACGTACCTGAATGTGCCGCCAGGCGCTGGGCTTGACCGTATCGAGTTCCCCGGGTGGCTCTGCCGCAGCGACGGTCCTGACGGATATGAGTCGATGTTCGAGTACACCGTCGAGATCGTCCGAGCGGAGGCCGGTATCGGGCGTGGCTATCCGGAAATCCTCCAGCAGGTGGATAGCGATGCGGTACTGGATCATCAGGATCGGCAACAGTTCCAGCGGGTCGTGCAGCGCTGGGCCGAATCGAACGACGTCCCGTTAGAATGGAACGCCAAAGCACTTAGCAAGGAACTCCGCCGCCGATGATGAACGCTTTCGCCACGGCGACGACTGAAGCACCGCTCACTCGACTACTCCGAAGCACCACCGAGGTAAACCTATGACAGAATCAGCAACAGAACTCGACACCCCGGATCTCGACTCATGTGTCCGGATTGGGAGCATCGTTTCCTCGAACAGCCATCTCGACTACGTTGTCGAGATCTTCAAAGAGCGAGACTGTGACCGCCCGCCAGAGCTCCACGAGCGGGAGTTCGGGCAACCCGTCTTCATCAAGAAAGTCATCGACGGCACGGAGCACGCGGTTATGGGCGTGATCTACGACACGAAGCTCGTCGACCCTGACCAAGGCCGCACTGGCCCGCGGCTAGCCCAAGACGACCAAGCACAGTTCACGCCCGGATACATCGAGGAACGAACGACACTCGCCGGCGTGGCGCTCCTCGGTACGGCGGTCGTGACCGATGATCGGACGATTGCGGATCCAACGCATCGGATGCCGCGATGGACGCTAGAGGTAGACGACACGGTCTACCACTGTCCGGATGAGGTGACCGTCTCCTTCCACACTGTCGACGGACAGATCCAGCTGGCTTACCTCGACCGACTCATCGACATCGCGGGTGACCTCGGTGCTGAAGTCATCGTCGCACTGATCGACCGGCTCCGACGGATGCTCCCTGAGGACGACCCGAACCAGCGGGTACTGGACGTAGTGGAGCAAAACATCGAGTGGCAGGCGCACGAGCGTCGGGGGGTTGTCTGATGTCCGGGAAGCAATCGGTCGTCGGAACCGTCGCCGGACCTGGAGAAGACCCGAATGAGTTCGTCTTCGTCACCCCTGCGGACAAGTCAATCAAGACGGGGGAGTTCATCACCTACACTGTCTCCGTCGATGGAGAGAACCGGTCTGTGTTTGCCCGCGTGACGAACCGCGAATTGATTCGCGGACTTCCCGACGGTTTCCTCGCAGATCCGGAAGTTGGTCCAGATACCGTCGCAGCAACGCTCGGAGTACCGACCGACGACACCGAATTGTACCGGCTGACGGCGACGGTCATCGGGTACTACGACACCGATATGACCACGTTCGCCAATCCGCGACAGCTCCCGTCTCCGGGAACGCCGTTGTCGATTGCGCCGGATCAGCAGCTGGAAACAGTCCTACCGAACCTCGGGTGCGAGACGGACAGCGCAGACGTGACGGAGCTGGACGGAACTGCACACCTGGGGTGGTTATTGAATCGGCCGTCCGAAGCGACGAATATCCACATTCCAATCAAGGAATTCGCCTCAACGCACCTAGCGATCCTCGCATCCACCGGCAGCGGGAAATCGTACACAGCGTCCGTACTCATCGAGGAGATGATGCGGCCCGGTTCCCGCGCGTCTCTCCTCGTGTTCGACCCGCATGGCGAGTACGACAGCCTCGCGGACATACAGGGACACGACGCATTCCAAGGAGAGGATGGGTACGACCCGGACGTCGTGTACTACGATCCCGAGCGGCTTCGCGTTCGCATTTCCGAATTGGACATTGGCGACGTTATGGCCGTCTTGGACAATCCGAGCAATCGGATGCAAGAGCGACTGTCGACGGCATGGCGTGCGATGCAGCGGCGCGAAAGCCGAACGTGGGGCGTCGATGAACTCATCAATGAAATGGAAGCGAGATACGGGGATGACGACGCGAGTGTCGGGGCCTTAGAGTGGCGTCTCCGCCGGTCGATAGAGCGGAACGATCTGTTCCACCCTGAGGACAACGTCCCGCTGGACGAAATCGTGGATCCTGGTCAGTGTACCGTCCTGCAGATGGATACGCTGGATCGATGGAACCAGCAACTCATCACGACTGTCCTGTTGCGACGGATGTATCGAGAACGACTCGATGCCGTGCGAGACAGGGACTCTGAAATCGGTCACCCGATCTTTGCGCTGTTCGAAGAAGGGCATCGGTTCGCACCGGCTTCCGGTGACGCACCGTCACTCGATATTATGCGCACAATCACATCCGAGGGCCGTAAGTTCGGGTTCGGACTGGGCATCATCAGTCAACGTCCTTCAAAGATCGACCAGGACGTGCTGTCGCAATGTGGCACCCAGATCTCGATGCAAATCAAGAACCCGAACGACCAAGACGCGATCAAGAATTCTGTCGAGGCTGCAGGTGAAGATGTACTCCGTGAGTTACCCGGCCTGACGCCCGGACAAGCGGTGGTTTCTGGTGATGCGATGAACACGCCAGCGCTGATTCAAGTTCGGCGTCGGCGTACGGAGCACGGGGCAGAGAGTCCGGATGTCATTGAGGCTTGGCGTGAGGCGTACGATCAGCGCCAGCGGGAACCAGCTCAATCGGAGTCCGCAGACTTCGGTGAAGGAGATTCAACGGGGGTCCAGAGCCTTGATTAAGCGAGGGCAGCGGTTCGAGACGGTCGTTGTGGAGCGTGACTACCGTCTTGACTCCGCGGGAATTCCACTAATCGGGTAAACGAAGGCAGAACTATGGATGAGATAACAGCGAACATTTCGTTTGACAAGTTCGCGGACATGCCGGAATTCTACGGTTCCGGTGAGGCGGGGTATCGGTTGGTGATGGTGAAAAAGCGTGAGGACTTTCTCGACCTGTTCGAGGGGGCCCGCCACGTAGATGCGGTGACGTACGCTGAGACGCCGGAACTGATGGTCCGGATGCTGACCGAGTATGACATCGATTCACTCGATGTGCTGGTCGGGAATGCTAACGACTACGCCAATCAGGTCAACGATGTCTCAACCGCGCGGTCGCTCGTTCAGCTCCGGCAGGACGACCGGCTGACTGTTCGACTGAAGAACCGAAAGATCGTCCACTCGAAAATGTACCGTATCGTCATGCCGGACGATACGGTGAAGCTCGTTCATGGGTCCGCGAACCTATCCGTTAACTCGTGGGAGTACCACACGAACCAGATCTCGGTCATCACTACCGAAGTCGGGACGGAGCTCGATGAGGAGTTTGCAGCGTTTATCGACGAGTACCGAGAACGATACAGCAGCCAGACGCTTCTTGAAGGGCTGGTCGAAGCCATCGAAGACGCAGACACTCCCGAAGAGCGCGAAAACCGCATCGAGTACTGGGTCGGATCTGGAGATTTAGACGTAAGCGATACGGCCGCGCTCAACCAAGATGCGACGGAGGATCTGAAGGAGATCGCAGATCGAGTAACGGCAGCAGTCGATGACCCTGAGGAAGCGGATGAATCAGTTGCATTCATCGATGAGCCGGAGAAAGCCGACCAGACGGTCGTCAAACCAGATGGGTCAGGTGACGACGATGACACCGATCCGAACGAACCTTCGGGAACAGAGGGTGATAGCGAGGAATCACCGGATGTGGGGCTTGTCGAATCAGACAACGAAACGGCCCTCACCGAGACGTTAGACCGGCCCCGAGTTCGGACGCCAGAGAAGAAAATTCGAATGGGGACTAGTAAAGTAGACAGGGATGTCGCCGACGAGTTCAGCTCTACTCTCCGTTCCCGCGGCGCGACTGTCGAGGATCACAGTATCACAGCTCCGCTGAGCGCCTACAACAACCAAGTTCGGGAATCAACAGAGATCCCCACCATGTCCGTCGTCCCCGAAGCCGAACAGGTCATCATCGGCGATGATGAGGACCTGATTTTAGTCGCTACGGATCCACCGACTCCCGAGGTTCTGGACCATTGCCTCGATACCATTGAGTCCTACGTCGAGACCGTCAAAAACCACGGGTACACCCAGACACCGACCGCCGTAATGGCTCAGATGTACGAAGCGTTCCTCTACGGCTTCTGGGCCCCGTTCGCCAACCAGTACGCTGAGGCACTCTCGTCCCCGTCGCGGACCCTCGACAACGTCCTACAGCACCTGTACATCGAAGGGAACAGCGACGCCGGAAAGGATAAACTCACGGAATACATCCTCCGCCTGGTTTCGGACAACACAGTCATTTCTGGAGTTGATGCAGACGACGTGGGTGTTGATGAGATTCGCGGAGTTCGGGAGTGGGACACCTGTTTCCCGTATGCGATCATCGACGCGGAGAAAGGCAAGATCGAAGGGTGGAGCCCAATCCGAAACTACTGGGGTGATTGGACGCCGACCAGTGTCGATCAGCCGTGTCTGATTTTCACGACTAACGATTCGCTTCCGAAATCGGAGTTCCGGAACCGAATGAAGATCCTCAGTATGGACGTGTCGTTCCCTTCGAATCCAGAAGACCCTGGGTTCCATGAGGCGCAAGACGATCTCGCAGAAGTGTTAGAGCGAGAAAACCCGATATTCAGCTACGTGGCTCGCCGGATGCTAGCAGAGCAGCCGTGGACCGAAGGCAATGGCACCGTGGAAGACGTCCGCCAGATCTTCTGTGACTTCTACGAGGAGGCTGGCCGAGAACCACCGGAGTATTTCCCTGCTAATGAGCCAGCGGAACAGATGTACGATACAGGGCGGCTCAAATGGCAGCGCGACATCCAGGGAGGCCGTGTCGAGTTCGAATCGGAACCCGATGGGATGAACGCTGACTTTGACCGCGAGGATTGGGAAGTCTACGACTACGAGAAACGACTGGACAAGCGGTTCATGTCCGATAAATCTGGGACGAGTGTCTACATCGGTGCACCGAAGGAATTTGCCGAGTGGGTCGGCTACTCGGTAGACGAACTACTCAACGGACCCGCAGAAAATGGTGAGACTACCGACCAGCCGGCGGAATCTGACGCAACTCCTGAAGAAACAGACTCGCCTGGATTCTTCCGACGGCTACTCGGCAGCTGACCCACGGCCCACACTTCACCACTATGAGCAGGAGGGCTGAATGTGCCTAACATACTCTTTCACTCCGGTAAACAAGCCGCGTCGGTTACCCAATAGCAGTATGTCGCCAGTCCACCAGGGTGAGTGAGTTGAATGGCGACGAATTTCCCTTGCTGAAAACACGTGACGCTCAACACCTGAATAGCATCAAATATCTTATTAGAGGTGGTGGCGGGGTATGTCCAGAATTATTCGGGGCCTGCAGACGCCTTCAAGCGGTATCTCTCGATAGCCTCTCGGGGGGTGTCCAGAAAACTCATAACTTAGTTGTTAGAACATATTGGTTCTGAATCAACTGCGTTATGCAGTACTACGGAACTTCATCGACGACATCACGGAGGTCATCTGGGCTGGACCAGGCGAAGCATCGGTCGTGGAGTTCGAAGAGACGGAATTCGTTCAGGTGAACCCAGCTGTATGAGACAGGTGCCTGTTCGCCGTCCTCTCGATCCTCTAATCGGTCGATGACGTCGGGTATCGTGAGGCTGATGTCGTTCTTGTTGGCTGTAGTAATGAGTGAGTCCAGCTCTTCTTCGGTAGCCGCTTCGTCGAGATCGTCGTTGAAGTAGATTGTCGCGGCAGCCGCGATGACGTCTGCTTCCGTGGCGAGATTCTGTTCGGACATCCACGCGTAGTCTCGCGGCAGCACGTACGATTTGTCGAAGTATGGTGTCGTGCTGATCTTCCCGAGTTCGGTAACTTCGCCCCCGGCATCCTGTTCATACACAGCGACGATAGTATCGGCATGCGCGGCGAGGAGAGTGAATCGGATGCGGAAGACGGGGAGTCGGTCGATATCTAACTCGGGGAGATCGGCCATCAGGAACGGGTATGTGCCGAGGCGCTTGTCGAGTTCGTTCTGGACGATGCGGAGTCGTCGAAGGTATGGGTCGCGGTAGCTGCCGAGGATGAAGTACGAGTCTTCGGGCGTGTGGAGGTGCGGGAGTTCTCGGTTGGCGAACCCCAGTATTTCCGACGTTTCGTGAGGTTCTAATTCGAGACCCTGGAGCGCGTCGTTCACGCTCTCCATGATCTCTGTTGCATTCGGGGGCGGGCCGGGGTCAGCCATACTGGTGCTCCTTGGAGACGGAATAAATAGGTTGCTAACCAATATGGCTAATACGCTGATTGACCACACCAGTTGACCCAAAGTATTATTCGCGTCGCCGAGGTACTCTCAAGTGAGACTATGAGTGATGCGTCTGCCGCGGAGGGTGGCGGCCCGTTCGAAGAACAGCGGCAGATCTACGACCTCCTCTCCCAAGAGACGCGGCACTTGATTCTGCAGTTCATCCTTGGCCACCCAGAGCATCTCCCCTCACTCGACGAGTTGGCGTACATGATGCCGAAGAACAAGGCCGCAATCCGGGATCAGCTGGAGGTTCTCAGTGACAACGATATCATCGACTGTTATCGGTACCCGCCGAATGAGGACGCGCGTGATCTTCCCAGTCAGTTCTACGGCCTGACTGAACACGGTGTGGAAATCCTCTACGAGTACAATTACCTCCGTGGGCTCCCCGTAGCGCGTGCCCTCTACGACAACACGCGCCTATCAGAGAAAGCCCAACGGCACCGTGATGCGCCGCGTCCAGAACTTCCAGACACAGTCAGAGACGCACTCACGATTGACGAGGATGACGACACAGATTTCGACCGCTTGGAGCGGTATATCCAAGAACGAAAGGGGAACACACACAGCGTCGACGATCAGGTAAACGTGGCAAAAGCGTTCTACAACGCAGGGATCGGTCCCGAGCAAGAGGGACTCAAGCGAACAGAACTGCTGGACTCGCTTGATGTCGACATCGAGTACCAACCGCGAACAGTACTGAATCACCTTGTCGATGCTGGCGTGCTTGCCCAGACCGCGCCGCCCGGACCGGATGTCTTTGCGATTAGCGAGCGGCTTGACGACATCGTGAATGGGCAGGTGACTGAGGAAGCAGAAGCAAACCTGGATGCGTTGATCGCGCATATCGACGACGAACTGCAGGTCACAGCGCTTTCTGAAGACGCTGCAGAGCGGGACGGCCCGCAGACCCGGGTGTCAGCACCGTCTGTCGCCGTCGCTGACGGCGCTGGTCGAACAATTCGAAGTATCCTGGCTACGGAGTTCGGTATCGAGCCAGAACAGGTCATCGACTATCTTCGGTCCGGTGACCCAGTGGAGCGACTCAATACGGCTGTCGAAGCGATTGAGTCCTCTGAGGAAGTCACGAAATCGGAAGACTACGGGCAGATCGTATTCGTTCGACCGGCGTATCGGTACCGGTTGACCGAACAGGCGATAAATCTCGTATAAGGGGATTCGTTTCTGTTAGTCCACGTGTGCTGACCGGTGACGAGCCTTAGAGACCGGAGTGGGGATCTATGCCGGCGCAGTCTTCGCAGAGGACGCCTGGTTCGCCTTTGTCTGGATGCCCGATCCAAGTGTTGCCGATTGATTTTCCACATTCACGGCATTCTTCAGGCGGCTCAGGGTGTCGGTAGGCGTCAATGAGCTCGTAGATCCAGATCGCTTGCGCGACCTTATGCTTGCCTTGAAGGGCGTACGATTTCAATTCTGCTGGGTTATCGAATTCTTCAGATTCACCTTCCAGTTCTACCCTGGTCGGGGTGCTTACGAGGTGGTGTTGTACGAACGCGATGGCTTCTTTCTTGGAGAGGTGTTCGCTGGCAGCAAGTGCGTCGATCAGTTCGTATGCTTGAGGGCGTAGTTGGTCCTCAAACACGTCCTGTGGCGTTTTGCCGTGTCCGTAGCGGGTTGAGTTTGTCTCGATTCTTGCTTTGATTTCTTCGTCTGTTGGCATGGTCTGGGTGTGCGGTGGTTGGTTGCGGCGCGGTGCATTCGTGAGGTCGACAGAGAGCGGAATAGTAAATTCGAGAACACTGTAATCGGAACCCGATGACGATCCCCGGGAATTCTTTATAATCAACTGAGACCGTGTTCGGAATGAGTTATGACTGGACCGGATCGACAACGCGGGATCTTGACCACAGACGACCGTGATTACCTCGCTGGGCGAAAGAACCTACAAAGTGATAGCGCGCGGAATGCCAGGAAACGGATCCGAGACAGGGTCAGAAACGGCCTCTACGATTTTGAGTACCTCGCAGCAGAGCTCGAAGAACGAGACGTAACCCAACTCGTCACGGAATCAGGAGAAACAAACACGCAAGCATTCGACGCCGCAGAAAACGCTATCGCGTTTATCTACCGGATGTGCGCGTACGCACCGGACTCACCAGGGTATTCCACTAATGACCGGTTTCGAGATGTCCTCCAGAATGGAATCGAGAAGGGGCTTGATGACCGGCACGAAGTGCTTGACTTCAACCTCGATCTTCACTGCGGGTTGCCACGAGAAGCGCGTAATCGCTTACTGAGGAAAGCATATCAGGGTGAAGATATGACGTTGGCAGAGCTCCGTGAACTGCTCGAAAACGACTATCTCGACGATTCCTATATCTTTAGACCACTTGGCGAAGATGGGCTGCCAAAAGATGTGGAGCCACAAGATGTCCTCTCACACGACGACTTTCGTTGATTGCTCGTAGAGAATCAAAACAAGGTTAGATGAGCCAGATAGGCTTTAGACGGACAGTTAGCTCTTGCCGGAGTGAGAAATTAGCATCTATTTGATGGATCGTCATCGTCGGTCAGCACGGGGTGTGTCCAGAATTTTCCAGTCAGTACAGGCCATATTGGACAGGATTTCTCACTGTCAACACGGGGGGTGTCCAGAAAACATATCAAGAATATGAGTGCGACAGGGTTGCTGTTCCGATGACTGCGGCCGAGGATGATGTCCGGACGTGCGTGAGTGATTCGTTGCTCTCTCGTAGATGTTCGGTGAGTCATAGCCATATCAAGCGATTCTGAAGAATCCATGTCGCTGTTTACTTTCTACCCCCCGGGCTGGTGGGCTCTGAGACCGTTTTGCCCGATATAGTCGTGCTGTGAGTCGGGCGGTCGTACTGTGAGTCCGGATTCCGGGTTCTAACGGCCTGTAGCGTTAGAAATCTCGGGTTCTCAGGGCTAACCCTTTAATACAACCAGGTCATGTCAAGGTGTGCAATGCAGCGCGTCATCGACCGAAAACTGTACGACACGGACCGAGCCGAACAAATTGCCCAGTATGCCCCAAACACGGATCGAGGTGATCTCTACTACCTCGTCGAAACGCTATACGAGACCTCGGACGGGGAGTACTTCCTCCACTGCGAGGGCGGTGCGGCAACCCAATACGCCAAGCCGTGTAGCGGAGGCGGCACGACGGGCAGTGCGGAGATCGAACCGCTCGATGAGGAAGCAGCGCTAGACTGGTGCGAAGAACGCGGCATTGACGGTGAGACCGTCGTCGAGGAATTCGGTTACTTGATCGAAACGTAGTTCCAGCGACTGCCTCGGAAACCACTCCTCTCTGAGTGGCTGGCGTACTGCGGATCGTGCCCGCAGCGAGGAATATGAGGGACCTAGAAGAAATCAAGCGACTCCACCGTCGCGGAACGAGTGATAACGCTCGTCCGTATCCTCAGACCCCTGTCCCGTCTCCGGCGATGGGTGGTGGGGGAGACCGCTCACCGGTTACCCCAGTAGGATTGGACGCACGGCGGCATGAACAGGTAGACGCCGTCATCCAGAAGTTGACAGGTGATCGGCACGAGATTCCAGCACCGTTCTCGAAGCGAGAGCTGTACCAGACCGCTGCAGACGTAGGAATCGAGGTGTGGAAACCCGCAGTAAAGAACCGAGTCACCGAGCGTGTACTCGACCGACTCAGCTACGAGTGGGACTCAGCCTCTCAAACATTCGCGCCCGTCGTCACGGATGAACTCATCAAGGACATTCAACGGGCAGCAGGCACCATCACTCCAGCATTCAATACGAAATTGTCCGAGTCGCTCCACAAGCAACTCCAGGAGTGGTGCGAGCTGCACGGAATCGGGTCGATAGAAACAGTGGAGGTACAGAGAACTGTTGCGCGACACGCCGTCCTGAATGTTCTCCTAAAAGCGACGATGTACGAATGGTACCGGTTTCACGGCATCGTTCCACCACTCTCCAATTCGGTACAACAGGCGTTTCACAACGCACGGAAGCAGACAGGAGACAGAGCATTCAATCAGTTCATTCTTGACCACGTCACAGAACTGGCTGATGAGGACCTCCTGAAATCTACGTTGGCTCACCGGGATCGATTGCTCTTCTCACCCCAGCCAACGGAAGATATTGGGAAGCTCTACGCGGAGCTAACACCGAGCGAGTATCGACAGTCACTCGGGCAGTTTCGGACACCGCCGGAAATTGCAGTGACGATGAAGTCCTGGGCTAACCGCGATGTCGACCACCTTCTCGACCCTGGAATGGGAGCCGGCGTACTATCCAGCGCGTTTCACCCGCGCTGGAGTCTAAACACTGACCCCACGCACGTCGACGGGATCGAACGTAGCCCCCTCGCTCGGGTCATGGGCGCGACAGCACTCACTTTGGGTGGACAGCTGAATACGCCGCGAACACACGACTTCCTCAATCTTGATCCAGACGAACTACAACACGATATTGGCGGGATCGTATGTAACCCCCCATACACGAGCGGGGATGCGCTCCCGAAAGAGTACAAAGAACAGATCAACGCCGACATGGAGCAATCGACAGGAATCGACGTCAGTGCGCGATCACCACTCTACACGTATTTCATGTACCATAGTCGGTCGTTCCTATCTTCGGGCGACCGTGCAGCGTTCCTCACGCCGGATAGATTCCTCACGACGGCCTACGGCGACTCACTCAAACAGTTCCTACTTGACGAGTTTTCCATCACCGCGCTCGTTCAGTTCGACCCAGAAGGCGAATCGGTTTTCGAGGACGCCCAAGTCACCGCACTCGTTTGCTTCTTAGAAGCATGTTCTGGTGGTAACGAGGGTGTGACGCGCTTCATTCGCGTGGACGAGTCCATCGATTCGAGTACGCTTCGTAACGCGGTGCAGAATGGGGAGCAGGGTGAGACTGAGTGGGGATTCATCAATCACGTGCCGCAAGCGGATCTTGTACCCGGGCAAAACTGGGGAGCACTATTCGATCCCTGCGACGTTGATACAAGCGAGCTGACTGAGCTCGGCGAGTTCGTCACGATCCACCGCGGGAAGTCCACCGGCGATGTGACGTTTTTCTGCCTGACTCAGAACGAAGTCGATGAGTCAGGAATCTCTGAGAAACACTTGTCTCGACTCATTCGTCAACCAAGGCTCGTCGACGGGTACGACTTCCGTAAGGAGGACTGGGAACAACTACGAGCTGCTGGTGAGGAGGTCTGGCTACTAAACCCGGACGAACTACCAGGAGTCCGGAAGTCACGGGAGGACTTCGAGAAGCAAGTGTTATTCAACGCTGACTCGCTCCCGAGGAACAGCGACGGCGAGATGTCGAACGTCGTTTCGTATCTACAGGATAGTGTCTACCGGACCAGCTCACTTGGAGCGAACGTAATCGAGAACCGCCCGTACTGGTATCGACCCCGTCGACAAGCCTCACCTCGGTTCTTGGTGCAAGACGCCGGTCGAGACGGTTTCACCTTCATCCTCAACGAGACAACGGCGAGAAACATCAACAACTTCCGTGGATTCTACGACGTGTCCCTTGATGAAACTGAACTGAAAGCGTTGCTCGCGTACCTGAATAGCAACGTCGGACAGCAGGTGATCCAGACGCAGACACAAACGCAGCAAGGCGGCTACGAGAAACTCAGCATCAATGCGCTCAACGAACTCCCTGTTATCGATCCGACAGCGCTCGAAGAACCAATCGTGGCGGCTCTGGCCGACCTATTCGACGAGTTGTGCGAAACTGCCAGAGAGAATGGCGATTGTGAATCGGTGTTAGAGCGTCTCAACAGTCTGCTCCAGCAAGTAATCTGATTGGCTAGTCTGTTTTTCAGCCGAAGAATCGCTCTTAGAGCTACGTGACTCCGTACTGTGACTTCAACGACTTATACTCGGTAGGATTCGGAAGCACTGTGTCGCCACCATCCAGCTTCTCGGCCTCGTCCTTGAGAAACGCATACAGGTCCGAGACTGTGGATTCCAAACTGTACCATGTTGCGGTATTGCGTAGCTCCTTCTCGTCGATTTGTACGTGCTCGATGAGGAGGAGCGCGTAGCTCACTCGCCTTGACCCAGTATCGTTCACGAGGCTGTGACAGACAATTTGGGCAGGCGTGAGGGGCTCGTCTGGTGCGTACCAGAATGCCGGTTCACCTGCCAGGAAGAACTGCAGGTCGAATGTGACGAACCGCGCAAGCCCGGTCATCTCCCACTCGTCAGCGGCTTGGAGAGCCGCGGTGTCGTCTTTGGTGTGGACGTGGACAAGTGCCCGCTCAGGATCGAACCACTCGACTGTTGCACTTGGCGCGAGACGCCGGACACGGGCGCGGTGCTCGTGGAGGATAACGGCTTCTGCGAAGTCGTGTAACGGTTGTAGGCTGGGGACGAGCGCGTACTCTGGCCCGGATGGGAAGAGCATCGCGCGATGTTTCAACGGATCCAGCGCGTGGTGGACCGCCTGTCGCGTGATGTCAAGTCTATCTGCAATTGTTGTTGCGCGTCGAGGTTCATCCAGAAACCAGCAAATGCGTATTGTTGCCGGCGAGAGCAAATCTGGCCAGTCAACGTGCCCCAGTTTAGAGATCAGGCTTCGGTACGCTTCGATCACCGGATGGCCAGTAACGCACAGAAGCCGCTGATTGTGGTGCCCTCTGGACTCGTCAATGAGCCCTTCGGTGAGTAACTCGTCGGCCGTCCGGTAGATCTGCGAAGTGCTGATCCCAGTTTCGTCTGCGAGCTCGTGGACGGTCGCTTCACGCCCACCGTGAAGAGCGTCGATGAGTTCGAGTCCCGCGTTCGTAAGCACTGCTGTAAAATAAAATAGCGAATCACTAATAAGTGTTACCGAGAATTGATTTACAGTAGCCTACTCCAATCAGTCGTTGGGTCGAACAGGCGGTGATGGTTTTCGAGCCACTCGATCTCGTGGTACGTCACGTCATCCTGGATGTCGTATTCTAACGGAAGCGGATTAGAGGGGCGATTCGTGTAGGTGAGGTTAATTTCGATACAGGGACCATGCTCGGAGATGCAATCAAATCCTTCGTCAGTGGGAGTCACGACGCTGAACCACCGGATTTGGAACCCGAAGTGGTCGCAAATATCTCTGACGACTGCCGCATCACAATAGGGCGTATGAATCCACAGCTCGCCGCCAGCGTACGCCTAATCCTTGACGCACCAAACTTCATCAAGTGACCGGAGAAATCCCGCTGCGCGGTTGTAGTGCGCCTCAGTCAGGCGTTCCCACCAGTAGTATCGCTCGACCTGATCGACGAGCAACTGGAGGCAGTCGCTACACACATCGTACTCAGAGTCACCAAGCGAGACATCGTGGAGTTCGGCATAGTGCGTGGTGTCGCACGCATCGCACGCCAGGATGGAGGTTGTCTCCCGACACGAAGAACAGTCGGTCGGGTCAATCGGTTGAGGAGGCGCGTCGCTACACTCTGTCTGGTCAGACTTGCCTGCGTCAGTATTCTCGGTCATTGGTCTCTAACCGAGAACCATCAGTCACACACTGTGACTGGGTCCCCGGCTAGAACTCGACCGACGGGAGACCAACCATCTGTTCTAACAGACAGCCGTTTACTGTAAATAGTTTCTGTGCACTCCAGCAGTGACCTCTAACAATGTACCTGGCGCAGGACTTCACGACCTCCTTGTCTATGGTTACCACACCCTGACTAACTTTAATACAGTTGCCACGATATCCCGTAATTGACGTCCGAAACAAATCTCGAAAACGGAGAATTTCGCAACATGGTCGATACTCGCTTCAAATCGCGGCGTGCTCGTTCTCGCTTAGCCGCGGGTCGCGTGTTCGGCGAGTATCTACAAGACCAGCGTGCGAAGAGTTCGGCCGGGAATCACTGGGCTTGCGTCGCCATCGAACGCGAAAGTGCGACGCACTCCGGCGATCTCCGGACACTCTCACCCGCATAACCCGGCTCCCACGCGGACTACCCGTCAGGGGCTGGGGAACACGGGATTGCCGCCTGCTTTCGCCTAGTACTCGCTTAGCTCACAGCGTCACGCGAGTACGGCGACTGAAGCTCGCGGCAGTTTGGTCTGCGTTCGTTCCTGACCGTGGAACGAACGAGCGATTCCGTACGCGCTGAGCGTACGAGGAGTCGCTAGCACACATCCCCCGCAGCGTTAGCTGCGGCTACGTCGAGCCCCGGAGTCTCCGCTGGCGAGGGACGCCGGACTTTGAATCCGGAGGTCGCCGGTTCGATTCCGGCCGGGGCGACTGCATGCCGACGTGGTGTAATCCGGCGAGCATACGGTCCTGTCACGACCGTGATCCGGGTTCGAACCCCGGCGTCGGCGTAGACGCGTGGACAAACCACGTGGGGATACCCATCGAGGTAGGCAGCCCGTTGGTGCGATCAGCTGGATCGTTCCCACGATGCTGGGCCCAGCAGGGTCTGCAACCTACATGAGCCGGTGTGGTATTCCCGGGAGCACCCGAAGTACGCCCCCGCGATGAGACACGTAATCACGACTACCCGTTCGTGGTTGCGCAGTTGGAAACAGTCGTACAGATAGATAACTAACTGCCGAACGCTCGGCAGTACCCGTGAGCCGATAGTCCAGCGGACGACGATCTGTGCCTTGGGCGCACAGGACCGAGGTTCGAATCCTCGTCGGCTCAGTGTGCCGTGTCTGGGGAATGGTGACCCCACTGGCCTGCTACGCCAGCCCCGGCGACGGGTTCCCGGTTCAACTCCGGGACACGGCGTGATGCCAAAGAAGGTCTGCCCTGACTGCGAGGAAAAAGCGTTCCGGCACGTCCCACTCGGTGAAACAACGTCCATCGACACGATTGGAAGCGTGAGAATCTGCGTCACCGACGAAGGCACGTACTTTCACGGAACGAGGTGACCGCCATTCGCCCCTGCCGTGACTGGGTGCTGGTGAACTTACTCACCCCGAAACCGAGGGTCAGAAGCTGAGCAATACGCATCTTCCGACAGCCCGTGAGTAACGCGAAGGAGGCTCGTCGGAGCAAGCTCCGACGGCGTGTGGTGAGACAAGCAGATTGGTGACTGTGCTCGGTTTGAAACCGAGAGCTGCGAGGCTTCGGAGTTCGAATCTCCGTCTCACTGTTGGCGGGATTTCCCTAGCCCGGCCAAGGGACCGCGTTGGAAGCGCGGCGTCCGCGAGGGCACGAGTGTTCAAATCACTCTCCCGCCGCTGCGTGCCGAGGTGATTCGCAGAGTCGTTAGCGATTCTCGAATTGCGCCGCCATGCCAGAGTGGTCAAACGGACACGGTCGAGGACCGTGTGGTTAGTCCTTCCCAGGTTCGAATCCTGGTGGCGGCATGCCGGTTACTGTACCGGTAGACGATTCCCTGTCGCCGTACCCAAGTGGTCAACGGGAAGCGGCTCAGAACCGCTGGCGTAGGTCCTTCCGAGGTTCGAATCCTCGCGGCGACATTTCTCTCCGTAGTCGAGCGGTCACGACGCCTCCCTGTAGAGGAGGAGACGCACGTTCGAGTCGTGCCGGAGAGACTTCGGGGCGGTGGAAGAGCCTGGCATTTACACACTCTCGCCGAGTTTTCACCGGAGAACCGGTGCGACGGAGAGAGTTCCTTCATCTCACTTGTAACGAGAACACGCAGGTTCGAATCCTGCCCGTCCCACTGGCCGATGACCCTTTCCAGGAGAGGCCAACCCGCTCCAGTGGAGTAGTGGCCAAACTCACGGCCCTCACGGCCGAGCCCCCGGTTCGAATCCGGGCTGGAGCATGTGGGCCCGGAGCCTATGAGGACAGGCGAGCGGCTTTTAACCGCAGGATAGCGGGTTCGAATCCCGTCGGGCCCTCTCGGTGCCTGGGAGACCCCCCTGGTGGGGGTGCCGGGCTGTTACCCCGGTCGCAGGAGGTTCGAGTCCTTCCCCAGGCGCTCGGAACCACTAGTTCCATAGCAGTGATGCTCCCGGAGTCTCCGTTGGCGAGGGACGCCAGCCTTTCAAGCTGGAGGTCGGGGGTTCGATTCCCCTCGGGAGCACTCGGGAACTGGCAGTGGACAGCGACGCTCTGCGTCGTACCATCGAGGTAGCGACGTAGACCGGTGACGCGTCCCCTGTCGGTTCCCATAGCGTGCGGTCGACGAGACGGTGCGTTCCTTCAGCCCGCAAGGCCCACACCGGGAGTCATAGCCCGTCGCGCCGTCAGTTTCCCGACCGCACGTGGCGACCGTCGAGTCGGGGTGTTGCTTCGCCAGGAACTCGCAGGTTCAAATCCTGTCGGTGGCCTCGTCCATCGAGAACATCCCGGACAAAGAGAGCACGTGGGTGCTCTCGACACCGGATCCGCCTCGACAGTTTCCCGGTCGCCATCACTCATCCCGTGGCCGTCGAGTTGGAGCCATCCTTCGCCTCTGGAGCCGGAAGTCCGGGTTCGAATCCCGGCGGTGGAATCTGTTCGTCCACCGTAGTGTAATCTGGTAGCACGCTGTTCAGGCTTCAGCAGTTTTCCGGCCACGTCCTTGTCTCCGTAGCTCAGCCAGGACAGAGCACCGGCCTTCGAAGCCGGGTGTCGCACGTTCGAATCGTGCCGGGGACGTCCAGCCGAACGAAGTGAGGCTGGGCTCGGGAGACGTCTTCTCCCGGCGTTCGCTGCTCGCACTACGTGTGAACAGCACCGGTATCGGAGTCGCCTGTTGCGGCTCCGCGTGATAGTATGGAATTCAACAGGCCAAAGCAAACGGTCGCGGAGGCGACGCGAACCACCAACTACGAAGGTGGGGAAGCGTTCGAGCCTGCGGACCCTCGACTCGCACTGTACAAGCGCACGATCAACCAACTGCTGGAGGGCTCGTTCTACGAGACCGATGACGAACAACTCGCTGCTGTCGTCCGACGGTTCGACGCCGCGGCAGACGAGGATCCGGAGTTCGTCCTGAAACTCGCCGCGTACGCGCGCCAGGAACTCTACCTACGGGACATTCCACAGGTCCTGCTCGTACTGGCAGCCAACGACAACCGGTTCAAGGACGACTCACCCGAGTCACTCATCCGCGAGTGGGCCCCGGCGATCATCCAGCGAATGGACGAGACGGCAACCGTGCTCGCCATCCACGACCAGCTGTTCGGCGGGACTGCCCCGTGGCCGCTTCGACGTGGGGTCGAAGACGCGCTCGTCTCGATGGCGGACGCCTACACCCTGGGCAAGTACGAGCTGTCGCGGCGCGAGGTGACGCTGCACGACGTGTTCAATCGCGTCCACCCCAAGCCGGTCGACGCCGACCAGGAGGTGCTGTTCGAGCGGTTCATGCGCGGCGATCTCGACGACTATCCCGACGTCGAACCACTGCCGTCGCCGAACACTTGGGAGACAGTTATCTCTGAGCGCGGCAACACCCGAGACGCGTGGGAGACGCTCATCGAGGACGACGCGTACACGCTGCCGATCTTCGCATCGATCCGAAACCTCCGGAACATGCTCGAAGCAGGCGTCGACGAGGACACCGTCGTGGACCACCTCGACCTGGAAGCAGTCCGGCACGCGCCGCTGTACCCGTTCCGGTACTACCAGGCGTACACCGCACTCCAGAATGCTGACGTCCAGGCACCAGCGGTCGAGCGGTGGCTGGAGGACGCAATCGACGTTGCTGTCGAGACGGTGCCTGACGGGCTCGGAGACACGTTTGTCGCCGTGGACCTCTCAGGGTCGATGGACATGGCGCTGTCCAAGAACAGCACGCTCAGGCTGAAGGAGATCGGTGCGTTGTTCGGGGCGATCCTGGCCGACCAAGGTGCGGAGATCGGCGGGTTCGGTGACGACTTCCAGACCGTTCCGATGCACGTGGACACGCCAGTACTGCAGCGTCAAGATGCGGTGCTGGCCATCGATGAGGATGTCGGGAACTCGACGAACGGCTGGAAGGCATTGGAGTATCTCCGCGAGCGTGAAGAGCCCATTGAGCGAGTCGTCGTCTTCACCGACATGCAGATCTGGGACAGCACGCCATTCACGGCGCGTGATAACCAGACGGTCAAGGCGGCGTTCGATGCGTATCGGAACGAGGTCTCCTCGGACACCGCGTTGTATCTCGTCGATCTTGCGTCCTACGGCGACCTCGTGACGCCGGAGGGATACGAGAACGTCTACAACGTCTCCGGCTGGTCCGAGAACGTCCTCTCGTTCATCGAACACGCCGAAAACCCGAAGCAGGTCATCGATGAGATCGACGCGTTCGAACCTGCATAGCGTTGCTCTCTCATCTTTCTTCGTCAAGCGCGAATAGTGTAGTTCGGTATCACGAGGTCGTGCCACGACCGAGACGGGCGTTCGAATCGCCCCTCGCGCACTCAGAGCGTAGCTCGTGAATCAGATAGCCCGAGCGACGCTCTTCAACAGAGGTGACATCATGGCAATCTCCAGTGACAACGACCCCGAACCGACGACGACTGCTGTCGTCACGATCCGCATCCCATGTGGTGAAGACAGCGATCTCGTCACCGACGCCGAAGAGCGCCTCTTGCGGGCCGAGGACATCAATACCGTCACGGTTGACGATCTGCACGGTATCGATCCGAAGCTTTCGGCAACGGCAATCACCATCGGTATCACGCTTTGCTGGACCAGTACAATGACCAATGCGGAGATGAGGAGACGGCTTGTCGAGGTCCCCGGCCTTGAGTCAATCGAACGGATCGGATGAGGCGTCATGAACACACTAGTGAGCGACAAGTCCGACGTTGATTCGGAGTAGACGAGTGTCTGCGGTACAACCTGAATAGTGGAACTGCACAACGTAGGTACCCTCTCATGTACCTACGTATGTACGTGAGTACGTACACGAGAGTGTACCACGAGGCGGAGGTAGATTTTAGAAGAGGAGTCACTTTGTCGACGGCATGTTTCGACGGTCGTTCCTCGGTGCTCTCTCAGCAGTACCGTCACTTCCGCTGATCCCCGACCGAGTCCGCCGGGATCAGAGCCCGCCCGTACCGTCCGAAGACAATTTCATGTTCTGGTTCCACTTCTATGGGGCCATCCAACGTGACCGGCCAATGAGCACGGAATGGGCGCGCGAAAAGACCGTGGAGGAGTTGGATCTGCAGAACCTCACCGACGCCGAAGCCGTCCGGCTCTTAGAATTAGCGAACGAAGGGGTGTACGACACTGATGACGTGCCCGAACGATGGCGCACCCTCTTCGAGAGGCTGGAACAGGAACTCTGAGGGGCGAGGAATTGCGCGGAAGCAGAAGGAATTCTATCTGAATTGCTGAGGTGCGTGGTGGGATGAGAGTCGAAGTTGGACGGCAAAACCTCTCGCGCGCGCCGCCAATTACACCTTCTACCCAAGAATTATGTCCCCACAGTGTCATTCAAATGCAAGCGAATCGCATGACACCGGCGACCCCCGTTCCGAAACGTGATGAAATCAAAACGGCCGAAGAGGGGTTCCTTTATAAGCGCCGTACCGCCGTCTGCCAAATGTTGCCCGTCACGCAGAATGATGGGCGCTGCAGGTCTCCACCGATCGGATTTTGACCGTATTTTCTGAGTTTTTGTATCATCGTTGTGACTATTGAAGGAATTCCCAGCGTCGATTCGCCTTCTCTCGATCCGAGGCACGATCATAATGCAGATCGAGCACGTCCTCGGATGCATTCAGCCGATCCGAAACCACCCCGCGCGGAACGCCGTCGTTCCGATACCGAGTCACGCGGGCCTTCCGGACGTCGTGCGTTGACCGCGCAGAGGGACACTTACTCATCGGACCCGGACCAGCCCAGTCACACGTCGTCGGGTCCTCACCGTGCGGACACTCAACACCGACCTTGCACGGTCGAGTCCAGCGATAGAAGGTATTCCGGATAGCCGTCGACGAGACCCGACCTTGCCGCGTTGTGATCAACGGAGACCGACCGTAGTCGTCTACCTTATCGATCCGAGGACCGTCGATGTAATCCTGCAAGACCTGGGCGACTCGGCGACTAATCCTGTTGACCCGTTCACCGTCGTACTGGTTCTTGAGGGGAGTTCCCTCGTTCGGGCGGTGGTGGAGTTCGATGTACGGCTCCTTGTCGTCGAGGTATGTGTCTTCGAGATCGAGAGACCGAAGCCCGCCCGAACGCATTCCGGTGTGCCACACCAGAGCCCAGATCGCGTGATCACGAGAGCCGTACTGGTAGGTATTCAAGTAGTCGAGAATCTTCGGAACGCGCTCTGGCGCGATCGTCGAATCACTGACTTGGTCCGCCTTCGACAACGCCGGGAGGTCGACGCGCTCGTATAGCTCTGGAGGGACAGCTTCGATCTGGCCGCAGAAGCGGAGGAACGTGCGGACAGTAGTGAGTGCGCTCGATAACGTCCGCGGTGCGATCTCACCATCTTTCCCCTTCGAGTATCCTCCGGCACGCCGCCACTGACGGAACTGGAAGATGTCGCGTCCGGAGAGAGTATTCATATTCTCGATTTCAGCTTCTTCGCGACACCATTCGATGAAGGCGCGAAGGTGGCTCTCCTGAGATTGCTGGGTCCAGTCGGCTGCTTCGTCTCGGAGCGATTCGAGATACAGGTCCCGAGCCTCACCTGGAGAAATTGGTCGGAGATTGTTCTCTCCGCTTGAGGCGTCACTCACCAGTACTCACCTCGATCGAACTGGCGAGAGAGCCGATGCTGTTTTCAGAATGCGCCGTTTCGTCCTTCGTGCGGGCTCTGCCCGCGAAGATGGCTTTGCTCATCACAGAGGACGAAGCCACCTTTGGGACCGTGTTGTAGCACGGTCCCGCTCTTCATCAACCGACCAGAGTCATCAGTATCCTACCCGGTAGCTCCGCACGACCACAATAACACTCGCAGTGCATAAATACACAGGTTGTTCTTAGAAAGACTGAAAGTGAGATTTAACCCAAAGTGTTACAACTAAGACTACGTGGTATTAAGCACACAACTGAATGCGGAAATCCGCAGCTTGGATGACTCTCTGGGACGATCGTATCCTGGAGATCATTAACGACGAGGGATCAGGGACCGCCACCGAGCTTGCGGACCACAGATATATTCGAGTATCGAGATCGCAGATATCTCGGCGGCTGAAAAAATTGGCCGAGCACGGGCTGCTTCAACCCTTGGGAAACGGAGTATATGTAATTACAGATACTGGTGAGGACTATTTGGAAGGGGAATTAGATGCCGGCCAATTGCCTGAAGCCGACGAAGAACCCGAATCCTCAACAGCATAGATGTCAAGTCGGAAATCTGCCAACTGGATGCAGCAAGTCGACGAACGAATTTTAGAGCATTTGGCGGAAGACAGCTGGGCAACCCCTTCGACGATAGCATCCGACTCCCGATTTGAGGAACTACAGGTGTCACAAAACCACATTCGTGAGCGTTGTCAGGAATTGGTACAGCGTGAATTAATCGCACCTGTTTACGATGATATGTACGAGATCACATCTTGGGGACTGGCATATCTCCGAGGTGACTTGGACGCTGGAACTCTGCCCCGGTGGCCAGGCGGGTTCTAATACATAGATTCCGAGCTAGTCGTCATCCGCTTTGTATGCTCCTCTCCGGCGCTCTATCGTGAAGATGATGATTACGTTCTCCTCGTAGTCACACTCGGAACCGAGACGGAACTGCCCGATCCGGATTCGCGAATGCGGCGCGCCCGTCAGTGGTGTCATATACTCATCCGGATCGCGCCACTGGTCGTTTACTATGTCGTCGAGTTTGTCCGTGATCCGGTTCTGGGCGTGCTCGTCGAGGTCGTCGTAAGTCCGTTTTGCGGGTTTCTTGAACTCCCAAGTCCAGTCGTCGTCACTCATCGTCGCCTAAGACTTCCTCGCGAGAGAACGACTCATCATCACCCGTCCGCCGAGCGTGTTCAACAGCGGCGATCTCTTTCCAGCTCTCCCGAGTAAGGCCGGGATGGCGGACGGCATCGCGAAGTGCATCGCGAATGAACTCGCTTCGGCTGTTGTACCCTTCTTCTTGCCACGTGGCATCAATATCTTCGAGGAACATCTCCGTCACTCGGATATTGATGTTAGTCTTTTCTGGGCCGCCGTCGGCTGTATCCGCGTTCGACATACATATGTGTTACAGCCAGTGGATAATGAGTGTTCGGACAAGGCATCTACTCGCGCGACCCCCCACAAGGAGGGGCCGCGCGATCTACTAGCGACTACCCACCTAGAAGGTTATATATACGTAGGTGGGTCTGTGGGTAGTATTTTTGCGAGCTTTTTAACAATCGTATTTGGTACTGAAACAACCGTTCGATATATTTACGTATTCATCCCCACCTCTCGCTGATAAATTCGAGTAATTCCTCGTTACGTGCGGATACATCCGCCACTGTGAATTCTGGGCCGTCAAGGTCTCCAAGGACTTTCAACGAGGAATTGGAGTATATCTCGTTGTATTTGGATTCAAACGAAGAATTTCCTTCAGACTGGTTTTCTCCATTACTGAGTACGGCTAGGTTACCGAGTCGATTCCGATTCACTATGTGGTCTTCAAGTTTGTTACCTTCCTCTGCATTCTTCGGAACAAGATGTTCCACTTGGAAATTTTTCCGAAACTCATGATAAGGCGCAAGCGAGAGAAGTCCGGATGGACCTCTCAAACTGCGCTCGTATTCATATATAATATATTTCACAACCTCGTTATTTCTTACTCCCCCCCAACCCGAAGTGAAAGATCCATCCAGGACGTCAGGCGTATCTAAGAAGTCAGATGCAACTTCTTCAATAGGAGCAATCCGCTCTCTTTTTTCGATGATCCGTTCAATCGCGTCCTTAATCCCAAGCTCTTTTGATTGATATCCGACGTATCGGTTGGCATCAGAATTGAACACCTCAGCTACCTGTTCTGGGTCAACATCTGACCAATACAAATCGTTAGCAATTGAGGATAGAGAATTGACGTATCCTTGCGCACCGTGGGACATAACCAAACTGTATCTGAAAACAAGCTTTTCCAGTTGGGCTACTATATCGGCGAATTCTGGAGATCTGACACCGAATTTGTCAGCTGTTGCAAACAATATTGGGGTGGTCGCAGACTGGGATCCAGCGTGTAGAAACAGAAGTTGAACCATTCTCACAGAGACATTAATTGGCGAATTATGGCCTCTATCAGGCTCAAAGTATTTCTCTGCAAATTTATCTCTATCAGTGAGGTACGGATATAATTCTGAAAAGTTCTCAAGCGAATTTAGGTATGGATTAATAAAAGATTCAAAATCAGGCCTTTGAACACTTGCGAAGTCATTTAAATCGGAAAGACGCCGGTGAATCTCTGAGGGGCCAGATCGTTTCGACCGAGAGTCAGAACGCTCACTGGTAAACACTTCCCAGTGAATTCTCGCTAGGTCATCAACTTCGGTGTCAGAGAATCCATCGTGAACTGTAACATTCCTCACTATACTGTTAAACCTCTGATATACCTCCTTAGAATCTAGCTTCTTTGATTGGGAAGCACAGTAGACCAAATGGCTTCGGATCTTATCATGAAGCCGAAGATCTCTGCCACGATCATTAATCACTTTAAACATTCGCGCGGCTTCATCAACATCTTCCACAACTTTTACGTTAACCTCAAACCGTTGAGTGATAATCTGGACAATATTATTCAGGAATTTGTAATATCCCGCATAGTCTACTGTATTATTTTGATATTTAGTATCTCTCCATTCCGCCAATCGAGACAGAGTGGTTGCTTTAGCTCTCGCAATTTTTCTTTCAGCCTCGACGAGACCATCTTGTGCAAGATAACTTTCTGGAGATGTACTGCCAAGAATGACGTTGTCATATGCCTCTTCTGCGAGTCCACCCAGCTGAATCCGTTCGATACCGCCGTACTCAATATATTTTTCCGCGATATTTTTTCTCCGCTCCTCAATCGTACTAGAAAAGTCTGCGCTAATATCCCGGCTCTTTTCGATAGTCGCCATTTCATCAATTATTGCAGAAATAACAATCGCGACTGTTGCTAATCTCTGTTGTCCGTCGACTATACCGTAATTATCAAACTCTTCGTAGTCTGTAGGCTCGATATCTCCTCGCTCTTCTAAGACAATGGTTCCAAAATAATGATCTAATCTTTCCTCTGATTCTGAATTATAATTTTGTTTATATACGAACTCAATATCGTCCACCAAATCATCCACATTAGATACCTCCCAAGCATAATCTCTCTGATAGTTTGGGATCTCAAAGTACGATTGACTGAATACTGAGGACAAAGAGAAATTGTCATCGGGGGTTCCATCCATATGATGGGCTTAACGTCAGGATAAATAATAATTGGGCCTACGGAGTCCTGTAATTGAGAGGTTACAACAATATATGAAATAATCCTCTCCTAACTAATTGCCCTAGGATGTTGTCTACCGCTATCTACCTAGAGAAAAAAAGATAATTGAGAATCCCTCCGCGTCGACGGTACGGCCACGTTCCGGGCGTGCGGCGCTGCGCGCCGTTCCGGGCTACCGCTGGGTCCGTTGCGTCTCGCTCCGGTCACAGGAGGACCGCTACCGCAGCCACGTGGGACCGCCCCGACGGTAGACTCCGTCCCTAGTCGTCGGGGCCACGATCGCGAAGTTCTGCTAAGAGTTCCGACCAGGAGAGGTCAAGGTCGAACAGGTTCGAGCGGAGGTTCCAGCTCCACGGGGCAGGCTCGTCGGGATCGTACTCTACCGCCGTCGCCTCGAGTGATTCGACCGGACCACCGAACAACTGCTCTGTTGGGCGATCCGAGTCCGCGGGCCAGCGACGGTAGAACTCGATAGTCTTTGGCTCAGTCTTGTAGAACGCCAGCGACGTGAGGCGCTTCATCTCCGGATCAACGTCTTTCCCCGTGTGGCCGATCACGATCACCAGCTCGACGCCGAGTTTACTCATCCGCTTGAGTAAGGGAGACCACTGGGTGGCAACATCGTGAGAGTTCGTCCGCGCGTCGAAGTGGGTCGAGCCCTCGTCGATCACGACTGCTTTCGGCCGGTCGCGGTGTTCCAGTAGGCGCTCGGCGAGATCGTGGCAGGTCGTTACTCGTTCGTCGACGATGCTCGCGCGGGCGTTGCTCAGGATCAGGAGGTCGTCCCAGAGCGTCCGACCGAGTTCGACTAAGAGCCACGCACTGTTCGTCTTCCCGGTATTCGGATCACCAGCCGCGAGGACGGTAGTGAGCGCGCCATCGCGATCGAGTTCGTCGAGGATGCGAGCCGGGAGCGTGAGGGCGCTTGCGTCGAGATCCTGTTCAGTAATCCCGACGAGGTAGGACATCGCCTCACCGTCCCCTTGTTTGACCGCTCGCGTGGCGCTTTCCGAACGGAGGTGCGCGTCGACGATCTGGCCGAGCCGTGTCTCCTCGAACGCGCCGAGTTCGTCGCTGATCGGCTCATCGTGGAGGAACGAGAGAACATCGTGGTCCTCCTGGTCGAGCGGGAGGCCAGCGTGCGAGAGCAGATCGGCCTCGTTGTCCATCCGACCGCGGGCCTGTTCGTAGAGCTTCGCTGCGGTCAAGAGGTGTTCGTTAACGTCAGTCATCGGTTGCAGCCTCCGTTTGGTTCGAGGCAGCTGCTTGGGCCGCGGCATCGAGATCGGGACCGTCGAACTCGTCGAGCGGGTCGTCATCGTCGCGATCGCGGATATGCCGGTCGAGTTCGAACTGTTCTATCGCGTCGTCGATGGCCTGATTGATCGACTCGCCACGATCGGGGAGCGTCGACTTCTCGAAGGTCTGGACCACAGAGAGGACAGCCTGTCTCGTGGCAGACCGGACGATCGAGAAGACTTGCGTCTCGATCGCGAACCCGCGCTGGGCATCTTCTTCGAGGACGTTCCGAAGTTCGTGTACCTTCGAGAGTGCGATCATCAGCTCGCGGTCGTCGAGCGTGCCGGGCCAGACACCTTCGACCGTGTTTGCTTCGAGATCGACGTTCTTCCCGAACGCGAGCGAGGGGCTGGACCAGTAGAGCTGTCCGTCGACGACTTCGACCTCTTTCCAGCGGGGACGGGGCCAGCGGTAAATCCCGGCACCATCGAGGTCGAGGAGATCGACGTCGACGAGCCAGACCCAACCGGGGCCGTCAATAAGATCGAGGGTTTTCGCTGCTGTCCACCGACCGACCGTGAAGGTCGAGACGATGAAGGCGATTGTCCCGATCCGAACCGTACGCGGGACTGAGGTACCAGTGGCGATCAGGACAGCGAAGACGACCAGGGCAGCAGCGCCAAGCAGGTACTTCCCACGAACGACGAGCCAGACGAGCGCGCGGAACCAACGGGGGTCGTCGGGCTGGTCAGTATGGCCGGTGCGTGTCTCCTCGGGCGTCGCTTCTTCCGGTTGGTCGGGATCTGATTGTTCGGGCATCAAGCAACACGCTCCCCGTTCTTGTTGACCGCAGAGCGTTCAACGACAAGCCGGTACAAGACCATCAGCGCAACACCAGACGCAGAGGCGAGCGCAGCATCCCGAACATCAGCCGCGGTCCAAGGGCCAGAGATCAGCGCGCTGCCTTCGGTAGTCTGGACGAAGTGGACGACGCCGTTCTGCTGGGAGAGATCCGTCGAGATCCAGACCCGAGTGTTCGGCGGTGCCTCGATTTGGACCTCCGTTGTTTCGCCCGGTTGCAGGTAGCGTTTGGTGAACGTGGCCGAGCCAGTCGACGAGCCAGTGTCCTCGATGACCAAGAGCGAGATCGGTGCGTACCGATCCGCCTCGAAGGTCAAGGTCAGTGTGCCGGTATTTCGGTTGTACCGTTTGTCGACGAGATCAGTATGCCGATCGACCGCCAAGAGCGAAGTCGAGTTCGTCGACGAGCTGCTGGGCGTCGCGGTCGTCGTCGAGGTCGCAGTCGGTTCGTCGGACTGTGCCGCCGCTGGTGGCGCGACGAGGAGTCCGAGGACTAAGCACGCGATGAGTGCGAGTTTGTGGTTCATAGCGGGTAGGGGTGAAAAGGATTAGTTCGCTACCAGAGCGAGTCGAGACCGAGGCCGGTCCAGCGCCAGTCGGGGAGGCCGAGGAGATCGAGGCCGATCCCGATCACGTCGACTCCAGCGAGGTGTGCGCCGAGGACCAGCAGCGCGATCCCGGCGATCGAGCGCACTGGTAGGAGACTGGCCAGGAGCCAGTACATACGCTTAGTTCGACCTCCCGCCGAGCAGGAGCGCAGCAGCGGCAACCAAGCCGATAGCGAGCATCGTCTGGTTGTCGAGGCCGGAGCCGGAGCCACCACCGCCGGACGGTTCACGCGACTCGATCTCCTTACGGAGGTCGGTTAGTTGAGTCTGCATTTCGTTCAGCTCCGAGGTGTTGGCCGTCTTGTAGACGTAGTTCGTGGTGTTGACCTGCGTGACGTTAGCACCAGTCTGGGAGCGCATTTGCTCGATGGTGAAGTTCGTGCCCTCGGCGAAGTCGAGCTTCTGGCCATCGACCGTAGCGAGAAACACCGGACCAGTGATATTGCCAGTGTTGTATGTGACGTTCGTCTCCCAACCGTCGCCAGGCGCATTCCGGGCGAGGACGATCCCCGTGTAGGTGTTACCTTGGTAGGTCACGTCCATCGTACCGGAACTGCTCATATTGGGTGTGTCAAAGCCCATCATCGCGAGCGCGGCCGTCGAGTCGTACAGCGACTGGGACCCGTCAGATTGAGTCGCGTACTCGAACATCGCGGTGTTGGCCGATATCACGTCGGAAGCGTTAGCTTCGCCAGCCGAGAAGTCGGCGTAGGTCGCGTTAACGAAGTTCTCGGCTTCGGCCTGTAGGTTGCTGTTCCGGGTTTGAATCTCATTCCAACTCGCCGCGAAGTCCTCCACCTCGAACACAGTCAGCGTATCGTAGTTACCGTCCGGGGGGTGAATATCGAAGTTCACGTCGCTGAAGTGAGAGTCGTCCGCGCCGGACATCCCCGCTGCGTGGAGGTAGGCCGTACCATCGTAGTTGTTCACCTGATTGGTTTGGGTGAACGGGACGTGGACCTGTGCAGTGGTAGCGGTACTACCATTGACGAGGCTCAGAGACCTGGTTCCGCCGAAGTTCCATGAGGCACCCTCACCAGAATGAGCCCATTCGATACTCGGCGAGACGAACGAGGTCGATATATCGGTCTCGTTCGTAGCCTGCTCGCGCAGGTAGCGGTAGTTCGACAGCGAAGTGTTCCACTGCTTGATTTGGTTTATCTGCTTCGTGGCATAGTAGTTCGAGATCGCTTGGCGCGCCTCAACAAGCGCCTGCTCTTGAGACATACCGTCCTGGTAGGCCTCAGCGACGGCGACCTGCATCTTCATCCAGGCAACCGACTCGGTGTCGTTGAGGTAGTTCCCGTAAACTGTGTTGAAGGTTTCGAGGTTTGCTTTCTCAGCCGAGCCAGTCGAGTAAATGTCGACCTTGGTCTGGTTGGCGTCGGACTGCTTCATATCCTCGATGGCGTCATTCGTGGGAGCGCACTCGGCAGTGCCGGACCCAGTGAGGCCAAGCGAAACTGCGTTCTTGATGAACGAAACCAAACCAGAACACTCGCTGTCAGTGAGTGTCTGCGCGGAGGCCGCGCCGGTCGAGGCCGTTATGCCTGAAGTGACGAGCAGGAAGGCCATCAAGATTGAAGCGAACTTGCTACGCATCGGGATCACCTCCGAGGTCCTTGATCGCTTTGCGGTCGAGGCCATCGGGCAGCTCGTCGCGATCGTCGTCATCGGGATAGACGAGGTTCGCGGCGAGGAGGCCGAGCGCAAGCGGGACGAAAGAAATCAGCGGGAAGCTACCGTCATACACGGACAGGTCAGTGATGACCGTGGCGAGGGTCGAGAAGCCAGCGCCGAGGACGACCGAGGTCGCCGCGACAGCGCGGCTCATAGTAGACCCTCCGTGAGGAGCTTCGAGAGCAGGGCGAACGCGGTCACGCCCGCTCCGAGCAGTGCAACTTTCCGATCGTGGTTTCGAAAAACGTTGGACATTGGAAAGCCTCTCAGCGGACAGCGACGAACCAGCCGAATAGCGTCACAGCAAAGGCGAGCTGTGCACCGAGCGGACTGGTGCCGCCGAGGTCATTGATGAGTGACTGTATCTCGGTGACATACTGATACCCGAGGGTGACCACGGGAACAGCGCCGAGAGCGACCTGTTCCCAAGTTTCGTAGTTCTCGAAGCGCTTGGTCTCTGAGGACATAAACGCCGCCGCGTAGACGGCAATACCCGCGAGGGCTGCGTGTTCGGTCGTCAGCGAGTAGTTCGAGAACCACGTGAGGGTGATCTCGGTGATGCCACCAAACTGGTACAGCGAGGTCGCGACGAAGACTACCGAGAAGATCGCCGGGAGTGTCCGGAGGTTCGCGTACTCCGAGAGCGCACCGGTCATTGACGAGTAGGATGAACTGGAAGCCATCGGTCTACTCCTTGAGCTGGCGGACTTCCCAGAGGTTGAATTCGACCTCTTCGTCTGACCCGTTAGGGGTGAACGTGCGCGTCTTCTCGGTTTTCTTGAACCCGAGGACGAGGCCCTCAGCAGAGCCGTACTCGTCCGCGAGGGTGTCGAGCCGGCGGTCGATCTGGCCGTTCGAGAACATCACGACAACGTCGCCGAGGCCGCGTGCGATTTCGAGAACGTCGTTGTCGTACTCTTGGGTCTCCTGGCGCTTGCGGAGTTCGCCCACAACGGATTCGCCTGCGTCGAGTTCGATCCATTCAGCGTCGCCGTCACCGGACTGATCCGGTGCGTCGACGGTTTCCATCTCGTCGAAGCTTGGGGTTTCAGTTGACATCTGCGAGAATATCTACATTTGATTGTGTATTAAGTTGGAAAATGACCCGGGTGGAAGTGAAGAACACTCAGTTCAGATGGTTAGGTTTGATCTACAGAGGTCAACTTTTTTGTCATCGAAATACAGATCAGAAGTAATGTCAAATCCATCTGAAGAAACCGCTGAGCAACTCATTCAATATTATGAACAGTACGAGCAGCTTGAGGGAACTATACAGAATCTACTCGACGATCTCTTGCGGGCTAGGATATCTGGAAATGACACAAAAGTAAGACAAGAACTAAGAAGTTTAGCGAGGTCTGAGAGGGACGCGTATCGATTTCTTATGTACTCAATGAATTTGGATAATAGCTATGAAGAACTGTTACGTGGAGATTCAGAGGGAGAAGAAGTTCTTGAGACAGCACAAAATATTAATCAAAAGTATTCTCGTCTTTTACCCTCATTGAGTGCCGCATACTTAGAAGTGTTCGGTGAACGACTAAATCCAATTACCTCATACGACTATGAACCGGGTTACAGGAGTGAGTATGCCGAACCTATGATTTATTTTGAGGCGTCAACTGGAGATCTGGATCTTTTCGAAACCAGAGTGTCCTCGTCTGTCGGACTCCATCTTAGTAGATCTATAATCGAAGGAATAAATGAAACACTTTCAACGGTAATTGAAAATGACTTTCTTATTGATGAATCTGAATACGAAAATTTAGTTGAAGTAAACGAAGACATCAAAGAAAAAGTCGAAGAGATTGATGATAAAATGGAGTCGTTAGAGACGGTAAGCCCACAAACCAATGTCGACTGAAAAAGAGTTCCCATCCAAGGAGGGCAAACGAAGCGCCTCGATCGAACAAGAGATAGAAAGGAGGTTTGTGAAAGAATCCAATAGTGCTGATTCTAAGGGTGAGGCAATTGTGATTGGTACGGAGAATAGGTTATCCAGAAAAAAAGAACCCTCTCTGGGCCCCTCAGCTTTTGCTATTCGTGAGAAATCGGAGAAGGAATTAATGCTAAACCTGGAAGAAAGGCTTTCAGATGTTGAGTACCAGTTGGAGGAGGCGAAAGTTGAACCACAACTGAGGAAGTACTCAGCAAATGATAGCTTCCAGTCAGCAGTAAAAGATAGTTTGTTATCCGGTGGTGTCTTGAATAGCGAAGAGGTTCTGACAGAGGTCCATTCCGGTGTGAACTACTGGGACCAGTTTGATAAGGAAACTAAAAATAAAATTAGATTCGCGCCGTTGGAACCTATTCACGATATCATTGTTTTATTCGGAGTTGTACTCTCAAGCCTCGCCACTGTATTCGCTGCGGTGACTGGACTTTACTCAATAAGTGTGTTATTTATAGTGATCGGGATGTTTCTGTTTTATTCATATTGGGTTGATATCGGAGAATGAATTTACAAAAGGTAGCTATTGAGGTTGCGATCGAATTCCCAATCATAGTTATGGCGGTTTTATTACTAGATGGTAATAAAGTAGCTGCCTCAATATTCAGTGCCAGCCTTTCAATAGGTAGTGTAGATTCGATAAACCAGATCCCAGACCTCGCTCAAACAATCTTAGTAGTAGCATTTATTATCATTTTTATGATTGTTGTTCTAACGTCAGTGGCCGAGTTCGTATATGATACGTACTCAACTATGTCGTCAGGATAGTTTTGGAGAGTCTAACCAGTGACCAGCCTAACCAGAGAATCGAACGCAGCCTAAGACTCTCCCCAAACCTGGGATGTCGGCGGTGGACGATCAGCTTCAGCCGAAATCGATGGCTCATCAGAATCGTATTGATTCTCTTCAACTACTTCAAGCGAAGCAGCCTGTGATGTCGAGATGGGCATATCCCAGTAGGCATAGGCACCCAGGTAATCGATCGACACCCAGTAATCAGTTGATAGTTCAAGGAGTGTAGCTTGCGCTCTACCTGATTCGAGCAGTTCATCTAAATCCGGCTCGTGAGCCCACGTCTCAGCGTATTCTCGTGCGAGTTCGAGGACAGTATCCTGAGAAGCCCATTCAGCGGCGTCGCGGGCGTCACCCTCTAATTCCTGTTCTTCGGGGTCGATGATACGCTCTATTCCGCGTGAACACGACCAGAATTGTTTGTCTGTTGCCCAGTAGAGCGCAAGTTTCCAGACGGCTTCTTTTGAGTCGTCCTCACCCGACGTAATCGATTCACGATCCTCGAAGGATTCAGCAACGTCCGAAAGGGCTCCGTAAGTAGCACTCAGGTACTTGCCGAGGTACGCACCAGCGGTTTTTTGGAAAATGATCTCGTCATCGCCTTCCATATTGACGAGATCGTGCTGTCCGGCGCGTTCGGCCGCCTCTTCACGGGAGAGGTCGTTATCTCCGTAGCGGTACCAGTCGACCCACCCCTCGGAGGAATTGAACCGAACGCCATCGAGATCGTGTTCTCGGCGGTACCAGTTGAGAATCGTGTCCTCCGTCGACTCTTGTATGAACTGCCACGTGCCATCTTCGTCGAGCGAGGACCCAACGAAGGGAACAAGATCAAGGAGGCCGTTGTCGTCGGGGTCGTTCGGATCACCAGCTGGGCAGAGATCGTCTCGATACACTAACGGTCGCACGTCGACGACCTCTCCCTGTCCGTAATCGGACCACTTTTGCGACAACTCACTCTTGTCGATCAGCCACGGCATTCCGTCCGATTCACGCTGTGGAGGATTGAAATAGAGCGTATGGAGATGTGGAAGTCCACCGGATGCGAATTCGAGGACCTTCAGGTAGTCAAGTGTTCGACGAGGACGGCCGGTCACCTGGTCGTCGAGATCCGGCCGCCAACCGGAGACATCGTCTTCCCGTGTATCAGCCTTCGAGGACGGGTCTGACGAGAGGTACTGCTGAAGACGGTGAAAGTTCGGATTGATATTCTGTATCGAATCAAGCAGCGAACCGTGTTGTTTCGGGTCGGTTGTAAGAGTAGTGAACGCCGCGGTCGCACCTGGTTCTGCGTGCGCGTCGAGGGCATCTTGGAGGCGAGCGAACGACCGCCCGTGCCGATCTTCGGAATTGAAGCGAGTTTTGTACTGTTTGGTCATTCGACGCGTTTCGGTTCCCGATCGGGAGCGAACGTGGACGTCGAAGGCCAGTCGAAAATCGTCGATGCGCCGGATGTAACGAAGAAGCCCCTCAGCGGCAGCGGACTTCTGAGCGTCTGAAAGGTGCGAATCGACGGAGGACAGGACGCGCCGGACGAAATTACGGTCTGAAAGCGTGCCGTCGTCGGGGGTCTCTGTTTCACTAATGCCTGATGAAATCAAGTCAAGAAGCCGCAGTGTCGGAAACACGGTGGCCGATTTTCCGCCGCTTTCGAGACGGACGAGATCGGTCTCCTCAGCCGCTTTCGTGAACCTGTATGCAAATTGGTATTCCGAATCGCTGCCGTCGAGCTGATCGACGGTCGAGGTCTTTTCTGAAATCCGGTCGAGCGCGGCATCGTGTCGATCTTCGGCGCTGTTCCAGTCTAGGTCGTCGAACCCGACCGTGTTGCGCCAGGGATCAGTCCCGTACAGACGGAGGCCATAGAGGCCCACGTGGACGAGTCGAGAACGGAGGATACCCTCAGGATGTTCAGCGACGAGTTGGAGAAGGCGCGCGCGGTCGCGATCGCGTTCAGTGTACGAACCATCGAGCAGTTGGCCTCGACCGAGAAGCCCCTCGGATTCCAGCTCTTCGAGAAGGTAGTCCCTAAGGGGAGATGTGTTACATCCGTCCGAGATCGAGGCCCCCGTGCTCATCAGCCGAGGGATGGAACGGTATCTGCGGGAGCAGCGCGTGCATCCGACTGCGGACTGAGTTCGAGGTCGGACAGGGTTGCGTGAACTGCCCAGAGTAGTCCGGGATGTACCCGGTCGACGGGATCACCTCGATCGAGCACGGGGACCGAGTGACAAGATTCACACTCGCGGTACCTGGTCCGCGACTGTGTACGGAGGTTGATACATCCCGTCTTGCAGATTCGGCAGTAGTACTGGACGTAACTGGAATCAGTGGCATTATCCACTGAAACCACCCCGATTTGCTGAGCGAATCGCCCGACTGCAAAGGGGTGCGTTTAGATTCCACTTGGTCGCAATTTGAGACGGGTTCGTTGAAACGGCGAAAACAGAGAATACGCCCGAATAGACGCCTCTACGAAGTGATCTAGTTTTACTCCGTTTCAGGCAGAATTCGCATGGGCGCTGCAGGATTTGAACCCGCGACAACTTGGTCCGAAGCCAAGCACTCTGTCCAAACTGAGCTAAGCGCCCTCATTGCTGGATACCGAGGTCGGACAGTTTAAACCCACGGATTCGATTCGGCCCTACTCTCCCCTGTTCGCTCGAAAACCGTGATCGAGTGGCTGTGTACGCCCGCCTACCGCGGATCGTACTCTCGGATGCAGCGAGGAGAACTTCGAGATCCGCCGTCAGCGATTTTCGCGCTGTTCGACTTTGTTCAAGTCGTTAAAATCCATAATGGATTCTCTGGAATAGTGTCCAACAACACGTCCAATACGACAGAATTCAGGACACAAAGGGCGTGTATCGGTGGCGTATTTAAATGAGGTGCCCTTGCTCTACGGAGAGTCGTTCTGATCGGCTAGCGCGTGTCTAACGAGTCGATCACTTCGGATCGGGTTGCTCGTTATCGCGTTGCTGTCGAAGCGTGGACTGCGCCCGCTCGACGTAGGAGTTTGACGACCAACTGCGAGCGTCACTCATCTCGGCCAAAAACTCGTCGGCAGCGTCCGGCAAGATCGCGTCGTTGCGAACCAGTGCGGTGAGGAGGATGGGCGTTGTGACAAGGCGAGTCTCGGCCAGCGAGGCGTGGACGAGCGCAAGTCGATTGAACTCGTCACAGAGCAGTTGCACGGCGTCGATATCGTTCGCCAGCGTAACCGCCGCGTTCTCGCCGTCGTCCAGCGGGAACGTCTCGTCCAGTCCGATGGAACGAGCCTCCAACGCAGAGCGACGGTCGAGAACGGCCTGTGCCGCCTCACCGGATGCATCGTCGTAGGACGCCGTCTCGGTGAGTTCGTCGACGACCTGCTCTGGGATGACCACGGTGTGCGAATCGAGGAGAATGTCGAGTGGATTCGGTGAGGTGCCCGCCACCGTCCCGAGGCTTACGAGAGCCGACGTGTCGGCGACTATCAGAACCATCTACGAGTCGGCCAGCTCCTCCGCGACCCCGTCCACGAATTCGTCGGTCAGTTGCTCTTTCAGCAGTTGGAAGTTGGCGGCCTCCTCGTGCCCGACGAGGTCTTTCAGTTCCTCGAACGTAATATCGTCGTCGTAGAAGGCCTCTGCGATCTCCTGTTTCACCTCGTCGGAATGCGCGGCGTCCCGCAAGTAGTCCCGAAGCGCGGAGATGAGGATGTCCGTCCGATCCGTCTCGAACACCGCAGCGAGCGCGTCGGCCCGGTTTACTAGTCCCCTCGGTGCACGGAACTGGACGCGCTTCTTTTTGGATTCGGAACTCATATGTGTACATTGTGAGTACAGGGGCAAAACATTTGCCCTCTTTCCACTACCACATCCTTCGGAGCCCCCGAAACCGGACATAGTGTTTTTCATCGAGCCTGACTCGAAAGAGCAGTTATCGGAAGAATTTTGGAGGACTAAACGGGCACCATACGGATTGTATCGTCGAAAATCGAGCTATCGACTCTCGCGCTGTTCGACTTTGTTCAGTTCGATCAACAGGCGGAACACGGCTTTTACGAGATTCGAGTCCACGTCGAAGTGCTCGGCGTTTCGACCGGCACGCTCCATCACGCGGTCTTCTTGGCCTTCATCGGTCGTCGGCAGATCGCGTTCGTCTTTCACCTGTGCGACCGAGTCGGCGACGTAGGTCCGCCGCGCGATCAACTCGACGATCTCGCGGTCGATGTCTTCGATTTCTGCACGCAGTTCGTCTAAGGAAGCGTCCTCGGGGGCTGTAGGTTCGTTCTGTGTCATAGGGTTCGTCCTCCATCAGTTCGCGTCGTCGTGCGCCACGTGTGACCGCCGCGTTCGTCCCACAGGCCCTGTACGCGGTCGAGTCCGTCGTCCTGACCGACGGCAACGACGCTCGGACCAGTACCGGAGAGGGAGACGCCGTCGACGTGGGGCATCGCTTCGACAGCGGGGTCCGCAGAGAAGCCGAGCGCCGCCGAGAAGGCCAGTCCGTTCACCGTCATCGCCTCGGCGTAGCGGCCGTCGAGCGCGAGGTCGGCCACCAACTCGGCCATCGGCGCGACGTTCGCACAGCGATCGACGTCCGCGTCGGCGCTGTAGGCGCGCTCTGCCGGCGTCCAGACCAAGACGTCCCACTCGACTTCGTCGCGGGCGAGCAGTTCGTCGTCGTCGTTGTCGGTGACGGTGACGCCGCCGAGCATCGACGCCGAAGCGTCGTCGAACGCGCCGGTGACGGTGACGCCGGCGTCGCGGGCGGCCTGGACGCCGAGCTTGCAGGCTTCCAGGCGATCCGGCGCTGCGTCGAGCGCGGCGGCAGTGGCGAGGACGGTCGCGTTGGCTGCGGCGCTCGAACTTTTCAGTCCGGCAGCCATCGGGACGTCGCTCTCGGTCCGGACGGTACCACCGTAGTCCTCGCCGTCGCCGTACGTCTCGATCGCGAGTTCGACGCAACGTTCGATCAGCCGGGTGTCGGCGTCGGCGTCTTCGGCGATCGTTCCCGTCACCGTCGCGGAGTCGTCGAGTTCGACGGTCGCAGTCGTTTCGGCGTCGATCGCGAACGCCGACCCGACGCCCGTCGAGAGGGCGTTCAGCACCGTCCCCGCGCCCAGTGCGACTGCTCGGCCGTACATACAGGATAGCTATCGACCGCCGTAAAAGGTGTAGCGGTTGCTTGTCGGATCAGGTCTCGCCGGGCGACACAGCGCCACTCCGCCGGATCATCCCCAGCACGCGCCAGGTGACGACCGGGTCGCCCGCCGAGGTTCGCCCGGTCACGTCGACGTCGACGTATCCCCGTCGGGAGTCCGATTCGGAGACTCGCTTGTCGACGACTTCCACGTCGACGGACAGGGTATCGTCGGGGCGGACGGGCCGGTGCCACCGCAGGTCGTCGACGCCGCGGCCGCCGAGAAACGCGACGCGCCCGAAGAAGGCCTCAGTCGCGAGGCGGTTGCAGGCGCAGAAGCTGTGGAGGCCGCTGGCGACGAGGCCCTCGAACGGCGACGCTGCGTCGGCGTCGTCGCCGACGTGGAACGGCTGCGGGTCGTACTTCCCGGCGAAGTCAACGATCGAATCGCGCGTGAACGTGACCGTCCGATCGGCCACGAACCGGTCGCCGACGGCGAGTTCCTCGTACGTCAGCCGGTCCGCCGCCGTCCCACCGTCGCGTGCGCCGTCGGAGTCGAGCGGCGTGACGTGCTCGTCCGTCGGAGCCGAGGCCGAAACCCCCGGGTCGTGATCGGTCATACGAGAGCACTCGACGCCGGCCATCAAAGCCGCTGCGCTCTCGGTGCAGAACCGCCGCGAGTTCTCGCAGTCGTGCCAAAGACACTTACACGCCGACACGGGCCGTGTAGTATGGTCTCCGACGCGGCCGGCGATGTACCTGCTGACCCCTCCCTCCGCGAGCGGGCCGAACGCGCGATCACGCGGCGGCGACTCCTCGTCGCCGGCGGCATCGGCGTCGGCGCTGGCGCGCTCACGCAGTTGCGGACCGATCCGCCTGCCGCACTCACGGTTCCCGATGAGACGTGGCCGTTCACCGACCGCGACGCGCAGCGGACTGATTCGGCCCCGGAAGCGACTCCGCCCGCAGAGCCCGAAATCGCGTGGCGGAAGCAGCCCGTGCCGTCAGTCGACGCGCTGGTCGTCGGCCCCGAGCGCGTGTACGTCGGGAGCGCCCGGACCGCGGGCAACGCACCCGCCGTCGCGGCGCTGGATCGCGCCGACGGCACCGTCCGGTGGACGCGGCAGGTGCCAGCACGGCGACTCGCCTTCGTCACCGGGGCCGTGTACGCGACTGGCGAGGCGGCACCGAGGTCCGAACGGGACGAGAGCGGGCGGTCGGGAACCGTCACGCGGCTCGACGCCACGACGGGAGAGACGCAGTGGCAACGCGAGGTCCGTGATTACGGCGAGCGACTGGTGGTGGGCGAGCGGGCGGTCTACGTCGGCTATCACGGCGGGGTGACTGCATTCGGCCGGGACCGGGGCCGCCGGCTGTTTCGAACGTCGACGTGGGGAATCCCCGTGACGCCGCTTCTCGCCGACGGCGCACTCTTCCTCGCCGGCGGCCGCCTGACGCGGTTCGGCGCCCGGCGGTGGAGCGAGGTGGTCTTCGAACAGCCGCCCGACCCAGTCTGGGACCGGGACCCGCCAAACTACACGCTGGACCCGACGGTCGTGACACGCGCGGACGCCGCCGACCTTGTCGCGACGGGGCGGCTCTCGGTGTCTTCGGTCGGCGGCGACTCGCCGTCGCTCCGGACGCACGAAGTCGGCGAGGGCACGCGGCGCTGGGCGACTCTCGATGCCACGCCGCTGTCGGAGCCAGTCGTCGTCAAGGAGCTCGCGGCGCGCGACGAACGACTGTTCCACGCGCTTCGGACCGGACGCGACGACGGCCGCCGGCGCGCCGTCTTCTGCCGCGACGCCACGACGGGGGCAGAGCGCTGGCGCATCGAGTTTAAGAACTGGGTGCGCTCGGTCGTCGTCGCCGGCGACCGCGTCCTCGTCGGCACGCGGTGGGATTCTGTCACGCCAGACCTCGACTCGGCCGCCGAAGAGACCAACGCTGAGAGGTCGAACGCCGATTTGGAGACCCCACCGCCGGGCCGCGTGACCGCGCTATCGCTCGACGGCGACGTGCAGTGGCGCCACCCGATCGGCGGCTCGGTCTCGGCGGTCGTCCCGGTCGGCTCTCGGATACTCGTCGGTACTGACGACGCGAGCTACGGGGGTCGGACGGCCGAATCGGGCCGCGTCGTCGCCCTCGACTGACTCACTCGGGCGCTACACTTCACCACAATTCGGACGCTTCCGACACCCCACTACGGCGCTGGAGATGCCATCGCGTCCCTTTTGAGCGGGCCACGCGAACACCGAGATATGAGCGCGCGCAACGACGTCCCACCGAGCACTGTCGGCGTCGAACTCCTCGATCACGGCGTCGAGGTCGAGTACACCGACGGCCGGACGACGCTGTATCGGGGCGTCCCCGAGCCCGTCACCGACACGCTCACCACGCCGCCGAAGAAAGAGACCCACGTCCTCGTGACGGATCCGACTGAGACCGAGGGTGTGATGATGTACGTCAACGACCTGAAGACGCACGACGACGTCCTCGAATCGACGGGCGTCGGACGGGTCATCCTCGATGATGGCGAGGAGGAGGAAGTCTTCCCCGGCGTCACGGTGCGTCGTCCCGGCGGGATGCGGACCGAAGTCGAGGCCGACCCCGAGGTGGCTCGCGGGCGCGTGTTCGTCTTCGTCGAAGACGACTGGAGCGAGCAGTCCTACGAGTTCGTGACCGAGAGCGCCGACGCCGACGGCGAGGACACAGATAACGACGCCACTAACCCCGCAGACAGCGGCGACGCCTGACTCCGATGGCACTCAGAAAACGATGGCAGCCGTTGACGCGAGAGACTGTCGGGAGCGCTCCCGACGCGTACGGACTCGTCGAATTCGGTGACGAAGACGGCGACGTCGTCGAGGCCGTCGCGGGCTTTCTGCCGGACGAGCTCCGGGAAGAACTGGCCTACGGCGACGCTGCGCAAGTGCGGTGGCAGCGCGCGCAGTCGCTCGACCACGCCGAGAAACTGCTCGACGAACGGTAGCAGGGTGCACGGGACGGCCTGCGCCGGGACTCCGATTCAGTGCCCGTCGTCGTGTTCCGCGTCCGCCTCGTGATCTTCGGGGTGCGTCGGCGTTCCTGAGAGGTTCCCGTCCTCGTCGAAGCGCTTCGCACGGAGGAACCGCGCTCGATAGCGGTTCGCGCCCTCGTAGACGTCGGCCTCGCGGATCTCCTCGGTGCGGCCGTCGGCGGCGGCGTCGACGATCTCCTCGACCTGTTCCTTCTCGGAGGGTGTCAGCTCGAACTCGTAGGAGTGCGTCTCCTCTTCTTCGAGTCTGGTCCACTTGCGCGCGGCCGCGACGACGAGCGAACAGGGTTCTCGGCAGGGGAACGCCCCCGTACCGCCGTCGGCGTCGAGTTCGTGTCCCTCGTCGTACTCCCACTCGCGGCGCTTGAGACACTGCGAATCGACGCAGCAGGCTTCGGCCATCCAATCGACGGCCTCGCCCGGCAGGTCCTCGACGACGCCGTAGATCCCGGTCTGGCGCTCGGCGGTCTCGTGCCAGTGCGTCACGTCGAGGTCGCCCTCGCGTTCGAGGTTCCAGTTGGCGACTGACGCGGGATAGAGCACGTCGAGCGTCTCGACCGCGTCGCGGCCGTCGAGATCCGGGAAGACCCACCCCGAAACGAGCGAGGGAGCGGTCTTCAGCGGTCGGTACCGACCGCGCTCGTCGTAGGTGGCGATGTCGCGAGCGTCGAGCGGGTCGTGGTAGGTGTCGAGGTCGTCGGCCTCGGCGTCGCGGTCCTCGGTGTGCCGGATCTCGTAGCGCCGCTGCCCGTCTTCGCCGAGCGTCGCCGTGACGAGCACCTCGCCCCACTCGGTGTGCATCCCCGAGCGGAGCGCCGCGTAGCGGTCGGAAACTGAATGCTCGGACGCGGCCTCGGCGTGCCGGAGGAAGGCGCGTCGGTGGCGGCCGCGGTCCCCGACGACTTCCTCCCAGTAGTACCAGTTCGTGACGTACGGGGCGACGAGATCGTCGCTGGCGACCGATCGGAACGCCGATTCCGAGAGGTTCTCGTGGCGTTCGTCGGAAGACGCGACGTCGAGCGTGTAGCTGCCGCCGTCGTCGCTCGCGTCGGCGTTCGTGTCCACGTCCGCGAAGAGCCCGTCGAATTCCACCGGGTCCGCATCTGATTCGAGGCGGGCCAGTAAGGCGTCGAGTTGCTCGTCGTGCACGTCAGTCACCCGCCGCCGGCGTCTCGCGGGTCTCCTCGCGCACGGTCTCGATGGCTGCTTCGATCTCCGCGCCGGCGTCGGCGGCGCGTTCGAGGATCACGTCGGCCATCAGGCCCTCGGTCCCGACGGCGCCGGCGTACCAGATGCGGTGGCCGTCGACGTCGGCGGGGATGTCGTAGCCCGTCCGGTAGTCGTCGGTCAGGCCCATGTCCTCCGGGATGTCCTCTTGGGTGTGGAAGCCGTCCGCGATGAAAAGCGGGACGACAACGATGTCTTCGGCCTCGAAGTAGTCAGTGACGTCGTCGACTTCGGGCTCTTCGTCCATATAGAGCGCCTGCACCTCGTCGAAGCGATCCATCTCGCGAACGCGGTCGGCGTGGTACTCGATGGCCTTCGCGGAGTTCTCGTTGCGCTCGGTCCCGTGGCCGACGACAGCGAAGCCGAATCCCTCGCCGACGTTCGGGTCGCCGGTGACAGTCTCGGCGCGGCGGACCAACACGTCGGTCATCGCCTCGTGGGTGCCGACCGGCCCGCAGTAGTGGACCGTCTGGCCCGTGTCCTCGGCGACCAGCGTCGCCGTGTCGGCGCTCAGGCCGTCGGAGTCCCACTCGGAGACGTCCCAGCCGGACAGGCGGAGCTCCCGCGGGATCACCTGCTCGGTGAAGTACCCCTCGCTGATGAACAGCGGGACCACGTACACCTCGTCGGATTCGACAGTGCGGAGGACCTCCCTGAGCGAGGGTTCCTCCTTCCAAAAGCCCGTCTTCACTTCGTCGAACGCGCCCGTCGCGCGGATCGTGTCCGCGTGGCGGTGCGTCGGCGTCGACGAATCGGGGTTGAGGTGCGACCCGTGCGCCACGATTACCAGCGCTTGCATACCCGGCTCTGAGGACGGAGCGCCCTTAGGGACTTCGGGTTCCGCGAACGATTTTTCAGATTTCGGAAGCCGAAATTGGATGGTTGTCGGATCGGTGGAAGACGGTGCACATCTGCGTCCCGTCTCTATCGCCCCGACCACAGAGATCCGCGGACTTTTCTCCCCGTCGTCCGAGGGGTCCGGTATGTCACTGGCCGCCGAGACGCGGGCCGCCGTTCGGGCCCGTCCCTGGCTCTTGCAGGCGCTCCGGGCGGGCGTAGTGAACTACGCGGCCGCCGCGGAGTCGCTGGACGTCGAGGGCGACACCGACTCGATCGCGACGGCGCTGCGGCGCTTCGCAGACGACCTCGAACCCGCCGAAACAGCGGAGCGCGACGTCGCCGTTCGAATGCGCAGCGGGGTTGGACTCGCGGGTGTCGACGTCGCTGCCGACGATTCGGAATCGCTGGATCTCGACGCGGGCGCCGAAGCACTGCTGTCGGTCGGTGAGGAAGCCGTCGTCACCGCCGACGGGAGCCTCACCGCCATCGTCGTCGACGGCGAGGTCGACGCGAGCGCACTCACGGCCGTCGTGGGCCGACTCCGGGCCGAGAACGTCCTCGTCGACGCCGCCGGCGTCGCGGGCGACGAACTCGTCGTGGTCGTCCCGCGGAGCGACGGCGCGAGCGCTCTCCGGACCGTCGAAGATGCGCTGGCGTCGGTTTCGGAGCTCTGAGCCGCGCTCGCTTCCGACGATTTAACAACCAGGACGCGAGTATCCACCGTCGATGACGCTGTCCGTGACCAACACCCTGACGGGCGAACGCGAGGAGTTCGAGCCGCGGAACGACGACGAAGTCCTGCTGTACGTCTGTGGGCTGACGGTCTCGGACGACGCACACCTCGGCCACGCGCGCCTGTGGGCGCACGCGGACGTGATGCACCGCTGGCTGGAACACGAAGGCTACGACGTCCGCCACGTCGAGAACTTCACCGACGTCAACGAGAAGATCGTCGCCCGCATCGGCGAGGACGACTTCGGCGGCGACGAATCCGAGGTGGCTGAACACTTCACCTCCCACGTGATCCGGGATATGCGCGGGTTGAACCTCAAGCGCGCCGAAGTCTACCCCCGAGTGTCGGAACACGTCCCCGACATCATCGACCTCGTCGAGACGCTCGTCGAACGGGGCTACGCCTACGAGTCCAACGGCTCGGTGTACTTCGACGTCACCGCCTTCGAGGACTACGGCAAACTCTCGAATCAGCGCCTCGACGAGATCGAGACCCAGGGGCCCGAAGACGAGCGCTCCGAGAAGCGCCATCCCGCGGACTTCGCACTCTGGAAGGCCGGCGCAGTCGCGCCCGAGGACGTCGCCGAACACCGCCACGCGGATCTCCCGGCCGTCGAAGACCCCTGCGGCCAGACCTGGGAGTCGCCGTGGGGCGAGGGCCGACCCGGCTGGCACGTCGAGTGCTCTGCGATGTCGATGACGCACCTCGACGACACGCTCGACATCCACGTCGGCGGCCGCGACCTCGTCTTCCCGCACCACGAAAACGAGATCGCCCAGAGCGAGGCCGCGACGGGCCAGCAGTTCGCTCGCTACTGGCTCCACGTCGGCCTCCTCCAGACCGCCGGCGACAAGATGTCATCCAGCCTCGGGAACTTCCTCACCGTCGACGACGCCCTCGATCAGTACGGCGTCGACGTCGTCCGGACGTTCTATCTCTCGACCGCGTACCGCAGCGAGCAGACGTTCGGCGAGAAAGAGATGCGCGAGGCCGAGGAACGCTGGGAGCGACTCGACCGCGCCTACGAGGCCGCCGTCGACGCCTGCGACAGCACCGACGCGTACGCGAAAGCCGAAGACGAAACCTTCCGCGGGGCGCTCGCGGAGACCCGAACCCAGTTCCGGGAGGCGATGAACGACGACTTCAACGTCCGGGAGGCGATGGCGGCGCTGCTCGAACTGGCGACGGCGGTGAATCGCCACGTCGACGACCACGACGCGTACGACTACTGGGCGCTGCGTGAGAGCGTCGAGGCCTTCGAGGAACTCGGCGGCGACGTCTTCGGCCTCTCGTTCGGCGCGGTGACCGACGACGACGGAACCGTGACGCTCGCCGAGGAACTCGTAGAACTCGTCCTCGACGTTCGGGAAGCCGAGCGCGACGCGGGCAACTACGAGCGCGCGGACGACCTCCGCGACGATCTCGAAGCCCTCGGGATCGAAATCCAGGACAGCGACGACGGCCCGACGTATCGATTCGGGTAGCGCTCCGCGTTCCTCGCCGAGCACGCCCGCCGCGTTCGCGGCTCGTCACTCCATCGTGAACAGGTGCGTCTCCTCGGGAATCTCGAAGAGCCCCATCCGGACGCCGGCGTCGAGCCACCCGTAGCCGTACGAGAAGGCGGCGAGTGCGTTCACGGGATCGTCGTTCTCGCGGAAGTGCCGCCCGTCTTCGAGATACGACAGTGCCATCTCCCGAATTTCGGCAGCCGCCTCGCCCAGCGGCGTCGACGTCGGCACGACGATGTCGGCCTCCGCGAGCGCATCGGCGAACATCCGCTCGTATCGGTCCGTCTTCTCGATCAGATCCGCGGTCATATCCGGTAGTCGCTGCGCGGGGCGTATATATCCGTCCGGATGTGAAATTGTGACAATAACGCAATACAGTCTGACGGGACGTGCGCACGACAGCGGAATCTAAAAGGCCGTGTCTACCGAAACAGTGTGTATGACAGATACCGCTGACGAGGTCGTCGAACATCGCCCACTCATCGTCGCTGGCTCCGGTATCGCGGGGCTCTCTGCAGCAATTTATGCCGGACGTTCGAACAACGAGCCCCTCGTATTCGAGGGCGACGAACCCGGCGGACAGCTCACGTTGACGACGGAAGTCGACAACTATCCGGGTTTTCCCGAAGGCATCTCCGGGCCCGAACTCGTCCAGAATATGAAAGAGCAGGCCGAGCGCTTCGGCGCGGAGATCAAAAACGGCATCATCGAGTCCGTCGAGGCCGACGAACGCCCCTTCACGGTCCGCCTGAAGAACGGCGACGTCTACACGGCCGACGCGATCATCTCCGCATCGGGGGCATCCGCGCGGACGCTCGGCATCCCGGGCGAGGACGAACTGATGGGCTACGGCCTCTCGACGTGTGCGACCTGTGACGGCGCGTTCTTCCGCGACGAGAAGATCCTCGTCGTCGGTGGCGGCGACGCCGCGATGGAAGAGGCGAACTTCCTCACCAAGTTCGCTTCGACGGTCTATCTCGTCCACCGCCGCGAGGAGTTCCGCGCGGAGGACTACTGGATCGACCGCGTGATGGAGAAGGTCGACGAGGGCGAAATCGAGATTATGCGGAACACCGAAGTCACGGAACTCCACGGCAGCCAAGAGGAGGGGGTCGACCACGTCACGCTCGTCAGCCACCCCGAGGGACACCCCACCGACAAACTCGACGACCCCGACACCGAGGAGTTCGACTTCGACGTCGGCGCGGTCTTCTACGCCATCGGCCACACGCCGAACGCGGGCTACCTCGAAGGCACGGGCGTCGAACTCGACGACGACGGCTACCTCAAGACCCAGGGCGGCACGGGAGGCAACCAGACCGCCACGGACGTCCCCGGCATCTTCGGCGCGGGCGACGTCGTCGACTACCACTACCAGCAGGCCGCCACGGCCGGCGGGATGGGCGTGAAGGCCGCCCTCGACGCCGACGACTACCTCGAAGATCTCGAACGCGAGCAGAAGGCCGAAGCGGGTAGCGAGGTCGCGGCCGTCGAGAGCGACGACTAAGCACCCGTCTCTTTTCACGGGGCCTCGCGCCGCCTTCGACGGCGCTCGACCCCGGCCAAAAAATCTGGACGAAAAACCGCTCGCTCTGCTCGCGGTGGCAGCCACACGGAGCGCGGTGATGCTACGGTTGCGACGTGTCTTCGATCCACTTCCGGCAGCCTTGGCCGCCGAACGGAATCCCTTAGCCGCGGGCGCTGCTTCTGTTAGCCGTGTCACGACTCAGGCGAACCGGCACGGCGCTCGCCCGGATACTGGCGGATGCGGGCGTCATCGAGGAGACGCGCCTCCGCGCGACCGTCGACCTGGCGTGGCCCCGGATCGTCACCGGTTTCGCTATTATGTCGAAACGAACGGTCGACCTCGCGCTCGTCGGCCTCGTCATCGGGCCGACCGCGGTCGCGGGGCTGACGCTCGCGAACGCCTTTTGGATGGTCGCGAAGTTCCTCGCGATCGGCCTCGCCGGCGGGACGGTGGCGCTCGTCTCGCAGAACTACGGCGGCGGCGACACGGAACGCGCGGCGTCGGTCGTCCGGTTGAGCGTCCTTCTGGCGGTCGCACTCGGCATCCCGACAGTGGCGTTCTTCGGTCTCGCCGCGAGGCCCCTCGTCGACTTGCTCGGACAGGATCCCGAAAGCGTCGGATACGGCGCGACGTACCTCGCGGTCGTCGCCCCCGGCCTGCTCTTCGAGTTTTTGAATCTGATCGCCAGTCGAACCTACGCGGGCGTCAGCGACACCCTCACGCCGATGGCGGTTCGGGCAGGCGGCGCGGTCGCCAACATCGCGCTGTCGGCGGCGTTCGTCCTCGGTCTGGATATGGGCGTCGCCGGCGCGGCGCTCGGCACCACGCTGGCGACGGCGCTCGTGACCGTCGTGTTCGCGTGGGGGATGACGGGCCGGAACTACGTTCGGGGTCGGGGGGCGAGTCCAGTTCCGCTCACGTTCTCGGGGCCGCTACTCGACCGCGACTTACTCCGGCAGATCGGACAGGTCTCGACCCCGCTCGTCGCCCGTCGGGCAGCTCAAGGGCTCGTGGTGTTTCCGCTGCTCGCCATCGCGGCGACCTTCGGTCCCGTCGCCGTCGCGGCGGTCGGCGTCGGCCGACAGGTCCGATCGCTACTCGGGAGCTTCTCGTGGGGCTTTTCGATCGCCGCTTCGACGCTCGTCGGCCAGGAACTCGGCGCGAGCGAGGAAAGCGAAGCCGAGGCGTACGGCTGGGGGATCGTCCGACTCTCGGTACTCGTCTACCTCGTCGCTGCCGCCGTCGTCGTCGTCTTCGCGAACCCCATCGCGGGCATCTTCGTGAACGAACCCGCGAACCGCGCGCTCTCGGCCCAGTTCGTCCGCGTCGCCGCGGTCAGCGTCGTCGCACTCGGCGTCGACGGCTCGATCACGGGCGCGCTGCGGGGCGCAGGCGACACCCGGGTCCCGTTCGTCTCGGCGCTGGCGGGGCTGTATCTCGCGGCGGTCCCGCTGGCGTGGCTCGGCACCGTCGTCCCGGCGCTCGGTACCGGCGGCCTGCTGCTCGCGCTGCTCGCCGAGACCGCCGTGCCGATGGTGGTGAACCTCTGGCGGTTCCGCTCGAACCGCTGGAAAGCCGTGAGCCGGGGCTACCGCCCGGACCCGAGTGATTGAACGTACCGGGCACATCATACCAATTTTCTAGTATTTAGGCTGCGTTTTGTCACCGCACTGGAGTGATGCAATAACTCACTTCAACGGGTGTCATATGCCGTCTTATGTTTGACAATCCATCACGTGGAGACCAGTATGTATGCGTACGATACGCACGAGTTTGCGACAATTCGTCGACGAACTCGACACCGTTGTCTTCGGTGTCGGGTTCTCCGTTTCGTTGCTGGCGATTCTGGTCTTCTTCCTGAATCCAGACGTCTCAGCGGAGCGGATGGGACAGATCAACGAGTACCTCTGGACCGAGTTTATGTGGGTCTACATCGGGACGATGTTCCTGATGGTCGTCTTCAGCCTCTGGCTGATGTTCGGCCGGTGGGGCGACATCAAACTCGGCAAGCCCGGGGACGATCCGGAGTTCAGTCTCCTGTCGTTCTTCTCGATGATGTTCTCGGCGGGGATCGCGGCCGGCATCGTCTTCTGGGGACCGGCAGAGGCGCTGAACCACTACGCGAGCGTTCCGCCGCTCGTCGGCGCTGAAGCCGGCACGTCCGCGGCGGCCGTCGGCGCGATCCAGTACACGCTGTTTCACTGGGGCATCTCCTACTGGGTCCCGTACCTGATCGTCGCGATTCCGATCGCGTACTACGCCTTCCGGAAAGACGCGCCGATGCGCGTCTCGACGCTCATCGCGCCGTTCGTCGGCGTCGAGAACCTCGACGGCTTCTGGGCGAAAACCATCGACGTGCTGGCGGTGTTCGCGACGATCGGCGGCATCGCGACGACGCTCGGTTTCGTCGGGCGACAGTTCCTCACCGGTCTGGAGTACACAGCGGGGGTTTCACTCGGTGACGGCGGGACGGTCCTGGTGATCACGGGCCTGACAGTCGCGTTCACCGTTTCTGTCACGCTCGGCGTCAAGAAGGGAATCGCCCGCGTGTCGCTGTTCAATATGGGCGTCTTCGCCGCGCTGGCGGTCGTGACGTTCTTGCTGGGACCGACCAACTACATTATGAACACCGGCCTGCAGGCGGTCGGCGGCTACTTCAGCGAGTTCGTCTCGATGAGTCTCTACACGAACGCCACTGGCACCGGCGAGTGGGTCGGTAACTGGACGGTCTTCTACTGGGCGTGGGTGTTCTCGTGGGCCCCCTTCGGCGGCCTGTTCGTCGCACGCATCTCGAAGGGCCGGACGATCCGACAGGTGGTTGCGACCGCACTCATCGGTGCGACGGCCTCGACGATCCCGTGGTTCCTCACGATGGGCGGCAGCGCCATCTTCTTCGAGCGCAACAACATCGCACCGATGCTCGAGATGGTCGACCAGTACGGCGTCTCCGTCTCGGGCTTCCCGCTTTTCGCCAGTCTCCCCTTCGGCGACGTGCTGGCGGGCGTGTTTATGCTACTGGTGGTGACGTTCTTCGTCACCTCGGCTGACTCCTCGACGCTCGCGCTCGGGATGCTCACGACCGGCGGCAAGCAACACCCCTCGACTGTCAATCGGATCATCTGGAGCGGTCTGATGGGCGGTCTCGCCTCGCTGCTCATCGTCGGCGGCGGCATCGACGCTCTCCGGTCGTCGGCGATCATCACGGGCTTTCCGTTCGCGCTTATGTCCGTCGTCGCAATCGTCGGAATGGTCTGGGAGTACCAGTCGGTCCACCCGCTGCTGTCGGGGGAGGACGACTCCGTGGTCACGACGGGAGCGAACTCCCCGGCGGTGTCGATGAGTTCCGACGACGACTGATACTGTCTGACAGCACTCTGCGCGGCGTATCGGCACCCCGTGGGTGCCAACGTAATTCACAAACTGCTGGCCGATAGTATGAGCGAGCGACGCCGCGTCGTCGTTCGAGCGGCCGATTCCCACAGACCCTTATGTCGAGGCGCCGGAGAGGACGTATGGTCGACACCGAGACCTACACGATCGAAGCGCCGAACGGCGACGTCGAGGAGATCGAACTCCCCGAGGGCCTCGCCGACGTGTTCACCGAACAGGGCGAGTCGACGACGGCCGTCGTCGGCGACCTCCTGATCCAGTCGTTCGCCCAGCAGGCTCACGCCGTCGTCCACCACGGACAGGGCGAGACGCCCGCCGACCTGGAAGAACTGAACGAGAAGATGGAGGAACTCTTCGAGGAGCGCTTCGGCGTCTCGCTCGACGAGGCGATGGGTCACAGTCACTGAACGCACGAGGCGATCGCGGCACGATCTCTTTTCACCTTTCAGACGAACAGCAGCGGAACCATCGCGAGGAAGCCGGCTGCGACGCCCGCAGCCAGTTCACGACGACCGTCGCCGGGCAGACTGCGCCCGACGGCGAGTGCCTCCGGAATGAACTCCGTGAGGACGAGAAAGATCATCGCACCGGCCGCGAAGCCGAAGCCCGCGGGGAGGAACTCCCGAGCGGCGCGGACGAAGTAGAACGCCAGAACCGCGCCGATCGGCTGCGGGAGGCTCGAGAACACCGACCACCAGACGAGCTTCCAGTTCGCGACGCCCATCGAACGCAACGGGATCGAGATGGCGACGCCCTCGGGGATGTTGTGGATCGAGATCGCGATCGTCATAAAGATCGCGAGCAGGGGAACTACGAGCCCAAAGAGCTGCGTTCCGCCCTGCAGCCCGAGGTCTGCGAACGAGACGCCGACGGCGACGCCCTCCGGGAAGGAGTGGACGGTCAAGACGCCGAGGATGAGCACCAACTTCTTGAAGTCCGCTTCCTCGTACTGCCGCGGGTCGACCTCGGCGGCTTCGATGAGGTCGTGGGCGACGTAGACGAGAAGGATGCCGGCGAAGAGTCCGGCACCGAGGAGGAGCAGTTCACGCTGTGGGATCGGGTCGATGGAGACCCCACCGAGCGCCACGTGGACGTACTCGCCGAGCGCCTCTAACACGAGCCCGAAAACCGATGCGGACAGCATAATCCCGGAGGCAATGCCCCACAGCGCGACGTTCCAGCGGTCGCTCACGTCGGAGACGAAGAAGAACGGGACTGCCCCCAACCCCGTCGCCAGCGCCGTGATCAGGCCGGCGAGGAAGACGAATCCGAAAGACCACAGCTCGACCATACTCGCGTGTAACCACTGAATCGGTATAAACATTTCATATTACTGATTGTTTTGGCGGGCCTAAAACCGTCGCGCAAACGAACGCGAAAGGACATCAACGTTCTATAATTTCGGAAACAAAACATTTTCTACGCCGGCGTTCGCGGACCTGTCTGATGCGCAACAGTCAGCGACGCGTGGCGGATTTCCTCGAGGAAGCCGAGTTGTACACCCACCCGGCGTATCGGCTCCTGGATCTGACAGCGGAGGTCGGCGAGTTGGCCGCGGACGCGACGAAGTCGACCGCCTACGGCGACGAGCCAGAGTCGCTATCGGTGAAACGCGACGAACTTGGCGACGCGCTCTTCGCACTACTCGCGCTCGCCGAGGAACTCGACGTCGACGCCGAGGCCGCACTGGAGGAGTCGTTGAGGAAATACGAGTCCCGTATCGAAGACGACGGGACGCCAGGATCCGGCGAGTAATCCCGCTCGGCGGTCGGCGCCGTCGCGGAGCGCGCCGTCTGCCCGCTGTCCGGCGACCGGTCGAAGCGCTCTTCGGAACGGCCGTCACAAGAGGGCGTATGCATCGCCGCGCACGCGAGTTCACCGAACTGGCACGGGAACGCTACGATCTCGATCTCACCGTCGAATCGTTCCCGGAAGGCACCGAGACGGCCGCCGACGCCGCTGACGCTGTCGGCTGTGAAGTCGGGCAGATCGCGAGTAGCCTCGTCTTCGACGCCGATGGCGATCTCGTCGTCGTCGTGACGAGCGGCGCGAACCGCGTCAGCGAATCACGGCTCGAATCGCACCTCGACGCCGAGGACGTCGCGATGGCAGATCCCGACGAGATTCGGAGCGTCGTCGGCTGGAGCATCGGCGGCGTCCCCCCGTTCTGTCACGATGCCGACTTGCCGGTCTACATCGACGAATCACTGCTCGGCTACGAGACCGTCTGGGCGGCCGCCGGCGCGCCGACAGCGGTCTTCTCGATCGACCCCCAGACCCTCCGAGACGTCTCCGACGCGACGCCGATCGAGGTGTAGGGCCGATCCGATCCCTCACTCGCGGACGACGTCGACATCGGTGAACTCGAATCGGGCACCACCATCGCTGTCGGCCACAGCAATCTCCCAGCCGTGCGCCTCGGCGATCCACTTGACGATCGCGAGACCGTAGCCCGTGCCGTCCGCTGCCGTCGTGTATCCCAGATCGAACACGCGCTCTCGGTCCTCCGGCGGGATACCCGGGCCGTCGTCTTCGAGGAAAAATCCGTCTTCGATCGCACCCACGTGGACCGTCACCCCGTCTCCGGCGTGCTCGACGGCGTTCCGAAACAGGTTCTCGAAGAGGTTCCGAAGCCGGTCGACGTCGGCTCTGATCGTCATCTCGTCTTCGACTTCGAGGGTGGCTCCGGACGTGCTGACGGTGCCCCAGCACTGTCTGACGAGCTCCGAAAGTGTCACGCGCTCTTTCTCTCCGACGTGATGGCCCTGCTTCGCGAGCGTGAGCGTGTCTTCGATGATGTCCCACATCCGGTCGAGAGCGTCGTCGACAGACGCTAGGTGCGCTGACTCGCACTCCTCGCTCGCGATTTCGAGATGTCCCTCGGCGACGTTCAGCGGGTTCCGGAGGTCGTGGGCGACGACGCTCGCAAACTCCTCTAGTCGCTCGTTCTGTCGCTCCAGTTGGCGCTCGTACGCTTTCCGCGTCCCGATCCGTCGGAGCGAGACCAGCGCCCCGATGGGCTCTCCGCCCGATCGCAGCGTCGTGACCCGCGCCTCTGCCGGCAGGTGGCGGGGGACGGGCGCGTCCTCGGGGTGACCCATCTCCAACTCGACCCGTTCTTCGGCTGATTCGTCGGCCAGCACCGATTCGACGGCCGTCCGTAGCGAGTCGAGGCCGTCTTCGACGATCCGGCCGAAGCGGTCGTAGTCGGCCCCGATCACCGCCTCAGGGGAGAGGCCGGAGATCGCGTAGAACCGATCGTTCGCGAACGCGATGGTGCCATCGGCGTCGATAGCGAACACCGGCTCCATCTGATTTCGGGAGACGGTCTCGACGTCGATCGCTTCACCATCGCAATCCATACGGTCGCTACAGGTGAGAGTGATTTAAATTGTAGGTGTGCTGTCGTGCTCGGAATTGTACATTCGTGTCCGGTACTGGCCCTCATACTGTCGGACAGAACTGTGTGAAGATTATCGACACCCGTGGGTGTCAACATAGTTCACGAGCTTCTGTCCGACAGTATCAGTCCCGCGGCTAACAGTACTGGGGGACTGGCGATTATGTATCTCGGCATCGTAGGTGGAGTTATGGCCGATCAATCACCGCCGGTGGACGCCACAGCAGAGAGCGAGGGAGACGCCGAACGCCAGCGCGTCTGGCTCGTCGAGCGGACGTACTCCGACGACGAGCAGAACATCGTCATCCTCGTGTACGCGACCCCCGACGGATCGCAGTATCTCCGCAAAGAGCGCGCCCTCACCAGTTTCGACGACGCACGCGACACGACAGCGGGGCTGCTCGCTCGCGAGTCGAGTCTCGGCACCGTGACCGACCCCGACGAGCGCAGGCGATACGCCCGGGAAGCGAAACGGACTCGTGAGCAGTACGCCCCCGACGACGTCGTCTGATCCCGTTTCACGTGATCGCAGACGGACGCCGATCAGCCTGGTGTCTTCGAAGACAGCTACTCGGAATCGAGTACCAGACCGCACGGATTTAAGCGCCGACCCCGAGTACGTTCGCCCGATGGGAGAGTTATCCGCGTTGTTCTCGCCCGAACGAATCGCCGTCGTGGGCGCGACAGAGCGTGCGGGCTCCGTCGGCCGGGCGATTATGGAGAACCTCCTCGATTCGTTCGCGGGCGAGGTCGTCCCCGTGAATCCGAGCCACGAGGAGGTCTTCGGCATCCCGACGCTAGACGACGTCGCCGCCGCCGACGCCGACCTCGCCGTCGTCGTCGTGCCACCGCAGATCGCCGTCGACGTCGTTCGCGAGGCCGGCGAGGCGGGCGTCCGAAACGTCGTGGTCATCACCGCCGGCTTCGGCGAGACCGGCAGTGAGGGCGCCGCCCGTGAGCAGGACCTGATCGAGGTCGCCGAAACGTACGACATCGACCTGGTCGGCCCCAACAGCCTCGGGATTATGTCGACGCCGGTTGGAATGAACGCGACGTTCGGCCCCGAGAACGCCACCGAGGGGCGGATGTCGTTTATGAGCCAGTCGGGGGCGTTCATCACGGCCGTCTTAGACTGGGCGAACGACCAGGGAATCGGCTTCAAAGACGTCGTCTCGCTCGGTAACAAGGCCGTCCTCGACGAATCCGACTTCGTCAGAGAGTGGGGCGACGACGACGACACCGACGTGATAATCGGCTATCTGGAGGGCATCGACGACGGCCAGGCGTTCATCGAGACGGCGCGCGAGGTGACCGCAGAGACGCCGGTCGTCCTCGTGAAGTCCGGTCGCACCGACGCCGGCGCACAGGCCGCCTCCAGTCACACGGGGACGATCGCCGGCTCGGATCAGGCCTACGAGGCCGGCCTCGAACAGGCGGGCGTCATCCGCGCGGCGTCCGTCCAGGAACTGTTCGACGCCGCGCGCGTCCTGGAGAGTCAACCCCTTCCCGAAAGTGACGGCGTCGCTGTCATCACGAACGCCGGCGGGCCGGGCGTGATGAGCACCGACGCGATCGGCGACTCGCGGCTCTCGATGGCGTCGTTCACCGACTCGACGCTCGATGCCTTCTCGGAGGCGTTGCCGGCGGAAGGTAACATCTACAACCCGGTCGACATCGTCGGCGACGCCGACAACGAGCGCTTCCGCGACGCGCTGGACGTCGCGCTCGGTGACGCAAACGTCGGTAGCGTCATCGTCCTCTCGTGTCCGACGGCTGTCCTCGACTACCAGCAATTGGCCACCGATACCGTCGAGCTACAGGCGAAACACGACAAGCCCGTCGCCGCCTGCTTTATGGGCGGCGAGCGGGTCGAACCCGCCGCAGAGACGCTCGCAGACGCCGGGATCCCGAACTACTTCGATCCGGCCCGGGCGGTGCAGGGCCTCGACGCGCTCTCGCGCTTCCGCGATATCACCGAACGGGAGTACCAGGCGCCGACGACGTTCGACGTCGACCGCGAGCGCGCCCGCGAGATCCTCACGTCGGTCGAGGGCCGCGCGGACACGCGGTTGGGCGTCGAAGCGATGGGCCTCTTAGACGCCTACGGGATCGAGACGCCCGCCGGCGACATCGTCGACGCACCCGCGGACGCGCTCGAAGTCGCAGAGTCCATCGACGGCGACGTGGTGATGAAGATCGTCAGCCCGGATATCCTGCACAAATCTGACATCGGGGGCGTCAAGGTCGGCGTCCCGAACGAGGAGGTCTACGACGCCTACGAAGACCTGATCTCTCGCGCGCGAAACTACCAGCCCGATGCGACGATCATCGGCGTGCAGGTCCAAGAGATGGTCGACCTCGACGACGGTGTGGAGACGATCGTCGGGATGAACCGCGATCCGCAGTTCGGCCCGCTCTTGCTCTTCGGCCTCGGCGGAATCTTCGTCGAGACGCTCGAAGACACGACGTTCCGCGTCGCGCCGGTCTCTGAACCGGAGGCCGAGGCGATGACCCGGGAGATCGACGCCGCGCCGTTGTTGCGCGGGGCGCGCGGACGCGAGCCCGCAGACGTCGCGGGCGTCGTCGAGACGATCCAGCGCCTCTCACAGCTCGTGACCGACTTCCCGGCGATTCTCGAATTGGACATCAACCCACTCGTCGCCACCCCCGATGGCGTCGAAGCCGTCGACGTGCGACTCACCGTCGACCCCGATCAACTCTGAGGAGCCCCACAGATGCACACGAACACCCTACTCGTCGCTTCGATCCAGGAAAGCACCGGCAAGACGGCAGTCACCCTCGCGCTCGGCCGACTCGCACAGGAGCGCGGCCTCGACGTCGGCTATATGAAGCCCAAAGGCACGCGGCTCCAGTCGAACGTCGGCAAGACGCTCGATGAGGATCCGATGTTGGCGCGAGAACTCCTCGATTTGGACTGTGAGATGCACCAGATGGAGCCGATCGTCTACTCGCCGACGTTCGTCGACGGCGCGATCCGCGGGCAGGAGGACCCCGAAGAACTCGGCGCCCTCATCGAGGAGTACTTCGAACAGCTCGCGGCCAACTGCGGGCTGATGCTCGTCGAGGGCGGCGGCTCGTGGACCACCGGTGGGATCGTCGATCTGACCGACGTGGACATCGCGTCGCGGCTCGACGCCGACGTGCTCCTCGTGGCGAACTACGAGAACCCGGGCGACCTCGACGACGTCGTCGCCGCTGCGGAGGCCTTCGGCGACCGCCTCGTGGGCGTGTTGTTCAACGGCGTGAGCGACGCCGCCTTCGACGACCTCGAACAGCAGGGCGTGCCGTTCCTCGAAGGACGCGGGATCCCCGTTCTCGGCGTCGTCCCGCGCGAGCGTGACCTCGCGGGCGTGACCGTCGAGGACCTCGCCGCCGAACTCGGCGCCGACGTCGCCGTCGACGGCGACAGCGGGGCCTACGTGGAGCGCTTCCTCGTCGGCGCGATGGGCGGAGACGCCGCTCTCCGGTACTTCCGCCGCACCAAGAACGCCGCAGTCATCACCGGCGGCGACCGCGCGGAGATCATCACCGCAGCGTTGGAGGCCCCGGGCGTCAACGCCATCATCCTCACCGGCGGACACCGCCCGTCGCCGGCCGTGCTCGGCAAGGCCGAACAGAAGGGCGTGCCCGTCCTGCTCGTCACCGGAGACACCCTCTCAGTCGTCGACCGCGCGGAGGCGGTCGTCAACACCGGCCGCGCCCGCGACGAGGAGACGATCACCCGGATGAGCGAACTCCTCTACGATCACGCCGACGTGGACGCGCTGCTCGGTCCGGAGGACGACAGTGTGGACGCAGCGGACGCAGCGGAGGACTCGGCGGACCCGGAGGACGCTGGCAACTCCGACAACCCAACGGACGCTGACGAGGCGTAATCCTCGTATCCGTCAGGTGCGACTACTGCTGGCGCTCCTCAGCACTTCCACCCGCGATCCGTCGTGTTCAAGCGTTCACAGCCGTCGTCGGTGACGACGACGAGGTCCTCGATGCGGACGCCGAACGCGCCGTCGAGGTAGACACCGGGCTCGACGCTGAAGACCATCCCCGGCTCCAGTTCTCGCGTACTGTCGGCGACGATGTATGGCTCTTCGTGGACGTCGAGGCCGACGCCGTGGCCCGTCCGGTGAATGAACCGCTCGCCGTAGCCCGCGTCCTCGATGACCGAGCGCGCGGTAGCGTCGACCGCGCCAGCAGCCACCCCTGGTTCGACTGCGTCGACGGCCGCCTCCTGCGCGCGTCTGACCACCTCGTGGACCTCGCGAAAGCGCTCGCCAGGGGTGCCGTCGAAGACGACGGTTCGAGTCTGGTCGCTGGGGTAGCCGTCGACGCGCGTTCCGAAATCCACGACGACCGGGTCGCCGGCCCCGATCGTTCGCTCGCCGTGCGTGTGATGCGGCATCGCGCCGTTGGGTCCGGAGCCGACGATCGTCTCGAAGGAGACGCCGTCGCCGCCGGCGTCGGCGAGAAACGACTCGATCCGGGCTGCGAGTTCGGATTCTGTCAGCCCGACGGCGTCGCTGCCGAGGCCGCGAACGCGCTTCATCGCGTCGTCTGCGGCCCCTGCGGCCCGTCGAAGCGCATCGAGTTCGGTATCGTCCTTTCTGATTCGCAGGTCTGCGAGCACCTCGCTGGCGAGGCCGAGCGTGGCGTCCGGACGAATCTCGCGCACGTCTCGAGTGAACGTCGCCCACATCGTGTCGTCGACGAGAAGGTGCGACGCCGCCGGGATCCCGAGATCGTCGAACAGCTCCGAGAGCGCCCTCACGGGATCCGTCTCGTCGTCCCACGCCCGCACGTCCGGCACCCACGACTCTGCTCGGACCTGCGAGGCCGCAAGCGCCGGGACGAAGAACGTCGGTTCGCCCTCGGCGGGCACGACGAAGAGGAAGTGTCTCTCGCGCTGGGATTCGACGAGGCCGGTGAGATACTGGAGGTTCCGTCCGGGGACACAGACGAGCGCGTCCGCGCCCACGTTGGCGAGCGTCGTCTGTGCCGCGTCGGTTCGTCGTTCGAGAGGCGTCACACCGGGGGCTTCCGCGCAAACGTACAAGAAGGTACGGTCGCGTTGTGGGGTCCCGGCGGGCGAAAATCCGGCCAGATACCGGTCGTAACCACTCATTAACTATTACATATCCCCGTGACACTTGGAGTATGGACTTCGACTGGCCCACGTACTTCGAGTGTGCCGCCTGCGGAGCCGAACTACCCGCGGATGCAGTCCGGTATGACGATCTGGGCTATCCCGAGTGCCCCGAATGCGGCGCGCGCACCGGACCGCTCGCCAGCCTCGAAGCCGTCGAGTCCGCGTCCAAAGGCCTCGCCGACTGATCGCGACGCGGTCGTGCGACCCTATTCGGAAGATACAGGCTCGCGACGTGCGAGCCATCGGTATGGAGTGGACACGGACTCGTGAGGAGGAACGGCTCGTCGAGTGGACGCGCCAGGACGGGTACGTCACGCTACGTCGTCGCCGCCGACCCGACGGCGAGTGGGTCGTCAGACTCGACCGCCTGCATCAAGCGCCCGGTGGCAGAGACTACCGTCGCGAGCGCGTGGCCGACGTCGAGGCAGCGAAGGCCTTGATCGAAGAGTGGAAAGCGGACGCGGCCTCCCGGGGAGAATAGAGAGCGGCCGCAGCCGGGCGGGGACTACTCCTGTAACCGCTGGGTCGCTTCGATCAGCGGGTGCCGGCCGTAGTCGGCGATTTCGATGTCTTCGATCGACGAGAGCCCCTCCTTTTCGGCCGTCCGTTGCATTCCCAGATCGACGCGTTCGTCTAAGACGATCACCGTGGCGTCCATCTCCTCGATTCCGAGTTGGAACGCCGCCATCACGCGGTGGTGGCCGTCCGCCAGCAGGAATTCGCCGCTGTTATCGATGACCACGAGCGGTTCGGCGAGTCCGCGTTCGAGTTCGTACTGCCGCCCCTCGAGTTCGTCGGCGTAGACACGCGCCTGCGTCGGCGTGAGATTGTCCAACTCGACGACGCGAGATTCCTCGTGGAGACTGACGTCGTGGATCTGTTCGAGCGTGCGCATCAGTTTGCCCACCTTCTCCGGCGTCGCCCGCTCGATCTGTGAGCGGACGACGTCCGTATTCGAGATGATGCCGACGAGGTTGTCGGCGTCGTCGACGACCGGGAGCTTTTGGATGCCTGACCGGAGGATCACGCGCGCGGCGTCGATCACGTCCATCTCGGGGTGGGCGACGATGATGTCCTCGGTCATCACGGTGAAGATCGGGTCCTCGTCGTCGACTAAGAGCAGATCGCTGGCCGTGACGAACCCCTCGACCTTTCGGCCGTCGGAGACGGGAAATCCGTTGTGTCCTTCGCTCTCTTTGATCCGGCGTGCGACGTCGGCGACGGTGTCGGTCGGCGAGACGGTCTGCACCTCACGCGTCATGTACTCTTTGACCTTCGGTCTCCCGCTCATTTTCGAGCCTACGCGGTCCCCGTGGAAAAGGGTGCCTCTCGTCACTCTTCGTCCACCTCGAACGGGAACTCGAAGGCCCACTCGGTGTCGTCTGCGCCGACGTCGAGGAGCGTGGTCGCGTCTTCGAGCGTCTCGAAGACCCGACTGGCGATGACTTCGGTGACGACCTCGGATAGTTCCTCGATCGATTCGTCGTCGGCGTCGGCGAGGATCCCGAGCGGCACCTGCGCGCCGGCCATATCCGCGTGTCCGCCGGCGCTTCCGATCGCGCCGAGCGCGTCGCGGAGTGTCTCCCCGAGATCTACGTCGGTACCGCGTGCGCGCCCGGAGACGTAGACGGTCCCGTCGCGGAACCCGTAGACGATCGCGATGCGGATCCCTTCCATATTCAGCAGCCGATCGGCTGCCTGCGCGAGGGCGTCGCGGTCGCTGATCGCCCCGACGTTCGAGGCCAAGGCGTCGCCGCGGACGTCGCGGTTGTGGATCGCTCGCCCCAGCGTTTCCAACACCGCCGACGTCATACTGGGCGATTCGACCCGATCGAGCATCGAGAGGTCCGCGTAGGTGAGCAGCCACGCCGCCGCCTCGAAGTCGGCGGGGGAGACTTCCCGAGCGAAGTCGTTCGTGTCGACGCGGATCCCGAAGAGCAGCGACGTCGCAAGCGACTCCTCGGGCTCGATGCCTGCCCGGCGAAGATACTCCGCCAAGAGCGTACTGGTGGCGCCGATGTCGCGCCGGAGATCGACGAAGTGCGCCTCGACCGGCGCGCGCGGCGGGTGGTGGTCGACGACGATGTCGATCTCGGTGTCGCCGGGCAACCCGTCGTTGACGCCCGGACGGGAGTGGTCGACGAGAGCGACGCCGTCGTACTCCGCGAGGTCTGTGCCGTCGTCGAGTTCGACGAGCGCCAGGTCGAGCAGGTTCACTAAGGCGCGGTTCTCCTGGTGAGAGATGTCGCCGAAGTAGCACGCGTCCGCGGGGACGTCGACGGACGCGGCGATTCGGGCGAGTGCGAGCGCGCTCGCGATCGCGTCCGGGTCGGGGTTGTCGTGCATCACCACGGCCAGCCGCCCGTCGATGCGACGGAGCGTCGCGAAGAGTCGATGGATCCGTTCCGCGCCGGGAGCGGTCGTCAACTCTCGGACGCGGTCGAGGAGGATCTGCTCGGCATCGATAACGCGATCTGCGGTCTCTAGTATTCGTTCGCGTACCTGTGCGGTCGCTCCAGCACTCAGATACACCACGAGCTGTGCGTCCGGAAACTGCTCGCGGGCTTCAGCGGCCGCCTCGGCGTTCGCCGCGGCGTCGTCGCTCGCGACGAACACCAGTTCTGCCCGGTCCGGGAACGCTTCGGCGTCTGCCGGGGCGCGCCGCTTCGTCGTGACTCCGTCGGCGCCGATAGCGTCGACGACGTCGCCGCGCTGTGAGAGGATGACTAATTCGCCGGGCCACTCGGCGAGGCGCTCGATGGTTCCGCGCACGGCCGAACCGCACCCGAGAACCAACCGCCGTTGCATACGCGGGCATCCGAACGCGCCGGCCAAAACCCTACCGTCATCTGGTCGGCCGAAGTTCGGTATACCAGTTAGAAAGAAAACAAGAACGCCCGGAGACGCCGATCAGAACAGCGTCGCCGCGACGGTCTGTGCGGTCTCGATGACCGGGCCGAACGCCGGGAGCAACAGCAGCGTCCCGAGGCCGGCGAAGATGACGGCGGCGTACAGCCCGACCGGGCGGCTCTGGATCTCGAAGTCACCGCTGGGCGACTCGATCCACATCGCCTTGACGACGCGGCTGTAGTAGAACAGCGACAGCGCGCTGTTGATCGCGCCGACGGCGGCGAGCCACCAGAACCCGGCTTCGATCGCCGAGTAGAACAGGGCGTACTTCGAGAGGAAGCCGCCGAACGGCGGCAGTCCCGCGAGGCTGAACATGAACACGGTCATCGCGACGGCGGCGATCGGTGCCGTCGACGCGAGGCCGTTGTAGTCCTCGAACGTCCGTCCGACGCCCCAGTGTTCGACTAAGGCGATGAACAGGAACGCGCCGGTGTTCATGAAGCCGTAGACGAGCAGGTGCGCCATCGACGCCCCGAGGACGTCCCCGTTGGGTCCGCCGGCGGTCAGCGCGGCGAGGCCGATGAGCGCGTAACCCGCGTGCCCGATAGAGGAGTACGCGAGCATCCGCTTGACCTTCTCTTGGGTCGCTGCCGCGAAGTTACCGAGCGTCATCGTGACGACGGCGAGCACCTGGAACGCGATCACCCAGTCGACGCCCGCAGGCAGTGCGCCCAGCGGGAACGCCTCGACGAAGACGCGGAACGCGACCGCGAAGCCGGCTGCCTTCGACGCCGACGAGAGGAACGCCGAGATCGGTGCGGGCGCGCCCTCGTAGGCCTCCGGCGCCCAGAAGTGGAACGGCACGGAAGCGGTCTTGAACGCGAACCCACCGATCATCATCAGCACGCCGATGCCGAGGACGCCGGCCATCTCCGGCGCGTTGACCGCGGCGGCGACGTCACCGAGCACGAGCGATCCCGTGACGGCGTACACGAGGCTGATGCCGAACGCGAACACCGCAGAGGAGACAGCGCCGATGAGGAAGTACTTCAGCCCCGCTTCGACGCTCCCCTTGTCGTTCTTGAGGAACGCGACGAGCGCGTAGGAGGGCAGCGACGCGAGTTCGAGGCTGACGAAGACCGTCGCCAGCGAGTTCGCCATCGACAGGAGCGTCATCCCCGTCGCCGCGAACAGCACGAGCGAGTAGAACACCGCGCGGTGCTCGTGATCGCGCAGGTAGTCGTAGGAGGCGACCACCACCATCGCGGTGACGATCGTGAAGATGAGCGTGAAAAAGAGGCTCATCCCGTCGACGACGAGCGCGTCGCCGTACAGCGTGATCGCGCCGCCGGTTCGCTCCTGTCCGGTGCCGGCGACGAGGAACCACGCCGCGGTACCGAAGGCGAGGAGCGACCCGCCAGCCGACACGCTAGCCAAGAGCGCGTTGCTCGCTTCGTCCGTGCGAATCGTATCGATCCCGAGCAGCACCAGGCCGGTCAGGCCGAGCAGGATCGCTGGGGCGAGTGCCGTCCACGTCGCTGCCGGTTCTGCCTGCAGTGCGAGGTCGAACATCACAGCCCACCTCCCGAGAGGATCGGGTTCACAGCGTCTTGGATCATTCCGAAGAACAGGTCAGGCGCGACGCCGAGCACGATGACCAACAGCAACAGCACCGCCAGCGGTGCGACGTCGTGCGTCGGTGCGTTCGTGATCTCGTACTCGCCATCGAAGCTGAAGGGACCGAACAGCGTCCGCTGCATCGCGAACAGCAGGTATCCGGCGACGATGACGATGCCGAACATCGCGGCCGCCGTGAAAAGCGGCATTGCCGAGTGGACGGTGGAGGCGAACGAGCCCTTGAAGATGAAGAACTCGCCCGCGAAGCCGGCCATCAGCGGCAGGCCCATATACCCGAACGCGCCGGCGACGAAGATGCCGGCGGTGAGGGGCATCCGGTCTGCGATGCCGGACATATCGCCCACCATCCGCGTGTGGGTCGTGTTGTAGATGACGCCGACCGCCATGAACATCAGTCCGGAGATCAGCCCGTGGGCGATCATCTGGAACGTCGCGCCGCCGACCCCGTAGGTCGTGTACGCGACGAGACCGAGGATGACGTACCCCATCGAGGACACTGACGAGTACGCGACGATGCGCTTGAGGTCCTGCTGTGCGAGCGCCAGCATCGCGCCGTAGATGACGCTGATGACGGCGATGCCAGCGATGGGGACGACGAGCGCCGTCGCCACGTCGGGCATCATCGTGAAGTTGAACCGCAGCAGCGCGTAGGTCCCCATCTTCAGGAGGACGCCGGCCAGCATCACCGACACCGGCGTCGGGGCTTCGACGTGAGCGTCCGGCAGCCACGTGTGCAGCGGGGCGACCGGCACCTTCACCGCGAAGCCGAGGAACGTCGCCACGAAGGCGACCGTCTTCAGCGTCGCGGCGTCGAGACCGGCGAAGCCGCCGAGTGCACCGGCGCGGAGCGCCTGTGCGATCTCGGGCAGCCGCATCGACGACACCGAGTCGCCGAGGCCGAACACGAGCGCGATGAAGCCGATGAACATCACGAGCGACGCGACGTTCGTGTACACGAAGAACTTGATCGCTGCGTAGCGGCGGTTCGGACCGCCCCAGACGCCGATAAGGAAGTACATCGGGACGAGGACGGCCTCCCAGAAGACGAACCACGCGAAGAAGTCGAGCGCCGTGAAGACGCCGAGCAGGTTCGCCTCCATGAAGAGCATCAGCCCGTAGAACTGCGATTCTCGATTCGAGATCGGCGTCCACGCGCTGACGATCGCGAGCGTCGTGAGGATCGTCGTGAGGACGACAAGCGGCAGGCTGATGCCGTCGACGCCGACGAACCAGTGCAGGTCGAGGCCGCCGAGCGTCAGCCAGACGACGTCTGTCTCGAACGCGATCGACCCGCCCAGCAGGGCGTTCCCGCTCGCGTCGTACTGTGCCCACATCCAGAGGCTCCCGAGAACCGGGAGCGCGCTGAGTGCCGCCGCGAGTTTGCCGGCGTACTCGTCGGGAGCGACGAACACGACCAGCGCGGCGAGGAACGTGACTCCGATGAGCGCTTCAATTATCATACGAACCACCCTCCGAGAAGACCGAAGGCCAGAAGCAACGCCGTCAGGCCGAGCGTCAGCAGCACCGCGTAGTTACTCACCACGCCGGTCTGGATCCGGCGAACGCGACTGCCGGAGAACAGACTGACGCTGGAGACGCCGTTGACGACGCCGTCGACGACGCCCTGATCGAACTTGTTCGCGACGCGTGCGACCGGGCGCGTGACGCCGTTCGCCAGCCAAACCTGGTACTCGTCCTGGTAGTAGTTGTTGTACAGCAGTGTCTTGATACCGCCGAGACGGTCGGTGTGTTCGACCGGTTCGGGGACGTTGTACAGCAGGTGCGCGAGGCCCGCGCCCGCAAGCGCGAGGCCCAGCGAGACGCCGGCACCGATGGCCACTGTCGTCGCCTCACCGCCGATGTACGCGGAACTGTACGGGATGAGTTCGCCGTAGTGGTGGGCGTTCAGCGACTCCGTACTCATATCGAGCCACTGGTGCAGGAAGTCGATACCGCCGATTCCCAGCAGTTTCTCGACCGGCACCATATTCACGAGGCCCGTCGTCGCCGCGAGAACGCCGAGGACGGCGAGCGGACCCTTCACGTTCCAGCGAACGCTGTGCGGGTCGCTCGCGGTCTGGGTGCGGGGTTCACCGTGGAAGGTGAGGAACACCATCCGGAAGGTGTAGAACCCGGTGAAGAAGACGGCGAGGAGACCCATCGCGTACGCGGCGAGGAGCACGGGGCTCCCGCCGAGGCCGTGGATGAGCGTCTCATACAGCACTTCGTCTTTCGACCAGAAGCCAGAGAACGGGAAGATACCCGCAAGCGCGAGCGAGCCAGAGAGGAAGGCGTAGTAGGTGACGGGCATCTTCTCTTTCAGTCCGCCCATATCCCACATATCTTCGTTGTGGTGCATCGCGATGATGACCGACCCGGCCCCGAGGAACAGCAACGCCTTGAAGAAGGCGTGCGTCATCAGGTGGAAGGTCGCGGCGACGTAGCCGCCACCGCCGAGAGCGAGCATCATATAGCCGTACTGCGAGATCGTCGAGTACGCGAGCACCTGCTTGATCTCGCGCTTGACGACGCCCATCGTCGCCGCGAACAGCGCGGTGAAACCGCCGATCAGGGCGATGATCGCGAGCGCGTCCGGCGAGAGCGCGTAGAAGCCGTACATCCGCGCGACGAGGTAGACGCCGGCCGCGACCATCGTCGCTGCGTGGATGAGCGCGGAGACGGGCGTCGGACCTTCCATCGCGTCGGGCAGCCACGTGTGCAGCGGGAACTGCGCGGACTTGCCGACGACGCCGCCGAGCACGAGGAGACCGACGATCGTGAACCACGTCTGCGGCGCGAAGCCGAACGTGTTCACGGTCGCCTCACCGTGGAGTGCGGCCTCCGCGAGTACGGGGAACGATTCCGATCCGGAGAACGCAGCCGTGCCGAACGTCGCGAAGACGGCGACGACGCCGACGAGGAAGAAGTAGTCCCCGAAGCGGGTGACGAGGAACGCCTTCTTGGCCGCGCTCGGCGGACCCGGTTCGCGGAACCAAAAGCCGATGAGCAGATACGAGCAGAGCCCGACCAGCTCGAAGAACATAAACGCCATCAGGAGGTTGTCCGCCACGACGAATCCGAGCATCGACGCGGTGAACAGTCCGAGTCCGGCGTAGTAGCGCGGCAGGCCGACCTCGCCCTCGTCGTTCATATATCCGAGACTGAAGACGTGGACGAGGAAGGCGATGAGCGTCACGATGAGAAGCATCATCGCCGACAGTGGATCGATCAGGATGCCGAACGTCAGATCGACCGCTTCGATCCCTTCGGCCCAGGTGTAGATCGTCGCGTCGTACGTCCGCCCACCGGCGACGGTGAGGAACGTCGCGGCCGCCAAAAGCAGTGATCCCGCCGTCGCGGCGATCCCGGCCAGCGCACCGCCTTTCGGCAAGCGGTCGCCTACCGCGAGCGCGACGAGGAACGAAACGAACGGCAACAGCACGATCGCGGGTGCGAAGTCGAATATCCCTACCATCTTACCACCTCATCGTTGTCGCCTTGGTGACGTCGACGTCGTCGAAGTTGCGATACAGCACCAGGATGATCCCGATCCCGATCGCGACCTCGGCGGCGGCGAGCGCCATCATAAACAGCCCGAACGTCTGTCCCGTCACGTTCCCCCAGACGTTGGAGAACGCGACGAGGTTGATGTTCGCGGCGTTCAACATTAGCTCGACCGACATCAGGAACAGCAGCGCGTTGCGCCGCGTCAGGATGCCGAACAGCCCGATACAGAACAGCGCGGCCGAGAGGAGCAGATAGTACTGTGGGGGGACCATCAGTCGTCGTCCTCCTCGAACAGGCTTTGCTTGAGTTCCCGGCCGCCGTCGGCCAGCAGTGACGATCCGCCCTGGTCGCCCTCGCGGCGTGCGAGGTGGATCGACCCGTCGAGCGCAACGTCGAGGGTGATGGCGATGATGATGAGCGCGGCGAGGAAGCTCTCACCGGCGATATCCCCGAATTCGAGGTTGAACATCGCGTAGCCGATGCTCGCGACGATGCTCGCATCGCCCGCGAATCCTTGCGGATCGGGGAACGACGCCGAGAGTATCGTCGCGGCCATCACGACGAACAGTGCGACAGCAGCGAGGCCGGGAACGAGATGCGAACCCAGATTCAGTTCCGGTTTCGTGGTCATGTGCTACTCACCTCCGGTTGTGTACGCGTCAGCATCACGGCGAACGTGATGAGGATGAGAACCCCGCCGACGTAGACGAGGATCTGCATCGCGGCGAGGAACTCCGCCTGTAACATCACGTAGTGCACCGCGACGCTCAAGAGCGCGCCCCCGAGCAGGAGTGCGGAGTGCCAGATGTCCCGCACGAGGACGACGCCCAGGCTGCAGCCCACGGTCACGAGGGCGAACAGCGCGAACGCGATGGTTTCATAAACCATTGTGTTTGTCTCCTTGAGGTATCCCTTTGAACATTTCGAGAAGTCCGCGGGCGGCGCATACCGCCTCAGACGGACTTTGATCGGCGATCTGTCCCGCTGTGGAACGTCTCAACTCACTGGTAATCCACCTCGCCCTCGCCCTCGCCGATCCACGCGTCGCGGTCGGGTTCCCGGGAGTTGAGCGGGTCGATATCCTTGTACCACGGGACGTTCTTCAACTGCTCTTTGTTGTACACGAAGTCGTCCTTCGTGTCGGCAGTGAACTCGAAGTTCTGCGTGAGCAGGATGGCGTCGACGGGGCAGACCTCCTCACACAGCCGGCAGTAGATGCACTGCCCGATGTGGAGGTTGTACTGTTCGCCGTTGCGCTGGTCGTCCTGCACGATCTGGATGGTGTCGTTCGGACAGACGTTCTCGCACTGTCGACACCAGATGCAGCGCTCCTGGCTGAACTTGTGGACCCCGCGGAATCGGGGGCTCACTTCGGGCGCGACGTCGGGGTACTCGACCGTGAACGTCTGCCCGTCCAGTGCGTGTTTCATCGTCGTTGCCATCGATTTGAGTACGCCAATCATGCTATCACTCCCACGATGATGGCCGTGAGTGCCAGGTTCGCGAACGAGAGCACGAGCATCCCCTTCCAGCCGACGTCGAGGAACTGATCGACGCGGAGGCGGGGAATCGCCGAGCGCGCCCACTGGGTGAACAGGTAGAACGCCCAGATCTTGATCGTGAACCAGATGAAGCCCGGAAGGATCGGTCCGGCCGGTCCACCCAGGAACAGCGTCGCGGCGAGCGCGCCGCCGAGGAAGATGTGGATGAACTCACCGAGGTAGATGAGGACGAAGTACACAGAGGAGTACTCCGTCTGGAAACCGGCGACGATCTCGGTCGGCGCCTCCGGCACGTCGAAGGGGTTCCGGCCGACTTCCGCGAGGTTCGCGATCACGAACAGCACGAACGCGAACGGATTGACGAACGCGAACCACTGCGGGATCGTGACGCCGGCGACGGTGAGAAGCGGCTCGGCCTGCTGTGCGACGACCTCGCTCATCTGCAGCGTCCCGGTGAAGACGACCACCGACGCCGCGGTGACGACGAGCGGGATCTCGTAGGCGATGTTCGAGGCGATCGCGCGCAGTCCACCGAGCAACGAGTACTTGTTGTTCGATCCGTAGCCCATCATCACAATCCCGAGCGAGGCGATCGAGGACGCGGCAAACGCGAAGACCAGCCCCGTCTCGGGGTCCGCGAGGTGGATGCCGTTGCCCATCGGGATCACGGCGAACCCGAGGAGCGCGGAGAACGGCACCAGAAGCGGGCCGAGGTCGTACGACGGCCGGTCGACGTCTTCGGGAATGATGAGTTCCTTCGAGAGCAGTCGGACGGCGTCGGTGACGATGGTGAGCAGTCCGAACGGTCCGATCCGGTTGACGGCGATCCGGTCGGTGAACGCGGCGGTGATTTTCCGCTTTGCCCACGGGCCGGCGATGGCCGTCTGCACCAACAGCAAGTTGGCGATGAGGAAGGCGCCGAGGAGTCCGCCGACGATCTGTCCGACCGTGCCGGAGAGCCCCAGCAGACCGGCGATCCGCTCGGGGAGGAGCACCTGTGACTGCAGCGGTACCATCAACGATCCACCTCGCCCAGCACGATGTCGAGGCTACCGAGCGATGCGACCATATCCGGGATGTACTCGCCGGCGGACATCTCCGGCAGCGTCTGGAGGTTCGAGAAGCACGGACTGCGGATCTTGAACCGCCCCGGCTTCTCGGTCCCGTCAGCGCGGATGTAGATCCCGAGTTCGCCCTTCGCGGCTTCGACGGCGCGGTAGATCTCCGTGTCGTCCTCCGGGCGCAGGGTCCGGGGAACGTTAGACTGGATCGTCCGCTCTTCTTCGGGCCAGTCTTCGAGGAGGTCGACGCACTGCTCGATGATCTTCGCGGACTCTTCGACCTCGCGAAGGCGGACGAGCAGTCGGCTGAAGTTGTCACAGCCGTCCTCGGTGATGACGTCCCACTCGAGTTCGTCGTAGTAGCCGTAGGGGTCGTCGCGGCGCAGGTCGTAGTCGATTCCGGACCCGCGTGCGACGGGCCCCGTCGCGCCGTAGGACTTCGCGACCTCCGGCGGCAGCACGCCCGTGTCGATCGTCCGGGCCTGCAGGATCTCGTTGGAGGTGATGAGGTCGTGGTACTCCTCGAGCGCCTCCGGGAGGTCGTCGAGGAAGTCCCGAATCGTCTCGAAGAACTCCTCGCGCGGTTCCGGAAGGTCCCAGACGACGCCGCCCAAGCGGAAGTAGTTGAACATCATCCGCTGGCCGGTGAGGTCTTCGAGGACCTTCTGGACCTTCTCGCGGTCCCGCATCGCGTACATAAAGATCGCTGTGAAGTCGCCGTAGACGTCCAGCGCGAACGTCCCCACTGCGAGCATATGCGAGGCGATGCGGCAGAACTCCGCGCCCATCGTCCGGATGATCTGTGCGTACTCCGGCACGTCGATGTCGTTGAGGTCCTCCGCCGCGCGCGCGTACGCCCACTCGTTCAACAGCCCCGAGGACGCGTAGTCCCAGCGGTCGGGGTAGGGCATAATCTGGTGACGGTAGGTCTTCGTCTGACACATCTGCTCCTCACAGCGGTGGAGGTAGCCGATGTCGGGATCGACGTCTGCGACCTGCTCGCCGTCTAGTACCGTCTTCACGTGCAGGACGCCGTGTGTGGCGGGGTGGTGCGGCCCGATGTTGACGTACATCGTGTCGCCCTCCTCCTCGCGGTGGTCCTCGGCGAGCGGGTTCTCCCACTCCGAGAGCGTGACGATCTGCGGTCGGTCCTGGTCGTAGTTCTCCGAGAGCGGGTGTCCCTGCCACGTGTCGGGCAAGAGAATGCGACGCAGGTCCGGATGGTCGTCGTACTCGACGCCGATCAGGTCGTAGGCCTCCCGCTCGTGCCAGTCGGCCGTCCGGAAGACCGGCTCGGCGGACTCGCTGACGGGGTCGTCCTTCGGTGCAGGCACGACGACGCTGACCTCCCGCTGCCGGTCGTCGAAGCTCGTGAGGTGGTAGATGGACTCGTACCGATCCTCGCGTTCTTCGGCGGTGACACACGAGAGGTGATCGAAGCCGGCCTCGTCGCGGAGTCGCGTCAGGGTCTCCTGTACCGCGTCCGGGCGAATCACGAAGCCGGGTGCGTTGACGTGTTCTTCGCGGTCGACGACCAGGTCACCGAGCAACTCGGCGATCTCGTCGCCCGCGGTCGGGAGCACTTCGACGGCTCCGTCTTCGGGTTCGGGTTCTTCTAAGCTCATGGCGAATCAGCCCAGTTGTACCGCATAACCAGGTCCTCTTCGTCGATCTGTTCGGCGAGTTTGTCGACGACTTCGTCGCGTTCGAGGTCGTCGAACTGTTCGAGTTCGTACGGTTTCACCGTCACCGGACTCGACTCGCCCTCGGCGATGCGCTGCTGGAGTTTCGCTACGCCGTAGATGAGCGCCTCGGGGCGCGGGGGGCATCCGGGGACGTGGATGTCCACGGGGATGACCTCCTCTGCGCCCTTGATGACGTTGTAGCCCTCCTGGAAGGGGCCGCCCGAGATCGTACAGGAACCCATCCCGACGACGAACTTCGGTTCGGGCATCTGATCGTAGACGCGCTTCATCCGCGGGGCGAACTTCGAGACGATCGTCCCCGGGACGATGATGACGTCCGCCTGTCGCGGCGACGCACGCGGGACCCCGGCCGCGAACCGGTCGAGGTCGTGCTTCACCGAGTAGGTGTGCATCATCTCGATGCTGCAGCAGGCGATCCCGAACTGCAGCATAAACATCGACGAGCCGCGGACCCAGTTCATGAACTGGTCGAACTTCGTGAGGATGAACGGCGAGGAGCCGAACGCCTCCCGAAGTTTCGAGTTGAACCGGTTGTCCGCGCCCGAGCCCGTCATCCGGGCGTCTCGCGTCGCGGTCTGTACCTGCGTGTCGTCCGTGACGAATGGTTTGTCTCGTTCGCTACTCATACGTTTCTCTCCGTCTTTTGGCGGTTCGCCAGCGGGCTTTTGACCCACTCGACGGCGCCGTTGCGCCACGCCCAGACCAGCCCGACGACGAGCACACCGATGAAAATCAGCATCGGCAGCAACACCGCCGTGAGGTCTGCGCCCTGCTCCAGCGCGGACCGGTAGATGACGGCCCACGGGAAGATGAGAACGGTTTCGACGTCGAATACGAGAAACAGCAGTGCGACCATGTAGTACTGGATGTTGATCTGGACGCGTGCCGTTCCTGTCGGTACTTCACCGCTCTCGTAGGTGGCGCGTTTACCTTGTTCTGGCACCGATGGGCGGAGTATCGCCGACACAGCCATCATCCCGAGTGGGATGCCGACGGCGACGAGCCCAAGGGCACCGATTGCGATCCATTCACTCATTCCGTAGTCTCCCTAACATCCGGCAGTTAGCAGGCCCCCCCCATAAGCGTTGATTTATACCTCGACTGAGGTGCTACTACTGAACTTCGCTGGCTGCGGACCCGACGAACGTTACATCGGGCTGGACAGACGGAATCGCAGAACGGCTCGGAAATCGGCTTTCGTTAGGACTCGTCGCGGCTCGCCACGTAGCCTTCGACCCCGAGGTCGTGCAGGTCCCGCGAGTCGCGGGCGACCGCGCCGACGAGCCCCTCGTGGTACTCGACCAGCCGGGATTCGAGTTCGTCGTGCTCGCGCGCGAGAATCTGCGCGGCCGACAGCGCGGCGTTGAACGACTTCCCCGCGTCGACTGCGACGATGGGCGCGCCGGTCGGCATCCCGATGACGGAGTCGACGGACTTCTCCTGGACGGGAACGCCGACGACGGGGATCGGATACGCGATGGACGCGGTCATATTCGGCAGGTCGGCGGACTTCCCGCCCGCGCCCGCGATGATGACGTCGAGACCGCGGTCGGCAGCCGTCTCCCCGTAGGCGTACATCAGCTCCGGGGTCCGGTGCGCGGAGACGACGTACGTCTCGTAGGTGAAGCGCGCGTCGGGCGCGTCGCCGAAGTCGGTCTGCTCGGCGAACCCGAGTTCCGAGAGCGCCTCGTGCGCGCCGCGCATCGTGTCGAGATCCGAATCCGACCCCATAATGATCCCGACGTCGGGGGTGGTGGCGGGATCGGCGTCGGCCTCCTCGTGGAGGCGGTCGATCAGGTCCTGTACGGTCACGTCGGAGTCGTCGTCGGGCGTGTAGTCGGTCATTGTCTTCGAGTTCTGCGGTGGTCAGTTCGTCACTCGAACGTCAGCGCGTCGCGCACGTCTCTCGCGTGCGCGAGGAGTTCGTCGGCGTCCGATTCTGCGGCCGCATCGAGTTCGCCCCCTCCAGTCAGCGTGACGTGGCCCATCTTCCGCAGCGGGCGCACCTCGTCTTTGCCGTACCAGTGCAGCGACGCGTCGGGATCGCCCAGGACGGCTTCGACGTTGCCGAGTCGCGCTGGCTGGGACTCCTCGGCGGTGCCGAGGACGTTCGCCATCACGGTCGGGCATCGCAGGCGGGTCGAACCGAGCGGCCAGCCAAGAACGGCGCGGACGTGCTGTTCGAACTGGGAGGTGCGCGCGCCCTCGATCGTCCAGTGCCCGGAGTTGTGCGGCCGCGGGGCGATCTCGTTGACGAGGACCTCTCCGTCCTCGGTCTCGAACAGTTCGATGCCGAAGACGCCGCGCCCCGAGAGCGTGTCGAGGACGTCGCGGGCGACTGCCTCGGCACGTTCGAGCACCTCGTCGGTCGTCCTGGCTGGGAGGATCGTCTCCCGGAGGATCTCCTCCTCGTGGACGTTCTCGCCCGCGGGGAACGTGCGGACCTCGTCGTCGCCCTGGACGGCGATGACCGAGAGTTCGCGCGCGAAGTCGACGAACGTCTCGGCCATCGCGGGGCCGCCGACGGCGTCCATCGCTTCTTCTGCGTCTGCCGGGTCGGTGACGGGGACGTTGCCGCGGCCGTCGTAGCCGCCGGTGCGGGCTTTCAGCATCACCGCGCCGAACTCATCGAGCGCCGCGCGAAGGTCCTCGGCGTCGTCGATCTGCCGGAACGGCGGGACCGGGACGCCGGCGTCTTCGAGCGCGCGCTTTTGGACGAGTTTGTCCTCGATCGTCTCCAGCGTCTCCGGTGCGGGGTGAACCGAGAGGTCGAACTCGTCGGCGACGCGGTCGAGTAACGCCGCGTCGGCGAGTTCGATCTCGAACGTCAGCGCGTCGACACGCGAGGCGAGTTCGCGGAACGCTTCGGGGTCGTCGAAGTCACCGACGATCTGTTCGCGGGCGACCGGCGCTGCGGGGCAGTCCGGCGTCGGGTCGAGGACGATCACCTCGACGCCGAGCGGGGCGGCCGCCTCGGCGAGCATCCGTCCGAGTTGGCCGCCGCCGACGACGCCGAGCGTGGGGCCGGGTACGGTGACGTTCACGGGCGACGGTACTGGAGGATACTGAATAAACCTTGCCGAATCTCACGACGATATGTGCACGGACGTGGTTATTCGCCGCTGCCCACGCTGTCTGCGTTGTCCGCGCCGTCCTCACTCGTCTCCTCGATGCGCTCCGGGGCGACACGCTGCAGCGACTCGTCTTCGATGAACACGACGACGTCGTCGTTCCAGAGTCGGAATTTGTGCTCGAAGGCGGTGTAGCCGGGTAGTTCTGTGGCGACCTCGTCGCGGTCGTAGCCCTTCGCGATGACGACCGGCGGGGCGTCCGAGAGCGCCGTCGCGACGTCTGCGTCGGGCGGCGAACTCGTGACGTTCGCGCCGTACCGTTCCAGATACCACGGCAGCGGCAGGCGGTCGTGCCACGCGGGGCCGCCCGGCGGCGCCGTCGCGAGCGAGGACTCGTTGCGGACGTAGAACACCTCGCCGTCGTTACCCGGCGGTCGCGATCCGACGAACAGGACGTCAGTGCCGTCGTTCGCGGCCGAAACGTCGTCGACGATCTCCATTGTGGGCTTCAGCGAGTTCTCGGGCTGTGCCCACTGGAGGACTTTCTTGTCCTCCTCGGAGGCGGAGTTGAAGTACTCGGCGTTGGCCGCGGCGGCACCGCTGAAGGCCGCGAGCACGACGAGTGCCGCGAGGCCGACACTCACGGCGTCGCGAGCGGCGAGCGCCTCGCGTGCGGAGTCGACGATGAATCCGAGTCCGACGGCAGCGGGGACGGCGAGCGGGACGAGGACGTGGACCGCCGCCCACGGTGCCTGGATGTCGGTCGCGATCGGGTAGCCGAACAGCGACGCGGCGGCCCAGTACGTCGCGAACGTGACGAACTCGCGTGGGCCCTCACCACGAATCCCGTACCGATCGACGACGATTCCGAGGAGGCCGAACGCGAGCAGCGCCGGCGCCCCGTAGACGAGCGTCTCGACCAGATCGTAGAGGAACGGCAGGTACGCGTGATCCTGGTGGCTCCCCGAAGCCCACGTGTCGACGAACTTCTCGGCCGCGCCGACCGTGCCGGCGTCGGCGACGCTCGGAATCCGCGCCGGATCCCCGAACGCCTGCCACAGATCCGGGCGCGGCGCGTAGAAGAACAGCACGACCCCGAGGAAGATGACGAGGGCGACGACTGTCGTACCGAGAACGCGGGCGAGCGACGCTCGCGAGTTCGGTCCGTGCGCGAGGAGCCGATCGACCGTCGCCGCTCGCCAGCGGGCGAAGACCGCTCGGGTGGGTTCCTCTCGTGCGCGCGCCGCGAGCAGTCGGTGATCCGCCAGCAGCGCCCCCGCTCCGAGGAAACAGAGGACGTAGAGGATAGCGTTCTCCTTCGTCGTGAACGCGAGGCCGAGCGACGCGGCCGCCGGGAACGCATAGCGGAGTCGCCCGGTATCGAACCCGCGGACTACGAACCCGAGCGCGAAGACGGCGAACGCCGCCACGAGGACATCGTTGCGCATAAACCGCGAGTAGTAGACGGCGAGCGGATTCAGCGCGAGCAGCGCGGCGAACGCGACGAGTTCGACGTTCCGGAGTCGCTCGCGGAACAGCCACGCGGCCAGCGGGAGCAGACCGCCGACGACGGCGACGGGAAACCGCGCGAGGAAGTCCGAGACCGGCAACAGGGCGAACAGCCAGTCGTTGACGACCGGGAGGAACGGGCCGTGAACGATGGGACGGTACGTGTGGACGCCCGTCTCGTGGTACCGGAGGATCCAGTAGCCGACGCGGCCCTCGTCCCAGTGGAAGATCCGGCCGCCGAGAGCGACCAGACGGAGGACGAGCGCGACGGCGGTGAATCCGACGACACCGAGGAGGGCGCGGCGACGATCGAACTGATGGTCCGCGCGGGACTGCGAGGAGACGTCCGTGGGAGCCTCGCCCGTCGGCTCTCCACCGATCGTCGCGTCGGCGGTCCCGCCCGACACCTCGTCGGGACTCATTGTCACTTCCTGACTCCCACGCGGTTACAACTCTTGTGTTTGCCGCTTTCTTGAGGACCGCCGCGCGCGACCGTGCCGATACCTCTTTGACGCCACCGTGGATCCGAAAGAGTATGACAACGCTGGGATTGGTGGTGACCGAGTTCAACTCCTCGGTCACCAAACAGATGGCGGCGGCCGCGCGCGAGGCGGCCGACGAACGGGACGCGACGATCGCGGAGACGCTCCAGATTCCCGGAGTGTACGACTCGCCGCTGGCAGCCGATCGGCTCGCGCGGCGTGACGACATCGACGCGGTGGCCGTCGTCGGCGCGATCGTCACGGGAGACACGGACCACGATCAGGTGATCGCCGACGCGGCAGCCCAGTCGCTGACTGACGTCAGTCTCGATCGGGACGTGCCGGTCACGTTCGGCGTCTCCGGTCCGGGCCAAAGCGGGGCCGAAGCGCGGGAGCGCGTCGACAAAGGTGCGGAAGCGGTAAACGCCGCGGTCGATATGGTGGAGACGTTGGTATGAGTTTCGACTTCGCAGCCCGCGTCGAACGGGTCGAACCGAGCGCGACGCTGGCAATCAGCAACAAGGCGAGCGAACTGGAAGCAGACGGCGTCGACGTCGTCGACCTCTCGGTCGGCGAACCCGATTTCCCCACGCCGGAGAACATCGTCGAGGCCGGCAAGGACGCGATGGACGCCGGACACACCGGATACACGCCCTCGAACGGCATCCCGGACCTCCGTGCGGCGATCGCCGAAAAACTCCGGAACGACGGCATCGACGCCGTATCGGAGGAGGTAATCGTCACGCCCGGCGGCAAACAAGCGCTCTATGAGACGTTCCAGACCCTCATCGACGACGGAGACGAGGTCGTCCTCCTCGACCCCGCGTGGGTCTCCTACGAGGCGATGGCGAAGCTCTCGGGCGGCTCGCTCAGCCGCGTCGACCTCGCGCCCTACGACTTCCAGCTCGAACCCGCGCTCGACGACCTCTCGGAAGCGGTTTCCGACGACACCGAACTGCTCGTCGTCAACTCCCCGTCGAACCCGACCGGCGCGGTCTACTCCGACGCGGCGCTCGAAGGCGTCCGCGACCTCGCGGTCGAGCACGACGTCACCGTCATCTCCGACGAGATCTACCAGGAGATCACCTACGGTGTCGAGCCCACGAGCCTCGGCTCGCTCGACGGAATGAGCGACCGGACGGTCACTATCAACGGCTTCTCGAAGGCGTACTCGATGACCGGCTGGCGGCTCGGCTACGTTCACGCGCCCGAATCGCTCATCTCGCAGGCGGCGAAACTGCACTCGCACTCGGTGTCGTGTGCGGTCAACTTCGTCCAGCACGCCGGACTGGAAGCCATCGAGAACACCGACGAGGCCGTCGTGGAGATGCGCGACGCCTTCCGCGAGCGCCGCGATATGCTCGCCGACCTCTTCGAGGAGCACGGCGTCGACGTCCCGATCGGCGACGGCGCGTTCTATATGATGCTGCCCGTCGACGACGACGACCAGGAGTGGTGCGCCGGCGCGATCGAGGACGCCCACGTGGCGACCGTCCCCGGCTCGGCGTTCGGCTCGCCCGGCTACGCCCGGATCTCCTACGCCGCAAGCGAGGAGCGACTCCGCGAGGCCGTCGAGCGACTCGCCGAGCACGACTACATCTGAGCGGCGAACGCTGGCAATCTGCCCGCCACGACGCGCATTGTGAGCGGGTAGCCGCTTCGCTCCGCCCGCGAATTTTTATACGATACCGACGCCACTCGTAGACGTGCACGTCCGGGATCTCCCCGTCTCCGCGGCCGTCCGCGGGCACTACCGCGACTCGGGGATCGACGAACTGTATCCGCCGCAAGCCGCGGCTGTCGACGCCGGCATCACCGAGGGCGCGAACGTCGTCGCCGCGATCCCGACGGCGTCGGGAAAGACGCTGATCGCGGAGTTGGCGATGCTGACCGCCGACGGACCGGCGCTGTACGTCGTCCCATTGCGCGCGCTCGCCCGCGAGAAGTACGAGTCGTTCGCGGAACTCCCCGGCGTCAGCGTCGGTATCTCCACGGGCGACTTCGACTCGCCGGCCGAGGAACTCGGCGACGAGGACATCGTCGTCGCGACCGCCGAGAAGGTCGACTCCGCGATCCGCAACGGCGCGTCGTGGGTTGAAGACCTCGCTTGCGTCGTCGTCGACGAGGTCCACCTCCTGGGTCGCCCGCGCCGCGGCCCGACGCTCGAAGTCACGCTCGCGACGCTGCAGCGGCGCGCGCCGGGCGTCCAGATCGTCGCGCTCTCGGCGACCATCGACAACCCCGACGACGTGGCGGACTGGCTCGACGCCGAACTCGTCGAGTCGACGTGGCGGCCCGTCTCCCTCCGCACGGGCGTCTACGCCGACGGCTCGGTCGCCTTCGACGACGACAGCACGCTCACGGTCGACGTCGACGCCGACGACGAACGCGACGATCACGACACCGAAGTGACGGCGGCACTCGTCGCCGACGCGATCGACGGCGGCGGCCAGTGTCTCGCGTTCGTTCGCTCACGCCGGGAAGCGGAGGCGCTCGCGACGCGATTGGCGCAGGAAGACCTCGTCGCGCCCGGATCAGCCCAGACGACGTTGGACGGTGCCGCGTCGGGAGCTACGTCGGCAGCGGATCTCGCGGACGACATCCGCGACAGCGGCGCCACCGAGACGGGCCGGCGACTGGCTGCGGCGGTCGAATCCGGCGTGGGATTCCACCACGCGGGGCTCGTGAGCGAGCACCGCGCGCTGGTCGAGTCCGCGTTCCGAGATCGGACGCTCGGTGTGATCTGTGCGACGCCGACGCTGGCGGCGGGCGTGAACGTCCCCGCGCGCCGCGTCGTCGTCCGCGACCTCGAACGTTACACCGGCGAGGAGATGAGTCCGCTGCCGGTCCTCGAAGTCCACCAGATGTGCGGCCGCGCCGGCCGCCCGCACCTGGATCCGTACGGTGAAGCGGTCCTCGTCGGCGACGAGCGCACGGCGGACCGGCTCTGGGACCGCTACGTCGACGCCGGCCCCGAAGCGGTCGAGTCCCAACTGACCGCGCGCGAGGCGCTCCGCACCCACGTCCTCTCGGTGGTCGCCTCGGGGTTCGCCGACTCGAAGCCCGGCGTGCTCGACTTACTCGATGCGACGTTCTTCGCCCACCAGTCGCCCGACGTCGACCTCTCCGGCCTTCTCGACGACGTCGCCGACGAGTTGGCCGCGATGGACCTGCTCGACGTCGGCGCCGCGGATGCCAGCCCATCCAGCGAGCGCGACGGCGACGCCCTCGCTGCGACCGACCTCGGTGCGACGGTGTCGCGCCAGTACGTCCGCCCCGAAACCGGCGCGAGACTCGTCGCGGCCGTGCGGGCGATCGAGTCGATGGCCGCCGCCGACGTCACCGCCCGCACCGCGCTCGGGGCCGTCTGCGCGACGCCTGATATGCGCGGGACGTACCTCGGGAACCGCGAACGCGCCGACATCTATCGGTACGCGACGCGGCACGCCGCGGAGTTCACGACCGCGCCCGACGAGGCCGACGACTTCGAGGCGTGGCTCTGTGCGGTCAAACTGGCGCGTATCCTCTTGGAGTGGAGCGAAGGCGCGACGATCGAGACGCTCGTCGAGCGGTACCGGATCGGACCGGGCGACGTCGAGTCCCACGTCGAACGCGCGACGTGGCTCCTCGGGGCCGCCGACGCCGTGGCGCGGACGCTCGAAGCGGATGTCGACGTCTTCGAGCGCGTGCGACACGAGCTCGGAGAGTCCGGAGACGACGCCGAGAACCCCGACCGAAGCCGACCGTAACGAGGGCCGGGTGGTCGGCTCGGAGTCCAGACTGTGAACCCCACGCAGTCCGCCGGATTCGCCTGCCCGCATACGGTTCGGCGACGAAATTTATCAGTCCAGGGCGTGAATCGGTCCCCTATGGCCGGAATCACCTACGAGGATTTCATCGACCTGTCGTACGACCCCGCCGACGCGGATCTGGTCTGTACGTTCCGGATCGACCCCGCCGAGGGGATGTCCGTCGAAGACGCCGCCTCCCGCGTCGCCTCGGAGTCCTCCAACGGAACGTGGGCGGCGCTCCCGACGGGCGAGGGCTTCACCGATATGGGCGCGACCGCGTTCGACATCGAGACTGGGGACGGCGACGCCGAGATCAAGGTGGCCTACCCCGAGGGGCTCTTCGAGCCCGGGAGTATGCCGCAGATCCTCTCGTGCATCGCGGGCAACATTATGGGGATGAAGGCGGTAGAGACGATCCGCCTCCTCGACTGCGAGTGGCCCGAAGGCCTCGCGACGTCGTTTGCGGGACCGCAGTTCGGCTCGTCAGTGCGCCAGGATATCTTCGGCGTCGACGACCGGCCGATCCTCGCGACGGTCCCCAAGCCGAAGGTCGGGCTCTCGACGGAGAAGCACGCCGAGGTCGGCTACGAGGCGTGGACGGGCGGCGTCGACCTCCTGAAAGACGACGAGAACCTCACCGACCAGGCGTTCAATCCCTTCCACGACCGCCTCGTCGAGAGTCTCGCCCAGCGGGACCGCGCCGAAGACGAAACCGGCGAGAAGAAGTCCTACCTCATCAACGTCACCGCCGACACGAACGAGATGCTCGAACGCGTCGACCAGGTCGCCGCGGAGGGCTGTGAGTACGTGATGGTCGACGTGATCACCACCGGTTGGGCGGCCGTCCAGTCCGTGCGCGAGCGCTGTGAGGAACTCGGGCTCGCTATCCACGCCCACCGGGCGATGCACGCCGCGTTCGACCGCCTGCCGAACCACGGCGTCTCGATGCGCGTCCTCGCACAGATCGCTCGCCTCGTCGGCGTCGACCAGCTCCACACCGGCACCGCCGGCCTCGGGAAACTCGCGAACGAGGACACCGTCGGCATCAACGCGTGGCTCCGCGACGATCTCTACGGCCTCAACGACGTGTTGCCGGTCGCCTCGGGCGGCCTCCACCCCGGACTGGTCCCGGATCTGCTGGACGCGACGGGGACGAACGTCTGCGTGCAGGCCGGCGGCGGCATCCACGGTCATCCCGACGGCACCCACGAGGGCGCGAAGGCGCTCCGCGCGGCCGTCGACGCCTACGCCGAGGACCGCTCGCTGGAGTCGAAAGCCGACGAGAGCCCCGCGCTCCGGACGGCGATCGAAAAGTGGGGTACCGAGACGCCGCGATAGTCACCCGCGTCCGAGCCGAGAAACGCGTTCAATCCGACCGCGCGCCGACCGATCCGCGCTCGTCGACCGCGCTGCGACGACGATACAGCGTCGCGGCGACCGCGAACAGACCGGCGCCGCTCGTGTTTACGACGAGGTCGATGATCGTATCGACCACGTAGAAGCCGAGCGTCCAGTGGTGCCAGAACGTCTTGAAGACGAACTCGTAGACCTCGAATCCGGCTCCGATCGCGAGGACGGCGGGGACGACCCAGAACGGCGAGCGGAGCGTCGGCCCGCGGAAGGTGACGCCGAGCAGCGCGGCGACGCCGAGTCCACCCATCGCGTGCGTGAGCAGGTCCCACCACGGCAGTACCGTGTAGACGTTGTAATAGACGCCGCCGAAGTGCAGCCCCGAAACGAGGACCGACCAGATCGCGATCGCGGCCCACGCGGCGGTCAGGTGATCGCCGCGGGGGAGTTCTCGTCGCAGGCGTCCGACCAGGACGGCCGGCCACGATCGGAGGGCGTGATTCGTGGGGTAGCCCGACGTCGCCATCGTCGCCCACGCCGCGACGAGCGCGAGGGCCACGGAACCGACTCCGACGACGAGCTTTGGAGAGAGATGCGGGGGAGTCGCCATCGACGCGAGATGGCCGGTGCGCCGGTAAAACTCTTCTGTGGCTGGTGGCGGTGCGGTAGCGTTACGGTTCCGCCCAGGGGTCGCTAGTGCTCTCGCCGAACAGTTCGCGCATCAGCGTGACGATGCTCTCGGGTGGGTACTGCCCGCGCTCGGTCACGATCGCGTCGACGTACCGCGGCGGCGTCACGTCGAAGGCCGGATTCAGCACCGTCGGATCGCCGATGTCGGCGGCCGTCTCCTCGTCGACGACTTCCTCTTCGGCCCGCATCTCGATGTCGACGGTGTGGCCGGTGAGCGTTTCGGGGTGCAGTTTGATCGTCTGAGCCGCACAGACGATTGGTGTTCCCCGGTCGCGGGCGTTGACGGCGAGCCCGCTCGTCCCGATCTTGTTGATGACGGAGCCGTCGGCCGCGATGCTGTCTGCGCCGACGAGGACGTGATCGACGTCGTTGAGGTAGCGGCGTGCCGCGGAGTCGACGATGAGCGTCACGTCGACGCCCATCTCGGAGAGTGCCTCCGCCGTGATGTGGCCCTGGTTCCGCGGCCGCGTCTCCTTGACGTACGCCGACAGCGACTTGCCCTGTTCGACCGCGGTCTCGACACAGGCGAGGACGTCCGTGGAGTGACAGTGCGTCATAACCGTGTCGCCGTCGCGGAGGCGGTTCGCCCCCATTCGACCGAGGTCGCTCTGGGCCGTGTCCAGGCGGTCGCAGAACTCGGCGACGCTCGTGTGAACGCTCTCGCGGAGATCCTCGACCGTTCGCCCGTCGACGTCGCGAAAGACGTACCGGAGGGCGTTCGGGAGGCTCACCGCCGTCGGCCGGGTGTCGTAGAGGATTCGAGCGGCCGCGCGGAGTTCGGCGCGGAACGCTGCCGGCGAGTCCGCGTCGCTCGCGTCTGCCTGCGCGCCGAGTGCTTCGGCGGCGGCGGCAGCGATCGTGGCCGCACCGCGGATCTCCATTGAGCCGATGTCCTCGGCCGTCCGGTGGACCGCCTCCGCGACCTCGACATCTGGTGCGGGATCGCTCATACAGGCTCTTCGCAGGGGCGCGTGAAAAGCGCGCTCCCGACCCCAGCACTCTCACCGAAGACGCGGTGGCCGGTGTCGACGGCGTCCCCGACCGCGGGCGAGCCTGCTCTGACAACGGCGTACTCGCGTTGCGGTGGGGCCTGGGAACGGGGGGTGGGAGCGCCTGATCGTCGACTCACCGGCGGGGTGCCAGGGCCGGCAACGTCGGCGACGTGGGCCTCGCCGCAGCGTCGTTCGGGGCGAGCGGAAATGACGGGGGAAGACTACGGTGGTCGGGGGTTGGGGGAGCGCTACCGGGCGCGACTAACCCTTACTGGTACTGCTCGATCAGCGAACGGAGCGTCGACTCGTCGCGGACGCCGACGACCTGTTCGACGGCCTCGCCGTCGCTGAACAGCATCAGCGTGGGGACGCCTCGGACCTGATACTGCTGTGCGAGCTGTTGGTTCTGGTCGATGTCGACCTTCGCGACAGCGGCGTCTGTGGACTGTGCCAGCGATTTGACCGTCGGTTCGAGCATCTTGCACGGTCCGCACCAGTCCGCGTAGAAGTCGACGAGGACGACGTCGTACTTCGAGACAGCGTCCTGAAGCTCCGAGGACCCGTGTACGTGGACCGGCTCGGACGGGACCGTCGCGCTCTCGTCGTCCTCAGCCGGCTCGTCGTCGTTTACTTTCGAGGCCAGTTCTTCGCGCTTCTGGGCGCGGATCTCGTCGAGTTCGTCGTCTGTTCCTTGTGACTCGCTCATCGACCTTCCGTAGGGAGGCCTAAAATAAAACAGTTTTGCAAGCGAAAGACAATACACACCGCGTCACTCAGCGTCCGACGGTCAGTCGGCGTACAACGAATACGTGATGACGGCGAAGCCGACGAACGTCAACGTCGCGTCGATGAGGATGCCGGTCGCGAGGTCGACGCCGAGGATGAAGTCGAAGGTCCCACCCAGCAGCGAACCGAGGGTGATGACTCCGAATCCGAGCGAGAACGCCCGGAGCGGTCGCGCGCCCGTCTTTCGGTAGGCCTTCAGCGAAAAGTACGTGATGAGCCCGCCGAGGATGAGGATGCCCGTCTTCACGACGACGATTCCCGTTGCGATGCTTGTCGATGCGGTCGTGTGTGCCATTATGTTTCCTCCCGTACTGCGGTCCAGATATCCGCGAGTCGTTCTTCGGGGCCCTGCTCGGAGTAGGCGATCTGGACGTCGAGTTCTCGTGACTCCGTGAGAGCGATGCGGACCTCGTCGAACGCGACGGCGTACGTGGTCGTGTGGTGTCCGTCCGACCGTATCTCGGTGCCCTCTTCGAGGAGTTCCGCCTCCGTCAGTAAGTCGAGCTTTCGATACGTCGTCGACAGCGGAATGTCACAGTCCTCGGAGAGTTCACTCGCCGTCCGCGGTTCGTCCAGCGCCTTGATGATGGCTCTGGCGTCAACGTCGTCGAGCGCATCGAGTACTGACTGAAGGTCCGCTGGCTCCTCTGCGGACGGCTCGCGCGCCATTATCGAACCCTCGGCAAGCGACGTTATTAATGCCCTGGGATCCGCGACGCCGGCAACACGCACGACGGCGGGCGCGGCTTCGGCCGCAAACCTGAAAAAGCAGCGCCGAAACCGACGGTTTCGATAGTAGCTACAGGCCGAGGTAGCCGGCGTTGGGAAGCAGCCCGAGGAGATACAGGACGCCCACGGCCAGCATCACGACGGCGATCGAAATCGCCGGCGGGTCGACGTGCGTTTCGCCGTGGGAGTAGAACACCCGCTGGCTCACTTCCGCGACGACTCCGGTGACCCCACCGAGCGCGCCCGCAGCGAGCAACGCCGCCGGTTCGCTCCCGAGTGCGGGCATCACGAGAATCGCCCCGACGGACCCAAGAAGCGTCATATGGTGCGTGACGGGAATCCGATCGACGCCGAGGTTGAGGAACAGCAGGCTGATCGCGGAGATCGCATAGCCCATAAACACGCTCCCGGTTTCGAGCCAGATGTACCCGCTGAGGACCCCGGCGACCACGCCGAGTGCAGCAACGCCGCTCCACTCGTACTGGTGTGGAAGCCACGGCTCCGTCGCCAAACGGCTCTCGATCGTCCCCCCGTCGGGTGCAACACGTGGTTCTTCCCGTTCGAAGGGCGACATATCGAACAGACTCGTGCCACCGACCTGGCCGAGGATCGAGTACCCGAAGGCGACGCGCGCGATGATGGCCGTCACGAAGACCGATACCGCAATTCCGTCCGTCGGGAGACCGAGGCCACCCACGAGTCGCGTCACCAAGAGCCCGAGGACACCGAAGAGGCCCCCGACAGCCAAGATGTCCGATTTCGGGCCGAGCGCGAATCCGATGTTCTTTCCGAAGTGATAGGCCCAGCCGTCCGGTTCCATCTCGGGATACCGCTTTGCCGCATACGCCGCCGCAGCGACGCCACCCGCGAAGCTGATGTGCGGACCAGTCACCGCCCCGAATCCGATGACGCCGGTCACGCCCGTCGCCAGCTCACCCTGGGGGACGAGGTCCAGCCCCGAGACTTCGCGCTGCAGGATGGCGAGTCCCTCCCCGAGGAAGACGACGAAGCCAGTGAAGATGAACGCCGGCAGGGCACCGATCGCCGCACCGAACGCGCCCCCCGCGAAGGCCGCGATCAGTAACACTACGAGCCGGTCGAACTCCAGCCCCAAGACTGGTATCTGAAGGAGGAAATCCGTCATCGCTCCTCACTCGTCCCGGGCCCAGTCCAGTGAGCGCTGCACGGCCTCGCCCCAGCGCTCGTACCGCTGGTCGATCGTCTCGGGGCCCTCTTGCGGTGTGAACTCGCGGTCGATCTGCCAGTTCGCTCTGAGTTCTTCTTTCGTGTCCCAGTAGCCGACCGCAAGCCCGGCAGCGTACGCCGAACCCAGCGCAGTCGTCTCGTCGACTTCGGGGCGGACGATTTCGGTCTGGAGGACGTCCGACTGCAACTGACAGAGGAACGTGTTCTTCACCGCGCCGCCGTCGACCCGGAGCGAGTTGGTCTCGATGCCCGAGTCGGCCTCCATCGCTTCGGCGACGTCACGGGTCTGGTACGTGATCGATTCCAGCGTCGCACGGACGAGGTGCTCCCGACGCGTCCCCCGCGTCATTCCGACGATGGTCCCGCGGGCTCGGCCGTCCCAGTGTGGAGCCCCGAGACCTGTGAACGCCGGTACGAGGTACACGCCGTCCGTCGAATCGACCGACCGAGCGAGCTCTGCGGTCTGTGCCGCGTTGTTGATCAGGTCGACGTCTTCGAGCCACTCGATCGCGGCCCCCGTGATGAAGATCGAGCCCTCGAGAGCATACTGAACGGGTTCGCCGGAGAGCTGGAACCCAACCGTCGTCAGGAGGCCGTGATCGGACTTGACAGCCTCCGTCCCAGTGTTCATCAGGTAGAACGAGCCGGTGCCGTAGGTGTTCTTCGCGTCCCCTTCGTCGAAACAGGTCTGCCCGAACAGCGCGGCCTGTTGGTCACCCAGTGCGGCAGCCACGGGAACGGATGCATCCAAGAACCCGTCCGGGTCCGTGTGTCCATACAGGCGTTCGTCAGACGACGGACGGACTTCCGGGAGCATCGCGGCAGGTACGTCGAACTCCGCGAGGAGGTCCTCGTCCCACTCCATATCCCAGATGTTGTACAGCATCGTTCGCGAGGCGTTCGTGACGTCCGTGATGTGGTTGCCGGTGAGGTTGTAGATGAGCCAGGTGTCGATCGTCCCCATCATCAGCTCGCCTGCCTCGGCGCGCTCGCGGAGGTCGTCACTGCGCGAGTGCTGCATCTTCAGCGGGTCGGCGTTGTCGAGGATCCACTCGGTCTTGGTCGCCGAAAAGTACGCGTCGGCTTCGAGGCCCGTCTTCTCTCTGATCCACTCGATTTTTTCGGCCGCCTCCAACTCCTCGATCCGCTCGGTCGTCCGGCGGTCCTGCCAAACTAACGCGTTACAGACCGGTCGACCGCTGTTGGCGTCCCAGACGACCGTCGTCTCCCGTTGGTTCGTGATGCCGAGTGCCTCGAGTTGCGTCGCCTCGATGCCTGCCTCCTCGACCGCGCGGACGACGACGTCCTGCGTGTTCTCCCAGATTTCCATCGGGTCGTGTTCGACCCATCCGGGGTTCGGGTAGTGTTGTTCGTGTTTCTCGTAGGCGTTGGCGACCACGTTCCCGTCGTGGTCGAAGATAATAAATCGCGTTCCTGTCGTTCCCTGGTCGATCGAACCGATATACGTGTCTGCCATTGTGTGCTCTCGGGACGGAACGCGTTCTGCGTCTGCCCCCGGTCTGAGAAAGAAGAACACGGCACCGAGTAATAAATTTTACTTACAAACTATGTTATTACTGTTTAATCTGAATGTTTGTACGACTCAATCCTATTAAATATAATATAATTAACTGTGTTGTATATCCGAGGTCGTAATTTCGAGGCCCTTGCTATTCGAGGTGGCCGTCGACCGGCGTCGTCTCCTGGGTGTCGGTAGGCGCTGTCTGTTCGTGTGTGTGATGATAAAACCGAACACGGGCTTCGCCATCGACGAGAACCGGATCGAAACAGACCCGTCGGAACCGTTCGTTGTCGAGGAGGTTCACCAGGAGGCCGGCGTCGTGTTCCGACACCGAATCGTACTCGACCTCACACACCGGACAGCGCGCGGGGGCGTCGTCTGGAACGTGCACGGCCCCGGCAGTCAGGCGTGCTCCTCGCGGAGTTCGCTGGCGACGCGGGAGACTGTCCCGTATTCGTCGTCGCCGTACGTGATGAACCGCACGTCGGTGAGCGACCGGGGGTCGAACGCCCGGATCGTCTCGGCGATAATTCGCGCTCCATCTTCCAGTGCGAAGCCGGCGACGCCACAGCCGAGCGCCGGGATCACGAGCGACTCACAGCCGAGTTCGTCGGCGCGTTCCAGCGCGTGACGCGTCGCCTCGCGGATGCTCTCGGCCGTCGCCTGCCCGTCGCCGTAGTGCGGCATCGCGGCGGCGTGGATCACGTAGTCGGCGTCGAGGTCGTACGCGTCGGTGACGGCGACTTCGCCGAGGTCGATGGGCCCCTTCGCAACTGCGGCGTGATTGAGCGCCTCACCACCGCCTCGACGGAGCGCGCCAGCGACGCCGGATCCCATCTGGAGGCTCGTTCCCGCCGCGTTGACGAGGGCGTCCGCGGACTCCGCCGCGATGTCGCCTTGAACGACTGTGAACTCCATACGCTCTCTTACGCCGGCGTCGTGAAAAGCGTCGGTGCCAGCAGCGGACGCGCCCGACAGCGGGGTTCTGTCCCGGGAACGGACGACGAAGCGTAGGATCCAAACACGTTCACAAACCGAACAGTTCTTGTCGCGTTCGCTCCGTGTCGCGGGTATGAACGGTCGATCGTCGGACCTGGCGTTGCTGGAGGCCGTCGCCGCGCGGGCGGTCCGCGCCGGCGGCGACTATCTGGCGGACGCCTTCCGCGACCTCTCGATCGAGGCCGAGTACGGCACCGACGACGTGAAGTCGGCCGCAGACCGGGAAGCCGAGGACCGCGCGCTCGACGTGATCCACGACGCGTACCCCGACCACGCCGTCCACGGCGAGGAGTCCGGCCGCGCGGGCGAGCACCGCTACGAGTGGGTCGTCGACCCGCTCGACGGGACGAACAACTTCGCGGCCGGGATCCCCTCGTTCGCCACGGCCGCCTGCGTGCTGTGCGACGGCCAGCCGCTCGTCTCGGCGATCTACGAACCCCTCCCGGACTCGCTGTATCTCGCCCGACGCGACGGCGGGGCGACTGCCGACGGCAAACTCCTCAGCACCGAGAGCGATCTCTCGCTCTCGCAGTCGACCGTCTCATTCGTCGTCGGGCTGCCGGCCGTCCGCGACGACGAGCGCCGTGCGGCTGCCGAGCGCGTCGAAGCGGCGGTCGACGCGCGCTGCAAGCGCGTCATCAACACGTGGTCGCCCTGCGTCGACTGGGGTCTCCTCGCCCGCGGCGGGATCGAGGGCCTCGTCGCCTTCCTGCCGGACGTCTACGAGCAGTACGCGGGCGAACTCCTCGCGGCGGAGAGCGGCGTCGAGAGCCGGGTGCTCGATGTCGACGTCGCCGCACTGGACGACGCCGACGAGTCAACGGACGCTGCAACGGAACACGGCACCACGGAGACCGGCGTCGGCGGGCTCTACGTCGCCGCGACCGACCGGACGAAACTGGATCAGCTCGTCGACGCAGCGTCCGGAGCGATCGAGTGAGGCGACAGGAGAGTGCGAAAGGGACTCACACACAGGGAAGCCGCAAGTGTCCGGGGTGCCTACGCTCGGTATGGACCTCCTCCAGATGCGGTGGCGCGACGCGCTGTTCGCACACTGGCCGGTCGACCCCGCCGTCGTGTCGGCTCGGCTACCAGAGGGTCTCCAGGTGGCGACGTACGACGGCGACGCGTGGCTGGGCGTCGTCGGCTTCGTGATGGAGGACATTCGGCCGCGAGGGGCCCCGCTCGGCCTCTCGTTTCCGGAGTTGAACCTCCGAACGTACGTCACGCGCCCCGGACGCGACGACCACAGCGTCTACTTCTTCAGCCTCGACGCGGACGACCGCCTCGGCGTGCTCGTCGCCCGGGGGCTCTTTCGGCTCCCGTATTTCAGTGCCGAGATGCGTGTTTCGCGGGAAGACGACGCCGTGACCCTCCGTAGTCGCCGCACGCAGTCCGGCGCTCGGCCGGCGCACTTCGAGGCTACGTATCGCCCGACCGGTGAGCAGTTTACGCCAGAGGCGGGGACGCTGGAACACTTCCTGACTGAGAACTACCGCTTCTATACGGACGGCGCGAGCCTCTACTACGGCGACATCGCCCACCCGCCGTGGCCGCTCGTCGAGGGAACCGTCGAGATCGAGACGAACACGCTGTTCGAGGCCGACGGATTCGAGCGGCCCGCCGGCGACCCACTCGTCCACTACTCGCCGGGCACGGAAGTGACGGCCGAGCGAATCCGGACGGTCTGAGTCTTTCGGTGTCTGATGCTGTCGGACAGCAGTTCGCGAATCATTTTGGCACCCACGGGGTGCTGATAATTTTCACATCCTTCTGTCCGACAGTATGAGTTTCTCCAGGTGCGGGTGTTGCACGCGGCGTCGGCACACGACACGCGGCGCCGACCAGACGTGGACATCGACGCCGACACGAACCGCCGGGTTTCAAGCGCCGTCGATCCTTTTGCGCCAGTATGGTAATTGACACGGTTATGACGACCCTGCACGTCCTCGTGGGGGCGTTGTGGGTCGGCAGCGTCGTCTTCGTCGCCGGAGCGATTCTTCCGGCCGCAGTCGAAGGTGCGCTGGACGCGGCGCCCTTAGAGAAGATCGCCGATCGGCTGGTCTATCTGTCGCGTGGGGCCTCGGTCGTGATGTTCCTGACCGGCGGTCACCTCGCCGGGACGGGCTACACGATCGAATCGCTCACCGGCACCGGACGCGGTCACCTCGTGCTCGCGATGCTCGCGCTGTGGCTTGTGTTCACCGCGCTCGTCGAGATCGGCCGGAGCCGACTCGTCGGCGGCCTACAGGAGAAGCGCGTCCGCACGCCCGCCAAGTCGGTGACGACGATCTTCCGGGCCGCTGCAGTAGTCGGCATCCTCCTGCTCGTCGACGCCGGCCTGCTTTCGGCTGGCCTCGTCCCGTACTGAACACAACAATGAACCGTCTGCATCCCCGCGTCCGACTTCTCTGGGTCGCGCGGGCCGTCCTGACCGCAGCCATCCTGGGTGGCGTCGCCCTCGCCGTCCAGCGGATCCTCGCGCCGCCGTGGCTCCCCGGGTGGACTCCGATCGGCGTCTTCGTCGGCTTCGGTGCGCTCGGCGTCGTCGTCGCGCTCGCCCGCTACCGCGTCTGGCGCTACGAGGTCCGAGAGGACTCGCTGTATCTCGAACGCGGGGTGCTCACGCGAGTTCGGACGGTCGTGCCGTTCGTCCGCGTCCAGCACGTCGACACCGCCCGGTCGCCGATCGAGCGCGTGGTCGGTCTCGCGAGCACCGTGGTCTACACGGCCGGCTCTCGCGGGGCCGACGTGTCGATTCCGGGCCTCGCACCGGACGATGCAGACGACCTCCGCGAGCGGCTGAAACGACTGGCGATCCGCTCGGAGGGCGAGGACGCCGTCTGAGATGCCGCAGTCGCTCTCACCGCTGTCGGTTCCCTATCGCGTGCTGCAGCGGGGAAGCGGCATCGCCGTCGCGCTCGCGTTCGGCCTCGGCGGCGGCTTCGAGATCCCGGGCCTCGGCCCGGCCGGCCCGATCGTCCTCTTGCTGGTCGCCGGCCTCGCCGCCCTCGGCCTCATCGCCTACGAGACGGCCTATGTCCGGCGGTTCAGCTACGAACTCACCGCCGACACGCTCGATATCGACTCCGGTGTGTTCTCCCGGCGCAGCCGCGAGATTCCGCTTCGCCGGATTCAGAACGTCGACATCTCGCGGAACGTCATACAGCGCGTCCTCGGGATCGCCGTCGTCTCCTTCGAGACGGCCGGAGGAGGCGACACCGAAGCCCAACTGCGGTTCGTGTCCTTCGAGGAGGCAAAGCGCCTCCAGCGGGAGCTCCCGCGGCTGAAACGGCAGGCAGAGCGCACTGGCGAGGAGGGCGAGGCGACCGAAGCGGCCGAACGTGGCGCCGTCGAACCGGAACTCGAGGAACTGTTCGCGCTCGATCGGAGCGAACTCGCCATCCTCGGCGCGCTCTCGGTCGATCCCCGCGTTCCGGGTGTCCTCTTCGTGCTCGTCTCGACCGTCGGGTCCACGATCGTCCCGGCGTATCTCACGACGGTCCGCGGGACGACGCTCGTTGGCGTCGCCGCGGCCGTGCTCGTCGGCGTCGCGGTCGTCTCCTGGATCGTCGGGGCCGTCGCGGCCATCGTGGAGTACTACGACTTCCGCCTCGTTCGCTCGGGCGACGAGTTACAGTACGAGCGGGGTCTCCTCCAGCGCTACGACGGGTCGATCCCGTTCGACAAGATCCAGACGCTGACGATCGCCGACAACCCCCTCAAGCGGCACTTCGGCTACGCGACGCTGTACATCGAGACGGCCGGATACGCCCCCGGCGGAAGCTCTGGCGGCGGGTCACGCGGCTCGGAAGCGGCGATCCCGCTCGCCAAGCGCCAGCACGTCCTGACTCTCGTCGAAGAACTCGAACCCCTCGGCGATGTCGACTTCCAGCGGCCGCCAACGCGGGCGCGGCGTCGCTATCTGGTCCGATATCTGCTTGTCGTCGGCGTCTTCGCGGCCGTGCTCTACGCCGCTCGATCGCTACTCCCAGTCTCGTTCCCGCTGTGGCCGCTGCTGCTGTTGGTTCCGGCCGCGGCCGGGTTCGCGCACGCGACCTGGAAGCATCGGGGCCACTGGCTCGGCGACCAGCACGTCGTCACCCGGAACGGCGTGCTCCAGCGGGAGACCAAGATCGTCCCCTACTACCGGATCCAGACCGTGATCGACTCCCGGACGGTCTTCCAGCGGCGACTCGGTCTCGCGACGGTTACCGTCGATACCGCAGGGTCACTCTCGCTCGGAGGACAAGACGCCGCCGCGGTCGACGTCTCGGGCGAGCGCGCCGACGAACTGCGCGCAGAACTCGAAGCCCGCCTCGGCCGCGCCGTCGACGCCTATCGGGCGGGACGGGCGGGTATCGGCGTCGACGAAGCCGCAGACGCGACGTCGAACGGCTCGGTCTCAGGCTCGTCCGCGGAGGGCGGACCGGACGATTCAGGCGCTCCGGACGAGTCCGGCTCCACAGACGCGTGACGGCGGAACCGGCGGCAAGCGGAGACAGCGCTGTCCGAACGGATTCCACACCTCCGGTGTGTCAGTTCTCACGTGCCGCGTCGATGACGCGTGTGAACTCCCGTGCGGTCTCGGTGATCGATTCGAAATCGCCCGCAGCGATCGCCTCGTCGTCCATCAGTGCGCTGCCCGCGCCGACGACCACCGCGCCGGCGTCGATGTAGTCGGCGGCGTTGTCGACGTCGATACCGCCGGTCGGCATCAGTGGAATCTGCGGCAGCGGGCCGGCGATGCTCGACAGGTGGTCCGGCCCCATCGACGACGCGGGAAAGACTTTGACGAGGTCGGCGCCCGCCTCGTAGGCGTCGAGCGCCTCGGTCGGTGTGAGAGCGCCCGGCGCGACCACCGTCCCGTAGCGGTTGCACGTCTCGACGACCCCTGCGTCGAACGTCGGGCCAACCACGAACTCGGCACCGTTGGCGATGGCCGCGCGCGCCGTCGCGGCATCGAGGACCGTCCCCGCGCCGACGATCGCCTCCTCGGCCGAGAACGACGCCGACACCTCCGCGATGAGGTCCATCGCGTCCGGGTTATCGGCCGTGATCTCGAAGGCGGTCACGCCCCCGTCAGCCAGCGCCGACGCGACGTCGATGATCGTGTCCGCGTCGGCCCCCCGCATCACTGCGACGACGCCGCTGTCCACCAGTCGTTGTACATCCTCGTTCGTGTCGGGAGTGACCATCTCGTCTACGGACTCGGCGTCTGCGAGAATAAATCCCGGCGGCGCGATGGCCGCGGTCCAGCGTGCGCGCGGTCCGGCGTGCGTCGTTTCCGGCCCGTCCGCGGCACCGCACGCGTCAGCCGACGCGTCAGTCTGTCCGCGGCACCGCGAATGCGCCGGCGACGAAGAACGCGATCGCGAGCACGACGACGGCGGCGAGGTTCGGGAGCGCGACCGTCGTCGCGTCGGCGTACGTCACTGCGCGGATGCCGCGGGCGACGTACGTCAGCGGCGAGAAGCCGAGAGCCGGGCGGAACCACGCGGGCAGGAGATCGGGCGTGACGAACGTCTCCGAGAGGAACAAAAGCGGCAGCGCGATCGCGTTCGAGGCCGCGATGACGCCGTCCTGTGAGTCCGCGACGCGGCCGATGATCGCCCCGAGCCCGCAGAACAGGACGACGCCGAGCGCGACGAACGGGACCACGAGCAGCGTCGCCGGCGTCGCCGGAATGGCCGTCCCGGTGACGAGGATCGAGAGCGCGAGCAGCAGCAGCGCCGCGACGCCGATCACCACGACGTTCACGAGCGCCTGCGCGAGCAGCCACTCGACGCGAGAAAGCGGCGTCGTCGCCAGTTTCTCGAAGCGGCGACCCTCTCGATAGCGAGCGACCGTGCTCCCGACGCGCGACAGCGGCGTGAACAGCACGACGACCGCGAGATAGCCCGCGATGTAGTAGCCCTTCGGCTCGGCGAACAGGCCGCCCCCGGTCGGCTGGGTCTGTACCAGCGCGCCGAAGATCACGACGATGATCGCCGGGAAGAAGAACGTGAAGAACACCGCAGTCCGGCGCCGGAGGAAGGCGTGCCAGGAGGCGGTGAACTCCGCGCGGATCCGACCGAGCCGAGTCATCGTTCCGCCTCCTCGAACGACGTTCCGGTGAGTTCGAGATACACGTCTTCGAGATCGGGCTGTTTCCACGTCAGCGATTCGAATTCGACGCCCTGGCTCTCGAAGGCGGCGACGACGTCACCGATCTCGCGCGGGCCGACGTCCTCGACGACGAGGTGGCCGTTCCGCGCCGACACGTCGTAGCCGACGCCGGACGCGTCGAGAGTCGCCGGCGACGCGTCAGTCTCGAAGAGGAGCCGGCTCCGTCCGCCGTGCGCCTCGACCAGTTCACGCGGGGGTCCGCGCGCGACGAGGCGACCGTCGCTCAAGAAGCCGACGCGGTCCGAAAGCCGCTCGACCTCCGCCATCGAGTGGCTCGTGAGAAGCACCGTCGTCCCCCCGGACGCGAGGTCTTCGAGTAGCCCCCACAGCGCGCGCCGCCCCGCGGGGTCGATCCCGGTGGTCGGTTCATCGAGAAACAGCACGTCGGGGTCGTTCACGAGCGCGATGGCGACGCAGACGCGACGCTGTTGCCCGCCCGAGAGCGTCTCGTACCACTGCTCGGCCGTCTCGCCGTCGATACCGACGTCGGCGAGGACGGCGTCGGGATCGCGTGCCTCGTCGTAGAGGCCGGCGTACTGCCGGGCCAGTTCGCGCGCCGTGAGTCGGCCCGCCGGCGAGAACGACTGCGGGAGAAGTCCGATCTGTGACTCCTCGACTCGGTCGGGGGCACTCCCCAGCACGGATATCTCTCCTTCGACTTCGGTGGTCCCGGTCAACGCCCGGACCAGCGTCGTCTTTCCGGCCCCGTTGGGGCCGACGAGGCCGAACACCTCCCCGGGGTCGATCTCCAGCGAAACGCCGTCGAGGGCCGTCACGTCGCCGTAGGACTTCCGAACGTCCTCGGCGACGAGTGCCGCTGTCATACTTCTGCGTCGGGTCCGTCGGGTGGTAAGGGGTTCGGATTCGCTCTCCGAGCGACGGTTGATCGGGACCGGAGCCCGGACGGACGAGTTGGCTCCGAACGGACGAGCCCTCTCCGACGGATGAGTACCTTCCGACGGACGAGTGCTTATAGGGGTTATCGTGAGTCTCCATAGATGTCTCGCCGGACGATACGGCGAGAGTCTCCGAACAGTTACGAGAATCCCTATTACGGCCCGGACGAACTACCCTTGTAGGTTCGGCCCTTCCGTCGCCGTATGGATCGACTCCGCAGACGCCGATTCCTTCGCGCGGGCGTCGCCGCCGGATTCGCGTCGTTCGCTGGCTGTAGCGCTCCGAGCGGATCTGACGAGGCAACCGAGACAGATGGGCCGGGCGCGGGAACTGACGAGGGCGGGACGGCGATGGATGGGTCGACGACCGACGAGACGGGTGGGGCAGGGACGCGAGTCCCGAAACCGACGGAGACGGACGGGCCGCGACCCGAACTCGCCGACGCGCGGGTCGCGCTCGACCCCGTGGCGTCGGGCTTCGCAGCGCCGCTGGATTTCGTCGCGCCCGCGGGCACCGACCGTCGATTCGTCGTCGACCGCGACGGCCGGATCTGGGAGCTCACCGACGAGGGGCGGCGTGAGACGCCGTTTCTCGACATCTCCGATCGCGTCGTGCTCGGGAGCGAACGCGGCCTCCTCGGCGTCGCCGCGCATCCGGACTTCGCCGACAACGGTCGGCTGTACGTTCGCTACAGCGCAGCGCCGCGAGCGGGAACGCCCGGCAACTACAGCCACACAGCAGTTCTGGCGGAGTTCACCGTCGACCCGGACGCACGCACTGCCGCCGCCGACCGAGAGCGCACTGTACTCGAAGTCCCCCAACCCCAGGGCAACCACAACGCCGGCGCGGTCGCGTTCGGCCCGGATGGCTACCTCTACGTGCCGTTCGGCGACGGCGGCGCGGCCAACGACGTCGGGACGGGTCACGTCGGAGACTGGTACGACGCGGTCGACGGCGGGAACGGCCAGGACGTCACGGAGAATCTGCTGGGGAGCGTCCTCCGGATCGACGTCGACGGGCGCGGCGGCGTCGACGGCGCCGACGGTGACAAACCCTACGCGGTCCCGTCGGACAACCCGCTCGTCGGTCGCGAGGGACTCGACGAGCAGTACGCCTGGGGGTTTCGGAACCCCTGGCGGCTCTCCTTTTTCGGCGAGGACCTCTACGTCGCCGACGTCGGCCAAGGCGCCTGGGAGGAACTGAACCTCGTCGAACGCGGCGGCAACTACGGCTGGAACGTGCGCGAGGGCGCACACTGCTTCCGCCGGGACTCCTGCCCGACGACGACGCCCGATGGCACGCCCCTAGTCGACCCAGTCGCCGAATATTCACACGACGAGGGCGGAATTTCGGGCGTCTCGATCATCGGCGGCTTCGTCGTGAACACCGAGACGCTCCACGACCTGCGCGGCGCGTACGTCTTCGCGGATTACCTCGCGCGCGGTCGACTCTTTGCCGTCGATACGGGTGCACGGCCGCCGTGGGATATCGCGCCCGTCTCGGTGGTCGGCGATACTGATCTCGGACAGTACGTGCTCGGGTTCGGCCGCGACCAGGACGGCGACCTCTACGTCCTCACGACCGGGCGAACCGGCGGCGAGGGCGACAGCGGTCGCGTCGCTCGTCTCGTCGCGCCATAGCGTGGGCGGCTGCCGCCAGATTCAGGACTCGGAGACCTCGTCTTCGTCGTCGCCCGCTGTTTCCGCTGAATCCGACGTCGCCGGCGTGTCGTCGTCGCTCTCCTCCGATCGCTCCTCGCGCGGTTCGACGTCCTCTTTGATCGAGGCGAGTTCGGCTTCGACGTCGACTTCGGGCGCGTCAGCAGACGTCTCGTCGGCCCGCTCTCCGTTACCGGCCTCTTCCTCGCCGTCGGCTACACTTTCGCGTTCGTGACTTCCGCGCTCGCGACGGTCACACTCGTCTATAACGTCGATTTCGACCCCTCCGGATTCGGAGATGTCCTGATCGAGAGAGTCATCTCTCTCCTGTGGACTCTCATCGCGGCGGTACCCATACCGCTCGGCGTCGCTCTTGCGGGACGTCTCTGCGAGGCGCGTCGACACCTCCGCGGAGAGCCGACGGGCGTCTTCGAGCAGTTCCCGCGAGGACTCTTCCGGCAGGTCGGACTCCGAGAGCGCGGTCTGAAGCTCCGAGAGCGCTCGCTCGACGCCCGAGACAGCGCCCCGGCCCACGCCCGCGACGCCGTCGCTCAGGCGCACCGTCGACGACCCGCGCGCTCGGTCGCTCCGCTCGAACGCCGACCGCTCGGGGTCCGCGAGCCGGAGCATTCCGCGGAGCAGTTCGAGCGACTGGATCGCCGTCTCCAGCGTGGCGATGAGCGTCGGGAGGGTGTACTGCTCGGTGAACCGGAACAGTTCCGAGAGCGACGGCGGGCGCGGACGAGTGCCTCTCCGTCGCCCCCTCTCGCCTCCGAGGCGGCTGTCGTCGGCCGTCTCGGCGCGCTGTCGGGAGGGATCGTCGGCCTCGCGAAGTTCGTCACGAAGCGCTGCGAGCGTCCGGTCAAGATCGTCGAGGAGCGCCGGAAGGTCCTCGCCTGCGGGGTCTCTTGAGGCCATATTCGATCTACGTCTCGGGCGCTGAAAAGCGTGTGCGCCGCTCGCGGATCAGTTCACGAGGAGACGAGCGCTCACGGGTAGACGGGTCTTGACTGCCGCACGGGCAGCGCACAAAAGGACAGCCGTTCCGAGCCGGGACTGACGCTCGTGTGGAACGACGGCTCGACGCACCAGGGAGAGAGGTGGTCGAGGTGCGGCATCGAGTGCGACTTTCCCCTGGTCGATCGCACGTGGCGTGCGGCCGATCGGGAGACTCGCAGACGATACCTGCTAAATGGGGACTACGGGAAGGTCGCGCCGATTAGTCGTCGGCGACGGTGCTCTCCTCGGTCGCCGCACAGCGGTTCGGGCCCAGTTCGAGCTCGGTCTCTTCGCTCTCGTCTTCGGGCTCGTACTCGCCGGCGTTCGTCGCGATGACCTGCTCGTAGTTCGGCGGCTTCGACGGGAGGTTCTCGAACATATGCTCGACGAACTCGTCTTCGGACTGCCGGATGAGCGTGTTGTTCTCCCAGATGTAGCCGACCGTGGAGAACATCGGCTGGCCGGGCGTGACGTCGACGTACTCGCCGTCGTTGGTGACCGAGAAGTGACCCGGCAGGATCTTCACGTCGTTCGGCTCGGTCATGATGACGTTCTGGAGCGTGTTGTACTGGACGCGGGCGCCGTCGCGGGCGTCCTTGTCGGCGAACTGGAGCTCCGTCCGGCCGATGGACTCGACGAACAGCGTGTCGCCCGTCATCAGGGCCTCGTCGTCGACGAGGTACGACGTCATCCCGGTCGTGTGCCCGGGCGTGTGGACGGCCTTGATCTCTACGTCGCCGAGTTCGACGGCGTCGTTCGGCTCGATGGCGTCGAACTCGAACTGCGGGTCGCGCGTCTCGGCGGGCGCACCCAGGTGGTACGGCACGTCGAGCTTGTTCGCGAGCTTTCGACCACCGGAGATGTGGTCGGCGTGGATGTGCGTGTCGAAGACGTGCGTGACCTTCAGACCGCGCTCGTTGGCCGCTGCGACGAACTCGTCGCTCGCGCGGGTGACGTCGATGAGCGCCGCCTCACCGGCGGACTTCGAGCCGACCACGTAGCCCAGACAGCCCTTCGAGCGCCGCTGGAGCTGCAGGATGACCAGGTCGTCGTTGGACGTGGCGATCGGTGCCACGTCGTAGACCATACTCCAGGCCTCCATTCCGCCCTCGACGGTCTTGACGTCGTGGGCGTAGCCCTCGCGCTCGAGGTACTCCGCGAAGCTTTCGGCGGAGTTCCCCGTCGCACAGATCGTCACGACGGTGTCGCCGGCGCCGATGTCGTCCTCGTCGAACTCGCCGACGAGTTCGTCGTTCGAGCCGGAGTACTCGACGTTCTCGGCTTCGGCGATGTGCCAGTCCTCGAAGGACTCCGGATCACGCGAGTCATAGAGGATGAAGTCCTCGTCGGCGTCGATCATATCTCGCAGTTCTTCGGCGGTGATTGTCTCGACCATCGTCGGTGCGATATTGTAGGCGTGTACCTAAACCATTTCCAGCAGGGAGAATATTTTGTGCAAAACCGGCTCAGGCGGGCCGATTGCGGCAAAGAACCAGAAATTATTGTGTATATTATTTTCATCGTGTGCGTCGCGGGACGTTCGAGATAGTGGTTTAAGACCGTGGGAAGCACCAATAACGTCTTGTATCCGTACTCCCAAATTCGTATTGTACTGAAAATGCAATATAATGGGGCTGAGGAATCACTGTCAGAGCTGCCGCCCAGCTCGAAGTTTATCTATCACGTCCTCTCACACGAAGGGTCGATGACGTTGAAACAGATCACAGAAGAGACGCTCCTGTCCTCGCGGACGGCCAGATACGGGCTCAACGAACTGGAAGACGCCGACCTCATCCAGTCGGCACCCGCCCTCCACGACGGTCGACAGACCTGCTACAGCATTCAGCAGCGGTCGATCGGGGACGACAGGACCGGCTACTCGGAGTCGGTACTGGTCAAACCCGACTTCCTTGCACGAGAGATCCCGGACTTCGAGGAAGACGATCCGGATCTCCGCTTAGTCGAGGTCTCGACGAAGTACGACGAGGGGCACATCCCCGGCGCGATCGAACTCGACCCCCGCCGCGACTTCTCGGCGTCGGGGCGTCGCGTCATCCCGGACGCCGATCGCCTCGAAAGCGTACTGGGCGAGCGCGGTATCACACCGGATTCGACGGTCGTCCTCTACAGCGACGGTTACAACGAGTTCGCCGCGTTCGTCTACTGGACGCTCAAGTACTACCAGCACCGGGACGTCCGTCTCCTCAACGGCGGCAAACGCTACTGGACGGAGAACGACTACCCGACGACGACGTCGGAGCCGACGGTCACGCCCGTCGAGTACGAGGCGTATCCCCCGAACGACCGGATCCGCGCCCACCGCCGGGACGTCCGCGATGCGCTCTCGGACGACGTCGCTATCGTCGACGTCCGCTCGCCCGAGGAGTACCGCGGCGAAGCCGACGACCCGGCGCGTGCGAGCGGCCACATCCCGCACACCGTCAACATAGAGTGGACGAGCGTCGTCCGCGAGTGCGGCCGTTTCGAGCACGCTCGGGCCCTCGAACGACCCTTCGCCGAGGCCGACATCGATCCGACAGACGACATCATCGTCTACTGCAACATCGGTGAACGCTCGGCGCTCGTGTGGTTCGCCCTCTCGGAACTGCTCGGCTACCCCGACGTCTCGAACTACGACGGCTCGTGGTCCGAGTGGGGCAACCTCGTCGACGCACCCGTCGAAACTCCGGACGAAGAGTAACGCCCCCAAGCCCCTTCGCCGTCTCGTGTGTCGGCGACTGACCGATCAGCAGTGTTCTCCCTCTTTTTGCCCACCGTGTCCTGTCACGCTGTACTATCTGCAATAATTCTACTAGATGTTTGTAGTAATCGATGATTTAGTATACGTATGAATAGATTGTCACCAGACAGATTGCTGCGACCCGCCGCCGGAATGCAGCAATTATTTCCCAAAAACTCCGTAATGTGGGATAGATTATGCAAAATACGTGGTGTATGTCACCATTCAGGTGGATCTCAAACTAAGAACGGATGGCTATGGATCAGATAGTAGTTCTCGGTGCTGGGGTCGGTGGCGCGATGTCCGCCAATATGCTCCGGCGTCGACTGGATAGTAGTGACGCGGAGATCACTATCGTCGACAAGAGTACCCAACACGCCTATCAGCCATCGTACTACCTGCTGCCGTTCGGCTATATGGAGCCGGAAGACCAGTTCCGCGACGTCAGCGAGGTAATGCAGAGCGGCGTCGAGTTCCTGCAAGGTGAGGTAACAGGCGTCGATCCGGACGCCAAGACAGTCCAACTCGCCGACGACGAACTGTCGTACGACTACCTCGTCGTCTCGCTGGGACACCGCCTCGCGGCCGAGGCGACGCCCGGAATGATGGAAGGATGGGAAGACACCGACTCGGTGTTCCCGTTCTACTACTTCGACGCGGCGATGGAGATGCGCGAGGCACTCCAGGATTTCGACGGCGGCACGTTCGTCGTCTCCGTTCCCGACACGCCGATCAAGTGCGGCGGCGCGCCGCTGAAGATGACTATGCTCGCGGAAGACTACTTCCAGCGACAGGGCATCCGCGACGACGTCGACGTGGTGATGACGAAGGGCGGCGACGCCGTCTTCGGCGTCTCGCCGTACCGCGAGAAACTCGAAGAGATCTGGAGCGACCGCGACATCGAGTTCCGCGGCGGCTTCACCGTCAGCGAAGTCGACCCCGACGAACAGGTCATCCACTCCGAGGACGGCGAAACCCAGGAGTACGACTTCTACGCGCCCGTCCCGCCGCAGTACGGCCAGCCGGCGCTCACCGACAACTCGCCGTTGACGGAGGGCGACGACGAGCACGACGGCGAGTACGTCACCGTCGACAAGCACACGCTCCAGCACACCGAGTACGAGGACGTCTTCGCGCTCGGCGACGCCGGCAACACGCCGAACGCCAAGACGGCCGCCGCGGCCCGCAAGCAGGCACACGTCGTCGTCGACAACCTCGAATCGCATATGGAGGGACGCCCGCAGACGGCCAAGTACAAGGGCTACGCTGCCTGTCCGCTCCTCACGAAGAAGGGTAAGGCGATGGTCGCTGAGTTCGACTACGAAGAAAGCATCTCCGCACCCGTCGAGAGCCGGATGAACTGGATTATGGACATCAACATCCTACCCAGTTTCTACTGGAACGCCTGGCTCCACGGGTACGACCCACTCCCCTGACTATGGCGAGCGAAAATCGATCCCTCGACGCCGACAGCGAGATGGAGATCGAGAACCGGGAAGAACTACTCCGGACGATCGACGAGAACGCGGACGAACTCGCAGAGCTCCTCCGGATGCTCGCACAGACGGAGGACCTCGCCGAGGACCTCGTCCCCGAACTCCGCGAGACGGTTCGCGAGAACCGCGAACCGATCCGCGAGCTGCGCGTGGCGTTCGAGCGCGAGGAGACCCTCACGCTGCTGACGAAGGTCGGTGAGGAATCGGACACGCTCTTGGAACTCCTCGACGTCCTCGCGGCGTCGAAGGGACTCGCCGACGACCTCATTCCGGAGCTTCGTATCGTCGTCCAAGAGAACCGGGATGTCCTCGAACGGCTCCGGCTCTCTCTAGAGAAAGAAGAGACGATTATCCTGCTCGAACGCCTGGGCGAGAACGCGGACACGCTGATCGAGATGCTCGATCTGCTCGATGCGACCCACGACCTCGCGATGGAGCTCACGCCGGAGCTTCGCGACGTCGCCCAGGACAACCGCGACGTCATCCGCGACTTCCGGATGGCGGCCGCCGGGTTCGCAGACGCCCACGCCGAAAGCGACGTCGAGATGTACGAGCTGGGGCGGAACGCGGGCAATATGGTCGCACTCGTCGAGACGCTCGGCGACCCGAAGGTCACCAAGGCGCTCGACGAGACAGTAGAAGGGCTCGCACAGGACGATCCCAAGCCGGTCGGGTTCTTCGGGCTCATCGGCGCGCTGTTCGACGCCGACGTGCGACGTGCGCTCGGACGGCTGCTCGCCGCAGCTCGGGGTCTCGGGAGCGTCGACTTCGACGACTCCGAATAACGGAAACCGATCGGTTTTTATTCCTTGGGTCGTTATAATTCGGTACTACGAAAACAGAATTTCGCTTCTGCGGAAGTTTTGTTCTATTCTTCGAAGATCCGCCAGCAGATAGCGAAAAAATAGGTTCTATAGCGCCGGCTTAATACACAACGTCCTAAGGCCGAACTGCAATGACTGAGCCTACGGCAGACCCCGACGAATCGGCCGGCGCCCCCGGAATCGGCGATCAGTTCCCCCAGCTCACCGTGGAGACGAGCCACGGCGAACTGACCATCCCCGACGACTACGAGGGCAAGTGGCTCGTCCTGTTCA
>NZ_JANHAV010000020.1 GCF_024464655.1 Halobellus inordinatus
ATGAGGATTCCACCCCTGCGGTCCGCCGTACAGATGGGATCTGATGTTAGCCTTGATGGTTCGGTGACACCTGTCTGGTGTCCACTGAACCACGAACGGACCACGCAATGATATATGGTGATCTCCCTCTCTCCGAGAGGGAAATCCCGCCACACCCCTCCCCCACTACGGGGGAGACCCATTCCGGTTGATCCTGCCGGAGGCCATTGCTATCGGAGTCCGATTTAGCCATGCTAGTCGTGCGAGTTCACACTCGCGGCAAATAGCTCAGTAACACGTGGCCAAACTACCCTACAGAGACGCATAACCTCGGGAAACTGAGGCTAATTCGTCATACCCCTCTCACGCTGGAATGCCAAGAGGCACAAACGCTCCCGCGCTGTAGGATGTGGCTGCGGCCGATTAGGTAGACGGTGGGGTAACGGCCCACCGTGCCCATAATCGGTACGGGTTGTGAGAGCAAGAGCCCGGAGACGGAATCTGAGACAAGATTCCGGGCCCTACGGGGCGCAGCAGGCGCGAAACCTTTACACTGCACGCACGTGCGATAAGGGGACTCCGAGTGCGAGGGCATATCGTCCTCGCTTTTGTGTACCGTAGGGCGGTACACGAACAAGAGCTGGGCAAGACCGGTGCCAGCCGCCGCGGTAATACCGGCAGCTCAAGTGATGGCCGATCTTATTGGGCCTAAAGCGTCCGTAGCTGGCCTCGAAAGTCCGTCGGGAAATCCACGCGCCCAACGCGTGGGCGTCCGGCGGAAACTCCGAGGCTTGGGACCGGAAGGCTCGAGGGGTACGTCCGGGGTAGGAGTGAAATCCCGTAATCCCGGACGGACCACCGATGGCGAAAGCACCTCGAGAAAACGGATCCGACAGTGAGGGACGAAAGCTAGGGTCTCGAACCGGATTAGATACCCGGGTAGTCCTAGCCGTAAACGATGTTCGCTAGGTGTGACACAGGCTACGCGCCTGTGTTGTGCCGTAGGGAAGCCGAGAAGCGAACCGCCTGGGAAGTACGTCTGCAAGGATGAAACTTAAAGGAATTGGCGGGGGAGCACTACAACCGGAGGAGCCTGCGGTTTAATTGGACTCAACGCCGGACATCTCACCAGCTCCGACTACAGTGATGACGGTCAGGTTGATGACCTCGCCACGACGCTGTAGAGAGGAGGTGCATGGCCGCCGTCAGCTCGTACCGTGAGGCGTCCTGTTAAGTCAGGCAACGAGCGAGACCCGCACTCCTAATTGCCAGCAGCAGTTCCGACTGGCTGGGTACATTAGGAGGACTGCCAGTGCCAAACTGGAGGAAGGAACGGGCAACGGTAGGTCAGTATGCCCCGAATGAGCTGGGCTACACGCGGGCTACAATGGCCAGGACAATGGGTTGCAACCTCGAAAGAGGGCGCTAATCTCCGAAACCTGGTCGTAGTTCGGACTGAGGGCTGAAACTCGCCCTCACGAAGCTGGATTCGGTAGTAGTCGCCTTTCACAAGAGGGCGGCGAATACGTCCCTGCTCCTTGCACACACCGCCCGTCAAAGCACCCGAGTGAGGTCCGGATGAGGCTGTGTCACCACAGTCGAATCTGGGCTTCGCAAGGGGGCTTAAGTCGTAACAAGGTAGCCGTAGGGGAATCTGCGGCTGGATCACCTCCTACAGACCGAGACCACCCCGACGGGGTGGCTCAACTTTCACTCATCGCCTGGCCCCGATCGTGGCTCACACACACCAGACAGGCACCTTAGAACCATCAAGGCTAACTGGGCCCGTAGCTCAGCGGTAGAGCACCTCCTTTGCAAGGAGGACGCCCTGGGTTCAAATCCCAGCGGGTCCATCCCCCACTCCACTCGACACAGAACGTGCCCCTTAAGTGTGGGCACACACTCGACTGGAGTGGACACGAACTGATGCACCATCCCGTGAAAGCGCGGATGGGAAGGGTTCGACGAACGCTCCGGCCGCCACCGGACGTTCAATGACGACCATTGTACGCACGCAATCCAGACGCCCACTGAACCCGTTCAACCGAACGGATCACACGTGGACGTCTCAGATCACCAAACAGCAAGAGCAACTTAACTTGCAACTGCAACAGCAACCACTGTACACAACAGACCAGTAACACACGACACTCAAACTGGCTACTGTACTGGCTGGTGAATGGCTCGGCTCGAGAGCCGACGACGGACGTGCCAAGCTGCGAAAAGCCCGAGGGAGTCGCACGGAGACTAAGAACTCGGGATCTCCGAATGGGAATCCCCACCGCAATTGCTTCGCGCAATGGGGAACGCTCCGAATTGAAACATCTCAGTAGGAGCAGGAACAAAAAACAATAGTGATGTCGTCAGTAACCGCGAGTGACCGCGACACAGTCCAAACCGAATCCGGAAGGAAATGTGGTGTTCGGACTAGCCATAACGGAACACAATCCCGCGAGAAATCTCCTGGAACGGAGTACGATACAGGGTGACAGTCCCGTATCGCGAGAGCGTGTTCCCGGGCTACCTCCAGAGTAGCGAGGATTGGATATTCCTCGTGAATCTCGCAGGCATCAACTGCGAAGACTAAACACTCCTCGAGACCGATAGCGAACAAGTAGCGTGAGCGAACGCTGAAAAGCACCCCGAACAGGGCGGTGCAATAGGGCCTGAACTCAGTCAGTGATAGAACGACGGGGCATACAAGGTCCCAGAAAAAACGAGCGTGGGGCGACCCACCAGTAGGACTTCTGGGAAGCCGATGTCGCGTCGTGCGTTTTGAAAAACGACCCAGGGAGTGCATTTGTATGGCAAGCCTAACCGGAGTATCCGGGCAGGCATAGGGAAACCGATACGGCCGCAGTCCATCCGGACCAGGGCCACCGTGTTCAAGCGCGGGGAGTCATACTGATGCGACCCGAAACCGAGTGATCTACGCGCGAGCAAGGTGAAGCGTGGCGAAAGCTGCGTGGAAGCCTGCAAGGGTTGGTGTCCTACAATACCCTCCCGTGACTCGTGCGTAGGGGTGAAAGGCCCATCGAACTCGGCAACAGCTGGTTCCAGCCGAAACATGTCGAAGCATGACCTCAACCGAGGTAGTCTGCGAGGTAGAGCGACCGATTGGAAGTCCCGCCTCCGAGAGGAGTCGGCCTTCCTGTCGAACTCCAAACTTGCAGACGCCGTAGACGTTGGGAATCCGGACTGCGGGGTAAGCCTGTGGTCCGTGAGGGAGACAACCCAGAGCCGGGTTAAGGTCCCCAAGTGTGGATTAAGTGCAACCGAAGGTGGTCTCGAGCCCTAAACAGCCGGGAGGTGAGCTTAGAAGCAGCTACCCTCTAAGAAAAGCGTAACAGCTTACCGGCCGAGGTTCGAGGCGCCCAAAATGATCGGGGCTCAAATCCACCACCGAGACCTGGCAGCGTCCATCACAGGACGACCTAGTAGGCTTGGCGCACTGATCGGGCGGAAGCTCGGGCGAGAGCTCGCGTGGACCGATTAGTGACGAAAATCCTGGTCACAGTAGCAGCGAGAGTCGGGTGCGAACCCCGACGGCCTTACGAGTAAGGGTTCCTCGGCACTGCCACTCAGCCGAGGGTTAGCCGGTCCTAAGTCCCACCGTAACTCGACTGGGACAACCAGGGAAACTGGTTAATATTCCAGTGCCACCGTGCACTCAGCCGACGCTTTTGGAAACAGCGAGCGAGGCCTTCGCCTCGTCGAATCGTGGAAGATCGTGGACGCCGTAACGGCACGAAGCGATCGAATCACGAGACAGCGCAAGTCGCTGGTACCGAGAGCCCGTGAAAAGGCGCACGGCGACCGTACCGAGATCCGACACAGGTACTCAGGCAGAGAAAGCCAAGGCCTGTCGGGAACAACCGGCGTTAGGGAATTCGGCAAGTTAGTCCCGTACCTTCGGAAGAAGGGATGCCTGCTTTTTACCGAGCAGGTCGCAGTGACTCGGACGCTCCGACTGTCTAGTAACAACATAGGTGACCGCAAATCCGCAAGGACTCGTACGGTCACTGAATCCTGCCCAGTGCGGGTATCTGAACACCTCGTACAAGAGGACGAAGGACCCGTCAACGGCGGGGGTAACTATGACCCTCTTAAGGTAGCGTAGTACCTTGCCGCTTCAGTAGCGGCTTGCATGAATGGATCAACGAGAGCGTCACTGTCCCAACGCTGGGCCCGGTGAACTGTACGTTCCAGTGCGGAGTCTGGAGACCCCCAAGGGGAAGCGAAGACCCTATAGAGCTTTACTGCAGGCTGTCGCTGAGACGTGGTCGCTGATGTGCAGCATAGGTAGGAGTCATTACAGAGGTACCCGCGCTAGCGGGCCACCCAGACACAAGTGAAATACTACCCGTTAGTGACTGCGACTCTCACTCCTGGCGGAGGACACCGGTAGCCGGGCAGTTTGACTGGGGCGGTACGCGCTCGAAAAGATATCGAGCGCGCCCAAAGATTTCCTCATCCGGGTCGGAAACCCGGAGAAGAGCGCAAGAGCAAACGGAAGTCTGACAGTGTCATTCCCAACGAGTGACGCTGACGCGAAAGCGTGGTCTAGCGAACCAACGAGGCTCCTGGATGGGGCCCGTTGATGACAGAAAAGCTACCTTAGGGATAACAGAGTCGTCACCCGCAAGAGCACATATCGACCGGGTGGCTTGCTACCTCGATGTCGGTTCCCTCCATCCTGCCTGTGCAGAAGCAGGCAAGGGTGAGGTTGTTCGCCTATTAAAGGAGGTCGTGAGCTGGGTTTAGACCGTCGTGAGACAGGTCGGCTGCTATCTATTGGGGGTGTATTGGTACTTGAGAGGAACGTTCGTATAGTACGAGAGGAACTACGAATGGGTGCCGCTGGTGTATCGGTTGTCCGAAAGGGCAGATGCCGAGCAGCCACGCACCGCAGGGTAAGAGCTGAACGCATCTAAGCTCGAAACCTACCTCAAAAAGAAGTACCGCCGAGGACACTCGTAGAAGACGAGTTCGATAGACTCGGGGTGTACGCACCGAGGCAACGAGGTGTGAGCCCGCGAGCACTAACAGTCCAAAGCCACACTCATACACGAGCATAGTGTCACGTGACTACCCAACCCGTGTCACAGTGGATGCCGTGATGGGGATCGAGACTACCACTACCACAAGGTGACCCACGGTCGAACGGGTTCAGGCGGAAGCTGGATTGCGTGCGCACCAATGGTCGAATGTACGCATCACAAATTCGACTGGCACACCGACACTGGTGTGGACTCACGATACGAGTCCAGATGGTTCGAATCCATCAGTCGGCATTAAGGCGGCCAGAGCGGCAGGGCGACACCCGTACCCATCCCGAACACGGAAGTTAAGCCTGCCAGCGTGCGAGGTAGTACTGGAGTGAGCGATCCTCTGGGAACACTGGCTCGCCGCCTCCACTCATACTTTCAGAGCCCACGAGCGCGTGCTCGTGGGCTCTCTTCATTTCGAA
>NZ_JANHAV010000021.1 GCF_024464655.1 Halobellus inordinatus
TTGACATCCTCACCCGCCTGAAGGCGGGGTGAATCCCGAGCGTTGGGATATTAGGGTTTGCAGTCTGCCTGCTCTTGTGGGTGGAACGCACCCGTAGTTGTATCGAACAGGTAGACTCCGGGCTGTGCCAAGCAGCCGTTACTCATATCCCCGGTTGGGGGAGTTTGAGTTATCTTTCGGCGGATATTCACCGCTCCGTTCACGTCTGCGTTCATCGTCGTTGCACACGAGTTACAGACATACAGGCCACGCTCGACGCGGTTAGCGTCTCGAATCTGTCCACAACAGGAGCAGGTTTTCGAGGTGTTTTCCTCGTCCACACGGTCAACCAGTATCCCATGTGCTTCGGCTTTGTATTCCAGCAGGCGCGTGAAGCGGTCGAACTCCCACCCGTGAAGCTTCTTGTTTCCACGCGGGCCCCAGTCTCGTGAGTCGCCGTCGTCGTTCTCTCGAATATCGCTCAGGTCGCCCACGGCTATCGTGCCGATTTCTTCCTCGATACATCGTTCAACGATGTGTTTCGAGAGCGTATGCAAGAAGTGGTCATTCCGGCGCGAGAGTTTCCGGCGGGCACGACGCGCCCGCTTTGATGGGCCGTTCTCACCCTCAGTCTGGTATTCTTCACGGGTGAAATAGTGCTTGTCCTGTTTCAGCCGGTTGCCGGGGTACAACTCGCTTGGACCGTCCTCGTAGTCGATAGCGAGGTAGTTGCTGATACCGAGGTCGATTCCGGCAGTGTCGTCGCCGGGCGCGTCTTCGACGGGAATTGCTTTCTCACAGACGAGATGTACTTCCCATCGGTCGCCATTCCAGACTGCCCGGACCTGCTGGATGTTCTCAACAGTCACGTCCGGTCGCGTCTCGTATTCCGCGAGGATGAAGTCTGAGCGCCCGTCTTTCAGGTTCCAGCCTTTCGAGAGGCGAACCTGCCCGTGTTTGTCGTCGTGTTTGATGCCTTTCTGTTTCCACGTCACAGTCGAGCGTGGGTGTCGGTCGCCACGTTTCCGGTAGCCCGGCGGGTTGTTGCCGTCGTCGGAGTTGTACCAACCCGTGAACGCCTCAGCAAGTTCTTCGAGAACTCGCTGACTTGACTGCGAATGTAAGTCACTGTAGCGTTCGTGGTCTTTCAACTCTGATTTCAATTCCTTCTCGTCAGGAATCTCACTGTCGTCGTCCCACCGACCTTGGATGTAGTAGCGTCCGATGTTCCACAGTTTCGATGCTGCAAACCCGCACGCATCGAGGTCGTCACGAACCTGCTGGTGGTTCGTGATTTTGGCGACGTAGGTGCGGGTCGTCTCCAGCATCGTCCTGCTTCATAACCAGTTATGAGCAGAATAGTGTTAATAGTGTCGTTTAACCGTGGAATATCCTGCCGGGCAGTCACTCGGTTGTCTGTTGCTCACCGTGTCGGCTTCATCCCCCGCCTGTTCAGTCCTCGGTTCCGACAACAGGTGTCGGAACGCTCGTCCCTCACGGGAAGGCGGGGGTATGCGCCTCGAATCTCTATAAC
>NZ_JANHAV010000022.1 GCF_024464655.1 Halobellus inordinatus
TGTACTGTCCAGACCTCGAAGCGTCGCTCGAACACTTCCGCGACACGATGGGAATGTACGTCCGCCACGAGGAGGACGACGCCTACTACCTCGCCGCCTACGGCGACTGGCAGGACTACACGCTCATCCTTCGCGAGGGCGACGAGTGGGGCTGCAACCACGTCGCCTGGATGCTCGAAGACGAAGGCGACTTCGAGGTACTACAACAGCGCATCGAAGACTCCGGCTACGACACCGAGTGGGCCAACGAGGACAAAGAACCCGGCCAGGGCCGCGCGCTCAAGTTCGACTACCCCGGCGAGACCCCCGAGTACTTCGAGCTCGTCTACGACGTCGACCGCGCCTTCGACACGGTCAAAGAAGAAAACCGCGCCCGACTCAAAAACCAACCCGCGCGCAAACCCGAACGCGGCGCCGGACTCCGACGCATCGACCACGTGAACTTCAACGTCACCAACGTCCCCGAGTGCGTCGAGTGGTTCGAGGACGTCCTGGGGTTCAACCTCCGCGAGGAGGGCGTCGATCCCGAGGGCAACCAGGTCGGCGCGTGGCTCAGTGTCTCCCCGCTCGTCCACGAGATCGCGTTCGTGAACGCACCCCCGGACGCGAACGTCAACGACAAGATCGACCACGTGGCCTACTACATGGACGGCGGCCAGTCGGGCGAACTCGAACGCGCGGCGGACCTGCTTCGCGAGCGCGGCATCGAGATGGTGGGCGGCCCCGCCCGCCACGGCGTGAGTCAAGCGCACTTCAACTACTACGTCGAACCCTCGGGCAACAAGATCGAGATCTTCGCGGGCGGGTACCTCATCTTCGATCCCGACTGGGAGACGATCACCTGGACGCCCGAAGACGGCTCGGACACGTTCGTCTGGTGGGGCGGCAAAGCCGGCTCACACGCCCGCCGCCAGTACGACTTCGTCCCCACCGACGA
>NZ_JANHAV010000023.1 GCF_024464655.1 Halobellus inordinatus
GGCGACAGGAGGACGCGGTCGCCGAATTTCTCGTTTTCGGGCCAGTCGGCGGGGGCGGCGACGCCTTCCTCGTCGCTCATCTGGAGCGCGCGCAGCGAGCGGAGGATCTCGTCGATGTTGCGGCCGATCTCCATCGGGTACGTGAGGACGATGCGGACGGTACCCTCGGGGTCGATGAGGAAGACGCTACGAACCGTGGAGGTACCTGCGCCCGGGTGGATCATCCCGAGGCGCTTTCCGACCGAGCCCTGGTCGTCAGCGATGATCGGGAACTGAATGTCGACGTCGAGGTTCTCGTCGATCCACTCGGTCCACTTGATGTGCGAGTGTACGCGGTCGACCGACAGCCCGAGCAGTTCGGCGTTGAGTTCTTCGAACTCCTCGCGGCGCTGCTCGAAGGCGACGAACTCCGAGGTACAGACGGGCGTGAAGTCGCCGGGGTGGCTGAACAGGACGAGCCACTTGCCCTCGTAGTCGTCGGGGATGGTCAGTTCGCCGTGGCTCGTCTCCACGGTGAGCTGGGGGAACTGATCGCCGATTCCGGGGGCGCCGGCCGATTCGTCGGGGTCTGC
>NZ_JANHAV010000002.1 GCF_024464655.1 Halobellus inordinatus
GGGAGATCACCATATATCATTGCGTGGTCCGTTCGTGGTTCAGTGGACACCAGACAGGTGTCACCGAACCATCAAGGCTAACATCAGATCCCATCTGTACGGCGGACCGCAGGGGTGGAATCCTCATCTCTTGCGGACATAAGCGTACGTTGGACGAAGCCATAAAGGCTCCGATCCGTCTCGCTGCCGGCCGAAGCCGGCGTGTCCGAGTGGGCGCGGGGTTGAACCGCACCCAGTCGCGGTGTGTCGTTCGCATTCATCCGAAACGGACTTGCACACTTAAGCCCGTCGTATCGTCCTCGGCTCGCGTTCGAGCCGAAGACCAAACGGGGGCGTGCAAATCCGATCCGTCGTAGATCCCGTCCGGGGTGACCCGGGCGGGCTTCCGCGTATTTCTACGAATGCCGGGTAAATATAAAAGGCCGTCGAACCGTCCCCGCCTCGTTATGCGATTTCACACCGAACCAGGTAATGAATATTCGGACAGCCGGGGTCGCAATAGCTCACCGTCGTAGATGGAATGACCGGCCGCCGGGACCGTCGTAGATGGAATGACCGGCCGCCGGTGACAGTGGTACGCGCGCTACGTGCACGCGGAGAGATACACGAGAATACGAGTGAGACGTATAGCGCGGTCGGAGGCCGACACGTCATCCCACGCGTCGCGCGTGCGGTCGGGTCGGATGATAACCGCGCGCGAGAGACTCACCACGGGACGGACAAAGCGATGTCGGATAGCAAAAAATGGACCAGGAGACGAGAGAGCGAGGAGTGGACGCGAAAGAGAGGACGGACCGGCCCATCACGGAGTGCCGAAGGACGGTTCCAACGGCCCGGAAGCGGACATCGCGCGAGCGCGACGCGCGGTAGTTACTTTTCGATGTGTTCGATGCCCTGTTTCGAGACGTTGCCTCGCGTGACTGTCGAGACCTCGTTCTGTTTCATCCACCCTGGCTTGTCGTTCGGCGCGGTGTCGTGCCACGCCCACGCGTGATAGACGTGTACCCGATCGGTGCCCCGTTCGAGCAGTCGGATTTCGGTGGGGTGCTCTTTCGCCTCGTCTTCGGATTCGTAGGACTCGTATCCCTCGAGGCGACGGGCTGCCTTGAGTGCCGCCTGCCGCGGCATCCGGCCGGTGAACTGTTTGGTCTTCTCGCCGTCTTCGAGCATTACGAAATTCCGTTTACCGTCCTCGCGTACCATCGCTGTGTACCTCTATGTCAAGGAAGCGCATAGTCTGGCATAAATATATCGGCAAAAATCGACTGCAGCGGCGGGGTCAAGGGGTAGTTGGCGACGTCAGCGTCCGGGCGATCGTCGTTCGTGCCGGTGACAGACGGACGATTACGGCGGCAACCGCGTCTTCAACGGGTCGAGCGCGCGTACGAGCGAAAAACCGTCGTCAGACGCGCGCCGGCGCCTCCATTTGGAGTAATTGAAGCAAGGCGTAAACAACACTTATGTATATCCTGCAGCGAACCAACGCCTAGACAGCTCCGATGGTTCGGAAAAAGAAGCTCAGCCCGAGTGGCGCGAAAGACGAACACGGCGAGTACCACAACGTCCACGTGAACCTCCACGAAGACGAACTCGCCGTGGCCGGGATGGAGATCGGCGACGAGGTGTTCGTTCGCGTCCGAGACGGCAAGATCATCATTCAGAAGGCCGACCCCGACGCGGTCGAGCACGACTTCTGAACGCGCGATGAGCCGAGGCACCGACCGGTCGACACGAAAGTGCCGACGAGACGGCAACGCGCGACACGTGAGAAGATCGTGATACGCTCGGCGTACCGCGCTCTCAGGCCGGCCCTCTTCTCGCTCCCCGCGGAGACCGCACACCGTGCAGTACACCGCGGACTCGCGACAGTCCAACACACGCCAGTCGAGACGCTCCTCCGGGACCGACTCGTCGTCGACGACGACCGGCTCGCAGTCGACGCCTTCGGGCAGTCCTTCGCGAACCCGATCGGCGTCGCGGCGGGCTTCGACAAGAACGCCGAACTGCCGTCAGTGCTCGGTGCGCTCGGCTTCGGCCACGTGGAGGTCGGCGGCGTCACTGCGCGCGCACAGCCGGGCAACCCACGCCCGCGAATGTTCCGTCTCGTCGAAGACCGGGCCATCATCAACCGGATGGGTCTCAACAACGAGGGCGCAGACGCCGTCGGCGAGCGCCTGCGGACGAGCCCCGATCCCGGGATCCCCGTAGGCGTCAACGTCGCGCTCTCGGAGGTGACAGACGCCGCAGACGCGCCGGAAGATTACCGCTACACCTACGAGCAGGTCGCCGACGTGGCCGACTACCTCGCGGTCAACGTCTCCTGTCCGAACAGCGAGGGGATGCGCGAGCTACAGAACCGCGACTCACTGGAGGCGATCCTCGGCGGGCTCGTCGACGCCGGCGCGTCGCCACTGCTCGTGAAGCTCTCGCCCGACCTGCCGGGGCCGGCGATCGAAGACGCGCTCGCGGTCGTCGACGACTTCGACCTCGACGGCGTCATCGCGACCAACACGACGACCGACCGACCGACAGGGCTCCACAGCCCGAAGCGCGCCGAGAGAGGCGGACTCTCGGGCGCGCCGATCGAGCACCGAGCGACCGAGATGGTCCGCTTCGTCGCCGAACGGACGGACGTTCCCGTCGTGGGCGTCGGTGGCGTCTCCGACGCCGCGGGCGCGTACGCGAAGATCCGTGCGGGCGCGAGCCTCGTCCAACTGTACACCGGACTCGTCTACGAGGGACCGACGCTCGCACGCGACATCAACGAGGGACTGCTCACGTTACTCGAACGTGACGGCTTCGACAGCGTCGAGGACGCGGTCGGCGCAGATCTCTGATAGGGATTATCGTCACTGTTCGGAGATTCTCGCCGTACCGTCCGGCGAGACATCTATGGAGACTTACGATAATCCCTATGAGAAGGAACCGAAAAGCGACGGCGGGCCGCGGCGTTAGGCTTCTTCGTGGACGATCACGATCGCATCGCCCGCCTCGACCATCTCACCCTCGCCGAGATACTGCCGCTCTTCTTCGATCTCGAACATCTCGGGCTCCAGTTCGACGCCCGCGACGTGGAGTTCGCCGTCGACGGTCTCGTACTCGCCCGCTTCGATCGCGTCGTCGATCGCTGAGACCTGACTCCCGAACTCGGGGCCGACAAGCGAGTAGTCGAGGTCGACGCCCGTGACGACCGACTCGACCGCCGGACGCTCATCGAGCGTCTCTAACTCCTCGACGTGCATCACGCTGGAGATGTCGGCCTCGAAGCCGGAGACGTCGCCCCAGACTTCGACGCGGTCGATTTCGGCGTTCATCGACAGTTTCGCGTCGCTCTTGTACTTCCGGAGCGCGCCGACGACTTCCATCGCCGTCTCGCCGGCCTCGAAGTCGGCGTCGACACCGAGCGGTTCGGGCCAGCCGCTGTGGTGCACGCTCTCGCCGTCGTCGTACATATCGTGCCACAGCTCCTCGGTCGCGTGCGCGAGGATCGGCGAGAAAAGCTTCAGGAAGCGTCGGTGCGCGACTTCGAGGGTGTACGCCGCGGAGGCGTCCCCGCCCTCGCGGACGCGCTGCTTTGCGATCTCCAGGTAGTCGCCACAGAACGTGTGCCAGAAGAAGCCGCGGAGGCCGTCGCGGGCCTTCGAGAACTCCCGGCTCTCGAACCGGCCGGTCAGCCGCTCGATCTCGCGGTCCAGCGAGGCGAGCAGCCAGCGATCGAGTTGGGTGAGATCCTCGTGGTCGAACTCCGCGGGCGCGTCCTCGGTGAGGCTCTCGACGAGTTTCGAGGCGTTCCAGAGCTTCCGGAGCAGTTTCTCGCCGGCGCGGAGGCCCTTCTCGGAGTACGGCAGGTCGTCGCCGACGGCCGATCCGGCGGCCCAGTAGCGCGCGGCGTCGACGGGGAACTTCGAGACGACCTCGTCGGGCGCGACGACGTTGCCCTTCGACTTCGACATCTTCTCGCGGTTCTCGTCGAGGACCATCCCGTTGATCATCACGCTGTCGAACGGCACCTCGCCGGTGTGTTCGTAGCACTTGACGACGGTGTGGAAGAGCCAAAACGAGATGATGTCGTGGCCCTGCGGGCGGAGGTCGAACTGGTAGAGTTCGGGGTTCTCGAAGGTGAACTCCTCTCGTTCCACGTCCCAGTCCCAGCCGGCGTTGATCAGCGGCGTGAGCGACGACGTCGCCCACGTGTCGAAGACGTCGTCCTCGGGGACGAACTCGTCGTGACCGCACTCCGGACAGGCGTCGACCGGCGGCTCGTCGCTGAGCGGGTCGACCGGCAGGTTCTCTTTCTCGGCTAACACGACGTGTTCGCACGCCTCGCAGTACCAGACCGGGAACGGGATGCCCGAGGAACGCTGCCGGGAGATCGACCAGTCCCACTGGAGTCCCTCGATCCAGTTTTTGTACCTGGTGAACATCTTCTCGGGGTACCAGTCCATCTCTCGGCCCGCTTCGAGGTACTCGTCGGTCTTATCGAGCAATTCGACGTACCACTGATCTTTGACGAGGAACTCGACGCTCGTCCCGCAGCGCTCGTGGACGTTCACCGTGTGGGTGATCGCCCGGCGGTCGAGGAGCGCGCCGTCCTCCTCGAGGTCGTCGACAATCTCCTCGCGCGCCTCTTCGGAGGAGAGCCCGGCGTACTCGCCCGCGACGTCGGTCAGCGTGCCCGACTCGTCGATGGCGAGCCGGAGATCCAGATCGTGCGCCTGGTACCACTCGATGTCGGTCTGGTCGCCGAACGTACAGCACATCACGATCCCCGAGCCGGTCTCTAAGTCGACCCGCTCGTCTTCGAGGATCGGCACTTCCTGATCGAACAGCGGCACGCGCGCTTCCTCGCCGACGAGGTACTGGTTCTCGTCGTCGTCGGGGTGGACGAAGACCGCGACGCAGGCCGGCAGGAGTTCGGGACGCGTCGTCGAGATGGTGAACGTCTCGTCGGCGTCGATCGAGTCGCTCTCGACGACCTCGAAGGCGATGTCGTGGAAGTGACTCGGCTGTTCGTCGTCTTCGGTCTCGACCTGCGAGATCGCCGTCTCACACTCGGGACACCAGATCGCCGGCGCGCGCTGGCGGTACTCGCGACCCTGCTCGTAGAGGTCGATAAACGAGAGCTGAGAGATCCGCTGGGTCTTCGGCGAGATCGTCTGGTAGGTCTGGTTCCAGTCGATAGAGATGCCGAGGCTCTGCATCTTCTCGGTGAACTCGGCCTCGTACTGCTCACAGACCTCCTGGGTCATCCGCTGGAACTCGCGGCGCTCGTAGTCCTGGTGGCGGACGCCGAGTTCGTCTTCGGCGAGTCGCTCGGAGGCGATGCCGTTGTCGTCGTAGCCGAACGGGAAGTAGACGTCCTTGCCGCGCATCCGGTTGAACCGAGCGACGAAGTCCTGCAGCGTGAAGCCGTAGACGTGGCCCCAGTGCAGACTCCCGGATACCGTCGGCGGCGGCGAGTCGATAGAGAAGGCGGTGTCGGGGTTCTCTACGTCACCCTCGTACGCGTAGGTCTCGTCGTCGACCCACCTGTCTTGCCACTTCGCCTCGACGGTGTCCGGGTCGTATTCTCCGCTCGGCATTATCGGGCGAAAATACCGGCGGGAGGGCTGTTAAGTTACTCGATTACGCGGACGCGAGCGCCGACAGATCGAACTCGAAGGCCGCGACCGGGAGTTCCAGGTCGTGTTCGACCAGAACCGAGGGGTGGAGTTCGCCCACGACGCCGACCGCGTCGCCGTCGATCACGACGGACGCGGCGCGGCCGTCGATGAACGAGGGGTGCTCGGTCGGCGGCGTCTCCAGGTCGACGTCGAAGTCGCCGCAGATCGCCTGCAGCCGGGCCTTCGCGTCCTCGTAGGTCGCGTCGTGGCGCGCGAGCACGCCAGCGACGTGTCGCCGCTCGCGGACGCGCGTGTTGACGTCGTCGTCGCGCTCGGCCACGAGGCCGACTTCCGCGAGGTCCTGCGGGTACGCGCGGTGCGTGTTGTTCTCTAAGACCATCACGAGCGAGGGCAGCGCCCACTGACGGAGGATCGTGTAGTCCTCGCTGTAAGGTTCGGTGATCTCGACGGGGTCGCCGCCGCCGAGGTAGTCGGCTCCGGGCTCGACGTTCATCCGGTCGTACGTCTCGTCCTCGCTGGACATATGGAAGTTCAGGAGGTCCTCGAAGCCGAGGCCGGTCAGGGCGTTCCGGGTGGCGGCTTCGAGCCGGGAGCGCTCGTGGCGACCGCCGACGGTCCCGATGTCGGGATAGCGCGGTTCGAGTTCGTCGAAGCCGTACGCGCGGCCGACGTCGTCGACCAGATCGAGCGGGTGGAGCACGTCAGTTCGGTACGGCGGGATCGACACCTCATAGACCGTCTCGGCGTCTGCGGCCTCGTCGGAAGCGTCCGCGTCGTCCGCGACGACCGCGTCGAGTCCGGAGCGCTCGAACAGGTCGATCACCTCTGCCGTCTCGAATTCGACGCCGAGCATCGTCTCGATCCGGTCGTGCGTGACAGACTTCGTGTCGACCTCGAAGTCCGGGCGGACGAGCGTGCGGTCGGCGTACTCGATCTCGACGTCTTCGATCGTCGCACCGCGGGCCGACAGCGCGTAGCAGATGATGTTGCACATCCGATCGATCGTCCACTGATCGGTGCCGGTGAGTTCGACCAGCAGCTCCCGGGAGTCCGTCGACACCTCGGTCCGGCGGCCGTTGATGACCGGCGGGAACGAGAACAGGCCGAGTTCGTCGTAGATCGCGGGATAGCGATCGTAGTCGGCGATGAGATCCGCGTACGTCTCGCCTGTCGGGTGTTCTTCGAGGACCGCCGCGGGCGTCATCTCGCGGTCGCTATCGAGCGGGACGAAGGTGTCGCCCTCGGGGTCGATGCCGGTGTAGGTGATCGAGTTGCCGCCGCTCTCCTCTGAGAGCACCTCGCCTTTGATCATCGTCAGGTCGTGGATCCCGATCGCGCCCTTCGCGCGCTTGCGACCCATCGTGGCGTGGAGTTTCTCCTGCAACTGGATCAGCGAATCTAACCCCGCTTCGTCGAGGTCGACGCCGCGGATGATCGCGCCCGTGACGTACGGCCGCTCGTCGGGGACGTCCTCGTCGACGACGAACGTGTAGTCCGCGTCGTTCGTGTCGGGCACGCGGACCCCGCGGTCGTCGCCGTACTGGTATCGCAGCGAGCGGGCGACGCCCTCGACGGAGAGCCGATCGAGGCGGTCGGGACCGAACTCGAACTGCAGGAGTCCGTCCTCGGTCTCGCCCTCGAACTCCAAGCCGAGGCCGAACAGGTCGGATTTGAGGTCTTCGTCGCCCTTCTCCTCGTGGCCGGTCAGTTCCCGAAGTTCGTCGGGATCGATGTCGACGACAGGCATCAGTAGGTCACCTCCGCGTCGCGGAGGAATTCAAGATCTGCGAGCGTGCCGTGCAGGTCGCGGATGTCTTCGGCGCCGGTGGTCAGCATCGCGAGGCGTTCGAGGGCGAGCCCCCACGCCATCACGTCGTGTTCGACGCCGAGCGGTTCGAGCACCTCGTCGCGGAACATCCCCGAGTTCCCGATCTCGATGAGCTCGCCGGTCGTCGGGTGCCGGCCGAACAGCTCGAAGGAGGGCTCGGTGTAGGGGTTGTAGTGCGGTTTGAACTGCACGTCGGTGATGCCGAACTGCTCGTAGAACTCGACGAACGTCCCCATCAGATCCCTGACCGAGAGGTTCTCGGCCATCACCCAGCCCTCGATCTGGAAGAACTCGAGCAGGTGAGTCGCATCGAGGGTGTCGTTGCGGTACACCTTCTCGACGGAGAAGTACCGCTGGGGCGGTTCGAGTTCGCCCACTTCGGTCCCGGAGAGATAGCGCATCGACAGCGACGTGGTGTGTCCGCGCAGCGCGATGGCGCGCGCGAAGTCCTCGGACCACGGCGAGTGGTAGCCGTCGCCGTCCTCGCCGACGCCCTCGCGGTGGGCGTGTTCGACGCGGTCGACGAGGTCCTCTGGGATATCGGCGATCGGGGGGACGTCGAGCGCGAAGCGGTCCCAGTGGGTCCGTGCGGGGTGGTCCTGCGGCATAAACAGACAGTCGTTGATCCAGAAGTCGGCGTCGGCGTGGGGGCCGTCCATCTCCTGGAAGCCCATCCCGACGAGGACGTCTTTCACGCGCTCGGCCGTCTGTCGGAGCACGTGCGTCTTGCCGCCGCGGACCTCGGGCGCGTCGGCCTCGACGTTGTACTCGGTGAACTCGACGTCTTGCCACTCGCCGGAGGTGAGCATCTCGGGCGTGAGACGGTCGACCGCCTCGGTCGCTTCGACGCCTTCCATCAGCGCCGTGACGCCCGCATCCGTGAGCGTGGCCGTCCGGACGGTCCGCTCGTGGCGTTCGAGGAGGTTCCGCGAGACCAACTGATCGAGGACGTCGTCGTCGTCGACGTCGGCGAGGGCCGCGTCGGAGTCGTCTTCGTCGTCGACGGCAGCGAGCGCGGCGAGTGCGGCCGCTTCGGGGTCGTCCTCGGCGTCGGCGTCGCCGTCGGCCGAGAGTTCGCCGCTCTCGATGGAGCCGTAGCCCTTGCGGCCGAAGTTGGCGAGGGCGATGTCGACTTCCGGGCCGTCGAGGTCGGCCGCGCCGATGGTCCGACCCATCTGTACCGGGTCGTCGTCGGCGCCGGCTTCGATCGCGGCGCGGTACAGGCGCACTTCGGGGAGGCCGGCGTCGATGTACTCGCGGCCCTCCGCGGTCAGTTCGTACTCGACCGTCTCGCGCTCGGTGACGTCGAGGAGCCCGTCGTCACGGAGTTCGAAGACGGCTTGCGTCGCCGTCTCGGGCTTCAGTCCCGCCTCGTCGGCGAGTCGTTCGATCGGCGTCTCGTCTGTCGCGCTCGCGGCGTTCAACACCGCGACCTGTGGTTCGGGAAGTTTCATTCTGTGTTCGATGTGGATGATCGGGGCCGCAGGTCGGTCGTTGTCGCGTCTACCGACCGGCCGCCAGTTAGCAGTTCCGAAGACCGCAGACGCTCGCGCGTCTGCACCGGACCGATTCGAGCGGTTTCGCCGCCGTCGCGAGCGCCGTCGGTGCCGGCGCGTGGGTCGGCGGGTCCGCCGCTCTCAGGCGGGCCGGAAGAAGAAGACGGACCCGTCGCTGTCGATCGATTCCACGTCGACACTGCGTTCGGGACTGCAGGGTCCGTATCGCATACCCGAACTCACTCTATCGGCGATCAAAACGATTGCGGATTCGTGCGAATAGGTGCCACGGCAGGGTGTGGCGGCGGCGACAGCATCCTTATCTCCCGAGGCGGCGAAAAGGGAGATATGCCCGAAGAAGTCCTCTTCAAATCCGAAAGCGCACAGGGCCGAGAGTCGATCGCAACGTACCTACGCGACGTCGCCGACAAACTCGATGCTGGAGACGCGATCACGCTGACAGCCGGCGGTCAGTCTGTGACACTCGAACCACCGGCGAAGCCGACGTTCGAGGTGAAAGCCGAGCGCGAAGGCCCCACAGAGGGGCCGGGCGAACTGAGCATCGAGTTCGAGATCGAGTGGGACGAAGGTGCGAGCGGCGAGGACGGCGAGGACGGCGACTTGACGATCGAGTAGAACGAGCGCCCCGAACTCACTCGTCGCCGGGGGCGACGCCGCGGCGTGACGACGTCAGGGAGATGTCGAGGTCGTCGAGGAGGTCCTCGACTTCCTCACGCTTCTCCTGGTGGTCTTCGAGGAACTCGCGCATCAGTTCCGCAGCCTGTTCCTTACAGCCGCCGCAGAGGCGCTCTCCGCCGACGCACTCGTCGTAGACCTCCTTCGCGAACTCGTCGTCGTCGCCCGCGAGCAGATAGGCGTACAGTTCGTAGACGGGACACTCGTCGGCCTTGCCGCCGAGTTCGCGCTGTTTCTCTGCGGTCTCGCGACCGCCGGTCGTCGCCGCCTTCACCTTGTCGTAGCCCTCCTCGGGGTCGTCGAGGAGAGAGATGTGCGACGCCGGGATCGACGAGGACATCTTCCCGCCCGTGAGCCCGGTCATAAAGCGGTGGTAGATCGACGAGGGCGGGACGAAGCCGTAGCCGCCGTGGTCGAGTTCGATCTCGCGCGCGAGTTCTTCGGCGTCGGCGACGTCGAGGTCGAAGGCGTCGACGTGCTCCTCGTACCGCCGTTTCTCGCCGTCGATCGCTTCGATCAGTCCCTCGAACGCCGCCTCCGTCGCGTTGGCGTCGAGGAAGCGGACGCGGGGACGGAGCGGCTCCATCCCGGCGTTGTTCAGTTTTTCCACTGCTGACTCGCGGACGTCGTCGCCGACGACGACACCGAGGTCGTCGAGGTCCGCGTGGGCAGCGAGCCACGCGCCTGCCTCCTCGCAGCGGGGGCGGTCGGGCTCTTCGGCGTACTGCTCGCGTTCGTCGTAGACGGCCGCCACGAGCGCCCGCTCGGCGTCGGTGAGCTCGAAGCTCGCGTACGCCTCGGTCACCTTGAAGAAGCGCATCCGCGCCGCGAGATCGCGGGCGAATCGGACGTGCGGGTCCTGGTCGGGGCCGACTGGGATGACGGTCGGCTTCGGCTCCTCTAACTGCGGATAGAGGATGTCGGCCATCTGCGTGACGACCGACTGCATATGCGAGACGTTGGTCTCGCCGTCGAAGCCGTAGATGCCCTGGAACTCCGAGAAGTTCGCCTTCGAGCCGAGTTCGAAGGCGAGATCCTGCAGCTCGCGGTTGTCGGACTGCCGGTAGAGTTCACCCTCCTCGGGGTCGAAGCCGAGCGCGAGCAGGCTCAGGAGGTAATCGCGCGCGTGCTCGTCGATCTCCGACCAGGTCATCCCGCGGGCGGCGTGTGCCTCCAGGTCGGCGATCAGGCCGTAGGCGTCTGCGCCCTGCTGTTGGTGCCAGATGATCTCGTCGAAGACGAGCTTGTGGCCGATGTGGGGGTCGCCAGTCGGCATAAAGCCCGAGAGCACGGCCGCGTCCTCGCCCTCGCGGAGCGCGCGGGCGACGGGCTCGTAGTCGCGGTGCCCGAAGATGACGCCCCGCCGCATCAGATAGTGGGGGTTCGGCACCTCGGGGAGCACGTCGTCGAACTCCCCGATGCCGAACTCCTCGAAGAGCTTTCGGTAGTCGGAGACGGCCGAAGAGCCCCACGGATCGAGCGCGACGTCGTCTGCGCCGGCCGCGGCGTCGTCGGTGCCGCCGTCCGTCAGTCGCTTTTCGTCCTCCCGCGCGCTCTCATCAGGGGCGCGGTCGTCACTGTCGCGGGCGTCGTGGTCTCGTGTCATGGGGTGAGTCGGGCTACCGAGAGCCAGTCTATCTCGCCGTTGGCCGCGGTGAGCGCAAAAACCATTCGCTTCCGGACCCCGCCGGCGAGTCTGACGTCGAGCGAGAGGTCCCGCGGGTAGAAGGTGTGGTCGGGCGCGACGACGCGCACGAGGTCCGTCGAGTGACTCAGCGAGTCGACGTCGGTGAACTCCTCGTAGACGCGGAAGTCCGCGCCGAACTTGAAGCCGCTCTTGGGGACGACGCCGCGGTCCCGCAGGGCGGCGTACGCGCGCAGGCGGCGGTCGAACCGCTCGCCCTCGACGTCGCGGCCGAGGTCGACGACGGCCGCGGGGTCGACGTCGACGACGCCGCGCTGGGCGAGATACGCGCCCTCGACGAGCGACAGTTGGAGCGGCCCCGAGTCGGCGTTCCGGCCGAACAGCCGCTGACCGTAGAAGTTCCCCTCGTAGAGGTCCTCGGCGGTCGCATAGCAGACCACGCGGTCGTCGAGCAGATCGGCGTCGACGGCTGCGGGGAGTCCAGTATCGGAAGTGTCGGCACCCTCTCCACTGCCGGCGCCGGACCCGTCTGGGGCCTCCGCTGCTCCCTCGCCGATCGTCGGAGCGGCGTCGGTCTCGAAGTACGTCAGTTCGCCGTCCTCGTCGACGACCGCGAGGACGACGCCCCCGAGCGACGCTGCGCGGACCGCTTCGCGCTCGCCCGCGACGCGGATCCGGTAGGCGACCGCGTCGTCCCACGGCCCCTTGCCGCGCGGATAGACGACGAAATCGACGTCGCTATCGGCGGCCGCGACGTCCGCGTCGACGCCCGGCCACGCCTCGCAGGTGGGCGAGAGATAGAAGCCGCGGTCCCGCAGGTCCTTGTAGACCGCAAAGCGCAGCGTCGCGCCCGTCCGAACGAGGAACTCGCGGAACCCCAGCCGGTCGCCGTCGCGCTCGGACTCGTCGACGACGGCGTCGAGGTCGCCCCGCGAGAGGAGGTGCGCCGCCTCGACGGGCGCCAGTTCGATACGGTTGCGGTCGAGCGGGCGACCGTACCCGCGGGCGTCGTAGAACCGCTGTCTGGCGTCGCCGCCGACGCGAACCACGCCGTCGACCAGTGTCCCATCCATACACGCATCGGCGGTCGGCGACGACAAAGGGGCTGCGATCATCGGGTGCTGGAGTGGGGTTTCGAAACGAGCACACGGCGGCGTATCACGCCTCGAACGCGTCGCACGTCGCGTCCAGACAGCGCCGACCGCGCGCGGTCTCGAAGACCGGCAGCCCGCAGTCGCACTCGTCGACGACGACCCCGGCCGGAATAGCGAAGGCGGTATCGCAGTCGGGGTAGGCGTCACACCCGGCGAGGAGGCGACCGCCGCGGCGGATGATCCGAAGGTCCGACCCGCAGTCCGGACACGTCCACTCCCGGTCGAACCGCTCGCGGACGGCGTCGTCCAGCGACTCACAGGAACGGTCGAGGCAGATCTCGAAGACCTCGCCCGCCTCCGCGCGGATCTTCGGGAGGCCGCACGCGTCGCACGTCTCCTGGAGGACGGTCGCGCCGGCGGGCAGCGGATAGCGGAGGTCGGAGTCGAGACCGACGACGTCGCCGCTAGTGCGGACGAGCGGCTCGCCCGTGTCGGGGTGCGATCCGACGGGGACGCCGGCCTCGGTAACGGGATACTCGGCCTCCCCCGAGCGCTCGTGGGCGACGACGCGGAGGACCTGCTCGCCGGCGCGCGCGACGAGGCCGAAGCCGCCGGCGTCGGTCTCGACGGTCAGCGAGTCGGGGCGCGTCAGCCACGCCACGGGCTGGTAGCCGTCGGCGTCGTGGACGAGAACTGTTCGGTCGGGCTTGACGACGATGACGACGCGGCCGCGTTGCGTGCGGGCGCGAGCACCCTCGAAGGTCGTCGTACAGTCGCCGGCGAAGACGCGAATCGTCTCGGACATACGACGGGCGTGGTCCCGTCATCGGTGATAGACCCTCCCACGAAGGTCTTTGAACCAAGGGCTGTGAGGAGGTGTATGGACGTGCCCGACGGCGCGGTGTTGTTCGATATGGACGGGGTGTTGGTCGACTCCGAGACGTACTGGCACCGCTTCGAGGACGAGTGGGTCTTCGCGGCGGCCGTCGCGGACGGGTCGCCCGCCCACGAGGAGGTGACGGGGATGCCCTACGACGAGATCTACGACTACCTCGACGAGCGGTACGGGACAGTCGTGAGGAAAGACGAGTTCGTCGCGAAGTACGAGGAGCGCGCGGAGTCACTGTACGGCGAGCAGGTGGTGTTGACCGAGGGAATCCCAGAACTGTTCGACGCGCTACGAGCCACCGGTCGGGCGATCGCGATCGTCTCCTCCGCGCCGCGGGCGTGGATCAATATCGTCCGCGAGCGGTTCGACCTCGGCCCGCTCGATCTGGTGTTGAGCGCCGAGGAGATTGACGAGCACGGCAAGCCCGAACCGCACATCTACGAGCGCGCCGCCGAGCGGCTCGGCGTCGTCCCCAGCGAGTGTGTCGTCGTCGAGGACTCGGTCAACGGCATCGAGGCCGCCGTCCGCGCGGGTGCGTTCACCGTCGCGTTCCGAGCGGCGCACAACGCCGACCTAGATCTCTCGCGTGCCGACGTCGTCGTCGAGGGGACCGCGGAACTGCGCGACGTCCTGCTTGGTTGAGGGCGTCGATCGAGCCTGTTGGGTTGAGGGCGTCGATCGAGCCTGTTGGGTCGAGCGCGTCGTTCGCGTCCCTCGCGCCTATTCGATCTCGACGGTTCGACTCGCAGTGACGGGGTGAAGCGGCTCTCCGGGGAACGTCACCTCGACGGTGAAGTCGAGTTCGTCGGCGTTCGCGCCGAAGACGCCGACGGGGACCGCCAGCGAATCCGAGAGGTACGCCTCCTTCGTCGTCATCTCGACGTCGTTGACCGTCACGCGGATCCCGACCGCCGCGCCGCCGCCCGCGTTGCGGACGGTGACGTCGCACATCTCGTTCGCCCCGGGAGCAATGCTATCGGGGAAGGAGCCCCACGAGACGTCGATCGCGGGGAACGAGCGGGCGTTCTCGACGATGCGGTCTGCGACCCCGGCAGAGAGTCCCGCTCGCTGGAGTTCCTCGGCGCCGGCGCCGACGACGTCCGCCGGGCTGTGGAGGCCGCCCGTCGCGAGCGTCCGCGCGCGGTTCGGGCCGATCCCGTCGACCGCAGTGAGGCCGACGGCGTCCCGGGGGACGCCGTGTTCGACGCGGGCCTCGACGCGCCGCGCGAGGTTGGCCGCCCGCGGACCCGCGAACTCCGCGAGGAACTCCCGGAGCGCCGAGAGAAGCCGCAGCGCGTTCTGTCTGATGATCCACGCGTCAGAGCGCAGGTCGGCGGGCGTGCTGTTTTGCATCCCGGCGTGGAGAATCGCGAGCACCTTTCGGGGGCCGTCCTCCAGCCCAGTCGAGACGTCCGAGAGCACGGCGTCGACGGCGTCGGCCTCCGACTGGCGCGCGGAGACCGAGTGGAACTCCTCGGCACCGGCGACGGTCTCTAAGATGCCGTCCGCAGAGATCGTCTCGCGCTCACAGAGGTCGTGGAAGCGCTCTGCGGTCTCCAGTCGGAGGTAGTACTTCGAGGCGAGGCGACCGAGCGCGGTCCCGTTCACCGAGAGGTCTTCGCCCATCTGGACGAAGCCGCGGGCGACGAGCGATTCGAGCGTCTCGCGCACGCGCTCACGGAGGTTCTCGAAGTCGTACTGCTCGGGTTGCGACTGCGCCCGCCGATAGTAGAAGGTCGTCTCCAGCCACGAGATGACGTCGTCGAGGTCGCGGATGGTTCCCATCGCGATCTCGGCGTTGAGGTGCGAATCGAGGTCTTCGGCCAGCCGCGACTCGATCTCTTTGCCTTCTCGGAGGAGCTGCCGGTACTTGTCGGCGTCCGAGCGGTCGCAGACGACCCAGCCGTAGCCCACGTCGTCGTAGCCTGGGCGGCCCGCGCGGCCGAGCATCTGGAGGATGTCGAGCGGCGAGATGTCGACTTCGCCCTCCAGCGGGTCGTGGTACTTGGTGTCGCGGATGACGACACAGCGCGCGGGGAGGTTCACGCCCCACGCGAGCGTCGACGTCGAGAAGAGCAGTTGGATTTTGCCCTCCTTGAACCACTCCTCGACCCGGTCGCGGTCGCCCTTCGAGAGGCCGGCGTGGTGGAATCCGACGCCGTCCGGGGCGGCCTTCGCGAGCGCGTCGTCGTCTAACTCCTTCGCGTCGGTGTGGAAGTCGTAGTCGCCGCGCGCGCCCATCGGGACGTCGCGCTTCGCGATCTCGTCGCGCGATTTGCCCGCCGCGCGGACGGCGTCCTGCCGCGAGGAGACGAACACGAGCGCCTGGCCGTCGTCGCGGATGTGTTCCTCCGCGAGATCCAGCGCCGTGTAGAGGCGGCGGTACTTGTCCGCGAAGGCGTTGTCGCCGTGAGTGTACGTCCGCACGCCCGCGTGGAGGTCGACGGGGCGGTACTCGTCGCCGAACTCGAAGGTCGTCTCCGGCGGCGCATCCAGCCACGCCGCGACGTCCTCGATGTTCGGCATCGTCGCCGAGAGCGCGACGACCCGGGGGTCGCAGATCCGGCGGAGGCGCGAAACGGTCACTTCGAGGACGCCGCCGCGGGTGTCCGAATCCAGCAGATGCACCTCGTCGATGACACAGCAGTCGACGTCGGTGATGAACGAGTAGCGCGCGGAGTCGTGCTTTCGCGTCGCGGAGTCGGTCTTCTCCGGCGTCATCACGAGGATGTCGGCGCGCTCGGCACGGCGAGGGTTCAGGTCCCGTTCGCCGGTGACGACGTAGACCGAGTAGCCCAGTTCCTCGAAGCGTTCCCACTCCGACTCCTTCTCGTTGGTGAGCGCGCGCAGCGGCGCGATAAAGAGCGCCGTCCCGCCGTCGTCGAGGGTGCGACAGATGGCGAGTTCGGCGAGCGCGGTCTTCCCGCTCGCCGTCGGCGCGGCCGCGACGACGTTCTCGTCGCTGTCGAGGATGGCGGGCGCGGCCTCCCGCTGCATCCGGTTGAACTCGTCGAATCCGAAGGCGTCCGCGAACTCCGGGACGACGTCTGCGACCTTCACGCGCCGCACCTCCGAACGGGCGAGGCGGCGGCACCCGTCGGGACGCGGTGAGTCGAGGAGGAAATCCGAGCGAGACGAGTCATACGCGGTACGCGGACCTCCGGCGGCAAAGTCGTTTCTCCATCCGGGCGGGTCGCGGTGGTTCTCCATCCGGGCGAGATGCCGCCCCGCGTCTCGATTCAGCCCCGGGAACGGAACGGCAGCACCTGCCCCCAGACGTACTTGTCCAAGAGCCTGACCGTCATCGGTTCCTCGACCGTGAGACAGCAGGAGAGCCGCGGGTAGCCGAATCGGACCGCCGCGGCGTCGTGCCAGTGGGTCGGGTCCGGAGCCGGGTCGACCTCGACGGTGCAGGTCGCACACAGCCCCCGGCCGCCGCAGTTGGCGCGTTTCGAGACCGTGCCGTAGACGGGAAAGCCGCGGTCGAGCAGCGCCTCGCGGAGGTTCGCGCCGCGTTCGACCTCGATGGTCGTCGTGTCGTCACCGTCGACGACTGTCAGCGGCACGGTCTCGGTCTCGGGCATACAGGCTGGTTCGGCCGCGAGACACCTGACTCTGCTGGCGGACTCACAGAAGCAGAGGCGAGACCGGCTGGTGGATCGAGCGCGTCGAAACAACCCGCAGGCTTTTGCTCGGCGACACAAAGAAAGCGGTATGAGCGGCAGGCGGAAGCCCGACTGGCTGAAGATGCGTCCGCCGTCGGGGCGGCAGTTCACGGACATCAAGGACACCCTCCGGGACCGAGACCTCCACACGGTCTGTGAGGAGGCGAACTGCCCGAACCTCGGCGAGTGCTGGAGCGGCCGCAACGGGCCGGGGACGGCGACGTTTATGCTGATGGGCGATCGCTGCTCGCGCGGCTGTAACTTCTGCGACGTCGAGACCGGCGGGATGGACGCGCTCGATCCCGAGGAGCCGGCGAACGTCGCCGACGCCGTCGCCGAAATCGGGCTGGACTACGTCGTGCTCACCTCCGTCGACCGCGACGATCTGCCGGATCAGGGTGCGAGCCACTTCGCGCGGACGATCCGCGAGATCAAAGACCGCGATCCGGGCATCCTCGTCGAGGTTCTCATCCCCGACTTCCAGGGCGACCCCGACCTCGTTCGAGAGATCATCGAGGCTGGCCCGGACGTGATCGCGCACAACATCGAGACCGTCGAGCGACTCCAGTGGCCCGTTCGGGACCGCCGCGCCGGCTACGAGCAGTCGCTGGCGGTGCTCGAACAGGTCTCGAAGGAGTCCGACGTCTACACGAAGACGAGCATTATGCTCGGCCTCGGCGAGTACGACCACGAGATCTATCAGACGCTCTCGGACCTGCGGGAGGCGGACGTCGACGTCGTCACGCTCGGGCAGTACCTCCAGCCCTCGCGGTCGCATCTCGACGTCTTCGAGTACGTCCACCCCGACGCCTTCGAGACGTGGCGGCGCGTCGCCGAGGACGAACTCGACTTCCTGTACTGCGCGTCGGGCCCGATGGTCCGCTCGTCGTACAAGGCGGGCGAACTGTTCGTCGACGCCGTGTTGCGGGACGGCAAGAGCGTCGAGGCGGCCCGTCGGGAAGCCCGCGCCGCGGGCGGCTGACGGGGACGCGTCGAGCAGCACCGAACGGCGCCGATTCCCGTACTGCTTTGACCCCGGGCGAGTGAATCGAACGTATGCCCGGAATGGACGAGAAGACCGCAGAGCTGATTCTGTCGATACGGGAGGACGCCGAGCGGACGGCGTTGCTCGCCGAGCTCGCCGACGGCGGCGACACGGCGGAGGTCGGCGAGAGTGCCGACACCGAGTCGTTGCTCTCGGCGTTCGCCGACGAGGGAATCGTCGAGATAGAGGGCTCGACGTACGAACTCACGGACTTCGGCGAGCGCGTCTTCGAGTACGCCACGCGGGATTGGAACCCCTCGAACGAGGGGACGAAGCGCGCGGCGACGTTCGAGACGCTCTCGGACTGCGAGTGGCACTGTTCGGCGTGTGAACTTCCGAGTTCCCAGCCCGCGAAGGACATCCAGATGCTCCGCAAGGAGGGCTTCGAGTTCGTCCAGAACACCGGTCAGGGGCAGGGCGATTACCGACACTGCGAGACCTGCGAGAACACGACGTTTCACCGAAAGCTCAAGTACCCGTTCCCGACGCAGAAGTCGATCACGCGGCAGGATATGCCCGACTCGTTCAAGCGGCGCGTCCGCGACCTCTACGACCACCGCGACGCGTTCGACGGCTCCTCGCCGAGCACGACGCTGGAAGTCGACCACCGCGTCCCCGAGGTCCGGTGGGACGAATCCGAGAGCTTCGATTACGAGTCGATGAGCGACGAGGACGTCCGCGAGCACTTCCAGATCCTCTCGCGGAAGCACAACCTCCTCAAGAGCCGGAAGTGCGAGGCCTGCGTCGAGAGCGGCAAGCGCCCGACGTTCTTCGAGATCGACTACTACTACGAGGGCGGCGAGGAGTACGACGAGGACGTCGGCTGCGTCGGTTGTGGCTGGTACAACCCCCACGAGTGGCGGGCCGCGCTGCAGGAAGAACTGGACGGAGACGGCAGTGAGACACCGAGCTAGAGGCGCCCTCGCACGTGCGTCGCTGCGAAAAGAGTTATAATCGGCTGCGGCCCTACTGGCTCAACTGAGAAGGGCCGTGTCTGCACAGATCACAGACGGGACGCTGGAGCTGGTTCAGCGCGTGATCGAACTGAACTGCGACGGCGAACTAGTCGGGGCTGTGTCCGCCACGGACGTCGCACGGGCCTTAGAGGGGAGCGGTCTCTCCGAATCCGACGTCGAGCGGGCGCTGACGGAGTTAGTCCGTCAGGGCGAACTCGAAACGGTCGAAGGGGGCTATTGCCTCACCGAGACGTGATCGTCGTCGGGCGCGTCCGTCAGGCGCGAAGTGAGCGCGAGCGTCCGCAGCGCGCGCCCCGCGACTGTTAAATACGGTCGGAAACGAACACCGAGCGACCTCGAATGTCGGATCCCGATCCCGGTCAGTCGTCGATCACGGTGCTCGATCTGTTCTGCGGAGGCGGCGGTCTCTCTGAGGGCTTTCTGCAAGCGGGCTACGACGTCGTCGCCGGCGTCGACGCCAACGAAGACTTCCTCGCGACCTACGAAGCGAACCACGAGGACGCGCTCGCGATCCAGGCGGACCTCTCCGAAGTGGACCCCGAGTCGTTCTTCGAGACGCACCCGGTCAATCCGGACGCGATCGACGTGATCATCGGCGGGCCGCCGTGTAAGGGATTCAGCATCGCGGGCCACCGCGACCCCGACGACGAGCGCAACTACCTCGTCGGAAACTTCATCGACTTCGTCGAGTTCGTCCAGCCCGAGGCGTTCGTGATGGAGAACGTCCCCGGCATCAAGTCGATGGAGGGCGGCGACACCCTTCGCTCGATCCTGGAGGGGTTCGAGCGCGCGGGCTACGAGAAGCCGGCTTACGAGACGCTGAACGCCGCCGACTACGGCGTCCCCCAGAAGCGCCGCCGCGTGATCTTCCAGGGGCGGCGCGACGGATCGATTCCGACGTATCCAGAGCGGACGCACGGCCCCTCGAAGCAGGCGACGCTCACCGGCAGACAGCTCGAACCGTACCTGACCGTCGAGGACGCGCTCTTAGAGAAGGACGTCGCGGACCTGCCGAACCACGAGAAGACGAACCACTCCGCGGAGATGGTCGAGCGGATCGGAGACGTCGAACCGGGCGACAGCCTCTATGAGAGCTACGGCGACAGTTGGCGCCGACTGCGCCGCGACGAGCCCTCGATCACGATCAAAGAGAACCACAACGCCCCGTTCGTCCACCCCGAGGAGGACCGAGTCGGGACCGTCCGCGAGTGTGCGATCCTGCAGACGTTCCCCGACGACTACGTCTTCCAGGGGCCGAAGAGCACGCAGTTGAAAGTCGTCGGCAACGCCGTCCCGCCGAAACTGGCGAAGGCCGTCGCGGAGGCGCTCGCCGACGACCTCGAGGCGATGGGCGCCGCCGCTATCGCTGACGCAGAGTGAGGTGACTCTTACTCCTGCTCGCGCCGCAGGACGCTGTATCCTTCGAGCACCTTGCCGAGTCGGTACATCGAAGCGACGACGGCGTCACACGAGGGTCGCACCGCGTCTTTCGGGATGTAGCCGACCGAGAGACCGGCGACTTCGAGCATCGGGAGGTCGTTCGCGCCGTCGCCGACTGCGATGGTGCGCGAGAGCGGGACGTCGAGGTCGGCCGCGAGCGATTCGAGCGCGTCGTCCTTCGTCCCGGTGATGAGCGGTCCCTCGACGTCACCCGTGAGGCGGCCACCCTCCATCGGGAGGCGGTTGGCGACGATGGTGTCGACCTCGACGCCCTCGCGCTCTAAGGCGCGCTCGACGCCGCGCTCGAAGCCGCCGGTCAGGATCGCGACGTGGTGTCCGGCGTCGCGGAGGCGCTTGATGAGGGCCGCCGCGCCCGGTCGGAGGCGGACCTCGCCGAAGGCCTCCTCGGCGTCTTCCTCCGAGAGGCCGTCGAGAAGCGACGCGCGCTCTCTGAGGCTCTCCGCGTAGGAGAGTTCGTCGTTCATCGCACGCTCTGTGATGTCTGCCATCCGGTCGGCGACGTCCATCCGCTCGCCGAGCAGCACCGTCATCTCGGAGTCCGAGAGCGTTCCGTCGAAGTCGAAGGCCACGAGTCGCATACGTGGGGCGTCGGCGGCGGACGGTTTTAAATCACCTATCCGGCGAACCCTAGACAGTCGGTAACAGGCCACAGGTGGCCGTTTGCGCCGATGAAGAAACGTTTAACCACGAACCCGAGGTGGGTTAGGATATGAAGGTGCTTATTACGGATCCGATCGACGACGCGGGCCTCGAACGGCTTCGCGAATCGGGTCACGACGTAGAGACAGCCTACGATGTGGAAGGCCAAGCGCTGCTGGACGCGGTCGCGGACGCCAACGCGCTCGTCGTCCGCTCCGGGACCGAGGTGACCGAGGAAGTCTTCGACGCCGCACCGGACCTCGTCATCGTCGGCCGCGCCGGCATCGGCGTCGACAACATCGACATCGACGCCGCGACCGACCACGGCGTCATCGTCGCGAACGCCCCCGAGGGGAACGTCCGCGCGGCCGCAGAGCACACCGTCGCGATGTCGTTCGCCGCCGCGCGCTCGATCCCGCAGGCGCACGCACGGCTGAAAGCCGGCGAGTGGGCCAAGAGCGACTACCTCGGCACGGAACTCAACGGCAAGACGCTGGGCATCGTCGGCCTCGGCCGCGTCGGCCAGGAGGTCGCAAAGCGCCTCGACGGTCTCGGGATGAACCTCGTCGCCTACGACCCCTACATCAGCGAGGAGCGCGCCGACCGGCTCGGCGCCGAACTCGTCGAGTTCGAGGCGTGTTTAGAGCAGGCGGACTTCCTCACCGTCCACACGCCGCTGACGCCCGAGACGGAAGGGATGATCTCGACCGACGAACTCGAGCTGATGGGCGGCGGCTTCCTCGTCAACTGCGCCCGCGGCGGCGTCGTCGACGAAGAGGCGCTCGCTGAGGCCGTCGACGACGGCGTCCTCGACGGCGCCGCAGTCGACGTCTTCGCGAACGAGCCGATCTCGGAGGGGCACCCGCTCTTGTCCGTCGACGACGTCGTCGTCACGCCGCACCTCGGTGCGTCCACCGAGGCGGCACAGGAGAACGTCGCGACGTCGATCGCCGACCAGATCGACGCGGCGTTCGCGGGCGAGCCCGTGATGAACGCGCTGAACGCGCCGTCGGTCGACGAGAGCGTCTTCCCGCGCATCCAGCCGTACATCGGCCTCGCCGAGACGGCCGGCAAGATCGGCGCCCAACTGCTCGACGGTCGGATCTCCGAGGTCGAGGTCGCCTACGAGGGTGACATCGCCGAGGAGGACGTCGAACTCGTCACCGCATCGGGGCTGAAAGGCGTCTTCGAACCGCTGGAGTGGCAGGTCAACGCCGTCAACGCGCCGCAGATCGCCGAGGAGCGCGGCATCGACGTGACCGAGTCCAAGCGCCTCCAGTCGGACGACTTCCAGAGCCTCGTAACCGTCAGCGTCGGCAACGAGGACGAGACCCTCAGCGTCTCCGGGACGCTGTTCGCGGGCGACGACCCGCGCATCGTCCGGATCGACGGCTACCGCGTCGACGCGATCCCCCACGGGAAGATGCTCGTCGCACGCAACGCCGACAAGCCGGGCGTCATCGGCTTCATCGGCTCCGTGCTCGGCGAACACGACATCAACATTGCAGGGATGTTCAACGCCCGTCGCGACGACCGCGGCGGCGAGGCACTCACCGTTTACAACCTCGACGACCCGGTCCCCGACAAAGTCGTAGAGCGGATTCTCGCCGACGACCGGATGATCGCCGTCAAGTACCTCACGCTCAACGGCGAAGACGACGAAGGCGAAGACGAGTAATACTGCCGGACAGAAGTTCGTGAATGATGTTGGCACCCACGGGGTGCCGATGATTTTCACATCGTTCTGTCCGACAGTATAAGTCGCACCCGCTACAGCAGCGACGGATCCTCAGAGGCATTCCGCACCGCGGTGAGCCGACCGACGACGGCGTCGACGAGACGTCCGGGCCGCGTTTCGGCTCCAGCATCCTGTTCTGCGAGTTCTCTGTTCGCGGTTTCGAGCCGACGTTCGTAGTCGTCGATGGTGTACCCGTGCGCCAGTCTGCGGTGATCGAGATCGCACGCGAGTCGTTCGGCCTTCCGTTCGAGCCGCTCGTTTCGTTCGCGTAGCCGCTGGTTCGCCCGTTCGAGTTCGACGATACGATTCAGAAGGGCCGAGGCGTCGAGCGACTGGACCCCGCCGTCGGTCCGCGACCCCGGGTCGTCGGTCATCGAATCGTCCCCGTTCACCGGTGGCTCGGAAGATGCGGAGGACATACGTGTGAATTGGTGTCACACGACTAAGAAAACCCGTCAGACACAGGACAGACGGTCGTCGGCCGGTATAAGCGTCGAAAGAGACAGAGCGGCGAGCGCTCAGTTCGCGCCGATGAGGTCAAGAACCGCCTGCGTGTCGTTGGCGACGGGTTCGGGCTTGCCGCCGGCCTCGAACGCCGCGTCGGGGTCCTTCAGGAGGTGGCCGGTAGTGAGACAGACGACGTCCTCGTCTGCGTCGACGACACCCTTGTCGCGGAGTTTCTTGAGGCCAGCAACGGACGCTGCGGAGGCGGGTTCGACGCCGATCCCTTCGCGTGCGAGGTCGCGCTGGGCCTCGGTGATCGCGTCGTCGGAGACGGCGACGGCGGTGCCGCCCGTCTGGCGGATGCCGGGGAGCGCCTTGGGCGCGTTGACGGGGTTGCCGATTCGGATCGCCGTCGCGCGCGTCTCGACGTGGTCCCAGCGCTTGGTGTCTTCCCAGCCGTTCTCGATGGCCTCGACCATCGGCGCGGCGCCCTCGGCCTGTACGCCGGTGAGCATCGGGACCTCCGAGGGATCGAGCGCGCCGGACTGGACCAGTTCGCGGAAGGCCTTGTAGAGTGCGGAGGTGTTGCCCGCGTTCCCGACGGGCAGGACGATGCGGTCTGGGAAACGGCCGTAGTCGTCGCGGAACTCCTCTAAGATTTCGAGGCCGATCGTCTTCTGGCCCTCCAGTCGGAAGGGGTTCAGCGAGTTGAGGAGGTAGACCTCACCGAGTTTGGCGAGGTCCTGAACGATGTCGAGGCAGGCATCGAAGTTGCCGTCGACTTCGAGGATGCGCGCGTCGTGGAGCGCGGCCTGGGCGATCTTGCCGGCCGCGACCTTCCCCGATGGGAGGAGAACGAGCGTCTCCATCCCGCCACGAGCGCCGTACGCGGCGAGCGCGGCCGAGGTGTTCCCCGTCGAGGCACACGCGAGGCGGTCGACGCCGAGTTCCTTCGCGACGCGGACGCCGACGGTCATCCCGCGGTCTTTGAACGAGCCGGTCGGGTTCATCCCCTCGTGTTTGACGCGGAGCGTCTCGACGCCGATCTCCTCGCGGAGGCGAGGTGCCTCGTGCAGCGGCGTGTCGCCCTCGGGGAGGCTGACGCCCTCCTCGAACGGGAGCGCGGCGCGGTAGCGCCAGACGCCGCGGCCCTGGCCCTGGAAGTCCTCGAACGTCGGCGGATCGGCGTAGCGTACTTCCAGCAGGTTGCCGTCCTCGCCGGTGTAGCGGATCTCGTCGAACGGGGCGTACGTCTCGCCCGTCTCGATGTCAGCGAGCCAGACGCCGTCCTCGGCCACCTCGGGGGCGTCGGGCGTGGGTGCGGTGAGTTCGAGGCTCATTGTCGTATCCGTCGTATTCGGCCGTGAAAAGGAGGGTGGTTCGCGTGCGACGTCATCACGCCGCGTCCTCTCGTCCGTACTCGTCGATGCTCCGGTGGACGCGGTCGACCCACTCGTCGAGCGCGGCGTGGAGCATCTCTTTCGCCTGCGGGAGTTCGGTGGCCGTATACTGGTAGATGTAGCCGCCGGAGTCGAGGAGTCGCCGTTCACGCTCTGCGAGGCCCTTCTCCATCAGCGTCGTCAGCGAGCGGTTGACGTTGCTCCGGTCGCGGTCGAGGAGGTCTGCGAGTTCCGCGACGGTGCTCCCCGGACTGTCGAGCAGCGTGAGATACGTCCGGCTCTCGTGACGCTGGATCCCGAACACGCAGGCGAGCACCTGCTGGAACCCCGGCTCTTCGGTCTCCAGGAGGTCGCTCATCTCTGGTACGTCGCTCATACTCCTCAGTTCACCGCCGCCACGACTAAAGTCCCGCGTCGTCGGCAGTTCCGGTAGAGGGCGAGGGCAGGGTTCACTCGGTCCGTCCGTACCCCATATTCTCGATGCACGTGAGCATCGACTCCTCGTCGGGGTGCTTATGCAGCGTCGTCGGTGTATCGCAGTAGTACATCTCGCCGTCGTGCCGGAGCGAGAGTTCGTGCGTCCCGCCGAGCAGTTCCGCCTCGACGACGACGCGGCGGCCGTCCTGGAGCACGTCGAGAATCTCCCGGCCGGTTAGCTCGCCCGATTCGATGCGGAGTGGCGCTGGCATACACTCCCATTCGTCGCCAGGGATATGACTATTGTCGGTGCGAGAGGGGTCAGACGAGATCCCACAGAGAACGAGCGATTAATTGGTGGTCGAACGGGACCGATCCTCGGATTGGGGCGGTTCGACGCCTTCTGCGGCCTCGACCGTCTCGGTCTCCTTTTCGGTGTCGACGTGCCAGCGCGTCACCTCGTCGTCGAACTCGCCGAGGCGGTCGCTGACCTCCGCTTTCAGGTCGTCGTCGTTGACGTTCACCTCGAAGATGAACGAGACTTCGTCCTCGCCGCGCGTGGACTTCTGGATGTTGGCGCTGACGAGTTCGTTGTCGAAGTAGTAGGGGGCCAGTTGGGTCATCACCCGCTGATAGACCGTGTTCTCGACGCGCCGGAGCGCGCGACGGCCCGCCGAGTCGGCCGCGCGCGCGACGTAGCCGAGCGATTCGGACCACCGTTCGACGGCGCCGTCGCTGTCGCCCTCCTCGACGTGCTCGTAGGACTCCGACAGCCGCTCGCCCGCAGTCTGGAGGTCCTCGTCGGGCGCTTTCCCGGCTTTCTCCCCCTCGCCTTCGGCGACGCTCGCCTGGGCGGCGGTCTTCTTGCTGACGTCCTCGCCGAGTCGTTCGTGGGACTTCGGTCGCCACTCGTCCCACTCCTCGAAGGCCTCGCCGTCGACACCGGCGTCGCGCAGGGCACGCGTGATGCGCTCGCCGTGTTCGACGACGTCGCCCCAGGTCCCCCGAACTTTGAATCCGGAGACACTCTCTTCCATCGTCTCGGACGAGGTAGGAACGGCTAAGTATAAAACTCTACTCCGCGACGTGCGGGCGTTCGACAGGGGAGAACAGCTACCTATTCGCTCGCGAGTGCCCGGTCTGATCGGGCAAATCACCAGGCAGCAGCGGCGTGTGGGTGCTACTGCGGCGGGGCTTCGTCAGTCTCGCGGACGATCGGTGCGACTCAGCGCTCGCCGTGGACGAACCGCGTGGCCGCCTCGTCGAGGCGACGCACGAGACTGCCGAGCCACGCCCCCGGGGAGACGCGTCGGAGCGCGTCGTCGTCGACTTCGATACGGTCGCCATCAAACGGACCGTCGTGATCGGAGTCCGTCGCGTCGACGACGGTGGACATCGAACAGCGGCCGCAGGATTCAGCACTGTCGTTCGTGCGCATCGGTACTCTATCGAAGGCGCGGAACAGACATAAAAATCGGGGACGATCGGACGGGTCCCGAGCGGCTTTTGTGTCTGTGTGTGAAGCGTACCCGTATGGGATACCACGTGGTCGACGCCGAGACGGTCTCGCCCGCCGACGGGCGGCCGTGTGAACTGCGGCGACTGGGCGGCGCAGCCGGGCTCTCGAACGTCGCGGTCAATCGCTTCCGCGCCGAACCGGGCGAGCAACTGCCGCTGAAGTACCACTATCACGAGGAACAGGAGGAGGCGTTCTACGTCCTCTCGGGAACGATGCACGTGGAGACGCCCGAGGAGACGTTCGTGGTCGACACCGACGAGCTGTTCGCCGTCGACCCCGAGAGCCCCCAGCGCGCGTACAATCCGGCGGACGCCGACACCGACCTCGTCGTCCTGGCGGTCGGTGCACCAGCCGTAGACGGCGACGCCGTCGCGTACGACCCCGCAGCGTCGGACGCGGAGTGATGTCCGAGGACTCCGCGGAAGCGTTCGATCCGGCCGAGGCCGCCGAGGCGGCGGGAATCGACCGCGACGAGATCCCGGTGTGGGACGACGAGTACCTCGATCGGGTCTCGGATCGGCTGATGTTCAACTACGACCTCTCGAAGGACGAGAGCGTCCGCGGCGAGCGGTTCCCGCTGTTCGCGGAGATGCGGATGAAGAGCCAGAAGCACTTCTTCCACCCCTCGCTGGAGTACGCGAACCACCAGCATCGCGAGTTCGTGTTCGCGCGTCGTCTCGACCGCCCGACGGTGGCAGAACTGGAGCGGCTCGTCGAGTTGGGCCACGAGCTCGCCGACGACGAGGCGTGGGTCGAGCCCGACGAGGAGCACTTCGGGACCGACTTCACGTTCGTCCTCGTCGCCGAGGAGCTTCCGCCGGACGTGGCCGAGTTCGTCGCGTCGTTCAAAGACCGGACGCTGCTGAAGTTCGGGTACTACGGTCACTACGAGATCGGCCTCGCGGTCGTCGTCCCCGAGCGCGAGGAGATCGTACAGAGCGAGAGCGCGGCGGCCGCCGAGGCGTTCGCGCTCTGGCGTGACGTCCCGCCGGCGGACGAAGGGACGATTCTCGACCGACTGCGCGACGCGGTGGCCAAGCGGCTCGATCCAGGGCAGTAGGACGGGGAGACTGGGAGAGCGGTGAGTAGACACCGGGTGGATGGATCGAGAGCGCAGAGCGAGAAGGAAACAGAGAGTAGACCGAGAAAAAGAATCCGCCGCGTGTGCGGTTAGTCGTCGCTCGGCGAGAAGCCGCCGGATTCCTCGCCGTCGCGAATCGCACTGATGTTCGAGTAGCCCATCCGGACCAGCGCGAGTCCGAGATACACCAACACGAGCGCGAGGACGATCTGTGCCACCGCCGACAGCATCTGGACGAGCGACGCGCCCGCCATCCACGTCGGATCGAGGAACTTCGCGTAGAGGTTGCTGTAGAAGGCGAGCCAGAGCAGCCCGGAGACGGTGATGACGACCATCACGGCCATCGGGCCGCCGGTGCTGATGAGCTGTTTCGAGTCGTCCCAGTTCGCCAGCCACACCGTCGCCGTCAGCAGTGCGAGCGCCGCCAGCAACTGGTTGGCACCGCCGAAGAGCTGCCACAGCGTCGCCCACGAGCCGCTGGCGATGAGGATGTACGCCGGGATGGTCTGGAGCGCCGCGTTGCCGTAGCGGTCTGCGGCGAACGACTGCACCGAGGATTCGGGCGTGCCGATGATCTCCTCCATCATATAACGGCCGAGGCGAACGGCCGTGTCAGTCGACGTGAGGAGGAAGCTCACGAGCACGAGTGCCATAAAGGGTCCACCGAAGGAGGTCGGGATTCCGAAGCTCGTGAGCAGGATGCCGCCGCCGGTCGCGAAGGTCGGGAGCGCGAGTCCGATCCCGCCGCCGACGTCGGGCGCGACGAGCGCGACGGTGATGAGCGCGACCGTCGCGAGCAGTCCCTCACCGAGCATCCCGCCGTAGCCGATCGGACGAGCGTCGCTCTCGCGGTTCAGCTGTTTCGCGGTCGTCCCCGAGGAGACCAGCGAGTGGAAGCCGCTGATCGTCCCGCAGGCGATCGTGATGAACAGGAGCGGGAAGAGCGGGGCGCCGTTGCGGCCGATGAAGCCGTAGAACGGTTCGAGGTTGGTGACGAGCGGTTGGCTCGACGTACCGAGGATCGTGCCGACGATGACGGCGAGAAGCGCGCCGCCGACGCCGGTGTACAGGAGGAACGAGGAGAGGTAGTCACGCGGTTGCAGCAGCACCCACACGGGGAGTGCGCTCGCGACCGCACCGTAGACCAAGATGATCGGGATCCACGCCGCCGTGTTCGCGCCGAAGGCGCCCGCCGCCGGGAGCCACGACATCTGCGAACTGAGCAGCACGATCGTTCCCGCCGGGTATTCACCCGGGACGAGCGCGAGCGGGTACTGGATACCGACCCAGACGCCGGCGAACATCAGCGCGACGAACAGGCCGGTCCCCGCCAGGAACGGCAGGTCGAACTGGTAGAGCCACGCGCCGAGCAGGATCGCCAGCCCGATGTAAATGAGGCTGGCCGTCGCCGCCTGCGGGTAGGCGTTGAACACGATGGCGACGACGAGCGCGAACACGGCCACGACGAGGATGATCGTCAGGAACGCGAACCACAGCAGCATATTCTTGCCGCGTTCGCCGACGTACTCACCGATGATGTAGCCGATCGACTTCCCGTCGTGGCGGAGACTCGCCGAGAGCGACGAGAAGTCGTGGACGCTCCCCATCAGGGGATTCCCGATGGCGATCCACGCGAGCGCCGGGACCCAGCCCCACAGGACGCCGGCCGTGATCGGGCCGACGATCGGGGCACCCCCCGCGATGCTCGAGTAGTGGTGTCCTAAGAGAACTGGCTTCTTCGCTGGCACGTACTCCTGACCGTCTTCGTACTTGTGCGCGGGCGTCTCGCGGCTGTCATCGAGGTCTACGAACTGGGCGAGGTACTTCGAGTACCCCAAATACCCAACCGAGAACAGTGCGAGAATCCCCACGACGAGCCAAATTACCTGGACCATATTGTGGTAACTCCACACGGCACCATGGGTAGATAGCGTATAATCTTAACGATCGTTAACCTGATATGCGGGAGACACGACGCTGAACCACGTTAGCTGAGGGGTTCTGTAGTATCGAAACCGATAGCGGTCGGGTCGACAGCGGTCGTCCCGATCCGGGGCTCATACTGTCGGACAGGAGTTCGTGACTCATTTTGGAACCCACGGGACGGCAATACCCTTCACATCGTGGTGTCCGACAGTATCAGTCCGCCGACGCCGACGGCCGATCGACGTCGATGTCGAGTTCGGCGGCCACCGTGTCCAGAAGGCTGCCTTTCACCTCGGAGACGCGTGTCTCGATCTCGGCTACGACCGGCGGACCGAACGAGTTGTGGAGTTCTTCGAGGTGCTCGCGCTCGGTCGCGACGCGGTCGCGGAGGAACCGCGCACCGCGGCCCTCCTCGTCAGAATCCGGTTCGGGCGTGAGTCGGTTCACGGCCAGTCCGCGGACGTCGAGGCCGTAGGAGTCGAGTTCGTCGATCGCGCGGCGCGTCTCCCGGAGCGAGAGTTCGTCGGGGTTGACGACGAGGACGAACGCCGAATCGTTCCGTAGTTTCCTGCCGGCGAACTCGAAGCGTTCCTTTCGGGTCCGGAGCCGGTCGAGGATCGGGTCGCCATCCATCATCCGTCGGGGCTCGGTGTTCCCGACGGCCGCCCGCTCGTAGAGGTCGATCGCCTGCTCGCGCTTGTGAGCCAGGCGGTCGATCCAGCCTTCGAGCATCTCGGGGAGCGAGAGCAGTCGCAGCGTGCCGCCGGTCGGAGAGGTGTCGAAGACGATCCGATCGTACTCGTCGGCCTCCCGCATCACCTGGATGAAGCGATCCATCAGCGCGGCCTCGTACGCGCCCGGTGTCTGGTGGGCCATCTCGATCTGGCGATCGATCTCGTTGACCATCGCGGCGCTCACCTGATCGCTCATCGCGCGCTTTGTCTCCATCAGGTGGCGCTCGGTCTCGGCTTCCGGATCGATCTCCATCGCGTCGAGGCCGTCGACGCCGTCGACGGCGGTCGGACTGTCGTCGAACTGCTGGTCGAAGACGTCGGAGGTGCTGTGTGCCGGGTCAGTCGACACGATCAGCGTGCGGAGATCCGAGCGCGCGGAGGCGAGCGCGTACGCCGAGGAGACGGTGGTCTTGCCGACGCCGCCCTTCCCGCCGAAGAATACGTGCTTACGCATCGTCAGAAGTGGTACTGCTGGCCCTTTCGTTCGAGGAGCGAGCCGCGATCCCACATCCGGCGCTCCCAGGATTCGAACTCGTCTTCGAGGTACGGAAGCAACTCCGCAGTGTAGTACGACACTGGCGAGGGAATCCCGAAGGCCTCCGGGAAGCACGCGAGCATAAAGGTGTCTTCGAGGTCCTCTGCTTCTTTCTCGATTTTCTCGTAGGCAGGGTGGGTGATCATTCCGTGATAGAGACCGCGGAGCCACTCCGAAAGGTGCGCTCGGAACCGTTCGATCCGGTCGACCAGCGACATAGCGCGAGGTACGGTCTCCGAGATAAAAGCATATCGCCCGGCGTACGCAATCACGGCCGCACGAAGTCGGCCGCGGTCGGGACTCGTCCGGACGTTGAAATAGGGGGAGCGCCCAGAGAGAGTATGTCGCTGTCGTCGGATCAGACGCCCGTGACGATTCTGAGCGGGAGCCTCGGCGCGGGAAAGACGACGCTCCTCAATCGCCTCCTGTCGGGTGCGGGCGATCGGGACGTCGCCGTCCTCGTGAACGATATGGGTGAGTTGAACGTCGACGCCGACCTCGTGAGCGAGGAGTCGGAGCTCACCGTCGCCGACGGGCAGGTGACGGAACTGTCGAACGGCTGTATCTGCTGTGAACTCCGCGACGACCTCGAAACCGCCGTCGTGCAGTTAGCACAGGAGCGTTCCTTCGACCATCTCGTCGTCGAGCCGTCGGGGATCAGCGAGCCGGCACCGGTGGCACGCCTGTTCACCGGCGGGTCGCCCGCGGCGGCGAAGTACCGCGTCGACGCGGTCGTCGCCGTCGTCGACAGTCGGCTGTTCGCGGATACGTTCGGCCCCGACGGAGAGCCGACCGAGACGGTCGCCGAGGGCGGCGATGGTGAGCGGCGGCCGCTGTCGGACCTCCTCGTCGAGCAGGTCGAGTTCGCGGACGTCGTGGTGCTGAACAAGACGGACCTCGTCGACGACGCGGAGCGGGAGCGCGTCGAGCGCGTGGTCCGCACGCTGCGGCCGGACGCGCGGGTCCTCGCGACCACCTACGGCGACGTCGCGATCGACGACGTGCTCGGCGTGGACCTGTTCGACCCGGGTGCGGCCGCGGAGAAAGCAGGGTGGAAACAAGCACTGGATGCCGCGGAAGGTGCAGATGCCGGTAGAACGGGCGGACGTGGGAACGGCCATAGCAGCCACGAGCACGCCGATCACGACCACACCGATCAGAGCCGCGACCGCCACGGGCACGACGGCCACGGACAGACCGGCCACGACCACGCTGGTCACGAACACACCCACCCCGAGGACGACTACGGCATCACCTCGTTCACGTACCGACGGCGGCGACCGTTCCACCCCGAACGCATCGCCGCCGTCCTCGCGGACCTTCCGGCGTCGGTGTTGCGGTCGAAGGGCCATCTCTGGGTTGCCGGACGCGAGGAAACGCACTTGACGTTCAGCCAGGCGGGCGCGTCGGCCAGCGTCGAGGCGACGGGGCGGTGGATCGCGAGCCTTCCCGAGTTCGAGCAGCGAAGCTACCGGAACAACCGATCGGACCTCGGGTACGAGTGGGACGAGACGTGGGGCGACCGGCGGACCGGCCTGGTGTTCATCGGGCAGGATATCGAGGAGTCGGCGCTGATCGACCGCCTCGACGACGCGCTACTCACCGACGCGGAGTTCGAAGACGAGTGGGAGACGCTTTCGGGGCTCGACCGCTACCCGACCGAGCCCGGTGAGAGGGTCGTCCTCGCGAGTCCGGGCGAGTGAGGCGATGCGGTCGGATCCGGACCTCCCGGCGTTAGCAGGCGCAGCCAGTCGATCCGGGCGACCGTTCGAGTTCCATCTCGTCGCCGCACTCCGGACAGGTCGGCGGCGCGTCGTCGGCGACGTCGCGCGCCGGAATCCGTTCGGCGCAGTCGTGGCACCAGTAGGACCCACGCGTCGACGACGTGGCGTCACCACGGTTCGGTGACTCCGTCGAAGCCGCGAGTGCGTCTCTGATCGTTCCGAGCAGTCCCAGATCCGACGTGATCCGGCGCAACAGTGTTAATTCCGCGTCGCTCGTGCGTGCGGGTCGGGAAAGCGCAGTGATGACCGTTGCTGGAGAGGTTCGGTCACCCCCCGCTCGCGAACGCGAGCAGACTCAGGAAAGTGAGGACGGCCCCGAATACGAGCGCCCCGTAGCAGATGCGGCGGAAGCGGAGGTCCGCCGGGAGTTCGCGGCGGACCGTCGGGTCGACGGTCCAGACGAATCGTCGGTACGCCCACACCGTCGTCGCGAGCGCGGCTGCGACGGAGACGGCGAGGCCGCGGGGCCAAGGAACGGCGAACGCATCGAGATACAGCGGGCCGAAGGAGAGACACAGAAGCCACGCGGAGCCGGCGACGACGACGAACGGCACCGGGTCGACCGGGTCGCCCTCACGATTTCGGACGGACACAGTTGGCGTTCGGCCGCCAGCACAAAATATGTGAAGGCCGGGAGCGAGAGCCGAGTATGGAGACTACTTCGCAGGGCGATCCACGGGTGCTCTTCGTGATGAACCTCGTGTTATCGTCGCTCTTTGCGACCGTGGTCGTCTGGGGGTTGGATCTCGTCGGCATCGCGGCGTTCACGCCGGTGAACGTCGGCTCGTTGGCGCTCGTAATTATGGCGGTGACGTACGTTATGACCCGCTGAGGCCGGCCTCGGATTCCCTCGGGCGCGCCGCAGACCCCCGGAGTTATGTGGATCCGAAGCGGCGACTGTACCTATGGCCATCGAAGATCGCGACGACGCGTATCTGATCACGCACGCACTCGCCAGAGACACGCTCTCGCGACTCCGCGACGTCGGGACCGAACAGGTCGCGTTCCGGAAAGGGCTCGTCAAGCTCGGTCGGATCTGCGGCTACGAGATCATCGACGGCGCGATGGAAACTGAGTACGTCACCGTCGAGACGCCACTGACGGAGACGACCGGCGAGCGCGTTCGGGGACTGGACGACGTCGTCATCATCAACGTGTTGCGGGCGGCGACGCCGTTCGTCGAAGGACTCCTGAAGGCGTTCCCCCGCGCGAAACAGGGCGTGATCAGCGCCGGCCGCGACGAGAACGCCGGGATGAACGACGAGGGGGAGTTCCCGATCTCGATCGACTACGTGAAGCTCCCGGAGATCACCGAGCGGGACACCGTCATCGTCGCCGACCCGATGCTCGCGACCGGCTCGACGATGTGTGCCGTCCTCGACCACGTCACCGAAGTCGGCGAAGCCGAGCCCGCAGACCTGTTCGTGCTCTCGGCGGTCTCAGCACCTGACGGACTGCTCCGCGTCGGGGACGAGTTCCCCGAAGCAGACCTCCTGACAGTCGCCATCGACGACCACCTCGACGACGACGGATACATCGTGCCCGGACTCGGCGACGCCGGCGACCGGGCGTTCCGGACGACCTGAGAACCCAGACGACGTGAACACCTTTACCGACGGGTCGCACAGGGACACGTATGACCGGCAGCGAGCCCTGTGACGCCTGTGGCGAACCGATCGAGGAACCGCTCGCGCGGACCATCCAACTGAACGTCGACCGCTCGGAAGTCGATAGCCAGCGCCTCTGTCCCGGCTGCTTCGCCGACTGGATCGAACGCTATCGAATGGAGATGCAGCCACGGGCCCGCGAGGACGTCCACGACGCCGACGCGGACATCATCGTCGACTGAGAAGAAGCGCGTTTCGCGCCGGTGGGTAAAAGGATCCGGCCCGCTCAGACCGGATACACGCGTCGTTCGTCCGTCGCGCGCTCGTATATCGCAATATAGGGCGTCCCCGACTCGTCGTCCGGGCACGACGAAGTCTGTTCGATCCGGAACGTCTCACCCGTCGCGTTCGCCGCGTCGAGGTACAGCGTCACCGGATACGTCTTCGAGCCGAAACTCATCACGTGCTCGTTGTAGCCGTCCTGTACGTTCAGGTGGACGCGGGGCGCGGAAGGTCGTTCACGGGCGGGTTCGGACGGGGGCCGATACTCGCTCCAGTCGCCAGCCGCACACGCCGCGTAGTTCGGCGTCTCGACGCGTTCGGGGAGCGGCGTCGGGTTGGTCACGACGACGGAGGCGACGCGGAGATCTTCGCGTGGTGATTCAGCAATCTCGATCTGACTCTCCGGCTGGAGTTCGTACGCGAGTCCGCCGGTCGCAACATCGACAGCGAGGACGACGACAGCCAACACCGCGATCACGCCGAGGAGAGACGCCGCCTGTCTCCCGGTGAGGAGGTGGTTTCGGTCGTCGAAGCGGGTGCGGAGCGCGAACAGCACGGCCGCGAGGAGTAGCAGTCCGAGGACGGTGAGTTCGCTGCCGACGTTGAACGTGTTCACGACGTCGAAGAAGAGTCCAACGACAGACACGACGACGACGCCGTATCCGAGCAGCGTCAGTTGAGCATCGTCGGTTCGCTGGGAGATCGCGAGCACCAGCGCGAGGAACAGAAAGACGATCGCGACCTTCGAGACGGGAGAGTAGTTGAACTCGACGTTGAGAATGAAAAAGAGGACGGCGAGTGTGGTGAGAGCCGCCGCCGCGCCGTTGAACAGCGTTTCCGAGTCGATATCGACCATACGGCGCGCTTCAGCGTCCGGCGGCAAGTATCCCCGGGTGAAACAAAGGGGCGTTTCAGTTACGAGAGACGAACGAGTCTATCGATCCTCCGATCCTCTCGTCAGATCGAACCCCTCCATTTCGTCTCGAACGTCGTCGCAGTCGGTCGAATGTCGTATCGGAGGCGGCCGGCGAAAGCCACCCCCGAAACCCTCGGGAGTCTACCCGTGAGACAGGTACTCACCCGGAGACGTCACGGCCGGTATATCTGAGGGCGTCGCGGCCGGTGTCCCCAGGGACACCACGTCTGATGTGAAAAACCGGGTGCAGCGAGGAGAGAAAGGCCGGCGACGTATTATCGGTGCTCGATCTTCGCGCGCCCGCTGGTCGCGCTACGGATGCGATCACGGAGATCAGAAGCCTCGTCGACGGGTGCGCGGATCTCGAAGAAGACATCGGCTTCGTAGGCCGCTTCGAACTCGACGTCCGCGCTTTCGAGGAGTCCGCGGACCGTCCCGGAGTCGTCGTAGGCGACGGTGACGTCGAAGCGCTCGTGCGGCACCGTCTCGACGACTCCCGCGTCGTCGACAGCGTCTTTCACCGCTCGCGAGTATGCGCGAGCCAGTCCGCCGACGCCGAGGTTCGTCCCGCCGTAGTATCGTGTCACGACCGCGACGACGTTCCGTACCTCGCGCTGGACGAGGACGTTGAGCGCGGGCTTGCCCGAGGAACCGCTCGGTTCACCGTCGTCGGACTGGTACTCGCGGAGCATCGTCGCGGCGGACGACCCAGTGCCGGTGCTGCTGGCCCCGTCTTCTCCGGCGGCTGGGACCCGGTACGCGGGAACGTTGTGCGTCGCGTCCGGGTGGCGAGTGCGGACCTCCTCGACGAACGATTCGGCCTCCGCGACGGTGTTCGCAGGCGCGACGTAGCCGATGAACTCGGAGCCTTTCACCTCGAAGCGGGCTTTTCCGGGTCCGGCGACAGTCCGGAAGGCGTCAGCGCGGGCGTCGGATCCGCCGGCAGCGTCGGTCACAACACGTGGTAGGCCCGGCATCGTTCAAAAGGATTCGCGTCGGTGGGTCAGGAGAGACGAGACGCGATCGAGAGACGAAGCGAGAAGCGGGGGGCGAGAACCAGGAAGCGGAAAGTGGGAAGCAGGAGGTGGGAAGCGGGAAACGGGAAACGGGAAGCCGGGGTCACGCGATGCTGATGCGGCGGACGAATGCGAGACCGGAGAGTTCGTTCAGCAGGTCGCCGGGGATCGGCTCGTCGGTGACGATGTAGAGCTTCGGCTCGTCGGTGAACTCGGGGTCCTCGCTGATCGTCTGGCGGATCGAGATGCCGCGGTCGGCGATCCGAGAGGTGACTTCGGCGACGATACCGGACTGCTCGGCGTCGTTCGGCTCGATCGTCAACACCGACAGATCGAGTACGGGCGCGAGATCCATCAGGCTCGGGATCGACGAGATGTTCTGGAAGATGCGTCTGAGCTCTTCGTCCTCGAGGATTGCCGTCGTCGTCGAATCGACGACGCGCCGGTCGACGTCGATCTCGCGCGCGATCCCCGTGTTCGGGATCTCGATACCGCCGGAGACGACCCGCCCGTCGTCGTTGACCGAGAACCCACGTTCGAGGAGGAGGCGGATGACCGCCTGCTGGCTCGGACTTCCCTCGAACTTCTCCATAATCTCGTCGAACATCCGTCAGAAGGGTGCGTCGCCAACGCTATTATAGTAGCGTTTGGCAGGCAAGAGCGTTTGGCGGGCAGTACCCTTTTGAGGGAAACATCAAACGGCTCCGTTTCGGGTGGAAACGGGTCCCGCTAGTAGAAACAGAGATTCGAGTTGAACGGCCGTTCCACCCGAAACCAGGGGTTTCAGTTATCGAACCGCGCTTGGACGAACGGCTGGGCGTTCTCGATGTCGCCGAGTCGGGAGTCAGAGAGGAGGACGGCCTCGGTTTCGTCGATTGGGACCGACAGCGAGATCTCTTTGGTCCGGCCGTAGCGTCCCTTGGAGACGACGACGGCGTTGACGATACCGAGCATATCGAGTTCCGAGATGAGGTCGGTCACGCGGCGCTGAGTGAGGACGTCGGCGTCGATCTCCTCGCAGAGCCGCTTGTAGATGTTGAACACCTCGCCCGTGTTGACGTTATGAACGCCGTTCTTCTCCAGCAGAATGGTGGCGAAGAGGACGATCTTCGACTGCGTGGGGAGCGTCCGGACGACTTCGACGACGCGATCGAGTTCGATCTTGTCCTGGGCCTGCCTGACGTGGGCCTCCTCGACGGTGTCGGCCTGACCGCGTTCCGCCAGTTCTCCCGCGGTTCGGAGCAGATCGAGCGCGCGGCGAGCGTCTCCGTGCTCTTGGGCCGCGAAGGCGGCACACAGCGGGATGACGTCGTCGGTGAGCGCGTCGTCTTTGAACGCGACGTTCGCGCGATGCTGGAGGATATCGCGGAGTTGATTCGCGTCGTAGGGTGGGAAGACGATCTCCTCCTCACCGAGGCTGGATTTCACCCGGGGATCGAGGAAGTCAGTGAACTTCAGGTCGTTCGAGATCCCCATAATCGAAATCCGAGAGTTGTCGAGTTCGGAATTCATCCGTGAGAGGTTATAGAGCGTGTCGTCGCCGGACTTCTCGACGAGTTTGTCGATCTCGTCGAGCATAATCACGACGACGCGCTCCTCGTAGTCGACGGCGTCAAAGAACGTCGAGTACACGCGGTCGGTGGGCCACCCCGTCATCGGGACGGGTTCCATCTCGTCGTGATCGGATTCGAGTTGCTCGATCCGGTCGGCGACGGCCTCGACGGTGTCGAAACGGGTTTCGACGAGGGCTGTCGCATCGTCGACCGCGCGCGAACGGAGCTGTTTCAGTTCGTCGAGTTCCGTCTCGATGACCTCCTGGTTCTTCTCGATGAATTTGTTCGCGAGCTGGGCGAGAACACGGTACTGAGTGTCAGTCACCTCGCAGTTGATGTACTCGACCTCACAGGGGACGTCGTACTTCTTCGAGGTCGATTCGAGTTCCTGGCTGACGAATTTCGCGCTGGCCGTCTTTCCGGTTCCCGTTTTCCCGTAGATCAGGATGTTCGACGGAGTTTCGCCGCGGAGCGCCGAGACGAGAATCGTCGCCATCTGATTGATCTGCTCGGTGCGATGAGGGAGTTCGTGGGGTGTGTAAGAGGGTCGGAGGACTTCTTTGTTCTCGAAGATCGGTTCCCCCGAGAGGAGGTCGTCGAAGAGTCCCTGGCTGTCGCCGTCGTCGTCGAGGACGACTTCGTCGAGACTCACGTCGGTAGATCCGGCCGACGAGTCTCCGACGCCGATGGAACTCGCGTCCGTCGGTCCGATGCTCTCTTCGATGTCGATGTCCTCGGCGGTGACCGGTTCACGATCCGCGGGTTCCTGAGCAGCACTGTCGTCGTCAGTCGATCCACCGGAGTCTGTCGAGGGATCGGCGCGCTCCGGACGCGACTGAGCGTCTCCCTCGGAATCCGTGCGACTCTGCGTGCTATCGGTTCGATCTTCAGGGTCGTTCCCATCGCCGGGTTGCGTGTCCTCGTCCATCAGTGAAACCCCCCTATTTCGACTGGAAATCACACGCCCACCGTCGTTAGATCGGATGTTACGCCGAGAGAAAACGAGATTGCGCCGGTTCCCTCTCAGCGACGTGTCCAGTTGATGCAGACGAAGCAGAGGAACACGTGGTACAAAAAACTTGCCTCTTTCACACCAGCCGGTGGCTCGACGAATTGTTTGTAAAGCCCTGAAATGACTTTTCAGAGCCTCTAATGCCTCTCAGACGGAGATAAGTACTGTCAATACCACGTAGTTGTAAATTAGCTTCGCCTCACTTACACACGTTTCGCCTCAGTTACACACTAGAAAATAATGTAAAATAAGCAGGATATTGAATTTGGTCGCTGGATCGTTCGGCGGTCGTGGGAGGCGGTTCCCCGACGCTCTTGGGGGAACGCAACTGGACGTGGGAACGATTCCTCCGGCTCCTCGCCCCATCCCCGCCCCCCACCCCTTCGTTTCGGGTGGAACCCGAGATACAGAGGGAGGGGTGTCGAAGGAGTCTCTAGATGCCGGTAGCTTTATTACTCCTTAGCTTGAACCACATCCGTACTGCAGCAAAGTAATTAATTAAGAGCTATATTATATTTAATTTTATTAGTGTTAAGATAGTTTTCTAGTGGCGCGTCTGCACGCACCGGCCGCCTTCGGGTCGTTCCAGTTGAAACGAAGGGGTGGGGGAGGGTGTTCGGCCCGACATTTGCATCGACCAACCATCGACGACTTCGGCCAACCCCGTCGCCCGACTCCCACTGGAAGCGACAAATTCGGAGCAACAGACGGCGAACCCCGTTTTCGTATCATATTTCGGTGGTACGTCTGACGCAGTGTTTAAGTGAACACGCGAATGTGGTACCTCCATACGCCCCTCCACGAAGCGGATCGGGAGGCGCGGGAGGCCAGGATGGGACTGTTCACAGAACTTAGAGACAGCATCTCACGGGTCGTCGACCGGATGTTCTCCGATTCCGAACCGAAGCGGATCGGCATCTACGGACCACCGAACGCCGGGAAGACGACTCTCGCAAACCGCATCGCACGTGACTGGACCGGCGACGCCGTCGGTCCGGAGAGTCACATCCCGCACGAGACCCGACGCGCACGCAGGAAAGAAAACGTCGAGATCGAACGCAACGGGAAGACCGTCAACATCGACATCGTCGACACGCCCGGTGTCACGACGAAGGTCGACTACAAGGAGTTCCTCGAACACGATATGGAGAAAGACGACGCCGTTCGGCGCTCACGCGAGGCGACCGAGGGCGTCGCCGAGGCGATGCACTGGCTCCGCGAGGACGTCGACGGGGTTATCTACGTGCTCGACAGTACTGAGGATCCCTTCACGCAGGTCAACACGATGCTCATCGGTATCATCGAGAGCCAGGACCTGCCCGTCCTCATCTTCGCGAACAAGACGGACCTCGACGACTCGAACGTCCAGCGCATCTCGAACGCGTTCCCCCAGCACGAGACGGTGCCGCTCTCGGCACTCGAAGGGAACAATATGGACGAAGTCTACGGGAAGATCGCGGAATACTTCGGGTGAGAACGATGCCAGAAGTCACACCAGGAGATTCCGGAGACGGCGTCCAGATCGACCTCATCAGCGGCGCTCGGATGGAGGGACTGACGAGTATGGAGAAGATCCGGCTCATCCTCGACGGCGTCCGCGACGGCAACATCGTCGTCCTCGAAGAAGGCCTCTCACCTGACGAGGAGTCGAAGCTCATCGAAGTCACGATGACCGAGATCAGCCCCGACGAGTTCAACGGGATCGAGATCGAGACCTACCCCCAGTCGGGCAGCGCCAATCAGGGATTTCTCGGGCGCCTGATGGGCAAGGAGTCGACGAAGAAACTCACGGTTATCGGCCCCGCGAACCAGATCGAGACGCTCCACAAAGACGAGAACCTCATCAGCGCGCTGGTTTCTCGGAAGTAATGACCCCGCACTGTTCCTTCGGCTGCCGAAATCTGGCGCCGTTCCACTTGAAACGGACTCCTCCACAGTAACCACAGATGCCTCACGAATGCACAAACTGCGGACGCGTATTCGCCGACGGATCGAAAGAGATGCTCTCGGGGTGTCCGAACTGCGGCGGCAACAAGTTCCAGTTCCGTCCCTCGTCCGCGACAGACACGGGAGCAGACGACCGGACGACTCCCACGGGAGCAGACGACCGGACGACTCCCACGGGGGAAGATGATCGAACGACGGAGCGTCAGCGACCCGACGCGGACCCTTCATCCAGTGGAACGGAACCCGCTCGTGACACATCGTCGCCGACCGACGACTCGAGCGGGTCTAACGCTTGGCGTGAGGCCGCCGAACGCGTGCTCGGAAAAGGATCGGACGAAACTACGGATTCGTCCGAACCGGACCGACAGGAGCCGTCTCGACAGTGGGTGAATCAGCGCCGCGACGAGCCGTCTTCGTCGGGTCGAGACACTGCGCCCGACAGAACGCGCGCGTCGGAAAGTACCGATCGGACGCACGCGATGGATTCTCAGGCGCAACCCCGTCACTCCGAACAAACTGGGGGGGAAACACGTCCGGGCGATACCGACCCCAGTTCCACTCGGAACGACACCGACACCAGTTCCACTCGGAACGACACCGACACCAGTTCCACTCGGAACGACACCGACACCAGTTCCACTCGGAACGATACCGACCCCAGTTCCACCTCACCGCCGTCGGATACTGACGACGCAGAAAGTCAGCCAGGTACGACGGAGGCCCCATCTACCGTCAGTCCGAAAGAGAACACGGCGCAGGCGAGCGCCCGCAGCGAGGTCGTCTCGCCCGACGAAATCGCGGCAGCGAGTCCGGACGAACCCGACACCGTCGCGCCCGCTGAGACGCCCGCGGAAGCCACTTCGGACTCTGACGGACCGCCGACCACCTCCGAAGGACGGGTCATCGAGCCGTCGAGCGACGAGCGTCCCGACCTCGACGAACTCCGCGAAGAACTCAACGAGCAGTTCGAGAGCATCCGCATCGTCGCTCCCGGCGAGTACGAACTGAACCTGATGGAACTGTACGACCGGACCGAATACATCATCTCGCTGCAGGAGGACGGGCGCTACGTCATCGAAGTCCCGGACACGTGGGACACGACGCCCGGCGGCGCCGAAGACGCCTAGTACGACGACAGCCACGCTGACTCTCTTTTCGCTCGCAGCGGCGGATTGAAGCATTTAAGCGCCCCCGCTGACAGGGTGTCACTATGAGCCAAGCGACGAAGATCGTTCTCGGAACCGTCGGTGTGTCGGCCGTCCTCGCGATCGCAATCATATTCGCGCTCGCGTTCGGGTAACGTCCGCAGCGCGTTCCCACACGCCGCTTTTCCGTTGGCTGCACGTTCAAATCAGAGCCACGCGGCTCCGATCGGTACTCACTACCCCGCGGCTCCGATCGGTACTCATTACCCCGGTTCGACTGCACGAACACATCTCGCCTGCACTCGCCACCCTCACCGGAGTCGAGACGGGGGCCTGAAGGCATCGCGTCCCCAACTCCGGATATGTTCGACCGACGCGACCTCGCCGACGACGTCGCCGCCGTCCGCAACGAGCACGCACCCGATGCGCTCGTCCTCGACGTCGCCGCCGACTTCGAGACCATCCCGCCGGCAGCCGCGGAGGATCTCGGCCTCCTCGTGGACGGACTCTCGCCGGCCTCGTACCCGAGCGACTGGCTCCCGGGCGATGCGCCGAGCGCCCTCGTCACCTACGCGAGTTCGGATTTCACCGTTGGGATGCCGGGTGACGGCACCGTCACGTGGACGAGACAGACCACCCCGCCGACTGTCCTCGTGAAGAAACGCGCGGAGGGTACCCCGACGGAGTTCCTCGATTTCCTCCTTGCGGAGGCGTTCGTACAGATCGGAACCGACGCGCCCGAGCACTTCCTCCCGTTCTTCGGCGAGCAGTACCGCGAACTCGATCGCGTCGTCCCGCTCGGCCCTGCGGACGTCTATCAGATCGCTGCCGCGCTCTACGACGCCTGGCTGGGACTCCAGACCAGAGAGACGTTCGCCGCGTGGGAGAGTACCCAACCGCGTCTCTTCGACGCCTGGGAAGACGCCGGACAGCGATTGAAGGGTCGACTCTCGACGCTCCCTCGGGCAGTCGCGCGCGGGCAGACGTCGTTCGCCGAAGCCACCGAGTACGCCTGCTCTGCGATCAAACACGACCTCGAACTCCCCGCTCCGTTCGCCGCGCTCGACACGCAGATGTTCCTCGAACACGGCGCGGAGTACGGCGTTCGATGGGCCGAAAAGACCTTCGAGAAACTCGAAGAGGGGTCCGACCGAACCGATCAGTCCTGACCGGTTCGCATTACGCTACAGAGTACGAGCCCCCACTCTCGGAACCGACTCATAGGGATTATCGTAACTGTTCGGAGATTCTCGCCGTACCGTCCGGCGAGACATCTATGGCGACGTACGATAATCCCTATCAGAACTCGGCGGTGACCTCGCCGCTGACGTCGAGTTCGACGACGGCGTCGAAGAGGTCGCGGAACCGCTGGATCGTCTCCTCGTCGTGGACCTCGTTCGAGAGGTGGAACAGCCCGACGGCGTCGTGTTCGTCGAGCAGTTCGAGGAGTCGCTCGCTCGCTTCGTACGCGCCGTCGACGTCCGCGTAGTAGGCCATCTCGGTCACCGAGTCGACGCTGATCCGTAGCTTTCCGTCGTGGGACTCCAGGAACTCCTGTGTCTGTGCGACGATTCCGTCAAGGTCGTCCGGTGCCGAGACGTAGTGGACGTGGTCCGTTCGTCGACGGGAGTAGCCGCGTTCGACCGACAGCGTATCGAGGACGACCGCCTTCTCCTCGTCGACGTCGTAGTGTTCCAGTTTCTGCTCGACCTCGCGGGCGGTGGTTCGTGTGGAGATTACCAGGAAGTGGTCCGTATCTGTCTTCAGGAAGTCCGTGTCGATGCGGTCCGTCTCACCAATGCTCGGGTGCAGCAGCAGAATGCCCGTTCCACCAGGGATCGAATCCGGTGCGTTCTCGATGGCGAGGTTGTAATCCATACCCGTAGGTCCGGCCCCGCTGACTTAATCGTGCGGGGGATCAGATCCGGAGGGGAGGAAAGGACCAGATCCGGAGCGAGGAAAGGATCATACCGGTGCGAGGAAGACCTGTCTGGATCGAACGTGTCGACCGCGCCGACCGAACTTGGTACCCGAACTCATAGGGATTATCGTCACTGTTCGGAGATTCTCGCCGTCCCGTCCGGCGAGACATCTATGGAGACGTACGATAACCCCTATCAGTACAGCGAGTCGGCAGTCGCCGCGCCGATGACACTGAATATCGCTCCGATACTGACTGCTTTGAGCGTCGCGTCGATCCGCGCCGGATGGACGGCGACGTCGAAGACGACCATCGACCCCGACGCAGCGGAATCGAGGAACGTCGCCGGAGCGTCGAACGCGAGCGAGAGGACGACGACGGAGAAGTACGCCACGGAGATGAGCGAGACGAACCGCAGGGGGACGCCCCCGACCTCCGTCTCCCTGTCGGGATCTCTGTCGTCGGCCTTATACAACGCGCCGTACCCGATGGTGAAGACGATGAAGACGGTGAAAAGCGCCTGTAGCGACGACATACTCTGCGCCAACACCCACACCTCCTCGGTGACCACGAACGGCCCGGCGAGCAGGAACCCCCCGACGATTTGCTGTGCAGTGTCCGACAGCGCGAACCGACGACGACGTCCGACCATACCTACTTTCGCCCCTCTCCCCGCATATACCCCGGCCTTACTGCAGACCGGGGTGCGAACACCACGCGAAACCCGACGCTTCTTGTTCGGGGCGGTCGACGCACCCGTATGAGCGTTCGAGCCGAATTCGATGCCTGGGCGGCCGAGGGCCGTGACCGGGGAATGGAGGAACGACACTGGCACACCGCGAAACACGCGCTCGCCCGGATGCCGATCGAGCCCGGCGACACCGTCCTCGACCTCGGTTGCGGGAGCGGCTACGGCGGTCGCGCACTCCGAGACACGCAGGATGCCGGCCGAGTGTACGGTCTCGATGGATCTCCCGAGATGGCGCACAACGCGCAGTCGTACACCGACGATCCGAACGTCGCCTACCTCGTCGGCGACTTCGACGAACTCCCCTTCGCGGACGACAGCGTCGACCACGTCTGGAGTATGGAGGCCTTCTACTACGCGTCGGACCCCGAGCACACGCTCGAAGAAGTCGCGCGGATCCTCCGGCCCGGCGGGACGTTCTACTGCGCCGTGAACTACTACGAGGAGAACGTCTACTCCCACGAGTGGCAAGAACGGATCGACATCGAGATGACGCGCTGGTCCGCCGACGAATATCGCAAAAAGTTCCGCGAAGCAGGTCTCCACGTCGCCGAACAGGACTCGATTCCGGACCGCGAGATCGAGATTCCGCCGGCCGAGGCGTTCCCCACCGACGACTGGGAGTCGCGAGAGGCGATGGTCGAACGCTACCGCACGCACGGCACACTTCTCACGGTCGGCGTCGCGCCGTAGCGAGTCCGGTGTCGCCGAACGCAGCGAGGGCCGCCGGACGTAGCGAATCCTATTCGCCGCGCTCGAGGTCGACCACGTGGGCCGCTGTCGCGTCGAACCCGATCCGAACCTCACCGGAGAGCGGATTCGTCGATCGAACTGTCAGTTCCCGGCCGTTCCACCGGAGATAGGTTCGCGTCGACTCGCCGAGGAACTCCGTGCCGGACACCGTCGCGTCGAGAACGTTCGTCTCGGTGCCTGTTCGCGACCTACTCGACTCTCCATCCATTAGCTCTGATCCACTCGGCTCGCTATCCCTCTCCTCTGAGCCACTCGCGAGCACCCGCATCTGCTCGGGCCGGACGCAGAACGCGACTCGGTCGTCCGTTTCGACTGCGTTCTCTGTTACAATCGTGACCGCTGCCCCGCCGACGTCGAGTTCGACGCGCTGGGGCCGATCGGCGGTCCTATCGCGTTCTCCCTGCCATTCAGACCCCTTCGTTTCAACTGGAGATTTGCCTTCTACAGCGACTGAATCCCGGCTTTCTTCGAACTCGTCAGCCGCCCGACTCGAAACGACGCGGCCCTCGAAGACGTTGTTGTCGCCGACGAACTCGGCGACGAAGCGGGTCTCCGGGCGTCGGTACACCGCCTGCGGCGTTCCCACTTGTTCGACTGCGCCGTCGTTCATAACGGCGACGCGGTCGGAGATGGCGAGCGCCTCCTCCTGATCGTGCGTGACGTAGAGCGTAGTAATCCCGAGCGTCGATTGGATCTCTTTGACCTGTAGCCGAAGTCGCTCGCGGAGTCGGGCGTCGAGCGCGCTCATCGGCTCGTCGAGCAACAGCAGATCCGGGCCGGGAGCCAGCGCCCGCGCGAGCGCGATGCGCTGTTGCTGCCCGCCGGAGAGCTCCGTCGGATTGCGGCCGCCCGCGTCGGGGAGATCGACCAACTCCAGCAACGACGCCACGCGGCCTTCTCGGCTCTCGCCTCCCGGCGGGTCCGAAAACCTGAGTCCGTAGGCGACGTTCTCCGCGACCGAGAGGTGCGGAAAGAGCGCGTAGTTCTGGAACACGACGCCGACGTCCCGTTCTTCGGGTGGCACGCCGCGCATCTCGCGGCCTCCGAACCGAATCGATCCCGTACTCGGCGTCTCGAAGCCGGCGACGAGGCGGAGCGTCGTCGTTTTCCCACAGCCGGAGGGACCGACGAGCGTGAAGAACTCGCCGTCCTCGACGTCGAGGTCGACGCCTGACCGCCCGCCACTCCCGTCTCTCCCTCCGAGCGCGACCGTCTCACCGTACTCCTTGCGCACGTTCTCCAGTGTCAGTTGCATCCTCAGAAGCCACCTCGGCCGCCGTAGCGACCGCCGAACCGTTCGATGATCACGAAACTCAGGCTCGTCACCGCGAGCAGGACACAGCCCATCGCGGTCGCCGGGCCGAGCCGCCGGCCCAGATACCGCTCGACGGCGACGGGCATCGTGTAACTGGTCGACCCCTCCGCGAGGACGACCGTCGAGTCGAACTCGCCGATGCTGATCGCGAAGGCGAACGCCGCGCCGGCGACGACGCCCGCGGCGACCAGCGGTAGTTCGATGTCGACGAGCGCGCGCACGCGGCTCGCCCCCAGACTCCGCGCGGACTCCACTAGTCGCGGATCGAGATTCCCGAGCAGCGGCGCGACGTTCCGCGTCACGAACGGGTACGCGCCGACCGCGTGCGCGGCGACTACCGCGAGCGCTCCGGTGACCTGAACGCGCGTCCCAAACACCTCGATCCCGAAGACGAGTCCGCGAAGCAAGCCGAGGCCGACGACGATCCCCGAAACCGCGAGCGGAGCCATCGACAGCGCGTCGACAATGGCCCGCCCGCGGAATTGCCGCGTCGTCAACACTGCCATCACGACTCCCATCGGGAGCGCGACGAGCAGCGTTCCGACGCCGAAAAGCAGCGAATTCTCGATCGCCGGCAGCGGCCGCACCTGATACGACGCGCCCGTCTGCTGACGTTCGAGGAGAAACAGGTAGTGATCGAGCGTCAGGCCGCCCTGTGGTCCGGTCAGGCTCGTGAGGACCATCGAGGCGATCGGCCCGACGAACACCGCGAGCACGACCAGGGCGTACGCGACGATCCCGATCCGGGTTCCCAGCGATCTGACGCTCGTCGACTCCGGCCACAGCGACCGTCGCGGTTGCGGCTGCGCGCCCTGTCCGGAGGCGCGCTGTCGTCCCTCGTAACGCAGGTACAGATACGTCAGCCCGAGCGAGATCGCCGTCTCGACGACTGCGAGCGCGGCCGCCTCGGCGTACGCGAGGTTCTGAATCCGCGAGTAGATGAACACCTCGACGGTCGCGAGCTGGAATCCGCCGAGCGCGAGCACGATCGGGAACGACGCGAACGTGAACACGAACGTCAGCGTCGCGCCGATCGCGATCGCCGGGAGCAACTGCGGGAGGACGACGTCACGAAACGCCCGCACCGGCGACGCTCCGAGGCTCCGCGCGGTCTCGACGGCCGACGCGTCGACGCTCTCCCAGGCCGCGGTCGTCACCCGCGCGACGAGCGGGGCGTTGTAGAAGGCGTGTGCGATCACGATTGCCTCGATGGTGAAAAGCAGGTCGACGGTCGGAAGGCCGAGCGCCCCCAACACTGCGTTGAGCGTGCCGTTCTGCCCGAACGTCGCGACGAAGCCGATCGCGACCATAATCGACGGCATCACGAACGGGAGGATCGTCAGCGAGCGCAGCGTCTCGCGACCGGGGAACTCGAACCGCGCGAGGAGCCACGCCCCCGGCAGGCCGAGCAGGACGGACGCGATCGTCGACAGCAGCGCCTGGTAGGCCGTGAATCCGAAGATGTCGACGAGATAGAACCGCGAGGTGAGCACCGACACGAGCGGGGCGATCGTCACCTGCCCGTCGACGACGACGGCGTCGACGAACACCGTCGCGACCGGATAGTAGAAGACGACGACGAGGACGAGCGCGGTCGCTGCCGTCCCGAGGGTGAGCGCGTGCGCTTCGAGTCGCGAGAAGGCGGTCCGAAGCACAGCGTTCACCGTCTCCACTCTGTCGGCGTCGCCCTCACTTGCTGGCGAACTGCCGTTCCCACGCCTGCGTCCACTCACTCACGTTGTCTCGAAGGGCGTCGTACGTGAAAGTGACTGCTTCCGGCGGGGCCTGGGCGTACTCAGAGAACGACGCGGGGAGTTCCGCGGTCGTCGTCGCCGGGAACGCGACGTTCCGCTGGGCGATCTCGCCCTGCACGTCGGGCCGCAGCATAAAGTCGAGGAACGACCGCGCCAGCTCGGGAGTGTCCGTCCCCTCGAACAGCGCCATCCCCTCGGGATAGGCGTAGCCCTGGTCGTTCAGGAATCGGATCTGATGCTTCGCGAGGTCCTCGCCGGACCGCTGAGCGTACACCTGATCCGTCGAGTAGGAGACGACCATCGGCGCTTCCTCGTTCGAGTAGGCCGTGTACGACGACGACCAGTCCGAGAGGATCCGGACGCCGTTGTCCTGGAGTTGCTTCCAGTAGTCGAGGTAGCCGTCTGCCCCCTTCGCTTTGATCGTGTGCAAGAGGAACGACTTGCCCGTCGCACTCGCCGTCGGATTCTGGGCGAGGAGGTCGCCCTCGTAGGCCGGATCGAGGAGTTCGTCGAACGTCTCCGGCGCGCTGTAGGCCCCGTTGTCGCCCAGCGTCTCGTTGTAGACGATACTGACGTAGCTCGTGTCGTAGGGGATCGTGCGGCCCTTCGGATCGAACGACAGGGACTCTTTGACGTCGCCGCCTCGTGAGAGCCCGTTGACGGGCGTGAACAGTCCCTCGTCGAGCTGTTCGTCGATCCGGATGAGCATATCCACGTTGAGCCCGACGTAGACGTCGGCGTCGATGTCGACGCCCCGGAGTGCGCGCTCGATGAAGTAGTTGATCTCGCTGTCGGGCGTCGCATACCGGAGCGTCGCGTCGAACTCGGACTCGAACGTCTCTTTGATCGACGCGCCGGGGCTCGACGACGGTGCGTCGACGAACGGCCCGTACGTCGCGACGACGAGTTCGGGGACCTCGCCGCCTGCAGTTCCGGTCGCCGTCCCCGTCGACGTCTCGCTCGTGTCCTCGGTCGTGCCCTCAGTCGTCGTCTCCGTCGTGCCGCCGTCACCACCGGCGCAACCGGCCAGTCCGGCGATTCCGCCCGCACCAGCCGCCCGCAGGAACGCTCTCCGTTTCATTACTTGGTGATCACACCCGGTGATATTTAACCGTGGTGAAGCGGTCCCGATCGCTGCCGACCACGCCTGCCCGGAGCAACGCTCTTGTCACTTCGCCGTGAGACGCAGGCGTGTCACGACAGCGACGGTACACGCTCGGTGCGCTCTTCGTCCTCGCAGGCGCGGTCGCGGCCGTCCTCCTCGCGTCGGTGCTGAGCACTGTCTTTTTCGCGGTCACCGTCGCGTATCTGCTCTGGCCGGTCCGCCGCGAACTCGTCGCCCGCGGCCAGTCACGGCGCGTCGCGAGCGGCGGTGCGACCGCCGGTGCGTTCGTGATGACGCTCCTCGTGTTCGTCCCGCTCGCGGTCGTCGCGTACCTTCGGTTCGACTCGTTCGTGGACCTGATCGGCCTCCTTCCGGCCCAAATCGACGTCTCACTGCTCGGGTTCGAGTACGTGGTCACGCTAGAATCGGTCGCGACGCTCGTCGTCGGACTCGTCGAGCGCGCGGCGCGGCGCGCAGCCACGGCCGCGCCGGTTCTCTTGGTGAAAGTAACCCTGTTCGTGTTCCTGATCTACTCGCTGCTCTTTTACGGCGAAGACGCCCAGCGCGCGGCGCTCGCGCTCGTTCCGGCCGACTACCGCGACGCCGCGCGGTCGCTGAACCGCCGCGCGCGTGAGACGCTGTTCGCTATCTACGTGTTGCAGGCGGCGACCGCGATCGCGACGTTCGCCCTCGCGATCCCGGTGTTCTTCGCGCTCGGCTACGAGTCGGTCGTGACACTGTCGACCGTCGCTGCGGTCCTCCAGTTCGTTCCCATAATCGGCCCGAGCGTGCTTCTCGCGGGACTCGCGGCGTACCACGCCGCGCTCGGGGAACTCCTCCAGGCGGCGCTCGTCTTCTTCGTCGGCGGGTTCGTGATCGCGTGGCTCCCCGACGTCCTCGTCCGCCCGCGACTCGCCCGCGAGACGGCCGACATTCCGGGGAGTCTCTACTTCGTCGGGTTCTTCGGCGGCGTGCTCACCATCGGTCCGATCGGCGTCGTCGCCGGCCCCCTCGCCGTCGGCCTGTTCGTCGAGTCGGCGGCGCTGCTCTCGACGGAACTGAACTCGGTCGACGACGCCGACCACGGCACTCCGGAGTCGACAGCCAACCACGCCGATTCGGAGTCGACTGCTAACCGCGACCACGCGGCGTCGACCACCGACCACGACGACGCAGAGACCTCCTCCGATGTGGATCAACAGAAACCAGACGACGAATAGGAGCCGAATCACTGCCGCTCGCGACTACTCGTAGTCGCTTCCGATGACTTCCCGGATGCGTTCGGCGGTCACCTCGCCGATCCCGCTAACCTCGGTGAGGTCGTCCTTGCGGGCCGTCATCACCGCCTCGACCGTTCCGAACTCTTTCAACAGCGACTGCGCGGTCACAGGGCCGATGTCCGCGATCGAGGAGACGACGTACTCCTGCTGCTCGGCCAGCGTCTTCGCGCTCTTCTCGCCGTGGACGCTCACCGTTCGCTCGCGTTCGGTCTGCTCGCGCTCGGCGATCGTGAGCAGCAGTTCGGCGGTGTCGTCCTCGTCGCGCGTCTGGAGCACGCTCACGTCGAAGTCGACCGCCAGCGAGGCGAGCGCACCCCGGATCGCGCCCGGATGGACGTTCCGCTCTTCGTAGAGACCTTCGCCTTCGATGATCAACACCGGGCGGGCGTACGCGCGGGCGAGGTCGCCGATCTGCTCGAACAGCGAGCGGTCGCCGCCCAAGAGCGTATCGAGAAAGTCCGCGACGGACTTGCGCTCGACGGCGACCCGGTCCGAGAGCACGTAGTCGCCGACGGCCAGCGTCTCCAGTCGCGTGCGGACGCCATCGCGCTTCGAGAGGTCCTTCGCGATCGCGGCGTCGAGTTCCCGCTGGTCGACGACGATTTCGGTCTCCTCGTCGTCGCCGTCGGCAGTCGCGACGACGCCCGAATCGGCCGCCGCGTCACCGTCTTCGGCGTCGCCGTCCGCCCCGCTGCTCTCCTCGTCGACGTCGTCGTCCGCCTCGCTGCTCTCCTCGTCGACGTCGTCGTCCGCCTCGCTGCTCTCCTCGTCGACGTCGTCGTCCGCCTCGCTGCTCTCGTCTCCGGACTCGTCGTCCTGCGCCCGTTCGATCTCTTCGTCCGTCGGCCCGAAGTCGGTGAGACCGGCCTGTCCGTTCGACTGCGCGACCGACCCGGTGCTCGCTCCCGTGCCGCCCGTCGACTGCCCACCGCTTCCCGTGTCGTCTGCCTGGGCGTCGTCCGCCTGGGTGTCGCCGGAGCGTTCCGTGTCGGTCATCTCACCTGTGCTCCCACCGTCCCCTTCGCTGTCGTAGGCTTCGAGGTCTTGTTGCGGAGCGGTGAGTTCGGACTCGATGTCGCCGGCGAAGCCCTTCAGTTCGCGGAGCTCCGATTCCATCTCCTTCTCGCGGCGCCGCGAGATCCAGAAGTAGGCCTCGTCGCGCGTGTCCTCGGCGAGGAGCACGACGACGCGGCCCTCTGCCTGCCGTCCGGTCCGCCCCTTCCGCTGGATGGACCGGATCGCCGTCGGCACCGGCTCGAAGAAGAGCACCAGATCCACCTCGGGGACGTCCAGTCCCTCCTCGGCGACGGAGGTCGAAACGAGGACCTCGAACTCCCCGTTCCGGAACGCGTCGAGCGTCTCCTGTTGCTCTTTCTGGGTCATTCCCTCGGAACTCTCCTTGTCGCCCTGGCCGACGAACCGGCGCACGTCGAACGACGCCGAGAGGAACTCCGTCAGCGCTTCGGCGGTGTCGCGCGACTCGGTGAAGACGATGACGCGCTCGCCCTCCTCGATGCCGAGCGTCTGCGCCAGCAGGATCCGTGCCCGCGAGAACTTCGGGTGCGTGCCGTCGAACGACTCCGCGAGCCGCATCGCCTCGCGCACTTTCGGCTCGGCGACGAGCCGCTGGCTCGCCTTCGACGCCCCTGAAGAGCGCGCGGCGTTGCGCTGGCGTTCGAAGTATCTGCGAACGGATTCGACCGACTGGGTCTCGACGAGTTCGACCGCCCGCCGGAGCTTCATCACCTCCGCGTGCGTCGACATCCCCTTGTAGCCCTCCGATTTGTCGGCGTTCATCAACTCCTGCAGTTTCCCGCGCATCCGGTTCAGTTGCTTCTGGGAGACGTCGGGCTGGGTGGTGTTCGTCACGCCCAGTGACTTCAGTTTCTGAAGTCGGTCTTTGATCACCTCGTTCAGCGCGTCCCGAATCTGCAGGATCTCCTCGGGGAGTTCGATTCGCTCCCACTCGACCGACGTATCGTGGGTGTACTCGTCGACGTCGGCGTCGTCTTCGGTCATCACCTCGACTTCGCTGAGCCCGAGATTCTGACACACCTCCAGGATGGCCTCCTTGTCGCCGCCCGGGGAGGCGCTCATCCCCGTCACGAGCGGGTTCTCTGCGTCCTCGTGGTATCGCTCGGCGATGTAGACGTACGCGTAGTCGCCGCTCGCGCGGTGACACTCGTCGAACGTGAGGTGAGAGACGGTCGACAAGGAGATGCGACTCCCGACCAGGTCGTTCTCGACGACCTGCGGGGTCGCGACGACGATCCGCGCGTCCTCCCAGCGCTCGGCTCTGTCTTCCGGTCGGATCTCACCGGTGAAGACGACGATCTCCTCGTCGGGAATCTCTAGCGCCTCGCGATAAAACTCCGCGTGCTGCTGGACCAGCGGCTTCGTCGGCGCGAGAAATAGCGCCTTACCGCCGATGTCGTCGAGCCGATCGGCCGTCACGAGCAGGCTCACGGTCGTCTTTCCTAACCCGGTCGGAAGACAGACGAGCGTGTGCGACTCGCGTGCGGCGCTCGCGAGGCGCATCTGATAGAGCCGCCGCTCGATGAAGTCAGGACTCAGGAGGGGATGGTCCACGTACGCGGGGTCGTCGGTGGCCGCCATCACGCTCGATTGGGCGTCGTCGCTGTTAAGGGTTCGCCGACGACGGTGAAAGTGAAACAAGGCGCGTACGGTCCCCTGACGGGGACGCAGGCGAAACAGGAACTGCGTCCGACCGCGAGCGTTCCTGACTGCCGAACGTGACTCCGTGATCGTCGTCGACAGTCCGGGTTCCGATCTCCCTCACGCAGTCGCGCCGACAGTTTTATCGGTTCCGTTCGGGATCCGCGCCGAACTCCGACCCGAGCGCATCCAGTGCCTCCACGCCGTAGGCCTCCGAGCCTGCGCTCGCGTCTTCGAGGTCCTCGACGGAGTCCGGCAGCGACGCGCCGATCAGCTCTGCCCACTCCGAGAGGTTCTGACTGTGACTTCGGTGGCTCATACTTTTGCCTCGGTCGTAAAACTCTCTACCGACGTATATAATGATTGTGCTGGATCTCTGCGGATGACAGCCGCCCCGAAAATATCCGTCTCTGCGACGGCGACACGGCCGTCGACGGGACCTGCCGAATCGACGGGCGCGGCGTTAGACGACCTGTTCGCCGTCGTCGTACAGTTCGATCGCGTCTACGGGACACGCCCGCGCGGCGAACTCCGCGTCGAGTTCGGCGCCGTCGGGAACCTCTAGCTCGAAAATGTCCTCTTCGACCTCGGTCGCTCCGTCGAGGTCGGCCTTCCCCGCGTCGAGATTCTTCTCGAAGGCGTCCCACTCGTCGACACACTGGAACATCCCGATGCAGGTCTCACGATCGTAGCGGATCTTCATACCCGCCGTTCGGTGACCGGCAACATATCGTTGGCGACGTTGGTGCGGTCGCGACGGGACCCTACGATGACTACCCGCCACGCACGCCGCGTCTCCGACGGTTTAAACGGGAGGACGGCGTAGCCTGGCCCAATGCAACCGGAGGAGGTGCCCGAACTGCCCGAGGAGGTCGCGGCCCACCTGCGCGAGGAGGGAATCGAGGAACTCTACCCTCCGCAGCGCGCGGCCGTCGAGGCGGGCGTCACCCGCGGCGACAGCCTCGTCGCCTCGGTCCCGACCGCCTCGGGGAAGACGCTCGTCGCCGAACTCGCGATGCTGTCCAGCGTCGCGCGCGGCGTCTCCAGGTCACGCTCGGATGGCTCGGAAGCACCGCCCAGCGGTTCGTCCGGCGGCAAGGCGCTGTATATCGTTCCGCTCCGAGCGCTCGCCTCCGAAAAGAAGGCCGAGTTCGAGCGCTGGGAGGAGTACGGGTTCGACGTCGGCGTCTCGACGGGCAACTACGAGTCCGACGGCGAGTGGCTCGCGTCCCAGGATATCGTCGTCGCGACCTCCGAGAAGGTCGACTCGCTCGTCCGAAACGGCGCGGCGTGGATCGACGACTTGACCTGTGTCGTCGCGGACGAGGTCCACCTCGTCGACGACGCGCACCGCGGCCCGACGCTGGAAGTCACGCTCGGGAAGTTGCGGACGCTCAACCCCGGACTGCAGGTCGTCGCGCTCTCGGCGACGGTCGGGAACGCGGACGTCGTCGCCGAGTGGCTCGACGCCGAACTCGTCGAGTCCACCTGGCGACCCATCGACCTGCGGATGGGCGTCCACTACGGAAACGCGGTCACGTTCGACGACGGCAGCCAGCGCGAGGTCCCGGTCGAATCCGGCGGCCGCCCGACAGCAGCGCTCGTCGCAGACGCGCTCGCCGGCGACGACGACGGCGATCAGGGCTCCTCGCTCGTGTTCGTGAACTCCCGGCGCAACGCCGAGGCGTCCGCAAAGCGCCTCCGCGACGTCACCGCCGACCACCTCGCTGACGACGAGCGCGGCCGACTCGCCGAACTGGCTGCCGAGATCAGAGACGTCTCGGACGCCGAGACGAGCGATACGCTGGCCGACTGCGTCGCGAAGGGCGCGGCGTTCCACCACGCCGGCCTCGCGCCCGAGCACCGCTCGCTCGTCGAGGAGGCGTTCCGCGACCGACTCGTCAAGTGCGTGTCGGCGACGCCGACGCTCGCCGCGGGCGTCAACACGCCGAGCCGCCGGGTGATCGTCCGCGACTGGCGGCGCTACGACGGCGAGTACGGCGGGATGAAGCCGCTCGACGTGCTCGAAGTCCACCAGATGATGGGCCGCGCCGGCCGGCCCGGTCTCGATCCCTACGGCGAGGCCGTACTACTCGCGAAGAACTCCGAGACGCGCGATGAACTGTTCGAGCGGTACATCTGGGCCGACCCCGAGCCCGTTCGCTCGAAACTGGCCGCCGAACCGGCGCTCCGGACGCACGTCCTCGCCACTGTCGCCTCCGGGTTCGCGCACACGCGAGAGGAACTCCTCGACTTTCTGGATCGGACGCTGTACGCGACCCAGGCGGACGACTCCGGCCGCTTGGAGACCGTCACCGACGACGTGCTCGCGTACCTCGAACGCAACGACTTCATCGAGCGCGAGGACGGATCGCTCACGGCTACGAGCGTCGGACACACCGTCTCCAGACTCTACCTCGATCCGATGACCGCCGCCGAGATCATCGACGGCCTGGAGTGGGGCGAAAAGCACCGTGAGGAGATGGTTCGCGCGCTCGCCGGCGACGCCGCGGACGCGACTCCTGCCCGCGACGCCGCCGACGGGACGCAGACGGGCTCCGACCCCGAGTCCGCCGGCTTCCAGCGGGCCAGCGAGTTGCAGTCGGGATCGTCGTCAGACGACTCCGACGGCGCGGCGGATGCGTCCACCGCCGACGCCGACGAGGCCGAGACGGGCGCCGACGGGGACGCTACGGCGTCGTCGGAGCAACCCACCTATCCGACCGCGCTCGGGCTCTTTCACCTCGTCTCGCGAACGCCGGATATGTATCAACTCTACCTCAAGTCCGGCGACCGCGAGACGTTCACCGAGGTCTGTTACGGACGCGAACCGGAACTGCTCGGCCGCACCCCCTCGGAGTACGAGGACGTCCGCTTCGAGGAGTGGCTCTCGGCGCTGAAGACGGCGACGCTGCTGGAAGACTGGGCGAACGAAGTCGACGAGGACCGGATCACGGAGCGCTACGGCGTCGGCCCGGGTGACATCCGCGGGAAGGTCGAAACTGCCGAGTGGCTGCTCGGCGCGGCCGAACAGCTCGCGGGCGAACTCGAACTCCCCGCCGTGCCCGTCCGCGAGGCGAAAAAGCGCGTCGAGTACGGCGTCCGCGACGAACTGCTGGATCTCGCCGGCATCCGAAACGTCGGCCGCAAACGCGCGCGACGCCTCTACGAGGCCGGCATCGAAACGCGCGCGGACCTTCGTGAGGCCGACAAATCGACCGTCCTCCGCGCGCTGCGCGGGCGACGCAAGACCGCCGAGCGGATCTTAGAGAACGTCGGTCGCAAGGACCCCTCGATGGAGGACGTCGCGAGCGGAGACTCGGGAAGCGAGTCGACTGGGGAACCACCGGATCGCACGGGGTCCGCACCTACGAACCGACCACAGAGCGAAAGCAGCGACGCCGACCCCGAAGAGCAGGCCAGCCTGGGTGATTTCGGATGATGCTCCTCGAAGGAACGGTCGAGGTGGACGACGTCGACACGTTCGTCGCCGAGATCGGTGAGATTTCTGCGGAGACGGGCGCGACGATCCAGGCGTTCGACGCGCGGTACGTCGTGAGCGAGCGGCACCTCGAACGCGCCGTCGAGTTGGCCGACCGTGCCATCGAGCGCGGCGAGAACGTCGCTCGCGACCGCGCCGTCGAGATTCTCCTGTACGCGGCCGGTCGCCGCCAGATCACCGAGGCGCTCGAACTCGGCGTCTCACCGGGCGAAAACCGCGTCGTCGTCCTCGTCGACGGCGGCGACGAAACCGACGCGGCAGCGACTGTTCGCTCTCGCGTCCTCGACGCGGGAACGCCGACGCTCGGCGACTACGACTCCGGACGCGTGTGCGAGTATTTCGACGTCAGCGACGCCGAACTCGACGTCGTCGACGGCGACCTCGAACTCCTGGTGCTCGAACGCGTCGCGCTGCTGGTCGTCGAGAAGTAAGTCGGGCTTTCGCAGGCGCGGCGACCCACGATCGACGTGAACCGTTCGCAACCCCTCCATTTCGGGTGGAAAAGTTTTCCGTAGCCTTCGGAACTGTTCGGCATTCGTTCCCGCGAGACGATCGAGGTCCCCGACGACTACGATTCGTCGTCGCAGAGTCCTATCGCGGTGAGCGATAGCGGATTCGGAGGCTGACTCGGGACGTGTCCCAGACCCGCCGCTCGGGATCGTAACGCCGTGAGAAGTTCGAGTAGTCCCACCAGGATTCGAACCTGGGTCGAAGCCCCCAGAAGGCTTCAGGATTGGCCACTACCCCATGGGACTGCATCGACGCCGACGCCGACCGTCGACTGTGTGCCCGTTTGTTGCCCGTGGCTCCATATGAGTGTTGCGAAGTCAGTCCTCAGATCCGGCGGCGTCCCAGCTGCCGCTCATCGCCTGACGGGTCAGCGCCGGCGCGCCGCGCAGAGCGACGACAACCGTCGCGAGCACGAACGCACTGATCCCGGCGAGACCGACGGGACTCGCCACCAGTTCGCTCCGGATCGGATCCGACGCCGTCGTGTAGGCGAGCAGGGCGCCGGCCGAGGCGTTGAACACGCCGTGGAAGAACGCGGCGGCGAGAACCGAACGGGCCCGGACGACGAGGTAGGTGTAGAGCGGCGAGAACGCCACCGTCGCGGCGGTCATCGCGACGACGCCGACGAGCGGAAACGACGGATAGTTGTAGCCGTCGAGGATGACCGGTGCGTGCCAGACGCCCCAGCACACGCCGATCACGCCGCTCGCGCGCCAGAATCCCAGCGGGGCGAGTTCCCACAGCAGGTAGCCTCGCCAGCCCAGTTCTTCGCCGAGCGCGAAGACGGCGTTGACTGTCACACCCAGTCCGAGTGTCAGGGCTGCGAGCGCGAGCAGTCCCAGCGGTCCGGCGGGGAGTGCAATTCCGGGTACCGGGTTCGCGTTCGGATTGAAGTCGATCCCGGGGACGGCGAGCGCGAGCGCGAGAGCCACGCCCACGAGGGCGAGGACCGAGAGGGCAGCGAGCACGTGCCAGCGGAGTCGACCCACGCGGACGCCGACTTCCCGGACTGAGACGCCGGTCGTGAACAACGTCGCCGCGGCGGCGACAGCGGGAGTGAACATATACAGCGGTGCGAGCGCGACGAGCCGGACGTTCGCGACCTGCGCTGCGACGACGACGGCGAGCGCGAGGCCGACGAGCACGCCGAAAAATCTGGCGAGCCGCGCGGTGTCGATTTCCGCCGTGTCGGGCTCGTGTTCGGCCTCTGGAACACTGGTCGACTCTGGAGTCGTATCTGGAGTGGAGGGCATTACCTTACATTGTAGGTAGCTTACACGAATAGATTGTGTGTTAGGGCGTGTGTATCCCGTCGCTCGCTGTCGACTTTTGTATAATTTCATTTACATTAGATGCTGATGATATGTGCTGTGAACAGAGAGAATTGACGAATAAGCAGGGTCCGCGGTTGTCGTAGATTTATAGCTACACCCTCCAACTGTGACTATATAATACAGTTTTCATTACATTTTTAATTCAAGGTTTTATTGAACCAACTGGTAATGTCAGATGAAACACCTGGAGAGGATGAACAGTACTGTCGGGAGTGCGGTGAGATTATCCTAACGAAGGCCGAGATCTGTCCGGAATGCGGTGTTCGACAGGCGCAGACGCAGACACAGGGCCAACAGCGTCAACAGCAAGTACCACATAATCAAACAGCCCAACCCACGGCGAACTCGGGGAACGCTGCTGCCACTCAGAGCTATGGCATACTCTTCGCTATCATCGACTCTTGGAAGTATCAGAGACCCCTTCGTCATCTACTGAACATTGTGATGGCACTCAGTACCGTGGGCGTCTATCTTATCATCCTCTTAGTCGAGGGGCTGATTCACTATCGCAACCTCAACAGCGGTTCCAGTCAGCCATATGATGAGAGTAAAAGCAAAGTCTGGACCACCTTCACCCACGTCCAGTAACCACTGATTGATAATTTAAATATAAATGTCTACGCAAAACGTCTCCGACGAAGAAGATCTAGTCCACTGTTATGAGTGTGGTGCAGAAATACGGCGCAGTGCGGAGATCTGCAAAGAGTGCGGTGTGAGGCAACAAAGTGCACCACCATCCTCTTCGGGACACACCGTCGATGACCCGACTTCCACAGAACCCGAAGAAACTCAGAGTACAGACTTTCTCGCGGAATACAGCATTCTTCAGTGGATCGTCGCCGCCATTGTCGGCCTAGTGACTTTCCCTGTCGGGTTGCTCGTCCCTGCCTATCTGTTTTATAAGGCATCTAACGGATCTGGAAAAGAGCAGAGCGGGCTAGAATCGTGGACCGCTATTCTCTTCGGGATACTCGGGATCATCGGCGTCGAGATCGGTGGTAAAACTGCAGCCAAAGTCCTCTGGGGCCTCTTCAGTCTCCTGATTGCCGTGTCTGTGGCGATTATCGTCGCTGGATAGTATCCGCTACTTCCTCACTTTTCGACAACCGACTGGCTGATGATGCCGCTATCGTGCACAATCCACCACCTATTTATCTCATTCTTGGCCACGTTCGTGTATGTACATCGGACGATTCGTCGTCGTCGCGCCCGACTTCGGCGCCTACCGCGTGTCCTCGCGCTCGTTCCCCAACCGCCAGATCGTCGCTCGTGACGGGACGCTGACGGTCGCCCCGACGCCGGACGCACCCGAGAACGACAACCCCTACGTCTCCTACAACTGCGTCCGCGAGGGCGGCGACGGCGTCGTCGTCGGCAACGGCTCGCACGTCGATCCCATCGCGGAGAAACTCGACCTCGGCTATCCGGCGCGCGACGCCCTCGCGTCGTCGCTTCTTGCGCTCGACTACGAGAAGGACGATTACGACACACCGCGCGTCGCGGGCGTCGTCGGCGAGGAGTCCTACGTCGGCATCGTCCGCCGCGACGCGCTCCTCGTCGAATCAGTCTCCGAACCCACGCTCGTCGCCACCTACGAGGAAGACGAACCGACGGCGATCGACTTCGACGGCGACGATCCCGACGCCATCGCGCAGGACGCCTACGATCTCGACTACGAACACGCCGTCTGCGCGGCGGGCGTCACCTACGGCGGCGGCGACGTCGACGTCGGCTTCTACAACGGCGCGTAGTCGCCCGGACACCTCCTCCCTGTCTGAAACTCACCGCCGGACGGCAGCCCCTCCCGTTTCGGTGCTGCATTCCGGCACGGAACTTTTTGTCCGCAGGGTCACGTATCCTCGCGTATGCAGGTCGCCGTCATCTCCGACATCCACGCGAACAAAGTCGCGCTCGATGCCGTCCTCGACGACCTCCCGCCGGTCGACGCGCTCGTCTGCGCGGGCGACGTGGTCGGCTACAACCCCTGGCCCGCCGAGTGCGTCGCGGCGATACGCGAGCGCGACGTACCGACGGTGATGGGAAACCACGACCGCGCGGTCTCCTCGGGGACGTCCTTCCGGTTCAACTCGATGGCGGCGGCCGGCGTCGAGTACGCACGCGAGGAACTCGACGACGACGCGCTGGAGTGGCTATCGGATCTTCCCGACGAGCGAACCGTCCTCGACGGCCGGATCAAACTGGTCCACGGCCACCCCGAGGATCCCGACCGCTACACCTACCCCGAGGAGTTCTCGCCCGCGATGCTCGACGGCGAGGACGTGCTCGTGACGGGTCACACCCACGTCCAAGGCCACGAAATATTTGCGGACGGGATCGTGATGAACCCCGGCAGCGTCGGCCAGCCGCGCGACGGCGACCCTCGGGCGGCCTACGCGCTGGTGGATCTCGACGATCCCGCAGTTGAGGAGCGACGCATCGCATACGATGTCGATGCCGTGGCCGAGGCTGTGCGCGAAACTGATCTCCCCGAACGGATCGGTGAGCGACTGTACGAGGGTCGGTGAGGACCTCCCGCGCGCTCAGAATTCGCCTTGGACGATCTCGAGCGTCTCCTCGCGGTCGTCCCACGCGACGAAGATGGCGACGGACGTCGCCGACGTGATGACGTCGTGGATATTGATCCCCGCTTCTGCGATCGGCTGGACGATGTCGAGGATGACGCCGGGTCGGTTCGGCAGTTCGCCGCCGGTGACGCGGATGACCGCGATGTCGTCGTCGACGGTGACAGACGACAGCGTCTGGTCGTCGACGACTTTCGAGTGCAGCAGATTCTCGGCTTCTTCGGCGCGGTCCTCGCCGATGTAGAACGTCACCGAGTCCATCCCGGACGCGACGGCGTCGATGTTGATCTCGGCCTCGCGAAGCGACTGCGAGAGGTCTGCGAGGATCCCGGGGCTGTTTCGGATCGAGCGCCCGGCGACGGTGAGACACGCCAGCGGGTTCTCCTGCATATCGATGAGGTTCTCGAACTCGCCTTCGATCAGCGTCCCGCCGGTCAACAGGTCACCGTGCTGATAGTGGACGACGCGAACCCCGAGCTCGTCGTTCTTGTACGACAGCGCCGAGGGTGCGACGACTTCCGCGCCGCGGAAGGAGAGGTTGCGGAGTTCGTCGACGGTGATCCGGCCGACGTTGCGCGCGCCTTCGACGACGTGTGGGTCGCCGGTCATCACGCCTTCGACGTCGGTGACGATGACGACCTCGTCGGCGTCCATATAGCGGCCGAGCATCACGGCGGTCGTGTCCGAACCGCCGCGTCCGAGCGTGGTGATCTCACCTTCGAGGTTCTGTGCGAGAAAGCCCGTGATGACTGGGACGACGTTGTCCAGTTCTTCGGCGAGTTTGGCGGCGCGGCGCTGCGTCTCCTCGACGTCGACTTCGCCGAGGTCGTTCGCGATGACCGGCCAGTCTTCCGCGCCGGGTTCGACGAAGATGGCGTTGACGCCGCGCGCGGCCAGAGCCGCTTTGAGCATCCGGACGCTCGTCCGCTCGCCCATCGAGACGATCTCCGCGCGGTCGCGGTCGTCGGCCTCGAACTCGATGTCTTCGAGGAGTTCGTCCGTCGTATTCCCCATCGCGGAGGCGACGACGGCGATCTCGTGGCCTTCCTCGACCGCCGCGGCGATCGAGTCGGCGGCGCGGTTGATCCGGTCGCCGCTTCCGAGAGAAGTCCCCCCGAACTTTGCAACTACGCGCACGGTCGATCCTCCTGTCGGCATACGAGACAGATCTGCGAGTGGTGCTCTGACATAGCCGATGATTGCGGGGGGGTAGTGTAAAACCTTGTCTCCCGTCTCAACCGTTGCCGAGTTCTGCTGATCGGCGTGCGACCGTCGCTACGGACGATACTCGAAACCGGATCGTGATGGATCGTGAAATCCTGACAGCTTCGGCGCGAATCTGCCGCGGTCGTTTAAGTTTCTCCGCTCTAATACGGACGTATGACCGTAAACGTCCGAGACGCCGTCGAGGCGGACGCCGAGACGCTCGGATCCATCGTCGACCTCCCCGCAGACGCGCTCCGGAACGTCGTCCACGACCGGACGGTGCGCCTCGCGGTCGACCAAGCCGACGCGGGGCCGAACGCCGACGCCGAAAACGGTGAGAACGCGGAATCGGTGCTCGGATTCGTCGCCTTCGACGTCAGAGACGGCACGGTACACGTGACTCAGCTCGCGGGCGATGCTGACGTGGCCGAACGACTGCTCGCGGAGCCGGTTCGCTTCGCGGTCAACGAGGGCTTCGACGTCGCCTTCGTCGTTCCGGACTCCGACGACGACGCCGAGGCGGCCGCCGAAGCCGCGGGCTTCGAGGCCGCCGGTCCGGGGCCACGCTTCGACGGCGACTCGACGACGCGGTACCGATTCCGGCCGGGTGACTGATCGCTGGTAGATCCCTCTCAGGAGAACTTCCGCACCGTCATATCGAGCGTGTCGAGGTCGAGGATGGGTGCGTAGCCGACGTCGGGGTCGATGTTTACGGACTTCTGGAAGTCGGTCTGCGCCTGCCAGCAGCCGGAGTTGACCGCGAGGACGTTGTGGTACTTCCCCCACCCGAGTTTGTGGACGTGGCCGGTGTGGAAGACGTCCGGGACCTCCTCCATCACCAGGTAGTCCTCCTCCTCGGGGGCGAGCCGTGTCTTCCCGCCGAACTGCGGCGCGACGTGCCGCTTCTTCAGGAGTTGATACATCGCCTTGTGGGGGTCGTCGTAGCTCGCTTTCTCTTCGGGGAGTTCGGCGATGACCTCGTCGAGCGAGACGCCGTGATACATCTGGATGTTCACGCCCTCGACGGTCACGAGCGACGGGTTGCCCGTGATGCGCGCGTCGTGGGCCGATATAATGTCCCGGAGTCGCTCGTCGAATCCGGGTTGGGGCTCCGCGAGGCGAACGGCGTCGTGGTTCCCCGGGATCATCAGAATCTCCATATCGCCGGGGACGTCTTTGAGGTGTTCGGAGAACTGCTCGTACTGCTCGTAGATGTCGACGATATCGAGCTCCTCGTCCTGGTCCGGGTAGACGCCGACGCCTTCGACCATATCACCCGCGATGAGCAGGTACTCCACCCGTTCTGCCGCCTCGGTGTGGAGCCAGTCGGCGAAGCGACCCCAGGCGTCGGCCTCGAACTCCTGGCTGCCGACGTGGACGTCCGAAATGAGGGCCGCCTGGACGTGTCTGTCGGCGGTGTTCGGCGAGTACGTCCGCGGCACGTCCGGGAAGTACATCGCGTCGACGAACATAATCCCCGCGTCGTCCGAGAGCGTCCCCTCGACGGCGATGCACTCGTCGAGCAGCAGTTCGTCGACCAGGCTGGCGAACTCGCGGTCTTTCATCACGAGACAGGGGAACGTCCCGGTCGTGTCTTCCAGTTCCACGAGCCAGTGGCCGCTTTTCGTCGATCGGATGTCGTTGACGAGGCCGATCATCGCGGCGTCGTTGCCGCCGCTCATCGACTGGATCGCCTCGGCCGGCCGGTGATTGACGCGGCCGCGGAGTTGCTTCGAGAGCTTCTCGTAGCGGTCGCGGAACACCTTCACGAAGTCCTCGTACGCTCCCGTCCCGGTGCTCTGACCGGTTATGTCGCCGCTGACCTCCAGCGACCGGAGCGCTGGGTCGCGTCGCGACGCTGCGTCCCCAGTGGGAGATGCATCGTCTGTAGCCCGCGTCGAGGTAGGCGCGCTCTCCACCTCCGGCGCGGTCGAATCCTCCATTTCGTCTGGACCCTCAGAATCGGTGCGACTATCTGCCGCTTGCCGATTTTGTCCTGGTTTTCCACTAGAAACAGAGGGGTCTGGAGAGACGCCGGAGTCGTCGGCGGTAGGTGCGGCATCTGTCGGGTCGGCGTCGGGTCGCGCCCCGCCGAGCGCGGCCCGGACGTCGGCGACGGTGATCCGCAGCGCGTCGTCGTCGACGGACTCGACGACCCGTTCGAGCGCTCGCGCGGGGTTCTCCGCGGCCGCGATGAGCGTCACTGCCTCCTGTTCGGCGTTGTAGCCGCGTCCGGCGAGTTCCCGCACGATGCGCACCGGCGTCTCCAGAGGCACACCGGGCGAAGGAGGTAGCGGATGAAAAGCGTACTGAACCCGCCCGCCGATCGGGAGGCGCGGCCCAGAAGCTTGAAACGCGGCGACGGAGAACGTTCCGGTAGATGACGGACGACGAGGGCAGCGCGGACGACCCCGGCCGTTCTGACGTTCCCGGCGACGACGGAGATCCGTCGGCCGACACGGACGCTGCCGACGCGGGTGAGCGACGCGACGAGGCTCGCGGGACGACGACGCCCCGTACTGACGACACTCCCTCCGGGGCGGCGCACGAGGCGCGAGCGTCGTCCCCAGCCGACAGCGAAGACGACCAGCGCGACACCTCTGCTGGCGTCACCGAACCGGGTCCGAACGGCGACCGTCGGCCGCGCCCCGAACCGGGATCAGCTGCCGCCGGCTCACAGAGCTTTCTCACGCGCTTTCGGACGGCCCAGAGCGGCCCTTTGATGTTCGTCCGCGAGACGATTTATAGCGCTGCGGCCGTTCTCGGCGTTGGCCTCCTGCTGTTTGCGATCAGCGGCGTCTGGCCGCCGATGGTCGCCGTCGAGAGCGGGAGTATGGAACCCGAGATGCACCGCGGCGACCTCGTGTTCGTGACCGAACCGCACCGGTTCACGCCCGACTACGCCTACGACGACACCGGCATCGTCACGGTCGACATCGGCACCGAGCGAGGATATCGAAGCTTCGGTGGCAACGGCTCGGTCGTGATCTACGATCCGCCGGACCGCGTCGGCTCGCCCATCATCCACCGGGCGCACTTCTACGTCGAGGAAGGCGAGAACTGGTACGACGAGGCGAACCCGGCGTACGTGACGGCGGACGACTGCGATGCCCTCCAGAACTGCCCCGCGCCGCACGCCGGATTCATCACCAAGGGCGACGCGAACTCTCGATACGATCAAGCCAGCAACATCGCTGGCCCAGTGCGCCCCACCTGGATTCGCGGGACGGCCCGGCTCCGAATCCCGTATCTGGGGTACGTCCGGCTCCAGCTAGCCGGAATGTTCGCCGCGTAAGTCGCGGACGGCCGCTGCGCGTTCCCGCTCGGCGCTACTGATCGAGGACGTCGAGCGCCGCGGCCGCCTCCCGCGCGGCCGAGAGATGCTCGCTCGCGCGTCGCGGATCGTCGGTCTGCTCGGCTAATTGCGCGTGTCGCGTCAGCGCCCGCAGCAGCGACTGGCGTGCGGTCTGTCTGTCCGCTGCGCCGTCCGCTGCCGACACACCCTCGGTGCGCCCCTCGCTGTCGGGGGTCGCCGTCGCCTCGGGACGAGGCGTCGCGGTCACCGGGGCGGACTCGTGCCGTCCGTTCGCTGCCGACTCGGTGCTCGGTGCCGAAGCGGCGCTGCTCGGCGTCGCCCCGGCGTCGGGGATCTGATCCGCCGCGGCTTCTGCCGACCGCTCCGCGGGCGATACTGCGTCGACCTCGAGTGATTCGGGCTCCCGCTGCGCTCCGGCATTTGCGTCCGTAGCCTCCGCGGTGGGCTCAGGTGATCCCGACGCCGCAGGCGACTCGGCTGCTTGAGCCTCCGGCTCGGTTTCGGCGTCGGCCCCGGTGCCGCCCGCCTGCGCCTGCTCGCCGCCGGCGACGCGCTGGCAACTCGGACAGAACTCCTGACCCTGATACCGGAATATCGGCGCGCCGCACTCGTCGCAGTGCCGGTTGGTCATCGTCGCGCCCTTCAGCAGGAGTTCGCTCATCTGCTGGGTCTCTTTGCGTCGCTCTTCGTCTTTTTCGTACTTCTCGCGCAGTCGCTTCCGCTCCGCTTCCTCGTCGAAGTCGCTCACGTGTCCTGAAACGCGTCGTACGTCGAAAAATCCTCCGGGGTCCGGAGACGGGCGCGAAGCCGGCCTACAGCAGCGTCCCGCCGTAGAGATACAGACCGGCGAGTGCGACCTCGAAAACGAGCGTCCCGACCGCCGACAGGCCCAGGAACTTCCGGTCGTCCATCTCCGCGAACCCGGCCGGGACGGTCAACATCCCGCGCGTGAACAAGAGCGCGTTGCTCACGGGGACGACGATCGGCCCCCAGCGCTCGAACCACCCGTCGAAGCGGTCGAGCTTCGACTCCTCGATGCGGAACCACGACTTCGCGAGGAGGTACTCGCGGCCACCACGCTGGGCGACTTTGAACAGCGCGTACTGGCCGACGGTCGCGCCGAGGACGGCGACGGCGAGGACCGGGAGGAGCGCGTCGCCGCCGAGCAACAGCAGCGAACCGGGGACGATCAGCTCGCTCGGCATGAAGTACATCAGCATCGCGCCTTCGAGCACGAAGACGCCGAAGAGCACGACGTAAGCCCACTCGGACTCTAAGAGCGCCAGCAGGCGCGGGGGCATCGCGTCGAGTTGGAGGGCAAGCGCCGGCAACTGCATTATGTATCTGTTCCAGAGAGCGTCACAAACATATTTCGCTCCGTACGCCACGACCAGCGACGTCAGGATACCACGCGTGTCGTCTCTTGTCGTGTCGGCACCCGCGAGCGATGCGATTTTTTCCGGCCGTCGCGAAGTCCCGGTATGGACCTCACAGACCGCCCGCGGCGACTCCGCCGGGACGGCATCAGATCGCTCGTCAGCGAGACACAACTCGACGCACACGACCTCGTCGCGCCGGTCTTCGTCGACGCGACCACAGACGAGCGCGTGCCGATCGACTCGATGCCAGGCCACGAGCGCGTTCCGATCGACGAAGCGGTCGCGCGCGTCGAGGAAGTTCGCGAGACGGGCGTCGAGGCCGTGATGGTGTTCGGCATCCCCCACTCAAAAGACGAGCGGGGCACGCGCGCGTGGGCGGACGACGGCGTCGTCCAGGAGGCCGTCCGCCGGATCACCGCCGAGACCGACGCCTACGTGATCACCGACGTCTGTCTCTGTGAGTACACCAGTCACGGCCACTGTGGCGTCCTCGAACCGGAGGCGGCCGAGGAGCCGACGCTGACCGTCCAGAACGACCCGACGCTGGAACTGCTGGCGAAGACCGCCGTCTCCCACGCTGAGGCGGGCGCGGATATGGTCGCGCCGAGTTCTATGACTGACGGGATGGTCGGCGCGATCCGCGAGGGCCTCGACGCCGCGGGCTACGAGGACGTCCCGATTATGTCCTACGCGGCGAAGTACGAGAGCGCCTTCTACGGGCCGTTCCGCGACGCTGCCGACGGCGCGCCGGCGTTCGGTGACCGGCGACACTACCAGATGGACCCCGCGAACGGTCGCGAGGCGCTGCGGGAAGTCCGACTCGACGTCGAACAGGGCGCGGACGTGTTGATGGTCAAGCCCGCGTTGGCGTATCTCGACGTCGTCCGCGACGTCCGACGGGAGTTCGAGCACCCGGTAGCGGCATACAACGTCTCCGGCGAGTACGCGATGCTGCACGCCGCCGCCGAGAAAGGCTGGCTCGACCTCGAAGAAGTCGCCTACGAGTCGCTGCTCGCGATGAGACGCGCCGGTGCGGATCTGATCATCACCTACTTCGCCGAGGACGTCGCGGCGCGGCTCTGATCCCGCTGTCGGACCCTCAGCTCTCTCCTCGAAGATAATTTCCATACTGAAATCAGAGGCGGCGCGCGCTCCCTAGATAGTATAATCTGGCAGGAATTGCCTGAACGGATGTCCAATAGAATTCGAAATAATTCTGCGATTCTGGACAGAATAGGGCCTTATACACATAATATTGTTACCCAAATCATACGAACGTCTGAATACGAACACGTATTTTGGACGTTTTCAACTCCAAATTTTATATACTACCTTTGCTTGAAGATATCCCGTGAGACACAATACGAACCGCACCGAATTTGGCGCACTGTTGGACGAATGTCCGTCAAAAGTGGTGAAAGTATGGTAACTCCGTTACAGGTCGATCCCGCGACGGTCGCCACCGGGATCAACAACGTCTGGGTGCTGGTGGTCACGTTCCTGATCTTCTTCATGCAGCCGGGCTTCGCGCTCCTCGAAGCGGGGCAGGTCCGCGCGAAGAACGTCGGGAACGTGTTGATGAAGAATATGACCGACTGGATCCTCGGCACGCTCATCTACTTCGTCGTCGGTGCCGGGGTGGTGAGCATCGTCGGAGCGCTGACCTCCGGCGGCAGCGTCGCCGGCGCGTTCGCGTACGTCAGCGATCCGAACGCGTGGATCGGCTGGCTCTTCGGTGCCGTCTTCGCGATGACGGCGGCGACGATCGTCTCCGGCGCGGTCGCAGAGCGGATGAACTTCAACGCGTACGTCCTCTTCACGATCCTGATGACGGCGGCGATCTACCCGGTCGTCGTCGGCTTCACGTGGGGCGGCGGCCTCCTCGCGAGCGGCGGATTCATCGGCGCTGCACTCGGCGCAGGCTACCTCGACTTCGCCGGCGCGACCGTCGTCCACATGTGCGGCGGCGTCGCCGGTCTGGTCGCGGCGAAGTTCGTCGGAGCGCGCAAGGGCCGCTACGACGAGAACGGTAACAGCCAGCCCATCCCGGGTCACTCGATGCTGCTGGCCGTCCTCGGAACGTTCATCCTCGCGTTCGGCTGGTACGGCTTCAACGTCGGCACGCAGGCGACCATCCTCGCGGTCGAGGACGGCAGCCTCACGTTTATGGGCGCCGCGCTCGGTCGCGTCGCGCTCGTGACGACCCTCGGAATGGGTGCGGGCGGTGCAATGGCGATGCTGACCTCCGCGCGCTACCAGGGCAAGCCTGACCCGCTCTGGACCGCGAACGGCCTCCTGGCCGGCCTCGTGGCCGTCACCGGCGCGGTCCCGCACGTCACCTGGTGGGGCGGCGCGCTGCTCGGCGGCCTCGGCGGCTTCTTGGTCCTGCCCGCGTTCCACTTCACCGTCGACCGGCTGAAGGTCGACGACGTCTGCGGCGTCTTCGCTGTCCACGGCGTCGCCGGCGCAGTCGGCACCGCGCTCATCCCGGTCTTTGCGGTCGGTGGCTTCGCGCTCAATCAGTTCGTGCTCCAGGTCGTCGGCGTCGGCGTCATCGCGCTCTGGACGATCGCCGCCTCGGCGGTCGTGCTCGTGGCGCTGGACTCGCTGGTCGGCCTCCGCGTGAGCGAGCGCGAAGAGAGCGAAGGCCTCGACGAGGGCGAACACGGCGTCGCGGTCTACCCCGAGTTCGTCCCCAACGAGCGTCGTGAGAGTACCGTCGCCACGGACGGCGGCGACATTCGTACCGACGGCGGTGCGGACGTCTCCGAAACGGAGGTGAGCGACGATGAGTGACGAGATCAAGCTGGTGATGGCGTACATCCGGCCGGACAAACTCTCGGACGTTAAGCAGGCGCTGGCAGAGGTCGGCGCGCCGTCGTTGACGGTCACGAACGTCTCCGGTCGCGGCTCTCAGCCCGCGAAGAAGGGCCAGTGGCGCGGCGAGGAGTACACGGTCGATCTCCACCAGAAGGTAAAAGTCGAGTGCGTCGTCGCCGACATTCCGGCCGACGACGTCGCCGACGCGATCCTCGAAGCGGCGAGCACCGACGAGAAAGGCGACGGGAAAGTGTTCGTGCTGCCTGTCGATTCGGCGCACCAAATACGCACGGGTAAGTCCGGTCCTGACGCCGTATAGCGGCCGTCCCCGATCGGTGCCGGAGAGAAAGATCAAAGACGGGCGCTCACCGCACTCCCGGTGTGGAACTGACGCCGGTCACCGCCCTCGGACTCGTCGCCGCGCTCGTCGGCTTCGAGTTACTCGACCGACTTCGCGGCGCCATCGCTGCCGAGTCGGGCGGACGCGCTGACGACGGCCCGTCTGCGCCCCCCGCGGACGTGAGTCCGCTGGCCACCGACCTCCGCGAGCACGTCTGGAAGTGGGTGATCCCGGGACTCCTTCTGGTGATCGTCGCCCTCGAAGGCAACTCGCTGGCCTCGATCGGCTGGCGGGTCGACTCCGTCGAACGGCTCATCTTCCAGATCGGCGTCGGTCTCGCGGTGATGCTCGGGATGAACATCCTCTTTTCGCCGCTGTGGGCGCGCGTCGGCGACGGCGGCGAGAGCCTCGCGGCCGGTCTCGGGACGTTCGCGTCGCTGTCGGTCCCCGAACGGCTGTTCGTCGCGCTCACCGCGGGCGCGACCGAGGAGACCGCCTTCCACGGTTACGCGCTCGAACGCCTGCTCGCGCTCACCGGGAACGTCCCGCTCTCCGGCGGGATCGCCTTTCTCGCGTTCACGCTCGGCCACACTGGCGACACGTGGGATCGGGACGCCGTCGCCCGAATCGCCCAGCCAGCCCTCGTCACGACGCTGCTGTATCTCTGGTTTCGATCGTTGCCAGTTCTGATCGCCATTCACGCGCTGAACGACGCGGTCGGCCTCCTGCTCGCAGATCGGTTCGTGGTCCCGGACGACGGTGGCGGGCCAGCCGACGGACGCGACCCTGAGGCGGCAGAACGGGCCACCTCCGCCGCCGACGGGGACGACTCGGACGCACTCGGGTGGCTCCGTGGCGAGTGAGTGGCCCCAGTTCAGACACAGTCTGCTGCGGACACTCACGTCTGCCGGACGACTGCGCGAAGCGACAAGGATTTTGGACGCGCCGGTCGAATCGAGGCGTATGAACCACGACGAGTCGCGGGCGCTGTACGACCGCGCGCTGTCGGTGCTCCCCGGCGGCGTCAACTCCTCGGTTCGGGCGACCCGACCGTACCCGTTCTTCATCGAGCGCGGCGACGGCGCACACGTCGTCGACGCCGACGGCAACCGCTACATCGACTACGTGATGGGCTACGGCCCGCTGCTGTACGGCCACGATATGCCCGAGCCAGTTCGCGCCGCCGTCCAGTCGCACGCCGCTGACGGTCCGATGTACGGCGCACCGACGGAGATCGAAGTCGACCTCGCGGAGTTCGTCGCCCGACACGTCCCCTCCGTCGAGATGATCCGCTTCGTCAACTCCGGGACCGAAGCGACCGTCTCGGCCGTCCGCCTCGCGCGCGGCTACACCGGCCGCGACAAGATCGTCGTGATGCAGGGCGGCTACCACGGCGCCCAGGAGTCGACGCTCGTCGAGGGCGGCCCCGAACACGCTGAACCGAGCACGCCCGGCATCCCCTCGTCGTTCGCGGAGCACACGATTCCGGTGCCGTTCAACGACGAGGAGGCGATCGAGCGCGTCTTCGAAGCGCACGGCGAGGAAATCGCCGCAGTTCTGACCGAACCGATTCTCGCCAATACCGGTATCGTCCTGCCCGTGGACGGCTACCTCGAACGCCTCCGCGAACTGACCGCCGCCCACGACTCCCTTTTGATCTTCGACGAGGTCATCACGGGCTTCCGCGTCGGCGGCCTCCAGTGCGCGCAGGGAAAATTCGGCGTCACGCCGGACGTGACGACGTTCGGCAAGATCGTCGGCGGCGGGTTCCCCGTCGGCGCGATCGGCGGCCGCTCGGAGATCATCGAGCACTTCACGCCCGCCGGCGACGTCTTCCAGTCCGGCACCTTCTCGGGCCACCCCGTGACGATGGCTGCCGGCTACGAGTACCTCACCTACGCTGCCGAGAACGACGTCTACGAACACGTGAACCGCCTCGGCGAGCGCCTGCGGGAAGGCATCGCCGAGATCGCCGCCGATCAGGCGCCCGCATACACGGTCGTCGGCACCGACTCGATGTTCAAGACGGTCTTCACGCGCGACGGCCCCGCCTCGGCCGACGCCGACGTCTGTGACGCCGGCTGCCGACAGCGCGAGTCGTGCGCGCGGTACGACCACTGTCCGAAGACGGGCGCCGACGTCGCCGACGCCGAGACCGAGCGCTGGGAGCGGATCTTCTGGCAGGAGATGAAAGAGCAGGGTATCTTCCTCACCGCCAATCAGTTCGAGTCGCAGTTCGTCTCCTACGCCCACACCGACGAGGACGTCGAGGAGACGCTCGAAGCGTACAAAGAGGCGCTGTAGGTCGTTTCGTCACGGTCCCGGACTTTTTGTAGGATACCGGCGTACGGAGGGGTATGTCGAGCCCTCCACACGACGAGTCTCCCTCTGAGGACGACACTCCGACGCCGCCGACTGACGAGCCGACGCCGCCGACTGACGAGCAGTCGCGAGAACGCGACGTGACCTCGCCCATCGGCGAGCAAGCGCAGGACTTCGACGACCCGATCGGCGACCTCCTCCCGCGCGCGAGCGTCGACTCGCGGTGGTGGTACTGGATCGCCGCGATCCCGCTGTACGTCGTTCTCGGCGGCGTCCTCGCCGTCCTGTTCGTCGGCGCGTTCCTCTTCGACATCTTTCTCACCGGCGGAATCGCGACGGTCTTCGGGGCGTTCATCGTTCTCCCCGTTTTGGGCCTTCTCGGCCTCGTCCTCACCATCCTGTTCCCGGTCGCGACCTACGTCGACGCGCGAGCGATCGCCGAATCTGACGCGTCGTGGACGCCCGACCCGCTCGTCTGGGGCCTGGCGGCGCTCGCGACGGTCGTCCTGAGCGCGTTCACGCTGAGCGTCGTGCTGGCGCTGTACTACCTCTACAAGCGGCACGTCGCGGTCGGCACGCCCTGAGACCACCCTTCGGTCTCCAGCGTGCCGTCTCTCACCCCGACTCGACCCCGATATACGTCCGGAACCATCGCCACGCTCGCGGGTTCGCGAGCGCGACCCCGACAGCGAGCGCGACGAGCCAGTACGCGAGCGTGAGTCCGAACGCGCGCCACGACCCGCCCGTAGCGACGCCGCGCCCGAGCCCCGAGAAGACGTGTAGCGCGAGGAACGTCACCATCGTCGCGACGCCGACGACGAAGCCGCGGAACAGTTCCCAGGAGGGGTCGTAGTATCGGACGACGGCGACGCCAGCGACCGAGAGAATCGGCGCGTACAGATCCTGCGCAGGCGGCGACAGCGGCAGCGCCGACGTGACGACGCTCACCGGCGTGAACGCCGAGTTGAGCAGGAACCACAGCACTGCGACGTGGAGGAGTTCGCCGAATTCGTCGGCGAGCCGGGTAGCGAGGGACACGGGGATCTATCGGTAGCGCCGCAGTGAGTCGGTTTCGGTCCGTCGTTCGCGGCGGTCCCGACAGCTCACCCTGCCAGTGACACCTTCGAGACGGAAGTGGTGGCCTTTTCACCTGTGGCCGCCGAGGTTTCGGCAATGACTACTCGCGGGACACTCCGACTTGCGACGCGGGGCTCGGACCTGGCGCTCCGGCAGGCAGCCAGCGTCCGAGACTCGCTCTCGGACCGGAAACTGGACGTGGAACTCGTCGAAGTCGAGACGCGCGGCGACCAGATCAGAGACGAACTCATCCACCGACTCGGGAAGACCGGCGCGTTCGTCCGCGCCCTCGACGAGAAGGTCCTCGACGGCGAGGTCGACGCCGCGGTCCACTCGATGAAGGATATGCCGACCGAGCGTCCGCCGGACCTCGTCGTCGCCGGCGTCCCCGAGCGCGCGTCAGCCGCGGATCTGCTCCTCACGACCGACGGGACCGAACTGGAAGACCTGCCCGTCGGGGCCGTCGTCGGGACGTCGTCGCTCCGCCGGAAGGCGCAGATTCTCGCGACGCGTCCGGACCTCGAGGTCGAACCGCTCCGCGGCAACGTCGACACGCGGATCGAGAAGCTCCTCGCGCCCGAGCTACAGGCCGAACACGAACGGCGCGTCGACGCCGACCGCGACGAGAAGGGCAACGCTGCAGAGGCGTCTGCGGAGGGCGAAGAGTACGAATCGGAGTTCGACGAGTCCATCGAAGAGTGGTTCGACGGCCTCGCGGAGATCGAACGCCGCGCGCTCGAACGCGAACTCGACGTCGAGTACGACGCCATCGTCCTCGCGGAGGCCGGCCTGCGGCGCGCGGGCCTGCTACACCACGTCGAGTACGCGCGCCTCGATCCGGCCTCGTTCGTCCCCGCCCCCGGCCAAGGCGCGATCGCGATCACGGCCCGGCGCGACAGCGACGCGACCGAGAAGATCCGCTCGACGCTCGACCACCCGCGGACGCGCGTCGAGACGACCGTCGAGCGGACGGTGCTTGCCGAACTCGGTGGCGGCTGTATCGCCCCGATCGGCGTCCACGCGAAACTCCAGGGGAAGCACGTCCACACGACCGCTCGCGTCCTCTCCGGCGACGGCGAGGAGGAGGTGCAGGCGAGCCGTGACCTGCCGGTCGACGACCACGCCAACGCGGCGGCCGAGTTCGCCGACGCACTCGCCGAGCGGGGTGCCGACGACCTGATTGCCGAGGCGCGCGAAGCCGCGGAGGAGTGACGATGGAAGACGAGACGACAGCCGACGCGGTCGACGGCGATGCGACGGGCGGCGCTGCGGCAGCCGAATCGGATGCCGACACCGACGTCGGGATGGTCTACCTCGTCGGTAGCGGCCCCGGCGACCCGGAACTGCTGACGGTGAAAGCGAAGCGACTCCTCGAAGCGGCCGACGTCGTCCTCCACGACAAGCTTCCCGGCCCGGAGATCATCGAGTCGATCCCCGAGGAGAAACGCGAGGACGTCGGCAAGCGCGCCGGTGGCGAGTGGACGCCCCAGGAGTACACCAACCGCCGACTCGTCGAACTCGCCCGCGAAGGAAAGACCGTCGTCCGACTGAAGGGCGGCGACCCGTTCGTCTTCGGGCGCGGCGGTGAGGAGATGGAACACCTCGCCAGCGAGGAAATTCCGTTCGAGATCGTCCCGGGAATCACGTCTGCGATCGCCGGCCCCGGAACGGCCGGCATCCCCGTCACGCACCGCGATCACGCCTCGTCGGTCTCGTTCGTCACAGGCCACGAGGACCCGACGAAAGAGGAGTCGGCGGTGAACTGGGAGGCGCTCGCGGCCACGGGCGGCACCATCGTCGTCCTGATGGGCGTCGGGAAACTGCCGGATTACACCGCCGCGCTTCGCGACGCCGGGATGGACCCCGACACGCCCGTGGCGCTCGTCGAGCGCGCGACGCGTCCGGAGATGCGCGCCGCGACCGGGACGCTCGATACGATCGTCGACGTCCGCGACGAGGAGGGGATCGAACCGCCCGCGATCACCGTGATCGGCGCGGTCGCGTCGACGCGTGAGCGCGTCGTCGAGTTCCTGCGGAACCGCACGGGCGACGCCGTCGAGGTGGCCGACGAATGACCCGCGACGTCAGAGTCGCCGTGTTCCGCCCCGACGACGAACGGATGGCCGAGGCCGTCGAACTGCTCGACTCCCTCGGCGCGGCTCCGGTTCCCGATCCGATGCTCGCGGTCGAACCGACGGGCGCGGTGCCTGATGGGGCCGACGACGTCCCCGATCCGGATATCGTCGTCCTGACGAGCAAGACGGGCGTCGAACTTCTCGCGGATGCGGGGTGGTGTCCGGGCGAGGCGACTCTCGTTTGCATCGGCCCGCGAACTGCTGCCGCCGCTCGCGACGCCGGCTGGACCGTCGACGTCGTCCCCGAGGAGTACACCTCGTCGGGCCTCGTCGAGACGCTCGCAGACGAGGTCGACGGCCGCCGCGTCGAGGTCGCGCGCAGCGATCACGGCAGCGACGTCTTACTCGACGGGCTTCGCGACGCGGGCGCGGACGTGCACGAGACGGTTCTGTACCGACTCGTCCGCCCCGAGGGCTCCGGCCAGTCGACCGTGATGGCTGCGGGCGGCGAACTCGACGCCGTCTGTTTTACCTCGTCGCTGACCGTCGCGAACTTCCTCGACGCGGCCGACGAACGCGGCGTCCGAGAGGAGGCCGTCGCCGGCCTGAACCGCGCCGTCGTCGGCGTCATCGGTGACCCGACGCGGGAGACAGCCGAGGGGTACGGTGTCCGCGTCGACGTCGTCCCCGAGAACGCGACGTTCGAGGAACTGGCCACCGAGGTCGTCGAGACCGCCGCGCCAACGTACCACGAGTGAGTTAGCACGTCGTCGCGCTGACACCACTCGCCTCCCCGATCACCGCCGCCGACTCGACAGCGTGAAGTCCGCCGCACTCCGACGACGCGAGCGTGTCGCGTGACTGGCGATCGGTCGGTCTCGTCGCAGGGTGGCAGACGGCCGCGAGTCTCTGCTACTACAGCATTTTCGCCGCGACGGGGTTCGTCCGCGAGGCGTTCACGCTTTCTGAGTCGCTCGTCGGCCTCTTTCTGACGGCCGCGCTCGTCGGCTACACCGTGACGCTCTTTCCGAGCGGGGCCGCCGTCGACGGCTACGGCGAACGTCCGGTGATGATCGCCGGTCTGCTCGCGCTCGCTGCTGCCGCAGTCGGCGTCTCCTTCGCGCCGACGTACGCGACCGTCCTCGCGGCGGGCGGCGTCCTCGGCGCGGCGTACTCGACGGCGATGCCAGCCTCGAACCGCGGTATCGTCGCGCACGCACCGACGGGGCAGACGAACCTCGCGATGGGGCTCAAGCAGGTCGGCGTCACGACCGGCAGCGCGGCGGCCTCACTCCTCGTCACGGGCGTCGCCGCCGTCCTCGCGTGGCAGGTCGGCTTCTGGGTGATCGCGCTCCTGGCTGTGGGCTACGCTGCCCTGTTCGCTGCGCACTACCGGGGCAAGGAGGGTACCGGCGAGCTCTCGGTCCCGGACGTGACGGGCCTGTTCGAGCAGCGCGCGTACGCCGCCCTCGTCGCGGCCGGTCTGTTTCTCGGGGCATCTATCTTCACGATGCTCGGGTACATCGTCCTCTACGTGCAGGACGCCGTCGGTGCCAGCGCCGCCATCGGCGGGATCGCGCTCGCGCTCACGCAGATCACGGGGAGCGTCGCCCGCGTCGGCGCGGGTAGCCTCGCCGACCGGCTTGGCGGCGCACGCGGTGCCGCGCTCGTCGCGCTCGGCCAACTCGGGCTCGGAACCGCACTGTTCGGAACGCTCGCGTTCGATCCGGGGTCGCTCGTCCCCGTGCTCGTCCTCTTCGCGGGCCTCGGACTCTCGATCCACGGCTCGACGGGCGTCTTCTACTCGTGTCTCACCGACCTCGTCGACGGCGACGAAGTGGGCGCGGCGACCGCCGGCGGGCAGACCGCGATCAACGTCGGCGGCGTGGTGACGCCGCCGATTTTCGGCTTCCTCGTCGAGACCGGCGGCTACGACGCTGCCTGGGCGCTCCTGGCACTCACCGCCGGCGCGGCCACGCTCCTGCTGCTGCTCGTCACCCGCCGAACGTAAGCCGCGGCGAGCCACCGCGGCGGACTGGAGCGCAGATTTAAATCCGAGAGCGCCCCACGCCCGGATATGAGCGCGGACACGACGCCGAGCGCCGAGGGACCGGTCCCCGAACTGCGGGAGCGGGCGGTCGCCTGCGCGGAGCGACTACAGAGTGCCGACCGTGTGCTGCTCGCGTCGCACATCGACGCCGACGGGCTGACGAGCGCGGCCATCGCCGCGACGGCGCTCGAACGTGCCGAGATCCCCTTCGAGACCGTGTTCGCGAAGCAACTCGACGAGCGGGAGGTCGCTCGCATTGCCGCCACCGACTACGACACAGTTCTGTTCACTGACTTCGGGAGTGGCCAGTTGGACGTCGTCGCGCCCTACGCGGCTGACGGCGCGTTCACCCCCGTCGTCGCCGACCATCACCAGCCGGCGGAGGTCCCCGACGGGGTTGACGAACCGGCGTTCCACCTCAACCCACTTCTTTTCGGGCTCGACGGCGCGTCGGAACTCTCCGGGGCCGGTGCCAGCTACACGCTCGCGCGCGCACTCGAACCGCCGGAGAGCGACAACCGCGACCTCGCCGGCCTCGCGGTCGTCGGCGCGGTCGGCGATATGCAGGGCACCGACGGTGGGCTCTCGGGCGCGAATCAGGGCATCGTCGAGGAGGGCGTCGCCGCCGACGTGCTCGAGGAGGCGACGGACCTCCTCGTCTATGGCCGCCAGACGCGCCCGCTTCCGAAGTTTCTCGAATACGCGAGCGACGTCCGGATTCCGGGCATCACGAACGACGAGAACGGGGCGATCGAGTTCCTCTCGGGACTCGATCTCGATTTGAAACACGACGGCGAGTGGCGTCGCTGGGTCGATCTGACGATGGACGAGCGACAGACCGTCGTGAGCGGCCTCCTGAAACGCGCGATGGCCTCGGGCGTCCCCGCAGATCGGATCGACGACCTCGTCGGGACGACCTACACGCTCACCGACGAGTCGCCCGGAACAGAACTCCGCGACGTCAGCGAGTTCTCGACGCTCCTGAACGCGACCGCACGGTACGAGCGCGCCGACGTCGGCCTCGCGGTGTGTCTGGGCGACCGAGAAGATGCGCTCGCCCGTGCACGCAAACTCCTCCGAAATCACCGCCGCAACCTCTCGGAAGGGCTGCAGTGGGTCAAAAACGAGGGGACGACTGTCGAAGACAACGTCCAATGGTTCGACGCCGGCACGCGCATCCGCGAGACGATCGTCGGTATCGTCGCCGGGATGGCCGTCGGAGCCTCCGGCGTCCGCGGCGACATCCCGATTCTCGCGTTCGCGGAGAAGTCCGACGAGGAGGTGAAAGTCAGTGCGCGCGGGTCGCACGGACTCGTCCGCAAAGGGCTGGATCTCTCGCGCGTGATGCGCGAGGCCTCACGAGCGGTCGGCGGCGACGGCGGCGGTCACGACGTCGCCGCGGGCGCGACGATCCCGACTGGAACACAGACGGAGTTCGTCGCCGAGGCCGACCGTATCGTCGGCGAGCAACTCTCCTGAGCCGTCGTCGGTCTCTCGATTCCGGTTTTCTCTCGTAGTCCACGTGCCGCTGCCGTCTTCTTTCGACTCATCGCCGATCTGCCGATTCACCGCGGCCGGACCAACCAATTTTGTATAGCGTTATCTAGTTTACTCTGTGCCGTTTCCGGTCAGTGGCGGACGAGTAGTTCACAATAATGCACTTGGCGCTGGTCGATGTCGTCTCAGATATGGTTGAGACTCTCTCTCGCGACACGAAAAAAGAGACTATCACACTCTCTACGGGCCACCGAGTCGAGTTGCCGCTCGTCACGGAGGCAAGGATGACCGGCGTCGTCCTGTCGGCCGATCCCCTCGCTGCTCGTGCACTGCTTCCGGACGGGCTGACTCCGATTCGACTGACGCCGGGCCGAGCCGGCGTGACGTTCCTGTGCGTCGAGTACCACCGAATTGGGCGTCGCGGTGAGATCGAACCGTACAACGAGTTCGGCGCTCTCGTACCCGCTACTGCTGGCTCGGGTCCACCCCCCTACGCGTCGATTCTCACTCACGGCGTGAGCGGGTACGTCTGGTACCTTCCCGTGACTACCGAACCCGCGAAAGCACTCGGTGTCGACGTCTGGGGCTACCCGAAGGAAGTCGGAGACATCACCCACGTCGACCGGGGTTCGGAACGCCGAACGACCGTCACGGTGAACGATCAACGCGTTATCGATATAACGATCCCTCGGCCGCCGACGTTCGAACAAACCCGGTCGTCGGTGAGCTATACGATCAAGGACGGCCACGTACTGCGGGAAGCGTTGACGCTCGACGGCGATGTCGGATTCTGGCCCTACAGCCGGGTCACGTACTCGCTGGGAGATCATCCCCGAGGGCGACAGCTGAAATCGCTCGATCTCGGTGATCGCGCGCTGCTTCGTTTCGCGGCGGACGCGGAGTTCGTCATCGAAACCGGAGAGCCGATAGAGAGCCGTTGAGAAACGACTCCAACGAGATCGGCGCGAACCGCGGTTCTCGGGCGTTCTAGGTGTCCTCCTCGCTCGTTCGTTAGACGTGCGTGACCTCCAATAAACTCTATGACGATATACAAAATAAGCTTCTCGCGTTCACTCGTCGTAGGTACCGCCATCCAGATAGTACTGGACGCGGTCGATCGTGGATTCGGCAACTTTGCAGAACTCGACGACGCGGTGGCCGTTCTCCCGGTAATCCGCTTCTACCTCGACCGTCAGCGACTGATCGCGCAGGTGCTCCAGCAGTGCGTCGAGCTCGTCGGCGTCCCCGCGCACACGATGTCGTTCACCGACGGTCTCACCCGCGTCGACATCCCGGATGGTCTCGACGGCCGGGAGGAGGATCGACTCGCCGAGGTCGTGGGCTCGGTCCCGGAGCCGTTCTTCGCTCTCGTCGAACTCGGCGGCCTGAAACGCCTCGCGGGTGATACGAGAGAAGACGAAATCCCGACCGAGATCGAACGGCAGCGAGAACGCGTACGCGAGTTCCTCGTGGTGCTGGCTCTCGGTGGTGTATTTCACCATCGACTCGCTGTCGGCCGTCTTCATCACGACGCCTTCTCGTTCGGCGTCGTCGAGGTCGTCGATGACGTCGTGAATCTGCTCGGGGAGTTCCGTTGGCTCGTATCGGCCGAACAGCCGGGGCTGCGGGAAGTCGTACCGTTCGCAGAGATCACGTCGCTCCGAGACCGAGAACGGGTCGCCCGATTCGCGGTCGCGAACGTCGAACACGCGAATCGCGTACGAGTCGACGCCGTCGTAGTCGTGCGTGGAGTACGGCGTCTCGGGACCGATCAGTTCGGCGCACAGCATCTCTTTTGGGTGATTCTCGAAGAATGGTCCCATTTCGAGCAGTTCTCGCGCTTTCGCAGTCGTGTAGGGGCAGACGTACCCGCCGCGCGTGAACGCGAGCGGCTCGTCCGAGTCCCCGACGGCCGCGACGCGGACGTTGAACCCGTCGAGTTTCTCCTCGGCGACGACGGTCTCGCCGGTCTCGAAGAACGAGGTGACGCCGGCGTCGAGTGCGAGCACGCGCGGGATGCTCGGATAGCCACGTACGATGGCGTCGTCGCCGAGAATCACGGTCCCGCGCTCGACGCCGTGACGGGAGTCGGGAAGTACGTAGACTGTCTCGCCGCCGACCGTGCGCTGCTCGAAGTGTTCGAACAGTCCAGCGGGATCCGACGCGGTCGAGTCCAGCCGCTCGAAGCACGCGCGTTCGTCCATACCGATACTCCGGGAGATTCGGTGAAAAGAGTCGGCCCGTGGCGCGTCCGGTCGGCTCTATAGTAGCGTTTGCAACTGATTGCTCATCAGATCGCACGCAGTCGTGCGATCGAGTGAGTAAAGACTTGCAAACGCTACTATAGGGGATGACCTCTTTAGGGTTCACTCACGAACAGCGAGGTATGCCCGGTGACCTTCCGCGCCAGCAGTTCGTCCTCGACACGTCGCTCTTCATCACCGAGGAGATCCGCCGGGACGACGAGTCGCTGACCGACGCCGTGCTCAGACTGCTCGACCTCGTCGCGACGGCCCGATTGGAACTCAACATCTCCTGTCATATGCCGCCCTCCATTCACGACGAGCTCGCGACGATGCTCCGCGACCGCGATGTCGACGACGAGGTGTTCTCGCGGCTCGACACGTGGGTCGTCCGCAAGAGCCCCGACCGCTACGGCGTCACCATCCCGGCGAACATCGTCTACGACTTCATCGACGAGATGAGCGACCGGGTGGATCGAGGCCTCCGCGTCTCCGAGAAGGCGCTTCGCGAGGTCGAACAACTCGACCCGGCCAACCTCGCGCAGGGCGACATCGACGACGGCGCGGCCGACTATATGACCGAGGCCGACCGAATTCTCTCGAATATGCGGGACAAGTACCGGAAAGCGCTCCGGCAGGGCGTCCTCGACTCCCGGGAGGACTTCGACCTCCTCGTGCTCGCGCGGGAACTCGACGCCGGCGTCGTCACCGAAGACCGGGGAATCATCTCGTGGGCGGACGAGTTCGGCCTCCGTTACGTCCGCGGCGGGCAGTTCCCGACCTTACTGGAGGAGTACCTTCGGGCGACGGGCGCCGAGGGCTACGCACCCGAGTAGACACCCATCGAACTCCTCTGCGGTGCGCCTTTGGTCGTTGAGAACCGCTTTCGGATCTGAGAGGATATGTACACCTCGCCGCGGCTACGTCACAGTCACCCGGTGATCTCGCGGTAGAACGACACCGAGAACACGGTGAAGAATCCGCCGAACAGCGTTCCGAGGACGACGATCAACGCGGTGACGCCGGCGAGGCCAGCGATCGATGCTGACGTCTGCGGCGCGGCCGCTGCCATCCCCGGTCCCATCGTCGAACCCGGCGTCGTGCTCGGCGTGAGAAAGTACGAACTGACGGCGAAGACGCTCCCGAGGAGGCCACCGACCACGCCCGCGAGCACCGTGTATCCGAACGTGCTCAGGAGGTTCCCGCGGACGACCCCGACGCTTCGCTTGAGGCCGTCGACGGCGTCTCTGTCTTCGAGGACGATCGCCTGTCCGTAGAACTGGACGAAGAAGACGATCAGCAGGTACGCCAGCAACGCCACGGCGACCACTACGCCGATCACGGCGAGCGCGGCGAGGTTTGCGCTCTGGAAGCCGCCGCTTCCGAGGAACAGCACGCCGCCGGCGATGCTCGCGGCGAATCCGAACATCCCGAACACGAAGTTGACCGCGACGAGGACGAGATACGCGATCAGGATCGCGACGTAGTATTGCTTGCCGGCAGCGACGAACGTGTCGAGCGCCGTTCGGCCGCCGAGGGCCTCGTCAGCCATCGCGAACAGTCCGCCCTGTACGAACGGCATCGCGGCGACGAACACGAGCGACAGCGCCGCGGAGGCGACGCTCGCGAGCAGCGGATTGACCGACTGGAGGAGCAGTATCGGGAACTGTACGATCATCAGCGCGAGTATCGGTACGAAGAGCACCGGATTTCGGAGGAGGGCGCCGGGGCTCTGTCGGAGGGCTGTCAGGACGGCCATACGAGGGTACAGTTCTCCGCACCCGCACAAAAAGTCTGGTGTGGTCGCCGTCGTCGCCTGTCGCTGTGTGAACGCGCTGGGCGCCCTTCTCTACTCGATCTGTCGCTCTCGAACCGTCAACACCGGGACAGACGCCGTTCGGAGGATTTTCTCGGTCACGCTGCCGAGCAGGTAGCGATCGAGGCCCGTGCGGCCGTGCGTGCCCATCACGACGAGGTCGATATCGTGTTCGTCGACGTACGAGCAGATCGTCCGGTAGATCGACGTTCCCGTCTCGACGTGGCCCGTGATGTCGGCCTCGTCGACGCCGGCCTCGGTTGCGACGCGGACGCCGTCGTCGACGAACTGCTGTGCGTTCGATTCCAACTGTTCGATCTGGAGGTCGACCCGCACGTCGAGACCGAGGTGGGCGATGTCGACGACGGAGAGGAGGTTCAGCGTGGCGTCGTCAGCGGCCGCGAGGTTCGCGCCGAACGAGAGCGCCGTCGTGGCACAGTCGCTACCGTCGATCGGGACGAGGATGCGCTCGTAGGGGTAGTCGAGATCGGACTCCTCGTCGGGTTGCACGGTGAGTACAGGGGCGTTCGAACGCCTGACGACGCGCTCGGTCGTACTCCCGAGGACGAGCCGTTCGATTCCCGTGCGTCCGTGCGTGGGCATCACGACGAGGCCGACGCCCGTCTCCTCGGCGTACTCGACGATCGCTTCGTAGGGCTCGCCACGCCGGACCGTCGTGACGGTCTCGACGCCCCGGTCGGCGGCGCGGTCGGCGGCGTCCGCGACGATCGTTTCCGCCTCTGACTCGACCGCCTCGGCGACCTCGCCGCCGTGAGTGAGCCGGTCGCCGCCGGGGCCAGCGGCCGTGAGGACGTGCAACGTCGCCTCGTGTGCGACGGCCAGATCGAGCACGTGATCGAGTACCCGCGCTGCGCCCTCGCCGCCGTCGGTCGGAAAGAGAACCTCCTCGAACATACTTTCGCAATCCACGCGAGCCCCCAAATAGCGTCGGATATGTAATTAGGTTGTACTTTCTATGATCCGGTGATCGTTTCCTGTGATCCGGTGGTCGTCTCCGTCTGTGGACGACTGCCCGGCGCCAGCGGCGCTCACTCGGTGTCGTCAGGCGAGATGGGGTGGTCTTCGTCGTCGGCTTCGACGTCGAGCGGGTCTTCGAGGTCGCCCATCACGGCCTCGAAGGCGTCCGTCGCCGTCAGGAGGCCAGCGACGTCACCGCCGTCGAGGACGAGCGCGAGCTCCTGTCGCTCCACCTGAAACTGATCGATCGCCTCGCTGATGAGCGTATCCGCCGACAGCGTCATCGGTGGCGCGGCGATCTCCTCGAACGTCGTGGTCCCGTCCCGAAGGTCGTCGACGTTCGCGACGACGGTCGGCACGTAAACGATCCCGCGGAAGTCTTCGGGATCCGCGCCGACGAGCGGGAACCGGGTGTGTGGACTGTCACCGATCCGTTCGAGGTTCTCTACGACCGACGCGGTCGTCGAGAGGAAGACGACGTCCTCGGCGGGGGTCATCTCGTCGCGGATCGAGCGGTCGCCGACCGTGAGGGCGTTGAGAACCTCCTCGCGCCGCTCCTCGGGCAGATCGCCGCGGTCGAGCACCGAGCCGAGTTCGTGACGGAGATCCGCCCGCGACTCGATGGCGTCGGTCTCGGCTTCGAGCCAGGCCCCGGTCATCTCGACTCCGAACAGTTTGAGCGTCCACTTCGCGACGGTGTCGCCGATCGTGATGATCGGCGAGATGATTTTCGCGAACCAGTACAGCGGCGTCGCGCCGTAGCGGGCGACGAACTTCGAACGCTCGACGCCGAGGTACGTCGGGGTCTGCTCGCCGTGCGTGAGGTGCAGGAGGTTGATAATCAGGAACGCCAAGACGCCGCCGGCGCCGATCGACGCCAGGACCGTCGCCTGGAAGTACGGCTCGAAGAGTGCCGCTAGTGCCGGTTCGGCGACGATCCCGACGGCGATACTGGAGGCCGTGATACCGACCTGACAGCTCGTCAGGTAGATCTCCAGGTCGTCGGTCATCTCCCACGCGCGACGCAGGCCCGGTTTGTCGAACTCGGCTTCGGAGTACTGCCGCACGCGGGTGAGCGCGAACTCGATGGCGACGAAGAACCCGTTGACCAGAATCAGCGCGAGACCGGCGAGCAGTCGGAGGGAGATCTCGAGGCCGTTCATACGGCGGATTCGTCGCTCCCGCGACAAATACGTGGGGGACTCGGGCTGTCGCCGCGGAGCCGAGACGCCGACCCTGCTGAGCCGGGACGCCGACTCTGCCGCGCCCGGACAAAACCGGTTTGTACCGACCCGGCCAATCACGGGTATGACCGACTTCGATCCCGAGAAGTTCGAGGACAAGTACGCGAACTACTTCTCCGAACTCCAGCGCGCGTACAAGAACGCCTTCGAGACGATGAACGACCAGTACGACTCGGAACTGATCCACGCCATCGACCAGCAGATCCTCAACGAGTCCGAGCCGTTCTACGAGGACGGCGACTTCCGGATCGAACTCCCCGAGAACCCCACGGAGCGACTGACGGCCGTCATCGTCGACGACGAGAAGCTCTCGACAGTGCTCGATCGGTACGTCGAAGAACTCCGCGAGCAGCACCGTCGCGTCTTCGATCTCGACGATTGAGGCGGCTTCGCTGCCCGCCGCTATTGGAGGGAACCAAAGGCCTAAGCCCGTCCACACCGAAGCGATCGGTATGAGCACGGACGCCGCGAACGGCGACGACGACCTGAAAGAGCGCGTCACGAACTTCCTGCGCCGCAACTTCCCACAGATTCAGATGCACGGCGGCTCGGCCGCCATCCAGCACCTCGACCGCGAGACGGGCGAGGTCACCGTTATGCTCGGTGGTGCCTGCTCCGGCTGTGGCATCTCTCCGATGACGATCCAGGCGATCAAGAGCCGGATGGTCAAAGAGATCCCCGAGATCGAGACCGTCCACGCCGAGACCGGAATGGGCGGCGGCGGCCACGACGGCGGAATGTCCCCCTCCTTCCCCGGCGAGAGTACGAGCGAGGCCGACGACGCCGACAGCGACGAAGGTCCCCAGGCCCCGTTCTGATCCCGACCATCGGGTCGAGTTCGACCTGGGACCGGTGACTCTTTGATGCCCTCGCTGCGAGGGTGGGTATGAGCATCGAATCGCCCGAGAACGTCCTCTTCGTGGTGATGGATACGGTCCGTAAGGACCGCCTCACGCCGTACGGGTACGACCGCCCGACGACGCCGAACCTCGCCGAGTTCGCCGAGGAGGCGACCGTCTTCGAGCAGGCCGTCGCACCCGCGCCGTGGACGCTGCCCGTTCACGCCTCTCTCTTTACCGGGATGTATCCCTCACAGCACGGTGCGGACCAGGAGAACCCGTATCTGGAGGGTGCGACCACGCTGGCACAGACGCTCTCGTCGGCGGGCTACGACACCGCCTGTTACTCCTCGAACGCGTGGATCACGCCGTACACCCACTTGACTGACGGATTCGACGATCAGGACAACTTCTTCGAGGTGATGCCCGGCGAGTTCCTCTCGGGACCGCTCGCTCGCGCGTGGAAGGCGATGAACGACAACGAGGCACTTCGGACACTCGCGGACAAGCTAGTGAGCCTCGGTAACACCGCCCACGAGTATTTCGCCGACAGCGAGGGGGCCGACTCGAAGACGCCCGCAGTGATCGACCGAACCAAGTCGTTCATCGCAGACGCCGACCAGTCGTTCGCATTCATCAATCTGATGGATGCACACCTCCCGTACCACCCGCCCGAGGAGTTCGCAGAAGAGTTCGCACCGGGCGTCGACTCCGCGGAAGTGTGTCAAAACTCCAAGGAGTACAACTCCGGTGCACGCGACATCAGCGACGACGAGTGGGCGGATATCCGCGGCCTCTACGACGCCGAAATCGCGCACATCGACGATCAACTCGGCCGCCTGTTCGACTGGCTGAAAGCGGAAGGCAAGTGGGACGATACGATGGTCGTCGTCTGCGCGGATCACGGCGAACTCCACGGCGAACACGACCTCTACGGCCACGAGTTCTGTCTGTACGACCCGCTCGTGAACGTCCCGCTGATGATCAAACACCCCGCGCTCGACGCCGATCGCCGAGAGGACCAGGTCGAACTCGTCGACCTGTATCACACCGTCCTCGACGTCCTCGACGTCGACGGCGGCACGCCGGCGTCCCCAGCGGAAGACGCCGTCGCGCTCGATCGCACCCGCTCGCTCGTCTCCGACTCCTATCGCGCCTTCGAGGACCTCGACGCCGCCGACCGCGATCCGGGACAGCGCGGCGACGGCGACTACGCGTTCGTCGAGTACTCCCGGCCCGTCGTGGAGTTGAATCAACTGGAGGAGAAAGCGGCCGACGCCGGCATCACGCTCCCGAGCGATTCACGGTTCTACTCGCGGATGCGCGCCGCACGCCGGACAGACGCGAAGTACGTCCGCATCGACCGCATCGAAGACGAGGCCTACCGGATCGACGAGGACCCCGCCGAGACGGAAAATCTCGCCGACGCCGACGACCCCGCGATCGAGGCGACAGACGAGACGCTCGCCGCGTTCGAGTCCGCCGTCGGCGGTGCGTGGACCGACGCGCTCGACGACGACGTCTCCGACGACAGCGTCGACGAGATGGACGACGAGGCCCAAGAGCGGCTTCGCGACCTCGGCTATCTGGAGTAGTACTATAGTAGCACTTGCAAGTCTTCACGCATCGGATCGTCCGCTGTCGTGCGATCGGATGAGCAATCAGCAAATGCTACTATAGCTTTTCAGCGCACGCCGTGTCCGTCTTCCCAGGCTCTGAGGAGATCGGTCAGCGTTCGGTTTACCGGAACCCGCAGGTCGTGCTCTTCCGCCCGGCGAACCACTTCACCGTTGATCGCGTCGCTCTCGGTGCGCCGACCGGCGTCGACGTCCTGCAGCATCGACGAGCGGTTCGCCGCCGTCGCGTCGATGACGGTCTCCAGTGCCGCTTCGGCGCGGTCGGTCGGGAGGTCGACGCCGGACGCGCGGGCGACACGGGCCGTCTCACGAGCGGCCCGTCGCGCCGTCTCCGCGCCCGGGCCCGACGCGAGCGCGCCGTTCTCGACCCGCGCGAGCGCCGTGACGGCGTTGATGCCGGCGTTGACCGCGAGCTTTTCCCAGCGACGGCGGGGCATATCGGCCGCGACGAGCGTTCGGACGTCGGCGTCGCGGAACGCCTTCCCGAGGCGTTCGGCCCAGGGGTGGCGCCCGCCGTCTCGGTTGCCCACGACGACGCGCCCGACGCCCGTGCAGACGACGTGTCCGGGACCTGCGAGTCGGGCCCCGTAGGTCGCTGTCCCGGCGAGTACCGGACACGCTAGCCCGCGGGCGAGGGTTTCCTCGGTCAAGCCGTTCTGGAGTGAACAGACGGCCTCGCGCTCGCCGGTCGCGAGCGCCGCGGCGGCGTCCTCGGTGTCGAACGCTTTGACCGTCACGAGCGCGACGTCGGCCTCACGCCCCGCACCGTTCGTCGTCGCATCCGGGTGCGTGTGCGCCTCGACGCCCCCCGAGATTTCGACGCCTGACTCGCGGACGGCCGAGATGTGTGGGTCGCGGCCGACGAGAGTCACGTCGTGCGTGCGCGCGAGCAGGCCGCCGAGCAGCGTGCCGAGGCTCCCCGCGCCGAAGACGAGAACGTTCATACGACGCGGGAGGCGGCCGGACGCAAAAAAGCGGGTGGAGGCGGTTGGAATGGGAGTCGAGCGGAGATCGGGCGGCGTGAGGCCCCGGCGAAACAGGTGCGTTCACATAAAGTCCGCAATACCTGACTGTTTGTTCTTGTCGTTTTCGAAGACAGATTCGAGACTCTTCTCTAAGACTTCGAGCCGTTGTTTCGTGTACTCGCGGCAGCCGAACTCCTCGGCGACGTGAATGGCGGTGTCCATATACTTGTTCACCGAGCCCTGGTGCACCGTGAGATTCACTCGGCCGCCGCACTCGCGACAGTCGCCGGTCAGCGGCATCCTGCGATACTTCTCGCCGCAGTCGAGACACCGCGTCTCCTGCCGTGAGAACGCCCGGAGGTTCCCGATCAGGTCGGGGAGAAAGTGATACTCGATGACGCGCTCTGCGACGTCGGTCTCGTCGACCGCCCGGAGCTTTCGCGAGAGTTCCAACTGCGCGTCCATCTTATCCATCATCGACCCGAGCGTCTTGTACGCCGACAGATCGGGGCCGAGCGCGATGTTCGAGGTGTCGTGGGTGTGGTCGAAGCCGCGGTACTCGTCGTCGGTGCCGAGCGTGTCTTCGCCCAGTTGGATCAGGTCTTCGACGTCCTCTGGGTCCGCGAGCTCTCGCGTGGCCTCGTAGAACTCAGTCGGGTACTGCCGGACGATGTCCATATTGTGCGCCTCGTCGTCGATCTCGCTGGGATCGATCCGCGAGGACATCACGAGCGGCGCGTCCATCTGCCCGCCGCGCTTGTCGGGCAGGTAGTCTTTCGAGAAGTTGAGCAGGCCGTCCATCAGCAGCATCACGCAGTCTTCGTCGCCGTCGCAATTCCGCCGTTTTGCGGCGTGAAAGTACGGATGCGCGTAGCCGACGGCCGCAGACGTGAAGCCGACGACGCGGCCGACGACCGCGGCGGAGGTGTGCGGTGCCATCCCGAAGACGAGTTCGCCGACGAGGTCCTCGCGGTCGTCGACCTCGTAGAACGGCGGTAGGTCGTAGAACTGCTCTAGGAGGTCGTCGACGAAGTCCGCGGTCTTGAGCATGTGCTCGGCCGCGCCGTCCGAGAGGACGATGTCCTGGACTTTCAGCTCGACGAGCTGATCGTCGAACTGCAGGGGTTCGCCGTCGATGTCCGTCTCGTAGCCGAGTTCGCGGAAGTCGGCGGCGGTCACGTCGAGCTCGGCGGGCCGGACCGCGGTGACCGGGAGGTCGGTCATATCGTAGCGGACCGTGCCGTCCTTGAACGACGTGACGCCGTTCTTCGCGCGGAGGACTCCCTTCTCCATCGGCTCGGGCGTCTTGTCCGCTGAGGTGAGTCCCTTGACGCCTTTCAGGATGTCGTAGGCCGATTCGCGCTCGCCCACCGCTTCGAGGGCCTCCCGGTACTCCTCGCCGACGTCGATGGAGAACCACTCGGGGCTCGTGACGTCGCGCTCGCAGCGCTCGCAGTGCACACGGCCCGATTCGTCGGGTTCGACGACGCGGCCGCACTCCTCACACTCGTAGTACGACTCGGTGTGCGTGCCGCACTCCGGGCACGTCGTTCGGTAGGTGTGGGTGTCGCAGTCGGGGCAGACGCGGTCGCCCACGCGGACGTCGACGACGCCACGCCGGCCTTGATCGTCCCGGAGGCGGGCGGCTTCGCCGACGTCGCGCTGGCTCCCGCCGGCCTCGCCGATGGGAAAGAGCGTGTGCACTGCCGGCGAGAGGTCGCGCGATTCGGACTTCTCGGGGCGGCCCATCCGGTTGCCGATGCGCGTCGGCGCGCGCTCGCGGAGGTCGAAGGGCACGACCTCGTTCGCGGCTTCGAGCGCGCTCTCGCCGTCGTCCCACTCACGGGCACGGGACGAGAGGTCGTCCGGGTTCCACGTCCGTTCGAGCGAGCCCGTCTCGGCGTCGATCTCGAACCCGAGCGAGCGAACCAAGAGCCGCCACTCCGGCACGCGGATCGTCTCCTCGCGCTGGGTGTGTTCGACGAGGAGGTGTTCGAGCGTCTCCGCGATGGGTTCGGAGTTCGGGAGTTCGAGAACGTCGTTGCGGCCGTCCTCGTTCGCCCCGCGTCCGTCAGCGATACCGGCGTCGCGGTCGGCGCTCCCGTCCGCGCCGGCGAGGCCACCGTCGGCCTCCGCAGCGCGGACCTGTCCGCTGTCGACGGTGTCGGCGAGCGCCCCGAACTGCTCGACGGAAACATCGTGCCAGAGATACGTGTAGTCGGGGTGCAGCGGGCAGTCGTACGTCGTCGCCCACTCGTAGGCCTCCGCGGGCGTCGGGTGTTCGAGGTCGACGCCGGGGTCGTCTTCGAGCGCCTGTACCGGCGCGCCGGCGTCCTCGAACTCCTGGACCCACCACTCGTAGACGTAGGAGGCGGGCGCGAGCGGGTGGTTGTTCTCGACGAACTCGCCGAAGTTGACGAGGTACTCGCCGAGGTCGATGATCTTCTCGACGCCGTTGCGGATCTCCAGCGCCTCTTCGGGGTCGTCGATCTGACGCACGTCGCCGTTGGCGAGTCGCACGGTCGGTCCCTCGATGGAGTCGACCGGGATCACGCCGGCTGCCTTCCCGGGGCGTTCGGTCTTTATCTGCGTCCCCGTCGCGAGGAAGTCGTCGACGAGGTGCATCGTCGCCGGGTGGACGCCGGCGGTCGCGAAGCCGTGGTTTCGCGAGCGGCCGTAGCGGAGGCGGAACCCGCCCTCTGCGCTCGGGTGGCCGAAGACGGGGCGGCCGGCGATCAGGTCACGGAGGTACTTCGTCGAGGGATCGAGGCGCGGCGGCCCACTGGGGTCGCCGCTGTCCGTGCCGTCCTCGTTCGCGTCGCCGTCTTCGTCCGCCGCCTCGCTTTCTGCGCTGGCGTCGCCGTCCTCGTCTCCTACTGCGGCGGACTCGTCGTCTCCGTCGCTTTCGCCCTCGGTGCCGTCGTCGGCGTCCGCGCCGTCCTTGCCGATGGTGCCGTCGATGAGGTCCTGGAGCCACGGCCAGTCGACCTCCTCTAACCCGCGGGTGTAGCGCTGGATCTTCGGCGCTTTGAGCGCGATCCCCTCCGCGAGGACGAGGCACATCCCGCCGCGGGCGGAGTTGGTGTCGACGCGTTCGAGGTCGCGGAAGCCCGAGACCTCCTCGTCGCCGGTGGCTTCGCCGTCCAGCATAATCGGCATATGCTCGGCGATGAACTTCGTCTCCTTGTCCTTCGGCGAGTACTGCAGGCCCGTCTCTTTGTCGTAGAGGGCGACCTCCTCGGCGTAGCGCTCGATCTCGTCGGACCGGGCCTTGTACTCGTCGATGCCGAGAAGCGAGCGGGCGTAGTCGGCGACGAGCACCGAGAGCGCCTGGGCGGTCCCGCCGGCCGAGCGGATCGGGCCGGCGTAGTAGACGTTCACGAACTCCGTGCCGTCGTCGTTTTCGAGGATCTCGACGCGGTCGATGCCCTCGATGGGCGCGGCGACGACTCCCTCGGTCAGGAGGGCGACCGCTGTCCGGACCGCGCCCTCGACCTTCCCGGCGCGGCTGTCGTAGTCGCCGACGCTCCCCTCGACGAAGTCGGTGACGAGTTCGAGTGCGGCCTCCTCGCGGGACATCTGTCCCTCTAGCTCGCGGACGCGCTCTGCGACGCCCGCGATGCCGAGGATGTTCTCGACGCGGTCGGCCATATCCTTCGCGACCGGAATCTCGACCTCGGACTCGGGGTCGTAGCCGCGGCCTTTGGCGCGCTCTGCGCGGTCGAACGCCTCGTCGAGACGGGATTCGATCCGCTCGAAGTACCGTTCGTCGTCCTCGCGCACGGCTACAGCCAGAGGTCCAGATCAGTCAGTTCGTGGTGCTCCCGTTCGAGCCCCTCCTCGAACGCCCGGAGGTACACCTCGCCGGCGAATACCGTCGCGGCGTTGAGGTGCCCCGCGAGCGACTGCCCGGAGGGCCGCGAGAGGACGGCGTGGGTGTGTGCGAAGCGCTCGCCGTCGAGGTAAGAGACGTTGCCGACGCAGGCTGCCACTTCCAGCGGTTCGTCGAACGTTACCGAGTGGTACTCTTTGTCTTCTTGATCGTAGAACCACACCTCGGCGTCCTGAACGGCGCCCATCGCCTGAAACCACGCGGCGTCGATCTCTTCGAGGGCGGCGAACTCCTCGATCTCGGTGCGCCAGTCGGCTCCCGTCTCGAGCCGAAGCAGGAACTCCCGGCTCGCGTCGACCTCGCGGTAGTGCATACTCCGTTGCTCGGGAGACGCGGACAAAAACCTCACTGTGTTCGCATCCGCCCTCGGCGCTGCCGACACCCGGCGCTCGCCGACCGGTACATTTAGGTATCAGTGTAAAGCATACTTTACTGTAAAGCGAGCTTTACACAGCTCGCGTGATCACGATGACAGAGACGATGTCGACAACCGCTGCTTCGGAACGGTCGTATCGACGTGCACACGGTGTCCTCTCGGGACTATCGGGACTCGCGCTGGGCGTGCTCATCGCTCTGGGCCGGCCGCTCCTCGGGGTCGTCGGGTTCGTCGCGTTCCTCGGTGCGGCGGGGTACCTCCGGGTGAGCTACGCGGGCACGCTGTTCGACGAGCGCGACGAGCGGACCCACGAGCGCGCCGCCGGGTGGACGCTCGCGCTCTTCGGGTGGGCCTCGGCGGTTTTCTTCCCGACGCTGACGGCCCTCGTGGCTCTCGGATATACCACCTGGCCGACGTGGCTGACGCCAATTGCTCTGACCGTTCCGGTCGTCTACGGTGCGTACGGCGTCCTCCTGCTCGTCGCTCGGCGGCGCGTATGAAAAACGACCTCCCCGAGCGGCGCGAGCGCGCGGGAATCAGCCAGGCCGAACTGGCCGAGGCAGTCGGCGTCACTCGCCAGACGATAAACGCCGTCGAACGCGGGCGCTACGACCCGTCACTCGAACTCGCGTTCGCGCTCGCCGGCTATTTCGAGTGTCGCATCGAGGACGTCTTCGACCCTGCCGACGAGTGACGCGGGACTGTCGCTGTCGACCTGCTCGGTTGCGAAAAAGCGCTGAAAGCTACTGCGACTGCGAAGTGGTCTGTCAGGCCCACTCGTCGAGCGACGGCGCCTCCGATACTCGCATCGAAAGCCACGCATCATCGCGGGAAATGTCCGCGATAATGAACTCCGATTGAGCGGGAGTGGAGTCCACCGAGGCCATCACCTCGGCGCGCGACGCGTCGGACGCTGCGGCCGTCGCATTCGGCGTCATGTTTGTGAGTGTGTCTCATCCATACATAAACCCGTCGGATCGGTGTCGTGACGGAATCCACGGATGTGTATATTTATCGGTCTGAAAGAGCACGATAATGCACATCTACCGTTCGAGGGTCGACGAATGGTACTCCGGCACCGACTGGTATGATAGGACTTACCAAGAAACCCGACACTACGGAGCGTGTGGTAGTGTGCGGACACCTAACAACCATCAGGTAAATTATATACAGATATGCCAACACGCAGCAAGTATGACTGACGAACTCCCGTCCCAACCCGGGCCGCGTCGCCAGGCGCAACTGTTCTCGGAGACCGCAGACACGCCGGACATCCCGATGTCGTTCGATGATCTGGAGGCTGCCGCACTGGAGGCGCTCTCCGACGAAGCGTACGACTACGTTGCCGGCGGCGCGGGCGGCGAGGACACCGTCGACCGGAACCGCGAGGCGTTCCGCCAGTACCGCTTGCTCCCCCGGATGCTCCGGGACGTGAGCGAGCGGGACCTCTCGACGACGGTCTGCGGCACCGAACTGAACCACCCCGTGATGCTCGCGCCGGTCGGCGTCCAGTCGATCATCCACGAGGACGGCGAGCGGGCGAGTGCCCGCGCCGCCCGCGAGTTGGGTCTGGGGATGATCTCCAGTTCGGCGGCGTCGACGACGATGGAGGGCATCCGCGAGGAACTCGGCGACGCGCCCGGGTGGTTCCAACTGTACTGGAGCGCGGACCACGACCTCGCGAAGAGCTTCGTCGATCGGGCGACGGAAGCCGGCTACGAGGCCCTCGTCGTCACGCTCGACACGCCGATGCTCGCCTGGCGCGAGCGGGATATGCAGCGCGGCTACCTCCCCTTCCTCGACCGCGACGGCGTCGCGAACTACTTCTCGGACCCGACGTTCCAGTCGCGCGTCGACGGCGACGTCGAGGAGAATCCGGTCGCGGCCGTCAACGAATTCCTGGAGGTGTTCAGCGATCCCTCGCTCACCTGGGACGACTTCGCGTGGCTCTGTGAGTACAGCGATCTCCCTGTCGTGCCGAAAGGCATTCTCCATCCCGCGGACGCCGAGCGAGCGGTCGAGGCAGGTGCGGCCGGCGTCGTCGTCTCGAACCACGGCGGCCGCCAGGTCGACGGTGCGGTCGCAGCCATCGAACAACTGTCGGCGGTCTCCGACGCCGTCGGCGACGAGGTCGACGTTCTGTTCGACAGCGGGATCCGACGCGGTGCGGACGCGCTGAAGGCGCTCGCGCTCGGCGCTGACGCCGTCTTGCTCGGCCGCCCGTTCGTGTACGGATTGGCTCTCGACGGGGCCGACGGCGTCCGCACCGTCTGTGAGAACTTCCTCGCCGATCTGGACCTGGGGCTGGGGCTCGTCGGCCACGACGACGTCGCGGACGTCGACGAGTCGGTACTGGCCGACTGAGACTGTGTGCGAGCGGTCAGCGCGTGGGCGCTTCCGGACAGGCCTTCAAAGAGTACAAGAGGTGTGGCACAGTAAAGCGCCGTATGAACGTTGCCGACGCGATGACTCCCCGTGAGGACGTTGTTACTGTCGAACTTCCGGGGACTCGCGATGACGTGTTGGAGTACATCCAAGAGCGCGGCTTCTCCTCGGTGCCGGTGGTCAAGCAGACCGACGACGGCGAAGAGTACCGCGGACTCGTCTCTCGCGAGGAACTGATCGAACGCCCCGACGAGGACCAGCTCGCGGTCTTGATGCGGGACGTCCCGACGGTCACCGCCGACACGAGCGTCGTGGACGCGGCGCATCTGATGATCGACGCCGGAACCCGGCGCGTCCCCGTCGTAGACGGCGAACTCGAAGGCATCTTCACCGTCACCGACGTCGTCCACGCCATCGCCCGCGGCGAGGTCGAACTGGAGGCGACCGCCGGCGACGTCGCGACCGAGGACGTGAACACGACCTACGACGGGACGCCGCTCCCGGTCGCCGAGCGCGAGATCTTCTACGCGAACGTCCCCTACGCGGTCTGTCTCGACGACGAGGGACGGATGAACGGCATCCTCACCGAAGTCGACATCATCGAGGTCGCCCGCGTCGTCGAGGGCGAAGACGACACCGGCGACTCGGTCGCCGGCCAGGACGACGAGTGGATGTGGGAAGGTATCAAAGCCATCGGCAAGCGCTACATCCCGACGCGGAACGTCGAGCTGCCGGCCGAGCCGGTCTCGACCTTTATGTCTGAGGACCTCGTGACCGTCTCGAAGCGCAAGCCCGGCGTCGAGATCGCACAAGCGATGATCACCGAGGACATCGAACAGATCCCCCTCGTCGCGGGCGACGAACTCGTCGGCATCGTTCGCGACATCGACCTCCTGGAGGCACTGTGATGAGCGAGGAGCAGACCGAAGGCGAGCGACTCGCCGAACTGGCCAAGCGCCGCGGCTACTTCTTCGGCGCGAGCGGCGCGTACGGCGGCGCGGCCGGGTTCTACACGTTCGGCCCGCAGGGCGCGGCGCTGAAGTCGAACGTCGAAGACGCCTGGCGCGACCGCTTCACCGTCCAGGAGGGCAACTTCGAGATCGAGGCGCCGACGATTATGCCCGAGCCCGTCTTCGAGGCGTCGGGCCACCTCGACGGCTTCGACGATATGCTCGTCGAGTGCCCCGAGTGCGGCGAGTCCCACCGCGCGGACCACCTGATCGAAGACGAGACCGACATCGAAGACGCCGAGTCGCTGCCGATCGCGGAGGTCGAGGCGCTGATCGAGGAGCACGACCTCCAGTGTCCGAACTGCGGCGCGCACCTCGCGGGCGAGCCCGTCGAGGATTTCAACCTGATGTTCGAGACGAACATCGGCCCCGGCTCGTCGACCCCGGGCTATCTCCGACCGGAGACGGCACAGGGCATCTTCGTCGAGTTCCCGCGCATCAAGGAGTACGCGCGAAACAGCCTCCCGTTCGGCGCGACGCAGATCGGCCGGGCGTACCGCAACGAGATATCACCGCGAAAGAGCATCGTCCGCACGCGGGAGTTCACGCAGGCCGAACTGGAGCAGTTCGTCGACCCCGAGCGCGACGAACCCGACCTCAGTTCGGTCGAAGACGTCGAGGTGACGCTGTACCCGGCGACCGAACAGCAGGCCGACGACGGCGAGTACGTCGAGACGACCGTCGGCAAGGCGGTCGACGAGGAGATCATCGGCGACCCGTGGATCGGCTACTTCGTCGGGATCGCCCAGGAGTGGTACGAGCGCGTCGGCGTCGATATGGACCGCTTCCGGTTCCGTCAGCACCTCGCGGGCGAGCGCGCCCACTACGCGGCGGACTGCTGGGACGCCGAGAGCGAGGTCGACGGCGACTGGATCGAGATCGCCGGCTTCGCCTACCGGGGCGACTACGACCTCTCGAAGCACGGCGAACACAGCGACGACGACTTCACCATCTTCCGGCAGTTCGACGAGCCGAAGACGGTCGAGCGCGCGGTCGTCGAACCGGACATGAGCGTCCTCGGGCCGGAGTTCGGCGGGGCCGCCGCCGACGTGCAGTCGGCGCTCGAAGAGTTGGCCGAACGCGACCCCTCGGCGTTCGAAGACGAGGAGGTGTCGGTCACGGTCGGCGGCGAGACGAAGACCGTCGACGCCGACGTGGCGAACTTCCGCGTCGAGGAGCAGACGGTCTCGGGCGAGCACATCACGCCGCACGTGATCGAGCCCTCCTTCGGCGTCGACCGGACCGTCTACACGCTCTTGGCGCACGCCTACAACGAGGACGAGGTCGACGGCGAGACGCGCTCGTACCTCTCGCTGTCGCCGACGGTCGCGCCGACGGACGTCGGCGTCTTCCCGCTCGTCTCGAACGTCGAGGAACTCGTCGACCGGGCGGAGGCGATCGTCGACGACCTGCGGGAATCCGGCTTCAGCGTCGTCTACGACGACTCCGGCAGTATCGGCCGGCGCTACCGACGCCAGGACGAGGTCGGGACGCCCTTCTGCGTCACCGTCGACCGCGACGGCCTCGAAGGGGAGGGTCCCGACAGCGTCACCATCCGCGAGCGCGACACCGCCCGGCAGATCCGCGTTCCGATCGACGACCTCGTCGCGGAACTCCGGACCGTCGAGAGCGGCGAGCGGACCTTCGACGACCTCGTCGAGGCGTACGAACTCGTCGCGCCGGGCGCGGACGCGTAGACGGTGTCCGCATCGCCCGTCGAATCGCTCCCTCGTCCGTCGGCGAGCGAGCTAAAGCGCCGTCTCGTCCACGCGAGCGGGACCGGCCTCCCGCTGCTCTACATACTCGGATTCGTGTCGTGGTCGCAGTTCGGCCTCGTGATGATCCTCTGTTCTGTGACCGCGGCCGTACTGGAGTTCTTCCGACTCGTGGTCGGTCTCGACTGGGCGGTCTACGACGAACTCACTCGCTCCTACGAGCAGACGAACGTCGCGGGGTACGCGCTGTATATGTTCAGCGTCACCGCCGTGGTGCTCGTATTCGCGCCGCACATCGGCGTCCCGGCGACGCTGATGCTGACGGTCGGCGACCCCGTTTCGGGGCTGCTCGGGACGACCAGAGAGGCCGGTGAACCGAAGCGACTGCGGACGCTCGGGGCGATGTTCGCGGTCTGCCTGCTCGTTTCGGCTCCGTTTCTCGTCCCGGTCGCGGGCGTCGCGGTCGGCGGCGCGGCAGCCGTGGCGGCCGCGCTCGGGGCGACCGTCGCGGACGGATTCAAGCCGGTGATCGCCGGCTACGTCGTCGACGACAACCTCTCGATTCCGCCGGTCGCGGCCGTCGCTGCCGGCGCAGTCTTGGCTGTCGCCGGGGCCACACCGGTCTTCGCCTGACCGACGGCCCTGCGGGACGGGCACCTCACCGACCGTATGGCTACTTCCCACGACGATTTTTGTACACAGCCGCCGAATCGCGTACTGTGACCGTCTACGAGAGCGACCTCCCCGGCGTCGGCAAGAAACACGAGATCGACCTCCCGGACGGCTCACAGCTCGTCGTCGTGACCCACAACGAGGGGCGGCGCGAGGTGTTTCTGCGGCCGACGCCCGAGAGCGACTCCGAGAAGCTCTTCGAGCTCTCGGATCAGTTAGCCCGACAGATCGGCACGATTCTGGAGGGCGCGTACTTTCAGCCTGTCCGCTCTGAGAGTATCGAGACGCTGCTCGGCGGCGACACGCTCTTGGAGTGGGTCGAAGTGAGCGCGGACTCGCCGATCGCCGACCAGACGCTCGGCGAGTCGAACCTCCGGCAGGAGACGGGGGCGTCCGTCGTCGCCATCGAGCGCGCCGATGAGGTCATCCCCTCGCCGGGCGGCGAGACGACAGTCCGCGCGGGTGACACGCTCGTGATCGTGGGCACACGAGAGAACTGTGACGCGTTCGAGGCGCGCGTCACGGGCGAATAATGGCTGCCGGGCTGCTCGAACTCGGGGAGGTGTTCGTCGTCCTCGCGGTCGCGGGCGCGGTAGCGCTCCGCACCGACCTCTCGGTCATCCCGCTGTACGTCGTCGGCGGGATGCTCGCCGGCCCCTTCGTCGCCGGTCGCGTCGGCCTGCCGTACGTGCCGAACGGCGAACTGCTGACCGTCCTCGCGGAGATCGGGATCGTTCTCCTCCTGTTCTTTCTCGGCTTGGAGTTCAGCCTCGTGCGCCTGCTGGCCGCGCGCACGAAGATCACCCGCGCGGGGCTGATCGACGTCGCCGTAAACCTCCCGCTGGGCGTCGCGATCGGCCTCGCACTCGGCTGGTCGTTCGTCGAGGCGCTGCTGCTCGGCGGGATCGTCTACATCTCCTCGTCGGCCATCGTGACGAAGACGCTGATCGACCTCGGGTGGATCGCCAACGAGGAGGCCGAGCCGATCCTCGGAACGCTCGTCTTCGAGGACCTGTTCATCGCCGTGTATCTCGCCGTCGTCACCTCGCTGGTCCTCGGCGGCTCGGGCGGCGCGGTCGCGACCGGGGCTGGCACTGAAGCGGTCGGCGGGCTGGGCGGCGTCGGCCGTTCGCTCGTCGTCGCCTTCGGCTTTCTCGGGCTCCTGCTAGTCGTCGTGCAGTACGGAACCGGGTTCTTCGTCCGCGTCCTCGACGTCTCCGAGAACGAAGCGTTCGTGATTCGGGCGCTCGCCGTGGTCGTTCCCGTCGCCGGCCTCGCGCTGGCGCTGGGTGTGAGCGAGGCCGTCGCGGCCTTCTTCGTCGGGATGGGATTCTCGACCAGCGGGCACCGCGAGCGTATCGAGCGCCAACTCACGCCCGTTCGGGACGTCTTCGCGGCCGTCTTCTTCTTCTGGATCGGCGTCGGGACCGATCCCCGACTGCTCGGCGGCGTCGCCGTCCCGCTCGCGGCGGCGATCCTGCTGACGACGCCCTCGAAAGTCTTCTCGGGCTATCTGGGCGGCCGCGCGTACGAGCTTTCGAGGCGGCGCTCGCTCCGGACCGGCCTCGGGCTAGTGCCGCGCGGGGAGTTCTCGCTCGTCATCGCCGCGCTCGCTGCCGGCGGGTCGACGCCGGTGATGCAGGAGACGATCCCCGCGCTCGCCGTCGGCTACGTGCTCGTGATGAGCGCGCTCGGGACGGTGCTGATGCAGCGCTCCGACGCCGTCGCAGGACTGATCGAACGCGCCTGGCCGCACGCTGACTTCTGACGCCTATTTTTGCCAGCAGGCTTTCGTCAGCGGCGCGAGAGCAGTCGGTAAATGGCTGCACGCTCGCCCGTCGTCGGCGTCGACGCCTGCCCCGCTGGCTGGGTCGCGACGGTGCTCGACCGCGACGACGCACGAATCGAGACGCATCGAGATTTCGCGGCGGTCGCCGACACGTATGCGGACGCCGAGCGGGTTCTCGTCGATATCCCGATCGGACTGCCGACGACGAGTCGGCGCCGCTGCGACGAGGACGCCAGCGACCTGCTCGGCTGTCGCGGGATCTCCGTGTTCTACCCGCCGAGCGCGGCCGCGATCGACTGCGACGACTACGAGACCGCGAGTGAGGCCCACCGCGAGGACGTCGGCCACGGGCTCTCACGGCAGGCGTTCTACATCGGCGAGAAGATCCGGGAGGTTGCGAGCGTCGTCGGCGACGACTACGGCGGGCGGATCCGCGAGGCCCACCCAGAGCTCTGCTTTGCCGCGCTGAACGGCCAACCGATCGCGTACGCCAAGTCCTCAGCGCGCGGATGTCGCCTCCGGCGGTCGCTTCTCGCCGACGCGCTCGACGGCGCGGAAGACGCATACGAGCAGGCGCGAGAGGACTATCCGCTGAGTGACGCCGGCCGCGACGACCTCCTCGATTCGATGGTGCTCGCCGTTGTGGCGGCGGGAAAGGCTGTGGCGGGCGGCCCGCTGACGACGGTCCCCGCGGACCCCGACGCCGACGAACCGCGGATCTACTACCCGCCGTTCGAGGTGGTCTGAGCCGCTCCAGTCACAGACCTGTCCCGAAAACGTTTAGTGCGGCGGGATTGGTGTGGTGTTACAATGACGCGGCTCTCGCTGCCGGCCGCTCGCGTCCAATCGAGAGTCGCTACTGCGGCCGTCTCGACGCTTTTCTCCGCGTTCTCCGTCGAGACCGCCGACGCCGCGCGACGACCGCGACGACGGGCCTGCTAGGCCCACTATTACCTCACCACCACGTTGCAGCGAACTCAACTGAAAAGCGACCAGCGTCTCTATAGGCATCTATACGATTTAATTTCTAACACTCAAACCGTGTAATTTATACGGGAGAGAGCCGGACTCGGATGTATATGACAAGCGTGGCACTCGCGTTCTCCGGCGGACTCGACACCACAGTATGCGTTTCACTCCTCCAAGAGGAGTACGGCTACGACGAGGTCGTCGGCGTCACCGTCGACGTCGGACAGCCGGAATCGGAGTTCGAGGAGGCACAGGAGACCGCCGACGCGCACGGACTCGACCTGCACGTCGTCGACGCCAAAGAGGAGTTCGCGGACCTCTGTTTCGACTCGGTTCGCGCGAACGCGACGTATCAGGGCTACCCGCTCGGCACGGCGCTTGCGCGCCCGGTCATCGCCAACGAGATTCTCGACGTCGCCGAGGCCGAGGGTTGTGACGCACTCGCACACGGCTGCACCGGCAAAGGTAACGACCAGCTCCGTTTCGAGGCCGTCTGGCGCGCCTCCGACCTCGACGTCGTCGCGCCGATCCGCGAACTCGAACTCACCCGCGAGTGGGAGCAGGAGTACGCCGAGGAACACGACCTGCCCGTCCAGTCCGGCAACTCCGGCATCTGGTCGATCGACACGAACCTCTGGAGCCGCTCCGTCGAGGGCGGACAGCTGGAAGACCCCGCCCACGTCCCGCCGGAAGACATCTACGAGTGGACCGACGACCCCGCGAACGCCACCGAGACCGAACTCGTCGAGATCACCTTCGAGGACGGCTATCCCGTCGCGCTCGACGGCGAGGAACTCTCCCCGACGGAACTCATCCGCACGCTCAACGAGCAGGCCGGTAAACACGGCGTCGGCCGCACGGATATGATGGAAGACCGGATGCTCGGCCTGAAGGTCCGCGAGAACTACGAGCACCCGGCCGCGACGACGCTGCTCACCGCCCACGAGGCGCTCGAACAGCTCGTTCTCACGAAAGACGAGCGCGACTTCAAGCGCAGCATCGACAACGAATGGGCCCAGAAGGGCTACGAGGGCCTCGTCGACCACCCGCTCGTCGGCGCGCTCGAAGGCTTCATCGACGAGACGCAAGAGCGCGTCACCGGCACGGTGACGATCAAGTTCCAGGGCGGACAGGCCCGCCCGGTCGCCCGCGAGTCCGAGTACGCCGCCTACTCCGAGGACGCCGCCTCGTTCAACACCTCCGGCGTCGGCGACATCACCCAGAAGGACGCCACCGGCGTCGCGAAGTACCACGGCTTCCAGTCCCGCCTCGCGAACGCCGCGACGGCCGCTGCGAAGGCGAAGAAGAACGACTCCGAATAGACAATGACAGGCGCGGAGGAGACGGGAGACGGCGACACAGACGCCTCGGGCGTCGTCCGGCGCGACCGCTTCAGCGGCGGCCCCGCCCGCGGGTTTATGTCCAGCCTCGCGGCCGACGAGCGCATCTTCGCGGCGGACCTCGCTGTCGACCGCGCGCACGCGGTGATGCTGGCCGAGCAGGAGATCATCGGCGACGACGTCGCCGGCGAGATCCTCGCCGCGCTCGACGACGTCGAGTCGGCGGGCCACGGCGCGCTCCCCGACGGCGAGGACGTTCACGAGGCGATCGAGACGGCCGTCGTCGACCGCGTCGGCCCCGACGGCGGGAAGATGCACACCGCCCGCAGTCGGAACGACGAGGTCGCGACCTGCATCCGCTACCGCCTGCGTGCGGACCTCCTCGACGCTATCGAGGCGACGATCGCGCTCCGCGAGGCGCTCGTCGAGACCGCCGCGGCGCACGTCGACACCGTGATGCCCGGCTACACGCACCTCCAGCCCGCACAGCCGACGACGGTCGCGCACTTCCTGCTCTCCTACGAGTCGGCGATCGCCCGCGACACTGCGCGCCTGCTCGACGCCTACGACCGGACGAACCGCTCGCCGCTCGGCGCGGCGGCGTTCGCCGGCACGCCGTTCGACGTCGACCGCGAGCGCACGGCGGACCTGCTCGGCTTCGACGGCGTCGTCGAGAACTCGATGGACGCGTCGGCGGGGAGAGATTTCCTCGCGGAGACGACGGCGGCGCTCGCGACGCACGCGACCACCGTATCGGGCCTCGCGGAGGATCTGGTGATCTTCGCGAACAAGGGGTTCGTCGACCTGGCCGACGAGTACTCCTCGACGTCCTCGATTATGCCCCAGAAGGTCAACCCCGACACCTTAGAACTGGTGCGCGCGGTCGCGGGCGACGCCGTCGGCGGCCTCACGGGTCTCTTGACGACGCTGAAGGGGCTCCCGCGGGCGTACAACCGCGACCTCCAGCGCGCGACGCCGCACGCCTGGGAGACGGTCGACGCCGTCTCCGAAGCGACAGCCGTCGCCGCCGGCGCGGTCGCCACTGCCGAGTGGCCCGCCGAGACGCTCGAAGCCGAGGCCGGCGCGGGCTTCTCGACGGCCACGGGCGTAGCGGACGCGCTCGCGATGGCCGGCGTCCCGTTCCGCACCGCCCACGAGGTGCTCGCCGCGGCCGCAGAGCGCGCCGACGGCGAGACGCCCGACCTCGCAACACTTGACGCGGTCGCAGCGGACGTGCTCGGCGAGTCCCTGTTCGAGTACGTGAGCCGCGAGCGCGTCGAAGCGGCGCTGGATCCCGTCCAGAGCGTCGCGAGCCGCGACTCCGTCGGCGGGCCGGCACCCGAAGCGGTGGCGTCACAGCTCGACGGGTCCGAGGCCGGAATCGATGCCGACCAGACAGCACTCGAAGAGCGCGGCGACGCGCTTGAGGACGCCACGGAGACGCTCCAGACGGAGGTGGCCCACTATGTGTGAGCCAGGCGACTGGCGGGTCCCCGGCCCCCATCTGCGACGCTCGCCGCGACGGTCCCCTCACGGGGACGATAACATATGAAATCAGACATAGATTTCACACGGGCGGACTGATCGACTGTTCCACGCCGTTAGTGGTTTCGCTGCTTAGTTAATTTATTCGATACTTTCGATGGGTTTAAGGATCTTCCTCGCCCACCGACGAGTATGGCAGAGACCATCACCGCAGAAGATCCGCTCACCGGAGAGGAGATCGAGATTCCCGCCGACGTCGAAGTCGGCGAGATCGTCGACAGCCCCGCGACCGGCGCGGAGCTGGAAGTCGTCTCGGTCGATCCCGTAACACTCGAAGAAGCCCCCGAGCTCGAAGAGGACTGGGGCGAGTGAAATGAAGGTTGGGCTGCTCTACTCCCGGATCCGGCGAGACGAGAAGCTCCTCCTCTCGGAGCTTCGCGAGCGCGGACACGAGATAGAGAAGATCGACGTCCGGAAAGAGCAGTTCAACATCTCCGAACCGCCGGCGTCGCTCGACGGCGTCGACATCGTCGTCGACCGCTGTCTGGCGACCAGCCGGAGTATCTACACCACGCAGTTCCTCGACGCCTACGACGTCCCCGTCGTCAACTCCGCACACACCGCGGACGTCTGCGCGGACAAGGTGAAAAACAGCCTCGCGCTGGAACGAGCCGGGGTCCCGACGCCGAACACCGAAGTCGCGTTCACCACCGACAGCGCCTTGGAGACGATCGAGAAGTTCGGCTACCCCTGCGTGCTGAAGCCCGTCATCGGGTCGTGGGGACGCCTGATGGCGAAGGTCGACTCCCGGTCGGCCGCCGAAGCCATCCTCGAACACAAGGCGACGCTCGGTCACTACGAGCACAAGGTGTTCTACGTCCAGGAGTTCGTCGAGAAGCCCGGCCGCGACATCCGCGTGCTGGCCGTCGACGGCGAACCGATCGCCGCGATGACCCGCTCGTCGGACCACTGGCTGACCAACGCCGCGAAGGGCGGAGAGGTCGAGGCGTTCGACCTCGACGACCGCGCCCGCGAACTCGTTGCGGCCGCCTCCGACGCCGTCGGCGGCGGCCTGCTCGGCGTCGACCTGATGGAGACGGGCGAGGACTACACCGTCCACGAGGTCAACCACACCGTCGAGTTCAAGGCGCTCAACGACGCCGTCGACGTCGACGTGCCCGCACAGGTCGTCGACTGGATCGAAAACAAGGTAGCGACGGAAACCGAGGCGAGCGTATGAACGCTGACGCGACTGACGCAGACCCCGACTACACGGCCGCCGTCGTCGGCGGCTCGGGCTTCACCGGCGGCGAACTGCTCCGCTTGCTCTATCAGCACCCCGAGTTCGACGTCGTGCAGGCGACGAGCCGTTCGAAAGAGCGCAAGACCGTCGGCCACGTCCACCCGAACCTCCGCGAGATGGATCTTCGGTTCACCTCGCCGGAGGACCTCGAATCCGTGGACGTGCTCTTCGCGGCGACGCCACACGGCGTCTCGATGGAGCACATCGACGCGTTCCGCGACGCCGCCGACACCGTCGTCGACCTCTCGGCGGACTTCCGCCTCGACACGGAGGAACAGTACGACGAGTGGTACGACGGCCACGTCTGTCCCGAGTACCTCGACGACGCGGAGTACGCGCTGCCGGAGATCAACCGCGAGAACCTCCCCGGCGCCGAACTGATCGCCTCCGGCGGCTGCAACGCCACGGCGACGATCCTCGGCCTGAAGCCGCTCTTCGACGCCGGCATCCTCGCGGGCGACGAACAGGCGGTCGTCGACGTGAAGGTCGGCTCCTCGGAAGGTGGCGCCGGCGGTAGCGACGCCTCCAGTCACCCCGAGCGCTCGGGCATCGTCCGCCCGTACGCGCCGACCGGCCACCGTCACGAGGCCGAGATCGAGCAGTTTCTCGGCCTCTCGGTGTCGTTCACCGTTCACGCCGTGGATATGACCCGCGGCGCGAGCGCGACCTGTCACCTGTTCCCGAACGAGCCCGTCTCGAAGGGCGACCTCTGGAGCGCCTACCGCGACGCCTACGCCGAGGAGCCGTTTATGCGGACCGTCGCCGGCGGTGGCGGCGTCTACCGCTATCCGGAACCGAAGGCGGTCGCCGGGACCAATTACGGCGAAGTCGGCTTCGAGGTCGACCCCGGAAACCGCCGGCTGGTCGTCTTCTCGGCGATCGACAATATGATGAAAGGCTCGGCCGGCCAGGCCGTCCACGCGGCGAACATCGCCCTCGGGATCGAGGAGACCGCCGGTCTGGAGTTCACCGGCCTCCACCCCGTCGGAGCACCCTGACGATGACGAACGAAGACCACACACACGACGACACACGCGACGCGCGCCAGACGCCGGACGCCCGCGACACGCGCGGGTCCGCTCGTGGCTCCCACGAGTCGGCCGCCGAGCGACCGCTCCGAACTGACGGCGGCCGGAGCGAGTCCCGTCCGCCGGTCGTCGTGAAGGTCGGTGGCGCACGCGCTGTCGACCCCGCCGGCGCAGTTGCGGACGTCGCGGCCCTCGTCGAAGACGGCCGCCAGGTCGTCGTCGTCCACGGCGGCTCGACCGCCGTCGACGACACGCTCGAAGAACTGGGCGAAGAGCCCACCTACGTCGAGACGCCGAGCGGCGTCGTCGGTCGCTTCACCGACGAGCGCACGATGGAGGTGTTCTCGATGGTGATGCCCGGCAAACTCAACACCGACCTCACCGTCACGCTTCGTGATGCTGGCGTCGACGCGCTCGGTCTCTCGGGTGTCGACGGCGGCCTCCTGACCGGTCCGCGCAAGTCGGCCGTCCGCGTGATCGAAGACGGCAAGAAGAAGATCAAGCGCGGCGACCACTCGGGGAAGATCACCGGCGTGAACGCCGGCCTGCTCGAAACGCTCCTGCAGGACGGCTACACGCCCGTCGTCACCGTCCCGATGCTAGCCGACGACGGCGTCGCGGTCAACGCCGACGCCGACCGCGCTGCCGCGGCGGTCGCCGGCGCGCTCGGCGCCGAATTAGTCGTCCTCACGGACGTCGAAGGCATCTACGCCGACCCCGACGATGCGTCGACGCTCATCGAGTCGGTGACGACGTCCGCGGAGTTCGACGCGCTGAAAGACGCCGCGGAAGGGTTTATGACGAAGAAAGTGATGGCGGCGAAAGAAGCCCTCGACGGCGGCGCCGTGACGGTCATCGTCGCGGACGCCAACGCCGACGAGCCGATCCTCTCGGCGCTCGCCGGCGGAGGCACGCACATCGACGCGAGCGCCGTCGCGAGCGACGACGCGGGCGAGGACGCGGAGGTGGCACAATGACCGGCGGCTTCGTCTTCTCCGAGAAGCCGATCCAGATCGAGTCCGGCGAGGGCGCGTACCTCTACAGCCCCGACGGCACCGAGTACCTCGACTTCGGGGCCTCCTACGCCGTCGCCGCGCTCGGTCACTCCCATCCGGCCGTCACGGAGGCGGTCCAAGAGCAGGCCGCGCGGCTGGCCTACGTGCAGGCGTCGTATCCGGTCGAAGTCCGGACGGAACTCTATCAGAAGTTGGCGACGCTCGCACCCGGCGACATCGACAACGTCTGGCTCTGTAACTCCGGGACAGAGGCCAACGAGGCGGCGATGAAGTTCGCTCGCTCGGCCACCGGCCGCTCGAAGATCGTCGCGACCAAGCGCGGCTTCCACGGCCGGACGATGGGCGCGCTCGCGATGACCTGGAAGGACAAGTACAAGAAGCCCTTCGAGCCGCTGGCGGGCGACGTGGAGTTCGTCCCCTACGGCGACGCCGACGCGCTCGCTGAGGCGGTCGACGAGGAGACCGCCGCGCTCTTCCTCGAACCGGTGCAGGGCGAAGGTGGCATCCACCCCGCCGCTACTGAGTACCTCGAACGCGCCCGCGAGGTGACAGACGAGGCCGGCGCGGCGCTCGTCTTCGACGAGATCCAGACTGGCGTCGGCCGCACCGGCGACCTGTGGGCTTGCGAGGGCGTCGGCGTCGAACCCGACATCCTCACCTCGGCGAAAGGTATCGCCAACGGCCTGCCGCTGGGCGCGACGCTCGTGAAAGACTGGATCGCCGAGGATCCCGGCAACCACGGCTCGACGTTCTCCGGCGGCCCGGTCGTCTGTGCGGCCGCCAACGCCACGCTCGACACCATCGTCGAGGAGGACGTCCCCGGCCACGCCGCACAGGTCGGCGAGTACCTGCAGAGCGAACTGCGGGCTGCGACCGAGGAACACGACCTGCCCGTCCGCGAGGTTCGCGGCCTCGGATTGATGATCGGCGTCCAGGTGAAACGCGGGGCCAACCGCGTGCTGAAGAACCTCGCGATCCAGGAGCAGGTGCTCGCGCTCCCGGCCGGTCGGACGGTCGTCCGGCTCCTGCCGCCGCTCGTCGTCGACGAGTCCCACGCAGACCAGTTCGTCGACTCCTTCGTGGAGGTGCTCGGATGAGCGCCGAACTCGACGCCGACGAGAGCGAGGACGTCGCAGCCGACGGCGAGGGCGCCATCGAAACCGAGGAGGCGCACGAACTCGACCCCGAGGAGGCCACCGAGGCCGCGGCCGAACTCGACGCCGAACTGTCTGCGGAGGCGTCGTTCGTCCCCGACCACGACGTCTTCGAGGTCGAAGAGAACCTCACCGACGGGCTGACCGAGGCCCAGGCGCTCCTGGCCGACCTGGTCTCGATCCCCTCACCGTCCGGCGAAGAAGAAGCTGCGGCTCGGCGCCTGAAGGCGTTCTTCGAGGCGCACGACCGCGACGTCTGGATCGACGAGATCGGCAACGTCCGCGCGCCCGCCGACGACTCGGTGCTTTTGACCTCGCACATCGACACCGTCCCGGGCGACGTCCCGGTCAAGATCGAAAACGGCGTGCTCTGGGGTCGCGGTAGCGTCGACGCGACGGGGCCGCTCGCCTCGATGGCCGTCGCGGCCGTCGAAACCGGCGTCTCCTTCGTCGGCGTCGTCGGCGAGGAGACCAGTTCCCGCGGCGCGTGGCACCTCGTGGAGAACCGCGACCAGCCCGAGGCGGTCATCAACGGTGAACCGTCGGGCTGGGACGGAATCACGCTCGGCTACCGCGGCTTCCTCTCGGGCACGTACGTCTCGACCAGCGAACTCGGCCACTCCTCGCGCCCCGAAGACAACGCCATCCAGTCGGCGGTGAACTGGTGGTCGAGCGTCGCGGACTTCTTCGACGAGGACGAGTCCGACGGCGTCTTCGACACCGTGACGACGAAGCCGGTCCGTTTCGACGGCGGCCCCACCGAGGACGGCCTCGCCGTCGAGTCGACCGTCGACGTGCAGTTCCGCGTTCCACCGAAGTACTCTATCGACGACATTCGGGAGGTCGCGGAGGGAGAACTCGACCGCGGAAGCGTCCACTGGGAGAAACCGATCCCGCCGGTGATGACGAGTCCGCGGACAGAGGTCGCCCGCGCGTTCCGCGTCGCGATCCGGCAGGCCGGCGGTGAACCCCGGCTGCTCCGGAAGACCGGGACCAGCGATATGAACATCTTCGCCGGCACGTGGGACTGTCCGATGGCGACCTACGGCCCCGGCGACTCCGACCTGGATCACGCGCCGAACGAACACCTCGACCTCGCGGAGTACGATAGCTCGATCGACGTCCTCGTGGACGTCTGCGAGCGCCTTATGGAGTGACGATCCGGATGCTCGAAACCGACCACTTCCTCGACATCGACGACCTCTCGACGGACGAACTGCACACCGTTCTCGACCGTGCCGCGGCCATCAAAGCCGGCGAGGACGACACCCAACTGCCCGACCAGACGCTGGGGATGCTCTTCGAGAAGCCGAGCACCAGAACCCGGATCTCCTTCGAGACCGGGATGACCCAGCTCGGCGGCCACGCCATCTTCCTCGGGCCCGACGACATCCAGCTCGGTCACGGCGAACCGCTCTCGGACACCTCGCGCGTCCTCTCGCGGTACGTCGACGCTGTGATGGCGCGGCTGTTCGACCACGAAGACCTGCTCGAAATCGCCGAGTACTCCGACGTGCCGATCGTCAACGGCCTCACCGACGACGCCCACCCCTGCCAGACGCTCGCCGATCTGCTGACGATCGAGGAGGCCTTCGACGGCTTCGACGGCGTGCAGGCGGCGTGGGTCGGCGACGGCAACAACGTCGGCCAGTCGTTCGTGATCGGGGCCGCGATGGTCGGCCTGGATCTGACGGTCGCGACGCCGGAGAACTACGGGATGGACGACGCGGTGCTCGAACAGGCCGAAGAGATCGGTCACGCGCCGACGGTCGTCGACGACCCGAAAGACGCCGTCGACGACGCCGACGTCGTTTACACCGACGTCTGGATCTCGATGGGCCAAGAGGACCAGCGCCACGAGAAACTGGCTGCCTTCGACGGCTATCAGGTGAACGAGTCGCTGCTCGCAGACTCCGACGCGCAGGTGATGCACTGTCTCCCCGCCCACCGCGGCGAGGAGATCACTGACGAGGTCTTAGAGTCCGATCGGGCTCTCGTCTGGGACCAGGCGGAGAACCGCCTGCACGCCCAGAAGGGCCTGCTCGTCGAACTGCTGGACGCGTAGTTCGGCGCGTTCGAGGCTCGGTGCGTTCTTCTGTGCTGCTTCTCATAGGGATTATCGTACGTCTCCATAGATTTCTCGCCGGACGGTACGGCGAGAATCTCCGAACAGTGACGATAATCCCTATCAGTTCCCCGTCTGTGAAGCGCTCGCGAAACCGATCAGAGTTCGCTCTCGTCGGTGTAGACCTCGTCGAGGTCGACGTTGGGTTCGCGACGCGGTTCGCGCTCGGGGTTGCGCGACTCTCCAGGGTCTCGCGCCCGTGCGCGCTCCATCAGGATCTCCTGTGTGTCGCGGACGGGTTCCTCACCGGGGTGCTGCTGTACGTAACTGCCATCCGATTGCATCACCCACCGCCGGCGGTTGTCCGAGAGCATCACCGAGAGAATCTCGTCGAGTTCGGCCTGTAGATCCGGATCTTCGACCGGCGCAACCGCTTCGATGCGGCGATCTAAGTTCCGCGTCATCCAGTCGGCCGAGCCGACGAAGTACGCGGGATCGCCGGCGTTCCCGAACTTGAAGATCCGCGAGTGTTCGAGGAACCGACCGACGATGCTGTGGACCTTGATCGACTCGGTCGCCCCGTCGACGCCCGGGCGGAGCCGACAGATGTCGCGGACGAACAGGTCGATGTCGACGCCCGCGTCGCCGGCCTCGTACAGTTTTTCGACGATGCCGGGGTCTTCCAGCGCGTTCATCTTCGCGATGATCCGGCCGCCGTCGCCCGCCTCGGCGTGTTCGATCTCGCGGTCGATGAGTTCACAGATGCGCGATCGAAGCGTCTCGGGGGCGACCAGCAGCTTTCGGTACTCCTGCTGTCGGGAGTGGCCAGTGAAGGAGTTGAACAGGCGGACGATGTCCTGTCCGACGTCCGGATCGGCCGTGAACAGGCCGAGATCGACGTATCCCTTCGCCGTCCCCGAGTGATAGTTCCCGGTCGCGACGTGGGAGTAGATGCGGACGTCGTCGCTCTCCTGTCTGACCGCCAGTGCGACCTTACTGTGGGTCTTCAGGTCGATCGAGCCGTAGGCGACGTGGATCCCCTCCTCCTCGAGGCGCTTGACCCAGCGGAGGTTGTTCTCCTCGTCGAAGCGGGCTTTCAGTTCGACCATCACGGCGACCTGCTTGCCGTTCTTCGCGGCGTCGATGAGGCTCCGGAGCACGCGCGAGTCGGGTGCGGTGCGGTAGATCGCGGCTTTGATCGCCAGCGTGTCCGAGTCGTGTGCGGCCGCGTCGAGGAACGCCTGGACGGTGTCGTCGAAGGTGTGATAGGGGTGATGCACGAGCGCGGGCTTCTCGCGGATCGCCTCGAACAGGTCGTCGGGGCGGTCCGGGTCCAATTTGGCGAACCGCGGGTGCTGCTGTGGCGTCCACGGCCGCAGCTTGAGCGAGGGTGCGTCGAGATCGACCAGACCGTCGAAGTCGCGCAACGCCAGCGGTGAGGAGACCTCGAACACCTCGTCCTCGGTGATATTGAGGTGTCTGACCAACAGCTCTCGGATGCGGTCGGCCGCACCGTCTGCGATCTCCAGGCGGACGATCGTCGCGAACCGCCGCTGTCGGAGGACGTCTTCGATCTGTTCGATCAGCCCCTCCGCGACGTCCTCGTTGCGCCGCACCTCCGCGTTCCGCGTCACGCGGAACGTCGTGTAGTGTGTGACCTCGACGTTCGGAAACAGGAGGTCGAGGTTCGCCGCGATGACCTCCTCGATCGGGATGTAGCGGCCACGCGGGTCGCCCTCGATCTCGTCGACGGGCGTCCCGACGTCGAAAAGGGGGATCAGCCGGGGCAGATTCGCGGGCACCTTGATCCGGGAGAAGCGCTCTTCGCCCTCGTCGTCGCGGGTGAGCACCGCGAGCGACAGCGACAGATTGGAGATGAACGGGAACGGATGCGCCGGATCGAACGTCAGCGGCGTCAGCGTCGGCAGGACCGAGGACTCGAAGTACGAGCGGAGTCGATCTGACTCCTCGTCGGTCAACCCCGCCGCTCCAATGATTTCGATGCCTGCGTCCTCGAGTTCGGGCTGAACTGCGTGCTGATAACACCGCGCCTGCGTCTCGACCAGGTCCGACGCCATTTCGAGAGACTCCCGCCACTGCTCTTTGGGCGAGCGGCCGTCGACCGTGGACGTGGTGACGCCGGCGTCGATCTGCTGTTTCAGCCCGCCGATCCGCTTCATAAAGAACTCGTCGAGGTTCCGCGTCAGAATCGAGAGGAATCGGAGTCGGTACAGCGGTGGCTGGCGCCCGTCTAACGCCTCGTAGAGCACCCGCCACTGGAAACTCAGCTCCGAGAGCTCCCGGTTGAGATACCAACTCTCGTCGTCGAAGGAGCCGGTCGGCTCCTCGTCGGCCAGCGGCGGCGTTCGTGCCGGCGCGTCGGTCGCCCACTCGGTCGGACCGAGCGTGACCGGATCGGGGATGTCCGACGCCGACGACGCCGCCTCGTCGTCGGTCGCGGTCGTCGTTGTGGCGTCCTCAGTCGCCGCTGTATCCCCGGTCCCTGCTGCGTCGTCCTCGATCCCTGAATCGATCCCGTCGTTCGCTTCGACGTCGCGAGCGGGGTCGGACTCGCTGTCGACGTCCGCGGCCGGGCTGGTTTCGTCTGCGCTTTTCGCCTTCGGATCGCCGTCTTCGGTGGAGTTGTGACTATCTGACATTCTTCTCGTGCGCCGTCGAGGCGACCTTCGAGTCGGATCGTTCGAGCCCTGTTTGTTGAGCCGGGACGCGGTGGATGGAGTCGTCGCCGAGGCGGTACGCCGTCAGCGACCCGCCGTAGACGCAGCCGGTATCGAGCCCGACGCTCCACGCCCTCACGAGCGGTTCCTCGAGTACGGTGTGACCGAAGAACACGCGCGGCGGTCCCTCGTAGGAGTCGTACCAGAACGGGCCGTCGTAGCCGCCGCCCGGGACGGTCGCTCGCGCGGTCTGGAGGTCACCGACCGTGTGTTCGGCCAGCGGCACGTCGGGATAGACGCCGCCGTGGACGACGAGTGCGCCGTCCCAACTGATCGCGACCGGGAGCGACCGGATCCACTCGCGCGCCGCTTCGTCGAGTTCCGGCAGCGTCGCCTCCCCGCGGAGGACCTGTTCCTCGTTGTTGCCGCGGACCGAGAGCATATTCTCGGCCGCCCGCACGCGCTCGACGACGCCGGCGCTGTCGGGGCCTTTCCGGACGAGGTCGCCGACGAAGACGAACAGGTCGTCCGCCGACAGACCAACCGCGCCGACGAGCTGATCGAGCGTCTCTCGGCACCCGTGGACGTCGCCGACGACGTAGACGTCGTCCCACTCCGTCGGATCTATCCGCCGGTGTTGATCGGCGACGTCGGGGGCGAATGATAGCGGCATCCCCTCGAATAGAGACGCTCGATCGACTTTAAGACGTGCTAAGATCGGTACGTACTGCTATTGAGAGATGGGTATTCGACGCTCTCGGAGCGCGGTCGACGCGTCCGAGCGGGGCCAACAGCGGTGACGGGGCGCGGCCGCTCACCGAAGCGCCGCGTAGACTCCGCCGAGCACGACGCCGTAGACCACGTGCCCGACGAGACTCATTACGCTCACGTTCGGGAGCGGCGGATTCGCGGGCGACCCGACCACGGAGAGCCAGATCGGCATCACGAGGACCGCGAGTACGATCCAGAGCACGACGCCGTACCCCACGCCGAGCGCGGTGCTCTTTGCGATCGTCAGATCTGCCTGCGTCGACGCGATCGCGGCGAAGGCGACGCCGAGGACCGCACCGTGGGCGACGTGGATCGTGAACCCCGCGAGCCCGCCCGTCAGGAAGTACATCGAGGGGATCGCGACTTCGAGCACGGGCCGCATCTGCATCGCCATCAGCCCGCCCATCACGATCGCGGCGACGACGCCGGCGACGACGCCGTACTGCCACTCGTTCGTTTCGGTCTGTGCTGTCGTCTGGGTGGCGGTGTCTGTCGCCATAGCAGAGACGACCGCATACTCCCGAATAATGGCATCCCGGCCGCGCGATCCGGACGCACTGGGCCGATAGAAATATGCGGTATGAAAACAAACAGCACAGAATTATCGAGCCTACAGATTTCTGTCGGTATCTGCGATCTTGTAGTACAACTACACTACAAGTGAGAAAAATCAATGTTTGCTACGAGTAATATCCGGCCACCGTTGAGAACCGTTTCCTTCCCGTTATAAGCTAGCCCGCAGATAGTATTGTGTAGAAAAAGAATGACTGTAGTAAATGGCTTAGACACCGACGAGCTCGAAAACCTGATTGAAGCGGCTGCGGAAGACCCTGATTCGGCGTCGTTCACGTTCCGGGCAGAAACGGAGTGGACTGGTGGATTTGCGAGTGAAACGCACATCAGCGACTTCGAGCAGGACGGGACGACGGTCGAGTCGCCGGAGTTCACGATTACTGGCGACGAACCCGAAGCGCTCCTCGGCGAGCGGGCCGGTCCCAACGCCGTCGAGCACCTCCTCGCCGCGATCGGTTCGTGTCTGGCCGTGACGTATGCGGGGCACGCGGCGGCGCACGGCATCCAGATCGAGGACCTCTCCTTCGAGTTCGAGGGCGACATCGACCTCCGTGGATTCCTCGGTCTGAGCGACGACGTCCGACCGGGCTACGACGAGATCCGCGCGACGACGCATATCGACGCCGACGCGTCGGAAGCGGAACTCCAGGAACTACACGACGAAGTCACGGCGACTTCCCCGCTGTACGACAACGTGACGAACGAGGTCGCACTCGACTTCGACCTCCAGTTCGAGTAAGCCGCCCGCGCCGCCACGCGAAGCACACGGACACGTCTCTTCCCCCGTCCGAGGCTTTTAATCTCAGGAAGGCGGAGAGACCCCTGTGTCGACGACCGGCGAGTACGAGCGGTTCTTCCCCTACGAGGAGCCGTATCCGAATCAGCGCTCTGCGATGGCCGAAATCGCCGAGGCGCTGGACGACGAACGCGACGTTCTGTTAGAGGGTGCTCCGGGGACGGGCAAGACGCTCTCGGCGCTCGTGCCGGCGCTTGAGTACGCCCGCCGGACGGACAAGACGGTGGTCATCACCACCAACGTCCACCAGCAGATGCGCCAGTTCGTCGAGGACGCCCGCGCAATCACGCGGGAGGAACCGCTCCGCGCGGTCGTGTTCAAGGGCAAATCGTCGATGTGTCACATCGACGTCGAGTACCAGGAGTGTCAGACGCTTCGCGACACTACGCGGACGCTCGTCGAGAAGGAAACCGAGCGCGCCGAACTGAACCAGCAGGCCGAGGCGCTCTTGGATCGGATCCGCGAGGGCGAAGACGGCGCTGGCGAGGCCAGAAACACGGTGACGGACGAACTCGACGCCGTCGAATCCGAACTCGAAGAGCTACGGGACGGCAACGTCTGTGAGCACTACTACAACAACCTCGTCGGCAACACCGACGAGTTCTTCGAGTGGCTCTTCGACGACGTTCGAACCCCAGAAGAGATCTACGAGTACGCGGACCAACGACAGCTCTGCGGCTACGAACTCCTCAAAGAGGGGATGGAGGCGGTCGATCTGGTGGTCTGCAACTACCACCACCTGCTGGACCCCGCGATCCGCGAGCAGTTCTTCCGGTGGCTCGGTCGCGAGCCAGAAGACGTCGTCACCGTCTTCGACGAGGCTCACAACATCGAGTCGGCCGCGCGCGACCACGCGAGTCGGACACTGACCGAAAACACGCTCGAAGAGGCGCTCTCGGAACTGGAAGACGCCGACGACTCGCGGGCGCAACCGGCCGAGAACGTCCTCTCGGCGTTCCTCGGCGCGCTCAGAGCGACCTACGACGACGCGCTCGGCTTCGGAGAGCGCGAGCAGGTCGGCGACGACTGGTACGATCTCACGATCGCCAACAGCGACCGCCGCGACGACCTGACGCTGGCGTTTCTCGACCGCTACGAGGGCCGCGGCATCGACGCAGAAGTGGATCTGGCGCTCCAACTCGGGCGAGCGCTCGACAGGGAGTACGAGGAAGCGTACAAGAACGGGCAGGCGACGACGCGCTCGGAATGTCAGACGCTGCAGGCCGCGGAGTTCATCGCGGCGTGGATGGCCGACGGCGGGAAACTCGGCCAGCACCCGATGTGTTCGGTGCGGCGCGACGCCGGGACCGAGGAGGTGTACGGGCGCGCGGAACTGTACACCTGCATCCCGCGGGAGGTGACCGAGACGCTGTTCGAGGAGGTCAACGCGAGCATCCTGATGTCGGCGACGCTGCGCCCCTTCGACGTGATCGAAGACGTGCTCGGCCTCTCGGATCCGGCGACGATGGCCTACGGCCTCGAATATCCCGAGGACCGCCGGCGGACGCTCGCGGTCGAAGCGCCGGCGCTTTTCAGTTCCGAGCGGAGCGACCCCAACACGCAGTCTGCGGTCGCGGACGTACTGGCCGACGCGACGCGCTTCACGCCGGGGAACGTGCTCCTGTTTTTCCCCTCCTACGCCGAGGCCGAGCGGTATCACGACCGCCTGCTGAACCGCGCCGACGTGACGAGTCGGCTCCTCCTCGACGAACCGGGCGTCGAGACCGAGTCGATGCGCCAATCGTTCGTCGGCGGGGACGACGCGATTCTCTGCACGTCGCTGTGGGGGACGCTCGCAGAGGGCGTGAGCTTCGACGGCGACGACGCCCGGACGGTCGCCGTCGTCGGCGTGCCGTATCCGCACCTCTCGGAACGAATGGAGGCGATACAGGACGCCTACGACCGCGCCTACGCCGACCGGCGCGAAGCGGGCTGGCGCTACGCGGTCGAGATCCCGACGATCCGGAAGACGAGACAGGCGCTCGGCCGGGTCATCCGCGCCCCCGACGACTACGGCGTCCGGCTGCTCGTCGACAAGCGCTACACCCGCGCGAGCGCCGATATGGGGAAGTACGGTGTCCGCGGGAGCTTTCCCCCAGAGGAGCGCGCCGAACTCGTCGACGTCGACCCCGAGAAGTTGAAATTCGCGATGTTGAACTTCTACGCCGACCTCGACGCCTACCCGGACGAACCACCGCGGCCGTAGCCCTAGCCTCACGCGAACCACCCACGCGCCCCGACGCCTGATCGGCCGAACGGCTGATATCGTTGGAGACCAACTAGACTCCGATGCGAACTCAGCCCCCTGGACCCGCGGGCGTACCGGTCTTCGGGAACAGCCGCCAGTACGCGCGGGACCCCTTCACGTTTCTCACGAGCGTCGCGGACGCCTACGGCGACGTGGCGCGCTTCGACCTCGGGCCGATCGAGACGTATATGGTCACGAATCCCGCGGACATCGAGCGGGTGCTGGTGACCGAGGACGCGAAGTACCACAAACCGGACTTCCAGGACGACGCCATCGGCACGCTGCTCGGCGATGGGCTGCTGCTCAGTGAGGGCGAGACGTGGCGCAAACAGCGCCAACTCGCCCAGCCCGCCTTCGGCCCGAAGCGCATTTCGGCACTCGGCGACGTGATCTCCCGTCACGCCCAGACGATGCTCGACGACTGGGAGGCGGGCGAGGTCCGCGACGTCCACCTCGAAATGGCCCGCGTGACCGTTCGGATCATCGTCGAGGCGATGTTCGGCTCGCAGCTGACCGACGAGCAGACCGAACTGGTCCAGGAGAACCTCGAACCGCTCGGGAAGCGCTTCGAGCCCGACCCGCTGCGATTCCTCGTCCCCGACTGGGTCCCGACACGAGAGAACCGCGAGTACCACGAGTCCGTCCGTATCTTAGAGGAGATTATCGACGACGTCGTCGCCGAGCGGCGCGGCACCGAACACGACCCCGACGTCGACCCCGCCTCCGACATCGTCGGCGACGCCGACGAGCCGATGGACCTGCTGTCGATCCTGCTGCGCGCGAAACAGCGCGGCGAGCAGTCCGACCAGCAACTCAGAGACGAACTGATGACGATGCTGCTCGCGGGCCACGACACGACGGCGCTGACGCTGACGTACACGTGGTATCTCCTCTCACAACACCCCGAGGCGGAGGCGCGGGTCCACGAGGAACTCGCCGCGGTCTGCGGCGACGCGCCGCCGACGGCCGCGGACGTGCGGCAACTCGACTACCTCGAACGCGTGTTACAGGAGGCGATGCGGCTCTATCCGCCGGTGTACGTCATTTTCCGAGAGCCGCAGGTCGACGTCGAACTCGGCGGGTATCGGATTCCGAGCGGCTCGGCTGTGATGCTGTCGCAGTGGGCGGTCCATCGATCCGAGCGGTGGTACGACGATCCCGAGACGTTCGATCCCGACCGCTGGCTGCCGGAGCGCCGGCGCGAGCGACCGCGATTCGCGTACTTCCCGTTCGGCGGCGGTCCGCGTCACTGCATCGGCAAGCACCTCTCGATGCTCGAGGCGAAACTCATTCTCGGCACCGTCGCCCAGGAGTACGAACTCGACTACGTCCGCGACCGGCCGTTCGAGCTCCGAGGGTCGCTGACGATGCACCCCGAGGAGCCGATGGGGATGCGGCTCACGCCCCGCTGAGGCGACCGCTGTAAGCCGACGCGGTCACCGTAACGGAATCCGCGCCGCGGGCTCCCGATAGCGCGAGTCCCAGATCTGGACCTCGTTCGCCGTCCACGCGACCGGCTCGATCTCCGTGCGATCGACGAGGTCGGCGGCGTCCGCGATGCGACCCCCGCGAGCGAGCGTCACGTGCGGGACGTACCCCTCGCCCTCCATCCCTTCGACGGTGCCGAACGACTCACAGAGTCGGCGATGCAGCGCGTGGAGGTCCGGGCTCTCGACGGTGAGATAGACGACCGGACCCGGACCTCGCGGCGGCGTCTCGAAGTAATCGAGCCCGGTCACTCGGAGGTCGATCCCGGAGCGCCCGCCCCTGCGTTCCCGAAGGATCGGCCGGAGTCGCTCGCGGAGCCGCGGGAGCGAGTCGGCGTCGTCGTCGAGTGCGGTGTCGAAGCGCTTCGCGAGCAGCGTGTGCCGCTCGCGGATCCGCTCGAACCGCGTGAGTTTCGGATGCAACTCCGAGGCGAGGCGGTCGACCTGCCCCGGGACCGGGACGTTCAGACTGAACACGGTCGAGCGTCGGCGCCAGCGGGCAAGAAGCCGTCGGGAGCGACCCGCCTACCGGAGCGTTTTGTTCCGGACCGATCAACAGAGTCGTATGAATCGCTGTCCAACGCTCGCCAGACGTCGCGTTCTCGCCGGGGCGGCGAGCGTGTTCGTCGGTGGAGTGCTGGCCGGATGTAGCGAGCAGTCGAACGGGGCCGACAGTGGCGACGGACCGACTAGCGTCACGGCCGGGGCGAACAGCACGACTGGGTCGACCACTGCCACCGACGGCCCGACCAGCGAGACTGGAACGACCGACGATGACGGCTCCGAGGCGACGGACGAGTCGCCCCTCGATCTCCGAGAGGCGAACGTCGTCGGTGTCAGTTTCGAGGGCCGGGCGGGGTCCTACACGTTCGACGTGACGCTCCATCACGACGACGCCGGCGAAGACGGCTACGCGAACTGGTGGCAGATCGAGCGTCTCGACGGGACCCGACTGGGCCCCGGGAACTGCTCCACGCACACTCCCAGCAACCGTTCACGCGCTCTGAAACCATCGAGATCCCCGAGGACGTGACCTGCGTCGTCGTCCGCGGCCACGACCAGACGCACGGCTACGGCGGGCGAGTGCTGCTCGTGAATCTCGATACAGCGGCGACACGAACCATCGACCAGGGTCCCGACCGCCAGGGCGTCGACGAGGCCGATTGCCCGTGAGAGTGCGGTTCTCGAGCGTATTAGATTCGATCGAGCAGCCACAGCACGATGAGCGCAACGACGGCGAGTCCCAGGAACGGTCGCAGCGGACCCAGAAGTTCAGCGAGAATCCCGAGGATGCCGCCGACGACTTCCAGCACGAGCCAGATCACGACGAGGACGAGCACGACCTTCAGCAGGTCTTCGACCTCCAGTTCCGCACGGTCGGGTCCGGGGCTCGGTAAGCGCATACTCTCCCTCTCTTGGCCATCCTGAAGTGCCTTCGGGCGCGGTGACGTCGCTCTCGACTTCCTCTCTCGACCGCGCTCTGTCGCTGCTGCTCCGTGCCCACTGGCCGGGACACCCTTAATGTGACTCCGTCACAATGTCTTCTATGGCGAACCTCTTCCGCGAACTCGGCCGGCTCTCCGCCCGCGGCCTTCCCGGCTGGGTGGTCCCCACTGTGGGCGTCGTCGCCGCCGTCCTCGTCGCCTTCGCCCTCTTCGGCGGGGATCCGGTGACGGTCGTCGGTCTCGTGGTCCTCGTACTCGCGATCGCGACGGTGTACAGCACGGTCGAGATCGTCAACGCCTACGAGCGCCGCGTGCTGACGGTGTTCGGAGAGTACCGACGACTGCTCGACCCCGGACTCAACGTGATCCCGCCGTTCATCTCGAAGACCTACCCCTTCGATCTCCGGACGCAGACGTTCGACGTCCCCAAGCAAGAGGCGATCACGCGCGACAACTCGCCGGTGACCGCCGACGCCGTCGTCTACATCCGCGTGATGGACGCGAAACGGGCCTTCCTGGAAGTCGACGACTACGAACGCGCGGTCTCGAACCTCGCGCAGACGACGTTGCGGGCGGTTCTGGGCGATATGGAACTCGACGAGACCCTCTCAGAAAGAGAGAAGATCAACCGTCGGATCAACGAGGAACTCGACGAACCGACCGACGAGTGGGGCATCCGCGTCGAGAGCGTCGAGGTGCGGACGGTCAAGCCGAGCGCGGACGTCGAGAACGCGATGGAACAGCAGACGTCCGCCGAGCGCCGCCGCCGCGCGATGATCCTGGAAGCGCAGGGTGAACGCCGCTCCGCCATCGAGACGGCGCAGGGTGCGAAGCAGGCGAACATCATCCGCGCCCAGGGTGAAAAACAGAGTCAGATCCTGGAAGCGCAGGGCGACGCGGTCGCGACGGTCCTCCGAGCGCGGGCCGCCGAGTCGATGGGCGAGCGCGCGATTATCGACCGCGGGCTGGAGACGCTCACGAACATCGGCACGTCGCCGTCGACGACGTACGTCATCCCGCAGGAACTCACGAGCCTCCTCGGCCGGTACGGGCGCGGGCTCACCGACTCCGATATGCAGGCGTCGGCCGCTCTGGAGAGCCTCGACTTCGACCCGGAGACTCGGGACCTCCTCGGCATCGACGACGTAGAAGAGATCGTCGCGGACGTCTCCGACATCGAAGCCGTCGAATCGGTCGGCGATCTCCCCGAGCGCGGCGACGGCGCGGCCGAGACCGAGGTCGACCTGAATCTCGACGGCGCGTACGAGAGCCAATAACGTAGAGCGAGGTTTCGTCGGCCCGCCGGGGTCGCGGTCGCGACTTCTTACCCAGGCAACACGAACAATCGTTATAATTATCCGGCGACCGAAAGTATGTGTTAGTATGAGCCACGAACGCGGTCCGGCAGTTCCCCGCGGCGAGGCAACGCCCCCGACGCCAGAGAACTCGCCTCTGAGTCGGCTGAAGCGGCATCTCCTCGAGTGGCCACGGCGCTATATCGAGATGCGCGTCGACGCCGTCGAACGATAGTTTCGCGCTCGCACTCGCGTGCTCTGCTCGAATAGAAGCAGTTAGGTGGCTTCTCCAGCCATATCTGTCCGATGGTAACTCCGCTACATCTGGGACTCGAACACCCCAGCGTACTGTGGCTGCTCGGCGCCGGCCTGCTCGCATTCGTAGCAGGGCTCGTCGTCAATCTGTACCGCTCACGCCGCGCCGACACGTCCGCGAACGCTGTCGGCGAGCAGAAATAGCGTCCGACAGTATCAGCACCGCATCGACTGAGAGCTGTTTTCCGCTTACGCGTCCGGGTCGTCGTCCCGAACGGTCAGCACCGGCACCGACGCGTGACGCATCACCCGCTCGGTGACGCTACCGATCAGGTAGCGGTCGATCCCCGACCGGCTGTGGGTCCCCATCACGACGACGTCGGCGTCCGCTCGCTGGATCTGATCGAGGATCTCGTCTTGCGGGATTCCCATCACGACCGACCGCTCGACGTCGACGTCGTCGGGGAGGTACTCGACGGTCTCGTCGATAGCTGCCTCGGCGCGGTCGCGCTCGGCTTCCTCCCACGCTTCGGGTGCGAGCCCGCTGCTCGGGCTCTCGAAGCGGTTTCGACTGTCGGCGACCGACACGACGCGGACAGTCGCCTCGTTGGTCTGTGCGAGCGATCCCGCGTGTGTCGCCGCCGCCAGCGACGCGTCGCTGCCGTCGGTCGGAAGCAGCACCGTCTCGTACATCTCAGGCCACCCCCGCCGCCATCAGGAACAGCGCAACCGAGATAATCGCGAACAGGCCGCCGACGAACGCCTTGATCGTCGACGTGCTGAGCGCGTTCGAGACGTAAGGCGCGATCTGGCCGCCGGTCACCGTCGCCGGGACGGTGAAGACGACCATATTCCACGGCGTCGAGGCGAGACTCAGGCTGTGCCCGCCGACGAGGCCGCCGCCGAACACGTGGACCAGCGAGGCCAGGATGGCCGTCAGCGCCACGACGATGTGGTTCGTCCCGATAGCGACGCGGACCGGGACCTTGGTGCCGAGCATCGAGATGATCCCGAGTTCGCCGACGCCGAAGCCGGCCAGCCCCTGGAACATACCCCCGATGCTGTAGTTGGCGAAGCGGCGGAGATAGCCGCCGCGCGTGTAGCGGTAGTCGTCGCCCTCGCGGTCGACGCGGGTCACGGTCCCTTCTTCGTCGGTGTGGACGCCGGCGGGGCCGAGCTTCCCGGCGTCGTCCGGCAGTTCAGCCTGGCCGCCGTCAGTCGCGGCGGCGTCGTTGTGGTCGGCGTCAGTGCCCTCGTGGTCGAGATCAGCCTTGAACAGCAGATACGACGCTGCGAGCAGCGCGAGTCCGAGCAGCCCGTGGAAGAGCGGTTCGGGGATGACGAACGACAGGAGCGCGCCGCCGACGACGAAGGGAACCGCGCCGCCGACGAGCGTAAGCGCCAGGCGTCGGTCGACGAGCCCGTACTGAATGAACGCGATCGCGGAACTCGACAGCCCGAACGCCTCGCTGATCAGTCCGACCTTCACGATCGTCTCCGGCTCCAGCGGGTTCGCGGCCAGCGGGAAGAGGAAGATGAGGAACGGGACGAAAAGCGCCGAACCGCTGATCCCGACCGTGTTCACGATAGTGGCCCCCAGCAGGAACGCCGGGAACAGCCACCAGTACTCGAGCCAGTAGTCCATCCACGGGCCCTCGAACATATTTCCGATGCCGGTCTCGGCCGGCGTCGGAGCGCTGAGCAGGACCCCGACGATGAACGCGAGGGGCGCGAGGAACACGAAGATGTGCTGATAGCGCAGGAACGACCGCTGGACACGACTGTAGGACACTGATGTCATTGGTTTCGTTTGGAGGTTAGTTGTCGACAGGAGATACGACCGGATCGACGGAAGAACGAGGGGCTATCGATCGGTGCGGTGCTGCGCTGACGGGGTCCGTGTGCTGACAGCGGTCGAACGTCGACTCGAGCGACGAACGGTCGAGCGCGCGGGACATCTACGTGATGCCCCCTCGCGTATCGCGGTGGAAGTTGTGATCGATTCGGGCAACCGCGTCGTCGAACATCATCGTAGCCGCCGGATAGCGACGACCGAGGAATAAATCTTGAGGTTCGAACTCGCCGTGGGGACGTGTGGCGTGCGGCGTTTCGCCCATCCTTGCCCCGTCGTCGCGACCCGCGTCAGGTCAGCGATCGTCAGTCGACGCGTCGTCCTGGCGGTCTCCGATCGCGTCCTCGCCGGGCGGCACGCCACCGAGTGCATCGTCGCCCACTGGCACTCCGTCGAGCGGGTCGTCGCCGGGGTCGACACCCTCTTCGCGACCGTCGCGTTCGTCGTCCTCGGCGATCCCGAACTCCTGTCTAAGTGTCCGGATCCGATCGCGGATGTCGGCTGCGAGCTCGAATTCGAGGTTGTCTGCGGCCTCCTGCATCCGGTCTTCCAGGTAGGCGATCCGTTCGCGCGCTTCCGACTCGTCGGCCGGCTCGTCGCTCGTCGATTCGCCGCTGCTCCCACCGCTCCCGGGGAGGCTCGTCTCGCCGATCGCTTTCTCGATCGTCTTCGGCTCGAAGCCGTGCTCCTCGTTGTACTCGCGCTGGATCTGCCGTCGGCGACGCGTCTCATCGATCGCAGACTGCATCGAGTCGGTCGTCTCGTCGGCGTAGAGGACGACCTCGCCCTCGACGTTTCGCGCGGCGCGGCCCATCGTCTGCACGAGCGTCGTCTCCGAGCGGAGGAATCCCTCCTGGTCGGCGTCGAGGATGGCGACGAGTGAGACCTCGGGGATGTCCAGGCCCTCCCGGAGGAGGTTGATCCCGACGAGTACGTCGATGTTCCCCAATCTGAGGTCCCGAACCAGCTCGTGGCGCTCCAGCGTGTCGGTCTCGTCGTGCATATACGCCACGTCGACGCCCGATTCTTCGAGGAACTCGGTGAGGTCTTCGGCCATCCGCTTCGTGAGCGTCGTGACCAGCACGCGCTCGTCGTTCTCGATGCGCTCGTCGACCCGATCCAAGAGGTCGTCGACTTGCCCGGTCGCGTCCGCGACCTCGATTTCGGGGTCGACCAGGTGCGTCGGGCGCACGATCTGTTCGACGATCTGCTCGGAGTGCTCCCGTTCGTAGTCGCCGGGCGTCGCCGACACGTAGAGCGTCCGGTCGGTCTTCTCCTCGAACTCCTCGAACGTCAGCGGCCGGTTGTCGTACGCCGTCGGGAGCCGGAAGCCGTTCTCGACGAGCGAGTCCTTTCGCGACTTGTCGCCGGCGAACTGCCCGCGGATCTGCGGGAGCGTCTGGTGGGACTCGTCGACGACGGTGAGAAAGTCGTCCGGGAAGTAATCGAGCAGCGTGTACGGCGGCTCCCCGGAGTCGCGGTCGGACATATGCACCGAGTAGTTCTCGATGCCCGAGCAGTAGCCCGTCTCCTGCAGCATCTCGATGTCGAAGGTGGTGCGCTCCTCGATCCGCTGGGCGGCGACGAGGTCGCCCTGTCGCTCGAAGTACCGGACGCGCTCGTCCATCAGCTCCTCGATCTCCGCGATCGCCTCCGCTAACTTCTCCTCGGGGATCGAGTAGTGCTCTGCGGGGTGCACGAGGACGGCCGGCTCCTCGGAGACGACCTCGCCGGTCAGGGGGTCCAGTTTCGTCAGGCGGTCGACCTCGTCGCCCCAGAACTCGATGCGGACGGCGTAGCGGCCGTACATCGGGTACACTTCGACGGTGTCGCCGCGGACGCGGAACGTCCCCTGCTGGAAGTCGACGTCGTTGCGCTCGTAGTTCAGGTCGACGAGGCGCGCCAGCAGGTCGTCGCGGTCGAGTCGGTCCCCGAGTTCGACCCGAAGCGCCATCTCGGTGTAGTTCGACGGGTCACCGAGGCCGTAGATCGCCGAGACGCTCGCGACGACGATGACGTCGTCGCGGGTGAGCAGCGACCGCGTCGCGGAGTGCCGGAGCCGGTCGATCTCCTCGTTGATCGACATATCCTTGTCGATGTAGGTGTCGGTCTGTTCGACGTAGGCCTCCGGCTGGTAGTAGTCGTAGTAGGAGACGAAGTACTCGACCGCGTTGTCCGGGAACAGATTGCGAAACTCCTCGTACAGTTGGGCGGCGAGCGTCTTGTTGTGGGCGATGACCAGCGTCGGCTGCTGGAGCTCCTCGATGGTCCACGAGACCGTGTTCGTCTTGCCCGAGCCAGTGACGCCGAGCAGCGTCTGTTTGTCCATTCCGGACTCGAAGCCCGACGCCAGTTGCTCGATGGCTTCGGGCTGGTCGCCTGCGGGATCGAACGGGGCGTCGACCCTGAACTCCCGATCCGCCGCCGGTCTGTCGGGCGAGAGCGGACTCGACCCGGAGGTATCGCTCATTGGGGCGCTATTAGGGGTTGAGTCACTTGAGACGGTCGGTCGGCGCAGTTCGTCGCGATCGCGATTACACAAGAAACGAGGGTGCGCCGTTTTGCCCCGGCCTATACGGAAAGGTACTCTTCGACGGCACCGGAGGCTTCGATCTCCTCGGGCGTCCCCTGCTCGACGACTCGTCCCGTTTCGAGGACGTAACAGTAATCGGCGACCGCCAACGCGAGGTTCAGGTTCTGTTCGACGATGAGCACCGAGATGCCGCGGTTGTCGCGGATCCGCTTGAGCTGTTCGCCGATCTCGTGGACGATCGAGGGCTGGATCCCCTCCGATGGCTCGTCGAGCAACAGATGACTCGGATCGGCGTTGAGCGCCCGGGCGATCGCCAGTTGCTGTTTCTGTCCACCGCTCAGCGTGCCCCCCTTGGCGTCGGCCTTCTCTTTGAGTGCCGGGAAGTACTCGTAGATGTACTCCGGAACCTCTCTCTTCAGGAGCAACTGATCGCCGCTGGCACTCCCGAGTCGGATGTTGTTCTCCACGGAAATCGCCCCGAAGATGTCTCGGGACTGCGGGACGTATCCGACGCCTTTCGCCGCCATCTCGAACGGCTTCAGCGTCGAGATGTTCTCGCCGTCGAGGAACACGTGGCCGCCCTGGAGATCGTTCAGTCCCATTATTCCCCGAAGCAACGTCGTCTTTCCGACCCCGTTGCGACCGAGGACGGCGACGATCTGGTCGGTCTCGACCTTGACATCGACGTTCCAGACCACCGTACTCTCGCCGTAGCCGATCTGCACGTCCGAGGTCCTAAGCATCGGCCGTCTCCCCGAGGTAGATCTGCTGGACGGTCTCGTTTCTCTCGATCTCGTCGATCGTGCCGCTGGCGATGATTTCGCCGCGATCGAGGACGGTGATGCTCTCGGAAACCTTTCTGATGAAATCCATATCGTGTTCGATGACGACGATCGCGACGTTCTCCGTCTCCCTGATCTCCTTGATGAGGTCGACGGTGTCGTTCGTCTCGCCGACGCTGATCCCGGACGTTGGCTCGTCGAGGAGCAGGAGTTCTGGCTCTGCGCCGACGGCCATAACGATCTCGAGCCACTGTTTCTCGCCGTGCGAGAGCGTTCCGACCATCGTGTCCTGTTTGTCGTTCAGGTTCGCGATCTCCAGCAGTTCCTCGATCCGCTCGCGGATGTCGCTGTCGTCGTGCGTCCGCAGCAGCTTCCACGGCGACGATGCCCGCGATCGGAACGCCAGTCGCATATTCTCGATTACGGTCTCGTCCTCGTAGACGCTCGTGATCTGGTACTTGCGAATAATTCCGCGCTGGGCGCGCTCGTGCGGCGGCACGGACGTGACGTCTTCCCCGTCGAACGTGATTGTCCCCTCGGTTGCCGAGAGCTTCCCGGTCAGAAGGTTCTGGAAGGTCGTCTTACCGGCTCCATTGGGTCCGATCAGTGCCTTCGTCTCGTTCGGCTGGACAGTGAAGTCGACGTCGTTGACCGCGGTGAACTCGCCGAAGCGCTTCGTCAGTCCCTCGGCCTGTAACAGCGGTTCGATCTCAGTCATCGACCTCACCTCCCGCGCCGATCTCGTTTCTGCTCGTGGACACGAGGGTCGCCTGGACTCCCTCGACAATATCGGAGAGGAGCCCGACGATTCCACGAGGCGCACCGATCACGACGGCGATGAACAGCAGTGCGAGGCCCATCTCCCAGTAGTTGATCAGCACGTCGCTCAGCGTGGAGTTGAGGTATTGGATCAACAGCGCCCCGAACACCGCCCCGATGAGGGTGCCACGGCCGCCGACAGCGATCCAGATGACCACCTGCGTCGAGAGCACGAAGCCCAAGAGCGGCGGCGAGACGAAGCCGTCGATGGTCGCGTACATACTGCCTGCGACGCCAGCCATAACACCGCTCAGAGTGAATATGATGAGCCGGTACTGCTGTGTGTCGTAGCCGAAGAACTCGGTCCGTTCCTGATTCCCACGAATCCCGCGCAGGACGCGGCCGAACGCCGAATCTACGAGGGTATTGAGAAACAGGTACGACCCCACGAGGACACCGAGTGCGAGGTAGTAACTCATCGTCGCGGTTAGCTCCACGCCGACGACCTGTATCGACGGAATCCCGTAGATCCCGTTGAAGCCGCCGAGGAAGCCCACGAACTCCCCGGCAATGCTTTCGAAGATTATCGAGACGATGAGCGTCGTGATCGCGAAGTACGACCCCTTCACGTCGGCGCTGAAGAGGAACCAGCCCAAAGCGAGCGTTAGCAGTGCCGCCACCACGGGGGCGACGATGAACACGACGGCGATGTCGGGGACCACGGGCACCTCTTTCAACAGTTTCGCGGTGACGTACGCGCCGACACCGAAGAACGCGGCGTGGCCGAGCGTCAACAGGCCGGTGTAGCCCCACACGAGGTCGATCGAGAGCGCAAGCAGGGCGAACGTGAGGTACGTCGACCACGTCGAAACCTGGTACTCCGAGACGAAAAGCGGGAGCGCGACGAGCGCGAGGAGTCCGACGATCTTCGCGACCGACGACGGCGTCTTCAGATTGACCGCAGCGTCTTTCGTCGCCATCTCACTCACCACCCCCCGTCGTGGGGACGAGCCCCTGCGGCCGGTAGCGGATGATGACCAGTGCGACCAACAGCACGGCAGCTTGCGCGATCGAAGTGTACCCGGAGATGACTGTCCGGAACAGGTTGTCGAGCCCGCCGAGGAGGACCCCGCCGGCGATGGTTCCTGTGAAGGTCCCGATCCCGCCGACGATAACGACGAGGAAGGAGTCGGCGAGCCAGGAAATTCCCATCGTCGAGTTGACACTCAGGAGTGGGGCCATAATCGCGCCGGACAGCCCCGCCAGCGCGGAGCCGAACGCGAACGTCGTCCGGTCAGAGACGCGCGTGTTGATGCCGACAGCCGCGGCCATCTCGCGGTCCTGAATCACGGCGAGCGCCATAATCCCGATGTCGGTGTAGGCGAACAGTCCGATCGTGATCGCCATCACCACGACGGCCACCACGATGATGAACGCCCAATGGATAGGGTAGGTCACGCCGAGCAGAGAGATCGAACCCTCCATCGGGGGCGCGACGCTCTTTTGTGACGTTCCGAACGCGATCGTCACGGCCTCCTGCAGCACGATCGCGACGCCCCACGTGGCCAAGAGGGTGTCGAGCGGCCGGTCGTAGAGCCGTCGGATGAGAGTGACCTCCATCGCGACGCCGACGAGCCCCACGACGAGGGGCGCGATCACGATGCTGAGCCACGGGGAGAAGCCGGCGCTCTGGACGGCGTATGCGGTGTACGCTCCAACCATCATCAGCGCGCCGTGTGCGAGGTTAAGCACCCCCATCAGGCCGAAGATGATCGTCAATCCGGAGGCGACGAGGATCAGCCCCGAGATCGACGTGAGCGATATCAGTACCCGATCGGCCAACTGTAACGGAATGGTTGTTGCTAATGTTGAGATCATGATGTGTCGAATGATGGGTGTGACTTAGACGTCTAGACAGCCCTCTGCGACGGTGATCCCGTACGGTTCGATCTGGCCGAACTCGGTCAGGACTTCGAACGCTCCGCTCTCGGCGTCGAACTCGCCGACGCGCGATTGCAGCGTCGCGTGGTGTGTTGCCGGATCCATCGAGACGGTTCCCTGCGGTGCGTCCATCGAAATAGGGTTCTCCAGCGCGGCTTTGACCTCCGCGCCGGACGAGGCGCTAGGTGCGTGTTCGGTCAACGCGTTGGCCATCAGGTGCGGCCCGAAGTACGACGCCTCCGCTACGAAATTCGGCGTCGTGTCAGTGCCGTACGCCTCCTCGTAGCTCGAAATGTATTCGTCGTTGGCTTCCCCGTCGAGGCTCGTGAAGTACGGTGCGGAGGTCAGGACACCGTCGGCGGCATCGCCGGCGGCGATAGCCTCCTGTTCGCTCATAATGTTGCCGGCCCAGACCATCTCGTCTATCAGTCCGACCGAGCCGGCCTGATTCAGCATCTCGACCATGCTCGTCCCGACCGTGGTGAAGTACACTGCGTCGGCGCCGGAGGACTGGATGTCGCTGAGTTTCGAGCCCCAGTCCGTGAAGCCGAGCGGTACGTAGTCCTCGGCGACAATCGAGCCGCCGTTCTCCTGAACAAAGTCGTCGACGACGGCGTTGGTTGTGTGCGGCCACACGTAATCGGAGCCGATCAGGTAGAACGAACTAATATCGTACTCCTCCATCAGCCACGGGATGTAGGGCTGAATCTGCTGCTTCGGTACGGCACCGTTGAAGAACACCCACTCGAGACTCTCTTCGGGGATGTTGATCTCGCCGCTGAAACCTTCCGCACCTTCGATCTCGCGACAGACACCGCCCTCATAGAGCGTCGGGTAGAAGAGCGGGACTTCGTTCTCCACGTAGATGTCGGTGATGGCGTTCCGCATCGCACTGGTGTACGCCCCGAACACGATGCTGCAACCGTCGCGGTTGATGAGCTGTCTCGACTTCTCGATCCCTGTCTGTGGCGCCGACGCCGTATCGGCCTTGACGAGTTCGATCTCGCGGCCGTTGATGCCGCCCGCGTCGTTGATCTGCTGGATCGCCAGTTCCGTGGAGTTCATCATCGGGCGGCCGATGACCTCCGTGCTCCCACTCAACGCGTACAGCGCGCCCACGGTCAGTGGTTCGTCGCTCGTGCCCGAGTCCTCGCTACTCTCACTATCGGAACTGCCACTCGAGGAGCTGCCACCGGAACACCCGGCGAGGCCGGTAATGCCGGCTCCCCCGGCCATCTTGAGTGCATTACGGCGACTGAGTTTGCGTCCGTGGTCTTCGATTGAACTTTCGTAGCCCATACCTAATCGAGTCCGGGTGATAAGTAAACAGATGTGTATTAGCGCAGTATTTGCAAACAAATGATTAAAATAAGTGAAAATTAGTATATAAACTTCCACTTAATATTGTTATAGGTGGTGGAATACGTGGCAAATGGGGCCTAAAGACAAACGGGACGTTGCTAGAGAGCTGCACAGCGGGGTCTGGATATTCTGGATTCCCAAACAGCACCTAAAGGAGTGAATATTAGTTCAATTGCTGGAACAATATGGCTGTGATTTAAGAAAGAGTTAATGAATAGTCTAATCTTTGGATGATTGTATCGATGAGACACGGTGACATTTCGTCGTCCGGAGACGCGGTCGGTGTAGCGGTCCATCAGACCTCGGCCCCGAGCCCGGAGTCGAAAGAAGAAGTGCTCGAACAGTGTGAAAATATCGCGAACAAGATTGAGGGGATCAAAACCGGCGCCCCGGGCGTCGATCTCGTCATCTTCCCGGAGTACTCGACGCAGGGGATCACCTACGACGAGGAGTTGATGAACGAGCTCGCGACGGAGGTCCCCGGCCCCGAGACGGAGATATTCTCGCGGGCGTGCAAGGAGAACGACGTCTGGGGCGTCTTCTCGATCACCGGCGAAAAACACGAGGACCACCCCGAGCGCAACCCGTACAACACGCTGCTGTTGATCGATAACGAAGGTGAGATTCAGCAGAAGTACCGCAAGGTCATCCCGTGGACCCCGATCGAGGGCTGGACGTGCGGCGATCAGACGTACGTGACCGAGGGCCCGAAGGGTCTGAAGATCAGCCTCATCATTTGCGACGACGGCAACTACCCCGAGATCTGGCGCGACTGCGCGTACAAGGGTGCAGAACTGATCGTCCGCTGCCAGGGGTACATGTACCCGGCCAACGATCAACAGGAGATCGTCGCGCGACACGCCGCGTGGGCGAACAACGCCTACGTAGCCGTCGCGAATCTTGCTGGCAGCGACGAGGTGTACTCGTTCTTCGGCAACTCGAATATCGTCGGATTCGATGGCCGCGTGCTCGGACAGTGCGGGGGCGAAGAGGACGTCTGGCAGTACGCCGAACTCTCCGTTCCGGAGATCCGCGACGCACGCGCGAACTGGCAGAGCCAGAATCACCTGTACAAACTGCTACACCGTGGTTACACCTCGACGGAGGCCGCCGGCCTCGGCGACGGCGAAGCAGCGAACCCGTTCCAGTTCTACGAGGACTGGGTGAACAACCCCGAAAAGGCCAAAGAACAGATGGAGAGCATCACGCGCTCGACCACAGGCACGCCCGATGCACCGATCGAAGGCCTGTCGATCCCCGAACCGGAGGACCTCCCCGCCGACGACTGATCGGTCCGTCCGTCGACGTCCGTTGTCCCGTGCAACGCGCGTCTGCGTCCCAGTATCGACGTCCGCCATTCCGCAGTTTTTCTATTCGAGTGAGGTCCTGCGGCAGGGTCGTTTCGTGGATGCGCCCCTTCCGGGGCCACCAGTCTGTCACTGCCCGCGAACGGCCGATCAACACCAGAGAGCGGAGCACCGACTCTACTCTCTCCTTGCGGTGGATCGGCCGAGTGAGAGCGGACGCCGTCCGAGAGGTCATACTGTCGGACAGAACTATGTGAAAATTATCGGCACCCCGTAGGTGCCAAAATGATTCACGAACTTCTGTCCGACAGTATCACTAGCTGCGGGTGTTCGACGGCGACCACACCCCTGTAGCAGGTTCCCGACCCGGCTGGAACCGGAGAACGAACTCACTGCCGATGAGCCGACGGTCGGCCCACTCGTGCTCGACAGACCGCACGTCTACGGGCGGCGCGAACGGCGACACCTCCCCGCGCTGCTGCTCCCAGGAGTCTCTGCTCGCAGTTCAACAGACCACAGACAGTAGACCTTTGCTCCCGGTCGTCGACGTCCGCGTATGCGACTCGCACGGCTGCAAACTCCGGACGGAATCGTTCGCGGACGGTACGACGACGGCGTCGTCGTCGCCGACGATGGCGAATACGTCGTCGGGCGCGACGGATCCCTCATCGCGCCCTGCACCCCGTCGGCGCTGTACTGCGTCGGCCGGAACTACGCGGAAACCCTCGATCAGATGGACTACGAACGGCCCGAGGAGCCGGATTTCTTCATCAAGCCGCCCGCGTCGCTGCTCGGTCACGAGACGTCGATCAGATACCCCGCGTGGACGGACGAACTCACCTACGCGGGCGAACTCGCCGCGGTCGTCGGCCGGCGGTGTCGCGACGTCGCGCCCGAGGACGTTTCGGACGTCGTTCGCGGATACACCATCCTGAACGACGTCGACGCGCTCGATCAGGCGGGCCGAACCGCGCGGAAGGCGTTCGACGGGTCGGGACCGCTCGGGCCGTGGATCGAGACTGACCTCGACCCGAGCGCGATCGAGATGGAGACGCAGATCAACGGCGAGGTCCGGCAGGACGCGAACACGGAGTTGATGCTGTTCGGCCCCGACGAGATCGTCTCGTTCCTCTCCGAACGGTTCACGCTCCGCCCCGGCGACGTCGTCGCGTTCGGCAGCCCGGCAAATCCCGGCCTCATCGAACCGGGCGACCGAATCGAGATCACCTACGAGGGCGTCGGAACGCTCCGAAACGACGTGATCGCGCCCGACGACGCATCGCGGTAGGCGTCGGTACGCCAACAGCTCTCGTGACAAGGGCTCAAAAGTAATGTGTCTGTGGCCGGAACCGTACGGTATGTCACGCGAACTCCTCCAGGAAGCGAGCGAGCGGCTCCGCGCCGCCGCCGAAGCCGCCGACAGCGACGTCCAGCGACGTATCTACGACCAGTCCGACGCGCTCGCGACGCTGGCCGCGCGCGAGGAGCAACCGGACCACGGCCGACTCGCTCGGCATATGAACGAACTCGCGGAACTGGCCGACGCGACCGACGGCGACGCCCACGACGCTGTCGTCGACGCTCGCTCGAAGGTCTCGACGTTCCGTGAGGGCGTCGAAGGCGTCTGACGCGCGGCAGACGAACGCGCTTATTATTGGCTGTCTCAGTCCCGAACCCCTCCGTTTCGGGTGGAGATTGACACCGAATCACAGGGTCAAGCTGGGACGTCGGCATCGGCGTTGGGACCAGCGGCTGCTGCGCGCTCCGCCACCGTGCGGTCGATCACAGACGCTTTGGTTGTCCTAGCAAACGTTCTTCGGCTTGATCCCCATCGATTCGAGCGTCTCGACGTAGTCGTCGTAGGCCGCGTCGATCACGGCGTCGCCAGCGTCGCGTGCGGCGTCCCAGTCGTCGTCGCTCTCACAGACGCCGTCGAGGGCGTCGGCGACACGGTCGCGTTCGGCTTCGAGATCCGAACGAAGGCCGCGGAAGTCGTCGGCGGCCATCGGATCCGCGTCGCCGACGAAGAAGCCGACCATCTGGCCGACGTGTTCGAGCGTGACGAGGTAGCGACCGAGGAGGCCGCCGAGGCGATCAGGCGTCGATTCCAGTCCCGAAAGCGTCTCGTAGCGCTCCGGTAGGTCGTCGAGTGACGGGTCACCGACCACCGACGCGGCGTGCTCGCGAGCCGCGTCCGCGAGTTCGGAGTAAAGTGCGCCGATGTCGCCGTTTTCGGCCGTACTCGCCGTCCATTCGTCGAGCACTGCCGCGAGTGCGAGCGCGTCGTCCGCGGCGGCCGCGCAGACCTGCTCGGCCGCCATCTCGCCGCCGGTGAGGGCGTACATCGCTTTCGAGGATCCCAGCCGGGAGAAGGCGGTCTCGTGGCCGTCGCGCAGTTCCGTCGCGAGGTCGCGTCCGTTCATACAGCACTGTTGGCCCGCAAATCGCTTGTAGCCATCGACACGTCGGGATAGCTGATACGCCTGCGCGCTGTCGGAGGCCCCGAACATCTATGTCTCGCGGCTGAGACGTTCGTGCCGTGAATCCCTCCTCAGCCCTCCGCACCGGCGGCCGGATGCTCTGGGAGCGTTCGGCGTCGGTCATCCCCGTGTACCTCCTGGTGAGCGGTCTGTACGGCGTCGCTCGCGTCCCGCTGCTCCTCGCTGCGCTTCTCGCTCTGTGGCTCGCCGCCAGCAGCGGACGGCTGCAGCCGTTCGTCGACGCGCTCCGCGACGCCGCCAGCGACTCGGCGCCGCCTGCGAGCGGTGACGGATCGGGGTCTGTCGACCTCGGTGCGGTCGATCCGGACCAACTCGGGCCGGGTCTCGACGACGCCGTCGCGAACCTCCTGACGCCCGATATCGTGGGGCTTGTCCTCCTCGGTGTGTTCCTCTCGGTGCTCCTTTCGGTCGTCGTTTCGGCCGTCGGCGGTGCGGCAGCGATTAGTACCGTCTTCGGCCTCCTGAAGGACGAGGACGGCGTCCTCGCCGCGGTCGAAGGCGCAGGGACGTACTGGCGCTCGTTCCTCGGCGTTCGCGTGCTCTTTTTGGCGGCGCTCGCGATCGTTCTCGTCCCGATCGGAGCCGCTATCGTGTGGGCCGTCGGCTCGGTCGTCGGCGCCTCGACGGGCGGTGTCGCGGCTTCCCCCTCTGCCTCGGCGGCCGCCGGTCCGTCTTCTGAGGCGTCAGTGCTCGCGCTCGCGGTCGTCGGGATCGGCTCGATCGTCGCGTTCGTCGCGGTTCTCGTCGTCTTCCTCCTCTTTGCGTTCGCCGAGCAAGCGGTCGTCGTCGACGACGTCGGCGCGGTCGCGGCCGTCCGACGCAGCGTTCGGTTCCCGTTCCGTCGCCCGGCGGCGTTCCTCGGCTACGTCGTCGTCGCGTTCGGCGCCCTCGTTGTCACTGGTTCGGTCGCGGGCGTCGCGTCGGTCGCCGGTGCGACCCGCGTCACCGGTCTCGTGAGCGCCATCGTCGTCCCGCCGGTCCTCGACGGCTTCAAGACGTCGCTGTACGCGGAACGGCCGCTCCCGCCGACGCTAGAGGTGGCTCCTCCCGGCGACCGACTCCGATCGGCGTTCGGCGGCGGGCTCAGAGCTGTCGGGGGGTTCGTCGCTGACCGCCCGCTCGCGAACGTCGCCTCGCTCGCTATCGTCCTCGCTGGCGGCGCAATCGGGTGGCGAGCGACGGCCTCCCTCGGCGTGTCGCTCCCCGTCGGCAGCGACGTGGGCAACGTCTTCGGCGCGTTCCCCGGCGGGACCTTCGTCAACCTGGCCGTGAACAACTGGCTGGTCGCCAGCGACGTGGCCTTCAGCGGCCTCGCAGCGGGCATTCCGGCGGTGGTGACGCTCGGGTTCAACGGGCTCATCGTCGGCGCTGTCGGCGGCGTTTTCGATCCGATCGCCTTCCTCGCGCTGGTCGCGCCGCACGGGGTCGTCGAGATCCCCGCACTCGTCGTCGGCGGCGGTCTCGGCCTGTGGCTCGGCGGCGTCGGCCTCGGTGCTGCTCGGGGGCGACTCGTCGCCGACGAGGTCGCATCGGCCATCCGTCGGACCTATCGGGTCCTCCTCGGCCTCGTGCCGCTTTTCGTCCTCGCGGCGTTCATCGAGGCGTTTCTCACGCCCGCGATCGCCAGCCTCGTGCTGACTGGGTGAACGCCGCCGCCCGCCGTCGCTCACGGGCGAGAAAGCGACGGGTGACTTTGGAGAGGCCAAATCGGAGGGCCGCAGTCAGCGGACGAGAAGAGAAGGTGTCAGAGGCACCGGGTCGCGTCGGTCTGTCGAGCGCAACGTGCTGCCGCCCATGACGCCCCGACCGCGACGCGATTATTGAGCGTCGCCGGTCTCGATCGGCGCGCCGACGAGGTTGCCCCACTCCGTCCAGGAGCCGTCGTAGTTGACGACGTCGTCGTAGCCGAGCAGTTCGTGGAGCGCGAACCACGCGATCGAGGAGCGCTCGCCGATCCGGCAGTAGGCGACGGTCGTCTTCGACCCGTCGATGCCTTCCTCGGCGTAGAGTTCACGGAGTTCCTCGGCGGACTTGAACGTCCCGTCGGAGTTGACGGTCGCCGCCCAGGAGATGTTGCTCGCGCCGGGGACGTGGCCGCCGCGCTGAGCCGTCTCCTGCAGTCCCGGCGGTGCGAGGATGTCGCCGCGGAACTCCTCGGGCGAGCGGACGTCGACCAGCGGAAGTCCCTCGTCGACGGCGTGCTGGACGTCGTCGCGGTACGCGCGGATGGACTCGAACGGTCCCTTCGCGGTGTACTCGACGGGGGAGAACTCGGGCACCTCGTCGGTGACCGGGTAGTCGTTGTCGATCCAGTAGTCGCGGCCACCGTTCAGGAGGCGAACGTCGTCGTGGCCGTAGTACTTGAACTGCCAGTAGGTGTAGGCGGCGAACCAATTGGAGTTGTCGCCGTACAGCACTACGGTGGAGTCCTCGGAGATGCCGTGGCTGCCGAGGAGGTCGGCGAAGTCTTCCTTGTCGAGGATGTCGCGCGTGGTCTGATCCTGCAGTTGGCTCTCCCAGTTGAAGCCGATCGCACCGGGGGCGTGGCTGTCGTCGTACGCTTCCGTGTCCACGTCGACTTCCACCAGTCGATACGCGGGGTCGTCGCTCTGGAACTCGTCGAGGTGCTCCTCTACCCACTCGGGGGAGACGAGCACGTCTTTGGCGTAACCGTCGTCTGTCATTGCGTCCTTCTATACACCCCCATCCGGTATAATCCTCACAGCTACGGCGTGTACTGCCCATCCTCGCATTATCCAGAGAATTTTGCCGCATTAATAGGGCGTGACAGGATTCGGGGGCGCGACGGCGTCCACACGACGACCTCCCTCGTCTCGACGCCCGAATTAATAGGTAATATAATCCCATTTCTCTGACAGCGGGCGAACCACGCCAACATCGGCCACGTTGAAGGGTGCTGCGCCGGTACTGGTAGCTATGTACGAGAACGTCGTCGTCTCGGCCGACTGGCTGGCGTCGCGACTCGACGAGGTGCGGGTGATAGACGTTCGGGACGCGTGGGAGTACGACGGCATCGGCCACGTTCCGGGCGCGGTGAGCGTGCCGTTCGAGACGTTCCGCAGCGAGGCGGGCGACGAGGGGATGCTTCCCGGCGCGGAGACGTGGGAGTCGCTGCTATCGGACGCCGGCGTCGGCCCGGACGACGACGTGGTCGCCTACGACGACACGCACGGCGTCTTCGCGGCGCGCTTTCTCGTGACTGCGGAACTGTACGGCCACCCGCCGGAGCGCCTCCACCTCCTCGACGGCGACTACAGCGCGTGGAACCGCGACCACGAGACGACCTCCGAGTCGCCGTCGCCGACGGCGACCTCGTATTCGGTTCGAGAACCCGAACACTCGCCGCTCGTCGACTACGAGACGGTTCGCGCGGCGCTCGACGAGCCGAATACCGTCGTCGTCGACACCCGCGACCCAGAGGAGTACGCCGAGGGCCACCTCCCCGGCGCGGTCAACCTCGACTGGCGCGAACTCGTCGACGACGAGACGCGCGGGCTCAAGCCCGGGTCGGAACTCACGGACTCCCTCGCGGACGTCGGCGTGACGCCCGACGCGCGCGTGATCCTCTACTGTAACACGGCCCGGCGAATCAGCCACACCTACGTCGTGTTGCGCTCGCTCGGCTACGCCGACGTGGGGTTCTACGAGGGCAGCCTGACCGAGTGGACCGAGCGCGGCGGTCCGCTGGAAACCGCGTAGGTCGAATGGTTTTATCAGCGCGCCCCGGGAGCATCAGGTATGCCGATGCGTCAGCTTCGCACCTGTGACTTCTGCGGCGACGACGCGGCGGGGGTCTACGAGGTCCTCCCGCCGGAACTGTCGCCGACCGAGGCCGAACAGCGACGGGTCGTCCTCTGTGCCGACTGTTTAGAGACGCTCGAAGGCGTGCTCGATCCGCTCCTCGCGCGTCTCGGCGTCGGCCGGAGCGACGAGGACGGCCCCGACCGCTCCGTGACTCCCGCGGCGTCGAGCGGCGCGCCCGACTCTCCGGAGTCGGCTCCGGCCCCGGATTCGCAGTCCCCTGCCGACGCCGCTGCTGCTGATACCGCCGCTGCCGATTCGAGTGAGTCGACCGATACCGACGCAGCGCCCGAGACGGAGGCGGGCACGGACACAGAGGCGGAGGCGGACACGGATATTGAGACGGATATGGACGAAGAGACGGACGCGGACGCGGACGCGGACACAGAATCAGCGACGGGGGCCGACCCCGATTCGGACGACGCTTCCTGGGAGGACGCCAGGTCGCCACCGCCGCTCGGCGAGAACGAGGAATCGGCGCCGTCGATGCCCGACGCCGCCAGCAACGGCACGGCAGAGGCTGACGCGTCATCCCCGCCGGAATCGTCGTCGGAGGCTCCCGAGCGCGCGTCGGAGTCGTCGACGACTGACGAGGAACCCGAGGAGTTCAGGACTGTGATGCGCCTGCTCGGCAATCGCGAGTTCCCGATCCCGCGGGCGGAGATCGTCGAACTGGCGGCGGGTGCGTACGATCTCGAGGAGTCGCACGTCGAACAGATTCTGGAGTACGCGGTCGACCGCGGCCTCCTCGTGGACGACAGCGGGACGCTCCGGAAGGCCTGAAGACGGGGCGCTACTGCCTAGAGTTCGCCTTTGGTGCTCGGGGTGTCGCTCCGGCGCGGGTCGACCCGCGTGGCGTCGTCGAGCGAGCGCGCGAGCGCCTTGAACAGCGCTTCGACCTCGTGGTGAGCGTTGACGCCCTCGACCTCGGTGTGCAGCGTCAGTCCGGCGTTCATCGCCAGCGAGTACGCGAAGTGCCGCGCCATATCGCTCGTGAAGTCGCCGATCTGTGCCTGGGAGAAGTCCCCGTCGAAAGCGAAGTGCGGCCGCCCGCTCACGTCGACGACGACGCCCGCGACTGCCTCGTCCAGCGGGACCTTCCGATCGGCGTAGCGGACGATGCCGCGCTTGTCGCCGAGCGCCTCCGCGAAGGCTTCGCCGAGGACGATCGCGACGTCCTCGACGGTGTGGTGGTCGTCGATGTCGAGATCGCCGTCGCAGTGGACGGTCAGATCGAACAAGCCGTGCTTCGCGAACGATTCGAGCATATGATCGAAGAAGCCGACGCCCGTGTCGACCGCGGCGTCGCCGTCGCCGTCGATCGTGAGCGTGAGGTCGATCGTCGTCTCCGAGGTCTCGCGGGAGACGGCCGCGGTGCGCTTCGTTCCGTCGTCGTCGCTCATACCGGCGAGTCGACGCGCGCGCCTATCACCGTTGTGCCTCGCTCGCTCCCGTGTCGCGCCCGCCGGGGTGCCGACTCGCCCCCGACAACGAGCGAAAGTGGTACGTCCCGGGCGCGCGACGCTCCGGTATGCGCATCGCCGTGCCCAACAAGGGCCGCCTGCACGAACCGAGCGTCGACCTCCTCGAACGCGCCGGCCTCCACATCGAGAGCGCCGCCGACCGGAAACTCTACGCCGACACCGTCGATCCCGACGTGAGCGTCCTGTTCGCCCGCGCGGCCGACATCCCGGAGTACGTCTCAGACGGGGCCGCCGCGGTCGGCATCACCGGCCGCGATCAGGCCGTCGAATCCGGGTGTGACCTCGTGGAACTCCTCGATCTCGAGTTCGGCCGCTGCCGACTCGTCCTCGCGGCGCCCGAGGACGGCGACATCTCCGATCCCGCCGACGTCGCGGGCAAGAGCGTCGCGACCGAGTTCCCGCGGATCACACAGCAGTACCTCGAGGAGGAGGGGATCGACGCCGACGTCGTCGAGGTGACGGGCGCGACGGAACTGACGCCGCACGTCGAGATGGCCGACGCCATCGTCGATATCACCTCGACGGGGACGACGCTGCGGATGAACCGCCTCGCGGTCGTCGACGAGGTGCTCGAATCGTCGGTGCGGCTGTACGCTCACCCGGACTACGCCGACGACTCGAAGGTCGAACAGCTCGTGACGGCCTTCGAATCCGTGCTCGCCGCGGAAGACAAGCGCTACGTGATGATGAACGCGCCGCGGGATCGCCTCGACGACGTCCGCGAGGTCATCCCGGGTCTCGGCGGTCCGACGGTGATGGACGTCGCGGGCGACGACACCGTCGCGGTCCACGTCGTCGTCGAGGAACACGACGTCTTCGAGGTCGTCAACGACCTGAAGGCCGTCGGGGCCTCGGGAATCCTCGTCACCGAGATTGAGCGACTCGTCGAGTGAGTTGAGAGCGGCGCGCGAGCGGACGGAAGGGGAGCCCAGCCTACCCCGGCGCGCTCGTCAGGAGCGCCAGCACGCCGAAGATGATGGTTCCGAGGATGACGCTGACGACGAAGTGGATGAGCGTGATGTACGCCGACAGCCGCCGCGTCTGCTCGTAGAGCAGCGCGATCGCGACCCCATCGAGGACGAGCGCAGCCGCGAGCCCCACGAAAGGATTCACCCCGAACGTCGTGACGAGGATGGCGACGACGGCGGGAACGGGACCGACGACGAACGCGTTGCGGACGGGGACGTCTCCGAGGACGTTGCGGGCGGCGATGTGTGCGGTGATCGACAGGAAGATCGCGAACGAGGCGAACGTTCCGGCGATCGCGATCGGACTCCCGGCAGCGGTGGATTGGATGGGCAGCAACATACAGAACGAATCGAGAGCGTCGAGAGCGCGACCTCAGTCCTCTAGCAGGCCGAGTTCGCTCAGCCGAGAGACGATGACGTCGACGGCCTCGCGGGCGTCGTCGGGCTCTTTGCCGCCGGTGATGACGAGCTTCCCCGATCCGAACAGCAGCGCGACTACCGCGGGCTCGTCGAGCCGGTAGACGAGCCCCGGGAACTGCTCGGGCTCGTATTCGATGTTCTCCAGCCCGAGCCCGATGGCGATGGCGTTGAGGTTGAGATTGCGACCGAGATCCGCGGAGGTGACGATGTTCTGAACGGTGATCTCGGGGTCGTCGTCGACGGGGATCTGCAGATCACGGAGCTTCTCGAAGACGATGTGGAGGCTCTCGTGAACGTCGTCGGTCGACTTCGCGCCGGTACAGACGATCTTGCCGGAACGGAAGATGAGCGCCGCAGACTTTGGCTCCTGGGTCCGGTACACGAGACCGGGAAACTGCTCGGGGTCGTAATCAGCACCTTCGAGGTCCATCGCCACGCTCTGGAGGTCGAGCTCCTGACCGATTCCGGTGGAGGCGACGACGTTCTCGATGTTGATGGTGTCCTTGGGGTCGCTCATTGACGACTTAAACGACGTATTTAAGGTTTAAAAAGGTTGGTGCGGGTGCCGACAGGCCGCAAGCACCGGACGGCGCGGCGTCTGGGGGGCGCGAACTGCCGGGACCGCGCTTTTGGAATTCCTGGATTCGACGTGCAATCGCTACTATCATTGGCGGGCAGAGCGAGGGACGAGCGTGTACTGTCTGGAACTCGCGGGCGAGGCGGACGACGAGGCGTTCGCCGCCCTGGAGGCCGACCGCGCCGCTGCGTCGGCCGTCACGCGCGTCGCCCCGGGACTCGCCACCGCCCGCGGCGTCCGTCTCGACCGCGTGCCGACGCTCGCGTACACGCGCCGCGTCTCCGAACTCCTCGGCCGGACCGACGCGTCGGTGTCGAGTGCGGTCGCGCTCCTCGAAGCGGCCTCGATCGAGCGGCGCGGCAGCGTCGCCGTGCGGGCGCGGAACGTCCGCGCGACGGCCGAGGTGAGCACCGCGACGGCCGAGCGCGAACTCGGTGGGGTGCTCGTCGACCGCGGCTTCTCGGTCGACCTCGACGACCCCGATCACGAGCTCCGCGTCTGTTTCGCCGACGACGTCTGTCTCGTCGGCTGGATCGCCGCCGAGCGCGACGCGGCCTTCGGTTCGCGCGCGCCGACGGATCGGCCGTTCTTCCAGCCCGGGAGTATGGCCCCGATGGACGCCCGCGCGTACGTCAACCTCGCGGCCGGCCCGGCGCTCCCGGATGCGACGGTGCTCGATCCGATGTGTGGCACTGGCGGCCTGCTCATCGAAGCGGGGCTCGTCGGCGCGCGCGCCGTCGGCTCGGACGCCCAGCCAAAGATGGCACACGGCGCGGCCGAGAACCTCGACTACTACCTCTCTGAGACCGACTGGGGCGTCGTCCGCGGCGACGCCACTGCACTCCCGTTCGCCGACGACGCGGTCGACGCCGTCGTCTTCGACGCGCCCTACGGTCGCCAGTCGAAGATCGCCGGGCACGAACTCGCGGACCTCGTCGGCGGCGCGCTCGCTGAAGCGGCTCGCGTGGCCCCCGCGTGCGTCCTCGTCGCCGACCGCTCCTGGGACGACGAGGCGCGCGAGGCTGGTTGGACCGTCGATGCGCACTTCGAGCGCCGCGTCCACCGGTCGCTGGTCCGACACGTCCACGTGTTACAGCGTGTGTGATCCGCCGCCGTCGGAGTCCGACCCGTCTACCGTTCTCGTGCTGCCAGAATAGACTCGCCGGCGCGGACGCTGTCGCCCTCCTCGATAAATAGATCTTCCCGGTCATAGGCGGGCGGGAGGAGAACGTCCGCGCGCGATCCGAAGTCGATGTGGCCGATCCGCTGTGCGCGCTCGAGGCCGTCGCCGGCGGCGACGTAGGGGTGGATGCGCCGCGCGAACGCACCGGCGATGAGCGAGAGTTCCGCAGGCCCCTCGTCGGTCGCGACGTCGACGTCGACGCGCTCGTTGCGCTCTGACTCCTTCGAGAACGCCGGTCGGTGTGCGCCCGGACGGTGGATGACGCGCTCGACGTGCCCGTCGAACGGCGCGCGGTTCACGTGCACGTCGGTGACGTTCATAAACACGCCCACGCGGAGCTGATCGCCCTCCTCGCGCACGACCGAGATGTAGCCATCGGCGGGCGAGACAACGCCCGGGCCCGTGGGCTGGCGATCGGGATCACGGAAGAACCACGCGACGAAGCCGCCGGCGGCGAGCGCGACGACGGCCAGCGGGAACGCGAACGGCGCGAGTACTGCGGCTGCGGCGAACGCGGGAACTGCAAATCGACGAGCGCCCGGAGCGAAGCGCATCGCTCAGGCCAGCGCCTCCTCGTCGAGTTCCGACTGGCCGCCGGCCCACGCCGCCAGGAGATGGGTGATGTGGAGGCGGCCGTCGTTGCCCTCTGCGAGGTCGAGGTCGACGCGTCCGGCGAGCCGGTGGAGTCGCACGAGGTTCGCCTCGCCGAACTCCTCGGGGTAGGTGTCGGCGACGCGAAGCAGTTCCGAGAGGAGTTCCTGGCCGCCGAAGCCCTCGTCGTCCAGCAGCGACGTCACTTGCTTGCGAGCGTCGGTGATCTCGCTCGTGGCTGCGGCGTCGAGGACGTCCTTCAGCGCGTCGTCGTGGCCGGCCTCCGAGAGCGCCGTCTGTGCCGCGTCGACGGTGATCTCGTCGTCGCCCTCGATCGCAGCGTGCTGGGCGGCGAGTACGGCGTAGCGGAGGTCGCCGTCGGCCTTCGAGGCGATGAGGTTCAGCGCCATCGGCTCGGCGTCGACCTCCTCGACGTCGGCGATATCGACGAGTACGGCTTCGATCTCGTCGGTGGTCGGCGCGCGTACGGGAACGGGGAAACACCGCGAGCGGATCGGCGGGATGAGCTTCGAGGGCTGCCGCGTCGTGATCACGAACTGGGTGCTCTCGTGGTACTGCTCCATCACGCGGCGTAAGGCCTGCTGGAAGTCCTCGCGGATGGTCTCGGCGTTGTCGAGGAGCACTGTCTTGTACGTTCCCGAGGCGGGCTTGTACGACGCGAGCTCCTGCATCACGTGCGAGATCATATCGCGCTTGGACCACTCGCGTTTGTACTTGTTCCCCTTGCCGCCGCGCCGGTACTGTTTCGAGAACGCCGTCTGTCCCTGCAGGAAGCGTTCGAAGCGCGGGTCCTCGCGGATCTCCTTTTTGCTTCGGCTGAAGAAGTCCGCGACGTTGATTTCGACGAGGTCGGCGTCGGGATCCTCGTGCGCCTCGCGGGCGAGCGCGCGGACGGCAGCGGTCTTCCCCACGCCCGGCGGGCCTTGCACGACGAGGTTCATCGGTTCGTCGACGGTGCGGGCGAGTCGCTCTCGGACCTCCTGCTGTGGCAGATCCGAGAGCGAGGGCGCGTGCTTCTCCGTCCACAGGGGCGCGTCCATCGACGGCGAGTAGTCGGCGGGGGGCTAAGAAACTCTCCCTCCGCGGCCGCGACACGCTCGGTAGCCGTTACGGGGCGCGCTCGGTTTCGGGGTCGTTGCGTTCCCGTTCGCGAGTGTCTCCGCGCTGGCCCTCATCGTACTCCTGTCCCCGCTCTTGCGCTCTCCCCTGCTCGATGCGTTCGCGGGCGTTCTCGGGGGTGTCCGTCTCCAAGAGGACTTCGAGCTTCCGCTCGAACTGATCCTCGGAGAGGTCACCACGCGCGTAGCGGTCACGAATCCGGTCGAGCGCGGCGTCGACGCCTCCGTCGGCGCCGTTCCACTGGTCACCACCCACTGTACCGTCTGACCGTTCGACCCGAGGAGTACGCGCCGTCGACGAATCGGTCTCTGCTTCGGCGCGTTGTCTCCTACGAGCGAGTGAGACCAGCGGAACGACGACCGCGTAGCCGACGACGAAGACGAGCCAGAAGTCGACCGCGGCGAGCAGCGGGACGCCGAAGAGCGATCCGAGCCCGGCTCCGAGGACCACGAGCGCGGTGGCGGCGACGACGGGGTCGTCCGAGTCGGCGGGACCGAAGCCCACTCGGTCCAGTCGGTCTCGGCGATCGTCCATACCCGTCGGTTCGGGAGGACGACCAAAAAGATACGCCGCACCGATATGATCCGACACGGGTTTACCCCGTCGCCTCCCAGAACCGGATATATCGATGCGCGTGACATTTCTCGGGACGGGTGGGGCCGTACCGACGACCGAGCGGGGGCCGAGTGCGTTCCTCCTCGAACGGGAGGGGGAACGGCTCCTGTTCGACTGCGGGGAGGGCACCCAGCGGCAGATGATGCGGTTCGGGACCGGATTCTCGGTCTCGCACGTGTTCGTCACGCACCTCCACGGCGATCACGTCCTCGGCATTCCGGGGCTGATCCAGACGCTCGACTTCAACGACCGCGAGGAGCCGATCGCAATCCACGGTCCACCGGGCTCGAAGGGCCACCTCGAACGCCTCGTCGAAGCCGGCGGCTATCGACCGAGTTTCCCCGTCACGGTCCACGAATCCCGTCCCGGCGGCGTCGCGCTCGACGCCGAGGACTACGAGGTTCGAACCTTCGCCACCGAACACCGGGGCGCGAGTTCGATCGGCTACGCGCTCGTCGAGGACGACCGCCGCGGTCGTTTCGACCGCGAGAAGGCCGAGGAACTGGGCGTTCCCGTCGGTCCGAAGTTCAGCCAACTCCACGACGGCGACTCCGTCGAACTCGACGACGGGACGGTCATCTCTCCCGAGCAGGTCGTCGGCGACCCCCGTCCTGGACGGAGCTTCGTCTACACGGGCGACACTCGCCCGGTCGACGCCACCGTCGAAGTCGTCGACGAGCCCGACCTGCTCGTCCACGACGCCACCTTCGCGACGGAGTGGGCCGACCGCGCGCGTCAGACGGGCCACTCGACCGCCCGCGAGGCCGCCGAGGTCGCCAACCGCACCGGTGCGAAGCGGCTCGCGCTCACGCACATCTCCTCGCGGTACGCCGGCGACGCCTCGCCGATCGAACGCGAGGCGAAACAGACGTTCTCCGGCGATCGAGCGTTCGTCCCCGACGACGGACAGAAAGTCGAGATTCCGTATCCAGACGACGAGTGAGCGACGGCTCGTCGTGATCGGATCTGGTTTGCGAACAGCCGGCCACGAGTGTTCCCGCGCGGGGAGGCCGGACAACCGCTGACCGGCGCGGGGTGAGCGTTACGTCACGGCGGCGATGGCCCCGGCCTCCGGTATAAACGCTCGTGATGCACTCCGGCGTGGCATATATATCCGCAGACGCCCAAACGACGGTGTGAACGACCGGACGAGCGCACTCGACACCCTCGTCTTCGGCGTGGACATCCAGAGTGGCGACGTCCGCGGGGACGCGCCCTCGTACGCCCTCGTCGCCTTCGATGGCGAGAACGTCGACCGCGACGTGGTCTCCCACCGAAAGCTCCGCCGCCTCCTCGACCGCGAGGAACCGGCGATGCTCGCGACCGACAATATGTACGAGCTGGCGGCCGACAAGGACGAACTCGTCCACTTTCTGCGGGCGCTTCCGGCGGAGACGAAACTCGTGCAGGTGACTGGCGCAGAGCGGCCGGAACCGCTCTCGCGCGTCGCCTCCAGACACGGCGTTCCCTACGGGAAGAAGCCGATGAAGGAGGCCGAAGCCGCGGCACGGCTCGCGGCGGCGAACGTCGGATACGAGGTGGCGGCGTTCGGCGACACCACGACGGTCAAGGTGTCTCGCGGGCGCTCGACCGGCAAGGGCGGGTGGAGCCAGGACCGCTACACGCGGCGGATTCACGGCTCCGTGAAGCGCCGCTCTCGTGAGGTCCAAGAGCGGCTCCGACAGGCCGACCTCGAATTCGAAAAAGAAGTCACAGAGAAGTACGGCGGCTACGCGAACGCCGTGTTCACGGTCGAAGCGCCGCCGGCCGACATTCCGGTCTCCCGCGGTCGCTCCGGCGACACGCGAATCGAGATCGAACGTGAGCGCCACGACGGCATCGAGTTCGAGCCGTTAGTCAAGCGGCGCGACCACGTCGTCGTCGGGATCGACCCCGGGACGACGACGGCCGCGGCGGTCGTCGGCCTCGACGGATCCGTCCTCGACGTCTACTCGACGCGGACCGCCGATACGGCCGACGTGATCGAGTGGCTCATCGAGCGCGGGCGACCGATCGTCGTCGCGGCCGACGTCACGCCGATGCCCGAGACCGTCGAGAAGTTCCGGCGGAGCTTCGACGCCGCCGCGTGGACGCCGCATTCGGACCTCCCGGTCGACGAGAAGCTCCATCGCACGCGCGAGGCCGCCTACGAGAACGACCACCAGCGGGATGCCCTTGCCGCGGCGCTGTTCGCCCTCGACGACCACGAGGACCAGTTCGAGCGCATCTCACAGAAGGTGCCGCCGGACGTCGAGCGCGGTACGGTAATCTCCCGCGTCGTCGCGGGCGAGGAGTCCGTCGAGGCCGTCCTCCGTGACCTCCGGGACGACGAAGACGACGAGGAGTCCGAACCCGAACACGAGGAGCGCGAACTCACCGACGACGAAAAGGAGATTCGGCGGCTTCGCAAGCGCGTCGAACGCCTCGAATCGCACGTCGACGACCTCAACGAGACGATCGACGAGCGCGAGGCGACGATCGAGGAGTACAAAGAGAAACTCTCGGAGGCAAAGCGCGAGGAGCGCCGGAAGGCCAGAGAGCGCCGCGAGGTAAAACGTCTCGAACGCGAGAACGACCGGCTCGAACGGCGCGTCGAGACCTTAGAGGAGGAAAACGAGGAACTCGACGGGAAGTTAGAGCGACTGAAACGTCTCTGGAAGCTCGATCACTCGAACTTCGCCGACGTCGACACCGACGGCGACCTCGTCTCTGTGAAGGTGATCGAGCAGTTCACGCGGGACGCCATCGAGACGACAGACGAGCAGTACGGCCTCGCGGCGGGCGACGTCGTCTACCTTCGTGACGCCTCCGGGGCCGGGCGATCGACCGCCGAACGGCTGGCGGACGTCGATCCACTCGTCGTCCTCCGCTCGGGCGGCAACCTCTCGGGGATGGCTGACCAGATTCTCTTCGAGCACGACATCCCCGTCGCGCCCGCCGACGACGTCGCGATCCAGGAAGTCGACGAACTCGCGGTCGCCAGCGAGGCCGACGTCGAGGCCGCGATCGACGACTGGGAGCGTCGCGCGGAGGAACGCCGGAAAGAACGGAAGGCGTCGATGGTCGATCAGATCATCTCCGAGCACCGCGCGGAGACGCGCAGCGAGAGCCGATAACGGATTTTATCCCCTCACCGAGCGCGAGCGGTGGCATCGACTTCGTAGGGCGCGTCAGGCTGACCGAGGAAGTAGTACACGACGAAGCCCACGAACGGGAGGAAAAAGCACAGCGCCGTCCACGCTAGCACGGCATCGCTCCCGCGCCCCGTCGCGTCGAGGTAGACCCACCCCGGCAGCGCGACGTGGGCGACGAGGAAGTACAGCGCGAAGCCCGCGAAGTACGCGAACGTCCCGACGTCGGTGACGACGATCCACATCACGAGCAGCGGCAGGAACGCCACGGCGACCAACCCCCCGAGGACGATGAGCGGCGAACGGGTCGTTGCCATCGCCGATCCGTTGGGACCGCGTGCGTATGACGCTTTCCAGTGGGGTCGGCAGTCGCCCCGGTAGTCTCTGCACGGACTGCGTCCGACCCACTTCTTTACAACGCCGCGCGAGGTATCTACGGCCGACTATGAGTTCGATGCCGAGCCGGACGCTTCCGAGTGGCGATGAACTCCCGATCGTTGGCTACGGGACGTGGGACAGTTCGGGCGAGGACCTCCGCGACGGCCTTCGAACCGCGCTCGATGCGGGCTACACCCACATCGACACCGCCGAGGGCTACCAGAACGAGGACACGATCGGTGAGGTCATCGCCGAGTACGACCGCGACGACCTCTTTTTGACGTCGAAGGTGCTCCCCTCGAACCTCCACTACGAGGACGTCCTGGAGTCGCTGTCGGCATCGCTCGACCGCCTCGGCACCGACTACCTCGACCTGTATCTGATCCACTGGCCGAACCCGACTATTTCGCTGCGCGAGACGTTCCAGGCGCTCGAACGCGCGTACGACGACGGCCTGATCCGCAACGTCGGCGTGAGCAACTTCACGCCCTATCAGCTCCGGTTCGCCCAGAAGGTCGCCGACGTACCGATCGCCGCGAACCAGATCGAGTTCCACCCCTGGTACTTCCAGGAGGACCACCTCGAATTCTGTGACGAACACGACATCGTCGTCGAAGCGTCGGCCCCGCTGGCCCGCGCGGAGTTCCTCGACGACCCGCTCGTGACCGAACCAGCCGACGCCTACGGCGTCTCGCCCGCCCAGATCGTCCTGAAGTGGGCGGTCGAGAAAGGCGTCGTCGTGCTCCCGAAGTCGTCGGACCCCGACCACATCGAGTCGAACATCGACCTCTTCGACTGGGACCTCGACGCGGACACGGTCGCCCGCCTCGACGGCGTCGACCGGATGGAGAACGTCTATATGATCGACCTCGACGACGAGATCTACGGGATTCCGTCGTAACCGCGTCGCGGTCGGCGGCGTCCCCGATCCTGTCCGCGAGGACATCCCAGAAGTCATATGCCGGAGTCGCGATTCTGCGCACGTATGGACGCCTACGAGCAGATCACCCGGAACGTCTCCGAGGTGGTCACAGAGGACGAAGTGCGCGCGCTAGCCGAATCCCCGGACGGAAAGCGGGCGTACGTCGGCTATGAGCCCTCCGGCGTCCTCCACATCGGTCACATGCTGACCGCGAACAAACTCATCGAACTCCAGGAGGCGGGCTTCGAGATCGTCGTGCTGTTGGCCGACGTCCACGCCTACCTCAACGACAAGGGGACGTTCGACGAGATTCGCGAGACGGCGACCCGAATGCAAGAGCAGTTCGTCGCCTACGGCCTCGAGGAGTCCCAGACCGAATTCGTCCTCGGCTCTGAGTTCCAACTCGACGAGGAGTACGTGCTCGACCTGCACGCGCTCGAACTCGAAACGTCGCTCTCGCGGGCCGAGCGCGCGATGGCGGAGATTCAGAGCGGCGACACCGCGACCGTCGCACAGGCGGTCTACCCGCTGATGCAGGCGCTCGACATCGTCTATCTCGACGTCGACCTCGCGATCGGCGGGATGGAACAGCGCAAGGTGCATATGCTCGCCCGCGACACGCTGCCGAGCATCGACGCCGACGCGCCGACGTGTCTTCACACGCCCTTGATCGCGGATCTGACGACCGGCATCGGCAAGATGTCGACTTCCTCGGGCGTCTCCATCTCGATGGAAGACTCCGCGTCGGACATCGAAGACAAGGTCAACAAGGCGTACTGCCCGCCGACCGCGGATCCAGAGCCGACAGACGAGGGACAAGAGCGGGAGAACCCCGTCCTCCAGATCTTCGAGTACCACATCTTCCCGCGCTTCGGCGAAGTCGTCGTCGAACGCCCCGAGCAGTACGGCGGCGATCTGACCTACGAGCGTTACCAGGACCTCGAAGACGACCTCGAATCCGGCGAACTCCACCCGGCGGACGCGAAGGGCGCGCTCACGACGTACCTGAACGACCTCATCGCGCCCGGTCGCGAGAAGATCCGCGAGCAGCGGGACTGATAGTGATTACTCTCACTGTGTACCGCCGAGCGCCACTCCCGGAGGCGATGGTCGGCGGTAAGAGACGAGAGTAATCATTATGAAGCTCCGCCGTCGGTCTCCCCCACCGACGTCGCCTCCTTGCCACTGCGGCCGTCTGACGCCCGTCTTGCTGAGATTGATATTCGCGAGCCGCTAATTTACCCGATTATGGGGATCAAGGGAGTAGTGCTCGGCACGTATGCGCTCTGTCTCGGGGGACTGCTGTTGTTCTCGGACTCGGGCGTCGCGACCGGGTTGGGGGTAACGCTCGTCGCGCTCACGGGCGTCGCAGTCGTCGCTCAGTACGGGACTATACAGTAGCGTTTGCAAGCGTTCGCACGCTGACCGAGTTGCAAACGCTACTGTACAGCCATCGCGTCCGCGAGAGTGAACGTCCCTTCGTAGAGCGCGGTCCCGACGACGACAGCCGCCGCGCCGGCGTCTTTCAGCGTTCGGACGTCGTCGAGCGACGCGACCCCGCCGGAGGCGACGACCGGGATGTCGACGGCGTCGACGACGCGGCGCGTCACGCCCGCCTGGACGCCCTCGTGTTGGCCTTCGACGTCGACGTCGGTGAACAGAATCGCGCCCGCGCCGAGGTCCGCATAGCGCGCCGCGGCGTCTGCGGGATCGAGTCCGGTGCCCTCGGTCCACCCGGAGACGACGACCTCGCCGTCTTTGGCGTCGAGGCTCACCATCACGCGTCCGGGGTACTCCGCGGAGATCTCTTCGACCAGTTCGGGCTCTTCGACGGCCGCTGTCCCGAGAATGACGCGCTCGACGCCGCGGTCGAGCAGGTCGATCGCGTCCGCCGCAGTGCGAATCCCGCCGCCGAGTTGCACCGGCACGTCGACGGCGTCGACGACGGCCTCGACCGCGTCGGCGTTCTGTCTCTCGCCCTCGAACGCCCCGTCGAGATCGACGAGGTGCAGGGTCTCGGCGCCGGCGTCGACCCAGCGCTCGGCGGCCGCGACCGGGTCGCCGTAGCGTTTCTCGGTGCCGCGTTCGCCCTGTACGAGCTGGACGACCTCGCCGTCCTGCATATCGACCGCGGGGACGACCTCGAAAGTGGGGAATGGATCGCTCACGCGCGAGTGTCGGCGGGGGAGCGGCCTAAAGTCTCCGGAGCGAGGGGCCGCTGCGCGGTCAGATCGGATGCGGCACCGCGAAGTCACGACTCGGTCGGGGCGGCGTTCACTCGGTCAGCGGCAGCAGGATGCCGAACACGAACGGGGACAGCAGTGCGAGCAACACGCCGAGGAACTCGGCGTCGACGAGCAGCGTGTGCTCCCACGCGGGCACAGCCGCGCCGGTCGTAGCGATCGCAAACTCACCGAGCGCACCGACTGCGAACAGCCCGATTCCGAGGAGGAAACTCCGTTTCGTGAGGGTCGGGTAGTCCAGGTTGCCGTATCGACCTGTCATATATGATGGACAATCGCAGATATTAATATACGTTCCTCTTGCGAACCAAAAGAGTCACACCAGTGACTCCTCGATAGGACGGTATGACTACCGCACCCCTCGAACTCGTTCCCGAACTGCTTGAGGTCCTGTTTTTCAGTCTGGGCTCCGTCGGCCTCTCGCTCGTCGGGGCGTCTCTCGAACGCTTCGCGCTCACGAGCGCCCAGGGCGGCGAGCTAACGCTCGGCCTGTGGGCCGCGATCATCGGCGCCGTCGCGCTGTATTTCGCGTACTACGTCGCCGTCGACAAGGCCCTGCCGACGATGACCGAGTTCAAGCGCGCTCTCGGCGGCGCTGCCGAGTGACGCGTTGAACCAATCGAGCCGGTGCCGGCGCGCGATTGCTCGTCCGGCTCACGGCAGGCGATCGGCGCTCTCTGACCGGCGATTCCTTCGCAACCGCTTTTACGGCGCGATGAGGAAGACGACGTAATGAAACTGTTCGGTTCGAGCGGCACTCGCGGCGTCGTCGGCGACGGCCTGACGCCCGAGTTCGTCCTCCGCGTCGCGAAGGCGGCGGGGACAGTGTGGGAGACGGACCGCGCCGTCGTCGCACGCGACACCCGAACCACCGGCGAGATGCTCGCGAATGCGGCCGTGAGCGGCTTAGAGAGCGTCGGCGTCGACGTCGACCGGCTCGGGACGACCCCGACGCCGAGCGCCGTCCGCTACGCCGGCGAGTACGAGCGTCCGGGGATCATCATCACGGCCTCGCACAACCCGCCGGAGTACAACGGCGTCAAACTCGTCGGCGCCGACGGCGTCGAACTCAGCGTTGCCGACCTCGAACGGATCGAAGAGCACGTTCTCAGTGAGGACTTCGGGACCGCCGCCTGGGACGAGGTCGGCGCCTCACGAACGATCGACGCAGTCAACCGCGAGTACGTCGAGGAGCTCCTCGCGTCGGTCGACCGCGAGACGATCGCCGACGCCGACCTCACCGTCGCGCTCGACCCGGGCCACGGCGCGGGCGCGCTCACGAGCCCCGAGTTCTACCGCGAACTCGGCTGTGAGGTCGTCACCGTTAACGCCAACCCCGACGGGCACTTCCCCGGCCGCGAGTCCGAGCCAGTCGAACCGAACCTCGCCGACCTCAAATCGCTCGTGAAGGCGGCCGACGCGGACGTCGGCATCGCCCACGACGGCGACGCCGATCGAGCCGTCTTCGTCGACGAGACCGGCGCGTTTGTCGCGGGCGAAGCGTCGCTCGCCGCGCTGGCCGCCGCCGAACTGGAGGCAGGCGACACGACTGTCGCTGCCGTCAACGTCTCGCAGCGGCTCGTCGACGTCTGTGAGGAGGTCGGCGCCGCGCTCGAACTGACCCCGATCGGCTCGACGAACATCATCACCCGGATTCGGGAACTCCGCACGATGGATGCGCACGTCCCGATCGCCGGCGAGGGCAACGGCGGGATCTTCTTCCCCGAATACCGACTCGTCCGCGACGGCGCATACGTCGGCGCGAAGTTCCTCGAACTCGTCGCCGAGCGCCCCGTGACCGAGATCATCGCCCCCTACACCGACTACGAGAACGTCCGCATCAACCTCGAATACGACACGGACGCGGAACTCGACGCGATGCTCGGCGCGGCCCGCGAGTTCGCCGAGTCCGCGGACGCCGACCCGAACACGATCGACGGGTACCGCCTCGATTACGGTGACGCCTGGGTGCTGGTCCGTCCCTCCGGCACCGAACCGAAAGTGCGCGTCTACGCCGAGGCGCGCTCGGAGTCACGTGCTCGTATTCTCGCCGAGGAGGCGGCCGACGCACTCCGCGCCGCGCTTGAGGAGTGAGGCTGTCGCCTGCGTCGTCCAGCGTGTTCGGGCGTTCAGAGTCCCCAGTTGTCCACAGCTCCCAGTCGTCCAGAGTTCTCAGTTGTCCTGACGTGAGGACGCCGCCGTTCACAGCGCGAAAAACCCGAATAGCAGACAGACCACGCCGAGCACCAGGAGGACGAAGCCGCGCTCGACGGAGACGTCGTCGCGGCGGTTCGTCGCCGACTCGGTCGTCGTCGGAGTCGAGTCGTCCGACGAGGACCGCTCGCCGGGTGGTTCGAGCCAATCTGTCGGGTGTGCGAGCCCCGTCTCGGTCCCCGCGTCGAGTCGCTCGTCGCCGTCGGCGTCGAGTCGTTCGAGCGCGCGCTTCGTCCGCAGCGACCGCGCCCCGTAGTAGAGGCTGAGTGCCCCGGCTGCGAACGCCACCGCCGAGACGGCGACCATCAGCCCTGTTGCCTGCCGGTCTCGTTCGCGTCCTCCAGCGCCGCCGACAGGCGCTCGCGGGCGTCGCGGAGGCGTTCCAGTTCGGCTGCTGCGACGCCGGACTGAACGCGCTCGCGTTCGTCGGCGTCGAGTTCTTCGTGCGCGCGAGCGGCGAGCCTGAGATCCGCGTAGTCGTCGCGACGGGTCAGATCCCGCACCTCTCGAAGCCGTGCGACAGTCTCCTCGGAGGCGAACCGTCCGAGTAGCGAGATCGCTTCGCCGGCGAAGCGGCGGAGCGTCCCCGCCGACGGCGGCGGGAGCGAGACGGTCAACGGCTCGGCCGAGAGCCGTTCGAGGTACGTTCGGTGGACGGCGACGCTCGTCTGGAGCGTTGCGGGGTCCTCGGCGTAGTGATCCAGTTTCGACCCGGAGTAATCGGCATACTCCAAGAGCGTCGGAATCGGTTCGTCGGCGTCGGGACTCTCCCGAACGAACTCGCGGAGGTCGCGCGGCGGCGACCGGAACGCGACGAGCGGGAACGACTCCGCCCGTTCGAGGAACTCGATCACGGCGGTCGCCGACGCCGACTCGTAGAACGACTGGAACTCGGCGCTGACGGCGTCGTTGTACGCCTCGATCGGGTCTCGGAGTTTCTCGACCGGCGCGCCGAGGTCGGCGTCGGCGAAGGCGAGCGTCTCCGCACGCGATTCGATCTCCTCGTCGAGGTCGCGGAGACAGAGCTTCGCGTCCCGGCGTGCCTCCGAGAGCGTCTCTTTCGTCTCTTCGCGCCGGTCGAGGAGGTCGACGTACTCCGCGGCGGGTTCGAGGTCCTCGCGCGCCGCGTCGAAGTGGTCCTCGCTGAGTCGCCGTCGGTCCATCCGCTCGGCGGCGGCCTCGAAGCCGTCGTGCGCCGGGACCGACTCCGGGAGGTCTTCGACGAGGCCGAGAAAGCGATCCTGGAACTCGACGTACGCCTGGAAATCCCCCGTCCCGGTGGCGGAGTCCTCGTAGTTCTCGAACAGTCGGATCGACTTCCGGTAGGCGTCCGCAGCGGCGACGACGGACTCCTCGCCCACGTCCTCGATCCGCGATTCCACCTTCTCGCGCCGCTCGCGCGCCGCCTGCAGGTCCTCGATCCGCGCGTCGACTTCGGCGAGCAGCGCATCCACGTCGGCGTCGTCAGCCGTCGATTCCGGTCCGGACATCGGTCCTTACTCGTACACCGCGTCGGGATCGAACACTTGCTCGCCGACGTTCTCGCCGTCGATCGTCCGGTAGAAACACGAGCGGTGGCCGGTGTGGCACGCACCGCCCGTCTGGTCGACGAGATACAGAAGCGTGTCGGCGTCGCAGTCGACGCGAATCTCCTGAACCTCCTGGGTGTGGCCGCTCGTCGCGCCCTTCTCCCAGAGTTCGTCGCGACTGCGGGAGTAGTAGTGTGCGCGCCCCGTCTCGCGCGTTCGTTCGAGCGCCGCCGGTGAGACGTACGCCAGCATCAACACCTCGCCGGAGTCGGCGTCCTGTGCGACGGCGGGGACGAGTCCGTCATCGCCGAAGTCCACCTCGACGTCGTCGGTCATTACCTCGACCGAGGAGTGTCCGTCCGATAGGTCTTTTGCCCCGTTCTGGACCCGAAATCGCGCTGTCATAAAAATAGTTTGACAAAATAGTGAAACTCCAGAAAACCCAAAACTACGACCGCAGACTGATCGCAATGACTGACCCTCCAGATGGAGAAATCGTCCATCGGACTCTCGAGACGGATCGAGAACAGCCGGTCGTCCAGATTGCAGAGGTCGTCGCCGAACTCGAAGGAAAGAGCCACGAACAACTGACGACGACGTACGAGCACCTCGATCACGTTCTCGAATACATATTCACCACGCCGCCGGTCCCGGAAGCACAGGTGGAAATTACGTTCAGCTACGAGGGATACCGAATCACCGTCGAGCAGGACGGGAGTGCGCAGTTCGTCAAAACGTGACTCGGCCGGCGCTCACAGCACGCCGAGCGCCCCGAGGACGCCGAACACGACGTCGCCGTACGTGAACGCCAGCAGTGTCCCGACGAACATCGGGACGATGAACGGGATGCCCGGCGAGATCCACACGTCGTTCTGATCGGCGACGATCTCTAGGCCGCCGCGGAGTTTCTCCGGTGTCGTGCCGTAGGCCGTCCCGTCGATGCTGTCGAGGAACGCCTCCGCACCCCACTGATCGTCGGCGCTGACGTCAGTGTCGCTCGCGGCGGCCGCTCTGCCGTTCGTATCGCTCGCGAGTGCCGTTCCCTCATCCGTTCCGCCGTCAGTGTCGATATCGGCCGCTCCCGTCTCGGGAACCGGTGAGTCGCTCTCGACGCCGACTGCGCCGTCTGTCGGCTCGTACGTCGCACCGATGCTCTCGGGGTCCCGGAACCCATCGGGGTCCGCCCGGAGGTCGGCGAGGTTCGCGCCGCGCCAGCGGAGGTACATCCGCAGTGCGTCGATGTCGAGGCCGTTCCGCGAGAAGCCGTCGGGCGTCTCGAACAGGCGGCCGTGCGCCGTCGAGAGCGCCGAGACGTCGATCCGCCGGCCGAGGAAGACGACCGGAAATCGGACGTCGCCGTCGAGCAGATTCCGTCCCGCGAGCGCGAGCGGATAGACGGCCGCGAGGACGACCGTGTTCGTCAGGACAGTCATCGAGAAGACGCCGAGCGTCGTCACAGTCGAGGGCAGCGTGAACCCCGCGAAGTAGTACGTCGGAAACGTCGGGAGGAGAATCGCGATCGTGATGAGCGCCTTCGCGTCTGCGCCCCCGAAGCCGCCGAGCAGCCAGAAGATGTAGGCGATCGGTGCGACGAGAAAGAGGCTGATCGCGACGCGCACGAAGAACAAGACGTCCGCAGACGTCGCCATCGAGACGTGTCCGAGGGCGTCCCACACGACCAAGAGGACGCCCAGCGCGACCAGCGGGTACCAGGTCCGACTCGGCACCCGTCGCGTCTCGACGTCCCGCCACGCCGCCCACCCGAGGACCGGGAGGACGGCCAACCGAAGCAGATCCGGTACGCTGGCGAACATACAGGGGAAGTGACCCCGGGGGAGTTGTAGTTTGCGTCTGCGTCGGCTCTACCTCGCACACCGCGTCGGCGCTCACACGTGACAACTACGACACTCGCTGGCCCGTCGTCTTCCATCCAAGCTTACTCGCCGGGCGACTCGACGACGCCCAGTTGTTGGAGGAAGCTGAGGTTGTCGGGCAGCACCCACCATTCAGCGACCTTTCCGTCCTCCAACCGGAGGAAAGCCATCGTCTGATGCTCGAACTCGTTGCCGGTCGGTTCGATCCCCATCAACTCCCCGTCGTGGACGCCGCGCTCTGTCAACCTGGCAGCGACGGTATCTCCCTCCGCGATCATATCCTCGACGGTCACCGTGTAGTCCGAAAACGCGTCGAGCGTCTCCGCGAAGCTCTCTTTGATCTCTTCGTGGCCACGGAAATCACGCATTGGGCTGTGTTCCACCGCGTCCGTCGCATACAGCTCCTCGACTGCGTCGAGGTTTCTCTGTTCCAGTACGTCTCGCAGGATCCGATGGGCGATTTCTTTGTTTTCCTCACTCGACATCGGCGTCCCCTGTATGCTGGAGCCACGACTATTGTTAGCGAGTGCTGTATCGAACTATGACCGACGTAAACGAGAGAAAGGCCCGCCTATTTTCCGGTCGATCAGATCCGGGACGGCGATTGATCTGCAGCGGCGATCGAGGACGGTTCTCCCCGGCGTTGGCCGTCTGCGCTGCCGACGAGGTCGCGGGCGCAAAAAGCGCGAATGTTGGGATTTCGGTTCTCGGTGCGACCGAGAACGGGTGTTAGAGGAACCGTTCGTCGTACAGCCTTCGTTAGATGACGCGGTTCTGGAGGTAGTCGAGGTGCTTCGCGTTGTAGACGATCTTGACCTCGTCGGCTGCCGGCGAGCCGATACAGGTCAGGCGGACGTTCTTTTCGGAGACTTCCTCGTCGGAGAGGATCTGCTGCATATCCATATCGATCTCGCCCTCCTTGAGGATGGACGCGCAGTTCGCGCAGGCACCCGCGCGGCACGAGAAGGGCCAGTCGTAGCCCTGCGCCTCGGCGGCTTCGAGGATGTATTCGCCCTGGTTGACTTCGAGAGAGCCGTAGTCTTCGTCGTCCAGACCCGCGTCAGCGGCCTTCTCGAAGAGGTCGTCGTCGTCCATGTCCCAGCCCTGGTCGTCCAGCACTTCGTAGTTGAGGTATTCTACGGTAGGCATCAGCAAGCGGTTTGTATGCCACCCCATTAGACTTTGCTGTTCGATTCGTCGATTACGAGCGATTGTTCGGGACGTATCACTGCTGTGTGCGGTGACAGTGGGGGTCACTCCGCCGGAGGCGCGGCCGACTGCGACGACTTACAGCGGGACGGCCGCGAAGAGCGCGTACGACGCCGCGGCCGAGAGACTCGGCGTGAGGAGCCAAAAGAAGATCACGCGACCGGTCGTCCCCGGGTCGAACAGATCGGTGCCGCCGAGATCGCGTGCGGACTCTTCGCCCACTGGCGGGACTTCGTCGCTCGTTTCGGTCGTCAGCGCGTCGACGGACATCTCCGGCGCGGTGCCCCCGAGCGCTTCGCCGAGGGTCACCGTCCGCGTGGCGCGACCCCAGCCGAGGCCGACGATGCACATCGTCGCCGAGACGGCGAGACTCGCCGGAATGCCGAGATACGACAGCATCGCGATCAGCGACGCCGACACCGTCTCGACGACGAGCGCGGCCAGGATCGGCAGTTCCGTGAGGTCGTTGCCGACGGTGTCGAGCGTCCGCCGTGCGATGGTGAACGCGCCGAGACCGATCGCGCCGGCCGCGAGGAAGATGCCCTGATTGATCGACACCGCGCCGTTGCCGACGAGCGGGGCGACGGCGTTGGCGGCGTTCGACGCGCCCGCCGAGTAGGCCATATAACAGGCGATGACGACGACGAGGCCGACGCTGCCGAGTTCTCGGGGCGTCGTGTTCGGCCCGAGTCGGGGCCGCGGAAACCCGTCCTCGCGGTCGAGGACGACGATCGGGCCGGGAGAGCGGTCGAGTTTCAGTTTCGCGTCGAGGTAGGGGTAGACGTACCGGCCGATGACCGCACAGACCCAGAAGGCGATCACCGGGGCGACGATCCACCACGAAATGATCTCGAGCATCACGGCTTCGTTCAGCGTTCCGGAGGCGACGCCGAGGCCGGCGATCGCGCCGACCGCCGTCATCGACGTCGACGCGGGGACGCCGAACGTGTTCGAGATGAGGAGCGCCAGGCCGACGAAAAAGAGGACGGCGACGCTGGCGGCGAGCGTGAACTCGCTTTGGGGGACGATGCGCCCGCCCATCGTCTCGATGACTTCGCGCCCGGCGGTCCACGCGCCGAGGAGCGCGAAGCCGGTCATCAGGATCGCCGCGCCCAGTTTCGAGACGAGGTCGCTCCCGACGGCGGGGCCGAACGCGACGCCCGTCGAGGAGCCGCCGATGTTGAAACCGACGAAGACAGCGACGAAGAGACCGACGGCGAGGAGTGTTTCGACCACGACGCGTGGTTTGCAGTACCGGCGGAAAAACGTCACCATCGACGCCGAGAACGCCCGGCACGCCGCAGTAAGATCGGTCAGGCCGCTCGAGTGCGTCCGGGCACGACGCTCATAATGATTACTCTCACTGTGTACCGGTGAGCGCCGGCAATCGAGGTGGCGCTCATCGGTAAGAGACGAGAGTAATCATTATCAGTTCGTCGCGGCGTCGATCGCCTGTTCGAGGTCGGCGATGATGTCGTCGACGTCCTCGATGCCGACCGAGAGGCGGACCATATCGGGCGTCACGCCCGCGGCGTTCTGTTCTTCTTCGGTGAGTTGTTGGTGCGTCGTCGAGGCGGGGTGGATCACGAGCGTCTTCGCGTCGCCGACGTTCGCGACCAGGGAAGCGAGTTCGACGTTGTCGACAGTGTCGCGGGCGGCCTCGTAGCCCGCTTCGAGGCCGAAGGTGATCATCCCGCCGTAGCCGCCCTCTAAGTACTCGGAGGCCTCCTCGTGCGTCTCGTGGCTCTCCAAGCCGGGGTAGTTGATCCACGAGACAGCGTCGTGGCCTTCTAAGAACTCCGCGACGGCCATCGCGTTCTCGCAGTGTCGCTCCATCCGCATCGGCAGCGACTCCAGTTTTTCGAGGGTGTTCCACGCGTCGAACGGCGACTGGGCGTTCCCGAGATCGCGCAGGCCGCGGGCGATGGCCGCGTACGTGAACGCGGCGTCGCCGAAGCGCTCGGCGAAGTTGACGCCGTGGTAGGCGGGGTTCGACGCGCCGATCTCGGGGTACTTCTCGGCGTGCTCGCTCCAGGGGAACGAGCCGCCGTCGACCAGAATCCCACCGATCGTCGTCCCTGCGCCGGTGAGCCACTTGGTCGTGGAGTTCCACACGAGGTCTGCGCCGTGTTCGATCGGGCGGCAGAGATACGGCGTCGCGAAGGTGTTGTCGACGAACAGCGGCACGTCGTGCTCGTGAGCGATGTCGGCGATGCGTTCGATGTCGGGCGTGACGAGCGCGGGGTTGCCGATCGTCTCTAAGTGGACGTACGCCGTGTCCTCGTCGATTGCCTCCTCGTACGCCTCGTAATCGAGCGTGTCGACGAACTTCGTCGTGATCCCGCGTCGCTCGACGGTATGCGTGAAGTAGGTGTAGGTGCCGCCGTACAGCGACGCCGCCGTGACGATGTTGTCGCCGGCGCTGGCGAGCAGGAAGGTCGCGAGGTCGAGTGCGGCCATCCCGGACGCCGTCGCTGCCGCACCGACGCCGCCTTCGAGCGAGGCGAGGCGCTCCTGCAACATTCCGACCGTCGGGTTCATCAGCCGGCTGTAAATGAAGCCCTCCTTCTCTAAGGCGAACTGGCCGGCAGCGTCTTCGGCGTCCTCGAAGACGTAGGAACTCGTCTGATAGATCGGCGGTGCGCGTGAGCCAGTCGTCGGGTCGGGTTCCTGTCCCGCGTGGAGGCTCCGCGTCCCGAATCCGAGTGGTGTGTCGTCGTCGTCAGCCATAGCGCACCCTTCTCGGAGCGGGGGCCTAACGGACGTGGCGCGTGCAATTTCCGCCGGTATCTGCGACGAGCGCTTCTGTCGCGCGGATTTATTTCGTCAGCTAACCGACTGACAATTGTGGAATATGAACCATTCTGGATGGCGACCTGTCGCTGGCCAAGTTACGGAATAGCGCCACCTCCGTGATCCGCCCCGTCATCCTATGGACGTCTACGGTCATCGAAACGGTATTGTAACGGTGCAGAATATGAGGTTAGAGATGACAGACGAGACCGAAGATACGCCGGGAAGATTCACGAAAAAGCGATTCACGCCGCGTTCTCTCCTGACTGGTACTGCAAAATCCGTGCACAACCTTCCGGATCTGGTGCGCGCAAAACGAGCAGACAGAGTCAGCGACCAGTTCGCAGAGAAGATTATGCTCGCGGTCACTGCCGTCAACGAGTGCCAGTACTGCACTCGCTACCACACCGACCTCGCTCAGGAGACGGGCGTCGATCAAGCGACCATCGACCGAATCCTCGAAAACGACGTCGACGGGGCTGTCGACGACGAGGAACGGACCGCGCTCCTGTTCGCACAGGCGTACGCCGAGGCCGACGAGGATCCGAATCCGGACGCAGTCGCCGAGCTACGCGAAACCTACGGACCCGAGACGGCCGCCGACGTGCTGGCGTTCGTTCGCGCGATCTACTTCGGCAATCTGCTCGGAAACTCCTACGACGCGCTCAAATTCGGCATCCGACGACGGACGCGTCGCGCTCGTCGCTGTCTCCGCCGCGGGGCCGAGAGCGCACAGCGAGCGGTCGAGCGCCTGCGAGAGCGCTGTCCGGTCTGAATCGCAGGGGCACCTGCTCCGGATGGCCTCACGCCGCTGCACCACTTCCGACCGACGACCCCACGAGCAGAAGTACCAGCGCCACGAGCCCGACGCCGAGCACGCTCTGTGTCGAATTCGTCCCGACGGCGAGTAGGGCGACGGCAGCGACGAGGACGACTCCGCCGACGCTGACCGCGAGCGCACGGCCGCGATCGACGAGCACAGCGAGTCCGGCGAGGACGAAGGCGACGCCGGCGACTCCCCCGGCGACGACGACGTTCAGGACCGCGCCGCGAGCGAGCAGCGCGATGCCGGGCGCGCCCGCGGTCGGCACGAAGAAGCCGCCCAGGACGAGGACGCCGCCGACAACGGCGACGGAGAGGCCAGCGAGGCGTGCGAGGAGATCTGCCGGAGACATACCGTCGGACACAGCGCGCAGCGAAAAGTGCGTTCGGGTTCAGCGGGACCGTCCGGTCGGCCCGCTGGGGCGGCGCGGACTCACCGACTGAACAGCGACGCGTGAACGGGCGCGAAGTCGCCGCCGGTGTTGGGTTCGGCTTCGACGGTGTCGTGGACGGAGCGCCCGTTGACGCCCTCCGCGAGGAAATCGCGGAGCGGTGGCCCGACCTTCTCGGGTTCGACGAGGAACGCGTCGTGGCCGTGGTCGGAGTCGATGACGTGGTGCGACACCGGCACGCCCGTCTCGCGGAACGCCTCGGCGACGGTCTCCGATTGCTCGGTGGTGAAGTGCCAATCGCCCGTGAACGAGAGCAACAGCGCCTCGCCCTCGAAGGCGGCAAGCGCGCGCGAGTCGTTCTCGTAGCCCTCCGAGAGGTCGTAGTCGTCCATCGCCCGCGTGAGATACAGATAGGAGTTGGCGTCGAAGCGGTCGACGAACTTCTCGGCCTGGTAGTCGAGGTAGGACTCCACGTCGCGGTAGGGGAAGAACGCCGCGGCGGGGTCGGCGGGGAAGGAGTCCCGGCGCGCGTCGCGGCCGGCGGCGCGCCGCCCGAACTTCTGCTCCATCGACGACTTCGAGAGGTACATCACGTGGCCGATCTGGCGGGCGAGCGCGAGGCCGTCGGTCGGCTGTTCGTCGTTTCCGTAGTAGTCGCCGCCGTTCCAGTGCGGATCGGTCGTGATCGCCCGGCGCGCGATGGCGTCGAGCGCGAGACACTGCGCGTCGAGGCGTGCCGCTGCGGCGACGGAAACGACGTACCGGGCGTCGTCGGGGTAGCGCTTCGCCCAGTCGAGGGCGTTCATCCCGCCGACGCTCCCGCCGACGACCGCGTGCAGGCGGCCGACGCCGAGCTCGTCGAGCAGTAGGCGCTGCGAGCGCGTCCAGTCGCCGATCGTGACCGGCGGGAAGTCGGTGCCGTACACCTCGCCCTCGGGATCGGTCGATGCGGGGCCGGAGGTGCCGTAGCACGAGCCGGGGATGTTCGCCGAGACGACGTAGTACTCGTTGGTGTCGATCGCCTTGCCGGGGCCGACGATGTCGTTCCACCACGCGCGAGCCTGGCCCGCGGTCTCGGAGCCGTAGCCGGCGACGTTCTGGCTGCCGGTGAGGGCGTGACAGACGAGCACCGCGTTGTCACCGTCGAACTCGCCGTAGGTCTCGTAGGCGACTTCGAGGTTCTCGATCTCGTCGCCGGAGGCGAAGTCGAACCGCCCGAGGTCGACGGTTCCGCTGTCTGTTTTCATCGTGTTTCCTCCCCCTCGGAGTCCGAGGCCGAAACGCCTTGCGTTGCGGCGCGGATCGCCCGGTCCAGGTCGGCGATGACGTCGGCGGCGTCTTCGATGCCGACCGAGAGGCGGACCATCTCGGGGCTGAGCCCCGCCGCGCGCTGTTCTTCCTCACTCAACTGTGCGTGCGTCGTCGAGGCGGGGTGAATCACGAGCGTCTTCGCGTCACCGATGTTCGCGAGGAACGACGCGAGGTCGACCTCCTCGCAGGTCCGCTTGGCCGCCTCGAAGCCACCTTCGAGGCCGAAGGTGACCATTCCGCCGTACTCGAACTCGCTGTCGCCGTTCTCCTCGGAGCCCAGATACCGGGTCGCGTTCTCGTGGGTCGGGTGTTCCTCGAACCCCGGATACGACACCCACGCGACGTCCGCGTGTTCGCGGAGGAAGGTCGCGACCTCGCGGGCGTTCTCACAGTGGCGCTGCATTCGCAGCGGGAGCGTCTCCAGCCCCTGGATCGTCTGCCAGGCGTCGAAGGGCGACTGCTGATTCCCGAGCGTCCGGAGCGCCCGCTGGCGGGTGGCGTTGGCGAACGCGGCCTCACCGTAGCGCTCGACGAAGTCGATTCCGAACGCCGGATTGGGTCCAGAAAGCTCGTCGTAATCGGCGTGTTCCCACGGGAAGGTGCCGCCGTCGACGAGGACGCCGCCGACGGTCGTCCCCGAGCCGTGGAGCCACTTCGTCGTCGACTCCCAGACGATGTCCGCGCCGTGTTCGAGCGGCCGACAGAGATACGGCGTCGCGAAGGTGTTGTCGACGACGAGCGGCGCGGCCGCTTCGTGGGCAATGTCTGCGAGGCGCTCGAAGTCGGGCGTCTTCAGCGAGGGGTTCGCGATGGTCTCGACGTGGACGAACGCGGTATCCTCGTCGATCCGGTCTGCGAAGGCGTCGTAGTCGAGGGTGTCCACGACCCGGATGTCGACGCCGCGGCGCGTCGCCATCTTCGTCAGATAGGTCGCCGTCCCGCCGTACATATCCGCGCTCGCGACGACGTTGTCGCCGGCGTTGGCGAGCATACTGGTGATCGAATCGAGCGCAGCCATTCCCGAAGCGGTCGCGACCGCGGCGACACCGCCTTCGAGGGCAGCGAGTCGCTCTTCGAGGATCCGCGTCGTCGGATTCGAGATCCGCGAGTAGACGTCGCCGTCGACCGAAAGCGCGTAGAGGTCGGCGGCGTGGTCGGCGTCCTCGAAGGCGTAGGAGGTCGTCTGATAGAGCGGCGGTGCGCGAGCGCCCGTCGCCTCGTCCGACTCCTGACCGGCGTGTAGACTCCGGGTGTGGAACCCATCGACCATACTATGTGTAGTATGCATATTCCCACACAAACTTATAACCAGCGGTTACGGGACACGGGTCCCAGTTGTGGGGCCGGTGCGACGAAGCACCTAACTCGGGGCCGTCCGATCCGTCGATACGATGAGCGACGAGGCGTCGTCGGAGGAGGCCAGCGGCGACAGTGCGGGAGAGGCGTTCGAGCCGGCGTACGCCGATCCGGACAATCCGCACCTTCGCGATCCGGACACGGACTTCGCGCCGGTCGAGGAACTGACCCGCGAGGAGGCACAGGCGCAGGCGGCTTTGCTGCGGGAGGCGATCCGCGAGCACGACCACCGCTACTACGTCGAGGCCGACCCACTCATCTCCGATCGCGCGTACGACGAGTTGTTCGCCCGGTTGCAGAGCCTCGAGGCCGAGTTCGACCTCGAACGCGAGACCAGTCCGACCCGCCGCGTCGGCGGCGAACCGTTGGAGGAACTCGAAACCGTCGCGCACGCCGCGCCGATGCTCTCGATCGAGCAGTCGACGGCGGCCGAGGAGGTCCGCGAGTTCGATCGCCGCGTCCGCGACGCCGTCGGCGACGTCGACTACGTCTGTGAACCCAAGTTCGACGGCCTCTCGGTCGAAGTCGTCTACGAGGACGGCGAGTATGTCCGCGCGGCGACGCGGGGCGACGGTCGGCGCGGCGACGACGTCACTCGGCAGGTGCGGACGATCCGATCGATCCCGCTCGAACTCGGCGGCGACGTGCCGGAGTTCCTCGCCGTTCGCGGCGAGGTGTTTATGCCGCGAGACGCGTTCCGCGAGCACAACCGCGAGCGCGTCGAGCGCGGCGACGACCCGTTCGCGAATCCCCGGAACGCCGCCGCCGGGACGCTCCGGCAACTCGACCCCGCGGTCGTCGCCGATCGGCCGCTCGATTGCTTCTTCTACGACGTGTTGGACGCGAGCGAGGTTCCGGACAGCCAGCGGGAGACGTTCGACGCCCTCCGTGAGTGGGGCTTCCACGTGAACGACCGCGTCGAGGCCGTCCCCTCGATCGACGAGGCGATCGACTACCGCGACGCCCTGCTCGACGCCCGCGAGGACCTGAACTACGAGATCGACGGCACCGTGATCAAGGTCGACGACCGCGAGGCCCGGGAAGCCTTGGGGGCGACGAGCCGAGCCGTCCGATGGGCCTTCGCCTACAAATTCCCGCCGCGCGCGGAGGTGACACACGTCACCGACATCGTCGTCCAGGTGGGCCGCACCGGTCGGCTCACGCCTGTTGCCCTTCTCGATCCAGTCGACGTCGGCGGCGTCACCGTCTCGCGCGCGTCACTCCACAACCCTGAGGAGATCGAACGCCTCGGCGTCGACGTCGGCGACGAGGTGCGCGTCCGCCGCGCGGGCGACGTCATCCCGGAAGTCGCAGAGGTGATCGAGAAGCGCGCTGCGGGCACCTACGACTTCCCCGAAACGTGCCCGGTCTGCGACAGCCCCGTCGAGCGCGACGGCCCGCTGGCGTTCTGTACCGGCGGTCTCACCTGCGACGCTCAGCTCGTGCGGACGATCGTCCACTACGGGAGCCGACAGGCGATCGACATCGACGGCCTCGGCGAGGAGCGCGTCGAACAGCTCGTCGATACAGGCGTGCTGTCGACGCTACCGGACCTCTATCGGCTCTCCGTCGACGACATCGCCGATCTGGAGGGCTGGGGCGAAACGAGCGCGCAGAACCTCGTCGACGCCGTCGCGGCGACGACGTCGCCGCCGCTCTCTGACTTTCTCGTCGCGCTCGGGATCCCCGAGGTCGGCGAGAGTACGGCGCGAAACCTCGCCGCGACGTTCGGCGACCTCGACGCCGTGATGGACGCCTCCGAGGCGGACCTGCGAGCGGTCGACGATGTCGGTTCGACCGTCGCAGCGCGCATCCACGACTTCTTCGCGAACGAGCAGAACCGCGCGGTCGTCACGGAACTGCGCGAACTGGGCGTCGAGCCCGAATCCGTCGAGTCGACAGGCGGCGACGAACTCGACGGGCTGACGTTCGTGTTCACGGGCTCGCTCTCGGTGACGCGCGCCGACGCTCAAGAGGTTGTCGAGCGTCACGGCGGCACGGCCACCGGGAGCGTCTCCGGGAATACGGATTACCTCGTCGTCGGCGAGAACCCGGGCCAGACGAAGCGCGACGACGCCGCGGACAACGACGTGCCGACGCTCGGCGAAGACGAATTCGCGGCGCTCCTCGAAGAGCACGGGATCGAGTATCCGCCGGAAACTGAGTGACCGGCCAATCTGGCTCGGCGTGACCGAGCAGCGGTCCTCAGAGGTCCTCGCGCTCGAACGCCCAGTAGCCGACGGCGGCCGGCACGGCGATCCACGCGAGCAAGAGCAGAAAGAGGAACCAATCTGTGAAGTAGAACGGCATCGACTCCTGCAGGGTCGATCCGAGGACCGCTCGCTCCCCGAGCGTGGTGCTGAGAAGCCGCGCTCGCGCCGGCTCGTAGTACAGCCCGGCCGCGAGCGTCTCGTAGACCTTCAGCGGGTTCACGTACTTCAGGAACACGCCAAGCTTGACGCGGGTGAGCTCTCCGACGCTCATCCCGACCTGCTCTGCAGTGTAGTTCAGGAGCTTCGGGATCCCCTCCGCGATCGATCCCCAGAGGACGGCGAAGACGAAGTACAGCCCCATCGTCGCGAGCGTCGCCTCGCGGTTCGAATCCGCGAGCGCGGAGAGACTCAGTCCGATCGAGACGAAGGCGACGCCGAGAATCGCCGTGAGAGCGACCTGCGGCGCGAACGCGCCGAGCTGCAGTCGCGTCCCGGTCGCGACGAGGGCTACGAACGTCGCGAGGAACCCGACGAGCAGCGCGGCCACGATGACTGTCGACCGGCCGAGAAGCTTCCCGACGACGACGTCGAGACGCGAGTTCGGCAGCGACAGCAGGAGCTTGATCGATCCTGTCTCGCGTTCCTCGGTGATCGAGCCGTACGACGTCGAGAGCGCGATGAAGCCGAGCACGAGCGCGAGTAGCGCCGGGAACGAGAAGCTGAACACGCCGAGGTTCGCGAAGAACCCGAAGAGGTTCGATACCTGTCGGTTCGCCGGCGGGAGCAGGACACCGAAGAACAGTGCGCTGGCTCCGCCGAGGAACAGCGCGAAAAACAGCGTCGAGCCGTGGAGCCACCGCGAGCGGATCGCGTCGCGGAACTCCTTGCGGGCGACGGCCTGCCAGCTCATTGTCGCACCTCCACGTCGTCGGCGGCCGACTCGGGCGATCCACTGTCAGTCGTCTCGACGGCGTCGGCCTCGGCAACGCCTCCACCCTCGGTGTACGCGAGGAACAGGTCTTCGAGGGACGCCTCCTCGGTCGTGAAGTCGGTGACGGCGACGCCGCGGTCTTCTAGCTCTGTGACGACTCGGGTCTTTGCGTCGCTGTCGCAGGCGACCCGAAGTGAACCGTCGCCGTCGCGGTCGACGCTCTGGACTCCGTCGAGGTTGCCGACGGCAGCCAGCACCTCGTCGCCGACCGGGTCGCCGACGGAGACAGAGAGCGTGGCGTCGGCGTCGGTCGCCTCCCGGAGGCCGTCGATGGAGTCGACGGCGACGAGTTCGCCGTCGCGGAGGATCCCGACCCGGTCACAGACGGCCTCGACCTGTTCGAGGATGTGGCTGGAGAAGAAGACGGTCGTGCCTCGGTCGGCCTCCTCGAGTACGATCTCGCGCATCTCCTTCGCGCCGGCCGGGTCGAGCCCCGAGGACGGTTCGTCGAGGACCAGGAGGTCGGGGTCGCCGACGAGCGCCATCGCGAGCGCGAGGCGCTGGCGCATCCCCTTCGAGTACCCTCCGGCCTGTCTGTCCGCGGCGTCGGCGAGCCCGACGCGCTCTAATACGGCGTCGGGGTCGTCGTCGACCTCCTTGGAGTCGATCGCGAATTCGACGTGGGCACGGCCGGTCAGCCGATCGTAGACGTCGAATCCCTCCGGGAGGACGCCGGTTCGCTCGCGGACGGCGACGCTCTCCGCACGGGCGTCGTGACCGAGTACGGTCACAGCCCCCGTGGTGGGGCGGACGAAATCGAGGAGGACGTTGATCGTCGTCGACTTCCCCGCGCCGTTCGGGCCGAGAAAGCCGAACACCTCCCCCTCTTCGACAGTCAACGAGAGGTCCGAGACGGCGGTGACGTCCTCGAACCGCTTTGTCAACCCGTCGAGTTCGATGGCGGCCATAGGCGAGGGTTGTCAGGTCCGTGCATAAAGCGTTTGGTGGCAGAATCAGCTCTGAGATTCGTTCAGGACGAGGCTCGCCGTGTCTGCGTCGCGTTCTCTTCGGATGGACTACACTTCGTCGTCGGGCTCGTGCTGTTCACGCATCCGTTCGACTTCCGCAGCGTAGCGCTCTCGGACTTCGTCGTCGACCGGTTCGAGGTCGTCACGGTCGACGTCCACGGCGGCCGTCGTCCCGACCCCGCGCTGTCGCATAATCGTCGTCGACACCTGCTTTCGACGGAGCTGTGACCCGTCCGGCGTCGCGTACACCATATCGACGAGTCCGCGGTCGGTGTACGTCCGTTCGACGAGCCAGCAGCGAACCGTGTTGTCGTCGGTGGAATCGTCGCCGTCGTCCATACTCCGAGGATCGGCGAGGAGCGGTTTGTAGCTACCGCCTCGGTGGCTCGACGGCTGCGCGGTCAACTTTCTTACTGTCGTTCGGCGTATCTCCCACTATGCCCTCCACACGACCCGCCGCCGTTTATCGGTGGCTCACCGCACAGCGACAGCTCACGATATTCACGGCGATCGCGATCGCGCTCCCCACGGCCTACGCGTTCCAGTCGCGCGTCGGAACGGATGCAGGCGGCTTCCTGCTCTTGCTGCTCCTCGGTGTCGGCGTGCCGACGGCGTACGACGAGTACTGGCCGCCCTACGATCGGGCGTGGCAGGCGGTCCTCTGGACCGTCCTCGTGGGAGCGGTGGCAGCAGCAGAGTTCACGGCGTTCTATCTCATCGGGACGGACATTCTGGAGCTTGCTCCCCGTTCGAGCACCGCCGGCGCGTTCCTCCTCACGAGTCTCCAAAACCTCGCGTTCCTCACTGTCCGCCGCCGAGCAGCGCAACCGTAACTGTCTCAGGTCACATCGCCACCCGCGGATCACGTCACTCTCAAGCCTATTCGCCCGCTACATCGACTCGATGGAGCGCAGCGAACTTCGCGACCGCGCCGCGGAGTTACCGACCGACCCCGGCGTCTATCAGTTTCTCGACGGCGAGGACGTCCTCTACGTCGGCAAGGCCGTCGACGTCCGAGATCGCGTCCGCTCGTACGCCGATCCGCGCGGCGAGCGCATCCGGCAGATGGTCGAGCGCGCTCGGTCTATCGACGTCGCCGTAACCGACACCGAGACGCAGGCGCTGCTTCTCGAAGCGAATCTGATAAAGCGGCATCAGCCGCGGTACAACGTCCGGTTGAAGGACGACAAGTCCTATCCATTGGTCCAGCTCACCGACCATCCAATCTCACGGATCGCGGTCACGAGAGATCCCGACCCCGGTGCGACCGTCTTCGGCCCGTTCACCGACAAGGGCCGAGTCGAGACCGTGGTGAAAGCGCTCAGAGAGACCTACGGCCTCCGTGGCTGCTCGGATCACAAGTACGCGAACCGCGACCGCCCGTGTCTGGACTACGAGATGGGCCTGTGTAGCGCGCCCTGTACCGACGAGATCGACGCCGACGCCTACCGGGAGGACGTCGCGTCGGTGGTCCGCTTCTTCGAGGGCGAAACCGGCGTCCTTGCCGACCCGCTCCGGCGTGCGATGGAGAACGCGGCGGAGGCCGAACAGTTCGAGCGCGCGGCGAACCTCCGCGACCGACTCGATGCGGTCGAATCGTTCCACGGCGCGGGCGAGGAGGCCGTCTCAGCGCAGTCCGACGAACGAGCGGTCGACGTTCTCGGTGTATCGGTCGAAGGGGACACCGCAACCGTCGCGCGACTCCACAGCGAACGCGGCCAGCTAGTCGACCGCTCGCGGCACCGTCTCGACGCGCCCGAGGGCGGCGAGCGGTCCGCCGCCGTCCTCACGGCGTTCCTCACGCAGTACTACGCCGAGCGCGACTTCCCCGATGCGATCCTCTGTTCGGAGCGTCCGGACGACGACGACGTGACGGCGTGGCTCAACGCCGAGGGCGTCGAGGTCCGCGTGCCTGGCGCGGGACGCGAGGCGAAGCTCGTCGACCTCGCGCTCAAGAACGCCCGGAGCGGGCCGGACCACGGCGACGAACTCGGGCCCCTCGCGAACGCGCTGGGGCTGTCGACCGTCGACCGGATCGAGGGGTTCGACGTGAGCCACGCCGGCGGAAAAGCCGTCGTCGGCAGCGACGTCTGTTTCGTCGACGGCTCCGCCGAGAAATCCGACTACCGGCGGAAGCGACTCCCCGACGGCAACGACGACTACGCGAGTATGCGCGCACTCGTCCGCTGGCGGGCCGAACGGGCGATCGAGGGACGAGACGATCGACCCGATCCCGACCTTCTGTTGATCGACGGTGGCGACGGCCAACTCGGGGCCGCGCAGGCCGCACTCTCCGAGACCGGCTGGGACGTGCCAGTCGTCGCGCTCGCGAAGGAAGACGAACTCGTCGTCACCCCTGATCGGGTTTACGACTGGGCGGACGACGACCCCGCGTTGCACGTCCTCCAGCGCGTCCGCGACGAGGCGCACCGCTTCGCGGTCCAGTACCACCAGACGCTCCGCGACGACGTCCGGACGGTGCTCGAAGACGTCCCGGGTGTCGGCGCCGAGACGCGGCGGGCGCTCCTCAGGCGGTTCGGGAGCGTCGAGAACGTCCGCGCGGCGTCGACTGCAGATCTGATCGACGTCCCGGGCGTCGGCGAGAAGACGGCGCAGTCGATACGCGAACGGCTGTGATGCGCCTTTGGGGTCCTGCGACCGCGCGAATATGGCCTGTTGGGGCGAACAGTCGACACACGTCCCTGCTCCCGCGCCGACGTGCCGAGCGACCGCTACCCGGCGCGGGACCTCGTTTAGGTCACGCCGGGCCTGGTCCCGGAATCGGATATAAACGCTCGGTCGGTGACCGACCGCGCCTCCGCTCTGCAATGCAGTTCGCAGTGTAGTTTGGTACCACTAGGCAGAATCCTTAATAGTCCTTCCTGCACCAGGTCGAGGTATGGACGACATCTTCGTCGCACGGGTAATGTCCTCGCCAGTACACACTGTCTCGCCGGACACGCTCGTCGAGGAGGCCGCACAGAAGATGCTGGACGCAGAGATCGGCTCGGTCGTCGTCGTCGACGACGGCCAACTCGTCGGGATCTTGACCAACACCGACTTCGTGAAGATCGTCGCCGAGCGGAAGCCGAAGGACCAGACGCCCGTCTCCGCGTACATGTCCGACGCCGACGTCACGACGACGGCGCAGGTCCCGATCGCCGACGTCGCCGACTCGATGATCGAACACGGCATCCACCACGTGCCCGTCGTCGACGCCGACGACGCGGTCATCGGGATGGTCACGACGACCGACCTGGCGTCGTACATCTCGCATCTCGAAGCCGCGAAGGCGTAGCCGGGCCGAACGACTGTCGCGCCGACGAAAAGACGTATTAGCGTCACTTTCGAAGCGCGTGGCGTGACTGGTCCCTCCCTCTCACGCCGTTCCCTCCTCCGCGGTGGCGCCGCCGCGGGCCTCGCCGCGCTCGCTGGCTGCGGCGCCGTGGCCGCCGCGGGGCCGTGGGCCGTCCCCGTGCCCGACGGGGTCTCACACCAGGACGTCGCCGTCGTGCGCCCGCCACACCGGGATGTCGCGATCGAGCACCTCCGCGACCTCCTCGAGCGTGCCGAACCGATCGTCGAACGCGCGCGCTCGGCTGGCGTCTTCGAGGGCGAACGGTTCCTCGGCTACGAAGGAAGCGTCGCGTCCGCGCGAGAGTTCCTCGACGGCTCGCACGCGGCCTCGTTCGATACGATCAGTGAAGCCCGGTACCACGTCCGGTACGTCGCCGAGACGTTCGGCGTTGCCGCCGCCGGCCTCGACGACGTGTCTATCGAGCTATCCGGTGCGGCACAGACTGGCCCGGCCGCGGGCATCGAAGACCTGCGCGGGACGCTCAGTTACGAGAGCGACGGGCCCGCGGAGACGATGGTCTGGATCGACCTCGTGGAGTCGTGGCTCCACGCGGCGGTGATCGCCGGCAAGAACGCCGAAGTCGACCGCGACGAACTCGCAGAGAAGCCCGAACGCGTCCGCAAGAAGGCGCTGGCTCGGGCCGTCCGAAACCACGAGCGCTCCGTCCGGTTTCTGAGCGACGCCCGCCAGTTCTATCGGACGTTCCGTGCTCGGCAGTCCGCTCCCGCGTCGATCGGACTCACGGCGGCCCGCGAGGCGTACCGCGAGCGTGCACAGGAGTCGTCGCACGACAACGAGTGGTACCACGAGCGTCACACCGACGAGGAGACGCCGCGCGACACCGCGTGGAACCGCCTCCTGACGCTCCATCCGGGTGAAAACAGCCTCGACGACGCCGAGTGGGCGCGTCGAGACGGGCTCTCCGGGCTCGAAACGGTCCAACTCGCGGAAGCGGCCGTCGAATTCCAGGGCTTTTCGACCGGCCGTGACGCCGTCGAGCGGTTGCGCGGTCGCCAGTCGGTCCCGAAGCGACTGCTATTTGACGCGAAACGGCGGGCCGTCGACGGCGCGTATCGGATTGCCGCCGCAGGCGACCCCTTCGAGAAATGGCTCCTGCGTCGGGCAGCGATGTACCTCTCGAAGGGGGACCGATTCCTCACCGACGGCGAGATCCTCGACAACTATCCGCGAGCGCACGCGCTGGCCTGCTACGGGGTTGCGGTCGGCGTCGTGGACGCGATTCCGTCGGTCGCGAGCGTCGTGACGGACTGAGGCCCGTTCGAGCGGCGAAAAAACCAGGTGCAGGGAAGGTTCCGGCTGCTCCGTTCGGGTCTACGCGATCTTCTCGTACTGCTCTGAGAGCTTCTCTGCGGCGTCGTCCATCAGGTCCGCCTCGTAGTCGTCGAGGTCCCACTCGACGACCTCCTCGACGCCGTCGGAGCCGAGTTTGACGGGGACGCCGAAGGCGGTGTCTTCGTAGCCGAATTCGCCGTCGAGCGCGATCGACCCCGGGAGGACCTCGCCGGTGTCGCGGAGGATGGCCTCGACCATGTGTGCGACGCCGGTCGCGGGCCCCCACTGGGTCGCGCCCTTCCGTTCGATAACGTCCATCGCGGACTCCTGAAGGTCGCCGAGGATCTCCTCGCGCTCGTCGGCGGAGAACTCGGGGTCCGTGCCGTCGACGCGGACCTTCGAGAAGACGGGGACCTGCGCGTCGCCGTGTTCGCCGAGGATCGTCGCCTCGACGTTCTTCACGGGCACGTCGAAGCGCTGGCTGAGCACGTAGCGGAAGCGCGCGGAGTCGAGGCGGCCGCCGAAGCCGATCACCTTGTGGCGGTCGCGGTCGCCGGACTCGTAGAGGTGGCGGTTCAGCAGGTCGACGGGATTCGAGGTCGTCACGGACACGAAGTCGTCGTTGTGCTCGGCGAGCGAGGAGCCGATATCGGCCATAATCGGCGCGTTGTCGCCCGCGAGGTCGATTCGCGTCTGTCCGGGCTGGCGGGGGATCCCGGCGGTGATGACGACGACGTCCGAACCGGCGGTGTCTTCGTAGGTGCCCTGTACGACTTCGGTGTTCGAGTCGTAGGCGATCCCGTGGTTCGTGTCCGCGGCCTGTCCGATCGTCTCGTCTTCCTTGTCGGGGATGTCGACGAAGACGAGTTCGTCTACGACGTCACGAAGCGCGAGGTTGTACCCGGCGGCGGCACCGACCGTACCGGCGGCACCGACTACACTGACTTTCGTCATATCAGCCGAAACAGGGTTCGGAATTCGATTAAACGCTTCGGCTTCGCGGGTCGTCGGATCGCAGTGAAACAGGTGGACGGAACGGAACTCAATTACAGTTCGGACAGGCCTTGATCTCCGCGCCGACGCCGCGGGAGATCCATTCTAGTTTGGTGCCGCAGTCCGAACAGTACCCCGAACACTCTTTCAGTTCGTCGTGCCCTTTGCCACACGCACAGCTCATTCCGGGTGCGTCTTGCATAGATGAAATACTCGACTCGGAGATGAAATAGCCCCGTCAGACGTCGAGTTTTGACCGACCGTGAGCGATCTTCGTCGAGTGAAAACGGACACCCGTACTCGGCAGAACGCGACGGGACTCCCGAGAGGGAACCGACCGGGAGTACGTCTCGCGAGTGAAATATCCGATTTCACGAGCGCGACGGGATTCGAACCACGGTCGCTCCTTGCAGTCGCTCCCTGATTCGAATCCCTTACGATACGGTTCGACACGCCTCGCTATTCTCGGCGGTCACAACGAGCGCGACGGGACTCCCGAGAGGGAACCGATCGGGAGTACGTCGCGCGAGTGAAATCTCTGATTTCACGAGCGCGACGGGATTCGAACCCGCGACCATCGGATTAGAAGTCCGACGCTCTGTCCAACTGAGCTACGCGCCCTCGTGGGTAGGCACTCGGTGGGCAGTAAAAAGGGATGTGGCTTTCGTCGCCGGCGCGCCCGCGCGAGCGGAACTCGTAAGGTCGGGTGCCGTGAATCGACGCGTAATGAAGGTCATCGGTACCGTCGGACTGCCCGGAAGCGGCAAGGGCGAGGCCGCCGCGGTCGCCCGCGAGGCTGACGTTCCGGTCGTCACGATGGGCGACGTCATCCGTGAGGCCTGCCGCGAGCGCGGCTTCGACCCCGCAGAACACCACGGCGAGATGGCGCGAACGCTCCGCGAGGAGGACGGCCCCGCGGCGATCGCCGAACGCTCGCTGCCACTGATCGAAGCCGAACTGGAAACCCACGACACCGTCCTCGTCGACGGCCTGCGCTCGGAGGTCGAACTCGACCGCTTCCGCGAGGCGTTCGGCGAGGAGTTCCTGCTCGTGAGCATCGAAGCGCCGTTCGAGACCCGCGCCGAGCGATTGCTCGACCGCGCTCGCGACGACTCCGACATCGACAGAGAGGCGCTCCGCGACCGCGAGGAGCGCGAACTCGGATTCGGGATGGGCGAGGTGATGGACCGCGCCGACGTCGTCGTCGAGAATACCGACACCCTCGACGCGTTCCGCGAGCGCATCCGCGCGATCCTCGACCGCGACCTCGCGAGCGTCGACGACGACGAGTCCGTCCAGGTCGCGTCCGACGTCCTCGACCCGTCGGCATCGGACCCGAAACCTGAAGCGAACGCGGGTGATCACCGATGATCTACCGCGTGAAGGCTCGGATCGTCGCACCGGTCTGCGATACAGAGGTGACCGCCCGCGTCGAAGACGCCGTCCGGAATCTCTTTCCGAACGTCGAGTTCGAGCACGAAACGGGCGAACTCGCCGGTGAGACGCACTCGCTGGAGCGATTCTCCGAACGACTCCACGAACAGGAGATCCTCGACACGGCCCGCCGAGAGTTCTTCAAGCGAGCGGACGAGGACGGCTTCTCCTTCGCGCTGAAGAAGCAGGCGGCGTTCAAAGGCGTCATCAACTTCGCCGTCGGCAACCCCGACGAACTCGGCGACATCCAGGTCCACGTCACCGTACACGAACCCGACGTCGAGGCGTACATCGACCACGTCGCGCCGCCGACCGAGGACGGCCGTCCGGTCGACGTCGACGACCGCGACTGAACTGCGGCCCCAAGTCGTCCGCCCGGACCGAGTCGGCTCCGACGGTCAGACCGGCGCGAGCAGTATCGCCAACGCGGCGGCGATGAAGACGATTTTCAGCGCCGTGTTGACGACGATGACTTTCGAGCCGAAGCGCGGTCCCCAGATCCCGTACTGGAACGGGATCGAGCGCTTGAACGTCGAAACCGCGAAGGAGATGATCCCGCCCAGGAGCATCGTCGCCACCGCGGTCCGCGGCGTGAACGTCGACCCCACCATCGGCGCGATCGTCGCGGCTCCGGTCGTCGTGTCGAACGCGAAGACGCCAACCACCAGCAGCGACGCCGCCGGCAGTCCGAGCAGCGACGTCAGTGGCTCTGCGACGCTCGTGATCGACTGGACGTCTTGCGTTCGCACGAGCAGCGTCACGAGGACGTAGACGACCGCGAGCCGCGGGACGATCCGCCGGATCTTCGGCCAGGTCTTCTCGGCCGCGGTGTGGAGTACGTCGGGGATCGACTCCGACTCGTCGTCGGTGGCGTGGTCCGCCGTCGCCGCACGCCCGCCGTCGCCGACTGCGCTCTCTGCGCCGCCGTCGGTCGTCACCGAGTCGTCCTGTCGATCCACCTCTGTCCCTCCCCGCGGGAGCAACACCGCGCCGGCGAGGACGCCGGCGATCGTAATCCCGAGCGCGATCGCGGCGCGCGAACCGACGTAGAGCAGTCCGACTTCGAGACCGAGAATCGGGATCAACACCGGCGCGTAGAAGGTGAAGATGTGCTGGACGAAGCCGAAGAACGTGTTCATCGTGACCGCGATGAGCGTCTCGGCGTCGTCGAGCCGTCCCGATTCGCGGAAGTCCGCGAGCATTCCGTACCCCGCCGTCGTCGAGGCGGCGGTGGTGACGATCGCAGTTCCGACCTCGTCTGGGAGGTTCGCGGGTCGCGTGAGGTACTTCGAGAACGTGGCGATCTTCTCGACGAGGCCGAAGCCGACGGCGACGTTGGCCAGAAAGACGCCGCCGGCGATGAAGACCGCGATGCGGGCGACTCTCGGCGCTACCTCGACGAGCACGGGCCAGACGGTGTCGACGGCCGCTCCCGGTTGCACGTCTCACCCTCGGAACCCGGCGGACTAATCGGCGTCGGTTCACGGAGACGGGATGGCGGAGCAGCGCCGGCCTCGATCACAGGAGCAGTTGCACGGTCGCAAAGAGGACCACTACCCCGAGGACGTCACAGGTGTTGGTCACGATCGGGATCACGACGTCGTCGGGATCCAGCCGGAAGCGGTAGGCCACGTAGGTTACGGCGACCGTCACCGCGATCGCGAGAATCGCCAGCGCGATGCCTGATGCGAGCGAGATTGCGACGACAGTCTGGGGTGCCAACTGCGCGCCGCTCACGAGCGCTGTGAGCCCCCACGCGCCGACGCCGACGACCGGGAAGATCGAGACCGCGAGCGCGAACGTCGCGAGCGCGTTGCCGGCGAGGTTCTCGTCGCGAGGGTCGAACGAAAGCGTCCCGAGGTGGAACGCCGTCGAGAGCCGAGCGGCGAGGATGCTTCCGAGGTTCCCGGCCGTCCCGATCGTCACGGGAACGAGCGCGAGCAGTGTCGGATACTGGAGCAACTGGGTCTCGAAGCGGCCGAGCACGAGGCCGCTCCCGACCTCGACGAGCGTCAGGACGAGCAGGATCGGCAGCATCGCCCGCGTGATCGCCCGAACGGTCCACTCGGTAGACACTTAGATCACCTCTGCGAGCGCGAGGACGATCCTGACCGCCGCGAGCAGGAAGAACACGCCGAAGACGTCGCCGGTCGTCGTCACGAGCGGTCCGACGAGCGTGTCGGGGTCGCGGCCGCGTCGGTAGCCGGCGAACACCGCGGTGACCACGACCGCAGAGAGCGCGACGCCGGAGAGCAGCCCCGCGAGCAGCGCGATCGCGACCAGTACGGGGAGCGGCGCGACCGAGCTTCCGAGCAGCGAGAGAATCGTGAAGACGGCGACGGCGGCGAACGCCGACGCCAGGAGACCGTTCGCGAGCGCGGCCGCCACCGCCGACTTGAGTCGTTCGTCGCCGCCGCGGACCCGCGGTTCGACGAGCCCCTGGTGGAGCGCGGTCGAGATCCGCGCCCCGAGCGAGCCGTAGACGTTGCCACGGGTCGCAAGTAGTGCAGGCACGAGCACGAGGAGTCCCGAGACGTCGCGCAGTTCCGCGCGCATCCCGCTGAGTACGACGCCGGCGATGAGGCCGCCGACGAGGCTCGCGGCGAGCGCCGGGAGCGCCTCGCGGTAAGCCTCGCGTGCGGCGTCCCGGACGGTCATACGGGAGTCGAGAACGCGGGGGGTAAAAAATCGGGCGTGTCCTGGATGCGGACGCCGCCACAGACGCTACGTTCGAGTCGAAGTTAGCCGAACGGTCCGAGACCGCCGCCACCGCCGCCGCCGAGGCCGCCCATTCCGCCGCCTCCGCCCTGATTCTGGAGCTTCTTCATCATCCGCTGCATATCGCCGTCGCCCATCCCCTGGAACTGCTGGATGGTCTGCTCCATCATCTTGTGCTGTTCGAGGAGTTCCTGGACCGTTTCCTCGTCCTTCCCGGAGCCGCGGGCGATCCGGCGGACGCGGGAGGCACCGATCGAACGCGGATTCTCCAGTTCGTTCTCGGTCATCGAGTCCATAATGACGTCGAACGAGTGCATCCGGTCCTGGGTGACGTCCATCGCGTCGTCGGGGAGTTGATCCTTGAAACCGCCGCCGAGGCCCGGGATCATATCGAGGACCTGATCGAGCGGGCCCATCCGGTTCATCGCCTCCATCTGCTTTTGCATATCCTTGAGGGTGAACGAGCCCTCCATGATGTCCTCGGGGTCCCAGTCGTCGTCTTCCTCCTGGGTCTCGGCCATCGCGCGCTCGACGCGCTCGGAGAGCTGTTTCAGGTCGCCCATCCCGAGCAGCCGGGAGATGAAGCCGTTGGGCTCGAAGCGCTCGATGTCTTGGACGGTCTCGCCCGTCCCGAGGAAGGCGATCGAGGAGCCGGTTTCGTTGACGGCCGTCAGCGCGCCGCCACCCTTCGCCGTCCCGTCGAGCTTGGTGACGACGACGCCGCCGATGCCGATGGCGTCGTCGAACTCGCGGGCCTGCTCTTTCGCGCCCTGCCCGATCGCAGCGTCCAGCACCAGGAGCGAGCGGTCCGGTTCGACGACGTCTTCGATCTCCTCGATCTCGGCGATGAGGTCGTCCTCGAGCGCGTGTCGCCCGGCGGTGTCGACGATGTGAACGTCGGCGTCTTCCGTCGCTTCGAGGCCCTCGCGGGCGATCTTGACGGGGTCGGACTCGTCGGGGTCGCCGTAGAACGACACCTCGGCGCGCTCGCACATCTGCTTGGCCTGGTCGTACGCGCCGGGGCGGAAGGTGTCCGTCTGGATGACGGCGGGACGGAGTCCCTTCTTCGAGAACCACCACGCCATCTTCGCGGCGCTCGTGGTCTTCCCCGACCCCTGGAGGCCAGCGAGGAGAATCGTCTGCGACTCCAGCGGTAGCTCGGTGGATTCGCCGACGAGGTCGACGAGTTCCTCGTAGACGATCTTGAGGACGTGATCCCGCGCGGAGGTGCCGGCGGGCGGTTCTTCTTCTGTCGCGCGTTCTTCGATGGACGAGGAGAGGTCCATCACGAGGCTGACGTCGACGTCTGCAGAGAGCAGCGAGCGCTGGATCTCCTTGACGATCTCCTCGACGTCCTCCTCGTCGAGGCGGGATTTCCCCTGCAGCTTATCCAGACTGCTGCGGAGGGAACTCCCGAGATTGTCGAGTACCATTACCACCTCCTACGCCGCCACGCGGGTAAAGGCTTTTTCTGCGCCGCGGACGACGCTGCGGTGATGGCGGTCCTTCCCGACCTCTCGACGTATCTCGCGTTCTGTGCGGCGGCAGTCGCGCTCATTCTCACGCCGGGACCGGACACGATGTACGTCCTCACGCGGGGGATCCAGAGCCGCGACGCCGGCGTGCGCTCCGCGCTCGGGATCGCGACGGGCGTGCTCTTTCACACCGCGGCGGCGTCGCTCGGCCTCGCCGCCCTCCTCCGCGCCGCGCCCGCGGCCTATCAGGTCGTGAAGTACGTCGGCGCGGCGTATCTGCTCTACCTCGGCGTGCAGGCGATCCGCAACGACGAGTTCGGGTCTTCGATGGGGTCCGACTCGGGGACGGAACCGGACGGAGACGCAGCGGCCGCAACCGCAGCCGGAAGTTTCCGCCGGGGTGTCCTCGTCAACGCGCTCAATCCGAAAGTCGCGCTGTTCTTTCTCGCCTTTCTCCCCGGATTCGCCGGGTCGGGGCCGGACGCCGCGCCGCGGATGCTCCTCCTCGGAGCGACGTACGCCGCCTTGACGGCGGTGTACCTCGGCGGTATCGGCGTCGCGTCCGGGCGGGTCGGGCGGGCGCTGTCCTCGTCGGCGACGACCTCCCGGCTGAGTTGGCTCGGCGGCGGTGCGATGATCTCGCTCGGACTGGCGCTGGCGGTCGAATAACTCTCCCGAGCGCGTCCCTGACCCGTTCGCACGGTGTTCGTCCCACGACGGCACACACTCCGATGAGGAGGGCCTCAGAAATATCATATACATTTATTATATTTCCGAACGTACTAGAGGTACGTATGACAGAATCGATCAGACTCAATAGAATCGGCACGGTCTTCTCCGGGCTCTCGTTCCCCGTGTCGCCGTCGCGCGTGACCAGCGAGTGCGGCGACCTGACAGTCCGACTGGCCGAGGGCTCGGTCACCGTGGGCGAGGTGATCCAGCAGTCTGACAGCTACCGCTTCACCTCGAGCGACGACCTCGAACTGGAGTTTCTGAACCTCCTGCCCAGATCGGCGGTCGGCGAGCCGTTCCAGTCCGACGGCGACGCGTAGGCGGCGGAGTTATCGAAAATCGAAAAGCGGCTACGGCTATCGAAGAACGGCTACGATTCCTCGCCCACCAGACGTTCGACCATCCGCTCGGGGTCGAATCGCTCGATGTCGTCGTAGCCCTGTCCGACGCCGAGGAACAGGATCGGCTTGCCCGTGACGTACGCGATGGAGATGGCCGCGCCGCCGTTGGAGTCGGCGTCGGCCTTCGTGAGGATCGCGCCGTCGATCTCGGCGGCGTCGTTGAACGTCTTCGCGCGCTCGACGGCATCTTGGCCCGCGACCGCCTCGTCGACGAACAGCGTCATATCGGGGTCGACGACGCGGTCGATCTTCTCCAGTTGGGACATCAGGTCGTTCGAGGTGTGGAGCCGACCTGCGGTGTCGCCGAGGACGACGTCGATGTCGTGTGCCTCGGCGTACTCGACGGCGTCGTAGAGCACGGCGGCGGGGTCGCCACCCTGCTCGTGGGCGATGAGTTTCGTGTCGAGGTTGTCCGCGTGCTTTTGGATCTGCTCGTTCGCGCCGGCGCGGTAGGTGTCGCCGTTCGCGAGGACGACCGAGAGCCCGCGGTTCTCGAAGTAGCGGGCCAACTTCGCGATGCTCGTCGTCTTCCCGACGCCGTTGACGCCGGTGAAGACGATCGTGACCGGCTTCTCCGCCGACTCGACGCGCGCGTCGAAGTCGAACTGCCCCACGCTGATGACTTCGTAGAGCGCGTCGTGGAGCGCGGTCTCGACGAGTTCGCCCGTGGTCTCGACCTGCGCGCGCGTCTCCCCGATCATCTTCTCGCGGACGGTGTCGAGGATCTCCTCGGCGACGTTCATCTCGACGTCGCTTTCGAGAAGCGCCATTTCGAGTTCCCAGAGGGGATCTTCGAGGTCTTCTTCCTCGATGATCACTTTCCCCGTGGCGAACGCTGCGGCGCGCTTGAGCCGACCGGGACCGGAGTCGTCCTCCTCGTCTTCGTCCTGCAGCGCGGCTGCGGCCTCCTCGGAGGCGAGCGAGGCGGGCTGTTCGTCCGCACCGTCTGCCTCGGTCGCTACGGTCTCACCACCGGTTTCTGCTGCGGCTTCATCGCCGGTTGCCGCTGTCGTCTCGGCCGCCGCGTGGTCTCTCTCAGCGGTCGCAGTTTCCGCGCTCTCGTCGCCGGGTTCGGCCGTTTCCGCGGTGACGGTGTCTGGTTCGGTGACCTCGCCACCCTCCGGTGTCGTTTCGGTCCCCTCCTCGGCGGATGCCGCCGTTTCGACTCCGCCGGCGGCGTCCTCGGTGTCCGCCGCCTCGGCCTCGGATTCGTCGAGTTCGGCCGCTGATTCCTCTGCTTTCTCTTCGGCCGTCTCCTCGACGTCTTCGCGGAAACTGTTGAGCTTCTTTTTCAGTCCGTCGAACATAGTTGTCTGCCGCTGTTACGTGGTCGTCTACTGCCTGGGTGCTGCTTCTACGGCGGCGCACCCGTAAATCGAGTCTGCGGTTGCGTTATTCGTCGTCGCCTTCCTGCATCTGCTGCATCTGCTGCATCTGCTGTTGCTGCATCTGCTGTTGCATCTGCTGGGCCTGCTGTTCGAGCTCGGAGCTCTCGTCTTCGAGTTCGTCGACGTCCTCGCGGACCTCGTCGATGCGGTCGTCGAGAGCGTCCTGCTTCGTCTGCAGCGCGCTGACGGCGTCGTCTGCGGGCTGTTCGGCCGCGAAGTCGCCGCCGAGGTCGACGATGACTTCGTCGATGTTCTGGATCTCCGCGCGGAGGTACGCGCCGCCGCCGAGGGGGACCTGCACGGTCGATCCCGTCTCGAGCGTCTCGATCGCTTCGATCGCTTCGTCGATCTCCGTCTGCTCGGACTGGAGGTCGTCGATCTCGGATTCCAGCGTCTCGATTTCCTCGTCGATCGCCTGCAGTTCCTGGGAGAGCTGCTGGAGTTGCTGCTGACCGCCGCCGCCCATCATGCTGCGGCCTCCGTTGCGATTTCGTCGATCTCGATCTGAGTCCGCTTCAGACCGTGCTGACTCCCGACGTTCGCGTAGACGCGCTCGCGAGCGACGTTCTCGTTCGGAGCCTCGACGACTGTGTTGAACTCGCTGAATCCGTCGCGGCTCTGGAACCGGCCGCTCACTGCGAACTTACTCATACCGTTCGATTCCCGAGCGAGCGGGAAGTATCTTCCTACTCGGGCTCCCGAAAACGGGCGCGAGTCACGCCGTGAGAGCGGCTCTCAGAAACGCCGTTCGGAGCAAAAGTCGGAGGCGGCGATCGTACTGGACGCTCCTCTGCAGACGGTGATACCGACGGGGAGAACGCGAGGTTACTCGAGGTAGCCGAGGGCGTCCTCGATCCGGCTCAGTTCCGGGCCGGTGGTGTCCTCGCCGGCGACGTAGCTCGTCTCGTTGGCGACGAGCCCGGAGCCGACGAGCGGTGCGCCGTAGTTGACGGTCCCGATGTCCGCGCGAACGTCGAGGTGCGCTTCGAGCGCTTCGAGTTCGGGCTCGCGGGATTTCGGGTGACACAGCGCGCCCTCGTTGGTCGCGACGGCGGCCGTCCCGACGGTCTGGACGTCCGCGAGGTCGCCGCGCTCGGCGGGGACGCCGAGCGCGGATTCGACGGCGTCGACGGCCTCCTCGGTGAGGTCGGGGTGGACGTACGCCCCGTAGTCGTTCGCGAGAACGACGTTCCCGGCGGCGTTGATGTGGCCGGGAAGTTCTGTGACGGGGACGCCCGCGGTGGATTCGATGGCCTCCTTCTCGCGCTCGGTCGCCTGGCTCGTCACCAGGATCCCGTTCTCGTTGCCGGTCGCGAGCGCGCCGACGGTTCCGGAGCCGCCGACGGTCGTCGTCACGGCCGGAACGTCGAGTTCGTCGGCCATCGCGTCGACGACGTCGTCTTCGGCGTCCGAGCGAACGATGAGTACGTCGTCCGTCGCACGGGCGAACACGCCGACGTAGGGCGACCCGGCGAAGGAGGCGCGGAGCACGTTATTCTGCCGGCTCCGCTTCGACGATGGACTCGCCGTCCTCGTCGAATCGGGCGGCGCGGACGCGGAGCTTGCTCGGGGGCTTCTGCTTGCCGCGTGCCCACACCGTCTCGTTGAGCGAGGGGTCCAGACGGACGTCGTCTTCCTCGACCGAGAAGTGCTTCGCGAGGTGCTCTCGGATCAGAGACATCGCTCGACCCGCGCGCTCGTGGGCGGGGACGACGCTGACGTCTCGGAGCGGTACCGTGATGACGCGCTCTTCGAAGTCGCTGGCGCTCATTCTTACTCGTCCGTGTCACTCCGCCGCCAGTTGCGACGCTTGGGGTTTCGCGTGACTTCCATGTCCGTCTTCATCATCACCCAGGCCGGAACGCGCGTGTTCTGGCGTTCCAGTTTGGCCAGACGCTTCTTCTTGGCCTTCGACTTCTTGCTCATAGTGCTCGTCTGTTTCCCCGGATCGCATAAAATCTTGTTCCTTCGACGCCGCTCGCGTGCGAGCGCCTCACTGCCCCGAACGATGCTGTTTCACTCTGATCTGCCCCGTGCCGAGCTGTCGCCGCCGCGCCGTTTCGAGATATTCAACACCGCCCGTGTCGTCTCTCACGTCAATGCGTAATCTGACTGCCTTCGTCTTTCTGCTCGCGGCCGCCATCTGGGGCACCGCGTTTATGGTGACGAAGGCCGGCCTCGCGTGGATCCCGCCCGCTCTCTTTGCTGCGCTTCGCTTCGACCTGGCTGCGATCGTGCTCTTCGCGCTCGCGACGTGGCGCGGCGATCGGATCCGTCCCCACGGTGCGGAGTGGCGGCCGATTCTGACCGGCGGCGTTCTCCTCATCGGAATCCACCACGCGTTCTTGTTCTCCGGACAGGTGTACGTCGCGAGCGCTGTCGCAGCCGTCCTGCTCGGTCTCATCCCCGTCATCACGCCGACGCTGACGCGGCTGTCGTCGACGCGAGAGCGACTCACGCCGATCGGCGTTGTCGGGGTCGCGCTCGGCTTCATCGGCGTCGTCACCATCGCGAATCCGGATCCGGCCAACCTCGTCGGTGCGGACCTCCTCGGAGTGGTACTCGTGCTCGGTTCGGCGGTCACCTTCGCCGTCGGCGCAGTGCTCACGCACGACGCCGCCGACACGATGCCGATGCTGGCCGAACAGGCGTGGATGATGTTCGTCGGCGCGGTCGTCCTCCACGTGACGAGCGTCGTGCTGCCGTGGGAGTCGGCGGCCGACGTCGTCTGGTCGCTCGAAGCGGTCGTCTCGCTCGGCTACCTCGCCGTCGTCGCGGGCGCGGGCGGATTCGGCCTGTACTTCTGGCTGCTTCGTCGCGTCGGCCCCGTGGAGGTCAGTCTCTTAGAGTACGTCATTCCGATCTTCGCCGCCATCTCGGGGTGGATCGCGCTCGAGGAGCGACTCGCGCCGACGACCGTGCTGGGCTTTGCGATCATCTTCGTCGGGTTCGTACTCGTCAAGCGGACGACGATCCGGAACGAACTCCGGCGGTGGCGAGACGGGACGACGCCGCAGGCGCAGCAGGCCGATTGAGCGCCGGTGATCGCCCAGCCCAGCAGCCGTGATTGTCCAGCCCAGCAGCCGGTGATCGCCCGGCTGCGCAACGCCTCTCCCTCACAACGGGAATGCTTCGACCGTCTCGTACACCGGACCGTCGGAGCGCAGCGTGCTCTCTTTCAATCTGATCTCGTCGACGCGGAACGAGCCGATGTCCGGGTCCGTCTCGCGGACGACCCGCTGCACGAGGTCTTTCCCGCGCGCGTCGTCCATCCGCGCGATGGTGATGTGCGGCGTGAAGTCGTGATCGTCCCCCTCGAACCCGAGCTCGGCCAGTTCGCGCTCGACGGCGCTCTGGAGTCGTCTCGTCTCCGCACCGCCGACACCCTCGCGGACGCCCGCCCAGACCACGCTGATGTAACTCTGTGACGGAAAGACGCCGAAGCCGCCGACCCGAAACTCGAAGGGGTCGACGTCGGCGTCGGCGACCGCGCGCTCCAGTGCTGCTTCGATCTCCTCGATGCGATCCGGGTCCGTCTCGCCGAGGAACTGGAGCGTCAGGTGGGCCTGCTCGGGGTCGACGAAGCGGAGCCCCTCGGCGTCTGCGAACCGCTCTTGTGCGTCCGCGACGGCCGCCGCGAGCCGATCGGGAAGGTCGATGCTGACGAAGAGGCGCATACCTCGGCGTACGCGCTCGGCGATGAAAACGCTCCGCCCGCGAGTGAGATCACAGTGCTCCCGTTCGATTTTTGTTCAGATCGCGGACCGGATCGCGAATTTCGCCCGCTTCGACCGCCGCGAGCGGGAAACTTATGCCCGTACCGCCATCGAGAGAGACACGATGACAGGCGAGGGCTCGGGACGGACCCGAACCGACCGGACGGCACTCGATCCACCGGCGTGGTTCCGCCAGCAGGCAGTCGTCTCTGATCCCGATATCTACGAGACCTTCGCCGACGAGTGGCCCGACTGCTGGCGTCGGGCGGGCGAGTTACTCGACTGGGACGATTTCCCCGAGACGGTCTTCCGCGGCGGGGAGACGCCTCCGTTCGAGTGGTTCCCCGGCGGGACGCTCAACGCTTCGGTCAACTGTGTCGACCGCCACCTTCCCGAGCGCAAGAATCAGCGCGCGCTCGTCTGGGAGGGCCACCTCGGCGACTCCCGGAGCTACACCTACCTCGAACTCCACCGCGAGGTCAACGCCGCGGCGGCGGCCCTGCGCGAACTGGGCGTCGAGGCCGGCGACGTCGTGACGCTGTATCTGCCGATGGTCCCCGAGCTTCCGGTGACAATGCTCGCGTGTGCGCGCCTCGGCGCGATTCACAACGTCGTCTTCGCCGGCTTCTCCGCCGACGCGCTCGCCGAGCGGATGGCCCGCTCTACGTCGGCGTACCTCGTCACCTGCGACGGCTACTACCGCCGCGGCGACGCCATCGCGCAGAAGAACAAAGCCGACAACGCCCGCCTCGCGCTCGATCACGACGTCGACGTCGTGGTCCTCGATCACCTCGGCCAGGGCGTCCATCTCGGTCCGGGCTATCACGACTACGGCGAACTGATCGACGCCCACCGCGGGGACGAGGTCGATCCCGTCTCGCGGGCGGCCTCGGACCCGCTCTTTCAGATCTACACGTCGGGGACGACCGGCGAACCGCGCGGCGTCACGCACACGACCGGCGGCTATCTCGCCCACGTCGCCTGGACCGCGCGCTCCGTGCTCGACATCCGGCCGGAGGATACTCACTGGTGTTCGGCCGACATCGGCTGGATCACGGGCCACTCCTACATCGTCTACGGGCCGCTCGCGCTCGGCACCACGACGATGCTGTACGGCGGCACCGCCGACCACCCGGAGAAGGACCGCCTCTGGGAACTGGTCGACCGCCACGCCGTCGACGTGTTCTACACCGCGCCGACGGCGATTCGCGCGTTTATGAAGTGGGGCGCGGAGTACCCCGGCCGCCACGACCTCTCCAGTCTCAGGCTTCTCGGCAGCGTGGGCGAACCCATCGACGAACCAACCTGGCGCTGGTACCACGAGCACATCGGCGGCGGCGAGTGCCCCGTCGTCGACACCTGGTGGCAGACCGAGACCGGCGCGATCCTCGTCTCGACGCTCCCTGGCGTCGACGCGATGAAACCCGGCGCGGCGGGCAAACCTCTCCCCGGCATCGACGCGGCGGTCGTCGACGGCCGCGGCGAACCAGTCGAACCCGACGAGTCGGGCGAACTCGCGATCACTCGCCCCTGGCCGGGGATGCCGCGCGCCCTCGCGACCGGCACTGACTGGGGGGCACACGACGGCGGCCCCTGGCGTTACTACCCGGAAGACGGCGCTCGCCAGGACGCGGACGGGTACATCACGTTCCTGGGACGCATCGACGAGGCGGTCAACGTCGCCGGCCGCCGGTTCAGCACGATGGAACTGGAGTCGACCATCGTCGGCGTCGCGGGCGTCGCCGAGGCTGCCGTCGTCGGGGCCGACCACGACACCACGGGGACGGCGATCTACGCCTACGTCGCGCCCGAACGCGACGCCGCCGAGTCCGACCTGCGCGGGCGGATCCGGGCGGCGGTCGAAGACGCCATCGGCGGCGTCGCCACCCCCGAGGAGATCGTCTTCACGCCGGATCTCCCCAAGACACGTTCCGGAAAGGTGATGCGCCGACTCCTGCGGGCGGTCGCTAACGACGAGACGCTCGGCGACACCTCCGCGCTTCGCAACCCCGAGATTCTCGGTGAGATCCGGTCTCGAACGCGGGACCGATGACGTTTCGATTACTCGAATAAAGACGAAAACAGATTTTTTCGACGCTATCTACCCAGTAGGGACAGATAGAACATTTAGATCCCGCGACGTCCGAGGTTCTGTCTCGAAAATCCACATCTTTATTTCGCTTTCTTTGAATACGTCGAAACAGAATGTCGCCCCTCGACGCCCGCGAGTACGAGCGCCTCCGTCGGGCCACCCGAACGCATCGCGAGGATCTCGTGCTTCGACTCGGTGGCGAGGTCGGTCTCCGTCCGACGGAGATGACCCAGGTCCGCCTGGGAGACGTCGAATCGCAGGACGGCCACCACTTTCTCGCGGTGCGAAACGGGGACGGAATCACACGCGAGGCGTACCTCCCGACGGACGTCGAGCACGACCTCCGCAAGTACGCTGGCAGCGTCGGCGTCGGCGACGACGACCCTCTGCTGACGGTCTCGCCGCGACGACTCCAGATGCTCGTCGGCGAAGTCTCCGCGCGCGTCGAAGGGGTCGACGTCTCCTCGCGGGACCTCCGCTGGCACTTCGCGGCCGACCTGCTCGACGCCGGCGTGCCACCGCACGTCGTCTGCGCAATCGGGGGCTGGGACCGCTTGGACAGCCTCGAACCGCTGCTCACAGACCCCGACCGCGAGGACGTCGCGGCCGCGTTGGTCGACGACGACGGGTCCGACGTCTCGGCGGAACTCCGCCAGGATGTCGAACTCGCGGCCGACCTCGGAACCGCACTGGTCGGCGCCGCGACGGGGAGAGAAGTCGCCCAGACGGCGTGTGAGCGTCTGGCGGCGGCCGAGGGCATCCGATTCGCGTGGCTCGCCGAACGGACGGGAAACGGGTTCACGTTTCGCGGAGCCGGCGGCATCGACGAGGCCGCTGTCGAGCACGCGCTCGACGAGCACGAAGCGGCCGCCATCGACGCCGTCGAGACGCCGACAGTCGGGGTCGAACAGACCGCGGACGGGCCGCTCGCACTCGTTCCAGTCGTGCGCGAGGGGGCCGCGGCGGGTGTGCTCGCGGTCGGGACCACCGACGCGGTGCGCGAGGACCGTCGGGACGCGCTGGCAGTCCTCGGAACCCAGGTCGGCCACGCCCTCGCGGCCGTCGAGCGAAAGCGCCTCCTGCTCGCAGACACCGTCGTCGAACTCGATTTCCGGTGTCCGACCGAGTCGTCGTTCGTCGCCGACCTCTCGGGGACACTCGAGTGCCACGTGGAACTCTCCGGGATGGTCCCCGTCGGCGGCGGGTCGCTCCTGTACTACCTCGTCGTCGAGGGCGCGGGCGCGGATCCGGTGCTCTCGCACGCTTCGGCGGCCGACGCCGTCGCCGACGCGCGCCTCATCGAGGACTACGGCGACGGAGCCTCCGTCGAGGTCGTCGTGGACGCCTCACCCGCTCTCGCGGCCGTCGAGAGCGGGGCCCGCGTTCGATCGTTGCGCGCCGACGGCGGCGATGCGACGGTTACGGTCGAACTGCCCGGTGAGGCCGACGTCCGCGCGGTCGTCGACGCTGTCACCGACGCGCACCCCTCGGTGTCGCTGGCGGCGAAACAGCAGGCCGACCGCTCTGTCGAGACCGACCAGGGATTCCGCGAGCGCCTGGCTGATCGGCTCTCGGATCGCCAGGCGACGGTTCTCCGGGCGGCGTACCACAGCGGCTACTTCGAGTGGCCTCGCGGCTCGACCGCCGAGGAACTGGCTGATTCGCTCGACGTCTCCTCACCGACGCTTCACAACCACCTCAGAAAGGCCCAGCAGAAGCTTTTGACGGCCTTCTTCGACGAGACGCCGGCCTCTCCGTCGACCGCCGACCGTCGCCGCTGAGTGACGTGTGTTCGTGGCAGCAGACTGACTCTAACAGTAATAATTGGTATAATTAGAGCCTCCGCTTATGTAGGGGTGACCGATTGTGAGTGATAGACTATGGGAAATGATGACGTAGAACTCGAAGCGCGGCTGGCCGAACAGGACGTCTTCGAGCCACCGGCGGAGTTCACCGGTCAGGCCAACGTCTCCGACGAGGGCATCTACGAGGAGTTCGAGGAGAACTGGCCCGAGTGCTGGGAAACTGCGGCGGATCTGCTCGAGTGGGAGACCGGGTACGACACCGTCTTAGACGATTCGACCCCGCCGTTCTACGAGTGGTTCACCGGCGGCGAACTCAACGCCTCGGCGAACTGTCTCGATCGGCACCTCGCAGACCGCGGTGACGAGGCCGCCATCGAGTGGGTGGGCGAACCCGTCGACGAGGAGAATCGCACCTACACCTACGAGGAACTCCACCGGGAGGTCAACGAGTTCGCGGCTTCCCTCCGCGACCTCGGCGTCGGCGAGGACGACGTCGTCACGATGTACATGCCGATGGTGCCGGAGCTGCCGATCGCGATGCTGGCGTGTGCGCGGATCGGCGCGCCGCACTCGGTCGTCTTCGCCGGTTTCTCGGCGGACGCGCTCGCGACCCGGATGAACGCCGCGGACTCGGAGTATCTGGTCACCTGCGACGGCTACTACCGCCGCGGCGACCCCCTCGACCACCTCCAGAAAGCCAATCAGGGCCTCGGTTCGGTCGAACATCCGGTCTCGGACGTCGTGGTCGTCGACCGTCTCGGCCCGAACGGCGACGACTTCGGTCACGACCTCGCAGACAACCAGCACGACTACGACGACCTCGTCGCCGCCCACGAGGGGGCAGCGGTCGATCCCGTCGCCCGCGACGCCGAGGATATGCTGTTCCTGATGTACACCTCGGGAACGACCGGCCAGCCGAAAGGCGTCAAGCACACGACCGGCGGCTACCTCGCGTGGTCGGCCTGGACCTCGCAGGCCGTCCTCGACATCGAACCGGATGACACCTACTTCTGCTCGGCCGACATCGGCTGGATCACGGGTCACTCCTACATCGTCTACGGGCCGCTCGCGCTCGGCACCACGACGATGATGTACGAGGGGACGCCGGACCACCCCGAGCGCGACCGCCTGTGGCAGATCATCGAGGACTACGAGGCGACGCAACTGTACACTGCGCCGACGGCGATTCGCGCGTTTATGAAGTGGGGCACGGAGTACCCCGACCGCCACGACCTGTCGAGTCTGCGTCTCCTGGGGACGGTCGGCGAGCCGATCAACCCCCGCGCCTGGAAGTGGTACTACCAACATATCGGCGACGGCGAGTGCCCCGTCGTCGACACGTGGTGGCAGACCGAAACCGGCGGGATGATGGTCACGACCCTACCCGGCATCAAGGATATGAAACCCGGTTCTGCGGGGCCGCCGCTGCCGGGACTCGACGTACAGATCGTCGATACCAACGGCGACGAGATCGACGCGGGCCGCGCGGGCTACCTGACGGTGCAGAAACCGTGGCCCGGGATGCTTCGGACCCTGTATAAGAACGACGAGCGATACATCGAGGAGTACTGGGCAGAGTACTCCGACACCGACAGCGACGACCCCGACGACTGGGTGTACTTCCCGGAGGACGGCGCGAAGATCGACGAGGACGGCTACATCACCGTTCTGGGCCGCGTCGACGACGTGATCAACGTCTCCGGCCATCGGCTCGGAACGATGGAGATCGAATCCGCCATCGTCGGCGTCGAGGGCGTCGCCGAGGCCGCGGTCGTCGGCGGCGACCACGAGGTGAAAGGCGAAGCCGTCTACGCCTACGTCATCACCGAGGAGAGCCACGAGGGCGATGCGGACCTGCGCGAGCGGATCATCGCTGGCGTCGAAGACGCAATCGGACCGATCGCGCGCCCCGAAGAAGTGATTTTCACGCCCGAACTCCCGAAGACTCGCTCGGGGAAGATTATGCGGCGACTGCTGGAAGACATCGCCAACGGTGCGGAACTCGGCGACACCTCGACCCTTCGGAACCCCGAGATCGTCGAGGAGATTCGCGCGAGCGTCCAGGACTGAGCACGATGAGCCACGATATATTTCGAAGCCAATTATGATAGATAATCCCGGACACGAACAGGACGAGACCCGATCCGACGACGCGGACGGACGCATCGCAACTGACGGCGGGGTCGACACCGACGCCGACGTCGACTATCTGGAGGCCGAAGTCAACCTCCTGAAGCCGAGCACGCCCTTTATGCGCGACCACCTCAAGCAGGTCTGGGCGGGCTTCATCGCCTGGGTGATCCTCACCTGGGGGCCGGTGACGGCGACGTATCTGGCGCCCGAAGTGATGACTCAGCCGATTCCGGTCCTCAACTTCCCGGCGCACTACTTCTCGGTGGCGTTCCTCGCGCCGACGAGTTCGCTGGTGCTCGCGTACCTCTACTCCCGGAGCCGGGACAAACTCGACGAGAAGTACGGTATCGACCACTCCACCGCGGCGGTCGAGTCACAGGACGACGTCGACGCCGACGCGGCGGCGACCGACGGAGGTGAACCCCGATGAGTTCGCTTCTGGGACTCGCGCTGCAGTCGGGCGATCTGCTTCCCGAGGCGCTCGACATCTCGTTCAAGCCGATTCCGGCCGTGATGGTCGTCGCGATGCTTGCGCTGTTCCTCGTGGTCGGCTACCTGTTCAAGGTCGCCGACACCGAGGGTATGTGGGTCGCCGGCCGCTCGATCGGGAACATCGAGAACGGGATGGCGATCGGCGCGAACTGGATGTCCGCGGCGTCGTTCCTCGGCTTAGCCGGGTTGGTGGCGCTGTCGGGCTTCTACGGCCTCGCGTTCATCATCGGCTGGACGGCGGGCTACTTCGTGCTCCTCATCTTCCTCGCGGCGCAGATGCGTCGCTTCGGGAAGTACACCGCGCCCGACTTCGTCGGCGACCGCTTCAACTCCGACACCGCACGCGCCCTCGGCGCGGCGACGACGATCCTCATCGGCTTCGTCTACTCGGTCGGTCAGGCGCGCGGGATGGGCCTCGTCGGCCTCTACGTCTTCGGGACCGACTACGTGACGATGGTCGTCGTGATGATGGGCATCACGGTCGCGTACCTGACCCTCTCGGGGATGATGGGCGCGACGAAGAATATGGCCGTCCAGTACGTCATCCTCATCGTCGCGTTCCTCGTGGCGGTCTACGTCGTCGGCATCGTCAACGGCTACTCGACGTTCCTGCCGCAGATCGAGTACGGGGCGCTCATCAACGACCTCAACACCGAGTTCTCCGAGCCCTTCGTGAACGCCTCGTTCTTCCTGTGGATCGCGACCGCGTTCTCGCTGGTCTTCGGGACCTGCGGCTTGCCACACGTCCTCGTTCGCTTCTACACGGTCGAAAACGAGCGGACCGCTCGCCACTCCACCGTCTGGGGACTGTTCTTCATTATGCTGCTGTACTGGGGCGCGCCGGCGCTTGCGGCCTTCGGCGTCGACCTCTACGACGCCTCCCAGTACGGCCCGACGTACGCCGCTTCGGGCGGAATGTCCGGCGGCGAGGGTGACCTCATCGTCGTGCTCGCGGCGCAGCTCTCGAACCTCCCGACCTGGTTCGTCGGCCTCGTCGCCGCCGGCGGCATCGCCGCCGCAATCGCGACGACCGCCGGACTGTTCATCACGGCGTCCTCTGCGGTTTCACACGACATCTACACCAACATCATCAACCCCGACGCGACCCAGCGCGAGCAGGTGCTGGTCGGCCGCGGCACGATCGTGCTCCTCGGTATCATCGTCACGATCACGGCGCTGGACCCGCCGGCGCTCATCGGCCAGCTCGTCGCGCTGGCGTTCTCGCTCGCGGCGATCGTTCTCTTCCCGATGTTCTTCCTCGGGCTCTGGTGGGAGAACACCAACCGCGCGGGCGCGCTCGCCGGGATGAGCTTCGGCCTGCTACTGTGGATCGCGGCCGTCGTCAACGACCTCATCCTCCCCTTCAGCCAGGCCTTCGGCGACGTCGTCCCCGCGATCGGCGCGGCGCTGGTCGGCACGCCGCTGGTCTTCGCGATCACGATCGTGGTCTCGCTCCTCACCGAGGAGCCGCCGGAGTCCACGAAGCGGCTGGTCCGGCAGTGTCACAGCCCGAAACCGATGTCTCGCACCGAGAGCGCAGAAGACGTTGCGGCGACCGACGGGGGCCAGACCCCCGCTGATGACTGATGTACGACAACATTCTCGTTCCGACCGACGGAAGCGACACCTCCGAGGTCGCGGTCGCCCACGCGATCGACCTCGCTGAGAAGTACGACGCCACGCTGCACGCGCTCTACGTCATCGACGTCGACGCCACGAGCTACTCGCTGGGGACCGAACAGGTCGACCGGCTCCGCCAGGGCCACCTCGACGAGATGCCGGAAGTGAAAGCGAGCGCCGACGCCGCGACCGGCCACGTCGCTGAGATGGCCGCCGAACGCGGGCTCACCGTCGAGGAACACGTCCGGGCCGGCCAGCCCGCTCGGGCGATCCGAAAGTTCGTCGACGAGAACGAGATCGGCCTCGTCGTGATGGGCTCGCACGGCCGCTCGGGCCTCTCGCGGGCGCTGCTCGGCAGCGTCGCCGAGAAGGTCCTGCGTGAGACGCAGGTCCCCGTGTTAGTCGTCGACGAGCACGGCGAGGACTGAGCGGCAGCCTCACGCGCGACGCCGTTCTTCCTCGTCCGTCCACCTACTGTTCGTCCTCTCACTGACTCCGGGTGCGCATCGCTCCCCACCGCAACCCCGTGACGCAGTCCTTAACCGTCCTGACCGCAAATTAGGCGGTATGACAAACGGCGAGCGAGACGACCACGAGTTCTCCTCGGGCCAGGGGTTCGACGAGGACTACGAGGAGTTCACCCTCGACCCGCCGGAGCTGAAGGTCGATCCGACGAAGGTCGATCCCGTGGACAGCCGCGTCGTCACGGACGAACTCGACCGGCGAAACATCGCCTCAGATCAGGTCGACGTCGAACAGCTCGTCGACGTCGGGCTCTCGTATATGCAGATCAACCGCTTCGAGGAGGCGACCGAGACGTTCGAGCGCGCGGCGCGCTTCGCCGACGAGGACTCCCTCGAAGCCCAGGAGGCGTGGGTTAACAAGGGCGCAGCGCACGCCGAATTGGAGGAGTGGGACGAAGCCATCGGCTCCTACCGCGAGGCGCTCCGCATCGACGACGACTCCGAACACGCGGCCTCCGCCGAGACGAACCTCGCGTACGCGCTCTGGAACGCCGGCGAGATCGAAGAGGCACTGCGCCACGCCGAGCGCGCGGTCGAGATCGACCCGCGCTTCCCGCAGGCGTGGTACAACCGCGGCTTCTTCCTCCGCGAACGCGGCCTGAACGAGGAGGCCGTCAACGCCTTCGACAACGCGATCCGACTGGGAATGCGCACTGCCGACGTGCTCGAAGAGAAGGCGGCCGCGCTCGAAGAACTCGGGCAGGACGAAGAGGCCGAACAGGCCCAACAGCAGGCCGACGAACTGCGGCAGGAACGCGAACAAGAGATGCTGCAACAGCAACAACAGAACCGGTGATGCTCCTTCGCGAACGACAGACACCGGAAGGACTGCTCGTCTCCGTTTGCGACCCGGAGTGTCTGGGCGAGACCTACACCGAAGGCGACATCTCTCTGGAGGTAACGGAGGCGTTCTACGGCGGCGACGAGGCCGCCGAGGCCGACGAAGCCACTGTCGTCGATAGTCTCACGCGGGCCAGCGTGGCCAACATCGTCGGCGAGCGCGCGGTCTCCGTCGCTGTCGACGCCGGTATCGTCGACGAGGAGCGCGTACTCGACGTCGACGGGACGCTTCACGCGCAACTCCTCTGGATGTGACGCGGCTAGCCCGCCGTTCCTGGCCGGGGGAACGCTATCGTGACGACGCTGCCTCTCGGCTCGTTCTCCTCGAAGCGGAGCGTTCCGTCGGCGCGCCCGACGATGAGTTTCACGAGCCACAGCCCGAGGCCGCTGCCGTGGAGTAGTGGTTCGATCTCCGACTCGCCGGTCAGGACCGCGCGCTCCATCTCCGGAATACCCGGGCCGTCGTCGGCCACTTGCACCTGAACCGTGTCCGGGAGGTTCCGGACCCGGACCTCGATAGCCGGCCTCTCCCGGTCGGAGTGGGTCACTGCGTTCTGTAATAGCTCTTTGAGCGCACGCCCCACCGCACCGACGACGACCTCCACGCGCTGTTCTGGTAACTCGGTCGTGATAGTTGCCGCCGGATGCGACTTCCGCACCGACGACGTGATCTGCTGTGCAACTGTGGCGAGGTCGACCGCTTCCATCGCGGGCGGGTCCGAAAGCACCTTGGTGATCGCCCGTTCTTTCGACGCCATCTGCGTCAACTGATCGCTGTTCGCGCGGATCTTGGCCGCCGACTCCTGGATAAAGGGATCTGTCGTCCGATCCTGGATCGACTCGGCGTACCCGCTGACAATGTTCATTTTGTTGTTGAGGTTGTGTCTGAGGACCCGATCGAGCACCTGTAACTGCTGTTCTCGATCTTTCAGCTCGCTTATGTCCCGGATCAACGCGACAACGCCGATGACCGTTCCGTCGTCGTCTTCGAGCGGGAAGACGACGCTCCGAACCGGGCGTCGTTCCCCGTCGGAAGTCGTCTGATGCTCGAATTCGACTCGCTCGCCGGCGAGCGCTCGCTCCATCTGCGGGGCGATTTCCGTCGCCACGGACTCCTCGAGCGCCTCCGAGAGCGGCGCTCCGCGTGCGTCGCCGTCGAGGCCGTGAAACGATCGAAACCCGCTGTTCGCGAAGAGGACTCGGTGGTCCGTGTCGACGGCGACGATCCAGTCCGTCGAACTCTCGACCGCGTATTCGTACTGCTTGAGCTTCCGGCGCCGCTCCTTGCGCTCGGTGATGTCGCGCATCGTCGCCACGATACCGACGACCTCGCCGTAGTCGGACCTGAGTGGATAATACCGGATGTCGAAGTGGTGGTCGTCGCCATCGGGATCCTGGCGGACCATCTCGTACTGGTGCGTCTCGCCCTCGAATACGGCGTCGAGTCGCGGGTCGATCTCCGCGAACTGTTCGGGTCCGAGAACTTCTTCCAGCGTGGTGGTGCCGATATCGTCGTCGCTGAGGCCGTGAAACTCGCGGTAGCGCTTGTTCGCGAAGAGGAGTCGGTGTTCTGTGTCCGCCGCGGCCAGGAGGTCCGTCGCCTGTTCGACGGCGCGCTCGTACTGTTTGAGCGTCCGCTCTCGCTCCTTGCGTTCGGTGATGTCACGCTGATTGACAATGACCCCCTCGACGTTGGGGTCGGCGAGGCGGTTCGTCCCGTAGCTTTCGATCCATACCCACTCCCCGTCGGCGTCCCGTATCCGGAACTCGGCGCGTGGCCCTCTCCCCGTCGTCGTCAGTACCGTCTGGAGTTGATCGGCAACGCGTTCGCGGTCCCGCGGATGAATGTACTCGAGTGGATTTTCACCGATCAGTTCGTCCTGACTGTATCCGAGAATGTCTTCCACTGCCGGGCTGTTGTACTGGATCCGCCCGTTTTCGTCGAGGAGGGTGATGAGGTCGGAGGACTGCTCGGTGAACGCTTTGAACCGTTCGAGCTCCCGTTCGTACCGCTTCTTCTCGCTGACGTCTTGGACGTACGCGACGAACCGGTCGTCGCCGAGCGACATCGTATCGAGGAGGACGTCGATCCTCCGCCCGTCCGCGTGCACCAACTGATGCTCGCCCCGGGCGTGCCCCGTTTCTTTGACCTTCGCGAACGACGAGGGGATCGCGGCCCCTTCGGGAAGGTCAGTAACGTCTTCGATCGATAGCGAGAGCAGTTCTTCCCGTTCGCGTCCCACCATCTCGCAGGCCACTGGGTTGGCGTCGACGAACTCACCGGCGGCGTCGGTCACGAACACTCCGATCGGGGACTCCTCGAAGTAGGCTCGGTACGGCTCTCCCTCCCCGTCGGTGTTCATATCCCGTCTTTCATCTGTGCGTATAAATTAAATTGGCCCTGTTCCCCAGAAAATTACCGGTTCGCCCGGTGGTGTGGCCGAATGCAACCCCTCCCGAAATCGCGTTCGATGTATCGACACGTCTTGTCGAGGGTACCGTCCTTGTCGTGGGAGATTGGTCCCAGATCGTGATAGCCGAAGTATCAATTAATTAACCGTGATACCGTATCGGTTCGTATGAGCGAAACAACAGAAACCGAGGTTCACGACATTCTCGTCCCGACCGACGGGAGCAAGGCGGCGATGGAGGCCGCGAGGCAAGCGATCGACCTGGCGAAAAAGAACGACGCAGCGGTCCACGCGATGTACGTGATGGATATGGGCGACGCCGCCTTCGTGGCGGTCCCGAGCGACATCGCGCAAACGCGGAAGCGACTGGAAAAGAAGGGACGAGGCTTCACGGACGACATCTCGGAGCTGGCCGCCGAGGCGGGCGTCGACTGCGTCACCGTCGTGAAGTCGGGCATTCCGGAGGAAGAGATCATCGAGTACGCCGAAGACGAGGGCGTCGACCTCATCGTCATCGGAAAGCGCGGTCGCTCGGACCCGGACAAGCCCCTCATCGGGTCGACGACGAACCGCGTTCTGGGCCGGACGGAGGTCCCCGTCCGCGTCGTCTAACCGAGCCGCGGGCAGCGAGCCGTCGACTCATTTATTTAAACACACAGAACCGCTACTTGCGTTCTCAACAAGGCCATTAGATTGGTTCTTCGCCCACTTGCGACGGTTGTAACCCGGCTTACGACCCCGGCGGGCGGACATTCACGCTAGGTGGCACCGACTCGGAGTCACTGGAGATAGCCGAGGTCGCTGAGCCGCTCTTCGAGGTCGTCGTCGCCCTCGGCGGCGTCTTGCAGCTGATCGATGTCGTTCTTGTACACGTCGAGCAACTGTAGCGCCGTTCGGAGCTTGTAGTGCACTTCGGTGTCGTCAGTGTTCTCCAACGCTCCGCGGAGAAGCGTCCGGACGGTCTCGATCGTTTCGTCGGTCATCGTGCAGAACCGACGAACACACGATAATAAGTATTATCTTTTTGAGCTATTCGCCCGATGTCTAGACGCCCACGCACCGCAGTTTCTGAATATCCCACAGAGCAGAACGCAAACACCTATTTTGTGGTCGAACGTTTATTCTAGTACACGTCCGAAAACGAATCTTCTGCCGCATCGCCCGCAACTATATAGCGTTTGCACGTCTTCACGCACCTAATCGCACGCAGTCGTGCGATTGGCTGTGTAGTCAGTTGCAAACGCTACTATAGTGGAGCGAATCGTCTCCGAACGCATCTCGTGGCAGCGACCGCCCGGACCGAAGCCGTGTTAGTGCTGGGACGCTAACGGGTCTTCAATGGGAACGCAGGAAACGTATCCAGTCGACGTCGCGTTGATTCGCGAGGACTTCCCCATCCTCGATCGGAAGGTCGGCGGCGACATCGAGACGCCGGGTGAGGGCCCGGACGACACCCGTCCGCTCGTCTACCTCGACAACGCGGCGACGAGTCAGACGCCGAAATCCGTCGTCGAGAGCATCGTCGATTACTACTACGGCTACAACTCGAACGTCCATCGCGGGATTCACCACCTGAGTCAGGAGGCCTCGGTGGCCTACGAGAACGCTCACGACCGCGTCGCGGAGTTCATCGGCGCCGCGGGACGAGAAGAGATCGTTTTCACGAAGAACACCACCGAATCGATGAACCTCGTCGCCTACGCGTGGGGACTCGCCGAACTCGGGCCGGGCGACACGGTCGTCCTGACCGAGATGGAACATCACGCCTCGCTCGTCACCTGGCAACAGATCGCCAAGAAGACGGGCGCGAGCGTCGAGTACATCCGCGTCGACGACGCCGGTCGATTGGATATGGACCACGCGGCCGAACTGATCGACGACTCGACCGCGATGGTCTCCGTCGTGCACGTCTCGAACACGCTCGGGACGGTCACGCCGGTCGCCGAACTGGCCGATCTGGCCCACGACCACGGCGCGTACATCTTCGTCGACGGCGCGCAGTCCGTCCCGACGCGACCAGTCGACGTCGGAGATATCGACGCCGACTTCTTCGCCTTCTCGGGGCACAAGATGCTCGGGCCGACAGGGATCGGCGTCCTATACGGGAAAGAACACATCCTCGAAGAGATGCAGCCGTACCTCTACGGCGGCGAGATGATCCGAAGCGTCACCTACGAGGACTCGACGTGGGAGGACCTCCCCTGGAAGTTCGAGGCGGGCACACCCGTCATCGCACAGGGCATCGGCCTCCACGCCGCGATCGACTACCTCGACGACATCGGAATGGAACGCGTCCAGGCCCACGAGGAACTGCTCGCGGAGTACGCCTACGACGAACTGTCGGCGTTCGACGACGTCGAGATATACGGCCCGCCGGGCGACGAGCGCGGTGGTCTCGTCGCGTTCAACCTCGAGAACGTCCACGCACACGACCTCTCTAGCATCCTCAACGACCACGGCGTCGCGATCCGCGCCGGCGACCACTGTACCCAGCCGCTGCACGACAAACTCGGCGTTCCGGCCTCGACCCGCGCGTCTTTCTACATCTACAACACGAAAGAAGAGATCGACGCGCTCGTCGACGCCGTCGACGACGCCCGACAGCTCTTCGCCTGACCTCGCGTTACGTCTGCTCTCTCCCCGCTCGCTTCTCCCGTGCTCCGTATTCCGCTCGAACTCGCTGTCTCAGCTCGAATCTACCTCTCCAGAAGCACTTTGTGACTGAGTGTCAATTCACCGGCACCGATGTCCACAGTCGCCCGATTCCTCGTCGACACGATCCGGCAGACGCTCTTCGAGTTCGCCGACGGACTTCGGCAGGCCGCGCCGACGATCCTGACGGGGCTCGTCTTCCTCGCGATCGCGTACGTCGGGATCCGGGTTCTCACCGGCGTCCTCCGCCGCACGCTCGACGCCGTCTATCCGGACGACCAGCGCCTCGTCGTCGACCTCGGCGTGACCATCGTGAGCGTGTTCCTGTGGTTCGGAGCGGCGCTGACGCTGCTGAAGATCTTCGGGATGGGCGAGATCGCCGCGAGTCTCGGCACTGCCGCCGGCTTCGTCGCACTTGGCGTCTCCTACGCGCTCTCGAATATGATCGCCGACACCGTCGCCGGCGTCTATCTCCTCAGAGATCCGGACTTCAACCCCGGTGACGAAGTGAAGTCAGATCCCGTTACGGGGACGGTGGAAGCCATCGAACTGCGGAAGACCCGGTTCCGGAACGGCGACGGCGACACCATCGTCGTGGCGAACCGGGACGTCGAAAAGAAGTGGACGCGCCTCATCGCTTCTGCGGACGAGTGATGCGCTCGCGACCGACTGCGGCTGCACGTCCTCGCGCTACAACAGCGCCCGCAACGCGACTACGGTGACCATTCCCACCCCGAGGGCCGCGAGCGCGCCGTCGTTTCGCCAGGCGACCACGAGGACTGCAGTGGCCGCGATCCAGCCTGCCGGACCGAGCTTCGTCAGCTCCGGCGCGAGGAGTGAGACGACGATCGCGCCCGGAAGCGCGTCGAGGCCCCGTTCGATGCGTGGCGACAGCTCGATTCGGCTGAGGAGCCAGAATCCGCCTGCCTTCGTCGCGTACGTCGTGAGGCTCATCGCCAGGATGGTGACGACGACGACGGGATCGAACTCAGCCATCGTACTGCCACACCTCCACGAGGCTCCCCGCGACGCCGCCACACACGAGATACCAGTATCCGGGCAGATAGCCGGCGGCGAGCACTGCCACGACCGCGGCGCTTACCCACGTACGGAGCCGCGAGTCCTCGTCCCACAGGTCGACTGCGAGCGTCAGGAAGACCGCCGTCAGGACGAAGTCTAATCCGACCTGCGCTGGCTCTTCGATCACGTCGCCGACGGTGACGCCGACGACCGTCGCGAGGACCCAGAACGTCCAGATGGCGAGTCCGCTCCCGAGGAGGAACGCGCCGCGTCGACTCCCCGAGCGCAGTTCGCCGATCGTGAGCGCCCAGTTCTCGTCGGCGGTGAAAAAGAGGCTCGCGTACGTCTGTCTCGGGGAGAGCTGCTCGAACCAGGGTCGGAGCGCCGCACCCATCAGGAGGTAGCGCAGATTCACCACGAGCGTCGTCGCGATTACCGCGGCGATCGGAACCGGCTCTCGCCAGAGTTCCATCACGATCAGCTGTGCGGCACCTGCGAGCACCGTCCCGCTCATCAGCGCGGCCTCCCCCACGCTCAACCCCGCCTGACCAGCGAGGACGCCGAACACGACGCCGTAGCCGCCGACACCGGCCGCGACCGGCATACACTGGAGGAAGCCCGCGCGAATTCCTTCTCGAGAGAACGAAATTGTCTCCGGCTGCACTGCGGCGTGCTCTTCGTGGTTCCGACGCATCGACACACGTCTTCGACGTGTTCCCCCCTAAGTTCTCGGAGAAGCGCGTTTCTCCTCGCAGCTGTCTAGGGGGACTCCCGAATTGCCTCGTCGGTCACCTGCTTGAGGAGGCGCTCGCCTCGCACGCTGAGCGCGTACTGCTCGTCCTCTCGTTCGATGAGGCCCTCGAGCTGCCGGAGGTGATAGTTGAGCTTCCCGTTGTCGCGAACCGAGATCGCGGCCCGCAGATCGGTGTACGACATCGGCGCCTCACCGCGACCGAGTGTCACGAGGATTTCGAGCCGAAGTGGGTTCGATACGACCCCGAGTGTCTCCGAGACGTCCTGTATCTCCTCGTTCGTCAACGACGATCTGCCGAACGCTTCGCGATCGCTCACCCAAGTCGGAATCGCCATTGATCGCTCTTGAGGCCTCCAGATTTGTAGATGTATCCAAAAACGGCTGACATATCCTCGTCGGCAACGCGATCGAATCGACGTCCCTCTTCCGAACGTGGGACACGAATATTGCGACGGCAGCGACGGGCGGCGAGACATTCGTCCCCGGCGGAACCCTTTTGCGCTGCACCACCTTACAGCCGCCAACAATGGGAATGGGCTCGGATATGTATCGGCAGCAGATTCTGGATCACTACAAGAACCCCCGGAACAAGGGCGAGATGTCCGATCCGGACTTCTCTCACACCGGAGAAAATCCCTCCTGCGGCGATACGATCACGATGAACGTCAGACTCGAAGACGACGGCGAGACCATCGAGTACGTGTCGTTCACCGGGAACGGCTGTGCGATCAGCCAGGCCTCCGCGAGTATGCTCTCGGAGAAGCTCCGCGGGATGACGCTCGAGGAACTCGAAGCGATGGGCACCGACGACGTCACCGATATGCTCGGCGTCGACATCTCGCCGATGCGGATCAAGTGCGCTGTCCTCGCGCGACAGGTGGCCCAAGACGGGGCTGCCATCCACGAAGGCGACGTCGACATCGAGGAGACGACAACCGAGGACGACTAACCACCTTTTTGCTGACTCGGGTGCGCGAATCGCACCGCTTCGTTGTTAAAAGAGCTGGGTCGTTTTATTCGGGCTTGAGACCGCCGTCTTGGACGCGCATCACGGCCTCGCCGTCGGCGAGGTTCGGCGCGTCGACGAGGCGGACGATACGCTTGTCGCCCTTCGATTTCCGGAGGTAGATACGGAACGTCGAGGTGTGGCCGAGGATGTTGCCCCCGATCGGCTGGGTCGGGTCGCCGAAGTACGAGTCGGGGTTCGAGGCGACCTGGTTCGTCACCAGCACGGACGTGTTGTAGAGGTCGCCGATGCGCATCAGGTCGTGCAGGTGCTTGTTGAGTTTCTGCTGTCGCTCGGCGAGTTCGCCACGACCGACGTACTCCGCGCGGAAGTGCGCAGTGAGCGAGTCGACACAGAGCAGGCGGACGGGGAACTCCGCTTCCTCGTTGTCGCGGGCGAGCTCCTTGGCTTTCTCCGCCAGGAGGATCTGGTGGTTGGAGTTGAACGCCTTCGCGACGTGGATGTGATCGAGGAAGCTATCGAGCAGGTCCGCCATCGTCTCGTCGTCGCCGGGCGAGCCCTCGATCTCGCGCCGTTCGAGGAGGTCGGCGATGATCTCGTCGTCGAGGCCGCGAACCATATCGTCGATCCGCTCGGGACGGAACGTGTCCTCGGAGTCGATGAATATGCACGACCCGCCGAGGCCGCCGTGCTCGGGCGGCAGTTGGACGTTGACGGCCATCTGGTGGGTCACCTGCGACTTCCCGGCCCCGAACTCGCCGTACACTTCTGTAATGGACTGCGTTTCGATCCCGCCGCCGAGGAGCTCGTCGACCTCGGGGATCCCCCACGAGAGCTTCCCGATCTGCTCGCGCCGTTCGAGCACAGCCGCTCCCGTCTCGAAGCCACCGATGTCGGCGGCCTCGCGGGCCGCGTTGATGATGTCGGCCGCGGTCGATTCGCCAACGTCGGCCGTGTTAGACATCTCGCCCGGACTCGCGACGGCGATCGCCTGATAGCTCTCGAATCCCGCTTCAGTCAGTTTGTCTGCCGTCGCCGGCCCCACTCCAGGAAGGCTCTCGAGATCGTCTTCTGGCATCGTATCCGGTTCTGGGTCCCACTTGCACATAAACCCTCGTTAACACCAAAGTGAAAGTAAAAACGCCGCACTGAAGCGACTCCCGGTGCTCGCGTGGGAGCGGATTCATACCGGATGAACGGGATTCGTGACGATTTGGGGCTCGTAACGAGTTCGGCTGTGTCGTCGCCCCGCCTACGACTCCCGAAGCACAGCCGCCACGTCAGCGCTCGCCGACGGCAGCGCGCGGCAGAGTTCGGCGACGACGACGTAGTCGACGGCGTCGTACGTCACCGACTCCGCAGAGACCGATCCAGAGAGGTCCGCAAACCGCTCGTCGGCCCAGCGGATCTCGTTGGCGAACCGCGGCAGTGTGGCGCGCACGAGCAACTGTCCGTGTTCGGCCTCGCGTGCCCCCTCGATGGCCGCGACGGCGTCCGAGCGAAGCGCCCTCACGTCTTCTGCGTCGTCGATCGCGACGTCGTCGCCGTTCTCGATCCGCTCGCGGAGGGACTGGTATGCCTCCAGGTGCGCGAGCGCACGCGACGCGAGCAGGAGTTCGATCGCGAGCCGTGGGCCGTCGTCACTGCCGTCCGTATCGTCGACACGTCTTCGCGCGTCCCGAGCGAGTTCCGCGAGCGCCCGGATGCCGGCCGTCTCGTCGACGTCGCGGTCGACGAACTCGGTCGGGTCGTCGATGTCTTCGCGCGGGAGCGACCCGGCCTCCTGCTGGAGACGTTCTCGAAGTTTCCGTCGTGCACGCTCGAAGCGGGACTCCTGATCCACCTGCTCTCCGAGATCTCCCCGGAAACGATCGAAGAAGTACGACGCCACCGCGACGCTGACACGTGCCTGTTCCAGGTCGGACGCCACTTGGCCGAGTTCGAGCGGCCGCCCCTCGATACGCGCGAACTCTTCCGGCCGGATCGTCAGCCAATTCCGCGCGCCGCGGATCTCGCCTTCGATTTCGGCGTGGACGACCGCAGCGCGAACCGGATCGTTGCCGACGTAGGACCATCCGGAGACGAACGCGTCAAGGTCGTCTTCGATCTGCGGTACCTCCGCTTCGAGATCTGACCGGGTCAGATCGGACTCGATGGCGCCCCAGGCGGCCTGGAGTTGACGGCTGGTCGCTCGCGCGCGAGTCGTGTGCTCGAGTCGGGAGTACGGCGTCTGCGCGGCGTCGGCTTGCTGGAGCGACTCTCTCGCGTAGTCGTAGTCGTCGTTGAGGCGCTCTCGGATCACGCCGTTCGGAATCTCCTCCTCGTCGAACGGCGCGGGAATCGCGTCGAGCTTCGACTGCGCCGCTGTGCGATGCTGTTCGATGAAGGACGCCTCGATGTCGACGGGGAACGTCTCGGGAACTGTCGGCGGCTCCTCGTCGGCAATCGCGCTGAGGGCGTCGCCGTCGAGCATCTGTCGGCTGTCGCCGATGACCGGAATCCGATCCGTACACCCGGCGAGCAGCGCGAGACCAGTGGCACTCGAGGCCACGAGAAAGCGCCGCCGGTCGAGGCGGCGTCCGCGTGAGGAACGGGTCATCGTTTCACCTCCCCGTCCGTGGGCGTCCGACAGGGGCCGCTCCCGCTTCCCGAACTGTAGCTGTTCACCTGCTCTGGGTCCAATGCGACTGGAATCCGGATCAGGTAGGTCACGACGTCTCGGGCGTCGGCTTCGCAGGCCACGTCGGCGTCGCGGAGGATCCGTGCGTAGTCGGTTTCGATTTCGTGCTCGGTCCAGCGGACCCAACAGAGCCGCCGCTCGTAACACTCGCCGATCGCGTGTCGTTCGACGTACACCGACTGCGACTCGAAATCTGTCTCTTCGAGGAGCGCTTTCGCTTCGTCGGCGCCGTCGACGTCGGCGAACGAGAGCGACGCTGCGGTTTCGGCGTCGCCGACGAGGGTGTGCCGCCAGTCGTCGATGGGCGTCTCGGTCTGGTCGTCAGACTTCGTCGTTGTTTCCGTCCCGGTCGACACGACCGGTTTCAGCTCCGGGTTCCGGAGTTTCACGGCGGTCGGATCGACAAGCGCATCTGCGGGCGGTTCGGCACCGGGACCACTGACGCTGCTGGACCCCGACGCACCGGAGTGACCCCCGCATCCGGCGAGGGCACCCGCTCCGAGGAGGGCGGCCGTCGATCGAAGGAGGCGTCGCCTGGTCGGCGAACTCGTACTGGAGGGCATCAGAGTAGTGTTACAGGAGACGGTGTCAAATAGCCCCGGGGAACCCCGCGGGCGGGGGCATCGTCACTCCCAGGGGTGGCCGCCGTCGCGGTCGGGCCACATCGGATACCAGTAGGACTCGTCGTCTTCGATCTCCAATTCGCCGTCGAGGACCGAGTCCAGTTTGAACTCCAGGCGTTGCTCGCGTTCTTTCCCGCGCCGAGGGGCGAAGGGGTAGTACGACCCCCGCCGGAACGAGTAGATCCAGTAGGCGCGCTCGCCGTTCCCGCCGCCGCGTTCGAACCCGAAGACGGCGGCGAGAAGCCGCGAGCCGTAGCCGCGTTCGACGAACTCGTCGGCGGCGAAGTGGACGCTCGTTACGAGATCCTCGGGGTCGTCGTCGCGGAGGACGACCCACTCCCAGCCGTGGCTGTCCTCGCGGACATCGAAGGTCGTCCCGGTCTCTTCCTCGCCCGCGCGAAGGATCGCCTCGACCTCGTCGACCGCCGCCTCGAAGTCCGTGCTATCGACGCCGGAGAAACAGAGAGCGGCGGCACCGACCGAGCGGAAGCCGAGGTCGGCCTCCATCGTCACGTAGGCGGTGCTCATCCCGAAGAGGTCCTCGGGATCGGCGTCGCGGGTCGCGTCCGCCTCGGCGTTCGTCCCGAGCACCGTGCGGATCGTATCGAACAGGCCCATCAGCTGATCCCTCCGTTCTCCGCCCCACCGAGCCTCTCTGTCCGGGTCATCTTACCGCGTCTCCAGTTCGCGTTCGAGGTCGCGGAGGCGGTCGACGCGCTTCTCCGTCGCGGGGTGGGTGCTGAACAGTTTGCCGATGACGTCGCTCTTCAGCGGGACGATGAAGAACGCGTTCATCTCCGATTGCTCGCGGAGGTCCTCCTTCGGGACCTTGTCCATCCGACCGTCGATCTTCAGCAGCGCCGACGCGAGCGCCGAGGGCTTCCCGGTGATGAGCGCCCCGCCGCGGTCGGCGGCGAACTCGCGGTAGCGCGAGAGCGCGCGGATCAGGACGAACGAGACGATCCAGACGACGAGCGATGCGACGATCGCGACGAGGAAGCCGCCACCCCCGCCCTGGCGGTCCCGGCCGCCGCCGAACCAAAAGCCCATCCGGACGATCATGAACGCGACCGTCGAGAGGAACGACGCGATGGTCATCACCATCACGTCGCGGTTCTTCACGTGCGCGAGCTCGTGCGCGATCACGCCCTCCAGTTCGTCGCGGTCGAGCGTCCGGAGGAGCCCGGTCGTCACGCACACCGTCGATTTCTTCTGCGAGCGACCGGCGGCGAAGGCGTTCGGGACGCGCGAGTCGGCGACGGCGACTGCGGGTTTTGGGAGGTCAGCCTGCTGGCTGAGGCGTGAGACCGTCGCGTGCAGTTCGGGGTACTCCTCCTCTGAGACTTTCTTTGCGCCCATACTGTAGAGTGCGAGCTTGTCGCTGAAGAAGAACTGCGCGAGGACGAACGCGCCCATCAACGGGAGATAGAAGAACGAGTCCGTCCACCACAGCGCACCCACGAAGACGAGATAGAGGGCGAAGAGCAGGAACATCGTCAGGACCATACGGCCCCGGAGTCCCCAGTCGGGTTTCCAGTCCATACCCCGACTATGCCTTCAGCGTAATAAACGGTGTTGGGGGCTGGGTGGGTCCGACGCCCAGTGCGGTCGCCTCTCGCGCTCTCGCATCTTCGAACGCTCGCCTATTCGTCGCGCTTAACCGCCTCCGTCGTCTACGGTGGCTGATGAGTTCGGGAGACTTCTGCCCGCGGTGTGGGGACCCGGTATCGGAGCGATCAGAACCCCTCCCCGGGGAACCCCGAGAGCGCGACGCCGTCCTCTGTGACGACTGTTACTTCGAGGACTTCGACCTCGTCGACGCCCCCGAGCGGATCGAGGTCCGCGTCTGCTCGCAGTGCGGCGCAGTCTACGAGGGGAACCGCTGGGTCGACGTCGGCGCGCGCGATTACACCGACGTGGCCGTCGAACAGGTCTCGGAGGCGCTCGGCGTCCACCTGAAGGCCGGAGACGTCCGCTGGGGCGTCGAACCCGAGCAGGTCGACGAGAACACGATCCGGATGCACTGCACCTTCAGCGGCATCGTCCGCGGCACCTACCGCGAGGAGAGCGTAACCGTGCCGGTCCTCATCTCGCGACAGACGTGTGACCGCTGCGGGCGGATCGCCGGCGGCTACTACGCCAGCATCGTACAGGTCAGAGCCGACGATCGGACGCCCACTGCCGAGGAGGAGGCACGGGCGGTCGAGATCGCCGAGTCGTACGTCCAAGAGCGCGAAGACACTGGCGACCGAAACGCGTTCATCTCGGAGACGAAAGAGACCGACGACGGCACCGACATCAAGATCTCGACGAATCAGTTGGGCGGCGGCGTCGCAAAGCGGATCGTCAGAGAACTCGGCGGGCACGTCAAGGAGTACCCGACGCTCGTGACCGAGGACAGCGACGGCAACGAGGTCTATCGGGTGACCTACGCCGTCCGCCTCCCGAAGTTCACGCCCGGCGACGTCCTCGACCCAAAAGACGACGACGGGCCGGTGCTGGTCCGGAGCGTCCGCGGGAATCTCAAGGGCGTTCGACTCACGACCGGCGACCAGTACGAGGCCTCCTTCGAGGAGGGCGAGACGCCCGACGCGCGACAACTCGGGACCGTCGACGACGCGGACGAGACGACCGTCGTCGCCGTCGAGGACGAGTACGCGATTCAGGTGCTCGATCCCGACACCTACGAGTCGAAGACGATTGCCCGCCCGTCGTACGTCGACGCCGACGCGGATGCCGTGCCGGTACTGAAAAGTCGCGCCGGACTGCACGTGCTCCCCGAGGACGCGGTCGACAGCGACGAATAACGTCGGTAGCGGCGACGCGGACGGTGGCGACGACAAATTCTGATACTGTCGGACAGAAGTTCGTGAATCATGTTGGCACCTACGGGGTGCCGATGATTTTCACATAGCCCTGTCCGACAGTATGAACGGCGACGATACCGAGCGCCGGCGAAAATACCGACACTTCCGAGCGACTACGGAACGAGGAATCACGGGGACTTCTGAGTGACTACGACCCGGTCGACGGACCACGAGCAGGCCGACGTGCTGGAGACGGCGCTGCGGCTCTCACCCTCGCTAGATCAGTAGAAACTCTTTATGCTAGTCTGCGCTCGCAGACGCGTCCGCTGCTCCGGGCCGCGCCTGATTCTCTCGCACCGAGATGCCGTGCCGCACGAGTGCCGTCTCGAACGCGTCCTTCGAGCGGCCCGCCCGCGACGCCGCCTGCGACAGTGTCAGTGTTCCGTTCCGGTACAGGGTCATCGCCGTGTTCAGCCCGTGGGTATACATTGCCGGACAATTATCACCACGCTACTGAGGATGTTAAGTATTCTGTGAGATACTGTCTCAAACAATCACAGAAACGTGTTAATACAAAACAAATGTATTCTTCGTCTCTGTATCGGGGCTCTATCTTAAACCCAAATTAACGTTCATTACGTATTCGTTTCGGTATCGCGTGGATTCTCTGTGTAGTCACACAATGTGTCGCGTCGATCTCCACTCTCTATGTATCCTGCCGCCGAGGCGAGCGACCGGACAGCGAAAGAATTGAATTAGATGCGAGCGTACTCCCACTATGGATCGACAGCAGGTGCTCGCGCTCATTCTCGTTCTCTTGATGGTCGGCTCGTCGTTCGCCTACGGGGCGTCCTTACTCCTCTAACGACCGTCAGATCTACGCTGCCGACTACGTATCGCCCCACACGTCCGACAGCGGGTGGTCCGACTGTTCGTCGTCAGACTCGGACGTGCCCCGGTTACTCCCCGAGCGCGTGGTTCCGCTCGACTGATTCGACCCACCCGACGAGGAGCGACTCTCAGTGCGGGTCGCCGTCCGATCGCGCGCCGACGATCGACGTCCGCCCGAGGTTCGTCGGGATCCTGACTGTCCGCCCGCCGCCACCTGATCGAACTCGGGGAGATCCGGCGTCGACAACCGGTCCACCTGGTCGCGGAACCACGAGGGCATATCGCTTCGCGTACGCTCGAACAGGTCCAGTAGCGACGAATCCGCGAGATACGTCGCGCCGTAGTCGTCGGGGGCGCGAACGACCCGCCCACAGGCCTGAATGACCGTTCGGAGTGCCGCCCGGCGGTACCACGACCACTGGCCGTCGTCGAGGCGGCGGGCGACGCGGGAGTCGTTCGTGTTGAGATACGGGGCCTTACAGACGACTTGCCAGCGGCACAGATCCCCGGAGAGATCGAGCGCCTCCTCCATCTTCACCGAGAGGAAGACGTCGGGATCGTCGGTCGCCTTCCACGACTCTAAGGCGGCGTCGCGGTCCTCCCGGTCGTGCGCCCGAACGCGACTCCCGAGCCCGAGCTGTGCGAGTCGTCGTCGGAGCTCCGACTGGATCGCATACGAGTGACAGTGCACGAGTCCCTTCTCGTCCCGGTGCTTCGCCATAATCCGCACGAGCGTCCGCGCCACTTTCGGGAGCGTCTCGTCACGCCGGTCGTAGGTCATCTTCCCCTGCGTGACGTCGTACAGCGGCCGGTTCTCCACCGGGAACGTGTGCTCGACGTCGACGAGCGCGACGTTCGAGGGATCGAGGCCGACCCCCCGACAGAACGCCGCCTTGTTCAGGATCGTCGCCGAGAGGAGCGCGAACTTGTTGCCGCGGTCCCAGACCGTGTGGTGCAGATACCTGGCGGGATCGAGCGGTTTGATCGTGACCGGACTCCCCTCGCCGTCGGGCTGGTCGACGACCCACGTCGTCGGGCTCTCGGGATTTCGGTAGTCGTCGACGAACCAGGTGAGCTCCGACCGGAGCTCCTGGAGGCGGTCGCGCCGCGCCGCTTCCTCCGGCGTCAAATCGGGCTTCCGCAGCAACTCGTCTTTCGCGCGCTCGCAGACGCCCGCGAGCGTCTCAGCGAACCGCACGGTCCGCTCGACGGGGTCGCCGGCGGCCGTGACGTCGGGAATCCCGACGTCGTCCCAGACGGGGACCGTCCGGGGGTTCAGATCGACTGTCGCGTACATCTCCGCCCACTCGGCGAGTCCGTGCGCCTCGTCGATCACGACGACGTCGCGCTTGCGGAACACGTCCGAGCCCGCGGTCTGCATAAAGTACGCCAGCGTCATCGCCGCGATGCGACGGTTCGAGGCGATCGCCCGATCGGAGAAGTACGGACAGCGGTGTCGGACCGAGCAGTCGAAGCCCGCCTGTCGGACGCAGGGCGCGCGGTCGACCGGCGTGTCGGTTTCGCCGTTCAGAATACAGGTGTAGTTCGACTTGCCTCTGATTACGTTCAGGTCGTCCAACAGCGGATCCTCTGCGACGTCGTCGAGTTGGGACACCTGCGGCGTCGTGTAGTAGGCGTCAGTCGCCTTCGCGGGCGCGACTTCGTCGGTGGTCGCCGCCGCGCCCGCGATCGACCGCGCGAGGAGGGACTTGCCGCTGCCGGTCGGCGCGCGGACGAGGACGACGTCGTTGCCGGCCGCGAACGCGTCTCGGATGTCCGAGAGCGCCTGCTCTTGTGCGCCGCGGAAGCTCGGGGCCGGAAACGACGGGGGGATCCGATCGGGGTCCACACCCGACCCTGTGCCGCTCTCGGATAAAAACCTTCAGACGGGACCCGACACAGCACCACCTGTACTGGAGACGCCGTCCCGCATCGCGTCTGCTGTTCTGCACTCCCACTCTTCACTCCAACAGTATTGTACAAAAAAACACAATAGTTTTCATTATTTGAGAATGATATGTCCTTCTTTTCTGCTTCCCGAGTCGTGTATACGATGGTGTTCGACCGATGACCGTCTCCGACATAATGCGCCACGAAGTCGTAACCGCCTCCCCTGAAACACCCGTCCACGAAGTGGCGACCACGATGCGCGATGAGAACGTCGGCAGCGTCGTCGTCGTCGAGGGTGACGAGCCCGTCGGTCTCATTACCGACCGCGACATCGCGATCCGAATTGCAGCCGACCAGCTCGATGCCGAGGAGATGGACGCCGAGCGGATGATGAGCACGGACCCGGTGACCGTTGAAGCCGACACCGGCCTGTTCGAGCTTTCGACGCAACTGTGCAACGAGGGCGTCCGGCGGATGCCGGTCGTCGACGAGGACGGTGACCTCGCCGGTATCGTCACTCTCGACGACCTCGCGGTCCTCCTGACCGGCGAACTCGGGAATCTCGCCGGCGTCATCGACGCGGAATCGCCGCCGTACTGATCGAGGTGATCGTACCTGTTCCGAGATTCTCGCCGGCCGATACGGCGAGATCTCTATGAGGACGTACGATACCCCTATGAACCGACGAACTCCTCCGTTCTGCCGATCTGGTCCGCAAGGAGCCGTTTTTCAGAGGGATTCGACGTCCTCGCTCGTCACGACCCGGTCGTCAGGCAGGCGCGCGATGCAGTCGTGACACAGGAAGTACTCGCCGCCGTCGTCGAGTTCGAGGGTCATCCCGCCCGTGGACTCGGTCTCGAACGACCAGAAGTCGCCGATTCCACCGGCGATCCGCACCGACCGACCGCACGCGTCGCAAGGCTCGCTCGTCATAGGGGAGCGACGTGGCCGACGGCTATACGTCCTGCGGCGAGCGTGGCGTCGGGTTGACGCTCGCCGCGTGCCGTCTCCGGATTACAGTCACTAATGTGATATATCCGAGGCTTCTACTGTTCATCCGTCGAACAGTTGGTGTGAAATGAGCGATTACGACGGCGCGTCGGCCACCGCCAGCGACACGCACGCCGGCGAGACGCCACCGGTGATAACGCCGCCTGCTGACGACGAGGAGGCGACTGTCACCGAAGCGGGGACGGAACTGGAGCGCACGATCGGGCTCTCGGGAGGGATCTCGATCGGGGTGGGAACGATGATCGGCGCGGGCATCTTCGTCTTCCCCGGACTCGCCGCCGGCGGTGCCGGTCCGGCCGCAGCGGCCTCCTTCGGCATCGGCGCGGTCATCGCGCTGCTCGTGGCGCTCCCGACTTCCGAACTGGCGACGGCGATGCCGAAATCCGGTGGCGGCTACTACTTCATCTCCCGGGCGCTCGGCGCGCTCCCCGGCGCTGTCGTCGGTCTCAGCATCTGGCTCGGACTCGTCTTCGCGACGGCGTTCTACCTCGTCGGTTTCGGGAGTTACGTCGCGGCGGTCCTCGCGGAGGCCGGCGTCGCCGTCGGCAACGTCCCGATCGTCATCCCGTTCGCGCTCCTGTTCGGCGTATTCCTGACCGCGCTGAACCTCTTTGGCACGGAGAACGCCGCTGCGCTGCAGAACTACGTCGTCGGGCTGCTGTTGACGATTCTGGTGTTCTTTCTGGGATACGGTGGGCTGGACGCCCTCGGCGTGTTCGGGCGCGCGAGCACGCCGGAGACGTTCGCGCCGTTCGGCCCGCTGCCGGTGTTCACGACCGCGGCGCTCGTGTTCACCTCGTATCTCGGGTTCGCGCAGGTGGCCACTGTCGCTGGCGACATCAAGCGCCCGGGACGGAATCTCCCGCTGGCGATGGTCGCGTCGGTGGTGATCGTCGGCATCCTCTACGTCGCGACGATCTTCGTCGCCACCAGCGCTTTCGGGAGCGAGACGCTCGCCTCGTTCGGCGAGACCGCCATCGTCGAGGTCGCGCGCAGTTTCGTCGGCTCGACCGGTGCGATCGCGATCCTCATCGCGGGGCTGCTCGCGACGATTTCGAGTGCGAACGCCTCGATCCTCTCGACGTCGCGGGCGGTGTTCGCGGTGAGCAAAGACGAGATCATCCCCCGGTTCGCGAGTCGGATGAATCTCCGCTACGGGACGCCACACGTCGCGCTGACGATGGCCGGCGGACCAGTGCTGGTATTGGTCGCATTCGGCGAGGTGGAGGTGCTCGCCGAGGTCGCCTCGTTCCTCCACCTCGTGATGTACTGCCTGATGTGCGTCGCGCTCATCGTGATGCGTCGCGACGAGCCCGAGTGGTACGATCCGGCGTTCCGCGTGCCCGCTCACCGCGTCGTCGCGGGACTCGGCGCCGTCGCGAGCGCGGGGTTGATCCTGTTTATGCAGCCGACCTCACAGATCGTCGGCGTCGCGATTATGCTCGTATCCGCCGGATGGTACAAGTACTACGCCAGCGACGTCCAACTCAAGGGGGTGCTGTAGATGTGGGGTGATCTTCCGGGTGAGGACCTGATTGACGCCGACCTCGTGATCCGTGAACCGCCGGTGATCCTCCTCCCGGTCGAGGTGTTGGAGGGACAGACGATCCCGGATACGGTCGTCGAGTTCCTCGCGCCGGCGGACGTGATCGTCCTCGGCTACCACGTCCTGCCGGAGCAGACGCCGACAGAGCAGGCGAGTATGCAGTTCGAAGACCGGGCGCAGGAGGCCGTCGACGACATCGCGCAGTCGTTCATCGACGCCGGCGGCGACCCGGAGACGCGCGTCGTGTTCACCCACGACCGCGAGCAGACGATCGACCGCGTCGCGGCCGAACTGGGCGCGACAGCGATCCTCCTGTCGAATCCGACCGGCGAAATCTCGGAGGTGCTCGTGCCGATCCGCGGCGCGATCGACGTCGGCCGGCTCGCAGATCTCGTCGCGACGCTGCTCGCCGGCGGTGCGGGCCACGTGACGCTCTGGGGAATCGCGGCAGGCGAGGGCTCGGAGTTCGACGCCGAGAGTGCCGTCGACACCGCAGCCGAGCGACTCCGCGGACGGGGTCTTCCCGCCGAGCAGATCACCACGGAGACGACGACCGCGATGCTGCAAATTCACGACATCGTCGATCGCTCGGACGAGGCCGATATCATCGTGATGGGTGAGGGCCGCGAGTCGCTGCTCGCCGTGCTGCTCGGTGAGGACGCCGAGCGCGTCGCCGAGGGGGCGGTTGCGCCCGTGCTCGTCGTCCGCGACCGCGACCCGGACGCGGCGGCCGCGGATTCGGACGGCGAAACTGCAGACGCGAAATCGGCGACGACCGAAGACGAGACCGCCGGGGGATCGGCCCCGGAGCCACAGCCCGATCAGGACCTCGACGCTGACGACCCGGAGTGATGGACGATGGAACTGAACTGTGAGAACTGCGCCGGCTGCTGTCTCGACTGGCGACCGATCGCCGACTCGCCGTCCGATCACGAGCGGCGCGGTCCCGGCGAACCGCTCGACGACGCGTACAACCTCGTACCCCTGACGCGCGACGAGGTCGCACGGTTCGTCGAGCGGGGACTCGGCGACGTTCTGACACCGCGGCTCTGGCGCGTCGACGGGGAGACGCCCGGCGTCGTCGTCGACGGCGTTCGGCTCGCCGCCATCGACGGACGTCCGGCGTTCTTCGTCGGCCTGCGAAAACCACCGAAGCCCGTCGCCCCGTTCGGGACCGAACCGCGGTGGCTGTCCGCCTGTGCGTTCTTAGACCCCGAAACGCTCCAGTGTCGAATCCACGATGGCGACCTCTACCCCGAGGAGTGTTCGGCGTATCCGAGTCACAACCTCGACCTCGGCGTCGAAACCGAGTGCGAACGCGTCGAAGCCGAGCACGACGGGAAACGGCTGCTCGACGACGCCCCTGGCGAGTACAGCGGCCTGCTGCTCGGGCCGCAGGCGATTGGCGCGAAGGTGTTCGGCTACCCCGACCCCGACGACCTCGACGGCGTCGTCGACCGGATGCAGCGGGGCGAACTCACCGACACGGACCGCGCGGCGTTCGTCGGGGCCGCCGCGGGGTCCCATCCCGGGTCGCTCTCCGTCGACGACGGGCGCGCCGCGGCCGCGACCGCGGACGTACTCGACGCCGACTCGTGGGCCGGACAAGCGATTCGTGAGTGGACGGAGGCCGCCGGAGCCCCCGGTGAACGGGTGAGTGACCCGCCGTCCGGCGACGACGTCGAGGCGTCACGCGGCGCGCCGCAGACGCCGGGCTGGGACGCAATCGACGACGCGTAGCCGTCTCTTGTTTTCCGCAGTCGTCCGACGAGCGGCGAGAACTGTTAACAAGCTACGGATCCATTCATCGGTATGAGAGTTCTCGTAACGGGTGCGACCGGGTTCGTCGGTGGTCGTCTCGTTCCCGCCCTTCTCGACGCCGGTCACGACGTGACGGTGCTCGTTCGGGACGCACCGCGGTACGACGCGCCGCCGGAGGTCCGCGTCGTCGAGGGCGACCTCCTCGAGCCCGGAAGCTTCGAGTCGGCGCTCGACGTCGACGCCGCCTACTACCTCGTCCACTCGATGCGCTCGGGCGCCGACTTCGAGGAACGCGACCGGCGGGCCGCGCGGAGTTTCGCCGACGCCGCCTCCGAACACGGCGTCGAGCGCGTCGTCTACCTCGGCGGCCTCGGCGAGGAACGGGACCGACTCTCCGAGCACCTCCGCTCGCGCCGGGAAGTCGAGAACATCCTCGGCGAGGGCGAGTACGCGCTCACGACGCTGCGGGCCGCGATCCTGATCGGCGCGGGCTCTGCGAGCTTCGATATGATCAAACAGTTGGCCTCGCGCCTCCCGGTGATGGTGACGCCGCGCTGGGTCGAGACGAAGTGTCAACCAATCTTCGTCGACGACGCCATCGCGTACCTCGTGGGCGTTCTCGACGTGCCCGAGACAGCGGGTGAAACCTACGAGATCGGCGGCCCGGACGTGTTGACCTACCGGGAGATCCTGATCCGGGTCGGTCGTCAGCGCGGGCGCGCTCCCACGATCGTTCCGGTGCCGATCCTCTCCCCGAAACTCTCTTCGCTGTGGATCGGGCTGGTCACGGACGTTCCGGCACCGGTCGCCCGTCCTCTGATCGAGGGGCTGAAGAACCCCGTCGTCGTGCGCGATCACCGGATCGAGTCGCTCGTCGACGTCGATCTGACACCGTTCGACGAAGCCATCAGAAAAGCGCTTCAGGCCGAAGCGACGACCCGTGAGGGACGTGGCGGCGCGGCGGCCGCCGGAGACGAGGGCGAAACGCCGACGGCCGACGGCGGGACCGTCTCCGAACCGACCGTTCGGCCGCTCGATCGGTGATGGCCCGGCCGAATCCGCGCTACGAGAGCGGCGTCGAGCGGTACGGCGACACCTGGGTCTACGAGAGCATCGTCGGTGCCGTCCCCGGGATCGACCTCTCGGACCTGCAGGCCATCGCGATCCAGTTGGCGATCTTTCAGACCGGCGTGCTCGTCCTCGCGTGGTACTACGACCTCTGGACGGCCGTCCTGCCGGGAACGGTCGCCGTCGCCGTCGCCGCGGTCGGCAGCGGCGTGATGCGGCAGTTCGGGCGACGGACGCGCCGCCTCGACCTCCCGGAACCGTATCGTCGTCTGCTGTTCGGGTCGAGTATCGAGGTCGTACTCGGGATTCTCGCGTTCGTCGCACTCGTGACGCATCTGTTCGTTTTCGACCCGCGGACCGCCGATCCGACGCTCTTCGAGTGGCTGTTCGGTCCCGACCCGCCGATCCCGGTCGTGTATCTCACGCTCTTGATCCTCTGGGACCTCTGTTACCGCATCGGCACCTCGTGGTGGGCCGCCGTCGTCGCGCTGTGGCGCTCGTGGCGCTACTCGTTCGACGCCGAGACGGCGCACCGACTCCGTCGTCTCGACGCGCTCAACGTCGTCTTCGGCCTGACGCAACTCGCGATGGTCCCGTTCGTCCTCGATAGGCCAGTGTTGCTACTGGCCGTCGGCGGCCACATCGTCGCAGTCACCGTCGTCTCTCTGGCGGCGATGGCGACGCTTCGCGTGACGGCCGCTCCGCTCGAAGGGTAATGTCAACTCCTCTCGGCAGAACGGAGGAGTGGCGTCGGCGACGCTCACCCCGCGTCGCCCGGCCTCACTCGCCCTGCAACTGTTTGAACTGGTCGAGGAGCGCTTCCGTCGAGTCGCCGGAGACGTACTCTACGGACCCTCGATACACTGTCCGGTCGTCGGAGAAGTCCGTATCGACTGCACCGTTCTTCCGCTCACGACGCTCGTGTTCGTCGTCGTCGTATGCGCCCATCGACATGGTACATCATACCGTGAGAGTGTCACCCACATATATGTATCGCCGTCTGGGGGTTTCTCTTCGTGGTTTCGACGCCGTGACAACTCTCGGCCGCTCCGAGGCGACAGTATAAACCGATTGAACCGCTACTGTACAGTGTGGCACGCCCACTACGCTTTCGACACGCCCCCAGCCGCTGGACGGAGGGCCGGGTGGTCGGACAAATTTATCGCGATCTAGATCGGAATCTCGGTGCGACCCGTCGCAGTCCGTGGTTCAAACAGCCCGCCCGATATTCGGGCGAGCGATTCGAGATGGACAACGGCGACATCGCGCTGTTTCTGTGGAACGACGACGAGGCCTACTGGCTCGGGAACACCGAGACGCCGGAGGCGCTCTGGCGCACGGAGAAGTACAGTTTCGAGGCGATCCCCGACGACGTCTCACGGTGGGCCACGCGAGAGCTCACCGCACAACTGCACGAGGAGAGCCCGTGGCTCGAACCGTACCCGCACCTCTCGTGGTTCTTCCTGCCGGTCTTCCTCTCGAAAGACGGCCGCGAGACGACCCGCGAGTTCTTCGACGAACACGCCGCTGGCTTCCCCGACGTCACTCGTGAGGAGGCCCTCGAATTCTACGAGTCGTTCCTCCGTACGCGCGTCTTAGACGACTGGCGGGAGGTGATGGCCGGCAAACTCGGCACCTCCGAGTACCTCGATCTCACGCGGATGACGGCCGCGATGGGGGAGTTCAACGCTGGTCACCTCCTCGTCGACGACGGCTACGACATCGAACCGGAGATCGAAGTGTCGACGGGGCACGCTATCGACTACCGGGCCGAAAGCGACGACGAGTCCGTCCTCGTCGAAGTGACGCGGCCGACGCCGACGGGACAGCGTCGCGCGGGCACGCCGATCGCGGCCGTCCGCGACACGGCAGCGACGAAGTCCGATGGGCAACTGGAAAAACACGGCGGCGGCGTCGTCCTCTTCGTCGACTGCTCGTCGTTCCCAGACGACGAGTGGCAGTCGATACTCGCCGAGCGGCCGGACGTGCACCACCGGCCGGCCGTGGTCTTCCGGCTCAGGCCGTCCGGTCGCGTCGAAGGCTACACGAAGGGGAACGTCCCGCTCGACGTGCCTGTGTGAACCGCCTCGGGGTCAAGTGGTTCGAGAATCTCCGATTCTCGTCATCACGGAAATCGAATATTTCCGTATGACCCCGAGGCACTCGGCCTGCTCAGCCTGTAGAATACCTCGAAAAAAGTCGTCTGTCGCGCTACGTCTCTATCTCAGAAGGACACCTGTTGAGGACCTTCCTCGCCCGTCGCGTAGGCGTCTCGATCGCTGTAGTACCGGCGACCGATGGCCTCGTGACCGAGGCCACAGAGGAGCGCCGAGTGGGCGTCGTCGGCGCTGGTGTAGGTCTCAGAGCCCGCACGAGCGAGTACGTCTCCGAGGCGCGCGGTCCCGTTGGGGAGTTCGATAGTCTGGTCGCCGTACGCCTCGATGAGGTCCTCGGTCGTGGCCGGGAACTCGTGACCGCCGATGAGATCGCCGGTGCGGTTCAAGCGCATTACACTCTACTCTGAGTGCTGGGTATTCTTAATGGTTTTCTATGATGGAATATGAGGTCTCTAAATTCCTTAATCATCTTTAATCGTGGATGGCTCTCACGGGGACTCTTGTCACGGATAGTTTTATCGCGGGTACACTTCACACGGGGCGCAAGGGCTTTGAAACGGCACCGCCGACTCTCCGACGTGACACGGGAACGCGACGACGCGACCTCGGCGGCCGACATTTCACCGGCGGCGGACCTCCACGTTCACACCACTGCGTCCGATGGGACGCTAACGGTCCCCGAGCTCCCAGCGGTCGCCCGCGACGGCGGCGTCGACGTCGTCGCCGTGACGGACCACGACCGGATCCACCCGGAACTGGACGCACCAGTGACGACGCGCGACGGCGTCACCATCGTTCGCGGGATCGAACTCCGCGTCGACGCCGGCGACCAGCGGCTCGACCTCCTGGGGTACGGCGTCGAAGCAACCGAGTCGATCCTGTCGGTGACCAGACGCATCCAGGAGAACCGGAAGCGCCGCGGCGCGGAGATCGTCGCGCGCGCCGAGGAGCGTCTCGGCGTCGACCTCGACGTGGAACTGCGCGATGGCATCGGACGACCGAACATCGCCCGCGCGATCGACGAGAGCGACGCTCCCTACGACTACGACGGCGCGTTCGAACACCTGATCGGCAACGACGGCCCCTGCTACGTCGAGCGATACGTTCCCTCCTTCTCGGCGGGAGTCGACGCCCTGCGGGACTCCTGTGCGGTCGTCGGACTCGCACACCCGTTCCGCTATCCCGACCCCGAGAGTGCCTTAGCGCGCGCCCGCGAACTCGACGCCGTCGAGCGCTACTACCCCTACAGCGACTCTAGTGCCGACCGCGAAGACGGTGCGCTCGTCGACGAAGTCGCCCAGGACGCAGCGCTCCTTCGACTCGGGGGCTCGGACGCCCACGACCGGACGCTGGGCGTGACCGGACCGCCACGGTCGGCGTTCGAGCCGTTCGCCGCCCGTCTGTCGGGCGTCTGACGCCGTTCTCGGTGTAGATAGCCGGGAGCATAGAGTTAAACCCCGAGCGGCACCAAAGAGTGTGTATGAAGTGCCACTACTGCGACCGGGACGCCGCGTACGCCGCGGAGAAGGACGGAATCAAGGTCGGGCTCTGTGAGCGGCACTTCCGGACGCAGGTCGAAGCGTTAGCCGACTCCGAAGAACTGGCCGCCATCCGCGAACAGATCGACATCGACCGGACCGAGTGAGGACCGACGCGGTCCGTCACGCCCTCCGGATCTCTATTCGCTGCCCGCACTCCGGACACTCCTCGTCGACGATCGTCACCTGCGCGTCGCACACTGGACACGCCGCTCTGTAGCAGGCCGGATCGCCCATCGGCCGATCATTCACGCCCGACCGACAAAGCCTTTCTGCGCCGCTATCGCAGCGTCGCTCGTCGTATCGCGGTCGCAATAAAAGAAGTCAGTGCCTGCGGACGTTCGGCGCGCGGTTCGGGCAGAGGGTCGCGGGTGTGGTGTAGGCGTTTTCCTGAGAGGACGCTTACATTGCGCCGCCCATACCGCCCATGCCGCCCATACCGCCCATGCCGCCGGCGCCGCCGGGTGCGCCGCCTTCGTCGCCGCCGTCGTCGCTGCTGCCGCCCTTGAGGTCGCCAGCGGCGATGACGTCGTCGATGCGGAGGATCATCACGGCCGCCTCGGTGGCGGACTCGATGGCCTGCGTCTTGACGCGGAGGGGTTCGACGACGCCGTCGTCCTCCATGTTGACGATGTCACCGGTGTAGGCGTCGAGACCGGCAGCGAAGTCGCCGTCGGAGTGCTCCTTGCGGAGGTTGACGAGCGACTCGATGGGGTCGAGGCCGGCGTTCTCAGCGAGGGTGCGCGGGATGACGTCCAGCGCTTCGGTGAAGGCCTCGATCGCGAGCTGCTCGCGGCCGCCGACGGAGCTGGCGAACTCGCCGAGCTCCATCGAGAGTTCGGTCTCGGAGGCGCCGCCGCCGGGCAGGACCTGGCCGTCTTCGAGCGTCGTCTTCACGACGCCGAGGGAGTCCTCGATGGCGCGCTCGAGTTCGTCGACGACGTGCTCGGTGCCGCCGCGGAGGATGAGCGTGACGGACTTGGCGTCCTCGACGTCCTCGACGAAGATGCGCTCATCGCCGCCGATGTCCTTCTGGGCGACGGAGCCGGCGAAGCCGAGGTCGTCGGCTTCGATGTCGTCGAGCGAGCCGACGACGTTGCCGCCGGTCGCGCGGGCCAGCCGCTTCAGGTCGGAGGACTTCGCGCGGCGGACCGCGAGGATGCCCTCCTTCGCGAGGTAGTGCTGGGCCATATCGTCGATACCGTCGCCGACGAAGACTACGTCAGCGCCGACGTCGACGAGCTGATCGACCATCTCTTTCAGCTGTTCTTCTTCCTGATCGAGGAACTGCTGAAGCTGGTCGGGGTCGGTGACGTTGACTTCGGCGTCGATCTCGGTCTCGCGAACTTCGAGGGCACCGTCGAACAGCGCGACGTTGGCGTCCTCGACGCCGTACGGCATATTCTCGTGGACGCGCTCTTTGTCCACGATGACGCCCTCGACGAGCTCGGAGTTGTCGATCGAGCCGCCGACGACCTTCTCGACGGAGACGTTGTCCGTGTCGATGCTCTCCTCGTCGGCGACCGCGACCACGGCGTCGACGACGAGTTCGGCCAGCAGGTCCTTCGAGGATTCGGCGCCCTTGCCGGTCATCGCCGTCTCGGCGATCTTGACGAGGGTGTCGCGGTCCTCCTCGGAGACCTCGATGGCGTTCTCCTCGAGAATCTCCTTGGCCTTCTCTGCGGCCTGGCGGTACCCCTGTGCGATGGTGGTGGCGTGGACGTCCTGCTCGATGAGCTCCTCGGCCTGATCGAGGAGTTCACCAGCGACGACGACAGCCGTCGTGGTCCCGTCGCCGACCTCGTCTTCCTGGGTCTCGGAGACCTCGACGATCATATTCGCCGCGGGGTGGTCGATGTCCATCTCCTTGAGGATCGTTACGCCGTCGTTCGTGACGACGACAGACCCGCCGGAGTCGACGAGCATCTTGTCCATCCCTTTCGGACCCAGCGTGGTCCGGACGGACTCGGCGACCGCCTTCCCTGCCGAGATGTTCATCGACTGCGCGTCCTTCCCCTGTGTGCGCTGGGAGTCTTCGCCCAGGATGATCATGGGCTGACCCTGCTGCATTCGCTGAGACATAATCAACCGTTGATTGTTTGTGATTCTATAAAAAAGTAACGCTACCGGCTCCAGAAACCCCGACTGCGGACGACGAAAGCCGTGGTAAAGGTTGACATAATGGTGTTTTTATATTCTCACTTCGGTCACGCCTATGCAAAGCCCTATTATCCGAACTCGCCTTACGAACGTTCGATGACGCTCCGGGAGTTCATCGACGAATTTGCGGACGGCGGCCACACCGCGTCCCTCTCTATAGTCAACAGCGACCAGCCGCCGATGGTCGCACAAATGCTGGAGTCGCTCTTCGATGAGCAGCCCGTTTCCGTTTCGGAGGTCAGCCGCGTTCTGTCCGATTCGAACGTCGTCCAGTTGCGCCGCGACGGCAGCGTCGTCGCCGAGTCGGCGTTCAGCGACGTTCGCGACTCGATTCTCGCGGTCAACTCGGACATCTACATCACGGGTACGCGTCCGCTCTCGGAAGTCGAGACTCCCGAAGTCGTCCGCAACCTGGAAGGCACCCGCTTCCGCGTCCGCGGCTACCCGGCCGGCACGAAAGGCAAACTGCTCCTCATCGAAATCTCCCGGTACATCGAGGCGATGGCGCTGCAGCACGGGGTGGGCGAACTTCACACTGGCTTTCAGCGACTCTCGCGGATCACCGACGAGCGGGGCACCGCACGTGCGTACGAACAGCTATCGCAGACCGATCTCGACCTGCACGTCTACGGAATCGGCGATCCGCGTCCGTTCGATACGTGGTCTGTGGCCGTCCACAACGACGACGTCCCGGAGATCCGAAACGGCTGGTTCGTCGTCTTCGCACCGCCTCCGGATAGCGACGCCGAGGGTGCTGCCCTCGTCGCAATCACCGAAGACGACGAGGTGTGGGACGGCGTCTGGGTACTCGACGCCGACGCCGCGCGGCAAGTCGCGTCGTATCTCTGCGACGAACACGGCGCGGCGTAGCACCGACCTTCCGAGCGGCTATCCCTTTGATACCACGACGTATACTGCGGCTTGCCGTTCCGCCGTCGCAGACGCGGCCGCGTCGCTGGAATCGAATAGCCTGATAGTCGAAAAACGAGCGCCTCGCCGATCCAGAGACCGACTCAGCCCGACTGTCGGACGTCGAAGCCCTGCGTCAGTTCGTTGTGTTTCCGTTCGAGGAACGAGTAGACCGCACCGTGGGGAGCCCCGTCGAGGATCATCCCGACGGCCCGGCGGACGGCGTCGACTTCTTCGGGCTGACCGATGACGCCCAGGGTCGTACCCTTGATGACGACTTCGGCACCGGTGAGTTCCTCCATCAGTTCCCGAGTCCGGCCGTTCTCGCCGATGAGGCGGCCTTTCTGTCGCTGGAGGTCGTTCTTGTTTCGCGTGTGCGATTCGAGGTCGACGAGTTCGAACGTCCGGAGCTCGTCGTCGAGGATCGACAGCGCCGCCTCGGGCGTGAATCCGCGCCCGATCGCCCGAACCACGTCGGGGGCGAGCATTCCGCTCACGGGATCGCCGACGTCGTCGATGGCGACCGCCCCGCTCTCGGAGTCGATGTCGAGACGTACTTCGGCCCGGCGTTCGATCTCGCGCATCGTCTCACCACCCTCGCCGATGAGGACGCCGATGCGGTCCTGCGGGACCTTTACGTGTTTCATACACCCCGCTACCCGGCGGAACGGTTTAAGAGTTTGTTCGAGAATGTACCGCGGTCACATGCCCTGTAGTAGCGTTTGCACCTGATTGCACAGCCGATCGCACGGCTGCGTGCGAGTCGGTGCGTGAAGACTTGCAAACGCTACTGTAGCAACCCCATTCAGGAGCCAGCGTCGTCCGGATTCTCGGGTGTCCCGGACGGCTCCGGCTCGACTTCGGTGACGAAGTCGTAGAGGTCCGTCCCGCTCACCTCGATGCCCTGTCGACTGAAGAACGCGGCCACGTTGCGGCAGTCCCGGCGGAGGAACTCGTCGGCGTTCGGGTGATGGATCGTCACCGCCTGTCCGAGGTCGATCACGACGAGTTCGCCGTCGTGGATGATCATATTGTACTCCGAGAGGTCGCCGTGGACGAGCCCCGCCGAGTAGAGCCGCCGCATATATTCGCGCACGACTTCGTAGGCCGTCTCGGGGTTCTCCACGTCGACTTCGGCCAGTCGCCGGGCGCGGTCTTCGACGAGCCCGACGAGTTCCATCACGAGGACGTTGCGTTCGACGGCGATCGGTTCGGGGACGCGAACGCCTGCTTCTCGCGCCCGTTTGAGATTCGCGAACTCCTTGCGGGTCCACGCGAGCACGATCTGCTTTTTGTCGTTGCCGAGCCCCTCGAACCGGGGGTCCCCTTCCAGGTACTCGCGCATCTGCCGGAAGTTCGAGGCGTTGATGCGGTAGATCTTGACGGCGACGTCGCGCTCCTCGTCGTCTTTCCTCCCGAGTGCTTCGTAGACGTTCGCCTCTTTGCCGGTCGAGATCGGTCCGCCGAAGGCGTCGACGTAGCCGTCCTGGACGAGTTTGTAGATCGCCGCGAACGTGGCGTCGTCGAAGACCGACTGCTCGACTTTGAACTGATCGGCGTCCTTCAGGCGCTTGCGGAACTCGTCGAACTCGCGGTCCCGACGCCGGGCGATCCGATCGGCCTCGGTGTCGGTGACGTCGATCTCTTCCCACTCGTCGCCCACACCCTCGGCCTCCTCGGGCTCCAGAAATCCGTACTCGTCTGGATCACTCATCGGTGTGGGTTGGGGGCTCGGTCTGAATCGCTGTACGAAAAGACGGCGTCGGCGTCGATCCCGGCCACGGACTCCACTCCGTCGAGAACGCCCCGCGTCGGGTCCACGCCGACACTCGGATCACTGGATGTGTCCTTCCTCGCGGAGCTGGTCGGCCTCGGACTTCTCGTAGCGCCAGGTGATGTCCCCTTTTTCGTCCTGCCAGTCCCACGGTTCGACGAGGACGACGTCGTCCTCGCGGATCCAGATGCGCTTTTGCATCCGGCCGGGGATTCGTGCGGTGCGCTCGACGCCGTCGGCACACCGGACTTTCACGCGGTTCGCCCCGAGCATATTCGTGACGACGGCGAACACCTCGTCGTCGTCGGGCATCCGGAGGTCACGTCGCCCCCCGTTCTCGTCGTCGCTCATACGCGGGCGTTCGTCGCGCCCCGGTTTAAGTTCTGCGAGAGGCGTCGTAACCGACGCTCCAGAACGATTTCGTCTATGCGCTCCTGGTCGGTCGTGTCCCCGAACGGCCTCAGGCGACGGTTGGCCAGCCGTTTCCGAACGAAACCCAGACGACAGTGTCATACGCGCGCCGTCGGTACCGGCGTGTATGGATTCCGATACGCTCCTCGTCGCCGGTGGCCGGGTGCTCCGCCCCGACGGCGACGTCGTGGACGCAGACGTGCTGATCGACCGCACGGCCGGCCGGATCGAGGCCGTCGGCTCGAAGCTGGCGACCGAACACGACGCCGACGAGACGCTCGACGCCTCGGGCGGACTCGTGATGCCCGGGTTAGTCAACGCACACACCCACGTCGCGATGACGCTTCTCCGGGGCTACGCCGACGACAAGCCGCTCGACGCGTGGCTCCGCGAGGACATCTGGCCCGCAGAGGCAGCGCTCACTGCCGAGGACGTCCGCGCCGGCACCGAACTCGGCCTCGTCGAGATGATTCGCTCGGGGACGACGACGTTCGCGGATATGTACTTCCACGTCCCCGAGATCGTCGAGGCCGTCGACGAGGCGGGAATGCGCGCCCGCGTCGGTCACGGCGTCGTTACCGTCGGAAAGGACGAGGCGGAGGCCCGCGCAGACGTTCAGGAGAGCCTCGACGTCGCTCGCGAGTACGACGGCGCCGCCGACGGTCGGATCCGAACGGCCGTGATGCCGCACTCGCTGACGACCGTCGACGAGGACCTCCTACGGGAGGCCGTCACCGACGCGCACGACGCCGGCATCCCGATCCACACACACGCCAACGAGACTCGGGACGAAGTCGAGCCGATCGTCGCCGAGCGCGACGAGCGTCCCCTCGCGTACGCCGACGACGTCGGTCTCCTCTCGGATTCGGACTTCCTCGCGCACGGCGTCCACGTCGACGAGAGCGAGATCGACCTGCTGGCCGAGCGTGGCACGGCGGTCGTCCACTGCCCGGCGTCGAATATGAAACTCGCCTCCGGGATTGCACCGGTGCAGAAACTGCTCGACGCGGGCGTGACGGTCGGTCTCGGCACCGACGGCGCCGCCTCGAACAACGACCTCGACCTCTTCGACGAACTCCGCGACGCCGCGATGATCGGCAAACTCGGGGCCGACGATGCCTCGGCCGTCCCCGCGGAAGCGGCCGTACAGATGGCGACGCAGGGCGGCGCCGAGGCGCTTTCGCTCCCTGGTGGCCGCGTGGAGGCCGGCGCCGCCGCGGATCTCGCGATTATCGACCTCGACGCGCCGCACCTCGCGCCCGCGCACGATCTCGTGAGCCATCTGGCGTACGCCGTCCGCGGATCAGACGTCCGCCATACGGTCTGTGACGGACAGATCCTGATGCAGGATCGCGAACTCACGACCCTCGACGAAAAGCAGGTCGTCGAGACGGCGCGACGACGCGCGGTCGACCTCGTCGCGCGCGCGGAGTGATCACTCGGAGACGACGTCGACGCCGTCGTCCGTGACCGAGACGGTCAGCGATTCGATCGACCGCTCGTAGACGCTCGCGTGCCGCCCGTTCTCGACGTCCACGCGGACGGTCTCTTCCAGTAACCCCGCGTCGACGAGTTTGCTGGTCTCCCGATACACCGTCGACAGCGGTACGCCGGACCGATCGCTGAGTTCGCAGGCCGTGGCTGGCCGCCCTGCCGCTCGGAGGAGAGCGACGCCGGTATCGCTCGCCAAAAGCGTGAGCGCCTTCGACCGCGGTAGCGTGGTTTCAGCGCCGCCCTCGCCACGACGCTGCTCACCATCAGGTGCAGACATCTACAACGACTATTGTGGGCCACGAGTCTTGAAAGATTCTGCCGCGCGCTGTCGAATCGACTGCTGATATCGTAGCATTTGCAAGTCTTCACGCACCCGAGCAGACGCTGCGTGCGCTCGGGTGCGCAATCAGTTGCAAATGCGACTGTAGGTCCGGTTTTGGCCGGCGCTTGTCGTGGCCGACCGCTTCCACGCAACAAAATAGGGGTTCGGTAGCGTTTTGCCGCACCTGACCGAACGCCGGGGTATGAGTACGTACCCGCCTATCGGAGAGCAACTCGACGACTTCGAGTCCGCTCGCGAAGAGGGCCGTCGGAAGATGGACTGGGCGCTCCAGCATATGCCCATCCTCCGGGAACTGCGCGAGCAGTTCCGAGAGTCGAAACCGCTCGCCGGGCAGACGATCGGGATGGCGATGCACGTCGAGGCCAAAACCGCGAACCTCGTCGAACTCCTCGCGCTCGGCGGCGCCGAGGTCGCCATCACCGGCTGTAATCCCCTCTCGACGCACGACGACGTGAGCGCGGCGCTCGACGCCAACGACGACATCACCTCCTACGCCAAGCGCGGCGTCGGCGAGGACGACTATTACGCCGCCATCGAGTCGGTCGTCGACCACGAGCCGACGATCACCGTCGACGACGGGATGGATATGGTCTACGCCATCCACGAGGACTACCCCGAACTCATCGACACGATCGTCGGCGGGGCCGAGGAGACGACGACCGGCGTCCACCGACTGCGCGCGATGGACGACGACGGCGAACTCCGCTATCCGGTCTTCGCCGTCAACGACACGCCGATGAAGCGCCTCTTCGACAACGTCCACGGCACCGGCGAGTCCTCGCTCGCGACGATCGCGATGACGACGAACCTCTCCTACGCCGGCAAGAACGTCGTCGTCGCCGGCTACGGCTACTGCGGGAAGGGCGTCGCGAAGAAGGCCGCCGGCCAGAACGCGAACGTCATCGTCACCGAGGTCGAACCGCGCCGCGCGCTGGAAGCGCATATGGAAGGCTACGACGTGATGCCGATGAACGAGGCCGCCGAGATCGGCGACGTGTTCGTCACGACGACCGGCAACCGCGACGTCATCACCCGCGAAGACTTCGAGGTGATGGACGACGGCGTCCTGCTCGCGAACGCCGGCCACTTCGACGTCGAGATCGACCTCGACGCGCTCTCGGACCTCGCGGTCGACGAGTACGAGGCTCGCGACGGCGTCCGCGCCTACGAGATGGCCGACGGCCGCCGTCTCAACGTCATCGCCGAGGGCCGTCTGGTCAACCTCGCCTCTCCGATCGCGCTCGGCCATCCCGTGGAGGTGATGGACCAGTCGTTCGGTATTCAGGCGGTCTGTGTCCGCGAACTCGTCGAACACGGCGAGGAGTACGACGCCGGCGTCCACGACGTCCCCGACGACCTCGACCGGGAGGTCGCAGAGATCAAACTCGACGCCGAGGGCGTCGACATCGACTCGCTGACGGAGACGCAGGCGGAGTATATGGATAGCTGGAGTCACGGCACATAGCCGTCTCGCCGACCGCGCGGGCTGCCCCGCACTCGATTGCTACTGACCCCACGTCCACTTCGCGTCGAGAACGTAGCGATAGATCCCGCTCATCAGGATCGCGGCGCCGTTCGCGACCAGATACGGGATGGCTCGCCACTCGACGAGCAGATACAGCACCGCGAGTTGGATCGGAATCGCCGTCCCGCGGACGACGTTCGTCTTGAGGAGTCCGAACAGATACTCCGCAGTCCCGGTGTTCTGGGTCGCCTGAAACGTCCAGGCGTTGTTGAGGACGTACGAGAGCACGATCGTGATCTCGATCGCGATCACCGCGCCGACGAGGTAGTACAGGCCGACAGTGTCGACGAACAGCCACAGCAGCAGCATCTGAATCCCGGCGGTGACGGCTCCGACGATGACGAATCGCCGGAGCTGCAGCGCGAGCGGACCGCTATGGAGATTGCGTAAGAAGCTCCGGATCATCTTATCGGTAGCCGAGCGCCTCCAATCGGGCTTCGAGATTTTCGTCGACCGCGTCGGTCTCTTCGCCGGTTGCGTTCGCCTCGCCCTCGCGGAGCAGTTCGACGTGGGCGTCGACGAGCGGTCGGAAGCGGTCGACGACGCGCCGTGCCTCGCTCCCGTCGACAGCGTCGTCGTCACCCGCGTCGTCCCCCGCGTCGCCATCGATGCCGGCCGCGAGGTCCGTCTGCTGATCGGGATCGTCGGGGCGGTAGTACAGTTCGTGGGTGTCCGCGTCGACGTTTCGGATGTAGGTCCACTCCCGGTCGCGGACGCTCACCAGCAGATCACCGTCCGCGAGCGATCGCGGGATCGGCTGGGCCGTCACCTCCTCGTCGCGAACGGTGACCGAGACGACCGGCTCGTCTGCCGGCGGGTCGCCGTCGAGTACAGACGAGGTGAGCGACGTGCCGCTCCAGCTGTCGGGGGCGTCGACGCCCAACAACTCCGTCACGGTCGGCGGGATGGCGTCGAGACCGACCTGACGGTCGATCCGTCGCCCCGCTGCGCCCGGCACGTCGACGATGAGCGGGACGTTGATCAGCTCGTCGTACAGCTTCGGGTAGTGCGCGAGGTGGCCGTGTTCCTGGAACTCCTCGCCGTGGTCGCCCGCGACGATGATCGCCGTCTCGTCGTCGAGGCCGTTCGCGGCGAGTTCGTCCAGCAGTCGCCCGACGCTGGCGTCGACCTGCCGCGCGGCCGCCTGATAGAGCGTCCGCAGTTCGGCGAGGGTTCGTTCCCCGACCTCCCAGCCGAGGCCGGTCCGCGTGTGTGCGTGTAGCATTCGATGGGTGCCGAGCAGGCCCGAGGAGACCTCTCGGATGTACCGCGGCGCCGGGACGTACGGCGTGTGGGTGTCCATATAGTGAATCCAGAGGAAGAACGGCTCGGAGGCGTCTTCGAGAAAGTCGCTCGCGGCGTGTTCGACGTCGAACATCCGCGAGGTGTCGAGGAAGGGTCGGTCGTCGACGTTGCCGGCGAGTCGCGATTTGATCCGTCTGATCGGTGAGGCGGCGAACTGGAGCCACGCTTCGACCGTCGGATGTGTGGCGAGATACCGACTGTAGAGGCTGGACCCGACGCTCGCGACGAACGGCTCGAACTCGTCGAATCCGTCGTCGTAGCCCCAAAACGACGTGAGAAAGCCGTTGGCGGCGTTGAAGCCGCCGGTCGCGACACCCGAATCAGACAGCGCCCGTGCGAGCGTCGGCACGTCTTCGACGCCGATATCGCCCGAATCGGCGAACACCGGACGAGACGCCAGAATCGACGGAAAGGAGAACGGCGTCCAGTTCCCGGTCGCGAAAGCCCGCTCGAAGACCGTGCCGCGTTCGGCGAGGCCGTCGATCACGGGCGTGTGTCGGCTCGAATCGTACGTCCCGAGAGCGTCCGCTCGGAGGGAATCGACGGTGACGAGTACGACGTTCGAGACCGAAGTGTCTGCGTCCATATGTGAGTCGCTGATGGTACTCCGACGGCTGATCGCCCGCCGGCGGATACGCGTATTAGTGGATTGATGGTATGTTAAACATATATACCCGCGGATTTCTCGCGGCGGTGCTCGAAGGAGTCGCCCGTATGTCAGACGTTCCCGACGAATCCGCAGCGGGGCGGTCCGGTGTCGTCCGGTTTAAGGCCCTCTCTCCCCGAGTGAGCGTATGTCTTCGAACCGGAAGGGCGACCGCCGCGAACGCGAACTCGTCAACCGTCTCGACGAGGCCGGCTTCGCGGTGATGCGCGCCCCCGCCTCGGGATCGGCGACCGACCGGGAACTCCCGGACGTACTCGCCGGCGACGGCGACGTCTTCTACGCCATCGAGGCCAAATCCAGTTCCGGCCGTCCGATCTACCTCTCAGGCGAGGAGGTCGAAGCCCTCATCTACTTCGCCCAAAACTTCGGTGCGAAAGCGCGGATCGGCGTTCGATTCGACCGCGAATCGTGGTACTTCTTCCACCCCGGTGATCTCCACGTGACCGACGGCGGTAACTACCGCGTCAAGAAAGAGACCGCGCTCGCAGAGGGCGAATCGTTCGAGTCGTTCGTCGGCGGTCCCGCGCAGGCACGGCTGACCGACGTCGACGAATCGACAGCGGACGCGACGGCGGATGGGGGCGACAGCGACGACGCCTGATAATGATCACTCTCGTCTCTTACCGCCGACCATCGCCACCGGGAGTGGCGCTCGGCGGTACACAGTGAGAGTAATCACTATGAGAACGCGATAAGCGCCCTAGCGACGCTTCACGCCCGCTGTGTCTCGGCTCCAGTCGTCCCCGACGTTCGCCCGGAGTACGGACCTGCGTCCGCTTCTCCCGACTTACCACCCTCCTCGTCGCCTGCCCGGAGTTCGACGCGCGTGAGTCGCGAGGCCGGAAACAGGTACCGTCGGCTGTCTCTGAGTGCGTCGACCCACGTCCCGAAGTCGTCGACGGCGTCGCCCGCCGGCAGCGACTCGACGTACACGACCGCGAACACCGGTTCGTGGTCGCCGTACGCCGCGTTCGTCTCGTACTCTGAGACGAGGCGCCCCTCGCCGGTTCGGACTTCGTCGGCGCGGTCGCCGATCCGGTCGACGACGACGAGCAGTGCGCCAGTCTCGCGGTCGCGGACGAGGTCGCCGGGGTCGTGGTCGTGGCGGTCACACAGCGCGGGGCCGTCTTGGTCGACTGGCGCGAACATCAGGCCACCGCAGACGGCACAGACGCGCTCGCGTTCGTCGGGGGCCGGAACGAGGCCCGACTCGATTTCGATTGCGACGCGCCGGATGTGTTTGCAGCGCGCCCCGCGGATGGCGCTGTCCGGGCACGTGCAGGTCTCGCGTTCGGCGTCGACGACGTACGTGCCGCCCTCGCTCTCGACGACGTAGCGGCCGTCGCGGAGGGGCCGCACGGTCATCGGCTCGGCGCGGGCGCGGTAGGCGCGTCCCTCGTACCCTTCCGCGGGAAAGGTTCGCTGTCGACGGACGCGGGGCTGTCGGAGGTGGGGACGTCCGGCCCTCGTGTCCGCTGGGGGGGCTTCTGACGCGGGTGTGTTTCGTGTGTGCGTCATCTCTGATGCTCCCGAGAGATCTGCTCTCTCGCTAGTTACACGTACGTTCCGGACGAACCTAAACCCTCGTTTCAAGTGGAGCTCACCGCCGGAAAACCGCATCGAAGCCCTTTTAGAATGGCCACCGGAAGGCGGACGTATGGATATCGATGCGGAGATGCGCCGGAAGATCGTCGTCTCTATCGTCTCTGTCGGCGCTTTCTTCGCCCTCTTCGTCGGGATCGGCGTCACGTACGGCCCCGACCTCGGCGACACGGGCGGACTCGCTCTCGTCGGCGCGATCGCGCTGTTCGTCCTCGTGATGGCCGGCGTCGGCGTGTATCTGCAGGACTGATACTGTCGGACAGCAGTTCGTGAATCATTTTGGGACCCACGGGGAGCCGATGATTTTCACATCGGTCTGTCCGACAGTATGACTCGCCGGTAGGACTCCCTTACCGACTCACCGGCGACGACGGTTCGTCACGCGCAGCACACGACGGCTGTTCTGTTACTCACCGGTCGTGGTTTCCCGCCAGTCGCGAACGTCGCCAGCGTCCCGTACCGCGTCCGTGTAGTACGACAGTGGATGTGAAATCGTCTCACAGCGCTCGTCGGGGTCGACGCAGTCGCCGTAGGACTGCATCGTCGTACACGACGGCGGGGGATACTGTGTTCCGTCGGCGTTCGCCAGGTACTCGACGCGCGTCTCGATGCGCTCTGCCGTGTCGCCGTCGACGTCGAGAAGCGTCGTCACGTCGTCGGCGTCCATCCCGAACGCGACGAGGAACGAGACGAGTGAGAACTCCGCGTGCCCGGGGAGTGCCTCGTCGCCGCGGGCACGGCGGACCAGCGCTTTCATACACGGTGGGAACAGCGCGGGGACGACGGCGTCGACCGTCGTTCGCCCCGCGTCGTGGTCGTTCAGCAGGGAACGGAGGTCGGCGACGGCTGTCGAGACCGCCTCCGCGATCGCGTCGCCGCCGTCGGTGCCGCGCACCTCGAACGGGAGTCCGGTCGCGACGCGGCGCTCGACGGCCGCTTCGAGTATCCGAGACAGTTCCTCGGCCGCGACACGGACCTCGCCGGCGGCGACCTCGCGGTTGACGAGTCGCCACCGACTGCCCCACTCGGCGTCCGCGAGGTCGAGGTACGATCCCAGTTCGACCCAGTAGTGCGACGGGGCTCGGCTGCCGGCGCTTGCTCCACCGCCTCGGCGGGCACCGGGGCGGGCCGTGCTTCCAGTCCCGCCCGCCTGCTCGGGGCGCACGGCGTCTGCGAGATCGAACTCTCGGAGCACCTCCTCCAGCGACGCACGGGTGCGGCCACCGCTCTGGAGGTCGTCGTCGGCCGCGAAGTCCGTTTGAAACCGCTCGCGCGCGGTCGCCGCCTCGGCTTTGGCGTACTTCTCGACTGCTGCGGGCGTCTCGATCAGCGAGACGAGGATCCGCGCGATCGGATACGAGAGTAGTTCCTCTCTGGTGTCCCACCGACGCGGGTCCTCGGCGGCGACGTTGCCCTCCATCAGGGCGCGCTCGACCCGCTCTTTGCCCCGCTCGACGGCGGGTGCGTCCTCGGCGATGAGCGCCGCCGGCGAGATTTCGGCCTCGCGGACGGCCTCGCGGGCCCCCTCGAAGAAGGGATAGCGCGCGTAGAGCGGGTCCATCGGCATCGCACGAGCGTTGCGCCCGCCGCCGAATAAACACGACGATCGGTGAAGACCCGATCTGGCAGAACCGACGATCGACCGCGTCGACGACTGACGGCGCGTCCCGAACGCCACGGTCGGCGATCCACACCGTATCATCTAAGACGACACGTGCCCACTCTCTCTGCGTGCCGCAGTTCGACTACCCGTGTCCCGACTGCCGGGCCACGAACAGCCTTCACGACGCCGACTGTGAGTTCGAGGGAACGCCCTGGCCCGACGTCGAGAAGGCCTACATCGACATCGTCTCGCGTCTCACGGCCGCGCCGACCGAGGAGGCGGACCTGTATGACGCGGTCGACGGCGAGTGGGACGGCCTCCACCGCGCCGCGCTCGAACGCCTGAAGCGCGACGAGCGCGTCACAGAGGGTAACGACGTCCTGAGGCTCCTCACCGCCGCGGAGTTCCGCGAGCAGGTGTCCGAGCCGACGCGCGAGCCGATGCGGACGCTCTACCGCCACGGGAGCGTTCCCGGCTGTCACGACAACGCGGTCTTCGCGATGATCGCGTGGTACGAGATGGTCGGGCTCTCGTGGTCGGAGACCCGCGAGAACGTCGTCGAGTGGCTGCGAGAGAGCGGTGCGTGGGCTCGTGGGGGATTCGAGGAAACCTCGCCCGAAGCGTTGGTCGACTCCAAGCGCCACGTCTACGAGGCGGGGTACGGCTGGAAGGAGAAGGCCCAGGCGGCAAAGCGCGTCATCGATCGCCACCGCGGGTGATTTTCCGCCCGTTCGACGGCCTCGTTTGGCCGCGGCTCCGCGTCTTCAGTCGCTCTGGATGCGCGGCGCGAGCATATACGTAACGTTGCCCTGTCCTTCGGCGACCGCGTAGTGGATCTTCACCGGGAATTCCTCGCCGAGTTCGACGGTGACCTCCGCGTCCTTCGGGATCGCCTTGTTCATATCCTTCAGGTAGTCCAGCGAGAACAGCGAGTCGGCCGAGCCGGCCGTGAGCGCGATGAGATCGTCGGTGTCGAGTTCGAAGTCGACGTCGTCGGTGTCGCCCTCGGCTTCGATGTGGAACGCCTCGTCGGTCGCGTCGACGCGGAGCCGCACGTGATCGGAGACCATATCGGCGGCCTTGATCCCGCGATCGAGCTGTGCGCCCTCGAGTACGATCTCCGCGGCGAGATCCAGGTCGGGGATGTCGGGCTCTTGGCGGATCGAGTCGGGGTCGATGAGCGCGAGCGTCGAGGAGAGGCCGTCCATCCGAATGTTGAGCTTCCGGGTCTCCTCGTCGAGTTCGAGTTCGACGAGCTGGTCGCCGCTCGCCATCCCGACGAAGTCTTCGAGCTTCGCGAGGTTGACGCCGATGACGCCTCCGTCGGCCTCGTAGGACTCGAAAGCGGCGGCGTCGAGCGAGAGATCCACCATTCCGACGTTCGCGGGATCGACGGCGCGAATCGACAACTCGTCTTCGTTCAGCCGGATCTTGCACTCGTCCACCAACACGCTCACCGAGTCGAGCGCATCTTGGAGCGTAGACGCGCTCACGATGGCCTTGAACATATGGGCGGGGCTACGACAGCGGGCTTAAAAATACTCCTGATTTTTGTTCGCGCGCGCGACGACGAATAAGGTGATGTCAGTCGTGGACGGCAGCCGTCAGTCGTAGATGCCGCCGTCCGTCGTCGCTCTCGCAGAGCCTACGTGCTGGATCAGTCTTCGCCGGTATTTGACAGCCCAGCGTCGGCGACGCGGTACGCGCCGAGTCCGACGATCACTGTCCCGAAGATCCCGCCGAGAATCGGTATGCCGGGGAACGACGGGATCGATCCGCTCTCCGAAGAGGACGTCTCGACCGCCGAGGACGACGCGCCGGCGCTGGATCCGGAGTCGGACGTGGCGCCCGCTCCCGCCGCCGACGCCTCCATCTGCGCTCCCGAGACGTCGACGCTTATCGTCTCACCCGCGTCGAGCGACTCGGTCGTCGTGAGAAGCGAAATCGGCGAGGAGCCGACCCGGAGGTTCTCCGAGTGGCTCACCTTCGAGGTGTTGTAGCCCTGCAGGACGACCGCGAGCGACGACGTGTTGCGGACGACCTGCTTTTCGAACTGCCGTCCGGTGAGGTCGTAGGCCGCGCCGATCTGCGTGGTGCCGTTCGCCGGCACGCTGACGTTCAACTGGACGCCGGAATCGGTGCGTCTGTACTGCGCCTGCTCGCCGCCGACCATCGCGGCGTACGGCGACGCGTCGGCCGGGAGCCCGATGGTCACCGTACCGACGAACGGCCGGTCGGTCGGATTCTCGAAGGCGACCGTCTCTACGACGCTCGGGTTCGTCGAGGCGTTCTGCGCCGGAAGCATCTGCACGACGTGGCCCGTCGGTGAGCGGTTCGCGACGTTCAATATCGAGGTGTCGCTCGTCGGCGGCTGCGCCGTGATCGTCACGCTGTCGGTCGTCGACGGGTCCACCGTGCGTCGGTACTCGGCATCGCCGACGGCCGCCCGAATCTCGTAGGTCTCGTCCGATTCGAGCGGTCCGAACGCGAACGAACCGGTCGCGTTCGTCCGGTAGGTGTCGACGACGAACTCGTCTTCGTCGACGACTTCGATGACCGCTCCCTCGGTGCCGCTTCCGTCAGGATTGCGGATCGTTCCAGACACGCGCTCTGTGAGGTCCATCGACACCTGCGTCTGATTCTGTAGTATCTCGTAGTGCGTCGCGCCGCCGTGGCTGACGCGAACGGCGTAACTCGGCGCGTCCGGTGCGTCGACGCTGAACGACGAGCCGTCGATGGTCGTCGTGACCGAGCCGTCGGCGCGTTGTTGCTGCTGCGTGAGCGGGACGACTTCGACGCGAGCGCCGTCCGTATTTCCGTCCTCGGCGGTGACCGTTCCGCTGACCGTCGTCGTCGCGGAGGCCACGGGAACGAACGCCAGACAACTGACGACGACGAGGAGCGCGATGAGACGCCGCATCAGTCGCTCACCTCCTGGACGGCACCGGCGTCACTGCCCGTCTGCTGCGCCGATCTCCGATCGCTCGTTCCTGCGCTCGCGCTCGTCCGCACGCCGTGTCGCGGATCGAAGAACAACACGAGTAACATTCCGACGAGCAGCGCGAGGATGCTCACGCGCATCAGCGTGACGAACGGCACGCGCTTGACCGAGATCGAGGCGGTTCCGTCGCTGACGCCCGCGATGACGTAGGTGTCGACGAGCGGGCCGCGGTCGATCAGCACGTCTCTGACCTGGAGGCCGCCCTGCTGGGGATACTCGCGCTGGCCGGCGACGCCGGAGACGACGATGCCGTCCTCGTCGTAGACGGCGAGTGAGACGCCGTTAGCGACGACGCGCGTCGGGACAACCGACTCGGGCGGGTCGTCAGCCGGACCGATCGTCTGCGGGCCGGCGAGGACGATCGCGTCGGCGGTCGGGACGAACTCCCACATCACCTGGCCGCGCGCGACGACCTCCTGGCCGGTTTCGATGCCGACGGACCCGTTCCCGGCGACGCCGACCCAGACCTGGGAGTTGTCGAGTTGCACCACCGTCGCCTGTGGTCCCTCACGTATCGCCGTCACCGTCCCGTGGACGGCCTGTACCGAGGTGTTCAACGACTGCCCGCGGGTGAGGACCTGCGAGGACGACAGCGCGTACGTCTCGGGTTCGGGGTTGTTGGGGAACTCGTTCTGTTCGTAGCCCAGCACGCGGACGTCGTAGGGGGAGTCCCCGACGTCGCGCTGGGAAGTGTCGACCGCACCGCTGGCGACGCCCGTGGCCATCACCGATGCCTGACCGGCGAACAGGTACATAAACGGCAGCGAGAGCACGAGAAGCGCGGCGCCGACGTGAATGAGCGTGATCCCGCTTTCTTTCAGTTTCGCGTCTCGGCTCGTCGTCGCCGCGATCCGACTGCCCGTGCGCTTCACGGTCCCGAAGATGGCGTACGCCACCGGCGGCAGCACCGACAGCGCGCTCGCGTTGCCGACGAGCTGGTAGACGAAGGCGTCGCTCGGGCGAACGGACGCCAGCCGCCAGGTCTCGGAGGGCGCGACGGCAGCTCCGACGACCGTCGCGAGGCCGAACACGCCGAGGCTGATGAGACTCCGGCGCAGGCCGTCCCGCTCGTAGTCCATATAGAAGCCCAAGAGGAGAAGCACCGCGAGCACGAGCGGGAAACTCCAGAGGTTGTAGTAGCGCGACTCGACGGACACTTCGAGCCCGGTCATCGCGCTCCGCAGGACGGGGAAGGAGAGACCCCACAACGAGACGAACGTGAGGAGGCCGAACAGCAGGACGGCGAGGTGCAGCAGATTCGAGCGGTTGATCCAGCCAGCGAGGCCGGATTCGCCCGCCGCCGCTTCGGCGTCGTCGTCAGAGTCGTCGTTCTGCAACAGCCAGTAGGCGAACGGAGCGACCACGCCCAGTAGGGTCGTGATGCCCATCAGTATGAGGAAGGACGCGCCGATGCCGCCGTCGGCGAAGGAGTGGATGCTCCTGAAGACGCCGCTCCGAACGACCGAGGTCGTGTACACGGCGAGCGCGAAGACGCTCGCGGTCATCGCCGGCGCAAGGATCCGATAGCGGCCGCCGGGCCGGTAGTTCGTGACGGCGTGTAGCGTCGCGGTCAGGAACAGCCACGGGACCAAGATTGCCGTCTCGACAGGGTCCCACGCCCAGATGCCACCCCAGCCGAGGACCGTGTACGACCAGAGGCCGCCGAGCGCGACGGCGGCGGTGAGGAAGAGCCAGCTAAGCCGGAGCCAGCGCGTGACACTTCCGATCCACGCCGAGAAGAGGCCGTCGTCGCCGCGGAACAGCGCGATGAAGTGCGCCGCTCCGATGGCGAACGGCATCGTCAGCAGGGCGTAGGAGATGAACATCACCGGCGGGTGGATCGCCATATACGGATCGACGAGGAGCGGGTTCAGGCCCTGCCCGCTCGTCGGCACGAACCCGGGCGGCGCGTTGGGGAACTCCGTTCGCACCGAGGCGAACGGGCTCTGCAGCAGCAACATCGCCGTGAAGTAGGTCACGAGGCCGACGGTGAACGCGTGGATGAGCTTCCCGCGCCGGGTCGGGAACCCGCGTGAGAGGCTCGCGACTAGCGCGACGACGGCGACGATCGCCGCCCACAGGAGCACCGATCCCTCGTTGGCAGCGTATACGCCGGTCACCCGGTAGAGAAGCGAGAGGTACGAGGCCGTGTTCTCCCACACGTACGCGTTCGTGTAGTCCTGGTTGATGAACTGGTACGTGAGGTGTGCGAGTGCGGCAACTAGAAGCACCGCCGTCCCCGCGGTCAGTTTCGGGACGTACGAGAGGTACGCGTCGTCGTCGCGGAGGTACGACCGCGCGAGAATCGCCGTCCCCGACAGTCCCGAGAGGAACGCCAGCGCGAGCAGGATCGTTCCGGGATTCATACTGCGGCCTCCGTCAACCGGCCGGCCGTGTTCTCTGTGCTCTGCGACGTTCCGTTTGCTGTCTGTCCGGCCTGGTAGCGCTGCTTGGCTGTCTCCAGATACGAGCGGAAGTCGTCTTTCGCCGCGTAGCCAGGAATTCGGGTGAGTACCTCGCCCTCAGGCGTCACGATGACGTGCTGGGGCGGGTAGTTGATGTTGTACCGCTGTTGTAGCCGGGTCGCGCTCTCGGAGTCGCTGTCGAGGTTCACTGCGACTTTGGTGAACTCGTCGAGTTCCGATTGCACTGCCGGGTCGCTGTAGACGTTCCGGTTGTAGTCCTCGCAGTAGGTACACCAGGTCGTCCAGTAGTAGATTACGACCGGCTCGTCTTCCGCGGCGGCCGTCTCCACCGCGCTCGAATAGTTCGTCTGCCATTTGACCTCGCCGTGATACGAGTAGCCTTCGTCTGACAGGACCGGAGCTGCGTTCATAGAGAGGTACCCGATCCCGAGCAAGAGGGCGAAGAAGGCGATCGTCATCGCCTTTCGTGGGTTCATCGGTGTAGCCGCTTGTAGATTCCCGCAGTAAAATGTACCGTCGTAGACTTCTCTAGTCTAGCTGGGAAGTGGCAATATTCCGCACGTTTATGTCTTCTCAGTAACTCGATTTTCGCTGAGAGCCGGCGAGAAGTTGTGCAGAAGGGAATCTTTATTACTCGGCTATATTCATACGCAGATACCGTCGTAACTGAGGAATATACGAAATGATTGTAGAAAGTACGGTCACGGTGACCGAGCGATGAGTCAAGGAGATTCCACCCTCCTGCTCAAACCCGTCCTGCTCGTCTTCGGGACGGTTCTCGCGGCGATCCTCGTCGTGTTCGCCGTCAACGGCGCTATCGCCTTTATGGGTGGTCCGTCGGACGCGCCGGCGGCCGCCAGCGGTGGCGGCGGCGAGGTGCGAGAACTCCCCGGGACGTGGAACGGGAGCAAGTGGTACAGCGAGGAGCTTCGCGAACAGGAGTTCCAGTACAAGAACGCAACGGCGGGCGAAGAAGTGAACTTCGTCCCCAAGGAGATGAACAACTCGACGCTTCCGGAGAACGAAAACCGGCGCGAACTCATCCGTGAGGGTCGTGCCATCTTCGCGAACACGTCGAACGAGATGCCCGAACACGTCGGGAACGACCTCTCCTGTGCGAACTGTCACGGCGGAGGCGATCTCCCGACGACGACCGGAATGGTCGGGCAGGACATCGATATGATTCCGCTCGTCGGGACCGCGGCCGGCTACCCCGAGTGGACCGGCCGGACCCAGCGGATGCGAGATATGCGGCAGCGCATTATGGGCTGCTTCCTCCGCAGTATGAACGCGCCGGGCTCCGAAGAGGGCGTCCCGGCCTACGACAGCCGTGAGATCCAGGCGATGGAGTCCTATATGGTCTGGCTCAACAAGGGGACGCCGAGCGAAACCGTCCCGTACTGGCGGCACATCGAGAAGCCGGAGGGCGACGAGAAGGTGCCCGTCTCCGAGGTCAACCCGGTCCGCGGGGCCGAGCTGTACCTCGAAAACTGCGCATCCTGTCACGGTGCTGACGGACAGGGCGTCGAAGGACAGTACCCGCCGCTGTGGGGTGAAGACTCCTTCAACGACGGTGCCGGAATGGGCCGTATCTACACCTCCGCAGGGTTCATCCGCGAATCGATGCCCTACGGCGCTGGCCACACGTTCTCCAACTGGGAGGACGTCCAGGACGTCGCCGGATATATGAACGCGCACAAGCGGCCGCACCTCCCGCGACAGCCCAAAGACTGGGCGGTCGCCGGTGCGCCCGACGAAGCGGTCTACTACAACCGCACGCAGCAGCGCTTGGGCTACGATATGAATCCGATGACGAAGAAGCTCATGCTCGCGGGGATCCCGGTCGACGACACCCCGCTCGAGGAGGGTATGATCCCGGACGACGTCGAGCGGTACGAACAGCCGCTCAAGAACGAGTCGGTCGACGGCTCGTGGGAGACGACGTGGATCCGGACCTACGAGGACGTCGGTAACTCGACGGCCGACAACTCCACAGAGCAGTCGTCGATGTCGGCGCAAGACGCAGTCACGACCGCCTTCGAGGGCGAATCGTCCGCAGCGTCCGGCGAGACGGCGAGCTAACGGATTCATCACGACTAGCATCGAATGATGGACAATCCGACGACCGCCGCGGTGTTTTTCGCGGGGGTTTTGACCATCCTGACGCCGTGCTGTCTCCCGATGATCCCCGTTTTAGTCGTCGGAGCGAACGGACACGTGCTGCGACCGATCGTCATCGTGATCGGGAGCACATTGACGTTCACCGCACTCGGGGTCGCGACCGGGATGATCGGTTCGGTGACCCCCGACTCAGTCCGTGCGCCGTTCGCGGTGCTGATGCTCGGTTTCGGGATCGTGATGGCCGACGACGACGTGAACGACCTGTACTCGCGGTACGCCTCACGGCTCGCGGGACGGGCGTCGCGGCTCACGGGCCGGGTCGACGAGCGCGAGCACCCGCTCGCGAACGCCTTCGTGGTCGGGTTGCTGCTGGGCGTCATCTGGCTCCCCTGCGTCGGCCCGGTGCTCGGCGGCGTCTTAGCGTACGTCGGGACGGCCTCGGACGTGGTCGGCAGCGCCCGTCTCCTGGCGATCTACGGGGCGGGCTTTTCGATCCCGCTTCTCGGGGTCGCCTACGTCGGGCAGGCCGGGAGCCGGCGGCTCCTCGATTCGGTCACGAACGGCGAATCGACCGAGCTGTTCCGGACAGCGACCGGATACGCGCTCATCGCGTTGGGAATCGCTGTCCTCTTTGGGCTCGACAAACTTGCTCTTGCATCGGTAACGAACTGGCTATAACGTATGATCGGTAGTTCATCCACGGACGGCGACGGCACGCGCAACCGCACGAGCATTCGGTTCGCCCGTATTTTGGGCACCGTCACGGCGTTTCTCCACCGCCTGACGCGGAGCCGGCTCGTCTCGTGGGGGGCGTTCGGATTCGGCCTCCTGTCGATGGTGCTGATCTTCGGCTACGCCTCGGATACGATGTACGGCATCGAACACGGGGCGAATCTACTCGCGTACTGGCACATCTCGCTCGCGTGGGTCGCCGCGGCTGCGCTCGGCTCGACGTTCATCGGGAGCGCGCTGTATCTGCGCTACCGCGGCCCCTTCTGGAGCCGGCTGGCCCACAGTTCCGGTGAACTCGGATTCCTCTTCGCGACGCTGACGCTGTTGCTCGGTAGCGCGTGGGGGCGAGTCATCTGGAACTCCTGGTGGGAGTGGACCGACGTCAGGCTCGTGACGTTCCTGATCGTGTGGTTCATCTATGCCGGCTACCTGGTCGTTCACTCGGCCACGGAGGACCAGACGGGCGATCGATACGCGGCCGTCTACGGGGTCGTCGGATTCGTGACGGTCCCGCTGTCGTACGCGTCGACGCGGCTGTGGACGCCGACGTTCCACGAGACGACGATCGGTAACAGCGGCGTCAGCGCGAACATCGATCCGCTCACGCTCGTCGTGACGCTCGTCGCGGCGACGTTCCTGTATCTCTATCTCCTCGGGATCCGGATCCACCTTCACGAACTCGAACAGCAAGTACGCAGACTGCACTCAGCACGGAGGCGATAACGATGGAACCACTACTCTTGGCCGGATACACCGCGCTCTTCGTCGCGTTCTTCGGATACGTGACGTACTTACAGCGCCGGATGTCGCGGCTGGAACGACGACTCGAAGACGCACAGACGTAACGACGCGTAGTATTGGACAGCAAACCAGAACGCACACAAAACCTCAACGACGATTCAACGACAATGGACGACACGACTGACACATCGACTGATCGACGAGCGTTCCTGCGCCGCACGGCGACGGGCGTCGGCGCAGCAGCGACCTTCGCACTCTCGGCGGACACCGCGGCCGCCCAGTCGGAACCCGACTACGGCGGCTGGTTCGACGGTGTGGGTAACTTCGAGGGCACGTACGACTTCACCGGCCAGTCCGAAGTGACGATTTCGGTCGGATCTGAGGCAAACGGCGGCTACTACGGCTTCAACCCCGCGGCGATCCGCGTCGACCCCGGCACGACCGTCATCTGGCAGTGGACCGGGAAAGGCAACAGCCACAACGTCATCGCCGAGGACGGTACCTTCGAGAGCGAGATGTACTCCGCTGCCGGCGAGACGTTCGAGTACACCTTCGAGAGCGAAGGGATGTACAAGTACTTCTGTCAGCCCCACCGCGCGCTCGGAATGCTCGGCGCGGTCGTCGTCGGCGGCAGCGGCGGGATGGACTCGAGTCAGGTCTCCCAGCCGCTGCTCGAATCCGGAGGCGACGGTGGCGGCGGTGGCGGTAGTGGCGGCGAAAGCGGTGGCAGTGGCGGCGGCGAAAGCGGCGGCGAAGGCAGCGGCCTCTCCGGTGCCTCCGGGCCGATCTCCTTCGAGGGTGCGACGTTCGTCACGACGCTCGTGCTCGGCCTGCTCTCGCCGATCTTCTTCGCCGTCTTCCTGCTGCTCAAGCAGAGCGACGAAAGCGGCGGCCCGCCCGCGAACACTAACTGAGGATTCGCGCCGCTGGCGACTGTTTTTGTACTGCCGACGCGACCGTAGCCGACGGTTCTGACCCGTCGAAACTGTAGAGGCTGTTTCTAGCACGTCGACTGATACTGATTACTCTCGTCTCTTACCGCCGATCATCGCCACCGGGAGTGGCGCTCGGCGGTACACAGTGAGAGTAATCACTATGAGAGTCGTTCACGACACCGTTGAGCTCCTGCGACGGCGTTTCATCGAGTTGTCGCTCTCTCACTCCTCGACGACGTACTCGAACGTCGCGACGCCGGCGAGCAGCACGATGCCGGCGTACAGCGTGAGGAGGCGGAGCCAGCCACCGAGGGGCGCGCCGCTTTCGAGCGCGGTCGTGAGTTCGACCCCCGCGAGCAAGAGCGGGACGACGAGCGGCACCAGGAGGACGGGTAAGGCGAGTTCGTCCAGCCCCGAGCGGAACGTCAGGATCGAGACCACGACGCCGATGGCGGAGAAACCGACGGCCGACACGAGGAGGACGCCGACGATCGCGGCCGCGGTCGACATCGAGGGACTGTAGCCGAGGAAGACCGACGTCGCGCCCAGCGTCAACAGACTCACCGCGAAGATGAACACGGTGGTGCTGAGGACCTTCCCGAGGTAGATCGCCGAGCGGTCGATCGGGGCGATGAGCAGGCCGTCGAGCGCGCCGTTCCGATCTTCCAGTTCGATCGTCTTCGTGACGCCGAACGTGCCGGAGAACACGAACGCGACCCACAGCGCGCCGCGTCCGAGCAGCGCGGCGCTCTGGAGCGTCTGGACGAAACTGAACGCGAACGTGAGCACGACGAGCAGCGCGAAGACCGCAACCGTGGTCGTCACCTGCTTCGTCCGGCGCTCGATCTGGAGGTCCTTCTTGAGCACCCGATAGATCGCGCCGAGGAACGAACTCATCGCACTGCTTCGCTCGTCTCTGGTTCGGCGACGCCGATCGCCCGCCGATACGTCGATTCGAACGACGCCGCGCCCGATTCGTCGAGGTCGACGTCGGCTTCGATCCGTCCGCGGTCGACGACGAGCGCACGCGAGCACCGCTCGACGCCTCGCTCGAGGTCGTGGGTCGTCAACACCACCGTCCGGTCGTCGAAGCCGTCGAGGACGGTTTCGAGGTCAGCGACCGACCGCTGATCGAGTCCGGTGTATGGCTCGTCGAGGAGCAACACTTCGGGGTCGTGCAACAGCGCCCGCGCGAGTGAGAGCCGCTTTCGGAGGCCGTGGGAGAACTCGCCCGGGCGGTCGCTACCGCGGTGACTCAGGCCGACGGTTTCGAGCACCGACTCACACCGCGCCGCCGGGTCGTCGACGCCGTGGAGGCCGGCGTGAAACCGGAGGTTCTCCCGTGCGGTGAGTTCGTCGTACACCATCGTCTCGTGGGTGACGACGCCAACAGTTCGATAGGTGGTGTAATCGTCCGGTGCTAACGCGACGCCGTCGACCGAGATCGTCCCCTCAGTCGGCCGCGTGAGTCCGGCGAGCATTCGGAGGAGCGTCGTCTTCCCGGCTCCGTTCGGGCCGAACAACCCGAGCGTCGATCCGCGTTCGACCGTGAACGACAGCCGTTCGACGGCCGTGAAGTGTCCGTAGGATTTCGTCACGTCCGCGACCTCGATTGCAGGCGGGACCGCGTCAGCTTTGACCGGATCGTCTCCCGACCTCATCGAGCGCTTTCGGGCCGTTCTTCGCCCTCGTGTGCACGAACCGAGAGCTTGTTCGCGACGAGTTCGCCGCCGTCGTATCGCCCTTTCGCGACGACGACACGGCCGTCCTGAAGCGTATCGGGAACAGTCCCTTCGTAGACGACCGGGACGGTGTGGTTACCGTCCGTCACTGCGAAGGTGATCGCCTGGCCCTCGGTGTCGAGGTCCGTTGCGACTCCTTCCAGATTCACCCAGTCGTCCTGATACGTTCCCTCGTTCTCGGAGATCTGCGTCGGCGAAACGAACGCGGCCGAGGCGTTCATACTCGTCACGCCGAGCGTGGCGAGTAGCACGAGAATCCCGACCGTCGTGACGAGGAGTTTGTTCTTCCGGCGCACTACCGGAGGGAGTGGCTGGGTACTCTTGATTGTACCGAATCGCCACGACTTGGGCCGCTTCTGCCCACGCCTCCCTCCTCGCTAGACAACCTCGATAGTAGTTCCGCGGTCGTCTGTGGCCCCTGCCGCGTCGACGTCGCCGCCTCGACTATTCGCGGGTGGTGTTGGCGTGCCAACTCGTCCGTGTCCGTTTCTCGGGGCTCGCTCCGACGAACCTTTCCCCGCTGACCGTCTCTTAGGTCGTATGCAACCGACGCGTTCGCCCCGCGACGATCGGGCGAGAGTATCCCACGGAGGTGGGTGGTACCGATGACTGGGAAAGACCACTACTACAACAAGGCAAAGCAGGAGGGCTACCGCGCCCGCTCGGCGTACAAACTGAAGCAACTCGACGAGGAGGCGGGCCTGTTCGGTCCCGGAAACACCGTCGTCGACCTCGGTGCGGCACCCGGCGGGTGGCTCCAAGTCGCTGCCGAGGCCGTCGGCGACCGCGGCACCGTCGTCGGCGTCGACTTCCAGCGCATCCGCGACCTCGATCACGACAACGTCGAGACGGTCCGCGGCGATATGACCGACGAGGAGACGAAAGACGAACTCCGCGAGCGGATCGGCGACGACGGCGCAGACGTCGTCATCTCCGATATGGCGCCGAATATGTCCGGCGAGTACTCGGTCGATCACGCGCGTTCGGTCCACCTCGCACGGCAGGCGTTCGAGGTCGCACTCGACCTGTTGCCCGCCGGCGGCGACTTCGCCGCGAAGGTGTTCGACGGCCAGGACCTCGCCGACCTGCGCGCGGAGATCGACGAGGAGTTCGAGTACGTTCGCTCGATCCGCCCGGACGCCTCTCGGGACTCCTCGTCGGAACTGTATCTCGTCGGCAAACACCGGATCACGGCGCCCGTCGAAGAAGGCGAAGAACTGGACGTCGTCGTCGACGACGTCGGCAGCGAGGGCGACGGCGTCGTCAAGATCGACGGCTACACGCTCTTCGTCGCCGGCACGGAAACGGGCGATTCAGTCCGTGTCCGCGTCACCGACCTGAAGCCGAACTTCGGGTTCGCCGAAGTCGTCGAAGAATAGCGGTCGACTCTTTCAGCGAGCGTCTTCTGAGGCGCTGATTCGTGGCGTACGAGCCGATTACTCGGCGGCCCAGGCCTCGTCCTGCGTGTCGATGTTCGACCCGCCGAAGAAGCCGACCACGACGTAGACGAACGGCGTGTCGACGAGCGCGATGAGCAGTTTCAGCACGTACTGGCCGACGATCAGCGAGAGGATCACCGGAATCTCGAACTGGGTGCCGAAGCCGAGGACCTGCGGCGCGACGTAGAACGCGATCGCGACGAACAGCACCGTGTCGATGGCCTGGCTGGTCGCCGTCGAGGCGATGTTCCGAAGCCAGAGCATCGACTCGCCGGTGGCCTCGCGGATGCGATGGAAGACGAGGACGTCCCAGTTCTGGCTGACGAGGTACGCCAGCAGGCTCCCGAGGACGATGTTCGTCCCGGGCGCGAGCACCGCGCGATACTGCGCAGCCGACTCGGGGTTCACCGCTGGTGCGAGGATCGTGCTCCAGACGAGTCCGAGGAGAATGAAGTTCATCGCGAAGCCGACGTTGACCATCACCTGCGCCGCGTGGCGGCCGTACAGTTCGGAGTAACAGTCCGACGCGAAGAACGTTAGCGCGTACGCCAGCGCTGCGCCGGGCAGGATGATGCTCGCGCCCGTCACAGGCAGTTCGACCGGGAGCCCGAACGCGAGCAGTTTCGAGGCGGTCAACTGGGCCGCCGCGAGCGCCGTCACGAACAGCGCGACGAGCGCGATCCGCCCGGTCTGTGCGCGCGTCTCACTCATCGTCGATTCGTCCGTGCCGTGCGTCGATCTCGTCTAATCTATCCAGCGTCTTGCGGATCGACGCGCGAACCGCGTCGCTCCGGTTGACGAACTTCCCGTCGTCGCCGACGTGTTCGTCGAGGTCCGCGAGCAGTTCGTCGGGAATCTCTACGCTTATCTTGGCCATATCACGGGATTCTCTCGCGAATATTTAGGGCGTTCGCTATCGACTCCGTCGATCACGAAATCCGCTGTGTGTCGGCAGTTAACGCCGAGTGTGCCGGTTCGAGTTAGATCTCGGCGCTGCGAGACGGCGCGAGATCACGCCGTCCGCCGAGCGTGATCACGAACAGGACGCCCAGCCCGATCCCGTAAGCGACCATCAGCGGGATGGTCACGAGGAACATCGTGAGCACGTCTGCGGGGGTGAAAAGCGCCGCGAAGGCGAGGATGCCGACGGTCACCTCGCGCCAGCGCCCCCGCATCGTCTCGTACCCGACGCCCGCGCTGTTGAGCAGGATCATCAGGATCGGGACGTCCGCGAGGAGGCCGATACCGGCGGTCGTGAAGAAGATGAGCCAGAAGAAGTTGGTGATGCGGTAGGCGATCACCATATTCGCCTGGACCGCGTCGTTGACAAGCCAGGAGATGACCGAGGGCGCGATCGTCGTGTACCCGAGGACGAAGCCGCCGATCAGCCCCACCGTGAGCGCGCCCGTCCACACGAAGATCGCACGACGGCGCTGTCTGACGATGTTGCGCTCTCTGAGCGCCGGCCACGCGTAGTACGCGAGCAGCGGGGCCGTCACGAGCGCGGCGACGATCGTCGAGAACTTCACCTCGAACACGAGCGCCTCCATCGGGTGCAGCGCGACGACGTTGAGCACCTCTTCGGGCCGGACCTGCGCGGGCAGGCGGCGCAGGAAATCCTCGTAGACGCGCTTGATCCCGCCAGTGTAGAGCCAGCCGAACGTGACCGCCAGCACGGTCATAAACACCCCGACGATGCGGAACGCGTTCGAGGTGACGGAGTCGAGGATGAACGCGAGGTCGGTGTAGTACCCCTCGAAGTCGTCGTCTTCGGCGTCGCTCTCGTCTGCGTCCGCCTCCGACTCTGTGGCGTCCTCCTCGTCGCCGCCGGTGAACTCCTCGAAGAAGGCGCTGCCGGCGCGGGTGGCCCGGTCACTGATCGAGGAACCGCCGCTCTTCGCGGCTTCCCCCGACGCCGCTGCTGCGTCCCCGTCGGCCGCCTCGGCGTCCGCGTCCGCACCGGCACCGCCGTCTTGGTCGAAGCGGTCGACGATGGCCCGCGCTTTCGCCTTGTCGCCGGCGTCGAGCGCGTCGCCCGCGGCCGCCATCGCCTCGTCTTCGTCCATCGCGGCGAACACTTCCGGCGGAGCCGAGCGAACGCCCTGAACGTCGAGGTCGGAGAGGTCGATGGCGGTCGGATCGCCGATGCCGGCTTCCACGACCGCGAGGTCGTCGATGTCCTGATAGACGAAGTAGCCGACGGCGACGGCGGCAGCCAGGATCGCCGCGACGAGTACGTAGAGTCCAAGCAGTGCTAGCGAGGCCGGCGCGAAGACGACGTAGTCGCTCCCGATGGCGGCCAAGCCCTGATTAAGGTAGTCGACGCCGCCGCGCTCGAAGAAGGCGTAGACGAGGAGTCCGCCGACGACGCCGACGCCCGCGATCGAGTTCCAGTGGGCGCTGACCGTCCCCGCGACGTCCATCTGCTCGCTGCCGCGGCGGGCGGTGGTAACGATCTTCGCGAGATAGAGGCTGACGGCGTAGAGCGTCAGGACGGGGATCGCCCACATAATCTGCGTGAACGGGTCCGGCGGCGTGAACATCGCGCCGGCGGCGAAGACGCCGACGGCGGCGTGGCGCCACTTGTCGCGGAAGGTCTCGTAGGGGACAATCTCGGCGTACGAGAGCCCGGTCATCGCGAGCGGGAGTTGACTCGCGAGACCGAACGAGACGGTGAGCAGGAAGATGAACTGCGCCCACTTGACGATGGAATACGTCGGCGTGAAGCCGGCGGCGATGGCGTTCTTCGCGAGGAAGGAGAACGTGAACGGGAAGAAGACGTAGTAGCCGTAGGCCACGCCGAGCACGAATAGGCCGACCATCCCAGAGAGAATGAGCACGAGTTGCCAGACGGGGACCGGCGAGGAGGGCCAGAACCCGCGCACTTTCAGCGCGTCTCTGGCGAAGTAGACGAATGCGGGTGCGGCGAGGATGACCCCGACGGCGAGACCGATCTTCGCCTGCAAGAGGATGACGTCGAACGGCGTCTGTGCGATGATCGAGACCTCGCCGCTCACCTGTGCGGACATCTGGGCTCTCGTGACCCGTTTGAAGAAGTCCCACACGAAGAGCCGGAGCGCGTAGAACGTGCCGAGAAAGCCGATCAGGAAGAATATGAAGACTTTCTGGAGGTCCTTCTGCGCGGCTCGAAGCATCGCGCCGGCGGTCTCCCGCCCGGCGTCGAGTGTCTCTCTCGTGTCGTCGTCGAGCGCGCTAGACATACGTGAAGTGAGCCCGCTCGCAGTTATCAATCTTTTCGACCGCCGCGCCGGCGCGTCCGGACCGCGGCGGCCGGCCGTCGTCGTCTCAGCGGGTGACAGCGTTCACATAGCAGCGCGCCGATGCGGAAAGGCCTATAAGATCCGGGCGGCGAAACTCTGGTGAATGGCCGACGATTCGGAGCACGCGGACCAGACGCCCGACGCCGACGCATCTACGGCCGATGCAGACTCGTCAGACGCTGCCGCGGATTCATCTCGCGCCGACTCGTCCCCGGACGACGCGGCGCAGTCCGACACCGACGGAGCGCCGTCTGCGGCCGACGACGTGCCCGGATCGTCTGCTCACGGCTCAACCTCAGACGCAGAATCAGGCGACGACTCCGAAACCGCGTCCGGCGACGACTCCGAACCGGGACCTGGTGCGTCCACCGACGCCGATAGCGGTTCTGACTTGTCTCCTGACGCCGATAGCGATTCTGACTCGTCCACCGACGCCGAATCACCCACCGAAGTCGATTCGGCGGCGACGGTCGACGAACTGACGGCCGACGCTGACGCCGCTGACTCCGAAGACGGCGAGTCCGAAGACGGCGATTTCGACGGTTCGCCCACCGATGACGGAGACGCCGACGACACGGCGCCGGCTGACGACGCCGACTCCGAAACGGCGGACTCCGACTCCGCGACTTCGGACCCTGGCGTCGACGCGGATACGACCGACTCGGACGTCGATACCGATGGTCCGGCCCCTGCGACTTTCGATCCCGACGCCGCCGCCCCCGAAGCGGCTGTCGGCGACAATCCAGCCGTTGGCGACGACCCAGCCGTCGCCGGCACGGACGGCGGCGCCCCGGCGAACGCAGAGGCCGGTCCCGGCCCCGGGGCCGCGGAGATTTCAGAGCCCGGCGTCGACGAGGGATTCGTCTCCGAAGGCCCCGAGAGCGACGAGGAGATGCCGCTTGCGGCACACATCGAGGAGATGATCCGCCGGCTGGCGGTCGTTCTCGGGATCGGCGGCATCGTCACGCTCCTGCTGTATCCCGGTGCCGACCTCGTCAACTCGGCGTTCGGTCTGAACCTCGTCAGTTCCACCGAGGTCATCGACTTCCTCTGGAACAAGCACATCCCCGGCGCGCCGGAGATGGTCGACCGCCGACCGCGCGTGTACGGCCCGCTCGAACTCCTCTTGACCGAACTGAAGGTCGCCGCACTCGGTGGCCTCGTGGTCGGCTTGCCGGCGTTCGTCTACGAGACGTATCTGTTTATGCGACCGGGACTGTACCCCAAAGAACGGCGCTACTACCTCGCTGCGGTCCCGACGAGCCTTATTCTCGCGTTCGTCGGCATCTCTTTCGCGCACTTCCTCGTCCTTCCCGCGATCTTCGCGTACTTCACCTCCTATACCACCGGGACAGCGCTCGTGGCGTTCGGTCTCAAGGAGACGTTCAACCTCATCCTCATCCTGATGGGGTACAACGCCATCATCTTCCAGATCCCGCTGTTCGTGATGCTGGCGATTATGATGAACCTCGTCACGCGGCGGTGGCTCGAAGACCGCCGCCTCCTCTTTTGGGGGACGTTCCTCGGCCTCGCGTTCCTCGTCAGCCCCGACCCGACCGGGATGGCCCCGATCATCATCGGCGCGACGATGATCACGCTGTTCGAGGGGACGCTGTTCGTGCTGCGGTGGACCGGGAGAGGTTCGCTGGCTCCCACCGCCGAGGGACTGGCGGCCCGCCGCCCCTATGCTGCCGTGCTCGCGGCGCTCGTCGGGTACCTCCTCAGTCCCCTGCCGGCCCCGACGGGCTATTACGACCTTCTCCCCTCGGTGGTCGTCGAGACGCTCACGGCCAACGGCCTCGCGGTGTACACGCCTCTGATCATCGCGGGCGCCCTCGTCGGGGTGTTCGAACTCGTGTCGCTCCTCCTGCGCCGCTACGGCCGCTCGCGGCGGATGCTGCGGGCCCGTCTCGCGGTCGACACTGTCCGCCGTCCGGTGTGGCTGCTCGCCGTCGTCGTGGGGTATCTCGGTAGCCCCGATCCGGCCGTCCTCCGGTGGGTCACCGAGCTGAATCTTCGCCCGGCGCTGGCCGGCGGGATCGCGGTCGGGTTGGTGCTCGGCTACGAGGTGCTTCGTCTGCTGCTTGCGTCCCGCGAAGATCGTGCGGCCTGAGCTATCGGCTCTCTGTGCCCTTCCGGACAGCCAGAATCAGGTTCACAACGCTCCGACCATCCGCTGCCGCGGCTTCACTCGCTGGCGGTCGGGTACTCGGTCCCGAACACGTCTTCGACGAGCGGTTCGTCGCCCGAATCGTCGCTGTCGGCGCCGTCCTGCTCGTCCTCGCCCGCTGGACTGACACTGCCCGTCTGATACCCGTGGAGATCGAGCGTCACGTGCTCGAAGCCGAGATCCGTGAGGTGCTCGCGCGCGGCGACGACGAAGTCGTGATTGAGCGCCGCCTCCAGTTCGTCGGCGGCGATCTCGATCCGCGCGAGACCGTCGTGGTCGCGGACGCGGAACTGCGAGAAGCCCCACTCCCGGAGCACGCGCTCGGCCTTCTCGACGCGCGTGAGCCGCTCGGTCGTCACTTCGAGCCCCGTGGGAATCCGCGAGGAGAGACACGCCATCGAGGGCTTGTCCGCGACCGAGAGTCCGTACTCGTCGGCGATCGCGCGGACTTCGTCTTTCTCGATACCGGCCTCCAAGAGCGGCGAGCGGACGTCGAGTTCGTCGACGGCGCGGAGCCCCGGCCGGTGCCCCTCGCCCGGATCGGAAGCGTTGGTCCCGTCACAGACTGTCCCGACCCCTCGGTCGCGGGCCGCCTCGTACATCCGGCCCAGTCGCATCGTCCGGCAGTGATAACACCGGTCGCCGTCGTTGACGACGAAGTCGGGGTTGTCGAGTTCGGAGAACTCGACGATCTCGTGGCGGATGCCGATCTCGTCGGCGACGCGGCGGGCGTCGTCGAGTTCGGCCGCTGGGAGGGTCTCCGACTTGGCCGTGCACGCCACCGCATCGTCGCCGAGCGCGTCGTGCGCCAAGGCGGCGACCACCGCGGAGTCGACGCCGCCGGAGAACGCGATCAGGACGCCGTCGCGTTCGCCGAGCGACTCGCGGACCGCCGCTGCTTTCTCCGTCACCGACTGTGCGTCGGCGTCCTCGCCCCCAGCCGTCTCGGCAGCGGCGTCGACGTCGGCGTCCGCACCCGTCTCGATTCGCATACCCGCACTACCGGGTGCAGTCCCAAAAGCACGTTGTCGTAGACGCCGAGGCGGATCGAGCCCTGTCACCCGAGCGTCACACCCGTAACGTTTTGTCCGATCGCGAGCGAAGGCATCCTCGAATGGAGTTCGAGGCCATCCCGGGCGTCGGCGAGAAGACGGCAGCGGCGCTGTCGGAACTCGACGACGCCGAACGGGCACTCAGCGAGGGCGACGTGGCGACGCTGGCTCGCGCACCAGGACTCTCGGAAGGACGGGCGGCCGCCGTCGCCCGCGGGGCGATCCGCCGCCGACACGACGACGACGGCGGCTTTCTTGCGACCGACCGGGCCCGAGAGATCTACGACGACGTCCTCGGTCTCCTCCGTGAGCGAACCGTCACCGACTACGCCGCAAAGCGCGTCGCGACGCTCTACCCGACGCAGTCGGCCTCGCGGATCGCGGAGGTCCGAGCGTTCGTCGACCGTGCGACCGAGCGCGACCCCGACCCCGCGGCTCTCGACGCGCTCGACGGCGTCGAACCGCTCGCGCCGCCGTCGCCTCGTCGCGTCCGCGATCGCTGTCTCGCCACGGCCGACGCCGAGCGCTTCGCGGCGGCCGAGGAGGCGTTCCCCGAACTCTCCGTCGAAGTCGTCGAGGACACCCGCGGACTCGCCGAACTCGCCCGCTCGTACTCGACTGTCGTGGCCCTCGACGAGCAGTTCGCCGGCGTCGACGTCGAGGGCGACGTCCGCGTGCGCCCCGACGCGCTCGAACACCCCGACGAGATCGTCCCCGAGCGCGTTCTGGCGTTCTTCGCGGAGAACCGCTCGCGGATCCTCGCGGCCGCGGAAGTGCACGAGGCGGCCGGTATGGACGCACCGTGCGATATCGACGCCCTCCGCGACGCGCTCGCTCGGCTCGACGACGACGGGACGATCGTCGGGGACGCGGAACTGGACCGCCTCACCACCGCGGTCGACGACCTCGACGCGACGGTCGCCACCGCGGAATCAGTCGCCAACGACCGCCTCCGCGACGCGATCCGCGAGCGTGACGTCACCATCGAGGGAACGGACTTCCTCTCGCTGGTCGAACAGGGTGCGCGCGTCGACTCACTCTTGGATCGCGAACTCGACGACGAGTACGACGACGCCGTCGCGGCCGCGCGTGAGCACCTCGTCGACGCGCTCGACCTCCGTCCCGAGGAGGCGGATTTCGCCGAGCGGGCCTTCCCGAACGACCCCGCGTTTCCCGTCGAACACGAGTCGTCGGTCGTCTCGCGGCTCCGCACGGAACTCAAAGCGGGCCGCGACCGCCGGGCCGCCCGCCTCAAGCGCGAACTCGCGTCGGATCTCTCGGCGCTTCGCGACCCCGTCGAGGCGCTCGTCCGCGACGCGCTCGAAGTCGACGTCGCATATGCGGTCGCCCGATTCGCTGACGACTTCGACTGCACGCTCCCCGAGTTCGTGGACGGACTGGACACCGACGCGAGCGGTACGCGAGAAGGCGGGACTGCGAGCGACGCCCACGGCTTCCTCATCGAGGGGGGCCGCTCGCCGCTCTTGGACGTCGCCTTCGGCGAGGTCGACCCCGTCGATTACGGCGTCTCGGGGGCGACGTTGCTGTCGGGCGTCAACTCCGGCGGGAAGACGTCGACGCTCGACCTCGTCGCGCTCGTCGTCGTTCTCGCGCAGATGGGATTGCCCGTACCCGCCGAGCGCGTCGAACTCGAACGCTTCTCGGAATTACACTACTACGCGAAGACGCAGGGAACGCTCGACGCTGGGGCATTCGAGAGCACGCTGCGGGACTTCCGAAGCCTGGCCGACGGCGCGACGAACCGGCTCGTCCTCGTCGACGAACTGGAGAGCATCACCGAACCCGGCGCGTCCGCGAAGATCGTCGCCGGCATCCTGGAGGCGCTCGACGAACAGGCCGCGACGGCCGTCTTCGTCTCTCACCTGGCGGGCGAGATCCGCGACGCCGCAGACTTCGACGTCGCCGTCGACGGCATCCAGGCGCTGGGCCTCGAAGACGGCGAACTCGTGGTGAACCGCTCGCCGGTCAAAGACCACCTCGCGCGCTCGACGCCCGAGCTCATCGTCGAGAAACTGGCCGACGGCGACGAATCGGGCTTCTACGACCGATTGCTGCGGAAGTTCTGATTCGACCCACTTCCGAGCGGAGATTTTTCATTCAGTTCGGCGAACGAACACGTATGGCCCCCGAAACGTCCGCCGACGAGGAGAGCCGTGACGCGCCGCTCGCGCCCGACAGCGACGCCACCTACGAACTCGTCTATCGCGCCACCCGCGACGCGATCTGGGACGTGCTGGGGACGGCGACGCTCATCCTGTTTTACCTCGCGCTCGCGGCGATCAGCCTCTCGATCGCGTTTGCAGGCCTCGGGCCGTATCTCCGCGGCTCGGCGTCGTACACCGCGCTCGCGGTCGGTCTCGTTGCCCTCGGCGTCGGCTTTTTCGCCGTCTACCGCGTGTTCCGACTCGTCACCGAGTGAGCAGGTCACATCGGCCGGCGGCACTATAGTAGCACTTGCGCGTCTCCACGCGCGTGGTCGCACGCGGTCGTGCGGTCGATTGCGCAATGAGTTGCAAACGCTACGATATCCGTCGTCTGGGGAACGATTAAGTAGACTCCTCGACGTGGTTGAATCGATGAGGGACGACCCCGACGAGGGGATGCTGTCGTGGGACGAGTCCGTCTTCCGCGACGAACACGTCTTCGAGATCGACTACGTCCCCGAGACGTTCGAGCACCGCGAGAGTCAACTGGAGAGTCTGAAGTACGCACTTAGACCCGCCGTCCGTGGCTCGCGCCCCCTGAACACGATGGTCCGCGGCCCACCGGGAACGGGCAAGACGACCGCGGTGCAGAAACTCTTCGGCGAACTCGGCGCGCAGGGCGGCGTCGAGACCGTTCGTGTCAACTGTCAGGTCGACTCGACGCGCTATGCCGTCTTCTCGCGTATCTTCGAGCACATCTTCGAGTACGAACCGCCCTCGTCGGGCATCTCGTTCAAGAAACTGTTCGGGCAGATCACCGACCGACTGGTCGAGGAAGACGAGGTGCTCGCGGTCGCGCTCGACGACGTGAACTATCTGTTCTACGAGAACGAGGCCTCAGATACGCTCTACTCGCTCCTTCGGGCTCACGAGGCGCACTCGGGAGCCAGGATCGGCGTCGTCGTCATCTCCTCGGACCTCTCGCTCGACGTGATCGACGAACTCGACGGGCGCGTCCAGAGCGTCTTCCGGCCCGAGGAGGTGTACTTCCCCGTCTACGACGTCGACGAGATCGTCGACATCCTCCGCGAGCGCGCCCGTCGCGGTTTCCACGAAGGCGTCGTGGGCGCGCCCGAACTCGATCGCGTCGCCGAACTCACCGCCGAGAGCGGCGATCTCAGGGTCGGGATCGACCTCCTGCGCCGCGCCGGACTCCACGCGGAGATGCGCGCCAGTCGCACCGTCGCCGTCGAAGACGTCGAGGCCGCCTACGAGAAGTCGAAGTACGTCCACCTCTCGCGGAGCCTCCGCGGCCTCTCGGATCGCGAGCGCGACCTCGTCCGCGTCGTCGCCGAACACGACGGCAGTCAGGCCGGAGAGGTGTACGAAGCCTTCCGCGAGGAGACCGGCCTCGGCTACACCCGCTACTCCGAGATCGTCAACAAACTGGACCGCCTCGGGGTCGTCGACGCCGACTACGCCGACATCGACGGTCGCGGCCGGTCGCGGTCGCTGTCGTTGGCGTACGACGCCGACGCCGTCGTAGAGCGTCTGTAGTGCCGAACCAGCGTCGCTGTCGAATGCCACCGATTGCGGAGCGGAAGCTTTGTGCCGCACGTCGCCGAGACGACGCGTATGAAGACGACCGGCGGAACCGACGATCAGAAGCGACGCGCGGGCGAACGCGCGGCCGAACTCGTCTCCGACGGCGACGTCGTCGGCCTCGGCACCGGCAGCACGGCCGCGCACGCGATCCGCGCTATCGGCCGGATGGTCGCGGATGGACTCGACGTCCGCGGCGTCCCGACATCGTTCGACTCCCGTGCGCTCGCCCGCGAAGCGGGAATTCCGCTCCGGTCGCTCGATGAGATCGACGGCGTCGACGTCGCGGTCGACGGCGCGGACCAACTCGATCGAAACCTGGCGGCGATCAAAGGCGGCGGCGCGGCCCACGCCCGCGAGAAGGTCGTCGACGCGGCGGCCGACCGCTTCGTCGTCGTCGCCGATCCCACAAAAGTCGTCGAGACGCTCTCGCGCTCGGTGCCGGTCGAAGTGCTCCCAGACGCCCGGGCGGCCGTCGAACGCGACGTCGCGGATCTCGGCGGGGACGTGACGCTCCGTCGGGCCGAGCGCAAGGACGGGCCGGTCGTCACCGACAACGGGAATCTGGTCCTCGACTGCGAGTTCGGCACGGTCGACGATCCTGATGGACTCGCACAGGACCTCTCCCGGCTCCCGGGCGTCGTCGAACACGGTCTCTTCGTTGACCTCGTCGACGAGGCGTACGTGGGGATGGACGACGGCGTCGACGTCCGTACTCGGGAGTAGTCGGCCTCACGACCGTCTATTGACCGCTGTTCGAGCAATCGGCGGCGCTATCGCCGGTCGCTGTCGGTATCGGGACCGCTACGATCGGCGGCGCTATCGCTGGTCGGCGTCGTGGCCACAAAAAATCGGGATCGAATCGCCGGTTTACAGGTCGCGGGGCTGGACCGTTTTGCGGTCGTTCTCTTCCGCGCGACGGGCGGCGTCTTCGAGCAGTTCGTTCACTTCTGCGTCGAGTGCATCGTAGAAGTCAGAAGCGACGTTCTTGTCCTGGAGCGCTTCCTTGACGGCTGCCTTGACAATGAGGTCTGCCATACACGTCCCCCTATATCGGCACTATATAAAAATATTTTCCAAAACGCCGGCGTCTCCGTCCATACGGGTCGTCTATGGGGTTTCCTATGGGAATAATTTATATACCCAGGGGGCACATTAACCCTTCCTTTCGATATTGGGCGATACGGGCCACAAGCGGGCCCACATCGGGTGGCCGACCGCTCGATCCGGCCGTCGTCGAGTCGCCCGCGGTGAGACGCGCTGGGACTGTCGGACGTCTGTAGCGAAGTTCGTCACTCGGGTGATGACTATCCCGAAAAATAGCTCTATCCGACAGTGTGAAGCGACAGGTACGTGACGCTCACTCCCGGAGTGGTTCGTATGCGCGAAGTACTGGAAGCCGTCGCGGCGGGCGATCTCTCGCCGACGGAGGCCGAGGCGCGGTTGGCGGGGTACGTCACCACCGATGCGGGTCGATTCGACGCCGCTCGTGAGCAGCGACGCGGCGCGCCCGAGGGCATCCTCGCCGAGGGGAAGACACCGGCGGAGGTTGCCGTGCTCGCGGCTGCCGCCCTCGATTCGACCGGCCGGGCGCTCATCACCCGTGTCTCCGAGGATCACGTCGTCGCCGTCGCCGAGGAGGTCGACGCTTCGATCGACCTGTCGCACGACGAGCGCGCGCGAACGCTGGTCGCACAACGACCCGACTTCGACCCCCCGACGCTCGATGCGACGGTCGGGCTCGTCACCGGCGGGACGGCGGACGCGGCGGTGGCCGGCGAAGCGGCGACCGTCCTCGACGCGATGGGTGCAACCGTCGAACGCGTCGACGACGTCGGCGTGGCGCACCTCGGCCGTATCCTCGATCACCTCGACGTGCTCCGCGCGGCCGACGTCCTCGTCGTCGCCGCCGGACGCGAAGGCGCACTTCCGACCGTCGTGGCGGGACTCGTCGACACGCCGGTCATCGGACTCCCCGTCTCGACCGGCTACGGCCACGGCGGCGACGGGGCCGCGGCGCTCTCGGGAATGCTCCAATCCTGTACGGTCCTCTCGGTCGTGAACGTCGATGCCGGCTTCGTCGCCGGGACGCAGGCGGGCCTCGTCGCTCGCGCCGTCAGCGACGCCCGCTCCCAGTGAGGCCCGGATCGGCGACGTCTTCGACCGCGAGCCTGCACCCGACCTGTGTCACCAACTCACAAACAAACGGTCGATTTTGTGGCGCATTTCTGGACGTTCTGCACTCCCGCGCGCGTTCGCGGGAAGCCATATATGCCGTGCGCTCGTAGCGCAGGTACCGGCAATGGTGGCTGCCGGACACACGCATGCCAAGTTGTGACCACTGCGGGTCACACGTCTCCGATCGCTTCGCACGCGTGTTCGCCGACGAGTACGGGCGACTCCTCGCCTGTCCAAACTGCTCGGCGAACGCGGGTATTGCGGAGGTCGCGCGACGTCGAACCCGCACAGCGTGACCACTGAAGCGGAAATAGACCACCACGCGAAGCCGTACTCCGTATCTATCGGACGGCTGAACCCCCGTCCGATCACAATTCCCACGTCCCCGAGAGCGACAGCGTTCGCTCGACGGCGGGATCGGAAGGGCTACTTGACTCTCCACGAACGTTCTCTGCAATGAGTGAGGGCCCCGAGATCCTGTTGACGAACGACGACGGCATCGACGCGCCGGGCATTGCCACGCTCCGAACCGAACTCACCGCGCTCGGCGACGTCACCGTCGTCGCTCCGGACGGCAACCAGAGCGGTGTCGGACGTACGCGGAGCCACACCGCCGTCATCCGCGATCACCCGTGGGGCTACGCGCTCTCGGGTACGCCGGCAGACTGCGTCGCCTACGGCCTTCGCGGGCTGGAGACGGACTTCGACGTCGTCGTCTCCGGCGTCAACAACGGCCCGAACGCCGGCAACTACGTCGTCGGTCGCTCCGGGACGGTCGGCGCGGGTATCGAAGCGGCGTTCCTCGGCACCCCCGCGCTCGCCATCTCGGCGTATCACTCGACGGACTTCTTCCTCTCGCCGCCCGAGGAGTACGACTTCGCGCGCCCGGCACGGATCGCGCGGCGACTCGTCGCCCGGGCGCTCGAATCCGGCGTCTACGACGACGTCGACCTGCTGAACGTCAACGCCCCGGTGGACGCCTCCTCGCCGCCGGTCATCCTCACAGAGCCGCACCACGACTACGAGCAGGAGGTCGAACCGGCCGACCCGGTTGACGTCGACGACCACGAGGGCCAACTGACCGAGGACGAACGCCTCGTCCGCCTTCACGACCGGACGTGGCCCGGCGTCGTCGGCTGGGAGAGCCCGTTTCCGCCGACCGACGAGCACCGACAGCGCTACCCCGTCGGCAGCGACCGGCGCGCACTCGTCGACGCCGCGGTCAGCGTCTCGCCGCTCGCAGTGAGTCACGCCTCGCCCGACAGCGCCGCGCTCGCGGACGTCGTCGAGACGATCGACGTCGAGTGACCTCGCACCCGCCGCTCTCGCCACCCACGAGTGATGTCGACGATGACTGACGACCACTACGTCTACGTCTTGGAGTGTGCCGACGGCTCGCTGTACACGGGCTACACGACCGACGTCGAGCGCCGCGTCGCCGAACACGACGCCGGCGAGGGCGCGAAGTACACACGGGGACGGACGCCGGTCGACCTCGTCCACGTCGAGTCCTTCGACTCGAAGTCGGCCGCGATGTCTCGCGAGTACGAGATCAAACAGCTCTCTCGCGCCCAGAAGGAGCGGCTGGTCGGGTTGGACTAATCGACGACGGCGTCGGGGTGGCTGAATCGACGACGGCGCCAGGTCGGACTACTCTTAGGGATTATCGTCACTGTTCGGAGATTCTCGCCGTATCGTCCGGCGAGAAATCTATGAGGACTTACGATAATCCCTATCTGAGACGGCCTCGGGATGGAGCCGCCGCGCCTCGGCGACGACGGCCACGCCCAGTTCTTCCAGTCGGCGGGCGACGTCGACGTCGGTGAGCGTGTCGCCATCGTACTTCTCGGAAGCGCGTCGAATCCCCACCTGTTCGGGCACCGTGTGACCGTAGACGCCGCGGATCGTGCTCCGCATATGTTCGAGCGTCGCACCGTAGGAGCCGCCACCCGCGGTCGCGACGAGGCCGACGGCGGTGTCCCGGTACTCGTCCTTCGAACAGTAATCGTGGAAGTTGCGGAACGCCGAGGAGTACGAGCCGTGATAGACGGGTGAGCCGACCACGACAGCCTCGGCGTCGCGTACGATCCGCGTCAGGCGCGCGGAGTCGCCCTGCTCGTCGACGTCGGGATGATACAGCGGAAGGTCCACCGCCCCGAGGTCGAGCAGTTCCGTCTCTACACCCTCCTGGCGGGCGGCTTCGAGCACCAATTCGAGCGACTTTCTGGTGTAACTCATCCTGCGCCGACTGCCGCAGACTGCGACGACCGAGATCATTGTACTCACTCCGGGACCGAGGGCGAAAAGCGCGGCGGGTGTCAGATGCGAGCCGGCCCGTTGGTCGGCCGTTCCGTCGTCCAAGTGGCCGCTTCGCCGCACCTTTTTGGTCGCTGACGAGGACGGACCGATATGGACGCGATCTCCTTCGGCACGGACGGGTGGCGCGCGACCCTCGACACGTTCACCGACGAGCGCGTACGGATCGTCGGGCAGGCGGTCGCAGACTACCTCTCGGACGAGGGCTACGACGACCCCGTCTTCGTGGGCTACGACGCCAGAGCGACCTCGAAGGGGTTCGCCGATTCGCTCGCGGCGGTGCTCGCGGGCAACGGCTTCGACGTGCTCTTGCCGGAGCGCGACCGGCCGACGCCGCTCGTCGCCTACGCGACCGTCGACCGCGGGCTCTCGGGCGCGCTGATGGTGACGGCGTCGCACAATCCGCCGGAGTACAACGGCGTGAAGTTCATCCCCGACGACGGCGCGCCCGCGCTCCCCGAGGTGACCGACGCGGTCGCCGCGCGCCTCGCCGAACCGGACCTCCTCCCGGAATCCGAACACGGCACGATCGAGACGGTCGACGTCGTGACGCCGCACGCCGAACACGCCCGCGAACTCGTCGGCGCCGACCTCTCGGGGCTCACGGTCGTCCACGACGCGATGCACGGCTCTGGCCGCGGCGTCACCGACGAACTCCTCCGGTCGGCGGGAGCCGAGGTCGTCAGCATCCGCGACGACCGCGATCCCGACTTCGGTGGAACGCCGCCGGAACCGAGCGCAGAGAACCTCGAACCGCTCGTCGAGGCGGTCGACGCCCACGACGCGGACCTCGGCATCGCGAACGACGGCGACGCCGACCGCGTCGCGTTCGTGACGCCCGAGCGCGGCCACCTCGACGAGAATCTCTTTTACGCCGCCGCCTACGACTACCTCCTCGAATCGGACGCCGGCCCGGCGATCCGGACCGTCTCGACGACGTTCCTGATTGACCGGATCGCCGAGGCGCACGGTCAGGACGTGTTCGAGACCGCCGTCGGCTTCAAGTGGGTCGCGCGGGCGATGGCCGAGCACGACGCCCTCATCGGCGGCGAGGAGTCCGGCGGCTTCTCGATCCGCGGACACATCCGCGAGAAAGACGGCGTCTTGATGAGCCTGCTCGGGGCCGCCGCCGCGAGCGAGGAGGCGATGGACGCCCGCGTCGACCGCCTGCTCACAGCCCACGGTGACATCGTCGCGGACAAGATCAGCCTCGACTGTCCCGACGCCGAGAAGCAGCGCGTCATCGACGACCTCGACGACGCCCTGCCCGAGCGGGTCGCCGACCGCGACATCGCCGACGTCGTGACGCTCGACGGCTTCAAACTCCTCCTGGAGGACGGGTCGTGGCTCCTCGTTCGGCCGTCCGGAACCGAGCCGAAGATGCGAATCTACGCCGAAGCGCAGAGCCGAGAACGCGCCGATGCGTTGCTGTCGGCGGGCCGGGAACTCGTCGCGCCGCTCATTTGAGGACCCCGCACAGGCGGTCGTCGCGGCGGTCCTCCGCTCGGTCTGTCTCCTTGTCGTCGGTTCCCGCATCGGATTCTCCACCACTTCTTTCCGCATCGGTCTCTCCACCACTTCTTTCCGCATCGGTCTCTCCACCACTTCTTTCCGCATCGGTCTCTCCACCACTTCTTTCCGCATCGGTCTCTCCACCACTTCTTTCCGCATCGGTCTCTCCACCACTTCTCTCCGATTCGATTTCTCCAGCACTTTCCCCGCCCTCGACGATCTCGAACCCGAGCGCGTCGTAAAACGGACGCACCTGCTCGTGGAAGCGTGCCACGAGCGGCCCGTCTGCTCGCTCGGCGGCGGCGTCGACGAGGCGGCTCCCGATTCCGCGACCGCGGCGCGACCGGTGGACGGCGATCTGTTCGATCTCGGACGGCTCGGGATCGTCCGCCGCGAGTGCTCGACTACACTTGCCTGCATCGTCCGTACCGTCGACGCGAGCGAGCACGCAGACGCCGACGACCCGGTCGTCCGGCGCGTCAGTCCCGTCGTTCGTAGCGGTGTCGGCACCATTCTCGACCCGGTCTGTGTCGGCCGCTTCGGCCCGCTCTTGATCCTCAGCCCCGTATTCGGTCACAGTGGCGACGAGGACGTCGCCCGCGGCGATTCGACGGCGCACCCGCTCGGGATCGATTTCGAGCATCGCGGCGTCGAGCAGGCGGACGACGTCGTCGGCGTCCGCCGGCGTCGCCTCGCGGACGGCGTGTGTCACGTCGGAGAATAGGCGGCGGGGGTTAAGATTGCGTTCGAACGAGGCGAGCATCCGGCTCCAGCCGGTTCACCCGCCTTTGATCAGTCGCAGGACCCGCACGTGGGCGGATTCGACCGGTTGATCCTCCGGGACGGGGGTGCCGTCGACGATGACGGAGACCTCGTGGGGCGAGTAGCCGACTGACCGGACGACGTCGGCGTACGTTTCGTCGTCGTCGACGTCGACTGCTTTCTCGCCCTCGCCGACGACTTCGACTGTCACGCGCATACGCCCTGTTCGGCGCTCGCGGGCTTGCCGGTTTCGTTCCGCGCGGTCGAAGCGCCCAGTGATGGACCGGGTGGACCGCGACGGAACGCGGGTGGTTTATGGGCCGGCGGGTCCCTCTCACGCGTATGAGTGAGGCCGACTCGTCCGAGGACGTTCCGGCGGGGCGTGAGATCTGGATCGAAAAGTACCGGCCCGAGACTCTCGAGGATATTTACGGCCAAGAGGAGATCGTCGAACGGCTGCAGTCTTACGTCGCGCAGGACGACCTCCCGCACCTGCTCTTTGCGGGTCCTGCGGGCATCGGCAAGACCACCTCGGCCACCGCGATCGCCCGCGCGATCTACGGCGACGACTGGCGGAACAACTTCCTCGAACTGAACGCCTCTGACGAGCGCGGGATCGACGTCGTCAGAGACCGCATCAAGAACTTCGCGCGCTCTTCTTTCGGCGGCTACGACTACCGGATTATCTTCCTCGACGAGGCCGACTCGCTGACCGACGACGCCCAGTCGGCCCTGCGCCGGACGATGGAGCAGTTCTCCGACAACACGCGCTTTATCCTCTCGTGTAACTACTCCTCGAAGATCATCGACCCGATCCAGTCGCGGTGTGCCGTCTTCCGGTTCTCGCCGCTCTCTGACGACGCCATCCGGCAGCAGGTCGAAGACATCGCCGAGACGGAGGGCATCGAGGTGACCGAGGACGGCCTCGACGCGCTCGTGTACGCCGCGGGCGGCGATATGCGCCGCGCGATCAACTCCTTGCAGGCGGCCGCGACGACGGGCGAGGTCGTCGACGAGGAGGCCGTCTACCTGATCACCTCGACCGCGCGTCCGGAGGACATCGAGGAGATGGTACAGGCCGCTATCGACGGCGACTTCGCGACCGCGCGCGGCCGCCTGGCGACGCTGCTCGTCGACACCGGGATGGCCGGCGGCGACATCATCGACCAGCTCCACCGCTCGGCGTGGGACTTCGACCTCGACGAGCGGACGACCATCCGCCTGATGGAACGGATCGGCGAGGCCGACTACCGAATCACTGCGGGCGCGAACGAACGGGTCCAACTGGAAGCGCTCTTGGCGTCGCTGGCAGCCGAAGAGTAGTCGCCTCGATTCCGCAGTTTTTCACCCGAAACCCCCCGTAGCCGTCCGCTCTGTCTCCTGCACCCGGAACTGTTTTACCCGGCCGTGGGTCAACTGACGGGTAATGAGTGAACTCGAAGCGGAGTATCGCCTCGATTACTTCGAGGAGGAGGGCTTCCACCGGAAGCAGTGTCCGGTGACGGGCGTCCACTTCTGGACGCGCGACCCCGACCGCGAGACGTGCGGTGAGCCGCCCGCGGACGACTACTCCTTCATCGACAACCCCGGCTTCGACGAGGAGTACTCCCTCGAAGAGATGCGCGAGAAGTTCCTCTCGTTCTTCGAGGAGCACGGCCACGAGCGTATCGAGCCGTACCCGGTCGCGGCCAACCGCTGGCGCGACGACGTGCTTCTCACCCAGGCGTCGATCTACGACTTCCAGCCGCTCGTCACGAGCGGGCAGACCCCGCCCCCGGCGAATCCGCTGTGTATCTCCCAGCCCTGCATCCGGATGCAGGACATCGACAACGTCGGCAAGACGGGGCGTCACACGATGGCGTTCGAGATGATGGCCCACCACGCTTTCAACGCCCGCGAGGAGGCCGGCGACGAGTACGCCTACTCCGGCGAGGTCTACTGGAAGGACGAGACCGTCGAACTCTGCGATCAGTTCTTCGAGCATATGGGCGCAGACCTCGAAGAGATCACCTACATCGAGGATCCGTGGGTCGGCGGCGGCAACGCCGGGCCGGCGTTCGAGGTCCTCTACCGCGGCGCGGAACTGGCCACGCTCGTCTTTATGTCGATGGAACAGGACGACGATGGCGAATACGAGATGAAAGACGGCAACCGGTACTCGCCGATGGACACCTACATCGTCGACACCGGCTACGGCCTCGAACGCTGGACGTGGGTCTCACAGGGGACGCCGACGGTCTACGAGGCCGTCTACCCCGACACCATCGACTTCCTCAAGGAGAACGCCGGGGTCTCGCTGACCGACGAGGAGGAGGAACTCGTCCACCGGGCGGCGAAGCTCTCGGGCTATCTCGACATCGACGAGGTCGACGACCTGACTGCGGCGCGCGCCGACGTCGCCGACGAACTCGACGTCGACGCCGACGAACTGACCGAACTGCTCGAACCGCTGGAGACGATCTACGCGATCGCCGACCACTGCCGGACGCTGGCGTATATGTTCGGCGACGAGATCGTCCCCTCGAACGTGGGCACGGGCTATCTCGCTCGGATGGTCCTGCGTCGGACGAAGCGGCTCGTCGACGACGTCGGCGTCGACGCGCCGCTCGACGAACTCGTCGATATGCAGGCCGAACGCCTCGGGTATGAGAACCGCGACACGATCCGCGACATCGTCCGCACCGAGGAACGGAAGTACCGCGAGACGCTCGAACGCGGCCGTCGCAAGGTCGAGACGCTGGCGGCGGAGTACGCCGAGAAGGACGAGGCGATCCCCGTCGGGGAACTCATCGAACTGTACGACTCCCACGGGATCCAACCCGAGATGGTCGAGGAGATCGCGGCCGACCACGGCGCGTCCGTCGACGTCCCCGACGACTTCTACTCGCTGGTCGCCGACCGACACGAGGGCGAGGGCGCGTCCCGCGACGCAGTCGAACGCAGCGAGCGCCTCGCGGACCTCCCCGAGACGGAGAAACTCTACTACGACGACCAAGAGCGCACGGAGTTCGAGGCGGTCGTCCTCGACGTCATCGAGCGCGAGGAGGGCTACGACGTCGTCCTCGATCAGACGATGTTTTACCCCGAAGGCGGCGGTCAGCCTGCCGACCACGGGACGATCTCGACCGACGACACCACCGTGCAGGTGACGGACGTTCAGATCCGCGACGGCGTCGTCCTCCACCGGGCCGACGGCAACCCCGGCAAAGGCGAGTTCGTCCGCGGGCAACTCGACGTTGAGCGTCGCCGTCGGTTGATGCGGCACCACACCGCGACGCACGTCATCGGGTACGCTGCTCGACAGGTGCTCGGCGAGCACGTCCGACAGGCCGGCGCACAGAAGGGAACCGACCGCGCCCGGCTCGACGTCGCCCACTACGAGCGGATCACCCGCGAGGAGGTAAAGCAGATCGAGGCGGTCGCCAACGACGTCGTGATGCGAAATCTCTCGGTGAAACAGGACTGGCCCGACCGCCACGAGGCCGAAGAGGAGTACGGTTTCGACCTCTATCAGGGCGGGATCCCGCCGGGACAGAACATCCGCACGATCACCGTCGGTGACGACGTGCAGGCCTGCGGTGGGACGCACGTCGGCCGGACCGGCGACATCGGCGCGATCAAGATCCTCACCACCGAACCGGTTCAGGATGGCGTCGAACGCATCGTCTTCGCCGCCGGCGACGCGGCGATCGACGCCACTCAGCGCACAGAAGACGCGCTTTACGAGGCCGCCGACGTGCTGGACGTGACGCCCGAAGACGTCCCCGAGACGGCCGAGCGCTTCTTCACCGAGTGGAAGGAGCGCGGCAAGACGATCGACCGCCTGAAGACCGAACTCGCGGAGGCGCGCGCCGCCGCGGACGAGGGCGAGATCGAGATCGACGAGACGCCCGCCGTCGTCCAACGTCTCGACGGCGACGCCGACGAACTGCGCGCGACGGCGAACGCCCTCGTCGAGGAGGGGAAGATCGCCGTGCTCGGCTCCGGGGCTGGCGGTAGCGCCCAGTTCGTCGTCGGCGTTCCGGACGACGTCGGCATCAACGCCGGGGAAGTCGTCGGGCGACTCGCGGCCGAAGTCGGCGGTGGCGGCGGCGGCCCGCCGGACTTCGCGCAGGGCGGCGGCCCGGACGTCGACGCCCTCGACGAGGTGCTCGAACAGGCCCCCGAAATCCTCCGCGCCGTGCAGCGCGCATAAGCCGATCTCTCTTCGTTGCCGGACTGTTCTTTCGCTGACGACCTTCCGGCAACGCCCTCGTTCGACAGAAGACTTATCGACAGATGTCGGTTAAGTAACACTGTGTCCTCGATAGAGGGTGCTGTATCCCAGATCGACGCCGTCCAAGCGGCCTTAGTACTGCGACCGCAGACGGCCGCCAGCGAGGACCTCACCTGCAAGCGCGCGCTCGTCGACGACCCCAGCGAGGTCGAACTCCTCGGTGTCTCGTTCTCCCAGCGACCCGCCCGGTGGTACGACGAGTGGTGTGATGCGCTCGGCGCGGACCCAACCGCGGCCACAGTGATCACGACGCCCGAATTGGGTGACGACGATCTCGGCGATCGCGACCTCGGCGTCGAGACGGTCGCGGCGCCGTCGAATCTCACCGGCGTCGGTGTCAAAACGACCCCATATCTGAACGAGTGGTCCGACGCCGTCGTGGCTGTGGAGTCGTTGACGGTACTCCTCCAGTACGCGAGCCCACAGGTCGTCTATCGGTTCCTCCACGTACTCACGACGCGGATACAGACGACCGGTTCGGCGGGACAGTTCTATCTCGACCCGACGATCCAGGACGCCCAGACCGTCGACCTGCTCACAACGCTCTTCGATGTCGTCGTCGAGTGCGACGGCGGCGAGGACGACTGGACCGTTCGTCGCCGCGAGTAGCGACGCTAGGTGGACCATCGGTCGCCCAGATCCGTGGACCCGGCCACACTGCTCCGAGACGCATAAACCGCGCCTCGCCGATTCACGGGTATGCCCACGACCTCGAACGGCGGCGTCGACCTGTACTACGAGACGGCTGGCACGGGCGACACCGTCGCGTTCGTCGGCGACGTCGGCTACGGCGCGTGGCAGTGGGGCTGGCAACACGCGGCCGTCGCCGGTCCCTACGAGAGCCTCGTCGCGGACCTCCGCGGTGCCGGCCGCTCGGATGCGCCGTCTGGTCCGTACACCGTCGAAGACCTCAGCGACGACCTCACGACGATCCTCTCGGACGCAGGCGTCCGCTCCGCGCACGTCGTCGGCGCGGGCCTCGGCGGGATGGTCGCACTCTACACGGCCCTTGACACTGCACGCGTAGACAGCCTCACTCTCGTCGGCACCGCCGCTCGCGGCGACGGCCTCGACCTCGAACCGCTGTGGGGGGCACCCGACGACGAGGCGGAACTCGAACGCTCGCTCGCCGCCGGACTCTCCGAGCAGTTCGTCGACGCCCACCCCGACGCTGTCGAGCAGATAGTCGGCTGGCGCGCCGCGGAAGACGCGAACCGCAGTGCTTGGGAGGCACAGGCGACCGCCGCTGCCGACTTCGACGTCTCGGATCAGCTCTACGAGATCACCGTCCCGTCGCTCGTCGTCCACGGGAGCGCAGACGCGGTCTGGCCGCCTGCCCGGGCCGAGGCGCTCGCGACGGGGCTCCCGCGCGGTACGTACCGCGAGATCGACGGGGCGGGGCATCTCGTTCACGTCGAGGCGTCTCGCCGCGCCAACGACGACCTCCTCGGCTTCCTCGCCGACGTCTGATACTGTCGGACAGAAGTCCGTGAATCGTTTTGGCCCCCTTGGGGTGCCGATACGCTTCACATAGTTCTGTCCGACAGTATGAGCCGCTTTTTCGCCGCTGCAAGGATCTCCACAGCGGCTCGCCGTCCGCGAGACCGGCAGGACCCACCACGGGCGCAAGGCCTTTTTCGCCCCGTTGCCTTCGAGATGACGATGAGAGAGGGGAGCGACCGACTTCGATTTGCCCTGCTGGACGCGTCTCACGGCGACGAGCACACGCCGCGGAACTTCCGCCGCGAACTCGACGCCGACCTCGTCGAGTTCGACGTGACGCAACACGAGCGGCCGGCGCACTTCGACTTCGACGCCGTCGTCGTCACCGGGTCGCGCTCGTCGGTCTACTGGGACCGCAACTGGATCCGACCGCTGATCGAGTACGTCGCGGCCGCCGACGAGCGCGGCGTGCCGATCCTCGGCGTCTGTTACGGCCACCAGGTCCTCGCGTCGGCGCTCGGCGGCCGCGTCGAGGATATGGGCGAGTACGAGATCGGCTACCGCGAGATCCGACAGACGGCGGACGACGACCTGCTCGAGGGCATCCCCGAGTCGTTCACCGCGTTCACGTCCCACTCGGACGCCGTCACGGAACTCCCGCCGGGTGCGGACCTGCTCGCCGAGAACGACTACGGAGTGCACGCCTTCCGCCGCGGCGACGCCTGGGGCGTCCAGTTCCACCCGGAGTACGACCCCGAGACGGCGACCGCCATCACGAAAGAGAAGGACCTCTCCGAAGGGCGCCTGCAGGCGGTTCTGGACGGCATCACCGCCGAGAACTACGACGCGGCCTGCCAGACGAAGCGGCTCTTCGAGAACTTCACCGCGTACGTCCGTCGCGCGCGCCGGACCCGCGAACCGGCCACGCAGTAATCAGACTAGGATTCGCCCTCCCAGTAGTCGACGTCGTCCTCGCGGCGGAAATACCCCGAGACGACGCGCTCGTCTTTGTCGCCGCCGGGCGGCGCGCCGGCGTACACGCCGATCTTCTCCGAATCCGGATAGACCGTCACGTCTGGATCCTGCATCGTCGACACCGCGAGAAAGCGGAGCGGCTCCATCCCGTCGTTGTAGAAGCGGTGCGCGCCGTCGGGGTCGGCCGCGAACGCACAGTAGTCTCCCGGTTCGACGCGCGTCTCTCCGTCGGGCGTCCTGAGGAGTCCGGTCCCCGACAACACGTACACGGCCTCCGCGTTCCCGGTGTGGAAGTGATACGGCCACGAGGCGGCCTCCGGCGGTAGTTCGTAGAGACTCGCCCCGATGTCGTCGACGTCGGTTTCGGCGCCGAGGGTCTTCCGCCGGAAGTGCGTCTCCCCGCGCTCGACGTCGGTCCACTCGAGTTCACGTTCGTTGACGTGTCCCATAGCGGGACTCGTGCGGCGTGGATCTTAATATCCTGGTTCGACCCGCTGTCGGCTTACCGACGGTGTTTTTGTTCCCTCGCAAGTAGTCAACCCTAATGGGAATCGATCCGAACTTCGACAGCAACCGCGAGAAGGTCGGCGAGGAGAACGGCGTCGACGTGTGGGGACCGGTCGATCCGCCGGAGAAACTGGGGATCCACGGGATGCACGTCGCGGTCGATTACGACCTCTGTGTCGCCGACGGCGCGTGTCTGGAGAACTGTCCGGTCGACGTGTTCACGTGGGTCGACACGCCCGGCCATCCCGAGTCCGAGCAGAAAGTCGAACCGACGCGCGAGGATCAGTGCATCGACTGTATGCTCTGTGTCGACATCTGCCCGGTCGACGCCATCGACGTCGACGGCTCGCGCGTCTGATAGGGGTTATCGCAAGCCCCCATAGATTTCTCGCCGGACGATACGGCGAGAACCTCCGAACAGTGACGATAATCCCTATGACCTGCGCTGTCGCACTCCCGACCCGCCTCACCTCTCCTCGCCGACAGTATCTTGTCGCCGGCCGTCGAACGTCCGGACGTTATGTCAGACGAGGTCACCCGCCTGTTGAAGAAGGCCTACCAGGACGAGATCGAGACCGTGATGAACTACCTGTCGAACTCGATCGTCCTCGACGGCGTCCGCGCAGAGGAGATCAAAGAGTCGCTCCAGCAGGACATCCAGGAGGAGCTCACTCACGCCGAGCAACTGGGGAACCGACTCAAGCAACTCGACGAGCAGCCGCCGGGGTCCGGGGAGTTCGAGGCGAACCAGATGAGCCTCCAGCCACCCCAGGACAGCACCGACGTCCTCTCGGTCGTCGAGGGCGTTCTCGACGCCGAAGAGGATGCCATCGAGACTTACCGCGCCCTCATCGATGCCGCCGAGGAAGCCAACGACCCCGTGACAGAAGACCTCGCGGTGACGCTCCTCGCCGACGAGGAGGCCCACCGCACTGAGTTCCGCGGCTTCGAGAAGGAGTATCTGCAGGCGTAACTGCCCGATCGAGTCGGCAGGTCCGAACACGTCCCTGTTTTTGCAGCGGTGGCTCTCTCATCCTCCACAAGACCGATCACAGCAGCGCCGCCCCGACGAGTGCGGCGACGACGACGAATCCGAGCGCGTCGGTCCGCCCGAATCGGAGTTCCGGAAGCGTCGGATTCCACGCGAAACAGCGCACCCGAAGCGCGAGCGCGAGTCGGTCGGCGCGGGCGAACGCTCGGCGGATGCCGGTAGCCCCGACGAGTCGCATCCGGTCACGCAACGGACGCTCGTCGCCCAACCGCGCCGTCGAGGCCTCGCGGACGCGCCGAAGGTCCGCACGCAAGAGCGGGAAGAACCGGAATACGAGCGCGACGCCGACACCCAGGAGGTGGCCGACGCGACCCGGCACGAGCCGCTGGATCGCCGCACGCGAGTCCCGAACGGGCGTCGTGTGGAGGTACACGGCCGAGACGAATAGGATGAGGAGCACCCGATAGCTCGCTAGCAGCGGGTCGACCGCCGCGTTCGGCTCGATCCCGAGCGAGAGCGCGCTGACGTCGAGATTCACCGTAGCAATCAGCGGCCCCGCAGCCAGAAACGGGAGCGCGGGGAGGTAGCCGCGGATGGCGCGCGCAGGCGACAGCCGTCCGGCCGCGAGAAACGCGGCTGTGAGGACGGTGAGCACGGCGAGCCCCCGCGGCGCCGTGTGCGCGAACGCCGCGGCCGCGAACGCCGCCTGCGCGAGCAGTTTCGTCCGCGGATCGAGTCGATGAGCGAGCGAGTCGCCGGGGTGGTAGGTCAGCATCGGCGCTGGGGGGCCTGGTGGTTGGCGCTCCGCCGCTCGGCGTCGACTGCGCTGTCGGGCACGCGGACGTCGTGCTCGGGTAGCGACGCGAGGGCGTCAGCGGGGGCGGCGTCGATGACGACGCGACCGTCAGCCATCGCGACCACGCGGTCCGCCAGCCCGAGGACGTCGCGGAGGTCGTGAGTGACGATCACCACGCCCGTTCCCGAGTTGGTGAGCGTCCGCAGTCGGTCGAGCACGGACTCGCGGGCCGGTGCATCGAGGCCGGTGAACGGTTCGTCGAGGACGAGATGGTCCGGCTCCATCGCGAGTGCGCCGGCGATGGCGACGCGCTCGCGCTCGCCGCCGGAGAGTTCGCCGACGCGCTCGTCCTCGCGGCCCTGCAGATTCACGGCCGCCAGCGCGTCTTCGACGCGGCGATCGATCTCCGCGCGCGAGAGGCCGAGATTCTCCGGTCCGAAGGCGACGTCCGCGCCGATCGTGGCCGCGACGAGTTGATCTCGGGGGTCCTGAAACACCATCCCGATCGCGGTCCGGGCGGCGACGAGGTCGTCGCTCACTGGACGGCCGTTCACTTCCACGGTCCCCTCGTCCGGTTCCAGCAGGCCGTTGAAGTGGCGGACCAGCGTCGTCTTTCCGGACCCGTTCGCGCCCGCCAGCACGACGCACTCGCCGTCCGGAATCGTGATCGAGACGTCGTCGACAGCGACGACGTCTCCGTAGCAGTGGCGGAGTCCGTCCGTGTGGATCATCGTTTGTTGGGGGTCATCGTTTGCTCCGAATCATCGTTTGCTGCGGGTCGTTGCCGCCGAGACTCGACATCTTCCATCGCGACTCAGGCCGCTGCAGCGGCATCACTGCGGACGACGCCGACGGCCGCGGCGATCTTCACGGCCTCGAAGGGGACGAACGCGAGCGCGCTCACGGTGAACGCCTCCACGAGACCGACGTTCTGGACGACGGCGAAGCCGACGGTCCCGAGCGCGTAGATGACGACCGTCCCCGCCAGCATTCCAGCGACGAGACGGGTCGTGGCGACCACTTCGGGGTCGTCGAGGCCGTCGAATCCGTGGACGACGGCGCCAACGAGCGCCGCGGCGATCGGGTACGACCAGAGGTAGCCCGCGGTGTAGCCAACCAAGGGGCCGATTCCGGCCGACCCGCCGGCGAAGATCGGCGCGCCGGCGGCCCCGGCGGCGAGATAGAACACGATCGATACGCCGCCCCAGACCGGTCCGAGGAAAATCCCGGCGAGGAAGACGCCGAGGACCTGGAGACTCACCGGGACGGGCGAGATCGGATTCGGAAACGATACGTACGCGAACGCGCCGGTGAGCGCCGCGAACAACGCCGCCCGCGCGACGTTGCCGACGACGTCCTCGCCGACGAGTTCGACTGATTCCGTCTCTGCTGCCATACCCGCCACTGTCTCGTAAACCTGTATGAAAGATTCGGTTTACGACGCCACGCTTTAGTACGCCGGACGCTCTTAGGAACGCCTGATGGACGATAAGACGGCCGAACTCCGGGACATCTTCGTGGAGACGACTGGCGAGGAGAGCGTGACCGAGTCGCAGTCGGATTCACGGGGCTCCCTCTCGTCGACGACCGACGACGCGACCGTCGAGGAGCGACTCGCGGAGTTGGTCACGACGATGCGCGAGCGCTACGACTTCGCGTCGTCGCTGTCGGACGCGGACCTCCGCCGCGTCGTTCGTGGCTTCTTCGACCCCGACGCGGTGGGTGCAGACGCCGACTCGTGGTCGTCGGCCGCTGACGCCGCGCTCGCGGAGTCGCTGTCGGCGGACGTCGACGCCGACGAGGTGTTCCGCGCGCGGATGGACCTCCACCTCGTCGCCGACGCGGACCGCGCCGCGCCGTTTTCGTTCGATCGGTTGCGGAGCCTCCTCCAGCAGCGCTCCGCCGAGGCCGTCGACGACGACGCGGTGGCCGCCGAACTCGCGCGCGATGCCGACGCCAAATCAGACGCTGACGCTGCGGCGGACGCGGATACCGACCTCGACGCCGAAACGGTCCGCCGCTACCGCCGCGTCGCCGAGTCAGATCTCGCGTCTCGGCAGGTGAATCACCGCTTCCGCGACGCGTTCTCCGATCTGCTTACCGACGCCGACCTCTCGGCGCGACTCGCCGAAGACGCCCGTCGCGACGGCCTCGAAGAGGCGACCGAGGACATCGAAACCGACGTTTCGCTGTAGACGCTTCTTCCTGCGGGCCGTCGTCTTGGAATCCGATCACTTTCGCTCCGGGTGGCGAAGACTCTTACCCGATGAGAACCCTACTCCGGTGCGATGGCGCAGGCCCCCCAGGACTCACGCGACCTCACCGACCGGTTCATCCAGTTCTACCGCAAGTACTACCGCGACGAGATCGGCAAGCTCGCCCAGCAGTACCCGAACGAACAGCGGTCGCTGTACATCGACTACGAGGACCTCTACAAGTTCGATACGGAACTGGCCGAAGACTACAAGAAGAAACCCGACCAGATCCGCGAGTACGCCGAGGAGGCGCTCCGCCTCTACGACCTCCCGGCGGACGTCAAACTCGGCCGCGCGCACGTCCGGCTCACGCACCTCCCGGAAACGGTTGACATCCGCAGCATTCGCGTTCACGACGATCACATCGGGCGGATGATCGCGGTCCAGGGGATCGTCCGCAAGGCGACCGACGTCCGACCGAAGATCACCGAGGCCGCTTTCGAGTGCCAGCGCTGCGGGACGATGACGTACATCCCGCAGTCCGACAGCGGCTTTCAGGAACCGCACGAGTGTCAGGGGTGTGAGCGCCAGGGACCGTTCCACGTCGACTTCGACCAGTCCGAGTTCATCGACGCACAGAAGGTTCGCGTCCAGGAGAGCCCCGAGGGCCTGCGGGGCGGCGAGACGCCACAGAGCATCGACATCGACCTCGAAGACGACGTCACCGGCGAAGTCACGGCCGGCGACCACGTCACTGTGACGGGCGTCCTCCACATCGAGCAGCAGACCTCCGGCAACGAGAAGACACCTATCTTCGACCTCTATATGGACGGCGTCGCGGTCGAAATCGAGGACGAGGAGTTCGAGGATATGGACATCACCGAGGAGGACGTCGCGGAGATCGTCGACCTCTCGAACGACCCCGACATCTACGAGAAGATGGTCGGCTCGGTCGCGCCCTCGATCTACGGCTACGAGCAGGAGAAACTCGCGATGATCCTCCAGCTCTTTTCGGGCGTCACCAAACACCTCCCGGACGGCTCGCGGATCCGCGGCGACCTCCACATGCTCTTGATCGGGGACCCTGGTACGGGTAAGTCCGCGATGCTCCAGTACATCCGGAACATCGCGCCCCGATCGGTGTACACCTCCGGGAAAGGCAGTTCGTCCGCCGGTCTCACGGCGGCCGCCGTCCGCGACGACTTCGGCGACGGCCAGCAGTGGACGCTCGAAGCCGGCGCGCTCGTGCTGGCAGACAAAGGAATCGCGGCTGTCGACGAGCTAGATAAGATGCGATCGGAGGACCGGAGTGCAATGCACGAAGCGCTGGAACAACAGTCATACCATCCGAAATCGGAGGTTTTACTCTCAGACGGCCGTCGCGTCGAGATCGGTCCGTTCGTGGACTCGATGATGGACGAGCGCGAGGGGGACGTCGTCGACGGCGTCGACTGCGAGATCCTCCCGGTCGAGGATGTCGGCGTCCACACTGTCGATCTCGACACGAACGACACCGAGAAGACCTCGGTCGATCGCGTGAGCAGGCACGAAGCCCCAGAGGAGTTCGTTCGGGTGTCCTTCTCGAACGGTCGCTCGGTTCTCGTCACTCCCGAACATCCGATGTTCGTCGACGACGACGGAGCGGTCGGAACGGTCGATGCCGCGGCGATGTCTGTGGGCGATTTTGTCCCTGCGCCGCGAAAACTCCCGAACTCTGCAGCCCCACGGCCGCTCACTGACGGGGAGCACCGCGGCAAAGAGCGCGACGTCGACCTCCCGGACGAGATGTCGCCTGACCTCGCGGAGATGCTGGGGCTCTTGACGGCCGAAGGACACTCGTACTCCGGCGGTCGCACGCACGAAATCGGGTTCTCGAACCAAGACGACAGGCTCCTCGATCGGGCAGCGCAGTTGATGGCCGACATCTTCGGTCTCGAAAGCACGGACGCGGTGAACGGTGCTGGGACCACGACGAAGCGATGGGTATCGACGAAACTGTACCGGTGGTTCGAGTCCAACTTCCCGGGCGTGATGCGGAAATCGAGGGACAAACGGATGCCGGACGCCGTCCTCGGTGCCTCCGAAGAAGAGATTCGCCGGTTCCTCGTCGGTGCGTTTGCGGGCGATGGCGGCGTCGAGAGTGAAGCGATGTCGTTTTCGACCGCTTCCGAAGGTCTCGCAGCGGATTACGCCGATGCGCTCGCGAAGCTTGGTATCGGGTCGCGAATTCACTATGATTCGGCCGAAGACGCCTGGAAGACGTACGTGATGGGCGACTCCACCGAACGGTTCGTGTCGGCGGTCGTCGATCCTGCCGACGACCGTCACGAGAAGGCCCAAGCGTTCGCCGAGCGGAGCAACGAGACCGAACGGCACCACGACGTTCTGCCGACGAGCGCAGCGCGAGAGATCAGATCGCTCAAACGACTGCTCGGTGTCCCTCTCGACGGTCGATTCCGCCCCGCACTCGACGAGGGCTACGGCGTCCAAATTAGCACTGTTCAGGCAGAAGTCGAGTCGCTCCGAGATCGCATCGAAACAATCCGAAACGAGCTCGATTCGGCAGCGACGCTCGCAGAAGCCAGAGATCTTATCGGCTGGTCCGGCAGACAGCTCGCCGAGCAGCTCCCGGACGCGACGACGAGCGCGGTTCACTACGCTGAAGACGGCGGCTACACCGCTGCGAGACGGGCATCGCTCCGCACAGGTGCCCTGGACGCGATCGCGGAGGCGCTCGACGAAGCGGACGAGCGGCTCGATGCCCTCGAATCGCGATGCGACCTCCGATACTACCGCGTGACCGACGTCGAGACTGTCCCGAACGAGGGGGAACACGCCTGTGAGTGGGTCTACGACGTGACTGTCGAACCGACGAACACGTTCGTGAGCAAGGGCGTCGTCCTCCACAACTCTATTTCGGTATCCAAGGCCGGAATCAACGCGACCCTGAAATCCCGGTGTTCGCTGCTCGGCGCGGCAAACCCGAAGTACGGCCGCTTCGACCAGTACGAGCCGATCGGCGAGCAGATCGACCTCGAACCCGCGCTCATCTCGCGGTTCGACCTGATCTTCACGGTGACGGACAACCCCGACCCCGAGAGCGACGCCGAACTCGCAGAGCACATCATCAACACGAACTACGCGGGCGAACTCCACACCCAGAAGTCGAAGGTGCCGAGTTCGGAGTTCACCGATGGCGAAGTCGAGGACGCGACCGAGGAAGTCACGCCCGTCATCGACGCCGAACTCCTGCGGAAGTACATCGCCTACGCGAAGCGCAACTGCTACCCGACGATGACCGACGAGGCGAAAGCGGTCATCCGCGACTTCTACGTCGACTTCCGCGCGAAGGGGGCCGACGACGACGCGCCGGTGCCGGTCACGGCCCGGAAGCTCGAAGCGCTCGTCAGGCTCTCGGAGGCGTCGGCGCGGCTCAGACTCTCTGACACCGTCGAACGCGAGGACGCGGTCCGAGTCACCGAAATAGTCGAATCCTGTCTCCGCGACATCGGGATGGACCCCGAGACCGGCGAGTTCGACGCCGACATCGTCGAGACCGGGACCTCGAAGAATCAGCGCGACCGCATCAAGGACATCAAGCACCTCATCGAAGAACTCGAAGACGAGTACGAGGAGGGCGCGCCGGTCGACGAGGTCATCGAACGGGCAGGCGGTGATCTCGGACTCGAAGAGTCGAAGGCCGAAGACGAGATCGAGAATCTCAAACGAAAGGGAGAGCTCTACGAACCGCGGCAGAACTACCTGCGGACGACGTAGAATGGACCGCATCTCTGCCCTCCGGAACGTCGAGGAGGCCCTCAGCGACTTCGAGGCCGGCGAATCGGACCTCGCCGCGACCGAACAGCGCGTCGTGACCGTCCTGCGGACGTACGCCACCGACTTCGAGGGCGAAGGTGGGCTCCGTGCGTATCAGGCGACCGGCTCGGGCCGTGCGCACGGACTCGTCGTCGTCGCCGAGAGCGAGAACGATGCGCGCGAGCGGATCGCCGACCTCCTCGACGAACGACCGGACCACATCGACGCCGACATCTCGCCGGTGTAAGTGGGTTTTTACCGCCGCCCGGAAATTGAGGCGTAGTCGTGTTGTTGGTAGTGACGTATTCGCGTCGGGCACGCGAGACGCTGCGAAACGCCTGTCGAGCACACGAAGAGACCGTCGTCCGGAAATTCGGTCGCGCCGCGCTCCTGCGGGAAACGGAGTACGGCGCCTTCTTGGCCTGTCGGCTTCGCGAGCGACACGCCGCCGACGTGCAAGTCGAACGCACGGAACCGTTCAACGAGTTCGCCGACGCGCCCGACGCGGTGCGAGAAGCCGCTGCCGCATACGAAAACCGGGAGTCGCCGAGCACGCCGTACGACCGATTTGCCGCCGGAACCGACCATCCGGAGTCGGACGCGATGCGCGAGCGGGAACTGTGAGCGGCCGGTTCGATGCCGTCGCCGACACCGCTGTCCGTCTTCCCGACGGTTCGACGCGTGATGGGCCGATCGTCGACCTTCGTGACGTTGAACTCGGTCCCTCACGCGGTGCGCTCGATCGCGTGGTCTGCGCTGGCTGCCCGACGACGAGCGGCACGCTGGCCGTTCACTCGCCGCCTCCGCAGTCGGTCCACCGGCACGTGTCGCCACTCACGCCCGCAACGACGCTCGATCGTCGCGCTGCGCTGGCGGCGCTCGCTGCGGCGCGCGGTGTCGAGACGCCCTACGACGACGATCTTCGAACTGCGAGACGGTCGCTTCGCTCCGCGGCGCCCGCGGCGGTCGGCGTCGCAGAACTGCGTACCGCCCGTCGCCGCGCCGCAGAGGCCGGTGCCGAAACCGAACGGCTTCGGGAACGGGTCGCGACTATCCGCGGCCGGGTGAACGCGCTTCGCGACGCGGATCACGGGACGAGTGACGACGGACTCGCAGAAGCCGAAGCGTCGCTCTCGGAGACGACCCGGCGGCTCTCCGAGGTCGCGACCGAGCGCGTCGCCGCCGCCCAGCGGCTGGAACTTCTCGAACGCAACGCACGGTCCGCACGCGACACCCGGGACGCACGACTGCGACTCGAAGACCGCGCCGGAAACCTCGAACGAGCCGTTCGTGACGCTCGTATCGCGGCCGTCGAGGACGACTTTCGAGCCGCGCGCCGAACGGTTTCCGCTCGACTCTCGCGGACCCGACCCCCTGACCCCGCCGTCTCGACCGGCGTCTGCGACGCCCTCGCGGTGGCCCGGGGCGCGCCGATCCGCGCACCGGTGGTCGTCGCGCCGGACCTCGTCGGCGCACTCGGCGGACCGACGTCGACACACGACGTCCTCGACGCGCCCATCCTGATCTGCTGACGAGTCATACCCATTCTGAGACGACAGTTTATGTACCTGCCCGCGGCCAGACCGCGCGTGCAGACCGACGCTCACGCCGCACCCGCCGATACGCCGCCAGTTCGAACGACGACCACCACCTCTCGCGTCGCGGGCGTGACGCTCGTGCGCGTCGAACTTCGTAGCGACCTCGCCGTCGAGATGCGCGTACGCGTCTCGAACGAACTCGATGGGCCCGTTCTCCCGCCGCGTCGTGCGGGCGTCCCGTCTGCCGGCTGGGATGCGGACGGATTCTCGGGGACGATCCCCGCCTCGGGACGACTCGGCATCGGATACGCCTGTCCGGCGGTGAACGATCCGGATCGCTCGCCGGCTGCATCTGCAGACGACCCGGGAGAATCCTCGGACGAATCCCCGGGCGTATCCTCGGATAATCCGGACGCGTCTGTCGTCTCCGTCGACCTCCTCGGCCCCGCGGACGCCGACACCGACGAGCGTGACCTAGTCAGTTCGGCCGTCCGGACGCTCGGGCGTGCGACTCCGCCCGCCGACGCCGTGCCGACTGAGACGGCCGCTGCGCCGCATCCGGAGCATTCGCACGGTGAACCGGATGATGATGGCGGGGCTGACGCTCCGCTTCCCGACGCCCTCGACGCGTGGCTCGACGCGGTCGAAACGCGCGTGGAACACGCCGAGCGACTGACCGACGCGTCTGTTTCCGAGGCGACTGCGGTGCTCGACGCCTGCGGCGGCATCGATCCGGTTTCAGAGCTCCCCGATTCGCTCGCTGCCGATAGAAGAGCACTCCGGACCGTCGCGGCGCGGATCGACGACCTCGCCGCTCGTGCGGCTGTTGCTGACCCCGACCCAGTCGTCTCGGCGCTGGCAGAGGCTGCCGAGGGGTCAGCGGTGCGAGAGACCCCGACGGCGTCGCCGTCCACGGAGGACCGATGATCCTCGCCGTCACCGGCGGCAAAGGCGGCGTCGGCAAGTCGACGCTCTCGGTCGAATGCGGTGCGGCGCTCGACGCGACGGTCGTCGACGCCGACCTCGGGATGGCCGATCTCCCGACCGGTCCCGGCCCGGACCTCCACGACGTGCTGGCCGGTCGTGCCGATCCCCTCGAAGCGGTTCGTGAGGGGCGCGGTCCGGTACGCTTGCTCCCTTGCGGACGATCACTCGCGGGCGCTCGGGCGGCGGACGTCACGGCTCTCGACGAGACGCTTCGCGCCGTCGAGCGTGCGTACGGCGACGTCGTAGTCGACTGCCCGGCGGGAATGAAAGCCGACGCGGGCGTTCCCCTGGCGGTCGCAGACGCCTGCGTCGTCGTGGCGTCACCGCAGTCGTACGCGCTCGCCGACGCCGTTCGCTCGCGGGAGCTCGCCCGCGAACTCGACGCGGGACTCGTCGCCGTCGTGATCAACCGTGCCGTCGACGACCCACCGGAGCGAGCCTTCGAGGAAGTGCTCGGCGCCCCCGCGGTCACCGTGCCCGCCGATCCACGCATCGGAGCGACGATCGAGTCGTTCAGTCCCGTCGTCCGATCCGCGCCGTCGACACGAGCGGCTCGCGCGGTGGTGACGGTCGCCGACGCGGTCCAGCGGGCCAAGCGAGTCTAATTGGCCGCTGATATCGCCTACGAGTCTGATCGGTCGCTGAGTCGCGTCGGCTGGTGCTCCATACCGACAGCGTCGTAGAATCAGTCGAGCGTTCGTCGTCCCATTCGTCCGCCAGACCTCGCTACTCGTCGTCTCGGAGCTTCTGGTACGTCGACCGCAGCGTGACCGGTGTGACGCCGGCGGCGTCGGCGGCCTCCCGCTGGGTCAGGTCTGCGTCGCTGTCACGGGCAGCCGTATAGAGACACGCGGCGGCGACGCCGCTTGGGTTGCGGCCGACCGCGAGACCGGCGTCGACCGCTTCGGCGACGTACTCTCGTGCCCGCCGTTCGACGTCGCCGGCGAGGTCCAGTTGCGAGGCGAATCGAGGGACGTACTCCGTGGGATCGATCGGACCGACTGGCAGTCCGAGTTCGCGGTTGATCGCGTCGTAGGCGGCCGTCTGTTCGGCTTCGGTCGCTTTCGCCGCGGCCGCGACCTCGTCGACCGTCCGCGAGACGCGGGCGACACGACAAGCCGCATAGACACAGGCTGCCGCGAATCCCTCGAGGGATCGTCCGCGGAGGAGATCCTCCGACTGCGCGGAATCGAACAGCGAGCAGGCGTGATCGCGGATCCGTTCCGGCAACGAGAGCGCGCTGGTGAGGCGGCGAATCTCGGTGAACGCGTACACCTGATTCCGCTCGCGCTTCGTCGAGATCCGGGCGCGGTTGTGCTGGCGGCGCATCCGAGCAAGCCGGCGTCGCTTCCGTCCTTTCACGCGGGTCGAGCGGCCGATCTCAGTCGAGAGGCCGCGGTCGTGTCGCGAGCGCGTCAGCGGCGCGCCCGTCCGTTTCGGGTCCGTGTCGTCGTCGGCGAACGAGCGCCACTCGGGCCCGTGGTCGATCCGGTACTCCGAGAGCACGAGTCCGCAGTCGCCACACACCGTCTCCCCGCGCGTCGTCTCGGGGCGACCCTCGCATTCGGGGCAGGCGTTCGTCGTCGTACTGGCGTCGGCGGTGGGTGCTTCACTCATCACAATTGAAACTCGGTCGCGAAGGCATATTTAAAGACGGGAGAATACGGGGTATTGAGCCCGCTTCCGCCGCGTAGTACCTACCGGTAAACGATAGGTAGTGCTATCGAATCTGATATTTAGGTCGAAACCTCTTATTCGGGCTGGCGGAAACGTCTCGACGATGGGTTTGTCGGAGATCGCAGCGGGGTTGGAACTGACGACGAAGCAGACCGAGCGCGGCGTCGCGACTGTCGACGACACCGACGTCGATCTCGACGCGCGGCTCAGAACGTTCGAAGACGACCTCCCGTGTACGGCCGCGGCAGCGTCGACCGTCCTCGATCGCTACGACGCGGGCGTGAGCGTCGGCGACGCCGGAGAGGCTGCCGCGCTCGCACCGGTCACGGCCGCGAAGCTCCTCCACCGCTGCGGCGTCGAGGGCGTGACACCGATTTCACCCACGGCGCGCCGCGTGCTCCGGGACTGGCTCGACGGTCGGATCGCGCGTGCGGACGCACTCGAACTGACGAACGCTGAAGAGTCGGAGTTCGCACTCGCGGCGTACGTCGAAACGCACGAACCGATTCCCGAACTGGCCGAGGCCGTTCGACGCGACGCGTCGGCACCGATCGCTGGCGACGCGCTGGTCTCGAAGCGCGACGCGCTCGCCGAGACGATGAGCGCCGGCGCCGACTTCCAGTAGTCGTTCCGGTCGCCGCGCAGGGCCTCGCTTTCGTTTTGCGGTTCTCGGAGTGGCGCTATAGTAGCATTTGCAAGTCTTCACTCATCGGATCGTACGCTGTCGTGCGATCGGATGCACAATCAGTTGCAAATGCTACTATAGGAGTGTCTCCGCTCTACCGACCGACGTACTCGCCGACGGTACCGAGGAGCCCGCTCTGTTCGGTGTCGGTGCCCGCAATTTCACGCCCTGTCACCGCGGCCGCGACGCGCTCGATCGCCGCGGCGAATGCGCTGTCCTCGTTCGGGACCCGTGGTTCCGTCTGTACGTCGAGCGACCCCGCGTCGGGGATCGAGACGTCGGCCGTTTCGAGTTCGCCGCGCGTCGACACGACGAGCGACGCTTCTGCGCCGACGTCGGCGAGGCGCTCGTGGGTCCGCTGGATTGCGGTCGCGCCGCGGTCGCTCGCCGGTGCGACGACGGCGACGCGGTCTGCAACATTCACCGCGGCGACGGCCTGGTTCGCCGCGACCGGCGGGACGTCGAGGAGGACGTGGTCGAACCGCGACGCCGCAGTCGCGATGCGGGATTCCAACGCCTGTACGGCGCCCACGCGCTTTGCGCGAGCCAGGCGCTCGAAAGGCGCGTGCGCTGGACAGACGGCGATGCGACCGGCGACGTCGCGGCCGACGTCGAGTTCGGAGAGGCCGGTCGAGAGATCGGCGCCCTCCTCGTCGGTCACGAGCGCCGTCACGTCGGGATCGATTCGCCCCGTGAGGTAGTCGCTGAGTCCTTGCGTTCCGAACGCGGCGTCGACGACGGCGACCGTCCGGCCGTCGGTCGCGAGCGCGGCGGCCACCTCGACGACCGTTCGGGTCGTTCCCGCGCCGCCCGTCGCGCCGACGAACGCCGCAACGCCTGGCGGTTGTGCAGACATACGCCACGTGGCCGCGCACTCGGATTTAAGTGATCCGGTCCCGCAGTCGTGCGGTTCGACCGCTGTGTGCGACGCCCGCTACTCGCCGGACTCGATGGAGTCGGCGATGTCGTCGAGTTCGTCTTCAGAGAGGTCCGGTCGGTCGCCCGCGACGGCGTGGATCGGACCGCCGCCGTCGCCCTCGAACCGCGGCACGACGTGGACGTGGACGTGTGGGACTTCCTGACCGGCCGCTTCGCCGTTGTTCACGCCGATCGTCGTCGCGTCGGCATCGACGGCCGCTTCGATGCGAGGAGTCAGCTCCTGCACCGCGGCCCACAGGTCGGCGGCGATGTCCCCGGGGATCTCGTCGAGCCGCTCGTAGGGCTCTTTCGGCACGACGAGCGTGTGACCGGGCGCGAGCGGGTTCGCGTCGAGGAAGGCCGCGACGGTCTCCGTCTCGTAGACGATGCGCGCCGGGATGTCGCCGGCGATGATCTGCTCGAAGATGGTCGGGTCTCCGCTCATAGGCGTCACGTCGGACGGATCGCCGAAGTAGGTTCGGGTCTCTGAAAAATCAGTCGTCGCCGACAGCCTCGCCGATCGCCGTACGGACCGCTGCCCGGTACTCGCCGTCGTCGTAGCCGAGTCGGGCGCGCCAGACGTCTTGGTACGACGGATGGAGAACCGGGAGCAACGTCGCGTTCACCCGCTCCAGTTCGGTGGGCTCCAGCACCCGATCGACAAAGCCGTCCAGTTCCCGCCCGTCGAGTGCGAGCGCGCTCGCGGTGGCGTGTTTGCCCGTCGCGACGATTACGGCGGGATCGACGGTATCGATCTCCGTACGCAGGTGCTCGCGGCAGTTCGCGCGCTCGGCCGGCGTCGGTTCGCGGTTCGATCCCGCGCCGTCGCAGGGGAAGCACTTCACGGCGTTCGTGACGTAGGCGTCGGGATGACCGGCGTCGGCGAGCAGTTTCCGGACGCGACGCCCCGAATGCCGCGTCGTGTACGCCCGCCCCGTCCAGTTGCCGCCGCGCCACGTCTCCGCGTCCGGTTCGCCCGCGCCGGGGGCTTCGCCGACGACCAGTACTGCCGCGTCGCGGTCGCCGGTGCCCCACGAGATTCGCTCGCGACACGCGACGAGCGCGGGACATCGCGCGCAGTCGGCTTCCAGCACGTGCCGGTCGTCGGGGTAGTACGGGTCGGCGTCGGTTGTTCCGCTGGACGAAGGATCCAGGTCGCTCATCCGGCGTTACGCGGCTTCGACGGCGTCGACGGCGGCAGCGACGAGCGGCGCGACCGAGACGACGCTCACGTCGCGCTCGATGGTGTCGGTACCGATCACGCGCTCGATGCCGGCGCGTTCGAGTTTCGTTCGGGCGTTCTGTGCGAGCAGCGGATGGACGCACGCCGCGAAGACGCGGGCTGCCCCGTCGTCGTCCAGATGCGACACGGCTTCGCTCATCGTCGTCCCGGTCGCGACGATGTCGTCGACGATGACTACGTCCCGGCCCTCCGTGTCGGCATCGCTCGGCGCGATCTCGACCTCTGTCCCGGAGTGGCGCGTCTTCTCGAAGTAGTCGGTTTCGCCGCTCCCGTAGGCTTCACACGCCGCTTCGGCGAGTTCGGTTGCACCGGCGTCCGGCGACAGAAAGAGCGGGTCGGCCAGATCGTCCGGAAGCGGTTCGGCGAGTCGCCCCGCGGCGTCACAGATAGTCACGTGTGCGTCGAAAAAGTCGGAAATCGACTCCTCGTGAGGGTTCACGAGCACCACGCGATCCGCGCCGGTCGAGACGGCGCGAGCCATCGCGCGTGCGGAGACGGGTTCGCCCGCCTCGAAGGCGCGGTCCTGTCGCGCGTAGCCCATATACGGGATCACGGTGACGACCTCGGACGCACCGGCCTCGCGAACGGCGTCCTGTAACTGCAGCAGTTCGACCCACGCGTCGTTCGAGTCCGTCGTCGCGACCACGACCGCGCGCTCGGCGTCGAACTCGGGGACGGCGGCGAGCGTCTCGCCGTCCGGGAAGCGATTGTACTCTACGGCCGCCAGCGGTTCACCCAGTTCCGCCGCGAGCGCGGCCGCGAGCGCCTGTGAGGATGCGCCGGGTACGATCATACTGGTGTTCTCACGATCCGCGCTAAAACCCCTTTCCGTCTTCGCGCCGCGTGCGAGTGGGGCGCACTGCTCTGCGAACAGCCGCGATGGTCCGTCAGACCGCGGCCGCTGCGACGTCTCTCACCCCGAGTCCGCGGTGCCGCCACTCGTCGCCTTCCAGCCGCACGGCGAGCGTCCCGTCTGCCGTGACCGCGTACGAGGACTCCGCGCCGTGGGTCACGGCCACGACGTCGCTGTCGATCGGCAGGGCTTCTTCGTGCCAGGCCTCCTCGTGGGTGTCGGCATCGGGGTCCCGCGCGTACAACGTCCCCTCGCTCACGGCGTGCGCTCGGGGGCCGACGGCGTCGACGGCGTCGACCGGGTCGGAAAGCACGTCCATCCAGCCGTTCCCGAGTTTGAACAGTCCGGAGCCGGTCGCCACGAGCGGTTCGGCGTCGACGTCGCGGGCGTCGTCGAGGCCGGCGTGCGTCGCGCCCGAGTCGTCGACGCGATAGACGCCGTCGGCGGCGGCGACGAGGCCGCCGTCGATCGCGCGCACCGCGCCCGCGGATCCGACTTCCGTCCAGGTCGCGTCCGCGTCGCTGGCGGCGTCATCCGGGGCCGCACACCGACCGATCCGTCCCTCCTCGTCGCCAGCGAGAAGCGCGCCCGCGTCGAGTCCGACAGCGGTCGCGGGTCCGAAGCCAGTCGCGGCGAAATCGAGCGCGTCGGACGGGCCGGCGGTGGAGGCCGCGTCGCCGTCCGCTGCGCTCCGATCAGCTACCAGGACGTCCTCGTCGGTCGCGACCGCGACGAGCGGGCCCGCCGTGGCGACATCGCGGGCGTGACACCGCTCTGCGACGCCGAACTCCCCGATCAGGTCGTCGGAGACGGAGACGGCGACGACGCCGAGCCCCGTCGCGAGATAGACCGTCTCGGTCCCGGAGTTGTCGGTGTACACTCGCTTCTCGTCGATCGTTGGCATACCCGAAATTCGCCGAGACGTGGTAAAAACGGTGCGGAGCGCGTCTCGACGGGGTCTATATGAACTCCCGAACCTCGGAGTACCACATCTCGTGGTAGTCGACTTCGCCGATGCGTTCGGCGATGGCGACCGCGAGCACGTGCCAACAGCGCTCGTGGGGGTCCTCGGGATCGAGGTTGTACGCGCTGTCCTTACAGGTGCACCCGCCGTCCTCGACGACGTACTCGTCTTCGTGGCCGACGACGACGGTGAAGTCGCGGTAGCGCTTGATGCGACCCTCCGAGACGGCCTCGATGGCACGCGCGCCGCGGCCGTCGTGGAGTTTGATCAGCGTGTCGACCGCGTTCGGCGTGAGTTCGCCCGCCTCCGCCAGTTCGCGCCGCCAGGCGGTTTCGGCGTCACTGTCCGTCTCGGTCGGCACGGCGTAGCCGTCGTGGGCGTTCTCACCAGGGTCGGCGTTCTCACCAGGGTCGGCGTTCTCACCAGGGTCGGTGGTGGAGGCGCTGTCGGTGTCGTCGGTGGCGTCGCCCGCTGTGTCGCTGCCCGCGTCGCTGGCGACCACGTCGAACCCGTCGGTGTCGTCCGTCGACCCGCGCTCGTCGGTCGGGCCGCCGTCGCCGTCACTCACGCCCGTCGCTTGCTCGGGGGCGGACAAAACGCCACCGGTGCCCACTTCGGCCGTCGACCGCTTCTCCCGGGAGGTTCTCCGGACCGTGCATCGCATCGCTTTTCGCCGCGGGGCGTCCGAACCGAGGTATGGACGTTCGTGAGGGCGATGTCGAGCTTTCGGTCCCCGACGCCCGCGACGGCGCGTCGGAGGGTGCGGGCGACGGCGTGTTCTACAACCCGACGCAGGAACTCAACCGCGACGTGACGGTGGCGACGCTGCGGGCGTACCGCGAGCGCGAACCGCGCCTCACCTCGTATCTCGACGCGATGGCGGCCAGCGGGGTCCGGGGCGTCCGCGCCGCCGCCGAGGGACTCGACGTCACGTGCGTCGACGTCGACGCCGACGCGGTCGCACTCGCACGCGAGAACCTCGCGCGTAACGACCTCGACGGCGACGTGGTCGAACGCGACGTCAACGCGCTCCTCCACGAATCCGTGTTCGACGTCGTCGATCTCGATCCGTTCGGCACGCCGATCCCCTTCGTCGACGCCGCGTTCGCGAACACGCGCAACCTGGTCTGCGTCACCGCCACGGACACCGCGCCGCTGTGCGGCGCCCACCAGCGCTCTGGCATCCGCAAGTACGCGACGCTCCCGCAGAACACCGACTACCACCCCGAGATGGGGCTTCGCGTTCTCCTCTCCGCGCTCGTCCGCACCGCCGCGCGGTACGACAAGGCCGCGGTGCCGATCCTCTCGCACGTCACGCGCCACTACGCCCGCGTGTACCTCGAACTCGACGCCCGCGCCACGCAGGCCGACGCACTCATCGATCAACTGGGCTACGTCCACCACTGCGAGGACTGCCTCCACCGAACTCACGAGTTCGGCCTGATCGCGCACCCGCCCGAGACCTGTGCCGCCTGCGGTGGCGACCGCCTGCTCACCGCCGGGCCGCTCTACCTCGGGCCGATCTGCGAACCCGACTTCGTCCGTGCGGTCCGCGAGCACGTGACCGAGGAGATGGGCGAGGCGGCGCGCGCTCGGCGGATGCTAGACACCGTCGCGGGCGAACTCGACACGCCGACGCACTACGACCAGCACCGCCTCTGCAAGCAGTGGAGCCGCTCTGCACCAGCGATGGACGACTTCCTCGCGGACCTCCGGGACGCCGGGTTCGAGGCGACGCCCGCCCACTACTCTGGCACGTCGTTCAAGACCGATGCGACGGTCCAAGAGATTCGCGACGCGACGGTCGACGCCGAGTAGTCGCCGCTCGAACGCATCGCTCGGGCCGCTCCGGTTCGCACACCGGGCCCGATGACCTCCGCGACGCACGCCGATCTACCACCTACACTCTTGTGTCAGTCCGGCGAACAGACTCCTGTGAGCGTCCGGACTCGTGACCCACTCGTCGCAACGCGTGCGATCGTCGATACCGTCCGTGAGCGGGAGGTGACGTTCCTCGCAGCGAGTATCTCCTATTACGTGCTCGTTTCGCTCGTCCCGCTTCTTACGCTCGCTGTCGTCCTCGCGACCGTCATCGGCGGGGCGGAACTCGCAGACCAGATCCGGACGATCGCCCAGCAGTATCTGCTCCCGTCGGGGGCCGACCTCGTGGAGAACGCGCTCGCAGACCGTACCGGACAGGGCACCCTCTCGATCGTGAGCCTCCTCGTCACGGTCTGGGGCGCGCTGAAACTGTTCCGCGGCATCGACGTCGCGTTCTCTCGGGTCTACGGCTACCCGACCAGTTCGATGGTCGACCAGATTCGCGATGGCCTCTTGACCCTCCTCTCGCTCGGCGGGGCGACCATCGGAGTCGCCGTCGCTGCGACCGTCATCGCCATCGTCGACGTGCCGTTCGTCGGGATCGTGAGCCCGCTCGTCCTCCTGGCGTTTCTCGTCGTGGCGTTCGTCCCGCTGTACGCGCTCATCCCCGACGTCCCGATCACGCTCCGACAGGCACTCCCGGGAGCGCTGTTCGCAGGCGTCGGCTGGGCTATTCTCGGCGTCGTCTTCGGCTTTTACGCGCAACTGTCAAGCGGGGTCGCGGGCGCGCTCGGAGCGGTGTTGTTACTCGTCACTTGGTTTTACTTCTCGGGCATTCTCGTGCTCACCGGCGCGGTGGTCAACGCCGTCCTCGCAGGGGAGGTCGACGCCGCAGACCGAGAGACTGCGGAGTCGGACGGCGACGCCGACGAGCGAGACCGGCAGGTACAACACCCGCGGGGCCGACGTGACGAGCGGACGATGAGTGCGGACGACGCGACGACACCCGACGACGACGCCGCGGAGGATGCGACGACGCCCGAGGAGGACGTGGAGGGCGCCGCGAGCGCCGGCAGCGGACCACGTGGGGGCGACGACACCGACGTCGAACCCCGCGGCGCGCCCGACATCGAGGACCTCGATCGCCGCATCGAGGAACTGCGCGCCGACCTCGACACGTTCGAGGAGGACGTCCAGTCGCGCACGGTCGAGCGCCCCGACGTCGAATCCGAGATGCGCCGCTACGTTCGCGGGCGACTCCGCCGGGGGAAAGCCCGCGGCTGGGGGCCGTATCTCGTCTTGCTGTACGGGACGGCGGCGACGATCGGTGCGTTCTATCTGCTCGACGACGACCTGCTCGCGGTGGTCGCGATGCTCGTCATCTACCTCTCGACGCTGGGACTCTACGCCCTCTTCGTGATCTTCGGCGTCGGACTGAACGCGCTCGGCGTGCCCGGGCGGCTCGTCGACTGGGTTCGCGATCGGCGCTCCTGAACGGGCCAGTCCGCGATATCCCGCGACGTGCGCCGTCCGCGCTCACTTCACACTCGCCACGTTCGATCCCGCCGCGTTCGATCGCTGCGTCCCGCTTTTCTGCCCTGCTGTTCCCTCGAAAGCGGTGACAGCGACGAACCCGACGATATTTGTCGTTCGCGCAGTGAGAGACGCACCGATGACCCCGACCACGACGCCGCTCGCCACGCGCGGTATCGGCGAAGTCGCGTTCGCCGAGTCGCTCCCGGACGCCATCGTCGCGGTGTTCTGGGCGCTCACGCACCTCGGAAATCCCTATCTCCTGCTCGCGTGCGTCGCCCTCGCGTACCTCCTCGGCGACCGCGTCGGCATCCCGCGCCGCGGGGCCGCGTTCGCTCTCGCGCTTGGCCTCTGTGCGATCGGTCTCACGATCGGACTGAAACACTTCTTCGGCCTCCCGCGCCCGCCGATCTCGTATCGCGACGGACTCGGCTTTCCCAGCGGGCACGCGCTCGGCTCGACGATGTTCTGGGGCGGCGTCGCCGTGCTCGCGACGTGGGGGCGCTGGCGACAGCGACTCACCGTCGCGGGGGTCGTCGTCGGCGCCGTCGCCCTCTCGCGCGTGCTGATCGGCGTCCACTACCTCGCGGACGTCGTCGCCGGCGTCGCCATCGGGGTAGCGTTCCTCGCAGCGGCCTTTGCGCTCGGACCCGGATTCTCGCCGAAGTCACCGAGCGGTGCGCTCGCGACGCCCGAACACCGCCACGTCACCGCGCTGTTCGTCCTCGCGGTCGCACTCGGACTCGCGGGGCTCCTCGTCGCTCCCGGGGAGAGTGAACTGTTCTTGGGCATCGGCACGGCCGCTGGCGGGGTACTGGCGTGGCAGCGCTTCGGCCGCCGCGCGGCCGCGGTGACTGTCGAACTGTCGACCCGGACGTTCGCCCTCGGCGGCGGCGGACTCCTCGTCGCGCTCGGGGTGATGAGCGGCACCGCGAAACTGATCGAGAACGGCCCGCTCATCGCCGTCGCCGGGGCGGTCGGCGCCGTCGGACTGCTCGCGCTGCCGCTCGTCGTCGACGCTCGCGACGTGGCTTGAGTCGACATTCGGCCACGAACGGCGCCCGCTCCGCTACGGCGTCGGAGAACGGCAGACGAAAGAACCGAAGAAGGCAAGAACGAAAACGGAAGAACCCGCAGTCAGGCGTCGGCGTCGCTCAGTACTTTTCGAGGTAGCGGTCGAGTTCCCACTGGGAGACGTCGATGCGGAACTCGTCGTACTCCTGGGTCTTCGCCTCGATGAACTTCTCGGAGACGTGCTCGCCGAGGGCCTCCTTGATGACCTCGTCGTCTTCGAATTCGGCGACGGCCTGACCGAGGTTCGCCGGCAGCGTGTCGATACCGTACTCCTCGCGCTTGGCCTCGTCGAACTCGTAGATGTTCTCCCGGACCGGGTCGGGGGCTTCCAGGCCCTTCTCGATGCCTTCGAGACCGGCGTGGATGATCGCCGCGAAGGCGAGGTAGGGGTTACACGACGGGTCGGGTGAACGCAGTTCGATGCGCGAGGCTGCCGGTACGCGTGCGGCCGGCTTGCGGATGAGCGCCGAGCGGTTGCGGTCGGACCACGCGACGTACACCGGCGCTTCGTAGCCGGGGACGAGGCGCTTGTAGCTGTTCACCGTCGGGTCGGCGACGGCCGTGATCGCCGGGGCGTGTTCGAGGACGCCGGCGAGGAAGGCGTGGGCGGTCTCCGAGAGGTTGAACTCGTCGTCGTCGTCGTGGAAGGCGTTGTTGCCGTCCTCGTCGAACAGCGAGACGTGGGTGTGCATCCCCGAGCCGTTGATCTTCGGGATCGGCTTGGGCATGAACGTCGCGTGGAGGTCGTGCTGGGCCGCGATGGCGCGGACGACCGTCCGGAACGTTCCGACGTTGTCGGCGGTGGTGAGGGCGTCGTCGTACTCGAAGTTGATCTCGTGTTGGCCCTCGGCGACCTCGTGGTGGCTGGCTTCGATCTCGAAGCCCATCTGTTCGAGGCCGTAGATGATGTCGCGGCGGACGTCGGAGGCGAGGTCCTTCGGCGCGAGGTCGAAGTAGCCGCCGGCGTCGTTGGTCTTCGTCGTCGCGCGGCCTTCTTCGTCTTCCTCGAAGAGGAAGAACTCCGGCTCGGGGGCGACGTTGACGGTGTAGCCCATCTCCTCGGCGCGTTCGAGCGTGCGCTTCAGGACGCTCCGCGGGTCGCCCTCGAAGGGCTCGCCCGTCGTGGTATTGATGACGTCACAGATGAGACGCGCCGAGCGGCCGTCGCGCCACGGGAGGATCGCGAACGTCTCGGGGTCGGGTTTGAGCCGCATGTCGGACTCCTGAATGCGGACGAAGCCCTCGATGCTCGACCCGTCGAAGTAGATCCCGTCGGTGAAGGCCTTCTCGGCCTGCGTCGCGGGTACGGCGACGTTCTTTACGGTGCCGAGGATGTCGGTGAACTGCAGGCGGAGGAAGTCGACGTCTTTCTCCTCGATCTCGTCGATGACGTGCTGTGCTTCGGCGGAGAGGCCACCGTCTGCGACGGCGGCACCGGATTCATTTTGGTCCGTCATGTCCTGGACAATCGAATCCGAACACTCCCAGTATAAAGACGTTATCGCTTAGTGCAAATGCCCGCAGTCGCTATCCTAATTGGATATTCGTAAAATTCTAATGTACCCAGACGCATCGTGAGTGTAATGACGTACGAAAACCTGGATGCAAAACTGATCAACGCATTACTTGGCGACGGACGCGCGAGTCTTCGGAGCCTCGCCGAGGAACTCGACGTCTCGGTCACGACAGTGTCGAACCACCTCCGCGACCTCGAAGATCAGGGCGTGATCGAGGGCTACACCCCCCGTGTCAACTACGACGCACTCGGCTACGACGTCACGGCGATCATCCAACTGAAGGTCGAAGGGAGCGCGCTCCCCGAGATCACGGATCGACTCCGCGGCCACAAACAGATGACCACCGTCTACGAGGTGACGGGCGATTACGACGTCATCGCGGTCGGCAAATTCGAGGACACAGACGGGATGAACGCACAGATCAAAGAACTCCTCACCGACGCGGACATCCGCGAGTCGAACACGAGCGTCGTCCTCAACGCCGTCGTCGAAAACGAGCAGTTCGACCTCGACGTCGACGAGTAATCTCGGATTCCGGAGTCGCGACGATCGGACGTTCAGCTGGTCGATCCTGTTCCGCTTGCCCTCCCCTCTGAGGGCGGCGGTCAGTCGTCCGCAAGTACGTCGTCTTCGGCGTGAGCGCGCACCCAGAGTTGCCCGATGCGCGAGAGCCGCGTCCGGTAGGACTTCCCGTGTTCTTCCTGTTCGATGTAGCCCTTCCCGCCCGGCCCCAGCCGGTCGACGTTGTAGATGACTTTCGAGCGGAAGGAGTCGGTGTACTCCTCGTTCATATCGCGCGCCAGCGTCTCTGCGAGTTCCGACACGGAGTCGAACTCGCCGTACTCGCCGAGTTCGAAGAGAATGACCTCCTCGAACGGTTTGACGTTCCGGAACGAGGCGACCGGGAGTTCGACGATGTGGCTGTCGCCGATGCGCTTCGCGCCGATGGTCGTCCCGCGCTCGTCGAACTCGTCGAGGAGGTCGGTCGCCGACTCGTAGCGCTCGCGGACCCGGTCGTCGTCGACGTCGACTCCTGCGAGGACCTCACCCAACAGGTCTTTCGCGGCGCGGACCTCCTCGGCCAGTTCGGTTTCGAGGTACTTCTCCGGGGCCGTGTAGTAGGTGTGAATCCGCTCGCGGTCCTCTTGGCGCTCGACCATAATCGAGTGGGCGGCGGTGGCGAACGCGAACGAGACGGGGCGGGGCATCGCCGAGACGTTCACCCACACCTCCGAGTCGTCGGCGGCGTCGAGTTCGGCGTTGATGAGATCGTAGGCCTGCTCGAACGCGGCGTCGTAGTCGTAGACGTCGGCGACGACGACGCGCTCCGTATCGGCGCCCAGGAGGTTCTGGAAGTCCTTCTCTAACTTCCCCGAGAGGTTCCGAGAGTACTCGACGTTCGACTCGCTGCCGACTGCGCCCTCGAGAAGAATCACCCGGTCGACGTCCTGCTGGTCCCGGATGAGCGGGGCGATCAGCCGGTCGTAGTCGAAGCCGACCGGCACGATGTGGGTCTGCATACGCCGTCGTAGGAGCGACCGGATCTTAAACCGACCGTCACCTGTTCGGGTCGCAGTCGAGACGTTCGACCCCGTGAACGTAGCTGAGCCCGACGGACGCCAGGGCGAGCGTCCCGACGCCGTCGCCGACCGAGATCGAGCCGAAGACGACGCCGACCTGCGGGCCCGAGACTCCGAGCAGACCGGGGAGCGCCACTGCGAGCGCGCCGATGGCGAGCGCGAGATCGCCGGCCCCGGCGAAGACGTACCAGGGGACCGACCACGACCCGATCCGGACCCGCTCGCGACGCCCCGCGACGACGAACGCGACGCCGGCACAGGCGGTGCAGGCGACGAAGACGCCCATCGGCACGTCGATAGCTGGGCCGCCGACGACGAGCACACCGCCGACGACGAGGACCAACCCGGTGCCGAGGAGGGTCAACAGGGCGCGGGGCATACGTAGCCCATCTCACGCGGCACAAAAATGCGTATCGGCGGTAGAGAGGCTCTAATATCCCGTTACTGCCGTAATGCGTGACTACCGGCGTGTGCGTCTCACGGCCGCGAGCACATCGTCGGTGCTCGCCACGTCGGCGAACTCACGGTACAGATGCGTCAGCGCCGTGCGGTGGATCTCCGCGGCAGCGTAGTGCGTCCCGTCGGGTGCCTCGCGCTCGAACGTCGCCGTCGCGTCCGAGACGACGATGGGGTCGAACCCGAGGTTCTCGGCCAGCCGCGTCGTCGTCGAGACGCAGTGGTCGGTCGTGAGCCCGACGATGACGACCGTCTCACAGCCGCGTTCGCGGAGCCACTCCTCCAGGTCGGTCCCGACGAACGCGGCGTTCACGCGCTTTGTCATCACGGTTTCACCGCTCTCGGGCGCGGTTTCGGGCTTCCACGCGAAGCCGGGAGCGTCGCCGCGAAGTGGCGATTCGGACTCCGTGGAGTCGTGCCGGACGTGGACCACTGGCAGGTCCGCGGCGCGCCAGGCGTCGAGAAGCGTCGCAGCGTTCGCCTCGGCGTCGGGGTTGTTGCGGTCGCCCCACACCGGGTCGTCGAATCCGGTCTGGAGGTCGACGAGGAGCAGTGCAGGCCGGTCACCGAGCGCGAGCGCGTCGGCAGTCTCCACTGGTGTGTCGGTCGTCATCGACGGATTTCAGTCGTCCGCCGGTGTCGGCCGCGACCGGGGATCGGCGGCCTTCGGGTGTTCGCGCGTCACTTCGATCGGGCACTCGTCGGGTGACTGCTCGGGATCCTCTCGGAACAGATACTGGGTCCACTCGCGGTCGCCCTCGACGCCCCAGTCGCCGAGGTCCGCGTGGGGGCAGACGCCGTCGTACTCCTCCAGGCGACCCTGGATCTGCTCGCGAGCGCGCTGGCCCGCCTCGGTGTCGTGCGTGATCCCCTCGAAGAGCGTCCGCGGCTGGAAGGTGATCTCCAGTCCGATCGGGCAGTACCGGCTCTTGCGGTCGTCGTAGAAGGGGGCGCGACAGGTCGGGAACATCGACTCGCCGCCGAAGGAGAACTCCCAGTGGGGATCGTCGGGGTCAGTGGGAATGTCTTCGGGCCACGGTTCCGGATCGTGGACGTGGAGGAACTGGAGGAGATGCCACAGCGTCTCGTGGTAGTCCGCTTCGGTGAACCCCCGCTCGGGTGGTTTGAAGAACGTCACGAACGACGCCTGTCCCGGCGCGTCGCGATAGGTGTCGAGGTATTCGAGCAGGGTGTCTCGGAACGACAAGAGCGCGTCGGGATCAGTCATCGACGGGACCGCGGTGTAGAGCGGTTCGCCGTCGCGCACCGACTGCGCGCCGAAGTGACACGGGAACGACGTCCCGTTCCGCTCGCCGAGGAGTGCCTCGGTGAACGTCTCGAAGTGGCGCCGAACCCACTCGGGGGTGTCCCCGGATTCGACGCGGGCCGCCAGCGTCTCTTGATCCATCAGCGACTGGATGCCCGGCTCGTTCATACTTCAGACTTGGATCGATCGACCAAGAGCGCTTCGCTCCGCGTCAGTTCCCGAGAACGGGCCGACACAGCGTGACGCTGTCCGATTGCGTCAGTCCGCGCGCGAGCCCACAGTGAACGTGTCGGCGCGCTCGTCGGCGTCGGCGGTCGTCAGGAGCGACCCGCCGACGGTGAGGACGAGCGAGAGAGCCATCCCGTAGAGCGCGAAGTCCCAGGTGAAGTACGTCGCGCCGAAGAGCGTCACGCCGCCGAGCGTGATCGACGGGATGAACACGTGCGCGACGTAGTAGAGTTGGGACCCGGCGATCCCGGCGAGCATCCCCTGTCGCGTCGTCTTCGGCCAGTAGAGCGCGACCATCACCGGCAGCGCGAGTTGTGCGAAGCCGCCGAAAGCAGTGTCGCCGACGGTGATGAGCGTCCCGGGGCGGAACAGGCTGACGACGAACGTCCCGATCGCGAAGGCGGCGACGCCGAGGCGGGCGACCCACGCCTCGCGCTCTTCGCTCGCGTCCGGATTCACGAACGGGCGGTAGAGATCGCGCGTGAGGTACGACGATCCCGAGAGCAGCATCGAGTCCGAGGAGGACATCATCGCCGCCATCGCGCCGGCGACGACGAGCGCCGCGAACCACCCGGGCGTGTACGCGTTCAACAACACCGGAACGACGTTCGAACCCTCCGGTACCGACACGCCGAGGCCCGCCGCCCAAGTCCCGAGCAGGAACGCCGGCACGAACAGCAGCACGACGAGGATCGGCCACAGCGCGAACGAGCGCTTCAGGACGCGGGCGTCCTTTGCGACGAAGAAGCGCTGGTTGATCTGCGGGAACATCGTCACGCCGAACGCGATAGTCACGGCGGTCGAGATCATCCACTGCGGCGAGTAGAGGCCGCCGCCGAGCGCGAGGAACTCGGGCTTCGTGTCCGCTAGCGACGACGAGACAGTGCCGAGCCCGCCCGCGTTCGTGAGTACCCAGACGACGGCGATCCAGACGACGGAGAGCATAAACAGCCCCTGGATCGTGTCGGTCCACGCGACGCCGCGGAGTCCGGCGAGGACGACGTAGACGATCATAAACAGGGTGATGAGCGCCGCGCCGACCCAGTAGGGGATCGCACCGTTCGTGAGGCCGACGATCGCCTCGCCCGCGCCCATCTGCTGGAGCATCACGTAGGGAAACAGCCAGAACAGCGAGACGCCGGCGACCAGCGCGCGGAGACGCGTCGATCCGAACCGGTCACCGAGCATCTCGCCGAGCGTGACGTACCCCTGGAACTTCCCGATCAGCCACTGTCGGTAGCCGATCACGTACCACAGGATAGCGAACAGGATGCCGTCCATCAGCCCCATCACGAGGATCCACTCGGGGCCCGCCCCGTACGCGAGGTTCGGGCCGCCGAAGAAAGTGAACGCCGACAGCAGCGTCGCGAACGTCGTAAACAGGAGGACGACCGTTCCGATCGAACGGCTCGCGAGGTAGTAGTCCTCGGCGTCACGACCGGTCAGTCGGTACGCGAAGACGCCGACCGCGAGCGCGACGAGGAGGTACGCGCCGACGACACCGAGTTGGACGAGCAGTTCCGACTCAGCCATCGAAACCCACCTCCTCGGGATCGACGTTCATCCCGCGGTCCCACGCACCGCGCGCGAAGAGCGCGAATGCGAGCGACGCCAGTCCCATCCAACCGACGTGCCACCAGAGCCACACCGGCAGTCCGAGCCACGTGCTCGCGTCCCGCCAGAGGAACCACGGGATTGCGAACGTAACGAGGACTGCGAAGACCCCAATCCACAGGTAATCTGTCTTCTGTTGCGTCATCGAATCTCACTCATCACTCAGTATATGTAAATATTGCTCTCCCAGATTCGATCTGGACTTGTGAAGAACATTTTTCTTCGTTGCCGGGGGGACGGTGGATTTCTAACGCCAAGGACGCTCTCTCTCTCGCTCCACTGTCACTCGATAGCCGGTGCTCGCGGCCGAGAGAGGGGCCTACCGAGCAAAAAGAGACGCTACGGCCGCCGAAACGGTTCTTCCGGACTCCTGTGAAAGGACAGAAAGGCGGCGTTATTCTCGGGTACGATAGATATTTGCCGAGAGCAGCCCATATATAAGCACGTCATCGGGTTTCCCATGACACGCACATCACCATCACCCCTCCATACCGGGGGAATCCACCAATGGAAGACACGGAAAAATATCTCATCCACGCAGCGATCACCGCAGACGGCGTCGTGGAGCGCTCCGACGTCGTCGGGGCCATCTTCGGGCAGACCGAAGGGCTCCTCGGCGACGACCTGGACCTCCGCGACCTCCAGCAGTCGTCGAAAGTCGGCCGCATCGACGTCGAAATCGACTCGCAGAACGGTCAGTCGTTCGGGACCGTCACCATCGCGAGCAGCCTCGATCGGGTCAAGACGGCCATCCTCGCCGCCTCCCTCGAAACGATCACTCGCGTCGGTCCCTGCCGGGCCACCGTCGAGGTAACCGACATCGAAGACGTCCGGGAAGCAAAGCGCCGAGAAGTCGTCGAGCGCGCGAAGGAACTCCTCTCGGAGTCGTTCGACGAGAGCGTGATGTCCTCGACGGAGATCCTCGACGAGGTCAAAGAGAGCGTCCGCATCGAAGACATCAGCGAGTACGAGGGCCTCCCCGCCGGTCCGCACGTCGCCGACTCGGACGCCGTCATCGTCGTCGAGGGGCGCGCAGACGTGCTCACACTTCTCGGATACGGCATCAAGAACGCCATCGCAGTCGAGGGCACAAACGTCCCGGACGCCGTCGCCGACCTCACTAACCGGCGGAACACCACCGCCTTCTTCGACGGCGACCGAGGCGGGAAACTCATCCTCCGCGAACTCGCGCAGGTGGGCAACGTCGACCACGTCGCGTTCGCGCCCGAGGGCCGCTCCGTCGAGGATCTCAAGCGCCACGAGGTGTTCGCGGCCCTCCGTGATAAGGCCCCGGTCGAATCCGTCGAACTGGAGGAGACATTCGAGTCGACGACTTCCGACGAAGCCGAGGCCGAGGCGAGCGTGGGCGGTGAGCGAACGGACCCTCGCGAGGGGTCGCCGACGACTGAGTCGGTGACCCCCGGCCCGGGAGCCCTGGACGCGGTGTCCGAGACGAAATACGACACCGCCGAAAGCTCGGGGGCCGACGTCGATCTATCCGACGCCTCGGCCGGTGACGTCGTCGCCGACGGAACCGCAGCTGACGGCGCGTCGCTCGAAAACGACCGCCCGAGACGGTGTACGCCGAGCGGTCCGATCGGTGAGCCGACAGCGTCCTCGACGAGCGATTCCGTCGCGGACGAGACCGCCGAAGGGGTCGGGACTGCCGAAACGACCGAGACTGCCGAAACGACCGAGACCGCCGAAACGACCGAGACTGCTGACGCAGCGGCCGAGGAAGCCGAAGACATCGACGCGGTGTCGGACGCCGAGACGGAGACTGAACCGGACGCCGAGGCTGCTGACGCAACCGCCGAAGAAGCCGACGACGAGCCCGCTCGTCCCCAGTCGCTCAACGATCACGTCCGCGAGGTCATCGACGCCCAGAGCGGCACGATCCGCCTCCTCGACGACGACCTCGTCACTGTGACCGAGCAACCGGTCGACGACGCGTTCGACGTCATCGCCGACGCCGACCCCGCACCGTACGCGGCGGTCGTCGACGGGGAGTTCACGCAGCGCCTCCTCGACGTGGCGGCCCAGCGCGGCGTCGATCACGCCGTGGCCGCCTCGACCGGCGAGTTCGTCAAGAAACCGGTCGGCGTGCGACTGCTGACGGCCGATCAACTGGCCAACTCGGTCAGGAGCTGAACGGTCACGAGTTCACCGAACGCAGGCGAGGTCACGGCTCGGCACCGTCGCGACCGACGTCGTAGGCGTAGACGACGGCGTCGGTCGCTTCACCGTTTTCTGCCTCGTAGAACTCCGGTCGGTGCTCGATCTCTCGAAAGCCGAGCGATTCGTACAGCGACCGCGCCGGATCGTTGTCGGCGGCGACGACGAGGGTCACTCGCGTGCCCGGTGCCGAGCGCTCGATCGCCGCTTCGAGCAGTGCCCGCGCGTGTCCCTCGCGTCGATGCTCGGGATGGACGACCAGTTCCGCGAGGTGGGCGTCCTCTCCGTCGATGACGAGCAGGTAGCCGACGGGCCGGTCGTCGCTCTCGTCGACGGCGACGAGACACGTCCCGACGGCGGCGAACGAGGCGAGCAGTTCGGGTGCGGGCGCGTCGAGATACGACTGAAGCGTCGCGAGCGCCTGCGCGTCAGAGGGGCGCGCGGGACGGATCACGGCTCAGAACAGGACGAACGCGGCGAGGGTGCTGACGACCGCGCCGACGAGCGTCGCGACGAAGTTGACCGCCTCGTTGCCGAACTGCGGCCCTTCGACGGTCGCTCCCAGGACGCTGTCGGCGGTCATCCCGAGGAAGCCGCCGACCGTGACGACGGCAGCGCCAAGCAGCGTCACCTCCGGGAGGAGCGCGAGCGCGACGCCGCCGACGATGCCCGCGCCGAGGAGCCCGAACACCTCGCCCTGCCAGGTCACGCCGCCGTCGGTTCCCGGGGAGACGGGTTCGAGCGTCGTGATGAGCCGCGGGTCGTCGTAGAGGCCGCCGATCTCCGAGGAGAGCGTGTCGCTCAGTGCGGCCGCCATCGACCCGGCGAAGGCGAACTGAAAGAGCGTGCCGTCCACCGGCAGCGAGTGGCTGGCGGCGAAGCCGATCACGCAGACGAGCGCGACCGTGGCGTTTCCGAGGACGTTGCCGGTGCCGCGCGCGCCTTCGTTCTCCTCGGCGACGCCGCGGCGCTTCTTCTCCTCGTATTTAAATTTCGTCGAGAGCGCGCCGATGCCGAAGAAACTGATGAGCACGGCGAACCAGCCGAGGCCGCCGAAGACGATGACGAGGAGACCCAGCAGGACGCCCGAGAGCATTCCGGCGACCGAGGCGGCCCCGAGCGCGTAAGAGGCGTACCCGAGGAGGATCGTGACGCCGAGTGCGGCCGCCACGTCGACCGTCCCGACCGAGACCGCGAGCGCGTCGAACAGCCACAGCAGCAGGCCCGTCGAGAGCATCACCAGCGGATCGTCGCGCTCGAAGAGCATCTCACGGAAGAGCGCGGCGACCAGCGATCCGGCGACGGCGAGGAAGGCGAACCGCGGGGCGACGATCGGCGCGGCCGTCAGCGAGGCGACCGCGGCCTGTCCGGCGACGCCGGCGACGCTTCCGCCGATCACGAACCCGGCAGCTCCGAGGAACGGCTCGTCGGAGGTTTCGGCGACGAGTCGCTTGCCGAGGTTTCCGTACGCGAGGACTAACACGGCGGCGACGAACAGCGGGACCGGGAGTCCGATTTCGGTCGCGAGAATTGCGAGTCCGGCGGCCGCCAGCGCGAAGCCGGCGAGCCCGTTCAGCCGCCCCTCCCGTCTGTCGCTGGGGCGGGCGAACAACTCGAACAGCGGGCCGTCCGTGATCACGAACGCCGCAAAGAGCGCGACGGCGGCGAACGGGACGAACGCCGCCCGGCCGAGCACCGGCGCGGCAACCGCCATCGTCCCCACCAGGGCGAACCCGCTCGCCCGCCGGAGCGTCGATTGCACACCCCCGGATACCCCCGACGCGCACTTAACCCTCCCGACATCGGGTGTGGTACTGCGTCGACGTCGCGGTCGTACCCCCGACTTGAACCCGTTAGAGTGTCGTCGTCACCTGTTCGGCGCTCGCGATCTCCGGGATGATCACCTCGTCGGCTCCGGCGCGGCGAGCGAGCGGTTCGTACATCTCGTCGCCGACCCGAACGACCAGTCGCACGGTCGGCGCGATCTGGCTCGCGGCCATCGCGATCTGGATGTTCGCGTTCGAGTCGTCGATCGCGCCGACGACGGTCGAGGCCTGCTTGACGCCGGCATCAGTCAGGGTCTCCTCACGCCGCGCGTCGCCCTGGATTGCGAGGATCTCGTCGTCGAGCGCGCGCTGGAACGGGGCGTTCTCCTGCTCGATCACGACGACGTCCGTTTCGGCGTCCTGCATCGATTGAGCGACCGTCTTCCCGAACGTGCCGTATCCGCAAATGATGATGTGCCCGTGCAACTCGTCGACCGTCCGTTCGATTTGCATCTCTTTCAGCTCCGTCTGAATCTGTCCGCCGAACGCGGCCGAGAAGACCGTCTCGCCGATCCACAATCCGGCGACGACGAGTCCCGACAGCACGACGACCGCGTATCCTTTCACCAGCGTCTCCGGCCCCTCGTGCGCCTGAAAGTGGAGTTCGATGCTCGTCGGGTCCAGCAACCAAAAGAGCGCGTCGACGATGCCGATGCCGCCGAGCGAACTGAACCCGGCGACGCCGACCGCGACGACGCCTCCAAAAGCCGCTACCGGACGCAGCAGATACCGCAACAGCGGTCGCTGCAGCACCTCTCCGAGTGGGTTCATCGGGCGTGGATCCCCCGAACTGCTATTCGCGTAAATTCAGATTGATTCACTATCGTTCGCATTCCTATTTGCTTCCGCGATTTATCCGCAAATCACCGTGCATACTTAAACATAATAGGGCTTACTCAAACATCATTAATTGCTATACTTCAATCCGCGTTGCGGGCGAACCCGGAGGCATATATCGCTCCGGGGCGCACGCTCTCGCGTGGGACTGTACGATCGCTATCTCGCCCTCCGCCACCGACTCCACGACGCCGACCCGCCCGCACACGTCGCCGTCGTGATCACCGAGCGCGACCTCTTAGAGCAAGGCGCCTACGAGACGCTCTCGGAGTTTCTCGGGTGGGCCTTCGAGTACGGCGCCGAGCGCGTCACGATTTCGGTGAGCGTCCTCGACGAGGCCGTCGTGCCGACGCTGGAACGCGAACTGCGGACCGTCGACGGCCCCCGCCCGGTCGCCGTCCGCGGGCCGGGCGACACCGAACGCGCCGACGCACCGATCCGGATCAACATCGGCCTAGGAGGAAAGCGCGAGTTCGCCGCCGCCGTGCAGGGCATCGCCGAATCGGTCGACTCGGGCGACCTCGATCCCGAGTCGGTCGACGCCGAACAGATCGAGGACCGACTCGTCTTCGACGACGAACCCGACCTCCTCATCAAGACCGGCGCCGAGCGGCTCTCGGACTTTCTCATCTGGCAGTCCGTCTACTCGGAACTGTACTTCACCGACGTGAACTGGCGTGATTTCCGCCGCCGGGACTACCTCAGGGCCGTCCTCGACTACCAGAATCGGCAGCGACGGTTCGGTCGCTGACTGCGCGCCGGCCGACCGCTGATCGTGCGTCGATTCGGCCGTCAATCGGCGCGCTCGACCGGCTCGGACCCACGCTGGCGCTCCAGTTCGGCAGACACCTCGCGCGCGCCTGCGGAGGGGAGTTGGCCTCGGAGCCGCGTGGCGACGGCCTTCGCGTCGGCGAGTTCGGTCTCGGTGACAGCGCGGAGGAGCGCGACCGCGCGTTCCGTTCGCGACTGCCGCCAGGACTGCTCGCGCGACTCGTACGTGCGGAGGCCGCGCAGGAAGTCGACCTTCGAGAACTCCGGCCAGTAGGGCGCACAGAAGTAGACGGCGGCTTCGTTGCCGTTGGCGTGCCACGGCAGGAAGTTCGAGGTCCGCTCGTCGCCGCCGGTCCGGATGATCAGGTCGACGTCCCGCGTGGTGTGCTTCGCGAGCCGCCGCTCGACGGCGTCGACGTCGACGTCCTCGGGGTCGAGGTCGCCGGCGGCGACCTCGCGGGCGACCTCTCTGGCCGCGCCGAGCAGTTCCGAGCGGCCGCCGTACGCGAGCGCGATGTTGAGTCGAAGCTGGTCGTAGTCGGCCGTTCGCGACTCTGCGTAGTCGACGGCGTCGCGGACGCGCTCGGGGAGTTCGTCGACGTCGCCGATCGCGCCGATCCGAACGCCGTTCTCGTGGACGCGGTCGGAGTCGGCGAACTCGTGGAGTTTCGACTCCAGCAGATCGAAGAGCGGCTCCAACTCCCCGTCGGGGCGCTCGAAGTTCTCCGTCGAGAAGGCATACAGCGTCAGCTCCTCGATTCCGAGGTCGTCGCACCACTCCAGGACGCGCTCGGTGGTCTTCGCCCCCTCGCGGTGCCCGTCGGGAGCGTCGTCGCCGCGTTCGCGGGCGTACCGGCGGTTGCCGTCCTGGATGATCGCGACGTGAGTCGGCGCGACGTCGAGCTGTCGCCGGAGCATTCGCTCGTACGCGTCGGTGAACCGTCGACGGAGCCAATTCGACATATCTGGGTTCACTCCGCCCTCGGGTATGTGTCTTTTCGTTGTCCACCCCCGATAGCGTCCCGTTCAGCCGGCAGATTCACAGGCCGACCTCCCGACCGACGCCGCTCGCGGATGCGACACGGTTTTGCCGGGTCCCGAAGAAGCGACTGGTATGATCGGGAGACAGTTCCTCCGCGAGAACCCCGAGGCGGTTCGCGCGGCTCTGGAACAGAAGGGCGTCGAGGACGTCGATCTCGACTCCGTCCTCGCAATCGACGAGGAGTGGCGGGAGCTCAAACAGCGCGGCGACGACCTGCGACACGAACGCAACCAGATCTCCTCGAAGATCGGCGATCTGAAGGCCGAAGGCAACGAGGAGGAGGCCCAGGAAGCCATCGAGCGCTCCCAGGAGCTGAAAGCGGAACTCGAAGAGATCGAGGAACGCGCCGACGAACTCGAAGCCGAACTCGAAGCGGCGCTCCTAGAGATCCCGCAGATCCCCGACGACGACGTCCCGATCGGCGACGACGAGTCCGAGAACGTCGAACGCCGTCGCGAAGGCTTCGACGACTTGCGGAGCCTCCCCGAGGAGGTCGTCCCTCACTACGACCTCGGCGAGGAACTGGAGATCCTCGACTTCCAGCGCGGCGCGAAAGTGACTGGTGGCGGCTTCTACTTCACGAAGGGCGACGGCGCGCGACTCGAACACGCCCTGGTCCAGTTTATGCTCGACGTCCACCGCGAGCAGGGCTACACCGACGTCTTCCCGCCGATCCCGGTCAACTCCCGGTCGATGATCGGCACCGGCCAGTTCCCGAAGTTCACCGAGGACGCCTACCGCATCGGCGGGGCGAACGAGGACCCGTGGGACGACGACGACCTCTGGCTCTGCCCGACCGCGGAGGTCCCGGTGACGAATATGTACCGCGACGAGATCCTCCTCGACGACGACCTCCCGCTGAAAGTGCAGGCGTACACGCCGAACTTCCGGCGCGAGGCGGGCGAACACGGCACCGAAACCCGCGGTATCGTTCGCGTCCACCAGTTCAACAAGGTGGAGATGGTGAACTTCGTCCGACCCGACGAGAGCGAGGAGCGCTTCGAGGGCCTCGTCGACGAGGCCGAGGAGGTCCTCCGCCGACTCGAACTCCCGTACCGCATCCTGGAGATGTGTACGGGCGACCTCGGCTTCACTCAGCGGAAGAAGTACGATCTCGAAGTGTGGGCACCCGGCGACGATATGGAAGACGGCCCCGCAGAGGGCGGCCGCTGGCTCGAAGTCTCCTCGGTCTCGAACTTCGGCGCGTTCCAGGCGCGCCGGGCCGGCCTGCGCTACCGTCCCGAACGCCACGAATCGGCCGACTACCTCCACACGCTGAACGGTTCGGGGCTCGCAATCCCCCGCGTGATGGTCGCCATCCTCGAATACTATCAGAACGACGACGGCACCGTGACCGTCCCCGAGCCGCTCCGTCCGTATATGGGAGGTACTGAGGTCATCGAGGGTCACGAACCGGTCGGCGAGTCGGCCGTCGGCGCTGGCAAGCGCGAGTGACCGGCCATCTGCGACCGAACTATAGTAGCGTTTGCAAGTCTTCACGCACTGAATCGCACGCAGTCGTGCGATTGGCTGTGTAATCATAGGGATTATCGTAACTGTTCGGAGATTCTCGCCGTACCGTCCGGCGAGAAATCTACGAGGACTTACGATAGTCCCTATCAGTTGCAAACGCTACTATAGCCTCGATTGCCCGTTCTTGGCATCATAACGTCTCGTTAACGTCGACACCCGGCTGAACTGGGCTAAATCCGGACGCACTGTCGCGCCGTTTCTTGGGATCGACAGCGGTAGTCCCTGCTATGACCGATCGATCCGGACACAGACTGGGCGCGACCGACTGGGAGTTGATCGCCCGTCACGACTTCGGGGGCACGCAGGAACTCGATGCGACGATTGTCGGCGCGCTCGGTGAGGACGGCTGCTGGGACGGAGCGCCGCTCTACACCGCCGCCGACACCGAACGCGCCGAGCAGTTCCTCGCGTCCGTCGACGGCGACGACGCGCGCGTCGTCTTCACTGTCGCGGGCCACACCGTCCGCGTGTCGGCAGACGGCACCGTCGAGGTGCAGGCGACAGACGGTGGACCACGAGAGGCCTGATACTGTCGGACAGCAGTTCGTGAATCATTTTGGCACCCACGGGGTGCCGAAAATTTTCACATAGTTCTGCCCGACAGTATGACCCCCGCGACGTCGCGGCCGTGACGAACGCCTTTTCTCCGCTGCGCTCGTCGGATCGGACGTGACTGTCGACGCTGCGGACGCTGCACCGGACGACGCTGCCGAGGTGCTTCACGTGCGCTACGAGGGCGACGACGACCCCGACAAGTGCACGGCCCGAAAGCTCGCGCGCTTCGATCTCGTGGAACTCCACCGCTCCGACCGAGCGACGCCGTACGGCGTCGTCTTGAACCCCCACGCCGAGCGTGCGCTCTCGCCTGCAGACGCCGACGCGGGCCCGCTCGTCGCGCTCGACTGCTCGTGGGAATCTGCGGGGGAGGCCCGCTTCTCACTCCCCGGCGAACACCGCGCGCTCCCGTACCTCGTGGCCGCGAACCCGGTCAACTTCGGGCGGCCGATGCAACTGACGACCGTCGAGGCGCTCGCCGCCGGACTCGTGATCTTCGGCCGCCGCGAGCGAGCCGAGCAGTTGCTCTCGAAGTTCACGTGGGGCCACACCTTCCTGGAGCTGAACGAGGAACCGCTCCGGCGGTACGCCGACTGCGAGGACTCCTCGGAGGTCGTCGCCGTCCAGCAGGAGTATCTCGACCGGGGCGAAGGCGAGTAGATCGGGATTCAGAGACCGTCTAACTACCCGCTGATCAGGCCACCGATCGCTCCGCCGATCGCGCTGTCGACGGCGAACAACACCGTGAGGACGACCCCGACGATGAAGACGCCCGCACCGCCGAGGAATCCGCCCAGCGGACCGCCGGCGAGGCCGAGCAGGCCGCCGATCGTCGCGGCGAGCACAGAGAGCACGATGCCGGAGATCGAGCCAGCGATTAGCCCGTTCCACGCGCCGTTCCCGACGCCGCCAGCCAGATAGCCCGCGACGAACCCGCCGATGAGGCCCGCACCGACCTGGCCGACAAACGGAAGCGAGAGGCCGACCGCGCCGACGACGAGCATCACGAGGAAGCCGATGCCGACGGCACGCCAGTCTGTGTTCATACTCGTGTCCACGCTTCCGAGCGGCAAAACGTCGGCGGGTGTCCGACGGATCGCTCTCAGGGCCGCGTTTCCGACAACGTCGCCGCACGGCCTGTGACAGGGTCGAACGGACGCGCTTTTACGGTTCGGCCGAGTACGGACCGCATATGATTTTCGAGTCCCTTCCGACGACGCCCCGGTCGGAGGAACTTCTCGACAAGGCGTTCTCGCGGGCGGCCCGCGCGGGGCGCGCGAAGTCCGGTCTCGAGGCCCAGCAGTCGATGCTGCAGACGGCCTCGTCGATCCTCTCGGACAACCTCGAGAACGTCGTCACGCAGTGGCCCGACTTCGGCACGGTCGATCCCTTCTACTACGAACTCGCGGACGCGATCGTCGATGTCGACGAACTCCGCCAGAGCCTCTCGGAGGTGACGTGGGCGAGTCGGCAGATCGCCGAACTCCGCCGCGAGTACCAGCCGAAGCTCCGCAAGACCGATCCCGAGACGGCACGCAAACACCGCAAACAGGCGTTCGCGCGGATGGCGGACGTCGTCGAGGAAGTCGCAGACGACCTCGAACGGATCGGTGAGGCCCGCGACGCGCTGAAGACGCTCCCCGACATCCGACCGGACGAACCGGCGATCGTCGTCGCCGGCTATCCCAACGTCGGCAAATCGTCGTTCGTCAACGGCGTCACCCGCGCGAAGAACGAGATCGCCCGCTATCCGTTCACGACCAAAGGCGTCCACGTCGGACACTTCGAGCGCGACCGGGTCCGCTATCAGATCATCGATACGCCGGGCCTGCTCGATAGACCCGAAGACGAGCGCAACGACATCGAGCGGCAGGCCGTGAGCGCGATCGAGCACCTTGCGGACGCGGTCGTTTTCGTCCTCGACGCCAGCGGGGCGTGCGGCTACCCGCTGGACGCGCAGTTGGAACTCCGCGACGCTGTCGCCGAGCGGTTCCGCGAACGCGACGTCCCCGTCCTCACTGTCAACAACAAGTGTGACCGCTCGCGGGACGTCGAGGCGGACCTCCAGATGAGCGTCGAGACCGGCGAAGGAGTCGACGAGGTGCTCGACGCGGCGGTCGAGGCGGTCGGTTGGGAGCCCGACATCCCGCCGTCCCGGCAGGAGTAGTCCCGAATTACTTTCCTCACTGGGACTGACAGGTCCGAGTACGTGTGACTGATGTTTGATCCGCTTACTGCACCCTTTGTCGACGTCCTCTGGCGTCTCCTGGTCGCGCTCGGTCTCGGCGCACTCGTCGGCCTCGAACGCGAACAGAGTGAATCCGGCGGCAAGTTCGCGGGGAGTCGAACGTTCCCGTTGTTTGCACTCTATGGGGCGCTCGTCTTCACTTTCTTCCGCAGCACCTTCCCGGTCGCACTCGGTCTCCTCATCGTCCCGCTCACCGTTGCATACGGCGCGAAGGTCTGGTACGAGGGAGACATCGGGCTGACAACCCTCGTTGCGGCGTTGCTCACGACGCTTCTAGGCGCGATGACGATGCACTCCGATCGCGGTGCGACGCTTGCAATCGTCGTTGGAGGGGTCGTCACGATCCTCCTCTCGGTGAAAGAGCCCATCCACACGTTCGCGGACCAGATCGAGGAACACGAACGACGAGCGTCAGCGAAGTTCATCCTCGTCGCGTTAGTCGTTCTCCCGGCGCTCCCCGACCGATCGATGGACGTACTCTACGGCCTCAATCCGCGGTTCGTCTGGCTGATGGTCGTCTTCGTCAGCGGCCTCGGGTCCGCCGCGTACCTGCTCGGTCGCTTCTTGGGGCCGGAGCGTGGCATCGCACTCACCGGCGTCATCGGCGGATTCGTCTCCTCGACGGCGACGACAGTCTCGATGGCGGGCAAGACGGCCGAAAACGAGACGCTGTACCGCATCTGTGGCTTTGCGGTCGTCACCGCGTCGGTCGTGATGTTCCCCCGCGCTCTCGTCGAGGTGTCCGTCGTCAACCCCCAATTGCTCCCGAGCGTCGCGCTACCCCTGGGAGTGATGACGGCCGTCGGGGCCGTCTCGGCAGCGTTCCTCTACTGGTGGACGGCCACCACCGAGACCGTCGAGGTCGACGAACTCAAGAATCCGTTTCGACTGCAACCGGCGCTCGTTTTCGGCGCCGTCTTCGCGATCGTGCTTCTCGTTTCTGAGTCCGCCAACGAGTGGCTGGGCGCGTCTGGCGTGTACGCGACGGCGTTTTTCTCCGGGCTCGCCGACGTCGACGCAATGACGATCACCCTGAGCCGACTCGCTGCCGAAGGCACCGTCTCGACCGAGGTCGCGACGACGGGGATCGTCATTGCGGCGATCGCCAACACGTTCGTCAAGGCGGTGCTCGCGCTGTTTCTCGGCACGTACCGATTGGGACGACTCGTCGCGGTCGTTCTCGGTGTCGTCGTTCTCAGCGGCGTGGCGGTTCTCTTTCTGATCGTCTGACCTCGGCGTGACTTACGCGGCGGTGTACGTCACGTCGACTCGCGCCGTGACAGTGACCGATCCGGCGTCGAACTGTGTCGGCGCGCCACCTGCGTCGGACGCGGTCTCACGGACTGCGTAGACGGGGCCGTAGTCACCGCCGGTCGACGCGGACTGGACGCCCGTCACGGTGAGATTGGCTGCGGCGGCAACCGCGTCGGCGTCGGTCCGAGCGGCGTTCATCGCCCGTTCGAGTGCCCGCTCGCGGAGCTCGGCGCGTGTCTCCGCACTGAGCGTGAACTGCACGCCGTAGACCTCGCTGGCGCCGTTGCCGATGGCGGTATCGACGACAGTCCCGGCGGCGTCGGGTGTCGTTTCGATCCGGTACGCGTGGACAGCCTCATAGCCGGCGACGTCTCGCTCACTGGTCTTGCGGTCGACGTCCGCGTAGTAGGGCTGGAGTCGGTAGGACGCGGTCGTCACCGACTCGTCGTCGACCCCGGCGTCACGGAGCGCGTCGCGCATCTGCGTCGCGTTCTCGGCGACTGCGCTACGGGCCGCCTCGGCCGTGTCGGCGCGAGCGGTGACCGCGACTGTCACCACTGCTCGATCGGCGTCTGCCGACACCTCGCCGGTGCCGGTCGTCGAGATCGTTCGTGTCACGTCTCCGGCCGCTGTGCCGTCGGCTGCGCCTCCGGTCGGTGCCGCGTCGGTCGTCGTGGACTGGAGCGGTCCGCTACATCCGGCGAGGAGGACGAGCGCTGCAACGAGGACTGCTGTAAACCCGATTCGACGGTTCATACACACCCGTTCGTTCGCTCGGCTATTGAACGCGCGCTTGGCGCAAGGAACTCTTTGAGCCTTTAACGCTGAATTTGGCGCATCTTACTCCGGTGGCATCCGGGTTCCGTGGCCGAATTGGCTACGCCGTCGAGCGGTCGACGCCGACGTAGCGGATCTCGACGCGGATCTCCTCGTGGCCGAACGGTCCGATCGGATCCGGGGCGAGCGCCGAAACTCGGTCGCGTATTGCCGTGGCGACCGGCGGCGGCGACGACGACGGTGGGTGGCCGACGGTCACGACGATCGTCTGCGGCGTCTGGAGCGGAAAGCCCTCGTAGGTCACTTCGAGATCCAAGAGTATGGCGTCCGGCGGCAGCTCGGCTTCGATCGCCGCTGTCGCGTCTTTCTCGAAGTCGTTCGTCCGATAGGAGCTGTAAGTGAACGCGCCGAGCATCCCTGTGAGAAGTAGGAGGGCTATCGCGAGCGCCGCGATCCGCTGTATCGTCGTCGAGCGAGCCTCCTCCTCGCGGAACCAGAGCTTCGGGCGGTAGCCCAACCGCCAGAGCACGACGAGCGCGACGAGGTTGATCGCGAGGATGTTCACGAGCACGAGCACCGCAGACCCGACGACTGACTGCGGCTCGCCCCACGCGATGCCGATGCCGACGACTGCCGTCGGCGGGACGAGGGCGGCGGCGATCATCACGCCGACGAGCGCCGAGGAGACGCCCGAGGCGAGCGAGACCGCACCCGCAGTGCCCGCACCGAGCGCGATCACGAGTGAGAGGACGTCGGGAGCGAGACGCTCTCTGACCTCACCGATCGCGAACACCTCCTCGGCCGTGAGCGGGACCACGTTCGTCACCCGCAACAACACGGCGAAGAGCGCCGCGGCGGCGATCGCGAGACCGCCGCCGAGTGCCTGGAGCTTGATGCCACGGATCGCGAGGTCGCGATCGTCGACGACGGTGCCGACGCTCGCGGCCATCGCTGGGCCGATCAGCGGCGCGATGACCATCGAGCCGACGACGACGGCGGGCGAGTCGAGGAGCAAGCCGGCCGTCGCGACGACGGCGCTGACGGCGGTCATCAGCACGTACGGTCGGACCGTAGGTGCCATCTCGTCCGCTCGCGCGACGAGTTCCTCGCGGGCGATCCGGTCGCCGTTGCCGTTCTCTTCTTCTTCTGCCTCGTAGCGTTCTTCGAGCGCCTCGAACCGATCGGACACGACGGTCTCGGCCTGGATGACGACAGTGTAGGCGTCCCGCTCGATACCGACGCCCCGCAGTTGGTCCAACACTGGTTCGACGGCCGCCGTCGGGAGCGGGAACGTGACGACGGCGGTGTAATCGCGGCCGCTGGTCTCGTCGGAAACGGCGTAATCGACGTCCTCCTCGTCGAGAACGTCGAGTACGGCCTCTCGCTTCCCGGTCGGGACCATCACCTGGACGAGTCGCACGTCCGAGCCTCACGCTGGGACGACAAGAATCCGACGGGTCGACTGGTGAGTGCAGACGACCGTACACTGGGGCGAACAGCCGACACGCCGGTCCTCGACCGGGTTCGGTGGGGGTAGGTTGCGCTACCGCCGGTCGACCGCTCCCGCGCCGGTGTGCCGGACGATCGCGACTCGGCGCGGGGCGAACACTACGTCACGGCGTGGCTGGCCGTACCCTCGTATAAAAACCTACGCGAGCGACCTGAGCGCTCGCCCAAGCACTCATAGCGGTTCGGGTTCGACGTACAGACGATGCGGCGCGTCTCGGTGACGAATCTGCTTACCCCCTTCGCCAACGGGGTGCGGCCGGTCCTCGCCCAACACCGTTCGCTGTCCGCTCCGATCACGGACTTCCTCACGGTGGCGGTGTGCGCAGTCTATGCGCTCCAGGCCTTCCAGACCGTCCTGTGGGACGCGCCGTCGGTGTTCGTCACCACAAACTACGTGTACCTCCGCGCGCCGTGGCTCGCCTGGCCGCTGTCGCCGTTACTCCACGGTGGATTAGCTCACGTCGTCCCCAACGTCCTCACGCTGTTCGTGTTCGGGCGGATCGCGGAGGCACACCTCTCGAAGATCCGATTCGCCGCGATGGCGATTCTGGCGGCGGCTGGCTCGATTGCGGCGCTGGCCGGCTGGGGAATCGCTTTCGGATCGGACCCGAACGTCGCCGTCTACGGTATCAGCGGCGTCGTCTTCGCTGCCGCCGGGTTCGCCCTAGTGCACGTGCCGCAGCACGGGCGGGTGACCGACCTCGAACTCCTGGCGCTTTTGTTCGGCGTCTGTGCCGCCGGACTCGTCGGAATCGAGGTTTTCACAGCCGTACTCCTCCGATCTCCCGCGAGCATCAACGTCGGCCACGCAGCAGGCCTCCTCGTTGGCCTCGGGACGGCCGGCGTCACCCGGGGTTGTGGAGACGCCCGCCAGCGCCCTTCGTCCGCCGAAACCCGTCAGCGGTGAATCAGTACATTCAATTCTCCGGATCAAATGCTGGGAGGTAGTGAAGATCAAGCGTGCGTTCTTGCTCTCGATACTGATCGTCGCGATCATCCTCTCGGGAGCCGTCTTTGTCGGGTTTCAGCAGTACAAAGACACCCTGTACGCGCACGAGGAGATGGAGGTCCAGCGGTCGGCCGAACACGTCAGCTCGGAGCTCCAAAAGCAGTTCACGGCGCTGGAGCGGACTGTCTCTGTCGCGGCCGCGAATTCGGCCATCGGAGACCACGGGAGCACCGCACAACAGCAGGCCTTAGCGAGGTTCGTGAATCGGTCGGGATTCTCGGGCGCGTCAGTCATCGCGGCCAACGGGACGATGACGAACATCGTCTCCGACGTCTCTCCGGAGACGCGTCGGGAACTCGTCGGATCGGAGTTCGGCGACCGCGAGTACTTCCAGCGCGCGATGAACGGAACGACGTACGTCAGCGACCCGGTCGAAGCCGAATCCGGCAACCACATCATCACGGTCAGTGCGCCGATCTACCGTGACGGCCGCGTCGTCGGCACGCTGAACGCCGTGTTTCACCTCTCGGAAGACGAGTTCTTCTCCCGGTTCGCGTCGACGCTCGACGGCGAGGAGTGCTTGCGGCTCTACTCGCGGGACGGGACGCGAATCTTTGCCAGCGGCTCGCCGACGAGCACTGACTTCGTTCACAACGTAACCGTCTCGGAGACGGGTTGGACGGTCAGCGTGCGCGAGGACCGCTCGGAAGTGGAATCGACGATCCAGATGGTGACGTTCGTGCAGATCGGGTCGCTCCTGGCGGTTCTCAGCATCCTCTTCGGGTTCGGGTGGTGGATCTACCGGCAGAGTATCCAGCAACTCACGCGCCTGCTGGGCGGCTTTCAGGCCCTCGAAGACGAGCAGTACGGCACCACGGTCGACCTCGACGACACCGACGAGTGGCAGCACGTCGAGCACGGATTCAACCAACTCAGCAACGCGCTCGCCCAGTCGCGCGCCGAGCGCCGGGAGCGCGAGCGCGAACTCAGACGCGAACGCGACCGTTTCGAGGCGCTGTTCGAAGGCGTCCCGGAGCCGATCGTCACCGTCGAACTCACCGACGGCGGGGCGGTGCTCTGCGACGTCAACGAGGCGTTCGAGACGACGTTCGGCTACGACGCCGAGGCGGCGATCGGCGAAGACATCAACGACCTCATCGTCCCACCCCATCAGGAGGCAGCAACGGAGGCCGAACTGCTCGACGAGAAGGCAGCCGACGGCCGGCGCTTGACGCGCGAAGTGCGGCGCAGGGCCCGCGACGGCGTCCGGGACTTTCTCTTCCGGTCGGCCCCGATCGAACACGACGGCGACGTCACGCACCAGTTCGGCGTGTACATCGACATCACCGACCGCAACGAGTACGAACAGCGCCTGCGCGAGCAACGCGACAACCTCGACACCCTGAATCAGGTGGTCCGCCACGACATCCGAAACGACCTCCAGTTGGTGACCGCCTACGCGGACTTGCTCTTGGAACTCCGCGAAGCGGAACTCGACGACGCGGAGACGAACGAAGAGCGCGAGTACATCCGGAAGATCCGCGAAAGTTCCGCCCACGCGGTCGAACTCACCCAGACCGCGCGGGATATGGCGGAGGTGATGCTCACAGACGAGAGCGAGCGTCGGCCGGTGAGTCTCCGCGCCGCAATCGAAAGCGAACTCAGCAATCTCACATCCGAGACCGACGCCGTCGTCGCCACTCAGGGGCCGATTCCGGAGGAGAAAGTGCTGGCAAATGGCATTCTCGGCTCGGTTTTCAGGAACCTCCTGACGAACGCCGTTCAGCACAACGACAAGGAGGTGCCCGAGGTGACCGTCTCGGCGACCGTCGACGACGACGCCGAGGTGGTGCAGGTCCGCGTCGCGGACAACGGGCGGGGCGTGCCCGAATCCCAGAAGGAAGCCATCTTCGGCAAGGGCGAGAAAGGCCTCGAGAGCAGCGGGACGGGCCTCGGTCTGTATCTCGTCCAGACGCTGGTCGACACCTACGGCGGCGACGTCTGGGTCGAAGACAACGACCCGGAGGGTGCGGTCTTCGTCGTCGAACTGCCGATCGCCGAGTAACGAGGTCGGTCTCGAAGCCGTCTCACCACGGGTCGCCCGCGTCGCGGAGTTTTTTGCCTCCCGACCCCGCCGCGAGGAGTAGAATTATGAAGGATCACCTCGTTCGTGGGGACGATGGAGGACAGCGAGTACGACGACCTCACTTCGTCGCTGACGCCGCACGAGTCGGCGGGCGGGGTGACGACGTATCGGAACACTGTGAGTATCGCCTGTCCCGCGTGCGGTGACCCGTTCGACGATCTGGTCATCTGCGAGGACGAGTACAACAGCCTCGAACTCAGTATGCTGCTCGATCTCTGCGTAACGACACACGAGGACGAGGTACTTCTCTTTACGCACAAAAAGCAGTAAGCGGCCCGGCCGCGCGGTCGGAGACGCTTACTCGTCCCGCAGATCGATCCGCTCGGGCGGAAGCCCTTCTTCGTTGACCACGTTCCCGTCGTCGTCGACAGTGACCACGCCGCGGTTGTTGACGGCGTGTGGGTCCAGATGCACCTCTTCGAGGAACTGTTTGTAGAGCCGTTCGGCCGTCTCGCCGTCCTTCTGGCGCTCGGACGCGCGGTCGCACAGTTCGACTAAGTCCTCGGGGACGTCGTTCTCGTGGACGATCCAGTGGTTGATGAGGTCCGACAGTCGCCGGATGGGCGAGGTGAAGTGTCCGTAGATGTCGAAGTTGAGCGCGTAGTGACCGCCGAAGGGATCGTTCATATACTTCGCGCGCGGCATCACCTTCAGCACCGCCCGCTGGATCTTGTTGAGCGCTCGCGAATCGGAGTTCTCTAAGGCGTCGTTGACGGCTTTTCGGGGGTCGTCCCAGGAGGCACCGGAGATGTTCACGCCGTCGAGTTCGGTGATTTCGCGGAGCGCCTCGTCCCACTGATCCGGGGTCGGCTGGGGGTGGACGCGGTACATCGCCTCGACGCCGCGGTTCCACATCAGTTCGTGCGTGACGGCCTTGTTGGCCTTCAGCATACACTCCTCGATGATCGTGTGGGCGCGGTCGCGGCTCGGATTCAAGACGAGCGAGCCGTCTTCCTTCCGCTGTTCGTGGAGCTGATCGGCGAGTTCGTAGACGAGCGCGTTCTCCTCGTGGAGCGGCGCCTCGGGGTCGTCGAGGCGGTTCTCACACTGCGTGTAGGTCAGCCGCTCGTTGGAGTGGATGACGGACTTGTAGATGTCGACCTCCTCGAAGGAGAGCGTCTCTTTGTTGATCTCCATCTCGACTGTGTGTGCGAGACGGTCTTCCTCGGGGACCAGAGAACAGACCGTCTCCGCGAGGACCGGCGGGAGCATATGGATCGTGTAGCCGGGGAGATAGACCGTGTTCCCACGCTCGACGGCTTCGTTCCACATCTCGGACTCCGGGTGGACGTAGTGGGTCACGTCGGCGATGTGGACCCACAGCGTGTACGTCTCCTCGCTCTCGCGGATGCTGAGGGCGTCGTCGAAGTCCTGAGCGTCGATGGGGTCCGTCGTCCAGGTCGTCAGATCGCGGAGGTCCTTGCGCTCGTCGAGTTCGTCTTCGATCTCGTCTTGGATGCCTTCGGTGCGCGAGCGCGCCTCCGAGAGCACCGGCGACGGGAACTGATCGCGGATTCCGAACTCCTCGAAGAGTTCCGCTCGCTTTTCTTCCAACTGCCGGGCGACGTCGATAGAGATTTCGACGGGGCCTTGCCCCTCGGCCGTCCCGGCCTGCGACTGCGCGTCGTTCGACATACCGCTTCTTACTGGGGAGAGGTAGTTAGTGGTGTCGCACGTGAGTCCCCAGCGAGTCGAGGACGGCGAGCGCCGGGATCGCCCGGAGCGGCGAAACGGTACCGGTTTAATTGCCCCGCTCGGAGCACTCTGTCGTGTCCCGCGTACCGCTCCCCGCAGAGATGCGCCGCGGCGTCCGCGATGCAGCGCCGATTCTGATCGGGATCGCCCCGTTCGGGCTCGTCGCGGGCGCGGCCGCCATCGACGCCGGACTGACGCCGCTGCAGGCCGTCGGGCTGTCGGTCGTCGTCTTCGCGGGGGCCTCACAACTGGCCGCTATCGACTTGCTGGGGAGCAACGCCGAACTGCTGGTCGTCCTCGTCACAGGGCTCGTGATCAACCTCCGGATGGTGATGTACTCCGCGTCGATCGCGCCGCACTTCCGGCCGCTCCGAACCTGGTGGAAGTCGCTCTGTTCGTACGTGCTCACCGATCAGGCGTACGCGCTCTCGATCGCGCGCTATACGGACCGCGACCTCGACTCCACCGAGCGGCGAGACTACTACCTCGGCGTCGCGGTGTCGCTGTGGGTCGTCTGGCAGTGTTGTACCGTCCTGGGGATCGTCGTCGGCGCGCGCGTCCCCGACTCGTGGGGGCTGGAGTTCGCCGTCCCGCTGGTGTTCTTGAGCCTCCTCGTCCCCGCTGTCACCACGCGGCCGAAACTCGTCGCGGCGGTCGTCGGCGGCAGCGTCGCCGTCGCCGGCGACGTCTTCGGCGTGCCGTTCAACCTCGGCCTCATCGCCGGTGGCCTGGCGGGCGTCGTCGCCGGCGTGATCGCGGACGAGCGACTGGCGACGGCGAGCCGTGACACCGACGACGGAGGTGCTCACTGATGCCGACCGACTACGGCCCGCTCTCGGTCTGGGGCGTCGTCGTCGCGCTCGGCCTCGCCACGTTCGGCATCCGCGCGTCGTTCATCTACCTGTTCGGTCGGATCGACGACGTCCCCGAGCGAGTGACCGGTGCGCTTCGCTTCGTACCGCCGGCGGTGTTCGCCGCACTCGCCGTTCCATCGTTCGTCGCGCCCGGTGGCGCGGTCGCGGTCGTCGGCAACGAGCGACTGTTCGCGGGTATCGTCGCGGGTGCGGTCGCGTGGTACGTCGACGACGTCTTCGCGACGATATTCGCCGGGATGGCGGCGCTGTGGCTGCTCCGGTTCGGTCTCTGATGCTGAGACGCGCCCGCCGTCGCGCGCTCCCAAACGTTTTCAGCGGCTCTTGTGAACCGGTCGGGCGTGCCCTCCCGCTCGTTCCGTTCCACCCTTGGTTCCCTCTGCGTCGGTAACGACCCTTACGCCACCTCGAAGCGTCGCCGGCTCGCTGCAGCGAGTCTCGTCGGCGGTTTCACTGTCCTCCTCAGTGTTGCGCTCGTGGCCTGCTGGCTCGTCTTAACGACTGCTGGCCCGCTCGGGCGACTCAGCGCGGTCACGACGATGACCGGCGGAAAGCCGGTCCCGGCAGCGTTCGTTCCCGTTTGGGCCTACGGGGGAGCGATGGGGTTGCCGGTGACACTCGTCGAGACGACAGGCGGCGGCCGAACGATGGTCGTCCGCAACACCGTCGAACTGCTCGATGGTCCTGGCTCTGTGATACTCGGCGTGCTCCCTGCGACCCTGCTCGTCGGGGCCGGCGCGGTCTCCGCACAGTGCGTCTACGCGGTACGGTCGAACGCCGGCGGATTCGCCGGCGGCGCGGCTGTCACGGGCGGCTACGTCACTGTCGCCGTCCTGCTCGCACTCCTCGCCCGTGTCGGTGTCGGAGATGCACCTGTCGGCGCGCAGGGGTACGTCAGGATCGGCGTGACGGGCTTTCCGCCCGAAACGCTCGCCGGTGACACCGTCGGACTGCCACCGTGGCGAAGTGCGTTCACGACGCTCGTCGCGGCGATCGGCTTCGGCGGCTTCGGCGGCGCACTCTCGTCCGTCTTCGAACGAACCAGCAGTTCAGGCTCGGGAGAGACAGCATCGGCACGCGATTCAGACGCGTAAACGCGAGACCCGCCTGTGGACGTTCAACCACGAACAACGGACTGCGTCCGGAACGGCTGTACCTTTAATTCGTCCGGGTGTGTCGTACCGCTATGAATTGGCGGGAGGCGGAAGCGGCGTTCGACGACGACGTCCTCGGGGAGACGACGCTGGCACGGCTGTTCGACGAGAGCGCGGCCCGGAACGCGGACGCCGTCGCCCAACGGTACAAAGGCGGCGTCTACGACCGCTCGCTCGTCGCAAGCGGCGTCGTATCCGCCGCGCCAGACGGCGATTACGCCGGGGTGACGTACGCGGAGATGCGCGAGATCGTCCGCGCACTCGCCGCCGGCTTTCGCTCGCTCGGCGTCGACGCCGGGGACCGCGTCGGTATCTTCTCGGGCACGCGGATGGAGTGGGCACAGACCGACTTCGCACTGCTCTCGGCGGGCGCCGTCGTCACGACCGTCTACACCTCCTCCTCGCAGTCGCAGGTAGAGTATCTCCTCTCCGACCCCGACGCGAGCGGCGTCGTCGTCGAGAACGACGAGTTGCTCTCGCGCGTGCTCGCCGTCGAAGACGACCTCGATCTGGGGTTCGTCGTCGTCGTCGACGAGATCCCGGACGGCAGCGGGATGGCCGGCGCCGTCCGCGACCGCGACGACATCTACACGCTCGCAGAGGTCTACGACCGCGGAACCGAGGCCTTCGACGAGACCGCCTACGAGTCGTGGCTGGACGAACGCGACCCCGAAGACCTCTCCTCGCTGATATATACGTCGGGGACGACCGGCCAGCCGAAAGGCGTCGAACTCACACACCACAATTTCCGGTCGAACGTCAATCAGTGCTACCGGCGGTTCGGTCCGCGACCAGACAAGACAGGCGGCGTGATCTCTGCGGGATCGACGACGCTCTCGTTTCTCCCGCTCGCGCACGTCTTCGAGCGTCTCGCCGGACACTTCCTGATGTTCGCCGCGGGCGCGACCGTCGCCTACGCCGAGAGCCCCGACACGCTCCGGGAGGACTTCCAACTGGTCCGGCCGACGGTCGGCACGAGTGTCCCGCGGGTCTACGAGAAGCTCTACGACGCGATCCGCTCGCAGGCGGCCGAGTCACCAGTCAAACGCCGGATCTTCGCGTGGGCGGTCGACGTAGGGCAGGCGTACCACGCGGCCGACGATCCGGGCGCGGTGCTGTCGGCCAAACACCGCCTCGCGGACCGCCTCGTCTTCGAGCAGGTTCGCGAGGCGCTCGGCGGGCGCGTCGACTTCTTCATCAGCGGCGGCGGGAGCCTCTCACCGGAGCTGTGTCGGCTGTATCACGCGATGGGTCTGCCGATCCTCGAAGGCTACGGCCTCACCGAGACCGCCCCCGTCGTCGCCGTCAACCCACCTGAAGAGCCGAAAGTGGGAACGATCGGCCCGCCGCTTCCGGACGTCGAGGTCGACCTCGATCAGAGCATCGTCGGCGACCAGTCCGGCGCCGCCGGCGGCGACGTGGGTGAACTGCTCGTCCGGGGGCCGAACGTTTCCGACGGCTACTGGAACCGCCCTGACGACACTGCCGCGGCGTTCTCCGACGACGGGTGGTTCCGCACTGGCGATATCGTCGAACTGCGGCCGGACGGGTACATCACCTTCCGCGAGCGAGCGAAGCAGATTCTCGTGCTCTCGACGGGTAAGAACGTCGCTCCGGGACCGATCGAAGACGCCTTCGCCGCGAGCCCCGTCGTCGAACAGTGTCTCGTCGTCGGCGACGGCCGGAAGTTCGTCTCCGCGCTCGTCGTCCCCAACTTCGAGGGCGTCCGGGAGTGGGCCGACAGCGAGGGCGTCGACCTTCCTGCAGACCGAGCCGAGATCGCACGCGACGATCGCGTCCGCGAGCGGATCCAACGCGAGATCGACGCCGCCAACGAGAACTTCGAGTCCTACGAGCAGATCAAGCGCTTCCGCATCCTCTCCGAGGAGTTCTCCGAGGAGAACGACCTGTTGACGCCGACGATGAAGAAAAAGCGCCGGAACATCCTGGCTCAGTACGGCGATCAGGTCGAGATGCTCTACGATCCCGACGCGGATACGACGTTCTCGCAGTAGAACCGGACATTCGTCCACCAATTATACGAGCAAAATTCGCATTCACCACCTATTGTCGGTCGAAAGCCGGCCGGAATGTGTGGATTTATACCCTTCGGGGGATCAAAACGGAGGTATGGAGGTGTCCTAGTGGCGACCGCAGGCGGGGCGAATCTCATCCCCATCGTAGCCGCGATCATCGGAATCGGCGTAATTTCACAGATCCTCTCGGATCGCTTTCGCATCCCGAGCGTCGTCTTTCTGATCGCGTCCGGAATCCTCCTCGGCCCGGAAGTGCTCGGCGTCGTCGGACCGGACTCCTTCGGCAACGCGCTGAGTGCGATCGTCGGCCTCTCGGTCGCGATCATCGTCTTCGAGGGTGCGTTTCACCTCCGCATCCAGAAGCTCCGGGAGGCCCCGGCGGCGACACTCAAGCTTATCACGCTCGGGGCCGCCATCGCGCTCGTCGGGACTGCCGTCGCCGTCCACGTCCTGCTCGCCGCCTCGTGGTCCCTCTCGTTCCTGATCGGAGCCCTGCTCGTCGCGACCGGGCCGACGGTCATCACGCCGATTCTGGAAGTCGTCCCCGCACGCGACCGCGTCGAGGCCGCCTTAGAGACCGAGGGGATCGTCAACGACGTGACCGCGGCGATCCTCGCGGTCGTCATCTTCGAGGCGATAATCTCCGGTGTCACGGAACCGATGGCGCTGCTGACGCTCTTCGCCGAGCGCCTGGGCGTCGGCGTCGTCATCGGCGGCATCGTCGCGGCCGTGCTTCTCTATGCGCTCCGGTACGTCGACCTCTCGCCGGGGAACGCACCGCAGAACGCCCGCCTGCTCACTCTCGCCGGCGCGCTCGTCGCCTACGGAGCCGCAGACACAATCGCGACGGAGGCGGGGATCGCCGCCGTCGCCACCGCGGGCATTCTGATGGGCAACGCCGACATCCCGTACGAAGAGGAGATTTCGGCGTTCAAAGGCGACGTGACGCTGCTCGTCCTCTCGTTCGTCTTCATCGCGCTGGCGGCGCTGTTGCAGTTCGACATCCTGCGGACGATCGGTCCCCCCGGACTCCTCGTCGCCGCCGTCGTCGCACTCGTGTTGCGCCCGGCGCTCGTGTTCCTCTCGGCGCGCGGCGATCGCTTCAGCACCGGCGAGAAGTGGTTTATGAGCCTCGTCGGTCCTCGGGGGATCATTCCGGCCTCGGTCGCGACGCTTTTCGCGATCGAACTCCGGAACGCCGGCCTCGACGAGGCGGCGAACACGCTCGTCGGCACGGTCTTTCTCGTCATCCTCGTCACCGTCGTTCTCGAAGGCGGATTCGCCCGACAGATAGCCGAATACCTCGACATCATCCCAATGCGCGTACTCATCATCGGAGGCGGGAAGGTGGGCCGAACGCTCGCCGAACGCCTCGAAGGCCGCGGAGAGAACGTAGTGCTCATCGAACAGGACCAAGAGACGGTCGAAACCGCGCGGAACGCCGGCTTCACCGTCCACCACGGCGACGGCACCGACACGGACGTCCTCCGGTCGGCCGGCGCGGAGAACGCGCGGATCGTCGTCGGCGCGACCGGCAACGACGACGTGAACCTGCTCGTCTCACAGCTCGCCAGCTCGAAGTTCGGCCCCGAGACGATCCTCGCGCGGGTGAACAACCCCGACAACGCCGAAGCGTTCGAGGAACTCGGCGTTCGCACGATCTCGGCGACGCTGGCGACGGCGCAGGCGATGGACAACTACATCGAGCGGCCGTCGATGATGGACTGGATGGGCGAGATCGGTCGCTCCGGCGACGTCCAGGAGATCGAAGTCACGTCCGAGGAGATCGTCGGCCGCACGATCCGCGAGGTCGGGCCCGAACTCCCGGACGACTCGCTCATCGTCCTCGTCCAGCGCGAGGGCGAGACCCACGTCCCCGACGCGGACTTGACGCTCCAGCAAGGCGACCGGATCACGATCATCGGTGGGCGCGAGGAGGTCCGCGAGGCGATCCAGTACGTCCACCCCGACAAGTAGCGTGCGCCGCGCTCCTCGTTCGCGTCCGGACGACTACCGCAGGAACTCGATCGCTTCGCCCTGTCCGAACCCGACGCAGAGCGTCGCGAGCCCGCGGTCGACGTCTCGCTTTTGCATCTCGTGAATGAGTGTCACGGGTAGTCGCGCGCCGGACGCGCCGAGCGGGTGGCCGATCGCGATCGCGCCGCCGTTGACGTTGTACCGCTCGCTCTCGACGCCGAGTTCTCGCCGGGCGTAGACGCACTGGCTGGCGAACGCCTCGTTGAGTTCGACGAGACCGTAGTCGTCGATGCCGGTGCCGGCGCGTTCGAGCAGCGCGCGCGTCGCCGGCACCGGGCCGATTCCCATCACTGTCGGATCGACGCCGGCGACGGCGTTGGTGCCGACCTCTGCGAGGATATCGAGGCCGTGTTCCTCGGCGAACGCTTCAGAGGTGACGAGCACGGCGGCCGCACCGTCTGTCACCTGCGAGGAGTTGCCGGCGGTGACGGTGCCGTCACCGGTGAACGCCGGCGAGAGCTCCGAGAGCACCTCAAGGGAGGTGTCGGGGCGGATACCCTCGTCTTCGGTGACGGTCCCGTCGTCGGTCTCGACGGGGACGATTTCGTCGTCGAAGCGCCCCGATTCGGTCGCGTCGGCGGCCAGCTGGTGTGAGCGGAGGGCGTACTCGTCTTGCGCCTCGCGGGAGACCTCGTACTCGTCTGCGACCTTCTCGGCGGTCATTCCCATCTGGAGCTGGAAGACGTTGTACTCCTCCGTGAGATCGGGGTGGAGATGCTGATAGGAGTCGCCGTCCATCGGCACGCGGCTCATATTCTCGACGCCGCCCGCGACGATGCACTCGCGGTTGCCCGCGGCGATGGCGTCGGAGGCGGAGACGATCGCCTGCATCGAGGAGGCGCACCAGCGGTTGATCGACGTCGCGGGCACGTTCTCTCCCAACTCCGAGAGGAGCGCAATGACGCGGGCGAGGTTGTTGTCCTGCTCGCCGCGCTGCTGGGCGACGCCCCACATCAGGTCGTCGACGTCGTCGCTTTCCACTCCGGTCTCCGCTAAGATGTGGTCGATCAGCGTGACCGAGAGGTCCTCACTGCGGACGTCCGCGAAGACGCCACCGGCCTTTCCGAACGGCGTGCGGTACGCAGCGGCGATGACTGGCGTTGGCATAGCATACGATGACACCCCCGTCGGGATAAAAGGGTACGAACGCGCAGGACTGCACACAGAGTTGTACGGGCGTGCAGTTCTTCGACGGGCGTACAATCTTCTCTGTACGCAGTGCCGCGATCACTCTGTCGCGCCCGTTGTCGATTCTTCTCTCACCGTCGTTTCGACGCGCTTATGCGCGTGAGTGGGTAACGTCTTCGGGATGAGTAACCGGGCTCTCGAAGTGGTCGAGTTCCTCCTCACGGCACATCTCTACACCGAAGACCGTGACCTCGACGAGAACGATCTCCCGCCGCGGTACCGCCGAGTTTTCTGGACGGATCCGTCCGACGAGGACGGCGATGACGACGACGAAGAATCGAACGTCGTCGGCATCGAGCGGCCGCTCGTCGTCACCAACAGCGTCGCGCGAAAGGCGACCGGGGTCGAACACCCCTGGGAAGCGGTCTCGGATCTGCTCTTTACCCAGCGCGAGGAGTTCTCCGGGCGCATCTCGCTGACGCAACCCGAGATGGCGATCGAGTGGTTCCTCGACCGGGCCGACCGCGAGCGACTGGCGACGAATCCGACGATCGCGGCCGCCGTCGAGGACCACGACGGCGTGGACGTGACCCACGCGGAAGCGCGCGAGCAGACCCGTCCGATCCAGGCCGACCGCGTCTGGATCGACAGCCTCCTCGACGAGTATTTCGACGAGGAGGAAGACGCCGAGATGCTCGATCTCGTGCACGTCCGCGCGCCCGAGGAGATCGAGATGACGCTCGACGACCTCGTGTTGACCACCGACCAGGAGGGAGAGATACAGAAGCTGATGCAGGCGATCGAACACCGCGAGTACCTCGCCGAAATCGGTCTCCGCGAGATCGGGAAGATCCTCTTCGTCGGGCCGCCGGGAACGGGGAAAACGACCGTCTCACGCGCCCTCGCGCACGAGCTCGGCCTGCCGTTCGTCGAGGTCAAACTCTCGATGATCACGAGTCAGTACCTCGGCGAGACGGCGAAGAACGTCGAGAAGACCTTCGAGGTCGCAAAGCGGCTCTCGCCGTGTATCCTCTTTATCGACGAGTTCGACTCCGTCGCGAAGACGCGCCGTTCCGACGAGCACGCGGCGCTGAAGCGCGCGGTCAACACCCTCCTGAAAAGCATCGACGACATATCGCTGATCCGCGACGAGGTGATCCTCATCGGCGCGACCAACCACCCCGACCAGCTCGACGCGGCGGCGTGGCGGCGCTTCGACGAGATTGTCAACTTCCCGAAACCCGACAGCGGGATGCGGGCGGACATCCTCCGCATCATCACAAAGCGGATGGACATCGCCGAGTTCGACCCCGAGGCGGTGGCCGAGCGAACTGAAGGGCTCACCGGATCTGACCTCCGGATGGTGCTTCGGGAGGCCGTCCTGGAGGCGCTGACCGAGGAACGGACGACGCTCACCCAGGAGGATATCGTCGAAGCCGTCGAGGACTTCGAGGAGCGGGACAACCTGAAGAATATGGATATGATGTCGGACGGCGAACAGCTCGTCGCGGGCGACGGCGACGGGCACTCACACGACCACGCGCACGATCACTGATCGACGGCGTCGGTCGATTCGTTTTCACCACCAGTCACCCGTCGTCTGTTTCTAGAACGAGCAGCCCGAACGGTCCCGCGACGAACGCGCGGCCGGCCGCGACCACGGGCGAGGCGTACGCGGTCGCGTGGACTGAATCCTCACGCCACCGGAGACGCTCCGGGCCGAGCAACCCACCGGCGTCCCGCCGGAACGCGCGGACGCCGCTCCCTGCGACGAGGACGTCCTCGTCGGTCACGACGGGCGCGGCCGTCCCTTCGCTCGGCACGTGTGCCTGCCAGTTCGTGTCACCTGTCTCTCCGTCGAGTTCGTGGAGGTCGCCGGCGACGACGTAGACGTCGCTCCCGTCGACCGCAACTGGGGCGCGGCTCTGGAGGTCGCGTCGCCAGCGCACCTCGCCCGCGCGGTCGACCGCGACCGTCTCCTGCCACCCGGTCTGGATCACGCCGGACTCGTCCGCGACGGCGGCGGCGTACGGCGTATCGACCGGCACGCGGAAGCGCTCCTCGCCGCCCTCGCGGTCGAGTTTCACGAGCGCGTTTCGATCCGGGACGTAGACGCCGTCGTCGGTCACGGCGGGCGGGATCTGCGTCGCGGTCGAGTCGCCGAGGTTGTACTCGTCGTAGACGAGTCGAGCGAGCGAGCGCCGCCAGCGCTCGGTGCCGTCGGGGGCGAGCCTGACGCACGCGGTTGCGCTCCGGACGTAGACGTCGCCGTCGGCGACGGTGACGCCGTACGTCCGCTCGTCGCCGACGCGGTGGGAATCGAGGACGTCGCCCTCAGCCGTCGAGAGGACCGTGACCGACGCTCGTTCCGGTCCGGTTTCGCCTCCCTCGGCGTCGTCTGCCCGCCCCACTTCTCGTGTCGGGACGTACAGCCGTCCGCGCTCGGGGTCGAGAGCGGGCGCGCCGGACACCTCGCGGTCGAGGTCTCGCGTCCACTCGTCTCGCCCGTCGATTCCGATCGCGACGACGCGCCGCTCCGCGGCGAAGTACACGATCCCGTCGTGAACGACCGGCGGTGCGTACGGCCAGTCGGCCGGAACTAACGGCGCGTGCTCGTCAGGCGCCGGCGCGGCGCCCGCGACGCGGTTTGCGTTGCCGGGGCCGTTCCCGTACACGAGCCAGTCGCCGTCGTGAAACCCCGTCCGCTCGCCGCCGGTCAGCGCGCTGCAACCGGCCAGAGACGTTACAGAGGCGGTTACCGCGAGTGCGAGAAACCGTCGGCGGGAGGTCACAGAGTGCGAGCGGGCCGCTTCGCTGTGAGGCGCATCCGTGGGGACCATACTGCCCCGATTCAGTCACCGGCGAAAAGTGCTTTCCGCTCCCGCGACTCCGCCGCGGTGAGCCAACAATATATCACTCACCGGTCCCCTACCTCCGAGCGATGCGGGTCACTCTCCTCGGGACGGGCGATACGACCGGGACGCCGACAGTCGACTGCGAGTGCGACACCTGCGCGGAGGCGCGCCGTCGCGGCGTCGAGCGCACGCGCTTCTCTGTGCACGTCGAAAACGAGCGCACCGGCGCGTCGCTGCTCGTGGACTTCAGCCCCGACTTCCGCCATCAGTTCTTAACCCAGGGTGTCTCGCTGCCGGACGCGGGGATCGTCACCCACATCCACTTCGATCATCTCGACGGCCTCGGCAACGCCTACCGCCTGTTCGACGATCTTCCCGTCTACGCCGCCGACGAGACCGATCCCGCAACGGGCGAGAGCGTCGCAGAGACCGTGAGCAGCAAGTACGACTACCTGGACCGGGTGACCGTCCACTCGCAGACGCCGCTGGAACCGTTCGAGGTCTGCGGGCTGGAGGTGACGCTCGTCCCCGTCGAACACCCGCCGCTTTTGTGCTACGGGCTGGCGATCGAGGACCCCGAGACGGGAGCGAAACTGTCGCTGTCGGGCGATACGAACTACGCCGTCCCCGAGAAATCCCGCGAGGTGCTCGACGATCCCGATCTGTTCCTCGCCGACGCGATCGTCCCGGCGTCGCTGTGCAAGCATCACCCGCTCGGGGGCGACCACCACGACGCCGCCGGCGTCCCGCGGACCTTCGGCTCGAAGCATATGACCCGAGAGGGCGCGCTGGACCTCGCTGCCGACCTGTCGGCGACGGAGACCCGCCTCGTCCACACGGCGCACTTTTATCCCGTCGAGGAGGCGTTCGAGGAACCGCTCGCGGTCGACGGCGAGACCTACGACCTCTGAATCTCACAGCAAAAGGAGCGTGTGGTGGCTGCCGCGACGTGCCACGTCGCTACCCGAGCAGGTACTTCGCCGCCCGGGTGTTTCCGAGGTCGGCCTTCTCGATGACCGCGTCGAGGCCGAGGACCCGTCCAGCGCCGAGGACGCCCAGCGTGGCGAACAGCAGCAGGCCCATCAGGTCGCCGTTGACCAGGCCGTGGCTCCAGGCGGCGTTCCCGAGGTAGAAGAACACCATCAGGAAGGCCCCGAAGAAGCTCGCCAGTCTGACGAACGCGCCGACGACGAGGCCGAGTCCGATGAGCGTCTCACCCAGCGGGATCATCAGGTTGGTGAACTCCAGCAGCCACGGCGTCTGGCCGACCCAGACGAGAAAGCCCTGGATCGGGCTTCCGCCGGTCGAGTTGAGGAGCCACCCCTGCGCGTTGAACGGCTCGGCGGCGAGGTACTTGGTCACCCCCGCGTGGAGGAACCAGTACCCGGTCACCACGCGCAGCACGGCGACCCAGTAGCCTGCGAGCGTCCCCTGCAGGTCGAAGTCGACGACGTTTCCAACGGTCGTCTGAATGGATGTGGCCATCGTCCGTCACCTCACATCTGCACCTTTTGCCGGCAAGATTGTATAAATAGAAGCCGATTCCCAGTATCTAAAAAACAAATCACCCGAAACCGAGTCAGTTATTTGAACCGGTCGAGCCCGGATTGGCGGCGACGGACGCCGGGCGGGTTCCCCTCCCAGGGCGTGCGCGCGTCTCGGAGTGCGTCGGCGTCAACCTCGGGAGCGACAGCGGGGTCGTGGGCGCCGCAGTCGGCGCCACACGCTCGACTCGGATCGACGACGCGATCGAACTGCGTACAATAGGGGCGGCCGTCGTCGGTCACTTCGGCGTGGGCACACGCCGGGGCGTCGTAGGTGCGCCACCCCTTCCCGTAGACCCGCTCGGCCACGCGCCGGCGAGCACGGACCTTCGCGTCGACGCCGACGACCTCGATCTCGGTTTCGAGCGGGCGTTCCTCGGCGAGTTCGACGCCGGGCGCGTTCGTCGGCAGCGGCGTGGGATCGCGGATCACGTCTCGGCTCTGCGTCTCCGGATCGAAGCGCCAGACGCCCACTTCGGTCGGGATCCGGTTCAGATGCGCTCGCGTGACGTGGCTCTCGGTCGCCAGGATCACCGAATCGAACAGCCCGAGCGAGACGTCGGTGCGGAGCTGTCGGTCGAGCGCTCCCGGGTCGCCGAGGTCGGGTTTGTTCTCGATGCCGACGAGGCGGTCGAACCAGTCGTCGGGATACCGGGCCGTCTGCCGGACGTAGTCGCGGGTCTTGCGCCGCTCCGTCTCGAAGAACCCGACCTCTACGGCAGCGTCGACAGCGGCGTCGTGGAGACGATCAGACTCGCGGACGGCGCGGTGTCGGGCGACCCCCTCGCCGACGCCGACGTCGCTCTCGACGGCGCGGACCGGGATCGTCTCCGCCGTGATTCGCGCCCGGTCGTCGAACGCCGGTCCGGGAACGACGCCGACGACGTCCATAATTCGCCGGCCCGAACGCTCGACGGCCGCGCCGAGTTGCCGGCCCAGCACCCACTCGGTCGCCGCTTCGAGATGTGCACAGAGTGCGAGTTCGAAAGCGAACTCCTGGGGCGCGTCGGCGTCGAACACGCCCGTACGTTGGACTCGGCGGACAAAAGCACCTCGTCGGGTGCCGAGTCACGTCTCGGTCCGATCGCCGCTGCGACCGATTGTACAGCCGGCAGTCTCATACTGTCGGACAGCAGTTCGTGAACTATGTTGGACCCACGGGGTGCCGATACTCTTCACACAGTTCTGTCCGACCGTATCAGAAGTGTCCGGGGTCTTCGGTACCGTACTGCAGTTCGCCGCCGCGGCCGCCCTCGACCGTGCTGCTGCCGTGGTCGCCGGCGCTCGGAACCTTCACCCGCACGTCCTGGACTTCCTCGAAGTCCATTATCAGGTCCGCTTTGATGTTGTCGGCGGTGATGTTCGAGATGCCGCAGCCGGCGCACGCGCCGCCCAACTCGACGACGACCTCGCCGGTGTCGGGATCGGCTTTCCGAACCACGCTCTCGCCGCCGTGCATCTGGATGATCGGCATCTGGCCGGCCATCCAGGTCTCGATGCGCCGCCGGAGAGAGTCCTCTGTGTCGCTCATTACCACCCGTTGGCGCTCGATGCTTTGGTAGCTTGCGGTTGCGCTCGCGCTTTTCTGGCGTCGAGAAAAGTGTGTCACGGTCTTCCACGACCGATCGGGAGGCAAAACGGAGCGCTACAGCAGAGCGCGATCGCCCGTTCCGTCGGTCATCGCGCTCGCCACTGCGCCCATCACGACGACCTCGTCGCCGAGCGTCGTCAGTTCGATCTCCGGGACGTTCGACATCACCATCTCGTCCATCCGCTCGCGGATCGGATCCAGCGTCAGTTCCGGGTTGTTGAGCGCGACGGCGCCGCCGACGTAAATGATGAGCGGGGCGTACGCGTGGACGATGTTCGCGACGCCCATCGCGTTCCAGTGGGCCAGTTGGTCGACGACGTACGTGGCGAACTCGTCGTTGCCGGCGTGTTCGAAGACGTCGACCGCCGAGAAGTCGGGATCTTCGACCGGCAGTGTCGTCTCGACGTCGTCTTCCCTGTAGAGAAACTCGGCGTAGCGCGGAATGTTGTTCCCCGAGCAGTACGCCTCCCAGTGGCCGTCGTGGCCGCAGCCACAGGTGAGGTGTCCCTGCGGGTCGAGCGTCATGTGGCCGACCTCGCCCGCGTTCCCGTCCCATCCCGAGAGGACGTTGCCGTCGACACAGACGCCCGCGCCGATCCCCGAGGAGATGGTGAGATACACCATATCGTCGGGATTTCGCTCGGAGTGGAAGCGCTCGCCGATGACGCCGGCGTTCGTGTCGTTGTGGAGATACACTCGCTCGGTGTCCAAAAGCACGGAGAGCGGCCCAGTGAGGGGGATTCGATCGATGGTGTCCGGCAGGTTCGCCGGGTTCTCGACGGCACCCTCGGCGAGGTCGAGCGGGCCGATCGCGCCGATGCCCGCCGCCGTCGCCTCCTCGGGATCGATTCCGGCGTCGTCGCACGCCTCTCGAACGACCCGAAGTACGGCTTCGGTGACGATGATCCCAGTCGGCGCGTGCGGCGTGTTGTCGTCGCTGTTTCCGATGACCGTGCCGTCGTCGTCGGCGACGACCGCACGGACGTTGGTCGCCCCGAGGTCGACGCCCACGTAGTAGGCCATTGTGGTGATACGGGTGAGCCCCGCACTTAACTCAGCGGGTTCACCACCCCGGTGACGACCGTTCACCAGTCGCTCTCGGCGTCAGTGAGGGCCCGAAATCGAGGAGGATACGTCTGTCGGTCAGTAGTCGGGGGCGTCGTCTTCGACGGCGCGCTTCATCGAGTCGCGGCGCGACTTCGCGTCCCGACCGGTGGCTTCCAGCAGGAAGTCGTTCTTCGCGTCGACGGCGTCGCCGGCGGCTTCCAGATCGTCGGGCGATAGTTCGGCGGGGTCACGCTCTTCGAATTCGACGCCGAGGCGATCCTTCTTCCCGCTGTAGGATACAGCACCGGCGACAATGCGTTTGAAGACCGGATTATCAGGCTCCTCGACGACGTAGAGGTCGCTGTCCTTGTACTCCATCGTGTCTGTGATCGGACCGAAGTACTCCTCGACGGTCGTCTCCATATCCGGGATGCGTTCCTCCAGCGTCTCCCCGCGACGCATCTTGTACTCCTTCATAGACCGTGCTTCGGCAGGTGGTGGTTTACCTGTTTCGTCCCCGCGCCGTGACGGCCGGTCGAAACGACCTTACCGCTCGCGCTCGGCGATGTAGCCCTTCTTGCACTCGGGGCAGATGTCCCCCGCGCGCATCGAGGACGCGCCCGCGGTTCGAGAGTGTCCGCAGTTCGGGCAGTAGAATTCGACCTGCTCGTCCGGGACGTCGGATTCGAGCGTCGTCGACTCCCGCGCGCGAGTGAAGCCGTCCTCGCCGGGATCGGCGCTCGCGGGCTCTGTGCGCTGTTGCTGGCTCGCGACGGCCCCGTGTCCCTCTTCGGCGGCGATCCCGTCGATCGTCTCTGCACCGTCGCTTTCTGCGGCCGCCGCGTGCCCGTTCACCTCTGGCGTCAGTCCATTTCCGCCGAGGTCGACGTCGGCGTCGTTCCCGGTGGTCGCCGCGTAGCCCTCGTCGTCGCCCTCGTGTTCGGGCCAGGCGTCGGCGCCGTCGTCGCGTTCGGGCCACTCGCCGTGGCCGCGTTCGTCGCTGTCCGCTGGCTCGCTCTGCTCTGCGTCGCCGTCGATGATCTCCGCATCGTTCGTCACCTCCTCTTCCCCGACGGGGTCCTCATCGGCTGGCTCGCCCTGCTCGGCGGCCGCGGACTGCTGTGCGGCCCGACTCGGATCCGTCTCCGTCTCCTCGGGCCACTGCGTCTCGTCGCGCTCGGTCTCCGCGTCGTCGAGAATGACCGCGTCGTCGGCGTCGGGGTCGGCTTCGACGTCGTCCCACTCGTCGCTGCCGGTCTCCCAGCCGTCGGAGGTGCCGTCTGTCTCGGCTGCGTTCCCGTCTTCGGCGACGGCGTCAGCCTCGCTCTCGACGCCGCTTCCGTGAGCGTCCGCCTCGGCTTCGTCGATCTGATTCATCGGACTACCGGTGTCCTGGTCGGCGGACGCGGCGGCCGTCTCTCCGGGCTGGTCCGCGTCGGCCCCGTCGACGGGAGACGTCGCGGCCGCCGTCGACGGCGCCGCCTCGCCAGTCGCTGGCGCGTCCGTCCCGGATGCGTCCGCTGCCGACGCGCCCGTACTGCCGGTCGACGCCTGTTCGCTCTCTGTGGGATCCGGCTCGTCGAGGCCGACGTCCTCGGGCGAGCGGATCGCCGTCACCTCCTTGTTCTGACTGACGACCTGTTCGTCTCCACACCGCTCACAGACCTGCACCTCGCGGATCGTGACGACGACCTCGTCCCCCTGTTCCTCCCGATCGCGTTCGACCTCGGGTTCCCCGTACGCGTGCCCGAGAAGACGGCACTTGAGTCCCATTACCCGCCTTTCCGGCATTGAGCGTCAAAAGTGTACCTCCTGCGTCAGACGGACGGCAGACGGAACGCGAGTGACCGGCGTCCGAGAGCACGTCTGGACGGTCGCGACGGCGGTAAGCGTATACCCGACCGGGGCGAATCACCACCCATGAGAGCGCGGCGCGAGTTCCGAGACAGACGTGACACCGAAGTAGCGGTTCTCGACGCCCTCGTCGATCGTGCAGAGGAGGGAATGACCGTCTTCGAGGTGCGCGCCGCTGTCGACGCCGACATCGACGAAATCGAAGCGGCGCTCGCGGCACTGAAAGAAGACGACCTCATCTCCGTCCAGAACGGCGACGACGACCGCGTCGTCATCCTCGTAGACGACCGAGCCGTCCCCGACCCCGAGGAGGAACGTCCCGACGAACGCGGCTTCGTCGACGCGCTCCGGGATCGACTGGGGCTGTGAACGACGGCCGACCGACGGCGCTCGCCGTCGGCTCCCCGCCACAGGACGCTGCGGTTTTCACCCCTGAACGCGGACAGACGTACGATGACGGTCGTCACGGAACTGCACGAGGCGCACGGTGCGACGTTCGAAGAGCGCGGCGGCCGCCGGATCGTCCGCGAGTACGGCCGTCCGGAGCGGACCCACCGGGCAGTCCGCAACGGCGCGGGCGTGATCGAGATGGGCTACGGCGTCGTCGTGGTCGAAGGAGACGATCGCATCGCGTTCGTCGACGACACCGTCTCGAACCGCGTCCCGCGCGCTGACGGCGAGGGCGTCTACGCGCTGCTTTTGGACCCCCAGGGCCGGATCGAGACTGATCTGTACGTCTACAACGCCGGTGAGCGGCTCCTCTGTTTCACTCCGCCAGCGCGCGCGGGACCGCTCGCCGAGGAGTGGTCCGAGAAGGTGTTCATCCAGGACGTCGAGATCACCGAGGCGTCCTCTGAGTTCGCCGTTTTCGGCGTTCACGGCCCCCAATCGACCGAGAAGGTCGCGAGCGTGCTCAACGGCGCGGGCGCGCCCGAACCCGAACTGTCGTTCGTCCGCGGGTCGATGGGCGATGAGGGCGTGACCGTGATCGCCGGCGACGGCCTCGCCGGCGAGGAGGGCTACGAGGTCGTCTGCACCGCCGACGCGGCCGAACGGGTCTTCGAGACGCTCCTGATGTTCGGGCTGAACGCCGTCCCGTTCGGCTACGCGACCTGGGAGACGCTCACGGCGGAGGCGGGGACACCGCTTTTCGACACCGAACTACAGGGTCGGATCCCGAACGTCCTCGGTCTCCGCAACGCGCTCGACTTCGAGAAGGGCTGTTACGTCGGCCAGGAGGTCGTCTCGAAGGTCGAAAACCGCGGGCAGCCGAGCCAGCGACTCGTCGGCCTCCGGATCGAGACGGGCGGCGAGGCCGACCCGGACGCGGGGGCGGCGGCGGTCCCGCCGGCCGAGACTCCAGTCTTCGACGGCAACGAGCGCGTGGGGGCCGTGACGCGCGCCGTCACGAGCCCGTCGCTGGAGACGCCGATCGCACTGGCGCTCGTGGATTTCGATCTCGACGCGACGTCGCTGTCGATCCGTGACGACGCCGACGTCGCGGCCGAGCGCATCGCGCTCCCGTTCGTCGAGGGTAGCGCCGCGTCGGCACGGCTCCCGACCTACGCTGCGGACTGATTTTCTCGTCTCCGCCGGCTATCGTCCGAGTAACTTCCCGAGGTGCTCCCGCGAGAAGAACGACGTCGGGCGGTCCATGTGGACGCCGATCTCACCGGAGAGCGCACGGAGGCCGAGCCGCTGCACCGGCTCCGGGAGCGAGTACGCGCGGCGGAGCCAGTGGCCGAACGCGATCTCCCGGGAGAGTTCCGAGCGCCACGCGGACTCGTAGTCCCGGAGCGTCGCCGGATCGTCGGGATCTACGGCGTCGGCGGCGCAGTCTGCCGCGGTCATCCCGTAGAGGATGCCGCCGCCCGTGAACGGCTTGGTCTGTGCGGCGGCGTCCCCGATCAAAAAGACGCGACGGCTGTGTACTCGCTCGGGCGGGCCGATCGGAATCCCGCCCGAGCAGAAGTGTTCGGTCTCGACGTCGTAGGCGTCGGTCAGGCGGTCGAAGAGGTCGTTCACCGATTCGCCCGGCGGCGCAGCGAGGCCGTACTCGACGCCCGCGTCGCCGCGCGGGATGCGCCAGGCGAAGAACCGGGGTGCGGTGAGGTGGACGTCGACGAAGTCGCCGTCGTCGGGGTCGGGATCGAACGCGAGCACGCCGTGCAGCAGTTCTTCCGGCTCGGGTAGGCCGACCTGCCGCCGGACGCGCGAAGTCGGGCCGTCGCAGCCGGCGACCATCTTCGCCTCCACCGTCTCGGTGCCGTCGGCGTTCGAGACGGTGAGTTCGACGGCGTCGTGGCGCTCGTCGACGTCGACGACAGTGTGGTGTTCGTGAACGTCCGCGCCCGCGTCGCGAGCGCAGTCTGCGAGCGTCCGGTCGAGTTCGACGCGATCGATGACGTTCGAGATCTCCTCGCGCTTGTAGAACGGATACGACGAGGAGTCGGGACCGCCGACGTGGAAGCGCGCGCCGTAGACGCGATTCTGGAGGAGTTTCTGCTTCGCGTCGTCGGGGACGTACGCCCAGATGTCGGTGCTGACGTGGCCCGAACAGGCCAGCGGCGTCCCGACGGTCCCCTGCTCGAAGGCGACGACGTCGTAGCCTGCTGCCGCCGCGCGCCGGGCGAAGCGCGCGCCGGCCGGGCCGACGCCGACGACCGCGAAATCGTACATCACGCTCCCGTAGCGGACGCGGCGGCAAATACCTTCCCGGTGGACGCGACCGTCCCTGGCGACGCCCGCTTCCGCCCTACTCGTGACGCCCGCTTACGCCTCGCTCGTGACGACTGCGAGCCCACGCGTCGTCGTCTCCCGGAACGCCTCGGGCCACGCCACGTCGACGCGCCTGAAGGAGTCGCCGCCGTCCTGAGTTCGGTACAGGCCGCGGTCGGTGAGCGCGAACAGTTCACCGTCCGCGACGCCGGGCGCGAGCGTCGCCCGGAGAACGCCGGTCCCGGTCGGCACGCCGACGTCGTCGAGGCGGTCCCATCTCGTCGACCCGCGCTCTGCTTCCGCGTCCTCCCGCCGGTACAGATACGACGCCGCCGTCTCCGGGGTGTGTGCCCGGTGCGCCCCCGCGGCCGCCGAGAGGAGGACGCGCCCCGGTTCACCGGGGTCGATAGCGACGCTCCAGCAGTAGCGGTGCTTCAGTCCGTCCTGTGGGAACTGCCACGTCTCGCCGCCGTCGTCGCTCTCGGCGTAGCCGTCGCCTGCGGCGACGCACACGCGGTCGGGCGCGTCGGGGTGGATCGCCATCGTGTGCGTGTCGCGGCGAGTCGACGGCGCGCGTTCCTCCCAGGTCTCGCCGCCGTCGTGGGTCTGGATCAGCGCGCCGGCCTCGACGGCGACGTAGAGGTGCTCGGGGTCCGCGGGGTCGACTTCGATCCAGCGGACGTGGTGCGTGTCGGGACGCGGGGGGAACGACCACTGCGGCGCCGACGGCAGATCGGTCAGCCCCGACAGTTCCGTCCACGTGTCGCCGCCGTCTCTCGTGTGGTACACGCCGCTGGGCTCGGTACCGGCGTAGACCACGTCGGGACCGTGCGGCGAGACGGTCACGCTCGTCACCGATTTCGGGAGTACGTCGCTGCCGACTCGTTTCCACGTCTGCCCGGCGTCGACCGAGCGGAACAGCCCGGCGTCGAACGTCCCACAGAAGACGCGCTCTGGGGCGTCGCTCGCGGCGTCTAGGCACTCGACCCGATGGCCGTCGAGCGTGTGCTCGGCGGAGGGACCGCGGAACGGCTCAGTGTCGGCACCGCCTTCGGTACTGGTCTCCGCGTCGCGAACGACGAGGACGCCCTCGCGGGAGGCGGCGTAGCAGGTGACCATACCCGATGTATGCGACCCAGTCACTTGGCCTCGCCGACGAAGGGAACCGCGGCCGGCGCGGGAGAAACGGCTTCGGTGAGCCTCTCATAGGGATTATCGCAACTGTTCAGAGATTCTCGTCGTACCGTCCGGCGAGACATCTATGCAGACTTACGATACTCCCTATCAGTCGTCGTCGGCCGGCTTGGCGGGCTTGCGGCGGTCCGCGCGCGGGCCGTCGACGTCGACGTCGGGCAGGAGGTCGCGGAGGTAGCGACCGGTGTGGGACGCCTCCGTGCGCGCGACGTCTTCCGGCGTGCCCGTCGCGACGACCTGGCCGCCGTGCTCGCCGCCCTCGGGACCGAGGTCGACGATGTTGTCGGCGTTCTTCACCAGGTCGAGTTCGTGCTCGACGACGACGACGGTGTTGCCGTTGTCGGTGAGCCGCTGGAGGACCTCGATCAGCTTCCGTTCGTCCTCCTTGTGGAGGCCGGTCGTCGGCTCGTCGAGCAGGTACAGCGTCTCCCCGGTCTGCTTCTTCCCGAGTTCCTCGGCGAGCTTGACGCGCTGGGCTTCCCCTCCCGAGAGCGTCGTCGAGGGCTGCCCGAGCGTCATATAGCCGAGACCGACGTCTTCGAGCAACTGGAGGCGACGCCGGAGCTGTGAGTTGGCCTCGAAGAACTCCAGCGCCTCCGAGACCTCCATATCGAGAACGTCCTCGATCGTCTTTCCTTTATACGTGACGTCGAGCGTCTCGTCGTTGTAGCGCGCGCCGTCACACTCTTCGCAGGGCACGTAGACGTCCGAGAGGAAGTTCATCTCGATCTTCACTGTCCCCTGCCCGCCGCAGGCCTCACACCGCCCGCCCTTGACGTTGAACGAGAAGCGGCCTTTCTCGTAGCCGCGCTGCTTCGAGAGCTTCGTCTCGGCGAACAGTTCTCGAACGTAGTCGAAGACGCCGGTGTACGTCGCGGGATTCGATCTCGGCGTGCGGCCGATCGGCGACTGGTCGATGAGCCGCACCGTCTCGATCTCGTCGAGCCCCTCGATCGCGTCGTGGTCGCCCGGATCGACGGACGTGTTGTCGTTCATTTCGCGCGCCAGGCCCTTATAGAGGATCTCGTGCATCAGCGTCGACTTCCCCGACCCGGAGACGCCAGTAATCGCAGTGAACTGGCCGATCGGGAGCGACACGTCGAGGTCCTTCAGGTTGTGCTGGCGCGCGCCGCGGATCAGCAACTCCGCCTCGGAGTCGCGGCGCTCCTCGGGCACTGGGATCTCTTTCCGACCGGCGAGGTAGTCGCCGGTGACCGAGTCCTCGGCCGCGACGATGTCGTCGAAGTCGCCCTGGACGACGACCTCGCCGCCGCGCTTGCCTGGGCCGGGACCCATATCGATGACGTTGTCGGCGCGACGCATCGTCTCCTCGTCGTGCTCGACGACGAGGAGGGTGTTCCCGAGGTCGCGCAGCCCTTCGAGCGTGTCCAGCAGGCGGTCGTTGTCGCGCTGGTGGAGTCCGATCGAGGGCTCGTCGAGGACGTAGAGGACGCCGACGAGGCCGGAACCGACCTGCGTCGCGAGCCGGATGCGCTGGCTCTCTCCACCAGAGAGGGTCGACGCCTCGCGGTCCAGCGTGAGGTATTCGAGGCCGACTTCCTCCATAAACCCGAGGCGGGCGCGGATCTCTTTGAGGATCTCCTCGGCGATCGTCCGCTCGCGCGCCGTGAGTTCCGCTTCGAGCCCCTCGAAGTGGTCGAGCGCGTCGCCGATGCTCATCCGGTTGACTTCGGTGATCGAGATCCCGGCGACGTAGACGTGCCGGGACTGCTCTTTCAGCCGCGTCCCCTCGCAGGCGGGGCAGGTGGTGACGGCCATATAGTCCTCGATGTGCTCGCGCGTCGACTCGGAGTCGGTCTCGACGTGGCGGCGTTCGAGGTTCGGAATGACGCCCTCGAAGCGCTTCGTCTTCCGGCGCGTGCCGTTTCTCGTCTGTCGCTGGAAGACGACCTCCTCGTCGGTGCCGTAGAGGAACTGCCGCTGAATCTCCGGATCGAGTTCCTCGAAGGGCGTGTCGACGCTCACGCCGAAGTGCTCGGCGACCGAATCCAGCCGCGTCCGGTAGTACGAGCGGTTGTACGACCACGCCTCGAAGACGTGCTTGATCGGTTTCGAGCGGTCGCGGACGACGAGATCCTCGTCGACCTCCTTGGTCTGACCGAGACCCTCACACTCGGGACAGGCCCCGTGCGGGCTGTTGAACGAGAACGAGCGCGTCTCGATCTCGGAGAACTGGAAGTCCGAGTTGGGGTTGCCCAGTTCCTCGGAGAACTCGACGACGAGGCGGTCGTCACCCTCACCGGCGAGCGCCCCCGTCGACCGCGTGTTCGATGCGAATGGGACGTCCTCGGGTGGGTCGGGGACGATCACCTTCAGCACGCCGTCGGCCTCTTCGAGCGCGGTCTCGACGGAGTCGGCGATCCGGGAGCGATCCTCGGGGCGGATCTTCACCCGGTCGACGATCACGTCGATCGTGTGATCGTAGTTCTTGTCTAACTCCGGCTGATCGAGCGTCAGGTCGTAGGACTCGCCGTCGACCTCCACGCGGGCGTACCCCTCGCTGACGAGGTCCTCGAAGAGATCCTCGAACGCGCCCTTCTGGTCGCGGGCGACGGGCGCGGCGATCTTCGCCCGCGTGCCCGCCGGCAGTTCGAGTAGTTGGTTCACCATTTCCTGGGCGGACTGCTCGCCGACCTCCTCGCCCGTCACGGGGTCGTACTGCGTCCCGACACGGGCGTAGAGCAGTCGGAGGTAGTCGTGGAGTTCGGTCACCGTGCCCACCGTCGAGCGGGGGTTGTTGGCGGCGTTCTTCTGATCGATGGAGATCGCGGGCGAGAGCCCCTCGACGGCTTCGACCTGCGGTTTGTCCATCTGCCCGAGGAAGTTGCGAGCGTACGCCGACAGCGACTCGATGTACCGGCGCTGCCCTTCGGCGTAGACCGTCTCGAAGGCGAGCGACGATTTCCCCGACCCCGAGAGCCCGGTGACGACGGTGAACGTCTCGCGCGGAATCCGGACGTCGAGGTCCTTGAGGTTGTGTTCTTCGGCACCTCGAACCTCGATGAAGTCCTTGCTCATCTACGACCCGATATGGAGAGCGGAGAGGAAAGTTCGTCGGTTCCGGCGGTCACGTCGGCGTCGAAATGGCTCTCATAGGGATTCTCGTAACTATTCGGAGATTCTCGCCGTACCGTCCGGCGAGAAATCTATGACGACTTACGATAATCCCTATCAGAACAGTGTCCGCCGAAGCGGATGTAACAGCGACCGACGGCCAGTCAAAAGCAGCAGTCAGCGTACAGCAGCGGTGATACGACCCGACGGTTGCCCCGTGGTTGTCGTCAGTTCAGCTTTTCGCGCGCGACGGCGACGCCCGTGGGTGCGATGATGATCTGGTCGTCGCCCTTCTGTGCGATGTCGCCGTCGACCTCGTCTGCGACCTGTCGGAGGTCGTCGATGATGTGCTCCATCGTGCTGTCGGTGGTCGTGTGTCGCGTGATGTCTGCGATGACGAGATCACCGTCGTAGACAGCGTCTTTGATGGCGACGACGTCCTGCTGGCTGCTGATCGTCGCGATCCGGACGTTCATCTCCGCGGCCCCACGCGAAGATTCTACGCCCTCGATGTCGAGGTCGAGGTACTCGTCGGTCGTGTGCTGTCCGCCCCCGCTGATGATCTTGCTCATAATGCCCATACCACCTACAAACGAAAGAACGACGTTAGTTCTTACGTCAGACGAACGTCAGACGAGTGACGATTGCGGGAGGTGACGCGGTGTCGCGCCCCGGATGAGAAATTACACGGGGACGATCGTGAGGACGACAGTCGAGCGGTCATAGGGGCTATCGCACCTGTTCGGAGAGTCTCGCCGTACCGTCCGGCGAGAAATCTATGACGACTTACGATAATCCCTATATGGAGACGTACGATACTCCCGATCAGACGACGAACTCGAAGAGGTCGTCGCCGACGTGGTGGATCGACTCGACGACCTTCCCCGAGTCGCCGGTCATCTCCTCGCCGTCGACGAGCGCGCGACCGATCGCGAGGACCTTTCCGTGGGTCTCCTCGGCGATGGTGACGAGATCGCCCTCCGTCACGTCGTCGTCGGCTTCGACGATGCCGGGGCGCATCACGTCCGCGCCGTCGCTGACGAACGAGATGGCGCCCGCATCGACGGTGACGACGCCCTTCGTCGGCCCGTGTCGGTTCGCTCCCTGCACGGTCAGAAATGCCTCGTCCTCGAACTGGACGACGTCGGTTTCGCCGTCGACGAGGACGACGTCGAACGGTTCGTCCGCGAGTTCGACCATCTCGTAGGTGTCGCCGTCGAGAGCAACGCCCGTCTTCGCCTCGATGCCGGCTTCCAGCTCCTCGATCTCGTCCGCGCGGAGGTGGTGGCGGGATTTAATCTGCATATCCGAGGACACGGCGCGCCAGCCGATAAATCACGCGACACGGGCCCCGCCGGGCCGGCGAGACTCTGCGCACTGGTGCAACACCGTAGCGGCGTCGGTGCGGTGTCGTGGCGGCGTCGATGCCCCGTCTCCCGCCCGCGGAAAAACGCTAAGTGCGGGTGGTGCGTGGTGAGTTTTATGTGGCGCTCCCGGACCAACCGGGATGGATCGACGGTCGTCTGTATCGCATGCGGGACCTCACTCCCGCGCTCGGAGGCGCGCGAGTACGACAAGCACGGAAACCGCTGGGAGAGACACGGAAAGACGTTCGAACACCTCTGTAAGGAGTGCTATCGCGACCTCTGTCACCAACCGCGGGACGAACTCGAAGCGTTGTTGCTCGAACTCGAACGGACGGACGCGGAGCGAGGCAGCGAGACCGACGGCGAAGCAGGACAGCCCAACGCGACGTTCCTCTCGCGGTACTTCCGGGCCGTCGAAGAGCGGTACGGCCCCGCTGAAGAGCCTGGACACGAGTCCTGATACTGTCGGACAGACTATGTGAAAATCATCGGCACCCCGTGGGTGCCAATATGATTCACGAACTGCTGTCCGACAGTATGAGAACAGCCCTTTTTACGCCCGACTGACGACGACCGCATCTCTGATTTCTAGCGCCGTCTCGAACTCCTCGCGCCGGTCGGTCTTCGTTCCGAGACGGCGGAGTTGCTGGCAGTGCGCTCTGCTGACCGCGTCGATCTCTGACTCCGAGAGGCCGATGTCTGCCCCGAGGTCGGTCCAGTAGCCGCTCGGGACGAGGTAGACGTCGCGTTCCTCGTCGGTGACGGGACATTCGTAGGCGCGTCGATACTCGTCGCGCTTCGATTCGAGGTGGGCCTGCACCTCCCGGAGGAGCGAGCCGAGCCGCTCCGGGGCGATGCTAGCGGTCGCGCCGGTGTACTGGAGCACGTCGCCGTCGAGCGGGACCGGCACACGATCGGCGTCGTCGGGCCGGTCGTCTGCAGCCATCTCACCCACCGGCCCGCATCGCTTTCTGTGCGAACCGTTCGATGAGCGAATCGAGCACGTCCGGGTCGCCCTCGAAGACCACCGTCACCTCCGTGAGCTCGAGCGTCGGGCCGACGGCGACTTTCTCCGCGGAGAGTGAGACGGTCCACTCCTCGCCCTCGACGTGCTCGTCGTCGACGATCGTCCCGCCGAGCTTTTCGAGGTAGTGACGGGCCAGTCGGACCGAGATTCCCCGAAACGACTTCTCGCGGGTCACTCGATCTGTGCTCACGACGGCCCCCCGAACGCGCCGCCGGCGACCGGCGGGAAGATGCTCAGCGTGTCGTCCGGTTCGATCGGCGTGTCGGTACCCGCTTCGTGTTCGACGTCGCGACCGTTCAGGAGGACGTTCACCTGCGGTCGGACCTGTCCGTCTTCGATGATCTGGCCGGCCAACCCCTCGAATTCGGATTCGAGCGCGACGAGGACGTCTCCGACCGTCTCAGCGTCGTATTCGCGGGTGATTGTCTTCGTCCCGACCGCTTCGCGGAAGTTGGCGAAGAACCGCAGTTGAAACGTCATACCCGTTTCTGGGGCGCAGCAGGCAAAAAAGGTGCGCGCCTGTGCGACCGATTGCCGCACCCGGTGACGGACACGACCGTGCCTCGACTTACCGGTCGCCGAATCGGATCCCGTCTTCGACGAGCCGATAGTTGCGCTCGCGGTCGATGTGGGTCGCGAGCCACTCGTGTTCGTAGAGCTGTGCGATCAGTTCCGCATAGAGGTTCCGCCACGCGATCGCGTAGATCGGGGACTGCCCCCACGCGCGGAGTTCGGGGATGAACTCGTCGTAGGTCTCCATTCGGTCTTCGAGGTGCTCGATCGCGTCGACAGCGTAACTCGCGGCTTCCGACTCCGAGTCGGCGGACTCGATGGCCTCGTCGAGACTTCGCTGTAGTCCGCCCACCGCCTCTTTCATATCGGCGGCGGCGTTCGCGCCATCCTCCGGGAGCGATTCGAGAATCTGCTGTGGGACGCCGAGCGAGAGTTCGCGGTCGGTCTCCGACGCGTCGTCTGTCATATCCGCATCGAGGGCTGCCGGGGTGAAAAAGTCGCCGTCGCGGGATCGGTTGTTCGGAGTCGATCTTTCGGGGGCGTTATGCAGGGTCTCTCGACCTCCTATGCGGGTCTTACCGCGGATACTGGATCCTAACGAAGTATGCAGCCCTCATTGTGAGGATACGGCCGCTCGACAATGCTCTCTCGACCTTTCGAATTCGCGACACACGACCGTTTCCGGCGGTTCATCGCGTGGTATACGGCCATCCTCGGTGGCTTCTCTACGCTGCTTGTAGGTACGGTCGTCCTCATCGCATACGTGTTTGAGGGCAACCTCACCATCTACATCGACAAATTTGGCGAAGCGGGACTCGAAGTCGCGCTCTTTGCGGTCGTCTGTGGAACCGTCCCGTTCGGTCTCTACGTGCTCGACGACATTCTCCGCGCCGACGACGAGTGAGCGACGCGACGTTTCGCTATCCGCACGACTCGCCGGTCGTCTCTTACTCTGCAGCGTCGTCCGCACCTGTCTCAGCGTCGCCTGGGTCCGTCCCAGCACCGTCGCCGGCCACGCTCGCCCCGACGAGCGCCTCGAAGTCGGTGTCGGGGTCGTGCCGCGCGTCGCGGTGCTCCAGCGCGGCCTCGCCCACCTCGGTGATCTCGTAGAGCCCGCTGTTCTCGGCCGGTCCGACGCGCCGCACGCAACCGTAGTCCGCGAGCGTGCCCAGGCGTGTGTTCATATACCCGCGGTCACGTTCCAGCGCGACCGCGACGTTGACGGCGTTGTTCCGGCCCTTCTCGGCCAGATACCCCAGAATCTCGAAATCCGTCGGTTCCACCAGTTCCAGTCCCATTTGTGTACGACCTGCCGGCGTCGCCACCGGCACCGATACAGTTCGTATCTACTGCCAGTATATAGTGTTTCTCCCTTCGTGAGTCGGTGCTCGGGTGGCCGTCAGACGAACGCCGTGCGACGATTCGAGACGCGAGAACGCCACTATAGAAGACAGTGGAGATCCGTTCGGCTCTCGACCGGCAGGCGCTACGCGCCGACTGTGTCGTCGGCGCCACCGACATCGCCCGATCCCTCGGTCCGGGATTTCAGTTCCTCGGCGACGAGTTCGTCGAAGTCGACGCCCTCCGTACGATACTGATCACGCTGTTCGACGACGACACGTCCCTTCTCGGTGATCTCGTAGAGCCCGCTGTTCGGTGCCGGCCCGACGCGCTCGACGAGATCGTAGTCCGCGAGCACGGGGAGTCGCGTGTTGATGTACGATCTGTTCTTGTCCAGAATATGCGAGAGGTTCACAGCCGTGTTCCGACGCCCGTCGGAGAGCGCCTCCAGGATGTCGAAGTCGGTGGGGACTGCGAGTTTCATACCCCGGACTTCACGCCCAAGAACAAATAATCAACTATGTGGCAGCGGTACAACAGCGGTGTTTGCGGAGAAAAATGCAGTAACACGATCCTACTGAGAGTATCGACCCCTATCGTTCGTCGAGAAGCTCACGCGCGAACCGCAGATCTTCGATGATCCGTTCGTGTCTGGCGATGGCTCGTTCGACGTACTGTTCCGTTGATTCCGTCTTGGCCCCCTTCGATTCGTCGTAGTACGCTTGCAGCAGATGCGATTCGAGCGCCCGCGACGTCGCTTCGTTCGCTGTGAGAAGCGACCGGACGATCGTCCAATCGACAGCCCGCTCGTCCGGGAGCTCCTCGAGGGGGTGACCAACTCCCTCTTGTTGCTTTGACATCACATTATACTGATGCTAACTGATACTTAAACTTTGCACTTCACTGATAGTTCATCCGCAACTTCGCTATCGTCGCGTTTGCCAGTCGTTACTCGCTCGGTCACGTCTCGTCGCGGGATCGGTTGTTCGGGGTCGATCCCTCCGATAGAATACGGTCAGTCGTGGTAGGAAGCACCTACGGCGCTGCTGCGTGCGTCACACTTCTTCGACGTGCCGCACTTGCACCGCCTCGCCGCGCGTCGACTCCACCATCTCGCTGCCGAACATCTGCGCGCGGCCGACGGCGAACGCCTTCGGTCCCTCGACGACGACCTCGTCGCCGACGCGGATGTCCTCGTCGGCGTCGACGACGCCCGGCGCGAGGACGCTGCCGTGCGGGACGAAGCCGTCGATCTCGACGCGCTTCGTCGGGGCGTCGGACTCGTCCCAGACGCGCGCGCCGGCGAGCGTGAACGACAGGACGCCGTACTGCGGCACCATCGTCGCGAGCTGTTGGTCGCCGCCGCCGTCGCCGTCGGTGTCGCCGTCGCGGACCTGCAGTTTGGGATACCGACTCGTCGTCTGCATCTCCACGTCCGCGAAGAGTTCGTCGCCCGCTCCGGGCCCGAACTGGTAGTCCGCGAGCGCCTTGATCGTGTTGTGCTGGCGCTCGCGCTTGCTGTACTTCAGTTCGCCGCCCAGTGTCGACATCAGATTCCCGATCGACTCCGTCGTCGTCGGGTGTTCGTCGACGGTGTACTCGAATGGGACGTCCACGTCGGCCGCGACACGCTCGCAGATGTCGCGGTAGCCCTCGTCGGGCACGTGCGCGATCACGCGCGGGTACTCGTTCCGTTCGAGGTAGCGCCGGAGCACGTCCGCGACGAAGGACTTCTCGTCTTCGGACCACCGGCCTGTCACGACCGAATCGTAGTGCTGGGCGGGGTAGGTGAGCTCTAACTCCATCGGGACGACGCCGATCGGCGACGTCATCGAGACCATATGGCCGCGATATTGGACTGCGTCGTGGAACTGCGCGTGGCTCTGCGACTCGCTGTAGGGCTTCGTCGCCGAGCACGGAACGAGAACAAGCGGGTTCGAAAAGCGGTTTCGGTACCGGCTCGTCACCCGGTCGGCGAAGCGCTGGATCTCGACGCGGCGGAGCGTATCCTCGGTGGCGGCGGCGAGTTCGCTGTCGCGGACGACCGGCGTCCGCTCCTCGACGTAGCCGTACTGCTGGTCGAACTCGCGGAACGCGGCCGTGAGCCACTGGTCGTGACGCGCCTGTCCTTCGATGTAGTCGCGAAGCCGACCGTCGCGGATCCGCCGGCGGACCGTCGCGAGCTGGGATTCGAGCGCGTACTCGTTGTGGTCGGCGCAGTCCTCGCGGTCGAACACCGCGGGGTTGTCCGGCTCGGATTCGGGGTCGATATCGACGCGCTTGCCCCGACAGGCCGGACACGAGCACGGCAGTTCGTCGAGGTCTTCGAGGAAGTACTCGCCCTCGGCGGTGAGATAGAAGCCCTGGAGGCCGCGGACTCGCGCCCGCTTCGCGTCCAGTAGGTCGACGCCGGCGTAGACGAGCGTGGCCGCGTTTCGGGGCGTCGCGACGCCGGAGAGATACAGCGCCGTGTCGGCCGGCAACGCCTCGCGCGCGGCGATGATCTCCTCGCGGAACGCCGAGGCGTGGCCGACGAAACCCTGCGCGTCCGAGAGGATGTACGCGTCGGCGCCGTAGTCGCCGGCCGTCTCCGCGGTCACGACTGCCGCGCTCGGGTAGTCGACGTCGGGGTAGTCGACGGCGAACGTCTCCTGTACGCGCTCGTCGGTGCCGGCCGGGAACGCCCGGTGCGGGAGGACCGTCAGGATCTCCCGGTAGCCTTTGGGCACCTCGCGCTCGCTCGTCCAGAGGCTCCCGGCGTCGTCGACGCTGCCGTCGACGAGCGCGGGCGTCCGAAGCGGGTCCGAGAGGCGGAGTTCGCCCAGGCGAGCGGCCCCGTCTCGCCTGTGAACCTCGAAGTAATCGGTCATACACCCGAATGTGCCGCCAGGGGTGAATTATCTGTCTGTTCGCGAGCGGTGTCGGCGGGTCTTCGGCCGACCGCTCCGCCGACTCGGCCCGCGTGCTTTTGCGCTATGCCTTCATAGAAGCGCGTATGCACGTCACCGGCGCGTGGTCGGCGGCCGAGGCGGGCGAGTTCCTCAAAACGACGCGAGTGCCCGTCCGCCTCGCGTGTCACACGCCCAAGGGCCACCTCTGGATGCTCTCGCTGTGGTACCTCTGGACCGGCAGCGACGCGTCCGACGAAGTAGCGGAAGTCAGTGACGCGCCCGACGAAGCAGCCGGCGGTAACGACGCGTCCGACGAGGTGGCGGAGGTCGGCGCCGCGCCAACCGACCTCGCCGGCTGTCGATCTGAGGGACCCGAACTCTGCTGTGCGACGAGCGCGAACGCGGACGTCGTCGAGTATCTCCGTAGCGACGACGCCGTCGCCTTCGAGATTTCGACGAACCACCCGCCGTACCGGGGTGTCCGCGGTCGCGGGACGGCTACGGTCGAACCCGACGAGGAAAAGGCCCTCCTCACGCACCTGCTCGACCGCTATCTCGGCGGGACCGACAACGACCTCGCCGGGCGACTCCTCGCCCCCGAGCGCGAGGAGGTCCGGATCCGAATCACGCCGGAGCGACTCCACTCCTGGGATTTCTCGGAACGGATGCGCGACGTGTCGACGGCGACTCGCGAGGAGTGACGCGGCGTCGCCGACACTGCGGGTTCAGTTTTCGGCCCGTGACTCGCCGGTCAGCGACTCCAGTTTGACGCGTTCCGGCACGCGTGCGAGTGCTGACGCCGGCCAGTCGTCGTGCGCCAGCACGAAGGTCGTCTCCGGGTTCGCGGCGACGAGCCGTGAGACGCCCTCCGCCGCCGCTTCGTACGCGCTCCGGTCCGTCCGCTCGGGGACTTCGGCGGTGAACGGGTACGTCTCCGAGAGCGCGCGCGGGAACGGGCCGAACGGCGGCACCACGCGCCAGGCGGCGTCGTAGGTGTCGCCCGAGGGCTTGCCGCCCTGCGTGAGCAGGACCGTCTCGCCGGCGTCGAGTCGTCCGATACGCTCGTGGTGCCGACGTACCTCGGGCCGCCGCGCCGACTCCGCTGAGAGATAGAAGAACGACCCCTTCGAGATGGGGTCTTCGCGTTCGAGTTGCTCGGCGTGATCCAAGAGCGCGCGGTAGCCGTCGAGCATTGCCGGATGTCCGCGTGCGCGCGATTCGACCAGTTCGAGGAGGTTGCCCGAGCGGATGGCCTGCTTGACGCGCCGGACCTCCGAGAAGGACACGTGGAGGTTGTGCTCCGCCAACAGGCGCTCGCGCTCCTCGTCGCCGTACGCGCGGAGTTCGTCGGGGTCGTGCGCCGAACAGACCGCACACGAGCAGGGGAAGTACTCGAGGTCGTCGAGTTGTTCGGTCCCGCGGACCGTCAGATAGCGGTCGTCGCGGGCGTAGATGGCGTAGGCGGCGGAGTCGAAGAGGTCACAACCCGCGGCGACCGCCAGCGCGAACATCATCGGATGACCTGCGCCGAACAGGTGGACGGGGGCGTCGCGGCCGAGTCCGCGCTTGGCGGCGGCGACGGCGCCGATCATATCGGCGTAGCGGTAGTTGTTCATCAGCGGGACCACCGCGCCGACGGGGAAGACGTCGAGGTCGGTCGCGTAGGCGTGACGCCCCGCCTCCTCGCGGAGGTCCGGGTACGTGGACCCCTGCACGGGGGCGTTCACGAGCATCTCGCCGGTGTCGACGCCCTCGGCGTCCGCTAGCGCCTCCTCGGTGAGGCGCAGTTCGCGCTCGGCCTGCTCGCGGGAGACGTCCGGTGGCGTCGGGATGTCGACCGGCGTTCCGATGTCAGAGCCGATCTCGCGCTGGAATTCGAGGATCTCGCGGGTCGTCACCTCGATGTCGCCGTACTCTGCGAGCTGGAACGACCCCGAGTCGGTGACGATCGCGCCGTCGAAGCCAAGCAGTTCGTGGAGCCCCACGTCGAGGGCCGTCTCGTGGAGGTCCTCGTTCTTGTGGATGATGTAGGAGTTCGTGATCAGGATCTCCGCACCGAAGTCCGATTCGAGCCGCGCGGGGGAGATAGTTCGAATGTTAGGGTTGACGACCGGCATCAACGCCGGCGTCTCGACTGTCACCCCCGCCCGGGGGACCGATAGCTCGCCGATCCGGCCGGCGGCGTCCCCGTCGCGGAGCTCGAAGTGATCGCGCATAGCGGAACGTCGGCGGCCGGCTGGTAAGTATCGTCGGATTTGCCCTATAGTAGCGTTTGCATGTCTTCACTCACCTAACCGCACGCAGTCGTGCGATTATCTGTGTGATCAGTTGCAAACGCTACTATAGTCTGGGTATCCTTGCCCAGGACGCGGGCGACCACCGAGTATTTGTGTCCGTGTAGACAACGCATCCCCGTATGCGTCACCTCGGACTGAAAGCGCGAATGGCGATCGTCGGCTCGATCCTGTTCGCATTCTACGCCGTCGCGGCGGTCGTCGTGATGGGCGTGTTCGGATTTCCCCTCTGGCTCGTCCTGCTCGGCAGCGTCGCCTTCGTCGGCGTCCAGTACAAAGTCGGCAAATGGATGGCGCTGCGGACGGTCGGCGCGGAGGATCTCCCCGAAGACCGCAATCCCGAGATCCACCGCCGCGTCGAGTCGCTCTCGCGCTCGATGGGGATCGAGAAGCCCCGGCTGATGATCGCGCGGATGGGCGTCCCGAACGCCTTCGCCGTCGGCCGGAAAGGCGCGGGGACGGTCGTCGTCTCCCAGGAACTCCTCTCCCAACTCGGCCCCGACGAGGTCGAGGGCGTGCTCGCACACGAACTCGCGCACATCCGCAATCGCGACGTCGTGATGATGGTGCTCGGCCAGGGCGTCGCCTCTATCGTCGCCATCGTCGCCCAGTGGGCCGTCCTCCTCACCGGCGACAACGACATCGCGGACTTCTTCCTCGCCATCGTCGTCGGCCAGATTACCCAGATGCTGGTGATGCTCTTCGTCTTCGCCATCTCGCGGTACCGCGAGTACGTCGCCGACAGCGACGCTGCAGAGGCGATCGGTGGCGGCGAACCGCTCGCGCGCGCCTTAGAGAAGATCGACCGTGGAAACCAGCGGCGCAACGAGTCCGCAGTCGACGAGCAGGTGAACGCGCTCTGCATCTTCGGCGAGGAACGCGGGCTCGCCCGCCTGTTCGCGACTCACCCGCCGATCGAGAAGCGCGTCGAGCGACTCCGTAACTGATGGTCGACGTCCGGACGCTCGCCGCGGCCGTCCTCGGCGTCGCGCTCGGTCTCCTGTTCGTCCTCGCGCCCGAGACGATCGTGCGGGTGCAGACTGCCGGACGGCTCCCGCAGGACCGACACGGACGGTACGGCGAAGATAGCCCACGGGACGGCTCCGGCGACGCTGAGGAGACTGGCGTCGACGGCGTTCCGACGCGATGGCGACAGCTCGTTCGCGTCGTCGGCGCCGCGCTGATTCTCGGTGGAGCGTACTTCGGCTGGACGCTCGTGTAGTAGTGTCCGGCCGCGGCCGGCAGCTCACACCAGCGCCAGAACCGGCGCGAGGAGCGTCTGCGGGAGCTGTCCCGGATCTGCGTACTGCAGCGTGAGATAGAGCAACGAGAACAGCGTCGCGTTGTACGCGCCGTGAATCAGCGCCGGCACGACGAGATTCTTCGTGAGTTCGTACATCGTCCCGAACACGAGTGTCGGCAAGACCAGTACAGAAATGCTGACGAGCCGTGCCTGCGGTGCGCCCGACAGCGAGAAGAAGTGGATCGACGCGAAGATCAGGCTCGCGAGGACGATCGCGGCGGGCGCTGGCAGCGCTTCGCTCAGCCGATTCTGGACGACGCCCCGGTAGAGCAGTTCCTCGCCCGGGCCGATCAGGAGAAACGACGCGGGGACGAGAAGCAGGAGGATCTCGGGATTCTCCATTCCGACTTCGGCGGCGGTGTTCGGCGCTGCTTCGGCCCCGATCGCCGAGATGATCACCGACGCGACGACCAACAGCGCGAGTGAGCCGACGTAGCCGCCGACGACGAGCGCCACGTCGCGCAGCGACGGGACGGTGAGTCCGACGTATTCGAGTCCGCGACCGCGATACCGGAGGTAGCCGAGCGCGACGCCGCCGAAGCCCACGCCGGTCGCGAGCGCTAGCGAGAGAACGATGCTCAAGAGCGGCGTCACGGCGACGCCGGCGAGGCCGAGGACGACCGCCGCGGCGATGACGAGGAGCGCACCGGCGGCGATGCCGACGACCGCGAGGAGGATCGCGACGGCGAGCGCGCGGAGCGCGTCGCGGGCGGCGTCGGGCGACGTCGGATCGTCCGCGCCGTCGACAGTATTCAGTTCGGAGGACACACGTCTACTACGTGCTGCGGCGTCAAAATCCTTCGTCTCGCGGATGCGGGTCGCCCGCAGCGTCGATCACTGCCAGCGGTCCGTGACGCTCACTGCCAGCGGTCTGCGAGTTCGTAGCGCGTGATCCCGGTGACGGTGCGACCGTCGCGTATCTCCCCGTCGAGCACGTCCGACAGGAGGTCGTCGTACTCCGCGAGCGAAACGCGGATGCTCTCGTTGAAATCGAGGTCCTGCTCGGCCGTCGGCTCGCAATCACGGGCGAGATAGAAGTGGTGGACGCTGTTCAACAGCCCGTTCGCGGGCTCGATCGTGAACAACTGCCGGAGCGATCCTGCCTCGTAGCCGGTCTCTTCTGCGAGTTCGCGCCGCGCGACCGCGTCGAGGTCGTCGTCGTCGGGTTCGGCGCTCCCAGCCGGGAGCCCGCGGTTGACCCGCCCGACGGCCTGCCGCCACTCCTCGATCAGGACGACCTCGCCGTCGGGCGTGAGCGGGAGGATCACGACCGCCTGCGGTTCCTCGACGTAGTGGAAGCCGGTCTCGGTGCCGTTCGGCAAGACGACGTCGTCGCGGCGGACGTCGAACCCCGGACAGGTGTAGTCGATCTCGGTCCCGGTCGTCTCCCAGGCCAGTTCTTCGGCGTCATCCCCAGGATCGTCGGAGTCGGCGTCGCGCTCGCTCATACCGAATTCTCCAGTCCGCATCGCCAAGAATTGGCCGGGTCGGCGTGACCGGATCGTCTCCGTACGCTCGCTCGTCAGCCGCGGAGCCGGTCTCGAAGCACGAGTCCGCCACCGCCGAGGACACAGCCGAGCGAGACGAGCGTGATCGCGACGTGAATCTCGGTGAACCAGAAGGGCGTCTGAAGCCCGGTCTGGAAGATCATCAGGAGGAACGACAGCACCGGGACGTTGCGGCCGTCTCCGATCGTCGTCGGCTCGTCCCCGTCTGCATCGGAGTAGGACGTCGCCCCGACCGTCTCGCCCGCCGGCAGGCGTTCGGCCTCGTAGGGCACCTGCGGCGTCTCGTAACTCCAGACGGTCGCGCCCGTCCGGTTCACTTCGACGACGCGCTGATTCAGCGAGTCCGTGATCAGCGTGTTGCCGTTGGGGAGCCGATCGGCGTCCCGCGGCCAGTTGAAGTTGACGCCCTCCGCGGCGTAGATTTCCCACGCGGCCGTCCATTCGCCGTTCTCGCCGCGCGTGAGTTCGACGATGCGGTCGTTGTGGCTGTCGGCGACGAGGACGCTCCCGTTGCCCAGCCACTGCGGATTGTGCTGCTGGCGGAGGAGCGTCGGATCGCCCTGCGTGGGCTCGCCGTCGCCCTCGTTGATCACTTCGACGACGCCCTCGCCGCGTTCGACGATCACCAGTTGGTGGGCGTTGCGGACGGAGACGAGATACCGGTCCTCGGAGATGACATCGACGTCGTTGATGTGGAGCCAGTCGGTCTTCGTGGGATCAGCGGGCGCGTCGTACCGCGAACTCGCGTTCCACTGCCAGGTGATCTCGCCGTCTTTCACCGTAAAGATCCGCTCGTACTCCATATCGGTGACGAGGAACTCGCCCGAGTCGAGGCGCTCGACGTCGTGGACCTCGCTGTTCGCCCGGCTCCGGACCGGGAAGGAGTACTCGTACTGGATTTCGGGGTCGGCCCCGCTGTCGGCGTTCGGATCGATGATCCGGAAGCCGGTGTGGGTGCACGGCGACTCGTAGGGGCCGCAGTCGTCGTAGCCGCTGTCCATAAACCCGGCCATCACGCTGCCGTTCGCCAGCACCGTGACGTCGAAGTAGCTGTCAGTCTCGCCGGCCCGCCAGACGGTCTGGCGGCCGTCGAGCAGGTAGACCGAACCCTTCTCGTGGAGTCCCGGGCCGCCGCCCTGCGAGCCGACGAGCGTCTGCCGCGTCTCGCCGTCGCCGGCGGCACCGACGTTGGGCGCGAGCGCGGCACCGACGGCGAGCGAGGAGACGAAGAGGACGACGCCGACGACCGCGAGCGCGGCACCGGCGCGCTGTCCCGTGAGAGAGCTATCGGAGGGGGCCTTGGGAGGCATCGACTGCGTGTGGCAAGCACGAGCGGCGAGAAAAACCGTTCGGTGTGAAACCGCTCGGTGTGGAGACTACGCTCCCGCGTCGGCTACTCCCACTCGGCTTTCAACTCGATCTGATACCCGAACGGGTCCGTGACGTAGACGGCTGGGGCGACGCCGGTCGCGCCCAGGGGGTCCAGCCGTCGGTCGATCTCGATGCCGGCGTCGTCGAGCGTCGCTTCGATCCCGTCGATCGTCTCGTCGACGCGGATCGCGACGTGATCGTACGCGGCCTTCGTCGGTTCCTCGAACCCGTCGCTGGGCTGGAGGTGGATCACCGCGCCGGGTGCGAGCCGTACCGAGAAGAACGGCTTTGCCCCCGATTCGTACAGGTCCATCCCGTCGATACCGAAGCCGAGCGCGTCGCGGTAGAACCCGAGCGCGGTCTCGATTCGGTCTTCGGGAATGTGGAGTTTGACGTGGTCGATCGCAGTCGCGTTCACACTCTGTGTTCGGTCCTCGACGACAAAAGTCCGTGTGGCCGTGGGGACCCCTCGTCCCCCACTTATGGTCGATGTACCTGGCCGATATCGATACATCCGAAGACCTATTCCGTCCCGCGGGTAGGGCGAACCTACACGATGTTCGTCGGCCACGAGTTCCTGGCGTTCGCACTCGCTGGCTTGGGTGCCACCCGTCTCGGCGGCGACGAGCGCGCGTCCTTATGGCTCGGAGCCGTCGCCGCACTCGCGGCGTTGCTGCCGGACCTCGACGTCGTCTACGCGGTCGCGACCTACGCGGCCGCCGTCGCAGGCGGCACGCCGCTCGGCTGGGAGGCGTTCTGGGGCGTCGCCAACGGGGTCCACCGCGTCGTCACCCACCCGCTCCCTGTCGGCGTCGTCGGGACGCTGGTCTTCGGCGCGACTGTCGTTGCTGTTCGACGCGGACGCGGGACGAACTCGAATCTCGCACGGCCGACCGATTCGACCGGACCCAACGATGTCGAGCCCCCGTCTCCGATCGCTCGCCGACATAGCTCCATTCCCGCTGTCGCGGGCGTCGCCGTCGCTGTCGTCGCCGCTATCACGCTTCTCGCGACGTTTTACACCACTGACGGGGGGGCTGCGACACTCGTCGCTGCCGCTTTCCTCCTCGTCGTCGGCGTCGTCGGCGCCCTCGCGGGCCGTCGAACCACCGCTGCGTTCGCTGGCGACCGGACGTCGCTATCGTCGACGGCACTGACAGCCGCTGCCGGCGTCGGCTTCCTCACGCATCCGTTCGGCGACGTCTTCCTGGCCGCGCCGCCGCCGCTGCTCTCCCCGTTCGGACCGCCGCTTCTCACCGAGCGGATCGTCCTCGCGACCGATCCGACGCTGAATCTCCTCGGCGTTCTGTTCGCGGAGGTCGCGACCGTCTGGGCGGGCGTCGCGGTGTTTTCGCGCGTGACCGCCGATCGGCTCGGGGGGGTCCGGCTTCGGGGCGCAGTCGACGCCCGTGCCGCACTCGGCGTCGGATACGCCCCGGCCGCGTTCCTCCTCCCGCGTCCGACGATCGCGGACGCACACGTCCTCGGATTCACGATCGTCCCGCTGGCTATCGTCGTCGCGCTCTGGGCCGGCCGGTCGGCCCGCGCTCGACTGCAACGCGCCGACGCCGAGGCGACTGCGACGGCGGATCGATCAGCGCCCGCTCGCGTCGATGCGGCGTACGTCAGCGTCGTCGTCGGCCTGACGACGCTCACGCTGGCGGGTGTCGCGTACGGTGCTGCGTATCTGCTCCTCTGAGTGACGCTCCGAGCCCCGCTCCAGCGCCGACTCGGGCGGCAGTCAGGCCTAATTATGTTACTGGTACAAACATTTAGCAGTACTCAGCATAACTTTACGAACGTCTGTCACATCTCGTCGCCCTCGACTCACCGCTCGCCACTCGCCCCGCGATTCCGCCGCTACCTCCGCTTTCCCCATTTCTCCTCCGCCGCGACCAGTCAGACGGGCGCCGTCGACGCCCGGATACGAATCTGCCGAGTGCGCGGGCGCTAGGTATTGCACCGAACGATCACGATAGCCCACGGGAGCAACGATGGGAACTGACGCCGACACCTCGATCGAACTGCTGGAGTCGCTCACGCCGCTGTGGTGGCAGGGAGCGATCGTGTTCTTCCTCCTCGGTGACTCGCTGACGACGTTCGTCGGGTACCAGATGCACACGGTCGTCGAAGCGAGCCCCGTGGCCGCCTGGTTCATCAGTTCCCACGGAATGTTGCTGCTAGTCCCGGTCAAGGTGGCGGTCGTCTGTGGATTCTACGGGCTGTATCGCGCCACTCCGCGGCCACACAACATCGGCGTACCGCTGGGCCTGTGCGCACTGGGCTTCGTCGTCACGGTGTGGAACAGTGCGGTGATCGTCGCGGCCCTGCTGTAACGTGCGGGACACAGCGACTCCTTCTGCAGCGTGCTCTCCCACCGAAATAACAGTTACTTGATTGCTATCATACCCTGAAAATTATAGGGCAGCAAGGGACACTCCCGGACGTGAAGCGAGTTGCGTCTATGATTAACGGGGGCCGCCAGCGACGATGAGCAGCGACGATGACTCCGAGACCACCCGGACTGACACCGAGGACTCTCGGTTTTCGGTCGAGCGCTACTCCGTCGTACTCAACCGCTTCGTCCACGGCGTCGAGATGGTTGCCGCGACGGTGTTCGCCATCCTCTTTGCGACCGGCGTGGTCGATCTGATGCTCCAGATCGCCGACGCGGTCCGGAACGGCAATATCACGGACCCGCTCGTCGTTATCGGCTTCATCGACACGGGGCTCCTGCTCTTGATCATCGTCGAGGTGTATCAGACGGTCCTGGCGTACGTCGAAGAGAACCAGACGCGTCGGATCGTGCAACTGGTCATCTACACCGGCGTCATCGCGATGGTCCGGAAGGCCATCATCTTCCGGACCGGCGAGTACGCGACGGTGCAGGACGCCTTGATCGCCGCGGGTGCGTACGCCCTCCTCATCTTCGCGCTGGTCAGCCTGCTCTTTGCGGAGCGCGTCTACGGCGACGACACCCCGTTGATGGCTGGCTGAGCCTCTGCCTCGGGAGCTTCTCATCACTGCACGCTGCCGTGTTCACGTGCCGCGCGCTCTGAGCGCCGAAAGGATCTCCTGAACCCGTTCTGGATCGTTCGTCCAACAGCCTTGGTACCCGTCTGACTCCTCCCGTGCGAGGAGCGCGCAGGCTTGTGTGTCGTCGCCACCGCCGTCGAACGCGAGCGTCCAGTACTGGCCGAGTTCGGAATCGTCGTCGCCGTGATAGGTCACGCCGTCGATCGCCGACGGCGTCCAGTCTTCGACCCCGTGGACGTGAATGTGGAGGGCCGTCTCCCGTGCGAGGTACCGATAGGTCGCCGCCTGTGGTTCGAACGCGGACAACTGCTGAAAGCTCACGCGGAGCGTCCCGCGCCCGACGCGGAGGGCGCGATCCTCGATCTCTCGTGAGACGGCCAGGAGTTCGCTGCGCTCCATCGTCGCGAACGTCGTCTCGTCGAGTACCTCGAACAGCGCGCGATACCCCGCCGAGACGTCGCTTCGATCCCCCGGCCGGGCGATCGGCGGCTCGAGCAGTCCCTCCACGCTCTCGACCGGGAGAACGCCGGTAAATTTGCCGTCCTCTCTGATGGCGAGAAAGGGGGCTGGCCCACCGGGCGGGAGCACTCGATGCGTCACGTCGACGCCGTGGCGCGCGAACCAGGATTCGAGGTCCGTCTCGTCGGCGCCCCGGTAGACGACGAACTGCTTTCGTGGGTGTGCTGTCGCTTCGAGGATCGCATCGAGCATCGCTAGGACTGCGACGTCTCGGCCTCGATGCTCCTCGTGATCAGGTCCTCGACGGCGGCATCGACGTCCTCGGCGCGCACGACTCCGGTATCGGCGTCGTATTCTACGAGACCCAGATCTTCGAGCAGCGGGAGGTGACTGTGCACCAGTTCGAGGGCGATTCGATCGTGGTCCTCGACGGTCGCCATCGCGCCTGTCTCCGTCGTCTCCCACCCGGCGAGCACGGTCGCGAGTTCGTCGACGGTACTGTCTGAGTGCTCGATCACGAACGACAACAGGCGGCGCCGCCGCGTGGAGGCGAGCGCGCGGTAGAACTGATCGTCCGCGAGCCACGGAGTCTCGTCTGCGTCCGCTGTCTCTCCGCTTTTCGATTGCCCCTCCTGGTCGTCGGCCATAAGATTACTTTATTGTGTATTGGTACCAATAAACATTCTCACTAGCCACTTGGTAGGTGTCCTCTGCAGCGCTCGACAGCGTGCTATCGAATTGTGATCGCTACGCGTCGCTCGCCGGGAAAGATGCGGGAGAAGTGGCCCGGCGCAGATATCGAACACGGGAAGACGGTCGCTCACTGTGTTCGCGCTGCGACTTCCCTGCTCGAATCTGCTTGACGACTTCCGCCCGCGTTTCAGACTGCTCGCTTCGCTCGCAGTAGTGTGAAATGCGGGAGAAGTGGGCCGGCGCAGATTCGAACTGCGGTTACGGCCACCCGAAGGCCGAAGGATACCAAGCTACCCCACCGGCCCGCACACGAATAGTTGCCGTTCGTTCTTTTAACGCTTCCGAACCGAACGCGAATTCCCCTGTGACACCCCACCTGCACCCACCCGGGCGGTCACTGTTCGAAGTACTGGTCGCGGTGACGACGACACCCGGGATTGAACGCCGCTCCGCAGCGTGGGCACGCATCGTCGCCGTCGAGGTACGTCCGCGCCGACAGCGTCACCCCGCAGACGCCACACAGGACGGCCGGTTCGTCGAAGCGCTCCCGAGGCCACGGCTCGGGGTCGTGATCGGCAGTTTCGGCGTGACACGTGTAACACGGTGGGAACCTCTCACAGCACCCGAACCGGAGGGCGACGACGTCGACGGCGCTGTCCCAGTGAGCACACCGCGTCTCGGCGTCGACAGCGACGCCACGGAGCGGCACGCGAAAACGCTCGTCGACTGCGGGTGCTGTGGTCGTCCGTCGACCCTGCTTCTCGTCTCCTTGGCCGCGTTCCGGCCGATTTCCGTTCATCCGTTCCCCCCCGTACTCTCCGTCCATCCCGTCAGTACGTGGTGTAGCCGTCGGTGTCGAGATAGTTGTGCGCGACGGTGATCGCGTGGTCGGCGTGGAGCACCTCGGGACCGAGGCGGACGCGCTCGTCGGCCGCATCGGCCAGTAGCGACGCCTCGCGCTCGGTGAAATCGTGGTGATCCGAGAGTACGAACAGCGGATTGGTCGGCGGTTCGACGTCGGCGACGGGGTCGCCGTCCTCGTGGAGCTCGACGACCGTTGCGTCGCCGGCGACGTCTTCGAGCGTCGCCTCGAAGCCCATCTGCCGGATCGAGACGCCCGGCGTGCTCTCGGCGGGCATATGCCCGATCGCGTCCTCGCGGTGCTCCAGCGCCGTGCGAATCAGCGCCGCGGTGCTCCGCTCGTCGGGATTGAGGCGGTGCAGGTCGCTCCCCTCGAACCGCACGGTGAACTCGTCGCCGAGTACCAGGTGCACTCGCACGTCGTCGCGGATCGAGTGTGAGAGGAAGAACGCGCTGTTGACGCAGCGACAGAGGACGTCGAGCCGTCCCGCGCCGCCGGCGAGGTCGTCGAGCGAGAACCCGGGCGTCGTCGGCGCGTCGTGTCCGACGATCAGAAACTGTCGCATAGGCGTTCTCCCCGCTCGAACACCAAGAGTCGTCCGTTCTGAAAAACCGGGTCCGCGGGCCCGCCTCAGAGTGTCGGCATCGGCAGCGTCGGTCCTGTGCCGTTCTCCGACCCCGTCGACGGCGGTGTCGGCGCGTTGCCCGTCTTCTGTCCGCTCACGAGGAAGTCGGCCAGGTTGCCGATGAACGCTTCGTTGTCGGCGGTGTACGCGTCGGTCGGTGCGAGAAAGTCGGTGTCCCCGACCATTGCCACGTCACCGGACTGCACCGCGACGGCGTACGTGTCGGCGCGGCGGGTCGTCGAGAGCTTCGTCTGCTCGATCGCCGTCAGCGCGCGCTCTCCGCTGTCAGTCGAGACGGCGACCGACCCGCGGAACACGACGCGATCGACGTCCTGCGAGAGCGATCCGCTTCCGGCGGTCGCGTAGATGCTCTTGAAGTTGTGCTGGTACTCGTGCATATTGAACAGGTACCCCGAGTGTCCGGCGACGCCGAACGTCGAACTCAGGCCGGGACCGCCGCTCGATGGTTGCTGGGGCCCGACTCCGAGTCCGAGGATGCTGAGTATGGACCCGGACGAAGACGCGGGGTCCGAGAGCAACAGGACGCGGCCGCCCGCGTCGTTGAACGCGCGGACGCCGGCGAGCTGTTCGGGTGTGTACGCCTGCGTCGGGTTCGCGACCAGCAGTGCGTCCGCGCTCCGGAGCGATTCGTTCCACGCGGAGCCGCGGGCCTGCTCTTGAGTCACGAACCGGACTTCGTGGCCGTTCTCGACGAGCGTGTTCACGAGCGTCGAGAGCTTTTCGTCGGAGAACTCGTTTCCGTGTGCCTTGTCGACGAGAACCGTCTTTCCGGTGGCGTCGCTGTCCATCGTGATCTCACCGGTCTCGTCGGCGGCGGCCACGCGGGCCGCGTCGAGGTCGGCCTGCTGTTGCGCGAGGTTCGACACTTCCGGGGTGTCGCCGCCCGAGAAGATCGGAAGCACCGCTGCGCCACCGACAATGAGCGCGACGACGACGACGAACGCGACTGCGGGTCCGGTGAGGTCACGCGCTTCCATTGGCGTTCACCTCCGGATTGTAGGGGGCGATTTCGTCCACCATCAACGGCCGCGTAACGGGGACGAGTCCGTTCGTCTGCGCACTCCGTTTGTAGATCATCGTTCCGTTGTCCGTTTGTGAGGTCAGCAGGACCAGCCCCAGCGACTGCGGAGGCTCCTGTCTCGTCACGTCGTAGTTCTCTAGTCCGGCCATCTCGGCCGCGTGGTCGATCGCCGTCGGCAACGCGCCGATCTGGTCGGCGTAGCCGTTCTCTACGGCTCTCGGTCCGAGGTAGGTCTTCGCGTAGGCGACCTCCTCGCGGGAGAGCGTGATGTTGTCGCCGCGGTGTTGCATCACGCGCCCGACGAACTGTCGTTTGAGCGATTCGACGGTCTGTCGACGCTCGTCGGCCGTCGGTTGCGCCTTGTCGGGGCCGGTCCGGATGACCGACTCGGGGAGGGGGACGCTGCCGCCGGAACTGACCACACCGACACTACCGACCTCTGTCGAGGAGAGGACGAAGATCTCGTCGGCCGGGAGCATCCCGTAGTACGCGCCGGATGCGCCGACGCCCTGCACCGAGGCGACCACGGGCATCTGTTCTGCTGTTCGTAACACTTCGAGGTACAGTCGCTCGCTGGGAGCGACATAGCCGCCACCGCTATCGACCTTGAGAACGACCGCTTCGATGGAATCGTTCGTCCGTGCATTTCGGAGGTCTTCAGAAATGCCGTCCACCGTCGAGGCGGAGATGGTGCCGGAGACCGTAATCACCGACACCGTTCCCTCAGACTGCGTGGACGTCGTATAATCGTAGGCAACGGGGGCGAGTACCGAACTCACCAGGACGGCCGCGACGATGGCGACGACGAATAGCGCCTTCGCCGACGCCGCGGATGAATCTCTATTCATACTGCGTGGGAACCATATCCGAGGCTCCGTAAAGCGGTTCTTGAAACGAAAAGCCTGATTTCACCCACGTGTAACGGGCGACTACCGGTAATCGACTGTCGTCGCTAGCATATCCATACTGTGGGCTGTCCTCGACGACAAAGGGGCTCTGATCCGTGGCGAACAGCGAGACCCGAGCCGAGGCCACAACGACCGTCGCATTTGCACGTCTTCACGCACGTGATCGCGACTGCGTTCGGTCGGGTGCGCAATCAGTTGCAAATGCTGCGATATCTCACACCAGTCACAGCTGGCAGTATCAGTCGGTCAGGCCGTAGCCGCGCCGGAAGAGAGCGATGTCGGCCACGATGATGCCGAGGGTGAGCGTGCCGAGCACGGCGAGCGACGCGTTCGGGTCGACTTCGCTGACGCCGAGGAAGCCGAACCGCACGCCGTTGACCATGTAGATCATCGGATTCAGGAGCGACACCTGCTGGACCGTCGCCGGCAACTCGTTCAGCGAGTAGAAGACGCCGCCGAAGAAGACGAGCGGCCGCAGAATGAACTGATTCAGCATCGTCAGGTCGTCGAAGTCGTCGGCCCAGAGGCCGCCGGCGACGCCGAACCCGGCGAAAAGCAGTGTAATGACGACCGCGAACGCGACGAGATACAGCGGACGTGCCACCCCGACGGAGGTGAAGAACGCACCGATGAGGGCGATGAGCACGCCGACGATCGCACCCCGGATCGCCGCGGCCAGCACGTACGCGCTGACCATCGTCCGATACGAGAGCGGCGAGGTCAACACCTCCTCGATGTAGCGGTTCCAGCGGCCGTGGAAGATCGTGAACGAGGCGTTCTCGAAGGCGTTCGAGATCGCACCGAGGACGACCAGGCCGGGGAGAATAAAGAGAATGTACGGGACACCGGCGATCTGATCGATGCGTTCGCCGAGGATGACGCCGAACACCGAGAAGTACAGCACGTTGGTGATGAACGGGGGGACGAAGGTGTTCCGCGGGCGGCGGACGAACCGGAGGACTTCGCGGCGCAGCAGCGAGACGAACCCCGTCGTGTCGATGCTCATTGCGACACCTCCGCGGTCGCGCGGCCCTCGCCTTGTCTGGTCATCTCGACGAAGACCTCTTCGAGCGACGTCCGCTGGATCTCCAAGTCGACGATCTCGTGGCCCTGCTCGTCGAGACACCGGACGACCTCCGGTGCGACGAGCCCGCCTTGGTGTGCGGTGACGACGAGTCGCGTGCCGTCGAGGTCGACGCTCTCGACCCGCTCGTCGACCGCCGTGAAGTCGGGGACGGCAGTCGGTGCGTGCCGCAGTTCCACGGCGATGTCGTCGGTCCCGCGGTCCATCAGTTCCTCGGGGCTGGCGACGTCGACGACGCGCCCGGAGTCGAGGATGGCGACCTCGTCACAGAGCCGTTCGGCCTCCTCGATGTAGTGCGTCGTGAGCAGGATCGTCGTCCCCTGCTGGTTCAGGTCGACGATCGTCTCCCAGAGCTCGTGGCGGAGTTGGACGTCGACGCCGGCGGTCGGCTCGTCGAGGATGAGCAGATCGGGATCGGTGATGAGCGCTCGCGCGAGCATAAACCGACGCTTCATCCCGCCCGAGAGCCAATCGAAGCGCGTGTCGCGTTTGTCGTAGATGCCGACGCGCTTCAGGACTTCGTCGGCGCGGTCGCCGGCTTCCCCGGGTGGCACGCCGTGATAGCCGGCTTTGTGTTCGAGCACTTCCCGGATCGGGAAGAAGCGATCGACGTTGAACTCCTGAGGCGCGAGCCCGATGTGATCGCGCGCCTCGCGGTAGTCGTCTTCGACGCCGTGGCCGAACACGCGCGCCTCGCCGCCCGTCTTGCGGACGAGGCCGACGAGGATGTTGATGAACGTCGTCTTGCCCGCGCCGTTCGGTCCGAGCAGCCCGAAGAACGATCCCTCTGGGACGGTGAGGTCGACGCCGTCGAGCGCCTGTACGTCGCCGTAGGATTTTCGCAGGTCGCGTATCTCGATCGCGGCTTCCATTCACTTACCCTCTCTTCCGAGCGGTCCTAAGGACAGCGGATTCGGCCTACCTTTCCCGTTCTGTAACCCTCGGCGCCGAAACAACGATGCCCGTCGCCGGTCATCGTCTTGTTGTGGAGTCGTCGAACAGCTCATCCGCCGCTGACGGCGAGATCGTCAGTCCCGCGGCGGGCATCGAGAGCGATGTCGACCCTGCAACCGCCGACCGACTCGCGCGGCTGCGCCGACTCAGCCGTCTGCTCGACAGCGCGATCGAAATCCCCGGCACGAACCTCAAGGTCGGTCTCGACCCGCTCTTGGGTCTGTTGCCCGTTGTCGGCGACGCACCGGCGACGGCCGCTTCGGCGTACGTGGTTGCGGAGGCGGCGGCGCTCGGTGCTCCCCGAGCGACGCTCGCGCGGATGTGTCTGTACCTCCTCGTCGACGCCGTTTTCGGCTCGGTCCCGCTCGTCGGCGACGCCTTCGACGTGCTCTGGCGGGCGAACGACCGGAACGTCCGCCTGCTCGAAGCGCGACTGGTCGATCCCCGCGGCGAGACGCGCGACCGACGAGTCGTGGTCGCGCTCGGGACCGCCGTCTTCGTCGCTGTGCTCGCGGTGGGGGCGGGCGCGGCTGTCACCGTCTGGTGGCTGTTACGCGTCGCGGGCGTTGCAGGCGTCGTCTGAGGAGTCCGAATGCTGTCTGACGAGCCCGAAACTGTCGGGGCGTCGTCGGGACCACCGTCCCAGCGCCGAAAGGACAAGACAGAAGCGATAGCCGCCTTTTCTACGTCTATGAGCATTCTCGCCGACGCCCGCGCGCTCGATGCGCAGGAACCGGTCTGTGACGCCTGCCTGGGCCGGGTCTTCGCCGATCGGAGCCACGGGCTGACGAACGACGAACGGGGGTCGAGCCTCCGTATCGCCGCCGCGCTCGACGACGACGAACCCTACGAATCGGTCGACACCGCCGACTGCTGGGTGTGTGAAGGCCTGTGTGACGAGTTCGACGAGTGGGCCGAGCGCTGTGCGGCCGCCGTCGAGGACGTCGAGTTCGACACCTATCAGGTCGGCACGCGCACGCCGCCGCTCGTCGAGGAGAACGAACTGCTCTTCCGCGAGGGCGCTGGTCTCGAGGAGGACTCGGGCGAACTGTTCAAATCGGAGTTCAACCGCGAAGTGGGCAAGCGCGTGGGCCGGCTCACCGACACGGCGGTCGACTTCGGGCGGCCGGACGTGCAGTTTACGCTGGATCTGGAAGCCGACCGCGTCGAGGTCGACGTCCACTCGGCGTTCGTCTACGGCCGCTACCGAAAACTCGAACGCGACATCCCCCAGACCGAGTGGCCGTGTAACGCCTGCGACGGTTCCGGCTACGTCGGCAAACAGCCCTGCGAGAAGTGCGACGGCACGGGCTACCTCTATCAGGACAGCGTCGAGGGCCTCACGGCTCCAGTCGTCCGCGACGTGATGGACGGCACCGACGCGAAGTTCCACGGCGCTGGCCGCGAGGACGTCGACGCGCGGATGCTCGGCACCGGCCGCCCGTTCGTCATCGAGGTGATGGAACCCCGTCGTCGCCACGTCGACACCGACCGACTGGAGGGCGACATCAACGCCTTCGCAGAGGGTCGCGTCGAGGTCGAGGGACTCCGACTGGCCGACTACGAGATGGTTGAGCGCGTCAAGGGCCTGGACGCGTCCAAGCGCTACCGCGCCGAAGTCGCGTTCGGCGACGCGGTCGACGCCGACGACCTGGCGGCCGCACTCGAGGAGCTCGACGGTGCGACGATCGAGCAGTACACGCCCCACCGCGTTGACCACCGCCGGGCGAGCCTGACCCGGAAACGCGAGGTCTACGAGACGAGTGGCGACCTCGACGACGACACCCACGCGACGGTCGAGATCCACGGCGCGGGCGGCCTCTACATCAAGGAACTCGTCTCCGGCGACGAGGGCCGAACGAACCCCAGCCTCGCGGGTCTGCTCGGCGTCGACGCCGAGGTGACCGCGCTCGACGTCGTCGGCGTCTACGGCGAGGACGAGGCGTTCGAAGACGAGGCGTACTTCCGCGAGGAGACCGCGGGCGACGGTGACGCCGACACCGACGAACCGGAGGCTGAGGCGTCCGGCGACGGAGCCGACGCCGCGGACGACTGAGCGATGCCGCCCGCAGGTCAGACTCCCGGCGGCGACGCGATCGCGATCGGCAGCGACGAGGCCGGCAAGGGTCCCGTTCTCGGACCGATGGTCGCCGCGGCCGTGCGCGCGCCGCCCGACGGGATCCCCGACGAGGTCGACGACTCGAAACGACTCTCGCCGGCGACGAGAGAGGAGATCGCCGAGACGCTTCGCGCCCGCAAGGACGTCGCTGTCGGCGTCGCCATCGTCTCGACCGACCGCATCGACGACCCCGAGACTGATATGAACTCGCTGACGGTCGACGCACACGCCGAAGCGATCGCTGCCGTCGCTCGCGACGGCGACGCCGTCACCACCGACGCCGGCGACGTCAGCGAGTCGCGGTTCGCGCGTCGGGTCCGTGAGGGCGTCGCGGCCGAACCGGCTGGACCGACCGTCGACGTACAGGCAGAACACGGTGCCGACGCCGAGTACCCGATCGTCGCGGCCGCTTCCGTCGTCGCGAAAGTCCGTCGCGACGCGGCGATCGAGGCCCTCGACGCAGCGTACGCCGACTACGGGCCGATCGGAAGCGGCTATCCGAGCGACCAGACGACGCGGGCCTTCTTGCGTGACTTCGTCGCGGAAACGGGCGAACTGCCCGACTGCGCACGGGCGTCGTGGTCGACGTCTGCCGACGTGCTTGCCGCTGCGGAGCAGTCGGGACTCTCGGAGTTCTGACCGGCGGCGGGCGTATTTGATCCAGAGCTACCGCATCGCTTCGAGTGAGACGTACGAACCCGATTCGGCGGAGACCCAGGTCGTCGGCAGTTCGTCGGCGTCGGCGTCCTCAGGATAGATCGTACACTCGTCAGGCGCGTCGTCGTAGGCCTCGACGCGGGCGACGTACGCTCGGATTCGCCAGGCCGTCTCGGCGTCGTCAGCGGGGTCGTCGTGCTCAGCGTCCGCGGCGTCGACGTCAGGGAGGTGTGAGTCGGTTGCCATCGTGGAGGTGTCGTCGTGGTCGTTGATCCGATGTACGCGGCGTCGGTCGTCGCCTGCTGCAGTCTTCGGTTGTCCCGGTTTCGTATTTAAACAGTCGCCTATTCTTGTAGGGTGAGACTCGACTGCCTCACGAACGAGGATGCGACAGGGTGAAGCGGTTTCGAAACGCGGACGGCGCGTGTGACTGACGACGCGTGAAACAGTGGATCGAAACTGCGAGAAGGCGGCACTGCGCCGGGCTGATAGCGTTCAGCGATCGATCGTCGTCAGCGATCGCAGGATGTCGCCGTACGCCGGGCGGGTGATGAGAACCCCGACGAGGACGCCGAGGATGGTGAAGATGGCGAAGCCCTGGAGGTCGCCGAGCGAGAGGATCGCCAGCGGCGACATCGCGATGATCGTCGTCGCCGCCGCCGCGCCGATCACCCAGAACGCCTTGCGGAAGCGCGACTGGAAGACGCGGCGGGAGTTGATCTCGCCTTCGGCCATCACCTCGTCGGCGATGATGATGAGGTCGTCGACCCCGGTCCCGATGACGGCGATGAACCCGGCGATGACCGAGAGATCGAGCGGGTAGCCGATCCCTGCGGCGAACCCGAGCAGGATCACGACCTCCGAGAGCGCGGTCACGACCATCGGCGCGGCGACGCGCACGTCGCTGTAGCGGACGAAGACCACGCCGCTGACGGCGAGCACCGCGATGATTCCGGTAATGAGCGAGTTGATGCGGAAGTCTGCCCCCTGGCTCGGTGAGATGTACGAGACCGTCCCACCGCTGTCCTGGGAGAAGTCCAGCTGTGCCGGGAGCGCACCGGCGCGGAGGTTGATCGCGACGTCCTGCGCCTCCGAGACGTTCGTCGTCTGCAGTTGGAAGACGGGGTCCTGTTCCCACGCGCCACTACGGAGGCTGTCTGCGAGCCCCGGACTCATCCCGAAGGCGTTCGTCACCTCATCGTTGACGACCAGGAGGAGACACGGTTCGGTGTTGTTCCGGTCCTGCTGGTAGACACACCGCGTCCCGCCCTGCTGGGCGAGGCCGGTGTCAATCATCGACTGCTGGAACTCTGGGGCGACCGGCTCGGAGACCGTCACGGGGACGTACGCGCCGCCGTTCCGACCCTCCTGTGCGGTACCGATGCTCTGGAAGTCCTCTTGCTGCAGCACGACGTCGCGGGCGTAGCTCCCGTTTCCGGTGGGGTAGTACGCTTCGATCACGACTGTCCCGCGCTCGCTGACGAGTTCGCGGACCGACGAGGCGTCCTGGTTCGGAACCTCGACGAGCACGTAGTTCTCGCCCTGGGCGGTCGTGACCTGCTGGACGGTCCCACCCGAGAGCCCCGCCTCGTTGATCTTGTTCTGGAGGATGCGGACGACTTCCTGCCGAGTCGCGTCGGTGACACCGTCGCGAACCTCCGTCTCTTCGGTCGCGTAGCCGGTCGCATCGAGTGCAGCTGTCAGTTCGTCGGTAGTGACGTTCTCGGCAGTCACCTCGACGGTCGTCGTCGTCTCCGACTGCGCCTGCGCACTCGACTGCTGTCCGGCCGGCACGCCCGTGCGGGCGATGACGTCGGCGGGGCCGGCGTTTTCGAGTTCGTCAGCCACGGCCTGTTCGACCGCCCGGGTGCTGTCTGTGCCGAACGAGACGTCCTCGGCGGTGACGCCGACGAGCGGCGCCCGCACACGCGTCCCGCCGGAGAGCTCGAGGCCGTACTGAAGGTTCGTCACGCTACTCGTGGCCGCGACGTCGGAGCCGGCGGTCCCGTCGTCCGCTGCGAGCGTCGGCGAGAGGAGCGCGAATCCGGCGATCAGGATGAACACGACGAGGAGGGCGACGCGCCAGTTCTCGCGTACGTCGACCATCAGCGGGCCACCCCCCTGAACTTGTACCAGCGGAGGAGACTCAGATTCAGCAGGTACGTGTTCATCAGGTCCGCGGCGAGTCCGAAGACGAGCACCGTCCCGATGGCTGCTAGCAGCTGAATGCCGAACAGCGTCGCCGTGATCGTCATCACGATCATCGCTGTGATCGACGTTAGCGTCATCGTCACACCGGTCCGCATCGCCCGGTAGGTCGACTCGTAGAAGTCACCCGAACGGCGGAGGATGTGGTTGTTCAGCAGGATGTCGGAGTCGACGGAGTACCCGATGAGCATCAGGAGCGCCGCGACGGTCCCGAGCGAGAGTTCGATCCCGAGGACGTTCATCAGCGCCAGTGGAATGACGATGTCCGAGAACGCGGAGATGACGACTGCGATAGAGGGCACGAACACGCGGAACATCGCGAAGACGAGCACGCTCATTCCGAGGAAAGCGACGCCGAGTCCGCCGAGCGCGAGGACCTGCGTATTAGAGCCGAAGCTCGCAGACACCGACGAGACGGACCGGACGTCCAGCCCCGCATCTTGCGCCTGGCGTTCTAACTCGGCTGCGCCTACCGAGCCCGCCTCCGATTGGAAGGTGATGACGTAGACGTTCTGCGCCGGGACCGAACGGATGGTCTCGGGCTCGGCCGAGAACGCCTGTCTGATCTGTTCTTCGGCCGCCGACTGCGGCCCGTCGATAGCGACTTGGACTTCGGTACCCCCTGTGAACGCGATACCCTGGTTCACCGGCGAACCAGTCATCACGTACCAGCCCGCGATGATGAGGAGTGCGACCACCAGGACAGCGAGCGGGATCGCCGCCAACTGGCGGTTCGTGTACCGGGTGTAGTCGACCTCCGGTACCGTAAACTCGACCATAGATGCCGGTGGAGAGCCCCGCCGAATAAGCCTTCTTATGATCGCCTACGCGGGACGACGCACGCACAGGCCCGCAACACCGTCGCTACGGCATATACCGCACCGAGAGCACGCCGGGCGACGACCGAACTTCCACCCGATTGACGTCGAGGCGCGCCGCCCGCGAGAGCAACTGCTCTTCGTCTTCGAGGACGTCGTCGGCGGCTGTTCCGGTGTCATCCTCGGGAACAGTTATCACGTGGATCTCGCCCTTGCCGGCCCGCGGCTCCCGCGTGAGGTCGCCGACGTCCTGCGACGCAGCGAGCTCTTTCGAGTGTGTGGTCGGCGGTTCGTCGCTCCGTTCGACCGATAGCGACCGCCTCGACGTCGTTTCGATGAGCTGATAGGAGACGTTCATCGGCGGATCGGGGGCGACGACGCCCTCGACGACGTCGTCGCACTCGACGCCCGGATTCGACGAGAGCGTGTGTACCTGCCCGGTTTCGACGTTCTTGAGCACGGCCGAAGCGTCTTCGGCCGCAGTCACGAGGAACGTCCCCTCGATTCGGTCTGTCTCCCCAGCCTGATCGGCGTCTGTCATTGCCACTGGGTAGACGCCCGGCGCACTTGCGGGTTTCGTCACCCGAAGAGCCGGTGCGCGGCGGCGACGAGCCCTGCACCCGCGAGCGGCACGACCCACGAGAGCGCGGCCGGAATCGCGTACAGGCCCACGATCACCGGCACGAAAAGACCGCTCGGCGCTGGCCGCGTCACCGTCTCGCCGTCGATGACGAACGTCTCCGGCATCGACGCGACGAGGCCGAGATACAGCGAGAGCAGGAAGCAGAAGCCGGCCACCGCAAGCGCAGCCTCGTGGCGACCGGACGAATCGACGTTCTTGCGCCGTCGTCGGGCGACGAGCAGGACCGGCGCGACAGCCGGGAGGATGACCAGCAGGCCGATGACGACGTAGAACGACCGCGAGAGCGTGAGCGATCCACCCTGAACAGCGGCGGTTTCACCGATCAGCACGACGAGAGCGATGCCGACGAGCAACGCGATGAGGCCGACGGCGAGTGCGCTCGCGACGACGTAGAGTTTGAACAGTCGCGACTCGCTCGAACGGAACGCGTAGGGGAACGCCCCGAAGACGCCGTCGTAACCGGATGCCATCGGCTCTCGATTGGACTCGGAGCGGTTTGAACGAACCGGTCCCGCCGAGCCGCCTCGCCGACTGCACCGAGTGACCGCCGCTTCGAGGGATCGACCGCTTTTTCGTCGGGGGCGGTCGTTGGAGACGTATGCACGTCGACCTCGGCAGTACTCTCGACGCGACGCCCGGCGTCTCTCGGGCGTCGCTGGAGCGACTCGACGAACAGGTGGCGACGGCTCACGAGCGGATCGAAGCCGGTCGCGACGACCACGAGCACGGCTACGAAGCGTTGAATCTTCCATCGACGGTCGATCTCGACGCCATCAGAACAGCGGTCGATCCCTTCGACGACACCGAGGCGGTGCTCACGGTCGGGATCGGCGGGAGTGCACTCGGCGCAGCGACGTTCGCGGACGCCCTCGCCGGTCCCGAGGACCCCGACGCGTACTTCTTGGACAACGTCGACCCCGAGCACGTCTCGCGGCTGCTCGACTCGCTTTCCCTCGATCGGACGGTCGTGAACGTCGTTTCTCGCTCGGGGACGACGGCCGAGACGCTCGCGAACTTCCTCGTCGTCCGCGAGGCGATGACCGACGCCGGTGTCGACTGGACCGAGCGCACGTTCGTTACGACGGGCGAGTCGGGGAACCTCCGCTCGCTCGCGGAACAGCACGATCTCCCGTCGCTCGCGGTTCCGGACGGTGTCCCCGGCCGCTTCTCGGCGCTCTCGACGGTCGGGCTCGCCGTCGCGGCGATCCAGGGCCACGATCTCGACGCGATCCGCGCTGGTGCGGCCGACGCCGCGGACGGGCTCTCGGGATCGCTTTTCGAGACGCCCGCGTACGCCTACGGCGCGACGACGTACGCGCTCGCACAGCGCGGCGCGGTGACGAACGCGATGATGCCGTACGCCGAGCGCTTAGAGACGTTCGCCGAGTGGTTCGCACAGCTCTGGGCCGAGAGTCTCGGCAAGGACGGGCTGGGTCAGACTCCGGCCCGCGCGCTCGGCGCGACCGACCAGCACTCACAGCTCCAACTGTACCGCGCCGGCCCGCGAGACAAACTCGTGACGCTCGTTCGCCCGCGCGAGCGGCCCGACCGCGACATCCCGAAGACGGATCTCGACGGGCTCTCGTACCTCGGCGGATCCTCGCTCGGCGACCTCCTCGACGCCGAGTTCGAAGCGACCGAGGCGAGCCTCGCGGCGTCGGGCGTCCCGGCAGTCCGTGTCGAGATCGACGCCGTCGACGAGCGATCGCTCGGTGCGCTGCTCTACGAGATGGAAGCGGCGTGCGTGCTCTACGGTGAGCTCGCGGCGGTCTCGACGTTCACCCAGCCCGCCGTCGAGTGGGGAAAACGCGCCGCTCGCGGCCTCCTCGGTGGCGGCGACTTCGAAGAGGCCGACGCCGTCGACGAACGGACGAGTCTCGTCGTCGAATAGCGGCGCGCTCGCGGCCACAGATATACTGTCGGACAGAACGATGTGAAAATAATCGGCACCCCGTGGGTGCCAACATGATTCACGAACTGCTGTCCGACAGTATACCACTCCTGCACTGGTACGTGAGGGCGAACAGTCGGCACTGCTGCGGTCCCGCGTCGACGTGCCGAACGACCGCTGCCCGACGCGGGGCTGACGCTACGTCATACGGGCGCTGGCCGCGGCATCCGGCATAAACTCGCGGCCGGATCCGACGGACGGTACCGATCGCCGGAACACATTTATTTGACACCCTCGTGTGTCAATGCAACACGAGTGCTGAGGGTACTCGTGGCGGTGAGCCGTGCTTCTCTGATCCGGAGTTGGCAAGGGTTAAATGGTTCCCAGACGAACCGGGCTGTAGTATCCCGTGAGAACTTCTTCCCCAACCACCACCCATCACACCCAGATATGGTAGACGTAAGCCAACACGAACTCGTCCCAGAGCACACGCTCATCGATGAGGAGGAGATCGAGTCGATGTTGACGCAGTACGACGTCGAACGCGCCGATCTTCCGAAGATCAAACGGAAGGACCCGGCGCTCCCGGATGACGCCGAGATCGGCGACGTCGTCAAGATCGTCCGCGACTCTCGAACTACAGACAAAGCGGTCTCCTACCGACTGGTGATCGAATGAATCGACAGGACCGACGCGTCGTCTCGCGTGAGTACTTCTCGGAGGAACGGCTCGCAGAACACCACTTCCGCTCGTTCAACAACTTCCTCGAGCGGGGGATGCAGGACGTCGTCACGGAGAAGGAACGAATCGAAACCGACATCGGCGACAAGGAGGGCGAAGAGCCCGTCTTCGTCGAACTCGGTGACGTCCGCGTCGAGACCCCGCGTGTCCGCGAGGCCGACGGCTCCGAGGAACTGCTCTTCCCGCAGGAAGCCCGCCTCCGGAACATCACCTACGCCGCGCCGGTGTTTATGGAGATGTCCATCGTCCGCGGCGGCGAAGAAGAAGAGGAAGTCGTCGTCGACACCACCGAGACCAAGGTGGGCCGGATGCCCATCATGGTCGGCTCGACGAAGTGTAACATCGCCGGCCTCTCTGAGGAAGAACTGATCGAGATCGGCGAGGACCCCGTCGATCCCGGCGGCTACTTCATCGTCAACGGCTCCGAGCGCGTTCTGATGACCTCCGAGGACCTCGCGCCGAACAAGATCCTCGCGGAGTACGACAGCAAGTACGGCGACGAGATCCAGGTCGCAAAGACGTTCTCCCAGCGCCGTGGCTACCGCGCGCTCGTCCTCTGTGAGCGCAACCGCGAAGGGCTGCTCGAAGTCTCCTTCCCGTCTGTCTCCGGGAGCGTGAACTTCGTGACGCTCGTCCGCGCGCTCGGGCTCGAATCCGACGAGGAGATCGTCCACCGCGTCTCCGACGACCCCGAGATCGTGAAGTTTATGCTCGAAAATCTGGAGGAAGCGGAAGTCCAGACCGAGCAGGAAGCGATCGAGAAACTCGGCAAGCGCGTCGCCGGCGGCCAGGGCAAGAACTACCAGCTGAAGCGGGCCAACTACGTCATCGACCGCTACCTCCTGCCGCACCTGCACGAGGACGGCGTCGACGACGAAGACGTCCGCATCAACAAGGCGTACTACCTCTGTCGGATGGCCGAGGCGTGCTTCGAGCTCGCGCTCAACCGCCGCGAATCCGACGACAAGGACCACTACGCCAACAAGCGCCTGAAAGTCTCCGGCGACCTGATGAAGGACCTCTTCCGGACGGCGCTGAACAAGCTCGCACGCGACGTGAAGTACCAGCTCGAACGGGCCAATATGCGGAACCGCGAACTCACGGTCAACACCGTGGTTCGTTCGGACGTGCTCACAGAGCGGCTCGAACACCCGATCGCGACGGGGAACTGGGTCGGCGGCCGCTCGGGCGTCTCCCAGCTCGTCGACCGGACGGACTATATGGGCGTCCTGTCGCACCTGCGTCGCCTCCGGAGCCCGCTCTCGCGGAGTCAGCCGCACTTCGAGGCGCGTGACCTGCACGCGACCCAGTGGGGTCGCATCTGTCCCTCCGAGACCCCCGAGGGACCGAACTGCGGTCTGGTGAAGAACTTCGCGCAGGCGATGGAGCTCTCACAGAACATCGAGGACGAACAGTCGCTCAAGCGCGAACTGGCGTCGATGGGCGTCGAAGGAATCCCCGGCATCGAGGGTCCGGGCGCCGGCACACCCGCGGACGATTAAAACGATGGCTCAGTCACAACGAGAGGCGAAAGTCTACGTCAACGGTAGTCTGGTCGGGACGCATCCCGATCCCGAACAGCTCGCAGAACAGATTCGAGAGGCGCGCCGCCGCGGCGACGTCAGCGAGATGGTGAACGTCTCGGTCAAAGACCGGACGCGCGAAGTCATCGTCAACGCCGACGCCGGTCGCGCACGTCGACCGCTGATCGTCGTCGAAGACGGCGAACCGCTCCTCGGCGACGAGGAGATCGAAGCGGTCGAGTCCGGCGCACTGGAGTTCGAGGACCTCGTCGAGCGCGGCTACGTCGAGTTCATCGACGCCGAGGAGGAAGAAGACATCTACGTCGCAGTCGACGAAGACGAGATCAACGAGGACCACACCCACCTCGAGATCGACCCGCAGCTCATCTTCGGGATCGGTGCGGGGATGATCCCCTACCCCGAGCACAACGCCTCGCCGCGTATTACGATGGGTGCCGGGATGATGAAGCAGTCGCTGGGGCTGCCCGCGGCGAACTACCGCATCCGCCCCGACACGCGACAGCACCTGCTGCACTACCCACAGCTCTCGATGGTCAAAACGCAGACCACAGAGCAGATCGGGTTCGACGAGCGGCCGGCGGCGCAGAACTTCGTCGTCGCCGTGATGAGCTACGAGGGGTTCAACATCGAGGACGCACTCGTGATGAACCAGGGCTCGGTCGACCGCGCGATGGCCCGCTCGCACTTCTTCCGGACCTACGAGGGCGAGGAACGCCGCTACCCCGGCGGTCAGGAAGACCGATTCGAGGTGCCGAGCCAGGACGTACGCGGCGCACGCGGTGAAGACGCCTACACGCACCTCGACGAGGACGGCCTCGTCAACCCCGAGACGCGGGTCGACGAGAACTCCGTGCTCCTCGGGAAAACGTCGCCGCCGCGGTTCCTCGAAGAGCCCGACGATATGGGCGGGCTCTCGCCGCAGAAGCGACGCGAGACCTCGGTGACGATGCGCTCGGGCGAATCCGGCGTCGTCGACACCGTCACGCTGATGGAAGGCGAAGACGGCTCCAAACTGGCGAAGGTCTCCGTCCGCGACCAGCGGATCCCGGAACTCGGCGACAAGTTCGCGTCCCGGCACGGTCAGAAGGGCGTCGTGGGCCACCTCGCGCCCCAGGAAGACATGCCGTTCACGGAACAGGGCGTCGTGCCCGACCTCGTGTTGAATCCGCACGCGCTGCCGTCGCGGATGACGGTCGGCCACGTGCTGGAGATGCTCGGCGGCAAGGTCGGCGCGCTCGAAGGCCGCCGCGTCGACGGGACCGCCTTCCAAGGCGAGTCCGAGGACGAACTCCGCGGAGCCTTAGAGGACCACGGCTTCAAGTCCTCCGGCAAGGAGGTAATGTACTCCGGCGTCACCGGCGAGAAGATCGAGGCCGAGATCTTCGTCGGGACGATTTTCTACCACAAACTCTACCACATGGTGAGCAACAAGCTGCACGCCCGTTCGCGCGGGCCGGTGCAGGTGCTCACCCGCCAGCCCACCGAGGGGCGCGCCCGCGAGGGTGGTCTCCGGCTGGGCGAGATGGAGCGTGACACCGTCATCGGCCACGGGGCCGCGATGGTGCTCCAAGAGCGCCTGCTCGACTCCTCGGACAAAGAGACGGTGTACATCTCCGCCGAAACCGGGATGGTCGCCGTCGAGGACCGCGGCCAGCGCCGCATCTACGACCCCGTCACCGGCGACGAGGACGACATCCACGAGATCGAGATCAGTTACGCGTTCAAGCTCCTCCTCGACGAGATGATCGCACTGGGAATCCGACCGCGACTCGACCTCGAAGACGCAGTCTAACCAACAATGTCAATGCAGACACCCAAAGAGATCGGTGCCATCCAGTTCGGGCTGATGGACCCGGAGACGTACCGAGATATGTCCGCGACGAAGATCATCACCGCGGACACGTACGACGACGACGGTTACCCAATCGATATGGGGCTGATGGATCCCCGTCTCGGGGTCATCGACCCGGGGCTCGAGTGCCGCACCTGCGGTTCGCACTCGGGATCGTGTAACGGTCACTTCGGCCACATCGAACTGGCCGCGCCCGTCATCCACGTCGGCTTCACGAAGCTCATCCGCCGCCTGCTCCGCTCGACCTGCCGCGAGTGCGGCCGCCTCTCGCTGACGGCTGACGAGCAAGAGGAGTTCACCGACGCGCTGCAGCGCAACGAGGAACTCGGCGAGGACTGGACGGACGTCCTCAAATCGGGCGTCCGACAGGCGCGGAAGGCCAGCCGCTGTCCGCACTGCGGCGCGCCCCAGCACGACATCAAACACGAGAAGCCGACCACCTACTACGAGGTGCAGGACGTACTCGCCGGCGACTACTCCGAGCGCATCGCCTCGGCGATGCAGCCCGATCCCGACGAGGACGACAGCGGGATGTCACCCGCCGAACTGGCCGAGAAGTCCGGCCTCGACGTCAGCCGCGTCAACGACATCCTCTCGGGCGAGTTCCGCCCCGTCGGTGACGACCGCAAGAAGATCGAGAAGGCGCTCGACGTCGACCTCACCGAGGAGGACATGAACAAGCTGATGCCCTCGGACATCCGCGACTGGTTCGAGGACATCCCCGACGAGGACATCGAGACGCTCGGGATCGACCCCAGTCGGTCGCGGCCCGAGTGGATGATCCTCACCGTGCTTCCGGTCCCGCCGGTCACCGCTCGCCCGTCGATCACGCTGGATAACGGGCAGCGCTCCGAGGACGACCTGACGCATAAGCTCGTCGACATCATCCGTATCAATCAGCGATTCATGGAGAACCGCGAGGCGGGTGCGCCGCAGCTGATTATCGAGGACCTCTGGGAACTGCTGCAGTACCACGTCACGACCTTCATCGACAACGAGATCAGCGGGACGCCGCCGGCGCGACACCGTTCCGGCCGCCCGCTGAAGACGCTGAGCCAGCGCCTGAAGGGCAAGGAAGGTCGCTTCCGTGGCTCCCTGTCCGGGAAGCGCGTCAACTTCTCTGCGCGGACCGTGATCTCGCCGGACCCGACGCTCTCGCTCAACGAGGTCGGGGTCCCCGAGCGCGTCGCCCAGGAGATGACCCAGACGATGAACGTCTCCGAGCGGAACCTCGATCGGGCCAAGCAGTACGTCCGCAACGGCCCCGAGGGTCACCCGGGCGCGAACTACGTCAAGCGGCCCGACGGTCGCCGCCTGAAGGTCACAGAGAAGAACTGCGAGGAACTCGCAGAGAAGATCGACGCCGGGTGGGAGGTCAACCGACACCTCATCGACGGCGACATCGTGATCTTCAACCGCCAGCCGTCGCTGCACCGGATGTCGATTATGGCACACGAGGTCGTCGTGATGCCGTACAAGACGTTCCGGCTCAACACCGTCGTCTGTCCGCCGTACAACGCCGACTTCGACGGCGACGAGATGAACATGCACGCGCTCCAGACCGAGGAGTCGCGTGCGGAGGCGCGCGTCCTGATGCGCGTGCAGGAGCAGCTTCTCAGCCCGCGCTTCGGTGAGAACATCATCGGCGCGATACAGGACCACATCTCCGGGACCTACCTCCTGACGAACGGGAATCCGGAGTTCACCGAGACGCAGGCGCTCGACCTGCTCCGGGCGACGAGCATCGACACGCTCCCCGAGCCCGCCGGCGAGGACGAGACCGGCCAGCCCTACTGGACCGGCCGCCAGCTCTTCAGCGAACTCCTGCCCGACGATCTGAATCTCGAGTTCACGTCGTCTGCGGGCGACGAGGTCGTGATCGAGGACGGCCAGCTCCTCTCCGGGACGATCGACGAGGACGCCGTCGGCGCGTTCGGCGGCGAGGTCGTCGACACGCTGGCGAAGCTCCACTCGAAGACGCGCGCTCGCGTGTTCGTCAACGAGGTCGCGTCGCTGGCGATGCGCGCGATTATGCACTTCGGCTTCTCGATCGGGATCGACGACGAGTCCATCCCCGGCGAGGCCAACGCGCAGGTCGACGAGGCCATCCAGAACGCCTACGACCGCGTCCAGGAACTCATCGAGATCTACGAGGCCGGCGAGCTCGAATCGCTGCCGGGTCGGACGGTCGACGAGACCCTCGAGATGAAGATTATGCAGCAGCTCGGGAAGGCCCGTGACTCCGCCGGTGAGATCGCAGAAGACCACTTCCGCGACGACAACCCGGCGGTCGTGATGGCCCGCTCTGGGGCGCGTGGCTCGATGCTGAACCTCACGCAGATGGCCGGCTGTGTCGGACAGCAGGCCGTTCGGGGCGAGCGCATCAACCGCGGGTACGAGGGCCGGACCCTCAGCCACTACCAGAAGGACGACCTCTCGGCGGAGGCACACGGCTTCGTCGAGAACAGCTACCGTGGCGGGCTGACGCCGCGGGAGTTCTTCTTCCACGCGATGGGTGGCCGCGAGGGCCTGGTCGACACCGCAGTCCGGACGTCGAAGTCCGGGTACCTGCAGCGCCGCCTGATCAACGCCCTCTCCGAACTGGAAGCGCAGTACGACGGTACCGTCCGCGACACCTCCGGCACGGTCGTCCAGTTCGAGTTCGGCGAGGACGGCACCTCGCCCGTGAAGGTCTCCTCCTCCGAGGAGAACCCGATCGACGTCGAGAACGTCGCCGACCGCATCCTCGACGCGGAGTTCAGCTCCGATGAGGAGAAAGAACGCTTCCTCGGCCGCGAGGAGCGGCCGACCAACATCTCCGAGTACGCCGGCCCGGGACTCGACAAGGCCCAGGGTATGGGGGTAGAATCCGATGACTGAGGAGTACGAACACGTCACCGACGACATCGAGGCCATCGTGCAGGACTACAACCTGCCCGAGAGTCTCCAGCACCGCATTTACGAAACGATCGAGGACCGCGAGGGCGTCACGCTCGAACAGGCCGACGACATCGCACAGGCCATCTCCTCGCGCTACGAGGACTCCCGCGTCGACGCGCACGACCCCGTCGGGACCGTCTCCGCGCAGTCCATCGGTGAGCCCGGAACGCAGATGACGATGAACACGTTCCACTACGCGGGCGTCGCCGAGATCGACGTCACACAGGGTCTGCCCCGCCTCATCGAGTTGGTGGACGCGCGGAAGACCCCCGACACGCCGATGATGACGGTCCACCTCGAAGACGAGTACGCCGAGAACCGCGAGCGCGCCCACGAGGTCGTCTGGCAGATGGAGGCGACGAAGATCCTCGCGCTCGGCGACATCTCGACGAACGTCGCCGATATGATCGTCCAGGTCGACCTCAACGAGGACACGCTGGCCGAGCGGTGGCCGACCGTCGACAGCGTCGACACCGTCGCCCAGGAGATCGCCGAGACGATCGAGGACGCCCTCGGCGTCAACACGCGCCGCTCGGAGACGCTCATCGAGTTCGGCCCCGACGAGCCGAGCTACCGACGGCTCCTCCAGCTCGTCGAGGAGCTCCGCGACATCGTCTTCAAAGGGCTCGAAGACATCTCCCGCGTCGTCATCCGCAAGGAAGACAACGAACGCACGGAGGGCGAGGAGTTCGTCCTCTACACCGAGGGATCGGCCTTCGGCGACGTCCTCTCGATCGAGGGCGTCGACGCCTCGCGGACGACGAGTAACAACATCCACGAGGTCTACCGCAATCTCGGCGTCGAGGCCGCCCGCGAAGCCATCATCAACGAGACGATGGAGACGCTGCGCGAGCAGGGTCTCGACGACGTGAACGTCCGGCACCTGATGCTCGTCGCAGACATCATGACGAACCGCGGCGAGATCGAGTCGATCGGTCGGCACGGCATCTCCGGGTCGAAGGACTCCGTCCTCGCCCGCGCCGCATTCGAGGTCACGGTCAATCACCTGCTCGACGCGGCGGTCCACGGCGAGGAGGACGACCTCGACGGCGTCATCGAGAACGTCATCGTCGGCAAGCCCGTCGCGATCGGCACGGGCGACGTCGACCTCCGGATGGGCTCGATCGAGGCCGACGGCGGCACCGAAGCCGAACTCTCGGACGACTGACCCCGATGCGAGTCACGCTGTCGGACGACGCGCGCCAATTCATCGCCCGCTTCGAGGACGAGACGGGCGCTGCGGCCCGCGACTGCCTGCTGTTCGAGGATCGGGTTGTCATCCTCGTCGCCGCCGGCGATATGGGGGCCGCGATCGGTCCCGGCGGCGCGCACGTCCAGGCGGTCGAGGAGGCGATCGGTCGTGACGTCGAACTCGTCGAAAACGCCGACACGCCGGCCGCGTTCGTCGAGAACGCGCTCGCGCCCGCGGCGGTCCGACACGTGACGCTGTCCGAGCAGGGCGGCGAGCGGGTCGCATACGTCGAAGTCCCCGAGGGCGACCGCGGCGTCGCCATCGGAAGCGAGGGCAAACACATCCAGACCGCACGCAAACTCGCGCGCCGGCACTACGACATCGACGACATTCAGCTGACGTGACGCTGTCGCGGGCCGCGACAGACGTGCAAACCGTCCTATAACTTTTTGTGTCGCTGTCGCGCTCTCGGAGACGTGCACGACGGACTGCTCCAGTTCGGCGCGCTCGCCCCGGGGCAACTCGTCCCGCCCGGTACGTTCGACGCTATCGCGGGCGAATCGTACAGCGACATCGTCCGTATCGGCGTGGGGTTCACGCTCGGGACGCTCGTGACCTACGCGTTCGGACGGCTCTTCGTCCTCCCCGCCATCGCCCGCGTCGTCGCCGCGCGGAACCGAAACAACCCGACGATCGAGACGGCCGCACAGACGTATCTGCACGCCCTGATCGTCCTCGTCGCGATCGTCGCGGGCGTCGTGGGTGCGGGCTTCGGAGGGATACTGACCGACATCTCGATCATCGCTGCCGCGCTGACGCTCGTCGTCGGCGCGTCCAGCCAGAAACTCGTCGGATCGCTCGTCAGCGGGATCTTTCTGGTCGTGGACCCGGACTTCAACGTCGGTGACTGGATCGGCTGGCCGGGCGGCGAGGGCGTCGTCGAGGCGGTCGACTTCCGCGTGACGCGAATCCGGACGCCGAACGGTGAGACGATCGTCGTTCCGAACACGGAGTTGACCGGGAACGCGCTCACGCGGCCGTACGGGCGCGAACAGTACCGCGTCTCCGAGCCAGTCGAGGTGGCCTACGGCGACGACGTCGAACTGGCGCTCCGAGAACTCGTGGAAGTCGCTCGGGTAGACGACCGCGTGCTCGAAGACCCCGATCCGACGTCGAAACTCGTCTCCTTCGAGGGGAGTTCGGTGCGGATCCGGGCGGACTTCTGGGTCGGCGATCCGATGGATGTCGATCTTGTGACGCTCAAATCCGACTTCCGCCGGCGCGTGAAAGCACGGTTCGACGAGGTCGGCCTGACGCTCGGGCCGCCGTCGGGACAGGAACTCAGCGGTTCGGTGTCGGTCGACGTCGAGGATGGGCTGGCGCCGAGTGTCGGACGCGACGGCGGCAGCGACGGCCGGTACGGCGACGGGAGTTGACGCGCGGCCTCGATCCGCACTGCACGCGTGTTCGCCTCCGGTGCTCTCACACCGAAACGACACGTTCTCCGCGCCGTTCAGCCCCTCTCCCCTCGCGAGCGACTGTATCCCGAATCGAAACGACGGCCTCAGAATCCTTCTTAGGGGTCGCTAACCCGACCTGCGCCCGTTTCGTCGGATCGGAAAAGGGAGGCTTAAGTAGCTCCGACGGGAAATCCGGGTCACTATGGCGAACGGCAAGTACGCCGCGCGGAAACTCAAGCAGGACCGGCAGAAGCGACGCTGGTCCGACTCCGAGTACGCGCGACGCGAGCGCGGTCTTGGCGCGAAGTCCGATCCCCTCGAGGGAGCCCCGCAGGGTCGCGGGATCGTCCTCGAAAAGGTCGGGATCGAAGCGAAGCAGCCCAACTCGGCGATCCGAAAGTGCGTCCGAGTGCAGCTGATCAAGAACGGCAAGCAGGTCACCGCCTTCTGTCCCGGTGACGGTGCGATCTCGTTCATCGACGAGCACGACGAAGTCACGATCGCCGGGATCGGCGGCGCGAAGGGTCGCGCGATGGGTGACCTTTCCGGCGTGAACTACAAGGTCGAGAAGGTCAACGGCGTCTCGATGATCGAACTGGTCCGCGGTAACGCAGAGAAACCGGTGCGCTAAGATGTCTGAGAGCGAAGCCCCCGAACCCGACGCCCCCGCAGACAGCGAGGAAGCCGAGACGAACGCACAGCTGTTCGGCGTCTGGGACGTCACCGAGATCGAGTACGCGGACCCCTCGACGGAGCGCTACATCAACGTGACGCCGATCGCCCACACGATGGGCCGTCACGCCTCGAAACAGTTCAAGAAATCCGAGATCAGCATCGTCGAGCGCCTCGTCAACCGCCTGATGCAGACCGAGGAGAACACGGGCCACAAGCAGAAGACGATGAAAATCGTCAAGAACGCCTTCGAGATCGTCAACGACCGGACCGAGGAGAACCCGATCCAGGTCCTCGTCCGCGCGGTCGAGAACGCCGCACCCCGTGAGGAGACCGTCCGCCTCAAGTACGGTGGCATCTCCGTTCCGCAGGCCGTCGACGTCGCGCCCCAGCGTCGCGTCGACCAGGCGCTGAAGTTCATCGCCGAAGGGACCCAGCGCGGCTCCTACAAGACGCCGCAGGGCGCCGACGAAGCGCTCGCACAGGTGCTCATCGGCGCGGCCGACTACGACGTTCAGTCCTACGCCATCAGCCAGAAAGAAGAGTCCGAGCGCGTCGCCGAAGCGGCCCGGTAGACCGTTCGCAGTCGCGACTCCTCGAACACGTTCGTTTTCTCTCTGCTCTCTCTGCCCTCTCCGGTCTGTCTTCTCGTACTTCTGTCCGACAGTATCAGTCGGCAGCGACGTCGCCGCGAGCGTCACCCGGTTCACCGACCACGTACGCGCGGGTGGCGTCGACCAGCGTCTTCCGATAGTCGCTGTCGGAGGGGTCCTCGCCGAGTGAGCGGAAGCGCCGCTTGAACGCGTCGAGATCGACGGTTGGGGCGTCGTCGGCGGCAGCGTGCGCTAAGTCGTAGAGCCGGTGTTCGGGGTCGATCACGTCGTGGCGCTCGACGAGGCCGAGCGCGAACGCCGCGTTGACGGCCGTGATCTCGGGGTCCGAGCCGGCGGTGACGCGGCGGGAGTCGGGCCACGGTGCGGGGTCCGAGCGAGTCGCGACCGCGCGCGCGAGCTCGGATTCGAGGAAGGAGACCAGTTTCTCTGGCGGCATCACCGAGAGTGTGATGTCGTCGGCGTAGATGTCCTTCATATGATTCGCGATCTGATAGCAGTGTGCGACCTTCCGCCGCTCGACTGACTCGCCCGACAGCGCGAGAAAGAGCGCCTCTTCCGTTTTGAGGTGATGAGAGGCGTGGCCCTCCTCGTTGCGGGCCATATGCGCGAGTTCGTGGACGACCAACTCGCGGGCCATCGCGCTCGTCGCCGCCTGTCGGGAGATGTTCAGGACGTGGTGGTCGTCGTAGTGCGCCGCCCAGGTTCGCTCGTCGGGGTCCGTCCGAACGTCGACGTACACCGGCAGTTCGAGGTCGTACTCGGTCTCGAAGAGTTCGCCAGCGCCGAGAAACGGGTCGGCCGGGACGTCCCCGCGTACTCGCAGGTCCATGCGTATCTCTCTCACGGGGTGGCCGAACAAGACTCTTACTCTGCTGTGGGTCCGCTGTCGGGTGTCTGCGGACGTAGTGGACGGCTCGGCCGCGACCCACAGGTCTGGGTTGTCGTAGGGATTATCGTACGTCTGCATAGATGTCTCGCCGGACGGTACGGGAGAATCTCTGAACAGTTACGATAATCCCTATCGCGGCCGGCGCCGACCTCGCCTAATGATTACTCTCACTGTGTACCGCCGAGCGCCACTCCCGGTGGCGATAGTCGGCGGTAAGAGACGAGAGTAATCATTAGCCACCCTACTGTGTCAAAACGAGGCATACCCTGGGTAGCGACCGCCGTATCCGGCGATTTCGCCACCGGCAAAACACTACCCTTTTGACCCTCCTACCGGTACAGGCTCGTATAATGGGCCGACGAAAAAAGATCGTACAAGAGTGTGAGCAATTGATGGACAAACCGGAGCAGATCCGGAACATCGCCATCGCCGCTCACGTCGACCACGGGAAGACCACGCTGACGGACAACCTCCTCGCCGGGGCGGGAATGATCGCCGACGAGGGCGAGGCGACCCGTCTGATGATGGACACAGAGGAAGACGAACAGGAACGTGGGATCACCATCGACGCGGCAAACGTTTCGATGACCCACGAGTACGGTGAGGACAACCACCTGATCAACCTCATCGACACGCCCGGCCACGTCGACTTCGGTGGCGACGTGACGCGTGCGATGCGCGCCGTCGACGGTGCGCTCGTCGTCGTCGACGCCGTCGAGGGCGCGATGCCGCAGACCGAGACGGTCGTCCGGCAGGCGCTGCGAGAGGGCGTCAAGCCCGCGCTGTTCATCAACAAGGTCGACCGCCTCATCTCCGAACTGCAGGAAGGACCCCAGGAGATGCAGGAGCGGCTGATGGACGTCATCGGCGACGTCAACGAACTCATCCGCGGGATGACCGAGGATATGGACGACGTCGACGACTGGACGGTCTCCGTCGAAGACGGCACCGTCGCGTTCGGATCGGCGCTCTACAAGTGGGGCGTCTCCGCGCCGTCGATGGCCGAGACCGGCATCGGCTTCCCCGAGATCATCGAGATGGAGCGCAACGACCAGCGTCGTGAACTCCACGAGCAGACGCCGCTCTCGGACGTCGTCCTCGACATGGTCGCCGAGCACTTCCCGGACCCGCTCGACGCCCAGCCCCGTCGTATCCCGCGCGTCTGGCGTGGCGACGACGAATCCGAGATCTCCCGGCAGATGCAGGAAGTCGACGACGACGGCGAGGTCGTCTTTATGGTGACCGACATCTCGATGGACCCGCACGCTGGCGAAATCGCCACCGGGCGGCTGTTCAGCGGGACGATCAAGCAGGGCCAGGAGCTCTACGTCTCCGGGACCGCGGGCAAGAACCGCGTCCAGTCGGTCGGTATCTTCATGGGTGGCGAGCGCGAGGAGCTCGACCGCGGCGTTCCCGCCGGGAACATCGCGGCCGTGACTGGCCTCCGTGACGCTATCGCCGGTTCTACCGTCTCGTCCATCGAGATGACGCCGTTCGAGTCGATCGAGCACATCTCCGAGCCGGTCATCACGAAGAGCGTCGAGGCGAAGAACATGGACGACCTGCCGAAGCTCATCGAGACGCTCCAGCAGGTCGCGAAGGAAGACCCGACCATCCGCGTCGAGATTAACGAGGACACCGGCGAGCACCTCATCAGCGGGCAGGGCGAGCTTCACCTCGAAGTCATCACCCAGCGTATCCAGAAGAACCAGGGCATCCCGGTCCAGACCGGTGAGCCGATCGTCGTCTACCGCGAGGCTCCCCAGCAGGAGTCCCGCGAGGTCGAGGGCGTCTCCCCGAACCGCCACAACAAGTTCTACATCACCGTCGAACCCCTTTCGGACGACGTCGTCGAGACGATCAAGCTCGGCGAGGCCTCGATGGATATGCCGGAACTGGAGCGCCGCGAAGCGCTGCAGGAAGCCGGAATGGACAAAGACACCTCCCAGAACGTCGAGCACATCCACGGGACGAACATCCTCATCGACGACACGAAGGGTATCCAGCACCTCAACGAGACGATGGAACTCGTCATCGAGGGCCTCGAAGAGGCCCTCAACGACGGCCCGCTGGCTAACGAGCCTGTCGAGGGTGCGCTCCTGCGACTGCACGACGCGAAGCTCCACGAGGACACCATCCACCGCGGTCCGGCACAGGTCATCCCCGCCGTCCGCGACGCCGTCCACCGCTCGCTGATCGACGCCGACATCAAGCTGCTCGAACCCATCCAGAACGTCCGCATCGACGTTCCCTCCGAACACATGGGTTCGGCGTCCGGCGAGATCCAGGGCCGTCGTGGCCGCGTCGACGATATGTACCAGGAAGGTGACCTGATGGTCATCGAGGGCATCGCGCCCGTCGAAGAGATGATCGGCTTCTCCTCGGACATCCGCTCTGCGACCGAAGGTCGCGCGTCGTGGAACACCGAGAACGCCGGCTTCCGCGTGCTCTCGGACAACCTCCAGCGCGAGAAGATTATGGAGATCCGCGAGCGCAAGGGGATGAAGCTCGAACTCCCCAGCTCCGTCGACCAGTTCTAAGCGACGACGAGCCGATTTCGGCTCACTCTCTCGTCGGCCCGCCGGTTCGCTTTCGCGTTCGGTCGCCGGCCGTTTGATCGCGTTCTGCTCCCCGATTCTCCCGCCCGATAGCCGGGCCAGTACTTTCAAACGGTCGTTAGTCTTCTTTCGAACGATCTATGCGAACGCGACTTCTCACCCTGATCGATCAACTCGGGCTCGGATCACCACCCGAGGCGGTCGCGCCGACCGGACCGTCGGCGGTGCGCGTCGCCGCCAGCGCTGTCGTCTCGCTCACTGGGCTCGGGTTGCTCGTGCCGAATCTGTTCCCGCTTTTGGACGGCGGCGGCCCGCTGGCGGTCGTGCTCGGCGTCGTCGGAACGCTCGTCTCGATCGGCCTGATCGCCATCGGCGGCCTCCTGTACGTCAGCGGGTTCAGCGACCGCAACGCGGTCCGCATCGCGGTCTGGAACCTCCTCGGCGTCGTCGTCCTCGGGAGCGTGATGATCGCACACGCGTACGCGCAGAACCGACTGTCCGGCGGAATCGCGCCGTCGATGTTCACCGTCGGCAATCTGCTGGCGATCGGCGCGGCGGCACACGTCATCATCGGCGTCTACGACGCTCGCCGGGTGCGTGCGGAACAACTCGCCCGCGAGCGGCGGCGGACGGCGGTGCTGAACCGCGTGCTTCGACACAACCTCCGCAACGAGGCGCAGGTGCTCACGGGGCACGCCGATATCGTCGCCACCGTCCCGGACGACGACCAGATCCGACAGTCTGCGGCCGTCTTAAAGCGCAGCGCCGACACCGTCGGGAGCCTCGCCGACGGCGCGAAGACGATCACGCGGGAGCGCGACCGCGGTCCCGAGGAGTACGACGCGACCGATCCGACGGCTGTGTTCGAAGACGTCGTCGCACACGCCCGGGATCGATTCACCGAGACCGACTTCGCGTTCGACGCGCCCGACGACCTCGACGGGACTGTGCGCGCCAGTGACGGGCTCCGGACGGCGCTCGACGAACTGCTCGAAAACGCCGCCGAACACGGCGGCTCACCGGTCGAAGGGTCGGTTCGCATCCTTCCCGACGTGGTCGAACTTTCGGTTACCGATCACGGATCGGGCATCCCCGAACACGAGCGGAAAGTCGTCGCGGGCGACGTGGATATCACCCAGTTGACGCACGGCAGCGGGCTCGGACTCTGGGTCGCGAAGACGGTCGCAGACACCCACGGCGGGTCGCTGTCGTTCACCGAGACCGACGACGCGACGACGGTGACGCTGTCGCTGCCGCGAGCGGCCTGATATTCTCTTCGGGGCTCCCGTCTGCTCCTCCGCCTCGCGTATCGATGCGCCGGGTTGGGACGCCGGCAATGCGTGCCATCGACGAAGGCTTATATCGGTCCGGGGGTTGACCTTGGAGTATGCGTACGGGAACGACCTCACGATCCCGAGCCGTCGATGCGAGACCGGACCGTTGTGCCGTCTCTCACCGCACATCGGCTCGTGAGGAACTGAACCTCTCGGGAGTGATCTGTCTATGACGTCCGCGCTGAACTCCGAGTCCGAAACCGACGCCGAATCCGACGACCGAACGCGGTCGCAGTCGTGTGGTTCGCGCGGCGATTCGGACGTTGACACCGGCGCCGACGGACAGCCACAGCCGCACACGATCCGGCTCGAACTTCCCGACCAGCCGGGACAGCTTCTCGCCGCGCTGGAGCCCATCTCCGACAACGGCGGGAACCTCCTGTCGATCTTCCACGAGCGCGGGAACGTCACGCCGCGCGGCCGCATCCCGGTCGAAGTCGACGTCGAGGCCACGCCGGACCGCTTCGACGCCATCGTCTCGGCGCTCCGCGACGGGGGCGTCAACGTGGTGCAGGCGGGCGCCGAACACTACGCCGAGGAGGTCGTCGTGCTGCTCGTCGGCCACTTGGTCGATACGGACCTCTCGGATACGCTCCGCCGGATCGAGCAGTGCCCCGCGGCCTCGATCGCGGACTTCTCGCTGAACGCACCCGAGGGCCGGACCGATACGTCGAGCGCGCGCCTCCGGATAGCGACGCGCGCCGGCGCGACCGCCGAGGCGCTCGAGATGGTCTCCGACATCGCCGAGGAGAAAGAACTGCACGTCGTCGAACCCCTCACGGGAGGTGCGGCATGAGCGACGGAAAGCGACTCGCCGTCGTTGGCGCGGGCGCGGTCGGCGGTTCCGTCGTCGACCTCGCCGCGGAGTACGGCCACACCGTCGTCGCCTTCGCAGACTCCTCGTCGGCGGCCGTCGCCGGCGACGATTCCGGGATCGACGCGGCTGCGGCCCTCGACCGCAAGGCCGACGAGGGAACCGTCGGCGACGCCGACCCCGACGACGCGTTGCACGCCGACTACGACGTCCTCGTCGAGGCGACGCCGACGACGCTCGGCGACGCCGAACCGGGCTTCTCGCACCTGCAGACCGCGCTGGAGCGCGACCGTCACGTCGTGCTCGCGAACAAAGGCCCCGTCGCCGAACGCTACGGCGACGTCCGCGACCTGGAGCGAAACAGCGCGGGACAGGTCCGATTCGAGGCGACCGTCGGTGGCGCGATTCCGATCGTCTCGACGGTCGAGGACCTCTCGCCGTCGCACGTCACCGCCGCGCGCGGCATCCTCAACGGGACGGCGAACTTCATCCTCTCGCGGATGGCCGCCGAGGGCATCGACTACGAGCACGTCCTCGCGGAGGCCCAGGACCTCGGCGTCGCCGAGGCGGACCCGACGTTCGACGTCGAGGGGACCGATGCCGCGCTGAAGTGCGTCATCCTCGCGAACGTCCTCTCGGAGGGCGAACGGGAGTTCACGCTCTCGGACGCCGACGTCGAGGGTATCACGAACGTACCGGGCAGCGCGCTCGAACTCGCCGCCGAGGACGGACGGACGATCCGCCTCGTCGGTGAGGCGACGCGCGATGGCATCCGCGTGGGCCCGCGCTTGGTCCCGCAGAACGCCGCGCTCGCGGTGACGGGTACGCGGAACATCGTGCAACTGGAGACGACGCACGCCGGGCAACTGAACCTCAGCGGCCGCGGTGCGGGCGGTCCCGAGACCGCTTCGGCGGTGCTCGGCGACGTCGGACGACTCGAATAACGGGGGGTCGGACCACCTCGGGGTCGCTCGAAATGCCGTGGTAGATGCTCCCACAAACCGCGATACTCCGGCGTTTCGGCCGTCTACGTATCGAAATGGTTTTAGGGCTTTCTGGCCAAAGTCGTCGGTACAGAGCGCCTTAGCGCGTGACCCACCTATGAGTGACAAACCGCACCAGAACCTGGCCATCATTGGCCACGTCGACCACGGTAAGAGTACGCTGGTCGGGCGACTCCTGTTCGAGACAGGATCCGTCCCCGAGCACGTAATCGAGCAGCACCGAGAGGAAGCCGAAGAGAAGGGTAAAGGCGGATTCGAGTTCGCCTACGTGATGGACAACCTCGCCGAAGAGCGCGAGCGTGGTGTCACCATCGACATCGCCCACCAGGAATTCGACACCGACGAGTACTACTTCACCATCGTCGACTGTCCGGGCCACCGCGACTTCGTGAAGAACATGATCACGGGCGCGTCCCAGGCAGACAACGCGGTCCTCGTCGTCGCCGCAGACGACGGCGTCGCGCCGCAGACCCGTGAGCACGTCTTCCTCGCCCGCACCCTGGGCATCAACGAGCTCATCATCGGCGTCAACAAAATGGACCTCGTCGACTACAGCGAGGACTCCTACAAGGAGGTCCAAGAGGAAGTCAACCAGCTCCTCAAGCAGGTCCAGTTCAACTCCGACGACGCGCTGTACATCCCGATCTCCGCGTTCGAGGGCGACAACGTCGCCGAAGCGTCGGAGAACACGTCGTGGTACGACGGCCCCACCCTGCTGGAAGCGCTGAACAACCTGCCGGAGCCGCAGCCGCCGACGGACGCGCCGCTGCGCCTGCCGATCCAGGACGTCTACACGATCTCGGGCATCGGTACGGTCCCGGTCGGACGTGTCGAGACGGGTACCATCAGCCCCGGCGACAACGTCTCCTTCCAGCCGTCGGACGTCGGCGGCGAAGTCAAGACCGTCGAGATGCACCACGAAGAAGTGCCGCAGGCCGGCCCCGGTGACAACGTCGGGTTCAACGTCCGCGGCATCGGCAAGGACGACATCCGCCGCGGTGACGTCTGTGGTCCCGCAGACGACCCGCCGTCGGTCGCCGAGACCTTCAAGGCTCAGATCGTCGTGATGCAGCACCCCTCGGTCATCACCGCGGGTTACACGCCGGTCTTCCACGCCCACACGGCACAGGTCGCGTGTACGATCGAATCGATCGATCAGAAGCTCGACCCCGCCTCGGGCGAGGTCGCAGAAGAGAACCCCGACTTCATCCAGTCCGGCGACGCTGCTGTCGTGACCGTGCGACCGCAGAAGCCGCTCAGCATCGAGCCGTCGGGCGAGATTCCGGAACTCGGGTCCTTCGCAGTCCGTGACATGGGTCAGACCATCGCGGCCGGCAAGGTCCTCGAGGTCAACGAGCGATAGATGCAGCAGGCACGCGTCCGCCTCGCCGGGACCAGCCCGGACGACCTCGACGACATCTGCGACGACGTTCGCGAGATCGCGAGCAAGACGGGGGTCAACCTCAGCGGACCGATCCCGCTGCCGACGAAGACGCTCGAAGTGCCCGCACGGAAGTCCCCGGACGGTGAGGGGACCGCTACCTGGGAGCACTGGGAGATGCGCGTCCATAAGCGTCTCATCGACATCGACGCCGACGAACGCGCGCTCCGGCAGCTGATGCGGATTCAGGTGCCCAACGACGTCAGCATCGAGATCGTCCTCGAAGACTGAGGACGGTCGGACTGCGTCCGACTGCACGACGCCCCCTTCCGGCCCGCGCGGTCTCACGACTGCACCGGGTGACGGCGCTAAGGCGTCGGCGTCACCGCCGTGACGTCTCTTTCGGTGGTGTGATAGCGCGTCTCGCGCGGCGAGCGAAACAGAAGGTACAAATGATCCGCTGTCTTCGAACGTAATGCGGGCTCGTAGATCAGGGGTAGATCGCTTCCTTCGCAAGGAAGAGGCCCGGGGTTCAAATCCCCGCGAGTCCACTCACTTCTGGCCTTCTCACGAAGGCTTCGATTCCTCGCTGGAGAGCGCCTCGCTCGGCATTCTTCACTGAGCGACTGGTGTAACAAAACCAAGAAGGACACGAAGTTCGCCAGGATCTGGCGCGATCCCCGCGCCGTCCCCCGAAGGAGGTGGTCGTTTTGAGCCTCGAGGCTCGCGGCCAGCTCATCTGTGAGTTCTGCGGTTGCCCGATCGACGAAGAGGGACAGCGCTGTCCCGCTCTCGATGACGGGAGGTGTCGCCCTTGATGGACCTCTCTCGGGAGTCCGACGACAACCGGTGCCGCCACTGCGGCGCCCACGTCTCCCGTGACTTCGCCCGGACATTCGGCGACGAGGATGGGCGAGTTCACCGCTGCCTCGCCTGCGACTCTCGCGCGAGACTCCAGAAGGGCTCGGGAGCAGGGTGCACCGTCGGCTATCCGGACCCCGAAGATCAGGAGGGCCGGAACCACGGCCCGCGCGTTCGTGCCTCGACAAGCGGAGTCGTCAGAGGTGACGAGCGGTGACGCACTGCTACGACTGCGGTCAGAAGGTCACGCGGCCGGAGAAGGCCCGCGTCTTCCTCCTCTACAACACCGAGCACGCGGTCGTTCTCTGCTACCGCTGTCGGCCGGGACGGGCTTCCGAGCGGCAGTACAAGCCCAAGATGGGCCTCCCACCACGACCGAAGGTCGAGATTCCCGGAGGTGAGCAGTCGTGATCTGCTTCGGCCCGTGCGACAACGAGGCTGAAGTCGTCGTCGACGGCCGGCGTGTCTGCCGGGAGTGCGCGTCACTCCTCGAAGCCGATCCTGAGCCCGCAGAGACAGCGCTATGAGCAGCCGACGGACGCGCGATCGCGTCGAGTTCCCTCGCCTTCGTGACCGGCTCGGTGAGGATCCCGCGCGGTTCCTCGATCGCCACCTCGTCGGTGATCGCGACGCACAGCGTATGGTCCGTGACCGGATCAAGGGCATCGACTCCCTCGCGGTCCTCTCTGCGTGGCGCGCTGTCGAGAAGAAACTCGCCGATCACCACGATCGCGAGCCGCGCCAGGGAGTCCTCAACCTGCTCGACGAGCGCGGGATCTGGCTCGATGAACACGGCGATCGCGAAGACCGCGCCCAGCGCCTCGATCGCGGCCCGCCTACGGAGAGCGTCGCTGTCTTCCTCGATGAGGACGGCAACGAGCGGACCTCCCGCGACACCTATCAGTCGAGTTCTGCCTTCGACCGCGACCTCGAGGCCTACCTCTCCGATTCGGAGGAGTCGGCTGTCGCAACGGACGGAGGGGAAGAGCAGTGAGCCACCAGGCACCGGCGAACCACGAACTCGACGCCTTCTGGTGGTTCACCGATAACGGACTGAGTCCCTACTGGGCGCTCACCCAGATCGGAATCGAGCGTCTCGACGGCTACGCGGAGATACAGCGCGAAATCGGCGGTGAGGAGTGGAACATCCGATTCAACTACAACGCCGACACCGGCCTCGCACCCCGGCCGTCCGATCCCATCAACGGGGAGAAGGTCTACGAGTGGAAGATCCACGTCGAGAGCGTCTACACCGAGGCAAAGGCCGATTTCGTGGTCTCTCCTCGCTGGGACGGCCTCAAGAAGCCGAACGGCGACGAGGCACAGATTCCGTGGTGTGGCGGCGAGGGCTGTCAGATCCACGTTCAGGGATCGAATCTCGAACTTGAGGAGTACCAGTGGCTCCTTCAGCGCGCGCTCCAACAGCTCGCCGCGCACGCTGGCACCGACTTCTCCCGGCGCTACTTCAACCGCATCCGCGGCGACTCGAATATCAGCACGCTCGAGCGCTACGTTCGGATCAAGCGCGAGTACGGGAAGAAGCTCACCCGGTCGACGGGCGTCTTCTACTCGATGATGCACCTCCTCGCCGACGAGGAGGGGTCTCAGTGGGTTTACAAGGGCGACAACACGGACACCGTCGGGTATCGTCACGCGATGGAACTCGATCCGGTTTCCTCCTCGGATCTGATCGACGACCACCACCTCGGAAAGCGGCTGAAGAGCTATCACCCGGAGTACGTCCGCTTAGCAGAGAGCGAGGACGATCCGCTTTCCTCGCCAAAATTCGGCGTCGCGTTCCACAAGTCGCTGAACACGACGGACGGGTTCACCGGCGAATATCGGTCGGACGGCCACTCGAAGAAGTGGCGCGACCGCGACGAACTCATTCGCGAACTCGACGAGACCCTCGTGAACACGCTCCGATGGGCCGGCGTACCGATCAAGCCCGATCCCACCGTGTTCGTCGAGGACGACCACTTCGAGATCGAGGAGTCCGAGCGGTCGATCGGCTACTGGGACGATCCGACGCCTCAGCTCGAAGCCGAACAGGAGAACCTGATCACGGCCGTTCTCCAAGACCTCTCCCCAAGCGCGCGCGGCGTGATGAAGACGCTCGCGACGGACGGGGGCCAGGTGCGCTACGATGAGCTCGCGGACGAGACCGGGTACTCGGTCAGTCAGATCTACCGCGCCCTCGAGGAGATCGGTGACGTCGTCGTGAACGACAACGGTCTCGTACGGTACTACTCGGAGAAGATCCGCCAGGAGATCACCGCGATCGTCGAGCGCGTCGAGAACTTCGTCGGGAGCGGGATCGAGCGCGTCGCGAAGCTCGCGAACGTCGAGACGCGCTCGGCCGCGGACTCGGCGATCCAGCGCTGGATGGACAAGTACGGCGTGGAGTTCGAACGACGGACCGATCAGGACCGCGGGAAGATCCGCTTCGACACCGTCCTCTCGGAACTGAAGAGCGATCCGGAACCGACGCTCCACGAGGTTCTCGAGGAAGGCCTCGACGCATGGTGTCGTGCCGGTCGGGACCTCATCGACTTCGTGGATCTCGAGTTCCAAGCGCGTGAGGTCCGCGGACGAGATCGCGATGGCGGCCTCGTGAAGCGAGAGAACATCACCTGGTAGCGCGGTGACTGCTGAGTGGCAACACCGTCCCGTCCCCTGTTTCTTTAAATACCTATCTAGATAACCCCTGTTTCCTGTGGAGTGGCGTTTCGGCCGCGATCCTTTGTTTCGGAGCTTGAGGACGTGAAACCGCGCGGGGACTTCGCACCAAGTGCGAAGATCTCCTTAGGGAGTGTCCCTAAGAGGGACAGACTCCAAAAATACCCCTGCGGCTGCGCAAAAATTCGGCCCTCCAGTTGAAACGCAGCGAGAACGACGGTGATCAGAACGGGAGTCGATCGAGTGCGCGACCTCAGCCGGTCTCGACGAAGACAAAATCCGCCAGGTAAGAGCAATATCTACGACAGAGGGCGACTGAGAGTCGCAGCGCAACGACAACGGCGAGCCCGTAGCCGACCGCGTACAGAACGGATGTCTCAGCGAACATAAGCCCACATACCATTGAATCGGTGGGACCCATACAGTACGCGGGAACCGCAGCGTAATCTATCACAAAATATGATAGGATGACGGCCGCGATAGCGAGGGCGTCTCTCGCGATCCCAAGAGCCTCTCGAATCGCGGAGACAGCGTTCATAGATGATCCTCCTCGAGGACACGATCCTCGGGCGTTGTCCGCCGTAGTCGCAGATACTCCGCGAGCCATACGGCCCCGTGATAGCCCAGATACGCGCAAACGAGTACGAGCAGGCCATTCGAGACCGCCGGCGCGATCGCGTAGGCGATCTGTCCCACCGGATTCGCCTGTAGCAGGTAGGTCAGCCCCGTATCCGGCGACGCCACGAACGCCACGATCGCGATCGCGAGTGTACCGAGGAACCCATATCCCAGCTCGCTCACTCGCGCGGCCAACTCCTCGCCTGGATCGAGCGTCACGCCGACAGCGATCGTCCACACTGCCGCGAGCCACCCGACGAAGTTGTTCGACCAGCCGATCCCGAGCATCCCGACGAGATCAAGGTAGTTCACCAGTGCGAGGAGAGCGAGCCCCCCGAGCAGCACAGTCCGCCGGAGACGCGGAGAGCCGGCCGGGAAAGGCCAACGCGGACACCCACGAACGGGATCACGAGATCCACCTCCCGAGTTGTGCGACGAGATCTGTCCGGCGCACGTGATCGAGGCCGACTTGGATCAGCTCCCGGCCGCGCTCGATGTCAATCGTCGCCACGCCCAGCACGAGCAGCACCGTCAGCACCAGCGCGATCACTTTCAAGTCGTGCTGGATCGTCGAGCCCGCGTGCACGACTCGCTGTCCCGCGGTCGCCGCCTTATGCGTGTAGAGCAGAACCGAGACTAACAGCACGAGTGCGACCGTGCTCACGCCTTTGAGCCCGAGCGCCGTGATCGCCCGGCCAGCAATCCCCTCGATCACCTTCGGAACCTCCCGAGGTTGAAGTCAACCGTCGTCTCGGGCGTCGCGGCCTCCTTCTTGCGAGACTGCCACCACGTGACGACCGAGTAGCCGACGATCCCGATCGTCGCGAGTCCCGCCAGCGGGACGACGTCCTGGAGGCCCGCGCCGATCGCCGAGGAGACGATCCCCGGTCGAAGCACCTCCACGGACAGCAGTCCCGTCCCGAGGCTGACCGCGCTGACGAGCACCCACCGCGGCCGTCCGGATAGCTCCGAGCGTCCTGTCGCAGCGACCAGCAGCACGACCAGCGCCGCCCACGCGACGACGACTGCGATCTCCTGGAGTGTGGTTCCCGGCGACGGCTGCGGCCAGTTCCCACCGACGCTGCCGATCGAGGAACTACCACCACTGTCAGAACCACCGCCGTCGGAACTCCCGGCGAGTTGGATCTTCAGGACCTCCTCGCTATCGTCGACGTCAAAGACTGCGACGCCGTTCTCGGCGGTCGCTTTGTCGACGGGTCGCTCTCGGGAAACCGAGTACGCCTCGTAGCTCTCACCGTTCTCGACTGCGTAGTATCGGATCGCGACGTCGTCACCGACAGCGCTCGGACCGCCGCTGATCTTGATCTTCGATCCGTCCGCGTCCTCGAGGCGGACCCGAGCGTCATTGGTCTGCGGGACGACCTCCATCGGAGCGGTGGTGATCCAGGCCGTGTCTCCCGCGTCGGCGTTCGGGAGATAGAGTTTCTGTGTGCCGTCGGATGAGATTACACTTGCGTCCGCGGTAGTCTCCCAACTCTCCTGATATGCGTAGTGGAGCCGTTCGCTCTTCCCGACGACGATATGAAAGCCGCTGCTGCGACTGTCGACCTGGATCTTACTGTCGATCTTCGCCGCATCCGGGTCGGTAGGCTTCGGGACGCTGATCTGACCGTTCTCTACCTGAACCATCCGACCCTCAACACGGACCTCGACTTTCGTCCCGGCGTCGACGTCGCCGTCAGTATCACCGTCTTTCAGATCGACGACGAGCGTGTTATCCGACCAGCTGTAGCGGCTGTCCGGCACGCTGCTCCACGACCCATCGTTGATCGACCACTCCAGCTGCGGGAGTCGGTAGACTGTCGACGAGAATGGGACCTCAAGCGTCGGGTTCGATTGCGTCGAGCTGAATGTGTTTGAGACGTTGTACGTCTCTGCGAATCCGTTGCTATGGTACTCAGTTTTGACAGAGGTCGACGCATCGTGGCTGTACTGGAGGTCCACTTGCATCGGCGGCGCGTCAGCCGAGAGCGCGCCGTCGTCGAGCGAGACATTCAGTTGGTTTGTACCGTCCCGGAGCGACGCCTTGTCGCCGGACAGTGTGGCAGTCTCCCCATCCGAGAGCGTTCCCGAATAGGACGACCATACGCCATTAAGATCGACAGCGGGGTTTTGTGTTTCCGTCTGTTCGGTGAACTGAACTGTCGCGTCGACAGGTCCCCCTGTTAGCGTCGCCGACGCGGTATGAGATCCCACCGAGATGTTTGACAGTGATCGCGTTGCTGACTCGCCAGCCACCAATATCCCCGAATACGATGCTGTCGAGCCGTCTACCGATAGACTCGGGTCCTCGGTCGCCGTCCGCTCTTTCATCCGTAATACGTAATCGATGCTCCCCCAGTCATCCCCGAGGAAGTCGATTGTAGCCGACGACGGAGAAAGCGAAACCTCTCGCGTTTTGGTTTCGCCATCGGCGAAGTCCCCAAAGGAAGCGCTAACGTCACCTCCCACGCTTAGATCGTTAACTGGCTGTGTGATTTTCAACCCAATATCAGCGTAGTCCTCGCGTGTCGTCCCGCCTAATGAGTCGGACATTACCCACACCGACGAGGCGCTATCGTCCGTGGCAATATCGAGGTAGTCTCCAGTATCGTCACCGTCTGAGTTTGTCGTGACAAACTCGATTGTGTAGTCCTGCCCGGATTGAATCTTATACGGAGTGTCGAGCGTGACTGTCTGCGTGCCCGTGGTCCACGACGGATTCCAATTCTCTTTAACGAGTGTTCCCTCGCCTTGAGTAGTATCCGGCGTCTCGTGGACCATATACACATCCACGTTCGGGTTGTATTCGTTTCCATAAACACGGTCTATATTGACTGTTAGCTCTGTGACCTCTCCACTGGCGTCGGGCTGAACACGGAGTTCTATCCAAGTTTTCGCGTTGTTGGAGTCGTCTCCCGCGATGTTCCACCCCTGATCATTTGTGCCGTCTCCGTGTGTGTCAATCGGATTATAGGAGGACGTCGATCCGTGGTGCGCTGTGACCTCCAAAACTGGCTTATTGTTTGATCCCGGTCCGGTCGGATCGAGGTTGCCGCCGATAGAGGGCGAAAACTGGCCCGAAGGAGAGTCGGAGCCCGAGACGTTGTGCCACGAACTTGAGGAGCGGCCGTTGAAGGTAACAGAAGCGTCCGAGGCCGCTGTCGTGCCAGCAACATCCAGGCTGAGGCTATCTCCGTCGGTCAGCGTCGCCGATGCTGATTCGGTTTCTGAATTGGTTACGCCGGTTAGGTCTATCACTGGATCGGAGACGCTGTCGGTGCCGGATAGATCGTAGGAGAAGGACGAGCCGTCAGTCGCCGGCGCCGCAGAGATCTCGACGGTCCCCGAGAACGTCACCGAGTTACTGGAGAACTTCGGGATCTCGAAGTACAGCAGACCGTTCTCCGCGCGGACCTGACTCGACCACTCGTCACCGTCCTCGTGGACACCGTAGACGACATTCGGCACGTGTCCGACCGCCTGCCGGATCGCGTCGGATGGCACCGCGACGGTCCGTCCCTGATGCTCGCTGTCGTCTTTGAACACGAGTGCGAGATCGCCACTCCCGACCTGCGAACTGCTCACGTAGTCGGACGCTCGCTCCGGCGTCGTGATCACGACCTGGAGACTGTCGGCGTGATCGCTCGCCATCACCGAGCCCTCGAGGTCCGACGGTGCGAGCCCCACGCTCGAGCCCGCCGGCAGATCCTCGGTGATGTTGCTGTCCGGGACACCGACGTAGCCACTGCTCTGAGCGAGCGCCGGAGTAGCCGCGCCGGCCAAGACAGACGTGAGTAGCAAGAGCGCCACCAGCGCCGAGGCGATCTTCGATCTCATCGGTCCACCTCCAGCGCCAGCGCTCGCTCAGATCGAGGGGGGTGGGGGGTTGACTTTATTCTCTGTACTACGCGCGGGCGCGTAATCGCTGACAGCGCCCGCCGCGCGAGATTCTCGCTAATCGCTCTCAAATCGGGCCGAACCCGCCGATTCCGCCGTATCTGAGTGGAATCCTTTTCAGAATCGCCTCCGAGCGCCGAAATACGGGTGAGCCCAGGGGTCAGCATCCTCCGAGCACCTCCTGAACCTCGGGGAATCGAAGGTGCAACTGCCCCGGCACCTTGAACTTCGAAGGGACGTCGGACCACGAGAAGTCCGCGAAGTGCTGGGAGTTCCACGAGAGCGCCTGCCCCAACTGCATCCGGTTCGTATAGTTCCGGTTCATCGGCGCCTCGCCCATTCCGGTCGTGTCTCCAGTCGGGTTGTCAGCGCCAGCGAGCGTGATCCGCCAGCGCTGTTTCTTCCGGACCAGTGAAGCGAGATCCTCGGGATCGTGGCCGATCCCGAACACGGAGAACTTGTTTCGGCGAGCGTCGACATACTTGTCTCTGAAAGCCGAGATCCGGTCGTACAGTCGGTGGTAGTCGTTGCTCGCGTGTTCCGGCATCCAGTTCCCGATCTCGTCGGCGAGCAGTGAGACCCAGATCGGCGGTCCGTGGTCGATCTTGTCGATCGCCCAGGCGAACCACCACATCTCCTGCGGCGTCACGTCCTGCGGAGTGAGATCGTCCTCGTCGCTCCGCTTGACGTCCCACGCCGAGATGTGCTCGATCTCCTGAATCTCGTCGGCCTCGCGGAACGCCCGAGTTGCGCCGCGGAACTTCGGATCCGGGTAGACCACGTGGAACATTCCCTCCTGGAGGACCTCGTGGTTCAGTTCTCGGATCGAGTCGTACCGGACGACCTCGTGGACCATCTCCTCGAGGTCGATCTCGATCGGATCCATCGTGTCCGACGGAGGGTCGAGGACTGCGTCGACGTCGAGACCAGCCGGGAGACAGAGCCGCGTCCACGCACGGAGCGGGAGCCACTCCGCACGGGCCGGCGAGCCGCGCCAGACGACAGCGTCGGGGTTGATCTCCAGGTGCCGAATCATCAACGAGATCGCCATCGTCGACTTGCCCGAGCCCTTCGGCCCGAACGCGCCCCAGTCGGTGCCGCCGATCCGCAACTCCTGAACGATCTCCGGATGCTCCTGGAGCCACCGGAACAGTTCTCGCCGCGGCTTCGAGAGCCCCGAGAGGTCGTCGTGCTCGAGCCGCAGTTTGTCGAGATCGTCGATATGGATCAGGTGATCCAGGAACGCTCGCGGATGATGAACGATTGGGTGAGTGCCGTCCTCGATCGCCGGGTGGTTCATCCGCTCCAAGTCCTCGAGGACGTTCGACCACGTCCGGAAGCCGAACGCCCGCCGTAGGTTCTCGCCGATCGTGTGAGCGCGCTCGTCGCCCGTCAGTTGCCGCGTGCGCTCGATCCCTGGCGCGTCCACCTCCTCGACACGCTCGCGCAGGAGGTCCGGATCCTGAACGACCTCCAGCATACTGTACTCCTCGTCGTCGGTGCCGGCGACGTCCGCCGGCGGCGTCTTCGAACTCATGTGATAGATCCGTCTCCTGTTTCGGCTCGGAAGCCGCGCGCGGCCGTGACCTCCTGGGCGCGCTTTCCGAGCGCGTCCGCCGCGCGATTGAACGCGGGGAGGAGGTACTCGCAAGCCCACGACTCCCGGATAAATCGATCTTCGCCGGTCGGTGCAGTCCCCAGCAGCCGCTCTCGAAGCGGCGTCTCGAAGTACGGAGCCGTGACCGTCTCCCGCTCGATCTGCGCGTAGGACGCCGACGTCACCCGGTGCGCCCACGCGAGCAGATCCTCGGGAGCCTCGAAGCCCTCCAAGAGGTCCGAGAGCGCCGCCTCCTGCTGTCCGTGTAGCTCACCGAACGCCGGCCGCATCAGCGGGTACTGCTGCGCCTGCGGATCGATCGGCTCGATTTCGTCATCGTCGGCGTCGTCGTCGAGGTGATCGACACGCTCGACAGCCGCCCAGCGGGCGACCTCGTGGCCTGCGTGGAACGCGGGGAGAAGGTCTTGAGCGGCGATCCCCCGTCGCACCTCGCGAGCGAGCGCCGGCGGCATCTCTTTGGTGGTTCCCCAGGGCTCGCCGAGCAGCGCCGAGACCGTCGGCGCGTTCGCGGCCGTCCGCGAGTACCACGAGTCCTCCAGTTGACCGACTGTCTGGATCACGAGATCCTGCTGCCACTGGAGGAGATCGTGTCGCGTCTCGAAGCCCTCGAGGAGATCGACCAAGAGGTCCATCTGGTCGTGCGTGAGCTTCGACATTGCCGGCCGCGTCGGGTGGTCGATCCCAGCCTCTTCGAGGCGCGCGTGGAGACGATCGCGGACGTCGTCGCCACCCCAACGGTCCTGGTCGACAGCCGCCAGGATCCTCTCGGTGACGTCTGCCGGCCCCTCAACATCGAGATCGAGGTCGCCGTGGAGTGCCTCAGTCATCCGCAGGTGCCTCCTCTGAATCGGTGTCCCTCACCGGTGAGTCGCCGGTGTCACTGCCGACGTAGCGATCGAAGAGCCGCTCCATCTGGCTCTCGCTGCGATCGTCGAGCAGTTCTTTCCGATCCGCGTGCGATTCGGCCTCGCTTTCGGCGTAGTTCCGGAACCAGTCGTCCCAGGACTTCGCGTCAGCGAGTCCGCGGGCGTGCGTCAGCATCGACGCGACCGCGTGGTGGTAGTGGATCGGCGCGAGGTTCGCGAACAGCCGTCCGTCTTTCGGACGGGCGATCTTGAACGCGAACAGTCCGAAGCCGCCCACGAACAGCCCCAGCGGCCACGAGCCGGCCAGCATCGATCCCGCGAGCGCTGAGAAGCCCAGCGCCGAGCCGCCTGCGAAGTACGGCACCGGATGGATCTGCCGGCGGACGTCGCCGTCCTCGGTCTCCTCGTAGGTGATCAGATCCGGGAACTCGATCGAGTGACGTTCGGGCTCGTATTCGAGCGGGTCCGGATCCTCCGGGTCGAGGAGATACAGCTCCTCGATCGGCCCGTCGACGTCGATCCGTGTCTGCATATTCCCGTCGACCTCGAGGTCAGCCGACGCGCCTCGGGCGCGCGCCCAGAACTTCCGGAGACCCTTCCGGATCGCCGAGCGCTCGCCCTGGTCACCCCGAGCGAAGCGAGCGATCGAGAACGAGGCTTTCAGCACGCCCGGCGCGTCCTGCGCCCCGCTCGTGTCTGGATCCTCGTGAGCGTCCTTCGCGGCCTTCTCGACTGCGTCCGGGTCCGTCGGATCGAACCCGTCTTCGAGGCGGAACTGGAGGAAGCCCGCACCGTAGGTGCGTCTCCCGAACCACTCGACGGCGATCACGCCCAGCAGCACACCCGCCGCCGCGGAGACGAGCCACGGCGCGCGGATCAGCGTCGCACTGAGCCAGTCCCACGCGACCACGAGGAACAGCAGGCCGCCGACGGCCGTGAGGAACCACCAAATCGCGCTGATCTGCGGGCCGGCCTTCGCCTTTTCGACGAACTTCCGGCCGCCGTAGAGCGTCGTCACCGTGGTTCCGAAGAACGGCAGGAGGATCAGCGCGATCCCCCAGCCGAGACGCGCACCCGCGCTGTTCGTGTCGATCGACATCGTCGCCTTTGAAGACGAGTGGTAGAACGTCCAGCGCGTGTCGCCGGGGTTCGCGAGACAACTCGGCTCGTTCGGCTGACGGGCGCACATTACGGTCCGCACGCGCTGATCGTAGTGCGGCCGCAGGTCGATCTGCGCGTAGTCGTACCCGCCGTCGATGTTGACTGTCCGCGAGTAGCTGGTGACGTTCTGTGCCACCTTCTGCGTCGTCGACGAGCCGTCCTCGTCGGTCACTGTCTGCTGACCGACCGTGTAGTGAGCGACCTCGACGACGTATTTCTGCGTCTCTGCGCCGTAGGCGCGCTTGCTCCAGAGCTGTACGTAGTTGCGTTTGATCGCAGTCTTCGGACGGAGGTACCGCCAGCTCGAGCTGTCCTCGCTCTCGTCGACCAGGAGCCCGGTCGGCAGATATTTCACCGCGAACTCGCCGTAGCGGCCGTTCTGTCGGATGCTCGCCGGCGCGTTCGCCGGTTTGGTACCGCCGGGGACGAGGTCTTCGAGCGTGAGGTTACGGGCCGCCGCGCCCGTGTCTCCGTTCTCCTGGGCAAACGCGGGCGCGACGGCACCGCTGGCTACGATCAGGACTGCGAGCGCCACGAGCGCGACGGTCCGCCTCACCGGCCGCTCGCCTCCATTGAGAGATCCGCGCGGTATGCGTATCCCAAGAGGACGATCGCCGTCGAGACCAGCACGAAGTGCCACCACTCGATCACGATCACGTCTGCGAGCCCGATCGCGCCCAGCGAGATCGTCAGCGCCGAAGCGGTGAGCACGGGTACGAACGGAACCAGCGAGAGCAGGAACTGCCCGGCCTCGCCGGCCGTGGAAAACGTTGTCGCCGCCCAGCCCGTGACCGTCACGAGCCCAGCGAGCAGCACGTTCAGCACTCCGCCGGTCCCGCGCTTCGCGTTGGATCCGAAGCCCCTGGCGGCCTCCATCGCGTCGTCGGCTTCCTCAGCCGCCTCGTAGGCCCACGTGAGTAGGGCGATCGCGAGGACCACCGTCAACACGAGCCCCACGTGGGAGGAGACCCAGCCGATCACGTCGATCGGCATTGGCGCACCTCCTCGAGGCGGCCGTCTGTTCGTCGTCGATTCTGTCGATATCTGTCGATCATAGTGTCTCGTCTACCTCCTCTCGTTTGCTCCAGAGATCACCCAGCCGCAGGCCGACGTACAGCAGCGTCGCGAACGCCATCGGCCCGCGGAGATCGGGGAGATCGTACACTGGAGCGAGGTACGTCTGATAGCTCCCCAGCATCCCGAACCAGATCGTCTCCGAGTGAGCGATCCAGGCGACGAGATTCCCGAGGAGCGCTGTTCCGCCTTCGAGCGTGTTCTTCAGACTCATCGTTTGAACGCCCCCAGTGCGCCCTCGATCGCGCCGCCCGCCGGCGTCGCGTTCACGATCGCGTAGATCGTCGCTACGATCACGGTTCCGAGCAGAACGATCGCGAAGGCCGTCGCCGGGGGACCAGCGAAGCCCGCCGTATGTGCGACGCCGATCGCGACGTCGAAGATCATCCTTATCAGGTCGATCACCGCGTCCTCGGTCACGTCGAACGGCGTCTGGAGCGGCGGAATCGCCGTCAGTAGGATCGAACGGGTTCGCTCGTAGGCGAAGATGATCCAGCCCAGCACGTACTGCGTGGAATCGAGGATCCCGCCGACGATCCACTCGGCGATCAGGTCGAACACGTAGTTTCGAAGCCACTGTCTGGGGTTCGAGGCGATCGTCACGAGCGTCCCGGCGACGGGTGCGAGTTTCTCCAGGTCGTAGACGAAGTCCGGGACGGGATCTGAGCCCCCACCGCCAGAACCAGGGAGCTGGATCGGAAGCATAGGGACCCGCATTAGGCCCACCTCCGGGTCGCGACGACTAGGAGCCCGGCGACGACGACGATCTCGATCGAGAAAAGCGCCGGCGCGAGCAACGGGCTCGTCTCGGTGGCCGCTCGGAACGCTTCGCCCCACGTTACAAACGCGGCCCTCGAGGCGTTCTCGCCAAACGCTACGATGATGTTGTAGTACATCTCTGCGGCCGCGTCGAGCAGTGAGACGTGGATCTGCACAATCGTCTGCGTGACCGTGATCCAGCCGGCCGCGACGACCAGCCAGAGCGATCCGAGAAGCGTGCTTACGAGCTTCCCGACCAGAATCTCACCACCACTCACGAACGTCGATGGATCGGACACTGGACTCCCGAAGCGGCCCGTGATGAGCCTCGGGTCGGAGTCGGAACTCATCGGCCCTCCTGTATCGCCGCTCGGGAGTGGATGGCCGGCGACATCGTCAGTTCTCGTCGTCGAGGTCCCCGCCCGTGTCGAGGCCGATTATCGGGAGGTCGATACCAGTGAACGTGTCCGCGTCGATCACGTCGAGGTACCAGAGCATCGGAGCGAGTCCTGCGACCATCGCTCCGACACCCACGACCACTACGAACGGACCAAGCGACAGCCACGGATCCATCCCGAGCGCGACCGCGGCGGTGTTCCAAACGTCCTGAAGGTACTCCGCCGGAGCGCCGAAGCCGGCACTGATCAGTGCCGACGTAGCTGCGGCGAAAGCGTCGACGGGACTGGTGATCAGGTTCGCGAACGCCTCCCCGACCCCGATAACGATCGAGAAGATCGCCAGCACCAGCCCTCCAGCACCCGCGACGAAGGACTCGCCAAACCCCCCGAGAGTGTCGGCCTTGTTGATGTAGGTCAGCGCGCGGTCGAGGCGTGGTGCCATCGGCTATCAGGCCCCCTTCTTTCTGATGCCGATCATCGTCAGCAGGCCGACGACGCCGCCGGCCACCCAATTATACAGCGACATGAACGGGTTGCTGCTGCCGCCTCCGTTGGATCCCCAGAAGCCCCCCGCGCTCTGCGTGACCTGCGAGAGCGTCGTGTGCTGGTCTGCGAGGAGTTTCACGTCGAACTCGACCACGTAGTTCGTGTCCGGCTGGACTGTGCTGTCAGCCGTGAGAACCTGATCCTCCTCACCGAGGCTGTTCGTGACGTCGATCCAGGAGTCCTCGGAGACGTCGCTCGGATCGGTGTCGCCGACACCCTCCGCGTAGCGGAGCTGGATGTAGCGATCACTCATAAACGTCTGCCGGTGCCGAAGTTCCATATCCCCGTGGCTGAGGTCGTATGCGGCCGGGATTGACCGCTCCCACGTCAGACTCAGACGCTTCGGGAAGCCCGGATAGTTGTCCGCGTCCTCGAAGGAGATCGAGACCGCGCTCGGCTTGTCCTGGAGGCGGTACTGCACGTTCAGGTACGTGAGCTTGTGGACTGTCGCGTCCTCGAATGCCTCGTCGAGCCCCTGTAGACTCGACATATTGATCTCGCCGCCGAGAGGCCGCTCGCGGACGATTTCGCCGGTGTAGTCGCCATCGTCGTCAGTCGAGGTGTCGAGAACGCGCTCCTCGCCGAAGTCCCAGCGGGACTTCTTCTGGACGTTGAGGCCGGTCAGCGTGACCGTGGCGTCGCCGTCGCGGATCTCCACGCGGACGGTCTCGACCGCGTCGAGAGAACCGTCGCCGGTGCCTTGAACAGCGAACTGACCGAGCTGACGCTGGTAGATCACGCCGTTCGCCGTCTGGTTGGTGACGACGTCCTCGGCAGTCGCCGTCGCCGAGGAGCTGATCGTCGCGTTCACGTAGTCGCCGTCACCGTCGCGGACCTGGACGTCGACGACCGCGCCGCTCTCGAGGCTGTCGACGTTCAGGATCGACTGGAGGTAGAGCTTCTCGACGTCCGAGGTGATCGGGCTCCCCAGCGTGTACTCTGCGTTTCCGGTGGTGCCGCTGGAGAACGAGCCATCCGTAGCGATCTCGATCGAGGGAACGCCTCCGGCAGTCTTGCCGTCGGAGTCCGTGACCGAGACGCCGGTCGTCGAAGACCACTGACTGGTGTTGAGCCACGTGTAGGTGTTGTTCTCTTCGCCGGTGTATCGCGGGAACTGACCGAGAGGTTCGGCCTCGAGGCGATCGGCGCGGTAGGTGATCTTCGCGTCGCCGTCGGTACCGTTCACGTGGCCGTCCACTGTCCGGATTTTCCCGTTGTCGCCCTCGTACTGGAGCCAGCCCATTGAGGTCTGATCGTGGGACTCGACGGTGAGACGGTCCTCGTGGATCCAGGTGTCGGGGTGGTCGTCAGCCTGTGCGTTCATCCCGTAGCTCGCCGCGACGGCCGTCCCTGCGCTGGAGGCCACCACGGCGAACACGAGCAGAATCGAAAAGAGTGTCTTACGTCTCATTGGTGTGGTTGCCGGTTTCCGGCCGGCTACTCCGTGACTCGGTGTCCGGTCGCACGTCGAGCTCCCGCTCGACGCGATCGAGGGAGATCTCCGCGACGCGCTCGCGGCGCTGCTGCTGCCGATCGAGCGCGTCAGGCATTCCGCCCTCCGTCGAGGTCAGACGGCTCGTCATCGTGAGGGAGGCTCTCGATCACTCCCCCTGCACTTCTGGTCATAGATCGGTATCGACCGTACTGGTCGATACCGCGGGCGTGACGACCACCTACTATGTATTTCAGGGAAATCTGAGGAATCACCAGACGAACACCCGACAGGAGTTACACTTATACCGGGAGGTCGTCAGCCGACGGCTATGCAGAAACTCAGAAAAGACAGCGGGTCCGGCGTGGTCACGATCCCGAAGAAGTTCCTCGAGAAGGACGACGTCATCTCAGACGACGAAGTCCCCGAAGGAGTTGCCGTCGACGTTGAACGCCTCGGGCGCAGGTCCTACGCGGTTCGGATCAGCGAGGATGGTGACTTCCCCGACCTCCAGGAGTCGGAGATCGTCGAGCGGCTCGCGGCCCAGCGACTCTTCGACGAAGGACTTCGTCCTGGGAGCGCCGACTGATCACGCGAGATCGGCTTCTTCGAAGGCTTCGTTGACGACCTCGGGTGTCGGCGCATTCAGGTATGGCTCGATCGCCTGGAACGAGTCCCACCCGCCGACCTGCATCACTACTCTCGGATTGATCTGTTTATCCACGAGCAGTCGCTGGGCGAACCGCCGCCGGAGATCGTGGCTGCTCACGTATCGAAAGTCCTCGTCGCCAGTCTGCTCGGCTGCACGCTCGGCTGTGCGTTTGACCACGTCCCGGACGCCTCGCTCGGAGAGATCGACGTATGGCTCGTCGCGGCCGATGTCCTCTGCCGACTGATACCGATAGAGGTCGCCCTCGAGGGAGCTTGGAAGGTAGGCATCACGCGGCTTCCCGCCACTCCCAGTCGTGTCCTTCCCCTCCGGCACACGGAGGCGGTAATGATCCTCTTCGATCCGTTTGACGTGCTTCGGACAGATCTGTGGAATCTCGAAGGCGCGAAGTCCCACGAAGCCCCCGAACTGGATCACGAGATCGTCTCGGTGGGTCGCCGCCGCACGTCTGAGCTTCAGGAGCTCGTCGTCGGTCATCCACACGTGGTACTGATCTGGCTTCGAGGTGGCCTCTAATCTCATTCCGATTTGTCCTGAGAACCTTGCACTATAAGCCTACGGGCGCGCCGTGATCGGCGCAGAATCTGGCCCGATTTCGGGGGTTCGTTTCCGACTTGTCTCACAAATCGGCATCCCACCAACACCTCTATCTTAACCAACGTCCCGCCCCCCGACGTGCCGGTGTTAGTTATGGAAAGGTCGCTGGCGTCCTCAGCCGAAAATCTTCCCGAGGATCTTGAACGGAAGAAGAAGGAACCACACGGCTACTTTCAGTATCCAAATCGTGAGCTTGAACGGGAGCATAATCAACGCTCCGAGAGTCGAACCACCCGATGAGGTGGACGATGTTTCCATCTCTACTTCGTCTTCGTACTGATTGAGTGTCTTCCGCGTCCACGACTCCGATGCCCCCGTCTCGTCGGCGATCTCCGGCACATCCATCTCGGGATTCAGTGCCGCTGTTTCCAGAATTTCCTTCTGGAGGTCGGATAGCTCTTCGTCCGCTTCTTCACTCCAGTTGGCTTTGACTTCACCCATCGTGACCACCGACAGAAATACAATCCGTTGTCGTCACTGCCCCTGTGCGGGCGTTAGCCCGCCATACACCTATTTCCATACGCACTGAACACTTCGAACCGCTGACTTTTATCTTTCGCCAGCAAACGCGGTACTGCGCCCAGGTGGATCACTTTCACTCCGGACGGCTCGCTTACAAGTTCCCGAATCGAGTACCCCGAGCCGTGATCCAAAACGCCCGTGTCCTCAAGGAGGATTGGGTCCCCCAGGAACTACAACACCGCGACGGACAGCTCCAGCATCTCTCCGGGGAGCTAAAACCGATCGCTCACGGCCTCGGCGCGAAGTCGATCATCATCACCGGCCCGAGTGGGACTGGCAAGACCACGATCGCGAAATACATCGTCCGCCAGCTGGAGCAGGAGGTCTTCGGCATCCGCTGGGGCTACGTGAACTGTATCTCCGAGACGTCTATGTCCTCGATCATCTACTCGCTCGTCGGCGACGCCGGCCGGGCGAACGACCTCCGGAAAGAGGGGACGCCGACCGCAGTGCTGCTCGATCGCCTCCGCGAGATGGACGAGCACTTTATCGGGATCGTCGACGAGGTCGACGTCCTTTCCGACGAGCAGACAATCCAAGCTCTCTGGGAGATCCCGAACGTCACGCTGGTCCTAGTCTGCGTCAACGAGGATGATTTCTTCGCCGACTTGGACTCCCGTGTCGCCTCACGACTCCGCGGCGCCGCGAAGATCTCCCTGGAGAAATATCACCACGACGAACTCTGCGATATTCTCTGGGGGCGCATCCACGCCGGGATCGCCTCCGGCGTCGTCGAGGAGGAGACGGTCGACTATATCGCCGACGTCGCGGCCGGCGACGCCCGGCACGCGATCACGCTCCTCCGCCGTGCGGTCCGTGACGCTGTCGAGAGCGGAGACGAGACCCTCACCGGAGACCACGTCCGGAAAGTCCGAGAGGATGCCCGCGAGGAGATCCACGACCGGAACGTCGACACGCTCGGCACGCACCAGCGCCACCTCTACGAGATCATCAAGGACGCCGGCGAGATCAGCGCGAAGGACCTCCACGCTCGGTACGAGGGTCGCGTTGCCGACCCCCGCGCGAAGTCCACCCGGCGGAAGTACCTCCAGTCGCTGGAGCACTACAAGCTGATCGAGTCCGCGGGATCGACACGGGCGCGGCGGTATCGATTCCGCGAGCCCTGACTTTCGATATTTCGCTAATCGCCATACGGCGTCGCTTTCGATATTTCCGATATTTCGACGTTTATTGAACCCTCGATGATCTAAAACCCTGAGAATCGGTGTTTGAGTGTCTCTTTCGATACGACGCGCGCTACCGCTTTTTCCATCCCGTTTGTTGGCTCACCTGTATGAGTCGAGCACGACCGAAATCGCGCGACGCAAGCGAAGTCATCACGATCGAACCCGAGGATGTCGAAGACGACGACGTCGGCCCAGTTACGGTGATCGTCTTCGACGATCCAGACAGCCGCGTCGTCGTCGACGGAGGTGGCGACACTTGGGAGTTCGCGGTCAACGATGAGATCGCGTACTCTCGCTGGGAGATTGGTCAGCTCCCCGCGTGGGTCGAACCCGTCCTCACGCGGATCGGGATTCGAGCCGTTCGTACTGGGCAGGAGGACGTGTGATCCGACTACGGTTCAGGGAGATCATCTTCGTCAAGGTCGCCCGCGAGGAACTCTCGGCCCAGGTCAGAGAGTTCGTAGATCCCGTCCGTGTTCTCAAAGAGGCCGGCATCCTCCAAGACCCGCATTCGCTCGTTGACGTACCTTCGATTGTAGTCGATGTTGAACGCGAGGGATTTCGCGGTCAGAGCTACGTCGTGCTCATCGAAGAACAGGAGAATCTCGTAGTCAACTGGCGAGAACCACGAGATCCGTTCTACCATCTCTTCGAGAACGTCTCTGAACATACGACAAAAGTTGTGACCATTGCTCATAAGCTTATGAACCTTAGTTCAGTGATTAACTGTACTATCGTGCAGAGAATTTATTACCGATTAGTTATGACTGGTTGTCAGCAGGAACCTATCGCGGACCCGTCGCTCGGCGATCGGGTCCATCCCGAAAACGAAGCGGACCCCGCTGTTAGGGCAGCGGGCCCGCGTGAGGTCCTGCGAACAGGCGCAGAACCTATGCAAGGTCTGACTCTCCGGGGGCTTGAAACCCCCGGCACGACGGAAGCATCGGCAACGATCGAGGGTGCGTGCGAGAAGTGTGGGCGCGCTATCGCGGGGATCTCCGCGGACGCTCCCGGGCGACGCACGCTCGAGCCGTGTGGTCACGGAATCGACTTTTTGACGACGAAACAGCGTATGCGACGGGATTCATCCACGACGAGCGGGACGCACAGTCTCCGAGCAGACGGCCGCGGCGCACCGCTGACGCGGGAGAAGCCCCAGCGTCGACGTGATCGAGCGGCGTCGCACTGGTGCGAAGCGATCGGTTCCCGTCGGTTCTGTCCGAAGGAACAGTGTGCCTACTGTGGCGGTCGGGATGGCGGTCGGCGATGAACACGGAGCGTCTCCGCGTCGAAGGCGCTCGCGGGATCGTGTACGGCCCGGCGGTGGATGCCGAGGGGTACGTGCTCGCGATCGGGACCGATGAGCGCCGCGTCGAGATCGAACTCGACGAGGACGCGATGTACACGCTTTGGACCGAGGTGAAGGGGACTCCGTGGCCGGAGCCGGATCGGATGGCCGAGAAGGATCGACTCGTGCGCCAGGTTCTCCACGCGGCGAACGGTGCTGACGAAGAGGGTCTTCGCGAAGCGCTCCGGGTTCTGGGGGGTGAGTCAGCGTGATATACGAGTTTTGTCCCCGCTGCGGCCACGAGTGCTACGACGCGGGGGTCTACTGCACCGGTTGCGGACTCGACTTGGACCGCGTGACTCGCGGACCGCCGAAGACCGATGAAGAACTGGAGGAAATGCGATGACCGACGCAACATCTCGAGACGTGGTCTCGTGTCCGCTCTGTCCGACTGGAACTCTCCGGGTTGTGAACGCGATCTACGCTAAGTGCGGCCACTGCGGCCAAGAAGTCCGTCGTGACGAGGTGGATCTATGAGCGATCGACCGGGAGACGAAGGGTCACACTACTGCGACGGCCTCGGCGAACGCCGTCCCGTCCCCGCGTGGCGCTGTAGTCTCTGCGGGATGGCGGAGGGCGGCGATACTGACCGACCCACGGACACCGTCTATCACGTCGTCTGTCACGGGTGCCCCTTCGAGCAGATTGTTGAGGGCGATCGCGTCCTCGCTGCGGCGAACGAAATCGTCCACCGGAAGCGCACGGATCACGCTGTCGAGTACGCGCCGGTTGAGGACTCAACGTCACGATGAGGGACGAGCCGAGCCACGGTCGGCTTCGGGAGCATCTTGAACCGCTCTCGCCTCAGGAGGGTGTCGAGCGGTTCTTGGAGCATCGAGAGCCGAACGTCGCGGAGTCGACCTTTCAGAACAACCAGACGACGCTCGAGCAGTTCCTCGCGTGGTGCCACGACGAGGAGATCGAGAACTTGAACGAGCTCTCGGGCCGAAAGCTCGCGGACTTCGTCCATCACCGCCGCCAAGAGGTGAAGCCGATCTCGCTCCAGAAGGAGCTCTCGGCGATCCGAGTGGCGCTGGAGTTCTGGGCGGACATCGACGCGGTCGAGCCTGGGCTGCGTGAGCGCGTTCACGCGCCTGATGTCCCGGACGGGGCTGAGGCTCGTGACGTGAAGGTGGACTCTGCGGTCGCGGAGTCGATCCTCGAGTATCTCGATCGGTACCGCTTCGCGACTCGCGAGCACGTCGTGCTGTCGCTGTGGTGGAAGACGGGGATCCGACTGGGGGCGATGCGTGGCCTCGATGTCGACGATCTCCGCGAGGAGGATCACGCGATCGCGGTCCATCATCGTCCGGAGTCTGGCACGCCGTTGAAGAATGGCTCGCAGGGCGAGCGGTGGGTTTGGGTCGGCGAGCGGCTATTCGAGCTGATCGAGGAGTATGTCGACGTCCATCGGATCGACGTTCGCGATGATCGGGGCCGCGAGCCGCTGTTCACGACTCGGCAGGGGCGCGTCAGCGATTCGACGCTCCGCGATATTTCGTATCGGTGGACTCAGCCGTGTCGGTGGGACGAGTGCCCTCACGATCGCGAGCCGGAGAACTGCGAGGCGGTCGGGACTCCGAACACGCCGAGTAAGTGTCCGTCCGCGCGGTCGCCGCACGGGTGGCGTCGCGGGTCGATCACTGATCACCTCGCTCGAGGCGTGTCTCCGGAGATCGTCTCGGAGCGGATGAACGTGTCCCTCGAAGTGTTGTATCGACACTACGACGCCCGACGGCAGGACGAGAAGATGGCCGTGCGTCGTGAGCACCTCCAGGACAAATAAAACTATGAGAGAAATCGCCAATTCGACTCACTCATTCAGTCAACGCGACGGTTCCCAGTTGGTGCTCTCCCCGCGAGTCCACTCGACTCACTTCGTTCGTCTCGTTCCCTCGCTTGCCTCGGTCGTTTCGCTCGCTGAGGCCCCGCAAGTCCACTCCAACTCTTTCGACGCAACCCAAGGAGTTGTAACCCCGTCAGTCGTCCGACGGGCCGCCTCATATTGCGTGATGTAGTGCCTATCCGAACGGATTTCCGAAGCCGCAATCGGGCCTCTCCGAACGAAAAATAGCCTTTGTGGGGGAGTGAAGCGCGGCGGCGTCGCCGTCAGTCGTCGCCAACGACCGCTTCAGTGGGGGACCCGCGCGTGAAGGACCCGGTCAGATGCACGCCGCCGTCGCTGTCGACTGTGATTTCACAGTCCGCGTGCTCGAACGAGATCTCGCCGTCGGACATCGAATCTACGAGCTCGTTCAGCGCGTCCGGGTCGACGGACTCGTACAGCGGCGGCAACGTCGCAGGATCGGTATCGGTCGCCTCGGCCACGGCTCGGATTACCCGCTCGGAGACGGTCCGCATCGTTTCAACCATATGCTAACTAAAGACAACTAAAACATAAACATTCGTCAGACAAGTATAATATTATCTATGTGTACGAGCGACCGACGCCGCACACAGTGTGTCATAGTCGGGGAAATCCCGCGGGATATCTGCGGGACCACCTGCGCTACCGATCTGCGCCGGGCCGTCGTCCGCGCGCGGGGAGGTCACATCTCCACTTTCGCGCTCTGGAGATACCGCCGCGCCGTGCGCTTTGCCTCGCTCCCTTCGCGGACCAGCGTCGGTTCCGTGACCGGCTCGGAGAACCGGTCGGGGTCCGGCGTAACTCGCGCTAACATCTCGGAGAACTCCGATTCGTGTCGCCCGCCGGCGGAGACGATGCCGCCGTATTTACGCTCCGAGAAGGGCGCTTCGTCGGGACTAGGGAACTCATCGCGGATGATCTGTGCGGTCTGACGGAGATATTCGGCGGCCTGCTTCTGTTCGTACTGGCTCTCGTTGAAGTACTGCTGGGAGTACGTTTCGTCGGCGTCGACGGTCGTGTGCTCCGGCGACTCGAAGGGAATCGACTCCGTCGTCGTGTAGTCGTCGGTGAATCGGAGATTGACCGTGAAACTATCCGGATAGCGCAGGATGAGCGGGAAAAACAGCATCTCCGAGATAGTCGAACGCTGTTGGATCCGCCACAGACCTTCGGTGTAGTACGCGGTGAGGCGCCCGATTCGGTCGTTGCGCTCGCCTCTGAGGTACTCGCGGGCGACCGATTCGTAGTTCTCGCCAGCGAGATGGCGGAGTCGTCCCTCGAACGTTTTGGCGACGCGCTGTACCTCCTCCTCGTACGCGTCCGCCACCGAGACGGCAGGGTCGGCGAGCAACTCCGCCTTCCGCTCGCGACCCTCGGCGATGGTCTGCATATTGCCGTGGAACATCCTCTCGGCGTCCTCGTCCGGGAGCGGCGTTCTCACTGCGTAACCCCGCAACACCCCTGCCCCTCCATCGGCCCGAGGTTCCAGCTTCCCCATACGGCCAACGATATGCGTCAAATACATAATAAATCTGGGATTGCGAGTATCTGTGATCGCCACGGCGCGTCGGACACACGCTGGTTCGTGTCTCGCCCGACTGGTTGCTCCGTACATACTTACGTCTCACACGCCTACGGCCGCGCGACAGGATGGTCTCGGAGGCAGAGATCGAACGGTTACGGCGAGAAGCCGACACGATTCTCACGCGAATCCAGGCGGTCGAGGAGACACTCGCACGGGCGCGTGAGAATCCTGGCGACCACTGGGACGACGGTGAACTCACGACGACGCTTGCGACGCCCCAGGGTGAGCCCATCGACGTCAGTTTAGACTTCGATGCCGACGCGGCGGAGAACGCCCAGCTCCGCTACGAGAGAGCCGCTGAACTGGAAGCTGAACTCGAACGGCAGCGCGCCGTCGTGGGGCAACTCGCACCGCTGCCGGCCGATCCGGTCGCGTACCTCGTCTGCTATCATCTCGACACCGTCGAAGGCAACTATCCGCGGTCGATGGCGGGACACCTCGACGCCGAACGGAACCACGTCGAAGACCTCTGTTCGGAGATGGAAACGGCTGGCCTCCTCGAACGCGTGGAGTCGGGCACGGTCAAACAGCGACGTGTGAAGGCGAAGCAGGCCGACGAAGTCCGCCAGCATCACACCTACTACCGGCTTTCACGCGAGGGCGATCACCTCCTCCGGTTCCTCTCGGAGCGCGAGGGGAAACTGAACGTGCTCCGGCACCTCCAGGACGGCCAGCGCATCGCGAAGCGACTCGCACGCGGCGGCCCCGACTACCCCCGAATGACGGCAGAAGAACTCGAGATGGACTTCGAGTACGTCCGTCACCTCTATCGGGCGCTGCAGCGCGTCGGCCTCGTGAGGACCTACGAGGGCAGCACGATCAAAGGGAGCGAACGGAAACTGAAACCGAAATCAGAGACGCACCGCAAACACACCTACTACGTGACGACGCCAGTCGCAGAGCAGTTGCTCCGAGACCTCGACGACTGATAGCGATTACTCTCACTGTGTACCGCCGAGCGCCACTCCCGGTGGCGATGGTCGGCGGTAAGAGACGAGAGTAATCATTATGAATCGCGGCGATGTGTCCCGGCGTTCCGAGGAGAACAGGACGACGAGCGCCTGCGCCGGCGCCGCTCTCAGTCAGGCGTGGGACCGACTACCGTGACTGGCACGTCGGCCTCGAGGATCACCTGCTGGGCGACGCTGCCGAAGATCGCTTTTCCGGCGGGCGAGCGCTGTCGCGATCCCATCGCGACGTGGTCGACCTCGAACTCCGCGACGATGTCGAGGATACCCTCAGCGGGTGGGTGACGTGCCTCTGCGAGTTCGACCGCGATCCCACGCTCTTCGAGGGCGTCGCGGACGAGTTTCACCGTATCCACGCGCTCGACGTTCCGGAGCTCCTCCGGTGCGTCGGTCTCCGCGCTAGTCAGCGTGTGCGTTACGACGACGCTGATGTCGCTATCGGCTGCCGGGAGTCCAGCGACGAACGCGGCCTGTGCACGGGCACGGTCTTCGTCGTCGTCGACGGGAAGGAGTATGCGGTACATCTTAGCCTCCGAGATAGAGCCGGCCGACCTCCTCGTCGTTGAGGAGTTCGGTGCCGGTGCCGGTGAACTTGATCTCGCCGCTCGCGAGCACGAACCCGCGGTCGGCGACCGAGAGGCCCTTCTCGGCGTTCTGTTCGACTAGGAGAATCGTCGTCCCGAGGTCGTTGAGCTGTTGGATCCGGTCGAAGACGTCGTCGATGAAGCGCGGTTCGAGCCCGATCGAGGGCTCGTCGAGCATCATCACTTCGGGGTCGACCATCAGCGCACGTGCCAACTCGAGCAGGCGGCGCTGCCCGCCCGAGAGCGTGCCGGCCTTCTGTCCGCGGATGTCGCCCAGGACGGGGAACTCGTCGTACAACTCCTCGGCGCGCTTTTTGGCGCGCTCGTCGTCGTTGAAGATGTACCCGCCCATCAGCATATTCTCGTGGACGCTCATTCCGGGGAAGACGCTCGCCTCTTGAAGGACGTAGCTCATCCCGTTGGCGAGGTTCTCCTGGGGCGAGCGCCCGGTGATGTCCTCGTCGCGGAGCGTGATGGTCCCGTCTTTCACGTCGGCGAAGCCGTAGATGCTCTTCATCAGCGTCGACTTTCCCGAGCCGTTCGGCCCGATGAGACAGGCGATCTGTCCGTCTTCGACGGCGATGTTCACGTCGTGCAGGACGGTCGTGTTGCCGTAGCCCGCGACGACGTTGTTCATCTCCAAGAGCGGATCGGACGTGGACCGTGGGTCCGCGTCGGACGTCGTTGCCACGATCACTCCCTCCCGAGATACGCGTTGAGGACGCGCTGATCGTTCTGAATCTCTTCGGGCGTGCCCTCGGCGATGCGCTCGCCGTGGGCGAGGACGTAGATGCGGTCGGCGATTTCCATAACGAAGTCCATATTGTGTTCGATGAGGAAGATCGTCGCCTCCTCGTCTTCGTTGGCCGTTCGGATGTACTCGATGAGGTTCTCCAGCATCGAGGGGTTGATTCCCCCGGCCGGCTCGTCCATCAACAGCAGATCCGGTTCGGCCATCAACTCCATCGCGAATTCGATGAGTTTCTGCTGGCCGAAGCTCAGCCGGCCCGCGCGGGTCTCCGCGAGGCCGCCGAGGTCGACGTAGTCCAGCAGTTCTTCCGTTCGTTCGATGAGCGTGTCGTCGGGCCGGCGCAGGAGACTCCCGACGTTGGCACCGCCCTCCTGGGCGGCCAACAACAGGTTCTTCCGGACGGTCATATCGCCGAAGATCCGGGTTTCCTGGAACATCCGGCCGAGCCCGGCCCGGGCGATCTTGTACTCGGGCCAGTCGGTGACGTCCTGCCCTTGGAGGTAGACGCGACCCTCGTCGGCGCTGAGCGTCCCCGTGATACAGTTGAACAGCGTGGACTTGCCAGCGCCGTTCGGGCCGATGAGGCCGACGATTTCGCCCTTCTGTACTTCGACGTCGACGTCGTCGACGGCGGTGAGGCCGCCGAAGCGCTTCGTGACGCCGTCGGTTCGGAGCACCGCGCGGTCGCTGTCGGTCGCGGCCGCGGCAGTGCGCGCGTCGGGCTCTGTCGTCTCACTCATCGGCCGTCACCTCCGTATCCTCGCCGCTGTCGACGGCGGCCATCCCGCCGCGCTCGTAGTACGCCATCTCGCTGGCGTACTCCCGGAGCGTGCCGACCACGCCCTCGGGGAAGCCGATCACCGTCACGATGACCGCGCCGCCGAGCAACACGAGCTGCCAGCCGACGAACGCCGTCTCGACGAACTCGATGAGCGTGTGGAGACCGAAGGCGCCGATGACCGGTCCGGCGACGGTGCCGGATCCGCCCAGAAGCGCCATCGCGATGAGTTCGACGTTCCACGCGCCGTTGTAGGCCGTCTGCGGGTCGATGAAGGTGTTGAACAGGCTGTAGGTGCCGCCCGCGACGCCGGTGAAAAGCGCCGCCAGCATCCACGCGGCGGTCTTGTAGTAGGTCGTGTTGAACCCCATCGCGGTCGCCTTCTCCTCGTCGTCGCGGATGGCGTTCAGGATGAAGCCGAACCGCGTGTTCGAGAGGTAGTAGATGAGCGCCATCTCGGCGATGAGCACGCCGAAGAACAGGTAGTAGAACACCGTTCCCGAGGGGACCTGCAGCAGGATCTTCCCGCTGGCCCCGCCCGTGATATCGAGGTTCCGTGAAATCTGCTGGGCCGCGAGGAGAACGCCGAGCGTCGCGATGGCGAAGTAGTGCCCGCGAAGCCTGAGGACGACGGCGCCGATGAGCGCCGCGAACAGAAGGGCTAACAGCCCGGCGGCGATCAACGCGACCGGGAACGCGACGGCGAAGTCCTTGACGAGGATCGCCGTCACGTACGCGCCGAGCCCGAAGAAGGCCATATTCCCGAAACTCGGGTAGCCGGTCTGGCCGCCGACGAGGTCCCACGAGAGCGCCAGGATCGCGAACAGGTACATCTCGGAGACGACCGTCATATAGTAGCCCTGTTCGAGGCCGAGCAGGGGCGGAAGCGCCCCGACGACGGCCCCGAGAGCCAGCAGTTTCCAGCCATTTTCGCCACAGAAGTCGAAGACGCGGTCGACCTGATTGGGGGGGAGCACCGTCCGGAGCAGTCCGGTACTGTCCTCGGATTCGCTCGTGCTCATTGTTCAGCCCCCTCGCCGAACAGGCCGTTCGGCTTGACCACCAAGAGGACGATGAGCAGCGTGAAACTCACTGCGAGCGTCCACTGCGAGGAGACGAACCCCGCGGTCAGTTCCTCGACTGAGCCGAGTAGCAGTCCGCCGACGAGCGCGCCGGGGATGGAGCCGACGCCGCCGAACACGACGATGACGAAGCTCTTGAGCGTGTAGATGAGGCCCATCTGTGGCTGAATGTTGAGGATCGTCGCGATGAACGCGCCGACGCCGCCTGCGATGGCCGACGACACCCCGAACGTGACCGCACGGGTGTGTTCGACGTCGATGCCGACCAGCGCGGCGGCCTCGGGGTTCTGTGAGACGGCTCGAATCGCCCGGCCCGTCCGCGTCCGCTGTAAGAACACGTAGAGCGCGACGGTCAGGAGGATCGCGCCGACGAACGCGATCAGTTTCATCTTCGGGATGACGAGACCGGCGGCGACGAGCGACGGATCGGCGAACGAAACCTGGATCGAACGGGGGTTCGCCGACCACGCCTGGATCGCCAACTGCTGGATCGCGATGCTGATGCCGAAGGTGACCAGAAGCGTCAGGAAGATGTCGGTCCCGATGACGCGCGAGACGAGCGTCCGCTGGAGCGCGTACCCGACGACGTACAGCACGCCGATCGCGGCCGGAACCGTCACCAAGAACAACGCTGGCGACCCTTCGGCGTTTCCGGTGATGAGGCTCAGCACCCAATACGAGGTGTAGCCTCCGAGCATCACCATCTCGCCGTGCGCGAGGTTGATGATGTCGACGACCCCCCAGATGAGCGCGAAGCCGACGGCTACCGCCGCGAATAGCGCGCCGACGAGCAGGCCGTTGACGACGAACTGCGTTACTGCCATCGGTCTCAGCGCTCACTCCAGTCGGGCATCGGGTAGATGGGGTCCGATTGGGCGACGTTCTCGGGGTAGGTGATCTGGAGGCCCGGATCGGGCTGCCACTGGTAGACGAGCATATTCTTGTTGATGACGCCGGTGTCGTCGAAGGACACCGTGCCGTACACCGTCGAGAACTCCGCCTGCCGGATGTGGTCGCGGACCGCTGTCGGCGTGACTTCGCTAACGTTCTCGAACGCGTCGACGAACGTCATAATGACCGCCTCGCCGGCCGCGCTGTGGTAGTCCGGCGTGTAGTCGTAGTTCTCCTCGATGGCGGAGACGAAGTCGCCGGTCGCTCCGTACACCGGGTCCTCGAAGTCGGCGTTGACCGCCCACGAGGAGGGGCCGTATATGTAGTCGCCGTTCGCACCGACCTCGTTTTTGAACGACTCGTTGAGGCTGCCGACCGTCCCCATCGCGGCGTCGACGTTGACGCCCTGGCTCTCCATCTGGTTCGCCAGGATGATGTTGTGCTTCTGGTGGGCACAGAGGAGCAGCACGTCCGCGCCGGCGTCGCGCACCCGACCGAGGTTCGTCGAGAGGTCCGACGTCCCCGAGGGGAACGTCTGGTCGACGACCAGTTCGAGGTCGGTCTGTTCGATCTTGTTCCGCGCGCCCTCGGCGGTGGACTGGCTGAACGTGCCGTCCTCGGCGAGGATGGCGATTGACTCCGGCGTCTCGTCCTGCGCGAGGCACATATCGATGTAGCTCTTCGCGTACTTGTTGGCCGTCGGCAGGAGGCCGAAGATCCACTCGTTGCCCTGCGCGAAGATCTCGGGGCTCGCACCGCCGCCCTCGACCATCGGCTTCTGATTCTGCGCGGCGACTGCGCTCGCCGGGAGCGTCACCGTACTGGAGTACGGGCCGAGCAGGTAATCGACGTTCTCGCGGTCGATGAGCTCCTGATAGATGCTTTTCGAGGTGGAGGCGTCGGTCCCGTCGTCCCGGAGGATCATCTCCAGTTCGTAGGTGTTGCCGTCGCCCGCCTCGACGCCGCCGTTGTCGTTGATGCGCTGAATCGTCAGTTCGTAAGCGTCCTTGTACAGTTGGCCCAGGTCGGCGTTGTCGCCGGTGAGACTCATCGAACCGCCGAGCGTGATGGTGTCCATCCCGCTGTCGGCGCTCCCGGTCGTGCCGCCGTCGGTCGACTCGCCCCCATCGGTCGATCCGCCGCTATCGGTCGACTCGCCGTCGCCGTTGCCGCCGCCGCCGGAACAGCCCGCGAGGCCGGCGAGCCCGACTGCACCTGTGCTTCCCGCAACTCGTAGGAACGTCCGTCGATTCTGTTTGTCTGCCATAGTTACTCTGGCAAGCGCGTATCAACGATACACGCTCTGTACTGGCCATAGTCTATCACGGTAATAAATGTTAATGGTTGATCAGGAGGACTACGTATGCCACTCTATGCGACTATAGGTCACTGGTAGGCTGTCTCTCGTCCGCCGGTGCGGGCCGTCGCTCGTCCGTCGGTACGTATCGAGCCCCCCGGGGACCGCCTCCGCGTCGGTCTCACTCGGAGGCGATCACCAGAGGACGATCGGCCAGACGAAAGTGAAGAGTACGACGACGAGCACCGTGAGCACCAGCGTCATCAGCGCGTTCAGGATCACGCCGGCGCGGATCATATCGCGCTGTTCGAGGTGCCCGCTCCCGAAGACGATCGCGTTGGGCGGCGTCGCCACGGGGAGCGCGAACGCGAAACTCGCAGCGATCGCGCCGGTGACGGTGAGGAAGATGGCGGCCGGCACGGGATCGACCCCCAGCGTCCCCGCGAGCACGCTCCCGAGTCCGATGAGGATCGGCGCCAGGATCGTCGTCGTCGCCGTGTTCGAGGTGAGTTCGGTCGCCAGCACCGCGAAGACGATCACGACGACGATCACGAGCACGAGCGGTGCGCCCACGACGGTCTCGAAAAGCGACTGTGCGAGCCACGCGGTGGCGTCGGTGTCGGCCAACGCGTCGGCCAGCGAGATCCCACCGCCGAACAGGACGATCGTTCCCCAGTCGATGTCGACGAGGTTCTCCCAGTCGTCCGCGTCGCTCACCACGAGTGCGGGGATCGCCAAGAGCCCGACGACGACGAAGTAGAGGATCCCGCGGTGGCCCTCCAGGCCGAACAGGTTCGGTCCCGTACCGCCGAACAGCGTCACCTGCCACGCTGGGGGGAGAATCCCCTCGAAGAGGAAGCCGAGCCCACCGAGGATCCACAGCGCCGCCGTCGCGGCGAAGATGTACGTCGCCCGCCGGGCCCGCGGCGAGAGTGGTCCCTCCTCTGCGAGGAAGTCGCCAGCCTGCGCTTGCGCTTCGGTCACGTCGTCGATCTCCGGCGGATACAGCCAGAACGTCAACACGTACCAGGTCAGTGGCAGCGTCACGACGACGATCGGGAGCCCCACGACCAGCCACTGTACGAACGAGATCTCGACGCCCACGAGGCGATCCAAGAACGCGACCGCGACGACGTTCGGCGGCGTGCCGATGAGCGTGCCGACCCCGCCGACGCTGGCGGCGTAAGCCGTCCCCAGCAGGGTCGCGACCCGCATATTCGACACCCCTCCGTCGGCTTCACGGCCGACGACCCGCGCGAGGACGCCGAGCGCGACCGGCGTCATCATCGCCGTCGTCGCGGTGTTCGAGACCCACATCGACAGGAACGCCGTCGAGAGCATGATCGTCAGGATGAGCAGTCGCGGGGAGCGTCCCATCCAGTTGATCAGATACAGCGCCAGCCGTCGGTCGATGTTGTGCGTCTGCAACGCTTTCGCCAGCATAAAGCCCGCAATGAACAGGAAGATGAGCGGATCGGCGAAGCCCGACAGCGCCGTCTCCATCTGGTCGTAGATCCCGAAGATCGTCAACACGACCGGGATGAGCAGTGCCGTCACTGCGAGTGGGAGCGCCTTCGTCACCCACAGAATCGCCGCGAGCGCCATCGTCGCGAGCGCCAGTTGCGCGGCCTTGTCGAGTCCCGCGGGTGTCGGTGCCGTGGCGATGAGCGCGGTCGCGACGACCGCGACGAGAATCGCGATGGCGCGCCGTCGTCCCGACGCCTGTGCGCTCCACAGCATCAGAAGTTCACCACCAACACCTCGATCTGCTGGTCGGTCAGGTTCGCGCGGTAGGTGTCGAACAACTGTTCGAGGCGGTCATCGGAGAGACTCCGCGTATCGCTTTCCAGCATCGAAATGTGTGCCTGCATAATGTCGTCGACCTCGGTTTCGACGTCCCGCTGGCTATATCCTGCCGCAACCCGGAGGAGGCGCCACGCCATCGGCGAAATCTCGCGAACGTCTACGTCGTCTCCACCGGCTCCCATCTGTCGATACTGGTAGCCTCTCACGAACTTACATAATTGTTCGTTTTAACTTCGGGCGGTGCGCGGGGCCGTCCTCCGCGTACGGGGCTTCTCCGTCGCAGCCATCTCCGACGGGCCCCTACGGCCGTCCGACCTGCTGACGGCGTAGCCAGAGGTAATACCCGCCCGCCGGAACCGAGAGCAGCCAGACAAGCGGCACGAGCACGTTGCAGAGGTGGACGACGGCCACGGCTCCCCACACGCGCCGGTCGGGTGCCCACGCGACGTCGCTCTCGCGGATCCGGCGCGTGTCGAGGAACAGCGAGAGGCTGAACACCGGGATGAGTACCGCGGACGCGACCAGCGAGAATACGACGGCGAACGGGAGGAACACGCCCACTGTTGGGATCGTCTCGTAGACGAACCGTGCGTTCTCCGGCATCCCCATCACTGCGACCAAGACCGGTGTTGCCACGACGACGACGAGGAATGCCGCGACCGTGAGCGCGACGCCGTAGTACCACCGCGAGATTCGTTCAGGCGCTTCGCGTGCGTCGTCTGATCCTGCCTCGTCGCGAACGCGGTCGTCTTCGTACCACCCATCGCCGCTGTAGACGTCCCGTGCGGCACCGCTCCCGGCGTCGCTGGAGCGGAACCGGCGCAGGAGGTACGCGCTCGCGACGAACACCAGAAGCGGCGAGTCTGCGAGCACCAGCCCGACGATCGGGACCGTGATCCCGAGTCCGCCCCAGATTCGAGGCCGCGGAACCCACGTTTCGGCACTCCGTGCGACCGCTCGCGCATCGAAGTACAGCGCGATTGCGAAGACGGGAATCAACAGTTGACTCACGACGACGAAGACACCGCCGAGGAGTCCGGGAGTCACCGCCGATCCACTCGACTCGGGCGCCAAGACGAGACCGATCCATCCGACGATTTCGAGTACGGGAGGGAGGGCGACGCCGACCCACCAATCTGAGTCGACCATACTCCGCGTGGCGTCGCCGCTGGTAGAATCCTTTCGGTCGCACAGTGATCGAATCGCGAGGGCTACGGCTCACACTGTCGGACAGAACGATGTGAAAAGTATCGGCACCCCTCGGTGCCAATATGATTCACGAGCTGCTGTCCGACAGTATCAGTGTCTGTTCTCGGGCGGGAGCGCTGTGTGACTACAGCGCCGCCGCTATTTGCGTGGCGTCGAACAAAAAACCGCTCGACGTGGGACGGTTAGGTGACGGTCACGCGACGTTGAAGCCCTTGTCGCGGAGGAAATCCTCGACGCGACCGGTGTGGTTCCCCTGGAGTTCGATGGAACCGTCCTCGACTGTGCCACCGCAGGCGAACTTCGACTTCAGATCCGAGGACAGACTGTCCATATCTACGTCCTTGGGGTCGAACCCTTCGATGACCGTTACCTCTTTTCCGTAGCGGCGCTCGTCGATGCGGATGGTGATCTCCTGGGACTCTTTTGCGACGTCTTCGCAGACGCAAAGCTCCTCAGGGAGTCCGCACGTCGAGCAGACTTCCGACATTACAAATCGAACCTACAGGATGGGGATATTAAACAGTATCGGGAATCCGTCCCGAGTGCACAGCCACCGAGGTCCGAGGAGGTGCGACTCTGCTCCGCTGCCGACATCAGCACGCACGACACGTTCACTGGAACCACCGGAGGAGCGGCGTCGACGAACGGACCAGTCGGTCGACGGCCGACACCGCTTCGTCGGCCTCGGCCGCACTGACACCGTCGCCGTAGCGTGCGCGCTCGTAGTACTCACCGACGCGCCGTGCATCTTCGAACCGTTCCGTCAACGGCACCGACTGCAGGTACGACCGCGGCGTCTCGCCCCGGCGACGCGGGCGGTACTCGCGTTCGAGCACGCCTTCGAGACGCCGGTACGCCCGAGCGACGTCGGTTTCGGGGTCGCGCCGCCGCTGGTACTGGATCGCGAGCAACCGCACGGTCCGGTCCGCGGCACCGGTTCGGTGCGCGCCGGCTGTGAGGCCGACGAGCGCGACGGCTCCGACGAGGAGCGTCCGTCCCGACGGTAGGTTCGGCACCGGAATCTCGCCGCCGATCGGCGTCGACGACGTGTCGGTCGCGTCTGCAGTGGCCGCCGACGTCGCGCTCGCGGGCGTCGTCGCCGTCACCCCCGCCGGCGTCGATCCGCCGGGGGCGCCAGACACGGCGGGCGTCTGGTTCTCGATGCCCGATCCTGGCGGCGGCGTCACCGTCTCGTTCGACCCCGGCAAGTCGATGTTCTCCTCCTCGTTCTGTCGTGCCTCGGTGAGGCGCGTGTTCTCCGCCGTCTCGCGCGGCCCCGACGGCGTGGGATCGAACCGGACCCAGCCGACGTCGGGGAAGTACACCTCGACCCAGGCGTGGGAGTTGAGCCCGCGGACGACGTAGCTGTCGTTCCCGACGTTCTCTCCCGGCGTGTAGCCGGTGACGAACCGTGCGGGGACGCCCTGGGAACGCAGCATCACGACCATCGTCGTCGCGTAGTAGGTGCAGTAGCCGGCGTCCATCTCGAACAGGAAATCGTCCGCCGCATCGCCCGACGGCGCGGGGACGCTGAGGGAGTACTCCTTGCTGGATTCGAGGTGCTCCTCGATCGCGACGGCCTTCGCGTAGGGCGTCTCCGCGTCGCCGGCAACGGATTCGGCCCGCTCACGGACCCGCTGGGTCGTGCTCTCGGGCAACTGGAGGTACGCTTCGGTCACCCTGTCGGGATAGTCCGTCCCCGCTCGCCGGAGTCGCTCGCTCGTCGCGTTCGGGACTCTGCTCGTGACCGTGAACGTCTCGCCGGCCTGGAGCGTCCCGCCCGGCCGCACGTTCCCCTGTGGCGTCACGAGCGCGCTCGACCTCACCGGGCCGTCGAGATCGACCGGTCGCCACGCCGCCGGCAGGATCGAGATCGGATCCTCGGCCGTGACGGTCTGTTCGAGTCGACGGGACGGTCCCGGCGGTCCCCGGAGGCGGCCGTCGTACGGCCGTTCGTTCCCGGTTCGGACCCACCCGCTGCCGGTGTAGCGGTCGTATGCGGCCGTCTGCCAGTACTCCGCGCGCGCGCTATCGACGGTGAACCGGACCGACGGCGAGAGCCGGATACTCCCGACGATTTCGACGCTGTCGTCGGCGTCGACGAGGCTCGCTTCGACCGTCGGCGCGCCGCGGTCCGGGAGGATCGGCGATCCCGCTGCGCCGGGGACGACCGACAGCGTCGAGGCGGCGACGATCATCGCCGCGAGAAGGACCGTCAGCACGTCCGCCTGCCCGACGGCGGTCCCGTGGCGGTCGAACGTGGACGCCGCGAGCAGTCCCGTCGCGCCCACGACGCCGACGAGCGTCGCAACGCCCTCAGCGTCGCCGGTGAGAACGACTAATCCGAGCGCGACGCCGCCGGCGACCGCCGCGGAGACGTAGCGCTTCCGGACCGTGAGGTACCACGAGAGAAAGACGGGACCGGGCACGACGGCCATCGCCCACACGCCTGCGCCGACGAGTCGCAGGACCGAGAGCCCGGTCAAAAGCGCGACCGTGTCGCTGAGGGCGCGCTCGGGCGTCAACAACTGGATCTGGCTCTGTGGAAGCGTGAGCAGATACACCGCCAGACCGAGGCCGAGCAAGAGCGAGGTGACGACGAACGCGACGCGCACACCGACGAAGCGACCGACGAGGACGGCGAACGCGATCGCCCCGGCCACGACGACGGCGAATTCGGTGCTCCCGCCGACGACGTCGGTGACGCGCCAGAGGACGCCCGCGTACGACCACGTCAGCGCCAGGAGGCTCACGACGGCGAGCGCACGGCTGCCGTCGATATCACTTACGAATCCTGCGGTCTCGCTCCCGTCGGACCTGTCGCTCCGGCCTGACTGCGACCCACCAAGCGACGGCGCGTCGCGGCCGACGCCCGAACTCATCCGGTGGCCTCCTGTGCGGTGGGGGCCGCTGTGTCTCCGGCCCCGGTCGTCAACTCCTCGAAGCGGTGTTCACGCCCGTCGAATCTGATCGACGCCGAACCCTCGTCTGCGACGACGACGACGTCGGCCTCCCGCGTCGGTACCGGGCCCGCTCCGGCGACAGCGAGGTGATCGAGCAGCGGTCTGGTCGTTCCGGGTGTCGCCTCGACACGTCCCGACGGCGTCGTGAGTGCCACCGACGCCCCGCCACGGAGCAGCGACAGACAGACGGTCGCCGCCGCCTCGGCCATTATGTCGGCCGCGTCGTCCGCTGCGTCTGCCGCCTCACCCGCAGCAGTCGTCGATTTGCTCGCCGCCGTGCGTTCTGTGTCGGCTCCACCGCCGGACTCGATGCCGGCGACGACGCGCACCTGATCGGGGTCCGCCTCGGCAGTGAACTCCCGAACCATCAGATTGCCGCGCTTCGCCGAGGACTTCCAGTGGACGTCGCGGAGCGCGTCGCCGCGTACGTACTCGCGCAGGTCGTCGAACTCCTCGCGGCGGTTCGCGCGCGGCGACTGCGTCAGCGTCCGGAGGTCGGCCTGCGCCCCCTCAGAGAGGACGCCGACGGCGGGAAAGACGACGAGTCCGTCCCGCTCGTCGACCGTCGTCGTGCGTTTGAGCAGTCCCAGGACGTCGGTGACGACGACGCTCACCGGGCCGAGTTCGTGCTCGCCGCGCCGCTGTGGCGTGATCTCGTAGGCGACGTCCGCGTCGGTCGCTCCGGCGACGACAGCCTCGTGTGTCGCGGTCGACGCACTGCCGGCGTCGCCGCTCGATGCCGCTTGCGCCCCTCCGCTCGCGCCGCTATCGATGCTAGGGGGGAGTCGATCCCGGACCGTCGCCGGGTACGACGAGGGAGCGTCGAGCGTCACCTCGACCGTTCCGGTCACGCCCGGAACGTCGGCGGGCGGGAGCGTCCGCTCGACCTGCGGCGTCGGCGCGCGCCAGACCTGGACGACGGCGGCGACGAGCGCGAGTGCGCCGGGGATCACGACCGCGTCGAGCGCGCGCGCCCCGAAGAGCGCCCCGAGCGCGAGCGCGCCGAGCACCACGATGCCGACCGTGTAGCCGCGTCGTGTCGGCCGCATACTACTCGACGGCGACGTCTTCGAGCGCGCGTTCGACCACCGTCGCGCCGTCGACTTCCGTGTCCGTCCGGACGCGATGACTCAACACGGTCGGCGCTTCCAGCTGGACGTCGTCGGGCGTGACGTAGCCGCGGCCCTCGAAGACCGCGCGGGCCTGTGACGCGCGGACGAGCGCGAGCGCCCCGCGTGGGCTCGCACCGAGGCGAGCGTGTTCCCGCGTGTAGCCCGCCAGCCGAGAGACGTACGCGCGCACGGGCTCGCGGACCGTCACCTTCGAGACGGTCTCACGCGCGCGCCGGACGTCTTCGACGGTCGCGACCGGCGCCAGGGACTCGATCGGATGCTCGCCCGTCAGGCGGCCGAGTAACTCGGTCTCCTCGGCTTCGGTGGGATACCCGAGTCGGATCTTCTTCGTGAAGCGATCGATCTCGGCGACCGGGAGTTCGTAGGTCCGTCCGGGTTCGACGTCGTTCTGGGTCGCGATGACGGTGAACGGGTCCGGGACGGGGTAGGTCTCCCCGTCGACGGTCACCTGCTGTTCCGCCATCACTTCCAGGAGCGCAGCCTGCGTCTTCGGCGGCGCGCGGTTGATCTCGTCGCCGAGGACGACGTTCGCGAACACCGGTCCCGGCCGAAACTCGAACTCGCGCGTCTTCTCGTTGAACACGCTCACACCGGTCACGTCGGAGGGCAGGAGATCGGGCGTGAACTGCACGCGCTTGAACGAGCAGTCGAGCGAGGTCGCCACCGCGCGCGCCAGCATCGTCTTGCCGACGCCCGGCACGTCTTCTAAGAGGAGGTTGCCGCGGGCGAACAGCGCGACGAGGATGTGTTCGATCGCGTCGCGGTGGCCGACGATGACGCGCTCGACGTTGTCGACGATACGTGTGGTCAGTTCAGCCGCCTCCTCGACGGCGAGCGGGGTAACCGAATCTGCGTCCGGAGTCGACTCGGGAAGGGCGTCTACGTCGGTCATTGTGTGGGGGGCAGAGAGCGCTGAACGAGCGCGTCCCGACCGTCACGCGCCCTGTTCACGCTATCACCGGTCCATTGCTTCCCGGTCCACGTAACTTTGCTGGCATAGAGTGATGCTAACTATCACACTATAGTTCGTCCTCTGCGGGGGCGTCCGCGTACACCTGTGTCCCGGCGTCGCCCGCCAGCGCGTCCGTCAACTGCTCCGGCGTCGTGATGATGGCTCGCTCGCCGCCGCCTTCCACGAACTGGAGACAGGCTTCGACTTTCGGCTGCATACTCCCCGCGCCGAACTCGCCCGAGTCGAGATGCGAGCGAAGTTCGTCGGCTCCGACTCGCCGAATCGGCCGCTGGTCGTCCTCGCCGTAGTTCACGTAGGCGTGCGCGACGTCGGTCAGGATGACGAGCGTCTCGGAGCCCAGTTTCTCCGCGAGCAACCGCGACGTGCTGTCTTTATCGACGACGGCCTCGACGCCGCGCAGGCCGGACTCGCCGCGGACGACCGGGACGCCGCCGCCGCCCGCACACACCACGGAGTTCCCACGCTCGACGAGTTGTCCGATCTCGTCGGCTTCGACGATTTCGACGGGGTCGGGCGACGGGACGACCCGCCGGAAGGGGCGCTCGCCGTCGGACACGCGCCGCGTCTCGAAGGGCTTCTCCGCCGCCTCTGCCTCCGTGTAAAACGGACCGACGGGCTTCGCCGGCTCTGCGAACGCGGGGTCGTCGCGATCGACGACCACCTGCGTCACGATCGTCATCGAGTCCGTCTGTGCATCGCGCTCGTTGTCGAGCGCCTGCTGCAGGAGGTAGCCGATCTGCGCCTGCGTCTCGGCAACGAGTACGTCCAGCGGGAGCTGTGGCGTCTCGCTCGCGTGTTCCTGCTGGAGGAGCAGATTGCCGACCTGCGGGCCGTTGCCGTGCGTGAGCACGACTTCGTAGCCGGCGTCGACGGCCGCCGCGATTCGCGCGGCCGTCTGCTCTACGACCGCCAACTGCTGGTCGAGCGTCCACGGGCCGTGCTCGCCGAGCAGGGTGTTCCCGCCCAGTGCGACGACGACGGGGGCGTCGCTCGCGGAAGATTCGGCTGCCATACGACATCCTCTACCGGCCGCGACCGAAAGCGTTCGCCCGGTCGATAACTGGCCGGGATTCTATGTACGATCCCGGCGAAGTGTACCGTATGGCCCCCACGCGAGTCCTCATTATGGGTGCGGCCGGACGCGACTTCCACGACTTCAACACCGTCTTCCGCGACGACCCGGCGCACGAAGTCGTCGCGTTCACCCAGACGAGCACCCAGAACGTCGGCGAACTCGACGAACTCCCCGAGCGACGCTATCCACCGGAACTGGCTGGCGACCGCTATCCCGACGGAATCCCGATCTATCCCGAATCGAACTTAGAGCGCCTCGTCGACGAAGCGGACGTCGACACGGTCGTCTTCTCGTACTCGGACGTCTCTCACGAGCACGTGATGCACCAGGCGTCGCGAGCGCTCGCGGCCGGTGCGGACTTCCGACTGATCGGCCCCGATCGGATGATGCTCGAAGCCGCTGTCCCGGTCGTCGCCGTCGACGCGGTGCGAACCGGCTGTGGCAAGTCACAGACAGCCCGGAAGTTCGCCGACCTGCTGACCGCGCGGGGGAGAGACGCCGTCGTCGTCCGAGAGCCGATGCCGTACGGCGACCTCGCGGCCCAGCGCGTCCAGCGCTTCGAGACGCTCGCGGACTTAGACGAGAGCGACGTCACGATCGAAGAGCGCGAGGAGTACGAGAGCCACATCGAACGCGGCCACGTCGTCTACGCCGGCGTCGACTACGCGGCGATCCTCGAACGGGCCGAAGCCGAGGCCGACGTGATCGTCTGGGACGGCGGCAACAACGAACTCCCGTTCTACGTCCCGGACGTCCACGTCGTCGTGGCCGACCCACACCGTCCCGGCGCAGAACTGCGATACCACCCGGGCGAGACCAACCTCCGCCTCGCGGACTACGTCCTCATCAACAAGGAGAACACCGCCGACGTCGCGGGCATCCAGGAAGTCGAAGCCAACGTTCGCGAGACGAATCCCGACGCCGAGATCGTCCACGCGAACTCGACGATCACCGCCGACGGGGACGCCATCGCGGGCAAGCGCGCACTCGTCGTCGAGGACGGGCCGACGCTTACCCACGGCGACGCCTCCCACGGGGCCGGACTGATCGCCGCCCGCAAGTACGGCGCGGCGGAGATCATCGACCCAAAACCGGCGGCGGTCGGATCGCTCGAACGTGTCTTCGCCGCCTACGACCACCTCGACGCCGTCCTCCCGGCGATGGGGTACAACGACGCACAGATCCGAGATCTGGAGGCGACGATCAGAAACGCCGACCCGGAGGTCGTCGTCTCGGGAACACCCCACGACCTCGGACGGGTTCTCGACGTCGACGTGCCGATCGTGCGCGTTCGCTACGAACTCGAAGAGAAGAACGTCACGCTGGCGTCGATTCTCGATCGACACGCCGAGAGGCTCGGGCTCTAAGTATCGAGGCGTCCTCACCACGACTAACGCGTGAGTGACACATTCATAGACCGGATGCGAACACGGCTCGAAGGGGTGCAGATCTTCGCCTCGGAACGAACCCGACGGCGCTTTCTGCTCCACCTCGCCGTCGCCATCGTCGTGCTCGTCGCGCTCGCTCTCCTCGCCCGTCCCCATCTCGCGCTTCTGACCGACGCGCCCGCCCTCCGCGCGTTCATCTCCCAGTACGGCATCTGGGCCCCGCTCGTGCTCGTCGTGCTGCAAGCCGTGCAAGTCGTCGCCGCTCCGGTCCCGGGGCAGATCCTCGCAGTCGTCGCCGGCTACCTCTTCGGCGCGTGGTGGGGGACGCTCTACAATATGATTGGCATCACGATTGGGAGTACGATCGCGTTCTGGCTCTCCCGGCGGTTCGGCCGAGCCTACGTCGAACGTATGGTCCACGAAGACGCGCTCGCGTCCTTCGATTCGATCAGCGACGACTACGCCCGCCTCGGGTTGTTCGTCCTCTTTTTCATCCCCGGACTCCCCGACGACGTCATCTGCTTCGCTGGCGGCCTGACCAGACTACCCCTGTGGCAGCTCGTCGCGCTCGCGATCGTCGGCCGGACGCCAGCGTTCTTCCTCGCGAACGTCGTCGGCGATTTCCTCGGGGGCGATCAGTTCGTGGCCGCCGCCGCGCTCACTGCCGTCATCCTCGCTCTGTCGGCGCTCGGCTACGCGAACCGCGATCGGATCGTCGGCCTCTTCGACGACCGCTCCTGACGGTGCCGTCCGCGAGGCCACCGGACGCGTCGCGGGAGCGCCGTCTTCCCGTCCGCTTTTGGTCTTCGACCGCCGTCCGGTAGGTATGGAAGGCGCGGAGTCCGACGCGAGCGACGGGGCCGGAGAGCACGCCGAGGAGACGGCTGCGGCCGGCACGCCGTCGCGGTCCGACGACGAGTCCGAGCGGCGCCCGGAGGGGCCACCACAGAAGATGCTCGACCGTCGAGAGGAACTCACGCCGATGCTCTCGCAGTATCTCGAACTCTGCGAGGCGCACCCCGACGCGCTCGTGCTCTTTCAGGTCGGCGACTTCTACGAGGCGTTCTGCGAGGCGGCCGAGACGGTCGCCCGCGTCTGCGAGGTGACGCTGACCAAGCGCGAGGACTCGACGGGGACCTATCCGATGGCGGGCATCCCGATGGACAACGCTGCGTCGTATCTCGAATCACTCCTCGACGCCGAGTACCGGGTCGCCATCGCCGATCAGGTCGAAGACGCCGAGGAGGCCTCGGGGCTGGTCGACCGCGCCGTGACGAACGTCGTCAGTCCGGGCACGGTCGTCGACGACGAACTGCTCGACCGCGCGAGCGCGACGTATCTCGGCGCGGTCGTCGGTCTCGGGCGAGATGGGGGGCGCGACGGGGGACGCGCGGGCGAGTCGACCGACGCGACCGACGCCGAGGCCGCACTCGCGACGCTCGACGTCTCGACGGGCGAGTGTCAGGTGACGAGCGCCCCCGCCGCGCGGATCGACGACGAACTCGAACGCCTCGCACCCGCTGAACTGCTCGTCGCCCCCGACGCGGGCGTCGAGCCGTCGATGCTCGGCTTCGAGACGATGCTCACCGAACACGACCCCGAGGCGTTCGCGCTCGATCGGGCCGACGAGACGCTCGCGGCGTACGTCGCGGAACCAACCGCCGTCCTCGACTCACCCACCGAACGGCGCGCTGTGGGGGCGCTCCTCGACTACGCCGAGTACACGCAGGGCGACGACGGTGCGCTCTCGTACGTCTCGCGCGTCCGCCGGTACGACCTCCGACGCTCGCTCAGACTCGACGCGACGGCGATGCGGAGTCTCGAACTGTTCGACTCGCGGCACCCCGGGCGCGGGGACACGCTGCTCGACGCGCTCGACCGGACCGCGTGCGCGCCCGGCCGCCGCAAACTGGAGTCGTGGCTGCGGCGCCCGCTGCTCGACCGGGAGCGAATCGAGCGCCGACACGACGCCGTCGCGGAACTGCTCGACCGGCCGATGGCCAGAGAGACGGTCCGGGACCACCTCGAACAGGTGTACGACCTCGAACGTCTGGCCGCTCGCGTCTCCCGAGAGCGTGCGAACGCCCGCGACCTGCGCTCGCTGCAGACGACCCTCGACGTCGTCCCGGACGTCAGAGCCGCCCTCGAAGACGCCGAATCGGACGCCCTCTGTGACCTTCGGGCGTCGCTCGACGAACTGGCCGACGTCCGCGACCTGATCGAACAGGCGATCGAACCCGACCCGCCGCAGGAGATCACGGAGGGGGGCGTCGTTCGCGAGGGATTCGACGACGAACTCGACGAGATCCGCGCGACCGAGCGGGAAGGCCGCGAGTGGGTCGCCTCGCTCGAAGCGCGCGAGCGCGGGCGGACCGGCATCGACTCCCTGGAGGTCGGCTACAACCAGGTCCACGGCTACTACATCGAGGTGACGAACCCGAACCTCGACCGCGTCCCCGACGACTACACCCGGCGGCAGACGCTGAAGAACGCCGAGCGATTCTACACGCCGGAGTTGAAGCGTCGCGAGGACGAGATTCTCTCGGCCGCCGAGCGCGCCGATTCCTTAGAGTACGAGGTGTTCTGCGAGGTGCGCTCGCGCGTCGCCGACGAGACCGAGCGGATTCAGGCGCTCGCGGACGCGCTCGCCCGCCTCGACGTGTTGACGTCGTTCGCCGCCGTCGCCGCCGGCGAGAACTACGTCCGCCCCGAGATGGGTGCGGAGACGCTCCGTATCGAGGCCGGGCGGCATCCCGTCGTCGAGCGGACCCAAGCGGAGTTCGTCCCGAACGGCGTCAACTTCACGGACGGCCGCGTCGCCGTCATCACCGGCCCGAATATGAGCGGCAAGTCGACGTATATGCGGCAGACGGCACTCATCGCGCTGCTCGCGCAGGCGGGGAGTTTCGTTCCGGCGGACGCGGCGAGATTGCCCGTCCTCGATCGAATCTTCACCCGGGTCGGCGCCTCCGACGATATCGCTGGCGGGCAGTCGACGTTTATGCGCGAGATGGCCGAACTCACCGACATCCTCCACGATGCCACCGACGACTCGCTCGTGCTCCTCGACGAGGTCGGGCGCGGTACCTCTACCGCTGACGGCCTCGCGATCGCCCGCGCGACGACGGAGTTCATCCACGACGAGATCGGCGCGACGACGCTCTTTGCGACTCACTATCACGATCTGACCGCGCTCGCCGACGACCTGCCGGACGCGTTCAACCTCCACTTCACAGTGAGCAAAAGCGAGGACGGCGACTCCCCGTCGGACGACGGGAGCGAGTCTCCCTCTGAGCCCGACGTGACGTTTCTCCACCGCGTCGCGCGCGGCGCGTCCTCGTCGTCGTACGGCGTCGAGGTGGCGAAACTGGCCGGCGTGCCGGACCGCGTCGTCGCCCGCGCCAGAGAGCACCTCCGGGCGTCGGCCGGCGACGACACGGATTCGGAGCCGGCGCACGCACGTCTCCCGCGCGAGGATGCGTCGCCCGCGGAGGATGCGTCACACCCGCCGACACGGGCGACGAACGGCGAATTCGACGCTCCTGCAGCCGACCGAAACGACACGCTCGCGGCGTACGTCGACGGCCTCGACGCGACGGACGACCCCGATCGACCGGATGCCCCCGGCCGACCGGACGACTCGCACGACGCCGTGCCGACGGACGCCGCGCCGACAGACGCCGAGCGCGCCGTCCTCGACGAACTCCGGGATCTCGACGTCGCCCGAACCACCCCGCTCGAAGCGCTCAACACGCTGGAAGCCCTACGACGGCAACTAGATGAGTGAGGAGCGCCCGGAGCCGCGCGGCGACCCCGACTCGGTCCGTCGACTGGACGACGCGACGGTCGCGAGCGTCGCGGCCGGCGAGGTGATCACCCGCCCGGCGGACGTCGTCGTCGAACTGCTCGAAAACGCGCTCGACGCCGGAGCCTCGCGGATCGACGTCGCGGTCGACGGCGATGGGACAGCGCGGATCCGCGTCCGCGACGACGGCGGTGGAATGAGCCGCCGGGACGCCGAGCTCGCGGTCGAGCGGCACACGACGAGCAAACTCGCCTCCGGGGAGTCGCTCTCGGCGGTCGAGACGCTCGGCTTCCGCGGCGAAGCGCTCGCCAGTATCGCCACGGTCGCCGAACTCGAAGTCGTGACGAACGACGGCGGGCCGCGCGGAACGCGCGTCGTCGCGTCGGGCGGTCCCGGCCCGGACCGCGTCGAACCCGCCGGGCGCGGCCGGGGAACGACAGTCACCGTCCGCGAACTGTTCGCGGAGACGCCCGCGCGCCGCGAGTCGCTCGCGGCCTCTCAGACGGAGTTCGCCCGCATCAGCGACGCGGTCTCCCGGTACGCGCTCGTCCGTCCGGACGTCGCGATCACGCTCGGACACGACGGCTCGGAGGTGTTCTCGACGCCCGGGACCGGCGAGTTCGCCGACGCGCTACTGGGCGTGTACGACCGCCAGGTCGCCTCGCGAGCGACGGCGTTCGATGCCGTGCGGCGCGTCGGTTCCGGCCCAGAAGACGAAGGCGTGGGACTCACGATCGACGGTGCGCTCGTCCAGCCGTCGATCAGCCGCGCGCGCCGCGATCACGTGTACGTCGCTGTCGACGGCCGCCCCGTCCGCAACGCGCAGTTGCAGCGCGCCGTCGTCGATGGCTACGGGGATCTGCTCGCCGACGGCCGCGCACCCATCGCGGTCGTGTCGCTGTCGCTACCGACGTCGTGGGCGGACCACAACGTCCACCCGCGCAAGCGGCGGGTCCGTCTCCGGTCGTCCGACGAGGTCGCGGACGCAGTCGCGGGCGCCGTCCGTGACGCGCTCTCGACCGCCGATCAGCGGCGCGCGGCAGACCTCTCGATGGCTCTCGACGACACGCTGGAACCGCTGTCGGACACTGAATCGGCCTTCGAGGACGTGCGCGTGCTCGGACAGTTCCGCGATCTCTATCTCCTCTGTGCGTTCGAGGACGAACTGCTCGTCGTCGACCAGCACGCGGCCCACGAGCGGGTGAACTACGAGCGTCTCCGGGCCGCGGTCTCGGGTGAGACCCCGACCGCCCCGGTCGAACCGCCCGAGAGCGTCTCACTGACGCCGGGACAGTACGCGGCCGTCGAGTCACACCGTGATGAGTTGTCCAAACTCGGATACGACCTCGACTGCTTCGGCGAGACGACGGTTCGCGTCCGTTCGGTACCGGCACCGATGGGCCGAGCGGCCGCCCCCGAGAGCGTCCGCGACGCAGTCGACGCGCTTCGGCACGGCGAGACACCTGAAGACGGCCGCGACGCGCTGCTGAAAGACCTCGCGTGCCACCCCTCGCTGAAGGCCGGCGACGAACTGAGCGACGCGGAGGCGACGGCGCTCGTCGATCGGCTCGGTTCCTGTGAGAACCCCTACGCCTGCCCGCACGGCCGCCCGACGGTGCTCACGATCGGGGAGGACGCGCTCGTTCGGGGATTCGGACGACGCGGCACCCGGATGGATTGAGATACCGCGACCGTCGCCGGGGCAGCCGCATCGCCGGATTAGTCGCGTCGTTGGTTCGGCGGCGCTATAGTAGCGTTTGCAGCTGATAGGGACTATCGTAAGTCCGCATAGGTTTCTCGCCGGACGGTACGGCGAGAATCTCCGAACAGTTACGATAACCCCTATGATTACACAGACAATCGCACGACTGCGTGCGATTAGGCGCGTGAAGACTTGCAAACGCTACTATAGTGCGGAATGTCGAAATTCTTTACAACCGCCATCACGAGGCTTCGGCAGTGCACGTCCGTCCCACCGATCACCCTGAACAGCCTCGTCGGGAGCCGATACGTCGATGACGATTCTCGGCTCGATCGGTCGGGAAGCCAGGGCGCTCTGGGGCGACGGCGAGGGCCGTTCGCTGGCCGTCATCGCCGGCGGTTGGGGCCTCCTCTTGGGCACGCGGATGATCTACCCGGTTCTTCTCCCGTACTTCCGCGAGACCTTCGGCCTCAGTCTCTCGGTCGCGGGGTTGCTCGTGACGATCCTCTGGCTCGGGTCGGCGATCGGACAGCTTCCGGGTGGAATCTTGGCCGACCGATACAGCGAACGCCTCGTGATGACGGCCGGTGCCGCTGTCGTCGCCGTCGCCGTCGCGGCGGTCGTCGCCGCACCCACGGCGCTGGCGCTGTTCGCGGCGACCGCGTTCGTCGGCCTGGGCCAGTCGCTGTACCCGATCGCGCGGATCACGATCCTCGCGACCATCTACCCCGATCGAATCGGGAGCGCGCTCGGCGTGACGATGGCGACAGGAGACCTCGGACAGACCGTCCTCCCGCCGGTCGCGGGGGCGCTGGCCGTCGCCGTCGTCTGGCAGGCGGGGCTCGCGTTTATGATCCCACTGCTCGCCGCCGCGGCGATCGCACTCTGGGTGTTGCTGCCGCGACAGACTGACTCCGAGAGCGGTATCGACGAACTCTCCGCCGACACGGCGCGGCACGTACTCGCCGAGATCCGCGCGAGCAACGTGGTCTTTCTCGCGTTCATCCTCTTTCTCTACATCCTCGTCTGGCAGGCGTTCACGGGGCTGTATCCGACGTATCTCGTCGAGGAGAAGGGGTTACCCTCGTCGACGGCAGCGCTTCTTTTCAGCCTCTTTTTCGCCATCGGCGTCCTCGTCAAGCCCGTCGCCGGAGCGGCCTACGACCGGATCGGGCTCCGTCGATCTCTCGTGATCGTGCTCTCGGGCCCCGTCGTCGGCTTTGCGCTGCTTCCGGTCGTCGACAGCCTCGTCGGACTCGTCGGGATCACGGCGCTCGTGAGCACGATGCTCGGCTCCGGCGCGATCACGCAGTCGTACTTCTCGGATGCGTTCTCAGAAGAGATCCGCGGGACCGGCCTGGGTGTGGTCCGTACCACGACCGCGACGCTCGGGGCTGCCGGTCCGGTCCTGTTCGGCGCAATCGCCGACCGCGGCTACTTCGACGAGGGGTACTGGATCGTCGCCGTCGTTCTCGCGGTCGTGATCCTCCTCACTCTCCGCGTCTCAGAATCGTAGGCAGTGACCGGCCGGGAGCGATGCAGGATCAGCCTGCGGCTGTCGGCTCACCAGTCTTTGCAGTCCACACAGACGTGTCGGCCGTCCTGCGACCAGAGCCGGTCGGCGACGTTGCCACAGGCAGGGCACTCGACGCCGTCTGGGTCCCAGCGGTACGTGGCCGTCGCCGCCTCGACGTCGTCAATGGGGGCTTTGCCGTCGTCGGCGTCGCCGCTGCGAGTTCCGGTGTCGACCTCGCCCTCGCCGTCGCCTGATTCCGTCTCGGCGCCGCCGTTTTCTGACTCCGTCTCGGGCTCGCCCGCTCCCGATTCCTCTGCGGCGTCGCCGACGAATTCCTCGAGGGACCGGTCCCGCTCCATACGAGTCTCCAGTGGCGGCGTCGGCTTAGCGGTGGCGACTCGCCACGCGGAGTTCCGCACACACATATACGATGAGGACGAACCCCCGGCTATGGTCTCGGTCATCGACTTCATCGTGCAGTTGGTCACGAGCATCGTCACTCTCGTCAGGACGTTCCTCTTCGAGGTGTTCCTCGGCGTCGATCCGCTCACCGCGGTGCTGTTCCTGTTCGGCGGCGGGCTGACGACCGCAGCGGTGCTGTACTTCACCTACCTCACGCTCGGTGCGCTCGTGAACCAGCTCACCGGCCTGGGATCGAGCGCCCGCGAATCGTCGCCCAACCGGCCGGTCCAATAAGCCGCACCGCGCTTTTCTTCCGCTGTACGAAGACCGCCGCCGAGCTACTGCGCCTGCTCGAACGCGTCGGCTGCGAGTTCGATCGCCGTCTCGGGATCGGGCCCGAGCGGCGATCCCACGACGATACCGTCCGCGTGATCGAGGAGTGCGCTCATTCGCTGGACGGCGTCCGCGGGTGTGCCGGCGATCGAGAACGCGTCGATCATCGCCGGCGTGACGCGCTCGAAGGCCTCGCCGAACGCGCCCGCACTGATCTGCTCGCCGATCTCTTCGGCCAGCGACGCGTCGATGCCGTGTCTGTCGAGCACCGGTGGAGCCGCTCCGGCGACGATGAACGCGACCGGTGGCCGGGCCGCCTCGCGTGCCGCCTCGGCGTCGTCGTCGACGCTGACGCTGGCGTACGCCAGCAACTCGAAGTCGCCGCGGTGGTCGGGGCGGTCTTCGCTGCCCTCTTCGACCCGGTCGCGCGCCCACGCGAGATCGTCCGGGTGTGAGCCGTTGTACAGCAGTCCGTCGGCGTGTTTGCCCGCCATCCGGCACATATGCGGTCCCTCGCCGCCGACGTAGACGGGGATCTCGCCGGGCACCTCGAAGTTGAGGCCGGCGTCGTGCGCCTCGAACGTGCCGTCGTGGGTGACGCGCTCGCCCGCCCAGAGGTCCTGTGCGACTTTGAACGCCTCCAGCACCGACCGCAGGCCGCGCTCGTCCTCGAGGCCGAGGTTCCGGAGCGTCGAGGGGTCGCCCGGGCCGATCCCGAACGCCGCCCGGCCGTCCGACAGTTCCGCGACGGTGGCAGTCTTCGAGGCGAGCGTCACGGGATGCAGTTCGTAGGGGTTCGCGATGCCCGGACCGATCCGCATCGTCTCGGTCTCGCTCGCGAGTCGCGTCAGGGTCGCGAAGGGGTCGCGATTGTTGTAGTGACACGTCACGAACGCGACGTCGTAGCCGACGGATTCGGCGGTGACGCCCTCGTCGACGACCGCCGAAATCCGGTCGTCGGGCACCAGTTCGATGCCGAGCGTGGGTCCGTCGTCTGCTCCGCTCTCGTCGTGAGGCTCGCTTCCGGCACCGGTCGCGTCGTCACTGTGCATACGACCACCCCCGGACCGCCTGGCGAACGAAGTCGGTCTCGATCTCCCGGAAGTGCGCGTCGCTGCCGCCGTGGTCGCCCCACTCGAAGTCGCGGACGACGACCGCGGGGGTGCCGTCGTCGCCCTCGCCGGCCACGAGGTTCGCGGCGGCGGCGAGTTCGTCGACGACGTTTTCGACGGTGACGCCGAGTTCGCGCCCGTCGCGGTCGGTCTCGCCGCGCCAGTCACGGGACGCCGAGAGTCCGGCCCAGCCGATGGCGACGCCGCGCTGGCCGTGCCGGAACGGTCTCCCGCAGGTGTCGGTGACCACCACGCGATCGGCGGGAAGGCCCTCCCGGATCCGTTTTGCACTCTCTGTGGGGCGCTCCGGGAGCAACAGCAGGTCGCCGTCGGGGACGTTCGAGCGGTCGATACCGGCGTTGACGCCGACGTGGCCGAACCGCGTCTCCGTCAGGAGGAACGGCGCGTCCATCAGAATCTCGACGCTCTCTTCGAGGACGGCCTGTGCGAAGCGCGGGTCCTTCTCCTCGCCCGTGTGCTCGGCGAGCGAGTCTGCGATCTCGCGGGCCCGCGGTCCGGCCGGGAAGTCAGACAGATCGGCGCTACGCCCCTCCGCCTTCGAGACGATAGTCGAGGCGACGCAGACGACGTCGTCGGGGCGGAGATCGACGCGCTCGCGGATCAGCGCTGCGACGTCGTCGCCTGCCCGTACCTCTGGCAGATCGGGGACAGCGAACAGTTCCATACAGAGTGAGCGTGCGCGGCGGTAAAAAGCGAACAGGTGATGGCTAGCGTCTCCGGTATACGGCCGAATACCACAGTTTTGCGACGCGTGTGAGTTGGACGACCGACGGTATCTCGGTGACCCACCGAAAAGACGTTTCGCCCGGCGTGCGAACTACTGGCAATGGCACACGTAGTCACTAGCTTCCTCAGAAACCGCGGGCAGATCCTGCTCACTCGCCGCAGCGACGCTGTCGGGACCTACCGGGGCCGCTGGGCCGGCGTCTCGGGGTACGTCGAGGGCGACCCGGCCGACGCCGAGCGCGACGCGTATCGGGAACTCCGCGAGGAGGTCGGCCTGACGGACACCGACCTCGCATTCGTCCGCGCCGGCGACGCACTCGCGGTCGACGACGAGCAGGGCTCGTTCACCGTCCACCCGTTCCTGTTCGAGACCGGGACGCGCGAACTCACGACCAACGAGGAACTCGCCGCCGTCGAGTGGGTCGACCCGACCGCGATCAGAGACAGAGCGACGGTCCCGCGCCTCTGGGAGACCTGGCTGCGAGTCGCCCCCACGGTCGCGGACGTGCGAGACGATCGGACTCACGGCTCGGCGTGGATCGCCGCACGCGCGCTCGAAGTGCTCCGCGATGCGGCCATCGAGGCCGACGACTGGGCGACGGTCGCGGAGGTCGCGCGCAGTCTCGGCGACGCGCGACCGGAGATGGCTGCCGTCCCGAACCGCGTGAATCGCGTCGTCGCCGAGGTGTGGCAGGCCACAGACGACGGCACGGCGCCCGACCCCCACGCGGTCGCAGAGCGCGCGATCGACGCGATCCACGACGCGTTCGAGGCTGACTCCGGCGCGGCGACGACGGCCGCGACCCGCCTTCGCGACGCCGATGCGACGGCGGTGGCGACGCTCTCGCGCTCCGGGACCGTCCGCGAGGCACTCGCGGCCCTGAACCCCTCGACGGTCGTCGTGGCGGAATCGCGCCCCGAATGCGAGGGCGTCGGCGTCGCGGAGTGGACCGCCGCCGAGACGGACGCCTGGGTGACGCTGACGACGGAGGCCGCGCTCCCGACGGCGCTCGACGACCGCGAGGTCGACGCCGTCCTCGTCGGCGCCGACGCGGTGTTCCCGAACGGGGACGTGGTGAACAAGACGGGGACCCGCGTGCTCGCGCTCGCCGCGCGCGACGTGGGCGTTCCCGTCTACGTCGTGGCCGCGCGGGATAAGACCCAGCCGGCCGCGATCGATGAGTCGGCCGCGACCGGTGGTGAGCACGGCGATGCCGAGCGCGCCCCCGCAGCGACCTCGCCCGCAAGCGCCGTCTACGACGGCGACGCCGACGTCGACGTCCACGCGCCGACGTTCGAGATTGTCCCCGGAACGCTCGTCGACGGCGTCGCCACCGAGGCGGGGCTGCTCGGCGGGCGCGACGTACAGGCGGTGGCCGAAGCCCACGCGGCGAACGCGGCGTGGGACGCGGAGCGCACGGACTGATAATGATTACTCTCGTCTCTTACCGCCGACCATCGCCACCGGGAGTGGCGCTCGGCGGTACACAGTGAGAGTAATCACTATGGGGGGCGCAGCGAGCGCGGCGAGGAACAAGCGCGACGGTCGGACAGAAGTACGAGAAGCGAGAGGTTCTTCACTCGCGCGCGCCGATCGTCTACTGGTGGCGATGACGAGGGTTACCCCCACTCAGCCCCTTGTGATGACGCCTCTTTACTGAGCCACCGTTTCCGAGACACGCACCCGAGTAGCAACGCCGCTAGCTGACGAACTTCAGCAGATCGTCGCGCTTCTGCTCGTGGAACTGCGTCCGGAGCGCCTCGTTCAGCGCGTCGACGTCCCCACGCTTCGCGCTGATCGGGGCGATCGTCTCGCGCCACTGTTTCCACGGCGGGTGCAGGCCGAGTCGGTCACAGAGCGCGTCCAGCCGCTCGTCGCGGTCGCCGACCTTGTCCATCTTGTTGACGGCGACGACCGTCGGTACGTCGAGTTCCCACAGGAAGTGGAACAGTTCGACGTCGTGGGGAATCTCGTCGGGACCGGAGTGCCGATCGATGATGTCGATGACGCTCTTGCCGTCGACGACGAGCACGGCCGCGAGAATGTCGTCGGCGTTGGACTCGATGTACTGGACGACGTCGGTTTTGATCTGCTCGCGCCGCTCCTCGTCGACGCCGGACATAAAGCCGAATCCGGGCAGGTCGGTGAACATAAAGTTCTCCGAGACCCAATCGAAGTGATTCGGCGACCGCGTCACGCCGGGCTTCTGTCCGGTCGTGATCTTCGAGTGCCCGGTCAACTCCCGCATCAGCGTCGACTTCCCGACGTTCGACCGGCCGACGAGCACGACCTCCTCGCGGTCCGGGCGATCTTCGAACATACGCGAGCGGAGGCCGTCGCCGCGGTTAACGCTGACGCTCACACCCCGAACCGGATTCGCCACCTGGACGCGGCGCTACAGCAGTCCTTCCTCGCGAGCCAGCAGCACGCCTTCCAGCGTCGCGTCGTTCGTCGGTTCGGCACGGGCGACGTCGATGGCTTCCTCGACCGGCACCGAGTGAACCGAGAGGAACTCGTTGTCGTCCAGGTCGCGCTCGACCGGCGTGAGATCGGTCGCGAAGACGAAGCCGCGGCGGTGCCGCAACACACCCGTCGAACACCAGAAGTCCTGCAGGAGCGCCGTGCTTCCGGCCTCGAAGCCCGTCTCCTCGCGGAGTTCGCGTGCCGCGGCGGTCGTGAACGACTCGCCCGCCTCGACGATCCCCGCGGGCAGTTCCAACTGCGTCTCTCGGATCGTCGGCCGGTACTGTTCGACGAACACCACCGAGTCGTCCTCGACGGCGACGACGACGACGGCCGTGGCGAGTTCGGCCCAGTAGTACTGCTTCGTCGTCCCGTTCGGCTGTTCGACGAGGTCGTAGCCGCCGGTGTACCAGCCCGTCTCGTACTCGGTTTCGGACTCGCGGACGGGCCACTCGGGATCCGGTAACGGTTCGTGTCTGCGTCCGTCGTCAGTCATCACCCGACAGTCCGGCGGGACGCGGCTTAATCGTGGTTACTCGGGGCCGTTCGTCTCGGTACTGCTATCTGCTTCGTTGCCACTGTCTCTCGTCTCGCTGTCCGTGTCGCTGGTCTGACTATCGTCGTCTGCCGATGCGCCGTCGCTGTCGACCTCGAACTCCGGCCGGTACAGCCGACTGAACGCCTGTTTGCGGAGCGTCCCGACCGCAGCCTCGCGCTCGTTCTGGAACGTCGCCGCGACGGCCGTCTCGGCGAACGGCGCGGCGTGCCAGGCGACGCGGTCGACGTCGTCGCTGCCGAGCGTGATCACTTCGTAGTCGGGATGCTCGTCGACCCACGCGTCGAACTCCGCGCGTGACCCGACGGTGACAGCTAGCTGATCGGCGAATAGGACGTTTCGCGCCCGTTCGACGACCTCGCCCGTCACGCGCTCGCGGTACTCCTCGCGATCGAACGCCATCGCCTTGGCCGCCTCCCGAACGACCTGCTTCGCGGTCGGGCCGGCCGACTCGAACGCCGCACGCGCCGTCGCCAGCGACTCCGGCGAGAGGGTTCCCTCGGTCTCCATACGCGTCCGTCGGCCACTCGCGAACAAACGTTTTCGGTCTCGTCATAGAGATTATCGTAACTGTTCGGAGATTCTCGCCGTCCCGTCCGGCGAGAAATCTATGCGGACTTACGATAGTCCCTATCAGTTCTCCGGCGCTACTCGTCTGTGTCTTCGCCCGCCGCACCCGTGTTCGGACCAGGTTCGGGTTCTGACTCCTCATCTGCCTCTCCGTCGGTCTCCGCGTCGGTCTCCGCGTCCGAGTCGATCATCTCGGCGGTCATCTCCCGCGCCTCCGCGAGAATCGAGCGGGCCTCCTCGTCGAGCGACCCTTGCCCGGCCGCGGCGGCCGCTTCGGGATCGACCGCGCCCGGACCGGACTGGTCGTGCTGGTGCCCGTGCTGATGGCCGTGCTGGTGGGTGTGCCCGTCGTGTCCGTGCGCGTGGGCGGTGTCTTCGAATACCTGTTCGTAGTCAGCCTCCGATGCAAGTTCGGCCACTTTCGGAGCGAGTTCCGCCTCGCCGTGCTCGGACCACTCGGGGACGTGCTCGTCGAGCCACGTCTCGTGGTCGTCGTTGTTGACCATCGCGGTGAACGCGAGATGGTTCGCGAGGTGGGTCGCATCTTGCTGCGGAACCTCACAGACCGGACAGGAAAAGCCCATACCCGCGGGTACGGCGTCGGAGTACAAGGGCGTGTGGTTCCCGAGCGGCCGTATGTTGCAGCCGTGGGCTATCCGTCGCTGTCCCGGCTCTGGAGGTCGACGACGAGCAAAAGGGCGTCCTCGCCATCGGAGTAGTACTGCGGAATCCGCCGGGTCGGTTCGAAGCCCTCGTCGCGGTACAGCGACCGGGCGACGTCGTTGCTCTCACGAACTTCGAGCTTCACGATCGCCGCGCCCGCGAGCGAGAGCCCGAACAGTGCTTCGCGGAGCAGCCGGCGACCGACGCCCTCCCCGCGCGCGTCGGGACGGACGGCGAGGTCTTTGATGTGGCCGATGTCGTGGCCGTGATTCGGCATCACGTCGCCGACGACGTAGCCGAGAATCTCCTCGTTGCTTCCGACGGTCTCTGTGGTCCGAACCGCCACCAGAAACGCCGGCGCGTCGAGTACCGACTCGAACGCCGCGTAGGGCCACGGCTCCGAGAAGGACGCGCGCTCGATGCCGAGAACGTCGAGCAGGTCGGCGCGGTCGACCGGACGGACCCGGACGTCGGGTGCGATGTTCGATCCGTCCGCACCGGATTCCGTCTCGTCCGTCCGGTTTCCGCGGTCACTCTCGGAGTCGCTCACGCCAGTGGGTTCGACAGTGAGAGGCAAAAATCCGCTGGCTCGGGGCAGTTCGACTGGCGATGAGACAGGGGTGTCGCGATCGTAGCCCCGCACCCCAGCGACGCGACGCTGCGGCTGCTGTGGCTCCGAGTCGATCGCAACGAAAGAAAAATCGCGCTGTCGTGAGTGCCGACGGAGCTGCTCCGATCAGTCGTCGGCGGGGGCTGCGCCGCTGCCGTCCTCTTTGTACTGCTCCTTCGTGAGTCGGAGCTTGCCGCCGGCTTCGAGGATGCCGCGCTCGCGCTCGGAAGCGTTGAGCTCCGCGGTGGCCTCCCAGTCGTCGTTCACGCGGATGGTGAACTCGGTTTCGCCGGACGCGACGGCTTCGGCGACGTCGGTGACGATCTCGACGTCGTCGCCCTGCTCGATGTCCGCGTAGGTCTCCTCGTCGATCGAGAGCGGGACGATTCCGAAGTTGAACAGGTTCGCCTTGTGGATGCGAGCGAACGACTCGGCGAGAACGGCCTCGATGCCGAGGTACTGCGGACACATCGCCGCGTGCTCGCGCGAGGAGCCCTGGCCGTAGTTCTCGCCCGCGACGAGGACGCCGCCGTCCGCGTCGAGTGCGCGCTGTGCGAACGTGTCGTCGACGCGCGAGAGCGTGAACTCCGAGAGCTTCTCGATGTTCGAGCGGTACTTGAGGATGTCGGACGTGGCCGGGATGATGTGGTCCGTCGTGATGTTGTCCTCCATCTTCAGGAGCACCTCACCCTCGATGTCGGCCTCGAGCGGCTCGCCGATCGGCGCGGAGCCGATGTTGGGGCCCTTGACGAGTTCGTCGTCGACGGCCTCCTCGGGCTCGATGATGTCGGTCTTCGAGCCGTCGTACGCGTCGGGGAGTTCGACGCCGGGCGCTTCGAGGTCGCCGAGTTCGTCGGCGAGGTCACGCGGGTCGACGAGTTCGCCTTTGATCGCCGCGGCGGCGGCGACCTCCGGCGAGGCGAGGAAGACGGAGTCGTCTTCGATGCCCGAGCGGCCCTCGAAGTTGCGGTTGAACGTCCGCACGGAGACGGAGTCCGAGGCGGGGACGTGGCCGATGCCGATACAGGCACCACACGTCGCCTCCGAGAAGTTGACGCCGGCCGCCATCATCTCGGCGGTCCAGCCTTCGCGGGCGAGGATCTCCGACGCCTGCTTGGAACCGGGCGCGACGATCATCTCGGTCTTCATGTCGACCTCGCGGCCTTCGAGCATCTTCGCGGCCGGGAGGATGTCCTCGTAGCCACCGTTCGTACAGGAGCCGACGATGACCTGCTCGACGGACTCGCCTTCGACTTCGCGGACGGGAACGACCTTGTCCGGCATCGACGGCTTCGCGACGAGCGGCTCGATCTCCGAGAGGTCGATGACGACCTCGTCGGCGTACTCGGCGTCCTCGTCGGGCGAGAGCTCGACGTACTCGTCTTCACGACCCTGTCGCGCGAGGTAGTCTTCGGTCTTCTCGTCGGTCGGGAAGATCGAGGAGGTCGCGCCGAGTTCGGTACCCATATTCGTGATCGTCGTCCGCTCCGGAACCGAGAGCGTCTCGACGCCGGGACCGGTGTACTCGAAGACCTTGCCGACGCCGCCCTTCACGGAGAGCCGACGGAGCATCTCGAGGATGACGTCCTTCGCGCTCGCCCACTCGGGGAGCTCGCCTTCGAGGCGGACGTTGACGACTTCCGGCATCTCGACGTAGTACGCGCCGCCGCCCATCGCGACGGAGATGTCGAGGCCACCCGCGCCGATCGCGAGCTGACCGAGGCCGCCGGGCGTCGGGGTGTGCGAGTCCGAGCCGAGCAGCGTCTTACCGGGTGCGGCGAAGTTCTCTTTGTGGACGTTGTGGCAGATGCCGTTGCCCGGGCGAGAGAAGTACGCGCCGTAGGTGCCGGCCGCAGAGCGGAGGAAGCGGTGGTCGTCGGTGTTCTTAAAGTCGAACTGGTAGGTCTGGTGGTCACAGTACTGCGCTGCGAGCTCGGTCTGGACTTCGTCGAGCTCGAGCGCCTCGAACTGCAGCCATACCATCGTACCTGTCGTGTCCTGTGCGAGGACCTGATCGATCTCGATCCCGATCTCCTCTCCGGGTTCGAGTTCGCCCTCGACGAGGTGGTCGTCGAGAATCTTTTCTGTGAGCGTCTGTCCCATAACATCCGTGGGTCGACCGTCTACGACTATAAATCCCGCATGTTTGAGGCCGGAAGTATGTCCATAATACACATAGTTTGTCCTAATTCAATAGGAACAGGCTCTCTCGCTGCCGATTAGTTTACCCCCAGTATAATAAATATCTCGCGCGCGGCTGGTCCGGTCACCCTCCCTCGACCCCGAAGAACGACACGGTTTTGCGCCCGGCCCGCAGCCTCCCGATATGTTCCGTTCCGGATCGTTCGTCGCCTCGCACATCGACGCTATCGACGACGAGCAAGTGCAGCCGAACGGCGTCGACCTGACCCTCGGCGACGTTCTCGAACAGACCGACCCCGGATTCGTCGGCACGGACGGGAAAACCGTCGGCGAGCGCGAGTCCGTCGGCACCGACGCGGACGACATCTTCCAGCTCGACACCGGCGGCTACATTCTCCAGTACGCAGAGACGATCGCGATCCCCGAGGGCCACGTCGGCTTCCTCTACCCGCGGTCGACGCTGATGCGTAACTCCTGTATGCTCAACACGGCCGTTTGGGACGCCGGGTACGAAGGGAAAGGGGAAGGGCTGCTTCAGGTGCACCATCCCGTCCGGCTCGAACGCGGCGCGCGCGTCGCCCAGCTCGTCCTCGCCGAGGCGTCGCACGAGGACGTCTACGACGGCTCCTACCAGCGCGAGCGCCTCGACGGGTGAGAAAGCCCGCGTCCCGCCGCCGGATACCCACAGGGGATCGGGACTACCCAAAAGCACATTTACGCCCACCTCCAAGTGCGGCTAACTGATGTCCCGGAGTCCGTCTCTACCAGACCGGCCGCGTCTGGACCTCGACCCAGAGATGTCGGATGCGGAGCGCTTAGCGGCGATCCGCCAACACTACGAACGACTCGTCTCCGTCAACGACGAACTCGACGAACGCCTCTCGGAGGCGACCGACCGCCAGGAGGAACTACACGAGGAGGTCGAACAGCTCAAGCGTCGCAACGAGACGCTGAAGACCTCCTCGCTGTACCTCGCAACGGTCGAGGAACTCACCGACGACGGCGTCGTGATCAAACAGCACGGGAACAACCAGGAGGTCCTCACCGAAGCGTCGCCACACCTCGATAGCGAACTCGAAGCTGGCGACCGCGTCGCGATCAACGACTCCTTCGCCATTCAGCAGTTGCTCGACGACGAGACCGACTCGCGGGCGCAGGCGATGGAGATCGACGCCTCCCCGACGGTCTCCTACGAGGACATCGGCGGTATCGACGACCAGATCCGCGAGGTCCGCGAGGCCGTCGAAGACCCGCTCACGAGCCCCGAGATGTTCGAGGAAGTCGGCGTCGACCCGCCCTCGGGCGTCCTGCTGTACGGCCCGCCGGGCACCGGCAAGACGATGCTCGCGAAGGCCGTCGCCAACGAGACCGACGCGACGTTCATCAAGATGGCCGGCTCCGAACTCGTCCGGAAGTTCATCGGCGAGGGCTCGCGGCTCGTCCGGGACCTCTTCGACCTCGCCGCCGAGCGCGAACCCGCCGTCATCTTCATCGACGAGATCGACGCCGTCGCCTCCAAGCGGACGGACTCGAAGACCTCCGGCGACGCCGAGGTCCAGCGGACGATGATGCAACTGCTCTCTGAGATGGACGGCTTCGACGACCGCGGCGACGTCCGGATTATGGCGGCGACGAACCGCTTCGATATGCTCGACGAGGCGATCCTCCGCCCCGGCCGCTTCGACCGCCTCATCGAAGTCCCCAAGCCCGGCCAGGAAGGCCGCGAACACATCCTCGAGATTCACACGCGCGATATGAACGTCGCTGACGACGTCGACTTCGGCGACCTCGCCAAGTTGCTTGAGGACTACTCCGGCGCCGAGATCGCCGCTCTCTCGACCGAAGCCGGGATGTTCGCCATCCGCGACGGTCGCACCGAAGTCCGCCGCCGGGACTTCGACGACGCCTACGCGAAGATCGAAGACGCCGACGAGCAGACGACGATTCCGGGTCCGACGACCTATCAGTACTGAGGCGGCACCTGAGCTCCTTTCTGCGGACTCCGCGTCCGACTGTCGTTTCGCGGTCGATTCGTAACCGCTTATTCTCCGCGCCGTCGTTGTCCGGTATGAGCACCATCCGGATCGTTCACGGCGTGGGCGACGCCCCCACGAAGATGGCGTCGTACGACGCCGCCCTCGCCGACGCGAACGTCCACAACTACAATCTGGTCGCCGTCTCCTCGGTGATCCCCGCCGACGCGACTGTCGAGGAAGTCGGCACTGCATCCGACCTGGGGCCGGCGGGTAACCGACTCACGGTCGTCGAAGCGCGGGCCACGACCGGTGGGGTCGGGAGCGTCTCCGCAGGGCTCGGCTGGGCGACGGGCCCCGGCCCGGGACTGTTCTACGAAGCGTCCGGCGAGGATCCGACCGCGGTTCGCCGGAGCGTCGTGGTCGGACTCGACGCCGGCCGCGACCTCCGCGACGAATGGGAGTTCACCGACGAGCAGGTCACGGTCACGACCGCCGAGGCCGACGGCGAAGGCTACACGACGGCGGTCACGCTCGCGGTCTACGGCGATAGCGAGTCGATTTTCTAGGGTTTGGGCTCTGTGGACGCTCGGCGGCGCTGTGAGGCCGAACGTTTTGATGCTGCCGACGGCTTTATACGACACGTAACCCTATTCACGGTGACCCACTGTATGAACGGAAACAACCCTTACGCAGGCGCTCCTGGTGTCGTCGACGCGGGCCGTCCCGAGGACGTCGAGCTTTCGGTGGCGCAGGTACGGCAGCTTCGGACCGCTGTCGCCGGCATCGTTTCCCGGACGCAGGCGTATCTTCCCGACGGCTACGCCGTCGGCTCGGAACTCTCCTACGGCGCGAACGGGCCGCAGGCGACGGTGGCGGTCCGTCCGCCCGCCGGTCGCCCGGTCAGCGCGGGCTTCACGCCCGACGAGGAGGACCTCGAATCGGGCCTCACCGACGAGGACCGCGACGAGGTCGCCCGCGGCCTCGCCGCCTCCGCCGCGCTCCAGGTGATGAACACCGTCGGCGACGGCCTCACGCCGACGGCGCGATAGTCGCGACTCGTTTCGCTCGGACTGCGTACTGGAAAAGAACTCGTCGACGCCAGCGTCGCTATTTCCCCCAGAAGGGGTCGCGCTTGCGGTGCTTGTCGAGGTAGCTCGTCAGTGCCTCCAGTTCGTCGGCCGGGATGTCGTCGGAGAGCTCCTGTTCGAGGATCTTCGCGTGCTTTTCGGGCAGTTCGATCCACAGTTCGTCACCCTCGTCGATCTGCCGACCCACGGTCGGTCCGTCGATGGCGACGGAGACGCGCGTGCCCGAACGGGCCTCCGAGACGTCTTCGCCCTGCTCTTGGATCCCCGAGAGCTGACCGACGCGGGTGGGTTCGTTACCCTCCCACTTCACGACGTTCTGGTTGTTCTTCAGCGTCCCCGAGAGGACCTCGACGCCGACGACGGCCGGATCCGACTGCCGGAAGACGTGGTCTTCGAGGATGCGGAAGCGACACGGCCGGACGATCTTGTCCAGGACGGTCTCCTGCTGGGCGCGTTCGAGGTCTTCGACGAAGCCCTCGTAGTCTTCGATGAGCTGATAGATGACGTCGTCGTCGAACAGTTTGACCTCGCTCTCGTCGAGCTCGGTCTCGGCGTTCGAGAGCACGTCGACGTTGAATCCGAGGATGACGCGGTGTTTCTCCTCGTTCGCGGTCGACGCGACGGCGACGTCCCGCGGCGCGATGTCGCCGACCTCGGCACGGAGGATCGGCACTTCGGCCTCTCGCAGGGCGTTCGCCATCGCTTCGAGGCTGCCGAGCGTGTCCGCTTTGACGACGACGCCCTCCTCCTCGGTGGAGACCTGAATCTCGGCGAGTTCGGCCTCGACTTCGTCGATGACGTCGTCGAGGTCGCGGTCGCGGACGACGCGGATCGGCGCGCCAGCCATCGCGTCGTCGAGTTCCGGGGCGGCGACTTTGATCCCCGCTGCGGCCCGTACTTCCTCGACCTTGTCGAAGCGCTTCTCGACCCGGATCTCCGCGTTCGGGCGTGGCTGGAGGAGCGCACGGACGTCGGTCACGATCGGCCCGTCGATGCCGCCGACGACGATCTGATCGTCCGCGCGGATGCTTCCGTCGTAGAGGACGACGTCGACGGTGGCCCCGAAGCCGCGCTCGTCTTTGACTTCCAGGACCGTCCCCGCGCCGGGGCCGGTGACGTCGACGGCCATCTGCTCTTTCATATAGCGCTGGGAGAGGCCCATCAGGACGGCCAGGAGGTCCGGGATCCCCTCGCTGGTGATCGCAGAGATCGGGACGACGCCGACGTTCTTCGTAAAGTTCTGGACGCGCCAGTAGAGGTCGGCCGAGAAGCCCTCATCGGAGAGGTCGCCGATGATCTCGTAGAGATTCTCGTCGAGGCGGCTTCGCGCGTTGCCCGACTGCTGTTCGTAGGTCGCCTGGATCGGCATCCCCTCGTTGGGGTTCCAGCCGGGCGTCGTGTCGATCTTGTTGGCGGCGACGACGAACGGCGTGCCCGTCCGCTGGAGGATTTCGAGCGCCTCGATCGTCTGTGGCTGGAAGCCGTCGTTGACGTCGACGACGACGACCGCGATGTCGGCCAGTGCCCCGCCGCGCGAGCGGAGCGTCGTGAACGAGTGGTGTCCCGGGGTGTCGATGAAGAGGAGACCGGGGAGGTCGAAGTCCGTTGGGTCGACGAGGTCGCCCGCCATCTCCGAGACGGTGTCGAGCGGGACGGCGGTCGCGCCGATGTGCTGGGTGATCGCACCGGCTTCGCCTTCGCTCACCGCGGAGCCGCGGATCTTATCGAGCAGCGTCGTCTTGCCGTGGTCGACGTGGCCGAGAACGGCGACGATCGGTGTGCGTAGCGCGTTCGATTCGGCTGTCGAGGCGGCGTCGGCGTCGGTGTCAGACATAGAGAATCACCCCGGAGAAGTTCCTTGTGTGTAGATCACTGCTGGACTGTAGTTAAGTCCATCGTCATCCGCGGATGGCGTCGTTTCTGCGATATCGAACGTCTGTGTGCGCCTTGGTACGTCGTCTGTGTGCGCCTTGGTACGTCGTCTGCGCGCGCCATCTGACCTCCGCTGTGCGGTCGCTGGCCGCGTGGCCCGTGGCGTTTATGTAACAGTACGCAGTATTGCGGGGTATGCCGGACGAACTCGCCGAGGACCTCTCCGGGAAAGGCGTGATGGGGTCAGACGGCGCGCAACTCGGAGTGCTGTACAACGTCGAGATGAACGTAAAGACCGGAACGGTCAACGATCTCCTCGTCTCACCGTACGAAGACGTCAATCCGGATCAACTCCGGTTCGAGACGATCCAGGACGACCACGAGCAGGTCATCCGGGTCCCCGTCTCTCACGTACAGGACGTCAAAGACTACATCGTCGTGCAACCATAACTCAGGGCGACGTCCGATGCAGGTTCTCGATTCTTCGGCGTTCATCCACGAGTATCACACCACAGACGACATCGCGTCGGTCCCGATGGTCCGCGAGGAACTGGAGGGCGAGGCGTCGTATCGCTACGACGCCGACGAGGGGTCTGGAATGCACATCCACATCCCCGCTGGCGGGACGGTCGAGAAGATCCAGCGCGCGGCCCGCGAGACCGGCGACTCCGAGACGCTCTCGGAAACTGACGTCAGGCTTCTCGCCGCGGCTTTCGAACTCGATGCCACGCTCGTCACTGACGACTACGCGATGCAGAACGTCGCAGACCACGTCGACATCGACGTGAAGATCATCGCCCGCGAGGGCATCTCGGAGAAGCGCGACTGGAAGTTCCAGTGTCAGGGCTGTGGCCGCGAGTTCGACGAACACCGCGACCGCTGTCCGATCTGCGGGATGGAGCTGGCGCGCAAGAACCCAGCGTAAGCGTCGGTCCGAACGCCGATCGCGCTCTCGCTTCTCGGGTCCAGATTACCTACTGAGCGACGCGTCCCTGTCTCGAACGCGCCTATGCGTACTTATAGGCTGACGAGCCCGGTCGTCGTCGCGTAGACGGCGACGAACTGCACGGTGTTGAACAGGCCGTGAATCACGGCGGGAACCACGAGGTTCTCGCTCTTCTCGTAGACGACGCCGAGGACACCCCCGAGGACGAGCACGGTTGCGAGCGTCGCGAGCAGGCCATCGCCGCTGTAGGACGTGACGTGCACGGCGGCGAAGACCGCGCTGGCGGCGGCGATAGCGAACCCGGAGCCGTACGCACGGCGGAACAGTCCCTGCACGACTCCCCGGAAGATCAGTTCCTCAGTCGGTCCGACGAGCAGGATCGTCACCGGAATCAGATACAGGAAGTAGATCGGCTGATCGCTCCCCTGGGCGACGATCGCGCTGTCGGCTCCCTGGATCCCGAGCACGCTGAGCAGCCCCGAGACCGCGACGAACAGTCCCAGTAGGCCGAAGAAACCGCCGACGAGCCACGTCAGATCCTGCCGCGTCGGCCTGCGAACCGGGACGAGATCGCTCTGGTCCGTCACGAGGAGGAAGCCGGCGCCCGCGATGCCGAAGCCGACGAACTGGAACGCGCTCCGGAGTGCGAGACCGAGCGCGCTCTCTCGATCGACGCCGGCGGCGTCCAGCAGCGGATACCCGAGCGAGACGGTCACTGACGCGAGTAGCACTACGAGCGCGACGACGACGAAGGTGCCACCGAACGCGCGGAGGTGCGTCCGCGGGTCGTCGAGCGAGGAGTGGGCGTCCGAGGCCATTGATTGCCTCGCGCTAGGGCGTCGGCGTGAATAGGGATACCGGTCCCGTGCCGCTCGTCGGCCGGGGAGCCACAGCGACAGCGTCTTTCAAGGCTGCCCGCGTAGGTTCACGTATGTCAGCAACGTGCTCGCACTGCGAGCGCCCCCTCGTTCGCGTCGCGGTCCCGTCAGAGATACGCGAGTTCGCCCCCGAATCGGCCGCCGTCGCCGGGTACTGTCCGCGCTGTCTTCGCACGTATCCGCTCGAAGACGACGAAGAATCCGAGACAGAAGCGGCTCTGGACGCTGGATCGGCGGAAGTCCCGTCGGCCATCCCAACCGGGGAGGGCGGAGTCGCGCTGGTGCTCGCGGTCGGCCTGCTCGATTCGCTGGCGACGAACCGCCCGGCGATCCAGTCGCTCGTCGAGTACGCCGAGCGAGCGGGTGCGGACGTCTTTCTGACGTTAGATCGACTCGCGGCCGACGAGACGGTCGAGCCATACGTGGATTTAGCGCGTCGACGGCGACAGCTCGAATCGATTCTCGAATAACAGCGTCCGCTTAGACGCCGGTGGAGTACCGCAGAATACCGGCGATGCCGCCGAAGGCGTCGTAGAGTTGTTCGCCCTTCTCGAAGTCCGTCGAGATGAACTTCGTCTCGGTGCCGCGCTGTTCGGCGATCTCCATCAGATGTTCGATCACGTCCTCGCGGTCGACTTTCTCGGCTTCCTCGCCGCACTCGCTGCAGACGTGGCCGGGGTCGCTGTGGCGGCGGTCGACGACCTCGTACTCCTCGTGGCCGTTCGGACACTCGTAGATCACGACGTCCGAGCGGAGATCCTCCGAGAGCAAGAGTCGGTCTACGGACCCCATCATCAGGTTCTTGCGGGTCGGTCCGAAGCCGTAGGTCGCCTCCTCGCCCGTATGAAGGTTCTCGAAGAACTCCTCCATCTGGGCTTTGTCCTTCATTACCTCCTGGTCGGCGAGGACGTCCTGTGCGGCGTCGACGAGGTCGTAGAGTCCCGACTCGTCGGTGTAGGAGACGTCGAACTTCCCTTTCACGTGGTCCTGGAGTTCGTGGTGCAGGTAGTCGCCGTCGAGGAACTCGTCTTTCGTCGGCGAGGGGCCGCCGACGAGGATCCCGTCCATCTCGTGGCGCTTGGGGACCATCAGATCGTTCGCCATCTCCGCGACCTCCTGATAGAAGTTGTCGATGGCTTCGAGACGGAGGCGAGCGAACCGCTGCGCTGACTGGCCACCTTTCCGCTGCTTGCCGGGGACGAGCGAGGAGGCGGACTTGACCGGCTCGACGCGCTTGCCCTTCAGCCAGCCGACGTTCGCCTCGCGCCGGTCGAGGACGATCAGGCCGAAGAGGCCCTTGTCGGTCAGCATCTCCTCTAACGGCTCGGTGAGGAAGTTCGAGTCGCAGTGATAGCGGAACGACTGGATCGGTTCGGGCGGACTTTCGAGCGCCCGCGTCACCATATCCGTCTGGCCGCCGCCGGAGTTGACTGCACCCGAGAACAGGACGATGCCGTTGTCCGGCGGGTACGTGTCGTAGTAGCGGAGCCGGTCTTTGATCGACGTGAGCGCGTCCTGCACGTTCGTCCGCGTCTGCTTGGACTTGATGTTGGACGCCTCCGAGTGCTCCTGGGTAACGTGGGCGACGACGTCGGAGATCTGCTTGTCCGGGGGGATGTAGATCGTGACGAGCTGCGTGCCGGAACCCTCGTAGTCTTTGAGTTCCTCGATGACCTTCCGGAACTCGTACTTCCGACGGTCCTCGTTCACCTCGTCGGCGTCGGTACTCATTACCCGTACTAGCCCCTCCAGTGGGTAAGTAACCTGCGACTATGTCGTCACAGCGTGCTCGCGCGTCACCTCGACGCCCCGGACAGATTTATATTCTCCACGCGGGACTCACGGAACGAAACAATGGGCCGTGTGTACGCAGTCGTCAGCGCGAAAGGGGGGGTCGGCAAGACGACGACGGCGGCGAATCTCGCTGCCACGCTCGCCGCCGCGGGATCGAGCGTCGCCATCGTCGACGGCGATCTCGGGATGGCGAATCTCGCCGGTGCGGTCGGCGTCACCGTCGGCGACGTAACGCTTCACGACGTTCTCGCCGGCGACGCCGACGTCGACGACGCCATCCACGAAGGACCGCACGGGATGGCGGTCGTCCCCGGATCGGCGGATCTCGACGCGTTCTCGCGCGCCGATCCCGAGGAGATGCAATCCGTCCTCGAAGTGCTCGCCGACCGCTACGAGTACGTCGTCCTCGACACGGGCGCGGGACTCAGCAACGACACCGTGGTACCGCTTACCCACGTCGACGAGGCACTTCTCGTCTCGACCCCGACGCGGGACGCGCTCGGCGACACCGACAAGACCCGGCAGGTCGCAGACCGACTCGGCATCCCCGTCGCGGGCACCGCACTCACGCGCGCCGATCCCGTCGAGGTCGACGCCGAACTTGTCGCCGAACTGCTCGATGCGGACGTCATCGAGACGATTCCGGACGCCGCCGCGGTCCGGCAGGCGTCCGACGCCGGTGAACCGCTGACCACGTTCGCCCCCGGGAGCACGGCGGCTGCGGCGTATCGATCGCTCGCGAGCAGTCTCACCGGCGAGGACGTCGCAGCAGACGAACCTCCCGAAACAGCATCCAACGACGTCTCAGGAGCGTCTGCAGACGATACACCCGACGCGTCTGCCGTCGACGACACGTCCGAAGCCTCCCTCGACGACGACGCGCCCGAAGCCTCCGCCGCCGCCGACACCGACGTTCCGGGTGCGAATGCCGCCGCCGAACTCGGCGCCGACGACGCGCTCGGTCCCGACGACCCCCTCGGCAACGCACTCCCAGAGGACGATCCACTTCCGGACGAGGAATCGCTGTCGGGAGGCGATCTCCCGTCGAGCGATGAGTCCGCTACGGCCTCAGAAGACGAATCGGAGCCGGGCGTCGACGACGATGCGGAGATCCTCGAGACGACCTCGGATGCGGACGAGACGGCTTCCGACGACGAGGCGGATGCGACTCCGGAAACGCCGTCCGACGACAGCGAATCGACGAGAGAAGACGACGAAGACGTACGCTTCTCCGAGGAAGACATCGTCGTCGCCGGGAGGCACGAAGGTGACCTCGACCCAGAGACAGTCGAGGTGATCGAAGCACACGAGGAAGCGTCGTCGGTCGATCCCGACGCCGAGGTCGATCCGACGCCGGCCGACGTTCGAGACGCCGAATCGGACAGGGACGTCGAGCCGAACGCGGATGCGGAGTCGGACTCGGATGCCGAATCGGACGCCGACGCTGCTACCGAGGACGAGCGGCCGCTCGTCGAGTCCGCGAGCGCCGCCGAAGTAACGCCGTCCGGGTCGGACGCGACTGCCGAGGAGGACTCGGAAGGCGGCGTCTATACGACGTCGCTGGCGGAGGAGGCCGATCTCGGAGAGGGTAGCGGCACCGACCGTTCCGGGCGAGACGACGCCGACGACCGTTCCAGCGCCGACGCCGACGACGAAGACGCCGCCGACGATGCCCCCGAAGACGGCGACTCCGAAGACGGCGACGACACCAAAAAGGGGTTCTTCGGACGCATCTTCCGCTAGCTGTCAGCGCGCCGAAGCGGGAGCTTCTTTTATGCGGGTGCGGTGAATCGAGGATATGGCAGAGAAAGATTCCAGCGTTCCCTTCTGGTGGCTCGTCCTGTTCCTACTGTTAGCGCTCGGAGCCGGGGTCGCAACGGTGCTTGCCGTCGGCGGATCGCTCGTCGCCGGGGCCATCGTTCCGGTCACACCGTTCGGACTGTAATCTAGGGAACTCGAGACTCTCGACGGGGTGTGCCCCTACGGGAGCTACATCGAATCCGGCGCCTCGATCCCGAGGACGTCGAGCGCGTTCGCGACCGTGTGCCGCGACGCCTCCACGAGACCGAGCCGTGCCGCTGCGACCGCCTCGTCGTCGGCGTTGAGGACCGAACACTCGCGGTAGAACGTGTTGAACGTCTCTGCGAACTCGCGAGCGAACGTCGCGACGACGTGGGGTTCGAGGTCGTCGGCCGCCTGTTCGATCACGGCCGGGAAGCGCGCGACGTCTCGCAGGAGCGCGCGCTCGGCGTCGGTGTCGAGCACCGAAACGTCGGCCGACGCCTCGATGCCCGCATCGGCGGCTTCGCTCTCGATGCCGCAACAGCGCGCGTGGACGTACTGGACGTACGGAGCCGACTGCGCCTCGAAGTCGAGCGCGCGTTCCCACTCGAAGGTGATGCCCTTCGTCGGCTGTTTCGAGACGATGTCGTAGCGGACGGCGCCGATGCCGACCTGGCGGGCGATGCGGTCGATGTCGTCGTCGGTGAGTTCGTCGCTCCGGATCCGCGAGTCCAGACGCTCTTCGACTTCTTCGCGAGCGCGCCGGACGGACTCGTCGAGTAAGTCGTCGAGGTCGACGCCGGTACCCTCGCGGGTCGACATCCCGCCCTCCGGGAGGTTTACCCACGAGTAGAACGTCTGCCGGAGCTGGTCGGTGTCGTTACCCAGAATGTCGAGCGCGGCTTCCAGCTGCTCGGCCTGGAGCTTGTGGTCTTCTCCGAGGATCGTCACCGCCTCGTCGTAGTTGTCGAACTTCCACTCGTGGTGTGCGAGGTCGCGGGTTGTGTACAGCGTGGTGTCGTCAGAGCGGAGGAAGACGAGGTTCTTCTCTAACCCGAACGCCGAGAGGTCCAACTGCCAGGCGTCCTCCTCGTAGACGGCGTGTTCGGAGTCTTTCAGCCGTCTGACGACGTCGTCGGCGTCGCCGTTGCGAATGAACTTCGTCTCCTTGACGAACCGGTCGAACTCCGCCGGGAGGCGTTCGAGGGACTCCCGCATCCCGCCGAGCACCTGATCGACGACGACCGCGACGCGTTCGTAAGTTTCCTCGTCGCCCGCTTCGAGACCCTGCATAATCTCGGCGATCGCCTCTTCGGCGGCCGCGAGTTCCTCGTCGTCGGCAGATTCGAGATACTCGTTGCCCTTCCGGTAGTAGCGGACGAGGTCGTAGTCCGCGCGGTCGCGTTCCGGCTCGGGGAGCTCTGACTCCTCGAACGTCTCGTAGGCCCAGGTGAAGACGGCGACCTGGCGGCCGGCATCGTTGACGTAGTAGTGCGTTTCGACGTCGTTGCCGGCGTACTCGAGCAGGCGGGCGACGGCGTCACCGAAGATCGGATTTCGAGCGCGACCGACGTGGACCGGACCGGTCGGGTTCGCGCTCGTGTGCTCGACGACGACCGATTGGCCCGTATCGGGGAGCGCCCCGTACTCGGCGTCGCGGCCGGCCGAGAGCGTGTCCGCGTAGTAGGCGTCGGCGACGTAGAAGTTCACGTACGGGCCCTGCGTGTCGACGCTCGCGATGTATTCCGCGTCGTCGAGGTCGATCGCCTCGGCGACGTCTTCGGCGACTGCCGGCGGCGGTGCACCGACCTCGCCGGCGAGACGGAAGGCGACGCTGGATGCGAGCGTCGCCGGGACGTCCTCCGGCGGCTCTTCGACCCCGAGGTCGTCGGTCGGGAGGTCGAGCGCGGCCAGCGCCGCCTCGACCGCGTCCTCGACCTCCGAACGGAAGGTTCTGAACATACTCGCCGTTCTCGAACCGCGGCTAAATGCCTTTCCGAACGCTCTCGCGCTCGGGGAGCACTCCTCGGGGGCGACGAACACAGTGCGATTGCTGGCCGGAACGGAGGTGATGCAACCGACCCGCCGCACTGCGATCGACGCCTTTAGAAGCGGGAAGGAACAATACTGAGATAAGTCTCGTCTCCGTGATTCCGGAGACGGTCCACCGTAACACTTCTGTTATACATCTCATAGCCGTTATACTTAACAGGGCAGCCTCCCAACTCCGGATAATGTCTGAATCGGCAGTCTCCGCCGTGGGAAACGACGAGTTGGCGGCGCTGAAATTCGTCGCCCTCGAAGGCGCGCTCTCCGGCCCGGTCAAGATCTCCTGTTCGAGCCTCGCCGAACGCCTCGACGCGTCGAGCCAGACCGCCTCGCGTCGGCTCCAGCGGCTCGAAACCGCCGGCCACGTCGAGCGCGACGTCGTCGCCGACGGTCAGTGGGTGTCGCTGACCGACTCCGGTGAGGCGGCGCTGCACCGAGAATACGCCCACTACCGGCGGATCTTCGAGGGCACTGACCCCTCGGCCGTCGAACTTGAAGGCACCGTCACGAGTGGAATGGGCGAAGGACGACACTACATCTCTCTGTCGGGCTATATGGAACAGTTCGAGGAGCGACTCGGCTACGAGCCGTTCCCCGGCACGCTCAACGTCGACCTCGACGAGGAGAGCATCCGTGCTCGCTCGGCGATGACGTCGCTTTCGGGCGTCCCCATCGACGGCTGGGAGGACGACGAACGGACGTTCGGGCCGGCGACGTGCTACGACGCGACCGTCGAGTACGACGGCGAAGTCGCCGAGACGACGCACATCATCGTCCCCGAGCGCACGCACCACGACGAGACGCAACTGGAGATCATCGCGCCCGTCCGGCTTCGGGATGCGCTCGATCTCGACGACGGCGACGCGGTTTCCGTTCGCGTGGAGGCGGTTCGATGACGCGCACGCGTTCGGACGTCGCTGTCGACACGACCGGTGAGAGCGCCGTCGACCGCGCCATCGAGGCGTTCCGCGAGGGCCAGCCAGTGCTCGTCCACGACGCCGCCGACCGCGAGGGCGAGACGGACATCATCTACCCCGCAGGCGCGGTCGACGCCGACGACGTCGTCCGTCTTCGGAGCGACGCCGGGGGATTGATCTGCACTGCCGTCTCACACCCCGTCGCAGAGACCCTCGAACTGCCCTTCCTCGAAGACGAGTTCGACCACCCCGCGGCCGCGGACCACGACCTCGGCTACGACGACCGCTCGTCGTTCTCACTGCCCGTAAACCACCGCGAGACGTTCACGGGCATCACCGACGACGACCGCGCACTCACGATCCGCGAACTCTCCTCGGCCGCCGAACAGGCAGCGGAGCCCGACAGCGACTACGACGCCTCGGAGTTCGCCGCCGAGTTCCGCACGCCGGGCCACGTGCATATCCTCCGCGGCGCACCGGGACTCCTCGACGACCGTCGCGGGCACACGGAACTCGGTCTCGCGCTCGCTGAGGCGGCTGACCGCCCGCCTGCGGTCGTCGTCTGCGAGATGCTCGACGCCGAGTCCGGCGGCGCTCGAACGCCGACTGCCGCGCTCGAATACGCCCGTCAGAACGATCTCGTCTACGTCGAAGGCGCGGACATCATCGAGCGATTGGCCGACGGGATAGACCACGTCTGAGCCGACAGTTCCGCGTTCCCGCTTGAGGGCTGCTGCTCTGATTGAGGGCTGCCGACTCCGTTTTCCTGCCCCCGCAGATCCACCGCACCGACGGCGCAATTCGCCGCAAACACTCCTGTAGGGTTTTATATCCCGGGGAGTAAATCACGGCATATGGGATTCGACGAGATGGACGTCGAGACGATTTGGCAGGACGGTTCGTTCGTCGACTGGGACGACGCGACGGTCCACGTTCTGACGCACGGTCTACACTACGGATCCGGCGTGTTCGAGGGCGTCCGCTGTTACGACACCGAAAACGGCCCGGCGATCTTCCGCTGGGAAGAGCACCTCGATCGGTTCTACGAGTCGACGAAGCCCTACGAGATGGACATTCCGTTCTCGCGGGGAGAACTCACGGAGGCGACGCTGGAACTGATTCGCCGTGAGGAACTGCGCTCCTGTTACATCCGTCCGGTCGCGTTCTACGGTTACGGCTCGCTCGGCGTCAGCCCGAAAGACAACCCGGTGAACGTCGCGATCGCGGCGTGGCCGTGGGGCGCCTACCTCGGCGAGGAAGCGCTCGAACAGGGCGTCGACGTGATGATCTCCTCGTGGCGCAAACACGCCTCCAGTCAGATTCCGACGAACGCGAAGACGACCGGCCTGTACGTGAACTCGCTTCTCGCGGGCGAGGAAGCCCGCCGCAACGGCTACACCGAGGCGATCGTCCTGAACAAGGAGGGCAACGTCGCGGAAGGCCCCGGCGAGAACATCTTCCTCGTCCGCGACGGCGAGATCTACACCCCCGGTCTCTCCGAGAGCATTCTCGACGGCATCACCCGAAACACGGTGATCGAACTCGCCCGCGAGCGCGGCTACACCGTCCACGACCAGGCGACCATCTCCCGCGGCGAACTCAACACCGCTGACGAACTGTTCTTCAGCGGCACCGCCGCCGAGGTGACGCCCATCCGGAAGGTCGACAACGTCGTCATCGGCGACGGTTCGCGCGGCCCTGTGACCGAGGAACTCCAGCAGGCGTTCTTCGACCTCGTCGAGCGTCGCGACGACGCCCACGACGAGTGGTTCACGTACGTCTAAACCCACCTTTTTCGACCGGGGCCTCGCGCCGCCGAAGGCGGCGCTCGACCCCGGTCCAAAAACCTGGAGGGAAAAATGCCGCGAGGCTCGCGTTCGCTCGCCTCGCGGTACGACTTCTCGACTACCGCACAGCACCGTACCGCCCGACACTGCCCGGGACCGCGCCGCCTCAGCACCGCGCCGCTTCCGCACCAGACCGACGGTCAGTCTTCTGACCGGGCGTCGATCTTGATCGGCGCGTCCCGCTCTTCTTCGCCGAATCCCGCGGACAACACCCGAGTCAGCGCCTCTTCGACGCTCTCGTCGGTTTCGGTGATATCCTCGGGATCGACCTCCATCACGAAGCCAGTCGTGATGTTCGGAGCGGTCGGCATAAACAGCACCACGCGGCCGTCGTCGGTCACCTTTCCAGTCTTGAATGCTGTCATCCGCATCCCCTGCCAGGGCTCGACTTTCACCGGCTTTTGGAGGTCCTCGGTCCCAGTCACGGCCGTTTCGACGGCTAACTTGGAGGCGTTGTAGAGCACGCGTATGAGCGGCACGCGATTCATCGCCGCATCCAGATACGTCTCGAACAGGCGGCCGACCGTCGTCCGCATCAGGTACCCCACCGACAGGACGAGCATAATGAAGACCACGACTGCGACGAGGAACCCGATGGGGTCGTCCAATCGTCGGATGACCGGGAGGTCGACGATCTTCGAGTAGAGGTAGTTGAGAACGAACAGAATGACGAGGATTGGCGTGAGAACGATCAAGCCGCTTGCGAAGTCGCGCCTCCAGGAGGACATCTATCTGCCAGTACGTCTCGCCGGAGAGTTAAAGGAACTGCTGTCGCTTCGGTCACAGAACCGCTGTTCTGCGGCGGCGCGTCGCGGTGGCCGAATTGGGGAGACTTTTGTCGTCGCCGTCGGACGCGACACGTATGCTCGTTGATCTCGTCGTCGTCGCTTTCTGGGCGATGCTCCCCGCCTACGTCCCGAACAACGCTGCCGTCCTCGCCGGCGGCGGCGCACCGATCGACGGCGGCCGAACGATGGGTGGCCGCCGCCTCCTCGGCGACGGCAAGACGTGGCGTGGAACGGCTATCGGCACGCTCGCGGGCGTCCTCCTCGCGCTCGGACTGAACGTCCTCGCGCCCGTCGTCGTCCGCGTGACCGGATTCGAGGTCCCGGTCTTCCCGCTCGCCGCCGCGTTCGGTCTCGCGTTCGGCGCGATGCTCGGCGACATCGCCGCCTCGTTTCTCAAGCGCCGGACGGGCCGCGAGCGGGGCGCGCCGTTCCCCGGTGTCGACCAACTGGACTTCGTCGCCGGCGCGCTCGCCTGTGCCGCCGTCCTCGACTTCGGCTGGTTCCAGACCACATTTACGCTCCCCGTGCTCGGAGTCGTGATCGTTCTCACGCCGGTCCTGCACGTCCTCACGAATGTCATCGCGTACGTGCTGGGGTTGAAAGACGAGCCGTACTAACCCACCTTTTTCGACCGGGGCCTCGCGCCGCCGAAGGCGGCGCTCAACCCCGGTCCAAAAACCTGGAGGGAAAAATGCCGCGAGGCTCGCATTCGCTCGCCTCGCGGTACGAACGCTTCGACTCCGCACCGCCTCCGCACTGCACCGCCCGACTCCGCACCGCCTCCGCACTGCATACCTTTGCACCGCATCGCATCCGAATCGCCCCGTTTAAGCGCCTCGCCCGCCCTCTCACACCCAATGGCGAACGACGAACTCATCGCGGCGCTCCGCGACGCCGACGCCGTCCAGTTCGGAGAGTTCGAACTCTCCCACGGCGGCACCTCCGAGTACTACGTCGACAAGTATCTCTTCGAGACAGACCCCCGCTGCCTCCAGCTGATCGCCGAGGCGTTCGCGGACGAACTGTCCGGCGAAAAGCTCGCGGGTGTTGCGCTCGGCGCCGTCCCGCTCGTCTCCGTCACGAGCGTCGAGACCGACACGCCGTACGTCATCGTCCGCAAAAAGACCAAAGAGTACGGCACGGCCAACCGTATCGAGGGGCGCTTCTCCGAGGGCGAGGAAGTCGTCGTCCTCGAAGACATCGCGACCACCGGCAAGAGCGCACTCGACGCCGTCGAAGCACTCCGCGACGCCGGCGCGGTCGTCAACCGCGTCCTCGTCGTCGTCGACCGTCAGGAAGGTGCACGCGAACGACTCGCCGAGGCCGACGTCGAACTCGACGCCCTCGTGACTGCGGCGGACCTCCTCGACGACGAGGACCGTTCGTAGCGCTTCTCGCGAACCTCGCGATTTCGGGCCGTTTTCAGCCCCGAGACCGGACGTTCTCTCTCGCCGTCTAATCCACGTTCGTGGTTTTTTCACGCTGTATCTGTATCGACATATTCATACTTACGCAACATCGCAGATCGAAGTATGAACAGAGCGGAGAAAGCGGCCCTCCAGTTGCAGGCGGTCGCCGTCCTTCGGATGCTGAAGGAGACCCGGACGTACGACGAACTCGCCGAACTCAGCGGACTCCCCGCCGGCGATCTCAATCGGTACGTCAACGGCCACGTCCTGCCGGGCGTCGAGCGCGCCCGCGAAGTCGTCGACGGGGTCGGCCGCGACGCCCTCGCGGCGGAACTCCGCGCGCGCGTCGAGTTCGACGACGAGGGCTACGTCGACAACTCCGGTATCGTCTTCGACCAGTCGTTTCTCGATCTCGTTGCTCCGGTCGCCGCCAACGCGCTCGGCTTCGAGCGCCCGGACGTCGTCCTGACGGCGGCGACCGACGGCATCACGCTCGGCGCGGCGATGGCAGGGTACTTCGACGCCCGCGTCGCCTACGCGAAGAAGTCCAAAGAGACGGCCGTCGAGGACTTCATCGAGTCCCGTCAGCGCCTCGCTTCGGGCATCGAACTGACCTACTACCTCCCCGGCCGCGCGATCTCCCGCGGCGAGAACGTCCTCATCGTCGACGACCTCATCCGCTCGGGCGAAACCCAGGAACTTCTCCTCGACATCGCGAAACAGGCGAATGCAGACGTTACGGGCGTTTTCGCGCTCATTTCCGTCGGTGAGGAAGGCATCGACCGCGCCCGGGAACTCACCGACGCACCCGTCGGTGCGCTCTCGACGTTCGACGCCGAGTGATCGGCCGCTACGGGCCTCACTGTGCCCGGCGTCGATGAAAACCCTTATCGACCGTATCGGGGTTATGCTCACACGTGCATTATGGGGCTCGCTGAAACACTCGGAAACTACTTCGATGTGCAAGAACACGGATCATCGGTCCGGACCGAACTCCTCGCCGGGCTGACGACGTTCCTGACGATGTCCTACATCGTCGTTGTCAACCCCTCGATCCTGACCGACCAGCCGAACATTCCCGGTGCCGACGGGATCTCGATCGCCGGCATCCCGCCGGGCGAGATCCAGTCGATGCTCGCCGTCGTCACGATCCTCGCGGCGGCGACGGCGACGTTCGTGATGGCCTTCTACGCCAACCGACCGTTCGCGCAGGCGCCGGGCCTCGGCCTGAACGCGTTCTTCGCGTTCACCGTCGTCAGCGCGCTCGGAATTCCGTGGCAGACCGCACTCGCGGCCGTCGTCGTCGAAGGGATCATCTTCATCATCCTGACGGCGATCGGCGCGCGCGAGTACGTGATCAAACTCTTCCCCGAACCCGTGAAGTTCGCCGTCGGGACGGGTATCGGGCTCTTCCTCGCGATCATCGGCCTGCAGGCGATGGGGATCGTCGTCGACGACACGGCGACGCTCGTCTCGATGGGATCGATCGCGTCGAACCCCGTCGCGATCGTCTCCGTGTTCGGCCTCTTTCTGACGTTCGCGCTCTACGCCCGCAACGTTCCCGGATCGATCATCATCGGAATCGCCCTCACGTCCGTCCTCGGGTGGCTGCTCACCGCGTTCGGCCCCATCGCGGCTGACGCTGGCCTCGTCGCCGGCTCTACGTCCGTCTCCTACGACATCACTCCGCTGGCCGGCGCGTTCATCTCCGGCCTCAGCGACGTCGAGGCGTTCACCTTCGCGCTGGTCGTCTTCACCTTCTTCTTCGTCGACTTCTTCGACACCGCCGGCACGCTCGTCGGCGTCGGACAGGCCGGTAACTTCCTCGACGAGGACGGTAATCTCCCCGACATCGACAAGCCGCTGATGGCCGACGCGATCGGCACCACGGTCGGCGGAATGCTCGGGACCTCGACCGTGACGACCTACATCGAGTCCGCCTCGGGCGTCGAGGAGGGTGGCCGCACCGGCCTGACGGCGCTCACTGTCGCTGTACTGTTCCTCATCTCGCTCGCGCTCGTCCCGCTGGCGGCCGCGATTCCCCTGTATGCCTCCCACATCGCGCTCGTCGTGATCGGCGTCGTGATGCTCCGCAACGTCGTCGACATCGACTGGGACGACCTCACGCAGGCGATCCCCGCCGGGATGACGATCCTCGTGATGCCGTTCGCGTACTCGATCGCCTACGGTATCGCCGCCGGTATCGTCTCGTACCCGGTGATCAAGTTCGCAGCTGGCGAAGGCGACGACGTCCGTCTAGGCCACTGGGCGCTCGCGGGCGCGTTCGTCGTCTACTTCGTCGTCCGCACCGGCGGCATTCTCACCGCGCAGGTGTAACCGACTGCTCGCTCGCGCTTTTCGCCTTCCGACTCACCCTCTATTTTCGCCTTCCGACTCACCCCCAGCTCCTCGCCGTCTGACTCTCACCCCCGCGACTGCCGTCGGACCGCAAGAGATTCATTATTCACTGTCGCAATCGAGTACGTGACGCTCCCTCCGCGCTCCCGAGCGAACGCAGTGCGGCTCATCGCGCTGCTGCTCGTCGTCTCTCTCCTCGCACCGGCCGGTGTGTCGGCGCTGACGTACGACCCCTCGACAGACACGAGCCTCGAACCGGGCACGATCACGAGTCCCGCGAACGGATCGACCGTCATCAGCGTCCAGGGCTACACCTTCCAGGGCAATACGAATCCCAAAAAGCCCGCGCGACTCCTCTCGGTCGGCCCGCGCGGTGACCTCCAGTGGACCCACAACGACTCTGTCGGCGGGAGCGCGTGGTTCTTCGACGTCGACCCGCTGCCGAACGGGAACCTCCTGGTCTCCTCGCCGCGGGCCGGCGATACGGTCGTCTTCGAGTTGGACCCCGAGACGCAAGAACGTGTCTGGCAGGAGCGGTTCAATATGACCGACACCCACGACGTCGCGTATCTCGGCGACGACCGCATCGCGATCGCGAATATGCGCGAGTGGAACGCGTCCGCCAAGGTCAGCGACGACCGCATCGTCATCTACAACCGGTCGACCGACGAGTTCACCTGGGAGTGGTACTTCAAGAACCACTTCCCCGAGAGCACCGACGGCGGTTACAACGACGACTGGTCGCACGTCAACGATGTCGACCCCGTCGGTGAGGACCGCCTGCTGCTCTCGCCGCGGAACTTCGATCAGGCCATCGTCGTCGACATCGAATCTAAAGAGATCGTCGAGCGACTCGGCTCCGACGACGACTACGACGTGATGCGCGAGCAGCACAACCCTGACTGGCTCCTGAGCGAGAACGGCACGCCGACGATCCTCGTCGCCGACAGCGGTAACAACCGGGTCGTCGAGTACGCGAAGGAAGACGGCGAGTGGGTCCGGACCTGGGAGGTCGGCACGGGATCGCTCACCTGGCCGCGCGATGCGGACCGACTCCCCAACGGAAACACGCTCGTCACGGACACGCTCAACCACCGCGTGATGGAACTCACGCCCACGGGCGAAGTCGTCTGGGAGTACTACGCCACGTGGGGCCCCTACGACGCCGAGCGCATCGGAACCGGCCCCGAGTCGTCGGGGCCGACGATCCGTGATCTGAACGCCAGCGGTTCCTACGACATCACCGGCAGTGCGAACCTCACCGCCGGCGGAAACGAGAGCGTCGGCTTCGCCGGGCGGATTCGCGCGACGTTCGCCGGCACGGCCCTCGAAGGGCCGATGAACGAGTTCGCGACGCGCTGGGCACACGTGACGCCGTGGCTCCGCCCGGTCTGGATGTCCGGCTGGGACTTCGTCTGGGCGATCAGCGCGCTTCTCGTCGGCCTCGTGTGGGCCGGCGGGGAGTTGATCGCCGGCCGCCAACAGATCGTCGCCGGCATCCGGCGCCTCGCGGACCGATAGCGACGCGATAACACGGTACGGGAGTGCGCCCGCCGCGCAGTCCACCACGTGACTCTTTAGGTCGGATCGCGTACCGATCGTCGATGTCTGATCTCGTCCTGTACGAAGTCGGGGGCTGTCCCTTCTGTATCAGAGTCAGGAACAAACTGGAGGAACTCGATCTGGAGTACGAATCGGTGATGGTGCCGCGATCGCACGCCAACCGGACGGAAGTGAAAGAGATCAGCGGGCAGACGGGCGTTCCCGTGCTCGTCGACGAGGAACACGACGTCCACGGGATGCCGGAAAGCACCGATATTATCGCCTACCTGGAAGAGACGTACGGCGACGGCGCGAACTGATAGGGATTATCGTCACTGTTCGGAGAGTCTCGCCGTATCGTCCGGCGAGAAATCTATGCGGACTTACGATAACCCCTATGAGCGTCGGGACCCGTCGGCGGCGACGGCTCGTCGTATTCGTCCTCGGTTACGGTCGCGCACTGATACGACTCAGAACACAGTCGGAAACAGCGCCCGCCCCCGTCGCTACGCTTCGGTCGGCTCTTGTGACCGCTCTCGGATGAGATCCCGGATGCGGTCGGGGTCGTCGATGTCCGCTAACTCCTCACAGCTGACGAGCGCCGTGCCTTCGACGGCGTCGCGCTTCGAGCGATCTTCGGTGAAGTAGACCGAACGGGTCTGTGTGACCTCGCCGAGCGAAGACATAATCCGGGCTCGCTTCTCTGCGCTCCGTGTGAAGGCTGAGTGCCCGGTAAGCATCGGCATAAAGTCCCGTCGGCGTTCGTCGTCCTCGCTGACTGCCTTGAACGGTGCGCGGGCGGTCGGGTGAACGGTGAAGCCGGCGCGCGTCAGAACGTGTACCACGTGCTCGTCGTCGGATTCTGGGTCGGGATCGTCGGGTGTCGGCTCGGCGTCGCGAACGTCTTCCGCACCCTCCATCACCTCGACGGGGCTGGAAAACGGCTGATCGAACATCTCCTCTAACCGGATCGCAACCTCGATGCTCGCGTTCATCCCGTCTTCGTACTTCGAGACGGTGCGGCGCGAGACGCCGAGTTCCGTCGCCAACTGCCCGAGACTCCACCCGCGATCGCGGCGCTCGTCTGCCAGGAGGTCGCCGTCGATGTTGACGTAGAGGCCGCCCGGCGCGGCGTAGATGAGCGGCGGGACGCCCTCGATGAACAGTTCCATCGCCGTGTCGGGATTCAGGACCGGAACGCCGTGCCGGAAGTACACGACACCGGGCTTCAGATCCTCGTCGCGCGTTCGCAGTCCCACGACCATCGGGGTCGCGTTGAGATAGGTACCCAGCCGTCGCATCTCCTCACCGGTCGTTCCGTCGAACGCGTCGATGTTGCCTAGAATCTTCAGCAGCACCAGGTCCTCGCCTCGCCTCGCGGCGACGTCGAAGCTCTTCGGCCGGATCGCACAGCGCTCGCTGACGAGGAATCCGGCGTCCTCGAGCATCGCTGTGACGTTTCCGACTAGCGCGGACCGAGACATACCCGGTTGTACGCGATTCAGCGCATATATGCGTTGTGCCGTCGAGGCCGCCTGCGTCCACCGGTTCTCCGGTTGTCGCTGCGACTGGGTCTCTCGAAGCCGTTAGCGAAAGCCGTTAGACGCCGCGCCGACTACGCCCCTCCGATGACTATCGTCGGCCTCGACGACACCGACTCCCGCGAGCGCGGGATGTGCACGACGTACCTCGCCGCGCGACTCGCCGAGGCCGTCGTCGACGCCGGGGGCCGCGTCGACCGCAAACTGTTGATCCGGCTCAATCCGGCGGTCGAGCACAAGACCCGCGGAAACGCCGCGCTCGCGCTCCACGTCGATCTCGACCCCGAACACGCGCTCGATCTCGCTACCGCCGAACTCGAACCGCTTGCGGAGACTGCGGATCCGCGGACGAGCCCGGGCGTGGTCGTCGCCGACGACGATCCGAGCGACGTTCCCGAGGCGGTGTCGACGTTCACGCGACGCGCAATCCGTGACTTTCTGGAGCCCGCCGACGCGCTTCGGGTCGCGGATGACGCCGGATACGTCCACCGCGGCTGGGCGGGGGGCCGCGGCCGCATCGGCGCGCTCGCGGCCGTCGGAGCGTGGGCCGCACTCGAGGAGTGGACCTACGAGCACATCTCCTACCGCGCGTTCGACCGGTGTGGCACTCCCCGAGAAGTCAACACGGAGTCCGTCTTCGATGCTGCAGCGGAATTCTACCCGCAGGCGTGGGACACGGTCGACCGCGAGGAGGACGAACCGGTCTGCGTTCCGAACGCGCCCGGACCGATCCTCTATGGGATTCGCGGCGACGATCCCGACGCCGTCTGCGATCTCGCAGCCCGCATCGACAGTGAGTCCATCGAACGGTCGGCGACGTTTCTGACGAACCAAGGCACCGATGTCCATCTCCGCGAGGGGACGCTCGGTGAACTGCGCGACGGGCGCGCGTATCGCGTCGACGGGACCGTCGCCTCCGACCCGGAGACGCGTCGTGGGGGCCACGTGTTCTTCGACCTCGAAGCACGCGGCGACGCCGACGATTCGGTCGACTGCGTCGCGTTCGAACCCACGAAGCGGTTTCGGGACCGCGTGCGGGCGCTTCGCTCCGGTGACGAGGTCACCGTCTGCGGCGAGGTGAGCGACGGGACGATCAAACTGGAGAAGTTCGCCGTCCGATCACTCCGGCGCACCGTGGAGACGACGCCGACGTGCGGCGAGTGCGGACGGTCGATGGAGAGCGCCGGCCGGAACCAGGGGTACCGGTGTCGCGACTGCGGTACCTCGCGGTCTGGTCCGGAAACCGTCTCGGTCGACCGCGACCTCGATGTCGGGTGGTACGAGGTCCCACCCTGTGCCCGTCGACACATCGCTAAGCCGCTCGTTCGTGGCGGCTTCGACGCGCCGACGCACCCCGAGCGGTGATACTGTCGGACAGCAGTTCGTGAACTGTGTTGACACCCACGGGGTGCCGATAATTTTCACATCGTTGTGTCCGACAGTATGAACGGCTGGCGTATAGTAGCGTTTGCAAGTCTTCACGCACCGAATTGCACGCAGTCGTGCGATTGGCTGTGTAATCAGTTGCAAACGCTACTATAGCCAACGCCAACGTCACCTGCGCTACTCCTCGACGACGAGAATCTCCGTGTTCGCGCGGCGGTCCACGAACTGGCTCCCCGACGGCGGTTTCACGTCGACGACGAGCGTTCCCGTCTCCTGATTCGCCCGGGTGTCTGCTTCGAAGGTGACGGTCGCGACGCCGTCGGCATCTGAGCTGGCAGTCACCACGCTATCGATCTCGGCGCTGCCGTCTTTCACGATCACCGTCGCACCTTCGACCCCGTCGCCGTCGTCGTCGACGACGGTCAGCGAGAGTTCTTGCTCGCCCGGCTGGACGACGTCGGGTGAGGGTTTGACGTCGAGTTCGGAGACGGCGAGTCCCTGCACGCCGGACAACATATTCAGCATCACGCTCATCGTCGCGACCCCCACGACGAGCGCGATGACGAGTCTGATCGGCAGTCCTTCGATCGCACGGTCGTCGTCGGCGAAGCGGCGGAGTTCGTCGAACATACCGGCCGTGGTCCCGTCTCAGTATATAAACAGTCGGCCGTGCGTTTATATCGCATCCCGAGGGCACTCTCGCTGATGCACACCGAAGTTCTCGGTCGTAGAGACGAGTGCGGCCGAACGGCTCCCGACGGTCCCGCCGGCCGCCTCGGGTCCCACCGCGCCCGCGACGGTAGCCGCGGCGCACCCGTCGGGATCGATCTCGACCGGCCGCACGCCGCGCTCGTCGTCGGCAAGCGGGGTTACGGTAAGTCCTACACGCTCGGCGTCCTGGCGGAAGAAGCAGCCAGGGCGCGTGGTGTCGCCCCCGTCGTCGTCGACCCGATGGGCGTCTTTCGCGGCTTGGCCGACGACGCGACCGGGACGCCCGTCCCCGCTCGGATCGTCGACGAGCCGACGATCCGCGCAGACGCGATTCCGCCGGCGCGGTGGCCGGAACTCGTCGGGAGCGACCCCGACCAGCCGGTCGGCGCGCTCGTCTGGCACGCCGCGTCGACGGCCGCGACGCTCTCTGAGATGCGTGCTGTCGTCGACGCGGCCGACGCAACGGCAGACGTTCGCCGCGCGGCCGGCAACCGTCTCCGGCGTGCCGATTCGTGGGGTGTCTTCGATCCCGCGGGACTCGACGCACACGCACTCGCCGGCGGCGAGGCGACGATTCTGGACTGTTCCGACCTCGACGACGCGCCTTCGAACGCGGTCGTCGCCGGCGTCGCAGCGGCGCTCTACGACGCCCGTCTCGGGCGTGGTGCTGCGGGTGTGGCGGGTGCCGAGCCGCCGACGGTCGAACGTCTCCCCTGGCTCTTCGTCGACGAAGCACACGTCTTCTTCGAGGGCGTCGCCGGTGCATCGCTCCGGGCGATCCTCACTCGCGGCCGCGCACCGGGCGTCTCGCTCGTCGCCGCGACACAGCGCCCGAGCGCGCTCCCGGCCGTCGCCGTCTCCCAGTCGGACCTCCGTATCGTCCATCGGTTGACGGCCGGGCCGGACGTCCGCGCGCTCGCGGCCGCAGATCCTGCCTACGTCGACACGGACGTCACAGACGCGATGCCGACGGCTCCCGGGGAAGCGCTCGTCGTCGACGACACCGCGGAAGCGACTCGCACGGTCGCGGTCCGCGAACGCGACACGCCGCACGGCGGGGCGAGTCCGCGCGCGTCGGCGGTTGCAGCGGCGTCGCCCACATCGGCTGCCGCATCTCACGCCGACAGTGCGGAGGCGACCGACGTAGAACTGATTGACACGGAGACGGTCGACACAGACGCGACCGAAACCGACGAGTACACGCGCGTGTGATCCACGCTCGATGGCCGACAGGCTCGTCCCCGTGCTCGTCGCACTCGGCGGATTCCTCGGAGCGACGTCACGCTATCTCGTCGGCACGGCCGTGCCGGGGCCACGCGGGACATTCGTCGTGAACGTCCTCGGAAGTTTCGTCCTCGCGCTCTCGATCGGCGTCGTCCGTTCGAGTCGCCTCCGCTTCTTCCTCGCGACGGGATTGCTCTCCTCGTTCACGACGTACAGCACCTTCGCCGTCGAGACGACGTCGCTCGGCCCGACCTGGGGTCTCGCGAACGTCGGGGCCAACTACGCGTTCGGCTTTCTCGCCGCACTCCTCGGACTCGCCGCAGGGAGGCGGTTCGCGTGAGCGTCGCCCTCGGTGTCGCTCTCGCGGCACTCACTGACCTCGACGGCGTTCCCCTGCCGGTCCTCGTCGGATTCGGGGGAGCGGTCGGCGCACTCGGCCGGTACGCAGTCGACGTCGCACTCGGCGGCGGCCGTCGGAGTACCTTCGCCGTCAACGTCCTCGGGAGCGCCGCGCTCGGGGCGCTCGTCACCTCGTCACCGCACGCGACGACTCTCGCTGTCGCTGGGACGGGATTCTGCGGCGCGTTCACGACGTTCTCCTCGTTCGCCGTCAACGTGGTTGAGGCCGCCTCGAAGGAAAATTGGCGGCTCGCGGCTGTCGACGCCGCTGGCACACTCGCGTCGGCGCTCCTCGGCGTGGCTCTCGGAACCGTTCTCGTGGGAGTATAGATAGATCGTCTCGCGGCCATCGGTCCACGAGAAAAAGCATCTGCTACGACGTTGTGAAATCGAGAAAGCGCCCGAGGCGGGATTTGAACCCGCGTCACGACCGTGACAGGGTCGTATGATGGGCCACTACACCACCCGGGCACACATCGGAGCAAAGCACAAGCGCCCGAGGCGGGATTTGAACCCGCGTCACGACCGTGACAGGGTCGTATGATGGGCCACTACACCACCCGGGCTTGCTCCACTTCTTCGTTGCCCGGTAGTCTAATTAAGACTTATCATCTGATGGCGGCGTGGGAGAGGTCACCGCGCGGCCGACGATGCGGGGAAATCCCTGGACAGAGCCCAGGCTCCGGCGAGAGTAGCGACCGGACGAAAGACAGCAAAGAGAGCGAAGAGCGATAACCGAAGACGCGCGGTTCCGTCGTTCGATTGGCGAGGTTGGTTCAGTCGTCGGCCGGGGCCGCTGCGGCCGCTTCCTCGGCCTCTTCTTCGGCTTTCTCTTCTTTTTCTTTCTTGTTCTTGATCTTCTTCAGACGGAAGATCTCCTCGCGCTCTTGCTCTTCGAGCTTCTGCTCGATGTACTCTTTGTTCTCGTTGAGTTCGGGGAGCAGCTTGAACTCCAAGGCGTTGACGCGGCGTTTCGTCGTCTCGATCTCTTTGAGCATCTTCTTCATCGCCGTCTCGACCTCCGCGGCGAGGATGATCGTCTCGAGCAGTTCCTCGTAGGCGTCTGCGGCCTCGTCGATCCGCGCCGAGGAGCCGAGGAGCCCGTAGCCGCGCTGGTCGAGGCTCTTTTTCACGCGCGAGGACTCGATCTGCGGGACGACGACGCCCATGATGTTCTTCGACTGCGTGGTGATCTCCGGATGCTCTTTGAGCGCCGCGGCGGCACCGCGCACGGCGACGTCGCCTTCCATCGCTCGCGCCATATTGATCTTCTCTTGGGCCGTCTCGTAGTTCTGGTTCAGCTCGGAGCGGACGTCCTGTGCTTGGTCCAGAATGTCCATAAACTCCATAATGAGGCCGTCTCGCTTCTGTTCGAGCGTGTCGTGGCCCCGCTCGGACAGTTGGATCCGATCCTCGATCGCCATCAAGTTCTTGCGTGTCGGTTTGACGTCTTCGGCCATTGCCTGCCAGTTGTGAACCGAGCCTGTTAACCTTTTACTGTTCGCGGACGAGGCCGGCCAGGCCGGCGTTCTCGGTGCGGTCCATCCACGTCACGATCACTACGTGGGGAAGCGTCAACACGGCGATGAAGACGAGGTACAGCGCGGCCAACGTCCGCAGGTCGGTCTGGACGCGTCCAACGAGTGCGACGCCGACGAGCAGTCCGACGGAGACCACCGTCAGCGGCAGCGCGTCGCGGCCCGTCCGCAAGAGCGCAGGGACGGCTCCGCGATCGGCGAACGCCCGCCTGGCGCTCGGGTCGACGCCGACGAGTCGGGCGATGTGTCGCAGCGAGTGCCACACACAGAAGTACACGCCGATCGCGAGGATCGGCGGAACGACGAGGAAGTACACCCACAGCAGCCCCGTCTCGGCGGCGTCGAGCCGCCATCCGTCACCGGGACTGCGCCGGTACCCAGCGAGGAGCGTCCCGACCGTCAGCGCCGCGAACGCCGCACCGACGCTGAGGCGCACGTCGGGCGCGACCAGCCACGACGCGTCGAGGCTGCCGCCGAACAGCGCCACCCAGGCGTCGACGACGTCTCGGTATCGCTCCGGGAATCGGAGTAGCGGCACGAGCATCGGCAGTCCCCCGCGCACGAGAAGCGTGCCGGTGCGTACCGTTCGACTGTCGAGATGTGACCCGCCGAGCGCCTCGAGCGCGTAGAGATCGCCTTGGCCCCAGTGGACCCAGGTCATCCCGATGAAAAACGCGGCTGATGCTATCGGTGAGAGGAGCCACAGCACCGCGTACGCCCCGCCGAGGAGTAGATACACGAGTCCGACGATCAGGAGCAAGCGAACCGACGGTTGCTCCCCGGCCGCCCGGGCGGGTGCCAGGTGGTCGACTGCGCCGTGCGGCAACCCGAACACGAGGAGGCTCACCGCCAGTGGGGCGTACCGCGCCCACGGCGGCAGCGTCGTCGCCGGCCCTACGAGCACCGCACCGGCCCCGAGAATCGCGACCCCGGCAGTGAGCAACCACGCCGGACGGCCACCAATCGTGCGCATCAGCGATTGTGTCACGTCGTCCTCGCTCTCGACGGCGCTCTCGTCGACCCGCCGTGTCTCTCCGTCGTGAGCTGTCGAGCCAGCCATCGTTAGCGGGCCGTTTCCGCGCCGGCGCGGAGGCGATCGTACCAGTGCCGCGCCGTCGCGGCCGTGCCGTCCGCCCACCGCTGCATCACGAGCCGATACAGGACGAGTCCCTGCACGACGAAGAGGTTCGTCACGAGGAAGAACATCGCTTCCTCGATGGGCAGCCCCGCGATGGAGAGCCCAGTCGTGTACTGCTTCGAGAGGATCCAGATGCCGTACTCGATGGCGATCCTGTCGGCAACGCAGAGATACAGTGTCGGGAGCACCGTTCCGAGAGCGACGGTGCGCCGGCGCGCCCACAACTGCGGTGCGCCGACGACCCATTGCAACGCCAACACCGGGGCCGCCCACGCGAGCGTCGCACCGAGGTAGAACGTCGCGTCGGTGCCGAGCAACTGCCAGCCTCCGAGACAGATGGCGACCGCGAGTCCGAACGCGACGAGGCGGCTCCTGATCGGATGCGACGCCGACGGCCACGCCGTCGAAAACGATAGGTGTGACAGCCACAGCGCAGTCAGCCAGGGTTGGACGACGATGAAGAGATACTCCTCAAGCGGCGCGTAACCGATCGTCAGGACGGTCGTCTCGGCGCCGTACCACCAGACTCCACGCGCGATGAGGTAGTTGTCCCACGGCGTCGTGTACACGAGCGCAACGACGGTGATGGTGGCTACCCCCGCCCAGTAGTTGCGCCAACTACTGCTGTCCCACGAGGCGATACCGCCGATCCGTGATCGGCTCACGAAGCCGGTCGCAGACAGCAGCATTACTGCTGGCAGTAAAAACGCGAAGTGGAATTGGAGGTACGTGAACTGAAACGTCATCTGTAATCTCGTCTCGTTGGCGGCCGTCTGCGTCGTCTCGGCGCCGTCGACTCACGCGTCGGCGTACGGTCCAGACTGCGAACGCGGGGTGGGCGGGGTACGCGTTCGGTGCTGCGTTCGAATCGACGGTGCTCGTCGATTAGTCTGCCGGTTCGGCGCTCGACGCTCGCGCCCCGGCAGCGTCGAGCACCTCACGGCTCGACAGCAGGATGATCCCGAATCCGACCTTTGCGACCAGGTCCAGGACCATAAATCCGGCCGTCTCGATGTTGAGCGACACGAGCTGTAGGCCTTCCGTGCCGACGATCCACCAGACGGGGTAGACCAGCCAGACGACGACGATCAGCGTACGGAGCGTGCTGAACGTCGACGCGGCGTCGCCGGTGAGTTTGCTCGCTTTCTCGTCGAGGGAGCCGTACAGCATGTACAGCAGCACCAGCAGGAAGCCGGTGGAGATCCCCCACCAGATCAGTCGGCGTGCGCCCTCGCTGAGGAAGCCGGGACCGGCGGACAGCGTCGCGACGACGCCCGTTCCGATCATCAGCATATCCAGCCCGACCAGCGAGGAGAGCTCGTTCCGGTTCGCCCCGACGAGCAGCCCGAGGTCGATGAGCAAAAGCGGTGTCGTGAAGAACCAGTCAGTGTACCGGGCCCAGTAGATCGGCAGTTCCTCGCCGCCGACCTCCACTATCGTCAACCCGAATCCCAACGCCATCGCAAGATAGTTTACAAATGCGATGGCGGTGATGAATATCGTGACGATGTAGAACTCCTGTCGCCGTCTGTCTGTTTCTCACCAGCCCCTGGCGATGAAGTACAGCATTCCCAGGAACATCCCGAGCGTTCCGAGCCAGAGCCATATCGATTCACTACCTGGTTGTGGCATATTGCGTCCCAAAATTTGCAGGTAAGAGTTGTAAGCAGTGTTCCCAACTAGTTGGGCTTCGATTAGACGGCACGGACCCCCGTACACAACTGTTGACCGTTGTCGGGGAGATCACGCGGCTGCAACGCTGTTGTGTTTCTCGGAAACTGGGCGTATAGAAGTTGCCGACTCCGTCGTGTCTCGATGCGTTTCGGCACGTCTCGCGGCGGTACGTCAATCGAACAGCGCGGCCGCGACCTTTCGCTGCGCCGCTCGCAGATGCTGGTGGAACGTCGATCGGCAGACGCCCATCGACTCGGCGAGTTCCTCGCCGCTGGTGTCGTGGGGCCACTCGAAGTAGCCGGCCGCGTAGGCCCGAAGGAACGCGGCGTGCTGTCGATCTGTCAATTCCGATTCCAGCTCGGCGACGAACCCCTGGCCCGTGTCGTCACGCGTCTCGCGACGACAGTAGCTGATCACCTCTGCGCTTTCGAAGCGCTCCATCGCGGCTGCAGCCAACGACTGGGCGAGCGCTTCCCGGCCCACTTCGACCGTCACACGAGCGATCCCGGGCTCGATCACGGCTGCACGGAGTTCGCCACTGTGCGCTGTGAGCAGTTCCTGCAGCGTCGGATCGGTCACCGCGAGTTCGATCACGGGTCCACAGGTGGTCTCGGCGAGCACCGTATCGACCTCGATGTCGTCGCGTTTTGCGGCCGCGCCGTGTACTGCCTCCCCGTCGAGTTGTGCCGTCGGCTCGGCCACCTCGAACAGCATCGTCGACCGGTCTTTGTCGCCGACGCTGCCGGCGTACTGCAGTTGACTCTGCAGATCGGTGGCGAACCCGGCCAACGGGTGGTCACCGAGTGCGAGCCGCAGTTCGACGGTCTCCTGCGTCTGGAGCGTCCGCTGGGTCTCGTGTGCGTTGATCCCGGTTGCGAGGGTTCGCCCCAGTGCCGCCAGAATGGCCCGCTCGTGGTCGTCGAATCCGTCGTTTCGAACGTACACGCAAACGACGCCGTACGTCGCCTCCCCGTAGTGCAACGGCACGGCGGCGACCGACGTCAACGCCGCTTCGGTGTCCCCGCCGAGAGATTCGATGCGGACGTGGCGTTCGGCGAGCGCGCCGGCCACGGCCCGTTCGACCGGGTTGCGCGATTCGTCCCCGTTGCCGACGTCGCCGTCACCCCCGCCCATCGAAGTCACGTCGCCGACGACGAACCGACTGCCCTGGGGGACGTCCGTTTCTCCGACTACCTCGTCGGGCTCGACCGCTTCGATCGAGGGATCGTACGCTCCGAACCACGCGCCGGCGTAGACTTCTCCGATCGCCTGGACGGCTTCACGCTGCAGGTCACTCCGTGACTGTGACTGGGTTACTGCGTCCGTGACCTCTGCGACGATGCCATCGAGCCGTTCGAGGAGATGCTTTTGTGCGGTGCGTTCCCGTTCGATCCGTTCGGCCCGATCCGCAGCAGCCTGCTCGGCGCGTTTTCGGCGCGTGACGTCCTGTTGGAATCCGACGTAGTAGGCGATCTCGCCCGTCTCATCGTACAGTGGCGCGATCGTCACCTCGTTCCAGAACAGCTCGCCGTTTTTCCGATAGTTCCGAAGCACGACGGTGGTGGCCTGCCCGTCTTCGATGGCAGCTCGCATCTGTGCGACGGGTTTCGCACGCGTCGCCTCTCCCTGCAGAAACCGGCAGTTTCGCCCGACCGCGTACTCCGGTGCGTAGCCGGTGATCCGCTCGAACGCGGCGTTCGCGTACACGAGCGGCATATCCGGCTTCGTCGCGTCGGCGATGGTGATTCCCACCGGGGCTTCGTCCATCGTGCGCGTCTTCAGCGACTCGTCGACGGCGTCGGTACTCGCAGACATCGTCCGCGAGTCGGTTTCGGGCCGCTCCCGTGCCACACCCGACCGCACCCGCACGTCCGCCTCCGACCGCTGTGTCATAGGCTAGATAGCGAGGGATGCAGTAAAACGTGTGTGGCCGATTCGGGGACGCGAGCGAGCCCACCCGAGCAACCCGCATAGAGGTTCTCGCGGGGGCCGAGAGCAGTCACTCGCGGGAGTGTGAGTGCTCGCTGAGCCGCAAAGAAAGTCGAAAAATCGCCGCCCGCGATCAGTCGGCGGTCGCTTCCGCTTCGGTCTCGCCACCGGCGTCTTCGCGGTAGTACTCCTCGATGAAGTCCTCGTCGACCCGGTTGAGTTCCTCTTTCGGCAGCATCGAGAGGAGGTCCCACCCGATCTCGAGGGTCTCTTCGAGTTCGCGGTTGGTCTCGAAGCCCTGGTCGATGAACTCCTCCTCGAAGCGGTCGGCGAAGTCGAGGTACTTGTTGTCACGCTCTGAGAGCGCCTCGCGACCGACAATGTTCACGAGGTCGCGCAGGTCCTCACCCTCGGCGTACGCGGCGTACATCTGGTCGGAGACGTCGCCGTGGTCCGCGCGGGTGAGGCCCTCGCCGATACCGTCGTCCATCAGCCGCGAGAGGCTGGGCAGGACGTTCACCGGAGGCTGGAGCCCCTGACTGTTGAGGTCGGGGTCGACGTAGATCTGTCCCTCGGTGATGTACCCGGTCAGGTCCGGAATCGGGTGCGTGTCGTCGTCGCCGGGCATCGTGAGGATCGGAATCTGGGTGACAGACCCCTCACGACCCTCGATCCGGCCGGCGCGCTCGTAGAGCTGCGCCAGGTCGGTGTACATGTATCCGGGGTAGCCACGGCGGCCCGGGACCTCTTCACGAGCCGCGCCGATCTCACGGAGCGCCTCGCAGTAGTTGGTCATGTCGGTGAGGATGACGAGGACGTGGTAGTCCTTCTCGAAGGCGAGGTACTCGGCGGTGGTGAGGACCATCCGCGGGGTGACCGTCCGCTCGACGGCGGGGTCGTCCGCGAGGTTCATGAAGACGACAGAGCGTTCGAGTGCGCCCGTACGCTCGAAGTCCTCCATGAACTCGTTGGCCTCTTCCTGGGTGATACCCATCGCGCCGAAGATGACGGCGAACTCGGAGCCTTCTCCTTCGCCTTCCTCTTCTTCGGGCACGCTCGCCTGACGAGCGATCTGCATCGCCAGTTCGCTGTGGGGCTGGCCCGAACTGGAGAAGATCGGGAGCTTCTGCCCGCGGACGAGCGTGTTCATCCCGTCGATTGCGGAGACGCCCGTCTCGATGAACTCCTCGGGGTACTCCCGGGAGTAGGGGTTGATCGCCGCGCCGACGATGTCCTGTCGCTCGTCGGGGACGATGTCGGGGCCGCCGTCGATCGGGCGGCCGGATCCGTCGAGAACCCGTCCGAGCAGATCCTCGGTGACGGGCATCTTCATCGTCTCGCCGAGGAAGCGAACCGATGCGTGCTGGTCGATACCACTGGTGCCCTCGAAGACCTGGATGGCGACGACGCCGTCCGAGGATTCGAGCACCTGACCGCGCAGCGTCTCGCCCTGGGCCGTTTCGATCTCGACGATCTCGTCGTAACCGATGGCTTCGTCGACCTCGGCGTACACCAGCGGACCGCTGATCTCGGTGATGGTTTGGTACTCTTTCATATCAGTAGAGGCTCCGGAGCTGTTCGGTGATCTCCGATTTGAGCTCGTCGACGTACTCTTCGTAGTCTTCCTGGACGCCGATCCGGTTGATGTTCGGGGCGGCGTCGATGTCGATGATCTCGTCGACCGGGACGCCGGCTTCCAGCGCGTCGAACGCCTCGTCGTTGAACGTCTGGATCGTCGTCAGCATCAGGTACGTCTTCTCCGGCGGACAGTAGGTGTCGACCGGGTGGAAGGCGTTCTGCTGGAGGTACGCCTCACGCAGGTAGCGAGCGACCTCGAGGGTCAGCTGCTGGTCCTCCGGCAGCGCGTCCTTCCCGACGAGCTGTACGATCTCTTGCAGTTCGGTCTCCTCGTCGAGGACGTCGACCGCCCACTGGCGCTTCTCTGGCCAGTCGTCGGCGACTTCGTCCTGGAACCAGGGGTCGAGCTGATCTTTGTACAGCGAGTACGACTCGTTCCAGTTGATCGAGGGGAAGTGTCGACGCTCGGCGAGGTCTGCGTCCAGCGCCCAGAACGTCTTCACGATACGCAGGGTGTTCTGCGTGACCGGCTCGGAGAAGTCGCCGCCGGGCGGCGAGACCGCACCGATCGCAGAGACCGATCCCTCGGTCCCGTTGACGTTCTCGAAGTAGCCGGCGCGCTCGTAGAACTGCGAGAGGCGCGCGGCCAGGTACGCGGGGTACCCTTCCTCGCCGGGCATCTCCTCGAGACGCGAGGAGATCTCACGCATCGCCTCGGCCCACCGCGAGGTGGAGTCGGCCATCAGCGCGACGTCGTAGCCCATGTCGCGGTAGAACTCCGCGATGGTGATCCCCGTGTACACGCAGGATTCACGCGCGGCGACGGGCATGTTCGAGGTGTTCGCGATGAGCGACGTCCGGGCCATAAGCGGGTTCCCGGTCGAGGGGTCTTCCAGCTCGGGGAAGTCGTCGATGACTTCGGTCATCTCGTTCCCGCGCTCGCCACAGCCGACGTAGATGATGATGTCGGCGTCGGCGTACTTCGCGAGCTGGTGCTGGGTGACCGTCTTCCCGGAGCCGAACGGCCCCGGAATCGCGGCCGTTCCGCCCTTCGCGATCGGGAACAGGCCGTCGAGGATGCGCTGTCCAGAGACGAGTGGCGTTCGCGGGGTCTTCTTCTCGACGGTGGGGCGGGCCTCACGGACCGGCCACTCCTGTCGCATCTGGACCTCTTCGCCGTTGTCGAGTTCGACGACCGTCTCGTCGACAGTGAACGAGCCGGACTCGACGGCGACGACTTCGCCACCCTCGTAGTCCGGCGGGACCATCACCTTGTGATCGATGGTGACTGTCTCCTCGACGATGCCGACGACGTCACCGGTCTCGACGACGTCGCCTTCCTCGACTTCGGGCTCGAACTCCCACTCTTTGTCGAGTTCGATCCCCGGCGCGTCGACGCCGCGGTCGAGGTAGGGACTTCCCATCTTGTCTTCGAGGACGTCCAGCGGACGCTGGACGCCGTCGTAGATGGTGTCGAGAAGTCCCGGACCGAGGTCGACACTCAGGGGTTCGCCCGTGCTCTCGACTGGCTCGCCCGGACTGATGCCCGAGGTCTCTTCGTACACTTGAATCGTCGTCGTGTCGCCCTCGATCTCGATAACCTCGCCCATCAGACCCTCGTCGCCCACATAGACGACGTCGTTCATCCGGGCGTCGAGATCGCGGGCGGTCACGACGGGACCACTCACGCTCGAGATAATACCGTCTTCGCGGACGGTTTGTGCTGTCTGGCTCATAGTTAGTCTTCCTCCATCAGATCGATACCGATGGCTCGTTTGATCTGGTCGCGGAGGCCGCCTGCGCCCGCGCCGCCGCCGAGGGTGACCAGCGTCGGTTCGATGCTGGTCTCGACGGCGTTGCGGACCGATCGGGAGAGGTACTCGAGGTCGTCGTCGTGCATCACCACGATGCCGACGTCTTCGTCTTCGAGTACGTCCGTCACGGCCTCGTCGAGCTGTTCGTCTTTCTCTTCGTCGGAAACCGTCTCGAACTTCCGGACGCCCGCGAGGCGGAACCCGGTCGTGAAGTCCGGACTTCCGACGACGGCGATCTCCTGGCTCATAGGATCACCAATTCCTGTTCGATCTGCTCCTCGGAGAGCCCCGCCTCGCGTCCGCGTGCGATCGCCCGAATGTTGTCGACCTCGCGTTCCTTCGCGAGGATGTAGGAGGCGATCGGCGTGATCGAGAGCGGGAACACGTGCCCGAGTGCGTCCGTGTACTTCAACAGGACGGCGTCGAGCGCGCGCTCGAAGCCGATGAGACTGTCGATGGCTTCGAGTTCGTCGAGCGCCTCCGAGAGTTCGTCTCCGTACTTCGACTCACGGATCGCCGACACGAGCTCGTCGCGGTTCTGCGCCAGCGTCGCGAGTTCGCTCGCCGAGAACAGCGAGCCGCCGTCGATGTAGTAGTCGGCGGGGTCGATGTCCGCGCCGCTCTGTGCGAGGCGCAGCGCGTTCCGGGCGTTCCGGAAGTCGATCTCGGCTTCGAGGAACTCGCGGTACTGCTGGGTCGCTTCGTCGACGACGAGCCCTTCGAGGAGGTGGTCGTAGTACGTTCGATCGACCGCGTTCTCGAGGGGCACGAGGACACCGGTGTCCTCGTAGTCCTCGTAGGCCTCCGCGAGCCCGGGACCGAAGATCGTTCCCGAGAGGCGGTCGACGACGTCCTCGATGCTCGGCGCATCGAGCAACTGATCGAGCAGTTGATCGTCGAACTCGCCAGCACGGATGAGATCGTCGGCAATCGCGTCCCGGTCGGCCTCCGAGTAGAGGCCGCGGATGACGGTCTTGACGTTCCACGCGTCGAACTTGCGTAGGTACCGCGCGATGAGGTCGTAGAGACGCCCGTCGGCCCACCGAAGCAGATCGTCGAACTGCTTCGCGAGGTTCCGGTTGAGCGCGTACTCGATGAGATCGACGCCCGAGTGTCGCGATCCGAGCGCGTTGATCTCGGACTCGTAGTCGGACTCCTCCATAAACCGGGCGATCTCGGCCGGCCCCATCCGAATCAGCTTGCGGTACTCTTCGTCCCCGTACAGCGCGCTTCGACGCGCCCTGACGCGGGCCGTCACGTACTCCGGGTTGGAACCGCCGGCGGTACTCATTGTTCGAACAGGATCTCGCTCACGTTCTTGAGGTTATCCTCCCAGACGCCTGCAAGAACCGAGTCGAAGGTGTTGTTCACGCGAACGCGGGAGTCGGCTCCCTCGACGACGACGCCGCCGAGACAGTCGTACTCGCCGGCGTACTCGAAGCCGTCGTACTCGTCGGCGAGCTCTTCGAGCAGTTCCGCGTCGTCGGCGCGGCCGTAGACCGACACCGACTCGCCCTCAGCAAACTCCGTGGTCGCGTCCTCGAGGAGCGTCCGGGTAAGCGTTTCGCGCTTCTCACTGGGGAGCTCGACGAGTTCGTCCTTGACCCGCTGGCGTACGTCTTCGAGGACGTCGCGGCGGGCTTCGAGCCGCTCCTGTTTCGCTTCGAGCTTCGCGCTCGAGAGCGCCTGTTCGCGTTCCTGTTCGATCTGGCGCTCGACGTCGGCCTTTCGCGCCTCGAGGAGTTCGTCGGCGTCCGTCTCGGCCGTCTCGACGATGTCCTCGGCGCGGCGCTCACCCTGCTCGCGTATTTCCTCCGCACGCGCGCGGGCTTCGTCTCGGATGTCTTCGACGACGTTGTCCAAACTCATTGATGGAAAGAGGCGGGGGCGGTTAGACCAGGAATACGACGACGAGCGCGAGGATGACGAGTGTCTCCGGCAGGACGGTCAGGATGAGACCGTTGACGAAGAGATCGTTGTCTTCAGCGATGGCGCCCATCGCTGCGGCGCCGATACCACGCTCGGCGTAACCCGCACCGAAGGCGGCGAGGCCGACCGCGATCGCGGCGGCGGCGGTTGGTTCGAGAGCCGGTGCAGCTGCCTGAGCTTCCTGTAGGAGTGCGTACATTGTCTTAAATTTTCGACCGGATAGTCGTCTCCGAACGTGCGTAATTGAACAGAGGCATCTCATAAAGCTTCCCAAACTAACTCGCCGTATCGGGGACAGAAGCGGCCGCACTCGGCCGTATTCGTCGATTCGAGGAATTGGCTGCGCCGCTAGTCGCGCCGCAGCGACCGGGTCGCATAGAGCGAGTCCCGCCTGCGGTGCGGTCGGATGCGTCTGCCGTCAGATGAGTGGTCGCCGACGCACGCTGCGTCGGCGAGGAGGTTCGTTGGTCTGCTCAGTCTTCGGTCGTGAAGCGCCGTTCGTAGCCGAAAGGCTCGTACTCGCGGCCGCCGCCGTCGAAGAACTTGTTGAAGAACTCGACGTACTCGAGACGCACCGCCTGCAGGCCCGCGCTCGTGACACCGAGCGCGAGGACGAGCAGGTGGCCGAGGACGAGCACCAGGAGGCCGATCAGGATCGTCGCGGCGTCGCCGTGGACGAGCCCGCCGAACATAATTTCGGTCACCTCGTAGCCGTGGTAGCTCAGGGTTTCACCCGGCCCGAGCGCCGCGACGGCGGCGGCGTCCGGCATCCCGCCGAGGCCGAAGTGCCAGCCGCCGTGGCTGTCGACGTACACGCCGAAGAACAGCAGGTTGACCGTGAAGGCCATTCCTGCCTTCGCCAGCAGCACCGCGGCGATACGCGTGTACGAGAGGACGTTCACGAGCACGTTCAGGAACTCGACGGCCTCGATCGGCTCGCCGACTGCGAGGAGGACGAGGCCGATGAGGAACACCACGAGCGGGATAGTAATCGGTCCAACGCCCGGGATGGTGAAGATCTCCATCGCCGGGAAGCCGCTGAACCCGAGCGGCAGCACGCCGTCGCTCGCGAACGTGGTGTAGAGGAACTCCGGAGCGACGCTACGGAGCGCGTCGCTGAAGACCCACACCCACAAGCCGTTCATCATCAGGAGCCACGAGCCGTTCTCGTAGATGGCGTGTTCGAGGTCGTGCAGTTCGAGGTCTTCGAGGAACCCGAAGATCCACGCGACGTTGAGGTGGAAGATCCCGATCAGCACGCTCACGACGAGCCAACCGCGGGCCCAGTCGATGCCCTCGGGCGAGAGTCCCTTCTCGATCGGCGGGTGTGCCATTCCGAGCGCACCCTCCCAGAAGTACGTCGAGATCAGGTGCAGGCCGAAGATCTCGCCGTAGAGGATCCCGAAAATCGCCGTGAACACACCGGCGGCGATCGTGACGCCGCCCATACTCCGGAAGGCCGGTCGGTCCGCGAAGGCGGTGTAGAGATAGTAGCCGATCCCAGTGTAAATGAGGCCGTAACCGAGGTCCCCGATCATGAAGCCGAAGAACGCCGGGAACGTGAGAAAGAGCACGATCGTCGGATCGAACTCGTAGTAGCTCGGCCGGTTGACCGCCTGAACCAGGATCTCGAACGGCTTGACGGCGCCGGGGTTGTCCTGCACCGTCGGCGGTTCGTCGTCGGCCATCACGACCGGGCTGCCGCCGTCGGCGCGTGCGTCGGCGTTCGAGCCGCCGTCGGCGGCCGCGGGCGACCCCGCACCGCCGCTGCCGCCGGCAGACACGTCTTCGCGCACGTGATCGGTTCCGTCCTTCGAGAACGTCGCGCGTTCGATCTCCTCGATCTCGGCGCGCTCGCCGACGACGTCTTTGATCGCGCCCTTGAACTCGGTGTAGCGCTCGCTCGGGATCCAGCCTTCGGCGATGAAGGCGTTCTCGGTCGTCGCGAAGGAGAGCGGCGCTTCGGTCTTTTGGACGTCGATCGAGAGTTTCTCCTCGGCAGCGAGCAGGAAGCCCGCCGCATCCATCTTCTCGGCTTCCAGTTCGTTCTCGACCGTCGAGAGCTTCGATTCGAGCTGCTGTTTCTCGTGTTCGAGCTCCTTTTTGTACTCGCTCGGCGTCCCCTCCCAGTCCGGGATCTCATAGGAGGAGAAGTCCGCGCTGACGAGCGCGTCGACGAGCGCGGAGTCGTCGGCGTCGGGCGTCGGCCGCGCGAAGACCCCGAGGACGCCGTCACCGGTGAATATTTCGTGCGAGCGGAGGTCGTCGGCGTCGATGATCGCCCGCTCGATCGTGTCGCGGTCGCCGTCGCCGACGGCGACCTGTAGCGTGTCGTACCCCGACAACAGGTCGAGGTCGATGCCGAGATCCACGAACGGATCGATCGCGTCGAGTTGATCCTCCACGTCGCGGATCTCCTGTCGGAGTTCCTGCCGTCGGTCGTCGAGTTCGTTGACCCGCGTCCGGATCTCCTCGAGTTCCTCGTCGAGCGCCTCCTCGGTGACGATGCGCGTCGGTCCCGCGTCCTCTTCGTCGACGTCGAGGATGCTCTCCAGCGAGCGGACGGTGACGAGGCGATCGGAGGACTCCTCGGCGCCTTCGACCGGATCGCCCGGCTCGAAGCCGTCCCAGGAGCCGTCGTACTCGGTGACGTGCAGGAGGTTCAGTCCGTGAGCGGTCTCGATGACCTCGTCCATCACGGCCTTTGATCCCGTCACCGAGACTTTGCTCATCTGCTCAGGTCTGAGCATTTACCGCCTCCTCGAACTGACTGATCGCGTATTCGACCGCCTCGTCGGCGTTCTCCTCGGCCGACGCGACCAGTTTCTTGCGCGCTTCCTGGCCCTCCTCGAGGAGCTCTTGACGCTCCGTTTCGATCTCCTCGCGGGCCTCTGTGAGCCGTTTCTCTTCGTACTCGTCGGCCTCTTGTTCTGCCTCGTTGCGGATCTCTTCGGCTTCGCGCCGAGCCGCCTCGATTCGCTCGTCGCGATCGTCCTCGGCCTCTGCAACGATGTCGTCAGCCTCGGATTCAGCCGTTTTGATCCGTTCGAGAACCTCTGGTCTCGGCATACTCGTATCACCGAAACGTTGCGCAAGCGCTGTATAAGGTGTTTGCGGAACACACCCGGGAAGCCTCGGCGTTGCGTCGTCCGTGACGCCCCGCGACTCGGATCCGCACCGTTATGATTCTCCCGTTCTAACCGCCGTCCAATGGGAGTCCTCGAAGACAAGGCCAACGCGCGCCTGTTCTACAAGTACCTCTCGAAGGTGTACGACCGGATCAACCCCTTCATCTGGAACGAGGAGATGCGCGACGAGGCGCTGGAGTGGCTCGCCATCCAGCCCGACGACCGCGTCCTCGACGTCGGGTGCGGCACCGGATTCGCCACCGAGGGGCTGCTTCGCTACACCGACGACGTCCACGGGCTCGATCAGAGCCGCCACCAGATGGAGAAGGCGTTCGAGAAGTTCGGCACGCGCGACCGCGTGCGATTCTACCGCGGCGACGCCGAGCGGCTCCCGTTCGCAGACGACTCCTTCGACGTGATCTGGTCGTCGGGGTCGATCGAGTACTGGCCGAATCCCGTGGCCGCGCTCGAGGAGTTCCGGCGGGTCGTCAAACCCGGACACCGGGTCTTGGTCGTCGGACCGGACTACCCGAGCAACTCGCTCTTCCAGCACCTCGCGGACGCGATTATGCTGTTCTACGACGAGGAGGAAGCCCAGCGGATGTTCGAGGAAGCCGGCTTCGTCGACATCGAACACCACATCCAGCAGGCGTATCCGGGGAGCCCACGGGCGATCACGACCATCGCACGCGCGCCAGAGAAATAAACCAGACCCCAAAAACCAGACTACAATCGAGATACGCGGATCGAGCGACCGGAACGGGCCTCCGGCGTCAATCGACGGTCCCGCGGACGCGGCTCACCCGATTCTCACCGACGTAGACCGTGACCGACACGGTTCGCCCGGGCTCCAACTGCGGATCGTTCGTTCCGGCGATTCGAAATGACCCTGTCTCACCGACCGCCCAGACCCCGTCGCTCGCGACGTTGAACGGGCCAGTCGGCCCGCCTCCGAACCCAGACGCGGCGAAGAAGGGGACAGGCGGCTGGTGCGCCAGCGGCTCTCCGTTTATTTCGACGACGAGACGAACCCTCGCGAGTCGAAGCGGTGCGCCGGCCTCGTGGGTCAGTGCGACCGTGTCGCCGTCTACATAGAGCGACACTGCAACTGGGCCCGGACGCGCAGTATCGCGCGCATCGCTGCCGGCCGCCACGCCCCCCGTCGCCGTCGCGACGGCTTCGGCACCGGCCGCGACGACGCCGCCTAAGACGATACCGACGAGAAGCAGGACGACCACGCCGATCACCGGAGCCGAAGCACGGGTCCTCACGGGGGGTGTGGCCGCCCGATCGGTGATGAACGTTCGGAGCCGGCCTCACCGCCGCCGGACGAGGTGACGTTGGGGTTCAGTCGGCTCGGCTTCCCGCTCGCTGGTCGCTCAGAAACCGGCTGTCGTCGCGGTTCCGCCACTCCCGGTGCTGTTGTTGACCGGTCCGTAGACGCTGGGCGTCGCCGTCGGCTCGACCGAGAGCAGGACGACCGAACTCCCGTCGATGGCTGTCACCTGGTACGTCCCGCTCGGCGCGAGCGTCCACAGCGATCCGTCTTCGCCCGTCCGTCCGACAACCGAACTCCGACCACCGGCCGGCCCGACCGTGATCTGGGCGTCGACGGGATCGCCGGTCGTCGTGCTGTTGAGTTGTAGCCGCACGGGGCCGCCGGGGTAGGTCCGGTGCGCCGTCAAGTTCAGCGCATCCTTGACGGCCGACGTCGAGGAGCCCGTCCGGACTTGGTCGAGCGGCCGGTACTGGTACTCCTCGAACACGCGCTGACTTCCGCTGTCGACGAAGGCGACGAGGCGGCCGCGCTGGTGCTCGATCGTGACACGCGTGCTGTCGCTGTCGGGGTTCCCGAGCGTATCGTCGCGGAGACGGAGCGCCGCGATCGTCGGGTACGCTTGCTCGGTCGCGTTGACCGCCTCCGCGAGCGAGAACGGGCCGCTGCTGTCGCCCTGCCGGAGCGCCCCGCGGTACGTCTCGCGGACGTACGTGCCGTCGCGGATGACGCTGAGCGTGACGCTGTCGGCTCCGGTCTGCACGTAGAACCGCGCGGAAGCGGCCTCGCCGCGGAGAACGGATCCCGCGTAGCCACGGACGGGACCGCTCAGCGTGTTCAACTCGAGCCCGATGTTCCCGAACCGCGCCGAGGAGATGCTGAATCCGGGCGTCGACCGGGCGAGGGATTCGAGTCGGTCCCGCCGCTGTTCGAGCTCACGCGCCTCGGCGTCGATCAGTGCGAGTTCGTAGAGGAACCGCCGCGGCGGGAGTTCGTCGCGGCCGTATGCAGCGACGGCTTGTTGCTGACGTGCGCGCAGAGCGACGATCTGCTGTTCGATCCCGCTGACCTCCTGCAACAGGTAGCGCTGGCGTGCCTCGGTCGTCTCCGCGGACTCGATCCGTTCGACCGCCGTTGCCGTTGCCAGGTGAGCGTCGGTCGTGGCCGACGAGAACGCGAGGCCGCTCCCGAGCTCGACGTACTCGGTTTCGAGCGTGCTCCGGGTCGACTCCGCGGACGGGATTCCGAGGACGTTGATCTGCGCCTCGCTGGCGTTCGCATCGACCACTTGTGCCGGTGTGCCGCCTCCGGGGCCCAACCGCTCAGTCGGTTGTGCGGCCGACGGCACTGGAGCCGACACCGACGACGCAGACGGTGTCGACCCGTCGATCGACGGGGCAGACGCTCCGTCCGCGTCCGACAGCGCCGGCACTGCGCCGACGACTGCCGAGAGGACCAAGAGGAGGGCGAGCGAGAGGGAAACGGCACGCATATCGCGAGATATGCCGTGACGTTACTAAAAACGACGCCTTTCGTCGCAGTTCACGCCGCTGCGGTTACGGGGCCACGACGGGGAAGGCCGCGAACGGGTCTGATAGGGATTATCGTACGTCTCCATAGATTTCTCGCCGGACGGTACGGCGAGAATCTCCGAACAGTTACGATAATCCCTATGAGACGGACCGAGAGGTACGCTCCGGCGCCGAGACAGTGCGATCGGGGCGTGAGAGGCGGTTGATGGAAAGCGTTTTGAGCGTTCCACGTGCAGTTTCGTCAAATGCGGACGCCCGCGCTGTGGTTGGCCCTCCTCGTCGTCGTCGCCGCGGTCGCCCCAGCATCAGCGCTCGCTCTGGACGCGTCACAGACGGCCGCGCTGGGTGACTCGGCCCCGGTTCCGCAAGTGGACGACGGATCGGACGCCACGCAACCGCGGACCACGGTCGACATCTCGCTCCGTTCGGACCGGAGCGCGTCCTGGCGCGTCGAGACGCACTACGCGCTCGATTCCGAAAACGAGACGCGCGCCTTCGAGACGCTCGCGAGGCAGTACGAAGCGGGCGAAGCGAACGCCGGACCGGACATCGTGCTCTTTCGGTCGCTCGCGGACCGAGCGAGCGAGTCGACCGGTCGGCCGATGGCGATCGAGAACGTCACGTATCACAGTTCGATCGACGAGGCGGACAGTCGCGGCACGCTCGCGCTCACTTTCCGGTGGACGAACTTCCTCCGCCGCGGCGATAACGAGACGCTCGTCCTCGACGACGTGTTCACGCTCCCGACCGCCGAAAGCGACGATCAAAAGACGTGGCTCTCGGTCTTCGGGTCCGACCAGGAGATCCTCATCCGGCCGCCGGACGGGTACACGGTGACGGGGACGAGCATCCCCGTCCAGCAGCGTGAGAGCGCCATCGTCCTCGCAGAACCGTCCGACTTCGAGGGTGAGACGAGCGAACTCCGCGTCACCTACACCGCCATCGGGCCGGCCGGGGAACTTCCGATCGGTCTTCTCGCGGGCGGTGGCTTCGCCGCACTTGCAATTCTTCTCGCGGGCGCGTGGGTGCTCCGGGGTCGTGAGGAGAGCGGCCGCACGCTTCCCTGGGAGGAGCCTACCGTTTCTGACGACCGGTCCTCGGTCGCCTCTGGGGCCGTCGCCGGACCGAACGGCGGTGACAGCGGTCCCTCGCCGAACGGGCGGCCCGGAAATGGCGAGTCCGCGTCGGAACCCGAAGCCGCGGCAGCGGTCGGCGGAGCGGCGTCGGACGGCACCGTGAGCGCAGACGACGCCGAGAGCAGTGTCGAATCCGAGGTCGATCTGTCGCTGCTCTCCGACGAAGAGCGGGTCGAACACCTGCTGGAACAGAACGGTGGGCGGATGAAGCAGGCGACGATCGTCGACGAGACGGGCTGGTCCGACGCCAAGGTCTCGCAGTTGCTGTCGGCGATGGCTGATGAGGGTCGGGTCGACAAACTCCGACTCGGCCGCGAGAACCTCATCTCGCTTCCCGACGGTGCGGGAGACGAAGAGGACGGCGACGGTGGATCGCCCGGTGGTACTGGCGTCCCCGGCGACGGAACGTGACGACACACGTCCCAAAACGCGAGCGGACCCCCACTGAAGCGGACGCGCTTCCGGAACCTCTTTTGCTGCGCCATCCTCAGCGACGGGTAATGGAGTACCTGGAGCGTCGGGTTTCGATGGTCGAAGAGCGCCTCGAGGCGGTCATCGAGGCGGTCGACCCTCAGGAACTGTCCGACGAGGTGGCACACGTCGCGCTGGCCGGCGGCAAGCGCGTCCGGCCGGCTGTCACGGTTCTCGCGTGTGAAGCGTGCGGCGGTGACCCCGCAGACGCGGTCGACTTCGCCGTCGCCATCGAACTGGTCCACAACGCCTCGCTCGTCATCGACGACATCATCGACCGCTCCGACGTGCGGCGCGGCACGGCGAGCGCGTGGGCCGAGTACGGCTACGGTCCCGCGATCATCGCCTCCGACGGCCTCCTGGGCGAGGCGTTCGCCCTCCTCTCGCGGAACGACCACGCGACGCAGATCGTCGCGGAGTCGATGGTCGAACTCGGCGAGGGTGAAGCGACGGAACTGGTCGCCCGTCCGAGCAACGAGCGCGAGTATATGGACCTCGCTCGCCGGAAGACCGGGGCGCTGTTCCGCGCGGCGGCCGAACTCGGTGCCGTCGCGGCCGGCGCCGACCCGTTCACCGTCGAGGCGTTCGGCGAGTACGCCGAGCGCGTCGGCGTGGCGTTTCAGATCCGCGACGACGTTCTCGATGCGACGGCCGACGCCGCCGACCTCGGCAAGCCGACCGGCCAGGACGAGGAGATGGGCCGTCCCTCGCTGGTGCAGGTCACCGACCTGTCCGCCGAGGAAGCCAACCAGCGTGCACACGACCAATCCGAGCAGGCGCTCGAGGCCCTCGCGGCGTCGAACGTCGACGACAGCGAACCGCTCGGCTACCTCCAGGACCTCGCAGAGTTCGTCGTCGTCCGCGAGCGCTGAGCCCGATATCTTTCGCGACCTCCGACATTCTCAGTCACCCTTTGGCTGCCTCTGCGGCGGTCGGGAACCGTGATTCCGCGATCGCGAACACGAGCGTGCTGAACACGCCGAGGAGCGTCCCGGCCGTGAGCCCGATCGCCAACTGCGTCATCGAGAACGACTGGACGCCGGCGATGTCCCGGGGCAGGAAGAAACCGGAGACGACGTAGAGGACGACCGCGATCGCGACGACGTAAAACGGCGCGTTGAGGTAGCGCCACTTGAACTGGTCGGCGAGGTACTCGTCGGTCACCTGTCCGAGACTGGAGGTGACGCCTGCGGCGGCGAACCACTGGACTGCGCCGTGGACGAGCGCCGCGAGGACGATCGGCGGCGTCGGGTCGGGGACGCTCGCGCGGACGGTCTCGAAGAGCGCGTAGCCTCTGAACCCACCCACGACGAGCAGGGCGGCGGCGGCGACGTAGGTGATGAGCGTAACCCGGCCCTCGTAGAGCACGTCGCGGACGCGGTCTGCAGTGTCGTCGACGGCGTTTTCGAGCCCCAGGCCCCGAAAGAGTGTGTACAGACCCAACAGCGCCGAGATGATGCCCAGCACGACCGCGCCGGGCACGTCGAAGAGGCTCGCGATCGTCACGAAGGGGTAGATGAGAAGCAGGATGCCGAGCGGGACGAGGATCGTCCCGCGGGTCTCCGGATCCGCGAGGACTTGCTTCATCGTGTAGTAGATCGACTCTAAGTCCTGCGCCTGTCTGACGACGACGCGCCGGACGCTGTCGATGGGAACCCGCGAGCGGACGATCGGCAGCACCGACTCGTCCTGTGCGCCGTCGGTGATGACGATGGCACTGACGTTCTCACCGGTCGAGAGGCCGGCGAGGACGCGGTCGATCTCTTCGCCGATCGCGCGGTTCGCCTTCACGTCACCGCCCTGTGTCCCGGTGACGGCGGCGACGGTCACTTCCTCGTCGACGTCGGGATCGGCGTACAGCGCGTCGTACTCGTGGATCCCCTGGAACAGAACGTTGACGTCTGAGTCCTCCGGGTCGGCGGTTGCGAGTTCGACCGCCGCCGACTCGACGCGGTCCCGGCCGACGATGGGTGTATCCAGTCCCGTCTTGCGACCGAGGTCGTCGTCGAGGTCGACACAGAGGACCAACAGCATCTGGCGGACGTACGCCATCGGAGTATATCTGTTTTCGGGAGCAGTCACGAGCGATGGACCAGCGCCGCGGGCACCGGCGTGTCCCTGCGCGACCGAAGTAGCACGACTTTTGAGTCTCGGACCGCTATCGAGAAACGAATGATCTCGAAGGGCTGTGAGCAGTGCGCGAAGGGCGGTAAGATGGTTCTCTTCGTCTACGGTTACTGCGACCAGCGCGACTGCTTTTACTGCCCGCTCGGCGAGAACCGCAAGAACGTCACCGACGTCTACGCGAACGAACGACTCGTCGAATCCGACGACGACGTCATCGAGGAAGCCAAGCGGATGCAGGCGCTCGGCACCTCGATCACCGGCGGCGAACCGCAGGAGGCGCTCGATCGCACCTGTCACTACCTCTCGCTTCTGAAAGACGAGTTCGGCGAGGACCACCACACGCACCTCTACACCGGCATCACCGGCGGCCGCGAGAATATGCGCCGGCTCTCGGAGGCCGGCCTCGACGAGATCCGGTTCCACCCGCCGTACGAACAGTGGGGCGATCTCCACGGGACCGAGTGGGAGGAGATCCTCTACATCGCCCGCGAGGAAGGGCTCACGCCCGCCTTCGAGATCCCCGGCATCCGCGCCGAAGAGGAGTTCCTGGACTTCCTCGACGAAGGCGCCGCGGAGTTCTGCAACGTCAACGAGTTCGAGATGAGCGACGGGAACTACCGCCGGATGCAAGAACAGGGCTTCGAGCTGCAGGAAGGCCATATGTCCGCGGTCGACGGCTCCAAAGAGGAGATTCTCGACACGATGGGCGACCACGAGCGCGTGTACTTCTGTACCTCCGTGTTCAAAGACGCCGCACAACATCGCAACCGCCTCAAGCGGATGGCACGCACCATTCGCCGCCCCTTCGACGAGGTGACCGACGACGGGACGCTCGTCTACGGGAAGACGTGGATCACGGCCGACGAACTCGACGCTCTCGGCGTTCCCGAGGAGTTCTACACGGTCAAATCGAACCACGTCGAGGTCGCGTGGTGGCTCTTAGAGGAGATGATCGAAGAGGGTGACGTCCCCGAGGGCGAGATCGTCGAGCAGTATCCGACTGCCGACGGGACGGTCGTCGAGCGGACGCCGCTGGCGTAGTCTCTTATCCTTAGCAGCGACCGGCCCCGATTCGGGTTCTTTAATTGTTATTTACTCCGCGCTTACCACTCCGAGCGGCGCGATCGCTCGAAGGACTCCGCCGTCAGCGCAGCGTAAAGACTCGGCACGAGCGCGGTCGCCGTCCCGACTAGGAGCCACTCGCCCAGCGGTCCGCCGCGGACGACGCCGACGGCAACGATCCCGACGCCGAGCACGCCGCCCCCGGCCGCAGCAAGCCGCTTCGTCCGCCGGTCGAAGGTGACGCCGCGTGCAGTCCCGTACAGCGCCGCTCCGAGTCCGATTGCGACTCCGGCACCGACGCCGACGTAGGGAGTGCCGACGAGTACGCCGGCGACGACGAGGGCCACTCCAGCCGCCGCCCCGACGAAGACGGTCGTGCGGGGCGAGAGCGGATTGACGTCTGCCCCGTATCTGGTCGCGTAGCCAGCGGCCGGGGCACCGAGCGCGGCGGCGACGAGGATCGCGAAGAGGACGCCGCGCGGCGACGGGTCGTCGAGGAGGACGCCGAACGCGCCGGCCGCGGCGACGACGCTCCCGGCGGCGAGGAGCCACCGCGGTCGGATCGTCGCTGCGGGGTCGTCGTCGCGAACGATGCCGAATCCGACGAACGGGTACGAGACGAGCGCCCCGACGACGACCGTCGCATAGAGGCTCCAGCCGAGGAGCAATCCGGAAACGAGTACGGAGATACCGAGGAAGACGCCCGTGATGACGGCGAACTCGGGGACGCGGCGACTCATACCGGCTGTCGGGGCGAGACGGCTGAAAGCGTTGCGGTGGGTGTCGCTATCGTGTCTCAGCCACACTGTCGTTTCGAGACCCGCAAGCGTTTAGACACGCCGTGGAGTAACATTCGCTATGTCAGACTGTCCGCTGGCCGACGACTGTCCCCGGTATTCGGAGCGAATCGACGGGATGGGGTGTCAATACTACGGCGACCGCGGTGGCGCCGAGTGGTGTAACAACTACGACCAGCCGATCCGCGACCTGAAGGCCCAGCCCGTCAAGCCCGGCGAGGAAGTCGTCGTCGACGTCGACGACATCCACGAGAGCGGAGCGGGCGTCGGCCGGACCGACGACGGTTTCATCGTGCTCGTCGACGGCCTCCTGCCGGAGGCGCGCGCCGTCGTCCGAATCGACCGCGTGAAATCCAACCACGCGACCGCGAAGAAGGTAGTCGAACGGCTGCCGCTCGACGAAGACGCCGAAGAAGCCGCGGACGAGACGGCCGCGTCCGACGCCACAGACGACGGCTCCGAGGACCGGACGGGCGGCCCGGACAGGCCGACCGCGCTCGGCAGCCGCGACAACTTCTGGGGCGGATAATCGACCGCCGCCGGCGGGGCGAGACGGCACGGACAGTCACTCTTCTGCATCTTTTTTGCGCGGGGCCGCCAACGCGACAGTATGGACGACGCCGAGAGAGACGGCGACAGCGCGAAATCGGACGGGGTCGACGGGTTACACACCGAGGAGGGAGAGGACCTCTCGGCGTTCGACGTCGACGCCGCGCTCGCGGAGGCGGGCTTCGACGCCGACGAGAGCGTGTTGACGCGCCGTCAGGCCGAAGTGCTGGTGCTCCGAGAGCAGGGGATCCGCCAGTCGAAGATCGCGTCGATGCTCGGGACGTCCCGTGCGAACGTGTCGAGCGTCGAATCGAGTGCGCGCCGAAACGTCGAGAAAGCGCGCGAGACCGTCGCCTTCGCCGAGGCGCTGACGGCTCCGGTGCAGGTTTCCGTCGAGGAAGGGACTGACCTCTACGACGTCCCGAAGCAGGTGTACGACGCCTGTGACGAGGCCGGCGTGAAGGCGAACCGGACGGCACCCGAGCTGATGAAAGCGGTCTCGGACGCCGCCGGCGACGCCATTCAGGGTCGCGAGGTCCGTGAAGCGCTGCTCGTCGGAGTGACGACGGGTGGCCGCGTACAGGTGCGGCGCTCGGCCGAGTAGCTCTCTTTTCGGCCCGACTCAGAACTCCCCGCGCGCTTCGAGCGAGCGAACGAGCCGTTTGACGTCCTGCGCGCGCGCTTTCGGCACGACGAGGACGCGGTCGTCCCACGCGACCACGGCGAGGTCCGAGACGCCCACGAGCGACACGTGTGCGCCGTCTGCGGCGACGACGTTGTCCGCGGCATCCAGCGTCCGCAGCGTGACGTCCTCGCCGGCGACGTTTCCGGTCCCGTCGGCGTCGAGGACGCGTTCGAGCGCGTCCCAGGAGCCGACGTCGTCCCAGGGGAACGCGACCGGGACGACCGCTACGTCGTCGGCGCCCTCGAAGATGGCGTGATCGACGCTGACCGACTCGGTCGCCTCGAACGCGGCCGTTACGTCCGGGTGGTCGCTGGTGATCACGTCGGAATGGCCGTCGGATTCCACATCGGAGTGATCGCCGGAAACCACATCAGAGTGGTCGCCGGAGTGGTCGCTCGCGGATCGAAGTGCGTCGAGAAGATCGGCTAGTGGTGAGGTCGCGGCCGCGTCCAGAAATACCTCCGGCCGCCAGGCGAACAGTCCGGCGTTCCAGTAGTGGCCGGCCGCGACGTACGACTCGGCGGTTTCTACGTCTGGCTTCTCGTGGAACGACTGGACGGGTTTCCAGGCGGGATCGGAGCCGGTGTCCGTTTCCGTCGTTTCTGTCGTCGTAGGGGCCGCTGGGGTGGGCGCCGCCGGTTCGATGTAACCGTAGCCCGTCTCGGGCCGGGTCGGCTCGACGCCGAACGTGATCAGCCGGTCCTCGGCTGCCGCGACGCCGACGCCGCGACGGACTGCGGGCGCGAACCCCTCGCCGACGAGGTGGTCGCTCGGGAGCGCGAGGACGACGCAGTCGCCGTAGCGTTCTGAGGCGTAGTGCGTCGCGTACAGGAGCGCCGGCCCGGTGTCGCGTCCGGCGGGTTCGACGAGCACGTCGGCGTCGGGGACGCGGTCTCGCACGCCCGCTGTGTACTTCTCGCGGGTAACGACGGCGACCTCGTCTGCGACGTCGCGCGCCCGTGAGACGGTCCCTTCGAGGAGCGATTCTTCGCCCACGAGCGGGAGGAACTGCTTCGGGCGATCCGACCGACTGGCGGGGTAGAGCCGCGACCCCGTCCCGCCGGCGAGCACGACGGCGACGACGGGGACCGAAACCTCGGTTCCCCCGGTGGCTGAAACGTTGTCCGCCATCACCACGTCTCCACGATCCCGTCGTGGAGGTCTTCGACGCAGCCCTCACAGTCCGGATGCCCCGCCTCGAAGCACGCCGGGCGCCCCTCGGCGTCGACCGCGACGGCGCGGCGGTCGGCTTCACGGCGGCAGACGATGCGGAGGCGGCCGTCGTCGTCCCGAGGGATGGCGGTCGGGATGGCCATTCGATCCTCGTCGCCCGTCTCCGCGTCGCGACCTTCGCGGTAGGCATCGCGGGCGCGGGCGTACTGGCGGCCGGCCTCGCGGAACTTCGCTCGCAGGAGGCGTTCGAGACGGTCGCTCATCGGGAGAGAGTGCGAGGGCGAGTCGTATAGGTTCGTTGGTGGTCGCGACGACCTGATCGCGGACACAAGTCCGTCGCGTCGGTCTCACTTTCGTCCGTCACGTCGGCTTCACTTTCACCCCGGTTACGATACTTTATTACTGATCGGGAACCAATCGCCCCGTGCCTCCCAACGGAAAACAAGGCGGAGGCGAGTGAAACTATGTCAGACCTGCGAACACACGCAGCGGAGATAGCGGAACAGTTCTCAGACCACCTCGACGTGGACGAAGACGACGTCGAAGAGCGACTGCGTAATCTCGTCGACGAGTACCGCGTGCCCGTCGACGAGGCGCGCCGCTCGGTGGTTAACAGCTACCTCGAAGAGGCCGGCCTCGAACGTGACGAGATCGGTCGCGGCGGTAACGACGAAGTCCGCCTCGCCGACATCGACGAGGACGAACAGTGGATCGACGTGACCGCGAAGGTCGTCGAACTGTGGGAGCCCCGAAGCGAGTCGATCGCCCAGGTCGGCCTGCTCGGCGACGAGTCCGGGCGCACGAAGTTCGTCGCCTTCGAGACATCGGATCTCCCCGAACTGGAGGAGGGCGCGGTCTACCGCCTCGGGAACGTCGTTACCGACGAGTACCAGGGTAACTTCTCGGTGAAACTCAACAAGACGACGTCGATCGAGGAACTCGACGAGGACATCGAAGTCGGCGACGACGCGGTCTCCGTCGAAGGCGCGCTCGTCGACATCCAGTCCGGTAGCGGCCTCATCAAGCGCTGCCCCGAGGAGGGCTGCACGCGCGTCCTCCAGAACGGGCGCTGTTCGGAACACGGCGACGTCGAAGGCGAGTTCGACCTGCGGATCAAGGGCGTCCTCGACGACGGCGAGGAGGTCTACGAGGTGATCTTCGGCCGCGGCGTCACCGAGGAACTCACCGGCGTCACCCTCGACGAAGCCCAGCAGATGGCGATGGACGCTCTCGACACGACGGTCGTCGTCGAGGAGATGCGCGAGGACCTGCTCGGGACGTACTACCGAGTCTCGGGCCCCGAACTCGGTCGCTACGTGCTGGCCGACGACGTCGAACGGCTCACCGAACCGGCGGATCCGGAAGCGGTGCTGATCAAAGCGAGGTCGATCTAAATGAGTTCCAACGAAATCCCATCCCGAGAAGTCGCCCGGCGTGTGTTCGCAGACGAGTTCAACGACGCCGCCTTCACGTTCAAAGAATCCGACGACGATCGCGCGCCGGTCTATCTGCTGCTCCCGACGGGCGCGAAGGCCAACCGCGTGTTCTTCGTCGGCACGCTGACCGAGAAGGACGACGTCGGCGAGGACAACGAGTACTGGCGTGGCCGGATCGTCGACCCCACGGGGACGTTCTTCGTGTACGCGGGTCAGTATCAGCCCGAAGCCGCGAGTATGCTCCGCGAACTCGAACCGCCCGCGTACGTCGCGGTCGTCGGCAAGCCGCGGACGTACGAGACCGACGACGGGTCGGTGAACGTCTCGGTCCGACCCGAGTCGATCCAGGTCGTCGACGCCGCGACCCGGGATCGCTGGGTCGTCGAGACCGCAGAGCGGACGCTCGAACGCATCGAGGCGTTCGACCAGGAGGGTAACGAGTACGCGCGGATGGCCCGCGAGGAGTACGACCTCCCCACCGACCGCTACAAGGAGTCCACCATCTCCGCCTTGGAGAGCCTCGAAGAGTCCGACGGCGACGAACTCGGACTCGACGGCGGCCGCGTCGACGACACGACCGGAGAAAGCGAACGCGACGCGCACGCCGACCTGCAGACCGAGCCGTAGGCGGCGAACCGCCGACGAATCCGCATTCCCCCGATTTCACTTTCAGACCCGCACCGAGAGTCGGCGCTCTCGTCCCGTCGCCGGACCGGATTCGAATCAAATCCTGTTGTTTCAGTCACACTGTCTGACGAAGCATTAAGTGGATCCGCCGACGAACGACGAGACGAGACAATGGGCAACAAAAACAAGACCATCTCGTTCCGCGTCAACGAGGACGCGTTCGAGACGCTCCGTGAGATCGCCGAGGAGCGCGACATCTCGCTCTCGGCGGTCTTCCGCGACTACGTCGACACGCTCGTTGCCCACGACGGCCAGGTCCAGGTCGTCCCCGAGCACGAACTCGAACAGTTGCGCAACGGCGATGACGAAGACGAGAGCTTCCCGCCGAAGGTGAAGGTCCCAAAGAGCTTCGTCCGCGAACACGAGCGCCTCGAACTGGAGGCCGAACACCTCCGGGAGCAACTCGAAGAACACAAGCGATACGTCAACTACCTCCGAGAGCAACTCGAAGACGGCGAAGACGACGTCATCCAACTCGAAGACCTCGACGAGAGCGAGGCCGACGAGCCGTCGTTCCGACTGGGCTGATAGTGATTACTCTCACTGTGTACCGCCGAGCGCCACTCCCGGTGGCGATGGTCGGCGGTAAGAGACGAGAGTAATCATTATGAGGCGTCGACGGCGTTGGGGTGAGGTTGCGACGCCGAGCCAGCGATAGGTTACCCCGAGAGCGCCTTCCGGGCGCGCCGCATCTTCTGTTCCATCTCCTCGTTGCCTTCGACTTCCGCGAGCGTCTCGGCCGCCTCCAGCGTTCGGACGGCACTGTCGAGGAACGAGAGGATGTCGCCTGGGTACGCATACAGCATATACTCGTCGCTCATCACGTCGACGATGGCGTCGGGACCGAGGCCCTGCGCCCGGAGCTCCAGCAGGTACGATACGAACTGCCGCTCGGGGTAGCCCGTATAGAGGTCGTCGGGGTTCTTGGGATCGAGGAAGTCCTCGGCGAAATCCAGGAGTCGATCGCGCGTGGCGTCGTCGAGTTTCGAGAGCCCCTCCCCGGTGTAGAGGACGTCCATCGTCGCGCCCTTGAACGCTCCCTTCGGGATGTTGACGTCGATCTGCGAGACGATCTGGCGGTGGTTCTTGAGATAGATCTTGTCCGTGATAGCCACGGTTGTCGATCGTACGCCGCTGTGCGGCAAAAGCGTCCCGGTGCCGGTCCTCGATAGACAGTCGCGACTGCCGGTGGCCAAGAGTCGTCGGATCGGCGGCCCGTGTGAGGCCGGCTCACTCCAGTGGTGAGTCGTAACGTATTTGACTTCGACGGGGGTACCTGAAGATGCGTGTCCGGGTTAGGGTAGTGGACTATCCTTCAGCCTTGTGGAGGCTGAGACGCGGGTTCGATTCTCGCACCCGGACCTTTCTGCCTGCGAACAACGTGAGCAGGTGAACGTCCGTACAGAGGATTGAAACGGCGAGCAACCGTGCGAAGCGAGGTTGCGAGTGGGGTTCGATTCTCGCACCCGGGCCGTCTCCGAAACGCCACGCCTGCAGAGCGGTCGCTCTCCCTGCTGTGAGACACCGCTCAGACGATCTGATTCGCGAGAGCGTCGTCAGTGCGGATCCGCTTTATGTTCTCTTCGACTAACGCGGCGACCCGCTCGCCGTACGCTCGGGTCGCGCCGGCGGCGTGGGGCGTGACGATGACGTTCTCCATCTCCCAGAGCGGCGACTCCGCCGGCAGCGGCTCTTCTTCGAAGACGTCCAGTGCGGCCCCAGCTATCCCGCCGGCTTCCAGTGCACCGATTAGACTCGCCTGGTCGACGACCGGCCCGCGCGCGACGTTGATGAGATAGGCGTCCTCTCGCATCGCGTCGAGCTCTTCGGAGCCGACGAGGCCGCGCGTGCGGTCGGTGAGCGGCGGGGTCAGCACGACGAACCGCGCGTCGGCGACCGCTTCGGAGAGCGCGTTCGGCGTGTAGATCTGTCTGACTGACGGGACCGGCGTCGGCGTTCGTCGGACGCCCACGACGTCCATCCCGACGCCGTCGGCGCGCGCGGCGACGCCCTGCCCCAGCGTGCCGAGGCCGACGACACAGACAGTTTCGCCCGCGAGCGTGAACGTCTCGTCCCAGTCGGGATACCGCCACTTGCGCTTCGGTTCGTTGTCGCGGTAGACGTGCAGCCGCCGCGAGAACTGGAGCATATACCCGAGCACCGTATCGCCGACTGCGTCGCCGTGAATCCCGGAACTGTTCGTGAGCCTGATCCCGTGTCGCTCCAGCGCGTCGAGCGGGAACGCATCGACACCGGCGAGGACGCAGTGGATCCACTCCAGGTCGGCGGACAGGAACGCATCGTCGTACGTGAACGTCACGAGTCCGTCGAGGCCGTCGAGATCCGAGCCGTCGGTCAACAACTCCACGCGAGCGGACACGTCGTCTAACTCGTCTCGCAACGTCGCCGGCGGGAAGATCGTCGCCACCGACGGATGAATCCCGATCACCAGCCCATCGTCTGCCATACAGCGCACATCTGTTCACGCACACAAAAAGACTCCCTGCGGTCCGCATCACCGGGCCGGATCGTCGGTAACGGTTCACGGCGCTGTGTGTCACTCTCTGGAACGATTTCTGATCATTTGAGAACCAGATACCTATTATATTGATACTGTGCGCGACTGTTCACGTGTAAGGTGGACGATTATGAGTACGACTCCGACAACCCAAACTACGACACCTGAGACAGCCTTCAGCACCATCCTCGACTTCGACCTGCAGGGCACAGTCGCCGGCTACTGGCTCGCGGTCCTCCGCGTCGTCACCGGCTACTGGTTCCTCCACGCCGGCTTCACGAAGTTCAGCTTCGTCGCCGGCGAACCGTTCGACGCGGCGGGGTACCTCCTGCACGGCACGACCGCCAGCCCGGTCCACGGCTTCTTCGCGTGGGTCGCCGGCACGCCGTGGCTGATCGAGTTCACGAACTTCGCCATCCCCGCCGGCGAGTTCCTCATCGGACTCGGCCTCGTCGTCGGCGCGCTCGTCAGACTGGCCTCGTTCTTCGGGGCCTTCCTGATGGTGTTCTTCTATCTGGGGAACGCCGACTGGGCGCACGGTTTGGTCAACGGTGACCTGATGGGACTGCTGCTGTTCGTCACCATCGCAACGCTCGGCGCAGGCCGGATCCTGGGCCTCGACGTCTTCGTCGAGCGCCTCGATCTCGCACAGACCCGGATCGCGAAGTTCCTGCTCGGATAGGACTGCGCGGCCGGGGTGTGCGGCGGTTCGGTCGTTTTTCGCCTGCTACTCCTCTCGCTTTCCGTATCGATCCGCGGATATTTCTCGCTCGCCGCCGACGCTCAGGTATGGCGATCGATCTCCGAAGCGACACGGTAACCCGCCCTTCCGACGCGATGCGTGACGCGGCAGCAGAGGCCGCCGTCGGCGACGACGTCTACGGCGAAGATCCCACAGTGAACGAACTCGAAGCCGCCGCGGCCGACCGTGTCGGCTTTCCGGACGCGATGTACGTCCCGACGGGGACGATGGGCAATCAGATCGCTGCCCACGTGCACGCCGACCGCGGGGAAGAGATCGTCCTCGATCGGATGGCGCACATCTACGACTGGGAGCTCGGCGGGCTGGCACAGCTCTCGGGCCTTCAGACCCGCGCGGTCGACGCCGTCGACGCCGTCCCGACGCCCGAACAGATCGACGCGGCGTACGTCGAGGAGAGCCTTCACCGCCCGGGAACGGGCTTGATCGCGCTCGAAAACACACACAACGCCCGCGGCGGCGTCGCCGTTCCGCCAGCGTCTATCTCGGCGGCTGCCGACGCGGCCCACGACCGCGGCGTGCCGGTACATCTCGACGGCGCGCGCCTGTTCAACGCCTGCGTGGCGCTCGACGTCGACCCGGCGCGGATGACTCGCGACGTCGATTCGGTGCTGTTCTGCCTCTCGAAGGGCCTCGGCGCGCCGGTCGGATCGATTCTCGCCGGCGACGAAGATTTCATCGCGGACGCCCGACGCGTCCGAAAACTGTTCGGCGGCGGGATGCGCCAGGCCGGGCTGATCGCCGCGCCCGGACTGCTCGCGCTGGAGAACGTCGACCGACTCGCGGAGGACCACGAGAACGCGGCCCGGTTCGCGGCGGGACTCGATGCGATCGACGGGCTTCGGGTAGCAGCTCCCGACACGAACATCGTCCAGGTCTACACGGATGACCTCGGTATCAGCGCCGAGACGTTCGAGGCCGTCTGTGCGGAACACGGTGTCCTCGGCGGCGCACACGGCGACTCTCTCATCCGGTTCTGCACGCACCTCGATGTGACCCGCGCGGACGTCGAAGACGCGGTCGCCCGAATCGAGGACGCGGTCGACGATCTGCGAGACTGATCGTCACCGCCCAGCACCTCGGCCGCTGTGCGACTACACCTCGGGTTCGACGTAGACGTGCTTGACCCGGTCGTCGGCCTCGCGGAGTTGGGTCTCGATCTCGGCGATCAGCCCGTCTAGCTCCGCCGCCTCGGTGTCGGGGTCGAAGCTCACGTCCACGGTGACGAGAGCGCTCTGGGGGCCGACGAACACCGTCCGGAAGGCGTCGATGTGGGTGACGTGGGGCGCGTTCTCGATGACGGCCCGTAAGTCGGTTTCGACGTCGGCCGAGAGACTTTCGCCGAGGATGAGCCGTTTGTTCTCCCAGGCGAGCGCGAGTGCGAAGCCCATCAGCAGGAGCCCGATGAGCAGTGCGGCGACGGCGTCGTACACTTCGTTGCCGGTCGCCTTCGAGAGGAGGATTCCGACGAGTGCCAGTCCCGCGCCGAGGAGCGCGATCGTGTCCTCGGTGAGCGCTGTCAGCGTCGTCACGTCGCTCGTCTTCTGGAACGCCTCGCGCATCCCGGTCCAGTTGTACTGGTCGATCTGCCGCTGTATCTCCGTGTTCGCCTTCACGAAGGCGTAGCTCTCGAAGCCGATCGCACCGAGGAGGACGACCACGTTGACGTACCAGGAGGGGAAGGTCGCGCCCGCGATCGACACCGTTCCGGCGGCGCCGTGCCCGCCGTGGACGATGGCGTCGTAGCCGTGCTTGACCGACTCCCAGCCGGCGATACCGAACAGCAGCACGGCCACGAGAAACGAGTAGAAGAACTGCGCTTTGCCGTAGCCGAACGGGTGCTCGCGGCTCGTCTCCTTCTTGCTGTATCGAATCCCGATGAGGAGAAACACCTGATTGCCCGTATCGGAGATCGAGTGGTACGTCTCCGACAGCATCGAGGGGCTGCCGGTGAGGAGAAAGCCGATGAATTTCAGGACGGCGATGGCTCCGTTCGCGACGAGGGCTGCGAGGACGACGCCTCTGCTTCCGGCCATACCATCCCTCTCTGGTGACGGGACTAAAGTGGTTTTCACCCGACGGCGATGCTCGCTCACGCTCGCACTTCCGCAGAACCCCGACGAAACGGACGCCGCACGGTTCTTGTCCCCCGGTCGCTTACAGCGGCCTATGCTCACCGTCGTCTCCGACACCCACAGCACTGACTCCCACCGGCTCTCCGGGCGGACGCTCCAGGCTGTCCGCGACGCCGACGTCGTCGCTCACGCGGGCGACTTTATGCGCGAATCCGTCCTGGACGACTTCGAGCGCGAGTCGGCCCGCCTGCTCGGCGTTACCGGCAACAACGACGACGCCGGGATCCGCGACCGCCTTCCGGAGGCCCGAAACTTCACTTTCGGCGGCTTCACGTTCGCGATGACGCATCGCCAGCGCGGTGGGTCGACGGCGCTCTCGCTGTTCGGTCGGCAGCGCGGCGCGGACGTCGTTCTCTTCGGCCACAGTCACCGTCCGACCTACGAACGGACGCCCGATCTCGTCCTCGTCAACCCTGGCAGCCACGCACAACCGCGCGGCTACCGGGCAGCGCACGCCGAGTTCGAGCGGCGCGACGACGGCGGCCTCGACGGCCGACTCGTCACTGTCGACGGCGAGGTGTTCGAGTCGTTTCTCGTCGACGGCGATCGGTCACGCGAGGCGTGATACTGTCGGATAGACCGATGTGAAGTGTCTCGGCTTCCGGTGCTGCACTGCTCTACTGATTTATGTCCGACAGTATGAGTCGTCGAAAAACGGGAAGGATTTCGGGTCGTCGCCGCTCGGCAGCGTCGGGCGACCGGTGCAGTCTCGGGTGAGGGGCAAGGGGAGGGATGACTGCGGCGACCGACGCGACGGTCCGTTCGGGGCTCGTCGGGGGGAGACGAATACCGATGGGGAGCCGAAACGGCGACGACCCTGCAGGCGGAATTCGGGCGCGTAGAATAATATAGACGACGTAGACTCAAATTGCTGTTTCAGCATTTACACGACGGCGCTCGCCGTCCGGCCACGGTCACCGCGCGTAATTTCACCACGGACGAGGTGGTCGCAGGCGATCGAAGCCCCCACGTGCTCACTGCCGCCAGACTAGCGCGACGAACGACAGCGCGACGACGCCGCCGAGAAAGAAGAGCGCGCCAGGTGGCAGTCCCCCGACCGCCGACGCGACGACGTCGAGCGGGTCGCCCCCGCCGCCCGCGGCCGTCTGTGTCGTCTCGACGGCCGTCCGGGCCGCGTCCGAGACCGTCTGTGTCGCCTCCGCGACGGTCTCCGTCGGGACGCTCCCGGGCGTCTCCGTCGGCGTTGGCGCCGGCGCCTCTGTAGCGGCCGGCGTCGCTGTGCCGGTCGCGTCGGGGGTCGGCGTCCCCGTCGCCGCTGGCGTCGGCGTCTCTGTCGCTTCCGCGATCTGGAACCCGCCTCCGTCGCCGCCGCTCGTCGTCTGCGTCGCGGCCTGGTCTTCGGTTGGTGTCGCCGTCTCCGGCGCGGGTGTGGCCGTCGCGTCTGCGGCCGACGCGTCCGACTCTGCTGTCCCGCTGAGATTCGTCGCACCTCCCGAATCGCCCCCGCTCCCGCCGCCGGCACCGCTCGACCCGACCGAGAGCGACGGGCCGGCTCCGCTTCTGACGAGGCGGTCCACGACGACGCTGCCGAGCGCTACGACGCCGAGTCCCCCGAGCAACTGCGTCAGCGCCGATTGGAGGCCGCTCGTGTCCTCCTCGTTGCCCGCGACGACGACCAGAGCGCGGTCCGAGGGCGCGTAGACGGTCATCTCCCGCCCTTTCTCGGAGTACGCCGTACCGGCCGACTCGATGAGCCCCGCGCTTTCGAGTCGGTCCAGGTGGTACTGCGCGTTCTGGATGGAGGTATCGACTCTGCCGGCGACGTCAGAGGGCGCGCCCGGTTCGTCGTGTAACTCGTCGAGGACCCGCCGCGCCGTCTCCGAGGAGATCGCAGCGAGGAGATCGTCCACCTCGTCACTGTCGAGGCCGACGACGCGTGGCTCCTTCTCGTCGTCGTCGGGCAGATCTGGCCGGGTAGGGAGGATGTCGGCCATTTCTCGGGAACGTTTCGTCGCGTCTGTGATGAGTCTTCCTCTCTTTACGACAGTCCCCGTTCGCCGCTCTCCCGTGTTCGCCGCTCCCGCTCTGGGAGACGGCGAAACGTCTTTACTGACGCCGCGGAAAGCCCCGCGTATGCTCACTCGTCAGCCGGGAACCGTCGGCCGGTCTCAAGCCGTGGGTCCGGGTGGCGATCCCGCACAGGTCGACGTCGTCGTCGACTTCGTCGCGTCGAATCCCGCGTTGGTGATTCTCCTCGTGTTTCTTCTCGGGTTCGTCTTCTTCGCGTACCTGTTCATCAGGCGGACGATGACAGGGCTCCGCGACGGATACGACGAGGGCTACCGGGGGAAGTAATCGGCGATGGTCGCGGGCTCTACCCTTGCCACGCTCGTCGTCGCCGCCCTCGCCAGCCTGTTTATGTCGTGGTCCATCGGCGCGGGCTCGTCGGGGTCGACGCCGTTCGCTCCGGCCGTCGGTGCGAACGCCATCTCCGTGATGCGCGCCGGCTTCATCGTCGGCGTCCTCGGGCTCTCGGGCGCGATTCTCCAGGGCGCGAACGTCACCGAAGCCGTCGGGACCGAACTCGTCGTCGGCTCCGTCCTCACGGCGACGGCGTCGACGGTCGCACTGCTCGTCGCGGCCGCGCTCGTCGCCATCGGTGTGTTCGCCGGCTACCCGATCGCCACTGCGTTCACCGTCACCGGAGCAGTCGTCGGCGTCGGGCTCGCGAACGGCGGTGGCCCCGCGATCGCGAAGTACCAGCAGATCGTCTCGCTGTGGGTGCTCACGCCCTTCGTGGGCGGGGGGATCGCCTACGGCACGGCGCGACTCCTCCGCAACGAGTCGATTCCCGAACGCACCGCCGTCCCCGTGCTCGGCGGGGTCGTCGGCCTCCTCATCGCGAACATCCGATTCGCCGCGCTCGGCGGGGACGGCGGCCGCTCGCTGGCCGAAGTTGGTGCGGCGGCGACCCCGCCGATCGTCCTCCCGGTCCTCGACATAGACCTCGGCGTCGCCCTCGTGTCGGGGCTGTTCGTCGCCGTCGCGGCCGCGCTCGTCCGCCGCGAGATGAACGCCGATCAGGCCCGCGGCCAGCGCCGCTTTCTCCTCGTCCTGGGCGGTCTCGTCGCGTTCTCCGCCGGCGGGAGCCAGGTCGGCCTCGCGATCGGCCCGCTCGTGCCGCTTCTCGACGCGGTCGCGGTTCCCCTCCCGGCACTTCTGGTCGGCGGCGGACTCGGTCTCCTCGTGGGCTCGTGGACCGGCGCGCCGCGGATGATCAAAGCACTCTCGCAGGACTACTCCTCGCTCGGCCCGCGCCGTTCGATCGCCGCGATGATCCCGTCGTTCGCCATCGCACAAGCGGCCGTCGCGCTCGGCATTCCGGTCTCGTTCAACGAGATCATCGTCAGCGCGATCATCGGGAGCGGGTACGCCGCCGGCGGTGCGGGCGTCAGCCGCGAGAAGATGGCCAAGACGGCGCTCGCGTGGATCGGTTCGCTCGTGCTCGCGTTTGGCGTCGCCTACGCGACGTTCGCCGGCCTCGACGCGCTGTTGTAAATCAAAAAATCAGTTCGTTCCGACTCTACCGAGACGGGTCGGATCAGTGTTTTACCGCTTTTTCGTGACGAACCACCAGTCGTAGTAGTCGAGGTCGTCGTCGTCTTCGGCTTCGGCTGTCCGCTTTTCGGCGTCGGCGTCGGTGCCGGGCGGCGACAGGAGGACGCGGTCGCCGAATTTCTCGTTTTCGGGCCAGTCGGCGGGGGCGGCGACGCCTTCCTCGTCGCTCATCTGGAGCGCGCGCAGCGAGCGGAGGATCTCGTCGATGTTGCGGCCGA
>NZ_JANHAV010000003.1 GCF_024464655.1 Halobellus inordinatus
TGCGACGAGGAACACGCCGACGCGATCGACAACGCGGTCTTCCCCGGCGCCCAGGGCGGCCCCCTGATGCACAACATCGCGGGCAAGGCCGTCGGGTTCAAAGAAGCGCTCTCCGAGGAGTTCGACGAATACGCAGAACAGACGGTTACGAACGCCAAAGCGCTCGCCGACCAGTTGCAAGCGAACGGACTCAGCCTCGTCTCTGGCGGCACTGACAACCACCTCGTGTTGGTCGACCTCCGACCCTCGCATCCCGACACGACGGGTAAAGACGTCGAGTCGGCACTCGAAGAGGCCGGGATCGTGATGAACGCGAATACGGTCCCCGGCGAGACGCGCTCGGCGTTCAACCCGAGCGGGATCCGCCTCGGGACGCCGGCGCTCACGACGCGTGGCTTCGGCGAGGAGGCCACCCGCGAGGTCGGCGAACTCGTGGTCCGCGTGGTCGACAACTACGACGACGAGGACGTCGTGGCAGATGTCGCAGACCGCGTACAGGAACTCTGCGAGGAGTTCCCGCTCTACGAGTAACGCTCCGAAACATACGACACGCCGTTTTTTCGACGCATCTGCCTCGTTTTCAGCGCGGAAACCCACACGTTTGAAGTGTGCTACCGACCCCTATAGCGTATGACCGAGATCATCGACGGCAACGCCGTCGCCGAGGACATCCGGAACGGCCTCCTCGACAGCATCGAGACGCTGACCGACGCAGAGACGACGCCCTGTCTCGCCACCGTCCTGATGAACGACGACCCTGCGAGCCAGACGTACGTCTCGATGAAGCACAAAGACTGCGAGGAAGTCGGAATCGCGACGCGTGATATCGAGATCGACCCCGAAGCCCCCGCAGACGAACTCTTCGGGACGGTCGACGAGCTGAACGCCGACCCCGAGGTACACGGCATCCTCGTCCAGATGCCGCTTCCGGACCACGTCGACGAGCGGGAGGTCCTGCGGCGTATCGACCCCGCGAAGGACGTCGACGGCTTCCACCCCGAAAACGTCGGTCGGCTCGTCGCCGGCAACGCTCGATACAAGCCCTGCACGCCCCACGGCGTCCAGAAACTCCTCGCCGCCGCGGACGTCGAAACCGAGGGCGCAGACGCCGTCGTCGTCGGTCGATCGAACATCGTCGGCAAACCGATGGCGAACCTCCTGATCCAGAAGGCCGAGGGCGGCAACGCGACCGTCACTGTCTGTCACTCCCGAACTGATGACCTCGCCGAAAAGACGCGTGCGGCCGACATCGTCATCGCCGCGGCTGGCGTCCCCGAGATGATCACCGGCGAGATGCTCTCGGAGGGGACCGTCGTGATCGACGTCGGAATCAACCGCGTCGAGACCGACGAGGGCTCCGAACTCGTCGGTGACGTCGACTACGAGAGTGCGAAAGAGAAGGCGAGCGCGATCACGCCCGTCCCGGGCGGCGTCGGGCCGATGACGCGCGCGATGCTCCTGTGGAACACGGTCAAGGCCGCAGGCGGCGTGGCCGGGATCGAGGTCGACCTGCCGTAGGCCGCGGGCGACTCCCTGTTACGACATCGTCGTCCCGCTTTTCAGCCACCGAAACCGCTCGGTCCCCCCGGGCCGCTCGGGCCGTCTGTACCCCGTGGTTGGGACGGTCCGCCACCCGCGATCGTCGTGTGAGTGGCTTCCGGCCGTGGTTCGCCTTCTTCGCCGTCGACGAATCGGACGAACGAGAGGTAAAACGGTCGTCCGCACGGACTCTTCGCAGTCGGATCTTCGACGTCGTCCGCGTCGCTCCGCTCACCCGTCCACCGCAGAGCGTCGACCTCGTCGCCACCCTCGCCACAGACGAAGCGGACGCCGTCGGTCGCCTCGAAATCCTCGTCGGGCTCGGCGTACTCCCACCCGGCGAGCGGGTAGGGTGTGACGGACTTATCAGCGAGGTAGCCCTCCCGTTCCAGTTCGACGACGGCACCGCAGTGTGGACAGTAGTACGTGACCGGATAGCTCATTACGCAGGTAACGGGCTCGAATGGACTTAACGCCCGCGCCGACAGGGATTTACGCCGCATCGAACGCTCGAAATCGGAGACCTATAGTAGCATTTGCAAGTCTTCACGCATCGGATCGTTCGCTGTCGTGCGATCAGATGAGCAATCAGTTGCAAATGCTACCATAGAGTTCAAATACGATCGGGGGACCAGCGACCGCGTGCGTTGACAACGGCCGGGAGACGTGACGCGGGAGTGCGGCACGGCGTCTCGCCGGAACGCGGGTGCCGCCTGTTCGCCAGCTACTCTGAGACGGTCGATGTAGCGGACCGCTCGTCGACGTAGCGGAACGCGACGCCCGCGCGTCGGGCCGCCTCCTCGTCTCGCTGGGAGTCGCCGACGAACACGGCGTCCGCTGGGTCCACATCGATCTGACGGAGCGTTTCGAGCAGCGGCTCCGGGTCGGGTTTCCGAGTCGCCACGGTGTCGCGTCCGACGACGGCGTCGACGTGGGGATCGAGTCCGTGAACGTCGAGCGCGGTCCGACAGGCGTCTTCGCAGTTCAGCGAGCAGACGCCCTCTGCTTGGTACTGGCCGACTTCGTCGGCGTGCGGAAGCCGTTCGGAACGCTGTGCGCCGTCGCGCTCGTGGCTCGCGATGACGGTCTCGACGTCGTCGCGGAGCCCTGACTCGTCGGCGAGCTCCAGGAGTTCCCAGAGATCGATCCCGGCGGCGTCGATCCCGGCGTTTTCGAACACCGTGGCGACGTCACCGGTGACGGTCTCCCAGTCCACAGGGAGGTGTACGAGGGTCCCGTCCAGATCCCAGACGACGGCATCGAACTCCTCGAGGGACGGCACCTGTATCGGGTGGTTCGTCATTAGTGGTCGTAGGAGCGCGAGGTGAAAAGGCGCTTCGGAAGACCTGACGCTTCGGAAGGCCTACTCCGCAGATTCCCACTCGCGAAGCGCCTCACGGACGTCTGCGGGGTCGGCGTCGAGACCGCCACCCTGTGCGAACGGCGGCCCGCCTCCGCCGCCGCCTCCGTACTCGTCGGTGACGGCATCGACGACGTCGCCTGCGTGGACACCGCTCTCGGATCCGGCCGCGACGACGACGTAGGGTCGCTCGTCGCCACCGACAGCACCGACGACGCCCGCGTCGTCGACCGCTTCTTTCGCCGCCTCGCCAGCGTCGTTGGGATCGACGCCGTCGAGCACGCCGAGTCGCCACGTCGCACCCTGCTTCTCGACGGCTTCGAAGCCGTCGATCGCGTCAGCGACGGCCGCCTGTTCGAGTTCGCGAACGCGGTCCTGGAGATCGTCGCGCTCGGACCGGACCGCGACTGCCGTCTCCGCGAGGTCGTCGACGTTCGTTTCGAGCGCCGCCGCGGTCTGCCGGAGCGCGCGGTGCCGCTCTGCGCTACGGTCGATACCACCCGGTCCGACAGCGAACTCGACGCGAGTGAGTCCCTCGCCCGGATTCGACCGATCGAGGACCGTGACCGGGCCGATCTCTCGCGTGTTCCCGACGTGGGTGCCCCCACAGGCGGCGACGTCCCAGCCGTCGATGTCGACGATTCGGACCGTGTCGGCGTCATCCATCACACCTTCTTCGGTCTTGGTGTTGAACGCGACGTCCTCGCGAGCCGTCGCTTCCTCGGTCGGGACTTCCTCCCAGCTCACGTCCAGGGAGTCCCACACGGCTCGGTTGGTCAGCCGTTCGAGCTCGACGAGCGTCTCGTCGTCGATGTCGGTCGGCGTGGTGAAGTCCACGCGAACCTTCTCCTCGGCGATGTCGAAGCCGCCGTAGCCGAGATCCTCGAGGAGGCGACGTCCCGCCCCGTAGAGCACGTGGCTCGCCGTGTGAGCGCGCATACAGTAGGTGCGGAAGTCGTCGTCGATCACACCGGAGACTGTGTCGCCGACCTCGAAGTCGGGCGAGGACGCAAGCGTGTGGTGCACGGCGTCGCCGTCGTCTTGTACGTCGACGACCCGGATGCCGTCGATCGTTCCTCTGTCCGCAGGCTGTCCGCCGCTCTCGGCGTAAAAGTACGTGGTGTCGAGCGTCACCGTCCGGTCGTCGAGAGCGACGACCTCGGCGGTGAACTCGCGAACCTCGGGATCTGCCGGGGCACGTGTTCGCATACGAGCCGCTGAGGGTGTCGGGAGACAAAAATGGTGGCAGTTCACCCGCCCGATGCGCCGTCGCGTCGAGGGCCGACTACTCGTCGACCAGTTCGACGCCGAGCCGCTCTTCGAGCGCTCGGACGAGTGACCCGCCGACGCCAGCGCGCGTCGCACGCCCCTGCTCGACGGCGACGACATCGGCCTCTTCGACGCCGAGTTCGGCCGCCAACTCCTCGGTCGTCAGTCCCGCGTCCTGTCGTGCCGCCTCGACGCGATCCCCGTAGCCGGTGACGAGGTAGGGGAGCCGGTCCTGCTCGTAGTCAGTTCCCTCTTTCTCCCAGTGGCTCGCGTCGCCTTTCGCCTGGTCGTATATCCGCGCCTGTTTCTGGGCCGCGCGCTTGCTGCGGGACGTCTCGGAGTCGTCGTAGCCGGCCCCGGAGTCCGCTCCCGAGGACGCGCTGGTCGTCTTTTGCGAGTCGTCGTGTGGCGCACAGTCCTCACAGACGAGGAGTTCCGCGCCGGCGACGTTGGCCCGGCGGAGATTGCCGGTCGAGCGACCGCAGAGTTCGCAGCTGTCGCCGTCGCCACCGCCGCTTCCGCTTCCGGTGGAGTATTTGGGCATAGCACTCCGTACTGGCTCCACAGTTTAAAACGTAGCCCCGTCGACGCCGCGCCGCCTGCGCCGCCTGTTGCCGGGGCTGACAGCCGTCGGCGACTTTCGGAACCGAGCGCGACGGCCGTGGCTATCGAGTGTAGCTTCGGAAGGATTGTGCGTGGGTGCTGTGTCCCCGAAGGGATGAGCACCTGCATCGAGTGGCGGATTTGTCCGCCGTGCGATGCGTGGGACCGGATTTGAACCGGCGGACCCCTATGGGACAGCGCCCTCAACGCTGCGCCGTTGGCCTAGCTTGGCTACCCACGCTCGCAGTGTCGTATCGTGCAATCACTGGTTGTCCGGGGTAATTTAAATGAGTTTCCTTTCGACGGCGGGAGTCGCTTCTCGCAGCCGGCACCGTTTTTACCGCTCCGTCCGGCCATCAGGTATGGAACTGCGTGCCCGCGATCACGTTCTCGAACTCACGACGGCACTCACGGTGGTTTCGCTCGCCGCGGTGTTCGGAGCCGTGCTCGGTGCGATCCCTCCGTCTGTCGTCCCTGAGGCGCCTGCAACGCTACTCGAGGCGATTCCGCATATCAACGCTGCACTCAGCACGGCCGCGATCGTAACGATCCTCCTCGGCGTGCGCTTCATCCGGCAGGGCGATGTCGGTCGACACCGCGCGATGATGCTCACGACGCTCGGGCTGTTCGTCGCGTTCCTCGTGCTCTACCTCTACCGGCTCATTCTCGTGGGCACCGCCGACTTTCCCGGACCGGAGACCGTCTACCAGTTCGTCTATCTGCCGACGCTCGCGGTCCACATCCTGCTCGCGATCGTCTGCATCCCGCTGTTGTACTACGTGCTGTTGCTCGCGGTCACACGTTCGATCCCCGAGATCTACGACTCCGCGCATAGACGAATCGGTCGCATCGCCGCCTCACTGTGGCTGGTCTCTTTTTTCCTCGGCGACGTCGTCTACGTGATGCTGTACGTCGTGTACTGATACCGTCGGACCTACGATGTGAATATTCTCGGCACCCGCCGGGGTGCCACACTACTTCTCGAACGTCTATCCGGCAGTACGAGGCTCCGAACATATTCGGCGGTATCGACATATGGATCGGCGGTCTACAAAGAGTATGGCGCAGCCTCAGGCTCGGTCGACGACGGAGACGACCGTCGACGTGCGCGCGACGGGCCACGTCCGCGACGCGCTCGGTAAGTCACAGCTCACGTACACCTTCGAGGGCGACACGCTACGCGAGTTCGTCGAGGAGTTCTTCGCGGAGTACGACGTCCGCGACCTCGTGATCGCCGAAACCGACGCCGACTCGACCACTCGGGGCTGGGCGCCCATCGACGCGGCCGACGTCCCCGGGCATCTCCGAAAGAATCCGGACGGCGAACGAACGCGCGCTTACGCGCGAATCCTGATCAACGGGCAGTTCAACGAGAATCTCGACGGGTTCGATACGGAACTACAAGACGGCGACAGAGTCGCGCTCGTCTATCCGTTCCTCTTCTGTCTGTAGCCCGTCGCTGTCTGACAGTACTGTAAGGAGACTGCAGAACGTTGCCGTCGACGGGACTGCAGAACGTTAGTCGTCGGCGTGGGCGGGCTCACCCTCGCCGATGACCGGGCGCTGGACGTCGCGGTCGGTCTCCTCGCCCTCGATGTCGTAAGGATACTCGCCGGTGACGCAGCCGAGACAGAGATCGAGTTTCGACGCTCCGAGAACGTCGGCGACGGAGTCGACCGAGAGGTAGCCGAGACTGTCGGCGCCGATCTCCTCGCAGATCTCCTCGATCGAGCGATCGGCCGCGATGAGTTCCTCACGGGAAGCCATATCGATCCCCATATAACACGGCGCGACGATCGGCGGCGCACCGATGCGGACGTGGACCTCCTCTGCGCCGGCGTCCCGGAGCAACGAGACGAGCTGTCGGGACGTCGTTCCGCGGACGATGCTGTCGTCGATGATCGTGACCGAGCGTCCCTCGATGGTGCTCTTGATGGGGTTGAGCTTCAGTCGGACCGCGCGCTCGCGCTCGTCCTGCGTCGGCATAATGAACGTCCGGCCGACGTAGCGGTTCTTCATCAGCCCCTCTGCGAACTCGACGGCGTCTTCTCCTTCGTCGCGCGCTGTCCCGTCGGCGGTCATCTCGTTGGCCGCCTCGGCGTAACCGGAAGCGAACGCGCGGCCGGAGTCTGGGACGGGCAACACGACGTCCGTCTCGACGCCGGACTCCTCCCAGAGCTTTCGCCCGAGGTCGCGACGGGCCTCGTAGACGAGCGTGTCGTCGATGACCGAGTCCGGGCGGGCGAAGTAGACGTGTTCGAAGAAGCAGTGGGCGGTGTCGTCGTTCTCGACGAGTTGATAGGTGTCGTATCCGGAACCGTCCGGTTCGAGGACGACGAGTTCGCCCGGTCGAACGTCCCGGACGAGTTCGCCGCCGAGCGTGTCGATCGCTGCGGACTCGGAGGCGACGACGTAGCCGTCCTCCAGTTCGCCGATGCAGAGTGGACGATTCCCCTGCGGGTCGCGGACGGCGAGGACGGTCTCGTCGTGCATAATCGTCAGCGCGTACGAGCCGTGGATTCGATCCATCGTCCGCTTGACGGCGCGGACGAGATCGGCCTCCAGAAGATTCCGCGCGAGGTCGTGAGCGATGACCTCCGTATCGCCGTCGGACGTGAACGCGTGGCCCAGATCGGCGAGTTCCTCGCGGATCTCGTCGGCGTTGACGAGATTGCCGTTGTGTGAGAGCCCGAGCGACCCGGACTTGAACGAGACCGAAAACGGCTGGGCACAGGAGGCGTTGACGCCGCCCGAGGTGGGGTAGCGGACGTGACCGATTCCAGTCTGTCCCGCCAGCGAGTCGAGGTCGGACTCGTCGAAGGCGTCCCCGACGAGGCCCATCTCGACGTGGCTGTGCTGTTGGAAGCCGTCGTGAGTGACGATTCCCGCGGACTCCTGCCCGCGGTGCTGGAGCGCATACAGCGAGTAGTACAGCGGACGTGCGGCCGCCCGCTCATCGAGCGCGACACCGACGACACCGCACTTCTCGGTCGGACCGGAGAGGTCCGCGCTCGTCGGTGTCCCGTGTGTCGGTCCCGCGTTCGTCGTCTCGCGTCCGGGAGTGGGGTTCGAAGGGTCCCGCCCGTCAGGCATATGCGAGGATACGGATGCCGGGGGCTAAAAACCCGTCCATATGCTACCTTCGTCCGATAATCCGGGGTAGAATGCACACACACGTGTATACCCGGGTGGCCGCTATCAACCGAGGAAGGCGCCGTTCGATCGTCGGTAGTAGGTGGTCGTTCCACCGTCGGTTTCGATCCGTTTCGACGCGAGGAACTCTGCGTCGCGCAGGTTTATCACGGCTTCGCGGACCTGGCGCTCAGTCACATCCATCGGTGCGACGTCGACCTCGTCGTCATCGTCGTCCTCGCAGTCGCTCCACGTGTCAGTTTCGGGCGTGACGACGGTGCCACCGTCTGCGAGGAGGTCGTGGAGTTCGAGGACGGTGTAGGCTCGCGGTTCGACGGCGTCGAGGAACTCTGCGACCGAACGTTCGACTTCGGTCCACTGCTTACCGGACTCCCACTCGTCGTCACTGATAGGCATACGCGCCAGTCGGACGGCACCGGAAAAAGTATTTTGCCAGGTTGGACTCGGTCCGGCCGGCGCTCACTGCGGGCCTGTGAGGTCGACGCACTGTTCTACCGTGTCGACGGCCGTGGTTACAAAAAAGCTCCCAGAGGGCGTAGACGCGAGCTACTCCTCGTCGTCTTCGTCGACGTCCTCGAAGTCAGCGTCGACGTACTCGTCACCATCGCCGGCAGCGCCGCCCATATCACCCATTCCGCCGGGGCCAGCACCGGCAGCGCCGCCAGGACCTGCTCCTGCGGCACCGGCGCCGCCCGCACCGGCCGCCTGCTGGGCTTCGTACATCTGCTTGCCGATCTCCTGCAGTTCGGTGGTGAGAGCTTCGGTGACCTCTTCGAGGTCCTCTTTCGTCGCGTCCTCGTCTTCGAGGGTCGCCTCGACGTCTTCGATCTTCGCTTCGATCGACTCGCGGAGGTCGTCGTCGACGTTCTCTTCGTTTTCTTCGAGGAGGGTCTCCGCGCGCTGGACCGTGCTCTCGGCCTCGTTGCGGGCCTCGATACGCTCGCGACGCTGTTTGTCCTCTTCGGCGTGCGCCTCGGCTTCGTCCTGCATCCGCTCGATCTCCTCGTCGGAGAGGCCAGCGCCGCCCTCGATGGTGATGGACTCGGCGTTGCCGGAGCCTTTGTCCTCGGCTTCGACGTTCACGATTCCGTTCTCGTCGATGTTGAACGAGACCTCGATCTGGGGCGTCCCAGCCGGGGCCGGCGGGATGCCCGTGAGCTGGAACTCGCCGAGCAGTTCGTTTTCGTCTGCGATCTCACGTTCTCCCTGGAAGACCCGAACGTTCACGGACGTCTGATTGTCCGCGGCCGTCGTGAAGATCTTCGATTCCTCGGTCGGGATCGTCGTGTTCTTGTCGATGAGTCGCTCGAAGAGGCCGCCCTTGACCTCGATACCGAGGCTCAGCGGCGTCACGTCGAGCAGGACGATGTCGTCGACCTCGCCGCCGAGGACGCCACCCTGGATCGCCGCGCCGAGCGCGACGGCCTCGTCGGGGTTGACGTTCTTCTTCGGCTCGATGCCGAGCATCTCCTCGACATTCTCGTGGACCTGCGGCATCCGGGTGGAGCCGCCGACGAGGATGACTTCGTCGATGTCGCCCTTATCGTAGCCGGCGTCTGCGAGCGCCTGCTCGGTCGGGCCGACGGTGCGCTCGATCAGATCCTCGGTGAGCGACTCGAACTTCGCGCGCGAGAGCGTCTCTTCGAGGTGGACCGGGCCGGTGTCGGTTGCCGTGATGAACGGGAGGTTGATCGTCGTCTCCTTTCGCGAGGAGAGTTCGATCTTCGCCTCCTCGGCGGCGTCCTTCAGTCGCTGGAGCGCCTGCCGGTCCTCGCGGAGGTCGATGTTGTGCTCGTTTTTGAACTGCTCGGCGAGCCAGTCGATGATGGCCTCGTCCCAGTCGTCGCCGCCGAGGTCGTTGTCACCGTTCGTCGCGACGACCTCGTAGACGCCGCCGCCGAGGTCGAGCACGCTCACGTCGAACGTCCCGCCACCGAGGTCGTAGACGAGAATCGTCTGATCGGAATCGTCGTCGAGACCGTAAGCCATCGACGCCGCGGTCGGTTCGTTGACGATGCGCTCGACCTCGAAGCCGGCGATCTCGCCGGCGTCCTTGGTCGCCTGGCGCTGGCGGTCGTTGAAGTACGCCGGGACCGTAATGACGGCCTTCTCGATCTCGTCGCCGAGATAGTCTTCGGCGTCGCGCTTGATCTTCTGGAGGATCATCGCCGAGATCTGCTCGGGCGTGTACTCGTCGTCGTCGATCTCGACGGTGTAGTCGTCCTCCCCCATATGCCGCTTGATCGAGCCGATCGTGTGCTCTGGGTTCTGGATCGCTTGGTTCTTCGCGGGCTTGCCCACGAGTCGCTCGTCGTCGTCGGTGAACGCCACCACAGAGGGCGTGGTGCGGTCGCCCTCGGAGTTCACGATGATCTCCGGGTCGCCCCCTTCCATCACCGCGAACGCGCTGTTCGTGGTGCCGAGGTCGATACCGAGGATCTTGTTGCTCGCCATCTTGCCGCCAACTACTGGTCTAAATCGGTTAAAGGTTACTAGACGGTGGCAGCCGGGGGTGAATCGACAACCTCCGCTGTACTGCGATTTTCCTGTGTGGTTGCCTGTCAGGTAGTAGGATTTATATTGAAGCGCACGTCAGCCGTCTCGGATCGGCCAGGGGGACGGCGACAGTGACGACCAATTGGTGTCAGTTGGGTGATTGGGTTCGATCAGCTGACCGAGACCGATCAGATCACTTCCGGCCCCGAGTCGAGTGCCCCGAGCACGTCTTCGAGGACCGACTCGCGCCCCGGTGACGCGAAGAACTCGTGGCCGCCGTCGTACTGGCGACGGTTCGACGGCGGGGCGCGCGCTTCGATTGCCGCCGGGTCGACGACCTGGTCGTCCGGTGTGTAGAACACGGCGTCTTCGTCGTCGAAGGGACCAAGTCGCGACTGAGCGTCCCGAACCGTCGCCAGGAACGCCGGCGAGAGTCCGCTCGGACCGGACTCGGCTTCCGCGGGCGACTTCAGCGCGCCGATCGCGTCGACGTCCAGTTCCGGATCGTAGAGCCGTCTCGCGGTCGGGAGTCGCTCGAAGACGGCGAGAACTGCGCGATCGAGCAGGCCGTCGGTTTCGACGCCCCACCACGGACTGAGGAAGACGTTTCGAACGTCGTGGTTTCTCGCGAGGTGTTCGGCGATCAGTCCGCCGGTGCTGTGACTCAAGGCGACGTCGAAGTCGCGCTCGCGCACGTACTCGCCGAGCGGCGCGAGGTACTGGTCGTCGAAGTCCCACACGTTCGTCGGAATCGTGACCGCGTGGACGCGGTAGTCGGCCTCGATCAGCCGCGTCAGGAGCCACGCGACGTGTTCGTGTGTCGGCTTGTTCCCCCAGCCGAGGACGAAAAGCAGATCGTCGCCGTCTGTGCCGCGGCGCGTAATCTGCATCCGCGGGGTCACGCGGCCGAGGGCCGGGCGTGGAAGGTGCATACGCCCGAACCGTTCGGAGCGCAGAAAAGTCCTCGCCACGACGGTACTGCCGGACGGTGGCCACTCGGCGTCCGGCGGTTGGCGTCTGATTTGCGATTCAGACGATGACGTCTTTCACGTCCGCTGCGCCCGCACGGCGGACGACCGCACGGACTACGTCTTGCGCTCCCCCGAGGTTGTCGGAGTCGCCGTCGAGGACGAGGAGTTTCGCCTCGCGACCGGGCTCGATGACGCCGTAGTTCAACCCTGCAATCGCCGCGCCGTTGACAGTCGCCATCTGCAGCACCTCGCTCGCCGACACGTCCGCGAGTTTGGCGGCGAACTCCATCTCGCGGAACATCGACGGCGAGTTCAACATCACGTTGTCGGTGCCGAGCGCGACCGTAGTCCGTTCGGTCAATTCGCGGATCGGCGGCACGCCGACGCCGGTGACGAGGTTCGATCGCGGGCAGACGACCACCGGGATGTCGTTGTCGGCCAGCCGTTCGTAGTGGAGCGGTTCGGGGTGGACCATATGGACGAGAAAGTCCGGATCGAGGTCGAGCGCGGCGTTGATGTCGTGCGGGTCGCGCTCGCCAGCGTGGATCCCGAACAACTTCTCGGCCTCGCGGGTGGCGTTCCGCAAGCGGTCGAAGTCGGCGTCGCGCGCGCCTGAGGCACCGAACCCGTCGGATTCGTGCATCGCGTCCTCGGATTCGCGGCCGAGGACGACCGGGTCGATCGGGAGACTGGCGGCCGCGTCACGGATGTATTCGACGCCCTCGACGCCCCCCTCGCGGAACTCGATGCAGGCGGCCGTCCCGGTCTCGCTCATCAATCGGAGCGAGCGACGCATCGCGTCGACGGTCTCCTCGCGGCTCGCCGCTCTGAGGAGTTGGTGTTTCAGTCCGTCCGGCGGCGCGACCAGTTCGTCCAGCGAGAGGCCCGCACCCGCTTCCTTGGCGATCGAGTCGCCGATGTGTGTGTGCGCGTTGACGAACGCCGGGAGCACGATGTCGTCGGAGTAGACGTCGGCTTCCTCGACGGCCGTGATCACGCCGTCCTCGACGACGACGCGGCCCCGGATGGGTTCGAGTTCGGGCCCTCTGAGTACGGTCCCCTCGACGATCATTGCGCGAGTGTCGCCAGCGCAGCGGCTTGAAACTCCCGAAGCGGAACGATCTCGTCGTGCGTGGCGAATAGAGATACCATCACGATTCCGTGAACTCGTCCAGCGTCGCCGTCACGCCCGGCCGTACGTCCGAGACGAGCGCGCCGTCGACGTCGAGACCGAGCGTTTCCACGGCGAGCCGCCCCGCACGATCGGTCTCGTCGGCAGGAACGTAGACGCCGAGCCGCCACTGTTGCTTCTGGGCGGTCCGCAGCGCCGACACCAGGGGCGACTGTTTGCCCAGCCGACGCATCTCGCCGCTCACCATCACCCGCGACGTCGATTCGGTCATCGACGGCCGTTCCGGGACGTCGACAACGACCTGCTCGGCCGGCAGTCCGGCGCGGTCTGCGATCTCCGTTTCGAGGTCGCGCAGCGTTCCGTAGTCGGCGTCGACGACGCTTTCGGGGACGGCCTCCAGTTCGGCCCACACCGCGCGTTTGTACAGGTCCCGAGTCCGGAGCCGACGGGCGAACTCGCTCGTCGCCGGCGTCGTCCGAAGCGCGACCAGGAGGTCGTGGTCGTCCATCCGGCGAAGCCGTCGGGGAGTGACGTTCGGCTGTTCGAGCAGCCGTTCGGCGCCCCGTCGGAGCATCGCCTTCGAGATGCGGGCGACGTGGTGCTGATAGACGGTGGGATTCATCAACGCGCGCGCGAGCAGCAGCGACTCGGCGGTCTGGACGTTCCCCTCCGCGAGGACGAGTTCGCCGTCGACGAAGGTGAGTTCCCGGATCAGGCGCTCGTGGTCGATCGTGCCGTAGGGGACGCCCGTGTGGTGGGCGTCGCGCACGAGGTAGTCCATTCGGTCGACGTCCAGCTCGCCCGAGACGAGCTGTCCGTACTTGGCGTCGCCGGCGACGAGGTCGGCGATGTGCGCGGGATCGAGGTCGTGATCGCGGAGCACCGCGCCCACCGTCCCCTCGTCGAGGAGTTCGTGCACGTCGTCGTGGTACTTGCCCGTGTGACGGTGGGTGACGTCTTCGACGTTGTGACTGTACGGGCCGTGACCGACGTCGTGGAGGAGCGCCGCTGCGCGGAGCCGCTCGGCCTGGATCCCGTCGATGCCGAGGTGCTCGAGCGCGCGGTCGGCGAGGTGATAGACCCCGAGCGAGTGCTCGAACCGGGTGTGGTTCGCCGACGGATAGACCAACTGGACCGTCCCCAACTGCTTGATGTGGCGGAGCCGCTGCACCGGCTCGGTGTCGAGGAGGGCCGCCGCAACGCCCTCGACCTCGATGTGGTCGTGGACGCTGTCTTTGATCGTCGCCATACGTCGGGTTGCGCGGCATCGTACAAAAAGCGTCGGCCGTCGACGGCTACTCTCGGTGTTAGCCACACGCTACGACCTCACCCGTGAGATGTGTCGAAATCGACTGAACGCTGGAACGGCGAAAACAACGGCGTTGTGGGCAAACAGCGATTTGAGCGCCTCAAACCGACGATTTCGAGGACAGTTTAGCCGAATTTAGCCGGATTTCATTCGGCGCGTGGCCCCGAATCCGAGTTGACCGTCGCCCCAGTTGAAGTGGGTCCCCGAGTAAGGGATGGTTGCGACGTCGTGCAGATAGTTCGACGTCGCAGTGCGGCCACCCCGCTGGATGGACGGGGACGCCGCTACGACACAGCCCGCACTCCGGGACGCTGCCCCCACCCGCGTCCCGCCGCGCTGACAGTGGTGCTGGCTACAGTCGCGAACGCGACTGTCGGATTCACGTACCGACGCCGCCGACCTCCCGTCACGGCGGCGTCGGCACCGCTGCGGCCGGGGTGACCACCCGCCCGTAGTCGGCGCATCTCCAGGTCGTCGCCGACATCCGACGACCGACCGATGCAGAGGCACCCCAATGGAGGGTTCGCCTCCGACGGGAAGATCGACACCCCTTTCTGGCCGATACCGTCACACCCTGTGGTCGGTGGGTTGATGATGCTCCCCGTTAATCCCGGATTACAACCGATTCAGATGTTGCCGCCACTCTCTTCGAGCGCGTTATACGGCGCATACGTGTTCGCATTTGCCGCTGCCGCCGTGCTCTGTTTCGGGATGCTCCGCCGGACGCGGCGGATCGAACACGAGGACACGCGCCGGGGGGTCTTCTGGCTTCTCGTCACAAGCGGCGGCTGGGCGGCCGCCCACGTCGGGTATCTCACGATGCCGACGCCCGACCTCCAGTACGTGTTCTACCTGACCGGGCTCGTCGTCGGCTTAGCCTCCGTCGGGCCGTGGCTGTACTTCTGTGCGGCGTACACCGGTCGACAGGTCCACCATAACTCGGCCGCGCGGAAGGGACTGCTCGTGGTCTTTCTCGCGTTCGTCGCGGTGAAGGTGACGAACCCGATCCACAACTGGTACTTCGTCGCCGAGGAAGCGAACACGCCGTTCGTCTACCTGCAGGTCAGCCACCGCCCGTTGCACTGGATCGCGATGGGGCTGGCGTACGCGCTCGCGTTCGTTGGCTTCTTTATGCTCTTCGAGCTGTTCATCCGGGTCAACTCCAACACCCGCCCGCTGTTCGCGCTCCTCTCGCTCACCGGAATCCCGGTGGTCTTCGACGTTCTGGGCGCCATCGCCCCCGGCATCCTGGATATCACCTACTCGTCGATCGGCGTCGCCGTCTTCGCAGTCGGCGTGTTCTCGACGTACTTCGATCGGTTCCAGTACGTCCGCGTCACCGGCGAGAGCACCGACCCGATCCTCGTCGTCGACGACGGGAGAGAAATAAGGGATTTCAACACTCGCGCGGGCGACCTGTTTCCGTCGCTTTCGGGGGCCATCGGGAGACCGCTCTCGGACCCCGTTCCGGCGCTTGCGGACACGATGGAGGAGTCCGATCCGATCATCGAAGTCGAGGTCGACGGAACGAATCGCTACTACAACGTCACGTCGAACCCGTTCACGATGGGGAGCGCAGAGATGGGTCACTCCGTCGTCCTGACAGACGTGACCGAGCGCGAGCAGTACCGGCAGGAACTCGAAGCGAAGAACGAGAAGCTCGAACAGTTCGCGAGCATCGTCTCCCACGACCTCCGGAACCCGCTTCAGGTCGCGAAGGGACGGACGGAACTCGCGCTGGAATCGGGAGACATAGACCACCTAGAGCCCGTCGTCCGGGCCCACGAACGGATGGAACAGTTGATCGAGGAGATGTTGACACTAGCGCGTGAGGGGATGTCGATCGACGACACAGAGCGCGTCGACATCGCCGCACTCGCAGAACAGGCGTGGCGGATGATCGCCGCCGACCAGGCCACGCTCTCAATCGAAGACGACCTGGAGTGTACGGTCTCTGCGGACCCCGAACGACTGCAACAACTGGTCGAGAACCTGTTTCGGAACGCGATCGAACACGGTGGCGACGACGTCGTCATCTCTGTGGGCGCGATCGCGGACGGGTTCTACGTCGCGGACGACGGCGACGGAATCCCCGAGGACGAACGCGAGGACGTCTTCGACGCAGGGTTCACGACGGCTGCCGACGGGACCGGGTTCGGCCTCGCGATCGTCTCCGAGATCGTCGACGCGCACGACTGGGAGATCCGCGCGACCGAGGGGGACGCGGGCGGCGCGCGGTTCGAGATTCGAACCGAATAGCGCGCCGCCGAGAACCGGGCGCATCGCGTGCTGGCGACCGATAGTATATATGCGATCCCGACGCAGTCCCTGCTGATGGCTTCACTCGATCTGTACGACGAGGCGCGAGCCGCGCTCGACCCCGACGACGGCGAAATCGAGACGACGGAACTGGTCGTCACCGACGACGTACTCGTGAAGGGATTCGCGCTCGGCCCGGGTGCGGAACTGGACCCTCACGAGCATCCCGACAGCACGAACGTCTTTCACGTCCTGGAAGGTAGCGTGGTAGTCGTTCGCGACGGTGACGAGGAGACCGTCGACGCGCCGGGCGTCGTGCGCCACGACCGCGGTGCCGTCCACGGCGCACGCAACGAGACCGACGACGTCGCCATCTTTACCGCGAGTCTCTGCCCGCTGCCCTGAAAGACGACGAGCGGATCGGTCGGTGGGGAGTTCCGACACCGGGCCGGCTTGCCCACGTCGAAACCCACAACGAGGTGCCCCCAGTAGTAGGAGTCAATGAGACGCGCTCGCGTCGCGACCAGCGCCCGCATTCACTTCGGGTTCTTGAACCTCAGCCTGGCGCTCGATCGACTGTACGGCGGTATCGGCGTCGCCGTCGACGAACCGAAGACAGTCGTGACCGCCGAACCGGCCGCGAGCGTCGACTGCGAGGACCCCGTCGCCTGCCCGTACGCCGAGCGCGCCGTCGACCTGCTCGACGTGCCCGGCGCAGCCGTCACCGTCGAATCAGCACTCCCACGGCACTCGGGGCTCGGAAGCGGGACCCAACTGGCGCTGGCCGTCCTCACAGCCATCGGACGGGCGCACGACCGCGCCCCCGACGTCCGGTCGTTGGCACCGGAGTTCGGCCGCGGCGGTCGCTCCGGCGTCGGTGTCGGGACGTTCGAGCACGGCGGATTCGTGGTCGACGGCGGCCACCCGACCGCCCAGTTCACGACGGAGCGCCCGGCCGACGGCGACTGGACCGTGCCCTCGGTCACCGTCCGGCGATCAGTCCCCGACGACTGGCGGTTCCTGCTCGTCCTCCCGGACGTCGAACCGGGGCGGAACGGCGACGCCGAAGAGGAGAGTATGCGATCGGTCGTCGAACGGGCCGATCCGGGCGTCGCAGACCGCATCGCCGGCGTCGTGACGCGACGGCTCCTCCCGGCGGTCGCCGAGGGCGACGCGAAGCGTTTCGGGGCCGCGGTCGAGTCTCTCGGCCGATTGAACGGGACGTGGTACGCCGACGAGCAGGGCGGCGTCTACCGCCCTCCGGTTGGCGAGTTGGTCACCGCGCTGGACAGCGACCCGGCGTGCTATGGGGCGGGCCAGTCGTCGTGGGGGCCGTGCGTCTACGGCGTCACCGACGCTGCACACGCCGATGCGGCCCGGAGCGCCGGGGGCGAGGCGCTCGACGCTGCCGGCATCGACGGCGACGTGCGAATCGTGGCCGGGCGGAACGATGGGGCAGAGATCGAGACCGTCGACGACGTCGTCGCGTAGGTGTCGCTCGGTGGAGTAGATAGGCCGACCGCGTTCTCGCATCGGCCGCGCCGTCGCCCGAAACGGTTAACGGCACCGCCCGAGACGGACGGGTATGGATCGCATCCCGTTCGGGGTGTCCCGATTCGACCGCGTCGTCGACGGCGGCGCGCCGCTTGGGACGGTCGTCTTGCTCGTCGGCGAACCCGGGGCCGGCGCCCGGGAGTTTATGTACACGAGCGCGACGATGAACGCCGTCGCTCACACCGACCGGGACTTATTCGAGTTGCACTACGGCGACCTCCACGCCGACGCCACGCTCCCACCGGAGGTGCACTATCTGTCGTTCACCGCCGACGAGTCGAACGTGCGCCGCGAGATGTCGTACGTGTTGGACGACGACATCGTGAGCGCGGCGACAGAGCACATCGACGTCCGCGACTTCTCGCCGGAGTACTTCCAGCTGAGTCCGGTCCCGCGGGAGTGGTACCTCGGTGAGACGACGACGCTGCAAGACCTCGGCGGTCGCGAGGAGCGCGCCGACGTGCTGACGGCGCTCGGCCAGTACCTCAACGACAACGCCGCGGACAACCTCGTCATCATCGACTCGATCACCGATCTCGTCGCGGCCATCTCCGACGAGATGGCGTGGAACGACATCGCGATGCTGATTCGCGGCCTCGGCAAGGCCGCACACCGTTGGGGCGGCCTCGTGCTCGCGTACGCGAGTCGGGAGACGCTCGAACGGACCGAACTCGGGCACCTGATGGACGCCGCCGACGGGACGCTCCAGTTCGAGTGGGAGTCCGGCGGGTCCAAGCGTGCGCGGACGATGGTCGTCCAGGAGTTCCGCGGCGTCCTCTCACAGATCGAGAGCGAGGACATCGTCCGGTTCGAAACCGAGATTCACGAGGGGGGCTTCGACGTGAGCGACGTGCGGAAGATCCGGTGAGGCTGAAGAGCGACAGCAGTCATAATGATTACTCTCGTCTCTTATCGCCGATCATCGCCACCGGGAGTGGCGCTCGGGGTACACAGTGAGAGTAATCACTATCAGACGTCGGGGGCGTCGTCTCCATCGAGTGCGGCGCCGACGCCGCTGATCTCGAAGCGAGCCCCGCCGTCGGTCCCCTCGGTCGCGCGGATCTCCCAGCCGTGCGCGTCGACGATCTCGGAGACGATCGCGAGGCCGAATCCCGTGCCGCTCTGTGACGTCGAGTAGCCGTACTCGAAGACGTGATCGCGCTCGTCTTCGGGGACACCGTCGCCGTCGTCGGCGACGTAGAAGCCGTTCTGGCAGGTGCCCACGCGGACGGTGACGTCCGGTCCGCCGTGCTCGACTGCGTTCCGAAACAGGTTCTCGAACAGTTGTCGCAACTGTGACTCGTCGCCGGTGATCGTGCCGTCATCATCGACGACGAGCGTGGCCGCACCGGTGTCGACGTTCCGCCACGACGCCCGGACGAAGGGCTCAAACTGGATGGGCGTCGGATCGAGCGTCGTCTCGCGGTCGCGAGCGAGCGTCAGCAGGTCCTCGATCAGATCCGCCATCCGCCCGTGGGCGCCTGCGACCTGCGTCAACTGGTCTCTGGCCTGCTCGTCCTCACAGAACTCCATCGCGAGTTCGAGCCGACCCTCGGCCACGTTGAGCGGATTGCGGAGGTCGTGTGAGACGACGCTCGCGAACTCTTCGAGTCGGGCGTTCTGTCGCGTGAGTTCCCGTTCGCGCTCGTGGAGGCGCTCGTTACGCCGGACCTGTTCGAGCGCCCTGACGATGTTGACGGCGAGGAGTTCACCGAGAACGACGTCCTCGTCGTCGAAGGCCCCCGGGGTCGGCGAGCCAGCGATGAAGTGGCCATAGCGGCCGAGCGGCAGGTGGATCTCGCTTCGAATCGGTGTCTCCGGGTTGTACACGTCGGGGTCCTCGCGAACGTCGTCGATCGAGTACACCTCGCCCTCCGCGAAGGACCGCCAGGCGATCCCGTCGCCGTCGGTGAACGTCGGCGGCGAGCCGACGAGTTCGCGAGCGGCGTCACTGGAGGCGACTGGAACCAGTCCGGCATCCTCCTCGTAGAGGTGGATCGCGCTCGCGTCCAGATCGAGCACCTCTGCCGCCGCGTCGACGCCGATCGATGCGACCTCCTCGCGACTCGCCGCGGTCATCAACTCCCGGGCCGTCTCGTTCAGCGCTTCCAGCCGTCGCTCGCGAACTTTCCGGTCGGTGACGTCGTAGTACACCCAGAGGTGGCCCTGGCCGTCCGGCAGTTCGATCGGCCGGTAGCTCCGCTCCAGCGCTCGGCCATCTTCGAGGAGCAGTTCGTCGTTCCACGCCGGTTCGCGCTCGTCGACGAGCGTATCGATCCGGGAGACGAACCCGTCGGGATCGACGAACATATCGCTGACGTCCTCGGCGAACGCCGCACAGTCCGCGCCGACGACGTCCTCGGGCGATCCCGGTAGCTCGAACAGGTCGAACAGCCGGTCGTTGGCCGTGAGAACCTCTCTGTCGGCGTCCTCGGCGAGCACGCCGATCGGAAGCGTCTCGAAGAGCGTCGAGAGGACGGCGTTCGCACGCTCCAGTTCCCGCCGCTGGGCGCGCTCTGCGGTGACGTCCTCGAACTGAGAGAAGATCGTGATGACGCTGTCGTCTTCGTCGGTGACGACTCGGTTGTACCACGTACAGAGCCGTCTCTCTCCGTATTTCGTCACGATCTCGTTGACGCTCTGGTAGCCGCCGCGATCGTCGAGCAGTTGCCGTTCGATCTCGGCGACGTGTCGCTTCTCCTCGTCGGGGACGATCGGGAGCCACGTGCCACCGACGAGCTCGGAGTCCTCGTAGCCGGTGATCTCGGTCGCGGCGTCGTTAGTCTTGACGATCGTGAACGTCTCGTCGTACTCGATCGTCCCCAGCGGGGATTGTTCAATAAAGCGGGAGAGCCGCCGTTGACTCGCGGCCAACGCCTGCCGGGACCGGGTCTGTTCGACGGCGTTTTCGATCCGGTTCGCGAGGACGGCGTACTGGTCGGTGCCCATCCCCTTCTGGAGGTAATCGGTAACGCCGGCGGAGATCGCCCGGCTCGCGATCTCCTCGCTCCCCTTCCCGGTGAACAGGATGAACGGCACCTCGGAGTCGCGCTCTCTGACCCGTTCGAGCAGTTCGAGTCCGGACATCTCGGGCATCTCGTAGTCGCTGACGACGCAGTCGAGGGTGCCGTCCTCGATACGGTCGAGCGCCCGGTGGGGGTTGGTGGAGGTGGACACGGAGAACGTGTCGTTCTGCCGGGTCAGAAACGACGCGGTGAGGTCGACGAACTCGGAGTCGTCGTCCACGTGGAGGATGCGAATTTCTTCCGGGGACTCGCCGATCGGATACTCGCTCGGTGGCCCGGACATACACTGGCGTACTGACACCAGGATCAAATATGTTTGCACGCCATCGAGGCGTGTAAGCTACGTGCCGTGTGCGGACTGTGAACTCGAACGTCCGTCTACCCGAGTCGACAGTAGCCCTTTCACGGTTGCCGCCCGAGTGGCAGATATGCTCAGCGGCCTCCGTCGACTCGGCCTCGAAGTGAAGGATCTCGACGCGACGCGCGCGTTCTACGAAGACCGGCTGGGTCTCCAGGCAGCGCCCGGATCCGCGTCGGAGTCGCACGTCCTCTACGACGTGGGCGCGTCTGCCAGCGGGGCGGCCGTGGAGGGAGCCGACGCCGACCCCACGAGTCTCGTTCTCCGCCGACCCACAGCGCAGCCGCGCGGGGGCGTCCACACGCACTACGCGTTTGCCACGACGCGAGCGGCGTACCCCCGCTGGCGACGCCGACTCGCCGATCTCGACCCCGTCGAGTTCTCGTTCGGCTCCAGCGACTCGCTGTACGTCTACGACCCCGCGGGTCACTGCGTCGAGATCGGCGGCATTCACGATACAGCGGCCGGCGAGGACAACACCGAGGCAGCGGCCGTCGAGAACGACACCGACGACGTGCCGCCGCTCACGGGCGTCTTTGAGGTCGTCTTGGAAGTGACCGACCTGTCGCGGGCGGAGGCACGCTACCGACGGCTCGGCTTCGAGGTCGTCGACCGCGGCGAGACGCGACGCCGCGTCCGGCTGACGGGACCCGTCGACCTCGAACTCTGGGAGCCACAACTCGGCATCGCGGACGCTCGCGGCGGCCTCCACGTCGATCTCGCATTCACGACAGGAGACGCAGCGGCCGCCGTCGAAGCCGGCGCGCCCTGGGCGGTCGGGCCGACGGACGTCGAGGAGGGCGTCCGCGTCGTCGACGACGACGGGCACGTGTTGACGTTCGTGCCACCGCAGTCAGGTGAGTGATTGTAGGATCGTGAGACCCGACGCGAAGGCGAGACCGTTCAGCGTCGATTAGAGTCGGTCGGTGTTGATGTCGACGCCGGGCGGGGAGACGATCAGAAAATCCCGGAAGTGCGTGAGCGTGCCGTCCATGTCTCTGACCGGGCGGGCGAAGCCCTTCGCGAGTTCGTTGAGGTCGCCCTCGACGGCGAGAACGAGGACGTTACCCGCCTCGACTGACCGGACCCACTCGTCAGGGTCCGTAGAGCCGTCGAGGACGCCGAGCACGACGTTGCCGGTGCCCTCCTCGTCGAGGTGTTCTTCGGCCTCCGAGAGGTTCAGGTTGAAGTCGCTCATACCAGGGGCCACGCAGACCGGCACGAAAAGGATTCGGACGCGTTCTCCCGGGATTTGTCAGCAATTTTATCATCCTCTCTCGTGTCGACGTCCCTCATCTGATGGACCGCACAGACGTTGCTGTTCGAGCGGCCCTCCCGCAACGCGCGCACCTGAACGTTCGTCCATCCAACGCCGCGCGCGAGTAGTTCAGGTGGGCAATCGGCCGCACTCGCGGCGGAATTTGCACCAAACGGCCACTCCTCACACGGTCCGGGTCGTGGACGACGGCCGCGTTCGATTGTAGCCGCGTCTGTCCGCGAAACCATCGCGAGCAGCAGGTACGGAGCCCGCTCGGCGACTCAGAGATCGGCGATGTTCGGATGCGCTGTCCCGGGATCAGATCCCTGACAGCGAAACCTTTTAATGTCTTTCCGGGTAGTGAACAGACACAATGTCTAACGACGACATGGAGGCTCAGTCGGACACCCCGGCTGGTCGAGTTCTTCCAGGGCACATTAGCCCAAATAACTGAATCCGAGATCGAGAACGTACGGATTTTCGACACGACGCTCCGCGACGGCGAACAGTCGCCACGCACTTCGTTCAGCTACGACGAGAAGCGCGACATCGCGGCGACGCTGGACGAGATGGGGACGCACGTCATCGAGGCGGGATTCCCGGTGAACTCCGAAGCCGAGTTCGAATCCGTCAGCGACATCGCCGCCGCGACGGACACGACCGTCTGCGGGCTGGCTCGCGTCGTCGACAAAGACGTAGAGGCCGCACTCGACTCCGGCGTCGAGTTGGTCCACGTCTTCGTCAGCACGAGCGACGTCCAGCTGGCCGACTCGATGCACGCCTCCCGCGAGGAGGCCGTCGAGCGCGCGGTCGAGAGCGTCGAACGAGTCAAAGAGGCAGGTGCCCAGGCGATGTTCTCGCCGATGGACGCCACCCGGACCGACGTCGACTTCTTAGCCGAGATCCTGAGCGCCGTCGACGAGGCGGGCGTCGACTGGGTCAACGTCCCCGACACCACCGGCGTCGCGACGCCGACGCGCTTTGCGAGTCTGATCCGCGAGATCAGAAAACACACCGAAGCGCAGATCGACGTCCACGCTCACGACGACTTCGGGCTGGCCACCGCGAACGCGATGGCCGGCTTCGAGGCCGGGGCCGCGCAGGCGCAGGTGTCCGTCAACGGCATCGGCGAGCGCGCCGGCAACGCCGCCTTCGAGGAGGTCGTGATGGCGGCGGAGTCGCTGTACGACGTCGACACGGGGATCGACACCACACGAATTACCGAACTGTCGCGGATGGTCGAGGAGGCGAGCGACATCCCGGTTCCGGCCAACAAGCCGGTCGTGGGACGGAACGCCTTCTCACACGAGAGCGGCATCCACGCCGCGGGCGTCATCGAGAACACGGACACGTTCGAGCCGGGTGTGATGACGCCCGATATGGTCGGGGCCCAGCGCGAGTTCGTCCTCGGGAAGCACACCGGGACTCACTCCGTCCGCAAGCGACTGGAGGAGTCGGGCTTCACGCCGACCGACGCGGAAGTGCGCGACATCACCCGCCGCGTCAAAGACTACGGCGCCGAGAAAGAGCGCGTCACCGTCGACGTGCTGACGCGCTTCGCCCGCGAGTCGGGCGTCGAACGCGCCGAGGAAGGCGAGGACGAAGAACAGGAGGAGGTCCGCGCCTGATGGCGCGCGCCCCGTTTGCTCGAATCGACGAGCCACGGGTGCGCCGCCGACCGACCTCCCGAAACGGACCCGCGGCGCGAAACGTTCATTACGGGCGAGAAGAATCTGTGGGATACGATGCGACGACGGATCACCGACGCGACGGCTGCCGCTGCAGCGGCGGCGCAGGTCGCGCGTGTGCTCCAGTCGGCCGGCGTCGAAACGCTCGACGTCGACGTGCGTATTGTAGGGGCCGCCTAGCCCCTCACACCCAATTTTCGATTTTCGGTTCCCGTACGCGCCCGCCAACTAACCCACCAGCGACCGTTACACAAGGCCAATGGAGCACCACGCTCGACCCACACGACCATCGACGTATCGACCACGAACGACACCCGCGAACGCGCCCGCAGACGGCGGTGATGCACGATGAGTAAGCAGGCACCACCGGACGCGGAGGAAGCAGACGAGCCCGAGACGACGCAGTCGCCCGTGACGACCGGCTCCGAGTCCGTCATTCGCGCCTTGGAGAACGAGGGCGTCGAGGCGGCGTTCGGCGTCCAGGGCGGGGCGATTATGCCCGTCTACGACGCGCTGTACCACTCCGACATCCGCCACGTCACGATGGCGCACGAGCAGGGTGCAGCGCACGCCGCCGACGCGTTCAGCGTCGTCCGCAACGAACCAGGCGTCTGCCTGGCGACGTCGGGGCCGGGGGCGACCAACCTCGTCACCGGCATCGCCGACGCGAATATGGACTCCGACGGACTGCTGGCGCTCACCGGCCAGGTCCCCTCGGATATGGTCGGCTCCGACGCGTTCCAGGAGACCGACACCACCGGCGTCACCGCGCCGATCACGAAGCACAACTACTTCGCGAGCGACGCCGACACCGTCGGCGACACCGTCGGTGAAGCGCTCGCGCTGGCCGACGAGGGCCGTCCGGGGCCGACGCTCGTCGACCTCCCGAAGGACGTCACGCTCGGCGAGACCGACGCAGAGCCCGGTCCGGCAGCGCCGCCGGAGACGACGCGCCCGCAGTACGTCGCCGACGAGGGCGACGTCCAGACCGCGGCCGACGCGATCGAGGCGGCCGAACGGCCGCTGCTTCTCTTCGGTGGCGGCGTCATCAAGGCCGACGCGACCGGCGAGGCCCGCGCGTTCGCACGCGACTACGAGATCCCGGTCGTCACGACGATGCCGGGCATCGGCTCGTTCCCCGAGGACGACGATCTCTGTCTCTCGTGGGCGGGGATGCACGGCACGGGCTACGCCAATATGGCGATCACCCACACCGATCTCCTCATCGCGGTCGGGACGCGCTTCGACGACCGCTTGACCGGCGGCATCGACACGTTCGCGCCGGAAGCGGAGGTCATCCACGTCGACATCGACCCCGCGGAGATCTCGAAGAACGTCTACGCGGACTACCCGCTCGTCGGCGACGCGGGGATCGTCATCGACCAACTGGACGACGCCATCAACACGGCCCCCGAGGCCGACGAGTGGCGCGAACAGGTCCAGACGTGGAAAGACGAGTACCCGATGGACTACGCGACGCCCGACGACGAACCGCTGAAGCCGCAGTTCGTCGTCGAGGTCCTCGACGAGGCCACCTCCGACGAGGCCATCGTCACGACCGGCGTCGGTCAGCACCAGATGTGGGCCGCCCAGTACTGGACGTACCGCGAGCCGCGCACCTGGGTGTCGAGCCACGGGCTCGGGACGATGGGCTACGGACTGCCAGCGGCGATCGGTGCACGAATCGCGGCCGACGACGACCAGGAAGTCGTCTGCGTCGACGGCGACGGCTCGTTCCTGATGACGATTCAGGAGCTTTCGGTCGCGGTCCGCGAGGAACTGGACATCACCGTCGCAGTGCTCAACAACGAGTACATCGGGATGGTCCGGCAGTGGCAGGACGCCTTCTTCGAGGGGCGTCGGATGGCCGCCGAGTACAACTGGTGTCCCGAGTTCGACAAACTCGCAGAGGCGTTCGGCGCGCGCGGTTTCCGCGTCGACGACTACGACGAAGTCGCAGACACCGTCGAGGAGGCCCTCGAATACGACGGTCCGTCCGTCATCGACTTCCACATCGACCCGGCGGAGAACGTCTACCCGATGGTTCCCTCTGGCGGCGCGAACGGACAATTCGCTCTGACGGATGATCAGCTATGAGTTCTGACGACGACCTGCCCAAGCACGGACTGCAAGGACCGGCCCCCGAAGAGCGCCCGCACCCCGAAGGGCGACGTAACTCCCAGGGAATCCGTATCGACCCCGAGGCGGAAGCCGAACACGAACCGCGGCGTGCGGTCATTTCGGCGCTCGTCGAGGACGACCCGGGCGTGCTCTCGCGCGTCTCCGGGCTGTTCTCCCGCCGGCAGTTCAACATCGAGAGCCTCACCGTCGGGCCGACCACCGTCGAGAACCACTCGCGGATCACGATGGTCGTCGAAGAGCCCGATCCGGGGATCGACCAGATCGAGAAGCAACTCGCCAAACTCAAGCCCGTCATCTCCGTCGGTGAACTCGACGCCGACGCCGTGCGGACCGAGCTCGTCCTCCTGAAAGTCGAGGGCGACGACCCCGACAAGGTCCACGCCGTCACGGAGATGTACGACGGACAGACGCTCGACGCCGGGCCGCGGACCATCACGGTCCAACTCACCGGCGACGAACAGAAGATCGACGACGCGATCGACGCGTTCCGCCAGTTCGGCATCATCGAGATCGCCCGAACGGGATACACGGCGCTGGCGCGCGGCGATCAGGCGACCGTGCCGGGCGAGAAGCCAGGCACAGCAGACGAACCCACACAACCCACAAACGCACAATGACAGACCTGAACACGACAGTATACTACGACGACGACGCGGATCGCTCATACATCGACGACAAGACCGTAGCCGTGCTCGGATACGGCAGCCAGGGTCACGCGCACTCTCAGAACCTCGCAGACAGCGGTGTCGACGTGATCGTCGGCCTGCGCGAGGACTCCTCCTCGCGCGCCGCTGCCGAGGCAGATGGCCTGCGCGTCGAGACGCCCGCCGACGCCGCCGCCGAGGCGGACATCGTCTCCGTGCTCGTCCCCGACACCGTCCAGCCGGCTGTCTTCGAGGAGATCAAGGACGGACTCGACGCGGGCGACACGCTTCAGTTCGCACACGGATTCAACATCCACTACAACCAGATCCGCCCGCCCGAAGACGTCGACGTGACGATGGTCGCGCCGAAGTCGCCGGGCCACCTCGTCCGCCGGAACTACGAGGCCGGCCAGGGCACGCCCGGTCTCGTCGCCGTCTACCAGGACGAGACGGGCGAGGCGAGAGACGAAGCGTTCGCGTACGCGCACGCGATCGGCTGTACTCGCGCCGGCGTCATCGAGACGACGTTCCGCGAGGAGACCGAGACCGACCTCTTCGGGGAGCAGGCCGTCCTCTGCGGCGGGATGACCGCGCTCGTCCGCGAGGGATTCGAGACGCTCGTCGACGCCGGCTACTCCCCGGAGATGGCGTACTTCGAGTGTCTGAACGAACTGAAGCTCATCGTCGATCTGATGTACGAAGGCGGCCTCTCCAATATGTGGGACTCCGTCTCCGACACCGCCGAGTACGGCGGCCTGACTCGCGGCGACCGCATCATCGACGAGCACGCGCGCGAGCAGATGGAGGAGGTCCTCGAAGAGGTCCAGGACGGCACCTTCGCCCGCGAGTGGATCGCGGAGAACCAGGCCGGCCGACCGTCCTACACCCAGCTGAAGCACGCCGAGGAGACCCACGAGGTCGAAGAGGTCGGCGCACCGCTGCGCGACCTGTTCTCGTGGGCCGACGAGGGCGACGAAGCCGAAGCCGCCGAAGCGGCCGCTGACGACTGAACGACGGAAATGACAGTGACACAGGTATACACGGAAATCCGCGGTGATGTAGATGAGTGAGGGAACGCTGTACGACAAAGTCTGGGAGGAGCACACGGTCGCGGAACTGCCGACCGGACAGACGCAACTGTTCGTCGGCCTCCACCTCATCCACGAGGTGACGAGTCCGCAGGCGTTCGGGATGTTGCAGGAGCGCGATCTGGAAGTCGCCTATCCCGAACTGACGCACGCGACGGTCGATCACATCGTGCCGACGTCGGACCAGTCGCGGCCGTACCGCGACGACGCCGCCGAGGAGATGATGTCCGAACTCGAACAGAACGTCCGCGAGTCGGGCATCCAGTTCTCGGACCCGAACTCGGGCGATCAGGGGATCGTCCACGTCATCGGGCCCGAGCAGGGACTCACCCAGCCCGGCAAGACGATCGTCTGCGGCGACTCTCACACCTCGACGCACGGCGCGTTCGGCGCGTTGGCGTTCGGGATCGGGACGAGCCAGATCCGCGACGTACTCGCGACCCAGACCGTCGCGATGGAGAAGAAAGACGTCCGGAAGATCGAGGTCACGGGCGAACTCGGCCCGGGCGTCGAGGCGAAAGACGTCATCCTCGAAGTGATCCGTCGTCTCGGTACCGAGGGCGGCGTCGGCTACGTCTACGAGTACGCCGGCGAAGCCATCGAGAACCTCGATATGGAAGGTCGGATGAGCATCTGTAATATGTCCATCGAGGGCGGCGCCCGCGCGGGCTACGTCAACCCCGACGAGACCACCTACGAGTGGCTCGAAAACACCGACTACTTCCAGGAGAACCCCGAGAAGTTCGACGAACTCAAGCCCTACTGGGAGTCGATCCGCTCCGACGACGACGCCGAATACGACGACGTCGTCACGATCGACGGCTCCGAACTGGAACCCGTCGTCACGTGGGGTACCACGCCCGGGCAGGGCGTCGGCATCTCCGAGCCGATCCCCGAGCCCGAGTCGCTGCCGGAGGACAAACAGGACACCGCGCGACGCGCACAGGAGCATATGCGTGTCACCCCCGGCGAGACGATGGAGGGCTATCAGATCGACGTCGCCTTCCTCGGCTCGTGTACGAACGCGCGCCTGCCCGACCTCCGTCGGGCCGCGAACGTCGTCGAAGGCCGACAGGTCCACGAGGACGTCCGCGCGATGGTCGTCCCCGGGAGCCAGCGCGTGAAGGCTGCCGCCGAAGCCGAAGGCCTCGACGAGATTTTCGAGGACGCCGGCTTCGAGTGGCGGAACGCGGGCTGTTCGATGTGCCTCGGGATGAACGAGGACCAACTGGAGGGCGACGAGGCGTCCGCCTCCTCCTCGAACCGGAACTTCATCGGACGGCAGGGCTCGAAAGACGGCCGTACCGTCCTGATGAACCCGCGAATGGTCGCCGCGGCGGCGATCAAAGGCGAGGTAACTGACGTGCGCAAACTGAAGGAGGTGACGCTGGCATGACCGACGAGATCCCAGAAATCGACTCCGTGACGGGGACGGGCGTCCCCATCCGCGGGAACGACATCGACACCGACCAGATAATCCCGGCTCGCTTTATGAAGGTCGTCACGTTCGACGGCCTCGGCGAGTTCGCGTTCTTCGACCTCCGGTTCGACGAGGACGACAACCCGAAGGACCACCCCTTCAACGAACCGCAGTTCCAGGACGCCTCGGTGCTCGCCGTCAACGCCAACTTCGGCTGTGGCTCCTCCCGAGAGCACGCGCCGCAGGCGCTGATGCGCTGGGGGATCGACGCCATCGTCGGCGAGTCATTCGCCGAGATCTTCGCCGGCAACTGCCTCGCGTTGGGTATCCCGACGGTCACGGCCGATCACGAGGAGATCGTCGCCCTGCAAGAGTGGATCGACGAGAACCCCGACGGCGAGATCGACGTCGACGTCGAAGCCGAGACCGTCACCTACGGAGACACGACGATCGAAGCGACGGTCGACGACGCCCAGCGACGGGCGCTCACCGAGGGCGTCTGGGACACGACGGCGCTGATGAAGTCCAACGCCGACGCAGTCGCCGAGAAAGCCGCCGAACTCCCCTACGTCGATGTCTGAGGAGATCGTCGTCATCGAAGGCGACGGCATCGGCGGAGAGGTCGTTCCCGCGGCCGTCTCCGTGCTCGAAGCCGTCGGCGAATTCGACTTCGTCGAGGCTGAAGCCGGCGACGCCGTCAAGGAAACGACCGGCGAGGCGCTCCCCCAGGAGACCTACGACACCGTCGCCGAGGCCGACGCGACGCTGTTCGGCGCGGCCGGCGAGACGGCCGCCGACGTCATCCTCCCGCTTCGGGAGGCCGTCGGATCGTTCGTCAACATCCGCCCGGCGCGAGCGTACCCCGGCGTCGACGCGGTGCGCCCGGAGACCGATCTGGTCTTCCTGCGTGAGAACACCGAAGGGGTCTACGCGGGCCACGAGGACGAACTCTCGGAGGACCTCTCGACGCTGACGCGCGTCGTCACGACTTCCGCGTCCGAGCGACTGGCCGAGTTCGCCTGCGAGTACGTCGACGAACGCGAGGAGGACGGGTTCCAGGTCGTCCACAAGGCGAACGTGATGCGCGAGACCGACGGCCGGTTCCGCGACGCCGTCGTCGACGTCGCCGAGTCCGAGGGCGTCGAGACCGAAGAAGTGCTGATGGACGCGTTCGCGACGCGCGTCTGTCTGGACCCGACGCAGTTCGACGTGGTCGTCTGTCCGAACCTCGCGGGCGACGTCCTCTCGGACCTCGCGGCCGGCCTCGTCGGCGGCCTCGGGCTACTACCGTCGGCGAACGTCGGCCCGGACAACGCGCTGTTCGAGCCGGTCCACGGGACCGCCCCGGACATCGCGGGCGAGGGCGTCGCCAACCCGTCGGCGGCGATCCTCTCGGCGGCGATGATGCTCGAACACCTCGGCTACGACGACGAGGCCGCGAACGTCCGGAACGCGGTCGAATCCGTGCTCGAAGACGGTCCGCGGACGGCCGACCTCGGCGGCGACGCCGGGACCGAAGACGTCACGAACGCGATCATCGATCGACTCGAATAACGGCGCTGTCGCGTCGTTTCGTTTTCTCGCGAGTTTCGCGAACACCCATCTGCTCAGGTATGCTCGAAGACGACATCGACCGGCTGTTTCCGCGAGCGCACATCGCGCTCTCGGACCCGCCGGCGAGTAAACGGGCCGCGATCGAGTTCCTTCTGGATCTCCTCGCGGCCAACGACCGCGTCTCCGACCGAGGGGCCGCGTTCGACGCGTTGTGTGAGCGCGAGAATGTGGCCCCAACCGGCGTCGGAATGGGAATCGGGATCCCACACGCCAAGACGGCAGCCGTTGCGGAGCCGTCAGTCGCGTTCGCTCGCTCCCGCGCGGGCCTCGACTTCGACGCGGTGGACGACGAGCCCGTGCGCTTGCTGTTTCTGATCCTCGTGCCCGAGGTGGGAGCCGAGGAACACTTACACATCTTGAGTTCCCTTTCGCGAGCACTGATGCACGAAGACGTTCGAGAGACGCTGTTCGGGGCCGACGACGCAGAGACCGTCCAGAACGCCGTTCGGGAGGCGATGGACTGATGCCCGAGCGCGTCGTCACCGTCGTGCCCGAAGACGGCCTCCACGCGCGGCCCGCCTCGAACTTCGTCGAGGCGGCGAGCGAGTACGATATCGAGATCCAGGTGGGTCACGTCGACGGCGACTTGGTGAACGCGGCGAGTATGCTCGCAATCACGGGACTCGGCGTCACCGCGGGCGAGGACGTGCGACTGGTCGCGGAGGGCCAAGAGGCCGAGGCTGCGCTCGACGAACTCGAACGCATCCTCTCGACGCCGGAAGGCGAAGGCTGAGTCGATGACCGAGCGTCGACTCTCCGGCGTCGGCGCCACCCCGCTGTCGGGCGTCGGCACCGCCGTCTGGTACGCGCCCGACGCCGAACTCGGGTCTCCGCCGGACCCGGAGACGATCGACGCTGACGTCGAGCGCGAGCGGTTCGAGACGGCGCGCGACGCGGCTCGCGAGGAGATCCGCGCCGAACGCGAGCGCACCGCAGCGCGCCTGGGCGAGGCGGAATCCGAAGTGTTCGACGCCCACGTTCAGTTCCTCGACGATCCGCAGATCACCGAGGGCGTCGAAGCCGCGATCGGCGACGGACTCCCGGCCGGTCACGCGGTCGATCGTACCTTCGAGCAGTTCATCGAGCAGTTCGAGGGGATGGAGGGGCGAATGGCCGAGCGCGCAGACGACCTCCGCGACGTCCGGGATCGGCTCGTGCGCGCGCTCGGCGGCGACGAACGCGCCGACCTCGGGTCGCTGCCGGAGGGCAGCGTCGTACTCGCAGAGCGATTGACGCCGAGCGACACCGCACAGCTAGATCCCGAGCGCGTCGCCGGCTTCGCCACCGTCACCGGCGGGCGGACGTCCCACGCCGCGATATTCGCGCGCTCGCTCGCCCTGCCGGCGATCGTCGGCGTCGGCACAGCGCTACGGAACGTCGCGGACGGGACCGAGGTCGTCGTCGACGGCCGCGACGGCACCCTCCTGATCGGCCCCGACGAGGAGACCCGCGGGGGGACCGCGGGCGAGGAAGCCGTCGAGGTCCGCGACGGTACTGTCGAGACGGCGGACGGAGCGCCCATCGAGGTCGCCGCGAACGTCGGCACGGAAGCGGACCTGGCCTCGGCGGCCGAGCGCGGCGCCGACGGGATCGGGCTGTTCCGAACGGAGTTCCTCTTTCTCGACCGGGACTCGCCGCCGGGCGAAGACGAGCAGTACGAGACCTACCGCGAGGCGCTGGAGACGTTCCCCGACGGACGCGTCGTCGTGCGGACCCTCGACATCGGCGGCGACAAGCCCGTCGCGTACCTGGATCTGCCCGACGAGGAGAACCCGTTCCTCGGCGAGCGCGGTATCCGGCGGTCGCTCGGTCCCGACGCAGACCTCTTCGAGACGCAACTGCGCGCACTCCTGCGTGCGGCGGGCGAGGAGGCGGGCGGAGAGCTTTCGGTGATGCTCCCGCTCGTCGCCACCGTCGACGAAGTCCGCCAGGCGCGCGAGACGATGGAGTCAGTCGCGGCCGACCTCGAATCCGAGGGCGTCTCCGGCGCGCTCCCGGAGTTCGGCGTGATGATCGAGACGCCCGCGACGGCGTTTCTCGCCGACGCACTCATCGAGCACGTGGACTTCTTCAGCATCGGCACGAACGACCTCGTGCAGTACGTGATGGCCGCAGAGCGCGGCAACGACCGCGTGGCAGCGCTGGGCGATTACCGCCAGCCCGCGGTGCTCCGTGCGGTCCACACGACAGTCGCGGCGGCCCAGGGGACCGACGTCTGGGTCGGGATGTGCGGCGAGATGGCCGGCGACCCCGACGTGACGGAACTGCTCGTCGGCCTCGGGCTCGACGAACTGAGTATGAGCGCGGTCGCAGTGCCACAAGTCAAGCGAGCCGTGAGCGAGACGACCGTCGCAGACGCGCGCGAACTCGCAGCGCGCGCGCTCGCGGCCAGCACGAAACGTGAAGTCGACTGTCTGCTAACGGAGATCACACGATGAACGTCGTCGCAGTCACGTCCTGTCCGACCGGGATCGCTCACTGCCAGATGGCGGCCGAGAACCTCGAACGGACGGGCGAGCGGCTCGGCCACGAGATCAAAGTCGAAGTCCAGGGCGCGGTTGGCACACAGAACGAGGTCACAGCCGCAGAGATCGACGACGCGGACGCGGTCATCATCGCCGCCGACACGGCAGTCAGTCGCGACCGCTTCGAGGGCAAACCGCTCGTGGGGGCATCGGTGAAAGACGGCGTCGACGATCCCGAGGACCTCTTCGAGCACGCGGTCGACCTCGTGGAGGCGGGCGAGACCAGAACCATCGAAGTCGGTGGTGGCAGCGGGGGCGAGTCGGATGCGAGTGTCGGCGCGAACGGAGCGACGGCAGGTACAGCGAGCGACGCCACCGAGGACGATTCGGGTCGCCGCGGTGGCGACCGCGGGCAGGGTCTCTTGGCACGGATCAAGAAGCTGTTCTCCTGATCCGGTCGCTGTGCGCCGGTACGGGTGCCGCTACCCCGAGGTCACGCCCCGTTCGTTCGCTATTCGATCAGCCGACGGGTTCCGGGAGGAACGGCTCGGGGTCGTCGTGGACGAACGTCACGGTGTCGTCGTTCAGCCGACGGCAGAAGAGCCGCATCGTCCCCGTCTCCCGGATCGACTCGACGGTGTCGGTGGCCCCGCTCGGATCGTAGTAAGCGGGGACGAAGACGGCAGTCTCGGTTTCGGGGTCGCGCTCGGCGACGAGCAGATACATCAGCCCGTCGCCCGCAGCGCGGAACACCTCGACGTCACGGAACGACTGGCGTTCGACGAGGCGTTCGAGTTCCTCGAACTCGGGGCCAGAGAGGAGAACGTCGATGCCCGTCCGGCGCTCGGAGTCGACGAGGACCGAGTCACCGGGGTGGAGTTCGAGCGTCGTCCACCCGCGGTCCCGGTATTCGGCCGCGGTCGCCTCCATATCCTCGATCACTGCCGGCCAGCCTTCCTGTGCGTGTACGTTCGGGGGGGCGTCGTCTGCGGGCGGTTCGGTCATACGGGCACGCGTTCCGGTAGCGCCATAAATCGTTCCCCGCTCCCCAAGATATTTCTCCTGGAAGTGCACTATGGGAGAAAGTGACAAACCTCCTCTCGCTCTCGAACCTCCGGACCCAGTTCAGAACAGAACGGGGTGCGGTCAAGGCCGTCGACGGGATCGACCTCACGATCGAGGCCGGCGAGACCGTCGGCCTCGTCGGCGAGTCAGGGTCCGGCAAGAGCGTCACCGCCCTGTCCGCGATGGACCTCGTCGACGACCCGGGCGAGATCGTCGGCGGTCGCATCACCCTCCGCGATACGGCCCTGGCCACCAGGCTCCTCGACGAGTTCGGCAACGCGCTCGTCCCGTACCCCTCCGAACTGATCGATGCGGTCGCGGCCATCAGTAGCGACCTCCGCGCCGGCACGCACGTCCGCGACACGTCGGCAGAAATTCGGGCGATAGCAGACGATCTCGCCGGCGTAGCGGATCCGGCGGACCTCGCGTCCGACCTCCGAACGGCCGCCGATCGGCTCGATGACCGGACCGCTGCCGAAGCCGTCGGTGACGAACTCGCCGCGGCGCTCGATGACGCCGCCGACGGGTTCGTCTACGTCGACGACGACGCCCGGGCCCGAATCCGCGACGGCGCGGAACCGAACGACGTCGAAATATCAGATGGCGTCGTCGACGTGACGGCCGCCCCCGAGGCGGCCGTCCGGCGCATCCGGGGCGGCGAGATGGGGATGATCTTCCAGGACCCGATGACCTCGCTGAACCCGGCGATTCCCGTCGGCGAGCAGATCGCCGAGTCGCTACGACTCCACCGGTATGGCGGCCAAAAGCGAGACTCCTGGCTCAACGGCATCCGCGAGATCCTCCCGAAGGTCGGGGGGCGTGACGGCGACAACGAGGTGATGGAGGAGGTCCTCAGAATGCTCCAGGCGGTCGGAATCCCGGAGGCGAAACAGCGACTGAACGACTATCCACACGAGTTCTCCGGCGGGATGCGCCAGCGGGTGCTCGTCGCTATCGCGCTCGCTTGCCGGCCGAACCTCCTCATCGCCGACGAACCCACGACCGCCCTCGACGTGACGATCCAGGCGCAGATCCTCGATCTCATCGACGACCTCCAGACGGACTTCGGGATGTCCGTCCTGATGATCACCCACGACCTCGGCGTCGTGGCCGAGACCTGCGATCGCGTCGCCGTGATGTACGCCGGCGAGATCGTCGAGGAGGGCCCCGTCGAGGAAATCTTCCACAATCCGAGCCATCCCTACACCTACACCCTGCTGGAGTCCGTCCCGACCGAGGAAAAAGAGCGGCTGACCCCGATCGAGGGGAACGTCCCCGACCTGATCGATATGCCCGAGGGGTGTCACTTCGCGCCTCGCTGCCCGTGGGCCGAAGACCAGTGTCTCGAAGGCGAAATACCCTATCTCCAGCACGGGCCGGCCGACGTCGATCACCGATCGAAGTGCGTCCACGAGGCGTTCGACAAGGCGGCGTACGGAACGGAGGGCGTCGAGGCCGGGACCGAGCCCGACATCGGCGAGACGCTCCTCGAGGTGACGGGAATGCGCAAGTACTACGAACAGGAGGACAGCCCCCTCGATCGCGTGTTGGGGAGCGGCGGCCCGAGCGTCAAGGCGGTCGACGGCGTCGACCTGAACGTCCGCGAGCGGGAGACCCTCGGACTCGTCGGCGAATCCGGCTGCGGAAAGTCCACCGCGGGGCGGGCGATCCTCTACTTGGACCCGCCGACGGACGGCACCGTCGTGTTCGCGGGCGACGACCTCGGGACGCTCTCGAAGTCCGAACTCCGGAAGCGCCGGAAGGATATGCAGATGGTGTTCCAGGATCCGATGTCGAGTCTGGATCCGCGGATGACGGCGGGCCAGACGATTATGGAACCGCTGAAGATCCACGGCCTCGCCGAGGGTCGCCGCCGCGAGCGGGTGTTCGAGTTGATGGAGGCGGTCGGACTCGAACGCGGACAGTACGGACGGTACCCGCACGAACTCTCCGGCGGCCAGCGCCAGCGGGTCGGGATCGCGCGGGCGCTCGCTGTCGATCCCGACTTCATCGTCGCCGACGAGCCGGTGTCGGCCCTGGACGTCTCGGTCCAGGCGCAGATCATCAACCTCCTCGAAGATCTCCAAGAGGAGTTCGGGCTCACGTACCTGTTCATCGCCCACGACCTGAGCGTCGTCAGGCACATCTCCGACCGAGTGGCCGTGATGTACCTCGGCGAGATCGTCGAGGTGGCCGGGACGGACGACCTATTCGAGACGCCGAAGCACCCCTACACGAGGGCGCTGTTGTCAGCGATTCCGGAACCGGATCCGCTCGCAGACACCGGCGATCGCACGATCCTCAAGGGGGACGTCCCCTCGCCGATCAACCCACCCTCGAACTGCCGGTTCCGGACCCGTTGTCCGTCGATCATCCCGCCGGACGACTTAGACATCGAACAGGAGCGGTATCGCGAGGTGATGTTCTACCGGCAGCGGCTCGAAGCCGGCGACGTCGACCTCGACGCCATCGAGTCGGAGGTCCGCATCGAAGCCGAGACGACACCCACCGCCGTCGCAGACGGTGGTGAACACGCGGCCCTGTTCGAGTACTTCTTCGACGGTCCGCTCTCGGGAGAGGCCGAAGCGGCGGTCGCGGAGTCCTTCGAGCACCTCGAGAACGACCGCCGGGAGCAGGCCGAAGCGACGCTCCGGGACACCTTCGAGAGTGTTTGTGAACGAAAACACCCGAAACTCGGGGAGAGCGACCACCCGGCTGCTTGTCACTTGCACGACGAAGAACCGGAGTAATTTTCTGTTTTTCCGCCAGTATTATTAATCTAGCAACATATTCCCTGAGGTATGGCCTCAAACACCAAGGGCTCCTCGAGACGGGATTTCCTGAAGCGGGCCGGCGGGGCGACGGTCGCAACGGCGTCGATCACCACGCTCGCCGGGTGCGGCGGCGGGAACGACGACACCGAGACCGAAACGGACGCCGGTGGCGACACCGGCGACGGCGACACCGAAACAGAGGGTGACACCGGCGATGGCGAGGGTGAGGAGACGACCAGGCTCCGGTATGGCCGCGGTGCCCACTCGAGTACCCTGGACCCCCAGAACACCACGAGCGGCGAGGTCGCGAAGGTGACGAATCAGGCCTACGATGGGCTGATCAGTTTCCAGGCCGGCGAGGCGTCTCTCACCGAGGGGCTCGCAACCGACTGGTCGATGGACGGCGAATCGGTGACGCTCACGCTGCGTGAGGGAGTGACGTTCCACGACGGATCGGACTTCACCGCCGACGACTTCATCGCCACGTACCGCCGGTTCGTCGACGAGGACTACGAGTACTACTTCGAGGACGCCTCGGTGTACGGTCCGTTCACGCTGGGGAACTGGATCGAGAGCGTCGAAGCAGCGGGCGACTACGAACTCTCGATCACCCTGACCCAGACGTACGCGCCGTTCCTCCGCAACCTCGCGATGTTCGCGGCCGTCGTCATCTCCCAGGAGGCGATCGAAGGCGACACCAACCTCGGCGAGGAGATGGTCGGCACCGGACCGTTCCAGTTGGAGACGCTCGACGACGCCAACAACCGCATCCGCCTCACTGCCTTCGACGACTACTGGGGCGACGGTCCGAACGTCGACGAGGTTCTGTTCCTGACCCGCGGACAGAACTCCACGCGGGCGCAGGCGCTCGTCGAACAGGAACTCGACATCATCGACGGTCTCGACCCCGACAGTATGCAGATCGTCGAAGGGTCCGACACCGCCGAGAACCGGACGGCGACCGGGATCAACATCGGGTATATGGCGTTCAACCTCTCGCGGGTCGAGGCGTTCCGCGACCGGCGCGTCCGCCGGGCGATCAGTTACGCGATCGACACGCAGGCGATCGTCGAGAACATCTACTCGGGAATCGCCACGCAGGCCGACCAGCCGATCCCACCCGCACTGTTCGGCCACAACGACGACATCAGCCCCTACGAACACGACCCCGAACAGGCCCAGAGCCTCCTCGACGAGGCCGGCTACGGCGACGGGTTCTCCTTTACGCTGACGACCTTCCAGAACCCCCGTGGCTACAACCCCGCACCGCTCCCGACCGCACAGACGATCAGAACGAACCTCGCGGAGATCGGTATCGAGATGTCGATCGACGACCGGCAGTTCTCGGATTATCTCACCTACACCAGTCAGGGGCGCCACGACGCGACGCTCGCGGGGTGGTACACCGACAACGCCGACCCGGACAACTTCTGTTACGTCCTCTTGCACCCGCAAGTCGAGGTGCCCGACGGACAGGACTGGGTCTCTTGGGACACCGAGGGCTACAACACCTCGAACAACGCCGCGTGGGCGAACACCGAGTATATGGACCTCGTCGAGCAGGCCCAGCGGACCACGAATCAGGACGAGCGGGCACAGTTGTACCGCGAGGCCGCACAACTCGCACACGACGAAGCCCCCTGGGTGTTCATCGACTACGCCGACGAGGTCCGCGGCGTCGCTAACACCGTGAGCAACTACACCGTCGCTGCGATCGGCGGCCCATTCCTCGAAGTTGTCGAGGTCGAGTAACGAGTACCGTCTCATTCAGTATCTCACTCACCGCGCCCCAGAATGGTCTCGAATCGATTCGTCCTGAAACGGCTGCTCCTCTTGTTCCCCGTGCTGTTCGGGGTCGCGACCGTCGTCTTCGCCATCCTTCATCTCTCGCCCGGCGATCCGGCCGTGGTCATCGCCGGCGACAGAGCGAGCCAGGAGTTCGTCGAGCAGATCCGCTCGGATCTCGGACTCGACGACCCGCTGTGGCAGCAGTACGTCCGGTTCCTCGGCGACGTCGCGACGTTCGACTTCGGTCAGTCCTACCAGGTGAACCGCGGCACGCAGGTGAGCCAGATCCTCGTCGACCGGCTTCCGATCACGATCGAACTCGCGCTGCTCGGGCAGTTTGCGGGGCTCCTGTTCGGACTTCCGCTGGGCATCCTCAGCGCCGTCAAGCAGGACACCTGGACCGACCACCTCACCCGTGTCGGCGCGCTCAGCGGGATCAGCGTACCGATCTACTGGAGCGGCCCGCTTTTGATCCTGCTCTTCGCGCAGTTCCTCGGGATCTTGCCGACCAGCGGCCGGATCGGCTCGGAGTACTTCATCGAACCGGCCACGGGGTTGATCCTCGTCGACACGCTGTTAGCCGGGAACGTCCCGGCGTTCCAGTCTGCGGTCGTTCACCTGCTCCTGCCGGTGGTTGTGCTGGGGATCTACCAGATGGCCCTGCTCTCGCGGATGATGCGCTCGTCGATGGTCGAGGTGATCCGCCAAGACTACATACGGACTGCCCGGGCGAAGGGCCAAGGGTCGAAGATCACCGTGATGAAACACGGCCTCCGTAACGCGTTCATCCCCGTCATCACCGTCATCGGCATCCAGTTCGGCTCGCTCCTCGGCGGCGCCGTCCTCACCGAGACCGTCTTCGAGATCAACGGCATCGGCACGCTACTGGTGGACGCGATCAGCCGCAGCGACTACCCCGTCGTGCAGGGCACCGTCTTAGTCTTCGCCGTGCTGTACACGCTGGTCAACCTGGCGGTCGACATCACGTACTCGGTCCTCGATCCCCGCATCGAACAATGAGCACAGAAACACAGACCGGAACCGTCGATCGGAGCATCGTCGAGCGCCTGCGCGCGAGTCCGTTCCTCTCGCAACTCGTCTCGAACCGGCTCGCAGTCACCGGGCTCGTCATCATCGCCGTCGTCGTCGTGGTCGCGATCTACGCGCGGTTCACCTACGACCTCAGCAATCTGATGGCGACGCAGTTCGGCACCAACCCCTCGGAGGCCGCTCCCAGTATCGAGTACCCGTTCGGCACGGACGGACAGGCTCGTGACATCTTCCCGCGGGTGCTGTACGGCGCGTGGTACGCCGTCCTCTACGGAACCGTCACCGTCGCGGCCTCGACGTTCCTCGGGGTCGGCCTGGGCATCGTCGCGGCGTACTACGGCGACCTCACGGACAACGTCATTATGCGGACGATGGACGTCCTACTGTCGTTCCCGTCGCTCCTGCTGGCGCTCGCGCTCGTCACGATCTTCCCCGAGGAGCTGGGCCTGTGGCGTGCAGTCGGCGCGCTGACGCTCGTCTATACGCCCCGATTCGCCCGCGTCGTCCGTGGCGCGGCGCTAAAAGTACTCGAAGACGAGTACACCGACGCGACGAAGGCGCTCGGCGCGACCGATCCGCGGCTGCTCATCCGGCACATTCTGCCGAACTGCCTCGCGCCGATCACCGTCCAGTCGACGCTCAACTACGGCCTCGCCATCATCGACATCGCCGCGCTCTCGTTCCTCGGCTTCGGCGCCAGTCCCGGCGAGCCGACCTGGGGGATGATGCTCTCGAACGGCGTCGAATTCGGGCTGTTCTCCGGGGCGTGGTGGTGGTCGTTCTTCCCCGGCCTGCTGCTCGCGCTGACGGTGCTCGGGTTCAACCTCCTCGGCGACGGGATGCGCGACGCGCTCGACCCGCGGATGCGGGAGACCGTTGACTGAGATCGACGTCCGACCGTTCGGTCGCGCGGTCACGCGGTGGGTCGGCGTCGGCGCGTGCGTCGGCGCTGTCGTCGCGGCCGCGCTTCTCTCGGTTGTCGGAGCCAAAGCCGCGACTGACGCTTCCTTCGCACTCGGTACGCTGGTGCTCGGATTCGGGGTCGCGACGTGGGCCGGAACGGTCGGCTTCGGCGAGTCGATGGCGGCGGTGCAGGATCACCTCGGCGGTGAGTCGGGGTGGAACCAGGGCGGGGCCCGGCAGGCGTTCGCCGTGCTGACCTGGATCGGCGTCGGCTGGTCGGCCGCCGCTGTCGTGGCCTCGATCCTACTCGTCGGCCTGTGAGCTGGCCGGTGATCGTCGCTGACGAGTGAGACGTTGGACACGACCGGACAGTGACCGGGCACTTAAGTTTCCCCACGGCGTGGTCCCGGGTATGCCACAGGTGCACCTCGACGAGGAGACGGTTGCGCGACTGGACTCGCTCCGTCAGGAAGACGAAGACTACGACGAAATCGTCACCGAACTCATCAACATCTACGAAGCCGAGGAACTGACGCTGTTCCGTACCGGCGACGAAATCTGATCTCCGCCTCAGTCGGCTGTCGTCCCGGCCTCGACCCCACTCTCCGGGTTCTTCTTCGCGTTACTGCTGGCGGCAGCGCTCGTGACCGATCGGCGAGCAGCGACTACGGCAAGTTCGCGGATCTAACAGAGGCGGTAGCGCTCGGCGTCCTGGTCGATCAGGCCGCGTTCACACAGCGTCGAAAGAATACTGTACAGCGAAATCTTCTTCATCTCCAGACTGGATTCGAGTTCGGAAATCGTCGCTTCCCCATACGTCGACAGGAATAGATAGACGAGTTTCGCGCGCGGCGATTCGAGTTCGGACGGAATCGTCGGCGCTTCGAGCCCTGCTGTCGGTCGTGTGTGCATCGTGCCCTGCATCGTTGTTGTCTACTCCTTGGATTCGACGATAATAAAACCCATCCACGACGATTGTCGAACAGCCCCGATTCGAGAAATAGCGATAGAGCGCCTCTCAGGCCCGCTTTGCGAAATGTGGACGAATGTTCATTTCTTTTTCGCCGGCGATCGCCGCCGTTTTTTTCGACTGGTGACGATATCGGCGCGGCCGAGCGGCCGGGGCACGTCTCGGTACAGAAGTGGAAGGGGCGGGAGTCGAACCACGCGAAGCCGTAAGCCGGCGCGACCGTATGACGGTCACTGCCGGATTGCTCTACCACTGAGCCACCCTTCCGATCGAAACGTACGCGACGCTGTCGTATATGGATGACGGCACCTCCGTCCGAGCAGAAAAAACGACGGTGGAACGGCGTTCAGTAGCTCCGGATCTTCGGCTCGTAGCGCTTCTCTTCGCCTTCCAGCAGCACCGGCTTGTACCACAGCTCCGGCGATCCGTCGTTCCACGAGAGCATCGTGTGCTTCAGCCAGTTCTCGTCGTCGCGCTCCTGGTACTCCTTCCGCCAGTGCGCCCCGCGGAACTCGTCGCGAGCCAGTGCGCCGAGCGTGATGGCTTCGGCGATGTCGATGATGTTCCGCGTCTCGATGGTGTGCAGCAGGTCCGTGTTGAACGTCCGCGATTGGTCCGCGACGCCGACGTTCTGGTACGCTTCGCGAGCGTCACGGATGTCGCGGAGCGCCTGCTTGAGGCCTTCCTCCTCTCGGAACACGTTGACGTGCTGGGTCATCGACTCCTGGACGTCCGAACGGATCTCCGAGTGGTTGCGGCCGTCGTTCTCCAAGAGCGCGTCGACGCGCCGGTCCGTGCGCTCGGTCGCGCGCGCGACGAGTTCGTCAGGCGAGAGATCAGAGCCCTCGGCGGCCGCACCGCCGTCCGCGACGGCGTCGGCGCCGGAGATACCAGCCTCGCCGGGAGCGACTGGCGTCTCGACGTCGCCGGACTCCCACTCACCGCGCTTGCCGGTGGTGATCTCGGCCTCTCCGAGATCGCGACCCGCGGCGTGGTGGCCCGCGCGCGCACCGAAGACGATGAGTTCCGGCAGCGCGTTCCCGCCCAGACGGTTCGAGCCGTGGACGGACGCACACGCACACTCGCCGGCGGCGTAGAGCCCCCCGATACACGTCTCTCCGTTCTCGTCGGTCTCGATGCCGCCCATCGCGTAGTGCTGGCCGGGCTTGACTGGCATCGGTTCTTCGAGCGCGTCGACGCCCTCGAAGTCCTTGGCCAAGTGGAGGATGTTCTCGAGGCGGTCGGTGATACGCTCCTCGCCGAGGTGGCGCATATCGAGGTGGACGTACTCGTCCTCGATGCCGCGCCCTTCGTTCACTTCGCTCAGTTCGGCGCGAGCGACGACGTCGCGTGAGGCGAGTTCGCCGTCGTTGCTGGCGTACCCGTACTCGAACATGAAGCGCTCGCCCTCGGAGTTGTAGAGGATGCCACCCTCGCCGCGGACACCCTCGGAGATGAGCACGCCCGTGCTGGGCAGGCTCGTCGGGTGGAACTGGATGAACTCCATGTCCTCGATCGGGACGCCGGCGCGGTAGGCCATCGCGACGCCGTCGCCGGTGTTCGCGACGGCATTGGTGGTGTGATCGAACACCTGGCCGAGACCGCCGGTCGCGAGGATGACGCCGTCGCGGGCGCGGAAGCCCTCGATGTTTCCGGACTGGATGTCGTAGCCGACGACGCCGTGGCAGGTCCGGTCTTCGGGGTCGTCCTCGTCGCTGACGGCCAGATCGAGGACGTACCACTCGTCGTAGACCTCGATGCCGCGCTTGACGAGCTGTTCGTACATCGTGTGCAGGAGCTGATGTCCCGTCTCCGCACCGGCGTAGGTCGTCCGCGGGAACGAGAGGCCGCCGAACGGACGCTGGGAGACGCGGCCGTCCTCCTCTCGGGAGAAGGCCATCCCCCAGTGTTCGAGTTGGATGACCTCCTCGGGACTGTCCTGCGCAAGGGTCTCGATCGCCGGCGCGTCGCCGAGGTAGTCCGACCCCTTCATCGTGTCGTAGGCGTGGTCTTCCCAGGAGTCGGCCTCGCGGAGCGCCGCGTTGATGCCGCCCTCGGCGGCCCCGGTGTGGCTTCGAACCGGGTGCAGTTTCGAGACGATGGCCACGTCGGCCCCTTCTTCCTGTGCCGCGATGGCCGCGCGAAGGCCCGCGCCTCCCGCGCCCACCACGATGACGTCGTGTTCGTGCATAATGTATGATTGCTGAATTGCGTTGGTCTCGTGTTCGTCGCGTGAATTGCGGTTACGTACTCCTCAGGTCTACCAGAACTTGAGGTTGTTCTTGACCGCTTCGCGCTTGAGTTCCTGGATGTGCTCGGTCAGCGGGATGTCCTTCGGACAGACCTCCGTACAGGAGAACTGGGTCTGACACCGCCAGACGCCGTGTTCCTGTTCGAGGATTTCGAGCCGCTGTTGCTTCATATCCTCGCCCTCGCGCTCGTCCATCGTGAAGCGATACGCCTTGTTGAGCGCTGCCGGGCCGAGATACTGGTTGTCGCCCGCGGCAATGTTACACGAGGACATACACGCGCCACACCAGATACAGCGCGTGGACATCTTCACCTTCTCGCGGTTCTCACGCGTCTGATGCTGCTCTTCGAGTTCACCCTCCGGAAGCTCGTTCGTCTGGAAGTACGGCTCGACGGCCTCCATCTGGTCGTAAAAGTGCTCCATATCTACGACGAGGTCCTTGACGACCTCCGCGTGCGGGAGCGGTTCGATGCGGACCGGCTCTTCGAGGTCCGAGAGCTGTGTCTTACAGCAGAGGCGCTGGGAACCGTTGACGAACATCGCGTCCGAACCACAGATCGCCTGTCGGCAGGAGTGCCGGAACGTGAGGCTCGAATCGTACGTGTCGCGCGCGTACATCAGCGCGTCGAGGACGGTCATCCCCTTGTGGTAGGGGACGTGGAAGTCGTCGAAGCGCGGCTCTTTCTTGCCTGCGATCTCGGGATCGTAGCGGAACACCTTCAGATGGTAGGTGTCCTCTTCGTCGAGCGCTTTCTCCGCCTCTTCGGCCTGGCGCTGGCGCTCTTTCTCTTCGGCGCGCTGTCTCTTCTTTTCCAGCCGGCGTTCCTGGGCTGCAGACGTCGGTTCGGCCTCGGCGGCGGACGATTCTTCTTCGACCTGTTCGGGAAGTTGCGTGCTCATTGTACTGTGACGCTTAGAGTGGGACGCCTCCGGCCCACGCGAGTGCGGTTCGGACGCCCTGCACGATCACGACGGCGCTCGCGACGCCGAGGACCAGTTTCGCGGCGGTCTTGCGGGTCCCGGTGAGGCCCTGATTGATGAGGGCGTTGTAGACGCCGTTGACGCCGTGGAACGTCGCCGTCAGGAGGAACAAGATCATAAGCGAGAAGTACGTCAGCTCCTGCATCCGACCCTGCGACATCGCGAAGGTGACTTCGTCGGCGTGGTGGACGAAGTGCAGGAGGAAGAAGTGGAACGCGAGGACGACCACGAGGAACGCGGCCGTGATGCGCTGCCAGAGCCACCGGCGTCCACCGGCCTGGAACGAGGAGTAACGCTCGGCCATCAGCCGAACACCCCCGCGAGGAACGTCGGAACGCTCGCGACGACGATCGCACCCGTCAGGAGCAGCGACGCGTAGAAGCTCTTGTCTTGAGATTCCAGGCCGACGCCGAGGTCGACGAACAGTAGCCGGAGACCGTTGAGGATGTGGAAGACGGCCACTGCGAGCAATCCGACCTCCAGGATGCGGACGACCAGCAATCCCTCGAGCGTCTGGATCGTCGTCGTGTACGCATCCGGGCTCTGCAGTGCCGTCGAGAGGACGGCGATGTGGGTAAATAGGTACCCCACGAGCACCCAACCCGTGAACTTGTGGAACACCCAGGCCCACATTCCCGCTGAGAACTCCCGCCAGCGGCCGAAGTCCTCGATGAGGCCCCGATTGTAAGACTGACTCATACTCTTGTGAGATTCAGGACGGACCCACTATAGAACTTACGTGTACGGGTCGAGAGCCATTCGCTGGAACTATTTGCCAGCGCGTGTTCAGCGGCCAAATTGGCGGGTCGAGACCGCCTCGAAGCTACCGCGAACCGGCCGACTGTTCCCGTTCGACGACCCGGCGAACGTCTTCGTCGAGTTCGACGAGGTGACAGAGCGGATTGCCGGGGTAGACCACGGGGTTCTCCAGCACGCCGACGAGCAGGCCGGTGAAGGGGGCTTCGACGGCGATGTTTTCACTCTTGAACGGATCGGTGAGCGTGCAGATGCGTTCGCCCTCGTGGACCAGCGAGCCGCGCTCGTAGTGCATATCGACGATGCCACCGGCGTCTGCGCGAATCCACGTCTTCTCGCTCGCGCTGTCGATGACGGTGCGCCAGCCGGGCCAGCGGACTGAGCCGGCCTCCCGGAGTTCGTACTCGGCGAAGACGCTCTTGACGCCCGCGAGCGCGTCGTCGATGAGCCCGCGCTGGAATCGGTGGGCTTCGCCCATCTCGATCGTGACGGTCGGAATGCCGACCCGCGTCGCCTCCGTGCGGAGGACGCCGTCGCTCCCTTCGGAGTCGATGATCACGTTCGTGCCGAACGACCGGGCCAGCCGGGCGACGTCGTCGTCGGACATATCGGCCCTGACGTGGAGCATATTCGTCCGCCCGCGCGTGGACGTGTGGAAGTCGAGCCCGAAATCACAGGGGGCGACGAAGTTGTCGAAGATGCGCGCGGCCATCCGCTTCGCGCTCGTCGAGTCCTCGCGACCGGGGAACGATCGGTTCAGGTCGCGGTCGTAGATGGGGAGATAGCGCTGCTGGGCGAGGAACGCGGGGACGTTCAGCACCGGGAGACAGACGAGCGTGCCGGCGAGGTCCGAGAGGTCCCATTCGTGGGCGACCTCACGGACGACCTCGATGCCGTTGAGCTCGTCGCCGTGCGCGGCTGCAGACAGGAACACGGTCGGCCCATCCTGCTCGCCGTTGATGATGGTGACCGGAATGCGGACCGGGTCCCCGAGATACGTCTCGCTGATCCCGTAGCGGAGATTCTGCCGCTCTCCGGGTTCGACCTTCCCGCCGTTGTACGTGAAGGTCCCGTCGGTGCTCATACTCGCCGTGGACGGGCCGGGGGGATAAACGCTCGCACCGACTCCCGCGCTCGCGCTCGTGTCGACCCCCGAAGCGTGAAACGGTCACATCAGCGAAGTGTGAAACGGTCACACCAGCTGTTCTGAGTGCTGGATCGGCACCTCTTTGATTGTGTGGTTGAGTACGGAACAATATGTCTTCCGACGGAGAGCAAGTTCGCGTAGGCGTCCTCTCGTTACACAACAGCAAGGAGACGAAGGCTATTCTCAACGCAGTCGACGATCTCGGCCACGACGGGATCTGGTTACGCCGGGAGAACTCCGCGATCTCCATCGAAGACGGCGACGTCGCGATCGAACCGGAAGTCGACGTCGTTGCCAACCGTCTGCTGCTCTCGAACACCGAAGAGCCGGCCGAACTACTCGGGCTGGCGACGACGTTCGAGCGGATCCGTCCGATGCTGAACGAGCCGGCGTCGGTCCTCACCGCCATCCACAAGTTCGCGACTGCGGCGACGCTCGCGAACTGGAACATCAAGGTCCCCGACGCCCTGCTCGCACTCTCGAACAACCGCCTGAACCAGGGTCGGGATCGGTTCGGCGAGGTCGGCGTCTACAAGTCCGCCATCGGAACGCACGGCGGCGGCACCTGGAAGGTCGATCTCACCGAACCCGTGAACCCCAAGGTCGGCAACCGCCAAGCGTTCCTGCAGGATCTCATCGACCGCGACGAGACGCGACACCGCGATCTCCGCGTCTACATCGTCGACGACGAGGTCGTCGGCGCGATGTACCGCTACGCGCCCGAAGGCGAGTGGCGGACGAACGTCGCACTCGGCGGCGACGTCGTCGACGCGACCGACGATATGCCGCAGGAAGCGCGGGAGACCGCGCTGTACGCCGCCGAAGTGATGGGACTGGATTACGTCGGCGTCGACCTCATCGAAGGTGACGACGGCTGGTTCGTCCTCGAAGTCAACCCGACGGCCGGATTCAAAGGGCTGCACAAAGCGACCGGCCGCAGTCCCGCGCCGTACATCGCAAAGCTCGCGATCGAGCGTGTCGGCGGCGACGTCGACGACGAGCGCGTCGAGGAACTGTCGGCGACGCTCGACGACTCCCGGCCCGCGGGGATGCCACGCGTCAGTTCGGGCCCGGTCGGCGACCGCCCGACGATCGGCTACATCGAGGAGGTCGTCGTCTCCGGTACCAGCGGGTCGACGCAGGCGAAAGCCAAGTCCGACACCGGGGCGACGCGGACGAGCATCGACACCTCGCTGGCCGCCGAGATCGGTGCCGGGCCGATCAAGAGTATGACGCGCGTGAAGTCCGGTTCGCTGAAGTCGGGGAAGGCCCGCCCGGTCGTCGACCTCGTCATCGGGATCGGCGGCACCCAGCACACAGTCACTGCGAGCGTCGAGGACCGCTCGCACATGGACTACCCCCTGCTCCTCGGTCGCGACATCCTCGAACACTACCAGGTCGACGTCACGCGCCGGACCGACGAACCCGGCCGCGACGACGAGGAGCGCGAAGAGGAGTATCTGGAGTAGACCTGCCCGTTTCACCGGCTCTTAGCCACTGTCTCTCGCGTTCGGTTCGTTCCGCACCAACGCTTAATAGATTCTCTCACGATCGTTCACAATGTATATGTCTCAACAGGTAGTCACCGAACTCGAGGTCGACGAGTACACGCTCGGGCTGGTCGGTCCCGATCAGGAGTGGGCCGGGACGGTCGCCGACGGCGGTACGGTCCGGACGCACACGCCGCCGGCCTGCTGGGGACCGATGATCACACCGAAGTTCCGGGGCGGTCACGAGGTCACGAAGCCGATCGCCGTCGACGGTGCGGAGGTCGGCGACGCGATCGCGATTCACATCAAGGACATCGAAGTGACGAGTGTCGCCACGAGCACCGGGTCGATGGCGGAACGCGAGGACGCCTTCGGCGACGACCCCTTCGTGGATCACCGCTGTCCGGAGTGCGGTGCCGAGTGGCCCGAGAGCGTCGTCGAGGGGACCGGCGAGGACGCCATCAGGTGTGCCGAGTGCGGTGCGAACGCCTCCTCGTTCGCGTTCGAGTACGGCATCACGACGGTCTTCGATGACGACTACGAGGTCGGCCTGACCGTCGACGAGGCGGCCGCCCACGACCTCGCCGAGCGCGCCGCGGAGGCGAGTGCGCTGCCGGAGAACTCCAGACAACATCCGATTCTGCTGTACGAACCGTCGGAGATGCCGGGGACGCTCGGACATCTCCGGCCGTTCCTCGGCAACATCGGGACGACGCCGCCGGTCGAACTGCCGGACTCCCATAACGCCGGCGACTTCGGCCAGTTCCTCATCGGTGCCAGCCACGAGTGGGGCCTCGAAGACGAATCGGAACTGGACGCCCGAACGGACGGGCATATGGACATCAACGCGGTCCGCGAGGGCGCAGTCCTGATCTGTCCGGTGAAAGTCGACGGCGGCGGCATCTACGTCGGCGATATGCACGCCAATCAGGGCGACGGCGAACTCGCACTCCACACGACGGACGTCAGCGGCCACACCGAGTTCGAGGTCGAGGTCATCAAAGGTCTCGACATCGGCGGACCGCTCCTTCTGCCCAACGAGGAGGACCTCCCGCACATCAGCAAACCGTACAGCGAATCGGACATCGAGCGTGGGCGCGAACTCGGCGCGCAGTACGGCGTCGACGTCGAAACCGATATGGGGCCGATTCAGGTGATCGGATCCGGAGCGACGATCAACGACGCCACCGACAACGCCTTCGATCGCGCCGGCGACCTGCTGGGAATGAGCGAGGGCGAGGTCCGGACCCGCTGTACGTTCACCGGCGGCGTCGAAATCGGTCGGCTCCCCGGCGTCGTCCAGCTGACGATGCTCGCGCCGATGGAGACGCTCGCGGACCGCGGACTCGACCACCTCGTGCGCGATCAGTACGGGTTGTGAGCCGCGAACGACGGACTGTGAGCCCCGAGCGCCGGCGGACGGTGAGTCGCGCGCAGACGGTGGCCGGCGACCGCGCGGACGCTCACCCGCCCTGAACTGCCGGGTGCACAGCGAGCGACGCGTCGGCCGGACACGGGTCGTCTACGTCTGCCGAGTCGCCGTCGACCGAGATGCGAACGCTCGGGGCGATACGACCGTCGTTCCGATACATCTGGGCTTTCGCCCGCGGATACGCGGCGACCAGTGCCTCGATCGCGTCTCGAACCGTTCCACCCTCGAACTCGATCTGTACGTGCTTGTCGCCGGTCGCGCTCCGAAGCGGTCCGTACACCGTGACGTCCATACGTTGCTTTCGTCGCCCCGGAAGTTGGATGCTTCTGTGGGCCCAGCGAATATTCTGTGGGACCAAGGGAATACTTAAGATGTGGACCCCAAAGGATGCGGTAGATGGGGAGTGAGGGCGTTGACGGGCTGCCGGAAGAGCTCGACTCGTGGGTGGCCGACAGAGCCGCAGCCACAGATACCTCGCGAGCGGACGTCCTCCGTCGGCTCCTCGCGGCCCACCGTCTGCTCGACGAGCATCCGGAAGCTCTTGAGGACCCCGAATCGATCGACGTCACCGAACTACTCGGGAGCGCGCCGGACACCAACGACGATACTGCGGTTTCAGCGGAGGTCGACGCTCTCACGGCCGACGTCGCCGAGATGGTCGCGCGGATCAACGCGCTGGAGGACGACCTCGACGAGAAGATCACCGACGTCCGCGAGCGCGTCATCCAGGTCAAGCGCGAAACCGACGCCAAAGCGCCCGAGGACCACGACCACCCCGACATCGAACGCCGGCTACGTCAGGGCTTCGAGAACTACGAGGAGATCTTAGAGTACCTCACCGAGACGACCGACGACCACGACGCGAAACTGGATACTGTCGCCAGCGCCATCGTCGATCTCAGAGGACGCATCGCGACCCTCGAACGGGACTCGAACGAGCGCGCTGCGGCGGCCGACCTCCGTCGGGAGGCGAACCGACAGGGCGTCGCCGAGGCCGTCTGTGAGTCCTGCGGCGAGTCGGTCCACCTCGGTCTGCTCGACAGCCCGTTCTGCCCGCACTGTGAATCGACTTTCGACGGCGTCGAGCCGAAGCGCGGCTTCTTCGGGTCACACCGGCTCACGGTGGGCCAGCGGCCGGCATTGGAGGCACCGACCGAATCCGCGAGCGCCGGCGCCGAACGCGATGGCCTCTTCGACGACGAAAGTCGGGGTGCAGAAGATACGTCCGGTGCGCGCGCGGATGGGTCCACGTCTCACGATACCGCAGGAGAAGAGCAAGAAAAGAGTGCCGCAGCAGAGGACGTCTCCGAGCGCGACACGGATCGAACTGCGAACACAGCGCAGGTAAACGAGTGATCGAGAAGTGACCGACGAAGACACAGACCCTGACGCCGATCGCTCGACTGACCCTGGGACCTCGCCAGAGCGGAATGCGAATGAGGCGACCGACATCGACTGGGTCGACGACGACGAACGCTCTGCGGGAACAGCGGACGAGCGGGACGCGACTCCCGAACCGGAAACCAGCCCCGAGGAGGAACGGGCTCCGCTGTCGGATCTAGCGCGTCGGGTGTCCGAGCGCCGTGGCGCACGGGACCCCGAGACCGCGTCGACGACGCAGAGTGACAGCGTCCGCGGCAGCGATGCGAGCAAGCCGGACGCCGAGGGCGACGCCGCAGGCGAGGACCACGGGACAGGTCGTGGCGAGAGCGTTGACGCGGACGACCTCTTCGAGGAGATGTCCGTCGGCGATATCGAAGCGGAGACGCTCTGGTCGTCGCTCGAAAGCGACGATTCAGCCGAGCAGGTCGGGCTCGGCGAGACCGCCAGCAGCGTCTCCGAAGCAGGCACGACGACGCGGACGTCGTCGCGGGCTACGGAACACGTCGTCTCGAAGACGAAGTACTGCCAGAAGTGTCCGTACCTGACTGAACCGCCGGAGCTGGCCTGCGCTCACGACGGAACGGAGATCGTCGCTGTCGTCGACGCCGATCACTTCCGGGTGCGAGAGTGTCCGATGGTCGACGAGTGAGCCCGTCCGCGGGCGATCGAGAATCCTGCCGAACGCTTTTGCTTACATAGACAAACGGTACCATATGGCGTTCGCTCGCCAGGGGAGCGAGGAGCGAACCGACCTCGGTGCGCTCCTCTCGCAGGTCCACCCGGTGTTTATGTTGCCGCCGCTCGCCGCGAGTGGGTTCGGTGCCGTCCTCGCCGGGCCGGCGACGCCCGCACCGCTCGTCCTCCACGCGATGGCCACGTTCTTCGCGGTCTACACGGCGCACGTCAAAGACGGCTACGTGGACTTCTACCGTCGCGGCGAGGACGACGACCACCCAATGAGCGAAGCGGGCTGTCGACGGGCGCTCGCCTGCGCGACGCTCGGGTTCGGCATCGTCACCGTGCTGCTCGGCACGCGCGTCGACGTCGTCGCCGCCGCCGTCACGGTCCCGATGTGGCTGCTGGGATTCTTCCACGCCCCGCAGTTCGACACGAACCCGGTTACGACGACGCTCGGATATCCACTCGGCATCGCGCTCGCCATCGTCGGCGGGCACTACGCCCAAGCAGGGCAGTTCGGCGCTGAACCGCTCGGATTCGCGCTCGTCTTTCTCACGACGCTCGCCGGCGTGAAGATCGTCGACGACTCCACGGATTACCAGTACGACCGCTCCATCGGCAAGCGGACGGTCGCCGTCGCGCTCGGCCTCGAACGCGCGCGACGCTTGGCGTACGCGCTGCTGTATCTCGGCTTCGTGTTCGTCGTCCTGTTCGCCGTCGGCGGGCCGTTCCCGGCGTCCGCACCGCTGGCTGCCGTCGCCTTCGGAATGGTCGCGCTCGTCGCGACGCGGGCAGACGCGACGGTGGCGACGATGCTGCTCGTCCGCGGCGCGTACGTCTTCCTCGCGCTCTTGGTCGTCGCCGTTTGGTACCGCCCGCTCGCGGGCGTACCGCTTCCGGATATCGGCCTGCTCGGCCCGTACACCTATCTCGCGACCGAAATCGCCTTCGGAACACTCGCGCTCGCCCTCCTGGTGTACGCCGACGCCCTCCGCCGCGCCGCGGTGACGGTCCTGGCGCTCTATCCACTCGCGTACGTCTGGGACTGGTACACGCTCGAAGTCGGGGTGTTCGCGATTCCGCTGCGGACCGGCGTCGAACTCCTTGGTATTCCAGTCGAAGAACACCTGTTTATGCTCGTCGTCCCGGCGCTCGTGATCGGGATCCACGAGACAGTGAACGGCAGGGGGCGCACCGCCGCGGCCGACGAGCGGGAGTGAGGCCGCAGTAGCCTTTCGTGTACGCGGCGGACACTCCCGAGAGACACTTGTGTCCGGGACCGATACGAGGAGTAAATGCAGTTCTGCGACGAGTGCGGTTCGATGATGGTCTCTCGGGACGGCGCGATGGTCTGCACCAACGAGGACTGCGGCGCGCGGGCCGAACAGGACGAGGAGTTGGCCGAGCAGTTCGTCTCAACGGAGGCTCAGACCGACGACGACGTGATCGAAACCACCGAAGACGCGAACTTCGAGGGCAAACCGACGGCCACCGACGTGGTCTGCGACGAGTGCGGCAATCAAGAGGCGTGGTACACGATCAAACAGACCGGCTCGGCCGACGAACCGCCGACGCGATTCTTCAAGTGTACCGAGTGCGGCCATCGGTGGCGGGGGTACAACTAACCCACCTTTTTCCACGGTGGGTTTCCTCGCGGCGCTTCGCGCCGCTGTGGGAACCCACCGCACAAAAACCTGGAGGGAAAAAGCCGCGAGGCTCGCGTTCGCTCGCCTCGCGGTACTACTCGTAGGTACCGCATCCGCCACAGCTCCGCGACAGCTCCGCCTCTGTACGGCACGGTACACTATTACCAACGGGCACCGAACGGCGTGATATGTCCCTCCACCAACGCTTCCGCGACCGACTCCGCCCGTGGTACCTCCTCGACCTCGCCGCGTTCATATTCGGCGCCGGGGGATCGCTCTGGCGCAACAGTTCCGGATTCGAGACCGCTCCCCCGTTATTCGCGCTCGTCACGGCCATCGTTTCCGGCCTCCTCGCGGTCGTCGTCCTCCGGTTCACCCTCGGCAACCTCTGGGGGTACGCCGTCGAGTACGCCAACGCGGGCGGCCAGTGGAGCGACCTCGCGTTTCTCGTCCCGGTGGGGAGCGGCCTCGCGGGCGTCGTGGTCACGTACGCGGTCACGACGGATCTCGGCGCGGCCGCGTGGGCCGGCTTCTGGACCTTCGCGGTCGTTGCCGGCGTCGTCGCGGTCGCCGTCTCCTTCGCCGCGGGCTACCGCGGGACGTCCGCCTGAAGCGCCGGCTCCAGGAACTCCGCGACGGCTGTTGCGACTTTTCCGGCCTGCCCGATGAAGAAGTGGTCCGCGGCGAACTCGACAATCGAGTGACCGCGTGTGCGTGTGGCGTCGACGACTGCCCCGACGTCGACGACGTCGTCGCGCGTGCCGTACAGCACTTGTACGCCGATCTGCTCCGGGATCTTCGGGAGGTCCGCGACGACGTCGATACCGCCGATGCTGCCGTCATCCGGTGTCTCGGGGTCCGCTCGTGTCGTTCCGAGCCGCGCGTCCGGCGCGAGGGCGGCGACCGCGACGACGTCAGCACCGTGGGCGGCGGCAGAGAGAGCGGCCGACGCGCCGAAACTGAAGCCGAACAGCGCGACGCGATCGTACCGCTCGTTCGCCCACGCGACGGCGTTCAGCGCGTCGGTTCGTTCGCCCCGGCCGCCGTCCCAGGGGCCGTAGTCGAACCGCAGACAGTCGATCCCTCGCTCTCGGAGTTCGTCGCTCACCGCCCGGAGGCGCTGGTCACCGCGGTGGCCGCCGTGTTGGGGGTGCGGTGGGCACGCGACGACGCACGCGTCGGCCGCAGTCGCCGCGTCGTCGGTCTCGGTGTCCGCGGCGGCGCCATCAGAGTCTGCAGCGACGTCGAGCGTCCCGCGAGCGTCGCGGCCGCCGGGCAGCAGAATCGTCTCGCTCATCGAACGTGCGGCGTTCGGCACGTGAGGTTTTAACTCCGGCGTGCCCAACGTGGGACGTATGGGAATCCTCTCACGCGCGTCCTACGTCGTCCGCTCGAAGCTCAACGCCCTCCTCAACCGCGCAGAGGATCCGACGGAAACGCTCGATTACTCCTACGAGCAGATGCGTGACGAACTGCAGGACGTAAAGCAAGGCATCGCCGACCTGACGACCCAGAAGAAGCGCCTGGAGATTCAAAAGCGCCGGCTCGAAGAGAACGTCGAAAAGCACAACGACCAGGCCCGCGAGGCCGTCCGGCAGGGCCGCGACGACCTCGCTCGACAGGCCCTAGAGAAGAAGCAGGCGAAAATGTCCCAGATCGAAGAACTGGAGGGACAGATCGCAGAGCTCCAGTCGACTCAGGACGACCTCGTCGAGAAGAAGAACGAACTCCAGGGCAGAATCGAGGAGTTCCGCACGAAGAAGGAGACGATGAAAGCCCGCTACGAGGCCGCGGAGGCGTCCTCGCGCGTCTCGGAGGCGATGACGGGCGTCGGCGACGAGATGGCCGACGTCTCCCGGGCGATCGAGCGCGCCGAGGAACGCACCGACGAGATGGAGGCCCGTTCGGAGGCGATGGACGAACTCGTCGACACCGGCGCGTTCGACGAGGCGATGTCGGACAAAGACAGCATCGACCGACAGCTCGAAAGCGGCCGCACCGGCGCCGAGGTCGACTCAGAGTTGGAAACGCTGAAAGCCGAGATGGGCGGGACCGACGAGGGGGAGACGGAAGCCGCCGACGTCGAGGCCGAATCGGATGCGGGCGAGGAGAGCGCCCCGGACGTCGACGTCTCTGACGCCGAGGTCGAAGCCGAACTGGAAGAGCTGAAAGACGACGAGAACTGACGCTCGCGAGCCGAACACACCGCTGCGTCGCGGACGTCGGCGCGAGCACTTTTCATCACCCGGCTGGGACGTCCGGACACCACTGTCGCTGCGGCTTTCGAGAATACCGATGATGGGCAAAGAGACATCGGCCGACGACGGGACGGCGAGTGAGGGCGCGACGACCGACAGGTCGGCCGTCGAGGAACCGCCCGCTGGCCAGACAGCAGCCGACAAAGCCGCAGGGAGCCGGGGATCGGCCGACGAGCCGAGCGACACGATGCGCCGCCGCGGCACGGAGAACCGGCTGAAGCTCTGGCTCCTATTGGAGGCGAACCGGTGGGTCGTCGCCGCGGTCGTTCTGGCTGGCTTCGTTCTCGGGACGCTCCTCGTCGCTGCCCTCGTCCCCGACCGGGTCGTCCTCTCAGTCGGTGATCCGGTCGAAACGCTCTTTCAGGGGCTCGTGACCGCGACGATCACCGGCGTCACGCTCGTCGTCTCGATCAACTCGCTCGTGCTCTCACAGGAACTGGGGACGCTGGGCGACCAGCGCGACCGGATGGAGGGCGCGATGTCGTTCCGCCGCGACGTCGAGGACGAACTGGGCGTCGAGATCGCGCCGGCGACACCCGCGGCGTTCCTCCGGGTACTCGTCGACGGCGTCGAACGGCGTGGCGCTCGACTCTCGAAGGCCGCAGCGGCCGTCGCATCCGAGCGGGTCGAAACCGAGCGCGCACGAGCCTTCGCCGACGACGTCCGCGGCCACGCCTCGTCGGTCAGCAGCGACCTCGCGGACCGTCAGTTCGGTACGTTCGGCGTCCTCTCGGCGGCGCTGAACTTCAACTACTCCTGGAAGATCCACGAGGCGCGACGGTTGCGCGAGTCGCTTCCGGAGGCCGACGAGACTGCGGACGCCGAGTCGATACGGGAACTGCGCGATGCGCTCGATTCGGTCGTGGCGGCGCTGACGCTGTTCGGTCCCGCCAGAGAGCACGTCAAAACGCTGTACTTCCAGTGGGAACTGGTCGACCTCTCGCGAGCGATGCTCTACAGCGCGGTTCCGGCACTGCTGGTGGCGACGAACACGCTGCTGTTTCACGGCACGCTCGGATCGGTGTCGGGGGCGACGCTCGGAATCGCCCACTACGTCTGGATCGTCGCGCTCACGGCCTCGATCACGCTCGCGCCGTTCGCCATCCTCCTGTCGTTCGTCCTCCGGATCGGCACGGTCGCGAAGCGGACGCTCTCGATCGGTCCGTTCATCCTGCGTACGACCGGCGGCGACGAGGTCGGCGGTGGACGCGGCGATAGTGGACGCAGCGATAATAGACGCGACGGCGAGTGAAGGGATCCGAACCGACTCGGGGGACCGTGCGGGGCGCGCACAGCCGACAGTATCAGTAGCCGTCGGCCGCGACACGTACGCAATGACCGAGACGACCGACGCCGTCCGCGCGGCGCTCGATCCAGACCGACGCGCCGCCTTCGAGCGCCGCGTCGACCGGGAAGCCGAATCACTGCGGAACGACGTCGCCGCGGGCGCCTTCGATGCGCCCGACTTCGCCGTCGGACTCGAACTCGAGGGCTACGTCGTCGACGCCGACGGCCGACTCGCGGCCGCCCCCGAGAGCCTCTTCGAGAACGACGGCTGTAGCCGGGAACTCGGCGTCCACAACGCCGAGATGCACACTGCGCCGGACGTCGTCTCCGACGCGGGACTCCGCCAGCAGTACGACGAACTGCGAGGAATCTACGACGACGTCCAGCGCCACCTCGGCGAGTCGGACCGCCGCTTCGTCCTCGATGCGATGTGGACTGTGCCGCCCGAGTCGGGCACGCGCCGGTATCTCAGCGCGGGGACGGAGACCGACGGGATCTTTCTCGCCGACAATATGCGCCCCGTTCCCCGGTACGTCGCCCTCGATCAGAAAATCCGCGAGGCGAACGGGGGACGAATCGGACTCGGCCTGCCCGGCTACGACGACGCCCGCTCGATGCTCGTCGAGTCGCTCGCGACGTCGATGCAGCCACACCTCCAGCTCCCGGACCCGACGGACATTCCGCGCTACCTGAACGTCGCCACGCGGACGATGGGGCCGATCCTCTCGCTGACGGCCAACTCGCCGTTCCTCCCAGCCGATATATACGATGACGAGCCAGTCTCTGGTGTCGAGGAGGTGGTCGCACAGACCCCGCACGAACTCCGGATTCCGATCTTCGAGCGCTCCGTCGACGAGGGAACGAACAAGTGTCGCGTTCCGCGTGACGTAGCGAGCATCGGCGAACTGATCGACCGAATCGCCGAGGACCCGACGCTCGTCGCGCCGCCGGATCTGGGTGCAGACGGCAACGAAGACGGCGACGAGGGCGGATCGCAAGACGACAGTGGGGGAAAAGGCGACCCCGGAAGCGAGCGCTACCCCGCGTTCGGGGCGAAGCGCGGGACGTACTGGCGCTGGGTTCGCCCGGTCTTCGGCGGCGAGATCCCGCGCGGCGCGGACGGCGCACCGATCCCGGGCGCGAGCGAGGAGTCGGTGCGGATCGAGTACCGGCCGCTCCCGACGCAGCCGACGCTCAGAGACACCGTCGGCGTGCAGGCGCTCGTCGCCGGCGTGCTCCGCGGCGTCGACGTCGCGGACCACCCGCTCGCGACGCTCTCGTGGGAGGACGCGCGAGCATCGTTCTACGCCGCGGTCGACGATGGCCCGGACGCGGACTTACGCTGGGTGACGAAGGACGGCGAGCAGACGGGGGAAACCGAAGCTATCTACGACGACCTGTTCGCCCTCGCACGTCGCGGCCTCGACGCACTCGGTGTCGGTGCGGACGCGATCGAGTGGGCACTCGGACCGATCGAGGCGCGGCGCGATGCGGCGCACACCTCGCCGAGCGCGTGGAAGCGAGCGAGGGTTCGGGAAGCGGTCGAAGACGGGGCGTCGCTGCCGGCGGCGATCAGCGAGATGCAGGGAGAGTACGTCGAACGTGTCGCGGGCGGAACGCCGTTCGCGCAGTGGTAGGGACCAGTTTGTGGCGTGGTAATCTGACCGAATACGCTCACTCGCCGGCGCCGACGACCTCGTCGAGGCGCTCGAAGTAGGTCTCGCGCGGGATCTGATACGCCGCGCGGTAGTCGACGTCGCCGTCGGCGAAGCGGCGGGCGAGGTCGTTCGCGCCCGCGAGTGCGGCGGCGCGGCTGTCGTACGACTCGGATACCGCCTCGATCTCCGGTTCGAGCGTGAGGACGACGTGCCAGGTGGTCGTCGGAATCTGGGAAGCACCGGGACGGCGGGCCCGCGACCCGTTCGAGATCATAATCGTCGGGAGACACTCCGCGGGAAGGCCGTTCTGTTCGTTGAATACGTCCGGCCGAAACACCAGAATACGGCGGCCCTGTGGCTCGTCGTTCCAGAGGGTCCAACCGGATGGGGGTCTCTCGGGGGCGTCGTCTGCCGCGCCGTCGCGTTCGTCGTCTCTCGCCGGTCGCGGGCGGTCCTCCATACTCCGTCTTCGGGTTCCCGGATACATATATCGTCGCGTTGTGGACGGTCAGTTCCCAGGTATCGCCCCCCAAACCGAGGGAAGGCTTATGTGTGTCGATCACTCACACACTCTCAGTCTCGGTCAATCGGATCGAGCGACCGCCTGTACGCGCACCGCCCGCTGAATCCCGACGTTCTGTCGCCCTGTCGCCGCCTGGTCGCTGTCGCCCGATGACGTCTCGCCGCGCGCGTGCTGATTGGTATGTGTAATCATACCATACTTGCCACGAGCGCGCCATCGCGTTCGTGCGCGTCTACCCTCGCCACGCGCCAGGGAGACGCGGCGTCGCTCCCCGAGACGGACAAACAATGAACGGTGACAGAGAAACCCTCGAATCCCTGAGTCGGCAATACAAGGACTCGGTTCCCTCGGACCTTCGCGAAGCGAAGCGCTTCGAGTGGTACCTCGACGCGGTGTACGAAGACCCGCGTATCGCCAGAAACGCCCACCAGCGCGTGGCCGATATGTTCGACCACTACGGCACCGACTACGACGAGGACGCCGGCGTCGTCGAGTATCGGATGGCCGCCGAAGATCCGCTCCACGACGGTGAAAACACCTTCTACGGACGGGAGGTCCACGAGTCGATTCACGAGTTCGTGAACAAGGTGAAATCCGGTGCGCGCGGACTCGGTCCCGAGAAGCGGATCAAACTCCTCCTCGGCCCGGTCGGCTCCGGGAAATCGCACTTCGACTGGATGGTCCGCCGCTACTTCGAGGATTACACCGCGACGGACGCGGGGCGGATGTACACCTTCCGGTGGACGAACCTCTGCGACGTCATCCGCGATCAGGACCCCGAGGACGACGTCGTCACCTCCCCGATGAATCAGGACCCGCTGGTCCTCCTCCCACAAGAGCAGCGCGACGAGGTCCTCGCGCGCCTCAACGAGCGACTGGACGCGCCGTACACGATCCGGAACGACCAGACGCTCGACCCCGCCTCGGAGTTCTATCTCGACTCGCTGCTTGCGTCCTACGACGACGACCTCCAGGCCGTCTTGGAGAACCACGTCGAGATCGTCCGCCTCGTCGCCTCCGAGAACAAGCGGCAGTGCGTCGAGACGTTCGAGCCGAAGGACAAGAAGAACCAAGACGAGACCGAACTCACCGGCGACGTCAACTACTCGAAACTCGCCGTCTACGGCGAGTCCGACCCGCGCGCGTTCGATTACTCCGGGGCGTTCTGTAACGCCAACCGCGGGCTCTTCTCCGGCGAAGAGCTGCTGAAGCTCCAGCGGGAGTTCCTCTATGACTTCCTGCACGCCTCCCAGGAGCAGACGATCAAGCCGAAGAACAACCCCCGGATCGACATCGACCAGGTGATCGTCGGGCGGACGAACATGCCCGAATACAGAGAGAAGAAGGGCGACGAGAAGATGGAGGCGTTCAACGACCGGACCAAGCGGATCGACTTCCCGTACGTGTTAGAGTACGACGAGGAGGCCGAAATCTACCGCAAGATGCTCCGGAACGCGGACGTCCCGGATATGCACATCGAACCGCACGCCTTAGAGATGGCGGGGCTGTTCGGCGTGCTCACCCGGATCACCGAACCCGACGGCAACGTCTCGCTCGTGCAGAAGGCGAAGGCGTATAACGGCGAAATCGACGACGGCGACGACGTCGACGTCCGAAAAATCCGCGAGAGCGGCGAGGAGAAAGCCGACATCGGCGAGGGGATGGACGGCGTCTCCGCGCGGTTCATCGGCGACGAGATCGCCGAGGCGATTATGGACTCGACCCACCGCGACCGGTCGTACCTCTCGCCGCTGTCGGTGTTCTCGCACTTCGAGGCCAACTTGGAGAACCACGGGTCGATCCCCGAGGACAACCTCGATCGCTACTACCGCTACCTCGAACTCGTCCGCGAGGAGTACAAGGCGCGCGCCATCGAGGACGTGCGGCACGCGCTCGCGTACGATCTCGAAGAGATCCAGCGGCAGGGCGAGAAGTACATGGATCACGTGATGGCGTACATCGACGACGCCACCGTCGAAGACGAACTCACCGGGCGCGAGCAGGACCCCGACGAGACGTTCCTCCGCTCGGTCGAGGAGAAACTCGAGATCCCCGAAGACCGGAAGGACGACTTCCGCCAGGAGGTCTCGAACTGGGTCTCCCGCCGCGCCCGCGACGGGACCTCCTTCGACCCGCAGGACAACGACCGACTCCGCCGCGCGCTGGAACGCAAGCTCTGGGAAGACAAGAAACACAACATCAACTTCTCGGCGCTGGTCAGCGCGAACGAACTCGACGACGACGAGCGCAGCGCGTGGATCGACGCCCTGATCGACCAGGGCTACTCCCCGGAGGGAGCCCGCGAAGTGCTCGAGTTCGCCGGCGCGGAGGTGGCAAAGAGCGAACTGGAAGAGTAAGATGACCGCCCACAACCCAAACCCCGCGAAGGACTACGTCGAGACCGCAGACGACCACCTCCGCGGTACCTACGAGGAGCCGATGAGCCTGGAGGCGTACGTCGATGCCGCGTTCGAGCGACCGTCGATCGCCGCCCACGCCTCGAAGTACCTGCTGGACGCGATCGAGTCGATGGGAACGCGAACGGTTCTCGAAGAGGGGGAGACGCGCGAGCGCTACCGCTTCTTCGACGACCCCGCGAACGACGGCGAACACGCCGTCCTCGGAAACACCGAGGTCTTGAACCGCTTCGTCGACGACCTCCGGACGATCGCCGCCGACCGGGGGAAATCAGAGAAGATCCTCTGGTTCGACGGCCCGACCGCGACCGGGAAGTCCGAGCTCAAGCGCTGTCTCATCAACGGCCTGCGCGCGTACTCGAAGACCGACGCCGGCCGGCGCTACACCGTCGAGTGGAACGTCGCCGCCGCCAGCGACACCCGCGGCCTCTCGTACGGCGGCGAGTCGACCGCGCCCGAACAGGAGTCCGACTGGTACGAGAGCCCGGTACAGTCGCACCCGCTGTCTGTCTTCCCGTCGGCGGTTCGCAGCGACCTCCTGGCGGAACTGAACCGCCAGTCCGGCGATCACGTCCCCATCGCCGTCGACGAGGAACTCGACCCGTTCTGCCGGGAGGCCTACGAGTTCTTAGAGGAGAAGTACCGCCGCAACGGGCGCCGGGAGTTGTTCTCGGCGGTGACCGACCCCTCGCACCTGCGCGTGAAGAACTACGTCGTCGACGTCGGGCGCGGGATCGGCGTCCTCCACTCCGAGGACGACGGCTCGCCCAAAGAGCGCCTCGTCGGGTCGTGGATGCCGGGGATGCTCCGCGAACTCGACTCGCGCGGGCGGAAGAACCCCCAGGCGTTCAGCTACGACGGCGTGCTCTCGCAGGGCAACGGCCTCCTCACGATCGTCGAGGACGCCGCCCAGCACGCGGACCTGCTCCAGAAGCTCCTGAACGTCCCCGACGAGGGACACGTCAAGCTGGATAAGGGAATCGGGATGGACGTCGACACCCAACTCGTCATCATCTCGAACCCCGACCTCGACGCCGAACTCGACAAGTACGCCGACCGGAACGGTCGCGACCCGCTGAAGGCGCTCAAGCGCCGGCTCGACAAACACGAGTTCCGCTACCTCACGAACGTCTCGTTGGAGGCGGAGTTGATCCGCCGGGAGCTAACCGACGAAACGGCCGTCTGGGACGTCGAAGACGAAGACGAACTCCGCGAGCGCGTCCGCGCGCCGCTCGTCGTCGACGTGCAGAACGCGCCGGGGTCGGTGCGGGCCAGAGAACTCGCGCCGCACGCTGTGGAGGCGGCCGCGATGTACAGCGTGCTCACCCGACTCGACAGCGAGGACGTCCCCGCCGGCTACGACCTCGTCGACAAGGCGCTGCTCTTCGACTTCGGCTACGTTCAGGAGGGCGACGACCGAACCCGCGTCGACGAGTTCGACTTCGACGGCGACGGCGAGGGGATCCACGGCGTCCCCGTCACGTTCACCCGGGACGTCATCGCGGACCTGCTGCACGAGGAGACCGACCGCTGGCACACCGACCTCGCCGTCGAACACGTGGTCCTGCCCGAGGACGTACTCGACGCGATGGCTGCCGGCCTCCACGACGCCCCCGTCTTCTCCCGCTCGGAGCGCGCGGAGTACGAGGACCGCGTGACGCTGGCAAAGGAGTACGTTCTCGACAGACAGGAGTCCGACGTGCTCGCTGCGTTGCTCGCGGACCGCTCGGTCGAACGCGAGACGGTCGCGGAGTACGTCGAGCACGTCTACGCGTGGGACGGCGACGAGCAGGTCGAGACCGAGCGCGGACCGGTCGATCCCGATCCGCTGTTGATGAAGCTCTTCGAGACCGAACAGCTCGGTCGGTTCGACGACGACGCCTACCTCGGAAACCGCCCGACCGACTCCGTCGAGGAGTTCCGCCGCGAGAAGATCATCACCGCGCTGAACCGCTACGCGTGGGAGAACCGCGACGCCGGGTTCACCGTCGACGACGTCGACCTCTCGGAGATTCCGGTGATCCGATCGGTGCTCGACACCTACGACTGGGACGACGTCAAACGGCTCTACGAGGACTTCGACCCCGCGCAGTGGGACGACCCGCCGGAGAACACGGAGACGGCGCGGCTGAAAGCACAGACGATCAGCGAACTGACGGCCCGCGGCTACACGCCGGCGTCGGCCGAACTGACGAGCCGCGCAGTGATGCGTGAGGTGCGCCACCGATGGGACTGAGAGAAGACCTCGAACGATTCCGCGAAGTGGGCGAAGAGCGCCGCGAAGACCTCGAATCGTTCATTCGATACGGGGATCTCAGCGGCTCGAACTCCGACGAGATCGAGATCCCGATCAAGGTCGTCGACTTACCGGAGTTCAAGTACGACCAACTCGACCGCGGCGGCGTCGGCCAGGGGCAGGGCGGCACCCCAGACGTCGGCCAGCCCGTCGGCCAGCCACAGCCGCAACCCGGCGACGGGGACGGCGACGGCGACGAGGACGGCGAACCCGGCGAGGAGGGCGGCGAGCACGGTTACTACGAGATGGACCCCGAGGAGTTCGCCGAGGAACTCGACGAGGAGCTCGGTCTCGATCTCGAACCCAAAGGGAAGGAAGTGATCGAGGAGATCGAGGGCGACTTCACCGACGTCACCCGCACCGGCCCCAACAGCACGCTCGACTTCGAGCGACTGTTCAAACAGGGACTCAAGCGGAAGCTCGCGACCGACTTCGACGAGGAGTTCGTCCGCGAGGCGATGCGAGTCGCGGGCGAGACGCCCGAATCGGTCTACCGCTGGTGCCGGGCGGAGAACATCCTCGTCTCGCTCCCGTGGATCGAGTCCGAGTGGGACAAGATTCCGGACGACGAGCGGGGCCGCTGGGACTCCTTCGGGGAGATGACCGACAACGTCGAGCGCAGCACGGCCGTCCAGCGCATCCGACGGCGCGGGCTCCGCGAGATCCCGTTCCGCCGGGACGACGAGCGCTACCGTCACCCCGAGATCGAGGAGAAAAAGCAGAAGAACGTCGTCGTCGTCAACATCCGCGACGTCTCGGGTTCGATGCGCGAGACGAAGCGCGAACTCGTCGAGCGGACGTTCACGCCGCTGGATTGGTATCTCCAGGGGAAGTACGACAACGCCGAGTTCGTCTACATCGCCCACGACGCCGACGCCTGGGAGGTCGACCGCGAGGAGTTCTTCGGCATCCGCTCGGGCGGCGGCACGCGCATCTCCAGCGCGTACGAACTGGCGAAGCAGGTCCTCGAAGAGCAGTACCCATGGGCGGAGTGGAACCGCTACGTCTTCGCCGCCGGCGACTCCGAGAACTCCTCGAACGACACGACCGAGCGGGTGATCCCGCTGATGCGGGACATCCCGGCGAACCGCCACGCGTACGTGGAGACCCAGCCCGGCGGCACCGCGATCAACGCGACGCACGCCGAGGAGGTCGATCGCGCCTTCGCGGACGACGGCGACGTCGTCGTCGCGTCCGTCGGCTCGCCCGAGGACGTCACCGACGCGATCTACGAGATCCTCCAGCCGGCGTCGGCGAAGGCCAAGGCGGAGACCTCGTGACGATGCGCGCCGACACCACTCAACCAATCACACAACACACACTATGACCACCAGATTGCGACGCTTCAGACGGGCGGCACGCGAGGAGGCCGAGCGGCTCGAAGAGCCGGTCCGGGAGGCCGCCGCGCTCGCCCGGAAACTCGGACTCGACCCCTACCCGGTGAACTACTGGGTGGTCGACTACGACGAGATGAATCAGCTCATCGCCTACGGCGGGTTCCAGCGGCGGTATCCGCACTGGCGCTGGGGGATGACCTACGACCGCCAGCAGAAACAAGACCAGTTCGGGATGGGCAAGGCCTTCGAGATCGTCAACAACGACGACCCGAGCCACGCCTTCCTGCAGGAGTCGAACACGCTGGCCGACCAGAAGGCGGTCATCACTCACGTCGAGGCCCACGCGGACTTCTTCCGCAACAACGAGTGGTTCAGCCGGTTCTCCGGCGACAACGACCTCGACGCCGCGGCGATGCTCGAACGGCACGCCGAGACCATCCAGCGGTACGTCGACGACTCCGACATCGACCGCGAGGCGGTCGAGCGCTTCGTCGACGCCGTCACGTGCTTAGAGGATACGATCGACCAACACCGACCCCTGAGCGCCGACCCCGATACCGGCCGGACCCAGCCCGAGGACCTCCGGGAGCGACTCGACGGCATGGACCTCTCTGCGGCGGTCAGAGAGGCCGTCTTCGACGACGAGTGGCTCGACGGCCTCGCGGAGGCGGAAGCCGCCGCGGCCGACCTCGATCACCCGCGCTCGGACGTGCTCGGGTTCCTCCGCGAGCACGCGACGGTCTACGACGAGGAGGCGGGCGAAGCCGTCGAGATGGAGTCCTGGCAGAAGGACGTCCTCGACTTGCTCCGCCGGGAGGCGTACTACTTCGCCCCCCAGAAGATGACGAAGACGATGAACGAGGGGTGGGCCGCCTTCTGGGAGTCGCTGATGATGGGCGAGGAGCGCTTTGCCGGCGAAGACGAGTTCCTCACCTACGCCGATCACCAATCGCGGGTGTTGGGTTCGCCGGGGATGAACCCCTACAAGCTCGGGAAGGAGCTGTGGGAGTACGTCGAGAACACGACCAACCGGCGCGAGGTGGCGGACAAGCTGCTCCGCGTCGAGGGGATTACCTGGCGGAACTTCCACGACGCCGTCGACTTCGAGCGGGTGCAGTCGCTGCTCGAACCGCCGGCGGCGATCGACACGGTCCGAAGCGACACCCTCGACGACCTCGCTGCGCTGCCCGAGGACGACCCGCGCGTCGACTGGGAGGCGCTGGACCGGGCGCTGTCGGATCCGGACGCCGTCGACATCGACCGTTACCCGTGGAAGGTCCTCACCTACGAGGGGCTCGCCGAGCGGCACTTCTCGCTCCTGAAACCGCAGTACTGCGGCTTCCTGCGTCGCATCCGCCGCTCGGAACTCGAACAGCTCTCCAGATATATGTTCGACGACGAGAAGTACGCGAGCGTCGAGGAGGCTATCGACGACGTCGACAAGACGGCCGGCTGGAACCGGATGCGAGAGGTCCGCCGGAGTCACAACGACGTGACGTTCGTCGACGCGTTCCTCTCGCCGGAGTTCGTCGAGGAGAACCACTACTTCACCTACGAGTACACCCGCGCGACGGGGGACTTCCGCGTGGCGTCGACGGACCACGCCGACGTGAAAAAGAAGCTGCTCCTGCAGTTCACCAACTTCGGGAAGCCGACGATCGCCGTCTTCGACGACAACTTCGAGAACCGTGGCGAACTGCTGCTCGGGCACCGCTACAACGGCATTATGCTCGACATCGGCGAAGCACGCGACGTGCTCGAACGCATCCACGAGCTGTGGGGGCGCCCGGTGAATCTGATGACGATCCGCAAGGAGTTCGACGAACACGAGGTCGAAGTCGCTCGGCGGCGGAACCGCGAGCCCGAACCGACCGAAGCCGGCGTTCGTATCCGCTACGACGGCGACTCGTTCGACGAGTTCGAACTCGAACCCGAGCTAGAAGAGCGGATTCAGGCGTCCGACGTCGACTACGACACCAAGCCCGAGGAGTGGCTGTCGTAGTCGCCGCGCCGTTTTTCCTCGGGTTATCGGCGCTCGCCGCCCGTCAGCGCGCTGACCCGCCGGTCACGGGCGGGAACATCGCGAGTTCGTCGCCGTCGGCCACCGACGCCGAGAGGTCCGCCGGCGAGCCGTTCTGCATCAGATTCACGTCGTCCGCGAGGTCCTCGCCGTCGAGAATCCGGTCGCCGAGTCCCTCACAGTCAGCCAAGAGCGCGTCGAGTGCGTCGCCGATCGTCGACTCAGCCTCGACAGAGACGGCGTGTTCGCGTCCGCCCGCCACCTCGGCGAGGTCGGCGAACAGTCGCCAGTTGATCGTGTGCATACCTCCACTCGCGCGCCGGGCGAGTTGAGCGTTACGCCGCTGCGAGCGTTGCCACGTCGCGCAGCCGTTCCGGGCGGGCGACCAGATAGAGCGCGTCGCCGGCGGCGAGCGTGCGGCTCCGCGCCGGAATCGGCTCGATCGCCCCACGCGTGGGGCGCACGGCGGCGACAGTGGCGTCGACGTCGCCGACCGTCGCCCCGTCGAGGTCGCTCCCGGCGCCGACGGTGACGACGTCCATCGTCTCGTCGGCCGCGCGTAGCAGCGAGGTGAACTCCCGCTCTGCGCCGGGGTCGCTGGGGAGCGTGAGCAGTCGATAGGACGCCGCGGGATCGAGGTTTTCGGCGTCCGCCTCGTCGACGACGACGGTGGCAACGTCGCCGGTCACCGCCCGGAGTTCGCCGCTCGCGACGCGCGCTGCGGTCCCGCTCGCGCTCTCCACCGCGCCCTCACCTGCCTCGGTCCGCCGCCACAACTGGACGGCGTCGCCCGCCGACGCGCCCGCCCCGGGGTCCGCCCGGACAGCGACGGCGGCAAAGCCGGGGGCGAGTGTCGTTCCGAGTCCCGCGACGCGCCGGCCCAGCCCGAGCCGCGTGACGGTGCCGTCGTCGTCGAGTTCGAGGTCGACGTAGCCTACGCCGTAGTCCTCCTTGATGCGCGCGACGACCCGGTCGCGGAGGGCGTCACCGCGGAGATTGCGGGGGACGAGCAGCGTCTTCCCGGCGAGCGCGTCCTTCGTCGCCGCCGGGACCGGCTCGTAGCCCTCGATGTCGTCGACGTCGGATTCGACCTCCGGGAGTTCGACGGCGCGGACGCGCCCGACGTTGCTCACGAGCCGGCTGACTTCGGTGTCGAGTTCGCGGACGCCGACGACGGCGAACGCGCTCGTGGTGAGCCGATCGCCGACCGCGCGTCCGGCGGGCGAGACGACGATTGCCGCGCCGAGCGCCGCCGCGTTGACGAGGACGACCATCGGGTCGAACACCGCCGCCGGGTCGGATCCGACGGCCTGCTGGAAGAGGCCCACGGCGTTGAGATACAGCGCGACGCCGGACGCCCCCGTGAGCGTCGCCAGCCACGCCGGGATCTCCTCGCGCGTGTACCAGCGATAGACGACCGCGGCAGCGGCAGCGACTATCGCAGCGACTGCTGCGAGCCCGACCACCCGAGTGAGCGCGCCGATCAACGACGGGTCCGCCGGGATGCTGTCGCCGAGTTGGAGGGGTGCTGTGAGCGCGACGCCGACTGAGGACATTACGACGCCACCTCCGCGAACCGATCGAGCTCCGACGTGTTCCCGACGACGACGAGGTCGTCGCCCGCGGTGATCGACCGCGTCCCGCGCGGGGCGATAGCCCACGACCCGCCGTGTCTGACCGCCAGCACCGCCACGCCGTAGGTGTCCCGGACCGACGCCTCACCGAGCGTCGTATCAGCCAGTTCGCTCCGATCGCTGACCGTGACCCGCCGGAATCGCTTGCCCGTCCGGCGCAGGAGTCCGACCAGTTCGAATTCCCGGCGGCTCCCCCGCGAACGGACGGCGAGGCGGACGTCGTCCGCTCCGAGCAGCGAGGTCGCCGTCTGCCGATCGGTCGCGAGCGTGACTCGGGCGCGACCGCCGACGGCCGTGGGTATCGACTGCGTCTCCGGTGGGAGGTCTGCGTCGCCGCCGTCGGTGGCCGCCTCGTCAGTCGTGTCGGTCTCGGTATCCCCGGACGGAGTCGGCGTCGTTCCCCCGTCGACGACGCCGAGGAGTCGCGCGTCGAACTGCTCGCCGTCCGCCAGAACGGTCACCTCGTCGCCACGCGCCGCGCCCGTCGGGATCAGCGCGTCGACCGAGACGGCCCGCTCCCCGGGATCGAGGTGCTTCGAGAGCCCGCTCGTCGGCGGCGCGGCCGCGACCGTCGCCCGGCCGCGCTCGTCGAGCGTCACAGCGACTTCGACGAGGTGGTACTCGGTCCGGAGCGCGGCTTCGACGCGCGATTCCAGTTCGACGAGCGGGAGGTCGGCCGGAAACGTCCACGTCTCCGCGCGGATCGACTCGTGGAGCGCCTCGGGGAGCGGCGGATACCCCTCGACGTCGCCGACGTCCCCAACGACGCTGATGCGGACCTGCCCGCGCCCGCCGACGAGTTCGACGACGTCGGTCGAGAGCGTCCGCTTCGTGAGTTCCCGAAGGTTGAGCCGCTTCGGGAGTGCCGCCCCCATCTTATCGCCCTGTGCGTGGGCGTACAGCGTCCCCATCAGCACGACGAGCAAGGCGATCGTGAGCCGCAACTGGTTCGTCGACCCGGTGAGCGAGGGGTCCGCGAGCGCGAGGAGACCGCCGTTGAGCCCCGCGATCGCGACACCGAGGCCGACGACCCCCAGCCCCGGGATCGTAATTCCGGTAAAGTATTTGAACCCGAACCCGAGCAGCCACGCGATGAGCGCGGGAACGAGCCCGGTCAACACGCCGAGGTAGAGTCCGTAGAGGACCTCGACAGGGAGCGACGCCATCGACGGCACCTCTCGGCCCGACGATTTACAGTTGTCGCTGCATCGCCTTCCGGAAGCCGTGAAGCGGTCGCGCGAGGAAAATGACGAGACTATTAACCCAGAGACGACGCAGAGAGAGATATGGCGCTCTCGCGGGACTGGATCGGCGCACGCGCGTCAGTCGTACTGACGTTCTTCGTCGGTGTCCTCGCCGTCGTGACCGGCATCGCCAACATCGGCGTCGGCGGCACGGCGGACTTTCAGCTGTTCGGCGTTGTCGTCTCCGGCGTCGTCCGCCAGATCACCGCCTTCACGGGGACGCTGACCGGGTTCCTGCTCCTCGTGAGCGCGTTCGGGCTTCGGCGACGCCTCCGCGCGGCGTGGTATGCGACGCTCTTCCTGTTTCCGATCACGGCCGCTCAGGGCGTCCTGCAGTCCTCGGAGCTGTCGCTACCGCTCGTGGCCCTCTCGGTGCTGGCGCTGCTCGTCGTCGGAGTGAACGTCCGCGCGTTCGACCGCGAACTGTCGCTGTCGACGACGCAGATCGCGTCGCTGGCGGCGCTCGCCGGCGCACAGGGCTACGGGACCGTCGGGGCGTACGCCTTACAGGAGGAGTTCAACGGCGTGAGCACGCTCCTCGACGCGTTCTACTTCTCGCTCGTCACCGGCAGCACCGTCGGTTACGGCGACATCACGCCGCGCTCGGCGGTCGGCGAACTGTTCGCGCTGTCGGTGCTGCTCGTGACGGTCTCGTCGTTCGCGGTCGTCCTCGGTGTCGTCTTCACCCCACTCATCGAAGCGCAGTTCTCGAAAGCACTCGGACGTATGACAGAAGAACAACTCGACGTACTGGAAAACCACGTCCTCGTTCTCGGTTTCGGGGACCTGACGGAACCGATTCTCGAAGAACTCTCCTCGAAGGCCGACGTGCTCGTCGTCGTCCCCGACGAGGAGCGCGCCCGGCGGCTCTCGGACCGCGGCTACACCGTCCTCACTGACGATCCGAGCGACGAGGAGGCCCAGCAACGCGGGAAGGTCGAGGTCGCACAGGCCGTCGTCGCGGCGACGAACAACGACGCCGAGGACGCGCTCGCGATTCTGACCGCGCGCCAGCTCAATCCCGAGGTGACGATTGTCGCGGCCGCGACGCAGCGCGAGAACGTGAACAAGCTGAAGCGCGCCGGTGCCGACACCGTCATTAGTCCGGCGACGCTGGGCGCGCACTTCCTCGCGGAGTCCGCGCTCGGCGGCCACGGGGCCGAAGCGCTCGAAGAACGCCTGCTGGGTGCCGAGGGCGACGAAGACCTGGAGGCTGCCGCCGCAGCCGTTAGTGAAGCCGCTGATGGAGACGACGAGAATGGCAGCGAACGCAGCGGCGACGCCGACTCCGATCACTGATCACGACGCGTCGAATCAGCGACCTCGGTCGAAGACGGCGACGTCGCAATCGAGGTGCTGGACGCGCTCGAACGTCGGCGGAGAGACGAACCGCGAGGCCGGCGATCGCTCGCCGCTAGAGCCGATGACGAGGAGGTCGTAGTTGTCGGCGTTGGCGGCGATGAACTCGTCGACGGGCGAGCGAGCGACGCGCGTCTCGATGTTCCCCTCGACGGTCTCGACGAGGCGGTCGAGCCGGCGTTCCGCCGGGCGGCGCTCGACCTCGCCCCCGATGCAGGTGGTGACGCTCACGGTCCCGCGCTGTCCGGTGAGGCGGGTCGCGAAATCGACCATCCCGTGAGCGACGTCGCCCGGGCGGGCCACGAGGACGAGCACGCGGTTCCAGCGGCGACGATCGGAGACCGACCGGAACGCCACCGCGTCGAGGTCGCTGTCGAAGATACCGCTGACGTAGCCCGAGAGCGTGCCGCGATCCTCCTCGTAGGGCGTCACCACGAGGTCGCAGTTTGCGTTCCGCGCCGCCTCGACCGTCGCCGAGACCGGCTCGCCGGCGACGACGACGACCTCGCAGGGGACGCCGACGCGCGTTCGGATGACGTCGGCGCACCGTTCGAGTCGCTGGACGGACTCGTTCGCCACGGGTGCGTCGGTGTCGTCGCCGCGTCCTCCGGTCGTCTTCGCCGCTGTCGTTGCGGTCGCATCCTCTCCTCCGGCCATCGAGGCGGCCGATTCCGCGCTGGTGTCGGCGTCCGCAACCTCAGCATCCACAGCCTCAGCTTCCGTGGCCTCGGCTTCCGCCGTCGAGAGCACGTCGAAGAGGACGACCTTGCCGGCCTCGTGGGCGGCCGCGAGCCGGGCGCCGAAGAGCGCGGTCCGCTCGGCCGTCTCGCCCCGCATCGGAACGAGCACGTGGTCGTCGCCGTGGACAGTCTCGTAGAGGTACTGCGCGCGCTTCTCGTAGAACTCCTCGCGCCAGACGACGAACGCGGTCGCGACCACCGTCGCCGCGAGGAAGATGCTAGCGACGTATGTCACCGGTTCCACGTCGCCGGTCACGAGCGCGAGGAGCGCCGTCGAGAACGCCGAGGGGGCCTCGATGCGCGCCGCCCAGGTGACGAGACCGGTGAGAAAGATCGCGAGCGCCGCGCTCTCGGGGTGGACGATCCCCGTTTCGATGGGGCCGTACGCCCACGTCGTCGCCGTGTACGCCGCGAGGCCGCAGAGCGCGCCGACGGTGAGGCTCGCGACGAACCGAAGCGGGTCGGCGTACTGACCTTCGGGATCAGAAACGAGCGTGTAGGTCCCCGAAGCGAGCGGCGGGAACAGCAGGAACGAGAGCGTCTGGACCTGATTGGAGAGGTACGTGACGAATCCGATGACGACCGGGATGAAGAGGACGATCGAGAGGTGTAACAGATTGCCCGTGTTCTGGACCCAGCGGCGGAGTTCAGACGCCTCTCGGCGCTCGATCCGTCGGAGGCGGTTCCGCGCCGCGGCGAGCGCTTCGAGCGCCGCGTCGAGGAGACGCCGTCCGAACATCGCCTACGCGAGATCGACGACGGCGTCCAGCGTGAGTGAGATGGCTCGCTCGACGTTGTTCTTCGCCTTCTCGGGGAGTTCGGCGTCGGAGTCGGCGCCCTTCTGTGTCCCCTCGACGAGGTTGCCGTCGACGGTGCAGATCGCGCCGGCGGCCATCCCCTTCCGGCGCGCGATCGAGAACACCGCGGCGGCTTCCATCTCGACGGCGAGGAGGTTCGCGTCCTCCCAGTCGTCGACGTAGGCGTCGGTCTCGTTGTAGAACGCGTCGTCGGAGACGATCGGCCCGACGTGTACGTCTTCGTCGTTCGCCTCGGCGGAGTCGACGAGCGCCGAGAGCACGTCGTAGTCGGGGACGGCCGGAATGACGGCGTCCTCGTAGCGCTTGGAGGTCCCCTCCTCTTTCGCCGCGCCGGTCGCGACGACCATATCCCCGATCTCGATCCCGGACTGGAGCGCGCCCGTCGTCCCGACGCGGATCACCGTCTCGACGCCGACGCGGGAGAGTTCCTCGACGGCGATCGCCGCCGAGGGGCAGCCGATCCCCGTCGAGCAGATCGTCAGCGGCACGCCCTCGTAGGTGGCGTTCACGACCTTGTACTCGCGGTTTTCGGCGACCGTCTCGGCGTCTTCGCACTGACTCGCGATCCGGTCGACGCGGCCGGGGTCTCCGGGAATGAGCGCGGTGTCGTGAACGTCGCCCGATTCGACGAGGAGGTGCGGCTGTTTCGCCATATCCGATTGCTCGCGGGAGACGGTGAAAAACGACGCGGTCACCAGCCGATCGCGTGGCGGCGGAACGCACCGACCGTCCGCGTCGTCGCGGGCGCTCGGCGGAACGCCATCGGCCCTCGCGCCTAGAGGAGCGTCGTCAACGCTGGCGTCGCGGCCGCGACAACGGCGGCGAAGACGAACGTCGACCGGAGCCACTGGCCCCGGACTGCCGTCGAGCGCTCCTCGTAGATCCGGCGGCCGGCACGCGGAAGGACGACGTGCGCGAAAAAGCCATAGACGAACGCGGAGACGCCGACCGTGGCGGCCAGATGCGGGAGCAGATCCACGCCGCCGATCCTGAGCAGTCCGGGAATGGTGATCGAAACCACCAGATACAGCAGCGCGTACAGCACGCCCGCGAGGGCGCCGGTGGCGTGGTGCACTGCGATCGCCTCCGAGAGCGAGACCTTCTCGGGCGCGACCCGACGGACGACGGCGGCGGCGACGTACGCGGGCGTGAATCCGTCTTCCTGTTTCGACATCGGGACGTCCATCACCACGGCGGCCAGGAGGCCACAGAGCGCGCAGGCGACGACGAAGTACGCTGCGCCGCCATCGATGATCCCCCCCGTGTCGGTCACGAGTGAAACGGACCCGATACGCTCGGCTACGACCGGGATCGCGTTCCCGAGTGCGGCGGCAGCGACGGCCACGAACGTCACAATCGATCACACCTCCCGCGTCCGGTGGCAAAAACACCCCTGTTTCGGGTCACCGATGGCGCTCCGAATTCACACCGCAGAGATCCGGCGTCACTCCCCGAGGAACGCCCGAACGTCGTCCCACGTCAGCGACGTCCGCGCGCCAGGGGCTTTCGACGCGAGCGCGCCGCAGGCGTTCGCGACCGCGAGCGCGCGCTGGTCGTCGGCGCCCTCGACACGCGCGGCGAGGAACCCCGCCGCGAAGGCGTCGCCCGCGCCGGTCGTGTCGACGACGTCGATCGGGTAGCCCGGATGCGCCTCGCGCCGCTCGCCGTCCCGTATCTCGGCCCCCTCTGGGCCGTGCTTGAGGACGAGCGTCTGCTCGGTGAGATCGAACGCATCGAGCGCGAGCGCGGCCTCGCGGTCGTTCAAGAAGAGGTAATCGACCGACGTGATCGCCGGACCGTACCCCCGGTCGTCGATTCGGCGGCCGGGGTCGAAGCTGACCGGAACGCCGTGTTCGGCGGCGCGCTCGGCCAGACGGGTCGCCGTCTCGGGCCGCTGGCTCGTCATATGGAGGTGGTCCGCCCCGTCGAGCGCCGCGTCGGGGAGGTCGTCGGCCGAGAAGGCCTCGTTGGCGCCGGGACAGCCGAGCACCATCACTTCGCCCGAGGGCTCGACGACGATGTACTTCGTAGACGTCTCCAGTTCCTCGCTGGTGACGACGTGGGAGACGTCGACGCCGTTGTCCGCCAGTTCCGCCCGCGCCGTTCGCCCGTGTTCGTCGTCGCCGACGCTACCCAGGAGCGACGAGTCGACCTCGAGGTCCGCGAGGCCGTTGGCGACGTTCGCGGCGCTGCCACCGCCGCCGCAGCGTCGCGAGTCGACGGCCACCTCGCCGTCAGGGTCGGGCAGCGCGTCGACGCGGAGGGTCACATCCCAGTTCAGGTGCCCGGCGCAGATGACGCGTGACATTTCTCGGGGAGACGCCCCCGGTTCACAAAAGCGCTCGGGCGTGGCTCGCGGGCGCGCGTGACCAGGGTGTCAGACAGCGTCGTCCTGCGAGGTAGCGCAGTTACGCCGGCGCGCTGATGGTAAAGAGCAGGATGTTGTGCACCGCCGGCCCGAGGCCGACGGCACCGACGAAGCCGAGGAGCAACTGCGACTGCGTCGGGTCCTCTTCCATCAGGTCCGCGAAGAGCCACACGAGAAGCGAGACGATCGCGATCTTGACGAGGACGAACAGCCACCCCGCACCCAGCACCGGTTCGGTCGGCAGCCCGGCGGCGAACTCGATGATGATTCGCGAGAGCGGCGTCCGCTCGCCGAAGCCGAGCACGTCGATGCCGACGGCGGTCGAAACCCCATCGAGGACGTGCGCGAAGACCGCGAACGCACCGACCGAGCCCGTCGCCCGGACATCGGGAACGGCGCGGGTGAGCAGGAGCCAGGTCACGGCCGCGACGACGCCCGCGACGACGAGTCCAGCCAGCGGGACGACCGGCGAGAGCGTGCCCGCGGCCGCGCCGACCGCGAAAACGCCCGCGACGGACGCGAGCGCGAGGACGCCGCCGACCAGCGCGAGCGCACGGGCGACCGTCCCGCTGTCGAGGAGCGCGTCCGCCGCGACCCACGCCCCGACGCCGACGATCGCGACGGTGACGTAGACGGCGGGCGTTCCGGCGAGCGGGCGGACCGGAGACGGGAGCGAGTTCTCGACGTAGAGGACGTGCAGCGCCGAACCGAGCACCATCCACGGCACGAACGCCAGAATGCGCCCGGGCGTGACCGCGGGGCGGCGTCGGGAGACCGCGCCGACGACGGCGCCCGCGGCCACGACGAGGAGTACGAGATACGGCAGCGGCGGTAGGCTGAACCCCTCCGGAAGTATCGCCATACTCGCGAGTCCGGAGCCGGCGGCAAAACGCTACCGAAGCGAAGTGAATCCGACCGTCACGGAGTGCGTGTCCGAGACGGATAAGCCGTCCCTCAAACATCCCGGGTGAGCCCGTCGCGGAGGTCGCGACCGAAGTAATGGCCCGCGAGCGAGGCCAGGAGTCCGGCGCCGACCCCGACGCCGGCGATGGCGACGCCGTAATCCGCGAGGATCCGCACGGCGACGGGCGCGAAGACGCTGGTGAGCGTCCCGAGAACGAACGCGAGTCCCGCCGCGATTGCCCCGGCGAGGCCGACTTCCAGATAGCGCCGCCGCGAGCCGACGGCCCCGACCGCGAAGGCGACGACGAACAGCCCGAGGAACTGACCGACCGACCCCACGAGCGGGATCGAGCCGCCGGCGGCGACGCCGACCACCGAGAGCGCGAGGACGACGAGGAACGAGCGGATCGAGAACGGCGAGCGAAGCGACCCGGGGGCCGACGGAAGTACGCGCCGGAGCCGTCCGCCACGCGCGCTCGCGTCGTCTGCTGATCTGCCGGCCGCGTCACGCGGACGCGCGTCATCACTCTCGGCACCGTCGTCGTCGAGCAGCGACGCGGGGTCGACCGTCCGTTCTTCCTGTTCCTCTGAGCGCTGCACACACGACCATCGTTGCGACGGGTCGTGACTCTTGTGCCACTCGCTCGCCGCGAACGAATGGATTCAAGTCCGCGCCCCGGGTATCCGGGGGTATGAACCCGGGAGACCGCGTCCGCGTCGAACGCGCGGGCGTCACGAACGAGGGCGTCTTGATGCCCTCTTCGACGTCGGAGCACCTCGTCGTCAAACTCGACGGCGGGTACAACGTCGGTATCACGCGCGAGGACGCCGACGTGGACGTCCTCGAATCCGACGTCTACGACGTCGAGTCCGCACAGACGGAGTCCGGCCCCTCCGAGATCGACTTCGACGACGACCTGCCGACGATCTCGCTCATCTCGACGGGCGGGACGATCGCCTCGACGGTCGACTACCGCACCGGCGCCGTCACGGCGCAGTTCGACGCCGAAGACGTGCTTCGGGCCGTGCCGGATCTCGCCGGCCGCGCCAACTACCGCGGGCGGGTCGTCACGAACATCCTCTCGGAGAATATGACGCCGGGCGTCTGGCAGGAACTCGCCGAGGCCGTCGTCGAGGAGATCCGTGCCGGCGCGGACGGCGTCGTCGTGATGCACGGCACCGACACGATGCAGTTCTCCGCGTCCGCGCTGTCGTATATGCTCGATACGCCCGTCCCGATCGTCTTCACGGGCAGTCAGCGCTCGGCGGACCGTCCCTCCTCGGACAACGTGATGAACGCCGTCAGCGCCGTCGAGGCCGCCAAAGCAGACGCTGCGGAGGTACTCGTCTGTATGCACGCCTCCACGTCGGACGACGTCTGTGCGCTCCACCGCGGCACGCGCGTCCGCAAGAACCACACCTCCCGGCGCGACGCCTTCGAGACCGTCGGCGCCGAACCGCTCGGCGAAGTTGACTACGACGCCGAGGAAGTCACGTTCCGCCGCGAGTACGCCGAACGCGGCGAGACGGACCTGGAGACGCATCTTGACCTCGAAGAGAACGTCGACCTCCTGAAGTTCACCCCCGGGATGGACGTCGACCGCTACGCCGAGATGCTTCGGGACGCGGATCTCGACGGCCTCGTCGTCGAGGGCACCGGCCTCGGACACGTCCACACGGATCTCATCCCCGTGCTCGAATCGCTGGTCGACGACGGCGTCGTCGTCGCGATGACGAGTCAGTGTCTGGAAGGCCGCGTCTGCGACCGCGTGTACGACACCGGCCGCGATCTGCTCGATGCGGGCGCCGTCGAAGCCGGCGACACCCTCCCGGGGACGGCCAAGGTGAAACTGATGTGGGCGCTTGCGAACGTCGACGACCCGGCGGCGGCGATGCAGCGCCCGGTCGCCGGCGAACTCCAGGAGCGGTCGGTTCCCTGGACCTGAAACAGAGCGACAGACACACACCGACGCCGCCGATACGGTCAGGTAACGACGATGAGCGATCACACGAGCGCGGCCCCTGCGGGGTCCGCCGACACTCGGGACGCACCCGAGTACGTCTGCGACGTCTGCGGCCGCGCGTTCTACACTGACGACTTGCTCGTACTGCACCGCGGCGTCCGCCACCCGAGCGTGCTCGACGAGGCCGACCGCGACGCCTACCGCGACGCCTACGCGGCCGAAGAGCGCGCGATCCGCTCGTTCCGCATCCGCGCGCTCGGCATCCTGGTGTTGCTGTACTTCGGCTTTCTCTTCCTCTACGTGTTCTATGCGTCCTGAAAACCCATCGCAGTCCGATCACGACGAGGACGCCGTGGACGACCTCGCAGAGACAGCACCCGGACGTCTCGGGAGCGCCATCGGCCCGCGCGGCGCCCGCATCGGCGCGTTCGCGCTCGCGCTGGTCGGCGTGCTGCTCCTCGCGCGCGGCGTCGCCGCGAGCAACGCGGCCGTCGGACTCTCTGAGGCCTCCAGCGAGGGGCTCTCGATCCCGCGCTGGCTCTACGTCGCTACCGGCGGCGCTGCGATCGGCGCGTCGGCGCTCCTGGCGGGCTTCGTGACCGACCGGGGCTTCGTGAATCGCGTCCACGAGTGGCGGCACGGGCTCGGAACACGCGACCGGCTCCGAGGCGTCGGGATGGCGGTCGGCAGCCTGCTCGGTGCGCTCCTGATTGCGCTGATCGTCTACCGTGGTATCACCGGTCCGCAGGTGTCGACCATCAACTTCGCGGTCGTCGTCGTCTTCGCGGGCGGTCGCGCCGGCCTGACGATGGCGGCGTATGCGATCGGGAATCCCTGGCCGGCGCTGAACCCGTTCCGCGCCGTCACCTCGCGGCTGCCGACCGGCGTCGTCGACTATCCCGAGCGGCTGGGTCGGTGGCCCGCTGTCGCCGGGATTCTCCTTCTCATCTGGGTTGAGACGACGACGGGCGTCACGAACACACCGAACCTGCTCGCGGCCGCCGTCGCCGGCTACGCCGTCGTCGCCCTCGCGGGCGCGGTGCTCGTCGGTAGCGACGCGTGGTTCCGGAACGCCGATCCGGTTTCGGCGTTCTTCCGGTTCTACGGCCGCGTCGCGCCGCTCGCGTGGGAGGACGGACGGCTTCGGCTGTCGCTGCCGGCGATGCGGCTCGTCGAGGGCTGGGCCGACGAGCCCCGCCGCGACGGTGGCGACGGCCAGACAGTCGACGCCGACGACGCCCGCCTCGTCCGCGGCCTCGACGACGTCGCAATCGCCGTGGCGCTGGTCTGGGAACTCACGTTCAGCGGGTTCGTCACGACCGAGCAGGGCGCCTCTGTGATCCGGGGCGTCGTCGGCGTCGGGCTTCCGCCAATCCTCGTCTACGCGGTGCTGTTCATCGGCGGCTTCGTAGTCTTCTACGGCGCGTTCCTCGGCGCCGCCCGCATCGCGGTGCGCCGCATCCTGACCGCGCGCACGCCTCGCGAACTCGTCGTCGCCTTCGCGCCGTCGCTGCTGGTCATCGCGGCGGGCTATCACCTCGCACACTACTTCGCGTTCTTCCTCTCGCTCTTGCCGTCGCTGTCGGCCGTGCTCGCGGACCCGCTGTCGGCGCCGGCGAACCCCGTGGTGTTCACGCTCCCGGCGTGGGTGTCGGCGCTGAACATCGTCTTCGTGCTCGGCGGACACCTGGTCGCGATCTGGGTCGCGCACTCGACTGCGTATCAGCTCTTTCCCAGCCGGCTCCAGGCGATTCGGAGCCAGTACCCGTTCGTCTTCGTGATGATCGGCTACACCGCGGTGAGTCTGTGGCTCATCTCGCTGCCGTCGACGACGCCCGCGTACCTCGGGTGACCGGGCGGGTCTCCCGTCTCGCTTTCGACCGTCCGCGACGAGCGCAAAGCACTTGTCTCCGCGTCCACTGAGAGCGGTGGGATGCTCCTCGCAGGAACTGTCGTCGCCGACCCGGAGACCGTCTACGACGAGGGCGCAGTCGTCGTCGCGGAGGACCGAATCGCCGCCGTCGGACCGCGCGCCGACCTCGAAGACGCCTATCCCGACCACCCCGTTCGTGAGTTCGACCTGCTCGCACCGGGGCTCGTCGGCGGCCACGTCCACTCGGTCCAGAGTGTCGGCCGCGGCATCGCCGACGACACCGCCCTCCTGGATTGGCTCTTCGAGCACGTCCTCCCGATGGAGGCGTCGCTCGGGCGCGAGGAGATGCGAACGGCGGCCGAACTGGGCTATCTGGAACTGCTCGAAAGCGGGGCGACGACCGCGATCGATCACCTCTCGGTCAACCACGCCGAGGCGGCGTTCGAGGCCGCAATCGACCTCGGGATCCGGGGTCGACTGGGGAAGGTCCTGATGGACAAGCGCGCCCCCGAGGGGCTGGCCGAAGACACCGAGGCGGCGCTCGAATCGACGGAGCGGCTCGTCCAAGCCTATCACGGCGCGGCCGACGGCCGGATCCGGTACGCCGTCACGCCTCGTTTCGCCGTGAGTTGTACGGAAGCGTGCCTCCGGGGCGCGCGCGAGATCGCCGACCGCTACGACGGCGTTCGGATTCACACCCACGCCAGCGAGAACCGCGACGAGATCGAGACCGTCGAGGACGACACGGGAATGCGGAACATCGAGTGGCTCGACGAAGTCGGCCTGACCGGCGAGGACGTCGTTCTCGCCCACTGCGTCCACACGAACGAACGGGAGCGCGAGATACTCGCAGAGACGGGGACGCACGTCACGTACTGCCCGTCGTCGAATATGAAACTCGCCTCCGGCATCGCGCCGATCCCGGACTATCTCGACCGCGGCATCGACGTCGCGCTCGGCAACGACGGGCCACCCTGTAACAACACGCTCGACCCGTTCACCGAGATGCGGCAGGCGAGCCTCCTCCAGAAGGTCGACACGCTCGATCCGGAAGTCGCGCCCGCGCAGGTCGTCTTCGAGATGGCGACGCTCGGCGGCGCGCGCGCTGCGGGGTTCGAGCGGGTCGGAGCGCTGCGCGAGGGGTGGAACGCGGACGTGATCGCGATCGACACGGACGTGACGCGCGCGACGCCGCTGTACGATCCGCTCTCACATCTGGTCTTCTCCACGCACGGCGACGACGTGACGTTCACGATGGTCGACGGCGAGGTCGTCTACGACGCCGACTTCGGCGGCCTCCAGACCGGCGACGCCGACGATATTCGCCGGCGCGCGCGGGACGTCGCGGCCGAGTTGCGCGGGTGAGGCGCGACGGGTTGCGCGCCGCGCTCAGATCTGCTCGTACCGTACCCGATAACCGTCGTCAGTCTCGTCCACCGCGTCGACCACGCGGAACTTGATTTCGCGCTCCTGACGCGTCCGCACGGGGAAGTCGTAGTGTTCCGCCTCGTACTCGAACACCGTGCCCTCGGCGCGCTGTGCCTCGACGAACGCCCGGTGGGCGGCGAGACGGTCTTCGACGACTCGGCGCGACCGATCGCGGACCAGGCCGACGCTGTCGTCGAGTTCCGAAAGGACGTCGGCGTCGAGTTCGTAGCCGATCGAATTGCGCCCCGCGACCATCGCCGCCAGCGTCGTCGTTCCCGTCCCGAGGAACGGGTCGAGGACGGTGTCGCCGTACAGCGAGTACATACAGACGAGTCGGTACGGGATCTCGAAGGGGTACGCCGCGGTTCGGTCGCGCTCGCCCGCCGCCCGGTCTGCGTCGGAGGCGCGGGCCGCTTCCACGTCGCCGTCGCTGCCACCGAGTCCTGCTGACGCGACGTCTCTGTCCTCGTTTCGGGCCTGGCGCGCGCCGCGGACGTCGGTCCAGACGTCCGAGAACCACCGGTTGCGCTCCTCCCAGAAGTACGCCGACTCGTAGCGCCGCGTCTCGCCCGGTTCGAACGAGCGGCCCGAGGTGCCGTTTCGGAACAGGAGGACGTACTCGTGTTCGAGGGTAACGTAGGCGTTCGGCGGCACCATCCCGCTGCCCATAAACTTCGCCGCGCTGTTCGTCGGCTTCCGCCAGAGTACCTCCGGAAGCGGGTCGAACCCGAGCGAGTCGAAGGCCTCGATCACGCGGGCGTGATTCTGGTAGACGCGAAAGTGATCGCCGAGGCTTCGCGTCGCGTCGCCGACGATGATCGCGGCGACGCCGCCCGGCGTGAGCACGCGCTGTAGCTCGCTCCAGACCTCATCGAGGAGCGCGTGCATCGCCTCGAACGCCCGTGCGCCGTCGGTGTCGTCGAGCGCCGCCGCCACGGCGTCGGACTGGGCGGCGAACTGCTCGTCCCACATCTCGATCATCGGATACGGCGGCGAGGTGACGACGAGGTCGACGGCGTCGTCGTCGACGGCCGCCATCTCGCTCGCGTCGCCGACGTGGATGCGGTGGGCAGAGTCCACACCGACAGGTGTCACCGAACGGATATAGATACTGGGGTGGCTCACCCGAGGTTGAGCGGACTGCTGACCGGGCACCCGCCGTCGCGACAGCCTCACTCGAAAATCTTTCCCGGATTGAGGATCCCGTTCGGGTCTACGGTTTCTTTGATCGAGCGCATCGTCTCGATCGCGGTCGAGTCGTATTCCATCTGCAGATACGACCGCTTGCCGACGCCGATTCCGTGCTCGCCGGTGCAGGTGCCGCCGAGAGCGAGTGCCTCGTCGATGATGCGCCCGGACGCCTCGTGGGCGCGTTCGACCGCCTCGGGGTCGTCGCGGTCGCAGAGAACGGCGTAGTGGGTGTTGCCGTCGCCCGCGTGACCGAACGCTGGAATAGGGAAGTCGTACTCCGCGCGGATCTCGCCGATGAACTCGACGATCGCGGGGTACGAGCCGATCGGGACGGTGACGTCGCCAATGACTTCGAGGTCGAGGTCTGGGTCCCACTCTTTGAGCGCGTGGCCGATTTCTCGACGTGCACGCCACAGTTCGGCCATCTCCTCGTCGTTGCTGCTGTGCTCGACTCGCGTGGCGTCTCGGGCCCGGAACGCCGCCTCCAACGCGTCGGTCTCGGCGTCGACGGACCGGCCGTGCACCTCGAAAAAGACCATCGGCGTCGCTCGGAGTTCCGAGCCGGTGTAGGCGTTGGCGATTTCGGCCGTCAGCGGGTCGACGAGCTCGATCGTCGCGACGTCGACGCCCGAGGTCACGACGTCGGTGATCGCCGCCGTGGCGTCTTCGAGCGTGGGAAAGACGGCTCGCCCACCGACCGTTTCCGGCGGCGTCGCCGCGAGGTCGAGCGTCGCGCGCGTGACCACGCCGAGGGTTCCCTCGCTCCCGACGAACAGATCGACGAGGTTGTACCCCGCAGAAGTCTTCCGCGCTTTGCTCCCAACCTCGGTCACGGAGCCGTCGGGGCGGACGACTTCGAGCTGTAACACCCAGTCGCCGACCTCGCCGTACTTGACGGTCCGAATGCCGCTGGCGTCGGTGGCGATCATCCCGCCGATCGTCGAAAACGCCGCCGACTGGGGAAACGCCGGAAAGAACAGACCCTCCTCGGCGACGAGATCGTTCAGGTCGTCGCCGACGACGCCGGGTTCGACGTCGACCTGCATATCTCGCGGGCGCAGGTCTCTGACGGCGTCCATCCGCGTCATCGCGAGCGTGATGCCGCCCTGGGTGGGCACCGCGTTGCGCTGCATCCCCGATCCGGCGGCGTACGGGGTCACCGGAACGCCCTGCTCGTTGGCTGCGGCGAGGACAGCCGAAACGTCGGCCGTCGTCTCCGGCCAGACGACCGCGTCGGGCGCGCGCCCGGCGTCGGGTGGAGTTCCGAAGTCCGCCGCGAACTCGTCGCGCGCCGCTGGCTCGAAGGAGATCTGATCGGCCGCCAGCGACAGCTCAGAGAGGAATCCGCAGTCGTGTGTCATAGGGGGGCATCACCCACCCGCAGTAAAGGTCTGTCGTCGACGTGCACCGACTGCGGACGCCGCTGACGGGTCCTGTCGCTCTGTAGTTCGCAGCAGTTCGAGAAGTGCTCGGTCAGGGATTTGAACCCTGGTCCTCGGCTCGAAAGGCCAAGATGATTGGCCGGACTACACCAACCGAGCCTGCATTCCTACGTGGCAGACTGAATAGTTTAAACATTCCGTTACAGAGCCGGTACGGCACTGTTTCGCGTACCCTCGCTGCCGCCAGATCGCAGGGGCGGGTGGCGCGCTACCAGGTGCGGGCGGTCACGCCAGCCGGGGCGGATGTTCACGCCCGCCGCGGTGGCGTCACTTCCCCTCGAATTCGGGCTCTTCGTCGCTCATAAACGCCGCCATCCCGGTCATCATATCCTCGGTGTCGAAGACAAGGCCGAACGACTGCGCCTCGACGTCGAGGCCGGCGTCGACGTCGTCCCAGCCGCGGTGCATCGCCCGCTTGGTGTAGCGCTGGGCGATCGGCGGACCACGAGCGAGTCGCTTGGCCAACTCGAAGGCGCGCTCGTCGAACTCGTCGTTCGGCGTCACCTCGTTGACGAAGCCGTAGTCTGCCATCGTCTCTGCGTCGTAGCGGTCGGCGGTGAAGATGATCTCCTTCGCGCGACCCATCCCGACGATGCGCGGCAGGCGGACGGTGCCGCCCCAGCCGGGGAGGATGCCGAGGTCGTGTTCGGGCTGGCCGAACTCTGAGCGCTCGGAGGCGATGCGGAGGTCCGCGCCCATCGCGAGCTCCATCCCGCCGCCGAGACAGTGCCCGTCGATGCCGGCGACGACCGGGAGTTCGCACGATTCGAGCCGACCCGCCGTCTCCTGCCCGTGGCGCGAAAGTTCGGCCACGCGGTTGACGTCGCCGACGCCGCCGGCCATCGCCTGGATGTCCGCGCCGGCGGAGAACGCCCGGTCGCCCGTGCCGGTGAGGAGAACGGCCCGCACGTCGTCGTCCTCCTCGAAGCGGTCGATGGCGTCGCGGAGTTCCACGAGCAGGTCGTCGGTGACGGTGTTCATCCGGTGCGGTCGATCGAGCATCACGTGACCGACGCGCTCGTCGATCTCGACGGTGATATCCTCGTAGTCGTAGCCGCCGTCTTCGTCGTCCGACTCGGCTTTCCCCCCGCCGGCCGCTTCGTGGAAGCCCTCCCCGGACTCTGCGAGCTCCCGCAGGTACGGTTCGGCTTCGTAGCGTTCCTCACCCGTCTCCTCGTGGAGGTCGTCGAGCGTCGCGAGCAACTCGTCGAGACCGGCTTCGTCGACCATCTTCGCGGGGCCGTCGGACCAGCGCCCGCCGAGTTTGACCGCCGTGTCGATCGCCTCGGGGTCGGCGACGTCGTCGGCGACGAGGGCGGCTACCTCGTTCGCGATCATCGCCAGCAGGCGATCGGCGACATCGTCGCGGATCTGATCGGAGGGGACCTGCGCACCCGCGCCGTCCTCGTAGTCGTAGAAGCCCGCGCCGGTCTTCTTGCCGAGGTCCCCGGCGTCGACTTTCGATTCGAGCATCGGGCAGGGACGGTAGGCGTCGCCGAGTTGTTCGTGGAGGTATTCGAGGACGTGGTAGCCGACGTCGACCCCGACCTGATCAGAGAGTTCGAAGCTCCCCATCGGGAGGCCGAGACCGTACTTCGTCGTCGAGTCGACTTCTTCGATCGTCGCGTCACCGGATTCGACGATCCACGCCGCCTCGTTCATCAGCGGAACGAGCACGCGGTTGACGATGAATCCCGGGCTGTCTTTGCGGACGCGGACCGGCGTCTTGCCCATCTCGACAGCGAGATCCGAAATCAGATCGAGCGTCTCCTCGGCCGTCTCTGCCCCCGAGATGACTTCGACGAGTTCCATCCGAACGGGTGGGTTGAAAAAGTGCATCCCACAGAACTGCTCGGGGCGCTCGGTCACGTCCGCCAACGCCGTGATCGAGAGACTGGAGGTGTTCGTCGCGAAGATCGTTCGATCCGGGGCCGCCGCCTCCAAGTCCTCGTAGACGTCACGCTTGATCGCCATCTTCTCGGGGACTGCCTCGACGACGACGTCGGCGTCGGCGGCCGCCTCCGCGAGGTCGACGTGTGTCGAGATCCGATCGAGCGTCGCGTCGGCGTCCGAGCGCTCGATCTGGCCCTGTTCGACGAGTTTGCCGAGCGACCACTCGATCTGGTCGTAGCCGTTCTGGACGAATTCCGCTTCGATATCGCGGAGGCGGACCTCGAAGCCCGCGAGGGCGGCCACCTCGGCGATTCCGTGGCCCATACTGCCCGCGCCGAGAACCGTGATAGTGTTGACGTCGTCGATCTCCATACTCCGTTCGTGGGCGGCTCTGTGTTTCAACGTTTCCTTCACTCGGAAAACAAACTTGAGAAGCGTTTACTTTTCGCCGCGAGACCGTCAGTCGGTGGCACGCCAGAGATACCGACTCGCGTAACTCCGATAGGGCCGCCACCGCTCGGCGTGCTCGCGCATCCCCGCTCGATCCGCCTCGTCGTAGCCGTAGAGGTGCGCCATTCCCTTTCGGACGCCGAGATCCTCGACCGGGAACACGTCGGGGCGCCCGAGCACGAAGACCAGGTACATCTTCGCGGTCCAGACGCCGACCCCGCGGATATCGGTCAGCGCCTCGATGACCGCCTCGTCGCTTTTGTCTGAGAGCCCCGCCCGCGTCAGGTCCCGCTCCCGGAACGCTTCGGCGACGTTGCGGACGTACTCGACCTTCTGTCCGGAGAGGCCTGCGTCGCGGAGGGTGGATTCGTCCGCGGCGAGGATACCTGCAGGCGACACGTCGACGCGGTCGAACAGCCGCTCGCGGATCGCCGCCGCGGAGTCGACCGAGAGCTGTTGGTTCACGATCGCGACGAGTAGTCGTTCGAACTCGTCGTCGGCTGTCCCGATCGACAGGTCGCCGTGCGCTTCGACCAGCGGCCCCAGTTTCGGATCGTTCCGTACCGGTTCCATCGGACGCCTGTGGGACCGCCGGAGAGAAAGGTGCGTCGCTCGGGGGAGCCTCGACGAAAGGCCCTCGTCGCGCCTCCAGTCGGCGAGACCGACGATATATCCGTCCGTCCGCCGAACGCCCGGTATGGGCGATTCGGACGACGAGGCGGACGTAGATCCGGGGCCGGACGCGGAAGAGGGTGACCCGGCAGACGACGACGGCCACGCCCCCCCGATCCGGATCTGCCGCCCCGAGGTGGCCGACGTGGATGCGCTGGTCGACCTGTGGCTCGCACTCGCGTCCGATCAGCGCGCCTACGACTCGCACATCCTGCCGGAGGCGAACCGGGACGTCGTCCGCGACACGCTCGCGCGACACGTCGTCACGGGCGGGATCCGAGCCGCCAAACGCGGCGACGACGTCGTCGGGTTCGTTACGTTCAGCCTCGAACACGGCTCCTACGAACAGGATGCGACGCGAGGCGTCGTCCGCAACGTCTACGTCCGACCCGAGTTCCGGAACCGAGGCGTCGGGAGCGATCTGATGGCCGCGGCCGAAACCGCGTTGCACGCCGCCGACGCGACAGTCGTCGCGCTCGAAGCGATGGCAGCCAACGACCGAGCCCGCGCGTTCTACCGCGAGCGGGAGTACGTCCCCCACCGGATCCAGTTCGAGAAACCCCTCGACGGGGAGTCCGCAGCCGGGACCGCAGAGGGTGATGACTCCGAGGTGTCTCCCGAATCGGCGTCCATCGAAAACGACACACACTCAAAGGAGGACTGAGTAGGTCGACCTGCGCCAGGGGAGCATGGGCGGTTCATGCACTCGACTTGTAATCGAGACTTCGTGGGTTCAAATCCCACCCCTGGCTCTCTCTTTGGTTCCGATGTCGATCCGATCCACTCTGCGCGCTCTCCTGCTGTCGAGTCGCGTCTCCTCCGCTCACCGTCGAGCCACATCGCGGTCGGCTTCTCGCAGACCTCCAGCGCGCGTCTGTGCGGGAGAAAACCGATCGTGACGGGACGCTTGATCGTCGTGACGGGACTTCCGGGCGTCGGGAAAACGGCTGTCTCACGCGAGATTGCGGACCGACTCGACGGACGACTCGTTCGCACGGACGTCGTTCGGACGGACTGCTTCGACGATCCTGAGTACACGGCTGCGGAACGCGAAACAGTCTACGACGAAGTGTTCGCACGCGGGCGCGAAACGATTACTAACGGCGGCGCCGCCGTTCTCGACGGCACGTTCCGCAAGCGCGCGGACCGGGCGCGCGCGGTGGATCTTGCGAACGCGGTCGGCGTCCCACTCGACGTCGTCGCTGTCGAGTGTGCGGACTCGGTCGTCGAGGCGCGGATCGCCACACGGGAGAACGACGCCAGCGACGCCGACGTCGAGATCTACCACCAGTTCAAGGAGCGCTACGAGCCGATCGAGATCCCACACGTGAGGATCGACAACTCCGGCGACCTGGCGTCGACGCGAGAACAGATCGCTGCGGTGTTGTGAGGCGCACGGCAGTATCAGGCCTGGCACGGCAGCGAGCAGCACAGGGGGGCGAAGCGTCGTACAGCGGGACCGTGAGGAGGGAATGCGTCAGCGGGGATGCCCGGTCGGCGGGCCATCGATCCAATGGGAGGGGTGTGGAGGCGAGGTGGATCGTGGAGGGTGCGTCGGTGGGGACCGAATCGCGGGCGGCCCAACCGGGGCACTTCCGACTACGGGGGACGGCTACCTAAAAGCGCCCTTGCCTCAAAGAGCCGTTTTACCTATTGCGCTGCCGTCGGTTTCCGGCCGGTAGAAGTATCAACGCGCCCGGTATCGAGAGGGTGATGAGTTGCAGCGGATTCTCTCTGATGTTGAAGTCCGGATCCAACGGCTGGCTCTGCACGTCGGTGATGTGCAGCGACGAGTAGTAGATGATCACGTGCGTCAGGATGTACCCAAGCGCGAACGGGACCACAAGTGAATACCGCACGCCCAACTGCGTCGCGAGCAGATCGAAGACGATGGCCGTCGCCGACGACACGGCGAGGAAATCACCGATCTGGAGGGTGACGCCGGTGAAAGCCGTGATCGTCGTATCGACCGTCGAGGCCGTCGTCGGCGTGTAGATGAAGGCGGTAAAGACGCTGGTTGCGACGAGCGCCATCCCAGCGACTAACCCGACAATCGGGTACACGTACTCCATCGTATGCGCGGTGCGACGGGACGACTATAACCCTACTCCCTCAGTATCAGAATTGAAGTCGGCAGAGAAGTCTCACTCGAAAGTCGGGACCGACGTATCCGATCAGTCGGAGCGTCCGGGGGCGTCGCCGCTTTCACCGGGCGCATCACCGCTATTATCGGGTGCGCCGTCACGGTCTTCGGAACCGTCGCCGGACTGTCCCGGCGCGTTCTCACTGTTTCCGGGTGCGTCGGCAGTCGAGTTCCCGTCTCCGGACTCGGTACCGTCGTCACCGTTTCCCCGTTTGTCTCCCAGCGTATCGTTCCCGAAACCGTCGTTCACGCTGCTTTCGTCTCCCTGTCCGAGACGGTCCTGTCTCGCGTCTGTCTCTTGTGTGTCGTTGGTCGCGTCGTCAGTGACGTTTGCCGGACGGTCGTCGGGCGGCCCGGCGTCACCATTTCCCGGGTTGGCCGCCTCCTGAGCGTTTTCGGAGGCATTTGTCGTATTCTTCAGGTCAGATGCGTTTGCCGCGTCCCCCGGGAGATCGTCCGTCTCGTTATCTGTGTCCGCACCTCGCTCGTCTGCAGCGCCGTCACCCTGTCCGGGCACGTCGCCGTTGCCCAATCCGGGAGCGTCGCCGCTCTGTCCGGGTGCGTCGCCATCACTCAGGCCCGGAGCATCGCCGCTTTGTCCGGGCGTCTCGCCGCTCAGACCGGGCACGTCCTCGGCGTCACCTAGTCCGCGGCCGGAGTTCTCACCGGCGATCTCACGGGCGGCGGCGGCGACTTCGGGGCCCGAGAGGTTGCGCGCCTCGGTCCGGAGTCGTTCGATGTTCGAGGTGTTGATGCCGTTTTCTTCGCGGACCTGTTTTGGCAGCGCCGACGCGGTCTCGTTACTCTGCTCGAGCTGGCGCTCGACGGCGTTGATTTCGGCCGTCAGTTGCGCGGCACGAGCGTTGTATCGGCCCTGGGAGACGTTCCCCGACGCTCGGGCCTGCTCTAACTCGGCGAGTCGCGTTCGGAGCGCTTCGAGCCGTTCCTGACTGGTGTTCAGTTCGGCAGCGACGACCGCCGCCTTCGAGTCGTTCGTCGCCGCGGCGGCGACGCGCTGTCCGAAGGCGCGCGAGGCGACCTCACCGTCGATCTCGGCACCCTGGACGGCGACGACGCCCGCCAGCTTCGCACCGGGGGCGACGCCCGACCCGTTCGACTCGGACGCGGTGTCGTCTGCCGTAGACGTGCTATCGCCGTCCGGAGTCGCAGTGTCGTTCGTATCCGTACCGTTCGCCGGGGTCGTCGCCGTCGTCTGCGCCTGGACGCCGCCGTCCTGCACCTGCGCCGCTCCCGTGGCTGTCGCGGCCGAGAGCGACGTGCCTCCCGACGCCGCCGCAGAGACGCCGATCGGAGCGCCCGCAGTCACGACCAGGAGTGCAACGAGGAGCGCGGATACTGACCTCATCGGTTTCCGATACTGTCCTCTCGGGCATATACCTCCGACATACTTGCGCCCATTTTGATCCGTTTAATCCGGATTTTTCACAAGACGGCGCGAGCGTCGCTCAGGAACGATTTTAACGGCTCGTTATCCCGCAGAACGTGTAAGTCAGGTATGATTTCCCGCCAGTCAGTCGTCCGCGTGCGACGACTCCGGCGTGAACGTGACGCCGTCGATCTCGATCTCGTCGGGAACGCCGCTTATGTCGTGGGTCCCGACCGGCGGGCGGTTGGTCTCTGCGGCCGCCGAGGCGTCGAGGTCGGTTCCGGTGTCGATCCGCGACATCTCCCCGTCGGCGACGCGGGCGTCCTGGTCGATGCGCATCGAGCAGAACTCGACGCCGCACATCGAGCAGAAACGCGCCTCTTTGTAGTTGTCACCGGGCAGCGTCTGATCGTGATACGAGCGAGCGCGCTCGGGATCGAGCGCGAGTTCGAACTGCCGCCGCCAGTCGAACTCGTAGCGCGCCTCCGAGAGCGCGTCGTCCCAGTCGCGCGCGCCGGGGTGGTCGGTCGCGACGTCGGCCGCGTGTGCCGCGATCCGGTACGCCGCGAGGCCGTCACGAACGTCCTCGCGGTCCGGGAGACCGAGGTGCTCCTTGGGCGTGACGTAGCACAGCATCGCGGCCCCCGCGCGGGCGGCCTCAGTCGCGCCGATGGCGCTCGTGATGTGGTCGTAGCCGGGGGCGACGTCGGTGACGAGCGGACCGAGGACGTAGAACGGCGCGCCGTCACAGACCGCCTGCTGGCGCTCGACGTTGTCCGCGATCTCGTCCATCGGGACGTGTCCCGGCCCTTCGACCATCACCTGGACGCCGTGGTCCCACGCCGTGCGCGTGAGTTCGCCGAGCGTCTCCAGTTCGGCGAACTGCGCCTCGTCGCTCGCGTCCGCCAGACACCCCGGTCGCAGCCCGTCGCCGAGCGAGAACGTGACGTCGTGGTCGGCGAAGATCCCGCAGATCTCCTCGAAGTGCGTGTAGAGCGGGTTCTGCATCCCGTTTTCTTCGATCCACTGTGCGAGGATCGAGCCGCCGCGGGAGACGATTCCCGTCTTGCGCCCGTCGGTGAGCGGGAGATGTTCCAGCAGGACGCCCGCGTGGATCGTCATATAGTCGACGCCCTGCCGCGCCTGCTTCTCGATGACGTCCAAGAGGAGGTCGGGCGTGACGTCGGCCGGCTCGTCGGCCCGCTTGACCGCCTCGTAGATCGGAACCGTTCCGATCGGGACCGGCGAGTGTTCGACGTTCGCCTCCCGGATCCCGTCCAGGTTCGACCCCGTCGAGAGATCCATCACCGTGTCGGCTCCGAAGTGAACGGCCGTGTGGAGCTTTTCGAGTTCCCCTTCGACGTCGCTCGTCTCCTCGCTGTTGCCGATGTTCGCGTTGACTTTCGTGGCGAACTCCCGGCCGATGATCATCGGATCGAGCGAGTCGTGTGCGACGTTGTTCGGGATGACCGCCTGCCCCTCGGCGACCTGCTGGCGGACGAACTCCGGATCGCGGTTCTCGCGCTCGGCGACGCGCTCCATCGCCGGCGTGAGTTCACCGTCGCGGGCACGCTGTAACTGCGTCTGCGCCATAGATTATTGCGTGATATTACTAGGTAATAGGGCTTCCGAATACGTGCCTCGCTTGGCAGTAGCTGAAGCCGGGTCTCGGGACAACCGTCAAAGTAGTTCACCGCAGGAAAGCAGACTCCAAGCCGCTCAACCGCGTTACTGTGCTACTCGGAATCTGGACCTAGGTCCTCGCCGGGGAGCACGAGGACGTTCTCACGGCCCAGTCGGAAGCCGTCGAGTTCGTCCTCATCGCGCATCTTGCGGACGACCTGACTCGTCTTCGCGTCGGTCCAATCCAGCGTCTGGGCGACTTCCTGCTGCTTGACGCGCCCGCCCTCGTGTTCGATGAACGCGAGGACGCGCTCTTCGTTGCTCAGCAGTTCGTCTTCCCACGGCATCGCGTCCGCTGCCGTGTCCTCTTCCGCTGTGTCCGCCGGTGCGTCCGTTTCGTCGACGCGCTCGTCAGCAGTCGACTCGCTGTCGACCGGGGCGTCGGCGTCGTCCGCACTCCCCCCGCTCGCATTGGGGTTCGTCGTCTCCGTGTCCGATGCTGCCGCGGCCGCGGTGTCGCCCGTAGACGCCTGTTCGGTGCTCTCGTCGTCGACAGTCTCGGCCTCGGTAGTCGTGCCAGCACCGGCCGCAGCCGCGGTCTGCGTGGCGCTTGTAGCAGTTCCCTGGCCCGTGTCACTCGCCTCGGCCGCACTGCTTTCGGGGGTCGCTGTGGCCGCTGCGTTCGCTGGCTCGCGTTCAGCGCCCCCGACGCCTCCGTGCCGGTCAGGGACCGATCGGCGTCGGTAGACGATCCATCCGCCCGCGCCGAGCGCGAGCGCGACGAACGCGACCGCCCCGAACAGCAGGGAATTGCCGCCGTCGGACCCCTCATCTGCGGGTGTCGTCGTCGTTCCACTGTCCGCCCCGGTTGCTTGGTCGGTAACGACGAGTGTGGGCTCGTTCGGCCCGAAGTCGAGCGGGCCACTCCAGACGGCGATCCGGGAGTCCGGTCGCGTGTCGTCGGGCTGGGGTTGGACCGTCTCGATGGTGTAGCCCTCTGGCCAGGTGAACTGCAGCGACGTCTCGCTGTCGAGGAAAAGCCCCGCGAGCGCGTCGCCGGCGCGGAGCGTGCCGTCCTCGGTGACGGCGAAGTTCGTCCAGACGAACGAGTAAGTGACGACGCCGTAGTCCTGAGGCAACTGCTGTCTCGTCGCCGAGACCGAGACGTTTCGCACGCTCATCTCCCGGCCGGTCGCGTCCTCGGCGGTCGCGGCCGTCGACGCCATTCGCTGGCCGAACTCCGCGGCGTACTGGGACTCGTTCGCGCGAATGTCCTCCTGCAGCGAGCGGAACGCCTCGGTCGTGTTCTCGTCGTCCAGCCGGACCCGATACTCGACCGTCCACGCGGCTGAGCCGTTCGCACGGAGGTCGATGCGCATCGAGACGTCGTCCGGCGCCAGCTCCGACCCGGCGATCTGGTTGACTGATTGAGCGGACGCGCTCGGGGCTGTCGCGCCAGCACCGACGACGAGCGCGACGGCGACGATGAGAGCACAGCCGAGACGCGCTGCGCGGATGGTCATCTCGTAGGCACGTCGTACCGGGTGACACAAACCACTTCCGAGTGCGGAATTCGGGTCTCCCTACCGGTCTATGCGTATCCTATACGCCGCCTTACACATCGAACACGACATACGCGACCCAGCCATTCTCGGTCTGCTCGACGCGCATTTCCGAGTACGTGACGGCCTTCACCTCGCGGGCGTCGATGTCCGCGAGCGGGACGCCGCGGTAGGTAGCGGTTAGTTCCCACGCCGACTCGGCATCACCCGTGTCAGCGTCGGCATCGAGACGGTCGATCTGTACCCGATTGTCGACCGGGAGGACACTCCGAACGTCGCGTTCGTAGATGAGTTCGTCGAGGTAGTCGAACAGAAGGGCCTCGCGGTTCTCCGCGCTGACCGATACCTCGAACGTCCGGCCGCTGTCTTCGGTTCGATCGGCGCCTTCGGTCGCCTCGTCCGTACGGGCGGGCGGAATATCGTCGCAACTCGCCGCGGCGAGGCCGTCGGCGACAGCCCCGAAGAGCGCCGACAGGTCCGACGCCGTGGCTTCGACCGCGACGTCGGCGGTGTGTTCGCGAAGCTCGAAGCTCATACATAGAGTACGCGGCCGCCCGTGGCCTGTGTCTTCCGGTCGGTCAGCCAGTGTCTTCCGGTCGCCTGTGGACTGTGTCTCCCGGTCGGCCAGGCAGTGTCTCCCGGTCGGACAAACGGTATCTCCCGGTCAGCCAGAGGCCTGTACCAGCGTCGCTGTCGGGGTGCTACCTGTCCTCGCCCTCGTCGTCAGTTCGGGGGCGGGCGTTGTGACCATCTCGGAACCGAGCCAGGTCGGCCGGCGTTTCGGCGTGCTTCGGATCGAGTCGTTCGTGTTCGTCGTGGCGGGCATTCGAAGCGTCGCCGTTTGTTTCCGTCCCGTTCTCCGTCGTCTCGTCACCGAGGTCCGCATCGGTCAGCGAGGCCAACGCCTCACGCGAGAGCCCGTCGTCGTCGGGGCTCGTCATCGCGACGCCGCTCGTGACGATCGCCCCATCCTCGACAGTCATCTCAGCGTCCATCACGCGGCTCTCGGGCAGGTGTACCAGGTGGCCACCCATCACCGGATTCGGTGCGAGCGGCAGAAACAGGGTGAGCATCTCCTCGTGGTCGGCCGCCGTTCGTAACACCTCGGGCGTCTCGGTCGTCACGAACCCGAGCGTGTACGCCTCCTCGTGCGGGAACTCGACGAGTTTCACCTCGCGGAAGTTCTCCGCGTCGGATTCGAGCATCACGTCGCTCATCCGCCGGAAACTCTCGTACACCGACCCGACGCCCGGGATCTGTGCCATCACGTAGTCGAAGTACTCGACGGCGCGCTGCCCGTACCGAGAGCTGTTCACGACGAGCCCGATGCCGAGAACGGCCCCGAAGACGGCGACCGGGACGGTCGCTTCCAGGAGCGTCTGGGGGCTGATGCCCAGCGCAGCCGGGACGAGCGAGACGATCGGGAGCGCCGCGATGGCGTCCGAGAAGAGACTGACGTAGCCATAGACCGTGTTTAGCAGGAACAGAAATACCGCGATCGTGATGACCAGCGGGACGACGACGGCGAGCCCGGAGATGAACGCCTCGCGGACGACGTCGTACATCGAGTTCCGGACGCGACGCATCGACGGGACGCCCGAGCGTCCATCAGACATACTGTCGGCGTGTACGGCGGACCACCTGAAAGCTGTCCCGGCTCTCGTTGTGTCGACCTGTTCGGCCGGTCGAGCCGCCGCTAGCTGACCCGACCGGCGAGGAACTTTATGCGCGTCGCGTGCGCACTACCCAGTATGCCGATGAAGGGCGGCGCGACGAACGAGTACCGCGAAATCGACCGGTGGGATCGGGGCGTCGGCTGGATCGCCTATCCCGAGGAGACGATGGAACGCGCGAGCCACGCACTCGTCGGCGAGGACGGTGGCGTGTGGGTCGTCGATCCCGTCGATGCCCCCGATCTGGACGAGCTCCTGGCCGAGTTCGGCGACGTATCCGGCGTCGTGGTCGGCCTCGACAGACACAAGCGCGACGCGGCAGCGCTCGCGACCCGCCACGACGCCCCCGTCTACGTCCCGCAGTGGATGTCCGGCGTCGTCGAGGAGATCGACGCGCCGATCGAGCGCTTCGATCGGGAACTCAGCGATTCGGGCTTCGAGGCGTTCCCGATCCTCGACACCAGCGTCCCGCCGTGGCAGGAGGTCGGGCTCTATCACCGCGCGGACAAGACGCTCGTCGTGCCGGAAGCGGTCGGGACAGCCTCGTACTTCTGCGCTCCGGGCGAACGACTCGGCGTGCATCCGATGCTTCGGCCCGCGCCGCCGCGTCGCGCGCTCCGCGGCTTCGACGTCGACCGCGTCCTCGTCGGTCACGGCGAAGGCGTGCTGACCGACGCCGCGCGGGCGCTTCGGGACGCGCTCGATAACGCCCGGCGCAATCTGCCGGGCGCGTACGGACGTGCGATTCGAGAGTTGCTGTCTTGATCGTCAGTCCGTTCGCGATAACAGCCTCAGACCTCCTATCTGTCGCAGCCGCCACAGACGTTTAAGTTGGCGTACTGCCAGTCATTAGATATGGCCGCAGAGATCACCGACCGAGTCCAAGAGCTCGCCGAAGCCCGGGGAGTCGCCGAATCCGAGATTCTCGAACAGGCTCTCGAGCGCGGCGTTGAATACCTGTGGACAGACCTCGTTTTGACCCGCTATGTAGACGGTGAGATTGATCGGGCGCGAGCGGTCAAACTCGTCGGTCGTGACCACGTCAAGCGGGCCGAAAGAGAGGTGAAAGCGGTTGAGGACGACGTTACGTGGGGCCTCGACGCGTGATCGTCGCAGTCGCCGATACTGGCCCACTTATCCACCTGGAGGAGGCGGACGCTCTCGATTTGCTCTCGACTGTCGACGAATTGCTCATTCCTCAGACGGTATACGATGAACTAGAAGTGGGAGATGACTCACCTACGCTATCGAGTATCGCGCACGAGATTGTACGGGCGAGGCAGAGTCTCACTCAGGCAGATCATAGTCTTGATCCCGGTGAAACAGCCGCTCTCAACGTCGCAATCGAACGTGATGTCGTACTCTTGACTGACGATCTCGAAGCCCGCAACGTCGCCGAAGACGAGAACGTCGAAGTCCACGGTTCGATCGGTGTGATTGCGTTGGGTTGCGCTCGCGGGAGATCTTCCAAACAGGAGGCAGCGGATCTGATGCGCGCTTTACAACGGGAAACGAGCCTATTCGTCACGGATGCAGTCGTCGAAAGAGGGATCTCACTTCTTCAGACCGAGGATCACTAAACTTCCTCCAAAATTCTCCGACGCCGTTTTCATCCACGCTCCCGTTTGAGCACTCGTGGTCTACATCACTCGCGGGCTTCTCGACGCGCTCCTCGAAATGGCAGAGGCAGAGGAACCGGCCTCGGTGAGCGTCGTGCTCGCGTCGACGCCGGCCGGCGACTTCGAGACGGATCTCGGGCTCGACGACGAGACGCCGGTGTTGACGCACTTTTACTTCCCAGAAGCGAGCGGGTCTGTCGCCGCCGTCTTCGGGGTCGACCTCGGTACTCCCGCGGGCCGCGGCCGCGCGCGGTTCGTCTCGCATCCGCAGGGACCGCTGGAGGCGACCCGCGAGGACACCTTCGCCGCCGCACTCGTCGTCGCAGTGCCGCCTTGGGACCAGGCGTCGTGTGCGGCGTTCGATCGCAACGACCGCGAACTCGATCTCGACGTGCTCGACGTCGAACCGCCGCGAGAGACGCTCGCGGAATAGAGGCTAAAGAATCAGTAGAGGACATCGTCGAGATCCGCTTCGGACGTCGTTGTCCCAGACGAGATCATCGCCTTATGGAAGGCATCCCGGTCGGATTCGGAGACCGGAACGCGCTCTTTGCGGAAAGAATCAACGAGGTCGTCTTTCGATCTGATCGCGTCCTCAATGACTCGGGCAAGGATCTCCTGCTGTGTGACCCGATTTCCCGCCTTCAGTCGGATTTCGGCCTGTAACCGCTCAAGCCGGGACTTGGTCTCGTCGTCCACCTTTACTGACGTGGCCATACAGTTCAGTAGAAGGCTCTACTGGGTAAACGTTGTCACCGATCAAGATAGCCCAGGTCCGCGAGCTGTTCTGCGATGTCCTCGAACTGCGCTTCGGTGAGTTCGCCCTCGCGCTGGTACTGAATGACGATACTTCGGAGGAGAAAGCGCACGAGGTCGCTCGTGCTCGAAAAGCTGGTCCCCTCGATGGTTTCGTCGACGCGCTCGGCCAGGTCCTTCGGGATCGAAACGGTGGTGTACTCGGTCATCGTCCTGAGAAAGACGAGGCGTCGGCCGAACTAAACAGTGTGGAGTTCCTGTGCGTGCGCTGCGGCGGTCCGTCGACCGAGGGCTCGACCGAGAGCCGGGGGTTTTTCCACCCCTGCAGCCGTACCTGCCCGCAATGGCTGTCAGACCACCGCAGCAGGGCGACGACGAGCCCGATTCCCTGGAGTTCGGCATCGCGGCGCTCACTCCATATCTCTCGGAGTCCGATCTCACCTTTCCTGCCACAGCAGACGAGGTCGTGCGCGCGCTGAACGATCCCGCGATTCCGTACGACGCCAACGGGAACACCGTCGCACTCTCGGAGGCGCTGGCCTCCGTCGGCACGAGCCAGTTCGACAGCAAGCGCGAGCTCCTCGACGCGCTGCATCCCGTCCTGGAGGAGTACCGCGCGTCGGGTGGCGGCATCTTCTCGCAGTTGCGGGCGCTGCTTCCGTTCTAACACCCACCTTTTTCCACGGTGGGTTTCCTCGCGGCGCTCCGCGCCGCTGCGGGTACCCACCGCGCAAAAACCTGGAGGGGAAAATCCGCTCGGCTCGCGCCGCTCGCCTCGCGGTACAATACGTCGAGCGCCCGCTGCAATGCGGCGGCAACCGCACCGCGTCGCTTCGCTGGCTGCGATGCGTCCGTGATCCTCCTATTCGGTGCCAGTCTCTTCTTCGATCTTCCGCAGCGTGTCGCGGTGGAGCGTCAGAATCAGGTCTGCAAGCACGCCGAACATCAACAGTTGGACGCCGACGATGATACCGAAGGCGGCGACGACCGCGAGCACCTCGTGGGAGATGTTCCGCGTGATCCACTCGACCGCGACGTAGACGGCGACGAGGAAGCCGGTGAGGCTAGAGATGACGCCGAGGCTGCCGAAGTAAAACAGCGGATTGTTGGTCTTCGCGCGGCGGTAGAGTTCAAGGAAGATGATCCCGCCGTCGCGGACGGGCCGGAGGTTCGTATCCGACCCGGAGGGCCGCGGGAGGTACGTGATCGGAACGACCGTCGTCGGGATCTTCCGTTTGGCGCACTCGACGGCCATCTCGGTCTCGATGCCGAACCCGTCGGAGGTGAGCGTCATCTTCAGGAACGAGTCGCGCGTGAACGCGCGGTAGCCCGAGAGGATGTCCTGGAAGTCCTCGCCGTGGACGGTCGCGAAGCCGCGGTTGATGATCCGGTTGCCGATCTGGTTGAAGCGCGTCATCGCGCCCTCGCGCATATCCGCGAAGCGGTCGCCGATGACGTGCTCGGCGTCACCCTCGAGGAGTGGCCGGAGCATCGCGTCGGCGTCTTCGACACGATAGGTCGCGTCGCCGTCGAGCATCAGCACGTACTCGCGGTCGACGTACTCCTCGACGCCCTCGCGAACGGCCTGTCCTTTACCTGAGCCCGACTGGTAGACGACGCGCGCGCCGTGCGCCTCGGCGATCTCGTCGGTGTCGTCGCCGGAGCCGCCGTCGACGACGAGCACGTCGTCGAAGCCCGCGTCTCGGAAGTCCTCAACTACCTGGCCGATCGTCTCGGCCTCGTTGTAGGTGGGCACGAGGACGCAGACGTCGTCGTAATCCATCGTGCGGAGTGGGTCGTGCAGGGGTGAAAGTGATTCCGGAACAGTAGTGACGATCGCCGGTGGTCGACCAAGACATAACACACCACGTTTTCACGTGAACAGTCGCGTGAAGAACCGCAGATCTTGGGAACGTGGTCGGTCAGACACACCACGCTTTCGAGTGAAGCCGCGAACAGGAGGGGGGACAGTAATTGCTTCAGTTGTAACGGTGGTGTGTATCCGTGATTCCGTTCATCTCCGCAATGTCACGAATCGTCTCGATTTCTCTGTTGAGTCGAAGAACGTCAGACATCGCCTTGATCGCGCTTGTGAAGGGGACGTTTAGCTCGTAGCTGTAGTAGTTGCCGCGGGATCCACTTCGATTCTCGTGAGCAGTGAGAATCCCGAGCATCCGAAGGTCAGAGAGGTGGTTATGCACTGAACGTTGCGTGAGTGTGTCTGTACCCGAGGATTCACACAGCGATCGGTACTCCTCGTAGAGCTCGCGCGTTCGACACGGCGTCGCCTCTTTCGCTGCCTTCGAGATCACGGCGAGCAGCGCGAGGCGTCCGTGGGTCGTCAGTTCGCGCATCCCCTCCTCGACACGCTCTTGTTCGAGACGGGCTCTCGCATCTTCAACGTGCGTCGACGCGATGTGGTCGGCGTCGTCGTTCTCAGCGATTTCACCGGCGAGGCGCAGGAGGTCGAGCGCCTGTCGAGCGCTGCCGCTGTCGCGTGCTGCGAGCGCGGCACAGAATTCCACGACTCCCTCGCCGACCGCTCCGTCGGTAATTGCGGTTTCGGCTCGCGACGTGAGAATGTTCTCCAGTTCTGGAGCATCGTACGGCGGGAACTGGAGTTCACGTTCACATAGGGTGTCCTGGACTCTCGGGTCGAGCTTTTCGCGAAATTTGAAGTCGTTACTGATGCCAATGACCCCGACTTTCGTCTCATCGAGCTTCCCGTTGGCACGGGCCCGCGGGAGTTCGTACAAGAGTTCGTCGCGTCCGCCGATGGAGTCGACCTCGTCGAGGACGATGAGAACCGTGCCGCCGAGTGCCTCGAGTTCCTGATAGAGCTTCTTGAACACGGTTTGTTGGGGATAGCCGGTCGAGCTGATCTCGCCGCCCGTGGGACGGAGTTCGTTCACGAGTTCGACGGCGACCTGGTAGGACGAATTCAACGTTTTGCAGTTCAGCGAGATGACCGAGAGGTCGACATCGTCGTATGCGGCGACGTCTTCCTCAAGACGATCTAAGAGAAACTCGGTGACAGCAGTCTTTCCGACGCCGGTGTTTCCGTACAGAAAGATGTTATTCGGCTCCCACCCGTCGATCACCGGCTGTAGGGCGTCCATATACTCTTGAATCTCGTCGTCGCGCTCTTCGATCTGCTCCGGTTGGTAAGATTCCCCGAGAGCATCTTTGTTCCGGAAGATGTTCTGCTTCCGCTCGAAGTGGCGCATATCAGTGTTCTCTCTCGTACAGTATATAATACCACCCTTTCATTTGTTTCAGGTGGACCGCACAGACACACCACTATTGCAAGTGAAGCGCGATGTGTCGAGGCTGTATACGCAAACAGTCCACAGTTTCGACTAAAGCGCTGACATATTCGCCCAACTCTGTGCAGGCCTAGCACACGGATATGGGCACAGGTGTCGCTCACTGTGGACGCGAGTAACGCACGAGGACCAACAGCCGACTCGATTGATCCACTCCAGCAGCCAACCCTCGATTGTCGTCCCCCACCCCCATCTGCTGGCAGTTTCACTTGAATCAGTGGTGTGTCTGCGTTCGTCGCGGTTGTTGCGACTTGGAGTGGGTTCCTCCAGATCCAGAACAGACGAAACGAGGGGTGTGTCTCGCTTCGTATCACAGACAAACCGGCTGCGAAGGGGACGATGCAGCGATAGTAAAACCACAGTACCTATGCAACGCTGTATCATCCGAGGCAGTATGTACGGAGTCGTGCTCGCGGCCGGGCAGGGAACGCGGATGCGACCGCTGACCGACTTTCGACCGAAGCCGCTGCTTCCCGCCGGTGGTCGGCCGCTGCTCGAACACGTCTTCGACGCGTGTCTCGACGTCGTCGACGAGTTCGTCGTCGTGATCGGCTACCGCAGTGCGGACGTGATCGACCAGCTCGGCAACGAGTACCGCGGCGTGCCGATCACGTACGTCGAGCAGGGCGAGCCTGCCGGGACGGCACACGCGATCGGGCAGGCTGAGTCCGTCGTCGACGAGCGATTCGTCGTCCTCAACGGCGACGTCCTCGTCGATCCCGCATTGCCGACGGCGCTCGCCGACGCCGGTGGGCACGCGATCGCGACGACGCCCGTCTCGGATCCCACCTCCTACGGCGTCGTCTCTGTCGACACCGATAGCTCGCTCGAAGCCATCGTCGAGAAGCCCGCGGACCCGCCGACGAACCTCGCGAACGTCGGCTGCTACGCGTTCGAACCGGAGGTGTTCGAGTACATCGAACGAACGGCAAGGAGCGAGCGCGGCGAGTTCGAGATCACCGAGACGCTCGAACTACTGCTCGATGACGGCCACGAGATCTCGGTCGTCGAGTACGACGGCCAGTGGCTCGACGTCGGCCGCCCCTGGGAGTTGCTGTCGGCGAACGAACGCGTGCTCGCGGATATCGGTCGCGACGTCCAGGGAGACGTCGCAGACGGAGCGAAACTGGAGGGCGATGTCGTCGTCGAGGAGGGTGCGACCGTTCGAGAGGGGGTCGTGATCGAAGGACCGGTCATCGTGAAATCGGGTGCTGAGATCGGGCCGAACGCCTACGTCCGCGGGGCGACGGCGATCGGACCGGACGTGCACGTCGGCCACGGCGTCGAGGTGAAAAACTCCATTCTGATGTCGGATGCGGCGGTGCCGCACCTGTCGTACGTCGGCGATTCCCTGCTCGGCCGCGACGTGAACCTGGGCGCGGGGACGAAAGTCGCCAATTTGCGCCACGACGACGCGTCGGTGCAGATGACGGTGAAAGGCGAGCGCGTCGATACGGGGCGGCGGAAACTGGGCGTGGTGCTGGGCGACGAAGTGAAGACGGGGATCAACGTGAGCCTCAACGCCGGGGTGAAAGTCGGAAGCGGCGTCGGGATCGAACCCGGAAAGACTGTTCTGCGCGACGTCGAGAACTAGCACGGCCGTGTTTCCTCTGCGCCGTCGAAGCCGACTCGAATGGGGAAACAGGCTCCGAGATCGTTGGAAGCCAACTAGATCGATCTGCCCGGTCAGTTTCGGATGTTCACAGGTCCCCGGGACCCGTTCGTTCACCGATACCGTCGAAATTGTCGGTGAAACTCGATACCCGAGGGTCTCCGCCCTTTAGGATCGTGGGCGAGTAATCGCTCGGCGGATAATCCTGGGAACAGTTATTATGCACGCGATAATATTATCGTGTGCATAATGATCGACCGAGATGCGGAACTGGACTGGTTGCGCTCACATCTTGCTCGGGACGACCGTCAGTTGCTCGTTCTGTATGGTCGCCGTCGAGTCGGGAAGACAACGCTGGTGACGACAGCACTGGATGCGATCGACACGAAATCAGTGTATTACCTCTGTGACCAGCGTGGAACCGCTCGCAATGCGGAACAGTTTGCTGCCCAATGTGCCGATCAGTTCGACGACGTCACCCCTGCCGTCGACGGCTTTGTCGATGCGTTCCGATATCTCTCGAACCGCGTCGACGACGCCTGTATCGTCGCGCTTGATGAGTTCTCGTATCTCGTTGCGGAAGACGAATCGATCCCATCAGTGTTTCAGACGATTGTTGACGACGTCCTCGATGGCACGGAGATTTCGCTTGTCCTCCTCGGATCGTCGATCTCGATGATGGAAGAAGGGGTGTTGAGCTACGAGAGTCCACTCTACGGCCGTCGAACCGGACAGTGGGAACTCACTCCGCTCTCGTTCGCTGATGCGCGGGCGTTTTTCGGCGACTACGATATCGAGACGCAGATCGAGGCCTACAGCGTCCTCGGTGGGGTTCCCGCATACCTCGAACAGTTCGATCCCGACGCCTCGCTGCTGTCGAACATCGAATCGCACGTGCTCTCGAAAGGAGAATTTCTCTACGAGGAACCGGAGTTTCTGCTACGACAGGAACTCCGGGAGCCGGCGACGTATATGGCGATCCTCGAAGCGATCGCAGGCGGTTCGACCCGGGTGACGGAAATCGCCACCGAGATCGGCAAAGACGCCAGTAGCATCTCTCGGTATCTCAAGAATCTCTCGAAACTTGCGCTCGTGATTCGAGAGACCCCGGTCACCGACCCCGACGGCCGCGGTGTCTATCGGATTGCCGATGACTTTCTCCGCTTTTGGTTCCGATTCGTTGCGCCGAATCGCGGCGTCCTCGAACAGGGACGGACGGCCCCAGTCCGTCGGTCGATCGAGGAGGCATTACCAACACACACGAGTCAGACCTTCGAGAACATCTGTCAGCAGGCCGTCGCGACGAGTGCGTTCCCGGTTGCGTGCGATCGTGTCGGCCGCTGGTGGTACGATGGTGCGGAAATCGATGTCGTCGGACTGAACTCACAGACGGACACACTGCTGCTGGGCGAGTGTAAATGGACGAACGATCCCGTGGGTACGGGGCTTCTGACGGATCTCGAAGCCCTAACACCGGAGGTTCGATGGCATACTGGAGATCGGACGGTCGAGTACGCACTGTTTTCGCGATCTGGATTCACAGACGAGATCAAGGCACAGACCGCGGACCGATCGGATGTGCATCTGTTCTCCGTGCGGGATCTCGAAGCCATCTTCGACGCCCCATAGTGCCTGCACTCTTCCCTCAAGCGAACCTCATTGCCGAATCTGATTCTCGTCGACGCAGCAACTTATAGAGATTCGAGGAAAATACTGGTGGCTTCAGCCACCAGATGAATCCGACGATTTAAGTCACAAACCACGTACTACGGACTGTGCGTGGAGAACTGGCAGTTGACTCGGTGTTTGCCACGGTTCGTAGCCGAAATCAAAAGGTAAGCCGCCCACGCCGACAGTCGTTAAACAATCAGGTAGCTCGAAGCCCTCTACAGGGTACGAGTAACGGCTTCGTGGCAAAGCCACTGGCTGACTGTCCAGCAAACCTTAGACTCCCAACCTTCAGGATTGACCTGCCCGGCCAACACCGGGTGGGAGGCCCCCGTCTTTAGCGCGGGAGGATGTCACGCGGCTGTTGACCTCCGCGTGAAGAGGAATCGTACGAGTATTGGGAAATGCGACGACTGGTATTGTTCTCCTGACCAATAGAATTATTCTATTGTCCTGTAAACCAATAGTATTGGATAGCTTCACTGACCGACGACGATCTCAATGGTGTGAGCGAGGGGCAGAAGTACCCCGACGGGACCGTCGTCCGCGTGTTTTGTATGCGGACAGGCCGTGACGCGTACCCGTCTGGGTGGGCTTACAAGCTTCACTACGGCGCGACGGAGCCAGACCCGACCCGCACGCTTGATGATGGGACGATTCGTCGGTATCTCGAAAATCGGAGATTTTCGACGACTCATCGAAACGGCGACGCCGTTTTCGAGACGACAACTCGCACGAGGACACGAAAGGGCACGAACTACACGTTGCACCGGACCCCGGCCCAGACAGCATTATGTTCCCGGGAATGGTCGAACTCTGGGAACGGTTCTGGAGCGAGATCCCCAAATCCGAGTTCGAGGTCAAGTGAGGCCACCACACACAGTGATACCTATGAACGATACCACGCCGCCGTTGCACCCGATGGAGCGCGAACAGCTTCGAGCTGAATCAACCCTCGTCGTGACCGTGAAGTCCTCCAGTAAGTTCCACGTCGACGTCACTGACGGGGTCGAGGCGCTCGAACGAGGCGATGCCGCGGATTCCACGCCGACGCTCTCGTTTACCAGCTACGACGATCTGATGGAAACGCTGACGCCGCGCGTCCTCGATCTTATCGAAGCAATCCGCCGGGAAGAACCGACCAGCATCAACGAAACTGCACGTGTCGTTGACCGGGACGTGAAGAACGTCCACCAGGAGCTCAGCCGGCTCGCCCAGCTGGGCATCATCTTCTTCGAGGAAGACGGCCAGCGTAAGCGCCCGGTCGTCTGGTTTGACGAACTCGTTATCAACCTCTCATTCGATCCAGAGGCTGGCGACACGGCCACTGCTGCGCCCTGACATCCCCACACGAGTGAACCGATGAGGTTTCGCCTCGCTACTCCTATAATCAGCGGGTTTCTGGTAGCCACAATCCTAATATTCGAAGCTCTCACCGTGATGATGTTTATCGTAGGGGAGAGGTCTATGAAGTCGACAGACGAAGTTTTCGCGAACAGCTGTTATGCACGCGATAATATTATCGTGTGCATAATGACTGAATAGAATGCGGAACTGGAGCGGTTGCACGCACATCTTGCCCGGGACAATCGTTAGTTGCTCGTTCTATTTGGTCGCCGTCGAGTTGGAAAAGCAACGCTGGTGACGATACGCTCAAAGATCGAGACACGTAGGCGCCGAGAGAGTAGAGGAAAGTCACAACGGACATTCGTCTTTAGCTAAGATTGTCGGTAATAATTCGCTCTCTAAAGATGACTAACAGTATTGGCGGGCTGATTCAGTCCGTCGAGATGCCATACTGTATGAAATCAAACGATGAGGAGCGCTGGAAATGAGGGATTACGGTTCTTTGAGGTGCTGTTCGGACGGGACTCGGGCGTAAATCACAGCGATTCGGTATTACTATGAGTATTAACTAAAGACGGATGTCACAACGGACTATTTTCGATCACCGTCGCTCGGAACTGCGCAGAGAGGCCGAACAGCGAGAGGAAGTACACCGTCGCGCCGACGGCCACGAGGAGAACCACCGTCGCGAAGTTGTGATTGAGACTCGTCGCCGTTTCCAGAATCGTCTCGGACCCGACGACGACGGCCGCCATCGCTACGGCGGCGACGAACTGCCGAGCGATTTCCCCGTACGGGATCGTGAAGTGGACTTCCGAGCGTAAGGCGGAGACTGCGAGGACGACGCCGAGCGCTGCGGACGCGGTTGTCGCCACCGCCGCGCCGACGACGCCCAGCGCGGATATCAACGCGACGTTCAGGACGACGTTCGCCGCGATGAACGCCGCGTTGATCCGGAATGCAACCCGCGGACGATCGATGCCGTTCAACGCGTTCAGGAGTTGCTTCTGATACCCGTAGAGCAGCGTCGCAAGAATCAGGATCCAGAGGACGGCCGCGCCCTGAACGAACTCCGGACCGTAAATACGGAGCAGCCGTTCGCCGAGCAAGAACCCGCCGAAGAGACCCGGGATCAGGATGAGGCCACCGTACGTCAGCGAATCCTCGACGAGCCCAGCGACGGATTCTCTGTTGCCCTCCGCGTCGGCCCGGCTGAGTTCCGGGAAGAGCGTCGAGCTCACCGCTGAGTCGAACAGCGTGAGAAACTTCGCGATGCTCCAGGCCGCCGAGTAGACGCCGACGAGCGACGACTGGACGAACACACCCAAGAGCAGCACGTCGACGTCGTTGAACGACCGCGACTGGAGGCCGCCGATCCACGAGAACTTCGCGTACTCGTAGAGTGACTCGAAATGCTCGCGAGTCGGACGAGCGACACCGACCGAAAGCAGCGCGAGGCCGACGACGGCGACGAGGAAGTTCGCGATGGCGTAGCCCGCGATCATCCCGACCAGTTCGAGCCCGACGAAGACCAGCGCGATCTGGATGATGCTGCGGACAGCGATCCCGACGGGGGTGAGCAACCCCGTGATGTGGACTTTCCGCTCGCCCTGCAGTGCCGAGTTCGTGAGCGATTGAAACAGTCCCAACAGCAGGAGCGCGACGACCAGCGGTGCGACCGGCTCGCCGACGTACGCGTTCACGGCCTCATCGAAGAGGAGCACGAGCGCACCGAGCGCGAGGCCGAGCGCCGCGACGACGAGTGCACCGGCAGTCGCGTACGCGGGCGTGTCTGTCCCCTCGCTCATTCGCTTGGTAATCGCCCCGGAGATGCCGAGGTTCCCGGCCAGCGAGAGCCACGCCACGACCGCGAGCACGAGGGCGTACTGCCCCAGTACGGCGGCTCCGAGGGTTCGGGCGAAATAGAGGGTCGCAACGAATCCCAGTGCCGAGCCGAGGAGCTTCGAGGCGAAGACGACGAAGGAGGTCTGGCCGATTCTCATCGTTGGGGACGGAACCGCGCGTGGCGTCGCTTGCGGTTCACAGCAGACATACGACGTCCGAGACGGATAAGCCGTCCCAAATGAGACGCCGGCGCGTTCCGTAATCGACGCCAAATACATCGATACACAATCCTTACGGTAGTTCGTTGGCATCGATCGGTCGATGGATGTCTCCGTCGTCGTCTGCGCGTACGATCCGGACCAGTACGATGACCTCCGAGACGCGATCGAGAGCGTGCTGGCGCAGACGTACGACGACGTCGAAGTCGTCGTCGTGATAGATGGGAGCGACGAACTCTACGAACGGGTGCAGCGCGAGTATGGCGACGTCGACGGGGTCGTTCTCCACTGTAACGACTCGAATATGGGGCTCTCTCGGAGCCGGAACGCCGGGATCGAACGGAGCAGCGGTGACGTCGTGGCGTTCCTCGACGACGACGCCATTGCCAGAGACGACTGGCTCGCAGAACTGGTCGACACGTACGAACGTCGGGACGCGATTGCGGCCGGTGGCCGGATGGCCCCGCGATGGGTCGCCGGCGAACCCGAGTGGCTCCCGCCGGAGTTCTACTGGCTCGTCGGCGTCACTCACCGGGGCTTCCCGGAAGACGAACGCGAAGTCAGGAACACGTTCGGCTCGAACATTTCGTTCAAACGCGACGTGTTCGAGGAAGTCGGCGACTTCGACCCCAACCTGGGCCGCCACGGCGACAGGCAGATTCAGGGCGAGGAGACGGAGTTGTCGGCGCGAATGTACGAGGCATTCGGGGAACGCGTCTGGTACAATCCCGATGCCGTCGTCGAGCACAAGGTGTTCGAGTATCGGACCGACCCGCGGTGGCTTCTCGAGCGGGCGTTCTGGCAGGGCTACTCGAAGCGCGTCCTCGAGGAACTCATCGACGACGCCGGCGGCGAGGAGGGGGCGTTCCTCTCGTATCTGCTGTTCGAGGGCTTGCCCGGCTACGCTATCGAGACAGTTCGGGATCGGTCGGTTGCGAGTGCGAAGAAGGGGCTATTTGCGACCGTTCTCACCGCGGCAGTCGGACTCGGGTTCCTCTACGCGCTCGTTACGTAGGTGTGGGAGCAACTCTCTCGAAGAAGGTATGTCCGTGCCCCGAAAACTGCGGGTATGCTCGATTCTCGACGGATCGCGGTCACGGGGGCCGGCGGCTACATCGGCTCGCGAGTGGTCCGCGAATTTCTGGATGCGGGCGCTGACGTAGTTGCGATCGACGATCTATCCGGACAGCAGATCTCGACATTCCCGGACGCACAGTTCGTCGAACTCGACGTTCGCGACAAGGAGCGACTGGAGACAGCGCTGTCGGATGTCGACGCGGTCTGTCACCTCGCGGCGATCAGCGGGATTCCAGATTGTGAAAGCGACCCCGACCGTGCGTTCTCGGTCAACGTGCGAGGAACCGAGAACCTCGCGTGGTTCTGTCACAAACACGGGGTTCCGCTGGCTTTTGCCTCCAGTATGGCTGTGATCGGCGAACCGGTCGAGTTCCCGATCGGAGCCGAACACCCGCGGGATCCGGTGAGTCTCTACGGCCTGACGAAGAAGATGAACGAGGACGACATCCACGATCTCGCCCGCGGTGCGTTCCCCGCACACCTGTTCCTCACTGCGAACCTCTACGGGACGCACGAGTTCGGAAGAGAGGAGGTGACCAAGGAGACAGTAATCAACATCTTCGTCCGACACGCATTGGATGACGAGCCGCTGACGATCCACCGACCTGGAACGCAGACGTTCGATTTCATCCACGTGAAGGACGTCGCCCGCGCGTACCGGCACTCCGTTTCGGCCCTGTTGGACGGAGATAACGGCGCTACAGACATCCCGCTCGCGAGCGGTGAACAGTTGAGCGTCATCGACGTCGCGGAACTGATCCAGCGCGTCTGTCAGGAGGAACGAGGTTACGAGCCGGAGATCGAGTACGTCGAGGACCCGCGAGAGAGCCAGCCCACCGGGCCGGACTTCACCGTCGATACCGCAACTGCACGGGAGCGACTCGGATTCGAGACCCAATATACAGTCGAAGAGGCGGTCCGGCGAGCGCTCCGGCAGAACGAGTCGTAAACGAACGTTCGACACAAAATATTGAACACAGTCCATCCCGAGACAGAGAGTATGAAGGCAGTTGTCCTCGCCGCCGGCGAGGGGACGCGACTCAGGCCGCTCACGCGGACGCGGCCGAAGCCGATGATTCCCATTGGCAATCAGCCCCTTCTCGAACACGTCCTCGAAGCCGCACGCGAGGCGGGTATCGAGGAGTTCGTGTTCGTCGTGGGCTACAAGCGCGAACGGATTCAGAGCTACTTCGGTGACGGCGACGACTGGGACGTCGATATCGAGTACGCCGTCCAGAAGACGCAACTCGGAACCGGTCACGCGCTATTGCAAGCCGAATCACAGGTCGAAGGCGAGTTCATCGCGCTCAACGGCGACCGGATCGTCGAACCGAGTGCGATTTCGGCGGTTATGGACGAGCGACGCAGCACGGGAAAGTCCATCATCGCTGTGACACGGCACAAGCACCCCGAAAACTACGGCGTCGTCGAGCTCGAAGGCCGGACGGTTCGCTCTATCGAGGAGAAACCGCCAGCGTACACCGTACAGACCGATTACATCAACGCCGGCGTGTACGGACTCGACGACTCGATCTTCGAGGATTTGCGGTCTGCGGAGGCCGAAGGCGAGCTGGGGATCACGACCGCGCTCCGCGAACGCCGTGACGGGCTGCGTGCTGTCCCGTTCGACGGCCTCTGGCTCGACGTCTCTCACCTCTGGGACGTGCTCTCGGTCAACGGTCGCGTGCTCGACCGGCTCGAACCATCTGAACCATCGACGGCCGCTATCCACGAACGAGCGACGGTCGTCGACCAGACGTCGCTCGGATCCGACGTTCGCATCCGACCGGGGGCGACAGTGTTACCCGGCACGTCACTCGGCGACAACGTGGTGATCGGATCGAACGCCGTCGTCGCGAACGCGGTCGTGCTTCCGGATGCGCGGATCGGTGACGGCGCGGTCGTTCGTGACTGTATCGTCGGTGAGAACGCCTCGATCGGTCCGAATGCGACGGTCGAAGGTGGCGAGACGAACGTCGTCGTCGACAGCGACGTGTACGAACAAGTACGACTCGGCGGTGTCGTCGGCGACAACGGCTCGCTGGGCGGTGGCGTCACGCTTTCGCCGGGAACCGTGCTCGGCAATCAGACGACTGTCGAATCGGGGTGTCACGTGAGCGGGCGGATCGAACACGACGCGGTCGTGCGGAGGGGATAAGATGTGTGGAATCATCGGATACGTCGGTCGGGAAGACGCATTGCCGATCCTGAGAGACGGGCTCTCGAACCTCGAATATCGCGGCTACGATTCGGCGGGGGTTGCCCTCGGTGGAGGATCCCTAGACGTCTACAAGAAAGAGGGCGAGCTCTCGGCGCTCACTGAAATTCTGCCGGACAGTTCGACGGCGACGATGGGAATCGGCCACACGCGGTGGTCGACGCACGGCGAGCCCACGGACGTGAACGCTCATCCGCACACGAACGAATCGGGCGACGTCGCGGTCGTCCACAACGGGATCATCGAGAACTACGATACGCTGCGGGAAGAGCTCGAAGCACGCGGTCACGAGTTCACGAGCGATACCGACACAGAGGTCGTCCCGCACCTCGTCGAAGAGGAACTCGATCCCGAGCGTGACCTCGTCGACGTGGTTTCGAGCGTCGTCGATCGGCTCAAAGGGAACTACGCGCTCGGCGTCGTCGTCGCGGGCCGCGATGGCATCGTCGCGACGCGACGCGGAAACCCGCTCGTGCTTGGATTCGCCGACCACGGCACGTTCCTCGCGAGCGACGTCCCCGCGTTCGTCGAACACACCCGGCGCGTGAGCTATCCGGAAGAAGGTGACGTGATTCATATCACCGAAGAGGGCGCGACGGTGTACGTCGACGGCGAGGAAGTCTCACGGGCGGTGCAGGAGGTCGACTGGGACGCCGAAGCGGCTGAGAAGGGCGGTTACGAGCACTATATGCTCAAGGAAATCCACGAGCAGCCGACGGCGCTTCGCCAAGCGATTTCCGGTCGGGTCGACGAGATGAAAGGGGAAGTCGACCTGGAGATCGACCTGCCGAAAGAGTACCTGAACTCGCTGGAGGAAGTGCAGTTCATCGCCTGCGGGACGTCGTATCACGCGGGACTCTATGCGGCGAAGCTGTTCGAGGAGCACGCCGACGTTCGCACCTCCGTGGAGGTCGCCTCGGAGTACGAATTCGACGGCGGACGCGACCCGTGGCGGACCCTCGTCGTGGCCGTCACGCAGAGCGGCGAGACGGCCGACACACTGTCGGCACTTAAGCGGGCCAAGCGCGCCGGTGCACGGACGCTCGCAGTGACGAACACGCTCGGGAGCACGGTGACCCGACTGGTGGACGATACGGTGTTCATTCGCGCCGGCCCGGAAATTGGCGTTGCCGCGACGAAGACGTTCTGTTCACAGGTGGCGACGCTAACGCTAGTGGCGGTACACGTGAGTCGGCAGCGCGGGACGATTTCGACGGCGGACGCCCAGGAGTTGCTGTCCGACGTCCGTGGCTTGCCAGGGGCCGTACAACAGGTGTTGGATAACGAGGAGCAGGTGCGTCTGGCAGCAGAAGAGTTCGCCGACGGCGACGCGTTCTTCTTCATCGGGCGACGGTTAGGGGCTCCGGTTGCGTTAGAGGGAGCGCTGAAGCTGAAGGAGATTTCGTACGATCACGCCGAGGGGTTCCCTGCGGGGGAACTAAAGCACGGGCCGCTGGCGCTCGTGACATCTGAGACGCCTGTGCTGGCCGTGTTGACTGAGGGGGCCAACGCTGACGAGACGCTGAATAACGTGAAAGAGGTGGAATCTCGGGGGGCACCCGTGATCGGGTGTGCCTCTGACACGGTAGAGGATGCTGAGAAATTCGCCGATGAGGTGTTTTGGGTGCCCGAACTGGGCGAGCTAGAGCCACTCGTGGCGAACGTCTACTTCCAACTGTTCAGTTACCACGTGGCGAATCTGAAGGGTCGGGCTATCGACAAGCCACGAAACCTAGCGAAGAGCGTGACGGTAGAGTAGTGGCTGCTACAGTAACGTAGTCTCGTCACTTCTATATTTCACCCTTGGAAGGTTTCAGTATATGTCCGACAGGGGAGTTTGTGTCGTCACGCATCCGCTGAGTGCAGCAGGAGAGAATGCGACGCGGACGTTGCTGGATATTCTGGCTTCCATTGGTCCCGTCAGTTTAGTCACTGCAGATCTCCCTGAGGAGTCGTCGATCCGTGACACGCGGGACGTGATCGAACTCACCTCGAAGGGGGCCGGCGATCACATCCTCGTTGCAGCACTCCGATTCGTACTGAATCAGATTCGGATGTGTCTGGTGCTTCGGCGGCGACGCGAGCCCGTCGTGCTGTTTTTTGGAGCTACCTCCTATCTCCTGCCGATTCTGTTCGCGCGTGCGGTTGGGAAGACAGTGCTCGTTGAACCTCGTGGCGACGTTCCCCTAACGCTCCGCCTCAACTGGGAGCAACGACTACCGTCGGCCGTCGCGCGGGGACTGGCAGGATCTGTGGGGCTCCTCGAATCCGCGGGATTTGCCGCGGCTCACCGTGTCGTGACGTACACCCCAAATATGGCCCGGGAGCTCGGAGTGGATCCGGACTCTGACCGTGTGTATCCACACGGTGCACGGTACGTCGACACAGAACGCTTCTCGGTAACGACTCCATTCGGCGATCGCGATGACGTCGTTGGCTTTGTGGGCCGTCTCGACGAAGAGAAAGGGATCCGCGAACTGGCTGAGGTTGCAAAGCGACTTCCAGAAGGCGTCACGTTCCGCTTCGTCGGAGACGGACCACTGTACGAGTGGCTCGCGTCCGAACTATCAGAGGAGATCGAGGTCGGAGCTGTCGAACTCGCCGGGTGGGTCGATCACGAAGACGTTCCTGTCGAGTTGAATCGGATGAAGCTGCTCGTGATGCCTTCGCATCCAACAGAAGGCTTGCCGACGACGATACTGGAATCGCTCGCGTGTGGAACACCAGTCTATGCAACGCCAGTCTCGGGAGTCCCCGACGTCGTGAAAGAGGACGAAACTGGATTTCTGATGCGCGACCGAGAGGCAGAGGCAATTCTCCACGATATCGAGGACATCATCTCGACGGATACTGCACTTGCGAGCGTAAGCGATCGTGGCCGGGCGTTGATCGAAGACGAGTACAGCTTCAGCGCAGCACAGGCTCGGTATCGAGAGTTACTATCAGAGGTGGAACACTGACTGGCTGTCTATGAACTTCGCACGAGCGGCTCGTACCACTCGCGGTTCGCTTTGTACCAGTCGATGAAATTGGCGACGCCCTCCCGAATATCCGTGCTCGGTTCGTAATCGATGAGTTCGCCGGCCTTCGAAACATCCGCATGCGTGTGACGAGCATCGGCGTCTTTCGCGTCTTCGTGGACGATATCAACGTCGGCGCCGGTCTCTTCGACGACGTACTCGGCGAGTTCGCGGATCGAAATGTTGTCGCTTGAACCGATGTTCATCGCCTCACCGTCTGCAGCATCGGTTTCTAACAACTCCAGGTTCGCCTCGACAATATCGTCGATGTAGGTGAAGTCCCGGGTTTGCTGGCCATCGCCGTAGATGATCGGTGGCTCATCGTTCAAACAGCGTGAGACGAAGTTCGAGATTGCCATATTCGGACGCATTCGGGGTCCATAAACCGTGAAGTAGCGGAGATTAACCGTTGCAACATCCCGCAGGTCGTTGTAGACGTTGCAGTAGTGTTCGGCTGCGAGCTTTGTGACCGCATAGGGGCTTTTTGGGTGGTTCGGGTGCTCCTCGTCGTACGGAAGATACTCTGGGACACCGTACACGGAGGATGACGAAGCGTTCACAACGCGTTCGACGCCGTGGTCTGCAGCCGCTTCGAGGACAGTTACGATTCCGTCGATGTTGTTCTCGTTGTAAGCTTTTGGCTGTTCGACGCTAGTGCGGACACCAGCCTTCGACGCTTCGTGAAAAATGACGTCGACATCGTGTCCCGCGATGATTTCCTCAACGAGTTCGTCGTCAGTCGTCGAGCCTTCGACAAACTCGAAACGTTCGTCGCCCACCCGACGACAGACATCGAGATTGTGTTCTTTGATCCCGAGGTCGTAGTATGGATCGAATTTGTCGAGAACGACGACCTGATGTCCCTCTCGGAGGAGTCCTTCCGCGAGATTCGAACCGATGAACCCCGCACCGCCCGTGACGAGAACTTGCATACGGCCAGGTTCGATTAGGGTTCGTTTGTCGCTTCCGGTTCCGGTTCCGAGGCCGTCTGTAGTTGAGCCTCCGGTAAGCGATCTTCAGCCCGATCGCGGTCTTCTGGGAATCCAACGTCGATACGCCAGCCATCTAAACGAATTGCGTCGATGGTTCGTCCGGACTGGATCAAGAGATCGATTGCATCCGGGAGTTCGTACTCGCCGCGATCAGAGGGCTGGACGAGATGGCACGCGTGGAAGATGGCTGGAGTGAACGTGTAGAAGCCGGTCATTACGAGGTTTGACGGTGGATCGTCGGGTTTCTCTACCACGCGCTGGATCTCACCATACTCGTTGGTGTCGCAGACGCCGTACCGTGAAGCGTCTTCCATCGGGACTTCTTCGACGAGGAAGGCCGCGTCGGCACGATCTTCCTGCTGCCGGTTGACGACATCACCGAGGTTGCCTCGGAAGACGTTGTCTCCGAGCATCAACACGAAATCGTCGTCGATGTGTGGCTCGGCTTGGAGAAGAGCGTGTGCGAGGCCCAGTTGTTCCCGTTGGTGCGCGTAGGTGATTGGACGACCTCTGTACTCATCACCGTAGCGCTCCATTATCTTCTCTTTCTTGTAGCCGACGACGACGACAAATTCGTCGATACCAATGTCGAGTAAGTTGTCAAAGACGTCCTCAATGAGTGGTTTGCCGTCTACCTCGACCAACACTTTCGGCTTGTCTTCTGTCAAGGGGCGAAGACGAGTCCCTTCTCCAGCGGCTAGGACGACAGCTTTCATACCTGTATTGGAAGGTGTCCGATTAAAATACCTTCTGCCGCTCGCTATGCTGTGAGTTCGTCGATAGCGGACGAAAGCTCGTCGACGACACGGCGCTGGTCCGCCTCGTCCATCGAGTGAGAAATCGGCAGCGTAAGGAGATTGTTTTGCAGCTCAACAGAGATTTCGACGGTTTCGGCGCCCTTGGCGTCCTCGAACGCTTCGGTGTCAGACAGTGCGTACGTTCCGATCTGGGTCTCGATGCCGCTCTCGCCCAAGGTATCGATGAGGTCGTCTCGGAGGTTGTCGTCGCCAGCCTCGATATAGACGCAATAGCTCTGGTAGTTATGCGTGCCGCCTTCGACAACTGCCGGTGCGGTAACACCCTCTACCTCAGCGAGGAGATCATCATACAGTGCTGCAATCTCACGCCGCCGTCCGACGATATCAGCTCGCTTCTCCATCTGGGCGACGCCGACAGCTGCGAGGATGTCGCTGAAGCGGAAATTCGTCGCATCCTTGCGGAAGAATCCGAAACCATCGCCGCTCGGATCGGTCCCGAAGTTCTTGATGCTGCGCATCGCGCGCTCGGCCTCGTCGTCGTCCGTCGTAATCATCCCACCTTCACCAGTCGTTAGAACCTTCCGCGGGTGGAAACTGAACACGCTTACGTCGAACTGTGACCCGACAGCGTGCCCCTCGAATTCGGCACCAGCACCACACGCAGCGTCCTCAATGATAGGGACGTCGTATTCGTCGGCAATCGCTTGCAGCGGTTTGTGATCGAGGGGTTGACCGCCCCACGAGACTGGCATAATAGCAGCAGTGTCGTCGCTCATAGCGTCGCGCACCGCGTCGGTGTCGATGTTGTACGTCTCGCGATCGACGTCGACTAGTACCGCTTCAGCGCCGACGTGTTCGACGGCGTTCCCGGTCGCCGGGTGCGTAAAGTCGGGGATAACTACTTGGTCACCGTCACCGATGTCGTAAGCTTCGAGCGCGAGTTCGAGCCCAGTCGTACACGATGTGACAGTAATTGCGTGTGTCGCATCACACAGCTCCGTAAACTTCTCTTCGAACTCTTCTGCGAACGGTCCCTGAGTCATATATCCAGATTCGAGAACCTCGCGAACGTTCTCAAGTTCCTGGTCGCCGACGACGGGTTCGATCAGTGGTATCCGATCAGACATCTATCCAAGCCTTCGTTTTGCGGTGTATAAATCATCCCGTCTAGTGCCGAACGCGTTAAGTCGAGGGACTGGAAATTCTCCCCAAAGATGGACGTCTACAGCGCTGACGCGGGAATAGACTTTGATATTGGTCGGACGACTGTTGCGGTCTTCGGCCTCGGGAAAATGGGACTTCCGCTCGCTGCTGTCGTCGCCGACGCTGGTGCGGACGTGATCGGCGTCGATATCGACGAGACCGTGGTTGATGCTGTTAATGCTGGGGAGTGTCCGGTCAAGAACGAACCACAACTTCCAGAGTTGGTCGATCGCTATGCGGGGAACCGATTGGAGGCAACGACAGACGGAGCGGCTGCTGCCGAGGCCGCAGATATCACGGTTATGCTCGTTCCAACCATCGTTGACGACGATAATCAGCCGATCCTTGACCCCGTTCTCGCTGCCGCAGAAGATATTTCGGCTGGTCTTTCCTCCGGTGACCTAGTTGTTCTCGAGAGTACGGTCCCGCCAGGGACGACCGAAGATGTCGTCGTCGAAACCGTCGAAACAGGCAATCTCACCGCCGGCGAGGACTTTGGCGTCGCCTATTGTCCAGAGCGGACCTATGCAGGCCGTGTCGTCGAAGACTTGACCGAATCCTATCCGAAGATTGTCGGCGGCCTTGATAGGGCAAGTACGACAGCAGCAGCGCGGTTCTACGAGGCATTCAACGAGCCAGGCGTCATCGAACTTGGCAGCCCACGTGCTGCGGAGGCTATAAAGGTCTTCGAGGGGGTCTACCGAGACACCAACATCGCGCTCGCGAACGAACTCGGTAAGGTCTGCGAGCAGTGGGGAATCGACAGCGAAGAGGTATTCGAGGCTGCGAACACACAGCCCTTCTGTGACATCCACGTCCCGGGAATCGGCGTTGGCGGCCACTGTATCCCAGTTTATCCACACTTCGTTATCGAGCGTGCAGACGACACACCGCTACAGGAGACCTCACGCGCTGTCAACGATGGAATGCCTACCCACGCCGTGTCGGTTCTTGAATCGTTACTTGCGGGACAGGAACGGCCGCTGGGCAACGCGAACATCCTCGTGCTGGGCATCACTTATCGTGCGGGTGTTCACGAAACCAGATATGCCCCGGCGCTTGATGTGATCAATCATCTCCGAGAACAGGGCGCGGAGACGTTCGCGCACGATCCGCTCTTGGATACCGAGGAGATTCGCGAATCCGGCGCAACTCCTGTTTCGGACCCCCTCGCTGTGGATGACCTCGACGGTGTCGTACTCGCAACCGCTCACGACGAGTACGAGCAGATCGACCTCGACGACCTGGCCGACAAGATGCGCTCGGAGATCCTCGTAGACGGGCGCCGATTCTTCGATCGGGACGCTGTGGATTCGTTTACGTACGCACGCATCGGCGACGGGACGAGCGCGACGAAATACGAGTAACCACCGCCGGAGACGACCAACGTATCAGTCTGCCCCGACTCAGGTATAGTATTCTTCCAGGGACTGCGGCCCGGCCGCATCTCCCACAATGTACATCTGATACCAGATCTCTAGCCCTACGATCTTCCAGAGCAGTTTATAATGGGGTGTGAGATCTTTTCGTGGAGATCCGTTGAGTAGGCGGTCGAGATACGACTGCTGCACGAAGCCTTCGCGAACGACGTGTGGATCGTTCAGGATATTCCGTGCATGCGGAAGCATCTCATCCCGAACGAACGGGTAGGTCGGCATCGTGAACCCCTGCTTATCCTTCTCGAATACGACTGCCGGCAGGACGTCCCGCATAGCTTTCCGGAGGACGGCTTTTCCCGCATTGACATTACTTCCGGTTTCACCGAACTTCTCTGACAGCGGGAGAGAGAACGCCAAGTCGATGAGATCGTTGTCGAGGAACGGAACTCGACTCTCCAGCGAGTGCGCCATACTCGTCCGATCCTCAACCAAGAGGAAATCATCGGGGAGTTTTACCGTAAAGTCCCACTGGAGGGCAGACTCCCGCAGATCAAGGTCGGAATCACTGGTGTGTCGGTCCTCAATGACTTCTGAGGGAGGAACTCGATCCTGCAGCCGCTCGCCAAATGCGCGCTCTTCGTAGAGTTCCTGGCTGGCGATGACGTCGGTGCTGTTCAAGAGAACGTAGAGTTGCGCCGGGTCGTCGAGAGAGCGCATCAGTTCGATGTCTTCAAGCTGAGAGTCCTGCTTAAACTGATCGCCACCGACCTGCATATCGAAGAGCGTTTCAGAGATCTCTGCGAGTCCCTGCCGAGTGTCGGCGAGTGCTGGAGATCGAAGTGCCTCCAGTTGGCCGAGACGAGAATAGCGGTACACGTACCCACCGAACAGTTCATCTGCGCCGAGTCCACCGAGCGCGACAGTCACGTGATCGCTCATCTCCTGCGCGACGTAGTAGGGGTAGAGGTTCCGCTTGGGCTCGTCAGCGTGCCAGATCATCGCCGGGAAGTCCTGCATATACTCCTGCTCAATCACAATCTCGTGGTGGTTCGTCCCAAAGTGGTCGGCAACTGCCCGGGCATCGTCCCGTTCGTCCCAACGGCTGTCAGAAAATCCCATACAGAACGTGTGTACCGGCTCGTCCGTGTGTTCGTCAGCCATTGCGACGACGCTGCTCGTATCGAGACCGCCCGAGAGATAGAAGCCAACAGGCACTTCGCTGACGAGTTGTCGGCGCACTGCCCGACCCAACGCGTTGCGAACTGCTTTCACGGGGTCCACCGGCGGATCGGTGGGCGTCATCGACAAGTCCCAGTATTCCTCTGTCGTCGCTGTATAGCCTTCTTCCTGCAAACGGACGTCGACAACGGTGCCCGGTTGGACAGTCTCGATTCCGTCGAACAGAGATGTGTGGGGGGGCGAGTATCTGAGTTGGAGGAAGTATCCGAGTGCATCAGCGTCGACTGCTGGCGACACTCGGCCGCTCCGTAGAATCGATTTGGGCTCGCTAGCGAACAGGAATTCCTCGTCCTGTGGGGCCACGTAGAGCGGTTTGATACCGGCGCGGTCCCGAGCCAAGAGGAGTCGAGAGCGTGATGCGTCGTACAACGCGACCGCGAACATCCCATTCAGCCGTTCGAAGATGCTTTTCCCGTATTCTTCGTAGCCGTGGACGAGAACCTCGGTGTCGCTCTGAGTCGTGAACTCGTGGCCGCGGTTTTCTAGTTCTCTGCGGAGCGCCTGGAAGTTGTAGATCTCCCCGTTATACACAACGACGATATCGCCCTCCTCGTTGTATATCGGCTGGTCACCGCCGTCAACATCGATAATGCTGAGGCGTTGATTCGCCAGCATTACACCATCGTCGAAGTGCGTGCCTGTCGAGTTAGGCCCGCGATGACGCTGACAGGCCGACATATCGTCGAGGACTTCTTGGTCTTCGAGCCCGATGGCTCCACAGATACCGCACATCAGTCTTCGAGCGTCGCCTCAAGCCAGTTGTACGTCTTTTCGAGACCAGTCTCGAAATCGGTGTCCGGAACGCGCCCAAACAGCTGTTCACACTTACTCGTATCAGCGTAGAAGTTGTCGATCTCGTCGGGGCGCTCTGGTTTGCGGTCGATTTCTGGATCCACGTCGACGACGTCTGCCATTAGGTTAATGGCGTCGAGGATCGACGTTTCCACCCCACGGCCCATATTGACGACTTCGTTCTTTACGTCTCCTTCCAACCCTTCAACGATGAACTCCGTGATGTCCCTCACGTAGATGAAATCGCGCGTCTGGGAGCCGTCACCAGTGACGAACACACCCTTGTCCTGCGCAATTCGCGAGAGGACAACCGGAACTAGTGCACCAGATTCCGGTGGCTGGTATGGCCCGTAGACGTTGAAGAACCGAAAGACGAGATAATCGAGGTCGTAGAGTTGGTTGTACACCTCGAGATACTCCTCAATAGCGTGCTTGGCGACCCCGTAGGGGGACTGCGGGGACGCAGGATGGCTTTCGGGGACCGGCACTTCCTCTACTTCCCCGACGAGCGACGATGCAGAGGAGAAGAAAACCTTGTCTACGTCGTGTTCCCGGGCTGCATCGAGTATGTTGAGGGTTCCGACGACGTTTATTTCAGCGTTGAGCTTGGGATTTTCGGTACTCGCGGGTAAGGGGTGGGCAGCGAGATGTGCAATGGTGTCGACCTTCGAGACGACCGAATCGACGGCCGCCTCGTCGGTGATATCTACCTCGACGAATTCGACGTTGCTAGCGTCGTATTCCATTGGTTCGATGTCGCACGCGTATACGGTATGCTCAGTCTCAGTAAGTTCGTCGACGAGGTTCCGTCCAACGAATCCAGCAGCACCGAAAATGGCTACGTCCATACCTGTGAACCGATTCTCGGCTTACATAAGTCTACCACTTTCGAGACTTTCGGAGGTGGCAAATCCCTATCAACTATCTGGTACCAACGGACCTATGTGGGTGTACTAACAACGGAAGTTCGATGAACACGGACGCCGACGAGTCACCCGAAATCGCTCCGACAGCGACGGTCGGTGTGGAATATGGGCCTGACTCGTCACCTCCTTCTATCGGTGACGGCAGCATTGTCCGGGCAGGTACCATCATCTACGACGACGTATCGGCAGGCCCCGGATTCCAGACCGGCCACCACGCGCTCGTCCGCGAACACACAGCCCTTGGCGAAGACGTCCTTGTCGGAACACAGGCCGTCATCGACGGGAATACTGTCGTTGGCAATGGTGTTAGTATGCAAACTGGGGTGTACGTCCCGAGCGAAACCGACATCGGTGACCGAGTGTTTCTCGGCCCCAACGCGACTCTGCTGAACGATATGTATCCGGTCCGGTCGGATTATCAGCTAACAGGCCCGACACTGAAAGATGACGTCTCGATCGGCGCGAATGCGACAGTCTTGCCTAATGTGACGGTCGGAGAAGGCGCATTCGTCGCGGCGGGCACAGTAGTGACAGAAGACGTACCTCCTGAAACACTGGCTATCGGTACACCGGCGGTCCACCGGGAGCTGCCGACAGAGTTACATGGAGGGAACAATCTGTGAGCGTTCCCATCGCGAATCCCGTCGTATCCGAAGCAGCGAAAGAGGCCGTCTGTGACGTTCTCGACTCGGGGATGATCGCTGACGGAGAGGTCGTCAGGGAGTTCGAATCGGAGTTCGCCGAGTACGTCGGCGTCGAGCACGCAATTGCGACCTCGTCCGGTACGACTGCGTTACACGCGATGTTCGAGGCGGCAGGTATCGGAGATGGAGACGTCGTTCTCACGAGCCCGTTCTCGTTTGTGGCGAGTGCGAACGCTGTCGTCCACGCCGGGGCAGAGCCTGTCTTCGCTGACATCGATCCAGAAACGTATAACCTCGATCCGGACGCCGCTCGTGCGATCCTCGAGACCGTCGACGTCGATGCGATTATGCCGGTCCACCTCTACGGACTGCCCGCCGAGATGAACGCTTTCCAGACACTCGCTGACGAGTTTGATTGTCATCTCTTCGAAGACGCTGCACAGGCTCACGGAGCTACCTATGAGGGAGAGCAGGTCGGTTCTATCGGCGACGCCGCGGCGTTCTCATTCTATCCGACGAAAAATATGACGACGGGAGAAGGAGGTATGATCACAACAGACAACGACGAGATTGCCGCACGCGCGCGGCAAGTTATAAACCACGGTCGGACAGACACGTACGAACACGAGTTCCCTGGCTATAACTTCCGAATGACGAATATTCAAGCAGCGATCGGGAAAGATCAACTTGACCGGTTGCCAGAATGGATCGACATTCGTCGCGAAAACGCTGCATACCTCTCTGATCGACTGACGGACAAGGATGTGATCCCTCCGACAGTTCCCGACAACCGGACACACTCGTTCCATCAGTACACCATCCGCGTCCCTGATCGGGATGCGGTGAGCTGCACGCTCGACGAGTATGGCGTCGGATACGGCGTCTACTACCCGCATCCAATCCCGGATCAACCAGCTTACGAGCGAGATTGTGATGCTCCCGCGGCGCGGAAAGCCAGCGAGAGCGTGCTCTCAATTCCGGTCCATCCTCAGGTTTCGGACACTGGCCTCGACACTGTCGCTGACGCTGTCGAGGCCGGACTAACGGAGGTAACGCGATGAGTTCATTCGATGATGATCCAGTCCCTGTCGCCGTCATCGGTGCCGGGAATATGGGTGCGAACCACATCCGAGTGTACGACGAACTCCCTGGTGCGAATCTCGTAGAGGTAGTTGAGCCTAACACCGAGACTGCTGCGACGATTCGGGAGGAGTATGACGTTCGTGTTCACGACAGCGTGAGTGACATCGAGCAAGCACGAGCGGCGACGATTGCCGTTCCGAACGACTTGCACCTTCCTGTGGCGCGACAGTGCATAACGGATCTCGAACTCGATGTCCTCATCGAGAAACCACTTGCCAACACTGTTGCGGACGCTCGCGAGATCGTTGATCTTGCGACCGATTATGATGCGATCTTGCAGGTCGGCCACATCGAGCGCTACAACCCAGCGGTCGAAACGCTCGCTGAGGTTCTCCAGCAGCAAGATTTGATCGCGCTTGAGGCCCACCGGCTTGGCCCGTTCAATGAGCACCTCGCCGACGAAAACGTCGTGCTCGATCTTATGATCCACGACATCGACATCGTCACTACCCTCTCTGGAGATACTGTTTCGGCGTTGAACGCCATTGGGACCACCGACAGGTCGGACCACTGTGACCATGCAATCGCCCAATTTAGCTTCGAGAACGGGCCAGTCGCAACAGTCACTGCGTCACAGGTGACGAGTGGTAAGATCCGGACGCTAAGTGCGACGACACGTGACGCTTACATCACGCTCGATTATCAGGAGCAGTCGATTACTCTCCAACGGCGGGGCCAGGAGACGACTACGACCGTCTTTGATCAAGCCGGATATCGAACCGAAACCATCACTGAATCACCATACGTTCGAACCCGTGAGCCACTCAAACAGGAACTCGAACACTTCCTCTCCTGCGTGCGCGAGCGACGCACCCCCCGAACCGATGGCGAATCCGGACTTGAGGCTGTCCGACTGGCAAGCGAAATCACCGACGCGATCAAAAACGGAGTATAGGCCCGTCAGCACCTACTTACAGCGAATCGAGGAGCGCTATCGCCTCTTTCGGTCCAACATTCATCACGGCATCGACGAACGACATATACGGCTCGAAGCCATCGAACCGCTGTCGGTACGTCGGGTGCTCGAAGTCCTGGTACTCAACCGCGACGCCGATTTCTTTGAAGCTCTCGTGTTGCATATAGCCGTCAGCACCCATTCCTGAGAGGTACACGTCTGCGTCAACCTGGTCACAGAGTTCGGCCAGCCTTTCCGCCCCGGTACTCTCAGTGTCCAGTTCAGAGGAGTGGACAAACGAGTACTCGATCCCAACGCGGTCGCAAATACCTTTGAGCAGGTGGACGTTCAGCGCGTCAAGGGAAGCCCACTCACGGTCGTACGTCTCCTCCAGGAATGATGCTAGTGATTCAAACTCGTTCGCGTTCGCGTAATTCTGCTGGAAGCTCTTCCAGTGTTCTTCACGCCAGTCGCCGTTCCCCGCAATCTCGACCTCGTTTATCGGCACACTGGTGTCTCCGACCGGAACGCTCAGCCAGCTCCAGCCGTCCGGAGTCTTGATTTTGTTGCGGTTAATCCAGCTCCCAGAGCTGTACTCCACGTCGTCAAGCACCACGAACACGTCGCTCTCGTGGATTTTGTGGAAGTAGCCGATCCACGGGAGGTAGTTCGGCTGATGAGCTGCGACAATCTTCCGTGTCATCAGAGGTATCCGAGGTCTTCGAGGCGGTCTTTCACGCTGTCAGCGTCCCGCTCGCTGTCGTTGGCTCTGGCTTGTTCGACTGCACGCTCGTAGGTCACGTCCTCGCTGAGCTCGTCGGAGAACAGTTCGTGGGCGACTCGGCCGTCCATATCTTCAGGAACCGGAAGTCCAAGGTAGTGCAGGATCGTCGGCGTGATATCCGCAAGTCCGAGATCGAGTTCGCTTGCGGTGTCGTCGACGCCTGGGCCCGCGATCCCGACAATGCCTGGGCCGTCTTCGATTCCCGTCACGAATGGCATACCCTCCCAGTCGTTCGTGGAGATGATGTTGTCTTTCTCCAGTTCGAACGCGTAGCCGAACGGGTAGTAGCCCTCGGAGAGCGATAGCAGTACGTCGGGTGCCTTGTCGACGTATGGTCCCTCGAAGAGTTCTTTGCGCGTGTGGACCGCCTCAACGATGTTCTCGTCGGTATCGGGGTCGCGAATCTCCGCGAGGTCGGCAGTCAGTCGTTTGATGACGTTTTCACGCTCCTCGGATGGGACCGAGCCCTCGGGCTCTCGACCTTCCTCGTTGACGTAAATGGCACCGCGCTTCCCCATCGCGTACGCTTCTGTCTGCTCCCAGTCGACTTTCCCGAAGATGTACTCGACGCGATCATCGAGCATCTCTTCGATGTCCTCATCGACGGCCTCGCGCTCTCCCTCTCGGAACGTTAGATATCCCTCCTCGCTCAACCACTTATTGACGTGTAGAATCCTCTCGAGGGAGCGCATACCGTGGTCCGAAACGACGGATACCAGTGGTTCGGTTCCGTTGACCCGTTCGAACTTGTCGATGATCTGTGCGAGCTTGTCGTCTAGGTTTACAAAGAGATCCACCAATACGTCCGAGAACTGCTCCAAGTCTTCCTCGGACTCGTTTCCGGTGAACGGGTGCGACTGGTCATGGAAGTGCCAGTAGTAGTGGGAAAGACGGTCCGGTGCGACGAAGACTGCGAAGTAGACGTCAACGTCAGCGCTTCGTTCGAGCGAGTACAGTACTAACTCCATCCGGGCATCGACGACATCTTTCATCTCTGCAACGAACTCGTCCTTCTCGGCGTCTTTGCCCTCGTCCAAGTCGATACGATACCGGTCGATTTCTTCGAAGTCGTCAAGGAAATCAGACGGGTGACAGAACCCATCCGAGTCAACGGATGGTGTAAGCATCCCCGTTACCTCGAACTCGTCGACCTTCGCGGCGGGGTACGTTACTGGAACGTTGATCTGACCGATTGAGCGGTCGTTCCGAGTCAGAATCTCGCCCAACTCCTCGCCATCTCTGTCAGTCGCATTGATCGGTTCCCGGAAGTAGGTCCCCTCGCGGAAGTCGTTCGCGTAAAAATCGTAGACGCCGTGCTTGCCGGCGTTCTTCCCTGTAAGAAACGTTGACCACGCACACGAACTCATAATGTACGGTACGGTGTGGAGTGGTCCAAAGTAGCCGTCGTCGGCGATTCCCGCCAGTGTCGGCAACTCACCGTCTTCAATCAATTCTTCAACAAGAGTGTGGGGCGCACCGTCCCAGCCGACGAGAAGGACACTCCGATTGGTGTCGTCTGATTGCCCAGTCGTACTCGACGTCATCGTATGGTCCTCAGTTCCCTCTCTCCCGGATAAATAGCTTGTGCTGTCGAATTCTCTATCATTCTCGGAGTTACTGACGGATTTATACTCTTCGGGGAGGAAGGTACCTGGTGAATGACAAGCTACACTTACGAGTGGTACCGGGACTTTCTACTAGATCTCCGTGACCGCGGGTACGACTTCATCAAGTATCGCGAACGGCCCGCGGCAGAGCCGTGGGTACTGCTCCGTCACGACGTGGACTACGATCCGGAGAAGGCACTCGAAATTGCGGAAATAGAGCACGAAATGGACATCTCTTCGACATTTTTTGTACTCGTGACCGCCGACTTCTACAATGCCCTATCGGAGAGCGTCGGCGAGACGTTCCGGAAAATCGATAGGCTCGGCCACGATATCGGTCTCCACTTCGACACGGGTCGATACTGGGAGGCAGAGCCCAACCCGCAGGAACTACAGACGAGAGTTCGATCCGAGCAAACGGCGTTGCGGGCTCTGGGCGAGTTCGACATTGTCGAGACGATCGCGTTTCATAACCCTCCATCGTGGACGCTCGACCGACAGTTCGACGGAATCGAAAGCACGTACGAACCGGAGTTCTTCGGAGACATCAAGTACGAGTCAGACTCACTCCACCGCTGGCGTGAGGAGCCTCCGCTGCAGGACGGAAAGCCGTCTCGCTTACAGATCCTCACTCACCCGGTTCTGTGGGGGGAAAGAGACGAATGCCTCGAGCACCGAATCATATCTGCGCAGAGGCGGTTACTTGACCGAGCGGACAAGTGCGTAGTCGAACGGTCGAACATCAAGTGGGATCCCACGAATTTGACAGACGTGGCTCGTTGATAGACGCCGTCGCGACGAGGCAGTCTTCACACGACCTCACTCGGACTCACTCTCCGGAAAAGACCTTTATATACCGGGTGTCAATCGTTCCGTCCTCGGATTCGAAGTTTATTTTGAGCGTGTGCGATCCGCTCTTTTCTGGTGCGTAGGTGATCGGTTCACGAATCCAACCGTCGACGGTACGCGTTCGATCAAGGCAAGTCTCACCGTCGAAGATCGCGTGAATTCGGACCTCTCGCTGGTCGTGGTGTGAGCACGCAACCGCCACTGTGGTCCCGCTGTCGCCGAGGGGGACGTTAGTCTCAAAGTCGAACGCTCCGTTCGCTCCCCGGAGACTCGTATAGAGCCACTGCGGGAAGTCGCTCGGCGTTCCGAACGCGTCACCAACCGCGAGGTCGTACCGTTCGGCGAAGTCGTCCGCCCACATCGGCGGGTGCCCGTCGACCTGCACCCGTTCCAAGCGAACGGCGCCGTCGCCCGTGCCGACGAGAACGCCACGGCCGTCGTCGATCGCGAGTATCTCGCCGGGATGCACCGATTTCGTCTCCCCTTCGACCATCGCGGTCGACCAGAGCAGCACCTGCTCCCCTTCGAAGAAGGTGAACGCGCCGGGGTATGGACGAGTGAGCGCACGCACCCAGTCGTGGATGAACGTCGCGGGGCGCGACCAGTCGACGAGACCGTCGTCGGGAGTGCGTTGTGGCAGGTACGTCGCCTCGGCGTAGGTCTGGGGGGACGCCTCAACGGTTCCGTCACGAAGCGCCGGGAGTGCTTCGTCGAGCAGTCTACACGAGGTGTCTGTCACCTTGTTGTACAGCGTCTCGATGTCGTCCCTGGGTTCGATCTCCAGACGCTCCTGCGCGATGATGTCGCCGTGGTCGACTTCGGGTACGAAGTAGAACAGCGACACCCCGACGTGGTTGTCGAGGATCAACTGCCAATTGACCGGAGCACCTCCTTTTCCCTTCGGGAGGTCGCTGGCATGAATTCCGACGAACCCGTCGGTCGGAACGTCGAGTATGTCTTCCGAAACAATCTGGGTCCAGCCACAGCACAGGCCGAGATCAGGGGCGGCTGAGTCAATGAACTCCCGTGTCTCGCTCTCGTTGATGTCGTCCGTTCGGTGTAGCGGGACATCGTACTTGTCGCAGACATCATCGAACCGTTCCCGATCAATCGCTCGCGACGGTGATCCTTCACTTCGCGTGACGACGCCGGCGACGTTCCACCCAGCGTCAAGTAGATGTCGCAGTATCCATCGTGAATGCCCTCTGTTTCCGACGAATAGGAGGCGAAATCCGTCTGGTTGCATACTCCGACGTTCCGACTTCACCCAAGTATAGACTCCGATGCTCCTTGCGGTTCAGTGGGACGCTGGCTCGGGAGTGATCAGTTGCGTCGCCGCTGGTAGTTCTTCGTCACCATCCTGTCCGTGGTCCAGTGTCGGTACTTCGACTTGTGGTCCGCCGGTATCGTGACCTGCGAGCGGTAGTCACCTGCGTCAAGATCAATGTGGTCGAACCAGTGGTTCAGGTCGCGGTCGATCATTTCTGAGAGCCGTTTGGTCGGAGAGGCGAACTCAACCTCAAGTTCCTTCCTGATGTTCTCGTCTATTCCCTCCTCGTACGCGGACTTGTTCTCGAACAGGCTCCGGAGTACTGGATAAACCGGACTCACGGCGGACCGAAGCCATATCGGGGCGTCGTGAACGAACCAGCCTTTGATCTCGTCGTACAGGGCTGGTCCACGGTATCGTGCCTGATTGACACGCTCGTCAATGATATCGGGTTGGTAGCCGGGATCGACGCCGATGAATTCGTAGATCGATTCGATGAACGCGGCGTTGTCTTCGACGAAGTCGTCGAAAAGGAATATCTCGACCTGCTCTTCGGAGAGCGCCGTCTGCCAACGTTCGACGTGATTCACGTAGTATCCCGGTCGAATGAACACTTCGTAGGCCTGATCGACAAAGAAGATGTCGTCGAAGTCGAAGTTGAGCCACCCGCTCTGGGTGTCGTGCCACCACTGCGAGAACGCTCGGTCGATCGGATTCCGGAGCGTGAACATAACTTTGACGTCAGGAAAGTCCTCGGCCACGCGTTTCGGAGCAGACTCGTTGTTGATGTATCCTGGAGATGATTCCCCGACGATCTGATCTGGGTCGGCCTCAGCGAAGACAGAGCGGTACCAGTCTGATCCCTGATGATACTTGGTGTTGAAGTAATTTACCGGTTTGAGGTCCGGAACGTGGATCTGCGGGTGCTCTTTCAGTGCCTCGTAGACCCAGGACGACCCCGATTTGCTCGGCCCGCCGTATATGAAGTCTGGAGCAGCTCCTGTACTCATTGTCTGTACGAAGATTGATGTAGCACTCAAAAGTTTCTCTCTATTCTCGCGACGAGACCGACAGAGACTGACTTAGACGGCGTTCCAGCACCATTAAATAACGGTGAGAGCAATCCACCGACGATCGATGGTCGAGTTGTCGACGTTGTTCACGCTCTCGCTCGTCGTCGGGACGCTCATCGTCGTACGGTCGCTGTACAGGGTGCTGGTACCGGCCGGTGCAGCGGGCGACGCGTACGGGCAGATGTTGCAGATCCAGGACATCAAGGATTCGGGTCACCGCCGTCCCGACGAACCCTCTCCGGTCGTGACGAGTGGTCACTACGCCTACCCGTACTTCGTTCTCTGGCTCCTCTCGTACCTTCCCCGCTCGCTGCTTGTTCGAACCGAACGGTACTTCAGCGCAATTATGGATCTCGTGTTCGTCGTGGTAATCGCGGCGCTGGTGCCGCTCGAACTGCTCTCTGTATCCCAGTTGTCGTTCGCCATCCTCTTGCTGGTCGCAACGCCTCAGTTTATGCGGCCAGACCTAGCGCACGGCCAGGGATTGAGTTCGAGAAAGCCCGGGCAAGTCCTCACTACTGCGAGCATCTTCGCGTTCGTCCTCTGGGTGGACACCGGATGGCTCGGTTGGCTCGCGACGAGCGTAGTGCTCGGCGGGCTAATGTGTCTCTCTAGCAAGTTCAGTCTTCAAGCGTACCTGTTCGTCATCGTCGGCTTCTCGATCGTGCTCTCACCGATCGCACTCTTTCTTGTCCCGGGATCAATCCTGGTTGCCGCTGTCCTCTCCGGCGGCCGATATCTTCGGATCCTCCGTGGACACGCCGAGCACGTGTATGACTACGCGGTTCGAAAGCAGTACAAGATGTTCGATCACTCGTTCCCGAACCCCATTGGATGGGCCCGTAGAGTGGTCGGTGTCCGATCGATTGACGACGTGCTAGAACTGTTCAACGACAGTCGATTCCTCAGACCGTTTATCGACAATCCGTTCGTGATCGCGGTCGTCGCTGCCCTGGTCGCAACGACGCTCTCGGAGCCCGCGATAACGACGCTGGACGGCGTCCGCGTGTGGATCGTCGCCTGCCTGTTCGCGTTCGTCCTGACGTCGCTCCCACATTTGCTCTTTTTCGGGCAGGCCGAACGCTATCTGGAGTACATCTTCCTACCGAGTGTGCTGCTCGTCGTCGAGGGGCTCTCGACGTTCGGGGCCTGGTACACGTGGCTCATCGGCGTGTTAATCGCAGGTGGCCTCGCCGTCGAAGTCGTCTACGTGTGGGCATACAAGAATATCTTCCACTCTCCCGACCGTCAGGAGAAACTGGACGGTGTAATCAAGTTCCTTAAAAGTCGGGACGCTGGTGTCGTCGTCGCACATCCGACTTACATCTCCCGCGAAGTCGCTTGGAGAACGCCACACAAGGTCGTCGAGTTCATCGGCGGCAATGCGACGACGACCGAGCGAAGCGTGGAGGAACTGAACCGGCTGTTCCCCGACCAGTTTAGTTTCGTCACAAACGATGTGGACTGGCTCGCGACGGCGTTCGACCCGGACTGGGTCGTCTTCGATCTAGAGAAACTGGCGGAAATGGACCGGCCGACTGACGACCTCGAACAGCCGTCGGCCGATCCGTCGTTCTCCAACGACCGCTTCGCAGTGTATCCGTTCGAGGTGCTCGTATCGGCCGCCGGGACGACGGCGACCAACGAGTGATCGCTTACGTATCGAAAACATATAGAGACGTCTGCGTCTTGTAAGGGAACAAAGAATGACTCGCCGCCCGAACGTCGTCTGGATAACGCTGGATAGCGTCCGTCAGGACCACACGTCGATGGCAGGATATCGGCGGGATACGACCCCCCACTTGGAACGTATCGGGAACGGGTCGGCGAGTCAGTCGTTCTCGAACGCTTTTTCGCAGGGAATCTGGACTCTCGCTTCGTCGGCTTCGATCCTGACCGGCACCTACCCCTCACACCACCGGGTCGGGTTCGACAGCGAACGTCTCGGGGACGAACTCCGGACTGTCGCAGAGCTGTTCAAAGACGAGGGATATCACACCGCTTGCCTCTCGCGGAACACGCATCTGAGCTCGGCGACGAATCTCGACCGTGGATTCGACGACTTCAAGTGGATCGCATCGTCGACGCTACTGCGTGAGGCCGGGGTTAAGACAACACTTAAGTACCTCCTGAATATCCGCCGTCATTCGGCCGGATTGACGCGGGATCCAGCGAAGCACGCGACGCCGTTCGTGATGAACGACCTCGCAAAGGATATGCTGGACCGCTACGGGTCGCAGTCCGAACCTTTCTTCTTCTATCTTCACTACAACGAACCCCACCGACCGTACTACCCACCGCTCCCGTTTCTCAACCGCTACACGGAGGACATCGAGATGTCGCCGAAGGAAGCAGCCGACTTCGCAATGTGGATGCACTACAATCTCCACGAGGCGGTCGCGAACGGCTGTGACTTCACCGACGAACAGTGGGAGGCTCTCTTTGCGATGTATGACGCGGAGATAGCGTACACTGACGAGTGCATCGGACGTCTGTACGACTATGTCCAGTCGCTCGACCTGAACGACACGATATTTGTCGTCACGGCGGATCACGGCGAACTGTTCGGAGAGGGCGGGATGCTCGCCCACAAGGTCCTCCTCGACGACGCGCTGATCAACGTACCGCTGGTCCTTGACGGATTGGATCTCGATGCCGAGGACTTCGTGCAACACGTCGACATTATGCAGACTATCCTCGAACGGATCGGCGCCGACACGACGCAGTTGCAGGGCGTCAGTCTCGACTCGTCGACCCGTGACCACGTGATCACCCAGCGGGGGGCTGCAGAGTTCGACCCGTTCCTCGAAGCGAACCCAGACTTCGACGTGTCGCGCTATCACGAACCGCCGCTCAGTTGTCTGCGAACGAGGAAGTTCAAGTATCAACGGAGCGCTGACGGTGAGGATCTCTATCACCTTCCAGACGAATCGGCGGACGTCGCCGAGATGTATCCGGAAGTTCACGACGAACTACGGTCACGACTGGAGGTGTGGCTTGAAACTGATGGGGCGCCCGTGTCGACAGTCGCGGAAGCAGAGTTCACCGACGCGATGAAACGACAGCTCCGAGACCTCGGGTATGTCGAGTAACGATGCGCCTGGCGAAGACGACGGTCGCGTACTTCCTCGCACAGGTCGGTAAGTCGCTCGCTGGATTCGTCGCGACGCTCTACATTGCACGGGTCCTCGGCCCGACCCCGCTCGGACAGTATGCGGTCGTTCTGGCGCTCTCGTTCTGGCTGGCGCTTCCGGCCGGTGCGATATCGAGTGCGATCAAGAAGCGCGTCAGCGAGGGCACCGATCAGGCCGAGTACCTCTGGACAGGTGTCGGAATGAGCGTTACGATTGCCCTACTGTTCGCCGTCGTCATCGTAGCGTTTCGTCCGTACGTCAACGACTACATCGGAACGGATGTCGCCCTGCTATTGGGAGTACTGATCGTCTCGAAGTCGCTCTTCCAGACGACGTCTACGGGGCTCCACGGTCTCAGGATGGTCGCAAAAGGTGGATACACCCAATTCATCGAGCGTCTCCTCCGGACGGGACTCCAGATCTTTCTCATCTGGTTGAGTTTCGAGGTGTTCGGTCTGGTCCTCGGTCACATACTGTCGCTCGCTGCAGCGACGGTCGTCGCAGTCCTCTGGTCGACCGTCGGGGTCTCCCTCCCGAGCGTCGATCACGCAAAGGACCTCTACTCGTACGCGAAGTACGCTTGGCTCAGTTCCCTCAAGGGACGCGCTTTCAGTTGGATCGACACGATCGTCCTCGCACTGTTCGTCTCGTCGTCGCTCATCGGGATCTACGAGGTCGCGTGGTCGCTGGCGTCGATGTTCGCACTCGTCAGCATCTCGATCCACCAGACCCTGTTCCCGGAGTTCAGCGACTTGGAGACGGACGGTAACTTCGACCAGATCCACCACTACCTGAACGAAGGGTTGGTCTTCATTGGCGTGTTCGCGATACCGGGATTGTTCGGCGGAACGGTCATTGGTTCACGAGTGCTCGAAATATACGGAAGCGAGTTCAGCAAGGGAAGTCTCGTGTTGGTAGTGTTGATCGCAGCCCGACTCCTCGCCGCGTACGAACAGCAATTCCTGAGTGTTATCAACGCGATCGACCGGCCGGATGTCGCATTCCGTATCAACGGGCTGTTCGTCGTGGCTAACGTCTCGCTCAATCTCGGACTCGTATACCTCTACAGTTGGATAGGCGCTGCTGTCGCGACGCTCATCTCGGTCGTCATCACTACTGTCGCGGGCTATATCGCCCTTACCAAACTCATTGGCCGGCCGGACGTTCCATACCCAGAAATCGCACAAGAGATAATCGCGGCACTCGTGATGGTAGGAGCAGTTATCCTGATCGAACCGACAGCCCCAGAGTCGGTCGCAGGGACGGTCGCCCTCGTCTTGCTCGGTGCTGGAGTCTACGGAACTATACTCGTCGCGATCTCTTCTCGGATCCGGCAGAAGACCCGATCTGTCGTCGTTTCGCTCGTATAGGGCCTCATATGTAGCCGAGGTCCTCAAGTTGGCCTTTTACTCGCGCGGATTGTTTTGCGTCTCGCTCTCGGTTGATGTCCCGCGGTGCGGGTACGTGTCGGCCGTCCGAAAGTGCCGCTTCGATCGTCTCGCGTAGGTCAAGGACACTTTCAATACCATCTACGAGCGCCGGATCGGTACTCGCCACCATCGCGGTGTCGGTGTGGAGGCCATCCTGAAGCCCATGGTCACTCACCAGTAGAAGTTCATCGTCATCATCAAGGTCTTCAACAAGATCCGCGACAGCTCCGTCAACCACGTCGTACGCGGTTTCCTGTAATCCGGGCCAGTCGTAGGTGATATGACCGATCAGGTCAAGGCCACTTGTGTACCCGAAGACGAGTTCGTGCTGGCTCGAATAGTGCGCAGCCCTGGTACGAGCTGTCCGAACCATAATCATTTCTACGCACTGATCGTAGAAGGCCAGCGGATCGGCCGAACTGTGGCCGCCGGTCGCGTCAGGGTCGCGTTCGAACAAGTCTCCCATCGACTTCCGCAACTCGTGTTCTCTGTCCGTCTCGTCGGTGTCAGTGACGTAGTTCGGAACACCGATGGCCGTGGCTTCGTGTCCGTCGAATACTGTCGAGAGGTTATGCTCGCTGTAGTACGTCGCAGGGGTCCGGAACGCATCTTGGTCAGTCGTGTTGAGTAGCCACATTCCGATCTTTGTGCGTACGGATTTCGGCAGGAAACCCTCCGCAAGATCGCTCGCGAGGTTCAACCACTGGTTGTCCCACGCGACGCCGTCTTCGATGACAAGTCCGTGCTCATCAGGATGAAGTCCAGTGATGATCGTTGGCCACAGCTCGTGCGTGTTTGGTTCACCAGATGCGCTGATAATCGTTTCAATCGATCGATGACTATCCAGTGTGAGATGTGGGTGACGATCTGGTTCGACGAGATCGGGGTCCATTGCGTCGATCCCGAAGACGATTAGAGTCATAGGAAAGTATAGACAAACCCTTCGTTTATCCGTTACGCAGCGCGGTCTTCCAGTGCTGCCAGTTCGTCAGCCGGAATCTGTACCTCTCCAAGTCTGAACTTGCCGGATTCTGGGCCGTGACAGTCGGAACCTCCTGTTTTCAAGAGACCATACCGCTCGGCGAGTGCAGCAGCGTCCTCCTCTGTGATATCGGCATACTGGTCACTCGTCTCAGATCCGTATGGGTACCAGACTTCAATCCCGTCAAGCCCAGCATTGGCGAGTGTCTCAACCATCTGCTCAACAGTGGAAGTATCGCTCCGGATCCGTCCCGGATGTGCGAGCGAACAGACACCACCCGACCCGTGGATCGTCTCAACCACTTCCTTGTAATCGAGTCGTTCCATCGGAACGAACGCCTCGCCTTCCTTGGCTAAATACTGCTCAAACGCCTCACCAATCGAATCAACGACCCCTCGTTCAATGAGAACCTCTGCGAGATGGGGACGACCGAGATTCCCCTCAACCTCGGCGTCCAGTGCCTCGTAGCAGAGGTCAAGGTCTGCAACGACCGAGAGGTTCTTCACTAGTTTACGATTACGTTCAATTCGGAAACCACGGGCTCGTTCAAGCATCGTCTGAAGTTTCGAATCATTGGGATCGACAAAATATCCAAGAATTTCGATCTTCGTATCGAAGAGGTCGGCGCGGACTTCGACACCGGTGATAACTTGGATGTCCTGCCGAGTCGTACTCCTTGTTTCGAACCACTCGTCAATGACATCGTGATCCGTGATCGCGATTGCTTCCAGTCCTCGGTCTGCTGCAATCGCAACGCGCTGACCCACACCGATCGTCCCATCTGAGGCGGGAGTGTGCATGTGTAGATCAGCAGCTCCGTCACTGTGACTCATTTGAGTTTGATTATAAGCGAATGATTTTAAATAGTGGCATTGAGCATCCACCCATATGATTGAGCCGCACGGAGGCCGATTGGTCGACAAGGTCGTCGGCGACAAGTATGCCGACCAGTTGCGGAACGAAGTGGGTAGGGGGCCTCGAATTGATCTGAATGTGAGTCAATATCAAGACGCTATCAACATCGCGACCGGGCGGTTTAGTCCGATAGATGGCTACCTCACACAAAACGATTTCCTGAAGGTTGTTCACGATATGACGCTCGAGAATGGCGTCACGTGGCCCTTGCCGATCACGCTCGACGTTGACTCAACCGTTGCCGAAGATTTGACACCGGGAGAGAAGGCACTCCTTCGTAGTCCAGCAGAGGAACCGATTGGAGTTATTGACGTCGAGGAGGTGTACAAGCACAATAAAGATGACACCGTTGAGTATGTGTTCGGGACTGCTGATCAGGATCATCCCGGCGTCGCCAACTATCTTAATCAAGAGGACTTTCTCGTCGGTGGTCCGATCTATCTTTTCGATGAGCACCGCTACAACAGTCGCGACCTCCTCCCCGCAGAATCCCGCGTTCTATTTAGCCACCGCGACTGGGAGACTGTCGCAGGATTTCAGACACGAAATGCACCACATCGAGCGCATGAATACATCCAAAAGTCTGCACTCGAACAGACTGACGGTCTCCTGATCCAGCCGAAACTCGGTGACAAGAAAGTCGACGATTATCGCGACGATACGATCCTCGGTGCATACGAGACACTCATAGAAGAGTACTACCGAGAGGGTATGGTCGCGCTATCAGTGTTCCCCAGTCAGATGCGCTATGCGGGACCCCGTGAAGCGATCTTCGATGCAATCGTCCGCAAGAATCAAGGGTGTACGCACTTCGTCGTCGGTCGCGACCACGCTGGTGTTGGCGACTACTATCACGAATTCGGAGCACAGCGCATCTTCGGTGATATCGCTGATATCGGCATCGAGCCACTGTTCTACGACTATTCATTCTACTGTCACTCCTGTGATGGAATGACCTCCGAGAAGATTTGTCCCCACGGGAGTGAAGAGCAAGTCCACCCGAGCGGGAGCAGGATCCGCTCACTTATCGGGGAGGGCAAACAACCATCGGCAAAGATGATGCGTCCGGAAGTCGCGTCGTACGTAATGGACGCGGACGAACCTTTCGTCACAGAGGATGCTCCGGTTGGAGGCGTACAATGACGTTCACGCTGTGGTTTATGGGTCGTCCTGCTGCCGGAAAATCAACGCTTGCGAGTCAGATAGAGGCATACCTTCGCGACCAAGGCATCCAAGTCGAGAATCTCGACGGTGACGAGATCCGTAAGAACCTGCACCCAGATCTAGGATTCTCTCGTGAAGACCGTGAGATCAACAACCGTCGGACGGCGTTCATCGCCAAGTTGCTGAACAGAAACGGGATTGCGACGGTGACGGGAATGATCACGCCATTCCGTGATTCACAAGCAATGGCGCGAGACATTGTAGAACCGGATGGAGATTTTGTTCTTATATACGTGAAGTGCTCTGTTGACGAAGCAGCACGGCGAGACCCAAAAAACCTCTACGAAGAGGCTAGAGCGGGCAACATTGAGAAGTTCACTGGCATTAATCACCCATTTCAGGAACCGCATAATCCGGATGTCATCGTCGACACAGAACAGAACACCGTTGATGAGAACCTTGAGCATATCAAACAGCAATTGCACAAGCGGGGCCTCCTCAACGGTGATTCCGAAGGAGACTACGGCGTCGATATGGATTGGCAACAAGAACAAGAGGTACTGGATCGGCTACGGTCTCTCGGCTACATCGAGGACAGCAGGGAGTAGGCAGCACTGAGAGATAGTAAGCCTCGGTCAATGCCGCCCAACTGCGGCACCAAACTGCACTTTGAGTTCGACTCGACCGCAGAAATCACTTTGTAAGGGTAATTCCCGTCAATACACGATCTACCTTGTCAGTGTTTGCGCTCATAGTTGAAGCGCAACCACTGTCTCTCCGTTGCTGACCACATCTGAGACATCCGGTAACTACTCTCGCCGACGTCAGCGTACCCGACTCCATCACCATTGAAGGGTATCAATGGAGGGGGCGAATACGACGAGCAACTTCGTCCAATTCAGCAAACAACTCGTTGTGACCTACCTATTCCATATTTCCATTTCCCTCTTGTGGCGTAGATTATTGTGCCGTGTTGGTGGGTGTCATAGAACGAGTAGCACACCAAAAAGCAGGGTGAACGCTGAGGTGGATAAGTTCAGCGACCCTGCAAGATGAGAGCGTGTCATAGAAAGCCTCCCGTGGGAGGCCGCAGGGTTTGGAAACTGTGTCCACCAGCTCCAACGCCCTGCAAGACGTAGCTTCGGTAGACGACTTCTTGAATGCGGCGGCTACCGAGACACTACCGCTGTTCGAACACCTTGAGTTCGAGTTTCTACTGGAATACGACGTGTTCGCCCCCTCAAAGCGGGGGCGAACACGAGTCCACTCGCCACCAGATCTCTTTCGTGGCTTTCTGCACTGCTACTACGAGGATGTCTACGGCACACGTCCAGGTACACGGGAACTTCAGAACGGTCTCGTATGGTACTACTGCGGACTCGACAAACCGCCATCCAGAGACACGGTTGACCGCTTTCTCACCGACCTCGAACACGTTGTTGACGATGTCTTCGACAGGCTCGTCAAGCAGGCCGCCGCCCGCGGCCTGCTCGACTCCACGTATTCTATCGACTCGACCCACGTCGAAGCGATCCAATACAACGACGCTGCCTCGTGGAACTACGATCCAACAGCCGAGGAGTACTACTACGGCTTCGGCTGTACGATTGTCTCAACCGGCGCAAAGATCCCGATAGCGGTTGAATTCACACAGACCAAACAAGCGGATCAAGAGACGGCGATGCGCGTCACGCGTGACGCGCTCGCCGTCGCCAAGCCGATTTGGATGCTTGGAGACAGCGCCTACGACACGCTCGACTGGCACGACCACCAGCTGGCCGCAAGGGTCGTGCCAGTCGCCCCAGACAACGCGTGAAACACCGACGATCCGAAAGACATCGAGTACAGGGTCGAAGACCGCATCGAACAACACAGCGAGGACGTGCAGCTGAAGCAGTCCACGTTGGATGAGACGTACAACCGCCGTACTGGAGTCGAACGAACCAACGAATCAGTGAAGGACTGCGGCCTCGGGCGAGCGCACGCCCGAGGCCGCGTTCACGCACGAGCACAGGTGTTCCTCGCTCTGTGCCTTCGTCTCGTCGTCGCAATCACCAACTACGAACGCGGAGACAATCCGGGAAGCACGGTTATCACGGTGCACAAGAGTTCTATGACACCCTCTATGATTTTGGAAAGTCATACATGCTACTAGGGCATTATCAGGAAACAATGGATAATGAAGATGGTCTAACTCGACGTCAAATTCTAGCTGCAGGTGGCGCTGGTATTGGAACAGCATCAGCAACCGCTGTTGGTGCTGAAGTTTTAACTGATGGATGTTTGCGCTGTACCCCAGAAGCGATAATACAGGGCATATTAGACCCATGCCGAAAACGAGATAATATCGGAATATTAGACGAATTTCAGACTGTTCCGCACAGGAAACATCCTGAAAATCCGGTTGTTAGTGGATCGTCAATCTATTCTACCCAATCATACCCACCTAGCGTTATTCGTGTAAATGGAACCTATTTTGCAATAGTTAAATCGTATCCAGCATTAGTATTGTTTTCGAGTGATGATGGAATCAGTTGGAAAGAGGAACGAGTGATTGTACAAAATGACAAATCTTGGCGAAACAAGAAGGTAAGTTCACCCTTGGTTCGTTTTGATCCAAATAGTGACCACTATCATCTCTTTTTTTCAGCCCGTAGTTCTAATTCGTGGTCTATAGGCCATTTATCGACAGATGAATTGACTGATAAGGAGGTGAATGTTGATAGTATATTGTATACTTCTGAAGAATTCCGGCAGGAAATGGGAGACGAAACTGTAGAAAAAGTAGTCTTATCAGATGTTATATGTGATGACAATAGGTTCGTTTATTATGGCACGACAAAACACAGTAACGGAAGCTGGAAAGTTTGGATTGGATTTGGCGAAGAATGGGATGATATAAACCCTAATAAATATATATTTGATAGTTCGCATAATGCTGTATTTGGTGATATTATTCAGACACCAAATGTTGTCAAAATCGCAGGAAAGTTCTTCATGTCATATACTGCTGGAATAAGCTCTGACGTCATTGGGGAACGACAGGTATATTTGGCAGTTGGTGACAGTTATGATTCTTTTGAACCAACTAAACAGATACTTGTTCCCTATGGAACGTGTGGGTCTTGGGATGAACGTAGGACGTATGGTTCCCAATGGCTAAAGACGCAGGATGGCTCGTACACTAATCCAGAAATAGTTGAAGGGATGATAAGATTGTACTATTCCGGGCATGATTTGGGAACTAATGGAATAATCGGGAATATGGGTAAAACCGGTCTTGTGGAGTATGATATAGAATATTTTGAAAAGTACTGACCGAATATTCTAATCCGGAATCCCATCTTGTACTGATGCATCTTGGTTATCTTGGCCAGTACATATATTGGATGTATGTTACCTTGTTGAACGCGAGACAGCGACGGGGGAGGACCAATTGTTTGTGGTCTCACGCTTCCAGAGGCGCATTCTTGCAATCAGAAGGTGTAGTAGCCGTCACTCACGGCGGTTGTCGAAGGGTCAAAACTGTGGTATCTTGCTTCGTTGTTTCGGTGACGACGGCGATGCTTCGCCTGGATACGTCCGGAGAAGGAAGCAGTCGGAGAGCCTGAGTGATATGCGTAAGAGCTGAATACAGCACTGAAACGAGTGAGACCCAGTGAGCGAATAGAGGTGTTTCACTCGGAGCGGGGAGTCTGCACCACACCCTGCTGCATATTCAATTGTTTCAGTGATCACTCTAACTCGCCGCCTGCGTCAGGTTATGCACGATGTACTTGCGTGTCAGCTCCCAGAACTGGCCGTGCCATCTCCGGGAGCGGATCTTCTCGCGTCGTCTTCCTCCAACTGTGAGATGCCTGTCTTACTCATCCAGCGTTGGTTGCAGTCCTCGTTCATCCGGGCATTTTGGTCCTTCTGCAACGGTGTTTGTTCACTGTGCTTGATCAGTGGTCGCGTTGAGTTGGAGCGACACTCCTTCACGGAAATCGCTCCACAAGTACATCAGCCGACAACACGTCCCGGTCTTGCGCGTTTCGGCGGAAGACCTGCATCCCGGTGTAGCCGTCCCACGCCTTCTGCGTCGTGTAATGGACGTCCTTTATCGCCAGAGAATTCACATCGATCAAGATCGTTGTCTTCAGTCTCACGGAGACTCTTCTCCAGTACGACACGGTACAGAATCAACGCGATCTGCACCCACTCGGCGTACCCGTCCACGTCGGACGGCGCAGCGGATACGTTCGGATTGTTAACGTGCTATTTGGCAGATCACGGCACATTCGAGCGAGCCGTCTGAGCGATGTCCCATCGCCAGACGGCGTCCATTCCCGGTTAGCTTGACGGAATCTTCCTGGGAAAGCGTCTGAAACTCCCGTCAATCAGTGGCAAAACAAGGCAAGTAGTATTCATCGGACTGAATCAGTCCGTCGAGGCGCCGTACTGTGTGAAATCGAGCGATGAGGAACTCTGGGAAATGAGGGGTTTCGGTTCATTGAGGTCCTGTTCGGATGAAAATCGGTCGTGAACCACGGCGATTCAGTATTACTGTGAGTATTATCTAAAGACGGATGCTTACAGCCCATAGAGGATCACGACCCGGATTACGTTGCAGTTGGCGAGACCGTAATCCAGTTGAATAGCCTGCTCTACTGGCTGTTTACGGCGATCGACCCCGACACGAACTGCCCGCTACACGTGCGACTGTTCCCGGCCCGAACCTTTGCTCTCACCAAGATTTTCTTCGCGGAACTCCATAGGAAACATCTCGTCGGCGAGGTGATTTTCCTAGTCGACGGATCGTCGTGGCCGCAGGCGGTCTGCCATCGCCACTCACCTCCGATTCCAACACGTCACCCACGGGAATCGGAATACCGTCAAACGCGTCTTCCAAGAACTGAAACGCCAGACTGGAGCCATCTCCAATCACTTTAGATACCCGCCTGAAACCGCAGAAACGTGGCTCAAGCATTTTCCGTCCGCTTCAATCAGCTAATCTGAGCAATGCCTTCGACTAGAGAGAGTTCTCATCAGGCCCCCAAATGGGCATATCTATTCCCCCCACCTAAGGATGAGACAGCGACGTCTTAACAAAAGGCTTATTCGCGCTTTCCGAAACATTCCGTCCATAATGGGTTCGCGTAGCGAAACTGACGACGGAGGAGGTCAATCCGTCCTCGACATCGTCGAAGACTGGTATCAGGTCCCTGCTCTCCTCCTCGTGGTAGTCGTAATGTTCGCCTTGCGGATGCAATCCTACTCCAACTTCATCCGCAACGGCGAGGTCTACTTCTCCGGAAACGACGCGTGGTATCACTTCCGAGAAGTGATGTACACAGTCAAACACTGGCCCTCTACGATCCCGTTCGATCCGTGGACATACTTCCCCTATGGAACGTTTGTCGGCCAGTTCGGGACGCTCTACGACCAGATCGTCGCAACTGTTGCACTAGTCTTAGGACTCGGCTCACCGAGTCAGGCACTCATTGGCAAGACGCTTCTTGTCGCCCCGGCAGTCGCTGGCGCGCTTGCAGCCGTCCCAGTATATTTCCTCGGCAAGCGACTCTCCGGTCGGTTCGCCGGTCTCTTCGGTGCAGTCGTCTTGATGCTCCTACCGGGAACGTTCCTCGGACGTACGCTCGCTGGGGTGGCCGACCACAACGCGGTCGAACCGCTTGCGATGGCGCTGGCCATCCTCGGATTCGTTATCGCTCTCCAGAAGGCCGAGTCGACGATGCCCGTTTGGGAGGTCGTCAGGGAAGAAATTCTCGAAAGCCGCGATCTCGATACTCTGAAAGAACCGCTGAAGTGGGGTCTCCTCGCTGGGTTGCTTACCGGACTCTATATCTGGACCTGGCCGCCAGGCGTGATTCTCGTGGGTATCATCGGCGTCTTTGCCCTCGTGAAAATCCCAAGCGACGTCGTCAACGACCGTACGCCCGAGCCAACGGCATTCGTCCTCGTGGCGAGTATGCTTGTTGTGACTGTAATGTCGCTCATCGTCGTGGAAGATGGTGGGTTCAGTACAACGATCCCCTCTTTGCTCCAGCCTGCGTCCGCACTGAGCGTCACTGTCGCTGCAATCGTACTCTCGTGGCTCGCGCGGGTCTGGGAAGAGTCCGATCTCGACGCATCTCTCTATCCCGCGGCAGTCGGTGGCATCTTCGTCGTCGGACTCGGTATTCTCGCTGTCCTCCCCTTCGGTCTCATTGACCTCATCGCGACGAACCTCCTGCGTATCGTAGGGTTCTCTGCCGGAGCGACCGCCCGAACCATCGGCGAAGCTCAACCGTTCATCGCACAGTCGACTCTCCAGCGCTACGGCGTTGGTGCCGCTGGCCGGATCTCTCTCGAATACGGTCTCACTTTCTTCACCGGACTCGTGGCAGCAGTCTGGCTGCACACGAAGCCACTCCTCAAGGAAGGAACCACGCGAGCGTACGGCTATATCGCTGGATCGCTCGCGATCATCGCGCTCGTCTTCCTCGTTCCTCCGCTTCTCGGCGGAATCGAAAGCGTCACAGGCATTAATCAACAGGTTGCTGGACTCCTCATCGTCTCGGCGCTTATCATCGGCGCGACCTTCGTCACCGACTACGACGCCGACAAACTGTTCCTGATCGTCTGGGCGGCGTTTATCACTTCAATGGCGTTCACCCAGGTGCGCTTCAATTACTACCTCGCTATCACCGTCGCCGTCTTCAACGCCTTCCTCTTCGGTGAGATTCTCGGATGGCTCAACCTCCGCACGTCGGCGCGCGAAGCAGTCAACGACATCGACGGCTATCAGGTGCTCGCGATCGTCGCGACAGTTCTGCTCATCCTCGGACCAGCGCTCACGGTTCCGATCGCCGTCGGCGACACGCAGACCTCGCCGGCCTGGCAGTCCGCGCAGAACAACGGCCCGGGAGCAGTCACCGTCTGGGACGGCTCCCTCGAATGGATGCAGAATAACACCCCCGCGGAGGGTAATCTCGGCGGCGCAGGCAACGCCGATCAGATGGAGTACTACGGCACCTACCAGCGGACAGACGACTTCGAGTATCCCGACGGCGCCTACGGCGTGATGTCGTGGTGGGACTACGGCCACTGGATCACGGTCCAAGGCGAACGCATTCCGAACGCCAACCCGTTCCAGGAAGGGGCAGGTACGGCGGCTAACTTCCTTCTCGCACCCAACGAGACGCAGTCACAGGATGCTCTCGCCTCCCAGAGCACTGAAGGCGAGAACACCCGCTACGTGATGGTCGACTGGCAGATGGCGACGCCCGGATCGAAGTTCGGCGCGCCGACGGTCTTCTACGACGCAGAGGAGAACGTCTCTCGGCAGGACTTCCTGCAGACGATGTACCGCTTCGACGACTCGAACGACGGGCAGTTCGTCGGCAACTTCCAACTCCGCACGCAGCGCTTCTACAACAGTACGATGACGCGGCTGTACTACTACCACGGGAGCGCGCGGCAGCCCTCGCCAGTCGTCGTCGACTGGGAGCCGCGACAGGTCCAGACGAACGCCGGCGACGCGGTCACCGTGCCCGCCAATCCGCAGGGCAACAGCACGTTCATCAAGACCTTCGACAATATGAGCGCCGCGCGCGAGTACGTTGAGAACGATCCGACCTCCCAGATCGGTGGGGTCGGCTCGTTCCCGAGCGAGCGCGTCGAAGCGCTCGATCACTACCGGCTCGCTCACGTGAGCGATACGTCGGCCGGACAGTCGATCCTCCGGACCACCGGCCGCGACGCACAGGTCGCCGGGATCAACCCGCAGGTAACCGTGCCGAGCAGCCCGGCGTGGCTGAAGACCTTCGAGCGCGTCCCCGGCGCGACAGTCCAGGGAAGCGGAGCGCCCTCGGACACGACGGTTACCGCGAGCACCGAACTCCGCATCCCGACGACGAACTCGACGTTCACCTACACGCAGCAGGTGGAAACGAACGCGGACGGCGAGTTCACGATGACGCTGCCGTACTCGACGACCGGCTACGACGAGTACGGTCCCGAGAACGGCTACACGAACGTCAGCGTGCGCGCGACGGGCCCGTACACGCTCTCGACGCCCGCGACGTTCGACAACGGGACGATCACCAGCTACCAGGCGAACCTCTCGGTCTCGGAAGGTCAGGTCAACGGTGACCAGGACGGCACGCTGAGCGTCGAACTCGAAGAGAACGCTCAAGAGCTGAACATCGGCGGCTCGTCCGATTCCAGCTCGTCTTCGGGCGACTCCAGCGGTACGAGCGAATCGGGCACTGACAGCACGTCCGGCGACTCGACCGCGACGCAGTCCTCGCTGAGCGCGTCGACAATCGAAAGCGACGCAGCGCGCGCGTACTGAGTCGCCGCAGATCAGCAGTAGATCACTTTTTTCGCTCTATTCGACGGATACCAGTCACGGTTGTCGCAGGAGGTACGTGTAGACGTTCACTCACCTCGTACATCTCCGCAGAGTCACGTGGTTCTGCCATAGACGGTTTCATCATCACTACCTGATCTTATCCGCTAAATTCCACCAGTAATAGAACCACCACAAGTATTAATAACTCAACCAGCGTAGTTACTAATACACAAGAGTGACTGGAGACCAACTGCACGCCACAGACCACGGGTCGCACAGCGCCGCACAGAACTCGGGCTGGATCGTCGGCGGCATCGGACTGGCCGCGTTGCTCGTTCTCTCGGGAGCGGCAGCACTCGCCGACGTCTCTTGGAAGCTCATCGCGATTTCCTGGACGGCGTTCGCCGCGATGGCGATCGGCGCGCCGCTCGGTGCCCGCGCGGTGAGATCCGAACACCTGCTGGAGCCGGTCTGGGGATACGGCCTCGCGAGCGGCGCGATGGTGACGAGCGCCGCGCTGTTCCTGATTCCACAGGCACTGAGTCAACACGGCCAACTCGGCAGTCTCGGGATCGCACTCGGCTTCCTCGGCGGCTACGTCGGACACACCGTCGGCCACCGCTTCGCGCACCTCGACCTCCCGATCGACCGCACGGCGTCGGAGCTGACTGTCCACGCGCTCTCGGCCGGCGCCATCATCGGCGCAATTTACACGGCGATGCCGTCGCTCACCTCGGTGCTCGGTCTCGCGCTCGTCTCGCACAAAGCGCCCGCCGGCTACGCGGCCGCGCGGCGACTGGCCGAACGCGGCCGGTCGGTCGCGACGCTGCTGCTCCCGGCGGCAGCCGTCGGCCTCGTCGCACTCCCGGTCGGCATCCTGGGCCTCTCGCCGACGAGCGGGTTCCGTGGATTGTTCTTCGGCGTTGCTGCCGGGGTCTTCCTCCACGTCGCGGTCGACCTGCTGCCGGAGTGTTCGACGGGCAGTGAGACGTGTCCTGTCGACGCGGACTACGACGGCGACATTCACCAACTCCAGGACCGCCTCCGAAATCACGCGGCGCTGAGCGCCGTTCTCGGGGCTGTGGCCGTCGTGGCTGCGTGGGCGCTGGTCGTCTAAGCAATCGGTCTCGCCGTCCCTCTATCCCTTACCTTACTACGCACCCGCGTTCTCGCGTATTTTCACGCTGCAGAAAGGCAGACTCCCGCTACTCGACAGTCATCGACACGTCGCCCATCTCTCGGAACGCCGTCTCGTAGCCGTCGTGGCGAGCGACCTGCGGTGGGATCGTCGTCGTGATCGTCAGTTCGTCCCCGGATCTGAACTCAGCAACTGACGCGCCGTAGTGATACCCGAGGTCGGGGTCGAGCGTGCGCGTCAGTCGACTCTCGAATACCGTCTCGCCACCGCGCGTCAGCGTCGCTTCGAGGCCCATCATCGGGAGCACGAAGCGGTTGTACGGCGTCCGTGCGGAGACGTACAGGTACGGCTCCGAGCCGAAACGCTCGCTGTCGCCCGCGACGAGGAATGTCTGGAACACGGCGTCACCGAGGGTCGGCGCGCCGAGGTGCTGTCCGGGTAGTGAGTCGGCCGTCGGGGCTCGACCGGCCGGAACGCCGTCCATCTCCATCAGCATCGCCGCGTCGCGGACGCCGGCGTTCTTGGGGCGCATAATCGAGACGCTGTGCAGTTCGTCCGTCTCGAAGGTGAATGGGATCGTCACCGTCGCCGCTGACTCGAACGCGCCCGCGAAGCCGCCAGTTCGACGGAGCGAGACGCCCCCGACGTGGACGCGCGCCTCGTACTCGCCCTCGCCGTCGAGCGCGTAGTTCGCGCCGTAGTGAAAGCCCATCGTCTGCGAGAGCATCGGATAGGCGACCTCCTCGGTGACGAGTGTGCCGTCTGTATCCAGAATCTCGATCGTCACGCCCGAATCGAGCGGGAGGACGCGGCCGGTCTCGGTGTCCCACAGCGAGACCATCAGGTGGACGTCGTCGTCGGCTTCGACGACCGTCTTCGACGTCTCAGTTCCAGAGAGGGTCCAGAAGCGATGGGGGTACGAGTAGGTGAGCGCGACGCCGTAGCGGCCTGTGTTCGTCTTGCCGTAGGTTTCCATCCCTTCGATGACCGCCGGAACGTACACCGCGTCGGGGCGGTCCTCAGCGAGCGGGGGGTCACGCCAGGCGGATTGGCGCTGGAAGCCGAGCGTCTGCAGACAGCCGGCAGTGCCGAGAAGAGCGCCCGTCGCGACGCTGCCGAGGAGCGCGCGGCGGGTCGTGCGTGGTGGCGACATCGTCTCCGTGTCGGGAGGTCGTCGCTCGACGCTGATGACGGTTCCGAAGGCGATGGATAGCGCCGGCTCCCCTGTTCGGGCGCGGTGGTGCCAGCAAGGCGCAGCCGCGGCTCCCGATACTCACCGCATCTCCTCGCGAGTCAGCCACTCGTACTCCGCGTCGGCCCGCTTTCGTTCGTCTTCTCGAATCCCAGTGTAGTTACGGATCAGGTCCGTCGTCGAGACGACGCCGACGACGTCGAGGCCGTCGACCACGACCAGGCGGTGGACGCCGTGGTCGTCCATCTCCTCGGCCGCGCGACGGGCCGACGCGGACGGCCCGATGGTGACCAGCGGGGCGCTCGCCGCCGCCCTGACCGGAATCGACGAGAGCGGCTCGTCCGTCTGGTACGTCGCGTCGAGCACGTCGTGCTCTGTGATCATCGCGCCCGGGACGCCGTCGTCGGTGACGACCGCGCTCCCGACGTCGTCGTCGAGCATCTTTCCGACGGCGTCTGCGAGCGACGCCCCGAGGTCTACTGTGACGACCGACGGCGAGAGGATGTCGCTGACGCGCATCACTCCACGGTCGTGTGGGGGAGGATAAAGAATTTCCGTGCGACGAGGCGACAAATGCGAGGAGAGAGGCGAAACAGGAACGAGAAGATTGCCGCAGGTCGCCGTCTAGAGGAAGTCTTCGATGTGGTCGGCGACTTCGTTCGGCGTGTCGCCGACGGGGACGCCCGCGTCGTTGAGGGCGTTGATCTTCGACTCCGCGGTGCCGGTGCCCGACCCGGAGACGATCGCGCCCGCGTGGCCCATCCGCTTGCCCGGCGGGGCCGTCCGCCCGGCGATGAAGCCCGCAACGGGCGTGTCCATATTCTCGGCGATGAACTTCGCGGCCTGTTCTTCGTCCTCGCCGCCGATCTCACCGCACATCACGACCGCGTGCGTGTCGGGGTCGTTCTCGAACGCTTCGAGCGCGTCGACGAACGACGTGCCGATGATCGGGTCGCCGCCGATGCCGATGGCGGTGGTCTGGCCGATCCCTCGATCCGTGAGGTTCGAGACGACCTGGTAGGTCAGCGTCCCCGAGCGGGAGACGAGACCGACGTTTCCGGACTCGAAGATGTTGCCGGGGAGGATGCCGAGTTTGGCCTCGCCGGGCGTGATGATACCGGGACAGTTCGGGCCGATGAGGCGGGTGTCCGTCTCAGAAAGGCGCTTGTTCACTTTCGCCATATCCTGGGTCGGGATGCCCTCGGTGATGGCGACGACGAGGTCGAGGTCCGTGTCGAGCGCCTCGAAGACGGCGTCGCCGGCGAACGCCGGCGGGACGAACACGACGGACGCGTCGGCGTCCTCGGCTTCGACGGCCTGATCGACCGTGTCGTAGACCGGGACGCCGGCGACTTCCTGACCGCCCTTGCCGGGGACCGCGCCCGCGACGACGTTCGTGCCGTACTCCATCATCTGCTCGGTGTGGAACTTGCCTTCCCCACCGGTGATTCCCTGTACCACAACGCGCGTGTCGTCGTCGACGAAGATGCTCATTGGCTTGCCTCCTGTGCGTTTTCGACGGCCTGTTGAACCGCGTCTTCGAGCGTCGCCTCGACGTCGACGAGGTCGGTGTTGAGGATCTCCATCCCCTCTTCGGCGTTCGTGCCGGCGAGGCGGACGACGACCTTCTTCGGGATCTCGTCGAACTGCCCGAGGGCCTCGTTGATACCTTTCGCGACCTCGTCACCGCGGGTGATCCCGCCGAAGATGTTGAACACGACGGCGTCGACGTTCTCGTCGGAGAACACCATATCCAGCGCGTTCGCGACGCGCTCTGCCTTCGCGCCGCCACCGATGTCGAGGAAGTTCGCGGGCTCGCCGCCGTAGTAGTCGACGAGGTCGAGCGTCGTCATCACGAGACCGGCGCCGTTACCGATGATGCCGACGTTGCCGGAGAGACGAACGTAGTCGAAGCCGTACTCGTTGGCCTTCTGTTCGAGTTCGTCTTCGGCGGCCTCGTCTTCCATCTCCGCGAGGTCCGGCTGTCGGAAGAGCGCGTCCTCGTCGATGTTCATCACGGCGTCGGCCGCGACGACTTCTCGATCCGAGGTGATCATCACGGGGTTGATCTCGATCTCGGAGGCGTCTTTCGACTCGTAGAGGTCATAGAGCGTCGAGAGGATGGAGGCGACGTCGCCGGCGACGTCCTTGGGAATGCCGGCGTCGTAGACGGCCTTCCGCGCCTGGTAGGGGTGCAGCCCGAACGCGGGGTCGATGTGCTCGCGTGCGATCGCTTCGGGCGTCTCTTCGGCGACCGACTCGATGTCGACGCCACCCTCGGTCGAGACCATCGCGACGGGCTCGCCCGCGCTGCGGTCCATCGTGATTCCGACGTAGAGTTCGTTCTCGAAGTCGACGCCGGCCTCGACGAGGACCTTCTCGACGGTGTATCCCTTGAGGTCCATCCCGAGGATCTCTTCGGCGTACTGTTCGGCCTCCTCCTCGGACGTCGCGATCTTGATGCCGCCGGCCTTCCCGCGGCCGCCGACGTGTACCTGTGCTTTGATCGCCGCCGGGAACCCGATGTCCGCGACCGCCTCGACGACCTCGTCGACGGAGGTTGCGAGGTGAGACTCGGGCACCGGAATGCCGGCGTCGGCGAAGACATTCTTCGCCTGATACTCGTGTAAGCGCATCGTCCGAGGGAGGGGCGTGCGCCCGCATAAATCCCGCCGATATCGATTCCTCGATGCGGCAGTTTTCGCGGCTACAGCGCGAGTTTACTCGGATTCGGGTATCACTACACGCACCGCTATCGCGACTCGCAATCGGGAGTGCATCTCGGAGGGCACGCGTTCATCTCGGAATGCACGCGTACGTCTGCTTCGGCTTCCTTTATCAACCTCCGTGTCAAATCGACGGCCGATGCGCGCAGTCAGATTCCACGAACACGGCGGTCCCGAGGTACTGACAGTCGACGAAGTCGACGAACCCGAACCCGAACACGGTCAGGTCGTCGTCGACGTCGAGGCGGCCGGCGTGAACCCGGTCGACACGTACTTCCGCGAAGGAGCGTACCCGGTCCCACATCTCCCGTTCATCGGCGGCGGCGACCTCGCGGGCACCGTCGCAGAAGTCGGCCCGGGCGTCGAGCAGTTCGCCGTCGGCGACCGCGTCTTCGGCACCGGCCTCGGCAACGGAATGCCGGGCTCGTACGCCGAAGCCGCTGCCGCGCCCGCAGACTACCTCGCGCACCTGCCCGAGGAGATCGACTTCGAGGCGGCCGCCGCGCTAGGTACCGTCAGCGCGACCGCCTGGCAGGCACTCGTCCACCACGCGCAGGCCGAGCCCACCGAGAACGTTCTCGTCCACGGCGGCAGTGGCGGCGTCGGCCACGTCGCGATCCAGCTCGCAGAGACGATGGGCACGCACGTCCACGCGACGGCATCGCCCGAGCACTTCGAGACGCTCTCGGATCTCGGCGCGGAGCAGGTCTTCGACTACAGCCGCGACGACCTCGAAGACGCCGTCGTCGACGCCGGCGGCGCGGACGTGGTCGTCGACCTGCACATGGATCAGTATCTCCAGTTCAACGCTGACGTGGCGAACCCCGGCGCGCGGGTCATCGGCATCGGCAACGACACCGCCGAGGGCGGCTTCGACAACATCGGCGCCACGAAAGGCAAGGAGATCCAGTATCAGTTTATGTCGCTGTTCAACGCCGACGACATCGGCGCGGTGCTCGCGCGGGTCGCAGATCTGGCCGCGAGCGGCGAACTCGAAGCGATCGTCCACGAGACGTACGACTTCGAGGAAGCTGGCGAGGCCCAGCGCGCGGTCTTGGAGGACAGTTTCGTCGGCAAGCTCGTGTTAGTGCCGTAGCCGGTCACACGCGCGAGAGGGCAGCCCAAGCGAGTGCCCCGACGGGAAGCAGAAAGAACGGCGCGAACACGAGCGAAAGGCCCCACGCCAGCGCGTCACTGACGTCCGGCGTGAGGAACAGCCCGGCCGGAATCGCTAAGAAAAAGAGCAGCAGCACGCTCGCGGCGGCGATGACAGCCGGATCCCGTTCCGGACGCTCGGTCTGTCGGACTGGAAGATCTAGCTGCTCTACCGCTCGGTCGATGTCGCTCACGGGGCCGAGTCGCACGTCCCGATCGACCGACTCGACGTCCGCGATCGTGAGCGTTCCCGTGCCGAGCAGCCGGTCGGCGATCGCATTTCGAACCGCGAAGTCCGCTCCCGAATCGACCGACGCGATCCACTGTGGCGCCTCCAGCGCAGTGTCGTAGGCGACGAGGTCGTCGCCGCGGCGCTGGTACTCGACCGTCCCGTACCGGAGGAAGTAGCTGAGGACCCGAGCGGAAGCGAGCACGAGCACAGCCAGGAGCGCGACCGCGAGCCACAGGAAGTCACCGGCGACGATAGCGAGCACGAGAAAGACGAGCGTGAGGAACCCGACTCGGTTCACGAAGCCGAAGCCGATGGCCCCGACGCCCCCGAGCAGCACCGCTCTGGCGTCGGCCGTGACTCGCCCGCTGACGTCCGCGTTCGGCAGGTCGAGTTCCGGGGGTGGTTCGCTATCTGTCCCGTCGTCGAAGAGCCGCTCGCGTAGTCGGAGGATCGGCGTCCCGACGTGTTCGACGTAGAACTGATACATCGACACCGCCGTCTTCGCCGCGACGACGAGCGCGAGGATCAGGAGGCCGCTCGCGCGGCTCTCGGCGGCCGCGAGCAGGCCGACCGAGACGACGACGAGCGACAGTTGCGCGGGCGTCCGCACGATCTCCTGTGCCGACACGTCGGCGTACTCGCCGTTCCCGATGTACTCGAAGACGAAATCGGACCCCTGTGCGATCACCAGCGCACCGATTCCGAGCGCCAGATCGAGTGTGAGAACGATCGTCAGATTCGCCGAGAACCAATAGAGGGCGCTCAGTGGAACCACGGTGACGAGCCAGAATCCGAGTATCGAGAGTGCAAAGGGGAGATTTCGGGGATAGAGCGGCGGCCACGTCGGTCGAAACCGCCAGCCGCCACGTTTCTCCCGAAGTTCGTGAAGTGGTTCGATCTGTCCGGGGATCCCGGGCGAGCCGCGTTCGGCGAATAGGGCCTTCACCGCAGCCAGGACGACCGTACTGAAGGCCTCCACCCAGTAGGCGACAAGCAGCGCTGTGAGGTCCCAGCCCCAGGCACCGACGCCGACGAGCGGGAGGAGGTTCGCGCCGAGGAGGGCGACAGCACCGACGAGGAGGGTCGCCGGCGAATCAGAGCGGCCGGGGAGTCCGCGCATTCGCGTGGTGGATTCAGTTTCGGACGGTAATTAAATACTGATCCGAAGCGGATCGAGTGAGGAAAGCGACGCCGTCCCGGATCCGACCGTCGGTCGCAGGCCGGCGGCGGAGCGGTGCGTACGTATGTACGAAAACGTTCTCTCTGAGACGATTGTGTACAATTTTCGGGTCGTTCCCGCCCGATAATCGCGTATCTTATCACCCGGTCGGCGACTAGCCCCGGCCAGCAATGAGTGAACGAGAAACGTGGGCGACGCGCGCAGGGTTCATCCTCGCCGCCGTCGGCTCGGCGGTCGGCCTCGGGAACATCTGGCAGTTCCCCTTCAAGACCTCCGAGTACGGCGGGGCGACGTTCCTCGTCGTCTACCTCGTCGCCGCACTGGGTATCGGTCTCCCGGCGATGCTCGCGGAGTTCGTCGTCGGTCGGAGAAGCAGTCTGAACGCGATCGGCGCGTTCGAGGAACTGGGCCACCGGAACTGGAAGTGGGTCGGCGTCCTCGGCGTCGGCACCGGCTTCTGGATCCTGTCGTACTACAGCGTCGTCGGTGGGTGGGTCCTCCGCTACATCGGCGGCAGCGTCACCGGTGCGTACTTCGCGGACCCCGCCGCCTACTTCGGCCAGATATCGGCAGGCGTCGACGCGCTCGCGCTCCACGCGCTGTTTATGATCCTCGTCGTCGCGATCGTCGCGGGCGGCGTCGAAGACGGGATCGAGAAGGCCACGAAGCTGATGGTCCCCAGCATCGTCGTCATCCTCGCCGTTCTCGGCGTCTGGGTGTTCACCCTGCCCGGCGCGGGACCGGGTTACACCTACTTCCTGTCGCCCGACGTCTCACAGCTCAGCCTGAGCGTCTCCTTCGACCCGCTGCCGTCGTTCAGTGGGCCGCTCACGGATATCATTCCGTTCGCAGTGAGCCAGGCGTTCTTCTCGCTGTCGCTCGGGATGGGCGCGATGATCACCTACGCGTCGTACATCGGTGACGATCAGAGTCTCTTCGGCGACAGCATCACCGTCGTCGTGCTCAACAGCGCGGTCGGGATCCTCGCGGGCCTCGTCGTCATCCCGCTGCTGTTCGTCCAGGGCATCGAGCCCGGCAGCGGCGGCGCGGGCGCGCTGTTCGTCAGTCTCGCGACGGCGTTCGCCGAGCTTCCGGCCGGCCGACTCGTCGGCGTCGTCTTCTTCGCGGTCGTCCTCATCGCGGCGCTCTCCTCGGCGATCAGCCTGCTGGAGGTCGTCGTCTCCTACGCCGTCGACAACTACGGCGCGCGCCGTCCGCAGATCGCGGCGGTCCTCGGGGGGCTCATCTTCCTGCTCGGCATCCCCTCGGCCTGGGACACCGCCTGGCTCGGCTGGTTCGACACGCTGGCGTACCAACTGCTGCTCCCGCTGTCGGTGCTCGGCATCCTGCTCTTTGCGGGCTGGATCTACGGCCGTCCCGCAGTCGACGAACTCCTCTCCGGCTCGTCGCTGGGACTGGGCGTCGGGATGACGTGGCTCTGGCTCGCGCGGACAGTCGTCATCCTCGGTGTGCTCCTCACGCTCGCGCTCGGCGTCCAGACGCTCTTCATCGACGGCGCGATCGTGCCGCCGCTGTAGGCTGGGTACTCCTCCGATCGCGAAAGGGCGACTCCGAAAACAGATTCGTGCGGTTCCCGCACTCTCGACGGCGGAGAAGCAGTTCCTGACTACACAGCGTCCTCACCGCGACACTGCGTGAGGACTTCTCCGACGACGTCGCGGTCGGCCGCGATGAGGTACCGTCGGCCACCGATCAGTTCTGTCGAGTGCTGGACGGCGACGTGACCGTCCGCCTCGGCGATGACCACGGAGCCTTCGGGGAGCGCAGTGGACACGACCTCGCCCGCGGCCGGCGCGTCGTAGTCGATCCGCACGTCGAGCACTTCCAGTTCACCGGTGACCTCTTCCAGCGTGCGGACGTCGCTCTCCGACAGGGCGTTGACCGCCGCGCGGACGCTGGCGCGCTCGGGGAAGTAGACCTGATCGACGTACTCCTCGTACTCGTCGCCCGCGCCCTCTTCGATTCGGGCGACGGTTCGGAGCCCCGTCGCGTGGCGTTTCGCCGCCATACAGACGACGAGGTTCGTGTCTTGTTTGTCCGTCAGTGCGCCGACGGTGTCCGTCCGGTCGGTGATGGCCTCGCCCAGCACCGACGGCTTCGTCGCGTCACCTCTGATGACGTCGATGTCGTCGTCCCCGATGGCCCGCCCCGGGTCGGGATCGATGACCGTAACGTTCCACCCTCGGTCAGTAAAGTGCTGAGCCACGCGGTGGCCGACACGTCCGCTGCCTGCGATCACGATGTGATCAGCATCAGTCATAGTTGTTCATTATGGTCGTGATAAATAAGTCTCCGCCCAACACACCGGCGGCCTCGGAGTCGTCGCGGCACCGACGATCGTTGGCGTCGCGCTCACCGCCGCGGGGCAAATTCCTCACGAATGACCGTGTTATCGGCCGAGGAGACGGATTCGGTCCGAAAACCACTTACTCGCGAGCAGGTGAGTGAGTGCCAATGACACGTGAGACATGGGCGACACGCGCGGGGTTCATCCTCGCCGCCGCGGGTTCGGCGGTCGGCCTCGGGAACATCTGGCGCTTCCCGTGGGTGACAGCCGACAACGGTGGAAGCGCGTTTCTGATGGTGTATCTCGGTATCGTACTGCTCGTCGGCGTCCCGGGGCTGCTCGGGGAGTTCGTCGTCGGCCGACGCGGCAAGAAAAGTCCCGTTGGAGCCTTTCGGGATCTCTCGGGGTCGCGAGCGTGGGGGCTGTGGGGCGTCTTCTACGTCTTCACCGCGATCGCGCTCATCTCGTTCTACAGCGTCGTTGGCGGCTGGATCCTCCGGTACTTCGGCGAGAGCGCACTCGGCCTCGTCGGGAGTGAACCGGCGTACTTCGCCTCGCCCGGCCAGTACTTCGGTGGCGTGGCCGCCGGTCTCGACGCGCTCGGCTACCACCTGCTGTTTCTCGCGCTGACGGCGCTCGTCGTCTACGCGGGCGTCCGCCGCGGGATCGAACTCGGCACGAAGGTGATGATGCCCGCGGTGCTCGCACTGCTGATCGGGCTCGCCGTCTGGGCGGGGTCGCGCCCCGGTGCGGCCGAAGCGTACGCGTTCTATCTCAGCTTCGACCTCGCGACGATCCGCGCGAACTTCTTCGACGTGCTCGCGCCGGCTGCCGGACAGGCGCTCTTCACGCTCTCGCTCGGCGCGGGGACGATGATCACCTACGCCTCCTACATCGACGAGGATCGCTCGCTCCCCTTCGACGGGACGATCATCGCCGTCCTCAACACGCTCGTGGGTGTGCTCGCGGGCCTCGTCGTCTTCCCGCTGCTGTTCTCGCTCGGCGTCGATCCGTCACAGACTGCACCCGGGCCGGGCGCGCTGTTCGTCGGCCTCGCTGGCGCGTTCTCCCAACTTCCCGCGGGCGCGCTCGTCGCGACGGCGTTCTTCGGCGTCGTCGTGCTCGCGGCGCTGTCGTCGTCGATCAGTATGCTCGAGATCCCCGTCTCGTTCCTCGTCGACGAGTACGGCTTCTCGCGACACCGCGCCGTGGCGCTCGTCACCGGTGCCGTGGTCGTGACGGGTGGGATCTGCGCGATCAACCCGACGATCGCGGGGACGGCAGTGTTCGGCTTCGTCGCCGGACCGCTCGTCGACACCCTCCTGACGCTCGGGCTGACCGCCGTGCTCGTCTTCGCCGGCTGGGTACTGGGCCGCGATGCGATCACCGAACTCCGCTCCGGCGCTGGCAGCGTCTCGCGCGCGCTCGCGACGCCGTGGCTGCTCGGTGCGGGCGTCGTCCTCCCGATCTTCCTGCTTTTCACCCTCCTGACGACCTTCGGCGTGGACGCCAGCCTCGGCTTCTGGCCGACGGTGCTCGTCGCGGTGTTCGTCGGCGCAGTGGCGTTCGTCGGACTCCGGACCGAGCGGTCGCTCGTCTGACCTGACCGCAAGCGCGCGACGCAGCGCGGCAGTCGCGGTCCTGTTCACTTCGGTCCGCCGCTCGCGATTTATTTTTCCAGCGTAATCGTCCGCCGTCGGATCGCACCGCAACTGGGGCAGATGTGCCGGTACTCGATCGTGCGACCGGTCGTCACGGCCTGCCACTCCCCGTCGATGTCGTCGTAGCCGCACTTCGGACAGACGAGGTCGACGTCGTTGTACTGCGACCGCAGGCGTTCGAAGGGTGATCGGTGTGCGCTAGCCATCGTGGTACTTGCTACCACGATTCCGAGCGCAATAAACATAATTATTTTTTATATGTTATTTGAGAATGTCGACGTTCGACGAACCTTCCCTTGTCGGATTGCGGAAACCCTTTTGCCTCCCGTCGGTACGTACGTGACGATGATCGGAGGTGGTCCGACGTGACGATGGAGGACCGTATCGAGGAGCTACGCGAGAAGCGCGAGCGAGCGCTCAAGGGCGGCGGCGAGGACCGCATCGAATCCCAACACGAGAAGGGGAAGATGACGGCCCGCGAGCGCATCGAGTACTTCCTCGACGACGGGACGTTTAACGAATTCGACCAGCTCCGGACCCACCGGAACCACAACTTCGGGATGGAGGAGACCCAACTCCCGGGCGACGGGGTCGTGACCGGCTACGGCGAGGTCGACGGACGAAAGACGTTCGTCTTCGCCCACGACTTCACCGTCTTCGGCGGCTCGCTCGGAGAAGTGTTCTCCGAGAAGATCACGAAGGTGATGGACAAAGCCGTCGAGGTCGGCGCGCCAGTCGTCGGGCTCAACGACTCCGCGGGGGCCCGCATTCAGGAGGGCGTCCAGTCGCTCGGCGGCTTCGGCGAGATATTCCGGCGGAACACGGAGGCCTCGGGCGTTGTGCCCCAGATTTCGGCGATTATGGGGCCCTGCGCCGGCGGCGCTGTCTACTCACCCGCGCTCACGGACTTCACGTTCATGGTGAAGGACACGAGCCACATGTTCATCACCGGTCCGGACGTGATCAAGACCGTCACCGGTGAGGAAGTGAGCTTCGAGGAACTCGGCGGTGCAGTCACGCACGCCTCGACCTCGGGCGTCGCACACTTCGCCTGCGACACCGAGGAGGAAGCGCTCGACGACATCCGACGGCTGCTCTCGTATCTCCCCCCGAACAACGTCGAGGATCCGCCGCGTGTCGAACCGTGGGACGACCCCGAGCGCGCCGACGAGTCGCTGAACGAGGTCGTGCCCGATGAGCCTCGGAAACCGTACGATATGCACGACGTCATCGGCGGCGTCCTCGACGAGGACTCCTTCTTCGAGGTCCACGCGGGCTTCGCGAAGAACGTCCTCGTCGGCTTCGCCCGCCTCGACGGTCACTCGGTCGGCGTCATCGCGAACCAGCCGCGCGTCAACGCCGGCACGCTCGACATCGAGGCCTCCGAGAAGGCTTCGCGGTTCGTCCGCTTCTGTGATGGCTTCAACATCCCGATCGTCTCCTTCGTCGACGTGCCCGGGTTCCTCCCCGGCACCGACCAGGAACACAACGGGATCATCCGCCACGGCGCGAAGCTACTGTACGCCTACTCGGAGGCGACAGTGCCGCTCCTGACGGTGATCACGCGAAAGGCCTACGGCGGCGCCTACGACGTGATGGCCTCGAAGCATCTGGGCGCGGACGTCAACTACGCGTGGCCGACGGCCGAGATCGCGGTGATGGGGCCGCAGGGCGCGGTCAACATCCTCTACAGCGACGAACTGGCGGCTGCGGACGATCCCGACGAGCGGCGCGACGAACTCATCGAGGAGTACCGAGAGGAGTTCGCGAATCCCTACACAGCGGCCGATCGCGGCTTTATCGACGCCGTCATCGAACCACCGGAGACGCGCGCGCGACTCGTCGCGGACCTGGAGATGCTCCGCTCGAAGCGCTCCTCGCTCCCCGAGAAGAAGCACGGCAACCTCCCGATCTGAGATGGTCGCCGACGATCCGACCGCCGACGACTCGGTTGCGGGTGATTCGACCGCCGACGACTCGGTTGGTGACGATTCGACCGGCACCGACCCGGTCGCCGACGTGCTCGACCGCCTCACGCTCCCGGACAGTGCGGACGAAGAAGAGGCCGCCGCGATCGCCGCCGCAGTTGCCGCTCACGTCGCCGACGGCGAGCGGGCCACCGCGGTCGCAGCCGCGGCAGCAGCCCAGTCGGGGCCGACGTGGATCGGCGAGAAGTGGACCTTCGCAGGTCGCGTCGATGCCACGAGCGGACGTCGCGTGCGCCGCGTTCCCGACGGCGCACCGAAAGACAAGTGGACTGCGGCGGGACGCGCCGACCGGCTCTGAGCGCGCGGCGCGTCGCTCTAGCTATTACGGGTTCGTCGCTACTAGCGTGTTGGACGTGCGAGAGAGGAGAGACGGCAGTCGCTCGCGATATCGACGACGTTCAGAAACAGGTCTCCGACTTATGCCGAGGTGGAGGGCTGCGAGCCGCCCTTCTTGCGCGTGATGTAGCCCGCGATCCGGTTGCGGACGCCCTTCGACTCCACGTTGGTCAGCGTCGCGACGCTCTCTTTGTTCGTCTCGAAGTCCGTGTTGAACGCTTCCGGGTACTTCTCCAGCAGCAGCTTCCCGAGCTGTTTGACGTACTTGGGTTTGATCGCCATACTCCCCTGTTCCGCCAGCGCGCACTAAAACGATTCGTTCCGGCGCGACGTGGGGCGCTGTCGCGTCCAGATCTCACGGCGACCGGCCGAGGCGCTCGTCGAGGATGAGCCGCGTCTTCGTGTTCTTCACCTCGTCGAGCTCGCGCGCGCGAGTGATGAGATCGTTCACCGCCTGGGTGTCGGCGGCGTCAACGACGAGGACGACGTCCTCTTCGCCGGAGACCTGCCAGACGAAGTCGACCTGGTCCCACTCTGTCATCTGCTCTGTGATCTCGGTCGTGTCGACGTCGACTTTCACCGAGACCTCGATCATCGCTTTGATGTTTCCCGTCCGCGTCGAGATAGTGAACCGCTCGATGACGCCGTCCTCCGTCAGGCGCTCGACTCGGTTGCGCACCGTCCCCTCGGATGTCCCGACCTGCGCTGCGATCTCCGTGTAGGGCGTTCGGGCGTCCCGGCGGAGAATATCGAGGATCTGGCGATCGAGATCGTCCATACCCCCCAGACGCGCTCGGGGGGCTTACCGATTACGAAATTCGTAACTGAGCTACGAAAGTAACACTTATACCCCAGAATCACGTGCGTTTCTCGTAATGTCGGACGCCTATCTGGCCCTGGAAGACGGCCGCGTTATCGAGGCCCGCGGTCGCGTGCCGGGGCGGACCCGCGGCGAGTTAGTGTTCACGACTGCGTACACCGGCTACGAGGAGAGCCTGACCGATCCCTCCTACGAGGAGCAGGTCCTGACGTTCTCGTACCCGCTCATCGGCAACTACGGCGTCCGAGAAGAGCGATTCGAGTCCGACCGCGTCCACCCGCGCGCGGCGATCTCTCACGAGTTCACCGAGGACGTCGTCGAGTGGCTCGAAGACGAGAACGTCCCTGCCCTCGACCACATCGACACCCGTGACCTCGTCACGTCGATCCGCGAGGAGGGTGCGATGAAGTGCGGCATCGCCGTCGGCGAGGACGTGACGCCCGCGGACGCGGAAGCCGAACTCGAACAGTGCAAAGGGATGAGCGAGCACGTCGACATCGGCAAGCGCGTCTCGACGGCCGAACAGACGACCTACGGCGACGGCAACGTCGACGTCGCGCTCGTCGACTGCGGCGCGAAGATGTCGATCGTCGACTCGCTCGTCGAACGCAACGCGTCGGTCCACGTGCTCCCCTACGACACCACGAGCGAAGACCTCGCCGAGATCGACCCCGATCTCCTGTTCATCTCCAACGGCCCAGGCGACCCGGCGAACTTCGGGGCCGCACAGGAACTGGTCGAAGAGAACGTCGGCGAGGTCCCGATCGCGGGCATCTGTCTCGGCCAGCAGGTCGTCGCCCGCGCGCTCGGCGGCACCACCGAGAAGATGGACTTCGGGCACCGCGGCGTGAACCAGCCCGTCCGCGACCTCGACTCCGGACAGGTCGTGATGACGACGCAGAACCACGGCTACACCGTCGGCGAACCCGGCGATCAACTCGACGTGAGGCAGGTCAACGTCAACGACGGCACCGCCGAGGGACTCGCGAACGACGAACTCGACGTGATTACCCGTCAGTACCACCCCGAAGCCCACCCCGGCCCCCACGACTCGCTCGGCTTCTTCGATGACGTCCTCGCGATGGCCGGCGAGAGCCAGCACGTCGTCGCCGACGACTAATCAGATAACCAACCACGACCGCCGCTTTTCCGCTCTTTTTACCCCGTTTCGCCGCCGTCTGTTCGCCCACCTGGAAAGTTCGGTATACCGTCACGTGCGAGCGCCAGCAAGACCCACGGATTTATGACGAAACGGACGGAGAACGATGCTATGAGCCAACCGGAGATCGTCCAGGCCGCCCTCGCTGGCGAGGACGTGGTCGCGCGAGTCGACCTCGGCGGCGAGGACGAACTGTACGTGACGCCGACGCGGACGCTACTCTATCGCGCCGAAGGGCTGCTCTCCGACGAGTCGGTCGAGGAGTACTCTCACGACGCCGAGCGCATCACCGTCTCCGAGGGCCGCCGCAAGGCGAAGGTGACGCTGGACTACGGCCTCGACGGCCAGGAGACGATTTCGCTGCCCGCAAAGCGGCTCGAACGCGCGCTGCAGCCGATCGTCGAAGGCGTATTCAAAGCGAACGACGTCCTCGAAGACGACGAGCCGATGGAGCGCCTCTTCCGGTTCAGCGAGCTCACGATCGTCATCGCGGGCGAGCGCGTGGTGCGCCACATCGGCGCGAATCTCTGGGACGAGGACTTCGAGTCCTATCACTACAGCGACGTGAGAGACCTGGATTTCGAGGACGGCAGCGTAGCCACGTCGGTCGTGCTCACAGTCAATGGCCGCCAGGAGCGGTTCAAAGCCCCCAATGACGACGCCCGCGCGGTTCGCGCAGCCCTGGAGACGACGCTGCTCTCGTATTGGGGCGTCGACTCGCTGGAGGAACTCCGTGCCGCCGCAGAATCCGACGAGGAGGAAGCCGAAAGCGACGTCGCAGACGGCGACCAGTCGGGTGAAGTCTCCTTCGGCAACGGTCCCGACCCACTGATCGCCGACCCCGCAGAGCCCGAAGAGTTACCCGAAAACGCCACGCGATCCGGAGACGGCGCCGAAACCACACCAACCGATGCGGTCGCGTCCGGCGACAGCGCGGACCTCTCGACGGCACAGGCCGGCGCGACCGACGCCAGCGCAGACGGCGTCACCCAGCAGGTAGAACGCCCTACGCAGGAGACGACGACTGACACCGCCGAAAGCAGCGCCACGACGTCCGATTCCAGTACACAATCGACTGCCGAGAGCACCGAGGCGACCGACACGGCGTGGGCGAACGCTACTCGGGACCGCACACAGCCCGAGACGGCGGACGCCGACTCGACACAAGCGGGAAGCCACACGCAGAGCGCGGCGAGCGACGCGGGATCGAACGAGACGCCGTCGTCCAACGCCGGATTCGAGGGCTCGGGCTTTCAGTCTGCGACTCCTACTGTAGAGGAGCAACTCCGCGAGGAACTGGCTGAACTCCGAGAAACCGTCGAGAAACAGAACGAAGAGTTGCGCGCCCAGCGCGAACTGGTCGAACAGCTCATCGAAGAGCTCCGGCGCGGCCGCTAACCTACTCTCGACCGAGCACTTTTCGCACGCACGACGGGCCGAACGGGCCGAGTTCGCCGCTCTGGAACTGCACGAAGTGACCCGTCGAAAGGCTCGCTCCGCACCGCCGACACTCGTAGTCGCCCTCGCGCTCGACGACCTGTTGTTCGAAGCGAACGTAGGTCCCGCCACGACGCGTACGGATCCGCCCCTCGTCGCGCTCGATGACGCCGCGGAGTTCCGCAGTATCGAGGATCTCCCGCGTCAACGCCGGGTTCGTCGTCACTGTCTCGATGCGATCTACCGCCTCCGAGAGCGCGAGCGACTCCGCCTCGACGTGTGCGAGGAGGTCGACGCCGAGTTCGACGCGCTCGCTCTTGTCGAGATTGGCGACGCGTCCCACCGGCGCAGATCCACCTGTGTCATCAGTAGGGCCAGGGCTGTCGTCCCCAGATTCATTCGCACCGCCACTCTCTGCGCCGCCTTCCGCGCCGCGATTTGTGCCGCTGTCGGCTCCGCTATCTGTGTCGCTGTCGGCGCCGCTTCCGGCATCGAACGTCGAGAGATCCGATTGCTCGTCGTCGGCCACAGTTCACTCTGTATTCCGCGTGCGCGGGCATAACGTTTCACTGTCCCGCCGGAACGACGAACCCCCCGACCTTGCCCCCGCTCGATCACCGCCGGTCACTAACTGTTATCCCGACCCGGCGGCGACCTGCAAACGATGGATCGGTCTCGATTGCGAGCGCGGGTGGTCGCCGGCGCAGCGCTGGTCGTCGTCGCGGCGGCCGCGCTCGTCACCTCGCCCGACGCGGTGCTCTCCCGAGCGGCGTGGCTCGTCGCCGATCCGGTACGGCTCGTTATCGTCACGATCGCACTGGCCGCCGTCCGACCGCTGCTCGCGTGGCCGACCACGCTCTTAGCAGTGCTCCTCGGCTACGGACTCGGGCCGTCGGGGTTCCCGCTCGCCCTCGCGCTGGTCACGCTCACGAGCGTGCCACCGTATCTTCTCGCCCGCCGGTTCGGACGGACGGGCCGCGTCGCCGACGCGGGTGAGGCGTTCAGAGCGCGGACCGGTGACGTGCGGAGCGTCGTCGCGAGTCGGCTCGTCCCGGCCCCCTCAGACGTGGTCTCGGTCGCCGCGGGAATGGCCGGCGTCCCGCTGTGGGCGTTTCTGCTCGGCACGGCGATCGGCGAGATTCCGTGGGTGATCGTCGGGATTCTCGCGGGGTCGTCGGCGGAGACGCTCGCGGCTGGTGACCTCGCGGGCGCGACCGACCTGCGGGTCGTCGTCGCCGCGATGCTGGTGGCCGTGCTCCTGCTCGGCCCGACGGTCTACGGGTGGTACGCGGATCAGCGCACGGGCGCCGATGGAGCGGTGTTTGGTGGAGATCAATAAGACCGGAATACGGCCGGTTGTGCGATTGTGAGACACTCTCGCGGCCACCGGACTTGCGAAGGTTTAAGAACGTCATCGAACAACGGAGAAGTGAGCCCGGGTGGCTTAGCTGGACATAGCGCCGCACTCATAGGGTTTCCTGAGATTCGGTGCGGTACGCCTTGGAAGCCTCCGCCGCTCCCCACGGGGCCCGCCGAGCCTCGGACCTGGGATATGCGGAGATCGTGGGTTCGGAGCCCACCCCGGGCACTTTTCCTCAATCAAACGTCGTAGCAGCGCGTTTTCGAGTTTCGGATTTATATTCGCTACTAGCTTCGGCTTTTTGTGTTATCCCCTCTGAAGCGTCAGAGGATCGACCGACAGGTGCACTGAATCCGAAATGTGCCGAGTGCTGCCTATTCGCTATCATTCCTTCCGTAAGATGAGTTGCAGGGAGAGTGTCTAGTCTCAATGCCAGTCGATCGACAGTGCGCTGATGATGAGCACTGACAGTTGACGACGTTTCGAAGCCGAGCGTAGACGTTGACGTCCCATTCGAATTAGGCATATCGTGCCAAGCTGTGCTGACGTTGCCGTCGTCGACGTGGGGTGCCAGTCAACACCGGGCGTGCGAAAGTTACGTACGTGCCGTCGACGTTCTACGCTGCGAAGTTAGCCTCGATTCTAGATCTGAGCAGACCGAGCAACCGGCGACGCTCTCCTCGAAGATTCCGAACTGTTGTTCTCAGCGCTGCGTACGTGAGGCATCATCCCAGTGCCGAGCACGAGCGAGATCGCACCGATCTACAAAGGAAGACAATATCTCGTGTCGGTGGACGTCGCTGTCGCTATCGGGTGTAGCGTCGAAAGAAATGAAAAATTGAAGGGCCGGACTAGGTCCGGTAGTTCAGGTCGTTAGTTGTCGCGGCGGACCGCGAGCAGCGCAGCGGCGATGAGCGCCGTCAGCGCGACGACCACACCGAAGCCAGGCGTGCTGGTCGGCGTTTCAGTCGCGGGCTGCTCGGTCGTACCGGGAGCTTCCGTGGTGTCCGGAGCTTCCGTGGTGTCCGGAGCTTCCGTGGTGTCCGGAGCTTCCGTGGTGTCCGGAGCTTCCGTGGTGCCCGGTGCAGTCGTCTCGACCGCTTCGACGACTTCGCCGTCCTCCGTCGTGTCATCAATGAGATTGTTCTGAACGACGATTTCGTAGGTGTCACCGACGTTCTGCTCACTGAAGTCGAACGACGCGCTCCAGGTTCCGTCGGGCTGGATGACGGGCGACGCCGTCTTCAGGAAGCTCGGCGTGACGCCATCATCGCTGCGGACGCGGACGTCGATTTCCGTGCCGGGTGCGATGTTGGACGTGCCGCTGACCGTCTGGTTGCTGGAAGCAGCAACGTCGAACGGTTCGTTGACGCTCACGTCCGGCTCAGCCGCCGTGAACGTAGCGAACGTTTCGGAGTTCTCGTCGTCCTCGAACTGATCCTCAGGAACGAAGTCGTAGCCGAGATCGTTCTTCAGGACCGTGAAGTTGGTTTCGAGGTCTGTGTCGTCGTCGGCCGGGAGATCGTCACCGTTGGCGAAGTTCACCTGTTCGGTGTTCACGAGAACGAAGTAAGTGTCGTTCTCGCCGTCAGCGATCACGGTCATATTATCGGACGAGTTGATGTCGAGAGCGCGCGCATCCTGGTTCGCACCGGGGTCGGCCTCTTCGATCGTCAGGTTGACCGGACCGGTCCGGTTGAGCTGCAGGAAGGCGTCGGTGACATCCTCGTCCTCGCGTGCGTTGAGCGCACCTTCGAAGCCGGAGGCAACGATCTGGTGGACCGCCCAGTCACCGACAGCGATCTCGGACGACTGGGTGATCTCGCCGTTCTCGAGAGCTTCGTTGATGTCTTCGAGTTCAGAGGGGTTGCTCAGCTCAGCAGAGCTTCCAGTCCACATCTGGATGGATTCCGTGTTGCGCTCTTCGAGGACGAGCGTTCCGACGCCGTCAGCGCCGCTGGACGTGTCGGCAGCGGGGTCCTGTCCCGCGACGACCTCAAGCTCGTAGTCGCCAGCGTCGATCAGGTCAGAGACTGGAACGTCAACGTCCTGGTCGGTGACACTGTCATCACTGTCATCGTCGACAGCGAAGGCATCACCGGTATTTTCAGTAAGCCGGTACGTGTTCAGGTAGAGCGTGACCTGACCGTCGCTGTCTTCGTCTTCGACGGTCGCGTTCGCGACGACGCCCTCGCTACCATCGGCTGCACCGACGGTAACGGTCGCGTAGTCGCTGTCCTGAAGGTCAAGCTGGATCTCGGCGATGTCTCCACGCTGCTCGGAGACCGTGTTGTCAGCGAAGTCAGCTTCGTTGTCTGCTTCACTGATGGAGATAGTCGAGGATTCCGTCTCGACAGCCGACGCGTTGTCGGTCACGAGAACGGTGTAGTCGCCCGTTTCGTAATTGTTGGCGTCGAACGAGAAGTCGACCTCACCTTGGCCACCGATGGTGGTCGGGATCGTGGCGACTGTGTCACCGTCACCGGCATCGTCGATCAGTTCGATGGTAACGTCGCGGCCCGAGTCCTGAGCCGAGACCGTACCTTCGATTTCGTCGTCCTGCGTGACGTTCAGGTCGTCGATGCTGACACTCAGGCCGAGGTTACGAACCGTGAAGTTCGAGAGGCCATCGAAGTCGTACGTGTCGGTTTCGAGGTTGCCCGTGTCAACGTAGAAGACTTCACTGTTGTCTCCCGAGGAGAAGCTCTGGAAGTAGTCAGTGTCGTCGCCTTCAATCTCGAACGTTTCCGGGGGCGAGGAGGCGTCGTAGATAGCGACCGTCGTGCCCTGGTAGACGTTGCGGTCCTCAGAGAGCTCCGAGGTGTTGTACGACTCGGCTGCGAATGCAACCGAAACCGTGTCGCCACCTGCGGTAATGTTATCCGACAGTTCGACCTCAAGGTCGTTGGACTGGATCGCATTGCCGGACGTATTCAGGTAGACAGTGTCTCCGCCGTTGCCGAGACTACTGTCGCCGAAATCAATATTACCGGTCGTGATGTCGTCATCATCGTCCAGCAGAGTGAAGTTATCCTCGTCCAGCACGCTACTGTCGAGGTTTGCTCCATCTTCAAACGGTACTTCGATCACGTAGTTGGTGTCCGCAGTGCTGTCATTGTCGTAGTGAACAGCACCACCAGCGTACTCCGCAGCGGCCGCACTCCCCGAGAACGCCACGGTCCCAGCGAAGACGCTGAAGACCATAAGCGCCGCGAGGAACACCGCGCGGGACTTGTTTGTATTTCCTGTCATAGTTTGTTTGATCTGCAATCGGCGACAACAGCTTTGCGCGCACCGGAACGCGAGTGCGTGTGTCCGATCGTACGGACGTGGCCCGCAGTACTCGCTGGTGCCACCATTGGTAGGGGTACGAGACAATCAAGTACCAGGTCCGGTAAATACTTTGTGTAGTTGTCTGACGCTGAGCGGGCGCGAGAAGCTTCCTACCGCTGAAATTGTGTGGTAACGTCCCACACGACAATCGCGGCAGACGAAGCTACAGAACTACCAACGACTTTACCCCACGACGACCAACCCGGAGGTATGGATTCCATCAATCGGATGGCCATCGAACTCGTCGACGAGGCCATCGACTTCGCGGAGGAACTCCGCGTCGTGCCGCACGAATTGGAGTCGGGCGCGACAGTACTGGATTTCGGCGTCGACTCCCAGGCGGGCGTCGAAGCCGGAATGTTGCTCGCAGAGATCCAGACCGCTGGGCTTTCGACCGTCCAGACGCGGATGGACGACGTCGCGGGCGCGACGACGCCGTACGTCGAACTCCAGACTGACCACCCTGCGCTGTCACTGCTCTGCTCGCAGAAAGCAGGCTGGGAACTCACGTTCGACGATCCGGCGTTCGACGGCCTCGGGTCGGGGCCGGCCCGTGCGCTCGTCGCCGAAGAAGACGAATTCCACGCGCTGGACTACTTCGACGAGTTCGATTTGACCGTCCTCTCGGTCGAGAGCATCGACCTCCCGAGCGACCGTATCGCCGAGCACGTCGCCGAGACCGCCGGCGTCGAACCGAGCGGCGTCTTCCTCCCCACGTACGCGTCCGGCTCGACAGTCGGAAGCGTCACCGGGGCCGCGCGCGCCGCCGAACTCGCGATCTTCCGTCTCTTCGAGCTCGGCTACGACGTCCGCAACGTCCAGTCCGCGTTCGGCTCGGCACCGCTCGCGCCGGTGAGCTACGACGAGAGCGTCGCGATGGCGCGGACGAACGACGCGCTGGCGTACGGCGGCGAGGTCCACCTCACCGTGGCCGAGGACTTCGACGAGTTCGATCGAGTGCCCTCCAGCGCTCGCGAAGAGTACGGCACGCCCTTCGAGGAGATCTTCGCGGCCGCCGACTGGGACTTCTACGACGTCCCGGAGACCGTCTTCGCGCCCGCGAAGGTCACGATCGACGTCGTCGACGGCCCGACGTACGTTCTCGGCGAAACCGACGAAGAACTGCTCGCGGAGTCGTTCGGTTACCGAACCTGATGGCGTGAACTGAGTACGCGTATGAGATTCAAGCTCCTGCCGGACCCACCCGAATCGCTCGACCGCGTCGCGGACGCCCAGCGTGCCGTCCCGCTCGTTCCCGGCTCCGAAGACGACTGCTGTGCCCGGCTGATGCGCCGCCTCGATTTCCCCACTCGCGACGTCGCGCGCACGTGGCTCACGTTCCTGCGCGCGCTCGAATTAGCCTCGGAGACGTCCTCGGGCTTCGTCCGGGAGTCGACCGAGCCGACGCCCGACCACCTCAGAACGGCGTTTCGAGAGCGCGTGTACGGCGCGCGAGAAGTCCTGGCGTCGCTGGATCCCGACGAGCCCCGGTCGATCGAGACGGTCTTCGATGGATTCGAAGACCGCGTGCCCGTCTGGGAGACCCACCGCGCGGCCGAGGACTGGCGCGACGTCTGGCGCGAGCGCGTCGAACGGATTCTGGGGTGGGCCGTGCTGTTGGATCTCGCCGCCGAACGCGACGGTGGTTACGTGCGCGCGCGAGAATAACTGGCGCCAGTAGGCGATGCCGTTCGCCGTCTACGTCGCAGACGGCGGCACGCCCGCGTCGGAATCGCCGCCCGCGACGCGGTCTGCGTCCTCGTTCTCTGTCCCGTACCGTTCCCGGAGCCGACGGATGCGCTCGGGAATCGGCGGGTGCGTGAGGTGGAATGCGGCGTACGCCGGGTGTGGGAATGGATTACTCAAGTTTTCGCCCGCGAGCGTGCGCAACGCGCGCGTCATCGACGCAGCCCCACCCATCGTCTCCGCGGCGAAGTCGTCGGCCTCGCGCTCGTGTGCCAGTGAGAGCTGATTCGTGAGCGGCGCGGTCAGCGACAACACGGGGCCGGCGTACAGCAGCCCAATCCCGAGCGCGGCGTAGGTCTCCTGTGGGAGCGCGAACGCGGCGTACACCCACTGGGAGGTCGTCACCCACCAGAGGAACGCGAAGACGACAGCCATCTGCACGGCGGAGGCTGCCAGTTGCTTCCAGATGTGGGCTTTCTTCCAGTGGGCGAGTTCGTGTGCGAGCACCGCCTGGATCGCCTCGCGGTCCATCTGATCGACGAGCGTGTCGAAGAGGACGACGCGCTTTGCGCGCCCGAACCCGACGAAGTACGCGTTCGAGTGCGACGATCGGCGACTCGCGTCCATCTCGTAGACCTGCTCACACTCGAAGCCGGCGTGTTCGAAGACGTTCTCGACCGCGTCGCGGAGGTCGCCGTCTTCTATCGGCTCGAAGTCGTTGAAAAGCGGCGCGATAACGCGGGGGTAGACGATCATAAACAGCAGCGAGAAGCCGACGACCAGCCCCCAGCCGACGACGGGCCACAGCGTCGGGAGCGCGTCGACCGCGAGCAGAATCGCGCCGCCGACGAGGCCGCCGAGGACGAGCGCGACGACCGTCCCGACGGCCAGATCGCGAAGCCACAGCGCCGGCGTCTGGTTGTTGAAGTCGAAGCGCTCCTCGACGACGAACGTCTCGTAGGCGTCGAACGGCGCGGACAGGAGCCGACCGGCGACGATTGCTCCAGCGAGGAGCAGCACGCCCTGAGCGACGCTCGGGAGGCCGGTTCGACTCAGCGCCGCGGCGACGTCGCCGTAGAGCCCGGAAACGACGACAGCGAGCACGACGAGGACGCCCAGCCACGACTGGATCTGCGAGAGGATCGTCTTCGAGCGCTGGTAGGCCAGCATCTCCTCGGGCTCGTCGACGTCGAGCGCCGAGCGAACCCACTCGACGGCGTCGCGGACGGCCGCCGCGCCGTGACGGAGATTGAGATAGTCGAGGACCGTCTCGAGCACCTGGACGCCGCCGAGCAGGGCGACGAGTGCGAGCGCGGATAGCGAGACCATACGAATTCCTGGGGCGTCGTGGGACTTCAACCTCGCGGGCGGGAGAGGGGAGCAGAGAGAAAGAGGACTGATAGTGATTACTCTCACTGTTTACCGCCGAGCGCCACTCTCGGAGGCGATGGTCGGCGGTAAGAGACGAGAGTAATCATTATGAGCGTCAGTCGGTCGAACGACCGTTCGACCCTCACTCACCGACGTCGACGACGGTCCCAACGCCCTTCGACTGTCCCTCGCGGAACACGAACCGCTGGCCTTCCTCGACCAGGTAGGGGCGGAACTTGAACTCGACCGTCGCCGTTCCCGTATCGCCCGGGAGGAGTTGACCGCCTTCGGGGTGGAAGATGACCGCCTCACTCGCCGTCTCTAGGTGGACGACTGGCTCGTAGCCCTCGCGGATGCGGGTGGGATGATTCAGCACCATCACTTCCGCCTCGAACGAGCGGACTGACGGCGGGTCGGCGTCGCCCGGCAGCAGCGCCATTCCGCGCTCCATCTCCTCCTCGCGGACGCCTTTAAGCGCGATACCGACGATGCGTCCCGCCTTTGCCCGATCGACGCGGTGGTGGTGCATCTCGATCGAGCGGACCTCGACCTCGCGGAAGGAGCCGTCCGGCATCGGCCCCAGCAGCAGTTCGTCGCCCACCTCGACGGAGCCCGAGTTGACCGTCCCGGAGGCGACCGCGCCGACGCCGGTCACGGAGTACGTCCGGTCGACGTACATCCGGAAGTCCCCGCGGGTGTCGGTCGCCGTCTTCGGCAGGCGCTCGAACATCGCGTCGAGGTCGTCGAGGCCGTCCATCGTCACCGCGCTCGTCCGCAGGATCGGGACGACCGAGTCGCTCAGTTCCTCGACGGCGGCTTCGACGCCGTGTCGGTCGACGCGGAGCGGCGTCCGTCCGACGTCCCGGAGCATCCGTTCGACCTCGCGTTCGACCTCCTCGAAGCGGTCGTCGGTCACGGCGTCGGCTTTGGTGATCGCGACGACGGTGGGAAGTTCCATCGCGAGCAGGATGCCGAGGTGCTCGCGCGTCGTCTTCGTCGGGCCGTCGTCGGCGGCGACGACGACGAGTCCGTAGTCGAGGCGCTGGCCGACGAGCCCGCGGATCGTCGTCCGGAGCCAGGGCTCGTGGCCCACGGTATCGACGAATGAGACGAGCCGGTCGGCCTCCTCGACCACGCGTGCGCGGTCGGATTTGCGGTGGGGGTTGTCCATATGGACCGCGCCGTCGTCGGTGAAGCCGTAGACGGCGTACGAGAGGTCCGCCGAGAGCCCGCGCTCGACTTCGTGCGGCTGGACGTCGAGGAAGCCGCGCGTCTGGCCCTGTCCGTCGTCGGCGGTCCCGGTGACCAGCGACCCCACGAGCGTCGACTTGCCGTGGTCGACGTGACCCGCGGTCCCGACGACGATGTGGTCGTCGTCGACGTCGAGCATCCCCCCTTCCTGGACGGTCGCGACGCCGACGAGGCCGCGCTCGCCGTCGTCACCGACGCCCCACGTCTCGACGTCTCCGATGTGGGCGTCCGCCTCCTCGGCGAGGATCGAGAGGACGTCCATCGATTCGGAGAAGGCTTCTGGCGGAATGCCGGCGATGCCGCCGTCGTCGGTGACGCCGACGACGTACGTCGCCGTGCCGTCGCCGGAGAGCACCCGGTGGCGCAGTTGTGCCGCGAGGCTCTCCAGTCGGCCGTCGGCGAGATGCAACTCCCGTGAGAGTCGCTCTTTGAACTCGACGCTTCCGCCCTCCTCCTCGCCGCGCTCGAGGGCCGACTCCAGTACGGCCCGATCAGCGCTCATAGCCGCGGATAGGGAACGATCCGCTAAAACCCTTTTCGTGGTGTGGGTTCCCGTGTCACAGTAGCGGTACCGAACAGCGTGTAGCGGTCTGGACGCGTGCTCTGTGGCTTATCGGCCGAGAGCGAGAGTGGCGAAGACGCCCTTTCACTCCGTGAGGCGCTCGTACGCGCGGTTCACGCGCTTGAACTGCTCTTCGTCGCCGGAGTCGGTGTCGGGGTGGACGGCCTTCACCCGCTCGCGGTAGGCGGCGCGCACGTCCGCTTCGTCTGCGCCGGGGTCGAGACCCAATGTGCGGTAGGCCTCGGCGAGCGTCGGCTCGTTCGGGTCTCGCCGGGGTCCCGCAGTTCGGCGACCACGGCCGTCAGCCGCACGCTGGCCGCGTCCGCTCGCTCGCCGGTTCCCGCCTGCGCGGCGTCCGTTCTCGGCCCCAGCCGCGCGTCTCCCCGGGCCGAAGCCCTGGAAGTCACGCGGGCCACGGGACGCCGCGTTCGGCCCTCCTCGTCCGGGGCCGGATCCGGGTCCGGCTTCGACGGTACGGCGGAGCCGGTCGCGAAGACGGCCGCTCGCGTGGTACCACAGGAGGTACGTCGCGATTCCGAACGGAACTGCCAAGAGCAGCAGAAACGGCTGATAGACGAACGCGAGGACGGTCAAGAGAACCGTCGTCCCCGCGAACACCGCTGCAATGCCGATGACGAGTCCGTCCCTGTCCACGCGTGAACGCAGGGCTCGGAGAACCGTAAGCGTCCCGGCACCCCGTGGCGATTTCGCCGAGACGACAGATCAATTACGGCTGTCGGGAAACAGCAGATTATGATTTCACTCGAAGAGACCTATATCGAGAACCGCGTGCTCGTCCAGCCGAGCAACACCAACAACCACGAGATCGCACACGGCGGCAACGTCGTCAAGTGGATGGACGAGGTCGGCGCGATGTCGGCGATGCGGTTCGCCGGGCAGACCTGCGTCACAGCCCATATGGAGAGCGTCGACTTCCACGAGCCGATTCCGCGCGGGAACGCCGCGCTCATCGAGGCGTACGCTTACGAGGCGGGGTCGACGAGCGTGAATATTCACTTACGCGTCTTCAGTGAAGACCCGCTGTCGGGTGAGTGCAAACTCACGACGGAGTCACACTTCGTCTACGTCGCGATCGACGAGGACGGCAATCCCGTCTCCGTCCCGGATCTCGAAGTCACCACCGAACGGGGAGAGACGCTCAAAGCCGTCGCGCTCGGCGAGGAGACGCCCCAGCCGATCGAAGAGCAGTGGAGCGATTAGTCGGTAATTCCTGAAAAGCGGGAGACGCGACGCTACCGTGCCAAATAACCGCCGTCGACGCCGAGTGCCTCGCCGGTGACGAACGACGCCTCGTCGTCACAGAGCCAGCACACGGCGTCCGCGACCTCCTGAGGCGTTCCGAGGCGATTCATCGGGTGGAGCTGTTCGATCTGCTCTCGCATATCCGGGTCGGACGTAAGGCCCGCCGCTTCCAGAAGCGGCGTCTCGATGAATCCGGGGCAGACCGCGTTGACGCGAACGCCCGTCTCGCCGTTCTCCAGTGCGGCCGTCTTCGTCAGGCCGAGCAGGCCGTGCTTCGCGGCGGCGTAGCCCGAGGAGTTCTTGAACCCGACGTGCCCCAGGATCGAGGCGTTGTTCACGACTACGCCACCGGTCTCCTGTTCTTGCATCTGTGCGATCTCGTATTTCATACAGTTGAACACGCCAACGAGGTTGACGTCGATGACGCCCTGCCACTCCTCGGGGTCGTGGTCGGTGACGGCGGCACTCGGGCCGCTGATTCCGGCGTTGTTGAAGGCGTAATCGAGTCGGCCGTAGGTGTCGACCGCGACGTCGACCATCGCTTCGGTCGCGTCCGTGTCCGTGACGTCGGTCTCGACGAAGCACGCCTCGCCGCCGGCTTCTTCGATCTCTGAGACCGTCTCCTCGCCACCCTCGACGTCGACGTCGGCGACGACGACACGCGCACCGCGGTCGGCGAACTCGATCGCAGTCGTCCGTCCGATTCCCGATCCGCCGCCGGTGACGACCGCAACTCCGTCGGTAAACGAACCCATATCGAAACGTCACAGTAATCGATCAAAAGCGTAGCGACGGAGGGGCACCATCATACAAAGGTAAAGTGCCTTTGCCGCCGATGTACCGATATGGGCAATCAGGATATCGACGACGTGGACAAGGCTATCCTGTATGCGTTACAGGAAGACGCCCGAAATATGTCGTCCGGCGACATCGCAGAGCGAACCGGTACCTCCGACAGCACGGTCCGAAAGCGCATCCAACGTCTCGAAACCGACGAGATCGTCAAGGGATACAGCGCCGAAGTGGACTACCAGCGGTCGGGCTACCCGCTCCGGATGTTGCTGTTCTGCACCGCCTCGATCGCCGAGCGCGGCGAACTCATCGACGAGATCCTGGAGATCGACGGGGTCGTATCGGTCCAAGAGTTGGTCACCGGCGAGCAGAACCTCCTCGTGACGGTCGTCGGAGAGTCCGACAGCGACATCACGCCCGTCGCACAGAAACTGCTGGATATGGGACTGACGGTCGCCGACGAAGTCCTCGTGCGGAGTCATCAGACCACGCCGTTCGGGAAGTTCGACCCCGAGACGCACGCAGAAAACGGTCACTAGCGGAGCATCCGACAGATCGAACAGAAGTGTCCGACTCCACGCTGTAAGCGACCGACCTGTTCGCGACGAGGACAGCGTCCGGCATTCTCGGTGTGCAAGGTTGCTCGTCGGTATTCGAACGTTCTGCTGGATCTACCTCTTTCGACTGGCTACTGATGCGTACCGCGAGCCACGTATCCGCTAGCCGAGCCTGTGTGCCATACAATACCATCACGTTCTATAATTTTATTTTTCCGAACAGAATGGGAAGATAGATAGATTTAACAACCGATCTGTTCGTACAGTTGGGTAGGACGACCGAATGCTGTGATCGGTGTGTGGGACGCACGCCGTCGTCGCAGTGGTCGGTCACAGACACCAAACGATGACCGGACAAGAGCAGTCGACGACCGTGGGACAGCTTTCGACGCCGACGAACGGCGATTCACGCGTGCCGGCGACGTTGACGCGGCTCGTGTGGGTCCTATGGATTGTGAGCCTGGGTGTGCTCGCCGTCCGGTTCCGAGGCGGCGGAGGCTGGGAGATCGCGGGTCTCGTGGCTGTCGACGGCTTGACGGCCGTGATGTGGGCGACGGTGACGTTCTTCAGCGGGATCGTCCACAGCTACTCGCGGCGCTATATGGCCGGGAGCCGGAGGATCGACCGGTTCTTCGGGCGCGTGTTCGCCTTCACACTGGCCGTGATGCTGCTGGTCGCAGCCGACCACCTCGCGCTGTTCGGGCTCGCGTGGCTCGCGATGGGGCTCCTAATGGCCGACCTGATCGGACACGTCGAGGGCTGGCCCCAGGCCCAGGCCGCAGCCTCACTCGCGCGCCGGTACTTCCTCGCGAGCAGCGCCTTGCTCACGATCGCGCTCGCGACACTGTGGTGGGACACGGGTGCGACGACGATCTCAGGGTTCGCATCGAGCGTCGCCGGCGCGTCGCCTACGGTCGTGCTGTTCGCCGCCGGCGCACTCCTGCTGGCGGCGATGGTCCAGTCCGCGCTCGTCCCGTTTCACACGTGGCTGCTCGCGTCGATGACGGGACCGACGCCCGCCTCGGCGCTGATGCACGCCGGCTTCGTCAACGCCGGCGGCGTGCTACTGGTTCGCTTCGCGCCGGTGGTGACGGCCGACGCGGGAGTGATGCTCGCGGTCGTCCTCGTCGGCGCGGCGAGCGCGCTCCTGGGAAAGCTTCTCAGAACGGTGCAGACAGACGCCAAGGGCAAACTCGGCTGCTCGACGGTCGGCCAGATGGGCTTTATGATTATGCAGGCCGGCCTGGGATTCTTCGGGGCCGCCATCACCCACCTCATCCTCCACGGGTTCTACAAGGCGTATCAGTTCCTCTCGTCGGGCGGTGAGGTCGAACACGAGAGCCCGACGAAGACGAAGGCAAAGCAGTCCGGATCTGTCGGTCTCGCCGGCGTCGCCGTGATCGTGCTCACCGCGCTCGCGGGCGGCGCGGTGTTCGCCGGACTCACTGGAAAGGGCACGCAACTGGACAGCGGCGTCCTGCTCGTGGGGCTCGTCGTCCTGACGGTGATGCACGCCACCCGCGACGTGGTCACGCAGACCTCGCTTCCGACCCTGGTACGGTACGGCGCGGTTCCGCTGGTCGCGTTGCCCGCGATCGCAATCTACGCCACGGTCTACGGCGTGATCGAGGGCTTGCTCTCCGGCCTCCCCGCGATCGGACAGCCAGCGGAGTTGACGCTCGCCTACGGACTCGTCGGCGCCGCGTTCCTCGCCGTCTACCTCGCGATCGAGACCGGCGTCTACCGCCGCAGCCAGCGCCTGTACGTCGCGCTGTTGAACGCGACGCAGCCGCCCACGGACACCCTGTTGACGACGACGGAGGACTACAATGAGTACTGAATCCGCCATCGAAGAGAGCATCGACGCAGCGGCCGAATCGGTCGGCGCGGTCTGGCCACTCCACTCGTTCGTGACCGCGAACCCGCTCTCTGGGTTCGAGGACCGGCCGTTTCACGAGGCCGTCGCTGACGCCGAGGAACTGCTCGGCGGCGGCGGATACCCGAGCGCCGAGACGTTCCGCCGCGCGTGGGAAGGCGGCCAGATCGACCCCGAGATCCTGCGGGACCAACTGAGTGCCAACGGCTACGACGCCGATCCCGAGGCGGCGCTCGACCGCATCGAAGCCGGGGGCGCGAGCGACTCGACTGCCGCGCGGTCGCCGGCCGCAGAGCAGGTCGATGCGGTCCTGACGAAGTGGCTGTCCGCGTTCCTCGATCAGGGACGCGCCGAGTGGCCGATGCCGAACCGCGAGCAGGGGTTTTACGACGCGTTCCGGACGGTGGCGCCACACGACGGCGACGTCCCCGGAAACGAGACCATCGCCGACCTCCCCGAACAGCCGGTCGACGCGATCAGGACCCGGCTCTCTGAGTATCCGGTCGGCGAGTGGCAGGACATCTTCGAGTTCCAGTTGACCGCGCTCCCCGGCTGGACGGGGTTCATCAAGCAGCGCGCGGCCGACAACGACGCCTGGCAGTCGACGTATCCGATCACGCTGTCGGGATACCTGGCAGTGCGCCTGACGCTGGCAGACCTGTTCGGTGCGCCGCTCGCCCCCGAGGAAGCCCCGGGCGACGCCGACCGGAGTGCAAAAACAGCCGACGGCACCGTCCCGCTCCCCGAGGTCTGGCTGAGCGCGTGGGAGGCGACCTACCGCGCGGAACTGGTCGACTCGCTCACCGACGCGAGCGCGTCGGTCGCGGCGGACTCAGGGTCGGACCGCCCGGACGCCCAGTTCGTCTTCTGCATCGACACGCGCTCGGAGATTATCCGCCGGCACATCGAGGCGACCGGCGACTACGAGACCCACGGCTACGCCGGCTTCTTCGGGATTCCGATGCGGTATTCGGGGTACGACTCCGACGTGACCGTGGACGCCTGCCCGCCGATCGTCGACGCGGAGCATCACATCGACGATCGTCCAGCGGCGGACTGCAACGAGAATCATCACCGCACGTACGACCGCTGGAACACCGCGCTCACGACCGCGGAGAAAGCAATGAAGAGCGTGAAATCGAACGCCGCGACGGCGTTCAGTTTCGTCGAGAGCACGGGAGCGGGCTACGGACTGGCGCTGGCCACCCGGACGCTCCTCCCGGCGCGCGTCTACGACCTCGCCGACGCCACCGACGAGCGTCTCCCGGGCGACCACGAGGTCTGTGAGCCGTCGGTGGATCACCATCCGGGTGCCGACGACGAGCTGCCGCAGGGACTCACCCTCGAGGAGAAAGTCGAGTACGCCGCGGCGGCGTTCGAGTTGACGGGCTGGGAGCAGTTCGCCCGCGTCGTCGTCTTCGCGGGTCACGCCAGCCACACGACGAACAATCCGTTCGGTTCGAGTCTCGACTGTGGGGCCTGCGCCGGCAACCCCGGCGGGCCGAACGCGCGCGTCCTCGCGACCATCTGTAACGACGAGGCGGTCAGAGAGAAACTCCGCGAGCGCGGGATCGACGTGCCCGAGGACACCGTCTTCGTCGCGGGCGAACACAACACGACGACCGACGAGGTGGAGCTGTACGACGGGAGCGTCCCAGAGACGCACGAAGACGACGTCGAACAGCTCCGTGCCGACCTCGCGACCGCGCGCGCCGGTGCGGCTGCCGAACGGGCCGGCGATATGGGAGGCGAGACCGAGACAGGGGTCCGCGAGACCGAGCGCCGCGCGGCCGACTGGGCGGAGACGCGTCCGGAGTGGGGGCTGGCCGGCAACGCGGGGTTCGTCATCGGCCCCAGAGAACTCACCGACGACCTCGACCTGGACGGCCGTTCGTTCCTCCACTCCTACGACTGGCGGACCGATGACGACGGCGACGCCCTCGAAGCCATCCTGACCGGCCCGATGGTCGTCACCCAGTGGATCAACGCGCAGTACTACTTCGCGACGGTCGACAACGCGGTCTACGGCAGCGGCTCGAAGGTGACGCACAACCCCGTCGGAAACATCGGCGTCTACCAGGGCAACGGCGGCGATCTGATGACCGGTCTCCCCCTGCAGTCGCTGACGAGCGCGGACGACGAGCCGTACCACCAGCCGCTCCGTCTCTCGACGGTCATCCACGCGCCCGTCGAACGCGTGACCGCCGTCGTAGCCGAACACGAAAACCTGGCCGGCCTGCTGGACAACGACTGGCTCTCGCTGACGGTCGTCGATCCCACGCAGGACCACCGCGCGCTCCACTACACGGGCGATCTCAACTGGACGCCGCTCACGGAACAGGCCCGGACAGAAGCCCCGAAGCCGGCGGCGACTTCCACAGTCGCCGACGACTGAGCGGCCTCAGCGCCAAATCGTATCGCGGCTACCGGTTTATACACAAGCAAGGAGAATACCTGACCCTTTAGAGTCAGGATGAATCCGACAACTCCTACACAATCCACCGTCGATAGCAAGGCCGGATATTCCACGCCAACCGACACTATTAACAAAACAACATTCATAACCAGTTATGAAGCCAGAAAATGAGTCGTACCGTCCGAACATTCGAGGCCACCATCACGAACCAGCAACAGGTTCGTGACGACCTCGACCAACTCGGATGGGCCGCCTCAAAACTCTGGAATGTCGGTCGCTATTACGCACAAGAACAGTGGGATGATACGGGCGAAATCCCCGATGACGGGGAACTCAAAGCCGAACTCAAAGGCCACGAACGCTACACGGACTTGCATTCTCAATCCAGTCAGCGCGTTCTCGAAGAACTCGCTGAAGCGTTCAACGGCTGGTTCGGCAAGCGTCGGAACGGCGACGACCGTGCTCGACCGCCCGGCTACCGCAAAAACGGAGACTCCCACCCGCGTTCAACGGTGTCGTTCAAAGCGGCTGGCTTCAAGCACGACGCTCAGTTCACCCGCGTTCGCCTCTCGAAAGGTCGCAACCTCAAAGAACACCGTTCAGATTTCATTCTGTGCGAGTACCAGACTCGCCCGGATATTGACCTGACTGAGTGGGACATTCAACAGGTTCGCGCCGTCTACAAACGGGACGAGTGGCGGCTTCAATTCGTCTGTCGCACTACCATCGACCCGGAATCACCGGGCGACGACGTGGCTGGTGTTGACCTCGGGATATGCAACTTTGCGGCCGTCTCGTTCGGCGGTGAATCTGTGTTGTATCCCGGTGGCGCACTGAAAGAGGACGAGTACTACCTCACGAAAAAGAAAGCCAAATGCGACGATTCCTCATCCTGTGAAGCCACTCGTCTTGACCGGAAACGGGCTGGTCGGCGGACACACTTCTTGCACGCGCTCTCGAAATCCATCGTGAATGAGTGTGTCGAACGGGGTGTCGGTACGCTTGTCGTTGGCGATCTTGGCGGGATCCGTGAGGACGACGAGAACGGTGAACCTCAGAATTGGGGCGACCACGGAAATCTCGACTTGCACGGGTGGGCATTCGACCGCTTCACGACGCTACTCGACTACAAAGCGGAAGCGGAAGGCATTGACCTTGAGTTGGTGTCCGAACGCGATACGTCGAAGTCGTGTTCGGCGTGCGGCCACACAGATGACAACCAGCGAGTTGAACGTGGGCTGTACGTGTGTGAGAAGTGCGATACGGTTGCGAACGCTGATGTAAATGGTGCGGAGAATATTCGGCAAAAGGTACTCCCAAGTCTCGCCACGGATGGCGGTGATAGGGATAACGGCTGGTTGGCACAGCCAGCGGTTCACCTGTTCGACCGTAGTGAGGGCCGTTTCGCCCCACGAGAACAGGTTGTGAACCGCGAACCGTAATATCCCAACTCAGCGGTGCGGTGCCGTGGGATTCCCGCGTCTTCAGGCGCGGGAGGATGTCAATCTCGCCCGCGACATCGACCGAATCAGTATCTTCAACACCGACCACGCCAAAATCGCGGGTATGAGTCTCGAACGCGAGTACGACTGCCCCGAGTGTGGCAACACGGAGTTCTGGAAGACGGCGTCGATGGAACTGCACCTCGGAACGAAGACGAAGTGGCGTTGCAGCGAGTGTGGCTACGGCTTCATCGAGATCAACGGTATCAGTACTGCAAAAGCGGACGCGTAGGCCGCTTGCCGACTGCGAGTTCTATTCCTCGTCGCCGAGTGCGTGCCAGGAGAGCCGCGGGTTTCGCGCGGCCGCAGCCTGGTCGATTCGCCGCGCCGTCGTCTTCGACGGCGCACTCTCGACGTCCTCGATCGAGTCGGCCATCGCGGCGTTGAACGCGGCCGCGAGGTCGTCGAGCGAGGCGCGGCTCTCGGCCTCGGTCGGCTCGGTGAGCATCGCCTCGGGAACGAACTCGGGCCACTTCGTCGTCGGCGGGTGGACGCCGTAATCGAGCATCCGCTTTGCCACGTCGGCGGCGTCCCGATCTCCCGCGGTCGCGGCGAACTCGTGATGGAACGGCTCGTAGGGGATCTCGTAGTCGATCTGTTCGGCGAGGTAGTTCGCGTTCAGGACCGCCTTCGCGGAGGCGTCTTCGAGCCCCTCGTCGCCGAGGCGCGCGATGTACGCGTAGGCCTTCACGAGCACGAGCCAGTTGCCCTGATAGCCGTGGACCTTGCCGATGGTCTGTTCGGGTTCGCAGAGTTCGTACCCGCCCTCTGTCTCGCAGACCCGCGGGCTCGGAAGGAACTCCACGAGGTCGTCGACGACGCCGACCGGACCGGCTCCGGGACCGCCGCCACCGTGCGGCGTCGCGAACGTCTTGTGCACGTTGTAGTGCATCACGTCGAAGCCCATATCGCCCGGTCGAGCGCGGCCGAGCAGCGCGTTGAGGTTCGCGCCGTCATAGTAGAGCAGACCGCCGGCGTCGTGGACGATATCGGCGATCTCGACGATGTCGCGCTCGAACAGGCCAACCGTGTTGGGGTTCGTGAGCATCAGCGCCGCCGTGTCCTCGGAGACGGCCGCCTCCAGTGCGTCGAGGTCGACGCGGCCGTCCTCGCCCGAGGGCAGTTCGACGACGTCGTAGCCCGCCATCGCGGCGCTCGCGAAGTTGGTGCCGTGAGCCGACGCGGGGACAATCACTTCGGAACGGTCGTCGTCGCGAGACTCGTGGTACGCCTTCGCGACGAGGATGCCGGTGAACTCCCCGGCCGCGCCCGCGGGGGGCTGCAGCGTCACCGCGTCCATCCCGCCGATGCGCGCTAAGTAGTCCTGCAGGCCGTGGAGGACTTCGAGCGTCCCCTGCAGGCTCGCTTCGGATCGGTCGGGGTGAACAGCGCCGTTGGGGTCGGCCGCGACGTCCTCGGTGAACGATGGATTGTACTTCATCGTGCACGACCCGAGGGGGTACGGACCGCTCTCGACGCTCCAGTTCATCTGCGAGAGCCGCGTGTAGTGCCGAGCGATCTCGGGTTCTGAGAGGCCCGGCAGTTCGAGGCTGTCGCGCGTCAGGTCGTCGGGCAGCGGCGACTGTTCGTCGACGTCGACGCTCGTCGTGTCCTTTTCGGAAAGCAGCGGTTCGTACCGTTCGTCGTCGCCGTAGCGTGCCTGATCGTGATTCATTATAGCGCCTCCTCGAACGCCGCCACGAGGGCGTCCGTCGCTGCGGCGTTCACGTCCGTGACGCACACCTGCAGTCGGTGGTCGTCGACGACGTGGACCGCGAACCCGCTCGCTTCGAGGTCGTTCGCGATGGCGGACGCAGGCTGATCGGTCCGCACGAGGAACTCCCTGAAGTGGTGACGGTCGTGGACGGGGGCTTTGACCCCTCGAAGTTCGCTCAGTCGCTCGGCGAGCGACTGCGCCTCACGAACACACTGGCTCGCGAGGTCGACGAGTCCGTCGGGACCCAGCCACGCGAGGTGCATCGCCGTTCGCAGCGCCACCCACGCCTGATTGGTACAGATGTTCGAGGTCGCGCGCTCCTTGCGGATGTGCTGTTCGCGCGTCTGCAGCGTCAGCGTGTACGCGCGCTTGCCCGCGGCGTCCTCGCCCGCGCCGACGAGTCGGCCGGGCACCTGTCGGAGGAACGCCTCGCGCGTGGCGAACAGACCGAGACCCATCCCGTAGGCCGTCGGCAGTCCCAGCGCGTCGGCCTCGCCGACGACGACGTCGGCACCGACGCTCGCCGGTTCGGTGAGCAGGCCGAGCGCGACGACGTCCGAACCGAGACAGAACAGCGCCTCGACGTCGTCTGCGACGTCGCCAACGTCTGCGAGTCGGGATTCGATCGTCCCGTGGACGGTCGGGTTCTCCGCGTAGATCATCGCCGTCTCCTCGTCGGCGGCCGCAGCGAGCGCCTCAACGTCGACGGTACCGTCGGCCATCGGATACGTGTGGACCGTGAGGTCGGTGCCGTCGACGTAGTTTTCGAGGACGGCGCGCTTGTTCTCGTGGAGGATCTCCGGGACGAGCACGCGCGTCCCCGACGCCTGTCGGACGCGCCCGGCGAGCCGTGCGGCCTCACCGAGCGCGGTCGCGGCGTCGTACATCGAACAGTTCGCGATCGGCAGGCCGGTCAGTTCGACGACGAGCGACTGGTACTCGAAGAGCGCCTGGAGGAATCCCTGCGTGATCTCGGGTTGATACTGCGTGTACGACGTCAGGAACTCCGATCGCTCGGAGAGTTCGTCGATCAGCGACGGCACGTAGTGGGTGTGGTGGTCGCGGCCGAGGAACTCCGTCAGATCGGCGTTCTTCGCGAGCGTCGACGACAGTTCCGCGCGGAGTTCGCGCTCGCTCCGCGATTCGATCCCCAGCTCGTCCTCGAAGCGGACCTCCGCCGGGACGTCGAACAACTCGGCCTCGCTTTCGAGGCCGATCGCGTTCAGCATCGCGGCCGTGTCTTCGGGCGTGTGCGGTGCGTAGGGACTTCCCTGGGCGCGTTCGTGTCGGTTGTGATTGCTCATCGGTGTTCTCCGTTGTGGACAGCAACCGCGATCGCAGTCACGTTCACAGTCGCCCTCACTCGGTCTGCTCGCGGTACTCGTCGGCCGAGAGCAACGCGTCGAAGTCCGCGTCGTCCGCGCGGTCGACTTTGAGCATCCACCCCTCGCCGTAGGGGTCTTCGTTCACCAGTTCCGGGCGGTCGAACAGTTCCTCGTTGACCTCGGTGACGGTGCCCGAAATCGGGGCATAGAGGTCCGAGACGGCTTTAATCGACTCGACCACGCCGAACTCTTCGCCCTGGGCGATGTCGTCGCCGACCTCGGGCAGTTCGACGAAGACGACGTCGCCCAGTTCGTCCTGTGCGAAGTCGGTGATGCCGATCGTGACGGTCTCGCCGTCGGTGGTTGCGTACTCGTGCGATTCCTGGTACTTGCGGTCTTCGGGTGTTTCGAACATTAGTTGTCCTCGATGAATGGTGTGGATACGACTTCCGCTCGTTTCTCCTGGTCGCGAACGACGACACTGAGTTCGGTGCCGGGGTCTGCGAGGGTTGTCGGGAGGTAGCCCAGCGCGATCGCCTCTCCCAGGGTGGGACTCATCGTCCCGCTGGTCACGTGCCCGACGACCTCGCCGTCGGCGACGATCTCGTGGCCGTGCCGGGCGATCCCGCGCTCGCGGAGGATCAGCCCGACGAACGTCTCGGTGACGCCCTCGCGTTCGATCTCGGCGAGCGCGTCGCGGCCGACGAAGTCGGTGTCGAGGTCGACAGTCCAGCCGACGCCGGCCTCGTAGGGGTTGCGTGGCTCCTCGACGGGATCGAAGTCCTGCCCCGAGAGGAGAAAGCCCATCTCGGTACGAAGGGTGTCACGACAGCCCAGGCCACAGGGCGTTACGTCGCCTTCGAACGCCGACCAGACGGTCTCGGCGTCGTCACTCGGACACAGGATCTCGTACCCGTCCTCGCCGGTGTAGCCCGTCCGCGACACCCACGAGCGGACGCCGTCGATGTCGGCGTAGGTGGCCTCGCCCCACGAGAGCGGCGTCACGTCGACGTCGGTCGCGGTGTCGACGACGTCCGGGGCGTCGGGTCCCTGGACGGCGAGCATCGCCCACGCGTCGGTCTCGTTTCGGACCTCCGCGTCGAGGTCCCACTCGTCCCGGTGGTCGACCCATCGCCGATACGCCTCCTCGTCGTGGCCCGCATTCGGGACGAACAGGTAGCGCGTCGTCTCCTCGTCGGGCAACCGATAGACGATCGTATCGTCGACGATCGTCCCCGATTCGTCGGTGAGCATCGCGTACTGGGAGTCTCCGGGCGCGAGCGCGCTCACGTCGTTGGAGGTGAGCCGTTGCATCAGCGCCGTTGCATCCGAGCCGGTGACGACGATTTCGCCCATATGCGAAACGTCGAAGATCCCGACCGATTCGCGGACGGCGGCGTGTTCCGCCCGAATCGAGTCGAATTCGACCGGCATATCCCATCCGCCGAACTCCGTGAACGTCGCATCTGCGGCGTACACGTCGTACAGCGGTGGCTTCCGATGGGCCATACTGATGGCTTGGTTTGGTACAAGAAATGTTTTGGTATGCTCTGTGGCCGCTAGCAGCGTCATAAATTTTATACCGCGATATGAAAATGTCGGATTCTCTGGCAAGCGTATAATCACGGCTCGCCGAGCCGCTTCGCCAGGTCGGCACTGAACGTGGGGGTATGTGTTGCTGGGAGGCTGCATCGAGACGGATACGGGGAGTTTCGCTCCTCACAAACCGACCGAATTCCGCTGCTGGCCGTTATCCGTGAGCTCTCGCACGGTTTCAGAAATCGCGTCGATGCTCTCTCCCTGTTGGTCGACCGCATCCGCGACGTCCTGGATCTTGGTCTCTATACGTTCGGCGCGGTGACTCGCTTCGTCGATCGTCGCTGCGAGTTCCTCGGTGCTCGCTGCCTGATCGTCGGTCGCGTCTGCGACCTCGGAAATGCCGCTCGACGTCTCGGAGACCGCCTCGGCGATGTTGTCCAGTTTCGCCATCGCGGCGCCGACGCTGTCGACGCCGGTGTCGATTCGGTCGGTCGTCGTATCGAGGCTGGCGACCGTCTCTTGGGTGTCAGCCTGGATCTCGTCGATCATCGTTTCGATCCGACCGGCCTGCGTCTGTGACTCCTCGGCCAGCGATTTCACCTCGTCGGCGACGACCGCGAATCCGTCACCGGCCTCACCCGCCCGCGCGGCCTCGATCGACGCGTTCAGCGCGAGGATGTTCGTCCGATCGGCGATATCGTTGATCACCTCGACGATCTCGTCTATCTCTTCGACGCGCGCTTTGAGCTGTTCGACGTCGTCGCTGACCTCGTCTGCAGCCTCGCCGACGTCGTCCATTACGTCCATCGCGTCCGCGGCCGACTCGCGGCCCTCCGTGGCCAGCGTCTCGGCGCGCTCGCTGGTCGTCGCGACCTGGTTCGCGGTCGACGCCACCTCCTCGATGGTGGCGCTGAGGTTCGAGACTTCACCCGAGACCTCTGTCATACTCTCGGACTGTTCGACGGTGACCTCGCGGATCTCGTGAGCGCACTCGGAGACGTCGTCAGACGCCTCCCGCAGCGCACTGACGGACGCGTCGACGTCACGGGCGACAGACTGCTGCCGATCGAGTTCCCGCTCGATCCGTTCGGTGTAGGAGTGCAGATACGTGTCCATCGCGACCTGTTGGTCGAGATTGATGAGCTTGAGGACCGAGAGCGTCCGGTCGACGACGGTGTCAATGGCATCTTCGACTGCTTCCTCGACAGCAGACGCCGAGTCGTGCCCGTTCCGCGCAGCGGCCGTGGGCTCGTCGACCGCCGCGCGTACGCTCGATTTCACTTCGTCCGCGATTCCCTGCAGTATCCCCTCGTAGTAGATGGCGTACGCCCCGAGGTAGATTTTCGGTCCGAGATCGAGCATATCGTGGATCTTCCCGATCCGAGCCCGCCGATCAAAGTACGAGCGACCGTACTCTCCCCGTCCGAGTCCTTTTAAGTACTCGATCTGACTTTTCTTGAGAGCTTCGACCGATTTCGAGGACGACTCGAGTATCGCGACCGACTCCGAGTACGCTTGAATGTGATCGTAGAAGTCGTCGACGAGGTCCTCGGCGATGTCGTCGAGAACCGGCGCCGTCTGTTCGAGGTTCTGGCAGTCAGCCTCGTCGAACTGCGTGAAGTCCTTTCGCCAGTTGATCTCGCCGTCGTCGATACCGATCTTCTCGGTTAATCGCTGCCCGTCCACCTGCCCCCGCTCTTGCTTGGTGATTGTCCCCATATCGCAAATGAAAATACTAAGATATTATAAACTCTATTTCTTGTTATCAACATTGAATATACAGTGTGTTTAAATATCAGCGGTCGGATCGTGGAGGGGGAAAGAACGGAGAACGATTCCGTTGGCGTGAGAGTACCGCAGTCGAAGTAGCCGTTGCTTATGCATACGCCTCGAACTCCTCGCCGAAGAGGAGAAAGTAGCCCGTGCCGACGACGCCGATTGCGGCGGCGATGGTGAACGCGACCTCCGGACTCACGAACTCCCAGAGGTACCCGCCGAGGGCGGCGCTAGGGATGACGATCGTATTCCGGAGCAGGTAGTACGTACCAGTGACTCGCCCTCCAGCCCCCTGCTGTGCGGGGCCGACGATCAGCGCCTTGTGCGAGGGGAGACCGGCGAATCGCAACCCCGAGAACGCAAAGACGAGGACCATCGCCGTCGCGGTCCCCGGCGCGTTGATGAGCACGACAGGGAACAGCGCGTACACTGCGAACCCGAGCGCGACGACGGGCTTCAGGCCGACACGCTCTGCGGCCTTCGCGGCGGGTGCCATCACGAGCAGCGCGACGAGCATCTCCACGCCGAGCAGGTAGCCGAAGAACGCCTCCGGAGAGAGGTCGATCGCGTACGAGAAGCCGGCGAGTGAGACGGTCGTCGCGAATCCGACCTGGTAGATCCGCGTGATCACCAGCACGAAGAACACGTAGACCATCCCGTTGGCGAACCGAACCAGGGTGTCGCCGACGAGCAGCGGCCGCAGCGTCGTCGGCATCTCGCGGAGGTCGCGACGGATCCGGTCAAGGCCCGCGAAGGAGTCGCCGAGCGTGTCCTCGTTGGCGTCGTAGAGCAGGTGCTGGGCGACCGTCCCGAGGACGCCGAACGCGACGGCGACGCCGAGAACGTACTGGAAACTCACCGTAAACGCCGGATGGAGACCGATGAGGATGGCGGCGAGGACGGGGCCGACGAGGAAAGCCGTCCGGCGGAACGTCTCCGTACTGGCGAACCCAGCAGCCAACCGCGAGGGCTCGGTCGCCTGCTTGACGACCGCGAACGTGGCACCGAGGCCGAACGACTTCCACGCCTGCGCGAGCAGCAGGCCGACGAAGATCCAGATCCACGGCTGGATCGTCACGCCAGCGAGCGACACCGGACCGACGCCAGGCGCGAGGAGCCAGACGGTGAACCCCAGCGTCGACACCAGGCCGAACACGGTCAGCGCGTAGCGGGAGCCGATCCGGTCGGAGATCGCACCGCCCGGGTACGGATAGACGGCCGAGATGACGTTCCCGACCGTGCCGAACAGCCCGACGACGAAGCCGCTGGCTCCGAGCGCGACGAGATACTCCGGGAGGAAGCGGTTCGTCATCTGGAAGCCGAGACTGAACGCGAACATCGCGAGCGACAGCACCAGTACGTCGCGTTCGAGCGCGAAAAAGCGACGGAAAGTATCCAGTGGTCCCGATTCGTCCCGTCCCTGGCCGACGCGCTCCTGTGTCATCAGGTGTCTGAGCGCGCGTGCGGCAGAGAGAAATATCCACCTGCTGGACGTCCCGAATCGAACGTCGTAGCGCTACAGCGCGGGACTGCGTTCGCGAGGAAGATCACACCCAGCGAGCACGTGATCCGGTGTCGGCGGTGCCGACACATATTACAGATTTGGCGTCTGTAATCCGGCGTACGGAGGTGACTTCACAGCGATGCGGCGACGCACACGCGCACTACTCGTTGCGGTGATTTGCCTCGTCGGCGCCGGCGTCCTGATCGCTCTCACGGTCTACCCGTTCCAATACGGGATTGTCGAGGGCGTGATCGTCGCCGGCGCACTGGTGGTCGCGGCACTGTTCGAGACGGTGCTTGACGACACCTCGTTCTGAGTGCGCGGGAAGGACGCGGCGTACCACCGCCGGCTCGTCGTGGGTTCCGGTTACGTTCCGGCCTGCGATTCGGTCCGTACGGCCTCTGGGTGGACACGGTGAGACGCAATGTCGACGCGCCAGACGTTGCCGCGCCAGCCGATGCGTGAAAGCGACAGCCGTACCGGTTCGCCTGGCTGCAGCGACGCGAGCGCGTCACGCGTGGACTCGTCGGTGTACTCGACCAACTGGTAGGTCGCGTGCGTGGTCGTGGACCGAACGGTCAGCGCATCGTGTGGGTTCATCGCGGTGACGACAGTGAACGAATCTGTTTCAGTCATCGGTATCGGACTCGTTATGTCCACTATTCCTCCGACTTACTTCATAAACATACTCCAATAGGTGTTATAGGTGTATATTCTAGACATACCACACCGCCGGTTGGGGCCTCCGCGATCCGCGTTCGGCGGCGGCCGGCATCGTCGGCGTTATGTCGGTCCCCGTGAAATCGGTGCTATGGACCTCCTGGGACGCCTGTTCGCCGACGAGGCGGACGAGCCGCGGGTCGCGCTCTTCGTCGACGGCCCGAACGTCCTCCGCGACGAGTTCGACGTCGATCTCGACGACGTACGCGAGGCGGCTGCAGCCGTCGGGCAGCTGACGGCGATACGGCTCTATCTCGACGAGCACGCGACGCCGGGGCTCATCCAGGCGGCGGAAGCACGCGGCTTCGAGGTGATCGTCACGAGCGGCGACGTCGACGTCCGGCTCGCCGTCGACGTGACCCGCTTTGCCGTCGAAGACCGTGCGGACATCATCGCTATCGCCTCCCGCGACACCGATTTCAAGCCCGCGATCGAGACGGCGAACTCCTACGGCTGTCGGACCTTCGCGATCGCCCCCGGCGAGTTCGGCCGCTCGGACGCCCTGCGGAACGCCGCGACAGAGCGCGTCACACTCGAAGAGGAAGAGGAAGACGAAGACGAAGACGAGGACAGCCCGACCCTCGTCGGCTACGACGCGTAGGTGTCGGAGGCGACGTCGTTCGCGACACGCGCGACGACCGCGACGCGTCATCGTCCTGGCCGCCCATACCGACCTTTCCGCCACACCGTCCTTTCCGCCCAGCGACAAACGGGCGAATTTTTTGAGTGGCGAGCCGAGGGGCGCGTATGGAAGATCTCGGCACGCCGGTGCTCGACAACCACCTACATCTCGACCCGGTGCACGGCCGTGGCCTCGACGCCGTCCGCGACTTCGCGCGGCTCGGTGGAACCCACCTACTCGTCGTGAACAAACCCTCCTGGCTCCTCGGCGTCGAACCCGAGACGGGTGAGGATTTCCGCCCGGTCTTCGAGACGACAATGGACGTGGTCGAGGAAGCGACCGAGTTGTTGCCGGGCCGGGCGTGGCCCGTGCTCGGCGTCCATCCGGGTCTGGTCTCGAAGCTCGTCGACGACCGCGGGTTCTCGCCGGCGGACGCGAGCGCGTTGATGCAGGCGGGACTCGACTGCGCGGCGGAGTACGTCGCCGGGGGCGACGCGCTCGCGCTGAAGTCCGGGCGGCCGCACTACGACGTCTCTGACGCGGTGTGGGAGGCCTCGAACGAGGTAATGCGCCACGCGTTCTCGCTGGGCGCAGAACACGGCTGCGCCGTCCAGTTGCACACTGAGGCGACAGACGACCTGACCGAGGTGGCCGAGTGGGCCGAAGCGCGCGGGCTCTCAGCCCACAAGGTGGTGAAACACTACGCCGGTGGGACGCTCGCGGGCCCGACGCCGAGCGTGATGAGCAAGAAAGATCGCCTGGAAGTCGCGGCTGAATCGGGTGAGCCGTTCCTGATGGAGACGGATTTCGTCGACGATCCCGACCGTCCAGGGATGGTGCTCGGTCCGAAGACCGTGCCGCGTCGCGTGCGATGGCTCCTCGAATCGGGGTACGACGCGGCCGTCGAGCGCGCTCACGTCGAGACTCCCGCCGACGTCTACGGGATCGACACGTGTGCGGCGCTGTCACGCTAGTCGAGCGCTCGTCGGGACCCTCGACAAGAAAGGCATTTGAATCCCGGCGGAAATGGTGGAATATGACCGAGGCCGAGGAGACTTACTACACCGAAGAACGCTGGCAAAACTGGCTCTCGCGTGTCGAGGAAGAAGACCTCGACCCCGAAAACGAGGACTCCGCGCGATTGCTCTTGAATCTGCAGGACGACGCGGCCATCGCGGTCGCGAAGATCGTCTCTGCGTACGAGGACGGACGGCTCGAAGACGAGGAAGCGATCGAGGAACTCGAACGCGTCCGCACGATCGTCCTCTCCGAGCCCGAACTGGACATCGAAGACGAGGCCGCGCGCGAGGACAAAGTGATGCTCATCGACGGCGTACAGACGAGTCTCGTCTGCGTCTTCTACGCTGCGGAGGAGTACATCGTCGCCGGTGCGGCCGAAGAAGCGCCGCTGACGGAGTACGTCGAGGCCGCCGCCGCTGCAGAGCAGGACGACGATATGGACGCCGCGCTCGGCTACCTCGTGCAGGCCGGCACGCGGATCATCGAGGGCGACGAACTCGATATGGCCGTCGTCGAAGAGCTCGAGTACGGGCTCGTCTCCGAGTGGGTCAACGGACTGGACAGCCTCCAGAGCGCGATGAGCGATCCCGAAGTCGTCGAAGAAGAAGAAGACTGAGCGGCACGCGTCGTCGCGACGGCACTCGCGGTGGCCGGGAGTGACAATCACTCTACCATTCCCGTGACCGGGACGCGAGCGTCGGTCTCCGATGCGATCTCGGCCTCGATTCGTGCCGCTTTGCCGGCATATTTTTATCCACCAGTCGCCGATTCCGGGGTATGTCTCTCGGGGGCGACGACAGGGCCGTGACGGTACAGATCGGAGCGGTCCTGCTCCTGGGATTTCTCGTTATCTCACTCTCGTTGTATCAGGCGACTGTCGTTCCACAGGAGAACCGACAGATCGAGTTCCAGCACAACCAGCGCGTCCAGTCGGATCTGCAGGAAGTCCGAAATACGATCCTCGGTACGGCCGCGACGGGATCGTCAGCGCCGGCCAGCGTCGAACTCGGGACACAGTATCCCACGCGCGTCGTCGCCGTGAATCCCGCGCCACCGAGCGGGACGCTCTCGACGTCGTCGCTTGGCAATATCACGATCAGGAACGCGACGGCCGACGATCTGACCACCGATCGCACCGACAACCCTGAGACGGCGGACTTCTGGGACGGGACACCGCACAACTACACGACCAAGTCGCTGGTCTACCAGCCGAGCTACGCGAACTACGACGGTGCACCGACCACCGCCTACGAGAACGGCCTCGTCTACAACCGCTTCGGTGCGGGGGGCACGACGCTCCTGACGGATCAGTCGATCGTCTCGGGGAAGCGGATCTCACTCGTCGCGCTCGACGGGAGCCTCTCGCGCGGTGGGGCCAGCACGCTCACCGTCGACCCTCGCGCGGTGAGCGTCTCGACGCGTACGATCAGTATCTCGAACGAGACGGCCGATATTTCGATCGTCGTACCGACCGAACTAGGTGTCGATGAGTGGGAAGACGCAGTCGAACAGAGTAGCGAGTACGTCGAGGTCGACTCTCATCCGCGAGGCGTCGAGTTAGTCTTCGATCAGGGCGTCACGTACCAGCTCAAACTCTCGAAAGTCGGCGTCGGGACGAATGTCGAGGAGACCGACACCGCGTATCTGACGAGCGTCGAGGACCTCCCGGAGAGTCCGTTCGCAGGCCAGACGTACTCTTTCGAGGTGGAATCGAGGGACAAGTACAACAATCCGGTCAGAGACAACGTCGTGGCCGGGCCAGACATTCCCAATGGCGTCGTCCTCGAAACTGGACGCTACCGATATCAGTACACTGCGGGAACGGCGGGTCCGGACTGGGTGAACGTGACGTCGCGGTTTGCGGAGAATTCTCCATATGACGTGGACGACAGTCAGTTCGAGGCGCGACGAAACGAGAACGTGCAGTATGATATGGAAGTGCAGACTGGAGGAGGTGGCGGACCCGGTGTTGGTACTGATGGACCTCTTACACTCCGTGCCGGGAGCGGAGAGGTGTACGAACAGACGGGGATACAGTTCGTCGTCGACAATGGCGGATCGCAAGAGGCCGTTATTACGGAAATAGAGTTATCGACAGATAGTGCAGCTAAGGTTTACGAAGGTTCCAGCTCTCAGAACGGTGCTGAAGACCGAGAGACGTTCATTGACGTAGGTGACGACGGAGCCAATACAGAGAACCCGGAAGACGGCTACTACGAGTCTGGTGACAGTAACGAAAATAAAGATAGTTGGCAAATTGGTTCTCTCGGGACCCTGTCTGAAACTGCACGCATTCCGGGAGACGGAGTTGCTCGATTCTATATCTACGAATTTATTAGTGCAGGTCCAGGGGGGAGTGGCAGTCCCGTTGATATGGCAGGAAGCACAGTAACTGTGACTGTCACGTACACTGTTAGTGGAACCGAATACACCGAGTCGTTCGACGTGACGGCGTAGCTGACACACATTCATATGCACAAGACCACACCCAATCGCGCCCAAGCCGAATCCATCGGAACAGTTCTCTTAGTCGCGATTGTCGTCGTCAGCGCGACGACGTTCGGCGCGTACTACGTCGCCTCACGGACCGGCGGCTCGGCAGGTGATACAGCGGGGTCTGCGGGCGGCGCAGGCGGGACACCGGTGGACATCGTGATGACGGCGACTAATGAGTCTCTCACACTCTCGCACAACGGAGGACGATCACTCTCCACAGAGTCACTCCGCGTCAACGTCGGCAACGCTTCCGGGGAGTTCTCGTTCGCGTTCAACGACGGAGCGGTAATCGAAGGCGGCGACGATGGGAAATTCGAACCTGGGGAGAGTTGGCGGCTTGGATGGAATCAATCAAGCGGTACGGAGGTGACTGTCACGGTCAGAGACGGAGCAACCGGTACGCTGCTCGCAGAACGCATACTGACGATTTCTGAGCAGGATCCAGGAGCCGCCCGGGGAGAGGAGATTCCTGATGCAGATCCGCCGACGGAAGACGATGACGACGAGGAAGACGACGACGGTGACGAAGACGAAGACGCCGAGGTCCCTGACGAACCGTGGCTGGACATCGACGACGATGGAGCGTACGAGACTACTGACGGAGATGTGACCGTAGACCTCTCGTCTGGGACGGTTCCCGGGAGTTACTCCGAGACGGCGTCGTCGGCCACGCTTCGCGTTCCGAGCGGCGTAACGGTCGATACTGGGCGGAACGCGATCGATCTGAGTGCCGAGAACGTAAGCCTCTCCGGGACGCTACGAACGAAAGGTTCAGTCTCGCTCGACGTGCCCGGATACGTCGCTCTTCCTGAAGGCACAATCGACAATGCAGACGGATGGAACAGTGTCACGGTGAAATCAGGCGAGGGCCACGTCAGCGGACACAGTGCATCCGTTCAATCGAGGGGAAGCATCTCAATCTCTGGAGACCGCGGCGTGCAGTTGACGGAGTCCCTCGTCGACAACACCGCCAACTGGAATAGCATCAGTCTCAAGTCCGGCGAAGGAGAGACTAATCTCGCAGGGACAACTGTAACCTCGCGCGGAAGTATCACCGTCTCGGCACCAGGCCCGGTGCAACTACGCGGCGCACGGATCGATAATCTTCGAGGGTCGAATAGTATCACCGTCAAATCCGGGGAGAGTACCGTCACCGCCATCGGAGCGAGTGTCACCTCGAAGGGTTCTATCGTCGTCTCCGGGTCGCAGGGCATCCAGATGAGATCGGCTACGATCACTAACGCTGCTGGGAGCAATAGCATCACCCTCGTGTCCGACAGCGGGGCTGTCGACGCTCACAGCACTGAGATGAGTTCGAAAGGAAGTATCTCTGTCACCGGATCGACGGACGTAGGTCTTACCTCCGCATCGATTGACAACGCAGCGGGGTGGAACAGCGTCACTGTCTCGACAGATAGGGGTTCGGTGTCGGGCGATCGGATGACTATCAGGTCGAAAGGAAGCGTGACTGTCGAAAGTGAAGACGGGATTGCCGCTCGAAACGCAGAGATACTCACCCGGAGTTCGATAGAGATTACAGGATCGAGCGCCGTCAATGTCGGCCAATCGCTGATCACCAACGAGGTGGGAGACGGCAGCGTTACCGTGACCTCGGATAGCGAGTCCATTGACGCCGTGCACACCCGTCTTACTGCCGGTGGGAAAGTGTCCGTCACCGCGGAATCAGCAGTGCGACTGACGGAGGCAACGATCGACAATACAGCTGGGTGGAGCGGAGTGTACGTCACGTCCAAGAGCCGTCAGCTCGCGGGACGTGACCTATCAGTCAAAACAAGGGGAAGTCTCCGCCTCACTGGTGAGGAAAACGTGACCCTGACGAGCGCTGACCTGGATACCTCCGAGGGGTGGAATAACATCAAAGTGAACTCCGGAAAGCACCTTGCAATCGATGACGCCACGGCGGTCAGCAAAGAGGGAATCTCGATAACTGCGAGACACGGAATTGACGCCACAGCGTCAACACTCGACAACGCAGAGAGTTACGACAGCATCTCTCTCACAGTGAGCGACGCGGGCGACATACAGCTCGTCAAGGCGAAGATTCGGTCGCGTGGCCACGCGACAGCTGTGGTGCCTGCGGAATCAAGCGACGGCCCAGGAGAAGGTAAAGGACGTGGGAGGGGCCAAAGTCAGGGCCGCGGACAGGACGCCGGAAGTGACGGAAACGCCTACGTCGTCAATGTCACCGACGCCGTTATCCACGACACGGACGAGTATCTGGAAGTCTCTCCGAAAAGCGCGGTAGTCGGCGATCCGGAATCGGGCGCAGCCGGAGGTAGCTGAGACATATTCCTTCGACAAACGACGTACGGAGGCATCGACAAAACCATATGCGCAGCCTCGAAATGCGACCCTATGACTGCCGTCGGCATCGACGCCATCGAACTCTGGTCTGGGAAACTCCGCCTGGACCTCGCGGAAACGTTCGCGCCAGTGAAGGGCGAAGACCCTGGAAAGTACACGAAAGGCATCGGTATCGAGTATTCCTCGCTGCCCGATGTCTACGAGGACATCGTCACGATGGGCGCGAACGCGGCCAAGCAACTGATGGACCGCAAAGGCCTCACGCCCGAGGACATCGGTCGCATCGACGTCGCGACCGAGTCCGCCTTCGACAACTCGAAGCCCGTTTCGACGTACATCGCGGGCTGTCTTGAACAGGTGTACGACGGCGACTTCCACCACGCGAACAAGGGCGAGCGGAAGTTCGCCTGCCTGTCGGGCACGCAGTGTCTCGACGACGCGTACAACTGGATCCGCGCGGGGCGAAATCGCGGGCGCGCGGCGCTCGTGATCGCGACCGACACGGCGCTCTACGAGCGCGGCGACCCAGGTGAGGCGACCCAGGGTGCGGGTGCGGTCGCGATGCTCATCGACGAGGAGCCGGACATCGTCGCCCTCTCGACAGAGCAGGGGTACGGCAGCGCCGACGAGACCGACTTCCTGAAGCCGAATCAGCAGTTCCCGAGCGTCGACGGCAAGCGCTCGATCCAGGTGTATCTCGCGCGGATGCGCGAGGCCCTGGAGGACTACGAGTCCGTCGCCGGCGACACTCACCCCGAGGACTTCGTCTACTTCCCGTTCCACACGCCGTATCCGGGGATGGTCCGAAAAGCCGCGTTGCTCGGCTACCGGCACATCACGCGCGACACCGAGATCGAGGACGCCCTCGCCGACGACATCGGGATGCAGCCGCGCGAGGAGAACTACGAGACGCGCGAAGACTACGAGGAGGCGATCCGCGCGTATATGGACGAACTGAAAGGGACGCGTCAGTACCAAGAGTGGTACGAGCAGGCGATCGAGCCGACGATCCAGGTCTCCGGGCAGGTCGGCAACTGGTACACAGCCTCGGTGCATCTCGCTCGGCTCTCGGCCCTCCGCGCGGCCGCGTCCGAGGACGTCGACCTCGCGGGCGAGAAGATGCTCGTCGGCTCCTACGGCTCGGGCGCGCAGGCGGAGATCCACGCTGAAACCGTCCGCGACGGCTGGCGCGAGGGCGTCGAGGGTCTCGACGTCGACGCGCAACTGGCGGACCGCTACGATCTCTCCTTCGAGGAGTACGAACTCGTCCACGACGTCCACAACCACCAGAAGGAAGTCGAAGTCGAGGAGTTCACCCAACCAGAGGGCGAGTTCGTCTTCACCGGTTGGGGCCGGATGAACGAGCGGCGCTACGAGTACGTCGAATAGGTCGCTACGAGGAGCGCGGATCGGCGGCAGCGACTGTTCTTTCTCTCGCGGCGACCGCAGTCGAGTACCTACGGGAGTCGCCGCAGATCGTCAAGCATCTCGTCGAGATCCCGATTCGAGATCGCGAGCGAGAAGCCGTCGATCGTGGCGAGCGCGGGCGCGTGCTCCCAGAGGTCGTCCTCGGTAAGCCCGTGGAGGATGACGGCGTTCGGCGTCGGATTGACGACGCGCATCGCGACCAGCGGCGACTCCCCGCGGGTGACACCCGTGAACACCAGCGCGCGCGAGGTCGACTGGCCGTAGAGGCGGTAGAACTCCTCCGAGGAGAGACGCGTGATCGCTTCGATGCTGTTGATAACGGTGTGGCCGCTGATCCGGTCCTGATCGCCGCGGACGAGTTCGGTCGCGTCCATCGCGTCGTACAGCGTCTCCAGCGGAATGGACGTCGGATACTCCCGGAGGTCCTGGACGATGTCGCTCTCGAATCCCGCAGAGATGACGCGAGCGTACTGGCGGATGCGACCCCCGCCCCGAGATTCGTCGATATCGAGGAGCGCCTCGACCATCCGTCTGACGACGCCGATGCCGGGGCTCTCGCGGCGGCCACTCTCGTAGTCGGAGATGACCGACGAGGAGACGTCCAACTGTTCGGCGAGCGCCGTCTGTGAGACGTCGAAGTCCGTGCGCCACTTGCGAAGCGTCGCGCCCGGATCGTCACTCAACGTAATTTCGCCCGCGATTCGCCGCGCGAGATCCTCTCGAGGGACCGTCGTCACGGCTTCCAGCCCTCCGCGATCGACCGCTCACGATACATACTGCTGGGAACTGGGGGAGGCGGTCGCAAAAGCGTATCGAACGGGGGGTTCGACGAACGCCGAGAGTATAACCGCCGGGCGGGGCCGACAGGATCGCTGTCGCGGGGCGAGAAGCGGTGTAGCAACGCACGAACGTTCAAGTCTGGTCGGGCGTAGAGTACCGTCGTGCCATCGACGCTCGTCCACGTCGCGCTCGCACTCCTCATCGCCGCCGCGCTCCTCGGAGAGGAGTTCGACGGTCGGAGCGCACTCGTCGTCACCGCGGCGACCGTGCTCCCCGACCTCGACGTGGCGCTCGAACCGATCCTCTCGGGCGCACACCGCTCTGTCGGCCACACCCTGCTCTTCCCCGCGGCCCTGTTCGCCCTGCTGTGGTGGGACGCCCGACGCGGCGCCGACTCGATCGTCCGCCAGCGATACGGCAACCGCGGGCTCCGAGTCGCGTTCGTCGCGGTCGGCTGCCTCTTCGGAGCCGCGATCGTCCCCGACCTCGTCGTCGGGGGCGTGAACGCGTTCTATCCACTCCACGATACGTTCTACACGGTCGACGGGCGACTGTTCTACTCGACGGACCGCGGGTGGGTCCAGACGTTCGTCGATCTCTCACCACCCGAGACGGAATCACGGCGCACGACGGAGAACTTCGCGTTCCGGACGGTGTTGGACGTCGAACCGACACTCGGCGTCGAGACGGCGAGTGGCGACGGGAGCAGCGGCTCGGGACAGCCACAGCGCGTCGAGCGCATCTTCCCGGTGGCGATGACGGGCTTTCGCGCGTGGTTACTGCCCCTCTCGGCATTTGTGACCGCCGTCCGACTGTGGCAGACGCGGCGCGCTACCGGAGCGGGCGCGGACGCCGAGGAGTGATCGGACGGTCGAGCCTTCACTACCGGTTCGGCGGAGATGGCAGCGTTCTTGCGCTCCGGACGTCGAGTGAGACTGATGACCGAGCAGGCAACGTCGGCCGACGCCACGATCAGATCGTACGACACTGATACCGACCGCGACGCGCTCTGGGAACTGAAGCGCGGGTTCGAGCTCGGAATCGGCGCGGACACCGGTGGCGAGGAGAAGGGCGCGGTCTACGAGGAAAAACTGACGGCGGAGTACCGCGAGCGCTGGCTCGCGTGGGTCGACCGCTGCGTCGACGAGGACCCAGACAGCGTCCTCGTCGCCGTCGACGAAGCGGCAGCAGCGGAAAACAGTGAGAACGGCGACGGCGACGTCGTCGGCTACGCGTTCGTCCTCCCGGAGTCGCTGTCGTTCGTCTGGGACGCCGCGATCCTCAACGAGATCTTCGTCGCTCCCGACTACCGCGGAACGGGCGTCGCCGACGCGCTGATGAACGCCGCCGTCGAGAGCGCGCGTGCCCAGGACCTCCCGCTCGATCGGATGGTTCTCGACGTGGACCGCGAGAACGACAGAGCACAGGCATTCTACGAGCGATACGGCTTCGAGCACTGGGGCGAGATGGTCGCTCGCGATCTGTAACGCAGAGCGGCCGATAACTCATAGGGATTATCGTAAGTCCGCATAGATTTCTCGGCGGACAGTACGGCGAGAATCTCCGAACAGTTACGATAATCCCTATCAGATTCGGAGCCTCACGCGCGCCCGGGCGTGGCGAGCGCACCGAGCGCCCCGCCGAACGCGCCGAAGACGAGCGGGTAGACGAGTCCTGCGAGTAGAATAGCCGTGACTAGCGTCGGTCCGGCCGTGGCGTCGCCGACGTCGACGGCGAAGAGGAACGCGCCGACGACCGCGAGCGGGAGGTAGCCGAGGATGACCGATGCGCCGCCGACCGCGCCGGCCATCGGGGTCTCGGACCGGCTCAGGGCCGCCACGAGCGCTCCCGCGAGTGCGAGCGCGACCGGCGGGAGTACGAAGAGCGCCGCGGAGAACGTGTCGCCGCGCCCGACGAGGTTCACGGCCGTCGATCCGAACAGCCCGGGGATCTCGCTGGTGACGAAGTGTGCGTTGTAGAACACCCAGCCGACCAGTTTCCACGTTCCGGGGTCGCCCGTGGCGATCTCTAGAACCCGGGCCGCAAGCGAGTTCGAGATCTGCTGGCCGGTCACTGCGTACGTGAGCGCGTACGAAACGAGATACGCGAGGACGCCGCCCAGCGCGGCGATACCGAGCGTTCGACCGTCCGGGGCGTAGCCTCGCCGCGACGTCGGTGTCGACTCGGATCGTGCCATCGGTTCCACGTGAGAGTACTCCTATAGGTGTCTTGTGGTCGAGTGAGACGCCGACGAAGTCGCCGTCGGCAAGCACCCGGTTACTCGATTCCGGTCGCCGGTTTCTCGCGGCGGCCGGTGATCTCTTCGGGGCGCAACCGGTAGAGCGTGTACTCCAGCTCCCGAGGCGGTTCCTCGTAGATGGTAAAGAACGGGATGTCGATCGAGCGGATCGCCTCGACGACCGTCCCGTCGATACTCGCTTCGGGGATCTCCACCAGCGGCCCGCGGACGACGACGGACTCCCAGCCGCTGCTGCCCTCGGCGGTGACGACGAGCGCGGCTCGATCGGAGCCGGCGAGGTACTCGCGTTTCTCGGAGTCGGTTCCGAACCCGAGGCGGAGATACACCTCGCCGGCGTTGGCGTCGTACCCGTAGGAGACAGGAATCGCGTATGGGTCGTCGTCGCTGGCGAGCGCGAGCACGCCGACGCCGCCCGTCCCGAGCAGTTCGTCGATCGCTTCGCGGTCAAGCACGACAGCGCTCTCGTCTGCGGACATACGTGATAATAGGTGCCACGGGACCATAAACTGTCGCTCGGTTATAACAAAAGGGAGCCGTTCGGGAGCCGACTCCGACAGCGCGCGATCTGCGCGGTGCCACCCCGCAACCACTAAACGGGCCTCGCTCCTTCCACCGGTAATGACGGACTGGACCGAACGGTACCGCCCGACGACGTTGTCGGAGGTCCGCGGCAACAACAAGGCCCGCGACGCCCTGAAAGAGTGGGCCGACACGTGGGACGACCACCGCGAGCCGGTCGTCCTCCACGGCGCGCCCGGCGTCGGGAAGACCTCCGCCGCCCACGCCTTAGCGAACGATATGGGCTGGGAGGTCGTCGAACTCAACGCCTCCGACGAGCGGACGGCAGACGCCATCGAGCGGTTCGCCGGACGGGCCTCGCGGAACGCGACGCTCGCTGGGTCGGTCGGCGGCGACAGCGGCGGCCGCCAGCTGGTGATAATGGACGAGGCCGACAACATCCACTACCAGTACGACCGCGGCGGCAAGCAGGCCGTCACGCGCCTGCTCAAGGAGGCCAACCAGCCGATCGTCCTCATCGCCAACGAGTACTACGATATGTCGAACGGGCTGCGGAACGCCGCCCAGGAGATCGAGTTCCGCGACGTCTCGGCGCGCTCGATCGTCCCGGTGCTCCGAGACACCCTGCGGAAGGAAGACATCGAGTTCGAGGAGGAGGCGCTCGAACGGATCGCCGAGGCCAACAGCGGCGACCTCCGCGCGGCGGTGAAGGACCTGCAGGCGACCGCCGACGGGAAACCCCGGGTCACGCTCGAAGACGTGACCACCGGTTCGCGAAACCGCGCGGTCGGCCTGTTCGAGTTCCTCGACGCCGTGCTGAAAGAAAAGCCCGCTCAGGAGGCGCTACAGACCGCCTACGACGTGGACGAGACCCCCGAAGACCTTCTCAAATGGGTCGAAGACAAGGTCCCGCTCGTCTACGAGGGCGAAGAACTCGCCCGCGCCTACGAGTTCCTCGCGAACGCCGACGTCTGGACGAGCCGGGTCTACGCGACCGACTACGACTACAGTTGGTGGCGCTACGCGACCGACAACCTCGCCGGGGGTGTCGCGGCCGCACGCGACCACACCCGCGGCGGCTGGACGCGCTACGGCGGCGCGCCCTATCGGTCGACGCGGGACGCGACCCGCGACGAGGTCGTCCGCTCGATCGCCGAATCCGGCGGCTTCTCGATGTCGACCGCTCGGCTCGACGTTCTGCCCTTCCTCGCGGCGATGACGCACCACTGCAAGCCCCGAGAGCTGACCGTGGCGATGGCCGCCTGGTACGACCTCGACGAGGCGGCCGTCTCCTACATCACGGGGAGCGGCGAGACGACGAACAAGGTGCAGTCGATCGTCGAAGACGCTGCCGACCTCCGAACTGACGAACTCGAAGCACACGCGGGTGGGGCGTTCGCCGACGACGACCGAGGGGCTGGCGACGCCGAGGCCGACGACGGGAGCGCCGGTGCGGACGCGAGCGACGGCGGGGGCGACGACTCCCAGCAGACGCTCGGCGCGGAGGTGCTGGACCGCGACGAAACCGAGACCGACGACGGGGGTGACGGGGCCGACGCGGCGGACGACGACGGCCAGGCCGGACTCTCGGACTTTATGTGAGTTCGGAGGTGCCGATCCACGTCGCCGCCGCATCGAGTATCGGGCCGCCGAACGCGGTGAGTGGAGCGAGGAGTGCACCGACGACCACGGCGGCCAGGCTTCCGGTGAGGAGCAATCCGACGAGCGCGCCGACGACGCCGCCGAGCGCGTAGCTAGCCGTCGCACACCGCAGGCCACGTTCTCGCGAGGTGTCACGGAACAGTACCGTCACCAGCGCACCGAGCGCGATCGGGAGTCCCTCGACGATGGCTGCAACGAGGAGCCCACCGAGGAGAACGCCGACCGTAAATCGGGCGAGGCCGACGGTCGCACCGATCGGCGCGTCCTGGATTCCGACCGGCGAGCCAGCGGCGAGTGCGCCGACACCGACCAGGATCGCGATGGCGTGGACACCGACGAGCGTCCAGGTGAGACGTCGTCCGAGCACCGTCGCGACGAGGAGGCTCAGGCCAGCCAGAAGCGGCAGGACGACGAACGTCGCAGCCGCAGCGAGGAGGAGGACGAATCCGGGGCCGGGGACGTTGGTCACGGGCGGCGCTACGGAGAGCGCCGGTAAGTGCTTTCCCGCAGTTCGTCGCAGAAAGAGACGACGGCAGTCCCGATCAGAGTAGTTTCGAGAGGAACTGCTCGCCCCGCTCGGTTCGCGGGTTCTCGAAGAACGAATTCGGCTCGCCGGTTTCGACGACTCGCCCCTCGTCCATCAGGACGATTCTGTCGCCGACCTCACGGGCGAAGCCCATCTCGTGGGTGACGACCATCATCGTCATCCCGTCGTCTGCGAGCCCGCGCATCACTTCCAGCACTTCCCCGACGAGTTCGGGGTCGAGCGCGCTCGTCACTTCGTCGAAGAGCATCACTTTGGGGTCCATCGCGAGCGCCCGCGCAATCGCGACGCGCTGCTGTTGGCCGCCCGAGAGCTGATTCGGGTAGGAGGCCCCCTGTTCGAGGAGGCCGACGTCTTCGAGCAGCTCTTCGGCGCGAGTGCGAGCGGTCTCCTCGTCGATACCGCGGACCTTCCGCGGCGCGAGCGTGATGTTCTCAAGTGCCGTCTTGTGCGGGAAGAGGTTGAACGACTGAAACACCATCCCGATGCGCTGTCGAAGCCGGTTGATGTCCGCGTCGGGGTCGGAGATCGACCGCCCGTCGAGGCGGATCTCACCAGCCTGGATCTCTTCGAGGCGGTTCGCACAGCGCAACAGCGTCGACTTGCCGGACCCCGAGGGGCCGACGACGACGCACACTTCGCCGTCCTCGATGTCGAGAGAGACCTCCTTGAGGACGTGCGTCTCGCCGAAGTACTTGTCCACGTGGTCGAACTCCAGGAGGGCGTGGTCCGCAGTCATTGGGACTCACCGCCCCAGTCCGAACGGGCTTCGAGGTACTCGACGAGGCGACCCATCGGAATCGTGATCGACAGGTACGCGATCGCGACCAACACGAGCGGCGTCCACGGGTCGAACGTGGCGCTGTTGACGTCGCGGAACTGTTGGATGAGTTCGGGAATCGCGATGACCGTCAAAAGCGAGGTGTCCTTCACCAGGATGATCTGGTCGTTGCCGACCGCCGCCAGTGCGTTGCGCCACGCCTGTGGAATGACGACTTCGCGCATCGCCTGCACGTATCCCATCCCAAGCGAACGCGCGGCCTCCATCTGTCCGTCGGGCACCGCGCCGATCCCGCCGCGGACCGCCTCGCCGACGTACGCCGCGTGATTCAGCGTCAGCGAGATGATCGCCGTCGGAAGCCCCCAGTTCGAGATCGGGAACGTCCCCGGCCACAGCGTCGGGACGCCGAAGTAGACGACGAAGATCTGAAACAGCAGCGGCGTCCCGCGGAAGAACTGGACGTAGGCGGCGGAGAGCCCGCTCGTGATCCGCGTCTTCGAGACGCGCGCGAGACCGACGAAGATCCCGGACGTCACAGAGAGCACGCTCCCCGTGACGACGATGCCGAGCACCAGCCCGTAGGCTCTGATGAACTGCGGGAGGATCGTCGGGACTAGCCCGTAGTCGACTTGGACGGACAGGATGTACAGAACGAGTAAGACGACGCCCAGCGCGAACAGACTCGACAGTCCGACACCGAGATACTTCAGCGTCTGATCGTCGAAAAACCCGTCCGCGGTGGCGTTGGCTTCGGCCGGCGCGCCCGAGTATGAATCTGCCATAGTTGGGACGAAATACAGATCTGTCGAGGGTTATCCCGAGAAGTACTCCGAGTAGATCTCGTCGTACGTGCCGTTGTCCCTGATCGTCGCGAGCGCCTCGTTGACGCGCTCGCGGAACTCGTCGTCGTCCTGACGGAACGCGATACCGTAGTTCTCGACGGTGAGCGTCAGGTACGGCGGTGCTTCCTGTCCGCTCTCGGCGGCCGCACCTTCGCCTTCGAGGAACACCACGTCGTCGCGTTCGTTCGCGAACTCGGCGTTCACGGTGTTGTCGTTGATGATGGCGTTGACCTGGCCGTTGATCAGGGCCTGGAACGCGCCGGAGATCTGGTCGTACTTCTTGAGGTCGAGGTCGCCGTCGAATTCCTCTTTCAGCTGTTCGGCGGCGTTGGCACCCGTCGTGCCCTTCTGGACGCCGATCGGCTGTCCCTGAAGATCCGCCTTCGAGGAGATCGAACCGCCCTCACGAACGATGACCGTCTGGTAGGCGGTGAAGTACGGATCCGAGAAGTCGACTTCCTGCGCCCGCTGGTCGTTGATCGTCATCGCGGACATGATGATCCGGAAGTTGTTGTTGTTGAGCGAGGGGATGATCGAGTCGAAGCTCGTCGGCTTGAACTCGTAGTCGATCCCGAGCTGGTCTTCGAAGACCGCCGCCGCGATGTCGACGTCGAAGCCCGTCAGTTCCCCCGAGGTCGTCTCGTACTCGAAGGGACGGTACGGGATGTCCGAGCCGATGACGACCTTCGAGGGGACGGCCGATTCCGTCGTCGTCGCCTCGGTTTCACCCGATTCCGTCGTCGACGACCCGCTGTCGCCGGAAGTCGTTTCAGTCGCCTCTCCACCAGACCCGCCGCCGGTACACCCGGCGAACAGCCCGCCGGCGATGACGCCGACACCAGTCTTCACGTAGGTCCGTCTGTCCATAACACCGTTGAGTTATAGAGAGGAATATAACAACGTGTCGTTTCGGTATACGTCCGTTCACCCAACTAACGGCTTTTCGACCGCTCGTGGGACAAAATTCGATCCGGCGGCGGCGTCGTGCGATTAGTCCGAGGCCCCTCGCCGTGGGGCGATTGGAGAGGCGTAGTCGGCGCAGTCGGCCGCTTCAATGAATCGGCGTCGCGCCGGATCGATCGAGTTGAGGCCGCGTCGCGGGTCAGTCGCTCCCGGGAACGCCGCGCGAGCCCGCCGAGTCGGCGCCGCGTCGAACCGTGTACCACGCGACGGCGACGAGCCCGAGCGCGGCGAGGCTGCCGGCGATCGAGACGTACTGGAGCGTCCCACCGTACACCAGCCGACCGACGACGAGCAACGAGACGACGACGAGCGCGGCCGCGCCGGCGAGTCGGCGAACGCGACGTGACGCTCGGGCCGCGTCCGTGCCGGCCGTCGGCGACGACCACACGGCCGTGGCGAGGAGCGCGGCGTAGGTACCGAGCCCGAGGAGGTAGTAGGCGGCCTGTACGGGCGGGCCGAACGTGACGAAGACGTGCGGCGTCAGTGCGAGGAGGACCGGAAGCAAGAGTCCAGCCGTGGTGAGCGACTTCCGCATCCGATCGTAGCTCGCGCCCGCGGAGCCGTACGTCCACGCCGCCGCCAGTGCGACGCCGGTGAAGATGATCGACGCCGTGCTGAAGTGCGCCAGCAGGATCGCCCACTGGTAGGTCTTCACCGTGAGCGCGCCGAGGATGATCTGGGAGGGAAGCAGAATCGTCGCACCGGCGAGCGCGAGACGAACGCGTCGGTCAGCGCCCTCACGCCAGGCCAGGATCGTCGTCCCGAGGACGAGGAAGCCGGTGATCATCGCGACGAGTCGGTGGAACCACTCGATGAAGCTACTCCAGTTCGCCGGGAACAGTCCGAGGAATCCGTCACACAGCGGCCAGCGGCCGGCGCAGGTCAGCCCCGCGCCCGCCGCCGCAGTGTACACGCCGAGCACCATCAGAATGCCCGTGAGCGCGGCTGAGATGCCGACGAGCCGACGGAGACGTGTGTCCATATCCACGGCTCGGGACCGGAGATACTTGAATCGCTCTCTCGGCGGGCGAGACCCTCGGCCGGCCGTCGATGACGAACGATGTGACACCGAGGCCGCGACGGTTTCGACACGTTTCAAGTCGCAGCGGCGGTACCCGGAGGTATGACCGACGAGACACCGCCGACTGCGGCTCCGGACGACGACGCAGACCGGGACCGAACGCAGGAACACCTCGATCACCGCCGCGAGCGACTGACCGAGTTTCTCGACAGCGAGGGACTCGATGCGATCTGGTTCGGTCAGCCGAGCTCCTTCGCGTGGCTGACGACGGGCAGCAACGTCGTCGACCGCGACGCCGACGTGGGCGTCGCCGCTGCCGGCTACACCCGCGACGACGGCTTCGTCGCCGTCACCAACAACATCGAAGCCGAACGGCTCGCCGACGAGGAACTGCCGGAGCCGTTCGATATCACGTCCGTCCCGTGGTACGAGTCCTCGCTGGCGTCGGCCGTCGCAGACGCGACCGCGGGCGCGGGCGCCGCCGACTTCGACGTCCCTGGATTCGACGAACTCGACGCGAGTCGGCTCCGCCGCCCGCTCTCTGCGACGGACGTCGAGCGGTACCGAGCGCTCGGCCGCGACGTCGCTGACGCGCTCGAACGCGTCGCGCGCGAACTCCAGTCCGGCGACACGGAACACGAGGCCGCCGCGGGGCTCCGCATCTCGCTCGCGACGCTGGGGATCGAAGCGCCCGTGACGCTCGTCGGCGGCAGCGAGCGCGCGCAGACGTACCGCCACTTCACGCCAACCGGTGCGCAGCTCGGCGACTACGCGCTCGTCTCCGTGTCGGCCGAGCGCGGCGGGCTCTACGCCAGCGCGACCCGGACGGTCGCGTTCGACAGCGCACCGGCGTGGCTCGCGAGCCGTCACGAGACGGCGATGCGCGTCGAGGCGTCGGCACTCGACGCGACGCAGCGCGCAGTCGGGGGCAGTGAGAGCAGCGGCACAGCCGGCGACGTCTTCGACGCCATCGCGGGCGCGTACGACACACTCGGTGAACCCGACGAGTGGCGAAACCACCACCAGGGCGGCGCTACCGGCTTCGACACGCGTGAGTGGATCGCAGCACCCGAGAGCGACGAGCCGATCGAGGCACCGCTCGCGTACGCGTACAACCCGACGGTCCGCGGCGCGAAGTCAGAAGACACCGTGCTCGTCACCGAAGACGGGGTCGAAGTCCTGACGAGCACCGGCGAGTGGCCCACCCGCTCTGTAACGTCGGCCATCGACGGGTCGGCGTTCACCATCGAGCGGCACGACGTCCGCACGCTCTGACGCCGGGCTGGGGACACTCTCCGGGGTAGCACGCCGGCCGTCGTAGCGAGTGACCAATCCGTACGTCGTCTGTCGAATGACGCTTCGACAGATAGCTTTTTTTGTGCAGCTATCCTCGCCGCCGCTATGGGACTTGACGACGACGCGAGAGAGTATCACCGCGAGGAGCCGCCTGGGAAGATCGAGATCTCGACGACGAAGCCGACGAACACCCAGCGTGACCTCTCGCTGGCGTACTCGCCGGGCGTCGCGGCCCCGTGCCGCGACATCGACGCGGACCCGACGCGCGCCTACGAGTACACCGCGAAGGGGAACCTCGTCGGCGTCGTCTCGAACGGCAGCGCCGTCCTCGGCCTCGGCGACATCGGCGCGCAAGCGTCCAAGCCCGTGATGGAGGGGAAGGGCGTCCTGTTCAAGCGCTTCGCCGACATCGACGTGTTCGACATCGAACTCGACCTCGACGATCCCGACGCGATCGTCGACACCGTTCGGGCGATGGAGCCGACGTTCGGCGGCATCAACCTCGAAGACATCAAAGCCCCCGAGTGCTTCGAGATCGAGTCGCAACTGCGCGAGGAGACGGACATTCCGATCTTCCACGACGACCAGCACGGGACGGCGATCATCTCGGGCGCGGCCCTCCTGAACGCGTCCGACGTCGTCGACAAAGCACTCGAAGACCTGAACGTAGTCTTCTCCGGCGCGGGCGCGTCCGCGCTCGCGACGGCTCGCTTCTACACCTCCCTCGGCGTGCAGCGAGAGAACATCGTGATGTGTGACTCCTCGGGCGTCATCGGGACCGACCGCGAGGGGCTCAACGAGTACAAAGCCGAGTTCGCCTCCGACACCGACGACGACACGCTCGAAGAGGCGATGGCTGGCGCGGACGTGTTCGTCGGCCTCTCGGTCGGCGGCATCGTCTCGCAGGAGATGGTCGCCTCGATGGCGGACGATCCGATCGTCTTCGCGATGGCGAACCCCGACCCCGAGATCAAATACGAGGACGCGAAGGCCGCCCGCGACGACACCGTGATTATGGCGACCGGGCGCTCGGACTACCCGAATCAGGTGAACAACGTCCTCGGATTCCCGTTCATCTTCCGCGGCGCACTCGACGTCCGCGCGACGGAGATCAACGAGGAGATGAAGCGCGCGGCGGCGAAGGCCCTCGCAGAACTCGCCCGACAGGACGTGCCGGACGCCGTCGTGAAGGCCTACGGCGACCAGCCGCTCCAGTTCGGCCCCGACTACGTCATCCCGAAGCCGCTCGACCCCCGCGTCCTCTTCGAGGTCGCGCCCGCGATCGCGAAAGCGGCGATGGACTCCGGCTGTGCTCGGAGCGAGGTCGACCTCGAAGCCTACGAGGAGCGCCTGGAGGCGCGCCTCGGCAAGTCTCGCGAGATGATGCGCGTCGTCCTCAACAAGGCGAAGTCCGACCCCAAGCGGGTCGCGCTCGCGGAGGGCGGCGACGAGAAGATCATCCGCGCGGCCTACCAGATGCAAGAGCAGGGGATCGCCCAGCCGATCCTCGTCGGCAACGCCGAGGAGATCGCAGAGACCGCCGCCGACCTCGGCCTCGAATTCCAGCCCGAGATCCTCGACCCGCGCAGCGGCGACTGGGACCACTACGCCGACCGCCTGTACGAACTCCGTCAGCGCGAGGGCGTCACGGAGAACGAGGCGCACGAGCTGATCCGCAGGGACAGCAACTACTTCGCCAGCGTGATGGTCGAACAGGGCGACGCCGACGCGATGCTGACGGGGCTGACTCACCACTACCCCTCGGCGCTCCGCCCGCCGCTGCAGATCATCGGTACCGCGCCGGACGCAGACTACGCGGCCGGCGTGTATATGCTGACGTTCAAGAACCGCGTCATCTTCGCGGCCGACACGACGGTCAACTTCGACCCCGACTCGGACGTGCTCGCGGAGATCACGAAGCACACCGGCGAACTCGCCCGGCGGTTCAACGTCGAACCGCGCGCGGCGATGCTGTCGTACTCGAACTTCGGCAGCGTCGAGAACGCGAGCACCCGGAAGATCCGCGACGCCGTCTCGATGCTCCACGACGACGCCGACATCGACTTCCCCGTCGACGGTGAGATGCAGGCCGACACCGCCGTCGTCGAGGACATTCTGGAAGGAACCTACGACTTCTCTCAGCTCGACGAGCCCGCGAACGTCCTCGTGTTCCCCAACCTCGAATCCGGGAACATCGGCTACAAGCTCCTCCAGCGCCTCGGCGGCGCGGAAGCCATCGGGCCGATGCTCGTCGGGATGGACAAGCCGGTGCACGTCCTGCAGCGCGGCGACGAAGTGAAAGACATCGTCAACCTCGCCGGCGTCGCCGTCGTCGACGCACAGGAGTAATCGCGCCACTGCGGGCGCGTTCGTACGCCGATCAGTCGCTCGCGCGATTCTCGAACCGCGACGGCGGCGGGAACTGCGGGTCGTTCCCGTCGCGGACGTCGTCGGCGAGGCCCGTCTCCCGCGTTCCGGTGTCGATCGGGTCGGGGAGGACACAGCGGTCGGCGCGCCGGTTCACGTGCGCGTAGTCCTGCGGCGCGTTCGCGAGCGGGTGTGCGGGATTCTCTCGGCCGTCGATTCGCGCCGCTCGGAGTTCGTCGAAGCCGGCGATGCGGGCGCGGATGCCGCGCCAGTGGGACTCGCTGCCCGGCGGGATCCGCTCGACGCCGTGCGGCCGCCACTCGGTGTCGCCGCCGGCTCCGGCCAGCACTTCGCTGTTGACTGCGGCCGCGAGGTCGTCGTGGTCGACGAGGACGCCGACGCGGGCGTTCCCGGGCGTCCTGGCCGCGAGCACGTCGAGACCCAGATGGAGCGCGCGATATTCGGCGACGTTGTTGTTCGGCGCAGTGTCGGGCAGGGAGACCCGCGCGACGCGGGTCCCGTCCCGGGTCTCGATCACGGCACCGAGGCCGCCGCCGGCACCGTCGCGGCGATAGGACCCGTCGGTCGCGACGTAGAAGTGTCGATGGTGGGTGCGCGGCGGATGCGCGATGTGTGGCGTCGGCGAGTCGTCAAACAGGTCACGGAGCGTCGGACGGCCGTGAGCGGCCATACCCCTGCTAGCCAACGCGGATTCTTAAATATATCCTCGATAACGGTGCGAGCGTATATAAAGCAGACCCGAACAGGTGGGTGCAGTCCATCGAGAGTCCGCTACCGGCCGAGACACGAACGTTCGGTCCGACCCAGGCCAAACGCTTAGACGGCGACCGGCCAATACTCCCGTATGGCTCAGATCCAGACGCTGACCGCTCGCGATCTGATGACGACCGACGTGGAGACGGTGTCCGTCGACGACGACGTGAGCGAGGTGCTCAGCCGGCTCGCCCGCGCGGACTTCAACGGCTACCCCGTCGTCGACGAGGACGGCTCGCTCGCGGGGATCGTCACCCAGCACGACCTCGTCGGGTTGTTCCAGACGCAGGACCGGACGCTGTGGATCCCCGTCGGCTTTCCGCCGTTTCTGGAGACGCTCACCTACGCGGTCGACGTCTCCTGGGACGACCTCGATCTCGGCATCGACCTCCTGCGGAACACGAACAAGCCGATCAGCGGGGTGATGACGTCGGACGTCGTGACCGTCGGACCCGACACGTCGATCGACAAGATTCTGGACCTGCTGGCCGACGACGAGCGCGACATCAACCGGCTGCCGGTGCTCGACGACGGCGAACTCGTCGGGATCGTCGCCCGCCAGGACGTGATCCGCGCGATTCGGGACGAGCGACGTGCCACTGAGGCGGGAGCCGAAGCCGGCGAGTCGGGCACGGAGTGAACGCCGGGAGAGCGAAACGTTGAGGGCGGCCGCCACCGCACCTTCGCTGTGACCCGGTATCGAAACCTCCTCTTATTCGTCCTCCTCGCGGCGGCGTGGGGCTCCGCGTTTATGGCGATCAAGGCGGGACTGGAGTTCATCCCGCCGGTGCTCTTCGCAGCGCTCCGGTACGACGTCGCCGGCCTGTTAATGCTCGCGTACGCGTTCTACGCGACCGACCAACTCATCCCACAGACGCGCGGCCAGTGGGCCCTCGTCGGCATCGGCGCGACGCTTCTCATCGCGGGCTATCACACGCTGCTTTTCATCGGCGAGACCGACCCGGCCGTCACCTCGGCGGCAGCGGCGGTCATCGTGAGTCTCAGTCCCGTGTTGACCACGGGGTTCGCGCGCGTGTTCCTCCCAGAGGAGCGGCTCACGACTGTCGGCATCGTGGGGCTCTTGCTCGGCCTCGTCGGCGTCGCAATCCTCTCGAACCCCGATCCGAACAACCTCCTCACCGGGGGTGCGGTCGCGAAACTGCTCATCTTCGGCGCGGCCGCGGCGTTCGCACTCGGGTCGGTTTTGACTTCCCGCATCGACGCCTCGCTGCCGATCGAGACGATGGAAGCGTGGTCGATGGTCGGCGGCGCGCTGATAATGCACGGCGTCAGCGTCGGTATCGGCGAGTCGTTCGCCGACGTCGTGTGGACCGTCGAATCGATCGCGGCGCTCGCGTACCTCTCGATCGTCGCGAGCGCGCTCGGCTTTCTGGTCTACTTCGATCTCTTGGAGCGCCTCGGAGCAATCGAGATCAACCTCGTCTCCTACGTCGCTCCGGTGTTCGCCGCGCTCGCCGGCTGGGCCGTCCTCGACGAGGTCCCGACGACCTACACCGTCGTCGGCTTTCTCGTGATCTTCGTCGGCTTTCTCCTCCTCAAGCGGCGGGCGATCCGCGCGGAGTTGCCGCGGCTCAGACGGCTGGTCCGCTCGTAGCGTTCGCGACCCACACAGAAGAAGTCCGCTCGCTTCGGGTTACAGTTCGACGTCTTCGGTGTGGAACGCGCCCTCGTCGACTTCGGGGTCGTACTCCTCGACCGCGGTGAGGACCATCTCCAGCGTCGCCGTGGGACTCCAGCGGGCCGTGTTGATCGAGAGGTCGTAGAAGGACTGATCCGACACGTCGATGTCGTAGTAGGATTTGTACCGTCCGGCCTCGCTGACCTCGCGAACCCGCATTTCGGCTTCCATCTCCTCGCGGTCCCGCGTGCGCTCGACGCGCACCTCCTCGGGGGCGTCGAGCCAGATCCGGAGGTCGGCGCGGTTGCCGGCGAGCCAGCCGGCGAGCCGCGATTCGAGGATGAACGGCTTGCTCGACGCCCCCCACTTCTCGGCGATCGTTCGGAGGCGACGGTCCAGCGCGCGGTCGATCTCGTCGGTCTCGTCGGTCTTCGCGATGAGTTGTGAGAGCGACAGGTCCCGCTCGTCGGCGAGGTCGCGGAAGATGTCGCCGCCGGAGACGTAGCCGCAGTCGAGCGCCGACGACAGCCCCTCACAGAGAGTCGTCGCGCCACAGCCCGGCGGTCCCGAAACCGTGATGAAGAGGTTGCTGTCGACCGACCGCGCCGTCGGGACGTCGTCGTCTGTCATAGACGTTCGGGACTTACCGCCTGAGCACAAAAATCCGCGGGACTGAAGGGCGCTTCGCCGTTCGAGAGCACGTCACGAGGCGGTCCTCACCACGGGCATCGTACACACGGAGGGGGTGAGACTCACCGTGCTACCATCGCCGACGGTCGACCAAGTGTGGGGACGGCTGCTTGCACTGTCGGAACGCCATCGAAGGATTAGATCGCCGTATAAATCGTCTCGGACGCTTTCAGTCTGCAATAAAACGTATTAGCCGGCGGCTTCTCGCGTGAACGAATATGAAGTGACGGGAACGCTCTGGCGGCTATATGACCCCTGCTACCGTAGTAGTGATCGAGGTGTCCCCGTAAATGTCGAACTCCCACCGCCCGTTTGGTTCCGAGCGGATCGGTCGCATCCGTGAGGTGATCGAGTCGCCGCCGGCCTCCCTCCAGGCCCCGATCAAGTTTCTCGCTGCGCCGGTCCGGTTCGTGTCTTTCTGGGCCGCCGTTGCCCTCCCGTTTCTGTATCTGCCCCTTCTCGCCGGCGGCCTCGAAGGGAGCGAACCGAACGCGTTCGTCGCCCTCCTCGCCGTGAACGCTGTCGCGCTCGTCGTGGGACACAGCTACCACACCGACAGCGACGCCCGGTGACGGAAGACAGGTAGTGGAGGCCGTCCTCGCCGTCCATCTGGCTCGCCCGCTCTGGACTGCCGAGAGCGATTCGCAACGACTCGCAGCAGAACCGTCAAACGTTACGGCACGGCGCGCGTGGATTCGATATGACCGAGACACACGACTCGTCGGAATCAGATCAGTCCGACGATTCGGCGGCGTACGTCGCAGAGCTGCGAGCAAATCGCGAGGAGAAAGACGAGTTCTTCGGCTCGCATCCGCAGTCGCCCATTCCCCCGGAGCACCGCGATTCGTTCGACGGGCTGGCGTACTTCGATCCCGCGCCGGATCTCCGCGTCGAGGCGACGGTCACCGCTCACGACGACCCCGAGCCGGTGCCGATGGAGACGACCGCCGGTAACGAAGTGCGGTACGTTCGCGTCGTCACCTTCGCGTTCGAACTCGTCGGAGAGACCCACGAGGTCCACGGCTACAAACAGCGTCCGGACGACGACGAAGAGCCGATATTCGTCCCGTTCCGCGACAAGACGACCGGACAGGAGACCTACCGCGGCGGGCGGTACATCGAACTGCACCCCGAGGGCGACCTCGCCGACGACGAGACGGTCGTGCTCGATTTCAATCTCGCGTACACCCCCTTTTGCGCGTTCAGCGAGACGTTCGAGTGTCCGCTCCCACCCGAGGAGAACTGGCTGGAGACGGCGATCCGAGCGGGCGAGCGCGACTGGTCGCCGTCCGAGTGAGCGGGTAGTCACGGTCCCGCACTATCGTGAGTCTGCGGCGCTCGAAACTCGCGGGCGACGAGGGGGCGAAAGGTGTTTGGTGCGCACGGACGACCCACAGGTATGGACCCGCGAATCCGCGAACACGCAGGGATCGTCGCCGACCACTCGGCCGACATCGAGGCCGGCGACCGCGTCGTGATCAGCGCGCCGGCCGCCGCAGAGGACCTCGTGGTCGCACTCCACGAGGAGTGCGCCGACAGAGGGGCCCATCCCGTCTCGCTGAACAGCGACTCGCGTGCGACGCGGGCGTTCCTCCGCAACCACGACGGCGACTTCGAGACGCCGGAGCACCTGCTCGCGATGTACGAGGAGATGGACGTCTACATCGCCGTCCGCGGCGACGTCAACGCCACCGAGACGGCCGACGTCGCCCCAGAGCGCAACGCCGCCTACCGGCGCGCGATGAAGCCGGTCCTCCAAGAGCGGCTCTCGAAGACGTGGTGTCTCACGCAGTATCCCACGTCCGGGAACGCCCAGCTCGCGGGGATGAGCACCGAAGCCTACGAGGGATTCGTCTGGGACGCCGTCAGCCTCGACTGGGAGGCCCAACGCGAGCACCAGGCGCAGATGGTCGAGATCCTCGACGAGGCCGACGAGATCCGGATCAAGTCGGGCGAGGAGACCGACGTGACGATGCGCCTCGCGGGCAACAAGACGCTCAACGACTTCGGCGAGAAGAACCTCCCCGGTGGGGAAGTGTTCACCGCGCCAGTGCGGGACTCCGTCGAAGGCGAGGTGTACTTCGATATGCCGCTCTATCGCCAGGGTCGTGAGATCGAAGACGTCCGCGTCCGGTTCGAGGACGGCCGCGTCGAATCCTACAGCGCCGGTCGGAACGAGGACGTGTTAGACGGGATCTTCGAGACCGACGAGGGGGCGCGCTACCTCGGCGAACTCGGGATCGGGATGAACCGCGCGATCGACCATTTCACCTACAATATGCTGTTCGACGAGAAGATGGGCGATACGGTCCATATGGCCGTCGGCTCGGCGTACCCCGAGACCGTCGGGGAGGAGAACGAGCGCAACGAGAGCGCCGAGCACGTCGATATGATCGTCGATATGAGCGAGGATTCGGTCATCGAGGTCGACGGCGAGGTCGTCCAGCGCAACGGGACGTTCGTCTTCGAAGACGGCTTCGACGAAGCGTAAGATCCGGCTCTCTCGCCACCAGCCGGCGTCACTCCCAACTGAGCCCAATCGAATTTTCCGGCGCGTCGAGCGGACTCTTCGGCAGCCCCGGCTGCACGTCGGGATCGTTGTAGCCCGCGGGCGCGACGTCGTTCGGGCCATCGGGGTAGAACAGCGACGCGAGCAGTTGAATGTGATCGCGGCCGACGCCGAGTTCGAACTGGCCGCCGCCGTAGAGTGAGACGTCGCGCGCTTCGGCCCACTCGATCGTCTCGAACAGGGACTCGACGGTCCCGAAGCGTGAGGGCTTGATGTTCAGCCACTCCGGCTCGAACGGTCGCGCTTCGACGGATTCGACGCCCGTGATCGGGTAGTCCCACGACACGCGGCCTTCCTCGCCGTCAAAGAGCGGTCGCGTCTCCGATGTGAGTCCAGGGTCCTCGATGACGGCCTCGGGGAAGGCATCGAGCAGTCGCCCGTAGAGATTCGGATCGGGTTCGGTGTCGACCTGCGTCCCCTCGTAGAGCCCTTTCAGATCCAAAATCCGAACCGCATCGGTCGCGGCGGCCGCCTCCACGACCTCGTCAGTCCACTCGGCTGTCGGATCCAGTTTGAACTCGGTGTCGGGATACGCGTCGAGAATCGCATCGAGACGGTCGGTCGTCGGCGGGTCGCCGAGGCGCGTCGAGACGACGAAGCGGAGCGGCGCGGGATCGCGGTCGACCGCCTCAGCCAGCGAAAGGGCGTTCTGCCGGAGCGCGAGATCCAGCGCGGCCGACTCGACCGCCCAGCGCCGGTAGTGCCGCGCCGTCTCACGCTCGGGCGACTTCGTCGGGAACAGGTCGACGTCGTCCAGATGCGCCGAGAACGACGCGAACGTGTACTCGCCCGCGAAATCGAACGCCGGCGCGTCCGCGAGCGCGTCGTGATCTTCGGTGTCGTAGGCGACGTCCTCGCCGCGGCCGGTGTGACCCGCACCGGAGAGACGGAACGTCGTCGTCGTTCTGACGAATCCGCTCGACGTGTCGCGGTCGCGTCGCGTTCGGTCGGTCGATTCGATCGAGAGCGGGAGGTCGGCGACAGCGTCGAAGAGATCGCTCATCGAATCAGGGTACGCGTGGCGCGGGCAAAAGCGTGGGCGGTGGTGCGGTGGTGACCGGCGGCCGAGAGGCGTTACTCGCGCTCGATCTGCAACTCCAATTTCTTCACGCGCGTCGCGAGCGCGGCGAACGTGGCGACGAACGTGAGGACGACGGCCCCGGCAGCCGCGAGTTGGAGCGCAGTCGTGCCGCCGACGACCGCGCTGTCGGCGAGCGGAATCGACGTGTGGTGCGGGTCGCCCACGATGGGGACGAAGTAGTCGACGACGTCGTTGAAGCCGTACCAGACGAGCGCGACGGCGACGGCGCGGACCGGGAAGTCCGAGATCCGATGGAGGACGAACGCCTCGACGACCATCGCGAGGTGACTCACGAACAGGAAGACGTACAGTGGGAACCACGTGATGTCGAGGAACGCGTCGGCGAAGACCGAGAGCACGTACGGCGTCCAGAGGCCGAGTTTCCAGCAGCCGAAGAACGCCAACGCGACGAGGTACTCGTTCGTCCGTCCGAGCTTCCAGCTCGCAAACGCCAGCGCGATGAACAGCGTCGCCAGCGGACTGTCCGGAACGAACGGCCACATCACGACCGGTTCGGCCGCGAACTGCCAGGTGATGAGCGGATCCGAGAGCGGCAGCGGGTGAAAGCCGTAGTACCAGAAGCCGAAGGCGGTCCCGAGCAGATTGATCGCGACGACGAGCCACGCGAACCGGAGGCCGACGTTTTCGAGCCACGTCGGCAGCGGCGCGAGCCACCACGGGAGCCCATCGGGGTCCGGCAGGCCGTCGCCCGAGACGAACCGACGAAGCCCCGAAGACGACGCGGGAGACGATGCCATACAGGTGGCTCGGAGTGCGGCGAAAAAGGGGTGCCGGTTCGGGACCGAGCGCCGCCGACGTGGCAGTCTGTTGGCCCGTCGGCGGCCGTGGGGTGAACTGTTTAAGTGCGTCCGACCGCAACCGAGTAGTATGTCCGAGGAGACTGATCTGTCCGAACTCCGTCGCGGGACCGACCTCGTCAAGCGCGGGTTCGCACAGATGCAGAAGGGCGGCGTCATTATGGACGTCGTCGACGCCGAACAGGCGAAGATCGCCGAGGAGGCCGGTGCGGTCGCGGTGATGGCGCTCGAAGCCGTCCCCGCGGACATCCGAAAGCGCGGCGGCGTCGCGCGGATGGCCGACCCCGCAGACGTCAAAGAGATCGTCGAGTCCGTCTCCGTCCCGGTGATGGGCAAGTCCCGGATCGGCCACACGAAGGAAGCGCAGATCCTGCAGTCGGTCGGCGTCGATATGATCGACGAGAGCGAGGTGCTCACGCCCGCCGACGAGCGCTACCACATCGACAAGCGCGACTTCACCGCGCCGTTCGTCTGCGGTGCGCGCAACCTCGGTGAAGCGCTCCGCCGGATCGACGAGGGCGCGGCGATGATCCGAACGAAGGGCGAGGCCGGCACCGGCGACGTGAACCAGGCCGTCCACCACCAGCGCAACATCAAGGGCGCGATCCGCGAACTCGAAGGCAAGACCCACGAGGAGCGCGAGAAGTGGGCCCGCGAGCACGAAGCGCCCGCCGATCTCGTCCACGAGACCGCCGAGATGGGTCGGCTGCCGGTCGTGAACTTCGCCGCCGGCGGCATCGCCACGCCCGCGGACGCGGCCCTGATGATGCACCACGGGTGTGACGGAATCTTCGTCGGCTCCGGTATCTTCGGCGCCGAGAACCCGCCGGCGATGGGCGAAGCGATCGTCGAGGCCGTCAACAACTGGGACGACCCCGACACCCTCGCCGAAATCGCCTCGAACCTCGGTCAGGGAATGAAGGGCGAGGCCAACACCGACCTCCCCGAAGAAGAGAAACTGCAGGGCCGCGGCGTCTAAGCGGACGTTCGGGTCCGCAGTCAAGTCTCGTCTAGTTCCGTTTCACGCGCGCTGTTCCGCTCGTTTTCGCCGTTGCATACATCCAGTCCCGGCCGATAGCGCGGTGCAGCGGCTCTCGAAACTGAATACACGAAGATGTAGCGACGGCGTCAGTACAGCGTCGCGCCCCGACTCACGCGCGTCTGGTACGCGCGGGAGTCGACGCCGGCGTCGGCGAAGCCGTCGACCATCGCCGCGGCGACGTCCCGACGGTCGGACTCGCGGCACGGCGCGATGACGGCCGGGCCGGCACCCGAGACGGTCACGCCCGTCGCCCCCGCCTCGAGAGCGGCTTCGCGGACCGTATCGTAGCCGGTAATGAGTTCCGCGCGGGCGGGGGTGACGACGCGCTCGTCCATCCCGGTGCCGACGAGTTCGGGGTCGTCGCGGCACATCCCGATGGCGAGCGTCGCCGCGGAGCCGACGGTGTGAACGACGTCTTCCATCGCCGCCGACTCGGGGACGACGCCGCGGGCGTCGCGGGTCGAGACGGCGATCTCGGGGAGACACGCCACGAGTGGGATCGAGGCGTCGACAGTCGTGACCGCGTCGCCGCGAGCGACGGTGAATCCACCGAGCAATGCGGGTGCGACGTTGTCGGCGTGGGCCTCACCGGAGACGACCGCTTCGCCCTCGGCGGCCACGGGGACGAGTTCCTCACGGGAGAGCCCGCGGTCGTAGAGCGCGTTCAGCGCGACGGCCGCCGCAGCCGAACTGGCCGCCGACGATCCGAGTCCCGAGGAGGGGCGGACGCCCTTGTCGATCCGGATGTGCGCCGGCGCGTCGAGTTCCTCGGCGACGGCGCCGACGACGTTCTTTTCGGGGTCCTCGGGGATGTACTGGCTCCCGACGCCGGTCATCTCGATCGTCGTCCGATCGGCCTTCTCGACGCGGACGACGTCGGCGGGACGGTCGAGGGCGACGCCGAAGACGTCGAAACCGCTCCCGAGATTCGCGCTCGTCGCGGGGGCCCTGACCGTCTGCATACGCGTTCCGTTGCCCAACGGCGGGTAAAAAGGTAGCGAACGACGGTAATAGGGGTTATCGTAAGTCCGCATAGATTTCTCGCCGGACGATACGGCGAGAATCTCTGAACAGTTACGACAACCCCTATAAGTCGGCGAGATCCCGTCGGGCGGTCCTGCCGCTCGGCGGCGACACGCGGCGCCGACACCGGGAACGGAAAGCACTTTCCGGGCTGTCGAGTACTGCGCGTATGATCGGCGTCGTCGGCGGCGGGATCGCGGGTCTCGCGGCCGCCTATCGGCTACAGCAGCGCGGGCACGACGTACAGGTGTTCGAGGCCGCGCCACAGCTCGGCGGCCTCGCGGCCACCTACGAGACGCCGGGTGACGACATCGAGCAGTTCTATCACCACCTCTCGAAATCGGAGGAGACCATCGTCGACCTCGCCGAGGAACTCGGCGTCGGCGACCGGATCGAGTGGCGCGTCGGCACCAACGGCTACTACGTCGACGGCGTCGTCCATCCGCTGGACACCCCCTGGGAGATTCTCGCGTATCCGCATATGAGCCTCTACGACAAGTTCCGGCTCGGGATGCTCACGCAGGGCGTCGACGTTCGCGGGGGGCTCCCAGACTTCGACGCCTACGACGACCTCGCGGAGTACGAACACGTCACCGTGCGGGAATTCGTCGAAGAACACACCACGACGAGCGTCTACGAGAACTTCGTCGATCCCCTGCTCGACGGGAAGTACGGGGACAGAAAAGACGACATCTCCGCGGCGTGGTTCCTCGGACGCGTGCGCTTCCGCGGCGAGCGCGACCTCTTACGCGGCGAGATCCTCGGGTACTTCGACGGCGGGTTCGGCGTGCTTCTGGAAGCACTCGTCGACGCGGTCGGTCGGGAGAACATCACGGCGAACGCGCCCGTCACGGACCTCACAGTCGAAGATGGGCAGATCCAGTCGCTCACTGTCGATTACGACGGTACCCAGGCGGCCCCCGGAGCCGACGCCGAGGAGACACACGAGGTCGACGCCGCGGTCGTCGCGACGATGCCGAACGTCCTGGAATCACTGACGGGCTTTTCCTGTGAGATCGACTTCCAGGGGGCGATCTGCGGTCTCGTCACGATGGAGGAGTCGCTGCTCGACACCTACTGGCTGAACGTCGCACACGACGCACCGTTCGGCGCGCTCGTCGAACACACGAACTTCGTCGAACGGGAGCGCTACGGCGGCGACCACCTGCTGTACGTCGCCTCCTACGTGCAAGACGAGACGGAGGACCTGTGGCAACTGGACGACGACGAGGTGCGGGAGAGGTGGCTCGCAGAGATCGAATCGATGTTTCCGGACTTCGATCGGGCAGCCGTCTCCGAATTCCGGATCGCCCGCAACCCCCGCGCTGCGCCGATCTACGAGTGCGGCTATCTCGACCTCGTCGTCCCCTACCAGCTCGACGAAGAGGTCGGCGAGGGCGTCTACTACGCGGGGATGGCCTCGGAGGCGCAGTACCCCGAGCGCTCGCTCAACGGCGGGGTCGTCGCCGGCTACGAGGTGGCCGACCGGATCGACGCGCAGATCGGGTCGAAAACGGACGAGTAACGCGAATTAGGCTTCCGATTCGTCGGTTTCCGCGTCGGCGTCGACGTCCTGGAGGCCGGGCGCGATGTCGACATCGACGTCCTCGGGTTCTTCGCGACCGCCGACGCGGACGTCGCCGTCCTCGCCCTCGACGTAGACGTCGTCGGCGAAACCGCCCACGGCGTGCGGGTGTTCGGGGTCGTCGAGTCGCTCCGGCGTCGCGGGCGCGTCGGGAATCTCTTTGGTCCGGAAGTCGCCGAGCGGGTTCGCGATGTCGATGTCGTAGCGCTCGAAGAAGTCCGCGTAACGCTCGTAGTGGGCTTCCAGTTCGTCGACGGGGAACTCCATCATCTCGGTCCAGCCGTAGTTGTAGAAGTCGAAGTTGGCCTGGATGTGGGTGATCTCGCGGGCTTCCGCCTCGCTGAATCCCTCTTCGAGCGCGCGGACGTACGTATCGAACGTCAACTCGAAGAACGTCTCCATATGCGGTTCGCGCTCCTCGCGGTGTTCGGGGTCCGCCTTCTGCCCGAAGACGCGAACGTGGAGGTCGACGAGTTTGTCCGTCGCGATGTCGCCGACGACCGGCATCGTCAGCGCTTTCTTCGCCGCGAAGTGCCGGAGGTTCTGACGGAGTTTCATCGGTCCCGCTTGGGACCGACAGGCCTTCAATCACACGCGTGCAGGCGCTGCATCGCTCACGAACGGCCAAAAGAGACAAATGAGAAGAACTGAGAGAGCGAAAGTCGACTCGGCGTCACCGACTTCGTCGTCGGCGAACGCCGCTCATAGGGAGTATCGTAACTGTTCGGAGATTCTCGCCGTACCGCCCGGCGAGAAGTCTATGAAGACGTACGATATTCCCTATCAGTCGTCGGACTGTGCGCCCCAGTTCTCGACGCGGCGCGGGCGGTCGGAGACGGCTTCGACGTCGATCGGGTCGTCCTTCGCGTCGAGCGCCTCCAGTGCGGCGAACGCAGAGGCGGTCGTCGAGAAGTACGTGATCTCCTCTTCGACGCAGACTTCGAGCGCGTCGCGGTCGCGGGAGACGACGAGGTCGATTTCACCCTCACGCAGCGCCGAGACGAGGTCTCCTTCGTCGTCGAACGTCGCGAGGTCGAAGTACTCCGCGTAGCCGTTTTCGAGGGCGTCGCCGTCTTCGGTTCCGGGTTTGGGGAACTCCTCAGCCGAGAGGTCGACCCACGCGGTGCCGGACTCGGGGATCGGCTTGCCCGTCGCGTCCTGGGCCTTGTCGTAAGCCTTCGCGAACGTGGACGCCGTACCCATCACTTCCCCGGTCGACTTCATCTCCGGGCCGAGACGCGGGTCCGAACCCGGGAGGCGATCGAACGGCAGGACGACCTCCTTGACGCTGACGTCCTCGGGGATTTTCTCGGGAACGTCGAGGTCGTCGAGAGTCTCGCCGGCCATCACCTTCGCGGCGAGTTTCGCGATCGGAACGTCCGTCGCCTTCGAGACGAACGGGACCGTCCGCGAGGAGCGCGGGTTCGCCTCCAAGACGTAGACCTCGCCGTCCTTAACGGCGAGTTGGACGTTCAGGAGGCCGACGGTGTCGAGCGCGGTCGCGATGTCTTCTGTGACCTCGCGGACGCGGGCCATCGTCTCTTTGTCCAGAGAGCGCGGCGGGATCATACACGCGGAGTCGCCCGAGTGGACGCCCGCGCTCTCGACGTGTTCCATAATGCCGCCGATGATCGCGCGCTCGCCGTCGGAGACGGCGTCGACATCGAGTTCGATGGCGTCGGCGAGGAACTGGTCGATGAGGATCGGCTTGTCGGGGGAGACGCGAACGGCCTCCTCGATGTACTCTTTCAGCTCTGCGTCGGAGTGCACGACGTCCATCGCGCGGCCGCCCAGCACGTAGGAGGGACGCACGAGGACGGGGTAGCCGAGTTCGTTCGCGAGGTCGAGCGCCTCTTGCTCGCTGGTCGCGGAGCCACCCTCGGGCTGGAGGATGCCGAGGTCGTCCATCAGGCGGTTGAAGCGGTCGCGGTCCTCCGCGAGGTCCATCGCCTCGACGCTCGTCCCGAGGATCTCACAGTCGAGGCCGCGGCGCTGGAGTTCCGATTCGAGCGGGTGGCCGATGTTGACGGAGGTCTGGCCGCCGAACTGGACCATCACGCCGTCGGCGTCGGCTGCCTCGACGACGTCTGCGACTTCCTCGGCCGTGATCGGCTCAAAGAACAGGCCGTCGGAGGTGTCGTAGTCGGTCGAGACCGTCTCGGGGTTGTTGTTCACGACGTGCGCGTCGATGCCCATCTCACGCAGGGCCTGTACGGCGTGGACCGAACAGTAGTCGAACTCGACGCCCTGGCCGATCCGGATCGGGCCGCCGCCGACGACGACGACGCTCTCGACGTCGCGGTCGACGCGGAGTTCGCCCGCCGCGGCGTCGCCCTCGTAGGGGCCGGAGTAGAACTCGGGCTTGCGCGAGGAGTAGTAGTACGGCGTCTGTGCGGCGAACTCGCCGGCACAGGTGTCGACCTGCTTGTACGTGCGACCGGGGACGGCGGTCTCGACGTCAGCAACGCTTTCGCCCGTCGAAGCGGCGATCTCGGCGTTCGTCACGCCGGCCGTCGCAGCGGTCGTGAAGTCGCCCTCCTGGGCCGCGTCCATCGCCTCGGAGACGCGCTGGTAGCGTTCGAGGTACCACTCTTTGATGCCGGTCAGCTCTTGGACATCGTCGACGCTGTACCCGCGGTCGAACGCCTCGAAGATAGCGTAGGTGCGGTCGGGGGTCGGCCGTTCGAGCAGTTCTGTTTCGAGTTCCTCGTCTGAGACGCTCTCGACGTCGGTCGCGGGCTCGTACTCCGTCGACCGGATCGCCTTCAGCATCGACTCCTCGAAGGTCCGCCCGATGGCCATCGCCTCGCCGGTCGACTTCATCGCCGTCGAGAGCGTGAAGTCGACGTCGTCGAACTTGTCCTTGGGCCACCGCGGGATCTTGGTGACGATGTAGTCGATCGCCGGCTCGAAGGCAGCGGTCGTCTCGCCGGTGATCTCGTTTTCGATCTCGTGGAGCCGTTTCCCGAGCGCGACCTTCGCGGTCACGCGGGCGATCGGGTAGCCGGTCGCCTTCGAGGCCAGCGCGGAGGAGCGCGAGACGCGCGGGTTCACTTCCACGACGCGGTACTCGCCGCCGGGCGTGCCGTCGTCGTGCCAGGCGAACTGGATGTTACAGCCGCCCTGGATGCCGAGTTCGCGGATCACTTCGAGCGCGGCGTTGCGCATCTCCTGGTGGCCCTCGTCGGGGATGACCTGCGAGGGCGTGACCACGATGGACTCGCCGGTGTGGATGCCCATCGGGTCGATGTTCTCCATATTGCAGATGATGATACAGGAGTCGTCGGCGTCGCGCATCACTTCGTACTCGAGTTCGACCCAGCCCGAGATGGACTCGGTGATGAGCACTTCGGAGTTCCGGGAGAGGCGGAGACCCTTGCGGACGCGCTCGTAGAGTTCCTCTTTCTCGTGGACGACGCCCGACCCGGAGCCGCCGAGGGTGTAGGTCGTCCGCGAGATGACCGGCAGCCCGCCGACCTCCTCGACGGCGTCGTCGACGCGGTCCTGGAGGTCAGCTTCGGTCATCCGCTGCACTTCTTCGCCCTCGTCGAGCGAAATCGTCGTCGACGCGGGGACGGGCTGGCCGATGTTCTCCATCCGCTGGCGGAACAGGTCGCGGTCCTCGGTGGCGTAGATGGTGTCGAGCGGCGTGCCCATAATCTCGACGTCGTACTCCTCGAGGATGCCCTGCTCTGCGAGTTCGGCCGTGACGTTCAGGCCGGTCTGGCCGCCGAGGCCGGCGATGACGCCGTCGGGGTTCTCCTCGCGGATGATCTCCGAGATCGCCTCGGGCGTGATCGGCTCGATGTAGACCCGGTCTGCCATCTCCGGGTCCGTCATAATCGTCGCGGGGTTCGAGTTGACGAGGACGACTCGCGCGCCTTCTTCCTGCAGCGCCCGGCAGGCCTGTGCGCCGGAGTAGTCGAACTCGGCCGCCTGTCCGATCTGAATGGGTCCGCTACCGATGAGCAGTATCGTCCGGTCTTCGGACGCTGCCTCACCGTCTGTCGAGATGTCCTCGTCAGTCATCACTGTGAGGCAGTCCGTACATCGTAATAAGCCCGGCGAAATACTACGAGATGCGAAGGGTCATTTCGAAATTCGTAATCGCTCCGGGCCGGTGCGCTGTCCTCCGTGCGCGCCGATACACAGCAGCGGCGGGACCCCGATCGGGAGCTCCATCGACGACTATCGAACGATCCAATCTACGAACGAAAAACTGTCTCGGTACAGATGTCTCAGCGAGACGGCTCGTCGAGTCGGTAGCGGTACGGGCTCCCGTCGATGACGGTGACCGCCGCCCCACGCTCTGCGGCCCGTCCGAGCACGGTCGCGACGCGATAGGACGTCTCGAAACCGTCGACGCCTCGCGCGCGCAGGCGATCGAGAACCTCCCGGGCGGTCAGCGGTTCCTCCGCGGTGGCGAGTACGTCGCAGACCTCCTCGAACCCGGAGGGCCGGGTGATGCTCATACGCAACTGAAGCATACGACAGGGCTTAGGCTTCAGTGCGACGTGCGTCAGACGCGGTGAAACGCAGCGATCGAGACCCGGCTCAGGCGTAGACGTCGTCCGCGGAGAGATCCCGTTCGGCGCGGTACTCCTCGACAAACTCGCTCACGTCGAAATCCAGCATCTGCCGTTCGAACTCCGAGACGGCGGTCTCGTCGTCGGCGTGGCTGACGGCGTGTTCCATCAGTTCCACCACGAGTTCGACGATGATTTCGTGGAGCCGTCGCGCCTCGAAGTCAGTCACCCAGACGATTCCGGCGCCAACGTCCCCGTCGTCGCTCACGTCCGCGGAGACGACGCGCTGGGGGAACTCCTCGAGGACGATGCCCATCAGGTGTGCCGTGCCGAACTCCGGCATCTCCTCGCTCGTCGTCTCGACAGCCTCCCGGAGAACGGAGACGAGAAACTCCGGCAGAAATCGCTCCGGCGGGTGGACGTCCATCACGACCGCGTGACGCTCTCCGCACGCGCACTCGAACTCGCGCATCCCCAGATCGAGCGTCCCGATCGACTTCGTCTCACCGCACGGCAGTTCGAGCGTCTCCCCGCCACCGCCCGGAACCTGCGGTTGTGCCATACGCTGCGTTGTCGACGACGGGGGTTAAACGTCGCGTTCCGAAATCGGCCGTGGCTCCGGAGCGACTCGCTCGCGTCCCGTCGACGCCGTCGAAAAAACGGAGTGGTATCCCCTCAGTTGCTCGCGGTCGCGTACAGGAGCGGCCCGATGACCAACAGTGCGAGGCCGAGGAACAGGTAGTGCAGTGGGACGAGCGACTGCGGCGTCAGCGCGAAGATCAGCCCGAACACGATCACGTTGAGCGCGAGCAGTTTTTGTGATTTCAGGGGGAGCACGCCAACCGTCGCGAGCACGAAGACGAGCAGTAACGCCTGCCCGACGTTGTAATTGAGCAGGAAACTGTCGACGAGCTGTAAGGGGAGCATCCTTGTCCGGAGTTTCGGCGCGAATCGAGTATTAAAGTTCCGTTCTTCGCGGGCGGCGACGCGGCAGCCCGCGCGGTTGCTCGATCGTTCTCGGCTCGATTACTCGGGCTTCGGTCCCGTGATGTCCATCGGACGGATCCAGCCGTACCAGATCACGAACACCATCCCGCCGTATCCGAGGATGAACACGACGATACCGACGCCGTCGTAGCCGGCTTCCGCGAGCAGGCGGCGAGCAATCCCGGACCCCGCGACGCCGATCAGGAGGATGGCGGCCAACAGGAGTTTGCTACGGGTCAACTCGAAGAGCTGGGTGCGTTCGGTGCGTCCGCCGGCGTCGTCCTCGGTCATTACCGTCAGTTGGAGCCGAAGACCCCTCAATGACTCGATCGGCCGCTCACCGGCTGGACTCGTCGGCGGTCTCGAACTCGATGCGAACGCCGCCGTCCGAACAGTCTGCGAGTGCGACCTGCCAGCCGTGCGCCGTCGCGACGTCGTAGACGATCGCGAGCCGGAGGTCGCGACGGTCCGTCTCGTTCACCGGGCGGTAGCCAAAGGGATCGACGCCGACGTCGCGTTCGAGACCCGGACCGTCGTCGGCGACGTAGAATCCATCCTCGTCGAGCGCGCCGATGCGGATCTCGACTGACGACCCGCCGCGGGCGACGGCGTCGTCGAACAGGCTCTCTAACGCCGTGCGGAGCCGTCGCTCGTTCGCGCGGACGGTCGTGCGGTCCTCGATCGTGAGCGTCGCCGCTGCGGGACAGACGGTGTCGAAGACGCCTTTCGCGAGGTAGCCGAGATCGACCGCGTCGACGTTCCCCGAGAGCGGTTCGCCGCGAACGAGATCGAGGAGGCTCTCGGTGAGGCGGTCCATTCGGTCGACGGCACCGCGTGCGGCTTCGAGATGCCGCCCGTCGCCCTCGGTGCCGACGACGAGGTCGAGGTGTCCCGACGCGATACCGACCGGGTTCCGGAACTCGTGGGCGACGAGCCCGGCGAACCGGTCCAACCGCTCGTTTTTCCGCGCCAGCGCCGACTCCCGCTCGTCGAGCGCGGCCGCGTGATCGAGACGGTCGAGCGTCGTTGCGAACGCCTGGCCGATCAGCCCGGCGAGCGCGGCGTCTTCGCCGTCGACGCTCGTCGCATCGGGCCGCTCCGGCCGACCAGGACGCCGAAAGCACAGCACTCGAGTGTCGTCGACGGGCACGACGAACCCGGTCGTCTCACCATCGTCGACGACAACCTCGTCGGTGGCGAGTGCCTCGCGCGCAGCGGCGGAAATAGAGTCAGCCGGAGCGACACGCCCGCCGTCCGATCCGACTGCGGCGCCGTCGCCCCCTTCAGCTTCCACGTCGGTACCGGCGACGCGCTCGACGGCGACCGACTCCCGCTCGGAGTCGACGGCGCACAGTCGAACGTCGGCGACGCCGAACAGTTCTGCTGTGGCCGCGGCAGTTCGCTCGAAGAGGTCCGCCTTCGACTCTGCAGCGGCGATGTCACACGCAGCACCCCGGCACCGTCGCAACGTCGCTGCCGGCTCCCGCTCGGAGTCTGTAGCCATACACTCTCTCGGAGCGTTTCCCGAATGAGTGCTGCTAAGAACACTCAATAGTGGTCTGTGCCGACAATAGCGGTCCGGTACTCACGCAGCGGTGCCGAGCGCGGGACCGACGCAACCCGCTGGCGGTGCGCAAGACCGTGAATGCGGCTCGAAGAAGCGCCTACAGACCGCCGTTTACTCGTCGGCACCGCTGGCGACGCGGGAATCCGATCCCTCGTCGGAGTCGACGCCGACGCGCACGTCGTCGCTGGTGTGACCCTCTCGGATCGCAGCGCGAAGCCCGACGGTTGCGATGCGTCCCGCGCAGTCGGCCGTTCGACGGATGCGCTCTACCGCGTTCGTCGTCCGATAGTCCGCGTCGGCGGAATCGAACAGTCGTCGGTCGATCGACTCAGCCGTCGCGCGGACGTCGTCCCGCGCTTCGAAGACGAACCAGATGGCGTCGGGGTCGGGAGCGAACGTCGCGTCGACGGCGGTCTCGACCGCGTCGCGAGCCTGCGTCGCGACCGCGTCGATCTCGGCTGCGAGGTCGGCGTCGATCGGCTCGTCTACGTCGGCTGCGGTACTCGCGATCCGGTCGGCGTGCGTCGCGACCTGTGCGAGTTCGGCGGCCATCTCGTAGAACTGGAACAGTTCCGGACGGCTCTCGCCGAGGCTGTCGACCTCGTCCAACCGCGAGAGACTCCGCACGAAGTAGCGCTCGACCATCCCGTGCAGTCGGTCCCCGCGATTGTCGCTATCGGCGACGGTCGACGCCGGGCCGTCACCGAGCAGCGCGGCCGTCGCCTCCCGGTGTCGCGACAGCGCGACGAACTGGAGATGCCGAACCGACTGCCGAACCGACACCTCCTCGGAGTTGAGGACGTTCCGGATCTCGACGTGTGACTCCGACTCGTCGGCGACGGTCACGCCGGCCATCGCTCGCGTGACCGATCGCAGGGCGGTCCGCTGTTCGCCCGTGAACTCGCCGTCGGCTTCGATGTGGATTTCGAGCGCGCCGGTCGCGTAGGCCGCTCGAAGGAGCCTGGCGAGTTGCGTCGCCGTCTCATCTGAGATCGTCAGATCGATGCGTGCCGCCTCGCGCTCGTCGGCCGTCTGGACGACCAGCAAGCCGTCGATGTGCGTATGAAGGTCGACGACCGCGCCCGCGGAGAGGCCCTGCTCATCGGCCCACTCGCGCGGCAGCGACACCGTGTACGTCCCGTTGCTGACTCGTTGTATCTTCCGTGTCTCCATCGTAAACTTCGGTCTCTCGGGTCGGTCGCAGTCTCTACTCCGGGGTCAGTCGTCCGGACGGTGCCAGCAGTGTCACGGCGCGTCGAGTGGGGGCCGGGCGGCCGACAGCGGCACGCGGGAGGGCGAAGCCGGGTTATCCGAACTTGCCGCTGATGTAGTCATCGACACGCTGGCTCTGGGGATCCTCGAACACCTGGTCGGTGTCGCCGTACTCGGCGAGTTCGCCGCCAGTCAGGAAGACAGCGGTCTGATCCGAGATGCGGGCGGCCTGCTGCATATTGTGCGTCACGATGACGACCGTGTAGTCCTCCGCGAGGTCGTGGATGAGCTCCTCGATCTTCGCGGTCGCGATCGGGTCGAGCGCGGAGGCGGGTTCGTCCATCAGCAACACCTCGGGGTCAGTCGCGAGCGCGCGAGCGATACAGAGTCGCTGCTGTTGCCCGCCCGAGAGCCCGAGGGCGTTGTCGTCGAGGCGGTCGGAGACTTCCTCCCACAGCGCGGCCTGCCTGAGCGAGCGCTCGACCAGTCGTTCTTCGGCGTCCTCGTCGCTTCGCCCGAAGACCTTCGCGAGGAGGCTGGTGTCGATGTCGCCGTGCTTTCGCGGGCCGTAGGAGATGTTGGCACGAATCGACTTCGGGAACGGGTTCGGTGACTGAAACACCATCCCGACGCGCTTTCGGAGCTCGACCAGATCGACGCCGTCTTGGTAGATCTCCTTGCCGTCGAACGCGACCGAGCCGTCGACGCGTGCGGAGTTGATCCGATCGTTCATCCGGTTGAGACACCGGAGGAACGTGGACTTCCCGCAGCCCGACGGCCCGATGAGCGCCGTGACGCTCTGTTCGGGGATGTCCATCGAGACGCTCTTGAGCGCGTGGTCGTCGCCGTAGTAGACGTCGAGGTCCTCGACGGCGAGTTTCGTGCGGCCGTCGAACTCGTACTCCGTCCACTCCGAGCGCAGCTTCTCTTCTGATTCGCCGCTCGTGGTCTGCAGCGGCTGGGTCGTATCCTTTCGTGGGTTCTGTTTGGTCTCACTCATAGTCGAGTTTCCTCCGGAAGTAGTATCGCGTCACGATGCCGACCGCGTAGAACGACAACACGACCAGCAGTAGGATGAGCGCCGTCGCCCAGCGGAACTGGTCGGGGTTGCCGACGTTTCCGGACGCGCCGACACCGGCCGTGATGAGCGCGTAGAGCTGATACGGGAGCGCAGACGTCGCCTGCAGCAGTTCTGGATTCGAGACGAACGGCGGGGCAGCCGTGAACTGGAAGCCGCCGATCACGTCGGCGGTCTGGCTCCCCGGGACGAACACCCCGCCGGCCATCGTCAGGAGAATCGGGGCCGTCTCGCCGGCGATCCGGCCGACGCCGAGGATCGTCCCCGTGACGACACCGGGCAGGGCGGCCGGGAGCACGACGCTGCGGATGGTCTGCCACTTGGTGACGCCGAGTGCCGCGCTCGCGTCCCGGTACTCGTCGGGGACCGAAAGCATCGCTTCGCGGCTCGTGATCACCACAAGTGGGAGCAGCATAAAGCCGAGCGTCAGCATCCCCGCGAGCAGCGACTTCCCGTTGCCGAACCGGGGGATGAGGAACGCGAACCCGAACAGACCGAAGACGATGCTCGGGGTGCTCCACAGTCCGTTGGTCGCTACCTCGACGACCTGCGTGAAGCGACCGCGCTCGGCGTACTCGGTGAGAAAGATCGCCGCGCCGACGCCGAGCGGGACCGCGAACAGCACCGCGCCGACGACGAGCCAGAACGTCCCCACGATCGCCGGGAGGACGCCGTTGAGGTCGTTGAGGAGGCCGACGCCGTTCATCGCGAACGGCAAGTAGACCGGCCAAGAGAAGGTGACGCTCGCGCCGAACAGCGCGACCGTCGACTCCGGACCGACGCCGGGACCGAAGGTGAGGCCGCGGAAGAGGCCCGGAACGCCCTTGAAGACGGTGAACGCGACGAGCGCGAAGAGCACGCCGACGATCGCGGCCGCGTTCAGATAGACGAGGAGATACGCGCCGACGCGACGGCCGCGGGCGCCGAAGCCGCCGTAGGCCTTCGCGGCGGCCCAGCCGGTCAGGAGCGCACAGAAGACCGTCACGACGGGCACCATAAATTCGGCCGTCAGCGACGCCTTCTGTTCCCAGCCGAGGTCCCAGACCGACGTCGGCGCGATGTAGCCACTGAGAAAGACGAGGCCCACGAGCGCGGTCACGACGCCAGCGGGGAGCGTCGAGCCGACGTCCTCACGCGGGAGGACGGTCGCCGCGAATCCGGCTGCCCCCGTCAGAATCGCCCCGAGAAGCCAGCCGGCGAGACCGAGGCCGAGCACCTGGGAGGCGACGAGCCCGCCGACGACGAGCCAGATCAGCGTGAAGGCGACGGCGGCGACGATGCCGGCGTCCGGCCGCGGGTTCGTCTCGACGGCACCGAACCGGGAGCCGACGCCGAACACGACGACGGCGACACCCTGGACGAGCAGGAGGCCGCCGAGAAGCGGGAGCGTCGGAACGCCGGCGAGCGTACCTGTGAGTCCGACCACCTCGAACATCGCGGCGAGACCGAGTCCGAAGAGCACCGAGGCGACACCCACCGCGAGCGCCGCGACCGCGTCAGCACCCGAGGTGTCCTCTCGGACCAGTCGGGTTCGCGTCGCACCCGCCATCAGACGTCACCTCCGAACTTCTTGCGCATCCGCCACTCGACGTACTGCGACCCGACCGAGATGACGAGGACGGTGACAAACAGGATGACGCCGGCGACGAACAGCGCGTCCATCTGGAGGCCGTCTGCCTCGCCGTAGTTCCGGGCGATGAGCGACGTCAGCGTCTCCTGTCCGTAGAACACGTTGTACAGCGGGTCCGTGAGTTTGGGGACGCCGCGGAGCATCACCGTCGCGGCCATCGTCTCGCCGATGGCCCGGCCGACACCGAGGAGGACCGCCGCGGAGACACCGGAGAAGGCGGCCGGCAGCGTGATCGACGTCATCGTCTGCCAGTCGGTCGTGCCGACCGCCAGCGATCCGCTCTTCATCGACTCCGGCACGCTGTTGAGCGCGTCCTCGGCGACGGAGACGACCGTCGGCAGCGCCATCAGGCCGACGACGACGCCGACGAACAGGTACGTCCCCTGACCGAGGATGTTGAACTGATCGGACGCCCACGGACTCAGGACGGTGAATCCGATGAAGCCGTAGACGATCGACGGAATCCCGGCGAGGATCTCGACACCGGGCTTGACTAATTCACGAACGGTTCGCGGTGCGATCTCCGAGAGAAACAGCGCGGCAGCGACGCCGAGCGGCGCGGCGACGGCGGTCGCGACGAGCGTGACCATAACCGTCCCGTGGATCATCGGGACCATCGAGTAGCGGATCGGCGAGGAGACCGCATCCCACTCCGGTTGGATGAACATCCGGAGCCCGGGGATCTCGATCCCGAACACCGTCGCGCTCTCGTAGAAGACGACCGGAACCGCCTCGACGAAGATGAACGCGGTGATGAGGATCAAGATCAGGATCGTGGACACCGTCATCGTCAGCGTGAGAAGCCGTGCCGTCAGGCCCTGGTGTCGGAGCCAACCGTAGCTGGCCGTGACGAGGAAGACGGCGAAGGGAACGATCGTGTACGAGGAGACCGCGAGGAACCCGACGAAGGCGGTCAAGAGCGCGGCCGTCATCACGCCCACGACGGCGAGCGCCTCCCGGTCGGTCTCGTCGACGAAGTTACGGAAGCGTCTGACGAGGTGCCCGAGCGCCTCCGCGTCGGTGTCTTCGCTAGTTGCCTGTGCCATCGTTGCTGAACGTGTGCATCGTATGAGTGGATAAATGGACGAACTGGTTGTACGGCGAGGCGAGTTGCGACAGCCGGCGTTACACCTGCTCAGGGAGCTTCGCCTTCTCGGCCTCGATGTCGGCGGTCGGCAGCGGGATGTAGTTGTTCGCTTCGACGAACACCTGCTGGCCGAAGTCCGTCAGGAACATATTCATGAACGCGGCCTCGCGCATATCCGTGCCGCTGGGGGTGTCCTCCGTGATCTTCGTGTACTGGTGGAGGTCACGGTTGAGCGGGTACGCGGAGTCGAAGATCGTGTTCTCTGCGTCCTTGTCGGGCTCGTACAGCGTGCCCTCGAACTCGATCCCGATCGGGAGGACGGTGTCGCTCGTGAACGCCAGCGCCATATACGCGATGGAGCCCTCGTTCTGCGAGACGGCCTGGGCGACCTGCTGGTTCTGACCGAACCGGGTGTCGACGCCCGGCATCGGGGCGTCGGCGGAACCCAGCATATTGAGCCGGAACGCGGTGTCCGTCCCGGAGCCTTCCGCACGGCCGATCACGTAGATCTCCTGATCCGGACCGCCGACTTCGCTCCAGTTGGTGATCTCGTCCTGGTAGATCTTGCGGACCTGCTCACCGGTGAGCTGTGTGACACCGTTGTTGTAGACGTCGCTACTGACGACGACCGGCTGGCCGTCGCGACCGAGGACGTGGTCGACGACTTCCTCTTCGGCTTTGCTCTCGCTCCAGCCGAGTTCGGCCGTGATCGGACCCGAGGAGTTGCCGATGTCGACGAGGCCGTCGACGACCGACTGACACCCGGTACCCGAGTGGCTCAGGCCGATGCTGGTCGGGAACGGCGGCGTCGCCTGTTGACCGCCCGGCTCGAAGCCGTAGAGGCTCGCGAAGTAGTCGGCGATGCGCATATCCGGCTCGCCGAGCGCCTCCCACCCGGGAACAGTGTTGCCCTCTTCGGGGTTCGAGCCCCAGTATTCACCGTCGTCCGGCGGTGCGTTGGCGTTCCAGTAGGAACTCCCTTTGTTTGCGATCGGGTAGACCGTCGAGGAGCCCTCGGCGGTGAGCATCGAGGGGCCGCTGCTGCCACTCTCGGAGGACGCCGTGTCCTGGCTCGACTGTTCGGTCGGCGTGCTCTCGTCCGCAGCAGCCTCGGTCTCCGCGTCCCCACCGGAGTCCGACTGCCCCGAGCAGCCCGCGAGCCCGGCGGTGCCGACGGCGCCAGACGCAATTAGAAACTTCCGACGTGATACTCGGTCCGCGAGACGGTCTGATTCACGCGTCATCAACTGGATCGAATCCGTATCGGACAAAAGCGGTTTATAATAGGGGTCTATGCGTCTCCACGCCCGTACCGAGGGATGGGTTCCGAGCGTAACAGTATAGCCCGCACACACCCGTCTATAGCCCTATATACACCACAGTATGAACGAACGACAGGACGTAAACCGTCTCGCTGGCAACGCGTCGATAATGACCCGGAAGCGAACGGACGACGAGGACGACGGCGTCGTAGGACTGTCGACGGACGCGGCGGCGGAGGCGATCGTCGCCGCAGGCCCCGAACGCGACCCCGAGACGGTACGGTCGGTGCTCGGCCACGTCACCGACGGCGACCGGGTGACGCGCGATGGGATCGAAGAGACTGTCTCGGACACCTCGAAGATGCTCGCGACGGCCGAGACGCGCGCCGAACTCGGAGAGATGGCGCTCGACGACGCGCGGGACACCGCCGAGGGCGTCGCAGATCTCGATCTCGTCCGCGGGCGCTTGGACCGCTACGAGACGACGCTCGATGAAGTCACCACGCGTGTTCGCGAACTGGGATCCGAGCTTCAGCGCGTCTCGAACCCCGATGACGACCCCGACGACCTCTACGAGTCGCTTATCGGACTCCGACGCGTCGCGTCGGGGGCACAGGACGTCCAGCAGCGAGCCGACGAGCTGCAGCTCGACATCGAAGACTTCGAGACGTGGCTCACGACGCCCGAGCGGAGACAGAGCGCCCTCGAAGAGGACGTCGACGCCGTCGCGGAGGCGCTCGACGTCATCGCGCCGGGAGACGATCCTGACGCCGAGACGTGGGTCGACGCGGTCTTGCGCGCCGAACTGACGGGACTGCTCGTCGCCGACGTGCGCGCCGAACTCGACGACCACCGGCAACTGAACGCGTGGGACGACGCCGACGGCGAGTGGGTCGACGCGATCGAACGCCGGCTCGACGAGATCGACGCACGCGCCCAGGAACTCGGCGACGACCTCGCCGCCACCGCACGGCCCGCGTGGCGTGATCAGTACGGCAACCGGATCGACGCTTTCCGGGCCACGCTCGAATCGGTCGACCCGCCCGTCCCGTGGGGGGAGGTCCAGGCAGAACTGGAGCGGGCGCGCTCGCTCGACGAGGCGTACCCGCAGTCAGCGTAGACGGGACGAGACGGGCCGGCAGGTGTCGGGCCGTCTTCGGTGGACTGCTCCTCAGATTCGGTGGATCACCCATCGTCTTCGACCTCCACGACGACCTCGTTCCGGCGCATAAACGGCGGTGTCCACGGGTCGTTGTACCGGAGAAGCGAGGGGTCGCCGACGGGGTCGATGACAGCCCGATCGAGCGCCGCGAGGAGCGCTCGCTCCTGCCGTGCGACCCGCCATCGGGGTGCGTACCAGGAGAACTGTTTCACGGCGACAGTCCGCTCGGGTTCGGTGGTGAGTGTCACCGTCGACGCCGTCGGTTCCGGCGCAGTGTCGGGACCGTACTCCGGCGGCAGGTAGAAGGCCATCCGCACCGCGTCGCCGTCGCCGGTCGATTCGGTCCGCACCGGGGCCGTCATCGAGACGGACGCCCCCTGCGTCTCGACGGGTGCGGTCATCGAGATCGACGTTTCGCCTTCGTTAGCGCCCGAGATGTATCTGAACAGTCGGCGAAACGCTGTGATCTGATCGGACGCCGTCGTTTCGGCGAGCACCAACTGCGGATACCGCCGTACTTCGACGCCGTCGAGCGTTCGCACGCGTTCGAACGGGACTGACTCGGCCGACCGGGTCGCGTACAGTCCCCACGCGATCCAGCCGGCGAGGACCGCCCCGCCGCCGACGAGCGCGGCTCTGGTGAGTCTTCCCATACGTACTGTTCGCTCGGCAGACAGATTAATTCCGCCCCCAAACCGATGCGCAGACGACTCTGACCAGTCGGCTTCGGATGCTCGTGTAAAAAAACTTTCCTGACGAACGTTTATATGTGATGTGCCCCAGGCTGCACTATGGCCGGCGTAGAGCCGACGACGTCCGAACGTGTTGTCGAAGCAGTTGCGGAGGCATCCGAGTGCGACGTGTTGGAACTCCCCCCGCTGTACGAGTCGATCGATCCGGACGCACTCGAGGCACTCGTCGATGCGATGGCGAACGGCGATATTTCGTTCACCTACGCGAATCACCGAGTCACCGTCGATAGCGACGGGACAGTCAGCGTCGACGCCGACGTCACAGAGCGCATCGAGAGACTCCCAGCCGACGACGACTAAGCGTCTCGGGAATCCGGTCGGGGCCGCTCCCGGTTCCGGCGACCGCTACGAACAGCGTCGCCGTCGGTGACCGATCTGCTTCGGGCTCAGTTGCACACGCTACTGTAGGCCGTCGTCGACGCTGACGCCACTGACGAGAGAGGTACAGAGAACGCGCTTTGGATACACGAGTCGCTCTCGAGTGTGAGTATCGCACGAAGTTAGATGGCTGGGGAGTTGGGGCCCCAACCACGGCCGGTCGGAGACCGACCGTGTGGAAGGTGGGCCAACACGGATTTGAACCGTGGACCTCCCGGTTATCAGCCGAGCGCTCAACCTGACTGAGCTATTGGCCCAGGCGAGCGCATCTACTCGTTGTTCGATGAGTAGTTTAAGGGTTTCCTTTCGGTAGCGGCTTGCGACGCAGTCACCCGATCAGCGACGGCGAGACGTGACAAAGGCGGGATCAAAATCAGTCGACAGAATCGGGACGCGCGTGGTCATACTGTCGGACAGACGTTCGTGAATTATGTTCGCACCCACGGGGTGCCGATGATTTTCACATCGTTCTGTCCGACAGTATCAGGAGTTGTCGTCGCCGGGGCGGCCGTACTCCTCGGGGTCGAGATTCACGACGTCGTCGTCGCCCGGGAAGCCGCCGACCCAGACGTTCCCCGAGACGAAGCCGCCGGTCTGTTTGTCCAGATACGGCCGGACCACGTAGCGCTTCAGGACGCCGCGGATCGGATAGCGCGTGAACGGCAGCGCGAGCGTGAATCCGAGGACGTCGGTGACGATGCCGGGCGTCAGGAGGAACGCCCCCGCGGCGATGAGGAGGCCGCCGTCGAGCAGTTCGTTCGTCGGAAGCTCGCCCGTCGCGGTCTTCCGCTGGAGTTTCGAGAGCGTGTGGCGGCCCTCGGCCCGGACGAGCAACATCCCGAGGAGCCCCGTGAGGACCACGAGAAGTACCGTCGGAACGAAACCGATCGTCGAGGCGACCGGTAACAACAGGAGCGTGTCGGCGAGTGGGATGGCCAACAGGAGCGCGATGACCCAGCGCGTCTGCATACGCCACCGTTTGGGACCGCCGTTCATAGCCCTTGTGTCGTGCGGGTCGGCGTCTCGGCGACGAAAGTTGTGAGCGCGGCGGTGCGAGTGAACGTGCCTCGAAGGGCTTACCCGCCGGCACGTCGGAGCACAGGTATGACCGACGACCGGACGCACGTCGAGTGGCGCGAGTGGGGTCCCGCGCCGTTCGAGGAGGCTCGCGCGGCCGACCGCCCCGTCCTCCTCGCGCTCACCGCCACGTGGTGTGACAGCTGTCACGAGATGGACGCCGAGACGTACGCCGAGCCGCGGATCGCCGCCAACGTCAACGACGGCTTCGTGCCGGTTCGCGTTGACGTCGACCGCCGACCGCGCGTCCGCGAGCGATACAATATGGGCGGCTTTCCCTCGACGGTCTTCTGTACGCCGTCGGGGAAGGTCATCACGGGCGCGACGTACCTCGGTCCCGACGGGATGCGGCAGGTACTCGCTTCCGTTCGCGACGTCTGGGCGGACCGCGGCGAGGACGCCGGGCGGATCCCGCGCGCGCTGGCCGGCAATCCGACGCCTGCAGGTGCGGTCGACGAGCGAATCGAAGCGCACCTCGCCGGCCAACTCGACGAGAAGTGGGATCCGCGATTCGCCGGCTGGGGCGACGGCGCGAAGTTCCCGCTGCCGCGGACGATCGAGTTCGCCCTGAAGCGGGCGCGCGAGCAGGCCACTGAGACGCTCGGCGTCGTTAGCGAATCGCTATACGACCACGACGCTGGCGGGTTCTACCGCTACGCCGAGGGTCGCGATTGGACAGACCCGCACCGAGAGAAAGTGCTCGACGCGAACGCCGCCCTCATTCGAGCCTTCGCGAACGGCTACCTCTACACCGGCGACGAGACGCTGCTCGACCCCGCCTACGGGACGCGGGACTTCCTCGTCGACCGCCTCTGGAACGGCACCGCCTTCGGCGGGAGCGTCGCCCCGGACGACGACTCGAACGGCGACGGTGACGACGACGGGTTCGGACCGCGCCGCGATCTGACGGCCTTCGCCGGTGGCAACGCCCTGACTGCGGACGCGTTCCTCACCCTCGCGGGCTACACCGACGACGAGACGTCGCGGGAGTACGCCGAACGCGTCCTCGACGCGCTCGCGGCCGATTTCGTCGACGACGACGGCGTCGTCTCTCACTTCGATCCGGCCGCAGGGACTGACGAATCCGCCGACGAAAGCGACGGGGCAGTCCCCGAACTACTCTTAGAAGATCAGGCGCGCGCCGTCGCAGCTTTCACGCGCGCGCGGCAGGTCCTCGGCCCGGACGCGCTCGCGACCGAAGACGGTCCGCTCGAACTGGCGCGCCGCATCGCCGACGTCGCCATCGAGGAACTCCAGGAATCCGACGGCGCGTTCCGCGACGGCCCCGACGTGGACGTCGGCCTGCTCGACGAACCCCTGCGCCCGCTCGACGGCGGCGTCGAGATGGCGGATGCGCTGGTGGACCTTGCCGCGCTGCTCGATCAGACGGCCGACTCCGACGACGAAACAGGTCAGGGCGACCGCTACGCCGACGCGGCCCACGACGCCGTCGCCGCCTTCGCCGGCGCGTGGGACCGGATCGGCGTCCAGGTCGCCGGCTACGGTGCCGTGACCGCTCGACTCGTCCGTCCCGACCTCGTGATCGGCGTCGGCGACGCCGCCGGCGCGGACCTCCACCGCGCGGCCCTCCGCGTGGCCGACCACGAGGCGGTCGTCGTTCCGGACGCGCCGGCCGTCTCCGCCGGGACGGCCACTGTACGCCGAGGCGCGGAAACGCGCGAGGCGACCACGCCCGAGGAGTTGATGCGGGCCGTTTCGGCGCTCACCGACGGCACACAGGGGTAGTTCCGAGAACGCTCGCGGCGTGTAAACCTCCGATTCGTTTTTATTCGTGGGCTTGGAGAGTGAGGTATGGCGAGTCTGAGGGACCTCGGGTTGTCCGAATACGAAGCGCGTGCGTATCGGTCGTTACTCCGGACGGGAGCGACAACCGCCAAAGAGTTGTCGCGAGCGAGCGACGTGCCGATGGGCCGGATCTACGACGTTCTGAACAGCCTCGAACAGCACAATCTGGTTCGGAGTCAGGCGGCGAGCCGACCGAAGAAGTACGTCGCCGTCGAACCCGACACGGCGCTCGATCGACTCTTAGAGAACAAACGGCGAGAGCTTCGCGAGAAAGCCGAGCAGTACGAGAGCGTCGTCGACGACCTCACAGACGAACTGGAGACCGCAGAGCCGGTCGAAAGCCAGTTCTGGACGGCTGCGGTGGGGACCGAGGAGTCCGTCGAACTCCTCGTCGAGCGCCTCGCGGCCGCGGACGACTCGCTGGTGGTCGTCGCGGGCGCCGTATCCCCACAGTTCGATCTGGGTGCGGTCGGAAAGCGCGTCGTCGAGGAACTGGAGGCTGCGCTGGACCGCGGGGTCGACGTGTCCGTACTGATGGCGCCGGAACTCGTCGAATCGCTGCCCGAGAGCGTCGGCGAGCGCTACACCCAGCGGCTGGCGAATCATCCCGCATTCTCAGTTCGAACGGCCCCTGGACTCTCCGGGACGTTCGAGCTCATCGACGACGTGGAAGTCTGTATCGAGGTCCCGAACCCGCTGGATCCCGCCCAGGCGTTCGCGATGATCGACCTGAAAGACCCCGACTTCGCGGCTGACGTGCGCGAGATGTTCGACCCGCAGTGGGAGGCCGCCGAACCGCTCGCGTTGTCGTCACTCGGCGGCGAGTAGCGTCAAAAATCCGGGCGAACGTCAGCCAGTCGGTTGCTACTGGTTGTCGACTTCCGCCCGAAGCTGTTCGAGCGTAACCTCGCGCTCGGCGTGGGCGTTGTGCTGGTGGATCGACTCGTCGTTGGACTGCTTCATATGGACGACGGCGTCGTCGTCTAAGTGGTCGAACTCCTCGACGACCTGTTCGGCCATCGAGCGGACGCAGTCTTCGACGAACTTCGCGTCCGCGTGCGCCTGATACGTCATGTGGTCCTCGTCCGGGCGCTTCGCGAGGTTGTAGATCCGCGCGGACATCGAGTCGCGAGCCAGCTCTGCGATCTCCCGGAGGTCGACGTCGGGCGAGCCGTCGGCGGTGATCGTGAGCGTCGCGTGGCCGCGCTGGGAGTGACCGGGCTGGGGGACCGTATCGAGGAACTCCTCGATGGTCCCGTCGTCGACTTGCAGGTCCTGCAGAACCTCGCGGGCGCGAGAGGCCGACATCCCCTGTGAGCAGGGACAGACGGTCATCCCCGTCACTTCCGCACCGATCTCCTCGCGAGTGCCCTCGTCGGTCGCCGTCGCGCTGGCGACGATAGTGATCGTGCTCTGTGTCGGGAGACCGCTCGCCGGCGTGTCCTCGCGGATGACGTAGTCGGCCGTCATCCGCACCTCCGCGGTCGATGTGTAATCGTGCTTCGCGAGGAGACGTTCGGCCGCGTCGCCACACATGTCTTCGACGCGGTAGGCGGGCTCCGAGACGGCCGCTTCGAGAGTCTCGTCGATGACCTGCATATTCCGACTCATATCGATCCCCTTCCGACCGCTCGGGAGGTCGACGAACACCTCGAACTCCGCCATCAGAACGAGCGGTCGTTTGCCGTCGCGGGCGATCTTCACTAGTTTGTCGACGCCCGTGACGCCGACCTGACTTAACCCGACGGTTACGTCGGGCTGGCTCGCTTGCACGTCAGGAAGCTGGTGACTCATTGTCACACGGGAAGGACGCAGTTTGATTAACGCTTTCGTTAGCCGAAGTTTGAGAGTGAAGTTCCCGACGCCGCGTCGGGTAGAGGCGGTTCCGTCGCGTTCCGTCTCCCGACGAAAGCGCCGCCTACGGCCAGTCGTCGCGCCCGCTGGACTCGAAGGGATCTTCCTCCTCGTCGGCGTCACCAGCGAGTTGCCAGCCGGCCGCTTCGGCCGCCTGTTCGAGCGGGAGGTACTCCCAGCCGGCCGCCTCGGCGACGTCGGCGTCCGCGTCGGTGGTTCCGACCAGGACGTGTCGGTCGGTGTCGAACTGCGCTTTCACGTTTTCGAGGCTCTCGCGAACGCCTCGCGGCCCCGAGAAGAAGTCCTGTCGGACCCGGTGCTTCCGCGTGAAGTTCGTGACGACGTAGGTGGGCTTCTCACTCACGACGCCGACGTACTCGGTCCACTGACGGGCGTCGTTGAACACGGCATTCGGGTCCGCGAGGCCGCGAAGTGCCTCTAACTCGAACGCCAGCGTCATATCGGCGTCGCCGCCGGGGCCACCCGAGGGCTCGTCGCTCATACCTGCCCCTATCGCCTACCCGCCGAAAACTGCATCGGTCCCCCACAGTCGAGAGCGAAGATCAGATGATGCGGTAGTACTCGGTGAAGCGAACGACGTCGCCGGTCGCGAGTCCGGCAGCGTCGACTGCGCGGTCAGATCCGGACACTGCGTCGAGGAACTCCCGACGAGCGGCCGGCGTGAGCTGATCGAGGTCTCGGACGTGGTCGGTCGGACCGACGTCTGACGGGTCGCACTCGACGACGACGGTTGCGACGTCCGCACCCCCCGAGCCGCCAATAGATCGTGACATATGGTACCAATATACATTGTAGATCATAAAGATTTTGGGCAGGTGACAGACCGGTGGGTCCGGCCAGCAGAGGTCGCGGCCGAAACCGTCGCGTAGAGCGACGGACAGCAGTGGAAAAGAGAGCGTGTAGAACGCGACTGGGGTCCGTCTGTTACCGTTACTCGGCGGGCGTCTCTTCGAGGTCGAGTTCGTCGATCTCGAAGTTCTGCTGCATCAGGACGTCTTTCTGATCGGCGACGTCGCGCCGTTCGCGCATCAGCTTCTTGTACTTCGACTGCGGCGAGAGGTCGCCGATGAGGACGCCGCCGACGATCTGGCCGTCTTTGAACGCCAGGCGCCGCCACTCGGTGTCGGAGTACTTCGCTTCGGCCTCGTCGTCGCCCAGAGTCGGATGCCCGAAGGAGAGGAACGGGAAGTCGAAGTGGGTGATCGAGTACGAGGAGACCCACTCGAAGGGCTCGGAGCCGTAGTCGACCATATTCTGCGCGGCGATCGTCCCCTGCTCTTTCGCGGAGCCCCACGCGCCGTTCTGCGCGCGCTCGCCGAGGATGAGGTCGTTGAACTCGGTGATGTCGCCGGCGGCGAAGATGTCCTCGTGGTTCGTCTGCATATACTCGTCGACGACGATGCCGTCGTTGCACTCGATCGGCGTGTCCTGCAGGATCTCCGTGTTGAAGTTCAGCCCGATCGCGATGCCGACGAAGTCGGCGTCGTACTCGTCGCCGTTGGGGTCGACGGCGGTCGTCACGCGACCGTCCTCGTCGGTCTCGAAGTGATCGACGCCGGACTGGAAGACTGGCTCGACGTCGCGCTCTCGCAGCGCGTCGTGGATGATCTCTGCGCCCTCTTCGGAGAGCGCGTAGCGCCACCAGCAGTCACCGCGCATCAGGTACTTGCCTTCGACGTCCTGGGCGGCCGTGATCGCGGCGAGGTCGATCCCGAGCAGGCCCGCCCCGACGATGACGGAGCTGTCGGCCTGTTCCATGTGGGATTTGATCGCGCGGGCGTCCTGGAACGTCCAGAAGTGGTGGACGCCGTCGGCGTCGGAGTTGTCGACCGGGAGCTGTGTCGGCGTCCCGCCGGTCGCGATCAGCAGTTTGTCCCAGGCGTACTCCTCGCCCTCGTGGGTCTCGACGGTGTGGCCGTCGACGTCGATATCGACGACGAGCGTGTTGAGTTGGAGGTCGATGTCGCGCTCGTCGTACCACGATTCGTCGTGGATGGAGATCGGCGCTTCGGGGAGTTTCCCCTTGGCGAACTCCTTGATCAAGATCCGATTGTACAGGGCCTCGCCCTCGTCCGTGATGACGGTGATCTCGGCGTCGGGTTGCTCCTCGCGGAGGGTCTCGGCGGCGGAACTGCCGGCGACACCGTCGCCGATGATCACGTACGACTGAGTCATATTCGAGCGGTTCGGGTTCGGGGTTAATGGGGATTGCTATATTGCTGGCCTCCGACGAAACGTCGGCGACTGCACGCGGCGAACCCGTTACTCCAACTTCTTGAGCGCCTCGAAGAAGTCCGACGCCGGGCCAGCCATCCGAACGGGATCCTCGGCGATCTCGACGGTGACGTCGGCCGGCGGTTCGACGCGCTCGCGGATGCGCCCGTCGACGACGACAACGGCGTTCTCGGTTCCCTCGACAGTAACCGAGACCGTGGCGTCGCGGTCGACGACGAGCGGCGGCATCCCCTGCGCGCCAGCCATCTCGGTGACGACGAATCCCGAGACGCCCGGGTGGATCAGTGGTCCGTCCTCGCTGAGATTGTACGCGGTGCTGCCGGTCGGCGTCGCGATGAGGACGCCGTCTGCGTGTCCGGTGGCGTAGCGCGAGCCGTCGACGCGCACCTCGACCGATGCGCCGCCGCCGTGGCCGCGGCGAGCGCCCTGGACGACGACCTCGTTGACCGCCGAGGGGAGTTGCCAGTCCTCGCCGCTGGCTGCGAGCCGCGGCATCGACCGCGTCGGGAGTTCGCCCGCCTCCCGGAAGTTTCGCACCTCCTCCATCACAGCCTCGACGGCGTCCTCGGGGTTGACGGCGTTGAGGAAGCCGACCTCGCCGAGATTGACGCCGAGGATCGGCGTCGTACGCGCGCCGTGGGCCGCAAAGAGGAACGTTCCGTCGCCGCCGATACTCACCACGAGGTCGGCCGCGTCGAACGCCTCGATCGGCCGCCCCGGCACGCCGAGTTCGTCGGCCGTCGCCGCATCGAGCCACACCGTGACGTCCGCCGAGACGAGTCGCTCCCGGAGGTCGCCGGCCAGACGGGCCGTCCGGTCGTTACCCCATTGCGCGACGATGGCCACCTTCATCTCCGTCGCCAGGTTCGACGCGACGTCAAAAAAGGGCTCCGTCACGCGTCGGTCATCGCTCGCGAGCGGTCACTGCCACCGGCGCACACGGGCAACATTGATACCCGCGCCGGTCCTCTCGTTTCGACGACGGCGATGGAACACAGCGGCCACCACGTGGGGCGTCGGAGTCGAGCGTCGCAGCCTGACCCGAGCAAGGGGGCGGGTGACGGCTATGAGTGACGACGACGATTGGTTCGAGCGCGCGCTTCGGGAGGACGACGAGAGCGAAGACGCCGACGAGGACGGCCGCGAGGACGGCAAGCGCGACGGCGACGTAGCGGTGGAGCGGGAGCCAACGACCGCCGAACCGCACGGCGAGTCGCCGATCGATGAGACCGAAGGCGAAAGCGGAAGCGAGGACGAAAGCAAAGCCGGAAGCGAGGACGAAAGCAAAGCCGGAAGCGAGGACGAAAGCCAGGTCGAGCCCCAAGCCGCCGCTCGCGATACCGAGGGCGCGCGAAGCGACGAAGAAACTGACCAGCAACTCGGAGAACAGGCAGCCTCCACCGAGGGCGACTCCGGAGGATCCGACGAAAGTAGCGGCCCCGCCGGTAGCGAGCCCGGAGCGACGAGCGACGAGAGCGCCGGTGATAGCCCGTTCGAGGAGGACTTCGCCTCGGCGCTCGAAAACGCCCCCGAGCCGGGGTCCGGAGTCGGAGCAGCGATGGGCGAGGCTTCGGAATCGAGCCCGCCCGACGAAGGTGGGTCGGAGAGTCCGTTCGGCCCCGCGGACGCCGGCGCAGGCGACGGCGACGACTTCGGCTTCGCGAACTTCGAGGACGACACCGACGATTTCGACGAGGAGTCCTTCGATTCCGACCTCGAACGGCTGGACATCGGGATCGGAGGACTCGACCAGATGATCCTCGGCGGCGTCCCGCGACGGTCCCTGATGGTGGCCGTCGGGTCCGCCGGGACGGGCAAGACCACGTTCGGCCTGCAGTTTCTGAATCACGGGCTCGAAAACGGCGAGGACGCGGTCTACATCGCACTCGAAGAGAGCCACGAGCGAATCCTCGCGACCGCGGGCGAGAAGGGCTGGGAGTTCGAGCGCTACGTCGAGGAAGACCGCCTCGCCATCGTCGACATCGACCCGATCGAGATGGCGAACAGCCTCGACAGCATCCAGAACGACCTCCCGGAACTGATCAAAGAGTTCGGCGCGGATCGGCTGGTGCTCGACTCCGTCTCGCTGCTGGAGATGATGTACGAGAGCGCGCAGAAGCGACGCAGCCAGGTCTTCGGCTTCACGCGGGCGCTGAAGAGCGCCGGCATCACGACACTTCTGACCTCCGAGGCGAACGACGACAATCCCTACACCTCGCGGTTCGGAATCGTCGAGTACCTCGCAGACGCCGTGTTCGTGCTGCAGTACGTGCGGCCGAGCGACTTCCGCGAGACGCGGCTGGCAATCGAGATTCAGAAGATCAGAGACGCGAATCACTCCCGAGAGACGAAGCCATACGAACTCACCGCCGAGGGGATCAGCGTCTACCGGCAGGCGAACATCTTCTGAGAAAGAGAATCGAGTCCGCGAGTCAGTACAGCAGTTCGGCGTCGTCTTCGATCATATACAGCGTCCGCGCGGCGATGTTGACCGCGTGGTCGCCGACGCGTTCGAGGTCGCGGACCGTCAAGAGCAGTCGCGAGATGTCCTGTAGATAGGCTTCGGCGTCCTCGCTCCCGTCACCGAAGGGATCCTGCTCGATGAGGTCACGGACGACGATGGAACTGGCGGCCTCACACATCGCGTCGAGGTCGTCGTCGCGGTCGGCGACCTCGTAACACGCTTTTGGGTCCTCGTCGGCGTAGGCAGCCATCGCGGATTCGAGCATCTCCAGCGTCTCGACGCCGATCTGCTGGACGTCGACTTCGGGGAACACGTCCCGGTCGGCGTCCATCGCGTACTGCGCGAGGTTCACCGCGAGGTCGCCGATACGTTCGAGATCGGTGATGATCTTGAACGACGCGGCGATGAACCGCAGATCGGAGGCCACGGGCTGCTGAAGCGCGATCAGATCTACGCACTGGCCTTCGAGGTCGAGGTACATCTGGTTCACCTCGTCGTCGCCGTCGACGACTTCCTCGGCGGTGGCCTCTTTTTTCTGTTCGAGCGCGTCGAGGCCGAGTCGCAACCGTTCGGCGACGACCTCGCTCATATACAGAACGTCGTCTCGGAGATTCGAGAGCGACTCCTGGTACTCTTGTCGGGGCATACCTGTCGGCACACAGGACGGCAGTATAAGAGTGTCGCGAAGGAGAGGCACAGGCGAGAACAGCGAGCGGCGAAACGCAGAGCAGCGAAAGGGAGAGACAGAGACAGAATCGACGGACGTTACCCGAACTTGCCGGTAATGTAGTCTTCGACCCGCTGGCTCTCGGGGTTCTCGAAGATCTTCTGGGTGTCGTCGAACTCGACGAGTTCGCCCCCGGTCAGGAAGACGGCGGTCTGATCCGAGATGCGGGCGGCCTGCTGCATATTGTGCGTCACGATGACGACCGTGTAGTCTTGGGCGAGTTCCTCGATCAAATCCTCGATCTGGGAGGTCGCGACCGGGTCGAGCGCGGACGCGGGCTCGTCCATCAGGAGGACTTCCGGGTCGGGCGCGATGGCGCGAGCGATGCAGAGACGCTGCTGTTGGCCGCCCGAGAGGTCCAGGCCGGACTCGTCGAGTTGGTCTTTCACCTCGTCCCAGAGCGCGGCGCGCTTGAGCGACTCCTCGACGATTTCGTCGTAGTCGCCGCCTTTGTCCTGGATCTTCAGCCCGTAGGTGACGTTTTCGTAGATGCTCTTCGGGAAGGGGTTCGGCTTCTGGAACACCATCCCGACGCGGCGGCGGAGCGCCACGGGGTCGACGTCGTCGTCGTAGACGTTCTTCCCGCGGAGGTAGAGATCGCCCTCCACGCGGGCGCTGTCGATGAGGTCGTTCATCCGGTTGATACACCGGAGGAACGTCGACTTCCCACACCCCGAGGGGCCGACCATCGCGGTCACACTCTTCTCGGGGATGTCCATCGTGATGTCCTGTAGCGCCTGATCGTCGCCGTACCAGACGTTGATGTTCTCCGCGCTGACGACCGTCTCTCGCCTGCTCGGCCCGCCGGAGGAGGAGACGCTCCCGCTGACGTCGGTCTGGATGAGCATCTCGTCGTCCGTCGGGTCGGGCGAGCTATCCGCGCGCGCGTTTGATTCGTTCGTATTCTGTTGACTCATTGGCTGAAATTCACCCTGTTCGCTCAAACTTGTTCCGAAGCACGATCGCAACCGAATTCATCGCGAGGAGCACCGCGAGCAGCACGACCACGCCGGCGGGGACGGCCTTCGTGTAGAAGTCCTCGCTGGCGAAGAGACTCGACCACGCGTACACCTGCAGCGGCATCGCGCTCACCTTCGAGTTGAGCGCGGTCGGGAGGCTGAACACGACGTTCGGCGCACCGATCATAATGAGCGGTGCCGTCTCGCCGATCGCGCGACCCAGCGCGAGGATCGTCCCAGTCAGGATGCCGGGGAACGCCTCGGGGAGGACGACGTTGCGAACGGTCTGCCAGCGCGTCGCGCCCATCCCGTAGGACGCCTGTCGGAGGTCCGAGGGGACAGACCGGATCGCCTCCCGTGAGGAGATGATGACAATGGGGAGAATCAAGAGCGCGAGCGTCGCGCCGCCGACGAGGACCGTCCCCGCGGACTGCCCGAGGTACGTCACGAAGACGCCGAGCCCGAGCAGGCCGTAGACGACGGATGGAACGCCCGCGAGATTCGAGATGTTGACGTCGACGAAGCGCGTGAGCGCGTTGTCGGGCGCATACTCTTCGAGGTAGACGGCCGCGCCGACGCCGAGCGGGAACGACAGCGCCGCGACCGTCGACATCAGGAGGATCGAGCCGCCGATCGCCGGGTACAGCCCTGCGTCCACCGCTGAACCGCTGTGGGAACTCGTCAGGAACTGCCAGTCGACCCACGACTGGGGGCCGGCGAAGCCGAACGCTTCGACCGCTGCGGCACCCACGAGCGCGCCGCCGACGACCGTCGCGGCGAATCCCAGCCCGATAGGCGTTCCGTCCTCGCCGAACGCACCCCGCCAGGCGTACGTCGACGTCGGCACGAGCGCGACGGCGGTCACGACGACGGCAGGGACCGGATTGAGACCGACGAACGGCCCGACGACCGCGCTCGCGACGCTCACAGCGAACGCAGCGAGTCCGGCGTACAGCCCCGAGCGAGCGTCGCGAACGCCGGCGACGTACGCGCCGACCGCGGCAGCGGAGCCCCCGCCGACGACGGCCGCGACCATCATCCAGTCGACCGGGATCACGGGAATTGACTGGACGAACTGGACGAAACTCGGGACGACCTGCGGGAGGCCCGCGGCGTCACCGATCGGTCCCGGCAGGCCGAAAAGCGAGAGATAGAAGGCGAGCGAGGTCGCGACGAGCCGCGTCGTGAACGAGATCCGATGGGAGTTCCGGGTGAGCACGACGGCGACCGCGGCGGGAACCGCGAGTCCGAGCGCGAACGAGAGCGCGACGAGCGGTGGGACCACGTCGACGACGAGGAGCCCGACGCCCCCGCTGAACATCAGCGAGACCACGAGCAGTCCAATGAGGAAGACGCCGAACGAGAACGCTGCGCGGTCCCGCGTGCGGACGTACGCCCCGACCAAAAGCGTCGGTACGACGAGCGTGAAGAAGTAGGTGAGATACCAGCCGGGACCCGCAGTGAGCGGCCGGATCGCGTCGTTGGCGACGTACACGAGGAGTACCGCCAGCGTGACGATGCCGAACATCGTCGCCGCGATCAGCAGGTATCTGAAGACCGTACCGACGGTCCGGCTGACCTGTCCGAACCCTTCGATTTCTCCGTGTTCGGTTTCGGTGGCCATCTCAGTACTCCTCCCGGTACCGCTGTGCGACGAAGTCGCTGATGACGTTCATAACGAGCGTGATGACGAAGAGGACGAGACCGATCGCGAAGAGGCTGCGATACGCCAGCCCGCCCCCGGTGATGTCACCGAGGAGCAGTTGGACCATCGCGGCCGTCATCGGGAGCGATCCCTCGAGGAACGAGGCGGGGTTGACGGGGTTCAGAAACTGCGCGCGCGACCCGGCAGCGATCGTGACAGCCATCGTCTCGCCGATGGCGCGCGAGAGCGCGAGGATGAACGACGAGAAGATGCCCGAGAGCGCCGCGGGGACGACGATGCCGGTCGCGACGTCGAACTTCGTCGCGCCCATCCCGTACCCGGCCTGCCGGAGGTCGTCGGGGACGGCCGACATCGCGTCCTCGCTGATGGAGGCGACCATCGGGATGATCATAATCCCGACGACGATGCTCGCCGAGAGCATATTGAACGTCCCGATCTGTGGGATCACGGTGGCGAGCGCCGGGGTGATGTAGATGAGTGCGAAGAAACCGTAGACGACGGTCGGCACGCCCGCGAGAATCTCGAGTGCGGGTTTGAGCACCGAGCGAGCCCGCTGGCTGGCGTACTCGCTGAGATAGATCGCCGTCGCGACGCCGAGCGGAATTGCGATGACCGCCGAGCCGATCGTGATCATCAGCGTCGCCGAAACCAAAGCGAGGACGCCGAACTCGCCGCTGTTGATCTGCCAGGTCGTGCCGGTGAGAAAGTCGACGAGCGACGCCGTCTCCCCGGTCACGCCCATCAGCGGGGCGGTGATAGTGAAGAACTTCGCCGCCTCAGTCACGAGCAACACGACGATACTGATCGTCGTCACGATGGACAACGCCGCGCACAAGAAAAAGAACGTCCGCGTCAGGAGTTCTCGCGGGGAGTTCTCCGTCTGCCGCGTGAGGTCGGTTTCCAACTCGTCTGTGCTCATTGTGTATTCAGATTATTGTGGGATGAAAAAGCGCTTCGTTAGACGTACGAGCGCGGCACGCGTTGTCTAGTTCGATCCGTCGACGGCGTCGTCGATTCGGGTCAGCATCGCCTGCTGTTCGTCCTCGCTGAGCGGGACGTATCCAACTTCCTCGGCGACGATTTCGCGACTCGTCGCGTTCTCGATCCAGAAGCGCGTGAACGCCTCGATGTGGGCTTCCTGCAGCGCCGAGACCTTCGGGTAGGTGAAAAGCGGCCGCGACAGCGGCGTGTAGTCACCCGAGAGCGCCGTTTCGAGCGACGGTTCGACGTAATCGCCCTCGCCGTCTTTGACCGAAACCGCCTGCACGGAGTCCTGATTCTCGCTGTAGTAGGCGAATCCGAGATAGCCCATCGCGTACTTCGAGCCGGTGACGCCCTGAATGATGGTGCGGTCCTGCTCGGTCGGCGAGTAGTCCTGTCGGTGGCTTGTCTCTTCGCCGAGGATCGCCTCGTGGAAGTAGTCGTAGGTCCCGGAGGCGTCGGAGGGACCGTACAGTTCGAACGGCTCGTCGGGCCACTCGGAGTTGATGTCGGCCCACGTCTCCGGCGAGGAGTCGGCCGACCAGATCTGCTTCAGTTCTTCGACGGTAAGCCCCTCACCGATCCAGTCGTTGTCGTTGTTGACGATGACCGTCAGGGCGTCGGTCGCGACCTTGAGTTCTACGGGTTCGACGTCGTTGCCCGAACACTGGTCTTCTTCCTCGGGCTGAATCGGTCGCGACGCGTTGTTGAAGTCCGTCTGGCCCGTACAGAAGTAGTTCGCGAAGCCGCCACCGGACCCCGTCGACTGGAGACTGACGTTGACGTCGCTGTGAGTCTCCTGGAAGCGCTGGGACATCGCCGTCGCGAGCGGGAAGACCGTCGAGGAACCGGCGATCGCGATGTCACCGGAGAGCGCCTGTGACCCGCTGTCGGTTCCATCCGAGCCGGACTCGTCGCCACCCGACGTCGGTTCCGCAGTGGAGTCGCCGCCCGTGTTCTGCTGTGTGCAGCCAGCGAGACCGGCGACGCCGAGCCCGCCGGATGCGAGAAGGAACTTGCGACGTGAAACACTACTGCGCTTGGATTGGCGCGTCATTATCACTCCGTATCCGTAGGCAGGATAAAACGGCTACTAATACAGCTATATAGAAAAAATATCAGTACGTACTCTATGGTCGAGTCTGAAACTGCTGTTTTCGGGACTCTGAGAGCGACTGTTCGGGCAAACTGACGCCAGTATTTTGTTGGTATTTCGCATACTACACTAATAAAATTCAGTTACAGAACTATTTTGGAGAAATAGTGTTAATAAAACATATTATGAGCAGATATGGATTCGATCAACAAGTGCGGTTGTGAGAACCCCCCGTCGTGGGAACACACTACATAAATAGGAGCGTTCGCCGATTCTATATATAGTAATGGTCAAGTTTATACTATGGGGTTCACAACGGCCAGATATGGTCGAAACGCGGAAGGTGCAGGTCACCGGGGGGTCGACGTTCACAGTTTCAATCCCGAAGGAATGGGCGACTGAAAACGACGTCTCGGCCGGAAGCGTCGTCGAATTTTACCCCGAGGGTGATTCACTATTCTTGGCACCGGCGAACGGTGAGGAACGAACCGAGGGAGCGCTCGACGTAACCGACCTCGAAGGCGACGAACTCACGCGCGCGGTGATGACGATGTACGTCAGTGGCTTCGACATCATCTCGCTCGAGAGTTCGCGGATCACGACCGATCAGCGACGGACGATTCGGGAGGCGACCCAGAGTCTCGTCGGTCTCGAAGTCCTCGAAGAGACGCGCGATAAGGTCGTCATCCGCGACCTGCTGGACTCCGCCGAACTGTCGATCCACACCGCCGTCAGGCGGATGCGGCTCATTTCGCTGTCGATGCTCGGGGACGCCATCGACGCGCTCGCGGAACTCGATACGGATATGGCCCGCGACGTCATCCAGCGCGACGACGACGTCGACCGCCTGTGGATGGTCGTCTCGCGGATCTTCCGGGCGACGCTGCGGACGCCGAAGGCCGCCGAGGAACTCGGACTCCCCCGGGAGGTCTGTTTCGACTACCAGTCCGCGGCGCGACAGCTCGAACGCATCGCCGACCACGCGACGAAGATCGCACACCTCACCTTAGAGTTCGAGAAGCCAGTTCCCGACGAGGTCATCAGCGCGCTCTACGAACTCCACGAGGAGTCCCGCGAGATCGTCGACGACGGAATGGACGCGCTGCTCACAGACGACAGCGACGAGGCGACCCGGCTGGCCAACGACGCCCGCGAGTCGGTCCAGGCCATCGACGAGCGCGCTCGCAAGATCGACGAACTCCTGCGTGATCTTGATCCCGCACGCGCGCAACTACTCGGGCTGATCGTCGACTCCGTGTCGCGGAGCGCCGACTACGGCGGCAACATCGCCGAAACGGCGCTGCAGAAAGCCGCGCCGACCCCCTAGGATCGACGCGTAGTTCCGAGAAGAGTTACTCTTCGTCGACGAGAACGGCGTTGATCTGACCGGTCTGCCCCGGACGGGACGTCACGCGGGCCGTGCCCTCGCTCGTCTCGATGATCGCGCCCTTCGTGATGATGTTCCGTCGAACGTAGTTGACGTTCGCGGGGTTCTCGACCACGTTTTCGATGGTCGCTTCCTCGACTTCGCCGTCGATCGCGACCTGCGCAACGTTCGCCGAGAGGGCGCGGACCTTCTTGTTCTGGCCGCGTGCGTCGACGACCTGGAATCGCGGCTCGCCGACGGTCGTTTCGGTTGGCTGACGGCCGAGCTGGTGGCGCGTCTTCTTGTGCGAGCGTCGGCGTCGACCGCCGGTCCGCTTCCGCTTCGAACGTCCTTGGTCCTGCATACGGGATAACTGACCGGGTGAGTACTTCAATCGCTCGAATCGATGACGCGACGCAGACACTGTGGAGACGGCGTCGAGCGACCGACAGCGACGTCTCTCGGGAGTCGACGTCGCGGAAAAGGTAGCAGCCGTCCGGGAACAGCCCGGACGGCCGCTGCCGCCCTGAATTGGTCCCCGCTGACGCTTCGGCCCTCCAGACGAAGCGTCACTTGGCGGGAAGAGTGGGAACCACTTAAACGTGCCGCACCCGGAAACCGTTTCGCCCTCGTTGACATATATAGAGCCCGGCGCGAGACGTTTTTGTCGCTACGAGTCCTTTGGGAGACAATGAGTGAGAGCGACGCCGTCGCGCGCGCCCGGCGCGCCGCGGAACAGCACGATTCCTTCGAACGACTCGACGACGGACGCTACGCAGTAACGACGACCGCCTTCGACGGCGAGGTCGTGATCGACAGCGACGGCGGCGCAGCCGTGTTCGCCGTCACCGTTCGCGTGCCGATGCTCGATGCCGTCACCGAAGACCACGTCGCTCCGGTCGTCGAAGACGGCTGGTTCGACACGCTCGCGCTTCGGCTCGAAGACGTCGACGGGGCGTTCCGCGGCACCGACGACCCCGACGTCACGGTCGAACGAGACGGCGAACGCGCGGTCCTGAACGTCGAACTCACCGACCTCGACGCCAACCGCGCTGCGGCCGACGCGGTCGCCGCCGTCGAGTACGTCGAAGGGACCTACGTCGAGGGGATCATCCCCGGCTACGACTACACGGAGCCAGTGACGCATCTCATCCAACGGGCGGCAAGCACGGGCGGCGGGACGAAGGGCGGGACGCCGCTGTAGGGCCGAGACGACGGTTCGCAGCGGTCAGTCCATCGCGATGTACGTCTGGGTGTGTTCGATACCGGCCATCTCGTGGATCGACGTCGCGATGTCTTTGACGTCGCCGGGGCTCTCTACGCGGACTTTCACGATGTAGTCGATGTCGCCGGCGACGACGCTGACGCTCTCGACTGCGTCGTCGACCGACGACATCGCCGATTTCAGCCGATCGACGTCGCCCGTCGAGGCTTTGACCATCACGTAGGCGGTGACCATCAGACCGCACCCCCCTCGGGCGCGAGTTTCTCTCCGACGATGAGCTGTCTGGCCTCTTCGAGCACGTCGAAGTCGGCGAGGACGGCGAGCCGATCACCGACTTCCAGCGAGTCGTCAGACAGCGGGAGCCCCATCGGCTTGTCGGCCTTGCCGAACGCCAGGATCCGGGCGTTCGCCGGGAGTGCGACTTCCTCGATCGTGTACCCACGCATCGGCGACTCCTCGGTGACGGTCATCAGGACCACCTGGAGGTTCTGCGCGATATCTGCGATCGCGCGCACCGAGCCACCGAGCAGTGCGTTCTTCGCGCCCAGCGCGCCGAGGCGTTCGGGGTAGACCACCTCGTCGACCTCGTCGGCGTACTTGTGGTAGACCTCCTCGCGGTAGTCCTCGTCGACGCGGAGCACCGTCCACGTGTGGTGGTACTTCGCGATCGAGCACGCCGCGAAGTTCACGTTGAGGTCGGCCGTGAGCGCCCCGAGGCCGTCGGCGTCTTCGATGCCGGCCTCGACGAGGACTTCCTCGCGGGAGCCGTCGCCTTCGACGACCTCGAAGCCGTCTTCGCGGGCGCGCTCGACCCGATCGCGGTTCTGTTCGACGAGCGTGATCTGGTGCCCTTCGTCTCTGAGAACCCGGGCGGTCCGGAGTCCCACGCGACCTGCACCAATGATAACGAACCGCATACGAATGAGGTACGCCGGCGGGCGTGAATAATGTTTCTCCGGAACGTCCCTGTACGATTCGTCGGTCCGGTCTCGTTCCGACCCGTCCCATCGAGTCAGCGTGGTACGCCACTCGCGGCACAAATGCTATGAAATGGTATCACGTACCGTGGTAGTATGGTTCACGCGTTCATTATGGTGAAGACCGACGCCGGGGAGTCAGAGCGACTCATCGACTCTATCCGGGAACTGGCGAACGTGACCGAGGCGCACATCGTCGCGGGCGCGTACGACATCATCGCCGAGGTGGACGCCCCCGAGGTGTACAAAGTCCTGAGCACGTCCTCGACCGAAATCCAGGGGTTCGAGGGCGTCACCGACACCAAGACGTACATCTCGATGGACGAGTAGCCGCCGCAGGCGGGGAAGACTGCTGCGGACGGGAAAACCGCCGCAAACGACGGAACCGCGCGAACGACGCGTCGGTAGCGACGCGCAGTCGCTCGGGCGGGGCGAACGCCGCGGAGCCGAACGCGTAAAGTCCTCGGCGCCCCTACTCCCGGTATGGTCTCGGTCGTCGGACTCGTGCTGTTCGGGGCGGTGCTCGTGGTGCACACGCTGCTGGCAGCCGTGCTGACCCGTTTCTTCCGCCTCCGATTGAACACCCAGTGGGGATACGTCGTCTACTCGTTCGCGCTCATCCCGATCGCGCTGCTCGTGACGACGCTCGTCTTCTTCGGGATCCTCCCGATCGGCGCCGGTCTGAACCTCGGTGCGACGGCGCTTCTCGGTGCGGCCATCGCGCTCCCGCTCGCACTCGGATTCACCATCGACACGCTCTATATTCCGGCACCGGAGGAGTACGACCTCCCGGACCGACAGTGAGCCGGTAACGAACCTCCCCCGCGCTGCTTGGCCTCGGACAGCTATCGGTCTGCGACCAGCCGCTCGACGTGTCCTTCGACGGCGTCGATCACGTCCGGGAGCGACTGGGTCGCGTCGACGCGGACGAACCGCTCGGGGTCGCTTTCGATGAGTCGCTCGTAGTTCTCACTGACTCGTTCGAGGTACTCCGCGTGTTCGAACTTGTTCGTCGCGCCCGCCCGCTCGGCGGCCGTCTCGGGGTCGACGTCGAGATAGATCGTCGCGTCCGGCGGATGGGTGAAGACGTCGTGGATCTCCCGGATGTACGTCAGCGGGTCCCGACCGCCGGCGAGATACGATTCCGCGAGCGACGCCGCTTGATATGCGAACCGCGAGTCGGTGTAGCGGTCGGAGACGACGAGCGTCCCGTCTGTGAGCGCCGGTCGCACGACGCGAGAGAGATGGTCCGCGTGATCGGCAGTAAACAGGAACAGCTCGGCCAGCGGGTCGGCGTCGTCGTCGTGCATCGAGCGGGTGACGGCGTCGCCGTACCAGGAATCGGTCGGTTCACGGGTGAACACCGCGTCGGGGTAGTCGTCTCTGAGGGCCTGCCAGGCGGTGGTCTTCCCGCTCCCGTCCAGTCCCTCCAGCGTGAGGAGCATAGTTCGAGATGGCGGATCGGGGAGTAAAATCCCACCGAGTCGCTGCGACGCGCCGTCGAGGCACCCGTGCGTCGACGGAAACGGCAGTTAGCTTTACGTCGACACGGAGAGATATCACGGGTATGAAAGTACTCGTCGTCGGCGGGAGCGGATTCATCGGAAGCACCCTCTGCCGGGAGCTGAAGGGCCGGGGGCACGACGTAACCGCACTCTCGCGAAGCCCCAGCGGCCAGGACCTTCCGAAGGGCGTCAACAAAGTGATGGGAAACGTCACCGACTACGGTTCCATCAAGGGCGCCTTCGAGGGGAAAGACGCAGTCTACAACCTCGTCGCGCTCTCGCCGCTGTTCAAACCGAGCGGCGGCGACAAGATGCACGATCGGATCCACAGACAGGGCACCGAACACGTCGTCCGCGCGGCCGAGAAACACGACGTCCGGCTCGTTCAGATGAGTGCGCTCGGTGCCGATCCCAAGGGTCCGACAGCGTACATCCGGTCGAAGGGCGAGGCCGAGGAGATCGTCACCGAGTCCGTCCTCGACTACACGATCTTCCGTCCCTCGGTCGTCTTCGGCGAGGGTGGCGAATTCATCTCGTTCACGAAACTGCTCGCGCCGCCGTACCTCAGCGCGCTTCCGGGCGGCGGCAAGACCCGGTTCCAGCCCATCTGGGTGGGCGACCTCGTGCCGATGCTGGCCGACGCCATCGAGTCCGACGAGCACGTCGGAAAGATCTACGAGATCGGCGGCCCGGACAAACTCACGCTGGCGGAGATCGCGCGGATGATCCACAAGTCCGACGGCCGGTCGACGACGGTCGTGCCGGTCCCGATGGGACTCGCGAAGGTGGGGCTCACGATCGGCGGCGCCATTCCCGGCTTCCCGATGGGCAAAGACCAGTTCCGCTCGCTGCAGTTCGACAACGTCACCGACGACAACGACGTCGACGCCTTCGGCGTCGGGACCGGCGAACTCACCACGTTGGAGGCGTACCTGAACGGGCGCGCGGGCGACGCTGGGACCGCTGCCACTGCGGCGAGTTCCGGGTGAGACCGACGCGTTGTCGCCGCTTTTGACTCACTGCGCCGAATTTAAATCCTGAGAAATAGGTCCTGACCTGACGGGTACAGCGGTCTAATGACTCATTAACGCCCACTCGCAGTACTGCGGTTTCGGTGGTACGCCTCTCGTTCTGCCCGTTTCACACCATCACAAGGTTTATGTCCGCGTTTGCACTGGGATACACCCAATGGCGAGGGGACCCGATAAATGAAGCTCGCAATGATCGGTTTCGGGCAGGCCGGGGGAAAGATCGTCGACAAATTCGTCGAGTACGATAAGCGCCACAACTCGAATATCGTCCGCGCGGCAGTCGCGGTCAACACGGCGAAGGCCGACCTGATGGGATTAGAACACATCCCGAAGGACCAGCGGGTCCTCATCGGTCAATCGCGCGTGAAAGGCCACGGCGTCGGCGCCGACAACGAACTCGGCGCGGAAGTCGCCGAGGAAGACATCGACGAAGTCCAAGGGGCGATCGACAGCATCCCGGTCCACGAGGTCGACGCGTTCTTGGTCGTCGCCGGTCTCGGCGGCGGTACCGGCAGCGGCGGCTCGCCCGTTCTCGCGAAACATCTCCAGCGAATCTACACCGAACCCGTCTACGGATTGGGGATCCTACCCGGAAGCGACGAAGGCGGGATCTACACGCTGAACGCCGCGCGGTCGTTCCAGACGTTCGTGCGGGAAGTCGACAATCTGCTCGTCTTCGACAACGACGCCTGGCGGAAGACCGGCGAGTCCGTCCAGGGCGGCTACGACGAGATCAACGAGGAGATCGTCACCCGCTTCGGCGTCCTCTTCGGGGCCGGCGAGGTCGGCCAGGGCAGCGAAGTCGCCGAGAGCGTCGTCGACTCCTCGGAGATCATCAACACGCTGGCCGGCGGCGGCGTCTCGACGGTCGGCTACGCCTCCGAGACGGTCGAAAACGAGTCTTCGAGCAGCGGGCTGCTCTCCCGGATCACCGGCGGCAACGAGGAGACGGAACTCGACACCGCACACACGACGAATCGAATCACCTCGCTCGTTCGAAAGGCCGCGCTCGGCCGTCTGACGCTCCCCTGTGAGATCGAAGGCAGCGAACGCGCGCTGCTCGTGATGGCCGGTCCCCCGCGGCACCTCAATCGGAAGGGAATAGAGCGCGGTCGCAAGTGGATCGAAGAGCAGACCGGTAGTATGGAAGTCCGCGGCGGCGACTACCCCATCAAGGACTCCGGAAAGGTCGCGTCCGTCATCCTCCTCTCGGGCGTGACGAACGTGCCCCGCATCAAGGAGCTCCAGCAGGTCGCCATCGAGGCACAGGACAACATCGACGACATCCGAGAGGAGAGCGAAGACAATCTGGAGAATCTCATAAACGATGACGAAGACGAGCTGGAGTCGCTTTTCTAAGCTCGCGTTAGCCTGTCTCTTCGTCCTCTCGGTCGCCACGGTCCCCGGAGCAGCCGTCTCCGTCGGCGACTCGGACGTCACCAGCGACGCTGAGGTCGGGACACAGGTCACTGCGACAGCTACGCTGACAGAACTGTATCAGAACCCCTCGCTCGAATCGTGGACGCTCGCCGGGCAGACGGACCTGACCGACGTGACGTGGACGGTCTACTACTACGACCAGACCGGCGCGAAAGTCGATCAAGAGTCCTTCGACGGGCAGTCCTTCTCGGGCGCCGAGGTCGCGACGTCCGACGGGACGAACGAAGTCGAAGTCGAAGTGACCGGTACGGTCCCCGAAGTCGCGTCGTACTCCTACGAGCCCGCACAGACGTTCACCGTGATCGGACTCGAACAGACGCGTCAGGGCGGTTCCACGAACGAGATCGACAGCTGGAACGCGACGTACTACACCGGTGAGAGTCGCGAGGCGCGGAACGCGATCGACGAGGCGTCCGCGGACGTCGAGCAGGTGAACTCCCAGGAGGCCGAACGGTCGCTCGGAAACGCGATCGACGCCTACAACGGCGAGGAGTTCTCGCTCGCGAGCGATCTCGCCGAGCAGGCCCAAGAGCAGGCCCAACAGACCCAGCAGTCCAATCAACTGATGCAGTACGCGCTGTACGGCGTCGGTGGACTCGTCGTGATCGGCCTCCTCGTCGGCGGCTTCCTGTACTGGCGCTCCCAGCAGCAGGGTCACGACAAACTCGGCTGAGTCTCTCCTCTTCTGCGATGCACGTCCTCGTTCCGTACACGAATCAGAACCCGAAGAGTCGCCTCGCGCCCCCGCTCTCGCGGTCCGAGCGCCACGAGTTCTCGCTCGCGATGCTCCACGACGTCGTCGACGCCGTCCGGGAGACGGGCCACGAGCCCGAGTTGCTCCTCTCGGCGCCCCTCGATGAGGGTACCGCGGGCGATGGTGCCGACGAGTCGTCGACGGTCGACGATACGGGGAGTCGGCCCGAAACCGAATTCGACGCAGGCCCCGTAGATTCTCTTTCAGCGACCATCGACGACAGACCACTCACGGCAGCGGTGAACGGAGCGCTCGATCGGATCGGCGGGGAGACGAGCGCGGTGGCGATCGTGATGGCCGATCTCGCACTCGCGACGCCGGCGGCGCTCCGTCGACTGTTCGCCGTCGGTGGCGACGTCGCGATCGCGCCGGGCCGCGGCGGCGGGACGAACGCACTCGTCGTTCGCGACCCCGCGTTCTCGGTCGACTACCACGGCGCGTCCTATCGGGACCACCGCCGCATCGCCGAGGAGGCAGGGCTCGCGGTCGACACCGTCGACTCGATGCGGCTGGCGACCGACGTCGACGAGCCGGCAGACCTCGCCGAAGTACTGTTGCACGGCCGCGGACGCGCTCGCGAGTGGCTGCAAGACGCTGGCTTCGGGATCGACACCAGCGACGGACGAGTCGGCGTCGACCGATCGTGATCCGCCTCGGCGGCGTGCCGGAGTGCGACTGTTTTTGTACGTCCGACCGCGAAACGTGACCACGATGTTCCCCGCGGCCGAGGAGTACGGCGTCGACGTTACGATCGAGGAGTCGGCGGTCGACCGACTGCTGTCGGTGACGCCGGCGGACGTCGCGGCCGCGCCGGAGCTCACCTTCTCGCGGAACGTCTTCCTGCCGTTGACGACCGCCTGTCGCTACACCTGCACGTACTGCACCTACTACGACGTTCCGGGCGAAGCGACGCTCCTCTCGCCGGACGAAGTCCGCGATCGACTGCGCGTCGGCGCCGACGCCGGCTGTACGGAGGCGCTTTTCACCTTCGGCGACGAACCGGACGAACGCTACACAGCGATCCACGACCAACTCGCCGAGTGGGGCTACGACGACATTCTCGGCTACCTCCGTGACTGCTGTGAGATGGCACTCGAAGAGGGCCTCCTGCCGCACTCGAATCCGGGCGATCTGACCGAAGCCGACTTCGAGCGCCTCGCGCCGGTCAACGCGAGTATGGGAGTGATGTTAGAGACGACCGCGGACGTGCGCGCACACACGGGCACGCGACGGAAGACGCCGGGGCAGCGGCTGAACACGATCCGCGCAGCGGGGGAGGTCGGTGTCCCCTTCACGACCGGTCTTCTCGTCGGCATCGGCGAGTCGTGGCGTGACCGCGCCGAGAGCCTCCTCGCGATCCGAGAGCTCCACGAGCGCTACGATCACGTCCAGGAGGTGATCGTCCAGAACGTCGTCCCGAACGAGCGCTCGGATTTCGAGCAGCCGTCCGTCGACACGATGCGGCGGGCTGTCGCGATGGCGCGCGCCGCGCTCCCCGCGGAGGTGTCGGTCCAGGTGCCGCCGAACCTCTCGCCGACGCGCGACCTCGTCGACTGCGGCGTCGACGACCTCGGAGGGGTCTCACCCGTCACGGAAGACTACATCAATCCCGACTACGCCTGGCCCGCGCTCCGGGAACTAGAGGAGATTGCGGCGGAAGCCGGCGTCCCGCTGTACGAACGCCTGCCAGTGTACGACCGCTACCTCCCTGAGTCGCTCCGCAGAGACGACTTCGACGGCCGGCCGGCAGCGGGCCAGTGGCTCTCGGAGCCGATCGCCTCGGCGATCACCGCGGGCGACGTCCACGGCGAGCGCTACCGGAGCGTCGCACGGCGAAATGGTCCGCTGTCGGTGGACTCTCCGCTGCCGTCGGGCGGATCGGCCGACTGAACGCCCGCGACGGAGTGCGGAGACTTCACATACCGAGCCAGTCCGGAACCCGTTTTCTGAAGAGCGTGTACGCCGCCGCGAGAAGGACGCCGCCGACGACCAGCACCCGGAGCCAGCCGTCGAACGTCGCAGCGGCGGGAACCGCGAGAACGACTGTCAAGAGGAGGTCCTCAGGTGCACCGTCGTAGCGGACGACGTAGCGGGGGCGGAGCCACCGGCGCCGCGGATGGAGGTAGACGGCGCGGTCGGAGGTGCGCTCCCACGGGCGAAGTTCCTCGCCCGCGCCGAACCAATCCGACAGCGAGTGCATACCCGCCGCGAGGAAGAACAGCGCGACAGCGACCGTGAGTGCCGACGGAGAGGCCACCGCGAGGGCACCAGCGAGAGCGCCGGCGGCGGAGTAGTACACCGGGAAGTGCAGCGTCTTGCGGTGGACGCCGACGAACAGATCCACGTCCGGGAGGATACCGCCGAGGACCGCTCCCACAGCAGCCGGGACGGCTAACTCGGGGGCGACGTAGGCCACGGGCGCGGCGAGGAGGAGCCCGGCCGCCACGTGCGTGGTGACCATCATCGACTGGTGGAAGGATCGGAGCGAACTTGAGTCTGTCCGGCGTCGCCAGCGAAAGCAGTCAGAACAGCGGATCGAGACCGCCCTCGTCACCCCAGACGAGATCCCGGAGCGCCTCCGGCCGCTCTGCGGCCCTGGCTTCGAGGTTCTGCTGCGTCTCGCGACCGATCTGCTGGAGTTCTTTGATCCGCGGGACGTCGGTGACCCCCGCGAACACGACGAGCGCCGCGACGTAGTTCGACTCCGGGATCGGGTAGTCGCCGCCGCGGACCTCCATCGTGCCGGTCTCCTCCTCCAGCCAACGCCGTGCCTCCTCGATCCCCTTTCGGTTGAGGTACTTCGGCGGTCCGCTGACGACGACGAGCGCGCGCTCGGTGCTCTGGACGTTCGCCGGGAGCGTGAGGTTTCCGAGCGTCGCTCGGCGCACCGTCGTCGTGATCCGGTTGACGACGTCCGTCGCGTCGGGAGCGGCCTCGCGCCGGCCGAACAGCCCCCGAGACGCCCGTTCGAGTTCGGAGTTGGCGTAGCCGATGGTCGTCACGCCGCCGCCGGCCAGCGTGTTGATGATCTCGGAGGCGTCGACGACCGACTCCGGGACCGGCGCGTTCGACACCTCACCCGCGGTGAGGAGGACACCGAGACGGCGGGCGATCTCCTCGTTGATGGCCGCGTAACCGCCGTGGAGGCTCTCGCCCGACCGTCGCCAGGTGTCGTTGTCGAAGACGAGCAGATTGTCGACTTCCCGCACGAACGTCTGGAACGACCGCGCGGCGTTCAGCGTGTAGATCCCGCCTTCGTCGCTCCCGGGCAGGACGCCGAGTCCGTACGTCGGCTCCGTGTAGAGCCGCGAGAGTTCACGCGCGATGACCGGCGCGGCGCCCGATCCGGTACCCCCGCCCAGGCCGGCGACGACCAAGAACGCGTCGACCTCGTGGCTCGGCAGGTCGTTGACGGCCCCGCGAACCTCGTCGATGTCCTCCTGGGCGACGGTCACGCCGAGTTCGTTGTCGGCCCCGCAGCCGTGGCCTTTCACGCGCGATTGACCGATGAGGACACGGTTGTCGACCGGGATTTGGGTGAGGCCGAGTAGATCGGCCGTCGCCGAGTTGATGGCGACGGCGTCGGTGACGAAATCGGCCCGGCTCGCCGCCTCGTACTCCAAGATCGCGTCAGCGACCTTGCCGCCGGCCTGGCCGACGCCGATCAGTGCGATCTTCATCTCAGCGAACTGTTGGGAGCCAGCGACAATAAGGCTCCGCCCGGCGGGGTCCGGTGAAATCGCCGCTCGTAGGGATTATCGTAACTGTTCGGAGAGTCTCGCCGTGCCGTCCGGCGAGAAATCTACGGGTACTTGCGATAATCTCTATCAGTCGTCGGCAGGGGCGGGGTCGCTGCCCGCCCGCGACTGTTCGTCGAGCAGCGGTGTGCCGTCGGCTCGCGGCCCGAGACGCGGCCCGTGGGGTCGGTCGTCGACGTCGATTCGGCGCACCGTCCGGTAGTCGGTCGAACGCTCGACGGGCGTACGACCGATCGCCGAGATCATCTCGACGTAGTCGTCGAACGAGCGGAACTCGCCGAACGATCCACCGGCGCGGGTGGTGATCTCCTCCGAGAGAATCGTCCCCATAAAGTCGTTCGCGCCGCAGTTGAGCAGTTTCAGCGCCTTCGCGTTCCCGAACTTCACCCACGAGGACTGGATGTTCTCGACGTTGTCGAGGAACAGTCGGGCGACTGCGACCACCAGTTCGTCTTCGGCGTCGCTCGCGCCGCCGTCGACGACGCCGCTCTCGTACAGCGGCGTGTTCTCGTGGACGAACGAGAGCGGGACGAACTCGGTGATGCCGCCGGTGCGGTCCTGCAGATCGCGGATCACTTTCAGATGTTCGATGCGGTGAGCCGCGTTCTCGACGTGACCGTACATCATCGTCGAGGTGACGTCGAGTCCGGCCGCGATCGCGCCCTCCATCGCGGCGACCCACTCGTCGGTACCGATCTTCCCCGGGCAGATGACGTCGCGGACCTCCTCGACGAGGATCTCCGCGGCGGTGCCGGGCGCGGAGGCGAGCCCCGTTGTCTTGAGTTCGCGGTAGACCTCCTCGTAGGACCAGTCGGTGCCGCGGCGGGCGTGCTGGGCCTCCTCGGGCGTCATCGAGTGGAGGTGGACTCCGCCGATCGACATCGCGCGCATCTGCTCGACGTACGTGCCGGGATCGGTCTCGTAGACCGTCGGCGGTTTGTAGTCGACCTCCTTCGCCGGGTCGTCGTACGTCGCCAGGATCTCGCGGTGCTCCTCGTTCAGTGCGAACGCGGGGTGGAGTCCCGAGACCGACGTCACCTCGTAGATGCCCATATCGAGCGCGTCCTCGACGACGGCGCGCGACTCCGCGGGCGGTTTGGTGAAGCCCGCGTGCTCGCCGTCGTAGTCCGCCTCGAACTGGTGGGCGGTGTTCTTGAAGTTGCAGAACAGACAGCCCGTGTTGCAGGCGGTGGTGACGTTGTTGTTGAGGTTCGCCACGAACGTGACCTCGTCGCCGGCGACCTCGGCTCGTCGCCGGTCGGCGGCCTCGAGGACCTGCTCTTTCCGTATCGGGTCGATTCCGGGCGCGTCGGTACCGGTCGTGATCAGTTCGATCCCGTCGTCGACAGTCAGGCGGTCGCCCGCGCGGGCCTTCGCCAGCGCGTTCTCGAACGACTGGTCCGTGTCGGGGACGACGTCGAACTCGAAATCGGAAGCGGAGTCGGACCCCTCGTCCGTCGGTGCGGCTGGCTCGCGCATACCGGTTCACAACGCGATACGAGACAAAAAGTGAGGTGGTAGCGGCACTGGCGTGGTATATCACAGACGTGTATAGATCCTACCGCTATTCGGGGAAAGTACACACGGGAGTGGAAGCCTTCTTGTGCGATGCCGACGCCACTTCGGCGTATGACGAGCGTCAAGGAGTTCCGCGTCGACGCGGAACCGACGGCGTCCGACCTCGGGCGCGGACGGTTCGTGTTCACCGACCAGTACTCCGTCTTCGACTGGGGGGAGATGCCCGATCACGTCCCGAACAAGGGCGCGTCGCTGTGTACGATGGGCGCACACAACTTCGAGCGCCTGGCCGAGCACGACGTCCCGACGCACTACGCGGGCGTCTATCCGGCGGACGCGTCGGCCAGCGACGACCCCGTCGTCCTCGAAGCGTGCGAGGAACCGCCGACCGAGATGGCGATCGAACTCACGCAGGTGCCGGACCTCCCCTACCTCGGCGACGACGAGTACGACTACGACGCCTACCACGATGCCGCCGGCGAGAACTACCTGATCCCCCTAGAGATCGTCTTCCGCAACACTGTCCCCGCGGGATCGAGCCTCCGGTCTCGGGGAACGCCCGCCGAATACGGCCTCGACCTCGCGTCGTGGCCCGACGAGGCCGTCGACCTGCCGGAGCCTGTCGTCGAGTTCTCGACGAAGTACGAAGAACAGGATCGCTACCTCTCGCGGCCGGAGGCCGACCGGATCGCCGGCGTCGCCGCCCTCGAGGACCTCGAAGACCTCGCGCTCGCGGTGAACGAGGTCCTGAACGAACGCGCCGCCGAACGCGGGTTCGTCCACGAGGACGGCAAAATCGAGTGTCTGTATCACGACGGCACCGTCAAGGTCGCCGATGTCGTCGGCACCTTCGACGAGAACCGCTTCTCCTACGACGGCCAGGAGGTCTCGAAGGAGGTCGTCCGGCAGTACTACAAGCGGACCGACCCCGAGTGGGTCGACGCCGTCTCCGAGGCGAAGTCGCAGGCGCGCGAGGAGGGCGTCGCCGACTGGCGCGGCCTGTGCGATCGCTCGCCGGAGTCGCTTCCGGCGGACGTTCTCGAAGCCGTCGCGGACCTCTATGCGGCCGGGACAAACGCCTACACCGGGTCCGCGTGGTTCGACGCGCCCGACATCGACGACGCGGTCGCCCGCGTCCGCGACCTCTGATAGTGATTACTCTCACTGTGTACCGCCGAGCGCCACTCCCGGTGGCGATGGTCGGCGGTAAGAGACGAGAGTAATCATTATGAGAAGGTCTCACCGCGGCGTGTTCTCCGCCACCGTCTCGATCAACTGGAAGTAATCGAGCGCGAACCAGAGAAGTAGCGCGCCACCGAGGAGGACGAGGAGGACGTAGAGCAGATACTCGACCTCCTTCGCACGGAACGGAGACGGCCTCATCGCAGGCAGAGCGGGCGTGGACGTGGCAGTCGTCGGCTCATTTTTGTAGGTGGCCTCACAGGGCGTCGAACACAGCACGTCGATGGAGCCAGTAAAAGGGTCGGCGTGTCCGACCGTATCAGTCGTCAGCCGGGTCCGGAACCGACGGCGACTCGGGCGCGTTCCGAAGCGCCGAATCGAGGTCGTCGACGGGGCCGTCGGGTTGGGCTGCCTCGGCGTCTCCCGAGAGACCGAGCTGGTAGTCCTCGGCGTCGGCGCTCTCGCGGAGACTCGTCCGCCCGCGGTGCGAGGAGACGGCGTCGTCCAGATGCAGTCGGATGGCTTCGAGGAACGCCTCCGCTTCGAGCGGTTGTCCGCGCTCGCGGAGTTCCTCGACGGACGCGTCGTCGGGGACGTCGAACACGCGCTGGGAGATGATCGGCCCCTGGTCGAGGTCTGTAGTGACGTAGTGGGCCGTGACGCCCGCGATCCGGACGCCCTCCTCTTTCGCCTGCCGATAGGCCTTCGCGCCGGGGAACGCCGGCAGGAGCGAGGGGTGGACGTTGATGATGCGGTCCTCGTAGCGGAAGACGACCTCGGGGCTGAGAATACGGATGAAGCGCGCGAGCGCCACGAGGTCGATCTCGTAGTCGTCGAGCACCTCCAGCAAGTGGTCTTCGTCGGGGACGCCGGTCTCGTCGCCGACGTCGACGAACGGCACGTCGTAGGCGTCCGCCAGGGGTTCGAGATCGTCGTGGTTCCCGATCACGACCGCGATTTCGGCGTCGAGGTCGCCGTCGGCGCGAGCCTGCAGGAGCGCTTCGAGGCAGTGACTCTCTTTGGTCACCAGCGCGGCGATCCGTCGCGTCTCGCGGTCCGTCGGGAACCGGACCTGGATGTCGACGCCGAGGTCCGCGCCGAGGTCCGATAGAGCATCTCGGAGCGTCTCCTCGGTGCAGACCATCTCGGAGGTGTCCGCGTGCAGCGTCATTCGGAAGACGCCATCGCGGACGGCCTGGTCGATGTCTTCGACGTTGATTCCGCGCTCGAACAGCAGCGTCGTGACGTTCGCAACGAGTCCCGTCTTGTCTCCTCCGACGACGGTGATTTCGGTCAGATCATTCGTCATCGCTTCCACCTCGCTGCCGCGGCGCGCGGTCTCATCGGTCGATGCGAATCCAGCGACGGCTAAAAGCGTTTCTTTCCTTTCCGAGTAAATCCTCCAAACGCTGAGACGTCTCTCCCCGCCGATATCACGTTCGTGTATACCCGAACCAGTCCAAAACGTCTTTTACACACGACCGCGCACTACGATTCGATGACGACGTACACCGCGACGGTGACGGTCCGCCTCAAGCGGGGCGTGTTGGATCCCGAAGCCGAGACGACAAAGCGCGCGCTCGAACGTCTCGGATTCGAACTGGAGGCGCTCCGCTCTGCGGACCAGTTCGAGCTCGATCTCGACGCCGAGTCGGCCGACGCCGCGGCCGACCGCGCCGACGAGATGGCCGAGCGACTGCTCGCGAACCCGACGATCCACGACTACGACGTCGAGGTGACGGAAGCCTGATGAGCCTCCCTTCCTCGACACCGACCGTCTTTGTCCGCCACGGAGGTCGGTCCCTGTGACGGTCGCGTTCGCGACACCGACCGTCTTTGTCCGCCACGGAGGTCGGTCCCTGTGACGGTCGCTGTCGTCCAGTTCGGCGGCTCGAACTGCGACCGCGACGCGGTCCAGGCGCTCGCTCACGTCGGCGTCGACGCCGAGCGCGTCTGGCACGAAGACGGCCTCCCGTCGGATATCGACGGCGTCGTGCTCCCGGGGGGCTTCTCCTACGGCGACTACCTCCGCGCGGGCGCGATGGCCGCGCACTCGCCGATTATGAACGACGTTCGCGACGCCGCCGAAGACGGCGTCCCGGTGCTCGGCGTCTGCAACGGCGCACAGATCGGCTGCGAGGCCAAACTGACGCCGGGCGCGTTCACGACGAACGCGAGCGCGCGCTTCCAGTGTGAATCGGTCTACCTGCGCGTCGAGAACGCCGACACGCCGTGGACCGCCGCCTACGACGAGGGCGACGTCGTCGAGATCCCGATCGCGCACGGCGAAGGCCGCTTCGAGATCGCCGACGATCGCTACGACGACCTCGTCGCCGAGGACCGCATCCTGTTCCGGTACTGCGACGCCGACGGCAACGTCACCGCCGACGCGAACCCCAACGGCTCGCGCGGGAACGTCGCCGGCATCACCGGCGACCACGAGAACGTCGCGGTGCTGATGCCCCACCCCGAGCGCGCGACGCTGCCCGACCTCGGTCGGAGCATCGACGGCCAGGGCGTGCTGTCCGCGTTCGCCTGAGCCGACGCGACCCGTAGTTTCGGACAGCCGCCTGGGAGGTGACCGACCCGCCGGCGAGCCGAAGGCGACCCGTCGGCGGACGTATTATGTCGCCTGCGATGGAGTATTCACTGTGGTGTCATTACAGACGGAAGTCCGCCGATTGCCCGCGAAGCGTCCCCTCCTCGCGCTCGTGCTGTCGATTCTGCTCGTCGAACTCGTCGGCGCCTCGGGCGCGGTCTTCACCGCACAGGGCCTCGGCACGTGGTACGACTCGCTCGTCCGACCCGCAGTCGCGCCGCCAAGTTGGGTGTTCGGGCCCGTCTGGACCACGTTGTTCGCGCTGATGGGCACGGGACTGTGGCTCGTCTGGCGGCGGGCGACCGACGCGCCCGGTGCGGTCCGCCTCGCCGTCGTCGTGTTCGCCGTCCACTTCGTCTTCAATCTGGGTTGGTCGGCCGCGTTCTTCGGGCTGCAGGCGGTCGGTCTCGGTCTCGCGGTCATCGCCGCCCTCTGGGTGCTGATCGTCGCGACGATGTGGGCGTTCGCACGCGTCGACCGACGTGCGGCGCTGCTGCTCGGTCCCTACCTCCTCTGGGTGAGCTTCGCCGCGTACCTCAACTACCGCTTCTGGGTGCTGAACTGATCAGGCGAAACGCCGGCGGCTGCGTCGATATCGCGACAGCGACGTCTATCACGACAGCGGCGTCTATCGTAGCGACACCTACCGCGCCAGCGGCATCCCGTAGCTCGTCTCCTCGTCGACGACGTACTCCCAGGTGGCCTCGCACTCACAGGAGACCTGCGAGAACACCGCGGGGTCTTGCCGCTTGTCGAAGTCCTTGATCGCTTTCTGGACCCGGTCGTCGCACTCGCCGCAGTTGTGCGGGCCGCGGTCGGAGCCGTGGCCGACGGGGTCGGAGACGACGATGGCGTCGACGTCCGCGGTTGCTTCGAGGACCTCGGCGACCGACCAGAGCCACGGCGGGCGGTAGCCGCCGCGGAAGAACAGTTCGTCGACCATCGTGTACCGCTGGACGTTCGTGGGATTCATCGAGACGGTGTGACAGCCGTCGACGGCGGCGCATCGCTCGACCGACGAGATCATATCGTCGATAGCCTCCGACTCCGAGAGGAACGGCGGCTTCATCAGCAGGTAGGCTTTCACGCCGGCGCTGACGCCGTCGGCGTCGATGTCGGCGTCGCGGGCCTCCGCGCAGGCGGCCTCGAAGTCCGCGAAGTCGAAGTACTTGTTCACGCAGTCGTGACGGACGCGGTCGGTCGCGGTCTCCAGTCCGATCGCGACGTCGGTCGAGAGGCCCACGTCGGTGAACTCGGCGATCTTCTCTTTGTCGACGAAGTCCGGCAGCGACTCGACGACGATCCGCTCGCGGTCGGCGAACGTCTCGGCGATCGCCTGGCGACTCTCGGCGCCGACCTCGCGCTCGTCGAGGAACGACCCGGAGGTGTAAATCTTGATGAGGTCTGCAGGCTCGTCCGCATTTTCCGCTTCGTGTTCGAGACAGACGTCGATCTGATCCATCAGCGCCTCGTGGGAGACGCTGCCGCCCTCGACGGACTCGGCGACGTAGCCGCACATCGTACAGCCGCCGGCGCGGGCCCACCGACAGCCGCCGGTGTTGAGGATGATCGTGAGCGAGTTGACGACCCCATCGGGCGTGTTGTCCTCGTCGAGCCAGACGCGCGTCGGCTCGTGAGGGTCGTAGTGTTTTTCTTTCTCCGACCGGATCTCTCGCATCACCTGATTGTGGGCGTCCATCCCCTTCCCGTGCTCGTAGACCTCGGGGCTCGGCTGACTCATTGCGCGTCTGTAACCGACGAGTCGGTAAATCTCCGTCGTCTGTGCGCCGGACCGGTGGACGTGGAGATCCCGACGAGTGCTCCGTCGGCCACCACGTAACCACTTACGGTTACCCCGTGGTGGCAACGACTAACATATTTCCGCCCCTATGAAACGATGGACATTAACAATGACTGATCTGGGAGGATTCAACGACCACGTCGCTCGCGTCGACCTCACGAGCGGCGACGTGCAGTACGAGGGAATCGACGACGAGGACGCGCGCAAGTACATCGGCGGGCGCGGCCTCGGCGTGAAGTACGTATTCGATCAGGGCGTCGACGTCGACCCCGAGGGACCGGAGAACCTGCTCGCGTTTATGAACGGCCCGCTGACGGGGACGCAAGCGCCGATGAGCGGACGCATCGCCGTCTGTACGAAGTCGCCGCTGACGGGGACAGTCACCGACTCTCATCAGGGCGGCTGGTCGGGCGCTCGACTCAAGTGGTCCGGCTTCGACGGCCTGCTCTTCGAGGGCCAGGCCGACGAACCCGTCTACGCCTACGTCGAAGACGGCGAAGTCGAACTGCGTGACGCCTCGGAGCTGTGGGGACTGGGCGTCCACGACGCGATGGACAAGATCGAAGCGGAGCACGACGGCACGTTCGGCCGGAACCTCTCGGCGATGGCGATCGGCCCCGGCGGCGAGAACGGAACCAAGTACGCCTGCATCATCAACGAAGACGACCGCGCCTCCGGGCGCGGCGGCACCGGCTGTGTGATGGGCTCGAAGAACCTGAAAGCCGTCGTCATCAAATCCGGCACGAAGATGCCAAAGCCCGAAAAGCCGGAGACGTTCACCGAGGGCTACCAACAGGCGATGCAACTCATCCGCGAGTCCGACATCACCGCCCCCAACGAGGGCGGACTCTCGCTGTACGGGACGAACGTCCTGATGAACCTCACCGAGGAGATGGATGGGCTGCCGACCCGAAACGGGAAGTACACCTCGACGCACTCAGAAGCGGAAGCGGAGCCGGACGAACCCAACATCGAAGCCGAAAACGTCTCCGGTGAGAACGTCCGCGAGAACATCCTCGTCGACGAGCCGACGTGTCACTCCTGCCCCGTCGCCTGCAAGAAGGAGACGGAAGTCACCTACGAGCACAAGGGCGAGGAGATGAACGTCCGCGGCGAGTCCTACGAGTACGAGTCGGCGTTCGCGCTCGGCCCGAACTCGATGAACGACGACCGCGACAGCATCGCCGTGATGATCAACAGGTGCAACCAACTCGGCATCGACACCATCGAGGCAGGGAATATGATGGCGATGGCGATGGAGATGACCGAGCAGGGCAAACTCGACGACCTCGACGAGGGGGTGGAGTGGGGCGACACCGAGCGGATGATTGACTTACTCGACGAGATCGCCCACCAAGACACGGAACTCGGCAAACTCCTCGCGAAGGGCGCACGCCGCATTGCAGAGGAGCGCGACGCCCACGACAACTCGCTGGCCGTCAAGGGGCAGACGATCCCCGCCTACGACCCCCGCGCGATGAAGGGGATGGGCATCGGCTATGCGACCTCGAACCGGGGCGCGTGTCACCTGCGCGGGTACACGCCGTCCGCGGAGATCCTGGGCTTCCCGGAGAAGGTCGATCCGACCGAGTGGGAGGGCAAAGGCGAACTCTGTGCGCTCTTCCAGGACCTCCACGCGATCTCGGACTCCTTCGACATCTGCAAGTTCAACGCCTTCGCGGAGGGTATCGACGAGTACGTGGCGCAGTACAACGGAATGACCGGTCTCGACGTCACGGAAGACGAGCTGATGGAGACCGGCGACCGCATCTACACCCTCGAACGGTACTACAACAACCTCGTCGGCTTCGACGGCAAGGACGACGACCTGCCCGGCAGATTCGTCGAGGGCGAGGAAGCCATCCCCGGACAGGGCGGCTCCGAGGGACAGCTCTGTGAGCTCGATAAAATGAAAGACGAGTACTACGAGCGCCGCAAGTGGGTCGACGGCGTCGTGCCCGACGAACGCCTCGACGAACTCGGCATCGACATCGGACCCGGAACCGGTGTCTCCAGTGGCGACAGCCAGGCACCCGCCGACGACTGATCAAGCGGCGAGCGGTCTCGGACCGTACACAGGGTCAACACGGCAAAGTTGATTTTAGTGCGGTCCTGACGCCGAACTGCGTCCGCCGTCGCAGCGCAGTCGAGCGCCCACGCGGCGTCGCTCGGGGAAACCCGACGCGAGCGGGCGGGGTCGAACCACGCGAACCCGCGTTTTCACGGGAGATACGAGCGTCAGGAGCGACGCCGCCGCGCGGGCGGCGAACTGGACGCTGTTGGTGACCGACTAGTCGTCGCGTTCGACCCTATCGAGCGCCACGAGCACGCCGCTCGCGTTCAGACGCTCCTCGGCGCTCGCCTTCTGCTCGCCCCAGACTTCGACCAGCTCCGAGTGGTTGGCGAAGAAGTCGATCACGGCCTCGTCGTCGTCGAGTTCGGCGCGCTTCTGCCGGACCGCTTCGACCCACTCGACGAGCGCGCGCTTGTACTGTTCCATCAGGGCGGCGTCGTACTCCCGTGCGCCGAAGTGCCCGAAGCAAAGCGTCTCGGGTTCGAGGTCCTCGATCTTCCGGACGTCCGCCAGGCTCTGTTCCAGGTCGAACTGCGGCGGCGGCGACGTCTGTCGGACGACGTCGCGTTCGGGGACGTAGATCCCGGCGGCGTCGCCGGTGAAGAGCAGGCCGTCCTTCGAATCGAGGAAGATCGTCTGGTGCGGGGCGTGGCCGGGCGCGTGGATCACCGAGAGTGTGCGGTCGCCGAGGTCGATCTCGTCGCCGTCGACGAGCGGGTCGATCTGCGATTCGGGAACCGGCACGGGCTCGGCGTAGTACTCCCAGAGGTCGCCGACGGCGTCTTTCGTGCCCGCGACGAGGCGCTCGGGGTCGACGAGGTGCGGCGCGCCGATCTCGTGGGTGCGGACCGTCGCGTTCGGACACGCCTCGGCGAGGTAGCCCGCGCCGCCGGCGTGATCCAGGTGCGCGTGCGTCGGGAGGATGTGCCGCACGTCCTCGCGCGCGATGTCGAGTTCGTCGAGCGCGTCGAGGAGGTACTCGCGGTTGCGGCCGAGGCCCGTGTCGACGAACGTCGGTTCCGCGGCGTCGATGATGTACACCGAGCCGTAGCGCGGAATGCCGTGCGTCCCGACGTCGACGTAGTAGACGTCGTCCGTTCCCTCGACCGGGGCGAGATCGCCGATAGCCATAGCGGAACCGGCGACGCGCGGCGAAAAAAGCGTTCCGTCCGGGCGAGGCCGTCGATCGGTCGTCGGGGCCGACGCGAACCGCCACCCGTTTATCTCACGCGGCCGACGCACACGTATGAGCGAGACACTCGACGAGGACCTCTATCAGCGCACCCTCAGACTGCTCGAACCCGGCGACATCGAACTCGTCGGTGCGATCGTCCACACCGACCTCGCTGGGCAGGAGGATCTGGAGATGCACGAACTCACCGTCGACATCAACGACGTGATCTCAGAGCACGCCGGGAAGGGCGAGACGTACATCTACGCCGGCAACGACACCGACGAGTTCGCCTCGAATCAGTTCCAGGGGCTGACCCTCGACGACGAGGAGTTCGTCTGGGAGTGCCAGCAGTTACTCCGCGAGGGCGCGTTCGACCTCGTGTTCTACTACGAGGCCGGCCCCGAGCAGGAGACGCTTGCCGACGATCTAGAGGCCCTAGATCACGTCGAGCGCGTGAGGACCGTCCCGTAGCGACCGGCGGATCCCCTCGTTTTCGACCCCTTCGAGACGCTTATCCTCCCGGAACTCCGAGCGTCAGGTATGAGCGAGGCAGACGCGGACGTCGCCGGGCTTTCGGAACTCGATCGCGCCGCGGTCAACGCCTTTCAGGGCGGCTTTCCGGTCGTCGAACGGCCGTTCGAGCCGGCCGCGGCCGCACTGCGCGAGCGCGGAATCGACGTGACCGCGGCAGAGCTACTCGAACGTATCCAGGATCTCGACGAGGAGGGCGTGCTGAGTCGGTTCGGCGCGCTCGTGAACGCCGAGGAGATCGGCGGCACGGCGACGCTCGTCGCGATGCACGCGCCCGAGGAGCGCTTCGACGAGGTCGCAGAGACCGTCAACGCGCATCGGGAAGTCGCACACAACTACGAGCGCGAACACCCCCACCTCAATATGTGGTTCGTCGTCAGCGTCGCCGACGAGGACCGCGTCCGCGAGGTGCTCGACGAGATCGAAGCCGAGACCGGCCAGGAGACGTACAACCTCCCGAAACAGCAGGAGTTCCGCGTCGAGGCGAAGTTCCTGCTCGACGGGCCGATTCCCGACGGCGACGTCGACCTCTCCGATCTGGGCCCCGACGTGACGCCGACGGACCAACAGACGCTCACGCCCGAGGAGCGCGACCTCGTCGTCGAAATCCAGGGTGGCCTGCCGGTGACGGCGACGCCGTACGCCGACGTCGCCGACGCGATCGGCGCCGAGACGGCGTGGGTCGTCGAGACGATCAAGCGCTTCGAACAGGAGGGCAAAGTCCGGCGCGTCGGCGTCGTTCCGAACCACTACGCGCTCGGCTACACCGAGAACGGGATGACCGTCTGGGACGTCCCCGACGAGTTGGTCGCAGAGGTCGGCCCCGCGGTGGCGTCGCTGCCGTTCGTCACGCACTGCTATCACCGCCCCCGTCACGAGGGCGTCTGGCCGTACAACTTCTTCGCGATGACGCACGGCCGCTCGGAGGCCGAGAGCGACCGCCGCATCGAACAGGTGCGCGATCGGATGGCCGAGTACTGGGACGTCGACGAAGACGACTGGGACTCGCTGTTCTCGACGCGAATCCTGAAGAAGACGGGCATCCGACTCGACGAGCGAGCCGCGGCGAACACGGAGTGATTCGCCGTGCAACGGGAGGTAGCCACAGACAGATGATTCCGCTGTACCACGATTTTACCGACGAGACGGTGCTCGTGTTCGGCGGCGGCCGCATCGGCGCGCGGAAGGCCCACCGCTTCGCCACCGAGGCGACCGTCGTCGTCGTCAGTCCCGACTTCGGGGAGTACGACTTCGGCGACGCGGAACTCGTACAGGCACGGCCCGATCCAGACAGTGTCGGGACGTGGCTCGATCGAACGGAACCGGCGCTCGTCGTCGCCGCGACCGACGACGACGACGTGAACGATGCGGTCGCGGCCGCCGGGAGGGAGCGAGGCCTGCTCGTCAATCACGCCGACCGGAGCGTCGGCGGTGACAGTGCGGTCGACGGTGACACATCCGACAGTGGCGACGATGCCGACAGCGACTGCACGGCTGACAGCGACGACGACACTGACAGCGACGACCTAGCCGACGGAGACGACGCTACCACCCGAAGTGCGACTGACGTCGTCGTGCCGGCGACCGTCGAGGACGGCGATGTCCGGGTCGCAATCTCGACCGGCGGGCGGAGTCCGGCGCTCGCGAAGTATCTCCGTGAGCAGATCGAAGCCGAGATCGACGGCGCAGAGTCGATGGCGGCGCTCACAGCGGACCTGCGCGCCGAATTGAAGGCGTCTGATCTCGATCCATCGACACGTCGTGATGCGATTCGAGCGGTTGTTCGAGAGCCACTGGTTTGGAAGGCTTTACGTACGGGGGAATCTAATCCCCGCCAAGAGGCGACACGCGTGATACGGAACACGACGGGGGGTGACCGATGGACACGGGAGTGATCTGTGGGACTCGTGTGTCGCACGACCGCGCCAGCGTCGACCAAATCGAGGCGGCCACAGGCGAGGACGTACGCAGCGTCGTCGAGGCGCTTCTGGACTCCGAGGGCGTCAGCGAGGCGTTCGCGATCCAGACGTGCAACCGCGCGGAGGCGTACGTCGTCGCCGACAGCGTCGATGCCGGGCGGCGTGCGCTCGAACCGTTACACGAGGACGTCGACGACGACGTCGTCGTCGAGATGGGCCACGAAGAGAGCCTGCGGCACCTGATGCGAGTCGCCGCGGGGCTCGAATCGCTCGTACTCGGCGAGGACCAGATCATCGGCCAGTTCAAGCGCGCGATAGAGGTCGCTCGCGGCGCCGGTGCGCTCGGCCCGACGTTCGAGACGGGACTGACGAAGGCGGTTCACGTCGGCGAGCGCGCTCGCACCGAGACCGGAATCAACGAGGGCGCGATCTCGATCGGGTCGGCCGCCGCACGACTGGCCGAGACGGAAATCGACCTCGACGGCGCGACGGCGCTCGTGATCGGGGCCGGCGAGATGGGCAAACTGACCGCGGAGGCGCTCGCGGACGCGGGCGTCGCAGAACTCGTGATCGCGAACCGGACGGTCCCGCACGCCGAACACCTGGCGTCGACCGTCGGGACGGCCGCTCGGGCGATCTCCCTCGAGGAGATCGGCGGCGTACTCGGCGATGCGACCATCGTCGTGACGGCGACGAACCATCCGGACTACCTCCTGGATCCGACCGACATCGACGACGCGGGCGAGACGCTCGTGATCGATCTCGCGCAACCGCGAGACGTCGATCCCGAGGCGTCGACGATCGAGCAGGTGATCGTCCACGACATCGACGCGCTGGAATCGGTGACCGAGGAGACGAAAGCCGCCCGGAAGGCAGCGGCCCGTGAGGTCGAGGCGATGATCGACGAGGAGTTCGATCGGCTTCTCGACGCCTACAAGCGCCGCCAGGCCGACGAAGCGATCAGCACGATGTACGAGGCGGCCGAACAGGTCAAATCCCGTGAAGTCGAGACCGCGATCACCCGGCTCGAATCTCAGGGCGACCTCACCGAGGAGCAGCGCGAAACCGTCGAGGCGATGGCGGACGCACTCGTCGGGCAGTTGCTCTCGGCGCCGACGAAGAGTCTCCGCGAGGCCGCCGTCGAAGACGACTGGTCGACGATCCAGACGGCGATGGCGCTCTTCGATCCGGAGTTCGGCACGGTCTCGCGATCGCGGACACGAGCCTCGGCCGACCGGCGTGAGGTCACAGAGGAAACAGCCGACGCTGAGCGGACGTCGACGGACGCCGAGGGAAACCCTAACGACGCGGGCGAGGAAGACGTCCCGCCGTACGTCCTCGAAAGCGTCTCCGACGACTGATCCTGTTTCTGCGACTCGCCGCCCGGACGCTTCGGAGACCCCGCCGAACCGGAGACAGCCCGTAGTTTCGGGGTAACGGGGCGAACCATTATGCGCCCAGCGAGTGACACGTAGCGTATGGCTGAACTACTCTCCGACGACGAGATCCGAACGCAACTCCCCGACCAGTGGGAACGCGACGGCGACGAGATCGTCCGGACCTACGAGTTCGACGACTACCTGGCCGGCATCGCCTTCGTCACGCACGTCGGCGAAGTCGCCGAAGAGGAGTTCCACCACCCGGAGATCCGGGTCGGCTACGAGGAAGTCGAAGTCAGACTGACGAGCCACGAAGAGGGTGGCATCACCGAGAAGGACATCCGACTGGCGAACCTCTTCGACGCCGAGTACTGACGTGCACGCCGCGTACGTCTTCCGCGTCGAGGCCCGCTTCGAGACAGCCCCGGGCGTCAGCGTCACGCCGGAGACCGTCGAGACGGTCGTCGAAGTCGCCGCCGATCCGCCCGGCGAGGGCGAGTGGCTGTTCTTCCGGGACGTGCTCTGGCGCGGTGAGGTCGGCGACGAGGGACACGCCCGCAACCTCGCGGAGTCGTGGCTCTCTGTCCCTGCCGACCGCGTGAGCTTCAGCGAACTCAAACTCGACCAGGAGTATCGCGAGGCGCTCAAAGCGGAAATCGCGTCGAATCCCGAGCCTTTCGACGGCGACCCGCCCCGCGATGTTCTCCATCGACACCTCGGCTCCAGCATTCGAACCGTCGACTCCTGAGGGCGAGGAGCGAGGATCCGTCACCGATCACGGCTCGAATCGACCGATTCGACTTCGAACCGACGAAATACACTTACGCGGGGGCGTCCTATAGCCGGCCCAATGGTCCCCTCCGACCCCGATGCCGACTACGACTTCTGGCTGTTCGATCTCGACGGCACGATCGTCGACGCCGAGTGGTCCTACACCCGCGAGGTGTTCGATCGCGTGGGCCAGCGACTCGGCCGGGAGTTCACCGACCGGGAGGCCGAGGTCATCTGGCACGGCCTCGGCGGAGCGCGAGACCCCCAGCTCCGGGCGTGGGGGATCGACCCCGAGGAGTTCTGGCCGGCGTTTCACGCCGTCGAAGACCCGCAGGCCCGCGCGGAGGCGACGTACCTCCACGACGACGCCGCGGCGTTAGTCTCTGAACTCGTAGCCGCCGACGTCCCCGTCGGCGTGGTGACGCACTGTCAGGAGTTCCTCGCCGAACCCGTGATCGACCACCTCGACGTCGGCGACTGGTTCGACGCGTTCGTCTCCTGCACGCCCGAAATCGGATGGAAGCCCGACCCGGCCCCAGTCCAACACGCGATCGAGCGGTTGGGGCTGGACGCCTCACAGCCGGGACGCGGCGTCCTCGCGGGTGACGGCGCGAGCGACGTCGAAGCGGCCTGGAACGCTGGCCTCGAAGGGATTCACGTCGAGCGGCACTCGCCACACCGACGCGGCCGCTGCGTGCTCGCGGATTACCGCGTCTCCTCGTTCGACGAACTGTCGCGTGAGTTCCTCGGTAGCAACGTCGCCGCCGACGGCGGCACGGTCGAGTAGCGCGGGCAGGCCGGGTGAGGAGAGCAGTTAGGCGGCGGCGTTCAGGAGGAGTCGTGATCGTACCCGGAGAGCGACGCGAAGACGTCCGAGGCGGTCTCTAGTTCGGCGGCCAGTTCTTCGACGCCCGTTTTCTCGACGCGGTCCGGGTTCGCGCGCACGCGAACTGGCTCCGTACCGAGCGGGACGAAGTCGAGTCCGAGAGCGTCGGCCGTCGCGCGGAGGCCGAGTCCAGCGTCGGCGTTTCCGCGGCCGACCGCGCGTGCGGGACTCTCGAAGCCTTTCGTTCCGACGCCGTAGCCACGAATCGCGTTGGTGAGGTCACGTCGAGAGGCGTCGCGTTCGGTAGCCAGGTCCTCGATCGCAGCGTCGAGGCTCGCGCGGATCCCGGCGTCGCGGCCCCGGTTGACGAACGCGAGGTCGCGATCCACGAGGTCGGCGAGGCCGTCGACGTGTTCCGGGTTCCCCGCCGGCACGACGAGTCCCCACTCCCGGGTCCAGCCGCCGAGGTCGACGGTCTCGACGTCGCGGTCGACCGGGCCGGCGACGACGGCGACATCCGGGATCGTATTGGAGAGTCGACGCAGTCCCTCGCGGCTCCCGACCGGGAGGAAGCGCGGATTGTCGAGGCGGTCGAGCAGGCGCGAGAGCGCGGGGTCGTCCTCGCCGACGGCCAAGAGCGTCGGCGCGCGCACGTCCGGCGAGAACAGTTGGACCTCGACTTCCTCTCCCTCCCCGAGGTACTCGGTGTCGGGATCGACCGCGACGACGCCGTCGGCTTCGACGAGCGAGGTCGTCGCGCCGGAGCCTTTGTCGACCGGGTAGACGAGCGTCTGGCCGTCCGCGTCGGTCACGAGGCCGGCGGGCATCAGGCGGAGGCGGCCCTCGGCGTAGCGCTCACGGCGGGCCATCCGGCCGCGCACGGTCGCGGTCTGCGGTTCGGGGAGCGCTGCGGCCTCGCGGATCGCGGGCGCGACGAACGTCCGGAAGATGGTGAGCGCGGAAACGGGATAGCCCGGCAGCCCGACGTAGGCGCTGTCGCCGAGTTCGCCGATGAGCATCGGCTTGCCGGGTTTGACCGCGACGCCGTGTAAGAGGAGTTCGCCGCGCTCTTCGACGACGCGGTAGATCACGTCGACCGCCGAGGCCGAGGTCGACCCCGAGGAGAGGACGAGGTCGCACTCGTCGGCCGCCTCGAGGAGCAACCGCTCCATCTCCGCGTAGTCGTCGCCGGCGTGGGGGTACAGTTTCGCCTCCCCGCCAGCCTCCTCGACGCCCGCGGCGATCGTGTAGCTGTTCACGTCGTAGATCTCGCCGCGCTCGCTGTGGAGTTTCTCGCCCGGTCGGACGAGTTCGTCGCCGGTGGAGACGATGCCGATCGTCGGCGTCCCACGGACAGGGACCTCGTCGAGGCCGAGCGCCGAGAGCAGGCCGATCTCGCGGGGCGTGAGTCGCGTTCCGGGGCCGAGCGCCCGCGCGCCGGCCGCGACGTCGGTGCCGGCGAGCATCACGTTGTCGCCGGGCGCGACCGCGTTGCGGACGGCGACCGCGCTCGGTGTCTGCGCATCGGCGTCGGTCAGTTCCTCGGTCCGCTCGACCATCACGACCGCGTCCGCGCCGGCGGGCATCACCGCGCCGGTCGAGATCTCGGCCGCCTCGCCCGCACCGACTTCGACCTCGGGTTCGGTGCCCGCGTGGACCGTCCCGACGAGGTCGAACTCGATCGGGTCGGCCTCGTCGGCCCCGAAGGTGTCGCGACCGCGGACCGCGTAGCCGTCGACGCTCGCGCGGTCGAACCCGGGGACATCGAGGTCCGCGTCGATCCGTTCGGCGAGGACGCGACCGCGCGCCTCTGCCAGCGGGACTGTCTCGGAATCGGGCGCGAGATCCAGCGACGCGATGGCCTCGCGGGCGACTTCCGGATCTGCGAGGTCGCGGAACTGCTTGCGGTCGCTCACGCCGACCACTCCCAGTGTTCGACCGTCACGGTCTCACCGACGTCGAATCCCTCGCGACCCTCGGGAACGACGACCCAGCCGTCGGCCAGCGCCACAGACGAGAGGACGCCCGATCCGGAGGCGCGCGTCGGCGTCGCGGTCGGGACACTCGACGCGTCGTCGTCGCCGTCGTTCCCGCGTCCATCGTCGTCGACTTTGACGCGGGCGAACGTCCGGACGCCGGGTTCGCTCGGGATCTTTCTGGCGAGTTCGGCCTCTGTAGTCGGCGGCGGATCGTCCGGGAGATGACCGACGTACTTCAGCACGGGACGGAGGAACTGGACCGCGTTGACGATGGCGGCGACGGGGTAACCCGGCAGCATCACGATCGGTGTGTCCTCGACGATGCCGAGCGCGACCGGGTGCCCCGGCTTGAGCGCGACGCCGTGGACGAGCACCTCGCCGAGGTCGTCGACGACTTCGGGCAGGAGGTCGCGCGCGCCGACCGAGGAACCGCCGGTCGTGACGACGATGTCCTTCGTCAGATCGCGCTGGATCGCCGCGCGAAGGGCCGATTCGTCGTCGGTGACGACGTTGCGGTACGTCGGCACGCCGCCCCAGCGGTCGACGAGCCGCGAGACAGTCAAGCCGTTGGTCTCGATCACTTCGCCCGGTTGCGGGTCCTCCTGTACGAGTTCTTCGCCCGTCGGGATCACGCCGACGGTCGGGCGCTCGTACGCAGTGACGCGGTCGACGCCGACCGATTTCAACAGGCCGAGATCGGAGGGTCGCAGGCGGTGTCCGGGCTCGAACAGCTCTTGGCCGTCCGCGACGTCCTCGCCGACGGGCGCGACGTTCTCGCCGTCGGTGACGGCGTCGAACACTTCCAGGTCGTCGCCGACGTGCTCTGCGTGTTCGATCATCACGACGGCGTCGGCACCCTCGGGGAGTTTGCTCCCGGTGTGGACCCGAACGGCAGTCTCGGGGTCGACGGGCGTCTCCGGGACGGAGTGCGGTTCGGCGTCGGCGACGCGGAGGATGCCCGGAGAGCGGTCCGACGCGCCGAAAGTGTCGCGGGCGCGGACCGCCCAGCCGTCCATCGCCGCGCGGTCGTAGTTCGGGACGGCCCGCGGCGAGGAGACCGGTTCGGCGAGCGCGCGGCCGTCCGCTGGAACGAGCGAGAGCCGCTCAGTCCGCTCGTGCGGCGTCGCCGCGTCGAGGAGTCGACGCCGGGCGTCGGCCACTCGCGTTCGGTCCTTGAACCCGGCCGATCGGCGGTCGGGAGGCGTCTCGTCAGTGTCCGCAGAATCCATACCGGAGGTTGCGCGCGCCAGTACAAAAAGAACCGCGCCACAAGAGCAATGCCGACGCACCGTTGGTGAGGCGAGCGGGACCGCCGATCGGCCACTGCGACAGCCGACTGGAAACGGCCGTCGCCGGCCGCCCCGGGCGCTGTATAGCTTTTGTGGCCGATATTCGCTAGCACAACCGCGGCCTTTTTCGACCCGCCGGTCTAACTCTCGTCTATGTCAGCCCTGCGGGACGCGCTTCAGGAACTGCCGGAGTCGGTGTTCGCCGATCTACTGGAGTCCGACGACGCCTATCAGATCGTGCTCGACCTCCCCGGAGTGACTGCCGAGACCGCCGAACTCCGAGTCGACCGCGGACGACTCGTCGTCGAAGCGCGACGCGAGAAGGACGTGCCTGCGGAGTTCCACTACGTGAGCGAGGAGCGACCGCTGTTCGTCGACGTCGAACTCCCCCTCCCGCCGGACGCGACCGGCGCGGGAGCGTCCGCGGAAGTCGACCGCGGCGTGTTCACCGTGCGCGTGCCGAAGCGGTCGGCCGCGCCGGAGCAGACCATCCCGATCACGTCGGCCGGAGACGACGCGTAACCGTCGGGTGGTCACGCTGGTGAATCTCCGTGCGTACTGGCGGTTTCTCGTCGTCGTTCGACAGTTCTTCCCCCTGATCGTCGCGTACACGCGTGACCGTCGGAAGTACGTCCTCTTCGGCGGTCGGCGGAGCGTCGACGCCAAGACGCGCGTCGAGCGCGCAGAGATCCTGCTCGATTCGCTTTTGACGCTCGGCCCGACGTTCATCAAACTCGGGCAACTGCTCTCGACGCGGCCCGACATCCTCCCGGCGGAGTACATCGACGTCCTCTCCAGTTTGCAGGACGACGTGCCGCCGGCCCCGTGGGAGGAGTCGAGGAAGGTCATCGAAGCCGAACTCGGGCCCGTCGACGACGTCTTCGAGGACTTCGACCGCGACCCGATCAGCGGCGCGAGTCTGGGACAGGTGTACACCGCGACGTACCAGGGCGAGCCAGTCGCGGTGAAGATCCGACGCCCGGGGATCGAAGAACTCGTCGAGGCCGACCTGCGCGTCATCCGCTGGTCGCTGCCGCTCATCCGGCGGTTCATCGGCCAGGGTCGGGCGTTCTCGCTGGAGAACCTCTCCGACGAGTTCGCGAAGACGATCCGCCAGGAGATGGACTACAGCAGGGAAAAGCGGATCCTCGAAGAGATCCGCGGGAACTTCGCGGACAGCCCCGATATCCGGATCCCGCGGCCGATCGCCGCGCGCTCGGGGCCGCGCGTGCTCACGATGGAGTATCTCCCGGGAACGAAGATCAACGACATCGAGACGCTCGATGAGAAGGGGATCGACCGCACGGAACTGGCGACGACGCTCCAGCGCGTCTACCTGCAGATGATCGTCGCGGACGGCGTCTTCCACGCCGACCCCCACCCGGGGAACCTCGCGGTGACCGACGAGGGCAAGATCATCTTCTACGACTTCGGGATGTCGGGAACGGTCGACTCCTTCATCCAGAACAAGATCGTCGATTTCTACGTCGCCGTGGCGAACCAGGACATCGACGCCATCCTCGACACCCTCATCGAGATGGGGACGCTCTCGCCGGACGCCAACCGCCAGGTGATGGGCGACGTGATGGAACTCGCGATTGCGGACGCACGGGGCGAGGACATCGAGCAGTACCGAGTCCAGCAGATCATCGAACAGGTCGAATCGACGATCTACGAGTTCCCGCTGCGGTTGCCGCGAGACCTCGCGTTGATCCTCCGGGTCGCGACCGTCGTCGAGGGCGTCTGTGTCACGCTCGACCCCGACTTCGACTTCATCTCGGTCGCGACCGACTACCTCGAAGACGAGGGCTACTACGAGGAGACGGCGCGTCAACTGATCGAGCAGGGCGGCCAGCAGGTCCAGCAGACGACGCGGGCGCTCTTCGAGGTGCCGCCGAAGATGAACCGGACGCTCGATCGGATCGACAACGACAACCTCACTGTCAACGTCCGACTGGAGGACGAAAACGACGTTCTCGATCGGCTGGCGCGCCGCATCGTCTACGGCCTGTTCGTCGCCGTCGGTGCCCTCTCGACGGCGATTCTCTACACCTTCGATGCGACCAGCGTCGTCCCGGCCGCGGTCGCTGCCGTGCTGACGCTGCCGCCGCTGTTTGCCCTCTACCGGTCGTTCCGCAGCAAGCGCGGCATCCGCGCGAAGCCACAGTTCACCCGGCAGAGTATGCGCGAGCGCCGCGAGGACTGATAGGGATTATCGTAACTGTTCGGAGATTCTCGCCGTATCGTCCGGCGAGAAGTCTATGGGAACATACGATAATCCCTATGAGATCGCAGCGGGACGGCGGGCCAACCCGGGTGGTGTCCGCTCTCCCTCGCCGTTATCACAGTTGATGATTTGACACGTACCTTTATTCGGAGTAGCGCCAAACCGGGAGATATGACGCGGTGGCGGTCCGTCGCGGCTGGGTTTGCGCTCGCGGCCTGTAGCGAGGCCCTCGTGTTCGGGGCCACCGGACGCGTGACGCTCGTCGGCGGCCTGGCGGGGAGCGCGCTCGCGGGCTATCTCGCCGGCGGCGACTCCGCGGACGGGGCGTGGCACGGGCTCTTGACGGCGATGGCCTGGGGAATCGTTCTCATCCCGGGGTTGGTCGTGCTCTCTGTCGTCTCCGACGTGCCGCTTCCGTTCCCGATGGAGTTCCTCCTCCCGTTTCTGAACACGGCCGGTGAGGCGACGACGATGATCCTTCTGACGGCGAGCCTTCCGAACGTCGCGACCGGCGCGCTGGGAAGCGTCGCACGGCGACAAGACGACCGCACCCGGAGCCGCGAGGATCGGTCCCAGCAGCGACCGTCCGATGGGGACCTCGAAGAGGTCTGACCGCGCTCGCCCGTGTGCGATTTCGTCGCGTAGCCGAAGTCTCGGGGCGTTTCCAAACCGTTTATACCGAGCACACGACAATCCCGACGTATGCCGAAAGAGCAAAAGCAGGTCCGCGAACTGCAGGAAGGCAGCTACGTGATGATGGAAGACTCCCCTTGTAAGATCAACGCTTACAGCACCGCAAAGCCCGGCAAGCACGGCAGCGCGAAGGCTCGAATCGAGGGCCGTGGCGTCTTCGACGACAAGAAACGCTCGCTGAGCCAGCCGGTCGATGCGAAGGTCTGGGTCCCGATCATCGAGCGCAAGCAGGGCCAGGTCGTCTCCGTGACCGACAACGACGCGCAGATTATGGACCTCGACACCTACGAGACGTTCACGATGCGCATCCCCGAAGACGAGAACCTCTCGCCCGACGACGAGATCGAGTACCTCGAGTACGAGGGCCAGCGGAAGATCGTCTGATCGGAGATGTTCCCAGGGGCGACCGCATCGCGTGGCAACGCCGCGTACGTCGTCGTGGGCGCCCCGCTGGATATCTCGACTTCGTTCCGACCCGGGACCCGCTTCGGTCCCGAGAGAATCCGGCGGTTCGCCCGGCCGTTCGACGACTACGACCGGCGAACCGACCTGCGCTTTTCCGACTGTGCCGTTCACGATCAGGGCGACGTCCGCGCGTGGGACGACGCCGCGGAGTACCTAGAGTGGCTGACGGGCGAACTCCGGGACGTCGTCGCCGAGGACGCCGTCCCGCTTCTCCTCGGCGGTGAACACACCGTCACGGCGGCCGGCGTCGACGCCGTCTCGCCGGACGTGTTCGTCTGTCTGGACGCACACCTCGACCTCCGCGAGGCGTACGACGGCAACGAGTACAGCCACGCGACCGTCACCCGGCGGATTCTGGAGGATCACGGCGCACTTGACGCTGCGGTCGAGGAAGCGATCGTGCTCGGTGCCAGAACTGGCTCGCCCGAGGAGTGGGACCGGGCCGACAGCGAGGACGTGACCGTCGTCCCGCCCGAGGACGTCCCCGCGTTCGACCTCGAATCGCACCTCGATGGCCGCACGGCGTACCTGAGCGTCGACGTCGACGCCGCCGACCCCGGGTTTGCACCGGGCACCGGCACGCCGGAGCCGTTCGGACTCGACCCGCGGGAGATGCGCGAGGTCGTCCACGCTGTGGCTCCGCACGCCGCGGGCTTCGACGTCGTCGAGGTCAACGATCGCGACGACGGCCAGGCGGCGTCGCTGGCGGCGAAACTGAGTCGGGAGTTCGTGTACTCGCACGCGGCGTCGCGATAGCGTCGGCTGCGGCAGTTGGCCCCGTGTCGTTACTGAGAGAAGCTCGACGCTCGCGAACCGCTACGGGGCGCCCTGTCTACCCTGCTTGTCGTCGATCCGGAGTTCGTACCACTCCAAGTCGAGTTCTTCGAGCGGCTGTTGGAACACGTCGAGCGACGCGATCTTCGCGTGCGCAGCGAAGATCCCCGCAGCGGTGGCCGTCTGGGAATCGGGGATCTGATGCAGCGTGCCGCGGACGACCGCGCTGCGCCACTCGGTGATCGATTCCCACTCGTACACCGACAGCGAGACGGGGTTGTCGGCCTCGATAAACGAGGCCTTGGTGCTGTCCGCGCCGAACGCGAACTGGAAGATGCAGCGGTCACGCGAGCGGCCGTAGCCGTACGAGACCGGAAACGCGTACCCGCCGCGCTCGCTTCCCAGCGCCAGCGTCCCGAGCCCCTGGGACTCCAGAAACTCCGTTAGCGTGTCGTCGTCCATCGCGACGCCGTACTCTTCGAGGGGCATTTTCTTGTGTCTCCGATTCGACAGGATGCCTATAGGGATTATCGTAACTGTTCGGAGATTCTCGCCGTATCGTCCGGCGAGAAATCTATGGAGACGTACGATAATCCATATAATAAGCCCCGGTGCGGAACGATAGCCTCTATCCGGCGGCGTGTGATGGTTCCCGTATGCAGCTTTCGACGCTCGCCGACGACCTGGACGACCGACTCGACACGGACGCCTACGCCGACGTCGACGCCAGTGCGAACGGCCTGCAGATCGGCCCCGACGAGGGGACCGTAGAGCACGCCGCGTTCGCGGTCGACGCCGCCGCAGCGACGATCGAAGACGCCGCCAATGCGGGCGCGGACGTGCTCGTGACACACCACGGCCTGATCTGGGGCGGTCTCGACCGCGTCACCGACCGCGAGTACGACACCATCAGCGCGCTCGTCGAGAACGACATCGCGCTGTACGTCTCGCATCTCCCGCTCGACGGTCACGACACGCTGGGGAACGCCGCAGGGCTCGCCGACTACCTCGGCCTCGACGGGCAGGAGCCGTTCGGAACCCTGGGTCCGGTAACGATCGGCCAGCGGGGCCGTACCGCAGAGTCTTACACCGTCGCGGAACTGCGCGAGCGGCTCTCGGGGCTCGATACGGGCGGCCAGGAGCCACAGGTGCTCGACTTCGGTCCCGACGAGATCAGCGAGGTCGCGATCGTCACCGGCTCGGGCGCTGACTGGCTCGGCGAGGCGGCCGACGCGGGCGTCGACGCGCTCGTCACCGGCGAAGGGAAACAACAGGTGTACCACGAGGCGCGCGAGGCGGGCGTCCACGTCTTCCTCGGCGGTCACTACGCGACCGAGACCTTCGGCGTCGAACGCCTCGCCGATCTCGTCTCCGAGTGGGGTATCGAGACGACGGTGCTCTCGCATCCGACCGGCTTGTAACCGTTACGGCCGAGCGTTATCACCCGAGATAATCGGCGGGTCGGCTTTTTATCCGATGTGTCGTTAAAAAGTGTAGATGCAACGGTCAGGACTCTTCGAATCCATCCGGTCGAGCTATGGGGCAAAGCTCGGCGTCGCGTTGCTCGCTGTCGTCGCACTCGTCGTCGGGTTCGGCGTCGTCGTCCAAGAGGAGACCTCGGCGACACTCCAAGAGGAGGTCAAAGGCGAGTTGAGCACGTCGGCGGCGGCTCGGGCCGCGGAGCTCGATACGTGGATCAGCGGCATCGAAAGACAGACGCGGTTGCACTCGACGAACCAAGTTCTCAAGTCAGGGGACCGCGACGAGATATCGACGCATTTGACCGAGACGGTCGATCGCGAGGCCGTCCCCGAGGGCGTCGTCGCGGTGCACTACTACGACAGAGAATCGAAAACGATACTCGCGAGCTCGATGGCCAAGATGGAAGGCGTCGACACCGCCGAACAGGGGGCGGCGTTCGCGACGAACCCGCCGGAGTTCAGCGGTACGAACGACGTGGCCGTCACGTCGCCGTTCACCGTGCCGGTCGTCGACTTCCCGGTCGTTTCGGTCATCTCGCCGATCGAGGGGACGAACGGGAAGGCGCTCGTCTATATGATCAATCTCGAAGCACACACGCGGGCGTTCGCCGACGCCGCGGGCCAGGGATCGACGGTCGTCGTCGACAGCCAGGGTCGGATCGTCGCCCACCCCGACAGCAAGCAGCTCCTGAGTTCCTACAGTCGCGACGTCTCGGAACTCACTGACGGCGGCTTCATCCAGGGTGATGAGCAGCTCGTCGCCGGGGCGGGAATGGACGCGGTAGACTGGACGGTTCTCGTCCGCACCGATCGAGCCGAAGCCTACGCGCTGGGCTCGCAGATCACGTCGTCGATTCTGGGGCTCATCCTGCTCGCGCTGGTGAGTTTGGCCTTCGTCGGCGTCGTCGTCGGATCGAACACGATCGTGTCCGCACGGTATCTCGCCCGACGGGCGAACGCGATGGCAGAGGGCGATCTCGACGTCGACCTCTCGACGGCCCGGACCGACGAGTTCGGCACGCTCTATCGCGCCTTCGACGAGATGCGCGGGGAGTTGCGCTCGCAGATCCGCGCGACCGAGCAGAAAAAAGAGGCGATAGAACGGAAGAACGAGGCGCTGGAGGCGACCGCCGCGGAGTACGGCAACGTGATGGACGCCGTCGCAGACGGCGATCTGACGCGGCGACTCGACCCCGACACCGAAAACGAGGCGCTTGCGGACATCGCCGTCTCGTTCAACGAGATGCTCGATGCGGTCTCGGAGACGATGGCGGAAGTCAAAGCCTTCTCCGAGCACGTCGTCACCGCCGCAGAGCGCGTCGACGACGGCGCCGACGAGGTTCGTGAGGCGTCTGCGCAGGTGACGACGGCGACGACGGAGATCTCCGACGGGGCCGAGCGGCAGACGGAGGCGTTACACGAGGTCTCGACGGAGATGGACGCGTTGTCGTCCTCCGCAGAGGAGATCGCCGCGACCGTCGACGAGGTCGCACAGGCCTCAGAGCGCGCCGCGGACGTCGGCGAGGAGGGGCAGGCCCACGCCGAACGCGCCATCGACGAGATGGACGCGGTCGAGCAGACCACCGCAGAGACCGCCGCGGAAGTGACCGCGCTGGCCGAGGAACTCGACGCCGTCGGTGAGGTCGTCGAAGTGATCACCGACATCGCCGCGGAGACGAACCTGCTCGCGCTGAACGCCTCGATCGAGGCCGCGCGGACGGGCGAAGCGGGCGACGGATTCGCTGTCGTCGCCGACGAGGTGAAGCAGCTCGCAGAGGAGACGGCGACGTCGGCCGCCGAAATCGAAGAGCACATCGAACAGATCCAGGCCCGCGCCGACGAGACCACGACGGCGATGATGGAGACCCAAGAGCGGATCGAGAGCGGCGTCGGCACTGTCGAGTCCGCGATCGACGCGCTCGACAACGTCGCGTCGGCCGTCGAGGAGACCGACGACTCGATCCAGGAGATCCGCGATGCGACGGCCCAGCAAGCGTCCTCGGCGACCGCCGTCGTCGACCGCGTCGACGACGTGGCGGCGATCGGCGATCAGACCGCCGAGGAGGCGACCGCCGCAGCAGCCGCGGCCCAACAACAGACGAGTACGATGCAGAGCGTAAACGACGCCGCCAACCGACTCACTGAACAGGCACGCGAACTCCGGACCGCGCTCGAAGACTTCACCGTCGCGAACGAACACGAGGCGGGACAGTTCGGAGGTGGCGCCGGACGCGGCGCAGGTACAGCAAGGTCCAACGCTGCCACTGGAACGACTCTGCGGACCGATGGCTCCGACGACCCGGAGTCCTGGACGAGTGGGGGAGGTGACTGAGATGGAGATCGACACGGCGGTCTGGCTGTGGCTCGGCCTCGCGGGGATGACCGCGGGAACGATCCCGACGGCGTACCAGTTGCTGACCAACGACGAGAACCGACACCTCTCGGCGGTCCTCTTCGGTGTGACCGGCATCGCGGCGCTCGCCTATCTGGCGATGGCGCTCGGCTACGGAACTGTCGAGGTGGGCGGGACGGCCATCGAGGTCGTCCGCTACGGCGACTGGCTCCTGACGACGCCGCTAATGGTGCTGTATCTCGGCTTGCTCTCGCAACCGGGCAGCCGCGTCCTCGGGGCGCTGGTCGTCGTCGACGCAGTCGTCGTCCTCGCGGGCGTCGCCGCGACTGCGCTCGGCGGCGTCGTCGGCTACGCGTTCTTCGGCGTCGGCTCGGTGGCGTACCTCGTCTTGGTCGCGCTCCTCGTGTGGACGCTCCCGCGGCGGGCGTCGTTCGATACGCCCCGGCAGGCCGCGTCGTTCACCACGCTGCGGAACCTCACAGTCGTCGTCTGGACGCTCTATCCCGTCGTGTGGCTCCTCGCGCCGACGGGCGTCGGACTGCTGCTCCCCGACACGCAGGTGCTCGTGCTGACGTATCTCGACCTCGTCTCGAAGGTCGGCTTCGTCGCCGTCGCGGTCCGCGGAATGTCGGCGCTCACGGGTTCGGCGACCGATATGAGCGTGAACGCGGACTGACGCCGGCGCGAACGCTTTTGTACCGCGCTCGTCCGGATCGCGAAGCATAACCGACCGGATCGCACACGACTCGGTATGAGCGACGAGCACGAGCACGGCACAGACGAGTCGGAGGCGGGATCCGACGGCGAAGACGCCCACACACCACACCGCGAGGAGTTCCACGAAGCGCCGATCGGACACGCGCAGGTCCGCAGCGGGATGACCGTCGGCGACCTCGCCACCGAGTACGGGAAGGCCGGCATCGGCGCGGCGACTGTCGACCGCGCGGTCGACGTCTACGCGGAGATGCTCGGCCGCGAGGAGGTGACGAACTTCTTCGGGCTCGCCGGCGCGATGGTGCCCGCCGGAATGCGCCAGATCGCCGTCGATCTGATCCGCGACGGCCACATCGACGCGCTGGTGACGACCGGCGCGAACCTCACGCACGACGCCATCGAGGCGATCGGCGGCAAGCACCACCACGGTCGGGCGGAGCCGCACGATCCGCATCCGGCCGCGGCCGACGCCGAACCGACGGGCGAGACGCCGCGCGAACACGACGAGCACCTCCGCGACGAGGGCGTCGACCGGATCTACAACGTCTACCTGCCGCAAGAGCACTTCGCGCTGTTCGAGTCCCACCTCCGCGACAACGTCTTCCCGGCGGTCGAACGGCAGGTGTCGATCCAGGAGTTCACCGCCGAACTCGGGCGCGCGAACGCCGAGCAGAACGCGGAACGCGACGTCGACGAGGACGCCGGCATCGCCGCCGCAGCCTACGAGAACGACGTGCCGGTCTACTGCCCGGCCATCCAGGACTCCGTGTTAGGAATCCAGGCGTGGATCTACTCACAGACCTCCGATTTCGGGCTGGACGCGCTCGGCGATATGACGCACCTCTCGGATCTGGCGTTCGAAGCCGACCGGGCGGGCGCGATGGTCGTCGGCGGCGGCGTGCCGAAGAACTACGTCCTCCAGACGATGTTGACGATTCCGGACGCCTACGACTACGCGGTCCAGTTGACGATGGATCCCGACCACACCGGCGGGCTCTCGGGCGCGACCCTCGACGAGGCGCGCTCGTGGGGGAAACTGGAGAAGTCGGCGCGGAACGCGACAGTCGTCGGCGACGCGACGATCACGCTTCCGCTCGTCGTCGCCGCGGCCCGCGAGCGGGCGGCCGAGCGCGACTTCTGATACGGTCGGATATAGCGGTGTGGACGTTCTCGGTACCGCGGGGGATGAAGTGCCCCCGAAGGTGCCTCAGACGGGGCGAGGTGTCACAGCAGGACGAGTGATACTGTCGGACAGCAGTTCGTGAATCATATTGGCACCCACGGGATGCCGATAATTTTCACATAGTTCTGTCCGACAGTATGAACGAACACGGTCGGGGGTGATCTGTCCGGACCGAATCCCCTCTCGGTCCATCGATGTGATCGCCGCAGCATTCGATCATACATTAACATTTATTATGGTCAGGGCCAACGGTGCTCGTATGCCCCTCGTACGCGTACGCGAGTGACTCGTTTTCGACCCGCGTATCGCCGTACGATCGACCGCCGAATCCGACCCGAAACCAGTGAGCACACACGTCCGACACACACGCACGAAGCGCACAGACCGACAGACCGACCGATCCGCGACGACCGAGAGCACGAGCGCGGCCGGAGCGACCACCGAAAACCGTCCGACAGCAGGGCGGCCGCGACCCGGCGAGCGCGACGCGGCGACTGCGAAACCCGACAGCACGACGGCGTTCCGCGCGACAGACGGCGCGTGGGTCGAGCGCTGCCAGCGGCAGTTCGACGCAGACGCGACGGCACGCCTGGCGAACCTCGTCGACGAGGAGAACCAAGTCGTCATCGCTCCCGGCGAGGCGTAGCGACAGACAGCGGAACCCACACGGTCACCCGACCGCGAATCGCCCTCGTTCGCGAATCCGACACACGGAACGGCTATACGGCCCCGTCCATTTTGAGGCGTATGGACTACGCTGATTCTCTCGACCGGGCGCTCGATGAACTCCCGGAGCGAAACCAAGAGCAGTCCCGACTTCGAGTGCCGGACCCCGAAGGCGAGACAGACGGCGCGTTCACACGCCTGACGAACCTCGGCGAGATCGCCGACGCGCTCGGCCGCGACGTCGAGCACGTCCACCGGAACGTCCAGCGCGAACTCGGGACGAACGGCCAGCTTGACGACGACCGCGCGCGGTACAACGGTTCGTTTAGCGTCGCGGACTTCGAGGCCGCCATCGACGAGTACGTCGCCGAGTACGTCACCTGTACGGAGTGTGGCCTGCCGGACACCCGACTCGTCACCGAGGACGGCGTCGATATGCTCCGCTGTGAGGCCTGTGGTGCGTTCCGCCCCGTCCAAAAGGGTGCCGCGAAGACGCAATCGCAGTCCGGTCCGGCCGTCGAAGAAGGAACGACCTACGAACTTGAGATCACCGGCACCGGCCGCAAGGGCGACGGCGTCGCCGAGAAAGGCAAATTCACGATCTTCGTCTCCGGCGCGCGCGAGGGCCAGACCGTCCGCGCACTCGTCGAGCGGACCAGTGGGACGCTCGCGTTCGCGCGTGTGGTCTGAGAGACGGTACGTTTCGTCGCGGCCTCGCAACGCTCTTTGAACTCCTCTCGCTATAGCCGACCGGCCGATGACGACGGCACCGTTCCGAGCCGGGGTGGCGCTCGGCGACGACGAGCCCTATGAGTGCCGAGGTCTGCATCTCCTATGTAAGGGGATGCATCCGTTATTGAACAGATGCGCAGCTAAGCATCCAGAATAAGTCCGCTAAACGGAGAATGTAACAACTAATCCTCGTGGTCCTGATGGCGAAGACCGGGTGTCGGTTGGAGGAGGCGCTGGAGATCAAGGTGGATGACCTGATGCTTGAGGATGGATTTGTCCGACGTCGGCGAACAGCCGGACCGGTGGCTTGACGTCCGGATCCGGCCCTCCGAAGAGAGCGATTTGCGGGAGTTCATCCCCAGACACCTCGCCGAAGTACTGCATGTCGAGTTGGTTGATGATGTGGTCGGTCGCGATCTTTCCGATCAGATCAACACAGGGAAGCCCCTCAATTATAACCAGCTCACTCAAATTGCCGGTTTGGTCTCTACAGTTATGTTGATTTCACAGAGTGAACTATAGACTCTTTCACAAAATATTCCACGCTGTCCAATCCATCGCTTCCTCTTGGTTCCGACGATACAGTTCTCTGTTTATGCCCTGCATCTCGCTGTAGCAGTGTATATATGATACTATTCTTATAACAAGATTTATTACGAACCGCGAACATAGAATAGAGTGGAATCAGGGTGATTAGCAATGGCCCTGCCGAACAGACCGACCAGTTCGTGGCTACAGAACTCCGGATTCCCGAGCCGACTGTTCGAAACCGGTAGCAACGACTACGAACTGTACGAGGAGGACGACGAGTTCGTCCTGAGCGTCGAGATGCCGGGCTTCGATCCCGACGAGATCGACGTCTCCTGGGACGAGGGTGTCCTCAACATCGCCGCCGAACACGAGGACGAGACGCGCGGTCAGCGCAAAACCTATCACCGTCGGTTCCGCTTCCCGAAGAACGTCGAGGACGAGAACATCACGGCCCAGTACAATAACGGGATTCTCGAAGTCCGGTTGCCGGTGATAACGGGAGCCACCACCCGTGGCAAGCAGATCGAGGTTCAGACCTAACAGCGTCTCCATACCTCGTCACCGGTATATCGATCGATAGCCGTTTTTCCGTGAACAGTCGAGGTGAGACCCATGCGACTCACGGTCAAACAGCTCAAGAACCGCGATCCCGGAAGCGGCATGGCAGTCATCGATCGTGAAGCGCTACAAGAACTCGGCGTCAGCAGTGGTGACTTCGTCGCAATCGAGGGTCGTGACGGTGGACGAACAGTCGCCCGCGTCTGGCCCAGTAACACGAGCGACGCGGGGCACGGTATCATCCGTATCGACGGGCAGCTCCGACAGGCAGCGAACGTAAGCATCGACGATCGCGTCGAGGTCGAAAAAACGGAGGTCGAGCCAGCGGACCGTGTTACAGTCGCCCTGCCACAGAACCTCCGGATCACGGGCGATCTCAGCTCGCATCTCCGCGAACACCTCACCGATCAGGCAGTGACCGCGGGACAGACAGTTGCGTTCCCAATCGGGTTCGGTATGTTCTCTGGACGATCCGGCCGCCGCATCCCCTTGACGGTGGTCGATACACAGCCGAGCGGGACGGTCGTCGTCCAGAATACTACCGACATCGAAATCGCCGACCAGGGCGCACAAGAGGTTTCCGTCGAATCGGGTGACCCCGACGATTCGCCCACTCCTGGTGTCACGTACGAGGACATCGGCGGGTTAGACGACGAACTTGAACAGGTCCGGGAGATGATCGAGCTGCCGATGCGCCACCCCGAGCTGTTCGGGACGCTCGGCATCGAGCCACCCAAAGGGGTGCTGCTCCACGGCCCGCCGGGCACGGGGAAGACCCTGATCGCGAAGGCCGTCGCCAACGAGATCGACGCTCATTTCCAGACGATCAGCGGCCCGGAGATCATGTCGAAGTACTACGGGGAGAGCGAAGAGCAGCTTCGCGAGGTGTTCGAGGAGGCCGAGGAGAACGCTCCCGCGATCGTCTTCATCGACGAACTCGACTCGATCGCCCCAAAGCGAGAGGAGGTCAGCGGTGACGTCGAGCGACGGGTCGTCGCCCAGCTGCTCTCGCTGATGGATGGCCTCGAGGAGCGCGGCCAAATCACGGTCATCGGTACGACCAACCGCGTCGACGCGATCGATCCGGCACTCCGCCGTCCTGGCCGGTTCGACCGCGAGATCGAGGTCGGCGTCCCCGACCGCGACGGACGTGAGGAGGTTCTCCGGATCCACACTCGTGGGATGCCGCTCGGCGATGGCGTCGATCTCGAACGCTACGCCGAGTCCACCCAGGGGTTCGTCGGCGCTGACTTGGAGAATCTTGCCAAAGAGAGCGCGATGCACGCGCTCCGACGGATTCGGCCGGAGCTGGATCTCGAAGAGGAAGAGATCCCTGCGAAAGTCCTCGATTCGATCGAGGTGACCGAGAACGACTTCAAAGAGGCACTGAAAGGCATCGAACCGTCGGCGCTCCGCGAAGTGTTCGTCGAGGTTCCCGATGTCACCTGGGACGACGTCGGCGGCCTCGATGGCGCGAAAGAACGTCTTCAGGAGACCGTCCAGTGGCCCCTGGAATATGCCGACGCCTATGAGCGAGTCGCACTTGATCCGGCGAAGGGCGTCCTGTTGCACGGGCCGCCCGGCACCGGCAAGACCCTGCTGGCGAAGGCCGTCGCCAACGAGGCCAACTCTAATTTCATCTCGATCAAGGGGCCGGAGCTGTTCAACAAGTACGTCGGAGAATCCGAAAAAGGTGTTCGTGAAGTGTTCTCGAAGGCCCGCGAGAACGCACCGACGGTGATCTTCTTCGACGAGATCGACGCGATCGCATCAGAGCGTGGCCGAGGCGTCGGCGACTCGAACGTTGGTGAGCGTGTGGTCTCCCAGCTCCTGACCGAACTCGACGGCCTCGAGGAGCTTGAGGATGTCGTGGTGATCGCCACGACCAATCGCCCGGACCTCATCGACGATGCTTTGCTCCGACCTGGGCGACTTGATCGTCACGTTGAGGTAGATGAGCCAGACGAGGCGGCTCGGCGTGAAATCTTCGAGATCCATGCCAGAGGCAGACCATTGGCCGACGACGTCGATCTCGATGAACTCGTTGAGCGGACTGGCGGCTTCGTCGGTGCCGACATCGAAGCGGTCTGTCGCGAGGCCGCGACAATCGCAGTTCGCGAGTACGTTCGTGCGACTGCGAGTGGCGAATCGGCCAGTATCGATGAGATCGAGCTGACGATGAACCATTTCGACCAGGCACTCGAGGAGGTCGACTCAAACGTCGGGTCCGGAACGCGGGAGTTCGAGGGGACACCTGAAGCGGTGTAGAACTCGCGGCCGTCTCTTACGCAGTTGAATCGTCGGCTCGATCCCCTCGGGGGTCATCGGCTTCTTCGATTTGTTCGGTCACACGCTTGTCGATCTGTTCGTCTAGATCTCCAACCTCGGCTTCGACTTGTTCTTCGACCTCCGCTTCGAGGCGTTCGGAAACCTCTTCACCAACCTGCTGTTCGATCTCATCGCTGACCTGTTCCTCGACCCGGACTCCCACTTGTTCCTCGACCTCGGTTTCGACTTCATCGCCGACCTGCTCTTCGACCTCGGCCTCAACCTGTTGTTCGGCCTCCCGTGAAATCGTTTCCTCGAGAATCCGCTCGTAAATCGACATCTTCTCCCAAACTCTCAATAGGTAACCGATGACAAGGCCTCCCTCGAACGCGGCTACCCGGGGGTCAATACGGAATACGAGATACCCGAAGCCGGCGATGAAGAGCAAGCCGTACACCAGTTCGATGTGAAACTGCGTCTGTCTTCCTTGGAAGCGACCACTGAGCGTACTCAGTGACATCGTTGTCTGATATCTTCGAGTTTCGTGTTCAAAAGCCTGACTTGGGAACTCAGATGAGTAGACGCCCGGTTCCGATCTGATGACACACTGGTGCGAACTACTCATACGAGAAGGTGGAATTGCTCTGCTGCCTCGAACGTGACGAAGGCGATGACGCCAGCGACGGTCGGGGTGGCGATCCACGTCGTTACGATCCGTTTCGTAGTAGAAGGATCGAACAGATTGAGCTGGTCATCCGCCCAGTCCGATCGTTCCGCACTCGAGAGCCCTTCTGGTCGGACGATCGCATGAAGGGGCACCCGACGGCTTGCCCGCCCCCACCCGAGTCCGATGACGCACGCAGTGAGCACGACGGCGAGGCTCGCCGGGATTCCGGCCCAGCTCAGGCCGGTGAGGATCGAGGCCGCGATCGTTTCGGCGATCAGCGACGCTTCCAGCGACAGGTCCGTGATATCCTCGCCGACGGTCTCCATCGTCCGAGGACCGATAGCGAAGGCACCGATCCCGATCGCCACGCCGCCGATCGCGACCCCAGGCGTCATTTCAAGCTGCCCGGAGCCGACGAGCGGCGCGACGGCGTTGGCGACGTTGGAGGCCCCGGCCGAGAACGCCATGTAACAGCCGATCCCGATCACGATGAGTTCCGCAAAGCGACTGGCATCTTTGGATCCGAGATCAAGCATGTCCACGACCGCGTCGTAGAAGTACCGCCCGACGAACGCACAGACCCAGAAGGCGAGGATCGTCGAAAGCACCCACCACATACCGACGACGCCGACGGTCCGCCAGTCAAGCACGCCAAGAGCTGCGCCCATTCCGACGACAGCGGCAACCGCTGTCTGGCTGGTGCTAGTCGACACCTTGAGCACATTGCCGAGCAGGATGCCGAACCCGATGAAGAGGAGTACGCCGATCGACGCGCCGAGCGTGAAGTACTCTGCTGGGACGAAGTCCGTCCCCAAGGTGTCGACGACGTTCGTGCCGATAGTGAACCCGCCGATCAGGACGAACACGGCCATCAACCCGGAAGCTTGTCGCATCGAGAGCACGCCACTTCCAGTCGCGGGGCCGAATGCCACGCCCGTTGATGAACCCCCGATGTTCACGCCGACAAAGATGGCCGTTGCTATGCCGATGAGGAACACCACCGATAGCGCCATACGATCGGATATAGGGCATAATTCTGCAAAAGAATATTGATTTCGTGAGAGCGAGTAATTCCTAAGTGGATCCAGACAATATTTTCTGATAGGTATGGCCCTCCAGCCGTGGCTGTACACGCTCTTCGTAGTCGCCGGAGGGTTCCACGTGTTCGTAGTCCTCTATGCGTATTGGTCCAAGCAGGTTTCTGATGATTGCGTGGAACCTGCGGACAGTACCGAAAAATCAGTACAATTAACGGAAGTTGATTGTCCGGAGTGTGGGACTACCAACGAACGGGGATACAGGTACTGTGCGAACTGCGTGTCAGAACTCCCTGGCGGGAGCAACGTCGACAGAGTGCCTACCGCACCTGTCGGGCGGCAGATTTTCTGATCACTCCAGCCGATCGCCAGCAAATGAAAGAGTTAATTCTTCGGCCTCGTAGATATTGATTCATATATAAGAGAATTAACCGGACTAACGGTCATGGATGTGAACTCGCTCAAATCCTTGGTGATGCGCACTCGCGACGGAAAACTCGGTCTGATAGAAGTCGTTGCCATGGGCGTCGGCGGGATGGTCTCGGGCGGCATCTACGCTGTCCTCGGTGTCGCGATGCAGCAAGCCGGCAACGCCGTCCCGCTTTCATATCTCATCGCGGGAATAATCACGCTGCTCACCGCGTACTCGTACCTCAAACTGACGTTTCACTTCGACGAACACGCCGGGGCGTTCACGTTCGTCGAACACCTCGTTGACCACCCGAGCCTTGCAGCATACACTGGGTGGGTGTTAGTCGTCGGCTATATCGGCGTCATGGCGATGTATGCCTTCGCGTTCGGCGCGTACACTCTCACCGCCGCACGGGCCATCGTCGGGATCGAACTTCCACAGCTCCTTCGCCCCGTTATCTCGGTCGTTATTGTCGCTCTCTTTGTGGGATTGAACCTGTCGGGCGTCCGCGAAACCGGCCTGTTCGAGGACATCGCCGTCTACATCAAGATCGTAATTCTGCTCTCGCTCGCCGGGCTCGGAATTGTCTTCTTTCAGGGCGATCCTACCGCATTCGATTTTTTCAACGAGGGATATATCAGCCCGATTACTGGATTTGCGATCATCTTCGTTTCCTATGAAGGGTTTCAGCTACTGATCTACGACTATGAAGAGATCGAAGACGTCGAACGAACCCTTCCGATCGGGATGTACCTCGCCATCGTGATCGCAATTTTGATTTACGTCTCGGTGTCGTTCATGGCGACCCTCCAACTGACGCCAGAGCAGCTCATTGCACACGAGGAGACGGCGCTTGCAGCAGCCGTCTCGAACATTCCGCTCCTGGGTGCTGCCGGGTTCGTGCTCGTGATCCTGTCTGCGATGAAAAGCACCTCGTCGGGAATCAACGCGACGCTCTTCGGTACCTCACGGCTCGCCCACGAGATTGCAACCGAGGGCGCTATCCCGCGACTTTTCTCGTTTCGGAACCGCGAGGGCATTCCGGTCTACTCGCTCCTACTCATGGGTGGTCTGACCGCCACCTTCGCCGCGCTCGGGACGCTCAAGCAAATCACCGAGTTCGGTTCGGTCGCATTTCTGATCGCGGACGCTGTGACTAATTTCGTGAACTTCCAACTCGCGGACGAAACGGGATCGAACCGACTGTTCCCAGCCCTCGGCCTCGTCGGAACGACGGTGGCGATCCCGATCGTCTTCTATCATCTCTATCGTACCGACGTTGAGATCCTACTCTGGATTGTCGGTATATTTGTCACGCTCTTTGTGCTTGAGTTCCTCTACCTGGAGCGGAGACCTTTCGAACCTGAAATCGACGATAAGGTATGATGTCCGACACTCGGTACCCCCGTATTGAGTGGTTGCCATCTGCTGTTGCTTGGGTGTATGAGAATTGGATGCAGTCTACGGGTGAAAGTTACCCCGTGTGAAGAGTTGTACGACACCTTCAGGAAAAGTTATTATTTTTCCATAGAACAGCCGAGTCCAGATCCGTTCTACAGCAGATTACCGATGAATCCGGTTTCTGGCGGTATCCTCAGTATCGAATCAGTCCGCAGAATTGAAATTGCGCAAATTCGAGGCGAGAAGCCGTATAAAGAATGCAACGTGCTTCAATTTCTATCTAACGTGACGGTATCACTTTGAAAGGCCTCGGCACTCACAGAGACGGTATCATTGCTGGATTTCTATCTTGACTTGTCCATTCTCACGGAACTTTCTCACTTCTTCAGCCGTCAAAAAGACGGATGCTCCGATGAGTTTGCCCTCCCGGTCCTTCCATTCATTCAAATTATGCATTTAGCGAGTTGTCCACCTCCGTCTGCTATAGTCCAAGGATTTTGATGCAGTCCAAGTATTCCTTGCGAGCGTCCTCCCGGTCGACTCGTGTGTAGATATCCATCGTCTCACTCGCCGCATCACCACGAATGTACCGCAGGATGTGCTGTTTCATCCCCTGATTCCGCATCAGCGTCGTGAAGACAGTCCGGTATGTGTGCGGTGTGAACTTCTTGTGGAACCGATCTTCCCCACGATCCATCACGCCTGTCTCGACGGCGGCATCCTTCACAGCTCTCTGTACTTGCGTCTTCGAGACGCGATTCCCGCGGATGCTGAGGAACAAGTAGTCCGAATTGCCGTTCGTGGGACGGGTGAATTTGAACCGCTCGATGGCTTGGATCGTTTCCTCGTCTACAGGCACGACCGTCTGCTTCCCGCCTTTCCGCTCCCGGAGGCGAACGAACCCCTCGTCCAGCATCAGGTCGTCCATCTTCACTTCCAAGGCCTCGCTGACACGACAGCCAGTCTTGGCGAGGAGGACGGCGACCGTCTTGTTCCGCGGGTCGGTCATCTCGCGGATGATCTTCGCACCGTTCTCCCACGTTGCGCAGTCAGGCCGCTCTCGGATCTTCTTTGGGATGTCCTCTAAGACGACGGCGGCTGGATTCCCGGTGATGTCCTCGAAGCGTGGGCGTTTCATCGTCCAGTCGTAGAACGCACTCAACGATTCCAGGTACCGCCGCTTCGTATTCTGGGAGAGTCCGCGCTGATCGAGCGTGACCACGTAGTCCTCTACGTGCCGTACCGTCACCTCAGAAGGCGTAAGATTCGGGAACTGTTCGTGGAAGAACTTCTTCAGCGTCCGGCTGTAAGAGTTGAGCGTCCGGTGGCTACAGCCGGTGCTCTGTTTCTTTCGGATGAACTCGTTCACCACGTCGTGTTTGTTCTCGTAGACAGTCTTGTACCAGTCATCGGCCATCACTCATCACCTCCGTCGGTGAGTCGCCAGCCGTGCCCTCGCTCGTATTCGACGCGGTCCTGCGAGGCGAGGTAGTAGAGTTCGTCCTCGACAGGCTTCCGAATCAAGTTATCCAAGGCACCGCTCTCCATGATGTCCTGCAGAATCTCGGGGAGCGTCTGGTACTCCGTGGAGAGAAACTGTTCGAGGAAGTCGATGTCGTCGATCTTCGTCGTTCCACTCTCCTTCTTCCGCTCTCGCTCCAGCTGTGTCTCCAACTCTTTGATCCGTGATTTGAGTTCGGCTATCTCTTCCTCACTCTGATGATGGGCGAGGTAACCCTGTTCTCGGTAGGCGCGAGCCTCTTGGACCAGTTCGTAGAGGTACTTACTGGTGCTTCGGTAGCCTTTCTCCTCTGCTTCTCGATCCCATTCTTCTTTGTCGGGTTCTTTGCAGACGATCTGGGCGACCGTCGAGTCGGTCGCGAGGCCTGCTGTTTGCTTCCATTGGTCTTTGTCGTCGGACATACTGACACCTCTTGCGTACAGGAGAAGGCGGGAAAACCCGCTCCGCCTCCGCACACTCTGAAATTTATTATCAACTTTTTAATATCTTATCTATGTTGATATTTACCAGAGTGCCGAGGCCAGCTTTCGATCTGTATGGTTGCCAAGTGGCGTGGACGGGCGTAAGCGAATCACGTCTGTTTGCTCCCGAGGGAGGGTACTGTCTCTCGGCGGTAGTTCCGATGGGGTCGTCCTGCCAAGAGCGCTGAACGTTTATGCTGCAGCCAATACGGAGTGTAGGTATGGACAACGCCCGAGGATGTGTCACCGTGCCTCGTCACGCTGGCGACGAGGGTCGGCACGAACTCGCAGGGTGGCACTGAGATGACGGTCGGCGTCGCCGGACTGGTGTTTTGGATTCTCGTCGCACTCGCAACGGTCACCAGCCTGGTGACGGCGTGGACCCTCGGCGCGAACAGCAACTCGCCACCGTTTGCGCCCGCGATTGGTGCGCAAGCCATCTCGACGATGAAAGCCGCGTTCCTCATCGGGATCCTCGCCGCACTGGGGGCACTGACGCAGGGAGGAAGCATCTCCGCGACGGTCGGCTCGGGGCTGGTAGCTAACGCACAGATTACCTCTCTCGGCGCGATAGCTGGCCTGCTGACGGCGACTGGCTTCATGGCGTTCGGAGTGTATTCGGGATACCCGGTCCCGGCCGCGTTCGCGACGACAGGCGCGATGGTCGGCGTCGGGCTCTCACTGGGTGGGGATCCCGTCTACAGCACCTATCAGCGCATCGCCCTCTTCTGGGTGCTCGTTCCGCCGATATCCGGCGGGTTGGCCTACCTGACCGCGAAGGTTCTCCGGCGCGACGACATCCCAGAGACACTCGGGGTCCCGATTCTGGCAGCCGTCGTCGGAGCGATCGTGGCAAACATTCCGCTCGGTGTCATCCCCGCACCCGCCGGTGACCAGCAGGGCACGATCGCCGGGGTAGTGCGACTACTCGTCGACTCCGCAGTGCTGCAGACGGCCGGGGAACTCCTCGTGACGCTCTTGGTCGCAGCAGTGAGCTTTCGGTTCATCCGGCAGCGGACGCAGGACTCGGTGGATCGCGGTATCAAGACGTTTCTCGTGCTTCTCGGAAGCGTCGTCGCCTTCTCCAGTGGTGGCAGTCAGGTCGGGCTCGCCACTGGCCCGCTGGAGAACCTCTACTCCGTAGAACTGGGCGTCCCAGGAATCGCGCTGCTCGCACTCGGCGCGGTCGGCATTCTCGGTGGTGTGTGGATGGGCGCACCGCGACTCCTGCAGGCCACGTCCCGTGAGTACGCCCAGTTGGGCACGCGCCGCTCGATTGCGGCGCTGGTACCCGGGTTCATCATCGCGCAGGTGGCGATCACGCTGGGCATCCCGATTTCGTTCAACAACATCATCATCAGCGGCGTCATCGGTGCTGGCCTCGCGGGTGGGAAAGCAGGCGTCTCCCGCCGGAAAATCGGCGTCACAGTGGTGTTTTGGTTCATCACGCTGGCCTCCTCGACAGCGATCGGATTCGGGCTCTATCGGGCATTTGCCACCGTTCTCGGGGTGTAGTCACCGGACGACGGTGACTGTCACAGGTGCGCCACCGACGACATCAGTCGCGACAGTACCGAGGAGCCGGCGGGTGAGTTTGTGTCTATCGCCGCCGTGACCACCCATCACGATGTGGTCGACCGCGTGGTTTTCAGCGAACTGGAGGATCGTGTCGGCGGGCTTGCCCGTCTCGATAGCCGTGTCGACATCGTAGCCTGCCTGTTCGGCTTGTCGCTTCGCGCGGTCGATGAGAGTTTGGGCGCGCTCGCGGGCGGTTTCTTCCCGTTCTTCCCCAGTTTCCACGATGCCACTCTCGCTCATCGAACTGTCCACCGGCGTGACAACGTTGAGTACGGTCACGGTACAGTCGAACGTCTCGAGTGCGTGGACGAGTGCGTCGTCGGCCAGTGGCGAGCCGTCCAGCGGAACCAGCACGTGCGATGGAGCCATACGGCTACTCTGTGACCGAACGTCAAGTCGTTTGACATCCGCTCGCGGGCGCCACGCATCTGGTGGGCGCTCGTGATTAGACATAACCTATAAGCATACTTTTTGAGATTATAATAGCACAAATCATATTACGTCCGGGATGGTGTATTTCGACAACGAATGACCGTCGACCGCATCCTGACGACCCACATCGGAAGCCTGCCTCGAACGCCGAAGCTCCTCGAACTCCTGAAGAAGCGCCAGGACGGTGACGCCGTCGACGAGGAGGAGTGGCACCAGACCGTCGTCGATGCGACCGAGACGGTCATCCAGCGGCAGGCCGACGTCAGCCTCGACATCGTCAACAACGGCGAGCAGCCTCGGGTCTCGTTCAACTGGTACGTCGCGAACAGGCTCTCGGGCATCGGCGACACCCGTGACGCCCCGCTGTGGGACGATCTCGCGGACTTCCCCGAGTACGCCGAGGACGCGTTCCACGCCGAGGGGATCGATCTCACAAAGCAGCCGTCAGTCACCGGCCCCGTCGAATACATCGGCGAGAAAGCCGCACGCGAGGAGATCGATACGTTCTTCGAACTGCTCGACGCCGGCGAGTACGACTTCGAGGGAACGTTCCTGACGGCAGCCTCACCGGGCGTCGCGGCCGCCACCCTCGTCAACGACTACTACGACTCCCACGAGGAGTTCCTCTCTGTGGTCGGCGACGCCCTGAAAAAAGAGTACGAGCTCATCGCCGAGACGGGCGCGACCCTCCAACTCGACGCCCCCGACCTGCTGACGACGGGCCACCGCGGCTTCGGTGACCGACCAGTGGAGAAACTCAAACCGATCGTTCGGATGCACGTCGAGGCGCTGAACGAAGCCACGAAGGACATCCCAGACGAGCAGCTCCGCGTCCACACCTGCTGGGGTAGCTACGAGGGACCCCACCACCGCGACAAGCCGCTCGAAGAGCTCATCCCGATCCTCTACGACCTCGACATCGGCGGGCTCTCCATCGAGGAAGCCAATCCCCGCCACCAGCACGAGTATCGGGTGTTCCGCGAGCACCCCCTGCCCGACGACTGGACGCTCATCCCGGGCGTGATCGACGTGAAGACGAACGTCGTCGAACACCCCGAAGTCGTCGCCGACCGGATCGAGCGGGTCGCTACCGCCGTCGACGACCCGTCGCGAATCGTCGCCGCGCCGGACTGCGGCTTCGACACCCAAGCCGGTCTCGCGATGGTCCACCCCGACATCGCCTGGAAGAAGCTCGAAGCCCTCGTCGAGGGCGCTGCGGTCGCCACCGACCGCTTGTTCTAGGACCGTCCGACCAGCTCTGCTAAGACCGTCGCGGCCGACCCGTCCGCAGGTCGACCTCGACGGGCCCATCACGCCTCGTCGCTCCGTCCATTCGCTCTTATGTCGTCACAGCCCGTACCGCCTCGTATGCCCACATCGGAACCGTTCGAGACCCACACCGAGCGGTACGAGGGATGGTTCGACGAGCACCCGGACGTCTATCGCTCCGAACTGGAGGCGCTGGGACGGCTCGTACCGACGGACGGCTACGGCCTCGAAATCGGCGTCGGGAGCGCGCGCTTCGCCGCTCCGTTGGGAATTGACGTGGGAATCGATCCCGCCGGCGAGATGCTCGCGTACGCCCGCGACCGCGGTATCAGCGTGGTTCGCGGCGTCGCCGAGTCGCTGCCGTTCAAGACTGGCGCGTTCGACACCGCCCTGCTCGTGACGACGATCTGTTTCGTCGACAACATCCCGCGGACGCTGTCCGAGGCCGAGCGCGTTCTCGACGCCGATGGCTCGCTCGTGATCGGCTTCATCGACAAGAACAGCCCGGTCGGCGAGATCTACCAGGAGACGAAAGAACAGAATCCGTTCTACCGCGACGCCACGTTCGTCTCGACCGCGGAAGTCATCGACGCGCTGGACGCAGCGGGGTTCACCGACTTCAAGTTCGTGCAGACGGTCTACCAGTGGATAGAGGAGGTCGACGATCCCGAACCGGTCGAGGAGGGATACGGCGACGGCTCGTTCGTCGGCATCAAGGCGACGCGGTAGGCGACGTCGCAGGCCGTCGGCGCAGTCAGGAGACGACGGCCGGACGTCACTCCCGGGAGTCCGCCTCCTGATAAATCACGTGTCCGCACGCCTTGCAGTGTGAGGCGTCGGGGTCGTGATACTCCAGCCCGCAGTCCGGACACCTGACGTTGACCTTCTCTCTGGAGGTCCACTCTTTGAGAATCTTGCTGGCCTGCCGCGGGATGACGATGATGGCAGCCAGAATCGATCCCACTGTCACCCAGCGTCCTGGCTGTGTCACCGGGACGATATCGCCGAAGCCGACCGTCGAGAGAGTGACGACGGTGTAGTAGAAGGCGTCACCGAACGTCTCGACGTTCGGATTCGCGCCGCTCTCGGCGCTGTAGAACAGACCGGTGGAGGCGAAAAGCAGGACGAGAATCGTCAGAAGAAGTTTCATCGCGCGCAGCGTGTTGTCCGAGACCGTCCCGAAGAAGAACTCCGCGTCCCGCGTGAACCGGTAGAACCGGAGCACGCGAATCACCCGAAGCACGCGCAGGAAGCCGATGTTCAACGCGCCGAAAGACACCGGCAGGAGCACGACCGAGAGCGTCGGCAGAATGGCCATCAGGTCCACCATCGTATAGCCGTTGAAGAACTCCGCGACGCGGTCGCGCGCGCCGTAGAGTCGGAGGACGTACTCGACCCCGAACACCAGCGCGATCACGACTTCGAGATTCCACAGCAGTGGACGGAATCCTGCAGAGATCGGGTACGTCTCGACGATGAAGATGGCGACGAACACCAGATTCAGCCCCAGCAGCGCGATGTCGATGGCCTTCCCCGGCGCAGTTTCGTGATCCAGGAGATAGAACCGTACCAACTGCCGGGGGCGCCCCTCACCCGGCACCGACGCGTCGCTGTCCATAGGATGTGTAGTTGCTACCCCATTATAATGGGCGGCCGTCCTCGATTCTCGCGAGCGTGTTTTTGCGACCCTCCGATGCGCAGGAACCGGCCGCAAGACACAGGCTGACTCGCAGTACCGGTCTCCTCATAGGACGCCGAGGGCTCTGCCCAGTTCGATCCGAGTAGCCAGTTCGACCCTCGCTACGCTCCTCGGGTTGTACCGTCAGAAAGTGGGTCGGGGCGGGTTGCGAACCTCGGTCGGACGTGCTCACTCACTTCGTTCGCTGCGCGCGGCCTCCCTGGCTCGAATCCGCGTGTCCACTTCGACGAACGGACTCCTCACTCGTTCGTCGGTGCGGTTCGTCAGAAGTGGGTCGGGGCGGATTCGGAACCGCGCGAGACTCCCTCCGGTCGTCTCGCTGGGTTCGAATCCGCGTGCCCACTTCGTGGCGCTGGCTCCTCGCTCCGCTCGTCGCGTTGCGCCACGAAAATGGGTCGGGGCGGATTCGAACCGCCGGCCTGCTCCGTGTGAAGGAGCCGTCATAACCGGACTAGACCACCGACCCGCGCCTCGATTCTTCCGCGTGGCTGGACTTAAGCGTTCTTCTTCGCGGCGTTGCCAGCGAACCGGCCGCGACCGCGTCGACCCGTCAGTACGTGGGCGACTCCTCTGGAACGCCGTCGCGGGCGTTGACGAGGCGTCCGAGGACGAACAGCGCGTCCGAGAGCCGATTGAGATACCGGATCGCCTCGCTGTTGACGGGGTCGTCGGCGGCGAGCGCGACCGAGCGCCGTTCAGCCCGGCGCGCGACGGCGCGCGCGTGGTGGAGCGTCGCGCCGGCTTCGCTCCCGCCCGGGAGGATGAACGACTCCAGTGGGTCGAGCTCCGCGTCGGCCTCGTCGATCGCGTCCTCCAGTTCGTCGACGTGCGCCTCGGTCACGACCGGGTCGTCCTCGTCGGGGTTCGGGTTCGCGAAGTCCGCCTGCACGACGTGGAGATGGTTCTGGATTCGTTCGAGCGTCTCGTCGACGTCGTCGTAGCCAGTCGGGCGGGCGGTCCCGATGAGCGCGTTGGCCTCGTCGACGGTGCCGTAGGCCTCGATTCGCGGACTCGTCTTCGCGACGCGCGACATATCCCGCAGGTCGGTCATCCCGTCGTCTCCGCGGCCGGTGTAGATCTTCATTGGTTCGAGGCGAGCGTACGCTCGATGTAGGTTTCGATGTTCTGGCTCTCGTTCATCGTGACGCCGCGCTCGTCGTCGACGAGGACGGGCACGACGCGCTGGCCACTCACGCGCTTGACCTCGTTGCGCTGTGAGTGCAGCGCGTCGACCCACTCGGTCTCGTACGCGACGTCGTGTTCCTGCAGCGCGTCGTGGACCGCCTCACAGAAGGGACAGCCGTCGAGCGCGTACAGCGTGATGCTCATACGGTCCCTTGCGGGCGCTGGACCAAAGAGATTTGCTCGTGACCACACCCCCGACTGAAGTGGGTGCGCCGCGTACGCGCACGTATGAGCGTGACGGGTGTCTGTCAGGTGTGCGAACAGCGGGAAGCGGAGTACACTTGCCACCGGTGCGGCGCGGCCGTCTGTTCAGTGCACTTCGACCAGGATCGCGGCGTGTGCGTTCACTGCGCGGATCCGGAGGGCCGAGAGGACGTGTTCGCCGAGGGCGACGCCTCCGGCGACGTTCCGGGGTTCCGGTAGCGTCCCACAGCCGTACCGCGCAGCAGCACCAGTCGCTGATGCGGCGCGCCCCGTCAGTCGCTGCCGCGGTACTGGTTCAGCCGTCGCTGGAGCCGACGAGCGGCGTCTCCCGCCGCCTTCGCGAACGCCTCGCCCTCATCCTCACCTGCGAAGATGATGCCGCGCGAGGAGTTCACGAGGCCGACGCCGTCGGCTAAGCCGTGTTCGACGGCCGCCTCGGCGTCGCCGCCCTGTGCGCCGATTCCGGGCACGAGGAAGGGGAGGTCGGGGACCTGTTCGCGGATCGACTCCAGTTCCTCGGGCGCGGTCGCGCCGACGACGAGGCCGACGTTCCCGTGTTCGTTCCACAGGTCCGCGAGCGCGGCGACCCGTTCGTAGACCGCCTCTCCGGAGGCGAGTTCGAGGTCCTGGAGGTCGGCTCCGCCGGGATTCGAGGTGCGGCAGAGCACGAACACGCCTTTGTCCTCGCGGTCGAGGAACGGCTGCAGCGAGTCCCGACCCATATACGGATTGACCGTGATCGCGTCGACCTCGTCGAGCAACTGCGCGTACTGGCGCGTCGTGTTCCCGATATCGGCGCGCTTTGCGTCCAGGAGAACCGGGACGTCCTTGCCCTTCGCGTAGGCGATCGTCTCGCGGAGCGCGCGCCAGCCGTCCGCGCTCTCGTAGAACGCCGCGTTCGGCTTGTAACAGGCGGCGTACTCGTGCGTCTCGTCGATGATGCGGCGGTTGAACGCCCACTGCGGGAGGTCCTTCTCGAGGAGATGGTCGGGGAGTCGCGAGCGGTCGGCGTCGAGACCGACGGAAACGACGCTGTCGACCCGCTCGATGCGGTCTGCGAGTCGCTCGAAGAACGGCGCGGTCATATCTGATGCTGTCTTGCGGGGGACGAGTAGGTTTCCCTTCGGGTGCGGCCTGCTGTCAGCGTAGGCGGGCGAGCGATACGGCGAATCCGCAGGATGGAGTCACAGGTAAACGACCCTTTCCCCCGGCATCAGTGAATCGGAAACCGTTAGGGAGCCCCCGCGGAATGAGAGCGTATGACTGACGCCGCTGACCTCGCCGCGCGGGTCCGCGAGGGGGAGCTTCGACTCCACGAACTGGACGACCACGCCGACGCCGACACCGCCACCGAGGCACGTCGACTCGTCGTCGAATCGGACACCGACGCCTCGCTCGACGCCGTCGGGAACTACGGCTTCCCGGCCGAGCGCGCGGAGTCGAACATCGAGAATATGCTCGGGACCGTGCAGGTCCCGATCGGCGTCGCCGGCCCCGTGTCGGTCGACGGCGGCGCGGCCGGCGGCGAGACGTACCTCCCGCTGGCGACGACCGAGGGCGCGCTGCTCGCGAGCGTCAACCGCGGCTGTTCGGTGCTCTCGCAGGCGGGCGGCGCGAACGCGCGCGTCCTCAAGTCTGGGATGACGCGCGCGCCCGTCTTCCGCGTCGCCGACGTCGTCGAGGCTGAAGCGCTCGTCTCGTGGGTCCGCGACAACACCGACGCGCTCGTCGAGGCGGCCGAGTCGACGACGAGCCACGGCAAACTCCTGGACGTGACACCGTACGTCGTCGGCAACTCCGTCTACCTCCGCTTCCGCTACGACACGAAAGACGCGATGGGGATGAATATGGCCACGATCGCCACCGAGGCTGCCTGCGAGGTCGTCGAGTCCGAGACCGGCGCGGACCTCGTCGCCCTGTCGGGGAACCTCTGCACCGACAAGAAGCCCGCAGCGATCAACGCCGTCGAAGGGCGCGGCCGGAGCGTCACGGCCGACGTGACGATCCCGCGTGACGTCGTCGAAGACCGCCTCCACACGACGCCCGGCGCCATCGCGGAGCTGAACACGCGGAAGAACCTCGTCGGCTCGGCGAAGGCCGGCAGTCTCGGCTTCAACGCCCACGTTGCGAACGTCGTCGCCGCGATGTTCCTCGCGACTGGCCAGGACGAAGCCCAGGTCGTCGAGGGAGCGAACGCCATCACGACCGCCGAGGAGCGCGACGGCGACCTCTATCTCTCGGTGTCGCTGGCGTCGCTGGAGGTCGGAACGGTCGGCGGCGGGACGAAGCTCCCGACACAGGCCGAAGCGCTCGACGTGCTGGGCGTCCGAGGCGGCGGCGACCCGGCGGGCTCGAACGCCGACGCGCTCGCGGAGTACATCGCGGTCGGCGCGCTCGCGGGCGAACTCTCGCTGCTCTCGGCGCTCGCATCGCGGCATCTCTCCAGCGCCCACGCCGAACTGGGCCGGTAACGACGCCCGTTCTCGGTCAGTCGCCGCCGAACGGCCCGAGGAGGAGCATCATCCCGACGGCCACGAGTCCGAATCCAACGGCGACCAGCGGCGTCTCCGGGAGCGCGGTCTCCGCACCGGCCGCTGTCCCGCTGCCGACTCCGAGTCCGATCGAGAGGGCGAGCCAGCCGATGCCCGAGAGCGACAGCCCGACGCCCCGGCGACGCTGTCCCTGGATCACCGCCGCGACCGCCAAAATCGTGTGCCCGGCGAGGAAGGCGACGCCGGCGAACACGAGTTGGCGGGTGACGAGCGCGAAGACGCCGCCGGCGACGAAGCAGCCCACGACGACCGCGCGAGCGATCGTACCGACGAGACCCGAGCGCGTTCCACCCATCGTTCAGAGGAGGCGGTACGTCCCCCGCGATTCGGAGGCCTCGCCGCGTCGGGTCAGTTTGCTCAGTAGCTCGCGGGCCTTCTCGCTCGGGACGCCCCGCTCGTCCGCGTACGCCGCGATGTCGTCTGCGGTCGGGGCGTCGCATTCGCGGAGCGCGTCGCGGACGACATCGATCTGACTCCCGGACGAGCCGGCGTGTGTCCCCTGCGAGGCGCGCTCGCCGGCGGCTTCGACCTCGTCGGCGTCGAGACCGGACCCTTCGAGGTACTCGGCGTCGTCGACGCCGCTGTCGTCGATCTCGCGCTCCATCTCGGCGACGTGTGCGGTCTCTGAGAACGCCTCGCTGTTGCCGCCCTGCTTCGCGAGCAGGGCCGCCCGCGCCTGTCGGGCCGCCTCGCGGTCCTCCTCCTCGACGAACCGGCGGAGCTTCTTCGTCTGATGAGTCCTCCCGCACCGCGGACACGTGGCCGTCTCGGCGGCTCGTGCGTCCTTTAGGAGCCAGAGGTGCTCGCAGTCGGTGCAGCCGACGACGGCGTACATACTCCGGAGTTCCTCGTGATCGGATTTGAACCTTCGGCTCGGCGGCGTCGAGGAAAAATACAGAAGAGATCCGAAACCGTGCGTCGAGCGGCGCTTACGCCAGCTCTTCGATGTTCTCGACGACCTTTTCGGCGAACTCGGAGGTCGCGAGCTTCGTGCCGCCCTCGATCTGCCGGTGGAGGTCGTAGGTGACGTCGCCCTCGGAGATCGTCTTCTCGACGGCGTCGCGGATGAGTTCGCCGGCGTCCTTCCAGCCGATGTACTCGAACATCAGGCGGCCCGAGAGGATCATCGCCGTCGGGTTCACCTTGTCCTCGCCGGCGTACTTGGGTGCGGAGCCGTGGACCGGCTCTGCCAGACAGAGGCCCTCACCGAAGTTCGCGCCCGGCGCGATGCCCAGGCCGCCGATCTGTGCGCCGGCCGCGTCGGACATATAGTCGCCGTTGAGGTTCATCGTCGCGATGACGTCGTACTCGCTGGTCCGGGTCAGAAGCTGCTGGAGCATATTGTCCGCGATGCGGTCGTTGACGACCAGCGTGTCCGCGGGAGCCTCGCCGTCGTACTCCTCCCAGAGTTCGTCCTCGGTGATGACGCCGTCGTCGTACTCCTCTTCGGCGACCTCGTAGCCCCAGTCACGGAACGCGCCCTCGGTGAACTTCATAATGTTCCCCTTGTGGACGAGCGTGACGGTGTCGCGGTCGTTCTCGAGTGCGTAGTCGATGGCCTCGCGGACGAGTCGCTTCGTCCCGAACTCCGTGATGGGTTTGATGCCGATCCCGACGGGGCCGTCGTGGATCACGTCGTCTTCGCCCATCTCGTCTTCGACGAATTCCTTTACCTGCTCTACCTCGTCGGTTCCGGCTTCCCACTCGATGCCGGCGTAGACGTCTTCTGTGTTCTCACGGAACGTGACCATATCCATCGCCGCGGGGTCTTTGACGGGCGAGGGGACGCCGTCGATGTGGTAGGTCGGGCGGACGTTCGCGTAGAGGTCGAGCTTTTTGCGGAGCGCGACGTTCAGCGAGCGGAAGCCGGCGCCGACGGGCGTCGTGAGCGGGCCTTTGATCGCGACGCGGTGCTCGCGAATCGCGTTCACGGTGTCGTCGGGGAGGTTCTCACCGTACTTCTCGCGGGCGGACTCGCCGGCGTAGACGCGCATCCACTCTACAGAGCGACCGGTCGCCTCTGCGGCGGCGTCGAGTACCTTCTGGGCGGCGGGACCAACGTCGGTTCCGATCCCGTCGCCGTGGATGATCGGAATGATCGGGGTGTCGGGGACGTTCAGCTCGCCGGTCTCCTCGTCGGCAAGCGTGATCTTCTCGCCCGTCTCGGGGGCTTCGATCTGGTCGTAGCTCATAAACATCAGCTACTTTCCGCACCTGTCGTAAATTACTGCCGTTATCGCTTTCCAGAAGCAGAACTTGCCAGCAGCAATCATACACGGAAAAACGGGATATTCCCCATCGTCAGCGTCAGTTCGCCGGTTCCGCTCCAGTTTCCGTGCGCACTTCCGCGTCTGTTTTCGTTACTCGACGACGAGCCAGGGGACTTCCATCAGCGGCGGGATGTGCGTCTCGATGTGGTGCTCCCAGACGCCTTCCTCGCCGAATGCCTCGCCGTGGTCGGCGGTGACGACGACGGTCCCGTCGAGTTTCGGAACTAGGTCTGCGATGACTTCGAGCGCGATGCGGAGGTTCTCCTCGTAGAGTTCGAGGGCGGCCTCCCGCGTCCCGTTCTGGACGAGTTCGGTGGGGTCGAGTTCGAGCCAGAGACCGGCTTTCTGTGCGAGTTCGCTGCCTTCGAGAACGCTCTCGATCCGCGGGCGGATCGTCTGGCCGAGCGACTCGATAGGTCCGCTCTCGGCGCCGTCGCCGTTTTCGACCGCCTCTTCCTGTCGACGGATCCCCTTCTGGATCTGCTTGAGCTTCTGCCCCGCGCCACGGGAGAGATACGGCGCGTGCGGCTGCATATAGTGGAGGACGGTGCGCTCGTTGCGGGCGACGAGGTCGCGTCGTTCTTCGAGCGACGCTTCGAGACTCTCTGGCGGGACCGTCCCGAGGCTCTCGTCCCACCCGTGCTTCCAGACGTCGACGATGTCGCTGATGTGTTCGTTGGCGGTCCACTCGTAGTCGCAACTGGCCCCCCACTTGAGTTCGTTCAGTGGGATGCCGAGATCGTTGATGAACGGATTCCCGGAGAAGTACGCGATGTCGTGGTGGTCGGTGAACGTCCGGTAGGCCCACTCGGGCGTCGACGAGCCCACGCTCCAGCGCTTTTCCACCGTCCCGTCGAGATACTCCTCGTAGACCTCAGAGAAGACGTCGTAGCGGCACGCATCCAACACCAGACAGTAATCCCAGTCGGATGCCAGAAAGTCCTGGTCTCTCATCACCGACCGGGGATTTCATCTCGGGCACCGTATTTGTACTGTTTCACGACACCTTTCTCACCGCGTGCGAACGTGCAGTACACCCCTCACGAGCACGTACATTCGCCACGAACGCGCGGAGCCGTGTCGCGTCACCTGTCTCGCCATCAGACGCTTCTTGTGCGCGCGCCTCCACGATGCGAACGCGATGACCGAGTCCGACACCGACGACAGTGCCAGCAGCGACATCGATACCGAGACGGACGCGCCCGCAGAGATCACAATCTACTCCGATTACGTCTGCCCGTTCTGTTATCTCGGCCGGCAGTCCCTCTCACAGTATCAGGCCGAGCGCGACGAGCCGCTCCGGATCGACTGGCGGCCGTTCGACCTTCGATCGAGCAAACGGCGCCCGGACGGCACGATCGACTACGAGGCCGACGACGGCAAAGACGACGAGTACTACGAACAGGCGAAAGAGAACGTGCGGAGGCTCCGCGACCAGTACGGGGCCGAGGAGATGGAACTCGACATCGCGACCGACGTGGACTCGTTGCCGGCGCAGTTGGTCTCGGTCGCCGTCCGCGAGACGTACGACTACGAGACGTGGCTCGCGTTCGACGAGGCGGTCTTCGCCGCACTCTGGCACGAGGGGCGCGACATCGGCGGGGAGGACGTGCTGCTCGACCTCGCAGACGAGGTCGGTGTCGAAGCCCAATTCGTCCGCGACGCGCTTGCCGACGAGGAGCGGCGGGGCCGGCTTCGCGAACGCTTCCGCGACGCGCAACAAGCCGGGATTACGGGCGTTCCGGCGTTCGTGTACGACGATTACGCCGCCCGCGGTGCCGTCCCGCCCGAGCAACTCCGACGGCTCGTCGAGGGCGCGTGAGCGGGTAGTGAAGAATTGAGAGAAGCGAGAACAGAAGCGTTGCCGCCGCGGTCTCGGTCCCCTACTCGTCCGCAGAGCCACCGTCAAGGGCGACGGCAGCGGGGTCCTCGCCGGTCGGCGTCGTGTGCAGCCACTCGTTGGCCCACGACTCGATCTCGTCGAAGACCGGACACAGAGAGCGCCCCTTCGGCGTCAGCGAGTAGTAGGTCGCGACCGGCGCGTCCTCTTCGAGCCGCCGGTTCACGAATCCCAGTTCCTGGAGGTCGTCGAGGACGCGAGAGAGCGTCCGCGAACTGGCGTCCGTCGAGCGCTTGAGCTCGTTGAAACGCTTCTCGCCGTCCTGAAGGTCGTGCAGGACGATGAGTCGCCACTGCGAACCGATCTGTTCCAGCGAATCGATCACCGAGCAGGCCTCCTCGTCGTATTTCTCGTCGGGTTCTGGGGACACAGGCGTCACCTGGTGACATTTTCGTCCGCGAAGGTACAAATGGTTTCGCCTCTATAGTAGGTAACAGAGCGATACCTGCCGAGAGCGACATCCGTTCGGCAGTACGCTGCAACATTCACTATGAAAACCACAGGCATTCACCACGTCACGGCCGTCGCCGGCGATCCGCAGCAGAACCTCGACTTCTACACCGAGGTTCTCGGACTTCGCCTCGTCAAGCGAACGGTCAACTTCGACGACACCACGACGTATCACCTCTACTACGGCGACGAGACGGGCAGCCCGGGTACGGCGCTGACGTTCTTCCCCTTCGAGGGCGCGCGGCAGGGCCGTCCCGGCCGCGGGCAGGCAGTCGCAACGGCGTTCGCCGTGCCCGAGGGGAGCCTCGACTACTGGGCCGATCGGCTCGACGCCAGCGACGCGACTGTCCACGACCGGCAGACGCGCTTCGGCGTGGGCGTGCTCCCCTTCGAGGACCCTCACGGGCAACCCCTCGAACTCGTCGAGTCCGAGTCGCCGATCGAACCGTGGGCGGACGGCCCCGTTCCAGCCGACCGCGCGATTCGCGGCTTCTTCGGCGTGACGCTACACTCCGAGGAACCGGACGCGACGGCGAACGTCCTCGACGTGCTCGGCTTCGACCGCGTCGACTCGGAGCCCGACCCCGACGACGGTGCAGAGCGGGTCCGCTACGCCGCTTGTGGGGATCGCGCGGCCGTCGTCGACGTGCTTCACCGCGGGCCGCCACGGGGTCGCCCCGGCGTCGGCACCGTCCACCACGTCGCGTTCCGCGCGGTCGACGAGGACGAACAGATGGCCTGGCGCGAGCGCCTCTCCGATGCTGGACAGTTCGTGACGCCGCAGAAGGACCGGCAGTACTTTCGATCGATCTACTTCCGCGAACCCGGTGGCGTCCTCTTCGAGATCGCGACCGACGGGCCGGGGTTCACGGCCGACGAGTCGGTCCCGGAACTCGGCTCGGAACTCAAACTCCCGTCGTGGCTGGAAGACGAGCGCGAGCGGATCGAAGCGGCGCTGCCGTCGCTCGGCGGCACCGATGAAACGGCGACGAACGACGAGGGGAGCGGGGCACCGACGACTGACGAGGATGGTGAAGCCACAGTGACCGACGGTGGTGAGCGCCGATGAGCCGACCCGCCGATTCCGAGGACCCGCACGCGGGGCAGCCGATTCAGACCGCCGGCGCATCGCCTGCGGAGGCCGACGCCGCCGTCGTCCTCGTCCACGGACGGGGCGCGCGAGCCGACGGGATGCTCCAGTTCGCCCAGGAGTTCCACCACGACGGCGTTCACTACGTCGCGCCGCAGGCCCAGCGCGGCACCTGGTATCCGAACCGGTTCGTCGCGCCGGTCGAGCGGAATCAGCCCCACCTCGACTCGGCGCTGTCGCACCTCGAACGCGCCGTCGCGAAAGCCCGGTCGGGCGGGCTCCCGGCTGAAAAGGTGATTCTGGTCGGATTCTCGCAGGGCGCGTGTCTCGTCTCGGAGTTCGTGGCGCGCACGCCGCGGCGGTACGGCGGACTCGTGCTGCTCTCCGGCGGACTGATCGGTCAGGAGGGGACCGACTTCGACTACGAGGGCGACGTCGACGGAATGCCGTTCTTCCTCGGCGTCAGCGACGACGACCCCCACATTCCGATGTCGCGCGCGGAGGAGACCGTCGAGGTGTTCGAGCGTCTCGGCGCCGACGTCCGGTTCGACCGCTACGAGGGTCGTGGCCACGGAATCTTCGAGGAGGAGATCGAGTACCTCGACGAACTCGTCGCGGGCATCGTCGAGTGAGAGACAGGCGCGAACGGCAATCTCTCGTCGATCGACCGTCGATCAGTCGGCAGCGATCGTGGTCTGCCGCGGGCGGACCCACTTCGACTCCTTTCGGGACTGGACCGTCTCCTCGGGGCAGACCGTGACGAACTCGTCGTTCCGCCAGTCGTAGGCGGTGAGTTCGTTGCCGTAGACACAGCCGGTGTCGAGGCCGACGGCGTGCTCGCGGACGACGGGCGCGGCCAGCGGCGTGTGCCCGAAGAAGACGCGATCGGGGCCCTCGTAGACCTCCCACCAGAACGGCCGCTCGTAGCCCGACGACAGCGAGCGGAAGTTCTGGAGGTCGTCGACGTCGTGGTCGGCGAGCGACTTCCGGGGGTCGACGCCGCCGTGGACGACGAGCGTGTCCTCCCACGAGAGGGCGACCGGCCGGTCGGCGATCCAGTCGAGGTCCTCGTCGGTGAGCGCCGCGATCGACTTCGAGCCGCGGAGGAGTTTCTCCTCGTTGTTGCCGCGGACGGTCACCATATTCGCCGACTCGCGGACGAGGTCGAGTACGCCCTTGCTGTCGGGGCCTTTCCGGACGAGGTCGCCGACGAACGCGACGAGGTCGTCGTCGGTCACTTCGAGTTTTCTGAGCAGTCGTTCCAGGTCCGCTCGGCAGCCGTGGACGTCGCCGACGACGTAGACGTCGTCCCACTCGCTGACGTCCAGGCGTTCGTGGTCGACAGCCGCGGCGAACTGGGGCTCGGTCATCGTTCGTGCCGTGAACTGTCGGGAGGCCTGTAAACGGTTGCTAGTATTCTCGGTGTGAGCTATATAGTCACGCGTGGGTCTTGGCGCTACTGTGGGACGCCTTTCGCCGGTCGGATCGGCGGGTCCGGAACCTCTTTGAGACGTTCGACCAACTGTTCGGGTATGAGCGACGGACCTCTCGACGAGGAGACGCTAGCGAAGTACAGGGAGGCCGGATCGGTCCTCCGGCAGGTCCTCGACGAGGCCGTAGAAAAGGTCGAACCGGGCGTCACCCACCTCGAAGTCGCCGAGTTCGCCGAGGCGCGCATCGAGGAACTCGCAGACGGGTGCGCCTTCCCGGTGAATATCAGCATCGACGAGGAGGCCTCACACGCTACGCCCGGCCGCGACGACGAGACCGAATTCGACGACGGGATGGTCTGTCTGGACTGCGGCGTCCACGTCGACGGCTACATCGCCGACGCGGCGGTGACCGTCGACCTCTCCGGGAACCCGGAACTCGTCGAGGCCGCCGAGGAGGCGCTCGACGCCGCACTCGACGCCGTCGCACCCGGCGTCGAAACTGGCGTGGTCGGCGGCGAGATCGAGGACGTGATCCGCGGCTACGGCTACACGCCCGTCCTGAACCTCTCGGGTCACGGCGTCGCGCAGTGGGACGCTCACACGGGCCCGACGATCCCGAACCGGGGCACCGACCGCGGTGTGGAACTCGAAGTCGGCGACGTCGTCGCCATCGAACCGTTCGCGACGACCGGGCGCGGCAAGGTCACCGAGGGCTCGAAAGAGGAGATCTACAGCCTCGAACGCGACCGCTCGGTGCGGAACCGCTCGGCGCGGAAGGTCCTCGAACAGGTGAAAGAGGAGTACCGAACCCTTCCGTTCGCCGCGCGCTGGCTGGACGAGCCGCGCGCTGAGATGGCCATCACACGGCTCGAACAGCAGGGCGTCCTCCACGGCTATCCCGTGCTGAAAGAGGACGACGGCGAACTCGTCAGCCAGGCCGAACACACCGTCGTCGTCACCGAGGACGGGTACGAGAACCTGACGGCGTGAGCGAGATGGACCAGGTGTTCGCACCGTGGCGGATCGAGTGGGTCGAACGCAACGGCAACGAGGACATCGACGGCTGCCCGTTCTGCGTTCTGCCCGAGCGTCACGACGACCGGGAGAGCCGGATCGTCGCCCGCAGCGAACACGCCTTCGTGATCCTGAACAACTACCCGTACAACCCGGGGCACCTGATGATCATCCCGTACCGCCACACGGGCGAGTGGAGCGACCTGCGCGACGCGGAACTGCTCGATCACGCACGGCTGAAAGTGGCGGCGATCGACGCCCTCGACGCCGCGTTCGACCCCGACGGCGTGAACGCCGGCGAGAACCTCGGCGGAAAGGCCGCCGGCGGGTCGATCGGCGATCACGTCCACACGCACCTCGTTCCCCGGTGGAGCGGTGACACGAACTTTATGCCCGTCATCGGCGACACGAAGGTGATCGTCGAGGCGCTCGAAGACACCTACGACCGCCTGCACGAGGCGTTCGCGTCGCTGCCGGCAGCGACAGCCGACGCTGACGCGGCGGACGGAACGGCCGCAGGCGAGTCAGGCGACAGCGACGATCCGACGCGGGCCGTCAGGCTCGACTTCGATCTGGCGACCGAAGCGACTTAGCCCTCCGAGCGGTAGGCAAAAACGATGAGCGACGACCGGAAACGGGTCGTCCGCCGCGTCGGGGCGATCATACTCGCGGTCAATCTCGGCCTCGCGCTGGCGAAAGGGGGCGTCTGGTGGCTCACCGGGAGCCTCGCGGTCGGCTCCGAAGCGGTCAACAGCGTCGCCGACAGCGTCTACAGTCTCGTCATCCTCGCCGGCCTGTACCTGACGACGCAGCCGCCCGACTTCGAGCACCCGCACGGCCACGAGCGAATCGAGCCGTTCGTCTCGCTGTTCGTCGCGCTGGGCGTGTTCGCGGCGGGCGCGGCCGTGCTCTGGAACGCCACGACGGCGGTGCTGAACGGGACGTACGGCGTCGAGGCCGGAACGACGGCGGTCGCGGTTCTCGTCGGGACTGCCGTCACGAAATACGGACTCTACCGGTACTGTCTCCGGATCGGTGAGCGCCGGCACTCGCCCGCGATCGTCGCGGCCGCGCTCGACAATCGAAACGACATTCTGACCGCGGGCGCGGCGCTCGTCGGCGTGCTCGGGGCGTCCTTCGGCGCGCCGATCCTCGATCCGATCGCCGCGGGCGTCGTCTCGCTCGGCATCTTCTACACGGGCTATGAGATCGTCCGCGACAACGTGAACTACCTCGTCGGCGCGGCACCCCCCGAAGAACTCCGCTGGGAAATCATCGAACGCGCGCTCGAACACCCAGAGGTCCGCGGCGCCCACGACGTCGTCGCCCACTACGTCGGCCCCGAAGTCGACGTGAGCATCCACATCGAAGTAGAGGGGGATATGACGCTGTTCGAGGCCCACGACATCGAGTCGGCCGTCGTCGACTCGATCCGCGCGATGCCCGAGGTCGACGACGTATTCGTCCACGTCGATCCGAAAGAACTCGGCGAGTGGAAAGAAGACGCAGAGGCCGATCAGCTCCTCGAAACCGTGGCAGAGGACGGCGACGACGGCGACCGCGCCGAACGGAGAGAGCAAGCGCGCTGATAGCGAATAGACGCGACACGACGCATAGAGCGACGAGACACGCGGACGTAGCAGACGCGAGTACTCGCATCCACCGACTCTCGACTCGTCCCGCAGTGCTCACGCCTTTCCAGCGATCGTGAGCCGGACCCACCCGAGTTCGGGGATGTGGAACTGCGCTTTCGCTCTGACCCAGGAGGGCTTGACTACCGGCGCGATGCCCGCGGCCTGGTCGTACGCGCGGTTGTTGTCGCCCTTCGTGATGTAGCCCGCGTGCGGTGCGGGACAGGCGGCCAGTTCCGCGCAGTCGTCCGCGCCGCGAAGATACGCCGGGTCGGCCTCGTCGTACCAGTTCTCATCAGCGTCGACCCTGAAATGTGCGCGGTGGATGATCGGCGATCCCGCCCGGGAGGGCGGAGCGAAGACGATGACGTCGCCAGAGGCCCCCAGGCGCGAGTAGTTCCCGGCGGTCGCAGCAGTAACGACGCCACGCGCGTCCGCCGATTCCCCGGCGAACCGGCCGGGATCGGAGACGACGACGAGATCGCCGGTTTCGACGTGCGGCACCATACTCGGGCTCTCGATGGCCACCATCGGCGGCCACACGCCCGCGACGCCGAAGAGCACGACGCCGAGGGCGAGGACCACCGCGACCGTCGTGGCGGCGTCGCGGAGGTGGAGGAAGGCGGCGGACCGATCCATCGACAGTCCGTGCGTGACGAGGCCGAAAAAAGACCGCGGTCAGCGCCGACGCGGCAGCGTCGGAGGCGCTTGTCGAACGCGACGACTCATAGTGATTACTCTCACTGTGTACCGCCGAGCGCCACTCCCGGTGGCGATGGTCGGCGGTAAGAGACGAGAGTAATCATTATCACACCGGATCGCCGAACGCGTACACCGTCTGGTGGCTCGTCACCTCGACGTCGAGGAAGTCGCCGGGTTCAATCCCGTGTTCGGCGGCGTTCTGCACGATGATCTGCCGGTAGGCCTCGTCGCGGCACTTCAGCGAGTCGCCCGTCCCCTCGCGGACGGCCATCACCCGATGCGTCTCGCCGACCATCGACTCGTAGGCTTCGGCGACGACGTCCATCTTCAGTTCGGACATCTCCTTCGAACGCTCCTTTTTCACCGTCCCGCCGAGGCCCTTCATCTCGGCGGCGTCGGTGCCGGGGCGTTTCGAGAAGCGCGTGATGTTCACCTTCTCGGGCCGAACCTCGCGGAACAGCGCCATACTCTGGGCGTGGTCCTCGTCGGTCTCGGTCGGGAACCCGACGATGAAGTCCGTCGAGAGCGTCCAGTAGTCCAGCGTCTCGTCGAACGTCTCGACGATTTCGGTGAACTTCTCGACGCGGTGTTGTCGCCGCATCGCTTCGAGAACGGTGTCGGAGCCGGACTGAACGGGGAGGTGAATGAAGTTGTACAGTTCGTCGTGGCGCGCGAAGACCTCCGCCAGTTCCTCGCGGATGCCGTGGACGCCACCGGGGTTGGCCATCCCCAGTCGAACCCGGAAGTCACCGTCGATCTCGGTGCAGATCCGGTCGAGCAGTTCCGGAAGCTTGCGGTCGCCCGTATCCCAGCCGTAGACGCCGGTGTCTTGGCCGGTTATCCGCAACTCCTTCGCACCGGCGTGGACGAGTGCGCGGGCCTTCTCGACGTTCTCTTCGACCGGCGGCGAATCGACGCGGCCGGTCGCGAACTTCGTGATGCAGTACGAGCAGTTCGAGAGGCAGCCACGAGCGATCGGGAGGATGCCGACGACGCCGTCCAGCACGGGTTCGGTCCCCGGGCCGGGCGTCGGGCACTCGCCGTTCGTGACCGCGGCGGGGACGTCGTCCCAGTGGAGGATCTGGGCGTCGACGTCCTCTTCGCGGAACTCCTCGCCCTGTGCGAGGGCCATACAGCCGGTGATGATGAGATCCGCCGTCTCAGACTCCAGTTCTTTGGCCCGACGGAGCATATTGCGTTCCGTCTTCTCGACCACCGTGCAGGTGTTCATAATGGCGACGTCGGCCGCCTCCGGACCGTCGACGGGGTAGTGGCCGGCGTCGCGGAGCGCGCTCTCGATCTGCCGGCTCTCGCCGCGGTTGGAGGTACAGCCGTACGTCTCGATGTGGTATCGGGCCATCCGATCGGTGCGAGATACCCGACGAGCGGCCAAAAGCGCGACGGTTCGGGGACAGTCCGCTGGCCGAGATCAGCCGCGAAGCGCCTCGACTGGCGGATCGTTCGCGGCCTTCCACGCGGGGTACAGCCCGCTCAGCACGCTCGCGAAGACGGCGAAGCCGAACCCGATCAACAGATAGCGGATGCTCTCCCAGCCGAAGACGAGCGTCGGATCACCGGCCAGGACCTGAAACACCACGAGCCCAACCGCGAACGAGACGGCGGCGCCGACGACGCCCCCGATCACTCCCAGGAACGCGGCTTCGGCGAGGATCATCCGGAGCACTTCGCCTCTGCGGATTCCGACGGCCCTGAGCACGCCAATCTCACCGCGGCGCTCGATCGTGCTCATCAGCATCACGTTGAGGATGGCGACGCTCGCGACGACCAGCGAGATCGAGCCGATCCCGAGCAGCGCGAGGTTGAGCGTGTTCAGAAACGAATCGATGTTCTCTTGCACGCTCGCGAAACTGGTGACGCTCAGCACCTCCTCGTCGTCCTCGTTGACCCGCGCTTCGATGGCGTCGGCGATCCGCTGGGCCTCCTGGCCGTCCGCGGCCACGATCGTTACCGAGTCGTAGTACTGCTGCTCGGCGAGCGCCGACAGGGGCAACACGAGTTCGTTGCCGCCGCCACCGAAGCCGCTCTGCGATTCGATCAGCCCCCGAATCCGGTAGAGCCGTCCGTCGTACTCTACCGGGTCCCCGAGCTCGAAGCCGAGTTGGGTCGCGGTGCTATTGGTGAGTAACGCCCCCGACTGTAGCCGGTCGGGGTTATCGCCCGCCGAGACGTCATAGAGCGCGCTCGCCTCCGTCAGGGCAGTCACGCTGACGCGGGCTTCCTGACCGTCACGCGAGGTGAGCGTCGTCCGGTTGGACTTCTTCGGGACGACCGCAGCGTCGCCGGCGAGGCCTCGGATCTCCTCGACTTGCTCTTCGGTCACACCCTCGGTGGTGCTGTCCTCGCCGGCGGTGACGGTCACTTCGTCAGCGAGCGTGCCGAGATTCGCGGTCGCCTGCTGTTGGAGGGCGACGCCGGCGATGCCGAGCGACGCGATGGCGACGACGCCGATGACGATTCCGAGCGTCGCCAGCGCCGTCCGGATTCGGTTCCGGCCGAGATTCCGCCACGCCATCTGGACGCTCGGGAACCGCCACAGCGCGCTGGTGATGCTCACGACTGCACCTCCCCGTCGACGAGGCGAACGACGCGGTCTGTGTACTCGACGAACTGCTCGTCGTGCGTCACAGCGACGATAGCGATGTTCTCCTCCTCTTTGAGCCGCGTCAGTTCCTCGAGGATCGTGCGCCCGGTGTCCTGATCCAGATTCCCGGTCGGCTCGTCGGCCAGCAGAATCTCGGGTTCGTTGATCAGGGCGCGAGCGATCGCGACGCGTTGTTGCTGGCCACCCGAGAGTTGGCTCGGCGTGTGGCTAAGCCGGTCACCCAACCCGACGCGCTGCAGGAGATCCACCGCCCGGTCGTGCCGGTCGCGTTTCGTGTCCCACATCGACGGCAGTTCGACGTTCTCCGTCGCGGTCAGCATCGGCAGCAGGTGGAACGCCTGAAACACGAACCCGATCGTCGAGCGTCGCTCCTCGGTGAGTTCGTCTTCCGTGAAGTTGGTGACGTCACGGCCGTCGAGCCGAACCGTTCCCTCTGTCGGCGTATCGAGCAGGCCGATCATATTCAGCATCGTGCTCTTACCCGACCCCGAGGGACCGATCACCGTCACCATCTCGCCGCGGTCGGCGTGGAAGTCGACGCCTTTCAGCGCCTCGATCACCTCCTCGCCGCTCTGATAGCGCTTGACGACGCCTTCGAGTTCGATGACGCTCATTGTCGCCAGCGGTAGACGCCGAACGCGACGAGTACGAGCACGACGATGCCGCTTCCGATCGCGATCAGCGGGAGGCCACCAGCACCAGAGCCACCCGGCGACTGCTGTCCGCCGCTGTCGGCTTCGCCGCCGGTCGCAGACACGACCGCCGCGTCGAGACTCACCTGCTGTGTCGTCGTCACGCGCTCGTTGTCGACGATGTACGAGATTTCGACGGGGACCGACGTCACGTCCGACTCAGCGTGCGCCGTCAGCTCGAACCGCGCGAACTCGCTGCCCTCGATCGCGCCGATGAAGTACTCACCCGACGGAGGCGCAGGGCTCACACCGTCAGCGTCGGGGACGCGCACGAGGACCGACTGCGTGTCGGTGGTCCCGAGGTTCGCGGCGTCGCCCTGAATAGTAATCCCCGTGCCGGACCGGGTGACTTCCACGCCGGTGAGGCGGATTTCGCCCGTCACTGGGGTTTGGTCGTCGAGGTCGACGTCGAGCGACGTCGTGTGGGAACCTCCGCCGGCGGAGTAGGTTGCGGTGAACGTAACCGTGTCTGTTTCGAGGTCGTCGGTGTCGAAGGCGGTCGATTGGCTCGATCCGGGGTCGACGTCGAACAGGAAGTTGCGTTCGATCGGCTCCCCATCGGCGGTGGCCGTGATCTCGACGTCGGTGAGGTTCGTGTTTCCGAAGTTCGTGAGCGTGAGCTCAGTTCCAGACCCGCTTTCGGGCGTGCCGGCCGACAGGCTCGCTCTAACCGTCGGGTCGGACACTTCGACGTACACCGGGTACGAGTAGGAGTAGTACTCGCCCGCGTCGTCTTGAACGACTACCTTGAGCGTCAGCCGCTTTTGGCCGGGGCTCTCAAAGCTCGTCCGCACGGGTACCGTGACCGAGCCGCCGGGGGCGATCGATCCGAGTTCTTCGACTCGCGCGTACTCTCTGGTGGTTCCGGGCACGCGAACGAAGACGTCCCGCACGTTGACCGTCGACGGACTGTTTTCGAGGTTCGAGATCGTCGTCTCGATAGTTACTGTTTCGCCCGTGTTCGGGTCCTCGGGACTGATAGTGACAGCAGACATCTGGACGGCCGGACCGGCGGCCGAGGCGGTCGTTACGACAGCGCTCGAGCTACCGAGCAGGAGGGACAGTACGACGAGCACGCGGAGAGATGTGGACCAATTCATAGTGCGTATTGTGGCGTCGCGACCCGTGGCTGTAGGTCGATCGACACGAACACGTCGCTCTGGGAGCGCGGTGCTTGCAAGTCTTTCCCTATTCGTTCGACGAACAAGGCACCGAAAGCGACGCCACTCGGCGGTAGAGAAAGAAGGGAAGAAAGCGTATCGTGGCTAGTTGTTGAACATCTCGCGCATCATCGGGTGCATCTCCATCAGCTGCTCCTCGGCGATCTCCTCGTACAGCTTGTACGTGATGGAGACCGTAAGCAGCAGCCCCGTTCCGGAGACGCCGCCGATCGTGCCCAGCATATTCGCGAGCACGGCCAGCAGGCCGACGAGCGCACCGCCGATGACGGTCACCTGCGGGATGTAGCGCTCCATGACCTTCTCGATGACCTGTGGGTTCCGCCGGAAGCCGGGGATCTGCATCCCGGAGTTCTGGATCTGACGGGCGGTCGCTTCGGGACCCATCCCCGTCGTCTCGACCCAGAAGATGGCGAAGATCGCGCCACCGACGATCATAAAGATCAGGTCGATGAGCACGCGAGCGACGATCGCTGCGGGCTCCTGGGAGGTGAATCCGAGGAACCACATCCAGTCCTGACGGGACTGGATCGGCGCGAGATACCAGAACAGGCCACCGGTGACCTGTCCCTGCGTGTACTGACCGAGCCACGCGGGCATCCCCGCCCACCAGTTGTTCAGGATCTGCCCGAGGAACTGGAGGTTCGCCTGCAGCGCGCGAACGAGGATCATCGGCAGGACGCTCGCGTAGATGAGCTTCACCGGGAAGCGACCGCGCGCGCCCTTGACGTTAGCGTGCGAGAGCGGGATCTCGACCCGGACGCTCTCCGCGTAGACGACGATGCCGAAGATGAGCAGCGTCGTGATGAGTGCGAGGATCTGCCCCTGTCCGAGGAAGATGTCGGAGAGACCACCCGGCGTCAGCGGCGAGCCGATCTCGGCTGCACCGGTGAGGATCCCGATCCACGTCGGGAAGAACCCGCTTTGCCCGCCGAGGCTCTGCCAACTGAACAGACCCGCGACGAGTTGCTGGCTGACGCCAGCGATAATGAACAGGCCGACACCGGAGCCGACGCCCCACTTGCTCACGATCTCGTCCATGAATAGGATGAGGACGCCGCCGACGAACATCTGCGCGAAGATGATACCCTTCACGCCGACGGTGCCGATACCGAGCGACTGCGCGAGCGGTTCGCTCGCCGGCAGGAAGTTGCCGGCGAACACCATCGGGAGCCCGGTCAGACAGATCATCACGACCACCAGCAGCTTCTGGAGACCCTGATAGAGGATCTGATCTCGGGGGTCGTCGGTGTCCAGCCCCAGCAGATCGGCTCCGCCGAGCAACTGGAGAACGATGCTCGCCGTGACGATCGGACCGATACCCAGCTGCAGGATCGACCCCTGCGAGCCGGCGAGGATACTACGGAACTGTCCGTAGAAGTCCCCGCCCGCGCCACTGGTCTGCAGTCCGAACAGCGTCACGTTCGTCAGGAAGAAATACAGCACGAGGATCCCGGCAGTCCAGCCAAGCTTCCGGCGGAACGGGACGTGTCCCTCCGGACGCGCGACTGACGGCATCCGCGTCAGCACCGGTTCGGCGGCCTCCTTCCAACCCATGGATTACTCCTCGGCGTCGTCTGTGTTAGATTCTTCTGCTTCGTCCTCGGCGGCGAGTTCCTCGCCGCGTTCGGTGAGTTCGACGCTGCCGCCGGCGTCCTCGACGAGTTCGGCCGCGCCGTCAGAGAACGCGTCGGCGACGAGGTGCAGTTCCTGTCGGACCTGCCCGCCACCGAGCACCTTCACGATGTCGGCGTCTTCGGCATCGTCTGCGACGTCGCGAGCGTCGACGTGGTACGCGTCGCCGTCCTTCTCTGCGAGACCGTCGGCGGCCAGCAGGGCCGCGTCCTCGTCGATCTCTTGGACGTTGACCTCAGCGATCGTTCGCTGGGAGTCCTCGGGTCGCTTGAACCCGTGTTTGCCGATCGGCTCGTAGTTGTGGAACTCGTGCTTGTCGCGACCGGCGCGACCGCGGCCGCCACGGTGGCCGGCACCGCGCCGGTTCTTGTGGGTGCCGCCGCCGTGCGTGCGCGACCCGCGCTGGCGTCGTTTCTTCGACGTCATCGCATTGCCTCCAGGAGTTCGTCGATCTCTTCGGTCTGGTGCTTTCCGAGCTGACCGCCTTCGATGGTCGGGTGCTTCTGACCGCGGTGTCCGCCGCGCGGCGGGTGCAGTCGAAGGACCGGCGAGAGACCCTGCTCACGCAGCGTCGTCTCCTCGTCGACCAGCGCCTCTGCGAGCGCACCGAAGTCGTCGTAGTCGGTGTTCTCCGCGAGCCACTCGTCGTCGACGTCAGCCTCGCCCTCCTCGGGCTCGGCTCGGGTGCGGAGCACCGTCTCGACGGCGTCTGCGCTCGGCTCGCCGTGTGCGACGTAGTCGTTGACCTTCGTGATCATTCCGCGGTACGTCTCCGTCTCCGGGACGAGCGCGCAATGGTTCACGTGATGGATGTTGAGCATCTTGAGCGTGTCGTGAACGCCCGTGCTCATATTAACATCGCCGCGGATCTGAACGACTGCCTGCATCACTCGTTCACCTCTTGTTCACGCTGCTTGGCCGCGGCGCGTCGGGGCGTCCGCGACTGCGAGGCGTTCTTCAGCGCGTTGTACGTCGCTTTCGCGAGGTTGACCGTGGTCCGCGTGTTCCCGTTCGAGCGGGTCCAGGCGTCCTGGACGCCCGCCAGTTCGAGGATGTTGCGGACGGTCGGTGCAGCCGCGAGGCCGAGGCCCTGCGGCGCGGGCATCACTTCGACGGTCACCGAGCCTGCTTTCCCTTCTGCCTTCCGCGTCAGGGAGTTGAGGCCACCGGCGGAGTCCTCCCAGGACCCCGAACCGCGGTCCACCGAGATGATGTTGAGCTTCGCGACGTCGATCGCCTTCTGGATAGCCGATCCGACCTGGTCGTCTCGCGCCTCGGCGTAGCCGAGGTAGCCGTCGCGGTTACCGATCGCGACGACGCAGCGGAACTTGACCCGGCGCCCGGAGTCGGTCATCCGCTGGACCATATTGATGTCGAGAACCTCGTCGTCGAGCCCCGGCAGGAGCTGATCGACGAGTTCCGGCTCTTTCAGGGGCAGGCCCGTGTTGAGGGCCTGCTCCATCGAGGTGACGTCGCCTTCCTGTACCATTCGGCCGAGCCGCGTGCGCGGCGTCCAGCCGTTGTCGTTGCGTTGGCTCATGCGTCCTCCTGTAGTCGCTCGAGCACTTCGTCGAAGTGCTCAGGGAGTTTCGTGGCGTCGAAGTCCCCGGAGTAGAGGTCCTCGTCGAGCTGCTCGGCGTACTCGGCGATGTGCTCGCCGCGGTTACGCGACCAGTCTGCGAGAACCGCGTCGTTGTGCGGGATCTCGAGGCCAGCGTCTATTGCTCCTTCCTGCACCGCGAACACCTTGTTACCGGGCGTCGCGGTGTTCAGTCCGATGTCGAGTACGGCCTCTTCGAGGCCGGCTTCGATGGCTCGCGTCCCAGCGAGGAACCCGGTGAGGTACGCGCTCGGCAGGTTCCCAGTGGGAGCCTCCCAGCCGTACTCGCCGAGGTCCTCCGAGGACGCGGCCGCGTGCGTTTCGTCTCCGTCCGGACCGGGGGTGATCAGCTGCGCCCTGACGTGCTTGTTGCTCACGCGAGCAACGAGGCGGGGCTTGCCCGATTTCAGCAGGCGCAACCTCTGGTGGTAGTCCGTCCGGACCTCGCGGCGACGCCGCATCGGCACCTTGTAGCGTGGTCCTGTTGCCATTATTCTATCTCCACGTCGTAGTTATTCCGGATGTGTGCTTCGAGCCGCGCCACGTCTTCGAACTCGCCACCCGACGCCTTGTTGTACACTTCGCGGTACTGCGTCGGATTGAGCGGGCCGTCGTCGCGCAGTTCCTTCAGGCGACGACGCTGTGCGCGGATGCGGCTGACCCATTCGTCTTTCGAGTTCTTCCGACCGCCGGCTTTCCCTTTGCGGGAGCCGGGGCCCTTGCGGTGACCGTAGGCGCGCTTCGATGCGCGCTCGCGAGCGCGACCCTTGGAGTTGCCCTTCGCGTCCTTGGCGCGAATGGTCCCCTGATCGACCAGGTCACGGATGTCGTCGCGAGTGATGGCCTCCGCAATCTCGGACTGTTCGTCTGGATCGAACCACACGCGGTCCTTTCCGACGTCGAGGACGTCGGCGGCCATACGCTTCTGTGCTTTCAGATCCGTCATTACTCTTCGACCTCCACTTCGACGTAGGTCGGGTTGAGGACGCGGATCTCGCGGTCCTCAGCCACTTCCTCGATGCGTTCGCGCTTGCGCGCGCCGACTTTCGAGGCGATTCGGACGGCCTGGGTGTCCCCGTCGACGCCTTCGAGGTCGTCGACGTTGTGGACGCGCACTTCCTCGAATCCCGAGGGGTGCAGACCGCGGGCGGCCTTCGGCGTGCGGTAGCCCGCCTCGACCATATCGCCCTTGCCCTTGATGCCGCGGCGCTGTTTCGAGAGGTTGCCGCGGGGCTTCCGCCACGATTCGGGCGTCCGCTTCTTCTTGTGGTACTGCTGCCGACGGAACGCGGGCTTGCCCTCGCGGTGCTTCTGGCCCAGCGCTCGCGCGGTATCGTCGTCGAGGGTCGGCGTCTTGTCGGCGTGGCCACGGGGACGGAGTTCGGTCTCGACCTCCTCCTCGGGCTCGGCTTCCTCTTCGGTCTCCTCTTCGACTTCTGCCTCGGTCTCCTCGGTGACTTCGAGTCCGCCCACGTCGGCCTTGATACGGGCCGCGAGCGCGTTCCCGATGCCGTCGACCTCTGCGAGTTCCGATTGGCTTGCGGCCTTCACGTCGTCGACCGACTCGTAGCCTGCCTCACGGAGCGCGTCGGCCTTCGAGGGGCCGACGCCGCTGATGTCTTCGAGTGTCTCGATGTCGTCGTCGGACATATGTTAGGCACCTCCCGTCTGCGGCTTCTGCGTGATGTAGACGCCGTCCTGGAAGACGCGCGTGTCCTTGTCCGTCACGCGAGTGAGCTGTTCGATGTCGGCGGCGGTCTGCCCGACGTCCTCTTTCGAGGGTCCCATCAGGGTGACCTCTTCGCCGTCGACCTGTACGTCCGTGTCTCCGCGGATCGGTGTCCGTCGCGAGGACTTCTCTCCGAGGAAGTTCTCGATGACGACCTCGTCGCCGTCGACGTCGACCTGCATCGGGAAGTGGGCGTAGTAGACTTCCATCTTGTACTCCCAGCCTTCGGTGACCCCGTGGATCATATTCGACACGTGGCTCTCGAAGGTCCCGACAGTCGCGTTCGTCTTGGCGTCGGTCTCGTCGGATTCGATGACGACCTGGTCGTCCTCGACGCTGACGCTGACGGAGGGGAACCACAGCGTCCGGGTGACGCTGCCGTTCGGCCCCTCGACTGTCAGATCGAGGTTCGACACCTCGGCGGAGACCTCGTCCGGAATTTCGATTTCTACTCTGGTCATTGTCTCAGTACACGTAGGCGATTACCTGACCACCGATGCCCTGGTCGCGGGCCTCGTAGTGGCTCATGACGCCGTGGCTCGTCGTGACGATGAGCGTCCCGTAGTCTCGGGCGGGGAGGTATCGCTTCTCCCACTTCTCGAACTCGTCTGCACCCGCGGAGTAGCGGGGCTTGACGGCACCACATTCGTTGATCGCGCCGCTCAGTTCGACCTCGAACTGTCCAGCCTTGCCGTCGTCGACGAACTCGAAGCCGTCGATGTACCCGCGGTCGTAGAAGACCTCGAGGACGGAGCCGATGACGTTCGAGGCGGGCTGTATCTCGTGCGACAGGTGCCCGACGCTCTCGGCGTTGTTCACGCCGGCGAGCGCGTTGGCGAGTGGATCGTTTCCTGCCATAATTATCGGTACTTCTTGAATCCCATCTCGCGGGCGACCTCGCGGAAGCACTGACGGCACAGGTAGATCTCGTACTTACCGACGAGTCCCTGGTTGCGTCCGCAACGTCGGCACTCGTGGCTCTGACCCGTGCGACGGCTCGCGTGCTCGCCCGTCTGTTCTGTCTCTGATTCGCTCATTCTGTGACCTCCACGTCGACGTCGAATGCGTCTTCGAGGAAGGCGATCGCGTCTTCAGGCGTGAGTCGGTGCGCGTTGGGGATCGAGCGCGACACCTTGTCGCGCTTTTTGACTCGGTAGCCCGGACGGACGAGGTTGACCGTCACGTCCAGCCCGTAGATCCCGATCTGGGGGTCGTACTCCTGGGAGGGGAACTCGGTGTGCTCTTCGACACCGAAGCTGAAGTTCCCCGTGTCGTCGAACTGCTTGTCCGACAGGTCGGCGATCGGCAGCGCCGTCTCCAGGAACTCGTTGGCCCGCTCGTTGCGAAGGGTGACCTTCGCGCCGACCGGGTCGCCGGTGCGCGCACCGAACTGCGTCGCGGCACGCGTCGCCGTCGTGCGGACGGCTTTCTGTCCGGCGATCTCTTCGAGGATCTCCTCTGCGTTCGCGAGTTCGCGGCCACCTTCGCCGACGCCCATGTGGACGACGACCTTCTCGATCCGTGGCTCGCGCATCTCGTGGAACGACTCGCTCATTCGTCGTCACCTCCGTCTTCGTCCTCGTCGGCGACGAAGTTCTCGTCGATGACGACGACGTAGTCTTCGATCGTCTCGAAGGCGCCGTCGTCGGTCTCGACGATGACGGTGTTGTCGCCGCTGCCGGCGGTGACGGTGATCTCGTCGATCTCGCCGATCTCACCCGAGTGGGTGCCGTCAATGGCGGTGACGAGTGCGCCCTCCTCGTAGGGGAAGTGCGCGACGATCTCCTTCGTCTCGTTGTCGACGACGAGAGAGTCTTTCGTGCTGTACTCGTCGCCGCCCTCGTCGAGGCGGACGTTCGCGCCGTCGTGGAGCGTGAGCTGCGTCGCGCCGCCGCTGACGTCCTGCTTGCGGACGATCTTGCCGAGTCGGCTGTCTGCGGCGTCGGCGTCGATCGGGGTCAGCGCCAGGCGTCCACCCTCCTCGGGGAAGACGCGGTAGTACTCTTCGCGCTCGGTGAACGCGAGGATGTCGAACATCCCCACCGGGCGCTGTTCGTCGGAGACGGCGTCGCCGTTGACGAGGACCGCGCCCTCGTTCAGCGCGTAGCGCGCCTCTTTCTTCGAGTCGACGTAACCGAGCACGTCGCGCAGGAGGATGAGCAGGGGAACCCCCGCCTCTCCGTGCGGACCCGCGCCGGCTTTGACGGTGAACGTCTGGGTCTTCCGTTCGACGGGCCAGGCGTTCGGTGCCGAGAGTCGCTTCTGATGTCGAGTCATTGTTCGTCCTCCGTGTCGGCCTGCAGCCGCGCCTCACGGCGGTCGTCTTCGAGGTCCAGTTCCGTAACGCGGAGGTTCGAGGCGTCGAGGGGACGAGGCACTTCCTCGCCGTCTGCCTTCTCGACCGTCACGTCTTCGACGTGTACGACCGCGTCCGTGAGGTCGACCTCGACGACTTCGGCTTCCGTGCCGGCGTAGTCGCCGCGGAGGACCTCGACGGTGTCGCCCGCGTTGACGCGAACGTTGCGCTGTCCGTACTCCTCGCGGAGGTCGTCAGACAGCGTCGCGCGGACCTGGTTCTGCCGCTCGTGCAGGGGCGCGTTCTGCTTCCGAGTTCGCTGTTTGCGTGGTTGTTTTGTCATACTGTTCAGTGTTCAGACGATCATCGTCGCCGTCGAAGCGATGCTCCCGAAGCGCTCGGCCACTTCACGCGCGATGGGACCCTTGATCTCGGTCCCGCGAGGCTCTTCCATCTCGTCGATGATGACGGCGGCGTTGTCCTCGAACTTCACGCGCGTGCCGTCCGGCCGGCGGATCGGTTTCCGCTGGCGGACGATCACGGCTTCGAGCACCTGGCGGCGCATCTCCGGCGTCCCTTTCGTCACCGAGACGGTGACCTGGTCGCCGATGCCCGCCTTGGGGTGTCGGTTCTTGGTTCCTGAGTAGCCCTTCACGCTGATGACCTTCAGTTCGCGCGCGCCGGTGTTGTCGGCGCACGTGATGAGGGAGCCTCGTTCGAGGCCCTTCGTGACGTCGGCTTTCAGCGCCTCCATCACTCCTCACCTCCGAGCACGTCGACGACGACGTGCGATTTGGTCTTCGACAGCGGTCGGGTCTCTGCGATACGCACCGTGTCGCCTTCCTCGATGTCCACGCACGGGGGTGCGTGAGCGGGGATGCGACTACGCCGCTTCATAAAGCGGTCGTACTTGGGAACGCGAACGTCGTATTCGCGCTCCACAATGACGGTTTTCTCCATGTCGGTGGAGGCGACCGTGCCTTCGAGCGTCTGACCGCGCACGGAAAGCGTCCCGTGGAACGGACAGTTCTCGTCGGAGCACGGCTCCTCCGGTTCTTCTACGTTCAGTCCTATCGCCATAGTGAGTCACCTGCCTTCTCGGTCCGCAAGGCGGGTCGTGAGAGCAGACGTGTGCCATCCACCGTAACGTAGGCCACGCCCTCGCAATTCTCGGCGTCGCGCCGAGAAGCCGCTGCGGGCTCCGCAGCCGGCCGACCAGACTGACCGGCGAATGCGCCGGCAGTATCCGACCGAAGTTCGGACGTGGTCCCCGACGCCTTCTCGGCGTCGGCGGCTTCATCTGTGCGTCCGGATGTCCCTTCCGGGGAGGGAAGCTCGAACTCCAGCGTGGAGCCCTGCTTCGGCACCTGTTTCACCCGAGTGCGACCGTCGCGAGTCGCGTCGGCGTCGTCGGTCGCGGCATCGCTGTCGCTGACGTCGACGTGCAGCGTCTGCATCGTCTCGACGACGATGCGGCCCTCGATCCCGACGAGGTCGGGGTTGGGCGCGTCGACGACGGCCACGCGGAGGCCGTTAAGCTCGTGTCGCGTCAGCGTCTCGGGTGTCAGTGCCATCTGTTATTCGAGGTCGCCTTCTTCCTGCTGGATCGTCTTGATCCGCGCGATCGTCCGCTTCAGCTCGCTGACGCGGCCCGGGTTCTCCGGTGCGCCACCGGCAGCCTGGACTGCGCGCGTGTTGAGCAGTTCGGTCTCGAGCTCTTCGAGCTCGGCGTCGCGCTCTGCGGCCGTCATATCGCGGATCTCTTCGGGGTAGAGGATCGCCATCGGTTATTCCTCCTCCTCGTCTTCGTCTTCGTCGGCATCTTCCATCTCGTCGAGGAGCTCTTCGGCTTCCGCTTCGACCTCCTCGTCGAGTTCGTCGAGTTCCTCTTCGACGTCCGACTCGTCAGGGACCTCGACGTCTTCGTCGGCATCCTCAGACTCGGACTCGGCTTCTTCCTCGATGACTTCTTCGACGACTTCCTCGTCGATGACTTCCTCGGGAGCCTCGTCGGGAACCTCGACCTCCTCGTCGGTCTCGCCGACGTCGGGGATCTCTTCGGGTTCCTCTTCGAGGAGGGCCTCGACGCCCTCGCTCTCTGCGACCTGCTCGACGGGCTCGACGTCGACGTCCTCGTGGATCTCGAAGTCGTCGGGGAGCTCTGCTCCCGGCGGAATGATCTTGACGGTCACGCCGATGGTACCGAGCTTCATCACAGCGACGCCCTGGCCCTCGTCGACGATCTCCTGGGCCGGTTCGCCGTTGTGCTTGATGTAGCCGCGGTTGAACTTCTCGACGCGCGAGCGTGCACCGGTGACCTTCCCGCTGAGGACGATCTCGGCGCCCAGTGCGCCGGACTCCATAATGCGGTCGATCGTGGTGTGGCCCGCCTTCCGGAAGTACCAGCCGCGTTCGAGCGCGTTCGCGAGGCGGTCCGCGACGATGCGAGCGTTCAGGTCGGGCTCGTCGACCTCCTGGACGTCGATCTGGGGGTCGTCGAGGTTGAACCGCTCTTCGAGTTCGCGGGTGACCTTGCGGATGTTCTTCCCGCCCTTGCCGATGACCATACCGGGCTTTTCGGCCTTCAGGACGATCTGAGTCCCCATCGGGGTCTTCGCGACGTCCATCCCGCCGTAGCCGGCGCGGCCGAGTTCTTCGGCGAAGAACTCGTCGATCTGCGAGCGCTGCAGTCCGTCTTCGATGAACTGGTGTTCGTCAGCCATTAGGCTTCGACCTCCTCGGGTTCTTCGACGATGAGTTCGACGTCACAGATCGGCGTGTTCCACGGGTCGGCGCTCCCGAACGCACGGGGCTTGCGACCCTGCCGTTCGCCGACCTTGTGGGCGGCGACGTGTTTGATCGTCATCGAACGTCCGTCGAATCCCTGCTCGTCGGCGTTCGACGCCACGTTCTGCAGGAGTTCGAGGAACGCCTTCGAGGCCTTCTCGGGGTAGCGACCCGCGTCCCAGCCGTCGATGTCGGAGCGGTGTCCGACGCCGGTGTTGTGCTGTTTGAACGGAACGGAACGCTTCTCGTCGATGACGTCCTGGAGGTACTCCTCCGCGTCCTCGACGGGCATCCCCTTGATCTCACGCGAGATGGCCTTGCTGTGCTTCAGGCTGATGGGCCGATCGCGGAGCATCCCCTTGGCGGTGGTCTCCGGGTCGGCCTCGACGCTGTAGTTGATACCCATAGTTATTTGAGCGGCACGAACTTCGAGGACCGGGTCGCGCCGATTCCGGCCTGACCGTGTTCGACCGACGTCCGGGTCAGCTGGAACTCGCCCAGGTAGTGCCCGATCATCTCGGGCTCGACGCGGACGCGCTCGAAGGACTGCCCGGTGTAGACCTCGAACGTCTTCTCGACGAACGAAGGCAGAATGGGCATGTCCCGGAGGTGGGTCCGGATCGGGTCGTTGGCGGTCTCCTGGGGGTCGGCCTCGCTGGCCGCCTCCAGCAGCTTCTCCTGTTGGACCGTGAGTCCTCGGTTGATGGTTCGCCGCTGTCGTGCGGGCAGCAGTTCCGCGACCTCGTCGAGCGACATCTCCTGCAGCTCGTCGAGCGTGTGACCGCGGTAGGTGAACTCACCCTCGCGGCCGGTACGGTATTCCGAACTCATTGTTATTCGTTGCCTCCTTTGCCACCGCGACCGGTGCGCTTCGAGGCGATGTCACCGACCTTCCGTCCCGGCGGGGCGTCCCGCGAGACGGACTTCGGCTGACCGGGGTGCTGGCGGCCGCCGCCACCGAACGGGTGGTCGACGGCGTTCATCGCGACCCCGCGAACGCGCGGCCACTTGATGCCGCGCGCTTTCATCTTGTGGTGCTTCTTTCCGGCCTTCACGAACGGCTTCTCGGTGCGGCCCCCGCCAGCGACGACGCCAATGGTGGCGCGGCACTGCGGGTTCAGCCGCTTGACCTCCCCGGAGGGGAGCTTCACGACCGCGACGTGGCGGTCGTGAGTGAGCAGCTGGGCGCTCGTCCCGGACGCGCGGGCGAACTTCCCGCCGTCGCCGGGCTGGCGCTCGACGTTACACACCGGAACCCCCTCGGGAATCTCCGCGAGCGGGAGCGTGTTGCCGGGCTTGATCTCTGCGCTGACCCCGACCTGGATCGTGTCGCCGACGGCGACGCCCTCTGGAGCGAGGATGAGCCGCTGGTCGCCGTCTTCGAATTCGACGGCGACGACCGGCGCGCTGCGTGCGGGGTCGTGCTCGATATCGACGACCGTCCCGGAGACGGTGTCGTCCGATTCGGCCTTCTTGTGCGAGAGTTCGGCCTTGTAGCGGTGCGACGGCGCCCGGAACGTGGACGTACCGCGACCGCGACGTTGGCCTTGAATTCGACGTCCCATTTTCAGAACACCCCGATTCGCGAGGCGACTTCCTGCGCGTCGTCGTCCTCACCGAGTCGGACGGTCGCCTTCTTCTTGCCGCGCGGTGTGACCTGCGTGTTCACGTTCACGACGGCCACCTCGTAGCGCGATTCGATCTCGTCTTCGATCTCCGCCTTCGTGGCGTCGAGGTCGACGATGAACTGAAGCTTGTTGTCGAAGTCCATCTCGTCCATCGCCTTCTCGGTGACGAGCGGGTGCTCGATGAGCGAACTCATCGGTCCGCCACCTCCTCGACGGCGCTCTCGGTGAAGATCGTGAGCCGACCGGCCTGCGTCCCGGGGGCGAGGTCCTCCGCGCTTACGTTGGCCGCGGTGACCACGTCGGCGCCGGCGAGGTTCCGCGCCGCCTTCGAGGGCTCTTCGCTCGTGACGAAGAGGATCGACTTCGGACGGGTGTACTTCCGGCCACGGGTCTTCCCGCGTCCGGCCTTCACCTTCTTGTTCTCGTCAGAGCGCTCGATGTCGGCGTGGACGCCGAGGGTTTCGAGCAGATCGACGACTTCGCGGGTCTTCACGAGGTCCTCGAAGTCGTCGGAAACGACGAGCGGGAGTTCGACGTCGTCGCCGAACTGGTGGCCGCGTTCGCGGACGACCGCTTCGTCCGTCGTGGCGGCGATCGCCGATCGGACGGCGAGTTTCCGCTCTTTGTCGTTGATGTCCTTGCCCTGGTCTTTCTCAGCCTTCGGCGGGTGCGCCTTGCGACCCTTGACCGCGTGGGGAACGCGGCGGGCGCGTCCGTTTTCGCGGGGGTCGTGAGACATCCCGCGACCGCTGCCGAACGACTCGGCCGGAGTTCGCAGCCCCGCGTAGGGGTCGGCACCGTACGCCTGTTTTCGGTTCGCCTGCGCGGCGACGACGGCGCGCTCGATGAGGTCCGGACGATACGGCGTCTCGAAGACCTCGGGGAGGTCGAGCGTGCCGGCGTCGTCGCCGTTCAGGTCGCGAATTGTTGCCTGCATTGTTTAGCCCTGATTCGATTCGGTCGACACGTAGCGCACCTCGGGATCGAGGCGCGGTTGGTCGTTCGGTCGGACGGCCGGACGGAACCGAAGGAGGCGCTTGTCGGGGCCCGGAAGCGAGCCTTTGACGAGCGCGTACGGTCCGTCGACCTCGCCGTAGCCGACGAAGCCGCCGTCTACGGTCGGTTCGCTGCCCTCACCGATGTCGATGAGGCGCTTGTTCAGTTCGGTTCGCTGGTGGTAGCCCGTCTGTCCCTGCTGGGGGACCGTCGAGCGCACGCGGGAGGGGTTCCACGGACCGAGGTTACCGATCCGGCGCCGCCATCCCTGGCGGGCGTGTTTGCCCTTCCGCTTCTGGACGCCCCACCGCTTGACGGGACCCTGCGTCCCCTTGCCTTTCGTGACGCCGGCGACGTCGAGATACTCGCCAGCGCGGAAGACGTCGGAGAGTTCGTGCTCGCCGCCGTCGCCGACGAGTTCGAGCGCGAAGTCGATGCGCTCGTCGACCGAGCCGCCGCCGACTCGGGTCTCCATCACGTCGGGCTTCTTTTTGGGGACGTTCTGCATCTCGCCTGGGACGGTGTGGGTGATGAGTCGGACGTCGTCGACCTCGCCGGCCTCGACGGCCGCGCGAAGGTCCTCGGCGTCGTCCTCGAAGGAGTCCTCGTTCGGAAGGTCGAGGACGCGGTCGAGGTTCTCGTCGAACTCGTTGCCCCACACCTCAGTCAGGGGCTTTGCACCGTACGGCGTGTCTTCGTAGGCTCGAAGGGCGACGGCGCGCATCGGCGGCGTCTCGACGACGGTCACCGGAACGGCCTCCTCCATCCCTTCGCGGGGGGAGTTGGCCTCGTCGTTGACCATCATCACCTGGGTCATCCCGGCCTTGTAGCCGGCGAAGCCCTGGATACCCGGGGACCCGTCGTCGTCGGGCCACGACCGGATGCGTGGGACTTCCTTGGCCGCACGCTTGCGCGGGCTGAAGCCCATCGAACCTTTTCGTGGTCTGCTTGGTTGTGGCATATGATCACTCCGTGAGTGTCAGGGACGCGAGCGACGCGAACATCGCTTCTTCAGTTCGCACCACCTCGCTGCCCTGTCGCGGAATCGTATTCAGCCAGAGATCGAACCCCGGACCGTCAACGGGTTCGACCGCATCCTCGACGTCGACGTCGAGGATGGCCGGAAGCCCACGGCCGGGCGACCCGAACGCGACTGTCGCCCCCTCGCGCTCGATGCGAGCGGAGAGGTCCGGCAGCCACGACGTGGTCAACGGTTGGCCGAAGCGGGACGTCGCAATTGTGACGCCCGCGTCGGCGCGGCCGAGCGCTTCCTCGAGGTCCGTACGGGACACGTCGAAGCCCGGAACGGGCTCGTCGACGATCCGCGCACGGACCGGTTCTCGCGAAGAGATCCTGATGGCGACGCGCGTCCCCTCCTCGACCTCCATCGACGGAGGCGTGTGGAGAGAGACCGGGTGTTGCAGTCCGCAATTGACCCGAACGCGGCCGTCAGGTCCGACCTCGGTCACGATTCCCTGTGTTAACGACCCCGAACCGTCTGATTCGGAGCCGGTCATAGACGGGACACGGAGGGGCGGCAGAACGCCGACGTACTCGAGTTCGTCGCGTCGCCCCCAGACCTCCTTTCGGAGGTGCGGCGGCGTGGCAGCGTATCGCAGCACCGTTTCGACGAACTCGCCTCCCCAGCGTCGCTCGCCTTCCCTGTCTGGGAAGACGGCGAGCCGATCCGCCCGAAACACCGTCGCCGCGCGGGCGACGTAGCCGAGTTTGCGAGTTGCCTCGCGTTTGTCTTCGGCCTCTCGGACGAGAGAGGACGGCACGAGTACGGTCAGCGTCATACCGGTCCCTTCAGCGTCACGTCTAGACTGTATCCCTCGTACCGTAGGGGAGCCTAAAAGACTAGCGAAACCGTTCGGGGGTGAGAGGCCGTCTCACTCCGCCCTACGGCGGTTTCGTGGGAAACCGCCCCGTGGTATTTCCCCCCACGCCATCGGCCGATTTGATTTCCGATTCGCAAGTCTTATTTATTAATCTCGCATTTTCTGGAATGCAGACGCAGACCACGACGCGCGCTGGTAGTGTAGTGGTATCACGTGACCTTGCCATGGTCACAACCTGGGTTCAAATCCCAGCCAGCGCACTTCTCTCGAGACTAACCGACGAGCGGAGATGGTTCTTTATCACCGGTTTTCGTAATCGGAGAATCGACTCCGTAGACGAGGTACGCTTATTCGCGCTACAGGCCAAGTGCGTTTATTGTGTCTGCTCGCCAATGAATTACTATGGATTCCCGACGGACGCGCTACGCCGCCAGTTTCGTCGCCGCCTCACTTGCGTACATCTTCGTCGTTCTCGCGTTCACGGGACAGTTCAACATCGTCGCGTGGGCGGTCTTTGCGGCCGCATTTCTCGTCTATCTCGTCGTCTTCGAGCGACTCTTCGCGTGGGCAGAGAGCGACTGAGTCGGCGATTGAGGAGTTCCCTGTCACCTATTGTTAACACACTACAATAATCACAGGTATACTTCCCAGACAGTAACAAGAACAGGTAGCAATTACTCGCCGGGGCGGCAACCGATAGTGGGTGAGAGAGTATGCCAATCGACGACCTTGCTCGAAGCGACGTCGTAACAGCCGATCCGGACACACCCGTCACCGACCTCGCGGCCACGATGGACGAGGAGAACGTCGGTAGCGTCGTCATCACGAACGGTGACACGCCGGTGGGTATCGTGACGGATCGAGATCTGGCCGTCCGCGTGCTCGGGAACGGAGCCGACCCGACCGAGCAGACGGCGGCGGACGTGATGACCGAAGACCCCCACACGCTCGACCGGAAGGCGGGGTTCTACGAGGCGGCGACGATGATGCGCGATAACAGCATCCGGCGAGTGCCGATCTGTGAGGGCGACGCGCTCGTCGGGATCATCACGGCCGACGACCTGACCGAACTGCTCGCCGACGAGGAACAGCGGGTCGCAGAAGTCATCCGCGCCCAGCGTCCGGAGTACTGAACTCGGGTGCTGAACCGACCCGCCGCGTCCCCCATTCTGCGAGAAAACGTTTTGCGGCTCGGTGCGGAATCGACGCGTATGACCGTTATCGCGCTATTGAGCGTCGCGCCCGTGATCGAAGACAGTATGGCCGCAGAGGTCGCGAAAGCCGTCGACGCCTTGGAGGACTTCGACGTCGAGTACGAGACGAACCCGATGGGGACCGTGATCGAAGCCGACGACGTCGGCACGCTCTTTGCCGCCGCGGAGGCCGCCCACCGGGCCGTCGATGCGGACCGCGTGAGTACGGTGCTGAAGATCGACGACAAGCGAACGAGCGATGGGCGCGCACGCGAGAAAGTAGACGTCGTCGAGGACCAACTCGGCCGGCCGGCGCGCAGTGAGAGTGAGTAGCGAGTTATTCTCGACGGAGCGCGAGTAGCGAGTTATTCTCGACGGAGCGCGAGTAGCGCGGCCCCAGCGAGAGCGACGAGGGTCGCGAGGACCCCGAATCCGGGCGTCGTCGTCGGCGTCTGGACTGTCGGAATCTCTGTCACCGTCGTCGTCGGCGGTTCGGTCGTGGTCGTGGTTGTCGTCGTGGTCGTCGTTGTGGTCGTCGTTTCAGCGGGCGTCTGCGTCGTCGCAGTCGGGATGACCGGCTGGACGGTACCGTCGACAGTCAGTTCGGGCGCCGGGCCGCCGTTGACTTCGATCGTGTAGGCGTCGCCGGGACTCGTATCGTTGAACGAGAACGTCGCGAGGAACTGTCCGTCAGCGTCGACTGTCGTCGTCGTGGTTTTCAGGAACGCGGGCCGGACGTCGTCGCCGCTGCGAACCCGGATGTTGATTTCCGTGCCGGGGGCGACGGTCGCCTCGCCGAAGATCTCCTGGCCGCTCGTCTCGGTGACGTTGAACGGTTCGTTCATCGAGAACTCGGCTTCGGTCGTCGAGTACGTCGTCTCGACGGTCTCGTCCTCGCCGGACTCCGTCAGATCGAGGTCGTTCTCGTCGTCGCCGAAGACGGTGAACGAAGCGCGGAGCCGTTCGTCGGTGCCCAGAGAGCCGGTCTCGTCCTCGTCGTCGTCGATCGCGCCGTCCTCGTCGGTGTCACGGACGCCCGTGGGGCCGTCGTCACCCGTCCGGGAGATCACGTAGTACGTGTCGTTGTCTGAATCCGCGACGACCCGCGAGTTGGAGCTGTTCAACTGGAGGACGAGCGGATCGCGGTTCGGACCGGGGTCCTGTTGCTCGACGGTGAACACGGCGGGCGGCGAATCGCCCGTCCCGCTCGCGAAGTCGAAGAACTCGGCGGTGACGGTATCTTCCTCGAAGGCGTCGAGTGCGCCTTCGAGACCGGAGGCGCGGAGTTCGTAGACGACAGTGTCGCCAGTCGCGATGTCGGTGTCGCGGGTCACCCAGTCGCCGTTCGCCTCACGGAAGTCTGCCGCGGTGTCGAGGTCGCCGTATCGGTCCTCCGGAGCGGTCCAGGTCCGGAGCGCTATCGTCTCGCGGGGTTCGAGAACGAGCGTCGCGACGTCGGTCTCGCGACCTGCGGTAGCGGCCGACACCGGGTAACTCTCGGCGTCGAGGAGGTTCGAGACGCCGATGCTGACGTCGCCCTCGACAACCTCGTCGTCCTCGCTGACGCTGAAGATCTCGTTTTCACCGTCGAAGGAGCCGGTCCCGTACATCGATGCGGCATAGCTGTCGAAGTAGATGGTGACGCGGTTGTCGCGGTCGTCGTCGTCGTCTTCGCCGTCGCGGACGGTCACGTTCGCGCGGAAGCCGACGTCCTCCTCACCGATTGTCACTGTCGCCTCGCGCGTGTTCGACAGTTCGACCGGGATGGCGACGACGTCACCGCGGTTGTCCGTGGGCGTGCGATCGGGGAACGTCGCCTCGGTGTCGCCCGCTTCGGTGACGTTGACCGTCGACGACTCGACGGAGATTCCCGACGTCGTATCCGTCGCGCGAACGGTGTACTCGCCCGTTTCGATCTCGAGCGCTTCGAGATCGTAGCTGAAGTCGTACTCGCCCTGCCCGGAGAGGTCGGCGTACCGTTCGGTGTTCTCGACGACCTCGTCGTCGTCGAGCAGTTCGAGTCGGACCTCCCGGTTGCTCGCTCGGGCCGAAACCGTGCCCTCGATCGGCTCGAGGTTCGTCACGTTCCGATCGTCGATCGAAATCGCGAGATCGAGGTCACGAACCGTGATGTTCGCGACACCTTCTCCCTCGATGGTCGCCTCGTAGTCACCGAGGGTTCGGTCGTCGGTCGCGAAGAGGAAGACCCGGCTGTTTGTCCCGGTCGCGCCCTCGAAGAAGTAGGTGTCCGTGTCGTCGTCGGTCCCTTCCATCGTGACGTCCGTGTTCGTCGACGAGGCGACGACGGCGACTGTCGATCCCTTGTAGGCGCTGATACTCTCGCCGGCGGTCACAGTCGTCGGAGCGAACGTCACCGTGTAGTCGTCTGGGTTGTCGAGCGCGTTGCCAGTGGGGTCCGTGATCCCGTCTTCGAGCCGGAGCGTCAGCTCTCGGCTGTCGGTGTCGTTGAGTTCGATGATCACGCGGCCCTGGGCCTCAGTGACGTCTGCGACGATCTCTCCCGTCACTTCCTCTTCGTCGTCGACGAGGAGGGCGTAGTTCGACTCGAAGTTCTGCACGTCCTCGGAGAATGCCACCTCGATAGCGGGCGTGCCGTCGGGCTGGACGTACTGAATCGCGCTCAGGTACTCCGGAGAGCCGGGGACGCCGCCGGCGTACTGGACAGTGATCTCTTCGTCTCTGGTCGCCGAGCGGTCGGCGGTGTCGTCAACCTCGATCGTCGGGGAATAGCTCGCTGTCTCCTGTCCTTCGGGGACGGCGGGGCTCGTCAGATTCACGCTGCCAGCGAGATACGCCGTCGTGGTGGAGAGATTGTCCGTGTACGAGAGCGTGTTGCCGGAGGCGCTCAGCGATCCCACCTCGGAGCCGGTGGCATCTTTGACGACTACGTCCGACGATTCGATCGTGAACTCGCTGGGGATGGCGAGCGAAAACGTCGTGTCTTCGCCGGTGTCGACGCCGGTGACCGAGTAATTGAACGTGTGCCGGTTCTCGGTCTCCTGCGTGACTGTCGTCGGCTCGAACTCGTCTTCGACATCGATGGCGAGCGTAGCGACGTTTTCGACAGTGAGCGTCTCACTCTCCGAAACGGTCCCGTCGACGTCCGTCGCGTTGATCTTGACCTGGTAGTCGGTGTCAGTATCGACGGCAGGTGACGTCACCGTCACGTTCCCGGCGAGATACACTGTCGACGTCGACGAGTTGGCTGTTGCTTCCAGCGTATTGCCGACTGTCGTCGTCGTGTTGAGGACGGTCCCCGTCGCGTTTTTCATCTCGACATCTGCACTCTCTATCGAGAACTCGCCCGGAACAGAGAGCGAGAGCGTGACGTTGTCAGACGTGTTGACGCCGGTAAACGAGTAGTTGAACGTGTGTTGCGTCTCGGTCTCTTCGTCGACCGTGAGTGGGTCGAACTGCGTTTCGGCTGAAACTCCGTCGACGGCGGCGACCGACCCGGCGAACGTGACACTGCCGGCGAGGACCGACAGTACCACGAGCACCGCGATCGGAACCGCACCGACTCGGAACGTGGTTCGTGTCATAGTGGGGGGGAGACGGTATCGTGGGCGGTTACGCGTCGGCGGCAACCGCCGAGCGGGGAGCAGTGTCGTTTGCGGCTCGGGGCTGGCAGAGCCCGGGAACCTGGGACTCCGGAAGGATACCGACGCTTCGACGATGAAACACTGCACAGCGCCGAATTTCGTCGCAAACGACAGTCCACTGATAACGTCACGGTACGGAAACATATGTTTTGTGTGCAACGAACCGAATTGCCACAACCGTCTTCCGGCCTTCACGGTCGCGTGAAGGGTGCGAAACCCCAGTTTTGTTATCTATTTTGATAACTGGAACACTAGATTTAATTTAGGGTAGTTTGTACGGGCAAATACGCCTCTCACGACGAGCCTGCAGCCGGGCAACAGGCAACCGAAAACCGAACGACATCACCGCCGTCGTGGGACGGTTCCAACACTACCAATGAAACTCAAACAACTCTTTACCGACGATTCCGCCGTGTCGCCGGTCATCGGCGTCATCCTGATGGTCGCGATCACAGTCATCCTCGCGGCCGTCATCGGATCCTTCGTGCTGAACCTCGGCCAGGGCGTCCAGCAGACGGCACCCCAGGCGAGTTTCAGTTTCGACTACAACGGTGGAAACGTTACTGTCACACACCAGAGCGGGGACTCGATCTCTGGTTCTCAACTGAACACGACCGGTGCAAGCTGGTCGGGAAGTGGGGAAACGTGGGAAAACAAATACCCTAACAGCGTCAGTGCGGGTGATTCAATCGTTAAGAATACCACCGCCAGTGGCTTCAACGGCGAGACGATCCGCGTCGTCTGGACCTCCCAGAACGGCGAGACCTCCGCGACGCTGAGCCAATCCACCGCACCGGGAGGCGCATAACTCGATGAATCTTAAGCGACTCTTCACCGACGATTCCGCCGTGTCGCCGGTCATCGGCGTCATTCTGATGGTCGCGATTACGGTGATTCTGGCGGCCGTCATCGGCTCGTTCGTGCTGAACCTCGGTGGAAGTATCCAGCAGAGCGCGCCGCAGGCGAGTTTCGGCTTCGAGTACGACGAAGCGACGAACAATACGACGATTACCCACGAAACGGGCGACTCGATAACCGCAAGTCGACTGAACGTGACGTCGACGGCATCGTTAGACGTCGTTAATTCGACGACGTTCGAGGACGTAGGCGGAGAGATATCCGCAGGCGATACAGCTCAGTATAATAAAACCACAGACTGGGCCGGCGAGACGCTTCGTGTCGTCTGGACGTCCGAGAACGGTGAAACGTCCGCCACGCTGAGCCAATCGACCGCACCCAACGAATCATAAGTCAATGAAACTCAAACAACTCTTCACCGACGATTCCGCCGTGTCGCCGGTCATCGGCGTCATCCTGATGGTCGCGATTACAGTCATCCTCGCGGCCGTCATCGGCTCGTTCGTGCTGAACCTCGGCCAAGGCGTCCAGCAGACGGCACCCCAGGCGAGTTTCGGCTTCGACTATGACACGACCGATAACGGGAACGTGACGATCACTCACGAAACGGGTGATTCGATTGACGCCGCGCGGCTGAATACGACTGGATTTCAAAATGGTTCGGCCAGTGTAGCTTGGACAGATCACGTGAGTAATACGGTTTCCGCGGGGACGAGCGCGACATTCAATAACACCGCCGACTGGAACGGTGAGACGATCCGTGTCGTCTGGCAGTCCACGAACGGCGAGACTTCCGCGACGCTGAGTCAGTCCACCGCACCCGACGAGTCCTGATCGGCCCAACGGCAATCCGTTCGGTTCTCTTTTTATTTGCCTATAGCTGATTAGCGAGAGGGCGCATCACACAGCCGCATTACGAGCCGCAGAAGTCTATTTCGCGCGTTTCAGACCGCGGGCGCCCCTTCGGAGGTGCCGACGAGCCACGTTCCGTACGTGACGAGCGCGGCGGCCGGGATGAGCGCGTAGGTGAACAGTTGCGACGCGTCCGGGAGGGCCCCCGGGAGCAGCAGCAGCGATCCGACGACTATGAGAGCGACACCGGCAAGCACGCGTGTGCTATCGAACAATCCCATAGGTGGCACTACGGCCCGTGGAATATGGACTTTCCGCTTCTGGACGTCGTCACCGCCGGACCAAAGCGGCGCCTCTCCGATGGACGAGAGCGAGCACGGGGTTGCGCCCCGGCGCGTTATACTACCGGACGCGTCTGAAACGGAGTTCGTCACCCTGGGGAGAGGAATCTCTTGACACAGTTGTGTCCGACAATATAAGCAGCCGCCGCCCGACGGAGGGCGTATGGACGTAGCGATCGTCACCGTGGGGAACGAACTGCTCGCGGGCGACATCGAGAACACGAACGCCACGTGGCTGGCGAAGGAACTCACTGCCCGTGGCGCCGACGTCGCGCGGATCATCGTCGTCCCCGACGACGAGGGCGTCGTCGCCGGGACGATCCGCGAGTGGGCCGCCGAGTTCGACGCCGTGATCGTCACCGGCGGCCTCGGCGGGACGCCCGACGACGTGACGATGCCCGCCGTCGCCGCCGGGTTAGATCGGGAACTCGTGGTCAATCCCGTCGCCGACGCAGACGTACAGGAGACGATCGATCGAATCTACGAGGAGAATCCCGATCTGGAGTTCGAGCTCCGGCCTGAGTGGTACGCCTCGATGCCGGTGGGTGCGACGCCGATTCCGAACCCCGAGGGGCTCGCACCGGGGTGTGTTGCCGAGAACGTGTACGTCCTGCCCGGGATTCCCGAGGAGATGGAAGCCGTCTTCGCGAACGTCGCCGGGGAGTTCGATGGCGACGTGGCGACGCAGACGCTGTACTCCCCCGAGACGGAAGGGGCCCTCGCGTCGGTTCTAGGCGACGTCGCGGAACGATTCGGGATCCGTGTCGGAAGCTACCCGAACCGGGAAGCGGGCGAGACCCGAATCAAGCTCACCGGCGACGACGAAGCAGTGCTCTCGACGGCCGTGGCGTGGCTCAGAGCGAATTCGCGCGCCGAACTCAGAGTGGCCGACGGAGACGGGGACGGTACCGAAGCCAACGAGTGAGCGCGGTGCGGCGGCTGCGTGGCGTGCGGCGGATAGTTAGCGCGGATTCGGGAGGCTCGTGGTGTCTCGCGGTGAGAGCGACGCGAGCGACCCGCGGGATTGGATGATGTTGAACGCCGTCACGAGATCCGAGCGGGAGATGAGCCCGACGACCTCGCCCTCGTCGTCGACGACGGGGAGGCGGCCGACGTCGTTCTTCTGCATCTGCTCGATGGCCGTCATCGCGTCGGCGCCGGGTGAGATCGTCGCCAGGTCGTTCGCCATCACGTCGCCGACCCGGTAGGCGTCGCGTTCGACTTCCTTGATCGAGCGGGCGTCGCTGAGCGTCACCATCCCGACGAGGCGGTCGCCATCCATCACCGGATAGCCCGTGTGGCGTTCGGTGAACATTCGCTCGAGGAGTTCGGCGACGCTTGTGTGCTCGCTCACCACGTCGAGATCCTGACGGGGCGTCATCACGTCTCTGACGGTCACGTCCTGGAAGGCGGCCTTCATCACGGTCTGTTGGGCTTCCGAGGACGCCCCGATGTAGATGAAGAAGGCCAAAGCGACCAGGAACAGATTCGTGAACAGTCCGAAGAGCCCGAGGAGAAACGCGAACACTTTCCCGACCTCTGCGGCGATTTGTGTCGCGCGGGCGTGCGGTCGCGTTCGCGCGAGGAGGGCACGAAGGACGCGGCCGCCGTCCATCGGGAATCCGGGTAACATATTGAACACCGCGAGCACGATGTTCGTCAGCGCGAGGTAGCCGACGACGAACTTCACGGGGTCGAGTGCCGATGGGAGGACGGCAAAGGCCGCATACGAGAGCACGCCGAGGGCGACGCTGACGATCGGTCCGGCGACGGCGATCGAGAGCTCCTGCTTCCAGTCTTCGGGCATCTCGGCGAAGCTCGCGACGCCGCCGAAGAGCCACAGCGTGATCGAGTCGATCTCGTAGCCGTAGCGCATCGCGACGAGCGAGTGGCCGAACTCGTGGAGTAAGACGCAAAAGAAGAGGCCGATCGCCGCGGCCGCGCCCAGTACCCACTGCATCGACCCGGCCGTCAGCGGGCCGACGTCGATGGCCGAGCCGAACAGGTCGTTCAGGACGCCCACGAGTTGCCCGACGTCGTTCCCGATGAGCCACGCGAACAGGGGGAGAACGATGAGGAACGTGAGATCGAGCTTGATCGGGATACCGAACGCGCTACCAATACGGATTCCGCGCATAGCGAGACGTTGTCGGGCACGGGACTTAAGTCCAGCCGCGGCCACGCGATTCGCTGACAGAGCCGACCGGCAGACGAACCGCTGAAATACCTCGTCCACGTACCGTCGGGCGTGTCTCAACAGGTCGGCCGCGTCGACACGCTCTTTCTCCACGAGACCGGCGACGACTTCCTCGTGGTCGTCGAACGGGACGGGGAGCGTGTCTTTCGCGGAGTCCTCGAACTAAAGGAGACGGACGCAGGCCCTCGTCCCGCGAAGTTCCGCATCAAGCGCGGATCGACGGAAGAGCCCCGCGATCCGAGCCAGTTCATCGAGCTTGCGCGCCGTGCGTCGCGAATCCGTATTTCGGAACAGACCTCGAAGCAGCGTCGCGACGAACTTCGCGAGATGCTCGACGGCTACCAACTCGAAGCGCTAGTCGTTCGGACGTGTCGATACTGCGCTTCCGATGGGAGGTACTCGCCGATCACGGAGGATACGGCGATCAAGACCGACCGCGAGTACATCTGCCCCGACTGTGCAAAGCGGGAACTGGAGCGCGAACTCGACTTCTCGGCATCGGGGCGGCTCACCGGGGCGGCGCAGGACCGGCTCGAAGACCTCCTCTTGGAAACGCAGGACCTCGATCGGATCTCGAACCTCCTCGCCGGGGGGCTCGATCCCGATCTCACGAAGTTCGACACCGTCAGCGCGACGACCGACGAAGTCGACCTCGTCGAGACGTCGACGCTCGATCTCCACCCCGAACTCCAGCGGCGGGTCGAAGACCGATTCGACACGCTGCTTCCAGTGCAGTCGCTGTCGGTCGACAACGGGTTGTTCGAGGGCCGCGACCAACTCGTCGTGAGCGCGACCGCGACCGGGAAGACGCTCGTCGGTGAGCTCGCGGGGCTCGACCGGGCGCTGAAGGGAGAGGGCAAACTGCTCTTTTTGGTCCCGCTCGTCGCCCTGGCGAACCAGAAGCACGAGGACTTCGAGGAGCGCTACGGCGACCTCCTCGACGTGACGATCCGCGTCGGCGCGTCCCGGATCAACGACGACGGCAACCGCTTCAATCCGAACGCGGACATCGTCGTGGGGACCTACGAGGGCATCGACCACGCGTTGCGGACGGGGAAAGACCTCGGCGACATCGGCACCGTCGTCATCGACGAGGTCCACACGCTCAAAGAGGAGGAGCGCGGCCACCGCCTCGATGGTCTCATCAGCCGGCTAAAGTACTACTGCGAGGACCGCGAGGCGGCCCGCGAGAGCTACGGGGGCGCACAGTACGTCTATCTCTCCGCGACGGTCGGGAATCCGGAGTCGCTGGCCGAGCGCCTCCGCGCGACACTCATCGAGTTCGAGGAGCGTCCGGTCCCGATCGAGCGTCACGTGACGTTCGCCGACGGCAGAGAGAAGCCGGACATCATCAACAAACTCGTCAGACGCGAGTTCGACTCGAAGTCCTCGAAGGGCTACCGCGGGCAGACCATCGTCTTCACGAACTCGCGGCGGCGGTGTCACGAGATCTCGCGAAAACTGGAGTACGACTCCGCGCCGTATCACGCCGGCCTCGACTACGGCCGGCGGAAGCGCGTCGAGCGGCAGTTCGGGGATCAAGACCTCGCCGCGGTGGTCACGACCGCCGCGCTCGCCGCCGGCGTCGACTTCCCCGCCTCACAGGTCATCTTCGACTCGCTGGCGATGGGCATCGAGTGGCTCTCCGTCCAGGAGTTCGAGCAGATGCTCGGGCGTGCCGGCCGCCCGGACTACCACGATCAGGGGACGGTCTATCTTCTCGTCGAACCCGACTGCACCTACCACAACACGATGGAGATGACCGAAGACGAGGTCGCGTTCAAACTCCTGAAAGGCGAGATGGAAGACGTCTTGACGCACTACGACGAGACCGCGGCCGCCGAGGAGACGCTCGCGAACGTCGTCGTCGCCGGCAAGCGTGCCAAGCGACTGAACGACCGGATGGTCGGTGACGTCCCGACGAAACACGCGATCGGCAAACTGCTCCAGTGGGAGTTCATCGACGGCTTCGATCCGACGCCGCTGGGACGGGCGGTCTGTCGGCACTTCCTCTCGCCGAAAGACGCGTTCCGCATCCTCGATTGCATCCGCTCGGGCACGGACCCCTACGACCTCGTCGCCGAGATGGAACTCCAAGACGAGTTCTGAACGCCGCCGGCGGTCGCCGACCCGACTCATCACACTCGGGTGACGGAGGTCGAATCGGGGGCGAAAGGAGCTCTACCGCCGGACGTGAGAAAAATCCCACAGTATTTTGCACTGGCGAGTCGACCGAACAATGTGGCACCGATACCGCCTGGCGTCCTCGCTGTTTTCCTCGTCGTCCTCGTCGCGCTCGCGCTGTTCGTCACCGAGCCAGTTCCGGTCGACGTCACTGCGATCGGGGTGATGGTGGCGCTGCTGTTGATCCAGCCGGCGTCGGCGGCGCTGGCAACGATAGGGCTCTTGGGCGACCCGATCGTGCTCTTTGCGGACTACCCCGCGGACGCGCTGTCGGGCTTTTCGAGCGAGGCGACGCTGACGGTGCTTGCGATGTTCATCCTCAGCGACGGCGTCCAGCGCACCGGCGTCGTCCAGCGGCTGGGCGCGCGGATCGCCTCTTTCACAGGAGACAGTATGGACCGACAGCTCGGGGCGACGATCGGCGTCGTCGCGCCCATTTCCGGATTCATCAACAACACCGCGGCGGTCGCCATCTTGCTGCCGATGGTGACAGACCTCGCCGAGCGCGGCGGGACGTCGCCGTCGAAACTGCTCTTGCCGCTCTCGTATGCGTCGATGTTCGGCGGGATGCTCACGCTAATCGGGACGTCGACGAACATCCTCGCCTCCGAACTCTCGGGACGGCTCATCGGCCGGACGTTCACGATGTTCGAGTTCACGCAACTCGGTATCGTCGTCTCCATCGTGGGCACAGCGTACTTGCTGACGGTCGGGCGGTGGCTGACCCCAGAGCGGATCAAGCCCCGACAGGATCTGACCGAGGAGTTCGAGATGGGCGAGTACCTGACGGAGGTCGTCGTCCGCGAGGACTCACCGCTCGTCGGCCAGCAGGTCCGGCGCGCGCTGGAGGAGACAGATTTCGACATCGACCTGATTCAGTTGATCCGCAGCGGCGAGGTCTTCCTCGAACCGCTCGGGCCGAAACAGATTCAACCGGGCGACGTGTTCGCGATTCGGACCGACCGCGACACGCTCGTCGAACTACTCGACGTCGAAGGGCTGGACGTCGTGCCGACGGCCGTCGACGAATCGGAGCTAGAAGCCGGCGAAGCCCGGCAGAATCTCGTCGAGGTCGTCATCGGTCCGGGGTCGTCACTCGTCGGCGAGTCGCTCGCGTCTGCGAGCTTTCGACAGCGGTACAACGCGACGGTGCTCGCGCTGCGGCGCGGGCAGGAACTCTTCCGCCGGCGGATGGACAACGTCACGCTCCGCGTCGGCGACACGCTCCTCGTGCAGGCGACCGCCGACAGCATCGAGCGGCTCGATGCGAACCGGGACTTCATCGTCGCCCAGGAGATCGAACAGCACGACTTCCGCGGGGAGAAGACGCCGATCGCCGTGGGCATCGTCGTCGCCGTCGTCGGCCTCGCCGCGCTCGACATCCTCCCGATCGTCGTCTCCGCGCTCGCGGGGTCGCTCGCGATGGTCGCGACGCGATGTCTCCGTCCGGGCGAACTCTACGACGCGGTTCAGTGGGACGTCGTCTTCTTGCTCGCAGGTGTCATTCCGCTGGGCATCGCACTGGAGTCGTCCGGTGGCGCGGCGCTGCTGGCAGGACTCGTCGTCGCCGCGGGCGATCTACTGCCGCTCGTCGGGGTGCTGGCGGTGTTCTATTTCATCACCGCGATCCTGACGAACGTCATCTCGAACAACGCGAGTGTCGTGTTGATGATCCCAGTCGCGGTCGAGGCAGCTCAGACGCTCGGTGCGAACGCCTTCTCGTTCATCCTGGCAGTGACGTTCGCGGCGTCGACGGCGTTTATGACGCCCGTCGGCTACCAGACGAACCTGTTCGTCTACGGTCCCGGCGGCTACCGTTTCAGCGACTACCTCCGGGTCGGCGGCCCGCTTCAGTTGGTGTTCGCGGCGGTGACGACCGTCGGCATCGCCGCGATCTGGGGAATCTGATTCCGGTCGACGCCGAACGAAATCCTTTACTCGGTGACGCCGCCACGTACAGACGCGGGACCGTGGGTTAGCCTGGTATACTTCGGGCCTTGGGTGCCCGTGACCCCGGTTCGAATCCGGGCGGTCCCATTTCTGTGCGACGAACGTACGTGAGGAGCCAGAAACCGACAGCGACCGGTTCGAGCTCGGCGAGGCCGAGCCTACGAGGTCTCGATTCAGTTCGAATCCGGGCGGTCCCATTTCTGTGCGCGGAATCCTCGTGAGAAACCGGAACCGGACAGTTACTGGTTCGAATTCGTCGAGCCCGAGCGTGTGAAGACTCGGTTCAGGTCGAAGCCACTCGGCCCGATCGATGGCGAGCGCCGAGTGTGACAAACAGGCTCACCCGAACAGTCGCTGGAGGAAGCTACGGCCGCTCGCTCGCTCTGCGAGCAAGACGGAGCACTCGACGTCCTCAACGATTTTGAAGTGCAGCGTGCCCGTGACGAGTCGCGTCAGCAGACCACGTTCGGTCGCGCCCACCACGAGCAGCGTGTGGTCTCGCGCTTCGCGTTCGATCGCGCGTTCGACGTCGCCGGAGTCGTCGACGATGAATTTGGCGTCGCCCAGGCCTCGCTCGGTCGCCCAGTCCGCCAGGAACTGCTCTCCGCGCTCGCGTTCCCCGGGGCTGTCGACGACGTGCAGAAGCGTGACCGAGGACCCGGCGACCGTTCGAAGGCTGGCCGCGACCTCCGCGCTCAGGTCGGCGTGCGCGTTGTCCGTGACTGGCAGCAGGATCTCCGATTCGTCCAGATCCCGGTCCCGCAACACGAGGAAATCCGATGGGAGTCGGTGCGTCAGTTCGGTTAGCGGTCGCTCGGTTCGAACGGCGCTCCAGATCCTGTCGTCGCCCCAGTTCAGGAGCGTGAGGTCGGCGTCCTTCCGCCGGGCGATGTCGAAGATCTCCTCGAAAGAGCGGTGGGAGACGACTGTCGAGCACTCGTAGCCGACGTCGTAGGAGTTGACGTGCTCGCGGATGTCCTCGAAGAGGGCGTCGGACTCGGCGACGATCCGCTGTCGCTGTGCCGGACCGTACGAACGGGAGGGGACCTGAACGACGTGAACCGTGTGAACGGTGGCGTTGTCGTGCGTACTGGCGATCTGACAGGCGAGTTCGAGCAGAGGCGACTCCGTTCGCGGATTCGCGATCGGCACGACGATTCGGTAGTCGACCGGCTCGTCGGCTTCGCTGGTCGTGTCGATGAGGGGAACGTACGACCGGCCGACGAAGCCACCGAAGAGCCACTCGCGGGTCGAGAGCTGTCGGGCGGACCCCTCGAACCGGGCCGATTCGAGGCGTGACTCGGTCGTCTGAAAGTAGTTGACGACCGTCACGAGCACGACGCCGCCGACGGTGTTGCCGACGAGAACCGGGAGGACGAAATCGGTGAGCCCGAGCCACAGCGCGAGGTCGTTCTGAAAGACCAGATAGAGCATCTCGGTGAAAGAGACGACGACGTGGAAGAGGTTCCCCATCGGGATGGCGAGAAACGCCAGATAGACCACCGCGATCCGAGAGATGGTGTCCCGCGAGGCGTACTCCACCCAGACGACGCCGGCCACGATCAGGCCGGCGAACGCCGCCTTGACGAACAGCGTGCCGGCATCCGTCTCGATCCCTTTCTGAGCGAGGTTCAGCGCTGCCGTGGCGCCCTCCGGGGAGAGGACGCCGCCGTACGCCAGCGTGGCCGCGCCAACGGCACCGCCGGCGAAGTTGCCGGTGAGGACCACGACCCAGTTGCGAAGCAGGGCCGGAACGCTCGCGAGGCGTTCCAGCGTCAGCGCCACCGGGGGGAGCGTGTTCTCGGTGTAGAGCTGGTAGCCACCGATGATGATGTAGATAAACCCGAGGGGGTAGAGCATCGCGCTCAGAACCTCGTGACCGTCAGTCGAGGCCGTCAACGACGCGTACAACAGGAAGGTGATCGAGATGGCGAAGCCGGCCGCGAGCGCGCTGAAGAACAGTTCACGGCTCCCGGACGTGATCTCTTCATCCGCCGCTGCGACGATCCGCTGGAAGATTTCGTCGGAGGTGAATCGGTCTCGAACGACCGACCCGACGGCCGGGGCGCCGCTCCGGGACTGTTCGACCGCTTCGCGGACGGTTTCGCTCTCGGAAGTCGTATTCGGGTCTCTTTCGGATGTCACGATGCTACTGGCTCCGCTTCCGTCCGAGGTCTTTTAATTATTCCGAACGATACAAGAATATGACTCGGATGCAGCGTCGCCTAAGTATCGTTCTCATCGCCCTGTTGGTCATATTCACCCCGGCACTGATACTGGTAGCTACCCTCGAAGCCCTGTTTTTATTAGGGGAAATCACGCTGGCGGACATCTCAGCGCTCGAGTTCATCGAGTTGTACTTGCTCGACCTCGCGCTGCTGGTGCTCTTTGTTGTTGCCGTCTATCAGATAACGAGATACGTCGTCGGCGAGCAACTCCCCGCTCCGCTAACGGAGACAGAAACCGAGGAACGTCCTGCAGACGACGAGTCCTCAGATTGATAGGGATTATCGTACGTCTCCATAGATGTCTCGCCGGACGGTACGGCGAGACTCTCCGAACAGTTACGATAATCCCTATGAGTAGGTACTACGTTCGGGACTGCAGAGCCGGAGCGAGAGGTGCACAGTAGCGGAGGCGGCAAGTCTGCTGTCAGACGCTATCGCTGCTGCCGGGGAGAATCTGCGGTCTCAAAATTGATACTGCCACAGAGAGGATTATAATGATGCTCGTGATACAGATGCGTGATGGGGGTCTCATCGAGTCCGATTCGCGTTCTCCACATCGACGATGAGCCATCGCTCACAGAGCTGACAGCGACGTTCCTGGAGCGAGCGGACGACCAGTTCGAGGTCGACACGGCGACGAGCGCGAGCGAGGGGCTCGCACGACTCGACGAGGACACGTTCGACTGCGTCGTCTCCGATTACGATATGCCGCGACAGAACGGGATCGAGCTCCTCGAACGCGTCCGTGAGGACCATCCGAGACTGCCGTTCATCCTCTTTACCGGGAAGGGGAGCGAGGAGGTCGCGAGCGAGGCCATCTCCGCCGGCGTGAGCGACTATCTCCAGAAGCGGACGGGGACCGAACAGTACCAGTTGCTCGCAAAGCGCATCCGAAGCCACGTCGAGCGCACGCGTGCGCAGCGCAAGGCCGCAGAACACGAATCGCACCTGCGGCAGGCCCAAGAGATGGCGGATCTCGGGAGTTGGCACAAGGATGTCCGCGACGACGAGATCTGGTGGTCAGAGGAGATATACGGGATCTTCGGAATCGATAGGGAGCAGTCCGATACCGACCGATCGGCCGAGCGACCGCTCGACCACCGGGAGTTTCTCACCTACGTCCATCCCCAGGACCAAGACTTCGTCGACGAGAAGTGGCGTGCCGCACTCGACGGTGCAGCGTACGACATCGAACACCGAGTCGTGACGGACTGCGGAGAGACGCGCTGGGTCCGCCAGCGGGCCGAAGTCGAGTACGACGACGACGGCGAGCCACTCGAAGCGCTCGGCATCGTCCAAGACATCACCGAGCGCAAGGCCCGCGAACAGGAGATCAAGAAGGCGAAAACGCAACTGGAGGCCGCAATCAACACCGGAGCCGTCGGCACCTGGGAATGGGACGTCGATGCCGACGAACTCGTCGTCGACGCTCGATTCGCGCGGCTGTTCGGCGTCCCGCCGGATGCCGCAGACGACGGCCTTCCACTCGAAGCCTACGTCTCCGCGGTCGCCGACGCTGACCAAGAGCGGATCGAGCGTGCGGCCGAGACAGCCCTGGATGCCTGCGGCGAGTTCCAGGAGGAGTTCCGCGTTCACGACCCGGACGGGGAACGTCGGTGGGTGCTCGCGAGTGGCCGCGTCAAGTGTGACGGCGACGGGAAGGCACGCCGATTCCCCGGTGCACTAGTCGACATCACCGATCGGAAGGCAGACGCCTCCCGCGAGCAGCAGCCGCCAATCAACTGATACTGTCGGACAGAACTCTGTGAAAATTATCTGACCCGTGGATGCCAACATCATTCACGAACTTCTGTCCGACAGTATGAGCCTAAGAGCTCGAAGCGGTGCGGCAGCTATATTGTAGCAGTTGCAACTGCTACGAGAGCTTCTCGGACTGCTGCGCCTGCGTGACCCGCCGGTTCGCCTGCGCGATTCGGTTTCGCGCGGCGTTCGTGAGCGGTTCCGGAACGGTGTCGCCCGCGGCTTCGATCCGATCGAGAACGCGCTCCAGACCGGTTTCGACCGCCTGCAGTTGCTGATCCGCGTTGCCGCGCTCGCCGGCACGAGCGCGCTCCGCTGCACGCGAGGCCGCCTCGACGATCGCATCGAACGCACGGAGAAGTCCGCCGAGCGCGTTCTGGACGCCTCCACCGTCGAGCGAGGTGCTCAGTTCGCCGTCGAGCAGCGCCGCGAGTTCGTCGCGCGTCTCGGCGGCGATCGACGCGAGGAACGCGGCGAGCGACGCTTTCCCTGTCTCCGGCCGGTCGATTCGAAGGGCACCGGACGCGTCGGGATCTGGGTTCACTCTGAAGGCCCCGAGGGCGCCGTCGGCGTCCCGGACTTCGGTCGTGTACGCACCGCCGCGGTGGACGTAGACCGCGTCAGAACCGTCCAGCGGGGCGTCGTAGAGTCGGCCGGCGAAGTCGTCTTCGACCGCCAGATCCGTCAGGTCGGCGTCGGTTCCCGAGGCGTCGACTTCGAGCTTTCGGGCGTCCTCGCGCGCGACGAGTGGGATCTCTCCGTCGACGCCGGCGGTCGCGACGCGTTGGTCTGCCGACGACGTGGGCGCGCCGGTGGTGGTCGACGATGCAGTCTCACCAGAGGTAGTCGACTCGGCTGTCGTCGACTCGGCTGTCGTCGACTCGGCTGTCGTCGGCGAGGCAGGAGCAGTCTGCTCGTCAACCGTCGTCGGCGACTCCTCTGATGTGGTCGTGTCCGTCGTCGTCACGTCCGACGCGGTTTCCGATCCGCCACTCGTCGCTGTCGCGTCTGACTCGCTGTCGCCGACAGACAGTCGCTCGCTGTGCGGCGCCTGACCCGGGGCGTTGACGGTGAAGCGGTGGTCGCCCGCCGGGACGTCGCGGACGACCGCGACGCCTTCGAACGTCGGTACGGCCACCGGATCGCTTTCCAGGAGCGCGACGGCTTCGACGGTCGCGTCCGCGGTCGTCAGCCCCTCCTGGTCGGGGGCGTCGTCCGTCGTGACGGCTTCTGTGACACGGGCGACGACGGTGTTGATCGGCGCTGCAGCCCCGATGGCGTCGTAGCGCTCTGCCAGCGCCGCCCGATGGTTGGAGTCGGTGATGTCCGCCGCAGGGTTCTCATAGCGCGGTTGTCCCCACGGCGCGCCGGTCGTCGAGATGTGGCCCGCGATGGCGTCCTCGGCGGCCTGTGGGACCGCGAACTCGAAGCTCAGTTGCGGACCGGTGAAATCGGTGAGGTGTTCGATCTCGCTCGTCGGGACGAGATCGTACGTGTCGTCGGTCGCTGACTCCAGATCCGGGTTCGCGCCTTCGGAACTCGTGGCCGTCGAGGCGTTCCCCGGTGCGCCCTCGCGTCCGCTGTAGCGGAAGACGACGCCGGTCGACCGCTCGGGGAGGTCCGTCGGCGGTGACGCGAGGGCATCGAAGGACCGAACCGTCAGTTCGTCCGGCACGAGCGCGTCCCTGTCGACGTTCGGTAGCCGCTCGTGCTCGTACACGGGCGCGCCCTCGTACTCGGGGACGACGTAGGGAAGTCGCGCTCCTTCGTCGCGCGGCAGCCCGTACGCCAGAGGCAACTCCGAGAGCGCCTCGATGCTCGTGATCGCGGAGTTGGTGATGTCGGCGAGGAGGTCCGCCCCCGGCAAGCGCTGGAACCCGTCGGGTTCGTCGTTGACGGACAGCGCACTGGAGTGTGAGCCGAGTTCCGAGAGGAGCCGCGGCACCATCTCGGGTTCGGGGTCCAGAAACTCGTTGTTCGGAACTTTGCGGGAGTGCGAACTCGCGACGTACAGTTGCGGTCGGCCGGTGTCGGTGTCGACGAAGACGTGCAGGACCTCCCAATCGTGCCAGTGGAAGTTCGTCGAGAACTGATCGAACGCCGAGTACATCCAGAACTGGACGACGGCCAGCGGGGAGTCGTCGTACTCGACGGCGTTGTAGAACACCGTCGGGTTCGGTGGCTCGCCGGACGCCGCATACTGCTCGTGATAGCCGTCGAGCGCGTCGAAGCCGTCGACGATCGACTCGCCGTCCTGCTCGCTCGCGTACGGGCGTGGGTCCGTCGGCAGCCACGGTTCCGCGCGGTCGAAGTACAGCGTCGGTGCGAACCGCTCTGCGAGTCGTCGAGCGGCGTCGGGATCAGTCGCGGTCGTTTCGCCGTCGGGCTCGCGGTCGGTGAACGAACACCCGGCGAGCGCACTCGTGCCGACACCGCCGAGGGCGGCGAGGAGCGTCCGACGGCTGAGGTCAGTCGTGTCGGTAGAGGTCACAGTTTGAGTGAGTCGTGGATTCGTCGCAAAAGCGGGCGACACAGCGACTTCGCAGTGTCGTTATTTGTACGCCTCGCGCAGGAACACAAGCGCCGCGCCGAACATCGCCAGGTTGCCGAAGAAGGCGAGCCGTTCGCCGCTTCGGGAGTCTTCGTCGGCGTTCCAGAAGTCGTGCATCGTCGTGGTCACGACCGCGAGGAAGGTGACGACCGCGCCGGTCGCGATCTTGGGGAGCCGCCAGAACGCGACGCCGAGACCGGCGACGACCATCATCCCCGAGGCGAACGGCGCGGCGAGTCGGGGGAACGGAACGCCCGCGGATTCGGCGTATTCGATCGTGTCTTCCATATCGCGGAAGTCCTCCGACGCCTGGAGCGCGAGGCCGAACCCGAACAGTAGCCGGCCGAGCCTGGAAGGGGCGGCGGGACTGCCGTCGGAATCGGCGCTTTCGGTGTCCTCGACCATACCCGCGGATCGTTCGCGGGCGCTGATAAGCGTTCTGTCGGTATCGGGGGAAGCCGACAGCGTATTGCCGATCGGTTCGTCATACCCGTGTATGAAGATCGAGGCGGGCGATCGGGTCGCTGTGGAGTACATCGGCCGGTTGGAGGACGGGACCGTCTTCGGGACCTCGAAGTACGCCGTCGCGGTTGAGCACGGCCTCGCAGACGCGGAAGATCGCGAGCCGAGCGACTACGAGCCGCTCGCGTTCACCGTCGGCGAGGGCGACGTGATCGAGGGGCTCGACGAGGCCGTCCGCGGAATGCGCGTCGGCGACCAAGAAACGGTCCACGTGCCACCGGATGCGGCGTACGGCGAGGTTCGGTCCGACCGCGTCCGCGAGTACGACCCCGAAACGTTCGAGGGGATGGTCGGCGAGTCGCCTGCGGTCGGCCTCCACGTCCACGCGCAGAACGGACTGCACGGGGACGTCGTCACCGTCCACGAGGACGCGGTCGAAGTCGACTTCAACCACGAACTCGCGGGGAAAACGCTCGTGTTCGAGGTCGAGATCGTCGATCACCAGCGGGACGAGTAGCCGTCCGGGCCGTACGACACATCTCGGCCCCGCTCAGAGATGGGGATCATCCGAGCGTTCAAATACGGGAAGGAGAGCAACTGCCCACGTGTCTTCCCCGCCCGAGACGATCCCGATTTCGCACCTCGCCCGCGCGGCCTACTGCCCGCGACAGCTCTACTACGCCCGCCGCGACGACGACCACGCGCCGCCGGAGGTCGACGCCGTGCGCGAACTCGCGTCCGAGTACGATGCCCTCCGGACAGCGGCGGACAGACGGCTTCAGGAGCGGCCGCTTGCGGTGTCCCCGGCGACCTACCGATCGAATCTGGCGGCGCTCGCCGAGCGAGACGACTACGGTCGGCTCGTCGACCCCGCGCTCCGAAACGTCGTTCTCTACGGCCGTGACTGCCACGGCGTCGCACACAAGGTTCTCGAATCCGCAGGAGACGACGAGGACGCCCCGCCACCGACGCCGACGGTCGTGTCACCGGGCGATCCGCCACCGCGGGGCGTCTGGGAGCCCCAGCGCGTCCGCGCCGTCGCCATCGCGAAAGCGCTGGCGTGGGAGCGCGGGCGGGCGATTCCGCGTGCGCTCGTCGAGTATCCGTCGCACGGCGTCGTCCGAACGGTCCGGCTGACGACGCGGAACAAGAGCGCCTACCGGCGGACGCTGTGGACGGTCCGGTCGATGCAGGGGGTACCGAGTCGCATCCGCGACGAAGCGAAGTGCGAGGCCTGCGACTACCGGACGGCGTGTGGGACGAAGACGCGGTCGCTGAAGACGATGCTCGGACTCGGCTGAGCCGGACTGGGTCGGTCGGCGTCGCGTTAGCCGTCTTCGACGACCGGTTCGGACCCGGCCTCGTCGGTGAGCCAGGCCACGATAGCGTCGGCCATCGCGCCGCGTCGGTGGATCACGTTTCGCTGGGGATCAACGACCGTACTTTCGGTACCGGGTGTGGGGCCGGCGTCGACGACCGCCCCGACCGACGCCCGGAGGTCCGGGTCCAGTTCCGAAATTTCCGTCACGCTCGGAGCGCCGCTGACGTTCGCGCTCGTCGCCGTCACGGGCGTGGGAGCGACCCGCTCGAACAGCGCGAGCGCGACCTCGTGGTCCGGGATCCGGACTCCGACCCGGTCGCGGCCGGCTGTGAGCAGGTCCGGGAGCGACGGGTCGCGCTCGACGACGACGGTGACCGGCCCAGGGAGGAACGCCCGCATAAATTCGAGCGCGCGCTCGCTGGGCTGGGTGTATCGTTGTGCGACCGAGATCGTCGGCGCCCCCATCGAGAGTGGCTTCGTCCGGTCGCGGCCTTTCGTCTCGAAGACGCGTTCGACCGCGTCGGGGTCGGTCGCGTCCGCCCCGAGCCCGTAGACCGTCTCGGTCGGGTAGACGACCGTCTCGCCGTTCTCGATGGCGTCGGCCGCCTCGTCGAGAGCGGTGTCGAGTTGGTCCGTGAACGTCTCGTCGAACCCCGTCATCTAGTGAACCCGTCGTGGCGAGCCAGCAAGAGCGTGGCGGATGCGGCGGGCCGGAGGAGGCATTCCGCGAGACCGAAAACAGCTCAGACGTGGTCGTCGATCGCCGCCGCGATCTCGTCGTACGCGGGGAACTCGGGCCATTCCCCGGCGACCCACGCGTACTGGATCGTCCGTTCTTCGTCGAGCAGGAAGACTGCCGGTCGGTGCTCCGTGACGCCGGCCATCCCGTCGAGGTCGTGTTCGACGTCGTAGGCGGCGGCGACCTCGGCTGTGGGATCCGAGAAGAGTCGCGCGTCCGCGGCGCGCTCTTTCAGGAGTTCCTTGTGCTCGTACGGCGAGGAGATCGAGACGCCGACGACCTGCACGTCGGCGGCGAATCCGCGCTCGTCGATCTCTTTCCAGATGTACGTCGTCGGGAACGCACCATCCATCGGGTGGAATACCAGGAGCGTCGGCCCATCGGCGACGATCGACGACAGCGACGCGTCCTCCCAGTACTCTTCGTTCACGAGGGGGCGCGTGAAGTCCGGGGCGATCTCACCGACCGTCGGGTGGTCCGTCTCCGGGAGCGAGACGACCTCGAAGTCGACCATCAGGCGACACCTCCGTCACCGTAGGTCTTCGTCAGATACTCCACGATGTTGGCCGATTCGGACATCTTCACGCCGGTGTTCTCGTCGACGATCGCCGGGACGCTCCGCTTGCCCGAGACGCGCTTGACGACGTTTCGGTCGGCGTGCATCGGTTCGACGAATCGAGAGCGATACGGCAGATCGAGTTCGTCGAGGACTCTGACGACGCGCTCGCAGAACGGGCACGCCTGGAGCCGATACAGCGTTATGTGTGGGTCCGAATCGCTCATAGCCGGCGTACGAACGATGAACGCCTAAGCCCTTCGCACCCGGAAGATAGCGTTCGACGCACCAGCGACAGGCGAGTGGGGCCGCTGTGCGCCGACGGAATCGACGGATCCGAGGGTAACTCTTAATTCCGGGGCCAGACAAGGTGACGTAGTTATATGGGTTTGTCTCCGCCACTCGCATCTCTCGCCGTCGAACGGCCGCGCGGCACCGATGACTGGGCAGCGATCGCGCCGACCGTCGACTCACTCGACGGTGGAGTCGTCGAACCGACAGCCGTCCTGGGGCCGATCCTCCAGGCCCTCCCGATCAACGACACGACGGTCACCATCGCGGGCGCGGCCGCAATCTTCGTTCTCATTGCCTTCTCGGCGTTCTTCTCCTCCTCGGAGATTGCGATGTTCTCGCTGGCGAAACACCGGATCGACTCGCTCGTCGAAGACGGCGTCCCGAGAGCGGAGATCGTCAGCGACCTCAAGGCGAACCCCCACCGACTGCTGATCACGATCCTCGTCGGGAACAACATCGTCAACATCGCGATGTCCTCGATCGCGACGGCGATCGTGAGCATCTACTTCGACCCGGGTGCGGCGGTGCTCGCCTCGACGTTCGGGATCACGACGCTCGTCTTGCTCTTCGGTGAGAGCGCGCCGAAGTCCTACGCGGTCGAGAACACAGAATCGTGGGCGCTCCGTATCGCGCGCCCCCTGAAGTACTCCGAGTACGTCCTCCTGCCGCTGGTCGTCATCTTCGATTACCTGACCCGCGTCATCAACAAGGTGACCGGCGGCCGCTCGGCCATCGAGACGTCCTACATCACTCGCGACGAGATTCAGGACCTCATCGAGACGGGCGAGCGCGAAGGCGTCATCGAGGAGGAAGAGCGGGAGATGCTCGATCGGATCTTCCGGTTCAATCAGACCATCGCCAAAGAGGTGATGACGCCGCGGCTCGATATGACCGCCGTCGCGAAGGACGCGACGATCGACGAGGCAATCGAGACGTGCGTCCAGTCCGACCACGAGCGCGTCCCCGTCTACGACGGCAACCTCGACAACATCATCGGTATCGTCACGATCCGGGACCTCGTGCGCGAGAAGCACTACGGCGAGGGGACCGCGTCGCTGATCGACATCGTCCAGCCCACGCTGCACGTCCCCGAGTCGAAGAACGTCGACGAGTTGCTGACGGAGATCCAGGACAACCGCCTGCGGATGGTCATCGTCATCGACGAGTTCGGGACCACGGAAGGGCTCGTGACGCTCGAAGATATGGTCGAGGAGATCGTCGGCGACATCCTCGAAGACGACGAGGAGGAGGCCTTCGAGTTCCTCGACGACCGGGAGACGCTCGTCCGCGGCGAGGTGAACATCGACGAAGTCAACGAAGCGCTTGGCCTCGAACTCCCCGAAGGCGAGGAGTTCGAGACGCTCGCGGGATTCATCTTCAACCGCGCCGGGCGACTCGTCGAGGAGGGCGAAGAGATCACCTACGACGGGATCACCATCCGGATCGAACAGGTCGACAACACTCGCATTATGAAAGCGCGGATCACGACGCCCGAAGAACCCGAAATCGAAGAGGAGGGCGACGATACCTCGGAGGAAGAACCCTCGGAGTCGCCGGCGCAAAGCGAATAATCGCACGTACTTTCGACCGGAGCGCCCCGGCACCGACCGCTCTGCGTCGTCGCCCCCGGCTCCGGATCGAACGGGGCGTCCAAGGGACTGAACGAACGAGTCAGTTCGCTTTTTGACCTCTTGTATTTTCTTTCTTAGAAAGTATTATTTCTCTAATCTGGTTCAGGATTCTTTCACTACAAAATTTTGTTCTTCTTGGGCGTGAGAGAACTGAGATAGAGAGAAAACTGTTCAGAGGGAATGTACTTAGTGTGCAGCCCCCGAATAGAGAATTGCAATGGCAGAACCCACAGCAGACCCCGACGAATCGGCCGGCGCCCCCGGAATCGGCGATCAGTTCCCCCAGCTCACCGTGGAGACGAGCCACGGCGAACTGACCATCCCCGACGACTACGAGGGCAAGTGGCTCGTCCTGTTCA
>NZ_JANHAV010000004.1 GCF_024464655.1 Halobellus inordinatus
CGACGCCGCAGTGCCCGCCGAGGACGGCACGTACACGGCACCGATCGGCGACCTGAAAGAGCGGATGGACGCGCTGTCGATGGCCGAAGACGCGTTCGTCGAACTCATCCTGGCAGATATGCCGCCGCGGCCGGCGAACTACGAGGACATCATCGCGACGAACCTCGGGCAGAACGTGGCCGACGACGAGGAAGCCTTCTCGCTGGAACTCGGCCCCAACAACTGCGCCGCCAGCCAGGAATCGCTCGCCGACGACTAATAGTGATTACTCTCACTGTGTACCGCCGAGCGCCACTCCCGGTGGCGATGGTCGGCGGTAAGAGACGAGAGTAATCATTATAAGTCAGTGGAACTAACGCTCGCCGGTCGGCCCAGCTTCGGTGCCGTCGGCGGGCGCTGACTCATACACAACGCGAGTCGATCGCCCTCCCGTCGGCGATCGCTAACTCCCTTCCCCCTCCCCCCACTTTCCTCGAATACGATGGACGTATCTGTACTCCTGTTGTTCGGTGTCGCCAGTATCGCTAGCCTGTTCATGGCCTGGGTCGTCGGTGCGGGATCGAGCGGCGCGACGCCGTTCGCTCCAGCCGTCGGAGCCAACGCGATCTCGACGATGCGCGCCGCGTTCGTCGTCGGCATCTTCGGCTTCGTCGGCGCCGTCACGCAGGGCGCGAACGTCTCGGAAGCGGTCGGAAGCGGCCTCATCGAGGGCGTTTCCCTCCCCGCGACGGGTGTGATCCTCGTGCTGTTGATCGGCGCGGGACTGATGGCGATCGGGATCTACACGGGCTACCCGATCGCGACCGCGTTCACCGTCGCCGGGTCCGTCGTCGGCGTCGGACTCGCGCTCGGCGGCGCGCCCGCGTGGGCGAAGTACCAGCAGATCGGGCTGGTCTGGGTCGCGACGCCGGTCGTCGGTGGCGGAATCGCGTACGCCATCGCGAGCGTCCTGCCCCGAGAGGACGTTCCCGAGCGATTCAGCGTCCCGATCCTGACGGCGCTCGTCGGCGCAGTGATCACGAACCTCGAATTTCCCACACTCGGCCCGCACGGAGCCCCCGGGTCGATCGCCGGGGCAACGGCGCGGGCGCTCCCGGTAGACCGTGCCATCGCCGTCGGCGGCGCGACGCTCGCCGTGGCCCTCGCCACCGCGCTCGTCGTCCACTGGGACGTGAATCGCGACCGCGACGGCGGGCTCAGACGCGTCCTGTTGGCGCTCGGATCGCTCGTGGCGTTCTCCGCGGGTGGGAGCCAGGTCGGTCTCGCCGTCGGCCCGCTGTTACCGCTCGCCGACGAGATCGAATTCGTCTCGACGTTCGCCGTGCTCGTCGGTGGTGGTCTCGGAATCCTCGTTGGGTCGTGGACCGGCGCGCCCCGGATGATCAAGTCGCTGTCGCAGGACTACTCCTCGCTCGGGCCGCGGCGCTCGATCGCGACGCTGATCCCGTCGTTTCTGATCGCCCAGACTGCCGTGTTACTCGGCGTCCCGGTCTCGTTCAACGAGATCATCGTCAGCGGGATCGTCGGGAGCGGTGCAGCCGTCGGCGGTGGTGACGTCGTCGATCTGCGAAAGATCCTCCTCACGGTAGGTGCCTGGATCGGATCGCTAGTGCTCGCGTTCGTCGTTGCCTATCTAACGGCGGTCGCAGCCCTGTAACGCCGACCAAGGGTCTATCCGCGCCCACCTGCGGTCCATTCGCAGAGAACCACCTATCCGACGGAGAGCGACTGCCACACGGCCAGGCCAAGGTGTACAGCGTAGTCCGGCGGGATGTGACGTAGACGGGCAAGCGACGGGATGTCAATAGCGGGCGGTCGCCCTCCAAATGCAGGCGAAGGTGGAACTGACTGATGAGGCGTCGAACAGCACAGGAAGAGCGAACGCACCGAGACACAGCCGACGAGCCAGAATAGCGTGTGACAGCGGGACGGAGACGTCGCCTACGCCAGACGAAGTGTGGCACCGGGGGAGTCGAGAGGCGAACGAGAGCGGAGACAATATCAGTCGGTTGAACTGTTTGTCGGAGGCCGGCGGCCGAGAGCAGTAGTGCAGATTCTCACTCGTCGGGATTGACCACAACCGCTGATCGTTCAGTTGCCGTACATCTACATATGAGCCACACAGAATCCACAACCGAAACGGAACGCGTCTGGATGGTCGAGCGGACGTTCTCCGCCGACGCGCCCCACATCCTGGTGCTCGTCTACGCGACGACCGACGGTGCACAGTACCACCAGAAGGAGCGTGCGTTCAACCGCTTCAGTGGAACGGTCCCGGAAGTCACCGCAGCGATCGAGGTCGAAGCCGACGAACTCAGCACGGTCGACGACGCCGAGACGCGCGACCGATACGCGAAAGAGACCGAACGGATGCGGGAACGCCACGCCCCCGACGACGCCGTGTGAGTGGCTCCGTCGAACCGGACGGGTCCGACGAGGTGCAGGAATGTGAGCCCCGGCGACAAGCGACGCGAAGTCATCCCGGACCGGGACCGGAGGTATCTCGCCCTGCTCATCTATGCCCGTCTTGGAGACCGAAAAGCGGGGCGCGAACGAAACGGCGTTCGAAACAGAGCGAGAGCCGAAACAGAGCGAGAGCCGAAACAGAGCGAGAAGAAGTAGAGACAGTCCGCGGGAGAATGTCGCAATTACGCGAGGCTCCCCTCCGTGTGTAACAGCAGGTCGGAGAACAGAGAAAACAGAAGCCGCTCAGCAGAGGCGAAACAGAAGGAGTCCTCAGACGTTAGTCAGCAGATTGTGCCGTCGCCGTGGGGCCCTGAGCGCGGAGCTCGCGGATGGAGCTGACGACGACTGCACCGCTCACGAGCATCGCAGCGCCGACGATGATCGCCAGCGACACGACGTCGAGGACGGGCATCTCGATAACGCCGCCGATCTCGCGGACCGCAACAGCGATCGAGCCGAGCAGCAGCATAATACCGAAGTAGACCTTGATGTCGTCCTCCTCGACCAGGCTCGTCGCCGCGGCACCGAGCCGGGCACCGAGCGCACTACCCGCTAGAAGCGGGGCGACGATCGCGAGGTCGACCGCGCCGTCCATCGCGTACAGGAAGCTCCCGATCCCGCCCGAGAAGACGATCTCGAACAGGTCGGTCCCGACGGCGACCGGGACGGGCACGCCGATCAGGTAGAACAGCGCGGGCATCCGGATGAAACCGCCACCGACGCCCAGGAAGCCCGAGAGCAACCCCGTCGCGAACGCGACGCCGAGGATCATCCACAGCGAGACCTTGAGGCCGCCCTTGATCCCCATCATCGGGGGAATGTTGTACGACTGAATCTTCTTGGCGATGTCGGGGATGTCTTCGGCCGCTTCTTCGACGTCCATATCTTCGGCGTCGTGGCTGACGCCGCCTTCACCGTCGCTTTTCAGCGCGTTGTAGGTGATGAAGACACCGATGCCACCGAGGAGCCCCACGTACGCGATGCTCACAACGGTGTTAGCCAGTCCGATGTCCTGGAGCCAGTGCAACCCGATCTTCCCGACTTCGATGCCGGCAGTCGTCCCGGCGATCATCAGCACGCCGAGCTTGTAGTCGACCTGACCCAGGTCGCGGTGCTTCAGTGTGGCGATGACGGACGTCCCGAAGACGAACGCCAGGCCGGACGCGACTGCGACGTCTGTCCTGTAGCCCATAACGAGCAGGGCCGGCGTGACCAGGAACGAACCCCCCATTCCGAAGAAGCCGAACAGGAGACCGATCAGTACCCCGAAGCCGGCGAACATTGCCAGCATACTCACGGCGACACCTAGCAGCTCCATTGGTTAGTCACCCCGCAGGGCGCGGGCAATCGTCGGCCCGAGGACACTTTCGAGTACACCATACCCAACATACAGCAGGAGGGCCTCGACGAGCACAATGCCGATCAGAATCGCTGCGCCCGTGGGGCCGGCAGCGTTCTCAAGCCCGAACATTGAGAGCCACCTCGTGGAATCTTGCGAATTTCATGGATTTCTGCGCAACTGGTGATAACCGGTGCGTGCACTTAACGGTATTGGGATCTAGATACAATACTATATCTAGCTAACCCACGTGTGGTTGGTGATAAGTTATGGGTAGCTATGCGCCCGAAAACCGCCAGTCTCGTTGTCAACACGGCGTCTTATGGCGTGCGTCGTTACGCGCGTGATCGCGCAGTGAATCCCAATGACCCAAAGTAATTATTCGACCTAATCGGGGGAAGGGAAACCGAAAGACAACAGAGCCGCACTCGTCCGGCCGGTCGAGAGTCGTGCACAGAAGGTGCAAAATATTGCGCCGATATTGCACCTATGCTGAATTTAAAACCAATTATTGCGGGTTCTTTCGGAGCGGGGAATAGTCGTTCGATCGTCATATGTTCGGAGGCATCCGTGTCTCTACCACGAATTACTCGACGCCGAGTGCGGACGGAAATGCACAGGTCATTCTCAACACTGGCAGTAGAAACATCAATATATTTACCAATTTGTGCAAATTTTGCACCTATCTACGTGGATACCGATTACGTAGATCTACTGTTTTAGGCCATCCTGAACTCTTTTGCTGGCGTATTTGTATTTGAGTTGAAAGAGAGACCTAGGCAATCTGTACCGATTGTCTGCGCACACAGAATTGTGGAGAACCTAAACAAATCTTTTATGCACGCAGCGCGTAATGCAGGATAGTGACAATGCCCGACTCGATGTCTGAACAACTTCGACAGGATATGGAGTGCGAGGGACTGCTAGAATGCTTCCACGGCCTCAAGCAACTCGACAAAGAGTGCTTCCAGGTCCTCGTACAGGCTGACGAACCCCTCACCGTCGACGAAATCGCCGAGATCGTCGACCGCGAGCGCTCGACGGCGTACCGCTCGATTCAGCGGCTGCTCCAGTCCGGATTCATCAAGAAAGAGCAGGTGAACTACGAGCAGGGCGGCTACTACCACGTCTACTCGCCGGCGAACGCAGAGCAGATCTCCGACAGTATGCAGCGGATGCTCAACGACTGGTACGCGAAGATGGGCCAACTCATCCAGGAGTTCGAGGACAAATACGAGCGCCAGGACTCCGAGATGGCCGTCGAGAGCTAGCCGGACGGCCGACCGTCTACTCTCTATCCGTCTCGACTCTCTGTCGTCGCTACCGCGTTTGTAAGACCGCTATAGATGGAGTGCGCGCCCACGGGAAGCGCCGAACCGACACGGCACCACCAGGCGTGTGATCGCTTCCGAACGGTGAGTCCTCAGTCGAACCGGAACGTTTCGAGGTTCCGAGGCGCGTACGTGCGCACGTCGAACTTCTGATAGAGTCCCGACGAGAGCTGGTCCGTCGACGCCTCGTCGCCGTGGACGCAGATGATCTCCTCGGGACGCGGGTTCATCGTGCCGACGAAGTTCTCGAGGCCGTTGCGGTCGGCGTGGCCCGAGAAGCCGCTCACCGACTCGACGCCGAGACGAAGCGTCAACTGCTCGCTCCGACCGCCGCGGTCGCTGAACGGGATCTCGCGTCGCCCACTCTGGATGCGCCGGCCGAGCGTGCCCTGCGCCTGGTAGCCGACGAAGATGAGCTGATTTTCGGGCTCGCTGCCGAGGAGTTCGAGCCAGGACATAATCGGGCCGCCGGTGACCATCCCCGACGTAGAGAGGACGATACAGGGTTCGCCGCCGGCGACTTCCTCGCGCATCTCCTGGCCGCCGTCGACCTGCTGGAACTGTTCTGCGAGGAAGGGATTTTCGTCCTCGTGGAGAATCCGATCGCGGAGTCCGTCACGGAGGAACTCGGGGTAGGCCGTGTGGATGGCCGTCGCCTCGCGGATCATCCCGTCGAGGTAGATCGGCATCGTCGGGAGGTCGCCCTCGCGCATCGCCTCTTCGAGGACGAGCATCAACTCTTGGGAGCGCCCGACGGCGAACGCCGGGATGACGACTTTACCGCCGCGGTCGTGGGTCTCTCTGATGATCTCGAGGAGGTTTCGCTCGGAGTCTTCCTGGTCGGTCTGGTAGTCGTCGCGGCGGCCGTACGTCGACTCCATCACGAGCGTCTCCACGCGCGGGAAGTCGTTCGAGGCGCCGTTGAACAGGCGCGTGTCGGTGTAGTGAACGTCGCCGGAGAAGACGACGTTGTGGAATCCGTCCCCGATGTGGAAGTGTGAGACTGCCGAGCCGAGAATGTGGCCCGCGTTGTGGAACGTGAGTTTGATGTCAGGCGCGATGTCGGTGACGTCGCCGTAATCGAGGGTGATGGTGTGTTTGAGTTCCTCGCGGACCATTTCGGAGTCGTACGGCGGCGTTCGCCCCTCTTTGGCGGCGACGTCGAGGTAGTCCAGTTGGAGCAGGCCCATCAGGTCCCGCGTCGGTTCGGTGGTGTAGACCGGCCCGTCGTAGCCGTACTTGAAGAGTAGCGGCAGCAGGGCACTGTGGTCGAGGTGGGCGTGCGTCAGCACGACCGCGTCGAGGTCGGCGATGGGATTCGCCTCGGGGACCTGCAGATACGGGACCTCGCCCTCCGCGCCGGGTTTGTCCCCGCAGTCGATGAGGACGCGCGTTTCGGGCGTGCTGAGAACGAAACTCGCACGGCCGACTTCTCGACAACATCCGAGCGTAGTCACACGAACCCAGTCGGTGTCTTTCGTCTGCTCGCGGTGGATGCTCGTGCCGACGCGTTCGAGGAAGTCGCGACGGTCGTCGCGCTCTTGCATCAGGAAGTTGCGGACGTTGTCGACCGTCGAGGACTCCATCGGCGGCGTACGGAGGACGTCCGGCGTCCAGCCGACTTCCTGAGTGATCTCACGAAGGGTGCTCGCGCGGCGTCCGATGACCAGACCCGGCTTTTCGGCTTCGATCAGGACCTCACCGGTCGCGGGATAGAACTGAAGGTTCGTGATTCCCGCTTCCTCGGGGATCAGTTCGAGAATCTTCGGTTTCGCCTCCGCGGGATCTAGCTGGGTGCCCGCGGCGGGGCGGACCGTAATCCGCTTACGGAGCGTGCTGGCGAGGCGGCGAATCAGGCCGTCCCGCTCGGCGAACTTTCGCGGCGTCTCCGTGTAGATGACCAGTTCCGGGCCTTCGTAGGCGACGCGCGAGACGACGAGGTCGTCTGGAATCTCGTTTTCGAGTTGCGTTCGAACTGCTTCGAGCGGATCCGTAGTGTCGTTAGTGCTCATACATATCTGGAAAGCCGTGGGCAAGAGCCACCAAAATCCGTGGCCCGTACCACCGGAAGTCTGTTGATGGGGCGCGCCGGAAACGTCGACACGACCGAACGGACGAAATCGTTCAGTTACGTCTATCCGACAGAGTATATAAACGTTTTTCGCTGTCAGAGCGGGGGCCGGGGCGCTCACTGCGGGGAGCCGTTCCGTGCGACTCGAGACGACGCTCAAAAAAGTTGGAAATGCGGAAGCGGGGCCGTTTAAGGCTCGCTGACGCGCAGGATCGGTTTGATCGTATCACCCTGCTCTGAGTCCTCGACCGCCTGTTCGATGTCCTCGAAGTCGTAGTAGGTCACGAGTTCGTCGAACGGGAACTTTCCCTGTCGGTACAGTTCGATCAGATCCGGAATGAACTCCTTGGGGTTGCTGTCGCCCTCGACGACGCCCGTGATCGACCGGCCGTTCAGGATGAGGTCGTTGACGTCGTAGCTCGCTCGGGTGCCGAGTGCGGGCGCGCCGACGACGCCGAGCGTGCCGCGCTGGGTGAGTACGTCGACGGCCTGTTCGGCGACGTCCGGGACGCCCGTCGATTCGACCGCGTAGTCGGCACCGCCGCCAGTCGCCGCTTGGACGGCTTCGACCACGTCGTCGACGTCCTCGGGATTGACCGTCGCCGTCGCGCCGAGTTCTTCGGCTTTCTCCAGTCGGTTCGGTTTGAGATCGATCGAGACGATGTCCGTACAACCTTTGAGGTCCGCGGCGAGCACCGCCGAGAGGCCGACGGAACCGGCCCCGAAGATAGCGATCGACGAGCCAGCCTGCGGGTTCAGTGAATTGATCACTGCGCCCGCGCCCGTCTGGATCCCACATCCGAGCGGGCCGAGCAGTTCGAGCGGGACGTCGTCGTCGACGGCCACGACGTTCCGCTCTGTCGCGATCGCGTGTGTCGCGAACGACGACTGACCGAAGAAGCGGCCGCTTACCTCCTCGCCGTTGCGAGAGAGGGGCGACGTTCCGTCCTCGGGTCGCCGTCCCGAGAAGTTGTGCGCGAAGAAGTCCGCGCAGTACGCCGGGTGGCCGGCGTGACAGCTCGGGCACTCGTCGTCGTAATCGAAGCTCATTACCACGCGGTCACCCGGCTCCACATCGGTGACGTTCTCGCCGACGGCTTCGACGACGCCGGATCCCTCGTGGCCCAGCACGGCCGGCAGCGGTGTCGGATACAGCTGATCACGGACGATCATATCCGTGTGACAGACGCCGACGCCGACGACGCGGACGAGCACCTCGTTGTCCTGCGGGTCTTCTAGTTCGACCTCCTCGATGGTGAACGGTCCTTCCTCCTCGTTTACGACGGCAGCCTGTATCTGCATCGTGAATACCATTACGTAGTGATTTATGGTAAACGTTAGCGTATAGGGGAAAACCGTTCGGGCGGACTGATCGAAGCAGTGGCTGATACTGTCGGACAGAAGTTCGTGAAGTCGGTTGGCACCCACGGGGTGGCGATACGCTTCACATAGTTCTGTCCGACAGTATGAGTACTCACAGTCACAGTTCCGTTGTGGTCGGGTCGGCGTCGGGAACGTAGGTGGCAACCGCGTCCGTCCGACGTTTCCGTTCCGTTCGAGAAACGAGCGCCACCCGATAGCGATCAGGTCGCCAGTTGCTGCTTGAGCACGAATCCGAGGACACCGATGACGAGCAAAACGGCCACCAGCGAGAGGAAGAGTTCACTGGGTGTTCCGGTCATCGGTCCAACACCGATCACCTCCCGTCCGGTGTGCAAGATGCTGTTCATACGCGGAATCTGACGCTGGTGTAAAAATCCCTTTCGCCGGTTCTCACTGCGAGGTGAAGCGGCGAGAGAGCTATCATAGCGTTCGCCCGCTCGTCCGCTGGTCACGCGCACGCAGTCGCCCCAGTCGGAAGCAACCTGTCAATGCAAAACTTTTAGCGCTCTTGTTCGAACGCCGTGTCGATGCGCCCTCCACTCGCCGCCGCACTCGTCGGATTCCTCATCCTCACGAGCGGCTGTCTCGGACTGACGGCACCCGATCAGCCATCCAGCGACCAACGTGCCCTGGACGCGCTGAATCGAAGTCAGAACGCCACCGCCGACGTCACGTCGTATCGGACGACAGTCGATGGAACACTGTCGGCGTCCGAAAGCGACGACTCCGTCACGCTCGAGGTGACCGGAAACGTCGCCGTCGACGTCGCCGGACGGCGAATGAACGCGACGACGGGAATCGAAGACGTCGACGGCACGATCCGAACGCGACAAACAGCGCCCAAACGGGCCTATATCTCCGGATACACGGCGTACACCGAATGCGCTCGGATGGGGTGGGAGCGCCAGAACCTTTCGGAGTCGCGGTCCTGGCTGACGTATACGCCCGTCGGTCAGCAACTGGCGGTATTGAACGAAACGAACGTCTACTGGCGCGGAACGGAGGTCATCGACGGGACCGAGACCGTCGTCGTCGTCGGGTATCCCTCGAAGCAGGCCCTGCGGGCAGTGCCCGACGTTCGGGGGGCGAGCGCAACCGAGGTCCAGGACGCGAATATCGAGAACGCGACGGTGACCCTCTGGCTCGACAGCGAGACCCATCGACCGGTGCAGGCACAACGCGAGATCGAAGTCGCGGATAGTGGGGCGACAGCGACGGCGACAGTGACGTTCGACTTCGCCGGATATGACGAACCGACGTCGGTACGCCGACCCGAATTCGACGAGGACGAGATCTGGCAGCTGGGATGTCCAGGTACAACGTGAGTTTCGACCCGTGCGGCGTTTATACAGTGTCGACACGGAGGCACCGACGTTTTCGACCCGAGAGGTTCGCGGCGACGTCCTTGATCGGATTCAAATTTCCGCAGAATCGGCGCTCGATTCCCGCTATCGAACAGTGAGCGTCACGTCCGGCATTCCGCCGTCGAGTCCGCCGAAGGCGGTCTCGTAGCCTTCGTGCCGCGCAGTTTGCGGCTGGACGACGACCCGCAACGAGAGTTCGTCGCCGGACTCGACACCGTCGACGACGGCGCCGTAGTGGTAGTCTAAGTCGGGATCGAGCGTCGGCGTGAACGGCCCCTCGTAGACTGGCTCGCCGCCTCGCGAGAGGACGCCCTCCAGGCCCATCGCGGGGAGGATACTCCGATTGTACCGGGTCCGTGCGGAGACCGCGATGTACTGCCCGTCGCCGTCGATACCGGCCGGCGGCGTATCAAGGACGGACACGACGAACCTCGCGTCGTTGCTCGTCCCGGTGCCGACGACCGCCCCCGGGAGGTCGCTCTCGGGGGGCGCGAGCGAAGCGGGCAGCATCTCCATTTCCATCGGGTCCACCGCTCCGGGCGTCGCGGTCTCGTCGCCCAGTCGGCGAATCCCGATGTCGTCTCGCTCCTGTCGGCTGTACTCGAAGGGCAGTTCCACCGAGGCCGCCTCCGAGAACCGCCCTTGGAATGCACCCGTCCGTCGGGTGGACACCGCGCCGACGCTCAGTTCGACGGTGTACGTTCCATCGCCGTCCAGCCCGAAGTTCGCCCCGTAGTGAAAGCCCATCGGCTGTGAGAGCATCGGATAGATGACCTCCTGTGAGACCAGCGAACCGTCCTGATAGATCTCCGCAGTGAGCCCCGTGTCAGGGAGGACCGTCATACTCTCGGGATCCCAGACGCTCGCCATCAGGTGAACGTCGTCTTCGTCAGCAATCTGAGTGAGTGAGACGGCGTCGCCGTTGACGTTCCAAAACCGGTGTGGATAGCTGTACAGCAGACCGAACGCGTAGTCGCCGTCGGTGGCCGTGCCAGCCATCTTCATTCCCTCGACGTGACTCGGGACGTATATCGCGTCCGGGCGGTCCTCCGGGATCGGCGGAATCCCGGCCGTTCGAGTCTCGAACAACCCCGTACAGCCCGCGAGGGCGACCGTCCCTCCGAGGGCCGCACCGCGCCGGAGCAACGTCCGTCGGTTCATAGCCGACCGTTCGACGCCCCGAAAAATGCCTATTGTGGTCTAGGCCTCGAATCGGGCGCGAGAAATCGGCGACAATTGCGTGAATCGACCCGCTGACTGAAAGATGATCTCATCCTCCGATCACCGGCTGTGAGATGATCCACAGCGAGAGGACCGTATACCCCACCATCAGGACGACGAGCGGGAAATGTCCCCGTCGGGCGGCCGAGACCGACGGATAGCGCTCGACGGCGACGTGGTGTGCCGCGACGACCGCAACGACGTGGCCGACGACGATCAGCAGGAGTTGTGACCCCCAGAACGCCGGCAGCGAGAGCCACCCCAGCGGGTCGACCGGGGCGCTCCCGATACCGAGTGGGTCGACGCTGATCTCGAACAGTCGGGCCGTGCTCCGCAAGACGTAGGGGTAGTTGTGAGCGATGTCGTACGCCGCTGCGATCGGGAGGACCGTCGGCGCGAACGCCCGGGTGGCCCCCCGCCAGGCTATCTTCCCCGAACCGCCCGCCACGGTCCCGGCGGCCGCATCCGTCGAGAACCCGAGCGCGTCGCCGAGTCGCACGGTGACGACGAACGTCCCGACGAACAGTGCAAGCCCGAAGCCGTAGAGGAAAACGCTCGTCGGCGGGCCGGTTTCGAGTGCCTTCCGAACGCCGAACAAGACGGTTTGATACAGTCGTGTGTTGGTGAAGCCGTCGAAACTGACGGTGTAGACGGCGGCGACGACGAACACGACGATGGCCGGCCCCGAGACGGCGCTGGTGCACCCGTGCCAGGGGGCACGGAACGAGAGTTCGACAGCGCCGTTCCGAGATCGGTCGAGAGAGACGCCAGCGGCCCGACCAAACAGTCGGTACAGTACGCCGAGCGGGTCGGCCCGCTCGAACCAGATCGGGCCGAAAAGTACCGCTCCCGTGAGCATCGCGATCGCGTAGACGGAAATTACGACGGTCGTGAGAAGCGGTGACCGCGGAATGACGGTCAGATTCTCGACGACGCCGACGAGCACCAGAAAGCCGGCCAGCGCGGGCCACGCGCCGAGCCAAGATGGATACGCGCCCCAGACGGCTAGCTGTCGACCTTCGAGTCGGCAGAGGCCACGATAGACGGTCCGCCACGGGGAGAGCGTCTGCCACGGGGAGCCGGCCAGGATCGCGAGCAGGCCGAGGCCGCGAAACCAGACCGGCCAGGTGAACACGGTGGCGAAGTTCTCGGCGGCGACCTGGCGCCCGGCGTAGCCGAACGCGAGCGACGTGAGGACGCCGAGGAAGAACAGGACGCGACCAGAAGATCGAAGCCAGCGAGCCGTCGAGGCATCGATCGTCGCGAGCGTGCGCCCCTCTGTCGTCGTGGGCGAGTGGCTCGTGAACGCGAGCCACAGTGCAGTGAGTGCGACCGTGCCGCCAGCGCCCGCGAGGAGCAGCGAGAGCGGGAGCGGCGCATCGAAGCGTGAGCCGGTCACGTCGTGGGCGCTCGCCCCGTCGGGAACGAGCGTGAGCGCCCCGAGGCTGAGGAGTGCGACGCTCGCCACTCGGACGGACTGACGACGCTCCATCGCCGAAACCTACGAAAGGAGCGACGAAAAACGCCGGGGGTGAAACTATAGTAGCATTTGCAACTGATTGCGCACCCGATCGCACGACAGGGTATGATCGGATGCGTGAAGACTTGCAAATGCTACTATAGGGGTCGCCGCTCGAACCAGTCGGCCCGTGAGGTCGATTTATTTAGACTCGTCCCGAAATCCCGAGTCGAATGCGCCGTCGAACGCTGCTGGCTCTCGCGCTCCTCCTCGTCGCTCTCGCGAGCCTCGTCGCCGGAGCAGTCGTACAGAACGGCCAGTCCGGCGGCGAGTTGACGGTCTCGTGGGTGAGTGACACGGCACGCGAGGTGAGCGGGAATCATCACGCGCCGGCAGTAGGAGAAGTCGACGGCGAGAAACTCGTGTATTTGCCGATCAGCGGGACGACCGGCACGGACGACTGTGAGCTCGCCGCGCTGGACGCGACGACCGGCGATCCCCGCTGGCACTACCAGATTCCGGCGTCGGACTGTGCGATTCACTCCGTTGCCGATCCGACTGTCGCCGACTACGACGCCGACGGTGTCGAGGAGGTCCTCGCGGCGACCACGGAAAACAAGCTCATAGCGTTCGACCCACGATCGGGCGACGTCGAATTCGAGTACGAACTCACGTCGTACGGATACACGCAACCGATTGTCGCCGATCTCGTGGGTGACGACCGGTCCGAAATCGTTGTCGTCGACGTTCGCGGGACGGTCTCCGTCGTCCGCGGGGACGGGACGACGGTCTGGACCCGACAGCTCGGTTCGTACACGTGGGGCCAGCCCGCCGTCGAGGACTTCGACGGCGATGACCGACTGGAAGTCGCCGTCGGGGCGGGGGGCTCGGGCGAACTCCACCTCTTCGAGCACGACGGAACGCCGGTCTGGGACGACCCAGTCTCGTTCGATAGCTCGATCACGTGGATGGCGACGGGCCAGGCTGACGGCGACGACGACGCGGAGGTTGTCGTCGCGACCGCTCAGGGCGGTCGCGTTGCGATGGTCGATGGAGATGGCAGCATCGTCTGGGAGCGAGATCTGGGATCGTTCGCGGCAGTCAACGCGGTCGTAGACGGCGACAGCGATGGAGCTGCGGAGGTCTACGCGGTCGCCCGAGACGGGGTGCTATACAGCCTCGCCGCGAGTGACGGGACGACAGAGTGGCAGACGACGCTTACGACCGGGGACATTCAGATGATGCCGCCGCCGTCAGCCGGGGACGTCGATGGCGACGGAGCGATCGAACTCGTCGCCCCGACGAACGACGGGATCGTCTCGCTCGTCGATCCGCGCTCCGGTGAAGTCGTGTCCACGTACGAGCGCGAGGACGCCATCTACACCCGTCCGGCGCTCGCCGACGTCGACGGTGATCGCGACGCCGAGGTGTTCGTGATGTACGGTCGGGGGCGCGTCGTCGCATTCGACGTCACACGCAGTTGAGCGGGGACGGGGCGGGGAGCTCATACGGCTAAAGCGCCGCTACGGCACCGTCTCCGAACGAGATATTAAGTATCTGGTAGATCTCTGAGAGGACGAAATATGTTACTTTTACAACAAGGCGTGTCGGTCGATCCACAGCAGTACGTCCCCGCGCTCGTCGGTGCAGTCACGACAGTCGTGTTGTTCGTCGTCGCGTTCTTGATCATCTACCTACTCGGGAAGTACTTCGTGACCCGGGCGGTAGAGCGGAGCCTCAGATACCGGGATTTCGACGAGACGCTCGTTGGGCTGGCGGTGAACACGACCGTCGTAATCGTCGGCGTCGTGGCGGTGGCGTTGGCCGCAACGGTTGCTGGCTTCGGGGTCGTCCTGGCCGCGTTCGCGACCCTCGGTGGCGCGCTCGCGCTCGCCGTCGGCTTCGCCGCCCAGGACCTCATCGCCAACTTCGTCGCCGGTGTGTTCATCATCCAAGACGAACCGTTCACGGTCGGCGACTGGATCGAGTGGGACGGGAACGAGGGTGTCGTCCGGGAGATCCAACTCCGGGTGACGAAGTTGGATACGTTCGACAACGAACTCGTCACCGTCCCGAACAGCGACCTCGCCGGCGCGGCCGTGGTCAACAACGTGGCGAACGATCAACGTCGGGTGACGGTCGGCTTCGGAATCGGCTACGAAGACGACATCGAACAGGCACGAGAGGCCATCATCGACGAGGGGTCACGGCTCGAAGGCGTCCTGAGCGACCCCGAACCGAGCGCTCCCGTGACGTCGCTCGGTGACTCGGCGGTCGTGCTCTCGGGCCGGATCTGGATCGACCCGAACGAGAGCAGTTACGGTGCGGTCCGCGCGCAGTTCCTCGAAGCAGTCAAGGAGCGACTCGATGCCGAGGGAATCGATATGCCGTATCCCAACACCGAACTCTCCGGCGGCATCGAAGTCACGAACGTCGAGAGCGGGGGAGTCGCCGACGACTGACTCGTCCGTGTTCGGCAGGCGCAGCTGCGACACCGAAGCCCGCAGCGCACGTCACCAATTCCCCTGGTGACACGTCTCGCGCACGACCTATTACCTTCGAGACAGTAGCATAGGATGAGTAATGAAACGCCTAGACCGCCTGTTCGGGCTGCAGATCATCTCGATCGTGGCCGCGTTCGTCGGGGAACTGCTCGCCAGCGAACCGCTGCTGACAGCCGCCGTCGGCGTCTTCGCCGTCACTGTCGTCGCGACCTTCGCGCAGATGACGGGCGACCTCCTGTCGGGGCTCACCCAGCACCGGATTCCGGATACCGCGACCGACCAACGTCGCTAGCGGAGTCGACGGCGACTACTGTTGTAGCGACGTCCCCTCCAGAGTCGAGACGCCACCCCTGAGACCTCCTTACACCTGTGGCTCGGGAACCGCTTCGGTAGCGGCAATGCGCCAGGACCGCGTCGGTTCCCAATCGAAGACCCGGCTGGCCTTCGTCGTGTCGTAGGCGGCTGCGTCACCAACCACAGAGCACGCTTCCGGGACGTCACCGTAGTACTCGGCCATCAGTTCGCGGAGCGGTCGACCGAGCGCGTTGTCTGCGGCGACGCAGTTGAACGCCTCGTGGCCGTCGACGTCGCCGACGAGGGCTGCCGCGACGAGATCTGCAACGTCGCGGACGTCTACGTACGACCAGTAGTTCCCGGCGCCGGCCGCCAAGTCAGTGGTGTACTCGTCGTCGCGACACGCGTACTCGCCGGGAGTTTGTATCCACGACGGGCGGAGGGAGACGACCGGCACGTCGTCGCGGCGGGCGATGGTTTTCCCGATTTCTTCAGTCACGACCTTCGAGAGTCCGTACTCGTCCTCCGGGCGGCGAGCGTGCGCTTCGGTGATCGGGAGTTCGTCCGGGATGGGCGTCTCCTCGGCGAAGAAAAAGCCGTACGCCCCATCGGAGGACGCTTGCACGATTCGCGCCCCGATGCGTCCGGCGGCAGTCAGGACGCTGTGTGCCGCAAGAGTGTTGTTTCGGTAGGTGTCGACTCTCGGTCTGGTTCCAGCCGTCGGAACCGCGGCCCAGTGAACGACGGCATCCGGACGCAGCTCGGTGAGCACGTCGAAAACGCTCCCCGCATCTGTGAGATCGAGCGCACGATATGCGACGTCCGGGTGGCCGTCGTCCTCCGGGAGACGCCGATCGAGACACGTCACCGCGTGCTCTTCGGTGAGTCGGTCGACGATCCAGCGCCCGGTCTCTCCGCGTCCGCCAGTAACGACAACGTCCATACGATAGCGTCTCGGTTCCACCTCTTCACTCGGTCGGTCGCACGACAGCGTGCAGTACCGGAGATGTCTACTCGGTCGAGAGTCGCGTCTGCGACCGTCTCACGCGAACTCCGCGAGCAGCAAGAGCACACTGGGCGCCACCAGGAGGACGAACCCGACGAGGATGAGAACCGCCGGCAGCCAGAGCAGGCCCAGTTCGGTGCCGAGCCAGAGCCCGAGCCCTCCGAAGAGGGCGAGCAGGCCGACCAGACGGAGCAGCCAGGTGACGACGCCCTCAAATCCCGAGTCGGCGACGACGTCGACGACTTCGAGGGGTTCGTCCATCGTGCCATTGCGGTCCGATCGGGAGCCACTTGTACTGTCGGGATATGAACTATCGGAGCAGTTGCAACCGATTGCGTACCCGACCGCACGACTGCGTGCGATCGGGTGAGTGAAGACGTGCACATACTACGATACCGTATGGAGTACCTTCCGTGGGTGATCGTCGCGCTCGTATCGTACGGGATGCTCGCACCGCTGACCAGCAAGGTGACACAGGAGGTTCCCCCGACAGTGTCGCTGTTCGTCGCTACTGTCGTCTTCCTCGTGCTCACGCTCGGTGTGATGGCCGTAACGGACACGAACCTGTTGTCCTACGTGTTCCTGCCGGCGGCGGGGTACATCTACGTCGGCGGAGTGTTTCTCGGGATCGGGATCCTCTCGTACTACATCGCGTTGCAACGCGGCCCGGTGAGCGTCGTCGTGCCGATCTACGGGATGTTCATCGTCGGGAGTTCGATCATCGGGATTCTCTTTCTCGACGAGGCCATCACGCTCACGCGGATCGGTGGCATCACGTCCGCGATTCTCGCGGTCTATCTGAGTTCGGGGGCCGAATGATGGCGCGGCAGTACCTGCAGTTCTCGATCCTCGCGTTCGTGGCCTACAGTCTGGTCGCGCCGCTTTTGAAAATCGCGATGGAGGTGATCCCGAGTACGCCCACCGTCTTCCTCTCGAACTTCGTGCTGCTCGTCGTTGTCGGCGGTGTGTTGCTCTATCGCGGGCAGTCACCCCTGCCGTATCTGCGGCACCGATATACGCCACACGTCGTCGCCCTCGGCATCCTGCTTACCGTCGGCTTGCTGACGTACTATCGAGCGCTCGCACTGGGACCAGTGAGCATCGTCGTGCCGATCTACGGGCTCTTTATCGTCGTGAGTTCGGTCATCGGCATCGTCGCCTTCGACGAAGCGCTCACGCCGCGGAAGCTGGCGGGAATCTTCTTCAGCATCCTGGCGATCGTGCTGATTTCGATGTGACGGTACTCGTTGCCGTTCCGTTCCGCAGATCGACCACTATAAGCCGTTGACCCAGCGTCGTAGTGAGTACGATGAGTCGGAAGCGATCGACGCGTCGGTGGCTGTTCGTGGCGCTGGGGGCGGCCGTGATGGGCGGTGCCGGCACCTACCAGTTCGTCTGGTCGTCGCTCAGTGCGGCCGTCGGCGCGCGCATTCCCGCTTCACAGACTGCCTTGGGGACGGTGTTCACCCTCTTCGTGGTGGCCCAGACGCTCGTCCAGTTGCCAGCCGGAAGCATCCGGGATCGGTACGGCCCGCGAAAACTGCTCTTTGCGGCGGCCGCGTTGATGTTCGCGGGCTACGCCGGCTTGGGGGTCGCCCCCACGCTCCCTGTGGTGTATGCGTCCTACGCGATCGGCGGTCTCGGCGCGGGCATCGCCTATACGGTCGCGGTCAACACGCCCGTCAAGTGGTTCGACGAGTACCGCGGTCTAGCGACCGGCATCGTCTCGATGGCCTACGGCGGGGTGAGTTTCGTGGTGATCCCGCTGGTCAGGGGGGCGATCGACGCCGCCTTCACGCGAACCCTGCTCCTGTTGGGCGTCGCTGTCGGGATCGTCGGACTGTTCGCTGCGGGGTTGCTCCGTGATCCGTCGGTGGGGCCGTCGAGTCCGGAATCGTCTACGACGACGGACTCCAGCGAGACGGGTCCCTCGGAGACGGATGGTTCCCTGAGGGGTTCCGACGACGCGGACGACGCGGTCGGCTGGCGAACTGCCGCGCGAACCTGGCAGTTCTGGGTGTTCTACGGGGTGATGGTCGTCGTCAACGGCGTTGGATTGATGTTGATCGGGCAGTCAGTCGGCTTCACGACCGGCCTCGGTCTCTCGCCGGCGACTGCGACGACAGTCGCCTCGATCATCGCGCTGGCCGACGGGGGCGGGCTGCTGGTGCTCGCTGGCCTGTCGGATCGTATCGGCGAAGAACGGACCGCCGGCGCGTCGCTCGTGCTCTGCGGGGTGGCACTCGCTGGGGCCGTCGCGAGCGGGGCTCGCGGGTACGCGTCGCTGTTCGTCGCGTTCGTGGGCGCGGCGGCGTTCTTCCGGAGCCCGGTGTTCGCGATCTTCCCGAGCCTCGTCGGCCGCTACTACGGTGAGGCACGCTCCTCGGAGAACTACGCCGCGATCTATACCGCGAAGGTCCCCGGCGGAGTCTTCGGCGGCACGGTGACCGGCGTGCTCATCGCGACGGTGGGGTGGTCGACCGCCTTCTACATCGGTGCCGTGCTGGTGGTGGGCGCGGGGATCGGCGCACTCTCCCTTCGGCCGGTGCAGACGGATGCGTCAGCGACGAGTGACGCCTCCGAATGGACGTGAGAGACGGTCCGTAGTGGTGCCGCCCCAGTGCGAGAACGCGATTCGACTGGCGACGCTGCGGTGTGAGACCCCCCTCAACGAACTCAGTCGAGGATCGTGATGTCGTCTGCAGCCTTCGGCACGAGACAGAGAAACGACCCCTGTTCGTCGCTTTCGTTGTGGTACCAGTGCTCGACACCCGCGGGGATCAGCAGCGAGTCGCCTGCGGAGACGGAGTACGTCTCCTCGCCGATGCCGACCACGTACTCGCCTTCGAGAACGTACTGTTCGTGTTCGACTTCGTTGGTGTGACGTGGGACGCGGGCACCCGGTTCCAATACGAACCGGCGCATATTGAAGTTCGGCGTCTGTTGGTCGTTTCCCAGCAGAACGCCCTTTTCGAGTCCATCAGCCAACTCGACCGCCTCGTACTCGATGTCTGCGGCGCGTCGAACCAGAGGTGCAGGATTCGTTTCTGCCATCGACTTGGATATCGGAGAGACACAACTTGGTTCTATCCACGGGCGTCTCCCGCTCGGCACCCGGAGCGAATCCGATACTGAGTTTTATACCGATAGGAATCCGTCTACCGGTAATGCTGCACAGTTCTGGTCCGTTGCTATCGGTGGACCTCACGTCGCGAGAGACGACGACCGAATCGATCGACGACGTCCTGGAATCGTACATCGGCGGCCGAGCGGTCGGCACGAAACTCGCCCACGACCGTGTCCCGTTCGACGCTGATCCGCTGGGTGCCGAGAACCGCCTCTTTCTCAGTACCGGGCCGATGCAGGCCTCACAGATGAGTTTCACCGGGCGGATGAACGCCACTGCGGTGTCACCGCTGACCGACGGGCTCCTGTCCTCGAACGCGGGCGGGTTTATGTCGCGACACTTCGCGGACACGGGCTACAGCGTCGTCGAACTCACGGGCGCGAGCGATACGCTCCTGATCGTCCACGTCAGGGACGATGGCATCGAATTCGAGGAAGTGCCGGATCTTGCAGCCGCGACCGTGCCCGAGACGTGTGCGTACATTCGCGAGGAGCACGGCCTCGATTCGGACCACGTCGCGTGCATCGGTCCGGCCGGGGAGAACGAGGTTCGCTTCGCGTCGGTGATGACGACCGAAGAGCGGGCGTTCGGACGCGGAGGGCTCGGTGCCGTCCTCGGCTCGAAGAACGTCAAAGCGATCACCTTCGACGGGGACGCGGCGCCGGAGATCGACGTCCCAGCGGGCCAGATGGAGATCCATCGCGAGGCCGCCACCGACGACCACATTATGAAACAGCAGGGCACGGTCGCGGTGATGGACCTCGCGAACGAGGTGAACGGACTGCCCTCGTATTATTTCTCCGAGCAGTCGTTTGCGGGCGTCGAAGGAATCAACGGGGATGCGGTAGCCGAGAAGAAATACAAGAAAGGAACGTGCTCGTCGTGCGCGTTCGCGTGCAAACTGCCGACGAGAGACGAAGCGCGAGGCGTCGAGACCGAGGGCCCCGAGTTCGAGGTGGCGATGGCGTTCGGATCGAACTCCGGCGTCGACGACATCGTGGACGTGATGCAATCGAACGAGCGCTGTGACGTGTACGGCCTCGATGCGATCTCCGCGGGGAACACGGTCGCGGCGTACCTGGCGGCCAACGACGCCTTCGGAGACACCGAGTTGATCCTCGACTTGCTGGATAAGATCGCTCACCGCGAGGGCGTCGGCGACACGCTCGCAGAGGGTATCGGTCGCATCCACGGTGAGTTGGGCGTCGAGAACTGGTCGGTGAAGAATATGGACTTCGCCGCACACGAGGGACGCGTTCTGCACGGGCAGGCGCTCTCGTACGCGGTGGCGAACCGGGGCGCAGATCATATGTACGCCACGTTTTATTCGGTCGAGTACCCGCTCGTCCCCGACGAGGAAGCGATGGATCCCGTCGGGTTCGAGGGCAAGGCCGAACGGCTCGTCGAACGCGAGAACCTGATGGCGCTCAACGACAGCGGAATTATCTGTAAATTCTCGCGCGATTATATGACGCCGGAACGGTACGAGATGCTCTTCGGTGCCGACTTCGAGGAGTTGCTGTCCGTCGGCAGCCGAACGGTGACGCTGGAACGGCACTTCAACAACCAGCGCGGATTCGACAGCGACGACGACAGCCTACCGTACGCCGACGAACTGCCCGGCCTCGAAGACGCGATCAGAGAGTACTACCAGTCCCGTAACTGGAATGGAGACGGGACCGTCCCGAGGGCGGAACTCCCCGCGTAGACCGACCAAATCGACTGTCCTGGCTCGGTCTACGGCGTCCGTAGTCCGCCGGAAGCGCTGAAATGGTAGTTAGGTCCCACCAGCCGAGAGACGCTGCTCGATCGCCGCGATCAGGTCCGCCGGCCGTTTGTCCGCCGGGTACGACCGCTCACCGTCGGGAAGACGGAGTTGCACCGACCCATCAGCGTACGCGATCCCGTCGATCCCCTCGTAGGGAATCTCCTCGGAGTCCGTCGCAAGCGACCATTTGGTGTTGAATAAATTCACCATAGCCTCGTCGTAGACCGTCACGGCGTCCTCGCCAACCGTCAGGACGGTCGCCCGGTAGCGCTTCGCGACGTCGAGACCGAGGACGGAGCCTTTCGCGGCAGTCACGGCGTACACCGACGCTTCGTCCACCTCGCTGTCGATCCCCGCCGCGGCCCGACAGAGCTTGTTCGTTCCGTCGGCAAGCGCGTCCGCCGCCCCGTTCACGACGGCACGCACGCCGAGGCCGGTCAGCGCCAATCCACCGATCAGCAGGCCAGTACCGAGGTAGATCTGATCGCTCACGAAGAGGAAGTTCCCCGCGACGATGAGCGCCATCACGACTACCCACGGCCACTGCCACCCAGCGGTCCACACCGGCGAGAACGTATTGATCTCGATCGGGCCGGACTCAGCCATCACGGTGCCCTCCAGGTATCACACGGCGCGCGTCAAGTATCACAGCCCAGACTTCGACCGTGTCGTACTTCGATGTTGCTTTCGCGACGAGTCGGAGCAGGAACCGCCTTGCCGACGAGAGGGTCGGTCTGCGGTGGAGCGTCTGTTGGGAGTCAGTTGCGCAGCGTCCCAGTGGACAGTCGAAAATCTGTCCAGAGAACAGATATGAATCCGTAAATACCTGTAGAAATGACACGATGGAGCCCCTATGGTGTCGAACGCTGTTCGCGCACGAGTTCGTTGGCGCGGTCAATCCAGTCCTGTGCCTTGCCTTCGGTCACGTTCGCCGCTGCAACGTCGGTCGGATCACTGTCTTCGAGGCTACCGAGCGTGTCGATACCGGCCGCTTCCAGACGGTCGTGGTACGTCGGTCCGAGGCCGCTGATACCTTCTATTTCCTGTTCGGCAGGATCCGATTCCGGGTCCGTCATTTCGGATCCCACTGCGTCGGTCTGTTCGGATACCTCTCGCTCTGTTTCTGCGACCGTATCCGTCGTGGACTCCGCTTCGTCCCCGCCAGATATACGTATTACTTCTATGAGTTCTTCTAATTGCTATTCGATTTGTGATATTCGTTCGTCTATCTCGGGCGAACCGAATTCCTCCGTTGTGGGGGGCGACTCGCCGATCGATTCTTTGGCTTCCGTTTCTTCGGGATCGCTGGTATTGGTATCGGTCGTCGACGGTACTTGCGCTCCGGTCTCGAACTCGGCAGGGGACAGTTGTTGGAACTGCTGGGCGCGCTTGCGGACCTGTTCGAGCGCCCGGTAGACCGTCCCTCGTACCAGTTTTGTACAACGGTGTTTCTTCTGGTAAGCAAATATTTCTAGCTGCTGGACGGAGTCACAGTGAGACGAGACAGTTTTTCAGGCGGGCGGGGTGACCGAAATCCGAGTGGTGTCCGGGTAGCGAGCCTTCCTCCCCGAACCGTCCCGGGTTCTTGCCGGCACCTAAACTATGTTGTCACCGGCTATCTACCCCCGAGGTATGCGAACTATCGACAATCACTCTGTTCGCTTCGGCGAGCTTGCGGGACCGCTGGTACACCACGCGATGTTCTTCGATTGGCAGCTCATCTCGACGCAGGAGATCGCCTACGAGGTCGAGTATCCGTTCGAGGCCCTCGTCGCCGACGACGCCATCCCGTACGCGCCGGTCGGACTCGACGCGACGATCCACCGGTATCCGACGTTCGGCGACACCGTGTCGGTGGAAGTCACGCCGCTCAGCGTCGGCAACTCCAGCGTGGAACTCCTCTACGAAGCGATCGACGCCGACGGCGACCCTTATTCGACAGCGCGAATGACCCACGTGACGATCGCACCGGAAGGCGGCGCGCTGCGTCTCCCGGAAGCGACGCGGGAACGGCTCCGCGAACTCCAGGCCGACCGGGAGGTTGACATAGGCCCCACGGGGGGAGCCCACGACGCCGATGCCTATCCGACCTTCGAGGAGTACTTCCGAGTGCACAGCCCACACATCGAAGGCTCCGAACTGGCCTACTTCGAGGAGTATCCCCGATTCGCCGATATCGCGCTCGAATCGTTCGTCTCGAACGATGGCCCCCGGCTGAGCGAACTCGCCGGCGAACGACAGCCGTTCCGCCTGCGTGATTGGCACTGGGACTTCAAATCCCCCGTGCTCTTCGACTCGCTACTCGAAGTCGAGTGCGACGTCGAAGCGGTCGACGAGGAGACGGTGCGGATCGCACATACGTTCCGAACCGACGACGAGACGCGTATCGAGGGCGTCTCCGAGTACGGGTGCTTCGATCGCGAGGGCGAGCCCACCCAGTTCACCGACGAGATGTTGGCGCCGTTCCGGCAGGAGTAATACTGTCGGACAGAAGTCCGTGAATCGTGTTGTCCCCCGCGGGGTGCCGATACGCTTCACATCGTTCTGTCCGAAAGTATAAGCGGAGGACCTGGACGGGCCGGTGCAGACCGAATCGGTGACGAAGGCGGTCGTCGCCAGTGACGCTTTTGTAACCTCGGCTCGCGCACAGAAACACAGCAATGACAGGCGACGATACCCCAAACCACGAGACGCCCATCCACGTCGATCACGTCGGCATCGCAGTCGAATCCGTCGAGGACGCAGCGCCCGTATTGGACGCGCTGGGCTGTGAGCGACTGCTCGACGACACGGTCGACGGAGAGTTCCGCTGGGTCTACTACAGCCTAGGGAACGCGTCGCGGATCGAGTTGATCGAACCGATCGCCGAGGAGTCGTTCCTCACGGCGTTCTTAGAGCGGCACGGGCCCGGCCTCCATCACGTGACCCTCGAAGTAGCCGACATCGACGCGACGATCGAGCAACTCGACACCGCCGGCGTCGACGTCGTCGATCGGAAATCCTACGGGGAGTGGACAGAAGCGTTCGTGTCGCCGCGGAACGCGACGGGAACGCTGTTCCAACTGATGGAGTACCACGAAGCGTACACGGAGAATACGGAGCACGACCCAGAGTCGCTCTACGTCGGTGGCGAACGGCTCAGCAGCGAGAAGTGAGGGGGCTGGTCACGACGGCAGACGTAGCGCTGTTGGGTCGACGTCTCTGTGGCGGGCCTATCCGTCCGCACCGAGAGGCCACGCGTCGCCGGCGGCGCGGGTGAGGAAGATGTTGGTCGACCGCCAGTAGATGACTTCCTCGCCGTCGCCGTTCTCGGCGCTGACTTCGAGTTCGACGTACCCGCGGTCCTCACGGCTGCTCGACGGCGTCGTGTCCAACACGTCGAGTTCGACGGAGACGGTGTCGCCGGGACGGACGGGCGTTCGCCAGCGGAGCTCTTCGAGCCCGAACGAGCCGAGCGTCGCCGTCTCCCGGAGGAACTCCTCGACGAGGAGGGCCATACAGGCACTCGCGGTGTGCCAGCCGCTGGCGATGAGCCCGCCGTACATCGTCTCTTTGGCCACTTCTGGGTCGGTGTGGATGAGCTGTGGGTCGTATCGGCGGGCGAACGACAGCAACTCCTCGCGGTCAGCTCTGTAGGATCCGAGGTCGTGCGTTTCGTCCGCCGAGATCTCCTCGAAATACCGGACCATCTTACAGATACGCGTCCTTGACGTGGTCGCTCTCTAAGAGTCCCTGTCCGGTGTCCTCGCGGACGACGCGGCCGTTCTCTAAGAGATATGCCCGTTCGGCCATCGCGAGCGCACGGTTGACGTGCTGCTCGACCAAGAGGACCGTAATGTCTTCGCTGATCTCTTCGATCTTCTCGAAGACGCGGTCGGTGATCTGTGGCGCGAGCCCCTCGGAGGGCTCGTCCAACGCGAGGATCTTCGGCTGGGCCATCAGCCCCCTGCCGATCGCGAGCATCTGCTGTTGGCCGCCGCTCATCGACTCCGCGCGCTGATCTGCGCGTTCTTCGAGGATCGGGAACAGCTCGAACACCTCCTGCATCGTCGCTTCGAGGTCGTCGCGTTTCGTGTACGCCCCCATCTCCAGGTTCTCGCGAACCGTCATATCGCCGAAGAGGTTCCGCTCCTCGGAGACGTGGACGAAGCCCCTGCGGACGATGTCGGACGGGCTGAGCGTCGCCGCGTCCTCACCCCAGACGTTGACGGTGCCGTCATCGACCGGGTGCAGACCCGACATCACGCGGAGCAGCGTCGACTTCCCCGCGCCGTTGGGGCCGACGATCGAGACGACGCCGTCGTCCTCGGTGACCTGGAAGTCGAGGTCCCAGATGACCTGGATGTTGCCGTAGGAGACGTCGATGCCGTCGAGTTCGATCACGAGTGGTCCTCCCCGAGGTACGCCTCGGCGACGGCCTCGTCGTTTTGGATCTCTTCTGGCGTTCCTTCGGCGATTTTCCGGCCGCTCTTCAGTACGATGATGCGATCTGCAGTTCCCATAATTGCGTCCATAATGTGTTCGATCCAGAAGACCGAGATGCCACGCTCGTCGCGGAGGCGACGGATCGTATTCGAGAGTTCACTGATCTCTCCCGGCGTGAGTCCGCTCGCGATCTCGTCGAGCAGGACGAGATCCGGGTCCGACGCCACTGTGCGGGCGAGTTCGAGTTGTTTCTGCTGTGCGATCGGGAGGTTCCCGGCTTCCATCTCCGCTTTCTCTTCGAGACCGACGAACGCGAGCGCCTCGCGGGCGCGTTCCTCTGCTTCCTCCTGTGAGATCGACTCGTCGCTGCCGAACAGCGCGCCGGCGAGCGCGTTCTCGAAGACGGTCATCTCGCCGAAGACGCGGACGATCTGGAAGGTGCGAAGCAGTCCCGAGCGAGCGATCTCGTGGGTGTCGAGCGCGACGATGTCCTCGCCGTTGAACGTGATCTCGGTGTCCTCCTCGGGATCGAGGACGCCCGTGATGGTGTTGAACAGCGTGGTCTTCCCAGCACCGTTCGGGCCGATGAGTGCGACGATCTCGCCACGTCCGATCTCCAGGTCTACCCCGTCGATGGCGACGAGACCGCCGAACTTCTTGCGGATGTTCGCGGCCTTAAGCATTGGTACCTATATACAGACCGCCTTTGTGTAATAACGGTTTTGCCTTATCGAACAACACAAAGGCGATCTCGTCGGGCGATTACAGAAAGAGAGCGCAGAAGCGACGCGAGAGATTAGCTCTCTGCGTCGGCCTCTGTGGGCGTTCCGCCGTTGCCGCCACCGAGCGAGATGTCCCAGTCTTCGAGGAGGTCCTCGGCGGCGACGATGACGCCGCTGCGGAAGTACAGGAACAGGATGATCAGCAGGCCGCCGAAGATGGCCGTCCGCCAGTTGGCCGCGTAGGTCCCGAGCGCCGCCTCGATGACTTCGACGATGATCGCGCCCACGATCGGGCCGTAGGTCCGCCGGATACCCCCGACGATGAGGACGATCAGTGCGATCACGTCGACCGCGAGGAACGTGAAGATCGAGGGCGTGATGTAGGACGCCTCGCGGGCCAGCAGCGTGCCGGCGATCGCGATGAGCACGCCCGCGATGAAGCCCGCGATGGCCTTGTAGCGGACCACGTCGATCCCGATGGATTCGGCCGCCAGCTCGTCCTCGCGGATGGCCTCGAAGGCGATCCCGTACCGAGAGGACTTGATGAGCCAGAGGTACAGCACCATCCCGGCGAGCAGGAACGCCAGAATGAGATAGTACAGCACCACTGCCGTGGGGACGCCGACCGCGTCGGCTACGCCCGACAGCGAGAACAGTTCGTACGGGAAGCCCGTCGAGCCGCCCGTGAGGTCCCGAGCGCCGATGAACGCCTCCGAGAACACCAACTGGAGGTTCAGCGTCAGGATCGAGATCAGGATGACCGTGAAGCGCCGCCGCGCGGACACCCAACTCACCGACATCGCGATGACACCGCAGAGCAGCGCGGCCACCGGCAGCCCGATCCACGGCGTCACGCCGAACGAGTCCGCGACCAGAGCAGTGGTATACGCACCGACGCCACCGAGTCCCCCCATAAAGAGGAACAGCTGGTCGTTGTGCCCGAACACGATGTTCAGCGCGAGCGCGAACAGCGCGAACAGGAGGATCCGCGAGAGGACGCCGATGTAGTAGCCGCTGCCGAGCACTGGCAGGGGAGCGATCACGAACAGGATGCCGACGAGCGCGAGGCTGCGGGCGCCCGGAAGCCGATCGGTGTTCACGACGACATCACCTCCGGACGAACGAGGAGGAAAACGATCGCCGCGCCGAAGAGGATGATCGTCGCGAAGTACGAACCGACGAAGAAGTTCGCGTACGTGTTGATCAAGCCGAGCACGAGGCCGGCGACGACCGCTCCCACGAGGCTTCGGATTCCGCCGACGATCGAGACGATGAGCGCGAAGGTCGTGAACTGGAAACTGTTCGCCACGCTGACGTTCGAGCGCGCCGCAGCGAGGATTCCCGCCAGCCCGGCGACGACTGCCGAGAGCACGAACACCAGCGTGCGGAGCTTTCGGGGATCGATGCCCACCAGCCGTGCGCCGCGCTCGTCCTGGAAGATCGTCCGCGTTGCCTTCCCGAGGAACGTCCGATTCAGGAATAGGAACAGGACGGCGATTATCACGGCAGTGACGACGATACTCACGGCCGACGTGCCGGTGACGACCGTCGCGCCCACGTCGATCGGCGAGATATTGAGCGGGAGCGAGTATCGCGAGGAGACGTAGTTAACCATAATCCCTTCCAGCAACACCGTGAGGCCGAGCGTCGTGAAGATGCCCAGCAGGATCCGCTCTTCGCCCTCCGAGCGGTAGACCAACGAGAGGAGCGTCCGGTCGACGAGTAAGCCGAACACGCCGACGAACGCGAGCCCCGCGAGGATAGCGATCGGGAGGGACATACCCCCATCGACCAAGAGCGCGGCCGTGATCGCGGCGATAACCGCGAACGCGCCGATCGCGAGGTTCAACACCTCACCCAGACCGTAGACTAGCGTGATCCCGACGCCGAGAAGCGCCAAGGACGCGCCGAACGCGAGCCCGTCGACGGCGAGTGCCGCCAATGTGCTAACTGTTACCATCTATTGCCCCAGATTACGGATACCAGTGTATACTTTTCGACTTCGGATGCATTTTCGTGTGAGATTGGATTCATAATAGCGAGAGGCGTGCAGCGCCGAGCGCGGCAGCGCACTGCGGGGAGGGACGTACCCTCGTGGAGGGTGCCCCCGAGTCAGCTCAGGCTTCGGGCGGGAGTGCCGGAAGCGGGTCGGTCCGGAAGCTCTCTTGCAGGCTGTAGTTGCCGTCGGGGTAGTACGACGGAGCGTCCAGCGAGAACGTGCTGTAGAGTTGCACCTGATTCTTGAGTTCGCCGTACTCCGAGTACTGGATGGGTTCGGGGAACAGCGTGTCGAACTCGATGGCCCGGATCGCCTCGGTGACGGCCTCGGGGTTGGCTTCGCCGGCGTCTTCGATCGCCTGGGCGATCATCTTGCCCGTGACGTAGCCGTAAGACGTGTGCGTGTCGAACTGGCTCCCGACCTCCTCGCCGAAGCGCTGTGCGACTTCGGCGTACTCGTCCGTGTAGACGTCGCTCATATGCAGGTGCGTGAAGCCGCGGCTCGCGTTCTCACCCAGCGCGGAGCGAATGACGGCCGGCGGGAGACCGGGGCCGGTGATGATCTCTGGCTCGTACCCCAGCTCGTAGAGCTGTTGAGTAATCGTCAGCGAGCCCGGCGGGTGTCCCGTCGCGACGACCATCTCGACGTCCTGGGGCATCCGGCGGATGTACGACGAGAAGTCGCTGGCACCGACGGGTGCGACCTGGACGTTGACGTCGATGCCGAAGTTCTCCTCGATGCCGGTCTTCACCGACTGTCCCCACGCGTAGTCACCGACGATGGCACCGACCGACTGATACCCGGCGTCGTCGACGAACTGTGCCTGCGCCTGCATAGTCGTGGCCGCCGGAAGAAGCCCCAGTCGGAACGAGTGAAGCGTCTCGGGCGTGATCGTCTCGTCCGAGCCGGCCATATGCATAATCATCGGGACGCCGAGTTCCTGCGCCGTTCGGGACGTTCGGATCCCGACGTCGGAACTCACCGGGCCGGTGGCGGCCACGATATCGTTCTGCTCGGCGAAGCGATCGAAGATCGAAGACGCCTCGGCCGGGTCGCTCTCGGAGTTCGCCTCCACGATGTTCAGGTTTCGGCCGCCGAGGACGCCGCCGTCGGCGTTGATCTCCTGGACAGCGAACGCGAGGCCAGCAGAGTGCGCCTGTCCCCACGGAGCGAAGCCACCCGAGAGCGGCTGGACCGACCCGATGTTGATAGCGTCCGAGTCGCCGCTGCCTCCGGAGGTCGTCGTCGTGGTATCGCCGCCGCCCGAGTCGTCGGTCTCGGTGCCGCCTCCACCGTTGTCGCCACCGTTGCTCGAACACCCAGCGAGCAGTCCGATCGTCGCAGCCCCGCCGGTCGCTTTCAGAACCGCCCGCCTGTCGAAGGTCTTCCTTGACATTGTCATCATCATTCACTGTGTAACGGGATTTGAATGTGACGGTTCGTATCATATACCAAATGTTATCGACACCTAAGAGGGGGTGTTACGGACGGTAAATCGGGGCAAATGCCGAGACAGCGGCGAGAAATACGGTCGACGTGGCAATCGAGAAGCAAAAATAGCCGCTACGACGCTCGCCGGTTGCTCACGCGCGCTGGGACTGCGTCGGCGTACACGGGCCGTCAGTCAGTTTCGAGGCCCCCGAACAGGCGGACCGAGAAAGACTGTAACGGCGTAAAATGACGGGGCGTCCGTGACAGTCAACCGCAAACTATTTGCTGATAAATTCTGATACTCGAAGTAAGCGATGCAAGAGAATATACCGGAGTCGTATCTTCCCGACAACGGGCCACAGCTCGTTCACGCGTTACCGGAACTGCACTATCCCGAAGAGATCAACGTCGCCGAGCAGTTGGTCGACCGCCACGTCGAGGAGGGGCGCGGCGACAACGTCGCCATCCGCTTCGAGGATCGAGAAATCACGTACGCAGAGCTGCAAGAGCGCGTCAACCGCTTGGGGAACGCCTTCCTAGATCAGGGCGTCGAGCCCGGCGATCGCGTCGTCGTCCGCTTCACCAACCGTCCGGAAGCCGTCATCTCCTGTCTCGCGGCTCAGAAGGTCGGCGCGGTGGCGCTGCCGTCGATGAAACTCTTGCGCGCGAAAGAACTGGTACACATCATCAACAACGCGGAGGCGTCGACGGTAGTCGTCTACGACGACCTCCTCGAGGAGATCAACAAGGCGCTGCCGGACCTCGACACCGTCGAGAACGTCATCGTCGTCCAGCGAAACGGGGTCGAACACGAGCACGCCGACTACGACGAACTGACCGAGGCAGCCAGCGACGAGCTCGACGCCTACGCGACCGAGCGCGACGACCTCGCGCTGATGCTGTACACGTCCGGGACGACCGGCCAGCCGAAAGGCGCGACGCACACGCACCGACAGGTGCTCTCGACCGCCGACGCGTACGCCCGCTACTGTCTCAACGCGACCGAAGACGACGTCTTCGGGGGTAATCCACCCCTACCCTTCGCCTACGGCTACGGGGACCTGGTGACGTTCCCGCTGCGTTTCGGTGCCACGTCGAGTCTCGTCGAGAACGCCTCGCCGGGTGACCTCCTCGAAGCCGTCGAGAACCACGGGATCACGATCCTGTGCTCCATCCCGACCGCGTACAACCAGATGCTCTCGAAGCACCCCGACGGGCCCGAGGAGTACGATACGTCCTCGCTGCGGATGGCGATGAGCGCCGGCGAACCGCTGACCCACAGCACGTTCAACAACTTCAAAGACAGCTACGGTGTCGAGATTTACGACGGGATCGGCACGACGGAGATGCTCCACATCTTCGTGAGCCACCGCGAGGGCCAAGAGATCGACCCCGGCGCGACGGGCTATCCGGTGCCCGGATACGAGTGCAAGGTCATCGACCCCGACACGGGCGAGGAACTCCCCCGCGGTGAAGCCGGGATGCTCGCCGTGCGCGGCCCCACGGGTATCTCCTACTGGAATCGGCCGGAGAAACAGGACGAAGCGCTCGTCGACGGCTGGAGCCTCCCGGGCGACATCTACGTCCACCGCGAGGACGGTCGCCTGGAGTACAAGTCCCGCGAGGACGACCTCATCATCTCAAGCGGCTACAACATCCCCGGTCCCGAAGTCGAGGCCGTACTCGAAGAGCGCGAGGAGGTCTCCGAGGTCGCCGTCATCGGCGCCCCGGACGAAGAGCGCGGTCAGGTCGTGAAGGCCTACGTCGTCGTCGCAGACGGGGCTGAAGCGGGCGAGGAACTGACCGAGACGCTCCAGAATCACGTCAAGAACACGCTGGCGCCGTACAAGTACCCGCGCCGGGTCGAGTACGTCGACGAGCTCCCGCGGACCGAGACGGGCAAGATCCAGCGCGTCAAGCTCCGGGAGCGAGCGCGCGAACAGTACGAGCAGTAGGCAGGCAACCGGGAAATAGGCTGCAGCGCAGTAAGGGGCGGACACCGGCCATCGTCACACCCGCCCCCCACAGTTATTATATCTCAGAATAGTTCTCAGGTAAGCTCGATCTGGAGTATACGGCCACCTACAGGGCGGGAACTATACCCGTGGGTGTTCGATTATCGGTGCAGACTGACTCATAAGTTTTCACCGCAGCCGCGAGTGCAGCCGCGGGAGAACGTGGCGAGTAATCGTCGAAAGCCGAGGGACCCTCAGCGACGCATATAGCCGCCGTCGATGTGGAGCGTCTCGCCGGTGATCCAGCTCGCGGCGTCGCTCGCGAGGAACACGACCCCGCGTGCGACCTCCTCGGGTTGGCCGACGCGGCCGAGCGCGTAGGATTCGCCGAGTTTCTCGCGGTACTTCTCGACGAATCCAGCGGTTGCGGGCGTCTCGACAGTTCCGGGCGAGACGCAGTTCACGCGGACGCCGGAGTCGCCCACTTCGGCCGCCATCGTCTTCGTGAACGAGCGGTTGGCGGCCTTCGCAGCCCCGTATACGGCCAGACCGGGGTCGTTACCTCGGTAGGAGGCGCTGGAGTAGTTGATGACCGATCCCTCGCCGCGCTCGACCATTCCGGGCAGCGCAGCGTGGGTGCAGTTGAGCGTGCCGAAGAGCGACACGCCGAGTTTCGCCTGCCAGTCTTCGGGCTCGGAATCGAGAAACCGCTGCGTTCCCATCAGACCGGCGTTGTTGACGAGGACGTCCAGCGCGCCGAACTCCTCGACGGTGGCTTCAACCATCGCGACGGCGGCGTCGTACTCCGAAACGTCGGTTTCCAGGCCGATCGCGCGAACGTCGTGCTCGTCGGCGAGACGGTCTGCGACGTCTTGGGCGCCGTCGCCGTCGAGGTCCGCGATGACGACGTTCGCGCCGAGCGCGGCGAAAGCCTCAGCGACGGCCTCGCCGATGCCCTGGGCCGCCCCGGTCACACAGACGGTCTGATCCGTGAAGTCGAACGACTCACGGATGTCGGGGGAGGGAGCCGCCACGAGTGCTCACTTCCCCTCGAATTCGGGCTGTTCGTCGGTGCCGAAGGCGTCGATCGCCTTCGCGTAGTCGTCTGACTGCGCCAGAGCGGGCCACGCGTGGCTGGCGAACTCGATCCCGGCGTCGTAGCCGACGTTTCGGGTGATGTTCGAGGCCTGCTTGATCGAGCGGACCGCGAGCGGGGGCTTACTCGCGAGTTCGGACGCCAACTCGTCGACCCGCTCTTCGAGTTCGTCTACGTCGGCAACGGCATCTGTGAGGATTCCCTCGTCAGCCGCCTCGATCGCACCGATTCGTTCGCCGGTCATCGTGATCTCTTTCGCGCGCATCGCGCCGACGATCGTCGTGAGGCGCTGGGCCGCTGCGCCGCCGGGGAGGACGCCGAAGTTGACCTCAGGCTGGCCGAACGTGGCCTCTTCGACGGCGAAGCGGAAGTCCGAAGACATCACGATCTCGAAGCCGCCGCCGAGACAGAGGCCGTCGACAGCCGCGATGACCGGAGCGTGGTACTCCTCGAAGGCCGCACACATCTCGCAGAACAGATCCGGGACGCGCTTTTTCTCGTGGTACGTCGAGAAGTCGCTCATCTCGCCGACGTCGAGGCCGGAACAGAAGGCCTTCTCGCCCGCGGAATCGACGATGACGGCTCGTACGGCGATGCCGTCGCCCTCGTCGTCGAGCGCCTGGAAGGCGTCGAAGGCGTCGATGAGGTCGTGCTGCATCTGGATGTTGATGGCGTTCATCGCCTCGGGTCGATCGAGCGTGATGCGGCCGAGACCGGTCTCCTCGTCGTAAGACCATTCGATGGTTTCGAAGTCGGTGTCTGACATCGTCCGTCGATTCACCGTCGGTCCATTAATACTTAACGACGATGCCGTCGATTGCCGCCGATACCGGCGTATACAGAAGCGTATACATAAGCGGCAGCTCTGACCGATCGGCGCAAGATCGCGGTAGTTCGGCGCGCAGTACATTACAGCTTTACGTGTGTAATGCCGAGAGTCGGAGTCAGTCAAACAATCGTAGAGGATCCGAAAACAGTGATGTATACATCTTTGTATACAGCTCCGATACGCGGACCGGGGTCACGACGTGATGGCAAATCGTCAGGAACGAAGCGGGACAGAAAACAGCCAGGGGGACGATGCGGTTTCAGGGGCTGTCGTGCGAGCGCAGTTTCAGGTCTGACCGCGGTTTGGCCACGCAAGTGAGAACGTATCCTTCCTCTTTCTCCGAATCGGAAAGGAACATCCCCTCGACCTGCTCGACCTCGCCCTCCTCGACGCGCATCGCCGAGCAGACCCCACAGACGCCCATCCGACACTGGTAGGGGAGGTCGAGCCCGGCTTCCTCGGCGGCCTCCAAGATAGGTTTGTCCTCTGCGACCTGGATGGTCCGCCCCTCGTCGACGAACTCGACGTCGTAGTATTCGACCATATTAGAGACGCTGTTCGTAGACGTGTTCGACCGGTTCGAGCCCGTGGGCTTCGAGCATCTCTTTGGCGCCTTCGTCGCCCGCCAGGACATCGATGCGGTAGTAATCGACGTCGCGCGGTTCCTCGGAGAACCACTCGGCCGCTGCTTCGAGCATCTTCGCGGCCGCACCTTGTCGGCGGTAGTCCTCGCGAACGAACAGGCCGTTGACGTATCCGTGGTTGTCCAGTTGGAAGATGGGGTGATCACCCATCACGCGGGCTTCGAGAACGCCGATCGGTTCGTCGGCGTCGTCGCTTTCGGCCAGCAGGACGATGCCGTACTTCGAGTCGACGAGCTGATTTTCGAAGTACTGGAGCCAGCGTTCGTTGGCCTCTTCGCTGTGGCTGTATCGCTCGTCGTACTCCGAGAGATGACTGGTGAAGCCGTGCCAGAGGTCCAAGATTTCCTCGCCATCCGCTTCAGTGGCATATCGTGTTTGGATTCCCATACTCTCCGTACCGAACCGGTCCTCCTAAAAGATTCGCGTCCAGGTCGGCGGGAGCTGATTGGCGGTTGACTCGACGATCGGACCGTCGAAGGGAAGGGATGGAGGACCTTCCCGTGGCGGGCGAGGACCTGGGCAGGGCGCGGAGGCGCGCCTGCGGCTATGCGCGGGGGCACACGAAAGATTGAGTCCTCGATACGTCGTTGGGGAGAAACCTTAATAACGATCCACACTAACCCAGGAGTGAAGGCGTTTCACAAGCCATGCCAACGGAAAAACGATTCAAACAGCAGATCCAGAACGGTCGGATGATCGAAGACGAGTCCGAAATGACAGAGGGCTACAAGAAGGCGCTGAAGGCGACGCTCAAAGTCTCGGCGGACACCGAGCTGATGAGTGCGCCGGCGTACTACGAGCAATCGATGAACGCGCCGACGCTCGACGCCCGCGCCTCCTGTGTCAGCGTCATTCAGGACGAACTCGGTCACGGCCACATCGCCTACCGGCTCCTGGAAGACCTCGGGGAGGACCGCGAGGAACTCATCTACGAGCGTGAGCCCCACGAGTTCCGCAACACCTACGGCTTCGACCAGCACCTCGACACCTTCGCCGAACTCGTCAGCGCCCACGGGATGTTCGACCGCGCCGGGATGGTGCTCCTGAGCGACATCGAGGAGAACACATCGTATGCGCCCTGGAAGCGCGCCCTGCGAAAAGTCGGCAAGGAAGAGCAGTTCCACCTCCGTCACGGTGAGACCTGGATGCGTCGGCTTACCAACAAGTCCGACAAGACCAAGCAGCTCGTCCAGGACGCCGTCGACTGGATGTTCCCGATGGGTATCGAGTGGTTCGGCCTTCCGGACGATCAAAAGCACAACACCGACCAGCTCGACTACCGCATTAAGGGCAAGACGAACGACGAACTCCGCCAGGAGTGGATGAGCCACACCGTCCCGCTGGCCAACGACCTGGGTCTCGACGTGCCCGCTCACTACGACGAGGAAGCCGACGAGTACGTCCTCGAATACGACGCTCCCGTCGCCTTCGACGCCGAGAACAAAGACTGGCGCTTCGAGGAGCCGATCGGCTGGGACGACGTACTCGACCGCTGGCGGGACCGCGGTCCGGCCAACGACAAGTACGTCAATATGCTGCAGGCCGGAGAGATCAAAGTGGGTGTCTGAGATGAGCACGAACGCCGCAGACGCTGGAACCGTCGGTTTCGACATCGGCCCCGGTGAGGACGCCGACGAGTTCGAACAGGAACTCTGGGACACCCTCGACACCGTCCCGGACCCACACATCCCGGTCAGCCTCGTCGATATGGCGATGATCTACGACATCGAGGCCGACGGCGGGGACGTCACGGTGACGATGACCTACCCGTGTATGGGATGCCCGGCGTACGATATGATCCAAGACGACGTTCGTGCTGCGCTGCGAACGGTTCGCGGCGTCAGCGACGTCGAAATCGAGATCACCTGGGATCCCGTCTGGTCGAAGGATATGCTCACCGAGAAGGCACACGAAGAACTCAAAGACGCGGGGATCGCAATATGAAATACCACGTGTTCACCCGGCACAAAGCCGGCGACGATATGATTCACGCTGGGACAGTCCAGGCCGATTCGGACCGTCTAGCACGGATCTACGCGCACCGAACCTACGACGAGGAGGACTGGGAATTTATGGGCGTCGTCCGTGAGGAACACCTGCTCGAAGTCGACGAACAGCCCATCGTGGGCGGGAGGGCGCGATGAGCGCCGAAGCCGAGAACGCCTGGCCCGAGGCGGCAGTCGACTACGTGAAGGCCATCGCCGACACGAAACTCCTGCTCGGTCAGCGCTACGGCGAGTGGATGCTGAAGGGCCCGAACCTCGAAGACGACATCTCGGGCGCCAGTAACGCCCAAGACGAGATCGGGCAGGTCCGACAGCTGTTCCGCCTGCTCACGCAGCAGGGCGTCGAAGACGACTGGCTCGAATCCAGTCGCAGCGCAGAGGAGTACGCGAACGCGTCGATCCTCGACGAGGAGGCCGAAAACTGGCCGACCTTCATCGTGCAGGTCGCGCTGGCCGACCGCGCAGCGTGGCTGCTGCTCGATGCGATCGTCCACGACGACTTCACCGGAATGGTCCAGAAGATGGGCGAAGACGAGTACTTCCACCTCGAACACCACGACGCCCGTCTGGAGACGCTGGCCGAAGACCAGCCCGAGGCCGTCGAAGCGGCGCTGGAGCGGTACTTCCCGGGCATCCTCGCGTTCATCGGCCCGTCGAGCTACGGCTCCTCGGAGGACCCGCTCGTCTCCGCCGACTTCACGGACCGGTCGATCGCGGAGATCCGCGGCGCGTTCCACGAACACTACGAGGAACTGTTCGCAGGAACTGACGTCTCGGTGCCCCCGCTCGAGGAGGACGTTCCCGAGCCCGAAGCGTGGGACGAAACGCGCCGCCGCAGCGGCGAGGGTCACGTCGAACCGAGCGTCGTCGAACAGCTACAGGGAATCTCCAACCAGGAGTACGTGATCGAATGAGTTCATCGAACGCTACCCCGAACGCGGACGGTGGCCGCGCCGATCCCGGCAGCGACGACACCGCCGGCGACAAGCATCAAAAAGAGAGCGCGAAGGTCGAGGCGGTCTGCCCGTTCTGTGGGTCTGCCGACACCGAACTGGAATCGACGTTCGGCTCGGAGGTCTCGAAGAGCCAGTTCTACTGCAACGGCTGCCACACGATCTTCGAGCGGATCAAGTACGACGGCGCGATGCCCGACACCGGGCGCGAGCGCGACGGAACGCGCTGAGCAGTATCAGCCGACTCCCCAACCGTTCACCCTGCTGTCATCCCATACCGTTTTCGTACGGGCGGGCGACCGTCCGCCGGTGATCGCTCTCACGAGCCGGCGATCACCGGAAAAATACTCTCGTTGTTCGGTGGTCGCTACAGCAACCGTTAGCCGATTTTTCGGAAGTCCCAGGAAACCGTCCGTTCGGGCGTGAGCGCGATCTTGACGCGCTGGTGTCGGCCCGCGTCCGGGACGGACTTGACGGTCCCGAACAGCCCGCGTTCGATCTCCTTTTCGAATTCCCGGTCGTCGACGACCCGCGCCGACCCGCGCCACTGGATTCCGCGGTGCTGATTGAACTCTGCCTCGCCCGCGTCGACGACGGCGGCGGCTTTACCAGTCGCCTCGACGTTCTTGACCTTCACCGAGTCGGCGTCGGTCTCGAAGCAGAGTTGGCCGTCGACGATCGTGAACGCAACCGGGACGACGTGCGGGAGGCCGTCGGGGCCGACGCTGGCGAAGCGGGCGACGTCGGCCGCCTCAAAGAGGTCCGCCTGTTCGTCCTCGGTGAGTGCGATCTTGTCGTAGTTGCGTGGCATCGTCGCTCAGAGCCCCAGCGCCTCACTCGCGACGGTCGTCTTCTGGATCTCCGAGGTGCCGCCGATGATCGAAAGGATGCGGGCGTCGCGGTAGTAGCGCTCCAGCGGGTAGTCCGTCCGGTAGCCCTTCCCGCCGAAGATCTGCATCGCGTTCCGGGCACAGAACTCCGCGGCGTCGCTAGCGGTGAACTTCGCCCGCGAGGAGACGCGGGTGTCGCCCTCGCCGTCGGCGATGCGGATCGCGGAGTCGTAGACGAGGTTGCGGGCCGACTCCAGTTTCGAGTCCATCTCGGCGACGAGCACCTGGACGGCCTGATACTCGCCGACGGCTTTGCCGCCCTGCTCGCGGTCGCCCGCGTAGTCGACGGCTTCGTCGAACGCTGCCCGCCCGATGCCGAGGCCGATCGCTCCGAGGCCGGTGCGCGCCATATCGATCGTTCCCATCGCGATCCGGAAGCCGCCGCCGATCTGACCGAGGAGGGCGTCGGCGTCGACCGCGACGTCCTCGAAGGTGGCGTCGCCGGTCACGTGGCCGTGCATTCCGAGGTACTCGCCGCGCTCGAAGGTGAAGCCCTCGACGTCCTCGGGGCTCGGAACGATGAAGACGCTCACGCCGTGGGAATCCTCGGGCTGGGGGCGCTTGCGCGCGACGACGAGGTGAACGTCTGCGACGCCCGCGTTCGTCCCGAAGGACTTCTCACCGGAGATGTGGTAGCCGTCGTCGGTCGCTTCGGCGACCGTCTGGAGTTCGGTCGGCGAGGACCCCGCGCCGGGTTCGGTCAGGAGCATCGCACCGACGGACTCGCCGGCGACCATCTTCGGCAGCAGGCGCTCGCGCTGTTCGTCGCTGCCGAAGTTCAGAATCGGCAGCATCGCGAACGTGTGGCCCTGAATGATCTCGGCGACCGCCCCGCTCTCCTCGGCGATCCGTTCGAGCGCCAGGCAGTACGAGACGAAGTCGCCGCCCAGACCACCGTACTCCTCGGGGATCAAGATCCCGAGCAGGCCGGCGTCGCCAGCGGCCTCGACGACGTCGCGCGGGAACTCCCGCGTCTTTTCGATCTCCTCGGCACGGGGGGCGAGCGTCTCCGTCGCGAACGTCTCTGCACGGTCGAGAACGTCGTGGTGCTCTTCCGAAAGAGCGCGCTCCAGTAGCGTCATACCTACCTCTGGACGGTGAGGGGACTTATCTGTAACGTGACTCTCTCGTGGAAAGACCCGCGCCCGTCTCGGTGCCCAGACGTGGGACGAGCACGTCCTCAGTGACAGTCCGCGAGCGGATCTGACAGGTCCGCGTCGGCGGCGACGTACCGAACTGGAGCACCGGGGACTGAAGAATCGTCATCGCGGGCGGCGAGTCCGCGGTCGGCAGCAAACGCGAGATGCGCCGCGGCCTCGCCCGCGCCCATCTTCGCGTGGATTCCCGTCATCTCGCCGAAGCAGTCCCCCGCAACCTCCCAGGGTGTTCGTCCGGGGCCGGAGTCCGGGAGCGCGCGCACCATCCCCCGGACGCGTTCGGCGTGGTGCTCGCGAATAACGCCGATCCGAGCCAAGAGATCGACCGACGAGCCGTGGCCGGGGAACGCGCGGAGAGAGGATTCGCCGGTCGCGTCGCTCGAAACATCCCCGGTCCCGTCGCTCGAAACTCCGACGCTGCGAGCGCGCGATTCGATGCGGTCGAGCGTGTCGAGATACACGGCGAGCGCCGCGTCCATCCGCGTGTCCGATCCGCCGACGTTGGGCGTGTACGTCGGGAGCACGGCGTCGCCGAGAAAGAGCGCGTCGGACGCGGCGAGCGAGAGGTGCCCGCTCGTGTGGCCCGGCGTGTGGAAGGCTTCGAACCCGGCGATGCGGTCCCCGTCGGAAACGGCTCGCACCGGACACTGATCGGGCATCGGCGAGGGGTCGTCCCCCGATTTGATCGTCTCGACCGTCTCGTCGGGGACGCCCCACTCGCAGAGCCGACGGGCGTCGCGGTCGACGCGGCGCGTTCGCTCGACCGCGTAGTCGGCGACTAGCGGGGCGTCCGCCTCGTGGAGGACCAACTCCGCATCTGCGGCAGCAGCCAGGCGCGGAGCCAGCCCCGAGTGGTCCGCGTGCCAGTGGCTCACGACGACCGTCTCGACGGCGCCGAGCGGCAGACCCACTGCAGACAACCCCTCGGTGAGCGTCTGCCACGAGTCGTCTCCCGGTGGTCCGGGATCGACCACGAGGCCGCGGTCGGGAACGACGTACGTGCTGTTTGCGCCTTCGGGACTGGCCGCGGTGTGAGCGATACGTTCGACAGCGGGGGGTTCTTCAGACATCGTCAGTTCTCACGGGATTCGTCCGCGCGTTCTGTGTGGCCGGGTTCGTGTTCGGGACCGTTGTCGAATCCGAGGTCCATCCAGTCCGTGCGTACGGCTTCACGGAGGTCCTCGGGGTACGTCGTCTCGAACGTGACTCGCGGTGCGATGTACTCTTCGTCCCAGCGGGGGTCCCAGGCGGCGTTGACGTAGACGTTCGCACCCGTCGACCCGTCGCGTCGGTAGTGGGTCGCGGTCGCGGCAGGCGCCTCCGAGTCGGAGAACTCCCAGTCGTTCGCGGGGTGGGCTTTCACCCAGATGTCGTCGAAGGCCCGCCCGAGATCCATCGGCGCCGTCTCGGTGTCGAGGACGACGACCTTGTCGAACAGGCGCGAGAACGAAAAGAGGGTGTTCGCCAGTTGCCACTCGAACCCGGCGTAGAGAATCTCGCTCGCGACGAGGCAGATTCCGAGGCCGGCCTCCGCCGGCAACGCGAGCCACTCGACGGGCGCGACGCCCCAGTAGTTGTTCACGCGGCCGTACAGTCGCGCGGACTCGATGACCGAGAGAAGCGTCCGCCCGTCTGACATCGGCGCGCCCGTCGGCGAGAAGGGGACCAGCGGCTCCTCGCGGGTTCGTACGGTCTCGACGCGCGCCTCGAACGTCGTGGTCGCGACGGCGTCTTCCCACGGGGCTCGCGGGCCGGCGGGGCCGGATTCACTCGTCGGCTGGGCGTCAGTCACTCGACCAGACGTCGCCCGTTGGTCCGCACCGACCGTCGGTGGATCGTCACCGACCGTTGCTTCGACGACCACCTCACTGGCGGCCGGAACCGCGCCGGCTGGCGTCGCTGCGACCGAGATGGACCCGAGAGCGCTCGCGACGTGCGGCGCGCCCGCGACGTGCGAGTCGCCGACCCACCGCATCGTGGCCCCGACGAGCGCCGCCGGCGGGGCACCCAACAGGACCGTGATCGGCGTGTCGTCCGTGACGTGCTGAACGGGGTCCGACGGCACCGACAGCCGAAGCGTATCGCTCCCGTGGATCGACCCGCGAACGGGGAGCCAGTGTGTCTGCTCGACGGTGGGTCCAGCCGAATCGTCTGCGTCCGGCCCGTCGTCGGGACTCGCTGCTGGAATGGCCGCGAGACCGAGCGTGACGACTGGCACGTCCGCACCGTCGATGGCGGGTAAGCCGAGAGATCTGACGTCGGCTCCCGTCTCCGTTGCTGACGCCGGTGCAGTGTCCGGAGTCGGCCCTCCTCGCCGGGCAGCCACCAGCGCATCGAGAACGTCGAGGTAGTCGGCTTCGAGGCCAAGGTCCAGGGCTGCGCCGACGCGGGACCACGGCTCGCGGGAACGGACTGCGAGGCGATCCGGCCCGCCGAGTGCGCCACTGACGAGGCGCGCCGTGCCGCCGGTGTTGCCCAGAAGGACCGCTGGACCGTTCTCTCTGGCTGCTTCTCCGGCGACCGCCGCGGCAGTGTCCGCCCAGTGGACGCGGTCGCCGATCTCGACGAGGTCGTCGGCCGCCCGGAGCGAATCGAGGTGGGTCCGAAAGTCTGTCATCGCTCGGTACCTCCGCTTGCGGAGTCCACATCGGCGTTCGGCCCGCCGGCGAGGTCGGCAGTAGACAGGTCGACACCGGCACCCGAGAGGATCTCGCGGGCGCGCTCGCGGAGTTGCTCGTCGGGAACCGATCTCGCCCCGTCGCGCGCGGCGGCATCTGTACCCGCGGTGGCGTCGATGTACGCTTTCGCCGTCTTCGATTTGGAGGTGCCGGTCTCGGCGTCCCCCTTCTCTTCGGGCGTCTGATAGATGTTCAGTGGGACTTTCGGCATCGCTTCGGCTCCGAACTGGTGGAAATCCTCTTCGGGGTCGGCATAGAGCGCGAGGGCTTCGAGCACTTCGCGCGTCGACAGGGGATCGACGTCGGGATCGACGAAGACGAAGAAGTCGACGTGCAGCATTCCCCAGGTAGTGAAGATGAAGTTCGCCAGTTCGTGGAGATAGCCCGGCCGCGGGACGTCCGTCGAGACGACGTAGACCGTTCGAGGGGTGAAGCGCCACGGAACGCACCGGTCGACGTCGTAGCCAGCGGCCCGGAGACCGAGCGTCGCGTCCGGACCGACGCACGCGACTTCGGTCGTCGAACTCGTGTTCTGGGAGTAGCCGACGCCCGATCCCTCGACGCAGAAGGGAATCAGCGGCTGCTCGCGGTGAGTCACGGCCTCGACTTCCAGGACCGGCATCGAGCGCCGCGGACCGTGCATATAGCCGAAGTAATCGCCGAACGGGCCTTCGTCCAGCCGCTCGCCTGGGAGGATCTGCCCCTCGATGACGAGCTCCGCGCTGGCGGGCACTTTGAGGTCGTTGGTCGTACACTCGACGAGTTCGATTGGTTCGCCTTTCAGCCCGCCGGCGAAGGCCGCCTCGTCGCTTCCGGTCGGGATCCACATCGACGCGGTGAACTGCGCGGCGGGTTCGACGCCCACCGCGATCGCGACGGGCATCGGTTCCTCGCGGCGCTCGTACCGGTAGTAGAACAGATTTGGCGTCTGCTCGCCCGCCAGCAGGAGGACGCTCGCGCGGTCGCCGTCCTGAATCATCGCGCGATGGGACGACCAGTCAGTCCACGTCGAGTCGGGGTCGGGAGCCACCATCGTGTGGAGATTCGAGTAGCGGCCGCCGTCGGCGGCGTGGATATACGGCCACGGGAGCGCGAAGAGGTCCGCGTCGCTCCCGCGCCGGATCACAGCCTTACACGGCGCCGTCTCGTCGTCGACGATCGTCGGTTCGATCGGCCGTCGGAGTCGATCGATGACGCGTTCGTAGTACTCCTCGCCGTCGAGATATGGGGGGAGCCCCAGCGCCCGTGCCGGGCGGGCCCACGGCCGGTTCCGTGGGCCGCGGTAGGGATCACCGACCAGCCGGGCCGGAATTTCGCTTTCGGTGACCGACTCGAAGACCGGCACGCGGTCGTCGCGGTCGTTCGCGAGCATTGTGATCGCGCTCGCTTCCAGATTCCAGGAGACTGAGGTCTCGATGCGGTTGAGTTCGCCGACGGCTTCCAGCCCGGCCAGGTAGGTTCGGAGACTGCTGGCCGGTTCCTCGGGTCCCGGTGCAGCGACAGTGCCTCCGTCCGGACGCGGCGGTCGTCCAGCATCTCTATTCGGCCGGCTCATTCCTTCTCGCCGCCGCCGAGTTTGAGTTCCATCTCCTCGCGTTCGCGTTCGGTTCGGAGGTCGACGTAGCGTTCCACGAGCTCGGGGCGCGTCTCGGAGAGGTGATCGCGCAGCAGCGACCGGACTGCGGTCGAGACCGAATCGTACTCTCCGGTCTCGACCAGGTACGAGACCAACGTCTTGACGTCTTCGCCCCGGGCGGTCAAGACGTTCGAGCCCTCCTGACTCTCCTCGAAACACTCTTTCAGCACCGTCTCGTCGACACTGGCTTCGCCGACGTCCGTCTCGATGATCTGGATGTACCACTGCTCCTCACGGTTCTCGTGAGGGCCTCGGAGGATGGTAAGCGGGTCTGGATCGGTTAGCTCCGCTGGGTCGCGAGCGATGCGGGCCCGCGTGGTGAAGATATGTTTCGTCTCCTGGTCCATCACCTGCAACGTGAGTTCGCCGTCGGTGTCGGCGGGCAGGTGATCCTCGGAGGTGATGTATTGGTCGCTCACGCGACATCCCCGCCGTGGCCGGCCACCGTATTCATACCAGATACTCCGGATGCGGGCCAACATAAAGCCTTCCCGGTGCGGTCGAACTTCGATCGCCGAAACACTCGGATGTACACACTACCAGAATCCATCATCTGGTGAAACGACGACCCGAATTGACCGACGCCGCGTCGACAGTTACTTAGAATAAATATATTTTGTACCAATTTCTGAAAATAGATTTTGAGCCGTATGAGAGCGGCAATGTATACTTCTACAGATAATTAGGATATAATATATTAATTGGAATTGTTTCGAAATATTCGATTATTTTATTTACTATATAGATATTCGGCTTAGTATACTACCGTCCAGGGACACCACAATGTCCGCTGTTCAGGCAAGGCATACGAGGGAGTGAAGAGAGCTACAAGTCGCGTTGGCAATGGCCCAAGCGTCGGGTACAGACAGCGGCCACGCGACGACTACGCGTCTGCTGTCCCGACTGACTCCGCGTTCACAACTTCCAGCGCCAGCTCGAGAAGTTCGTCGGCGTGGCTCTCCTCGCGTGCTTCCGCAGTCACTCGAACGAGCGGTTCTGTCCCGCTCGGCCTGACGAGGAACCATCCCTCGTGGGTCTCGACGCGCAGTCCGTCGATCGTATCGATCTCGTCGAAGCGATCACGAAAGACCGATTCGATTGCGGCCATCGATTCGGCCCGGTCGTCGACTTCGACGTTCGCACGGCGAGTCGTAAACTGTTCAGCCGGCAGGGAATCGACGAGCGCAGCGAGTGGGCCTCGCTGCTGGACGAGCACCGCGAGACTGAGCGCCGCGTGGTGGCCATCGGGAGCGAGCGTCTCGCCCGGCCAGATCCACGCACCCGACGGCTCACCGCCGAAGACGAACGCCTCGTCGCTGGCCGCTTCGGCGACGTGGACGTCGCCGACTGGGGTGTACTCCACGTCGCCCCCGGCGCCGGTGACGGCGTCGGCGACGACGAGGCTCGTGTCTACCGGGACCGCGACGTGCGGGGCCGTGTCAGCGAACTCGGCGTTCGTCCTCGCGCGTTCGACAGCGTCGCGTGCGAACAGTGCCAAGAGGAGGTCGCCAGGGACGAACTCGCCACTGCCCGTGACGGCCATCATTCGGTCCGAATCGCCGTCGTGTGCGATCCCGAAATCGGCATCCAGCGCCGGTACCGCGGCCGCGAGAGCGGTCAGGGTATCGGCGTTCGGTTCGCTCTTTCGCGCCGGGAAGCGACCGTCGCGTTGCCCGTCGAGCGTGTGAACCGTCGCGCCGAGTTCGTAGAGCGCATCGACGGTGGCGCGTCCGGTACCGTTGCCCAGATCGACGACGACCGAGAGATCGGTGAGAGGCTGATCCCCGTCCGAGTCGAACACGTCGACGAGGCGGTCGACGTGACGCTGGGAGGGGTCGGCGGCGGCGTTCGTCTCAGTACCGAAGCCATCCCAGGCAGCGTGGTCGACCACGTCCGACGCGAGTCGATCCTCGATAGCGGCCGTCTGGTCGGGAGGGAACGACTGCCCAGAGCGTGTCCAAAGTTTGATTCCGTTGTCCGGTGCGGGGTTGTGCGATGCCGTGATTCCGACTCCAGCGTCGGCGTCGAACCACTCGACGCTTCGCGCGAGTGTCGGCGTCGAAACGACGCCGAGGCGAATCACGTCTGTACCGCACTCGCGCAGGCCGGCCGAAAGGGCGTCGGCGAGAACCGCGCCCGTCGTCCGCGCGTCGCGGCCGACGACGACCGTCCGAGTGTCTGCTGCGACCGCTCTCCCGACGTCGAGAGCGAGGTCGGCCGTGACGACGTCTCCAACTGGGCCGCGAATCCCACTCGTCCCGAACATACACTGGGTACACAATGCGGGTAACTCGTTATAAACAGCGGGATCGCTTTTAGGTGGGTAACAAAACGTGACCGGTAAATAAAAACAGCAAATGTAGTTAGTGAACACAATTAATGAACAAAACTGGAGAACACAATTACTGAATAGATATGAGAAGGAGGAACACAACTGTCGAGTGCTGGGTACGTCGAACTGTTGTTACGCGTGAGCAGAATTTAAACGAAAGCTACGGACTCGGCTCGTATACCAACACCCCCACACCCCTGTGTCCGCTGTTATCCGCGAACCAGAGGGCCAGACACAGTGGCGATCGGATTCGAACAGCGGACACGGTGGGGTGCAGACTGGCGGATCCCGAGAAATGGTCGGCAACAGCGGCGAACGGGTCCGAACAGCGGACATAGTGGTGTGGCAGGCGGCGCAGAAAAGACGAGCCGGCGGCAATCGACAGTAACCTCAGACTTCCGTGAAGTCTTCGAGCGTGGGGCTCCCGTCGGCGTCGTCCTCCTCGACGTAGGACGCGATGGAATCGTGAACGCCGACGAGTTCCACCGTCTCCATCATCGCCGAGAGAATGAGTTCGACGTCCATATCGAGCGCGTACTCTCGGTACGTCCCGCCGCGGCGACCCTCGTTGCGTTCGGAGACGGAGACGATCCCGAGCATCGCGAGTTCGCTCAGGTGATCCCGCATCCGACGCGGGACGAGCGGGTCACGATTCGCGAGTTCCGCGAAGCGCGTGTAGCGCGGACGCACGTCGCGGGAGCGGACCGGCGCCTCGCCGTCGAGATCCAGCGTCAAGAGCGCGTACAGAACGAGATGTCCGTGCTCGGTCAATCCGTTGATCCCCTCCTTAATGCGGCCGCGTTCGAGTGCACGGCGGCCACGCCGCACGTGTTCTTCGGTCACGACCGAGGTCTCCTCGTCGCGGGCGAGGTCGCCCGCTTTCATCAGGAGGTCGATCGACTGGCGCGCGTCACCGGCGTCTTTCGCGCCGTAGGCCGCACAGAGCGGGATGACCTCGTCGCTGAGGACATCGTCGTGGAACGCGACGTCGCCGCGCTGTTCGAGGATCGCACGCAAATTCTCCGCGTTGTACGCGGGGAAGTGGATCTCCTGTTCACACAGCGAGCTCTTGACTTTCGGGGAGAGGTCGTCCCGGAAGGAGAAGTCGTTCGAGATACCGATGAGCCCGATCTTCGCTGTTTCGAGATCACCGTTCGCCCGAGCCCGTGGCAGTTGATACAGGATGCTGTCGTCGTTGACGTGGTCGATCTCGTCGAGGACGACGAGGACAGTCCCTCCGCGGGCGTCAAGGTCTTCCCAGAGCATCTCGTAGACGGATGCGAGCGGGTATCCGGTCGTGGAGATCTGGTTCGCTTCCGAGCGGAGGCTATTGACGAGACGTGTCGCAATCTGATAGGAGCTCGTGAGACCGTCGCAGTTCAGAAAGATGACCGAGAGGTCGATGTCGTCGTACTGTGCGGCGTCCTCCCGAAGGTGTGAAAGGAGGTACTTCGTCGCCGCTGTCTTCCCGACACCGGTCTTCCCGTAGAGGAAGATGTTGTTCGGCTGCTCACCGTTGATCACGGGCTGGAGCGCTGCCTGGTACGTCTGGAGCTCCTCGTCCCGGCCCACGAGCTCGTCGGGCTGGTAGTCCTCCCGCAAGGCGTCCCGGTCGCGATAGATTTCGTTGTCCCGCTCGAAGAGGACCATACGTCGTTGATATGCCACGAGGATAATAAAACCACCGTGTCCGCAGTGTCCGCTGTTCTCGTTCTTTATAAGTATCTCGGGGAACACACCCCCTCCACTATGTCCGCTGTTCAGGGCACGAAGAAGGGAAGGAAATAATTGGTGTATTATTTTCGTTGGTTTTATTATAGCTGCAGATGACGAGGTCCGTAGTGGTGAAACGCAGCGACTACTTGACCTAGTAGTCGCTAGCGTCCCGATCGCACGATAGATGCGGTTGGCCGTACGCCACCTACTGAACTGTTGAGTTCGTGGTTCCTACGAACCGACACTGACCTGACTACGGGCTAATAGACAGAACAGCGGACATCGTGGTGGGTATCCTCGACGGCAGTATCGTACTGACGTCAGCTGCCTCGTCGGGGGTTCCGCTCGTCTGTTCTCAATTAGCGTCTCCGTTCCAGTTACTCTTTCTTCCCTGAAAACGCGTCTTATGACGGTTTTGAGCAAATCTGCGACGTTTGGGTTTGCACGACGATCTCCAATCTCAATCTCACCTCTCACCACCTCTGGACGCCAGAACTGCGGACACAGTGGAGGGGGTGTGTGCCCCCCTCGTCTGCAAGTGACACCGCAAACACGACCAAGGGGTACGGCAGAACAGCGGACATAGTGGAGGGGGAGGGTTCGTTGAACTCGTCTCTGCTCTATTTCTGGTAAAATGTGTCTTGGACTCGGATGCTTCCCCCATCGGAATCCTACCTAGAACAGCGGACATAGTGGTGTGCCCGCTCGGCATCGTCGTGAGGATGCCCAATCAGTCAGAGCGCCCTGTAGCATCGTCTCTCTGCGAATCGTGACCGATCCACGTTGGAGACGTATGCGCTATCCGGACAGAACCGTCCCGTCTATCGACGGAGAACAGCGGACATAGTGGAGGGAGGGGGGAGAGGGGGTCTCCCGCCTCACTATAGGTCATCGCGTCACCCGCGAAGCGGGAGCGTCCAATTACTTGTTGTACGAGTCGGGGATCAACACTACGCCGTGACCGCCCGTGAGCCGGCTGACGATAGAACCGGCTTTGTCGAGGGCCGTCGAAATCGACGCGGCAGGCAGATAGAAGTCGGTCTCGGTCGATTCACCGCGGGCGTGGTTCTTTTTGCTTGCAGTAGCCATTGTATTTCCTCGTAGTATCCGGATCGTTATGAGGCTTCGTCAGTACTCATTCGGGTATTTTTATTTCTCATCCACGTATCCGGATCCGTATTGAAGAATCATTTAATATTTTCCTCGAATCCCGGATACTTGCCTATCGATCGTGATGGTTCCGTGGTCGGTCTCGACGAAAAAATTCCTCAGGTCGAGAGTATCTCGATCAGATTTCCTTCGGGGTCCTTGAGGAAGAAAATGGTCGTTCCGCTTTCGGTCGTTTGGGGTTCCGATAGCGTCTCGACGCGCTCAGGGAGTTCGGCGTAGAACTCCGCTACGTCGTCGACAGAGAGGCCGACGTGCGTTGCGCCCTGCGCGTTCAGGTGTATTTCGGATTCGGCCTGCGTCTCGTCGGTTGGCTCGTAAGCCACGAGTTCGATCCGAACGCCGCCGCCATCGAGGTGAGCGAAATCGGCACTCGCGCCGTCGACGTCGACGCCCCTCGCGAACGCGTCGCCACCGACGGAAAACCGGGTCAGGACGTCGAATCCCAGTACGTCGCGATAGAACGCGACGGCGCGGTCGAGATCCGAGACAGTGATGCCGACGTGGTGTGCGGCGGGTTCGGCCATACCGCGTCTCGGACTGGGGGGCTGAAAGAGCCACCGGACTGCTCTCGACTCGCCGAGCAACCATCGGACCGCTCTCGATTTCCCCGAACACCCACTGAACTGCTCTCGATTTCCCCGAACACCCACCGCCCTATAGTAGCGTTTGCAACTGATCACACAGCCAATCGCACGGCTGCGTGCGATTAGGTGAGTGAAGACTTGCAAACGTTACTATATTTCCCTACGGCAGGTCGACGTCGACGCCTGACTGCATGCTCGCAGCTTTGACGGTGTTGTACATCAGCATCGCAATCGTGAGTGGGCCGACGCCGCCCGGGACGGGCGTGATCGCGCTCGCTTTCTCTTTGGCACTCTCGAAGTCGACGTCGCCGACGAGTTGGTACCCTTTCTCGGTGTTGGCGTCGACGCGATTGATCCCGACGTCGATCACGACCGCGCCCTCGCTCAGCATCTCGGCGTCGATCATCTCCGGAACGCCGGCGGCCGCGACGACGATGTCCGCGTTCCGCGTCTTTTCGGCGAGGTCCTGTGTCCGTGAGTGACACACTGTCGTCGTCGCGTTCCCGCCCGTGCCGCGCTGGATGAGCAGATTCGCCATCGGTTTGCCGACGATGTCCGAGCGGCCGACGACGACGGCGTCTTTCCCTTCGGTTTCGATGTCGTAGGCCTCCAACAACTTCTGTACGCCGTGGGGGGTGCAGGGCTTGTACCGCGCGTTCCCCGCGACGAGGCGACCGACGTTTTCGGGGTGGAACCCGTCGACGTCTTTCTCCGGTTCGATTCGGTTCAACACGGCCCGCTCGTCGACGTGGTCCGGCACGGGCATCTGGACGAGAATTCCGTGCACGTCGGGATCGGCGTTCAGTTCGTCGATGCGGTCGAACAACACTTCCGCCGGAGCCCCCGGGTCGATCTCGTGGTGATAACTCTCGATGCCGAGTTCGTCGCACGCTTGCTGCTTCATCGAGACGTACGTCTTGCTCGCTCCGTCGTCGCTCATCAGAACCGTCGCCAGTCCGGGTGTGACCCCTTCGTCTCGAAGCGCCTCGACTGAGTCCGATACGTCCGCTCGAATCCCATTCCCGACCTCGTTGCCGTCTATCGTAGTTGTCATATGTTCGTAGTCCGCGGGCACGCGCGTTCGGTATCGTGCGGTCCCACGAATCCTCTGAAATGTACTTTCTTCTCGAACCGGATATTTAGCTGTGAGGAATAGTCAACACAATGAAAGCCGCTTTCACGCGGGTATTTCGGTTTTCTCTGATTGGCCGGCGTCGACGTCTCTGGCGACCCGTCGTTACCCCGCTGGCGGATTCCGTATCAGATGCGTGATCTAACGTTGTCACCGAGCGTGATCTAACGTCGTCACCGCGCGTATGAACTGTTCGTCGAGACGGTGGGAGCGACGTCACCCGAGGCTCGTCCTCTGTCGATCGGCGGTGAGAACGCACCGGCGGCTCCCTCACTGTTTCCGATCCGGCGGTTCGACGTCGTGGTGGGTTTGAACCTCCGGCAGTCGATCGAACGCCTGCCGCACGATCGAGGTGTGGTCCTGGCCGCGTTCCTCACGATAGAGCGCGAGCGACAGCCCCGACAACGAGAGGAGCGCCAGAATAGCGAACGGAGCGCCCGTGAGCACGGCCAGCGCCTGGAGCGTCTCCGCCCCTCCGACGAGAAGCACGGCAAGAGCCACGGCGGCCTGAAACGCACCCCAGATCGCGATGCTTCCTCGGGACGGAGCGACACCTCGCCGCGACGCGAGAATCGCGGCGATCAGCGTCGACGTGTCCGCCGAGGTTACCATAAACACGACGATGAGCGCCAGGAACAAGAACAAGAGGAGGTCGCCGAGCGGCAGCGCCGACAGCAGGGGAAAGCCCGCAACCGCCTCCGAACCGCCGCGTTCCGCGATGGCCGCGAGGACGTCAGCCCGTCCGGAGTGCTGGATCGACAGCGACGTCCCGCCGAAAACGAGGAACCACACGCCGGTCGCCGCCGACGTGGCCACGACGCTCGTGAATGCGACGGTTCGCAGCCGTCGTCCGCGAGACAGAGCAGCCAGGAACATTCCCGCGAACGGAGCCCACGAGAACCACCACGCCCAGTTCCAGACGGTCCACTCGGTGACCCACGACCCGGTCGCGTACAGGCTCATTGGCACGAAGTTGACGACGTACGCCCCGAGTGCGGTCGGCGCGCGCTCTGCGATGAACGAGCGCGGGCCGACGACGAGGAGCAAGAGCGCGAACAGGCCGAACAAGACGACAGTGAGGCCCGCGATCCGGCGGATGCCCCGATGCAACCCGGAAACCGCAGAGAGGACGTAGACCGCGGCCAGCCCTCCGACGAACAGCACTGGACCGAGCCCGCCCGGTGGGACGCCCCACTGGTACTCGACGCCCGCTAGGAACTGCTGGGAGACGAGCGCGATCGAGGTCGCGACGCCACCGATCGTCGCGAACACCGCGAGCGTGTCGACGAGGCGACTCCACGAGGAGTCCAGTCCGTCGACGCCGAGGAACGGCGTCAGAATCGCCGACACCCGGAGGGGCGCCCCGCGCTCGAACACGAAGTAGGCGATCGGAATCCCGACGACCGCGTAGGCGCTCCACGCCGAGATCCCCCAGTGAAAGAGCGCGTACACGAGCGCCGCCCCGATCGCGGCCTCAGAGCCCGCGGCCACGTCGAAGTACGGCGGCGGCTGTCGATAGTGAAAGAGCGCCTCTGCGGGCCCCCAGAAGACGATGCCGGCAGCGATTCCCGCAGTGAACACGAGCGCGAAGTACGTCGGGTACGTGTAGGTGGGTTCGACGTCCTCGCCGCCGAGCTTGACGTCGCCCCAGGCGCTGAACAGCAGCACTGCGCAGTAGCCGACCGACAGGAGCACGGTCCCCAACAGCACCGGTCCCAGCCCTCGAAGCACGGAGTTCGTCAGGCCGTCGACGACCGCCGCCGTGGTTCCGGGAAACGTGAATTGGAATCCGAAGTAGAGCGTGAAGACGAGTATCGGTAGCCCGAGTGTCACCGGATCGTGGACTGAGACGATATCTGAGAGCACCGCACGCACGGAACCGCGTCGGATGCGGAGCAGCGACGACTCGCTGGAGACGTCCGGGCGAATCCGCTCGTACGGCAGCGCGGCGAGATACCCGAGACCGGAGCCGAAAAACACGAGTGCGAGTACGAGCCACGTCTGCCCTCCGAGCGCCTGACCGACGAAGGAGGGGAAGAAGAACCCGACCAAGACGACCCCGCCAGATCCGACGAACGCCAATAGAAGGGCGCTCGCCAGCATCTGTTGGGAACCCGTGCCGTCAGTCGTACTCATACGTTATCTGTTAGCAGGAGGCACTATCATTCTGTTGCCTGTCACTGCAGCCGAGTTCGGCGCCGCTCTGGACACGGTGGTCACGTCCCCTCCGCATTGCGCGCTGCGTCGTCCGATCCATCGGAGCGGTCCCCTGTCACCGAAACTCCCAGCAAGTCGTCGCGGGCGGTCCCGTCCGCGCTTCCATTCAACACGGACGCTCCGAGGAGTTGCCCGCCGATCGCCCGTAGATCGATCACTTCGTCGGCTCCGACGGCGTCCAGTTTGCCGACGTGCGTCTCCTCGTTGGCGACGGCGACGATCCGAACGTCGGGATTCACGTTTCGCGCCGCGAGGACGGCTAAGACGTTCTCGGCGTCGTCGTCGCCCGCGACAGCGACGCCGCTCGCGACGTCCACTCGTGCGTCTTCGAGCGCCGACTCGTCCGTGGCATCGTCGGTCAGGACTTCGATTCCCTGATCGGTCAACCGGGACGCGGCGTCGGCGTCGGGCGTGACGACGACGAGGTCAGTCTCGTCGCCGACCCGTTCGAGGAACGATTCTGTCACGTCGCCGTATCCGAGGACCACCACGTGATCCTCGAGGAGTGAGAGTTCTGATGCGGTCATAGTTCCGAAGGCAGCCGCCATCCGGGATTCGATCGCGGGGCCGATGAGCGCGCCGATTGCGACGGTGAACGCGCCCGTGCCGAACAGGATCACCGATAGCGAGAACAGTTTCGCTTCCGCCGTCGTTGGCGTGATGTCGCCGTAGCCGACCGTCGCGATGGTGACGATGACGTAGTAGATCGCGTCGCCCCAGCCGTCGAGACCTATGAACTGTCCGCGGAGACCGTAGGAGCCGACGGTTCCGTAGAGGCCGACGCCCAAGATCGAGGTCAGCGACGCGATCTGGAACGACGAGAGGTCGAGCGTCTGCTCGAACCGCTCTCGGTTCCAGACGAGGAGCGGGAAGGTGACGAGGATAAGGAGCAACAGCGGGATTTCGGTCGTTCGCCCCGTCGTCAGCGGCAGCAGCGCGAGGCCCGGGAGCAGCGCTGTCGCTGCCAGCCACGCGAGTCGCTTCCGTCGTCGGAGCCCGAACGTTACGATCCCCAGTGGAAACGCGAACAGGACGCCCGCAAAGCGGACGAACGTCTCCGCCATCGGCAGGACGCCCGCGAGCGGCCCGGCGACGACGGGCTGCGCCTGGCTCAGGTTCGAGAGCCCGGTTACGAACGCGAGTACCGTCACCGCGGCAGTCAGCGCGACCGTCGGCTTTGCCCCCGAAAACTCCCGCCACTCGACGAACGGGACGCGATCCGTCGGATAGAACACCTCCTCGAACGGCCGCTCGCCGGCCTCGTCGCGTGAGTCAACCACTATCATACCTTCGAGTATCGGAGATAAAAACTGTACTGTTGTCTCGTTGTCCTTTTGTGTCCCACCGGCAGGCTAAACACCCTCAGCGATGTAGCACCGGATATGTCACGAAAACAGGTAGTACTCCGACTGGCTTGTCTGCCGATCGGCGTCTCAATTCGGAGACGAGTCTCCTTCTGCTGGATCCGCTCACGCGGAGGTGTGCCCGTGTGAACCCTGCGATCCTGTTCGGTATGGGTACGATGCTCGCGTGGGGTTTTTGGATCATCTTCGGCGACGTCGCCTCGAACACGATCGACCCCGAGATGGCCGCGTTCGCGTCGTACCTGACCGCGACAGTGGTCACAGGCCTCTACGTAGTATACTCCGACGCGTCGCTGGCGGTGACGCAGCGCGGACTGCTCTACTCCGCTGTCGCGGGTGTCGCGGCCGCGGTCGGCGTCGTCTCGACGTTCGTCGGCGTCACGGTTGGATCGACCGCCGTCGTCTCGACGATCGGTGGGATGTACTTCGTCACGGCCGCCGTGATCAGCGTCGCCGCGCTCGGTGAACCGCTGTCGTTCCAGAAGGCGATCGGCATCGGTCTCGCGCTCGTCGCTATCGTCATCATCAATCAGGGGTAGTGAATTCCCGAGGCACTGAGCTATCGACGCAACCGACGAAGACACAACATATTTTCAGACTGTCACGATGTGCCCGTCGTGGCCACTCTACCGACTTTTAAGACGCCCGCTGAGGTAGTCGACTGCGTATGAAGCGAACCATCAGCACGGACGACGCACCCGCCGCAGTCGGCGCGTACAGCCAGGCAACGACGAACGGTAGCATTCTGATCACCGCCGGACAGCTCCCGTTGACGACCGACGGCGAACTCCTCGACGACGAGTCGGTCGCGGACCAGACGCGACAGTGCCTGCGCAACGTCGAAGCCATTCTCGAATCCGAGGGGCTCTCGCTCTCGGACGTGCTGAAGACGACCGTCTTCCTCGACGACATCGACGACTTCGACGAGTTCAACGAGGCGTACAGCGAGTTCTTCGACGAGGAACCGCCCGCACGCAGCGCTGTTGGAGCCGGCGCCGTCCCGAAGGGTGCGGCCGTCGAGATCGAAGCGATCGCGACGACCGAGTGAGGCGTTCCGAAGCACCCGCCGAGCCGCACCGAACACCTGTCGAATCGCTCGACACACCTCGCCCGCTGAACCGCTCGACACACCTCACCCGGTCCAGCGGCTGACACGAACCTACCCATAGCAAACGCTTAATGAATCTCGCCCTGCTACGGTCTCTCGTATGAGCGACGCGGCTCCCACCGATCTTCTCCGGGTCGACCTGAGCGCCGGCACGGTCGAGCGCGACCCGATCCCGGAGCGGTGGCTGGCCGAGTACGTGGGCGGCAAAGGGCTCGGTGCCCGCTATCTCTACGAGCGACTCGCACCCGGGACCGATCCGCTCGGCCCGGACAACTACCTTCTGTTTATGATCGGGCCGCTGAGCGGCCTCCTTCCCGGCGAACCGCAGTTTGCGGCGATCACCCGCTCACCGCTGACGGGTACGTTCCTCGATTCCTACAGCGGCGGCGACTTCGCTGCCAACCTCGTCGGCGCGCTCGATGGCGCGCTCGGCGTCGCGATCACCGGGCAGGCCGAAGAGCCCACCGTGCTCGAACTCGACGACGGCGAGGCGACGCTCTCGCCGGAACCCGATCTCTGGGGCCGCGACGTCGTCGAGACCTGCGACGCCTTCGAAAGCTCGGTCGCCTGCGTCGGCCCCGCGGGCGAGAACCGCGTGCGATACGCGACGATCGCCTCCAACGGCGGGGACCACCACGCCGGTCGCGGCGGGGCGGGCGCGGTGATGGGGGCAAAGGGGCTGAAAGCCGTCGTCGCGAGTGGCGCTCCGCTCGATCTCGACCCCGAGACCGCGGCGCTCCGCGAGGAGTACGAACGCCGCTACCGCGAGACCGACGTCGGGCGCTGGCACGCCGCGAGCGCGACGCTGGAAACTGTCGACTTCGCCGACGAGGTAGGCGTCCTCTCCACGCGCGGGTGGCAGGAGGGCTCGTTCGACGGCGCGGCCGCCATCGGCATCGACGCCGTCCGCGACGCGGCCGTCGACCGCGAGCGCGAGGGTGACGTGCCCGGCGGCTTCCGCGTCGAGACCGAGACCGGCGAGTCGGTTCCGCGCGGCGCGACTCAGATGTCGCTCGGTGCGGGCCTCGGAATCGACGACTTCGACGCCGTCGCGACGCTGGGACAGGTCTGCGACCGACTCGGCCTCGACGTCATCAGCGCCGGCAACGCGGTCGCGTGGGCGATCCGCGCCGCGGATGCGGGGGCCGTCGACCTCGATCCGGTGCTCGACGGCGCGCCCACCTTCGGCGACGACGACGCGGCACGAGATCTCATCGAGGGGATCGCTGCACGAGAATCGGGCGTCGCCGACGCACTCGCCGACGGCGTCGAGGCGGCCGCCGAATCGCTCGGCGGTGCGGACCTGGTCCCGACGATCAAGTCGATGGAGGTCCCCGCCTACGACCCGCGCGGCTCCCCGTCGATGGCGCTGGCATACGCGACGAGCGACCGCGGGGCCTGTCACCGCCGCTCGCTGCCGGCCGAGACCGAAGTGTTTCATGGCGATTCGTGGGACGACGCCGACCGCGTCCGCTTGGTGATCCGCGAACAGACGATCACCTCGGTCCTCTGGAGTCTCGTCGCCGACGACTTCGCCGGCGCCGTCCTCGAAGACGACCTCGGGGCCGAGTGGCTCTCGACGGTGGACACACCAGCTCCGACTGACCCTGCGGAACTACTCCGCGTCGGCGAACGCACCTGGACGCTCACGCGCCTGTTCAACGTCCGGGAGGGATTCGACGCTGCGGACGAGACGCTCCCGTCGGCCTTCGAGCGTCCGCTCGCCGGCGGTCCCGCGGACGGACGCGCCATCGACACGACGTGGTTCGACCGACTGCGACGCCGCTACTACGCCGCCCGCGACTGGAGCGCAGCGGGGGTTCCCACCCGGGCGCTCCTGGACCGACTCGATCTCCTCGACGTCGTCGACGACGACACGCCCGTGGCTCGCGAGTCACTGGCGAGCTGTGACGATTGAGGTCAGATCCGTCCGCAAAAAACTGAACTGGGAGTCGCGACTGCGCGCTGTGATCAGTCGTCGGCCGGTGCGTCGCTGCCCTCGGATGGCTCGACGCCGACTTCGATCTCGGCGGCGGCGGCCTTGTACTCCGGAATCTTCGCGCGCTCGTCGAGCACGTCGTTCGTGAGACGGTTGGCGGAGGCGGCCGCGAAGTGCGGCGTCGTCCAGATGACCCCCTCTTTGATGTCTTCTGTGACGTGGGCCTCGACGGTGATCTCACCGCGGCGGGATTTGATCGTGACCTTCTCGCCGTCTTCGATCCCGTAGCGCTCGGCGTCGTTCGGGTGCACGTCGACGAAGTTCTCCGGGTACTGGTTGTTGAGCCGCGGCGAGCGCCGGCTCATCGTCCCCGTGTTGTAGTGCTCTTCGAGCCGCGCGGTCGTCAGGATCAGCGGGTACTCGTCGTCGGGCGTCTCCTTCGGTGGCTGGTGGGTGACGCCTTCGATCTGGCCGAGACCGCTCTCGGTGTCGAAGCTGTCCTCGTAGAGGAACGGGTCGCCCTCGTCGCCGGGTTCGTAGCAGGGCCAGTGGACGCCGTCCTCTCCGAGGCGGTCGTAGGTCATCCCGTGGTAGATCGGACAGACCTCCCGAAGTTCCTCGAACACTTCCTCGGGGGTGTCGAAGTCGAAGCCCTCACCGAACAGGCGGGTCCCGACCTCACAGAGGATGTCGAGGTCGTGCTTGGTGTTCTCGTGGACCTTCTGGACCGGCCGCATCCGCTGGACGCGGCGGTCGGTGTTGGTGACGGTGCCGCCCCGCTCGGCCCACGTCGTCGCCGGGAGGACGACGTCGGCGAACTCGGCGGTTTCGGTCATAAAGATGTCCTGCACCATCAGGAAGTCGACTTCCTCTAAGCGCTCGGCGACGCGGTTGGCGTCGGGTTCGGACATCACGGGGTTTTCGCCCATCACGTACATCCCGTGGATTTTCTCGCCGATGTTGTGGGTGATCTCGACGTTCGTCAGTCCCGGTTCGTCGGGAACCTCGAATCCCCAGACGTCTTCGACGCTCTCGCGCGCCTCGTCGTCGTCGACGAGTTGGTAGCCCGGAAGGACGTTCGGCATCGCGCCGACGTCGCTCGTCCCCTGGACGTTGTTCTGCCCGCGTAGCGGGTTGACGCCGGTGCCGGGACGACCGAGATTGCCGGTGGCGAGCGCGAGATTGATCTCGTTTTGGACGTTGTCGACGCCGCAGGTGTGCTGACTCATCCCCATCCCGGTGAAGATGGCTGCGTTGTCGGCGTTCGCGTACTTCTCGGCGGCGAGCTCGATGTCTTCGAGCGGGACGCCGCACTCCTCGGCGGCGGCTTCCTTGTCGAAGTCTTCCAGCGTCTCGCGCAGATCCTCGATGCCCTCGGTGCGCTCTGCGATGAACTCCTCGTCCACCCAGTCGTTTTCGAGGACCGTTTTGAGGACGATGTTGAGAAGCGGGATGTCGGTGCCCGGTTCGAGCTGGAGGTGCTGGTGGCGGTCGGTGTCCTCGATCTCGAAGGAGCGGGTCGTCTTGTTGGCGTGGGGGTCGACCTGGATGACGGTCGCGCCGTCGAGTACCGCCTGGCGGAAGTAGTTGCTGTTCGCGATGGGGTGCTGTTCGGCGGGGTTCGCGCCCTGGATCCACAGCACGTCGGCCTCGTTCATGAGGTCCTCCATACTGTTTGTCATCGCGCCCGCGCCGAGGCTCGTCCGCAGCGCCCAGACGGTCGAGGCGTGACACATTCGGGTGCAGTTGTCGACGTTGTTGGTGCCGTAGCGGCGCGCGAGTTTCTGGAGGAGGTAGTTCTCCTCGTTCATCGTCTTCGAGGAGCCGAAAAAGCCCATCGCGTCGGGGCCGTGCTCCTCGCGGATGGACTCCATCTCCGAGACGATACGCTCGTAGGCCTCGTCCCACGACGCCTCGCGGAACTCGCCGTCTTCCTTGATCAACGGCTCCGTGAGTCGGTCCTCGTGGTCGACGACCTGCGTCGCCGCACCGCCTTTGATGCAGACGCGACCGTCGTTGACGGGGGCGTCGCCCCACGGCATAAATCGCATATCGCTCGGCTCCTCGCCTGGCTGTACCTGGATGCCGCACCCGACGCCACAGTACGGACAGATCGTCTTCACCGGATCTTGATCTTCACTTGACATTATTGGACTCCTCCCGCTGATGGATCATCTCGTTCGTATTCCTTCCTTGCCACAAGTATGAATCTTTCTCACATACAGTACACCGGTTTATCCGGACGATCGACTCCAGCGGTGGGCTTCCGGCCTAACGGGCTATCCGGAGACATCTCCGACGATTCGACCTGCTGTAACGACAGATCCTCCCCACCGATCGTTGTCTCTTTGTAGATATATCGATAAGCTATCACTTCCAAACACGAGCTGATACCGATCGAGACAACTCACGAACGTGTTGTGTTCTGGCCGACTCTGTTCAGTTCAGCGTCAGAGGAAAACGTTGAGGCGACTGGCGGGGCTACCGCGTGTATGGATCTCACTGCAGCGGTTGTCGACGAGAAACGCCGCGCATATCCCGAGGTGCAAGCCCTCTCGACCGTCGAGGAGGAGCACGTGGATCTGCTCCCGGAGACGTTCGCGAGCGGCGATTACGGCTGGCGCGACGCCGAGTGGGTCGTGCAGTGGTACGGTCGCCGATTTATGGGAGAGATTCCCAACGCGGACCGCGGCGCGATCGAAGACGCGTACGACGAGAACGACTACGAGGACGTTCACGCAGCCATCTCGGCTGCTGTCGAGGCTGATACCGCGACCGAGATGGTGTCGTCGCTGACTGATCTGGCCGGCGTCGACGTCCCGATCGCATCGGCGTTCTGCCAGTTCATCGACCCCGAGCGCTACGTCGTCGTCGACTCGCGGCAGTGGGCGACGCTCCGTGAACTCGGGGAACTCGACGAACCGTATCCCGATCCAGTCACGACCGACGCGTACGAACGCTATCTCGATACCTACCGGGCCGTCGCCGAGCGCTGTGATTGTACTCTGTGGGACCTCTATCGGGCACTCTGGGTCATCGCCGCCGAAAAGTAAAGACACAGATTCGGTCGGGTCGGCATCGCGGCCGACTCACGAAACGGCCGCGACCCTCCGTCTTAGAACAGGCCGCTGATGTTGCCGTCTTCGTCGATGTCCATTCCGGCAGCCGCGGGTTCAGCCGGAAGCCCGGGCATATCCAGCACGTCGCCCGTGAGCGCGACGATGAACCCTGCGCCGGCCGAGGGGTAGAGTTCGCGGACTTCGAGTTCCCAGCCCTCGGGGGCGCCCTTCTTGCTCGGATCGTCACTCAGCGAGTGGAACGTCTTCGAGAGACAGACAGGCGCGTCGTCGAAGCCGAGTTCCTCCATCCGCTCGATGTCGTCTTCGGCGCTGCCGGTGTAGTTGACGCCATCCGCTCCGTAGACCTCGGTCGCGACTGTCTCGATCTTCTCTTTGATCGGCGCGTCGTCGGGGTACAGGTGGTCGAAGTCGTCCTCGTCGCCCGCCTCGACCGCGTCGACGACGTGCTCTGCGAGGTCGACGCCGCCTTCGCTACCCTCGGCGAAGACGTTCGATTCGGCGATTTCGACGCCGAGGTCCTCGCGACAGTGTTCGATGACTGCCTCGATCTCTTCGTCGGTGTCGTCGGGGAAGCGGTTGAGCGCGACGACGACCGGGACGCCGAACTTCTGGAGGTTCTCGACGTGCTTGTCGAGGTTCGCGAAGCCGGCTTCGAGTTCGTCGACGCCGGCCTCCTTGACGGCGTCTAGGTCTGCGGGCCACATCCCCATACCGTGGTACTTCAGCGCGCGGACCGTCGAGACGAGAACGACCGCGTTCGGCGTCATATCGCCGAGTCGGCAGACGATGTTCATGAACTTCTCCGCGCCGAGGTCCGATCCGAATCCGGCCTCCGTGACGAGATAATCGCCCATCCCGAAGGCGGCCTTGTCGGCGATCAGGGAGTTCGTCCCGTGAGCAATGTTCGCGAACGGGCCGCCGTGGACGAACGCGGGCGTGCCCTCGATGGTCTGGACGAGGTTCGGCTTGATCGCGTCCTTCAGGAGCATCGTGGCCGGGCCGGTTGCGTCGATGTCGTCGACGGTGATCGGCTCGCCGTCCTCGCCGTAGGCGACGATGATGCGCGCGACGCGCTCTTTGAGGTCGCCGAGATCCTCTGCGAGACAGAGCACGGCCATCAGTTCCGAGGCAGCCGTGAGGAGGAAGCGTTCCTCGCGCGGCGTGCCGCCGGTCTTCCCGCCGAGGCCGACGACGATGTCGCGAAGCGCGCGGTCGTTCATATCCAGCGCGCGCGGCCACGACACGTCGTTGATGTCGACGTCGAACTCGTCGCTCTGGGAAATCTTCGCGTCGAGCATCGCCGAGATGAGGTTGTGCGCGGACGTGAGCGCGTGCAGGTCGCCGGTGAAGTGGAGGTTGATGTCCTCCATCGGGAGCACCTGCGAATAGCCGCCGCCGGCCGCGCCGCCCTTGACGCCGAAGACAGGCCCCAGCGACGGCTCTCGAATCGCGATCATTGCGTCCTCGCCGACGTGATTGAGCGTCTGTCCGAGCCCGACCGTCGTGACGGTCTTGCCCTCGCCCATCGGCGTGGGCGTCATCCCGGTTACCAGTACGAGGTTTCCTTCCTTTTCGGATGCGTTATCACGGAGTCGATCGACGGTATCGTGCGTCAGTTTCGCTTTATAGTCTCCGTGCGCCTCGAAGTCGTCGGCGTCGATGCCCCAGGGGTCGAGGACGTCCTCGATCGGTTCCATCTCCGCTGACTGTGCGATCTCGTAGTCTGTCGGGAAGCCTTCGCTGTCGTCTGACGACGTCATACCTCCGGATGACCCTCGGAGGCCACGTAAGGGTATCGGAGAACATATATCCCATATATCATTTCGTGTTTCGTTTGCGCGCCACATCCACCCGAACCTATCCGAATTTTTCGGACTCCTTCGAAAAAATTCGACAACCTACGATTATTGTCGTGGATTGACGTGCCTACACGTGTAATGCTATTTTACAGGGTACACTACGGTTTATCACGTACGATCGTGACGTGAATGCAGTCCCTCATCAGCGTATTCTGATCCGATATGATCGTATGCGTGATCTCCGACCCTATATTTATTCAATTTCTGACTGTTCTTGTTCCGGTCGCTCTGCGATAGGTTAATCAGGTGACCGCCGCCGAATACGTGGTATGAAGTATCACGAGGCGGCCGACCATCTCACCTCGTTTCAGCGGCGCCGGCCCAAACTCGGGATCGAGACGACGGCGCGGATGCTCTCGCACTTCGGCGATCCGCACCTCGACGTCGACTGCGTGCAGATCGCCGGTTCGAACGGGAAGGGCAGCACGGCGCGGATGCTCGAAAGCGTCCTCCGTCGCGCGGGCGTGAGCGTCGGCCTATTCACCTCGCCGGGACTGAACGACTTTCGCGAGCAGGTACGCGTCGATGGCCGCAAGGTCCCCAAATCGAAGATCGCCGAGTACGCGGCGGAACTCGGTCCCTGCGTCGACCGTCTCCGCGAGGACGACGACGAGCCCACCCACTTCGAGGTTCTCACTGCGGTGGCGCTCCGACACTTCAGCGAGATGGATGTCGACGTGGCGGTGTTAGAAGTCGGCATCGGCGGCCGGTACGACGCGACGAGCGCCGTCGACCCGGTGGCCAGTGCCGTCACGAGCGTGAGCTTAGAGCACACGGAACTACTGGGCGACACCATCGAAGAGATCGCACGCGACAAAGCACAGGTCGCGCCCCGGGATACGCCCCTCGTCACCGGTGCCGACGGCGCGGCCCTGAATGCGATCCGCGAGGTGACGGACGCCATCTCTGTCGGCCCCGCGGAGACGGACCCAGACGTCGTCGCGGCCGAAGTCGGGATGCATTCCGACGTCGAAAGCGAGATCTCGATCACGGGCTCGGACTGGTCGGTCGAGACGCAGAGTCCTCTGTTAGGCGCTCACCAGGCTACCAACGCGGGCGTCGCGGCCACGCTCGCGCGACAGATCGCCGACGTCGACGCCACTACGATCGCGGAGGGTCTCCGGTCGGTGCTGTGGCCGGGGCGATTCGAGATTATGTCTACCGACCCGATGACCGTCCTCGACGGTTCGCACAACCCCGGTGCTGCCGAGACCATCGCCGACCTCGTCGAGCGCTACGACTACGACGACCTCCATCTCGTCTTCGCTGCGATGTCCGACAAGGACTACGACGAGATGATTGCGTCGCTTCCCCCCGTCGCGACCGCGTACGCGACCCGGCCGGACCTCGACCGCGCCGAAGATCCGGACGCCCTCGCTGACACACTCGCGGAGTACGCCGCGGAGGTGGACGTCGTCCCGTCGGTTCCCGAGGCCACGGAGCGAGCGATCGAGTCAGCCGACGAGGACGACTTCGTCCTCGTCACCGGGTCGCTGTACGCGGTCGCGGAGGCCCGCGACCGCTGGACCCGACGGCTCGTTCCCGTCTCTCGGACGCGGCAATCGCACGTCGAGAACGCCTTCGTCGGTGCCACCTTCGACGCCGATGTCTCGGGTGCGACGGCCGACGAACCACAGCCGGTAGACGCCGCTGCAGACACTCTCGAAGGCATCGATCGACGGGTCTTCCGGACCTACCTTCGCAAAGAGCAGGCCGAACGCGTTGCCGACCACCTCTCGGACATCGGCGGGCAGTGCTACCGCTCGACGGCTGGCAGCCCGGACAAGTTGGTGGCGACGGTGCTCGCCGGGACGACCGCGCAGTTCCGGGACCTCGCACGGACGCTCTCGGCGGACGGCCTCGGACTCCGCCGCCTCGCGACGCAACTCGAAGACCGCCTCGATCCCGTCGACCCGCCTCGCGAGGCGGGTCTGGAGCCGCTCGCTACCGACGGAACGGCGGTGATGGGTATCCTCAACGTCACGCCCGACAGCTTCCACGACGGCGGCGAGTACGAGGCCCTCGATGCGGCCGTCGACCGGGCCGAAGCGATGATCGAAGACGGCGTCGATATCATCGACGTCGGGGGCGAGAGCACCCGCCCAGGTGCCGAGCCCGTGCCTGTCGACGAGGAGATCGACCGCGTCGTGCCGGTCATCGAGGAGATCGCCGACCTCGGCGTCCCGATTTCGATCGACACCCGGAAAGCGGCCGTGGCCGATGCGGCGCTCGACGCCGGCGCGGACATCGTCAACGACGTCTCGCAGCTCGCCGACCCGGAGATGCCCTTCGTCGTCGCCGCACACGACGCCTCGCTCGTCTTGATGCACAGTCTCACTGTGCCGGTCGACCCGGACCGCACGACCACCTACGACGACGTCGTCGAAGACGTTCTCGACGAACTCTCCGAGCAGCTCATTCGGGCCAAGCGCGCTGGTATCGACGGCGACAAAATCGTCATCGACCCGGGGTGCGGCTTCGGGAAGTCGCCGGCCGAATCGTTCGAGCTGATCGACCGGACCGCCGAGTTCGAGGCCCTCGACTGTCCCGTTCTGATCGGGCACTCCCGCAAGTCGATGTTCGAGGCGGTCGATTACGCCGACGATGATCGTCTCGCGCCGACGCTCGGGGGGACGGCGATCGCCGCCGACCGCGGCGCAGCGGTTGTCCGCGTTCACGATGTCGCCGAGAACGTCGCGGTTGCGCGTGCGGCAGAAGGTCGTGTCGAGCCCGACTCCGATACCTAACCTCTCCTCTCCTCTCCTCTCCTCTCCTCTCCTCTCCTCTCCTCTCCCGTGTCCCAGCGACGGCGGAGACCGATACACTTTCACCACGCGCTATGTTATTCAATCGCGTGATTCTACAGGTCGCTGCCGCAGCCGTTGCCGGCCCCCTTTTCCAGTCGGTGGCACCGCTGCAGGCGTTCGATCCATCGGTCGTGTTCGACGCACCAGCGCCGACTCGGGCTGTGGGCGCGTTTCTGGCCAGCGTCGTCTTCGGAGGTCTCGTGATCTATCGGTACGGCGACCGCCTGACGGCCGCCGTCGAGGCGTCGACGGAGAGCCCGATTTTATCGGTGCTCTACGGCTTCATCGCCTACGGACTGGTCTCCTTCCTCGTCGTTTACGCGTACAGTCAACTCGCGGGCTTCGGAGTCGGAGTCTCTCTCATCACCGTCGCCGGCGCCGTCGTGCTCGGCGGCGCGCTACTCTCGCTCGGCGGGCTCGGCTTCGTCATCGTCGGCTCGTGGCTCGCGAACGCCGCTGGCGTACAGGATCCGTGGATCGGACTGCTCGGCGTCGCGCTCGGTGCGTCGATCGCCGTTCTCGTCCTGCCGGTCGTCTTCGGTGCGCTCGTGTGGTTCGGCGTCGCCGCTGTCGGCATCGGCGGGCCGGTCAGGCGATGGATCCACGCCGACAAGGCGGAACGTCGCGCCGAAGAACACTGATACGATTGCGGCACATAGTTCCTCTATGAGCGTCTCACAGCTCATCACTGCGTCCGGTGACGTGCTCCTCCAGCTACCGTTCGAGTCGCTTCAGGGGGCCGTGAACCTCGCGGGGACGGTAATCCTCCTCGTAATGCTCGTGGCTCTCGGCGGCTTCATTTATCGGGGCCTCCAGGACGACGGAATCAGCTGGCCCGACGAGACCGATTCGGAGACGGAGGGCGTCCAACGCCGCCCTCCCTCTGAGGAGGACGACGACGAGTGGAAGTACTACTGACACCCACCCGAGCGATACTGCCAACTGGGCGCTCACGAATAGCGTCGCGTGCACCCGTCTTCACACACCCACTCGCACGCATTCGTGCGGTCGTGTGACCGGCTGTGTATTCAGTCGGAAACGCTACGAGACGATTCACGGCGTTAGTCCGAAATGTCGACTCGGACTGATGGCTCTCGTTGTCGCGTGAGTGTCCCGAAGAATCGAGTCGACGACGGTCGCCGATCACCGTCGCGGTACGATCGCCGGCAGCGTTTGCGGCGACGATTGCCCGTGTCTTATCGAATGTCAAATCTCGATCGAACTCCCGGTTCGGCCAGGGCGGGATGCCGGTAGCCGAACACTTAGTCGCTGCCCTCCGTGTCGGCGCCGCTTCTGATCTCTGTCACCGTTTCGTTGCCCGAAGTGACGACGTCGATCTCGGATTCGTCGCTGAGATCCTGGATGCGCTCTGCGAACTTCTCCGAGGAGAGGATCTCGTGTTCGTTACTGAGGCCCTGATAGACCGTGTAACACATCAAGACCAGGATGACCGCGAACGGGAAACCGGTCGCGATCGCAGCCGTCTGCAGCGCGTTGAGGCCGCCGCCGATGAGCAGCACGGCCGCGACTGCACCCTCGGTGACTGCCCAGAAGATGCGCTGGACCTTCGGGACGTCGTGTTTACCGCCCGACGTCAGGTGGTCGATGACCAGCGAACCCGAGTCAGAGGAGGTCACGAAGAACGTGATCACGAGCAGGGTCGCCAGAAGCCCCGAAATGGCTCCGAGCGGGAACTGCTCTAACATCGCGAACATCGCGACGGTCTGACCGAACTCGTTGTAGGTCGCGAGCACCTGCCCGTTACCGACGATCGTGTTCTGCAGCGCGCTGCCGCCGAACGCGGCGAGCCAGAGCGTCGAGAACAGCGATGGGAGGAACAGCACGCCCATCACGAACTCGCGGACGGTCCGGCCCTTCGAGATACGCGCGATGAACATCCCGACGAAGGGTGACCACGCGATCCACCAGGCCCAGTAGAACACCGTCCACGCACCGACGGTACCGCCACCCTCGCCCATCGTTCCGGTGAAGAACGACAGCGAGAGGAGGCTGCCGAAGTACGCGCCGAGCCCTTCGACCCAAGCACCGAAGATGTAGAGCGTCGGGCCCACGATGAGGAGGAACCCGAGCAGCGTCAACATCAGGTAGAGGTTGATCGTGCTCAGACGCTTGACGCCGCCTTCGAGACCGGCGGCGACAGAGAGCGTCGCAATGGCAGTGATCCCGGCGATCAGGAGCACCTGTGGAATAGTTCCGGTCGGGATGTTCACGAGCCCCAGCATATCGCCGAGGACGTAGGACAGACCGGTATTAACCTGCGCGACGCCGAGTCCGAGGGAGGTCGCGAGCCCGAACAGGGTCGCGAACACCGTCACGAGGTCGATGACGTGACCGGGCCACCCGTAGATCCGTTCCCCGAGCAGCGGCCAGAAGATCGACCGGAACGTCAGCGGTAGTCCGCGGTTGAACGAGAAGAAGGCGAGCCCGAGTCCGACCAGACCGTAGATCGCCCACGGGTGGAAGCCCCAGTGGAAGAACGTCTGTGTCATCGCGGCTACGCCCGCTGCGCCGGTTCCTGCCTCAGCGTTGTAGAACCCTGGTACGTTCGAGACGTAGTACAGCGGTTCGGAGACGCTGAAGAACATCAGGCCGATACCCATCCCGGCGCTGAACAGCATCGCCATCCACGCGAAGTCGCTGAACTCCTTTTCTGCTTCGACGCCGCCGATCCGGATCGTTCCGAACTTGCCCAGCGCGAAGTACAGTATTGTGACGATGAAGATGTTCACCGCCAGGAGGTAGAACCAGCCGAAGTTCCCCTCGAAGAAGCTACGCACTGCCGAGTACGCCTGTGCGGCCTGATCGCCGAGAAGCACCGTTACTGCGATGAACACCGCGATCAAAAGCAGTGCGACCGGGAACACGATCGGATGGATGTCGAATCCGAACCGCTGGATGTTCGTGTCGCCCGGCTTCCGGTCGGACTCGGGGTGGAACAGTTCCACCTGGAGTCCATCGCTCATTCCTCCGTCGTCGCTATCTGACATACGCTACCTCCGCTGCGCCGAATTTACGTGGTTCGTTTGGTATCATTGTGGTGCCACCGATTCGGGTATTGCGGCTCGTCTGTCTCCCCCAGGTCCGCTCTCCCGCTCAGCTCGGTTTCCGCCCTGTACTGCCGACGCCGGGAGTGTACCCACCGTCGCACGTCGTTGGTTGAGTCACTCCTGAGTGGAATGTTACACAACCTCACTCACTATCAATCGTTGAGATATAATAAAGCTTGGGCAATATTCGCCAGTGAGTGACTAAAACCGGCGAATACACTCTGTAGACGTATTTTTGCAGCGTGGTCACTCACGGATTTATGCCCTCGTGTGGTTCCTGTGTCGGGGTACGTTGTTTCGATAAACCGTTGCGTGCGGTACGCACGGACGAAGGTACATATAACCATTCCTCTCTCTTGATTGCTGGTTGACAAAGTGTGACAGACCAGTGTGCGTGAAATTAACGTACATACGACCCCTAATCCACATAGTGATAGAATCCTTACTTGTTGTGGTTCGATGGCTCCGACGCCTGGGGGTCCGGATCGTTGCGCCGCTTCGCGCCGATCCGGAGAAGTCCGGCTTCCGCTTGTCGAGTCCGGAGACGAGTACGACGACGCTCGACGGCGACGTGGGCTGGGGGTCGCGGCCGCCCGCGCTTTTGCGGTGTGATCGCTGTGGTAGCGACATCTACCAGCGCCACCCGCACGACGATATCGACTGTCCTCGATGCGTCTCGGAGTACGATTACGACCAGTTCCCGGACCTCGAACTTCAGCACTTTCTCTGCTCGGTCTGTGGCTCGGAGATGGAACACGGCCATCGGCACCCGAACACGATCGAGGTCCCCGAGTGGGCGACGTGCCACGAATGTCGGTACCACTGGGAGTTCAGACACGACTACTGATCTTATCGGACGTGGATCCGTGATAATATGCGGTACTCCGGGTGTTGCGGATAGTTATCTCCGACAGTATTGGGCCACTGTCTTGGCTGGACGACAGTATTATACGTGCTCACACCGCGCACACGACGTATGCCAAACTATCTTGCGACGGCCGCCGCACTCTTCGTGGTCGTCCTCTTCGCGGTCGCCGTCCTCGCGATGACTGTGGGCAACTACGCTGCTGCCGGCGTGCTGTTTTTCAGTGCCAGCATCGTCATCTACTTTCGAGAAAAACGGTTGGTCGGGGAGTAGTCCCCGCGTTCGCCTGCTCGGTTCGTTTTCCGCTGTCGCGGTCGGCCTGCACGTCTACAGCTCTTCCATCGCCATCCGCTGGGTGATCACCGGCACCGTCGCGGTCCGCACCACTCTGTCGGTCGTGCCACCGAGGAGCGACCCGATCGTGCCGCGGTACGCCGAGCCCATCACGATCGCGCCCATCCCCTCGTCTTCGGCGTAGTCGACGATCTCCTCGCTCGGCGACCCGGTTCGCATCGCCGTCGTGCACTCGACGCCGTGCTCGGCGGCGATGTCCTCGATCTCGCCGAGAACCTCCTCGCCGTACTTCCGGTAATCTTCCCGCATCTGCTCTTCGTCGTCCCGCAGCGCCAGCGCTCGCGGTGCGCCGGGCAGGTCGATGACGTAGAGAGTAGTGACCTCCGCATCGAGTGCGGCCGCCAGTTCGATCCCGTGAATTGCGCCTTTCTTCGCCTCGTCGCTCCCGTCGTACGGTATCAGTATGTGCTCGTACATTGCGCCGAACCACTCTGACCGACACGACCCGTTTACAAATAACTTTCCGCGCTATCGACGGCCTCACGGGCTCGAAACGCCCACGATCTGCGGAACAATATACCTATGCGGACCGACGTGAAGGCGCTCTCTCTCGTTCGGTGATACAAACTGTTCGTGAGGTGTCGCGAGGAGTGCGGTGCAGACCGATTCTCATAGGGATTATCGTAACTGTTCGGATATTCTCGCCGTACCGTCCGGCGAGAAATCTAGCAGGACTTACGATAATCCCTATCAGTCGGCCTGTCCGGCCGCCCCCGAGGCGGCGGTCGTCTCGACGCCCGGCCCGTTCTCGATGGCTTCGACCAGTAGCTCTGCGACGTCGACGATCTCGATGTCGTCCTCGTAGCCGCCGGTCTTGCGCCCGTCCTCGTACATCGTCATACACATCGGACACGCGACGACGAACTTCTCGACGTCGCTGCCGGCGTCGGTGTCTTCGAGGGCTTCGCGCATCCGCTCTTCGCTCGGTTTGGACTCTTCGTCGATGTCCATCCAGAGGCCGCCGCCACCGCCCCCACAACAGAAGGAGTTGCTGCGGTTGCGGGGCATCTCCGCGAGGGTCGCGCCCGTCGCTCGGATCAGTTCGCGCGGCGCCTCGTACTCGTCGTTGTAGCGGCCGAGGTGGCACGGATCGTGGTAGGTGACCGTGTAATCGAGTTCGTTGCCACGGAGACCGAGTTCGCCCGCTTCGACCAACTCTTCGACGGCTTGCGTCCAGTGCAACACGTCGACGTCGCCGTCCGCGTTCCACTCACCGTCGAACTCGAAGCTCATTATGGGATCGTCGGCGAAGTTCTCGTACTCCACCTCCGGGTACTCGTTCTTGAACGTGTTGTAGGAGTGCGGGTCCGTACAGATGATCTTCTCGGGGTCGACTTCGTCGAACGTCTCGACGTGGTGGCCCGCAAGATCGACGTAGAGGAACTCCTCGCCGAGTCGGCGGATGTCGTTGCCGTCGTACTTCTCGTCCTCGAAGAGGATCCCGTACTCGACGTCGGCGTGTTCGAGGATCTTCGCGAGCGAGCGAGCGACTTTCTTGTTCCGTTCGTCGTAGCTCGGGTAGTCGCCGACGTACCAGAGGTACTCGACGTCCTCTTCGCGGGCGTCCGTGAGGTCGAACTCCAGGTCGTCGGCCCACGCGGCGCGCTCGTCCGGCGGATCGCCGAAGGTGTTGCCCATCCCCATGATGTTGTCGAAGGTGTCCTGGACGTTCGAGTCGACGTCGCCCTGGTCGGTGAGCTGTCGGTTCATCCGCGTGAACGACTTGAGGTGCTCGATGTCGACCGGGCAGGCGTCCATACAAGCCATACAGGACATACACGACTCCATCGTCTCGGAGGCGACGACGCTCTCGCCGCCGTCGGCGATGATGTCGACGGGCTCTGTCTCCCCGGCGTCGAGCTCCTCCCGATAGCTCTTGAGGTCCAGGATGACGTCCCGCGGATCGAGCGGGCGCCCGGACGCCTTGGCCGGACAGACGGACGAACAGCGGCCACACTTCGTACAGGCGTCTTGGTCGAGCAGTTCCTTCCAGGAGAAGTCGTTGATCTCCTCGGCTCCGGTGTCGGCGTCGAGATCGGCCGGGACACCGGGCAGACGCTTGCCGGCCTTCTCGTCGCGCGCGACGATGTTTGCGTACGACGAGAGCATATGGAACGGCTTGCCGTACGGAATGGCGGCGACGAACGCGAGCGCGAGCAGGGCGTGCGACCACCAGATCGCCGGGTAGATGGCCTGCGCCATCGACTCGCTAACGCCCGCGATCACCAGCACGTCCGCGACGAACCATCCGACGAAGCTCACGGTCTCGAAGGCGGGAAAGCCCGTCCCGAGGATCCGCACGCCCTCTGCGACGTAGCCACCGACGCCGAGCAGGAACAGCGCCCAGATGAAGAAGTCGTCTTCCAGACTGGTGTGTTTCCCCCAGAGACGCGCCTTCCGAACGGCGTAGCGCCGGTACAGCGCGACGCCGACGCCGACGACGAACAGCAGCCCCATCGCGTCCATCACCAGCGAGTACGCGAGATAGAAGTCGCCGACGAAGAAGGACTGCTCGGTGCCGAGCATCCCCGTGACGTTCCGGTAGATGTCCATATCGATGGCGAGGATCGTGGTCCCGATGAGCAGCGTGAGAAAGCCCCACATAATGAACGCGTGCATCAGGCCGCCCCTCGTGTCCCGGTCGAAGAGCTTCCGGTTCGAGAGGACGATCCGCGCGGCGGTAACTATGCGACTCGGCAGCGCGTCGAGTCTGTCGAACCAGTCCTCTTGCCCGGACGTGTAGCGCACGAAGTTCTGGTAGACACCGTACGCGAACACTATGATCGTCACCGCGGCGAGCAGGTAGAACACTATCTCGCCGAGGTGACTGATACCCCAGAGCGTGGGCCTGGTTACAGTTCCTTCGGCAACCATCACGGTTGTTGATTCTCGAATCCGCTCATAAAACTTGGTGCGCGGCAGTTTTTCGGCCCATCTCGGTCCATCAACGGCGCAGATCGTGGTAAATCGTATTAGACAGTTGATCTGTTGTGGTTGAGAAGTGGTATGAGAGAAACCGGTGACGACTCCGCGCAATCAGGATCGTTCGGACGATCGCGCGACACTGCATCCGACGATGTGGGCACCAAGTATTATACTCCCGTTCTCCCATCGGTGCATACGATGAACGTGCCTGCTCGCTTCGATCACCCGGCGTGGACCGCCGGTGTCGCGACCGTCGTCAGCTATGGCCTCGGCCTGTTCGGCTTGTTCGTGTTGCTGTTCGTCCTTCCTTACCTGCTTTTCCTGCTCGTGTGAGCGCGACGAACGGCGACCGGTCGCCGCGCTGAAACCGTCCCAACGCTCGTTCTATCTGCGCTCCTTCTGCGAGCAATATAAAAGGAGGTTCAATAATCAAGATGTAGTTAATTATCGTTGGATATGGAAACGTGTAGGTGTATGGGGCAGTGTACCACTGGAGGGCGTACGCGCGAGACACGTTACCACAGTGGCCGAAGTAACCGACCCAGAAATCGAATACGATGAGCACGAACGACTTCCCATCGAACGCAGGTACAGTAATTATCGGAGCTGGCATCGTCGGCAGCTCTCTTGCAGGAGAACTCGCGGAACGCGGCCGCGACGACATCCTCTTGATCGACAAAGGACCGCTCTCGGATCCTGGCGGATCGACCGGCCACGCCTCGAACTTCATCTTCCCGGTCGAACACAGCAAGGATATGACGCAGTTGACCTCCGACAGCCGAGATATCTACCGAGAGTTCGACACCTTCACGAACTCCGGCGGGATCGAGGTCGCCCGGACCGAAGAGCGAATGGCGGAACTCAAGCGCCGCGTCGTCTCCGCGAAATCTTTCGGCGAGGAAGCCGAACTTCTCACTCCCGAGGAGGTCGAAGAACTCGTCCCCTACGTCAACACGGACATCATCAAAGGCGGCTTCTACAGCAAGGGCGCAGGCACGTGTGACCCGCTCCGCGCCGGCGAACTCTATCGCCAGCAAGCGAAGGACAAAGACGCACTCAGCACCGCCGCGAACACCGAAGTCACCGACCTCCACGTCGAAAACGGCGAGATCCAGGCCGTCGAGACTGACAAAGGCACCGTGCAGGCCGACGAGGTCATCATCGCCGCGGGCCTCTGGAGCCCGAAGATTGCCGATATGGCCGGCGTCGACATCCCGCTGTCACCGGCCGTCCACCAGATGGTCTCCGTCGGGCCGATCGATCGCTTCGAGGACGGCGAGGGTGAGATCAACTACCCCGTCATCCGGGATATGGACACCCAGATGTACGAGCGCCAGCACGGCAACGATATGGAGGTCGGTTCTTACGAGCACCGACCCATCCTCTGGGACGTCGACGACGTCCCCTCGATCGAGGAATCGCCGCTGTCGCCGACGCAGCCGCCGCTCACCGAGGACGCCTTCGAGGACTCGATGCAGCACGCGCTGGAAATCATCCCTGACGTCCTCGACGACCCCGACGCCGGGATCCGTCACTCTATCGACGGTCTGCTGTCGGTCACGCCCGACGGCCACCCGCTTCTCGGCCCGATCCCCGAGGTCGACGGCCTCTGGTCCTGTGCCGCGATCTGGATCAAGGAAGCGCCGGCAATCGCCCGCGAGGTTTCGAAGTGGATGACCAAAGGCCACCCCGACATCGACATCGTCGCCCACGACCACGTCGCCCGCTTCGACGAGTACGGCGAGACCGAGGAGTTCGTCAAGAGTCGCGGCTACGAGGGCTACCAGAAGATCTACGGCATCGTCCACCCGCGCGAGCAGTGGCAGTCGGTCCGGCCGCTCCGGACGAGTGCGTTCTACCACCGCCAGCAGGAACTCGACGCCGAGTTCTTCGAGGCCGGCGGCTGGGAACGGCCGCGGTGGTTCGAATCGAACGCCGACCTCGTCGAGAAGTACGAAGACGAGATCGAAGGCCTCCGAAGACCGAACGAGTGGGACAGTCGCTGGTGGTCCGAGATCATCCTCGGCGAGCACCTCCATCTGCGCGACAACGTGGGTATGATCGGTGACACCGGCTTCGGCATCTTCGACATCATCGGCAGCGACGCCGAGGAGAATATGGAGCGGATCTGCGTCGCGCCGATGGATCTCGACGTCGACAGCTCTGTGTACACCGCAGTCCTCGCGCCGAACGGCGGCTTCGTCTCTGACCTGACGGTCGCTCGCCTCGGCGAGAACCACTACCGCGTCATCACCGGCGGCGCTCACGCCGGCCAGGACAAGACGTGGTTCAGTGACCACCTCGAAGGCGACAGCGAACTCATCGGCCGCTCCTCGGAACTCTGTACGCTGGGCGTGTGGGGTCCGGACGCCGAGGAACTGATGAACTCGATCGCCGAAGAAGAGATGACCGCAGACAGCTTCGACTTCGCCGAGATGAAAGACGTCACCATCGGCGCGGTCGACGCCAAGGCGTTCCGCATCTCCTACGTCGGCGAGTTCGGGTGGGAGATCTACGCCCCGATGGACCAGGGCCAGCGGCTCTGGGACACCATCTACGAGGCCGGCCAGGAGTACGACATCCGCCCCGTCGGGACGGGTGTCTACGGTGAGACCGGTCGGATGGAGAAGAGCTACCGCCTGATGGGCGCCGAACTCGAAATCGACTACACGCCGGCGGAAGCGGGTCTGACGCTCCACGGCGTCAAGGACGCCGACTTCATCGGCAAAGAGGCCTACGCCGAGGGCATCGAAGAGGAGAACAGCGCGACGCTGTGTACCCTCTCGGTCACGGATCACGCTCCCGACGGCGGCGAGCGGCGGTTTATGACGGGCGGTGAGCCGGTCCTCGACCAAGACGGAAACGTCCTCATCGACGACGAGGGCCGCCGCTCGTACGTCACCTCGGCCGGTACTGGCCCCTCGGTCGGCAAGCACCTTCTGATGGCCTACCTGCCGCAGGAGTACGCCACTGAGGGCGAGGAACTGCAGGTCGAGTACTTCGGCCAGCAGTACCCGGTCGAAGTCGAGGTCGCCGGCAACGGCGGCGTCTTCGACCCGAACAACGATCGGCTATTCCGCAACGAATACTGATTATGGAAGTACTCACCGCAATCAAGCGCGTTCCGGAAACGGGCGCGAAGATCGTACTGACGGAGGACAAACTGGACATCGACACCAGTTCGCTGGGCTTCACCTTCAGCCCGCACGAGGAGTGTGCGGTCGAGGAGGGCGTCCAGTTGGTCGAAGAGCACGGCGGCAACGTGACCGTGCTCACGCTCGGTGAGGAAGACGCGACCGAGCAACTCCGCTCGGCTATCGCGATGGGCGCCGACGACGGCATCCTGCTGGAAAGCGACGAGGATCGCGGTCCCGCCGGGACGGCGAAGGCGATCGCCGATGCGGCTAGCGACGCCGACTTCGACCTCCTGCTGTTCGGTAACGAGTCCGCCGACACGGCGAACCACCAGGTCGGCGTCCGCGTCGCCGAGCAACTGGGTCTGCCCTGCGTCACCGGTATCAAAGACCTCGACGTCACGGACGGCACGGTGACTGCGCGACGCGAGATCCCCGGCGGCTCCGAGGTCTACGAGGTCGACCTCCCCGCCGTCGTCACGGTCAAGGAAGGCCTGAACGAACCGCGCTACCCGTCGATGCGCGCGAAGATGCAGGCCCGGAAGGCGTCCGTCGAACACGATGAACCCGCAGCGTACGACGAGGGCCTCGAACTCCTCGAACTCGAAGTGCCCGAGTCCGACGACAGTCCCGCCGAGGTCCTCGGCGAGAGCCCCGACGCGGCCGACGACGCCGTCGACGTGCTCGAAGACCTGGAGGTGCTCTGACGATGGTACTCGCACTCGTCGAACACGACAACGGCGAAGTCGACGACACCTCTCTGGAGACGCTGACGCTCGCCCGCGACGTCGCAGAACAGGCCGGCGAATCGCTCGAAGCCATCGCGTTCGGTCCCGAAGCCGACGGCATCGCCGAGACGGTCGGCGCGTACGGCGTCGCGGTGCTCAACACCGTCGACCACGCGGATCTCGACGACTATGCGCCGGAGGCATACGGCCGTGCAGTCGTCCAGTGCGCCGAGGAGACGGGCACCGAAGCGATCATCGCGCCTGGGACGGATCGCGGCGCGGAGACGCTCTCGCACGCCGCCTCGAAACTCGACGTGACGATGGCTGCCGAAGTCACGGACGTCGAGGTCGGCGACGACTACGAGCTCACCCGGCAGCGCTGGGGGGGCACGCTCATCGAGCACGCCCGACTCTCCGCCGATACGAACCTGCTCACGGTCGCACCCAACGAGATCTCCGCCAGCGAGAGCGGCGGCGACGCGGCGGACGTGAGCGCGTTCACGCCGGAACTCGACGACGGCGACCTCCGCGTCCAACTCACGCGCGTCGAAGAATCGGACATCGAGGGAGTCCCGCTCGCGGAGGCCCGCGTGGTCGTCGGCGGCGGTCGCGGAACCGACGGTGACTTCTCCGAACTGGAAGACCTGGTCGAGAAGATTCCCAACGCCGCGCTCGGATCTTCCCGCGCGGCCGTCAACGAGGGCTGGCGTCCCCACGACGACCAGATCGGCCAGACGGGGAACAAGATCGCGCCCGAGATCTACATCGCGGCCGGCATCAGTGGCGCCGTCCAGCATATGGTCGGCTGTAAGGGCGCCGAGAACATCCTCGCGATCAACACCGACCCGGAGGCGGCCATCGTCCAGAAGGCCGACTGGGCCGTCGTCGCCGACCTCCACGAGGTCGCCCCGGCGATGAGCGAGGAACTGGAGAGCCGCGGGCACGCCGACTGACGCCGCGCTCTCTTCCCGTTCGCTCGGGCTCCGGCTCCTGAGATATAATTTCTTTGGCCGACTCGACGGTTAGATACAGCATATACGGACAACCCAACAATAATTTGGCCATAAACTGTTTGTATGCCAATTATTTATTTACGCTCTCCCCTCCTGATGGACTTCGTATGTCACCGACAGCCATCGACAGCCTACGGATCGGAGTGCTTCAAGCGACACAGGCGGACGCGTTCTCATAGATCCAACGTGACGTCCTGTTGAGTTCGTCGCTGTGGTTGAACGTCGCGCTGGCCGGACTCTCCATCCTGTTGTTCGTGTATATAGGACGGAACGTCTCGGACGGTCGGGCGCGGCTCATCTGGGGGGCGACCCTGATGATCCCGCTCGTGTCGCTGTCGAGTTACCTCGGGCTCCTCTCTGGGCTCACCGCCGGCTTCATCGAGATGCCAGCCGGGCACGCGCTGGCCGGCGAGGAGGTAATGAGTCAGTGAGGCCGCTACCTCACGTGGGCGCTCTCGACGCCGATGATCCTCCTCGCGCTCGGACTGCTCGCCGACGTCGACAGGGGGAGCCTGTTCACGGTCATCGCCGCCGACATTGCGATGTGCGTGACGGGGTTGGCCGCGGCGCTCGTCACCTCCTCGTACCTGTTCCGGTGGCTGTTCTACCTCGTCAGTTGCGCGTTCTTCGTAGTGGTCCTCTACGCGCTGTTAGTCGAGTGGCCCGCCGACGCCGCAGCGGCGGGGACAGACGATATTTTCGGCACGCTCCGGGTGCTGACAGTCGTGCTGTGGCTCGGCTACCCGATCATCTGGGCCGTCGGCGTCGAAGGGTTCGCGCTCGTCCAGTCGGTCGGCCTGACCTCCTGGGGCTACTCGGCGCTCGACATCCTCGCGAAGTACGTCTTCGCGTTCCTGCTCCTGCGCTGGGTCGCCGCGAACGAGGGGACGGTGGGTGCCTCCGCAGGCGCAACGAGCGGCGCGGCGCTCGGTGACGACTGATAGCGAATACCCGACGTCCACATCATTTCTCGCCATCCCGTTCGGCAAGAGTCGATGAACAGGTACGATAACCGTAAGAGACCCGCCTCGGTCCCTTATGCGGTCGCGCGGGTCACGTCATCGACGCTGTACTCCTCGGCTTCGATCGCGTCGACGATCGATGCGGCGTGCTCCGCACCGCTCGTTTCCACGGTGAACACGAGGTACGCCTCGCCGACTTCAAGATCCTCGACGGAACGGTCGTGACGCACGTCGTGGATGTTCGCGCCCTGGTCGGCGATGATCCCGGAGAGATCCTCCATCTTTCCGGGGCGGTCGTCGATCCTGACCCGGAGACGGATGCGCTGCTTCCGCTGGGTCAGCGCGTGGACGAGAACGGTCTGGAGTTGCGTCATATCGAGATTGCCACCGCAGAGCAGCGGCATCACCGTCTCGTCGGTGACGTCGAGGTCGTCGCTCAGCAGCGCGGCGACGGAGGCCGCGCCCGCGCCCTCGACGACCTGCTTCGCCCGCTCCATCAGGAACAAGATCGCCTGGGCGATCTCGGTGTCGGTGACGGTCACGACCTCGTCGACGTTCTCCTGGATGATCCGCAGCGTCGTCTCGGAGATGCCGCCGGTCGCGATGCCGTCGGCGATGGTGTCGACCTCCTCTAGCGTGACCGGGATGCCCTTGTCGAGGCTCTCGTGGACTGTCTCTGCGCCGGTCGCCTGCACGCCGACGACCCGCGTCTCCGGCGAGAGATGCTTCATCGCAGTCGAGACGCCGCTGATCAGTCCGCCGCCGCCGATCGGAACGATGACCGTGTCGACGTCCGGGCAGTCGTGGTACATCTCAGTTCCGAGCGTGCCCTGTCCGGCGATGATGTCGGTGTCGTCGTAGGCGTGGACGAACTCCGCGTCGCTGTCCTCGACGGCGGCTTGGGCGTGCGCCATCGTCTCTTGGAAGTCTTTGCCCACTAACTCGACGGTCGCGCCGTAGCTCCGCGTCGCGTCGACCTTCGCCTGCGGCGCGTCGACCGGCATATAGATCGTCGAATCCGCGCCGCACTTCGTCGCCGCGAGCGCGACGCCCTGGGCGTGGTTGCCGGCGCTGGCGGCGATGAACTCTGTGACGCCGTTTGCGACGTCCTGGCTGATCTTGTTGTACGCGCCGCGGGTCTTGAACGATCCCGTCCACTGGAGGTGCTCCATCTTCAGGTGCACCTCCGCGTCGACGAGGTTGCCGAGCGACGTGCTCACCTCGACTGGCGTCTGTTTGACGACGGTGTCGTCGTCGAGGCGCTCGCGTGCACGTTCAATGTCCACATATTGCACGGGCAGTTCGTCGGGTTCGGACTCGGAGTTCGTCTCTGTCTCAGTCATCGTCTGTTTTGGATCGGTGGTTCGCTCCCGCGCGGCCATCCTGGCCGCTTCGGGAGGTGTGTCCGCTCGTTTTTCGCTTCTTATCTGATGATCTTGTCGCGGCCGGCGTCGAACAGCGGTTCGTCCCGGACGGTCGCGTCGTACACCTCGCCTTCGCACTCCACTTGGACGGCGGTGCCGGCGTCGGTGTACTCCGTCGGGAGGTACGTGTACGCGATCGACTCGCCGATGGTGTAGCCGAAGTCGGCCGCCTGCACGTAGCCGACGGCTTCGCCGTCGACGAGGACCGGCCGACCGCTCAGCAGGATGTCCGTCGAGTCGTCGAGCGTGATCGGCGTGATCTCGTTGTCGATGCCCTCGGCCCTCGCGGCTTCGAGCGCTTCCTTCCCGACGAAGTCGGTGTCGAGGTCGACGGCGAACGAGAGGCCGGCCTCGTAGGGGTTCGCGTCGGTGTCTATGTCGGTTCCCCAGAGTCGATAGCCCTTCTCCAAGCGCATCGATTCGAGCGCGCCGCCGCCCATCGGCCGCACGTCGAGGTCCTGGCCGGCCTCCCAGAGGGTCTGCCAGAGGCGCTGGCCGTACTCGGTGGGCGCCCACAGCTCCCAGCCGAGTTCGCCCACGTAGGAGATGCGCAGCGCGATCACGGGCACCTCGCCGACGTAGATCTGCTTCGCGCTGAAGTACGGGAAGCCGCTGTTGGAGACGTCGGCGTCGGTGACGCGCTGGAGCAGCAGTCGAGACTGCGGCCCCCACAGCCCGATCGTGCTTTTCGCACCCTCCTCGATGTTCACCGAGACTGTCTCTGGGGCGCGTTCCTTCAGCCAGCCGCCGTGGATGCCCGGAGAGTTGCCGCCGCCGGTGGTGACCATATACCGATCGTCGCCGAGGCCGACGACCGTCACGTCCGCGAGGATGCCGCCGCCCTCGTTCAACAGCAGCGAGTACCGCACGTCGCCGACGTCGACGTCGACGTCGTTGCTACACATCCGCTGGAGGAAGTCGCCCGCGTCCGCCCCCTCGACGACGATGCTGCTGAAGGAAGTCATATCGAACATCGACACCGCGTCGCGGGTGTGGAGGTGCTCGGCCCCTTCGATCTTCGAGCGGTTGATGCCCTGCCAGCCGTCCTGGTCGGGGAGTTGCTCTTCGTACTCCTCGAGGAGGTCGGCGTTGTGCTCGTACCACTGCGCGGACTCCCAGCCGCCGGACTGGTAGAACTCCGCGCCCAGTTCCTTCTGCTGGTGGTAGAACGGACTCGTCCGCAGCGGGCGGTGCTCCTCGGGCTGCCAGCGCGGCTCGACGATGCTGTAGACCTGCTCGTAGCGCTTTGCGCCCTTGTCGACGAAGTAGTCTTTCTCGCCGGCGTGCGGCTCGAAGCGCCGGACGTGGACGCCGCCGGTGTCGACTGGCCCGGAGGGGAGGCGGGGAACGCCGTTCTCCATCCACTCGGCGACGATCCGCCCGTAGCCGCCGGAGTGCGTCCACCAGATCGCGAGCGCGCTCCAGAGGCCGTCGACGCTCGCCGTCGGCCCGACCGCGGGCATTCCGTCGGGCGTGAACACGAATATGCCGTTCTCGGTCATCTCGTACTCCTTATCTGCCGTCGCCGGCAGCAGTTCGTCGAAGGCCTGCTTCGGAGACTTCTCGCGGTCGGGATGCGTCGGCTTCTCCCAGTGATCCATCGTGAAGCCGCGGACCGAGGACTGCTGGTCCTCCGTGTTCTTCCCCATCGCGTCGGGGTCGACCGAGAGCGCCTCGTGGTTGTACGACCCCATCCCGATCGACTTCCCGTGCGTCCGGAAGTACAGCGAGTTGTCCTGGTCGCGACCCACGGGTCGGTGCGGGGCCTCGCTCATATACTCCTGAATGTCGCGGTTCCCGGGCACGTCGAGCCCCTCGGTGTTCTTGCCGACGCCCGAGTCGACGCCGCCGAGTTCTTCCATCTCCTCGGTGACGACGTACTGGTGTTCGACCGGCGCGATCGGGATGTCGAGGCCGGCCATCTGGGCCGTCTGATAGCCCCAGTTGTTCGTCGCCATCACGCAGCGCTCGCATTCGATCGTGCCGCGATCGGTCTCGACCGCACTGATCTCGCCGCCCGCGACGTCGAGATCCGTCACTTCGGTGTTGCCGTAGAAGTCCGCGTCGGAGTGCTCCATATACCACTGTAGCGCAGATATCCCGTCGACGCGGCCGTCAGTCGGAGAGTAGTAGCCGCCGAGAATCTCGTCTTCGTTTACGAGCGGGAAGTGTTCTGTGACCTCCTCGGGCGTGAGCAGTTCCGGCTCGGGGAGACCGTAGGAGGTCGCCCACTCGACGCGGCGCTGCAGGAAGTCCATCCGCTCTTCGCTGCGGGCGAGTTCGATGCCGCCGACTTCGTTGTAGACGCCGGCGTCAGAGAGGAGCCGGCTCGTGTAGTACGCCGCTTTCGTCTGGATCTTCGAGGGCGACGTCTGGAACATAATCCCCGGCGCGTGCACCGACGAGCCGCCGGTGACGGGCAGCGGTCCCTGATCGACGACGACGACGTCTTCGGCACCCAACTCGCTCAAATGATAGGCGACACTGCAGCCGACCGCCCCAGCCCCGATCACGACGGTCTCTGCGTTCGATGGAAACTCTGTGCTCATAGTTCTCGTCCGAGGGTGACTCTGTCACGATTATAAAGACAACGGTGGCTCAGATTCCGAACTTGGCGAAAGACGACGGAGAACGGCTCAAAACACCGATCTCGGGGGCTTGGATTCGATACTCGACCAGAAACTAGCGCGTGGGCGCGAACCACAGCGTGACAGTCCACCGATAGAACGGGTCTGCCCGGTCCGCGCCGGTGTGTGCACTGCTCAGATCCGATGTCGTTTGACGCCCCCATCATCACTTATCAAACGGCCAATAGTAATATAAGGTGTATTTGATTAGGGTCCGGTATGACGCTCACTTCGCCGCCGGGCGTTCTCCTCGATTACACTCGGGACAAGGTCGTCCTCCTGACGCCGAGGGGGACTACACGTACGTGAACGCGGCGGCGAAGCACATTCTCGGATTCGATCCGACTGAACTCGTCGGGACGAACGCGTTCGAGTACGTGCATTCGGAGGACATCACGCACGTCCGGACCGCGTTCGAACAGACCATCACGGCCGACTCCTTCACCGAAACCGCCGTCCGCTACCGTCACCGTACGGACGACGGTGCGTACGTCTGGCTGGCGAGTCGGATGTCGAACGTCACCGATCAGGCTATCGACGGCTACGTCGTGAGCTCGCGGGATATCTCCGATCGCGTCGCGGCCGAGCGCGAGCGGTGGGAAGTCACGGAACGGTTCCACGAACTCGCCTCGGCGACCGACGACGTTCTCTGGATGTTCGACCAGGGGTGGACGGAAGTACTGTTCGTCAACCCTGCGTTTGAGGCCGTCTACAGAGAAAGCAAGGCAAGTGCCTCGGGGCTTGACCCCGAGGGTGAAGCCGACACTTAGACGTGTTCTGTTCGTTCGATGTACCTTTCAATCGTCTCAGTTGAGACGGTTCCCGCAGTTCCGATGTAGTACGACCCTTCCCAGAACCCACCGCCCCACAGATACTCCTCCAAGAACGACTCGTGCTGTTCCCACATCTTCCGGGCCGTGACGCTCTTGACCGTCCGAACAATCTCGCTCGGTGCGTGCTTCGGGTGAGCAGAGAGGAACAGATGCACGTGGTCTGGTGAGATGTGTAACGACAGTATCTCGTAGCCGTACTCGTCGCACACGTCCCGGAAACTCGCGTCCAACGAGTCTTCGATTGGTTCGAGAATCGCGTGGCGGTACTTCGGACACCACACGAAGTGGTAGTTGACGTTGTATACCGTGTGGTTCGACCGCTTCTCACCCATACATACCAATACAACGACTAATTAGAAGTATTCTTTGAGGAGACTCATAGACGACCAGCAGTATACTTTTAAGCGTGGAAGAATAAGGGGGTTGACGTGACGAAGCAACTCAAGGTATCCGATGCCGTGTACGACAACCTTGACGAACTCAAGGACGAGGAGGGGCACACGAGTTTCGACAGCGTACTCCGCACGCTCCTCCTCCACTACCATCACGTCCAACCCAACGACCAAGAATGACCACCGAACAGGCTCTCGTCAAGACGGTGGATTTCCAACTCGACATCCAGAGTGACAACGAGAGCCTGCTGTACGACGCCACCCTCGAAGCACGCTCGGTATACAACGAAACCATCCGCCTTGCCAAGCAAGGCGTGGACTGGGACGCCATTCCCGACCGCGTGGCCGACGACGCTGACCTCGTGAAGAACACGACACAGCGCGTCGTTGCCAAAGCACTCGGTGCGATGGAGAACTACTACGAGTACAACGACTTCAACCAACCGAGTCACACCAAAAACGGAACGTACCCGCTTCGTGCGAACTACGAGGAGGGGTACAACCTGTCGCCCACCGACGACGGTGACGTAGCGTTCCGCATCAGCGCGAAACCCTACAACCACGTCAAGGGCGTCCTCAAAGGAAGTGACGCCCACCTTGACCTCCTCAAGACCGCGCTCAAGAGCGACGAGTGGAAGACCACAACGTCCGAGACGCTGTGGTGTGACGGTGAGCCGGAACTCCACGTCAACATCCGCAATACCGAGCAGACTGTTCGAGACAAGCAGGACTCGCGGACGGTCGTCGGTGTGGACGTGAACGAGGACAACGTGGCTCTCTCCGCACTCTCTGAGGGTGGCGTCGAGGACACGTTGGTTATCGACTTTCCCGAAATCAAATTCGAGCGCCACCGCTATTTCACGATGCGGAAGCGTGTGCAGAACGCGGGGAAAGAGAGCATCCACGACACGTTGGAAGGACGTGAGGAACGGTTCGTCCGTGACAGACTTCACAAGGTGAGTCGTCACATCGTGGAGTGGAGCCGTCAGTTCGAGAAGCCGTGCATCGTCTTTGAAGACCTCAAAGAGATGCGCGACAGCATCGACTACGGTACGCGGATGAATCGACGCTTGCACCACCTCCCGTTCCGCGCCCTCCAATACTACACGTCGTACAAGGCGTCGTTCGAGAGCATTCCGACTGGATGGATTGACCCGTACAAGACGAGTCAACGGTGTCCGATGTGCGGGCACGCCGAGCGAGCGAACCGGAACAAGAAGCGGTTCAAATGCCGGTCGTGTTCCCATCAAGACCACAGCGACCGAGGTGCAAGCGTCAACATCGCCGTGAAAGGCATCAAGAAGCATCAGGACTGGAATGTGCCTGCTCTCAACAGTCTTCCCGTTGTTCGGAAGGTGCGACGGCGGGCATCGGGGGCCGTGGACGCCCCGACCGTGACCCACCCGACCGTTCGAGGCTATCAGGCCGATGGTCGGATGGGAGTGTCCGACTAAACCACGGGAAGCCTCGGGGCTTGACCCCGAGGCGGTTCACAGATGCCATAGCGAACACTCTCGCGCCGATTCATCCGCGTCCCGTAGTCGATACTGTCGTGCATCCCTTGAGGTTTTCAAAGACTATGCACGGCTTCGCGAATTGTTGGCCTTGAAGAATTTGAGCACTGAATAGACGGTCCCACGAGTTTCGACGCCGCATCATCGGTCCGCTCAACGCGAGTACGGCTGCTCCCACACGCCAGCCAGACCCAGACCATTACCAGCGTGGCGGAATCCGGAGTTCCTCACCAACCTCGTATAGGTAGCCCTTCAGGAGCAGCTGCTCGATAATGTCACTCGCGTCGGCACGCTCGAAGCCCTGCTCTAGGAGGTGCGTGATCGCTGTCTCATATGCGAGAGATTCGGTATCTGCGGCATCGACATACGCCTCAAGATTGTCAAGGACCTCTTGTTCAACTGGCGCAATCGGTCGCCGTGAGTTCCGCATTACCGGGAACTACGAATTGCTCATAGTAGGCTGTTCGGGTCGATGTTGATACTGTCGGACAGAACGATGTGAAAATTATCAGCACCCCGTGGGTGCCAACATGATTCACGAACTTCTGTCCGACAGTATGACTCCACTTGCAGGTAACAAAGAACTACAGTATTTGATGTGAGAATAAATAGGTGAAATTAGAGTCTCATAGAAGACTTGTCGCGTTGTTAATTTCACGGACCTACAGCTGAATCAGCCATAAGAATCTGGTTGCGAACTAAGCGATCAACAGCGATCCAAATAGCGGATCTGTTCAAACCGCTTGACGCGCACCGTGTGAGACCAGCGATAACGCAGATTCCGGTCGCATCTAGTGTATACTTATAAAAATCTACATCACGCAGAGATAGCCGATGGCATTTGAGATCACGGAGATGTTTGTCCGAGTTATCGGGATGTCCCCAGTGATACAGGCACTCGCTGGGGGCGTTATCATCGCTCTAATGAATCTCTTCGGTGCATCTCTCGTGCTCGTCTGGCGAAATCCATCCGAGCGGGCCCTCAACGGTATGCTTGGATTCGCAGCAGGCGTAATGCTCGCAGCGGCCTTTACCAGCCTCATAATCCCCGGTATCGAGGAGTATTCCGGGGGAAATCCGGTCCCGACACTCATCGGCGTGGGGATTGGCGCATTGTTTCTCGACCGGGCGGACGCACTGGTTCCCCACGCGCACTACCTTCTGACTGGCAACCGTCGAGCGGACGCAGCGGGACCGAGTGAGATGCTTCCGGTCACCGACGAGCGGTTGGAAGGAGTAATCCTGTTCATTTTAGCCATCACGCTACACAATATGCCCGAAGGGTTAGCTGTTGGAGTCGGGTTCGGCGCAGCCGGGAGAGATCCAGCACAGCTCGGGAGCGCACTGTCGTTGATGCTTGCGATCGGTCTCCAAAACATCCCCGAGGGGTTGGCTGTGTCTGTGGCGGCGGTAAACGCCGGCCTCAACCGTCGGTTGTATGCTGTAATCGCCGGCATCCGGTCCGGAGCCGTCGAGATCCCATTAGCAGTGCTGGGGGCTGTCGCCGTGGCGACAATCGAGCCGCTGCTGCCATACGCTATGGGATTCGCCGCAGGTGCAATGTTGTTTGTAATTTCCGACGAAATCATCCCCGAAACACACAGAAGTGGTTACGAACGCGTGGCCACGCTCGGGCTTATGGCAGGCGCCATCATTATGCTGTACTTAGATATCTCATTAGCTGGATAGCCCTGTCGGTGATCGATAGGTGATTGACATCCTCCCCGCCTGAAGGGCGAGGTTTTAGCTTGAAACTTCCATAACGACGCTCTCTACGACGTTCGTGAACGAACCAAGAATCCCGAGCACGCATCAGTTGACGAGGTAGCCGAACTCATCCTCGAATGCGCACAGCATCCCCGGACGGAGCACCGGGACGCGCATCTCGACGAGATGATTGTTTCACCTTAGGCGAGGTCGCTTACCTCTGTCTCGCCAAGATACCCGTTCTCACGCAACCACCCCCAAGCGCGATCTTTGTGGTCGTCGGCAATCCGTTCAATCTCCGTCGTGCTGTTTCCGCCGCGGATCTCCGATTTGAGAGCGGCGAACAGTGACTCACAAATCGTTTCCATTTCGTTTTTCGCCCGTCGATACTCGTCTTCTTCCTCTTTGTCGCCAACTGAATATCCCATCACTCCTGCATCTTGGAAATACTCGAGAATCTGTCGAGCAGTCTGTTCGTAGTGGTCTGCGACGCGTGCCCAGTCCGCTGTCCGATTCAGACAGCGCTCACGATAGTTCTCGTCGGTGGCGACTTTGCGTGCGAAGTTCCGGACGTAGTTCTCGTTGTCCTCGTCGAAGTAGAACCACCGGTTAACAAACCAATCGTCGTCTTTCCCTACCGAGACTATCGTCGTCGCCCCGACTGGGCCACCCGAATCGAATTCAATCAGAATATGGATGTCCTCGATTCGATAGTCATCGATTGTCGCACGAGCCATATCAGAAAGTCAACTGGGAGTTTGATAACCGTTCCTGAGTGTGTCATAGAGTATACCGCATAGCTTGAATTTCCCACGGCAGGGATTGTCACCGCGCTCAAAATTGGAGCTCGCGACGACAGACCCGACGTCTACCACAAGCGGTCGGCTATCCCACCCCCTCCCCCGGGGACGTCCGCAATTCTCTGCAAAAATGGATTAGAGCCGAAGCGGGGTAGCTAACAGAGTATTTAAATAGATATTGTTATAGAAATCATCGTCGATTTAAACGGCTCTATGCACTACTTAATACTATTAATAGAAAAACTTATTATATAGCTTGCTAGGCAATCGCTGGTAGTGATGCTAGAGCGGCGAGATATCCGGAAATCAATCCAGTGGCCGGACTACCCCCTCACCCTGGTTCCACGAATAATTGCGGACGACTCCGGGGGCCCGGATGAGGTTTCCGTTCTCCGCTAAAAAGATAGAACAGAATATGTGACCTATATGTTGACAATTCCGGACAAGGTGGGGGGTGGTTCGGACAAAGAAGACATTGCGGACACGGGGGTTTTATCTCACGATCCCACATCCGAATCGCTCGTGAGAGTCTGCCTGCTTAGTTAGCATCGTCAGGCATCCTGTATTGGCCGAAATCATCGACGGTGCCGAGTGGGGGGGCACCACACATAATCCACGTCTGCTCCTCCGTGTCGGTGTCGTTCCGAACACTGCGGATGGCATCGGGCCCGATACGAACGACACCGCCTGGCGAAACCTCGTGACGGTTGCCATCGATTTCCACAACCCCACCGTCGAGAGCAAGATACACTTCCTCTTGCTGTTCGTGGGTGTGTGGCGCCGTGGTCTCACCGGGCGCAAGGGTCACTGTATTAAGACGCATCTCGCTACAGCCAAGCGGTTCGGTGAGTTTCCGGTGACAGTTTCCCGACTCAGGAAACTGCTCCTGTTCAATCTCTTCCAATTCTGCCGTGTTGAATAGATGCTGAGTCACGGTTAGAGTGGCTCACAGAGCGGTTCTATGTTGGAGATGGCGAACATCAGGACGATTTCACGGAACTGTCGATACCAGCCGAGCGCTCGCACGGCATAAGTGGTCAGCGCTATGTTTGTGCTTTCAGAGCGCGTAAGGGAACGTAATGACGACAGGTCGTCGGATAGAAGTGGTGAGGAAACTGTCGGGAGAGCAACTTGATACGGCTATTAATGATGCCCAGAAGGCGGACGAGACAGAGTGGTCTGCATAAGTTCTGAACTAGTCGGGAGAGACGACGAGAGCCACGACGATCTCAACGGGGTCACCCGATTTCTCTGTGTCGTGGGCAGCGTCCATCAGCGGGTTCAACAGTTCCGCTGATCACTCGACGGTGATCGCTTCTTCTCTCGATTTACCGAGTACGTCACGGCTGAACACGCGAAACATTTCATTTTGGCATTATGCGAAGAATTCGAAGATGACTTGATCGTCGTGCTGGACGGAGCGCCGTATTTTCAGGCGTCGGCCGTCACGGACCTGGCGGCCCGTGACGACCTCGCCTTCGTGACGTTACCCTCGTATTCACCGGAGTTGAATCCGGTCGAAGAATGCTGGAGACAGCTGCAAACGGCTCTTAGCAACCGTTTCTTTGACTCGCTCAGCGAGCTAACAACAGCGATTGACACCGCTCTCGACAAACTCTCTGTCCCCAAAGTGAGCAATTACTTCTAATGCCTACTATAGGAGAGACGAAATTACACCCCGAAAATATGACTGAATTAGCCAGCACCGAGGTCATCGTTCTGGTCGTTGGTTACTTGGTGGAGATTGGTTATAACCACGAGTTCTGAAGGACACGAAAGCAGATCACACACCTCTATCGATGTGTTTTGAGTCAGTTCACTGCTATCCAAGAAGGCCAGCCCATCGAGAGCACAGACACCCCTCTATCGATGTGTTCCATAGGATAGCGTGAGGCGTCTGATTGGAAGAACACCGATGACGATGTGGTCGAATGGAAGTAAACCCCGGTTCACCCGCTCAGTTTACCGTTTAGTGGAATTTCCCGATTACCGAGCAAGCGATAGGTAAAAACTCGATAGGAGAAGACTAAGCCAACACATCGAACACATCGATAGAGGTGTGTGTGAGTGTGTTCTAGAAAACTAGAAGAGAACAAATAGAAATTAGCTCTTTCTATGAGATACGATTCAGGGATCTAATCAGGTTCAGGCGCGAAATCAGGGAAAGAGATCGCCATTCTGATGATTGACCACAGAGCTTCTCTCGAGTAACCCCCCTCCCTACCGAAACGACGAACACATCGATAGAGGGGTGTGTCTCTGGATCGACCGAATTACATAACACTTCGTCGGGCGTCTGGGGATTCGATCGGCAGCTCACGGTGGAATTTTAGAATTTGAGCAGATGGACAATCTGACGCGTATGATCACACTTCGATAAGGGTGAGAATCTTTTTGTAACTTGGCTGTATGGCCTCCCATATGGGAACTGACGACTCCGAGCATTCTCGGGATGATTCGAGAATACCGGAGGATGAGACTACCACGAACACCGATATCGGTTCTGAACTTACTGAACCGGAACTCTCGACGGATCAACTGGATTCCACGCTCCCCGAGGATACCTCGGCTTCCACGTCGTCTTCTGAGGAGTCGACGCAGTCGATTGAGGATATGCTGCTGGAATTCGACGACCAGGAGGGGCTCATTCGTGACCGATCGCTTCTGGATCCGAACTACGTCGTTGAAGAGGACCGTATCGTCGGTCGGGACGACCAACTGCAGGAAGTAACCAAAATGCTTCGTGTCGCCCTCGGTGATAACCGACCGCCGAATCTCTTCCTGTACGGTCCCTCGGGAACGGGCAAATCACTCATTACGAAGGCCGTCTGTAACAACATCAGCCGCATCTGTGACTCGCGCGACATCCGGTTCGGGACCATCGAAGTCAACTGCCAGGATCTCGATACCCTCGGAGTTGCAGTGTATGAACTCGTCCAGCAGGCTGCAGACGAGGCCCAGGTCGATATCCAGGTCCCGAAACACGGCGTCGCAACCAAAGAAAAGTGGGATGAACTCTACCGAATCGTCAACGAGAATTTCGATTCGGTGGTGTTCGTACTCGACGAACTAGATATGCTCGTGGGACGCCGAGACAAACAAGAACCGGCGTTTTCGCGACTCCTGTATCAACTCTCCCGCGCGGGCGCGAACAACGAATTGAGTGCCCACGTCTCCGTCGTTGCTATCTCGAACGACACGAAAATGATGGATGCCGTTGGCAGCCGCGCCGTCAGTTCGTTTACGCCAGAGGACGTCCATTTCGACGACTACGATGCGAATCAGCTGCAGTCGATTCTTCGTCGGCGAGAGGACGCATTCTACGAAGACGTCGTAGATGCTGACGTAATTCCGCTCGCAGCAGCCTTTGCCGCTCAGACACACGGTGATGCACGGAAAGCAATCGATTTGATCCGCGTTGCTGGCGAACTCGCCGAACGAGAGGGTGACGCACGCGTTCGTGAAGAGCACGTACGATCCGCACAGGCAAAAGTGGAAAAGAACCGCGTTCTCGAAGTCGTTCGCGGCATCAGCACTCAAAAGAAGTTATGCCTCTATGCGACAGCAGCTGTCGCCGCACAATCTGATAATAGTTCAGCTCGGAGTACGACTGGGTATCGAGTTTATCAGTTTCTCACGGAGGCAATCGATGCCGATCAGTATCACCAAGAAACCTATGTGAACAAAATGAAAGAACTGACCACGTATTCTCTCGTGGACTTCGAGCGGCGAAGCCACGGCCCTAGTTCCGGGATGTTTCTGGAGTTTCAGTTCGCTGAGCAACCAGACACGATTCTGGAAACGCTTCGCGAGGACTCTCGACTTGAGATGGTCTCTGAAGACGAGGTCAACTCTGTCGTCAACGCACAGATTAGAAACCAGACGTAGCCGAACAGAGCAATTGTACGGAAGACATCCCACACCGGACACCCCTCTATCGATGTGTACAGCCTGTCTGGTAGCAAATCCCAATTGATAGTCGGTTTATTTCACTCAGCGAATGTGTCTTGTCCGAGCTATGTTCCTGACACCCCTCTATCGATATGTATGCCGTGCTTAGACCGTCTGAAATGCAGTATTTTGAGGGGCGACTTGGTGATGGTAGGGCTTCTCAATCTCGTGTTGTAACAGTATCAGCAGATGCTTCCGTTTCGAGTACACCCCTCTATCGATGTGTTCGAGAGAATATTGTCCGCATACACCCCTCTATCGAAGTGTACATCTTAGATCTGGAGCTCCTATTGTCGAGAGGAACTCCGTCGAACTCTATCAGGACCTCGTCCGCCAGCAGTCCACATCGATTTCTCCGAGCTGCTGACCGGCAAGACACTCAAGGTGCTGTACTACCTCGACCGGCCGCGAACCGTCTCTGAGATCGCCAACCCGAGCGACAACTACCGCAACACGGTTAACCGCGTCCTCAAGCGATTTCGTGACCGTAAATCGCCTCGGAGTCAAGCCCCGAGGCTTTCGCGTGGACTCCCATTCTATGCCTCGGTAGAGGCAGGGGGTACGTACTCCCCACTCACGTTCAACATCCCGCGATTCAAGCGCACATCTACGGGTGCGCCTCCGTCGTTTGCGTTTTGCCGACGACGGAGATACTGCAAGCCGATATTCTTGGACGCGTTGTAGTCCGCGTGGTTCTCATACCCACACTTCTGACACTCGAACGACTCCCCGTTACGGTTATCGTCGTGGGTAAACCCACACGTCGAGCAACGCTTCGACGTGTTGCGCGGGTCAACCTGTACGACTTCAACACCGTGTTCTTTGGCTTTGTATTCGACGTACTTGGAGAGGCGTCGAAAGGCCCAGACGTGTTGCCACGTCGCCTCGGGGATGTTCTCCCGAATATGGGTCAAGTCCTCGAACACGATATGAGAACAGTCGTGTTCGACGGCCTCCTCGATGAGTTCGTTTGCCACCGAGTGTAGGAATATCTCGAACCGCCCGTACTCTTTCTGCCCAACACTCTCGATGTTCTCGTGGGCGTAGCGAGAGCCACACTGTTGAAGCGACCCGCGACGCTTTTCGTACTCTCGTCGCCAGTGGTTGAACTCGTCTGCCGACCAGAATCGTCCCGTCGAAGCGACGGCGAGGTTGTTGACGCCTAAATCCACACCAAGGACTGTTCTGTGCTTGGACTCGGATTCAGACGCTTCCTCGTCGGGTTCGACTTTCCGCATTGAGGCGTGGAGATACCAGTCACCGTCACGGTACTGCAAGTGCGCCATCCGAAACTCGAAGTCCTCGTCAGAGACGTACTTCGTCGGCGGTGTCTCCGAGTCGTCGGGGAGGATGTAATCGCACTCAACGCGCCCGTCTACAGTCGAGAGGGAAACGTGGTCACGGTGGAACGTCGCACTCCGCTTGTCGTAGACTGCGCTATCGGCAGAAAAGTACGGTTGCGACGTGTTCTCGCCACGTTTAAGACGCGAGACCCCGCTTTTGACGGCTTCAACAGCCCTGCGAATCCCTTTCTGGACGAGGTTGGCGGTGAGGTCGGTTTCGTCGCGGAGTCGGTCGTAGAGAGCGCGTTCGGCTTTCGCTTTCGAGGTGACGTGGTATCCGTCGTCGTCACCAGAAACGCGAGATGTTTCTGGTTGGCAGCCAGATTCCTCTGGAATCTGGCGACGCCCGTGCCAGCACCACTCGCTTGCGGTGTTGGCGCAGTGTTTGAACTGCTCGACAGTCTCTCGAAGAGAGGCGTCGGCTCCTTTGGGAGTGTCGAGTTTGATGACGGCGGTACGACGGTATTCCACTGTGCTTTCACATATACGGCAGGTGTTACTTATACGTTGGGGGAGTCGGCCTGCCGTCGTCGCGTGGTTTGTGTCATCGGTTGTCGGCTTCCTCCCCGACCTCAAGGGTCGGGGCATCCGCCTTGTACCGCCTGTGAACTCGTCGGGACGGACGACGGCCACTACGAGTTCAACGCCGATTTCGACCGCCTCCACGAGTTCGCCCGGGAACTCACATACCATCTGCATCGCCAACGCTTCGAAGCCGTTGCCCCGAAGGGTACGATTCTCTGGGAGGACTACGACGAATTCCTCGCCCAGACCGAGACGGAGATCGACGCGGAGGCGTTCCACGAAACCGGCCTCGCTCGGTTCGCGGTCTTCGACCTCCAGTTCCTGCTTACCGGCCACCGCTACTACGTCTACTCCGAGGACCTCGACTGTCTCGCCGGCGGAGCTCTGCTGTCACACGCCGCTGATCGACGACGGCAGCCGCCACCAGTCGTACTGTCTCCTCCTGCTCAGTCACGTTGACGTCGACCGGCTCCCGGACTGGGACGAGTTCCAGGAGCTGGCGGCTGATTACGAGGTGCGACCGTCCTGAGACCGAACATCGTCACCAGCCGTGCCGTCTGCCAGCGTCAGTTCGGATGGTAGAGAGTCGTTACTGTATCGAGTCGAGAGACATCCTCGACAGCGTCAAAATCGTCGTCAAACGCATACAGGTGGCCGAGCCCCTCGGTTTGCAGATACGCGACAATGCAGGCATCGACGAAGGAGAGCGGTTCGTGTTGGCGAAAGAGGGCCTTCCCTGTCGCGAGGGCGTCGGTGGTGAGTGAGTCGATGTGGAAGCGGGCGTTTTCTTCGATTCGATCGAGGAGATCCACGGCTGCGTCGTGGCCAGCGTGGGTACAGAGGTCGTGCGCAGCAGTCGAGATCGATAATTCGATTGGCTGAAAACGGCCACCACACGCCGGAAACGCAGTTGGGCCTACTGTCGGGTAGTCGTCGAATCCACCTGCTCGATTGTCGACTCAACGAACGATTGTAGCGCTCTTTGGACGCGGTCGGCATCCGGACCGACACCCGCGAGGTGATCGGCATCGACGCGGACGAACTCGACGTCTGGCAGCGCTTCGACCACAAACTCGGCGTGAGAAATCGGGACGGCCGCGTCGAACTCCCCGTGAAAAACCAAGACCGGACATTCAATTGTCTTGTAGTCGACAACGGGGAGCTCGCGACACCAGCGTTCGTCGTTAAGCGTCCCGTCGATGCGGGCACTGGCGGGGAAGATGGTCGGGACGAAATCGAGGTCTCTCCTGTGTTGTGCAGGGTATGTCAGGATGTATTCGACGTAGGTTTCGAGGTCTTTGCCCTCCAGCGTCGAGAACTCGGCGTGCATATTCTCGATGAATCGATCGGGCATAAACCGGTGGAGGAAGGCGAGCAGACCGGAGCGAATGTCAAGTACCGGCGTCGAGGTGAGCAACGGGTCAAGGATCGGGTTTCCCGTGTCGTACATTCGGTCGTCGATCTCCGTTGTGATTGCCGATCCCAAGACCAGCCCCGCGACCCGCTCGGGATAATCAGCGGCGAGTTGGAGGGCGACCGGGCCCCCACAGGAGATCCCGACGACGATCGGGCGTTCCACGTCGATGGCGTCAAGGAGCGCCACGAGGAGGGCGGCCTGGTCCTCAAAGGACCGGTGGTCGTCAAGCGGCGTCCGGAGAAAGCCTGGCCGGGAGGGTGCGATGACTTCAGCATTGTCTCCAAATACCCCGTCCAAGAGGAGTCCCTGGTCGTAGCCGCCCGGTGCTCCGTGAAGTACCAGAACGGGGTACCCCGAACCCCGCCGGGCGACCTCGACGACACCCCGATCTGTTTCGACGAGTTCACTCCCGGCCGATAGCTCCGCGAGTCGGCCCCGTTTCCAGCGCCAGAACGCACCGCCCGCCGCGCAGAGGAGCAAGCCCGCACCGATTTTAATCGACCGTCTCAAGTTTCGGCGCATACGTGTCAATACGATTGCACAGGTATTGGTTCTGAGAGTTTCAACAAAGCCAGGAATCGATATGTGACGGGCGTCCGTACACAGAATGATGCCGGCGCAGGACAGCAGTGATCACGCGATCTCGTGCTGTCTTGCGCCTTTCTCTGGTCATCGACCTACGAAAGCGGCATCTGTTTGTAGTTGCTTCAGAAGCGCGCTCCTCCCCTCCCTACTCACTCGCTTTGCTCGTTCCTTGAGGAAGAGGACCCGCGTACCTACAGTGGACGTGCCGGTCGAGTTCCTCTTGCCACGTCCGGTAGCCCGCCACCCGGATTGCCTCGGGGGACTATCGCCCAATGAGGACGAGGCAATCGGAGCCGTCGAGAAGGCACGCGACGTCGGCTATGACAAACTGCCCGTCAACGCGATGTTCGCAGGTACACCAACGAGATCAGATCAACCGACGATCAGTTCGCGCGGGAGGGTCAGTCACCTTCGAGTCGGTTGCAGTCGACGCTATCGAGACGTCGCCGCGACCGCAAATTGCCGAGCAGTCCTGCCAATGAGCGCCGACGTGGCGAGCACGCTTCAGAAATCCTGATCCAGTGGGTGGCCCGCCCCAAGGTGTTCCTGTATGACTTTATCATCTGGATTGAGGACGACGTATATCGTCTCCTCTTCAGAATGCACAGCTTCACCGATATCATACTGAAGACACAACTCGTCCGCTAACTCACTACGGGTTCCCGGATATTCGACAACAATCCGTTTTGTATCTTCGTCAGCGGCCTCTAATCTGGCGTGGGACTGTTCTACGTCCTCGAGAAAAGCGCTAAAGTCTTTCGTAGGCGCAGTCGGGATGGCGATGGGACGATCTGTCATCGAGAGGTAACACCAGGTTCTATGCAAAGCCCACCAGTTCACGACAGCTCCTGACCGCAGTTACGACAGAAGTTCGGTAGGGGCTCGGTAGTGATCTCTCGCCCGCACTCTGGGCAGAACGTCGATGTGGTCGCCCCTTGTGATCCGGGTTCCACTGCGCTTGTCGATGCTCGGGCTTCCGCCATCGCCTCAACGGCGAATTGAAGCGACTCTTCGATCTCGTCGTCGCCAATGTGGCGTTCAAGTTCAGCTGCGTCCTGCTCGTCAATTAGTCGTGGGGCTGTCTGCGCGATCCGTCCAAGCGTTCGTGCCATCTGGGCACGGGCATCGGGAAACTCTTCGGAACCAATTCCGTGCACGAGCGTTCGGACAACTCCGGTGTTGGCGAGGACTTCAGGGGATTCAGTGCCGATAGCACCGAGTACCTCGGCCGCGTTCGCGCGGATCCACTCGTTACGATCGTTGAGGGCCTGCACAACGTTGGTGATCGCAGTCGTCTCAGCAATCCGAGCAGGCGAATGCTGTGCAAGAGTGCCAATGGTATCCAGTGTAAACGTTCGGACGTTCACGTCACTGTTCTGCAACGATAAAAGGACAGACCCGATGGTATCGGTGACGAGCTCGGGCTGCTCGGTGGCAACGATCGATAAGGTCTGCGCGGCGGCGGTCTGCGTGTCTCCAGAAGTCTGCCTGGCCAGCGTAGCGAGTACCTCAACGTCCTCTTTGTCGGCATTCGCGGGCGATCTCTCGACTGTATCAAGCGTCTGTCGCTGCCGAGCAGTGAGCGTGTCGGGCATTCAGCTACTGATAGGGGTTATCGTAAGTCGTCATAGATTTCTCGCCGGACAGTACGGCGAGAATCTCCGAACAGTGACGATAAGCCCTATGAGTTGGTACAGCGACACTTTAAGCAAATGGAGCAGTCAGATTCTCGGGCCGCATAGCGCGCCGAGATCCAAACACAGGAATGTGAACTACCCCTGACTACTCACTTGTTTCCCACTCTGGACGTGGCGTCGGCGACGGGAGTTCATCGACCGCAGTTCGAAGTTCGTCTTCTGTCGTCCACGTGAAGCACCGATCGTGGAGTTCGAATTTGCGGAATTTGTTGAGATGAACCCAACTGTACGTTGCTGGTTCTGCTCCATCATCCACCCGGTCCTCGATCACACTCCGAATCTTCTGTTCGTCGATGTCGAGACCGCTATCTTGTGCGCGATCAACGAGCGATTCGATCTTCGATTGGACCTCATCTTCCGACAAATCGTCTGCGAACGCAATCTCGAGGGCGGCCTGAATGACGTGCTGTTTCGATTTAAGATTCGTATCAGTTACCCACAGATAATCACGCGGGAACACGTACGACTTGCGGAAATACGGTGGGTCATCAATTTCGCCCAATTCAGGAGCTTCACCACCGCTTTCCTTCTCGAAGACACCGACAATATAGTCTGTATAGGTCGCGAGCAACAAAAACATCACATCGAACGTATTGAGCCGGTCTGTCGGGAGCTCGAGGAGATCACCCATAATGAATGGATAGGCACCGAGCTGCTTCGTGAGTTCGTTCTGGACGGCGCGAAGCCGGCGGATATAGGGGTCGCGATAGCTCCCCAGGATGAAATACGACGTTCGCTGACTCCAGAGATACGGCAATTCACGCTGGGTGAACCGCCAGATCTCTCGTTTCTCTGCTGGCTCAAGTGCGATGCCCCCGATGGCCTCGTGAACGACAGTCATAATATCCGCAGCATCCGGCGGAGGGCTTGGATCGGTCATTAACTCTCGGTTCAAACCACTGCAGCTTATCTCTTCTGAACCACTTTGGCTTTTTCTGGCTTTACCAACTTGGACAATCCTAACTGTTATAGCACCGTCCGGCATACCCCTACGTATGAGCGAAACCGACACCGGCGCGGCCGATGCGGGGCCGTTTGCGGAACAGCAGCGGCTGTTCGAGCTGCTGTCCCAAGATACGCGCCATCTCATCATTCAGGAGCTGCTGGGCCATCCCGCTCATCTGATGTCGCTCGCTGAACTCGAGTATATGACTGGGAAGAGTCAGGCGGCTATCAAAGATCAGCTAGAGACGCTGATCGACGCCGGACTCCTCGCACGCTACACGTACGAACCGAGCGAAAAGAAACGTGATCTCCCCGCCCAGTTCTACGGGCTCACGGAACGAGGTGTCGAGGTACTCCACGACTACAAGTATCTCCGTGGCCTCCCGGTTGCTCGCGCGCTCTACGAAAACACGCGCAAGACCGAAAAAATCGAGCGCCACGAATCGGCCCCCCGACCGGAGCTTCCTGATGCTGTTGCGGAGGCCCTCGAGTTCGACGAACCCGATCTCGACGCCGTTGATGTCGGCACAGACCGATAGTTCGTCGTCGAACAGCACCGTTCTCAACACCGGAGAGTCAAATTCTCCCTGTACTGTTGGTACGCGTGCTTTCTCTGGAAAAGTCAACGCTGCCATTCCACCGAATCGTTTTCACGACACGCTTTAGCGAAGATATATTTCCGAGTAATTGGAAGATGTAATATGAGTTCTTCTATGATCTGCTTTCGGTGTGGAGAGCACTACGACGACGAGACACGCGTGCGATGTGTATGCGGTGAACCGCTCTGGTTCGACACTCCTAGTACGGACTTTACCTGGTCAGACAGTCCAGAGATGGGGGGTATGTGGCGCTATGAGGCGTTACTCCCGGTCGAGAAGCCCAACGGAATCGCGCGCGCTGCGGGCGGGACCCCGCTACTCAGAAGCGAGGCACTTGATGACGCTGCGGGGTGTCGAGTGTACGTCAAAGATGAGGGCGAAAACCAGACTGGCGCGTACAAGGACCGAGGGAGTGCGGTGGCGGTTCCACACGCCATCGAGAAAGGGGCCGATGTCATCGGTACCATTTCGTACGGAAATATGGCGATAAGCACTGCCGCTCACGCAGCCAGTCTGGGCCGAGAGTGTGTCGTATTAGTCCCCGACGAGATCTCGTCGGTCCGGTTAGAGCTTATTGCACAATATGAGCCGACGATTGTGCAGGTCAGCGGCGACTACGGAGCCCTGTATTCAGATGCGTTATCACTGCCGGAATCACTCCCGATATCGATTCTCGTCAGCGATGCGCCAGCTCGCATTAGCGGGTACAAAACAGCAGTGTTCGAGATATACGAGTCACTCGCTCCGGAGACGCCTGATGCGATCGTGCTGCCGGTGAGTTCGGGAGGGTTTGCGTCAGGGATCTGGCGTGGACTTCGAAACCTCGAGTCGATCGGCTTACTTAGCGAGCTACCGCGGCTGTATCTCGTCCAGACCGCCGCTGCCGATCCGCTGACACAAGCCTTCGAAACTGGTGCGACCGAACCAACGGCCCTCTCACCCGACGAAACTGGCGAGACAATTGCCCACTCGATCGGAAATCCGGATCCACCAAGCGGCACTCGTGCGCTCGCGGCTGTCCGCGAAACGAACGGGGCGGTGGTGTCGGTCTCCGATGAGGAGATTCAGACAGCCCAACGACGGTTCGCTGTTGCTGGCGGCTTCTCTGTCGAGCCGGCGGCAGCAACGCCGTTGGCGGGCGTCACACGTCTTTCCGAGCGCGGTGAAATTACGTCCGATGAATCGGTCGTGTTAGTGCCGACTGGGACGGGATTCAAAGAACTTGGGACTGGCAACGCGTCGGTCCAAACTGAGATCACAAGTAGAGCGGACCTGCCGGAGTTACTCGATTCTATACTTGAGTAGAATCAAGCTGAACGCTTCAACATTTGGAGCACTAACAGTTGTTGGACTGTTTGTCGTTGGGGAATGTTGATGGCATCTTCGACACTCGTCATGTCAACTACCCCGCCCTACTCGCGCTGACGCGCTCGTTGAGGACGGGGCTTGTCCGTGAACTCGGCCTCGAACCCTTCCGGGTAGGCGGTAAATCCGCGCTTCGGTGTCACTGTTCCAGACTTGAGGGCAAGTTGACTGTTGCCCGTCCGCCGAGACGACTGTTGGCCTCGACGGACATACCGCAGTCCGATGTTCTTCGCCGCGTTGTAATCCGCGTTCGCTTCCAACCCACACTTCACGCACCGGAAGTCGTTTCGAGTCGGGCGGTTCTCATCCGCCGTGAACCCACACTCGGCGCACCGCTGAGACGTGTACGCCGACCCCACTTGCGTCACCGAGATACCCTCTGCCTCGGCTTTGTACGCTACTTGCTCGTAGAGCGTTCTGAACGCCCACTTGTGCCCCCACGACGCACCCGTTCGGTCGCGGATGTCCGTCAAGTCCTCGAACGCAATTATGTCACATTCATAGCGGAGTGCTTCATCTACGATCGCATTGGACGCTTGGTGTAGCACATCCCGGACGTAGCGAAGTTCACGGCCACTCGACCGTTCGAGTGTCCGGTGGGCGCTTCGCGTCCCGGTCTGTTGGAGTCCGGCACGTACCTTCTCAAACTCACGGAGGTCGTGGGTTAGCTTCCGCCCGCTGAAGAAGTACGCCGTACTGGTGACGGCGAGGTTTTCGATCCCGAGATCAACCCCGAGGACCGTTCCGTCCTCGGCGGTGTTCCGCTCGGCGTCGGTCTTGGGTCGACGAAAGCCGATATGCAAGAAGTACTCGCCGTCACGGGCGGTGAGCGTGCTTTCCGTGACACTCCACTCGTCGGAGTCAAGGTACTTGTGTTGGTAGCCGTCGTCGGCATCGGGCAGCGCAAGGTCACACCGGACGCGACTCTCCGTGGTGGAGAGCGACACCGTGTCGTCGTCGAACAACGTCATAGTCCGCGTATCGTATTTCACGGTCGGTGCGGTGAAGGTGGGCTTGCTGACCGTCTTGCCTTCCGAGCGGCGTTCGAGACAACCGGTGATGGCTTGGGCGGCTTGGTGGGTGGCGAGAATCGTGTGCTGACTCCCGAGGCCGGTGTGTTCGCGTACGTCGTCGTAGGCGAGGGGCTGGACGTCGCTTTTGGCGTTGCAGACGTTCCACGCCATATCGGTGGCGAGTTGGCAGCCACGCTTCCACTCGGAGATGGTTTCTTCGAGGAGGGCGCGTTGCTCGTCCGTAACTTCGAGACGAGTGATTGCCGTCCGACGCACGTAGTCGTCTGCCACAATTTCAATGTAGCAAGATGACTACTTATAATTAGGTGGTTGTGATTTATACGAACGCGCTCCTCCCCTCCCTACTCGCTCCCTCGGGTCGCTCCTTGAGGAAGGGGACTCCGCGCTACCGCTTCAGTTGAACAACCGCTCAGTAAACGACCAGATTTGGATTATGCTCCAGACTGTCATATACAGCGCCCGTATTATACCAATCGTGAAGGGTGACTGTGAGTCGACGCCGCGTGAGCTACTTGCCGATTTACGGTGGTGTCGATACGGTGAATCTCGCGGATACGACCCTCAGCTTCCAGTCCTGGAATGCAACTGGTGGTGGACCTTCATCGCGAATGTGTCAGGGGAATGTGAACGAGTTTCGATCCAAATACGCCAGAAATCTGTCGACTCAGTGTTCGTCACTCCGCAGCCTCACAGACTCTTCCGGACCTCCACTTAAATATGTTATAAGGTTAAGATACAACTCAATGCGGGTACGGGTCGTCAACTGTGTCGCATGGTAGCGAGAACCCGCGCTGACGACCGAGACAGAGCGACCGAACTAGAACTCTACCTCCCCGCCAGGGCCACCTCGCCGGTCGAAGCCGGTCGATTCGAGCGTCTCTGGGGACAGCTGTTCAACAACGGCGTAGGACCACAGACATAGATAATAATGCCTGGAAATCAACACCATCCGAACTACCCCAGCGTCGACCAATCGGACCGCACCATTCCCAGAAATCTGCGTCAATCAGGCGACGCAGACATCAATCTCGTGATTTCGAACCGAGTCCGGAAGTCGCCATTCTGGCATCTTTCCGTCAAGGAAGGCTGTCACGAGGCGACGGTGTACAACCATATGTATCACCCTCGGGCGTTCATCGACCCCGAAGACGGAGGGTCGGAAGCCGAGTACGAACTGCTGGTCAACGACGTAGCGCTGTGGGACGTCGCAGTCGAACGCCAGATTCGTGTTAAAGGGCCCGACGCAGAGGCATTCGTCAACTACGTCATCACGCGGGATGCGACTGACATCGAGCCGATGCGTGGCAAGTACGCCATCTGTTGCAACGATGACGGTGGCATCCTCAACGATTTCGTCCTGTTGCGTCCCGACGACGACGAGTTCTGGTTTTCCATCGCCGATTCGGACCTACTGCAGTGGTTGCAAGGGGTCACAATTGGGAACGACTTCGAGGTCGACGTCGACGAGATCGACGTCTCGCCGATGCAGATTCAGGGCCCGAAATCGCCCGACGTGATCGGGTCTCTCATCGATGACGCGGTCGAAGACGTACCGTACTACGGACTGTTGGAAGCGACTATCAACGACGTCCCGGTGTTGGTGAGCCAAACGGGCTTCTCCGGAGAGGCAGGGTTCGAGATATACGTCCGTGAAGCAACAACGAACGCCGAAGCAGTGTGGAACCCGGTACTCGAAACGGTCAAAGACCACGGTGGTGCCGCGGCGCCAGTAAACGGTCGTCGACGGATCGCTGCCGGAATCCTGTCGTTAGGGCAGGATATGGACCACGAGACGTCGCCTTTCCAGGTCAACCTCGGCTATCAGGTTCCCGACGATAAGGACGCGGACTACGTCGGCAAAGCCGAACTGGAACGTCAAAAGGAAGCCATCGAAAACGGCGAGTTCCCGTTCACGCACAAACTGGTTGGTCTGAAAATGGCAGGCGACCCGATTCTGGAATGGGCCTCGGACTACTGGCTCATCTCGGATCCAGAGACGAGCGACGAATGTGGCTACCTGACGTCGGCGGGGTGGAATCCGGATCTCGAGGCCAACCTCGGCCTCGGATTCGTGCCAGCAGAGAAACTACAGGCCGCGACCGACGTACCGCTCGACGACTCGATATACGACGAGGACCTCGACCTGGAGTTCGAGGTACACCTCCCGGACGAGTACGCAGCGGAGCCCGGCGAACCAGTCTATGCGACGCTGGTGAAGGTGCCGTTCAAAGAGTCGGTCAACCCCAGTGCTCGCGAACAGGCCAAGATTCACGCCCGGGACGACGTGGACGAGTGAGGTCGTCTGCGCTGAATGACATCCCTCCAAGAATGTTATTTTATTGTGAGGAATTAAGTTCGACCGCAGTGAAGTTCCGGTATGGTTCTCGCCCTCCACCACACTAAGCTTGAGCCTGTCAGCCGATTCTTCGGCGCGCTATCGGTCTTCACCGCTAGTGTCGCTGCGGGATGGCTCTGGAGTCCAAATCCGTTCAGGGATGTATTCTTCAGCGGGATCGTGCTGCTTGCCGTCCTTTTCAGTCTCCTTGGAATGTTCGGAGTATGGACGAATCATACTCCGATCGCTTGGATGGCCTCACTCTTGTTACTCGGGTTCACGGTTTTCGGAATGTGGTCGGCCGGACTGCTGTTCGTTCCTGCGGCGATATTTTTGGTTATCGCGACGATCGCTTCCCATCGAACCGGACCTCGGAGAACAGTCCAGCACGCGATACGTGCCAACCCACCGACTGTCGCAGAACTCGTTTTGAAGGCAGTAGCCGGTGCCAGCGCCGGATTCGCCGGCGTGTGGATTACTTATTTCGGTGCCGTCAGACAGGAATTGTTTGGGGCGTGTGCGGCCGAAACGTTGTCGTGTGCGCTCACGGAGATGCATTGGGGGGCGGTCGGTCTGACGCTGTTTGGATTGGCAACTATCGCTGTCGGCGGGTGGGCCCTCTGGAAGCAGATCTACATCGCTCGTGTGCTACGTCTCACTCGTTCAGGGTAGCAGAGTACGGATCCAACTCGCGACACACCACAACTCACACCCGTCGCTTTTCTACGGTTCCTTTGCTAACGCTAGAGAGGTATTTTTAGCATCGAAACGGCAGAGGTGTCGGAGCCAACCCACAATGATCCCTCAGACACCACCTTGCAAGTGTTCTGCAGTTGTGGAGGATCGGGGTACTCGGGACTCAAACCGTGTTGGTTCGCTCGATTCCAAAAGAACACTTGCAGAGAGGTGTTCCACAGCTCCTAGAGGCAGTACCAATCCCAACTCTCTGAACTCCGCTGAGGCTATCACAATCAGTTACAGGCCTCGAAAAGCCGATTGATCAAATATTTCGAGATCGTTCACACGGGATCCCTAGTACCTACACACACACACCACCCTGCAAGTGTTCTGAGCGTCGGCAATGAGATACCAGATCATATAGACAGAGACCAGTAGCATATAAATAAAATGGTTATCAGTTGTCTATATTCATATCGCACTGGTATAGACGCTTCTACGTTTTCTTTCTCTAGCTATCATTCCATTATTTACTTTTTCAAAAAGATTTATATTATATTATAACGTGATATTCTAGTCAGTTGTAGCAGCAGTAGGCAGTAACTCTAGCTAGCGGAAAGGCCACTCCACGTTGAGAATGACGAGGAACTGCCCCCTCACACGCGAACTCTAAGAACACTTGCAGGGTGGTGTGTGTAGGTCCGAAAAACCGAGAGACGCAAAACACTTGAAACACTTGCAGCCTGGTGCTGGGTTTTATAACGACAGACGCTAAAACTGGGAGTAAGATGGTACAGACAGACGAGAATCCGTTCGATGGGCGGGACGAGATTTTCGCGGCCAAGCAACCGCTCAAGAAAGACAGCTTCGACCCCGAGACGATCTTCCACCGAGATGAAGAAATCGACCTCTATGTGAACGCCCTCCAGGACGTCGTGGTCGGCCACGAACCGAACAACGTCTTCGTGTATGGGCCAACGGGAGTCGGCAAGACAGCGGTGACCAAGTGGGTCCGGGATATGTTACTCGAGAAAGCAGACGAGCAGAACGTCGACCTTGACATCCTCGGCCCTGTCAACTGCCGGAACTACAAATCGTCCTACCGGCTCGTCAGCCGACTCGTAAACGAGTTCCGGACTCCCGACAATCAACTCCCGAAGAGTGGATATAGCACGGACACTGTCTTCGAGTTCCTGTACGAAGAAATCGAAGACGTAGGCGGGAACGTCCTCATCATCCTCGACGAGATCGACAACATACCGCCGGACGCCCGCAACGACTTCCTCTACGACCTCCCACGTGCAGAGGCGAGTGAGAACGCCGCGATCGACGAGGCGTGTATCGGCCTCATCGGTATCTCGAACGACCTGAAGTTCGTCGACTCGCTGGAGCCCAAGGTCAAAAGCACGCTCGGTGAGCGGGAGATCAAGTTCGGACCGTACGATGCCAACGAACTCCGTGACATTCTCGGGTATTATGCCGACCTCTCTTTCCGCGATGGCGTCTTGAGCGACGACGTGATCCCACTCGCTGCGGCATTCACCGCCCAAGAGCGGGGTGACGTTCGCCAGGGGCTCAAGATCCTCGAAAAAGCCGGCGAATACGCGCGGATGGACGGAAAATCGTCGGTCACTGAGGACCACACTCGCCGGGCTACCGAAACGATCGAGACGGACGAGATTCTCGACTCGTTCGACAACGACCTCACTCGACAGCAGGCACTCGCATACATTGCGACGACGCTCGCGATCATCGAACCCGAACACGAGGCTCGCACGAAGCGGATTTACACGCTGTACTCGTCGATTGCCGAGGCTGTGGGTAGCGACCCGCGCTCCGAGCGGAAACTCTACGAATACCTCGATCAGCTTTCGATGCAGGGATTCGTCAGGTCTGAAGATCACAATCAGGGACGCCGTGGCGGTCGGCGATTCATCTACGAGGTAACCGACGACCCTGTCGACATCATCAACGCTGTCGTAAAATCCGACTATCAGGAAGCGCTTCCGAACAACGTGTGGAATATCTTGGAACACTACAAAGAAGACGAGGCAACATCTTTCGAGGCCCCTAATCCCGACGACGAGACCCAACAGCAGATCTGGCACTTCACCTAATTCAACGCAGAGGCCCCCAACACAAGGAGCGCGAAGCTCTCTGTCCATTTTCGTCCAGTCTCGTACTGCCTCTTCCAGGATCCCGTTACCTCCCCTGGCCCTCATCAATCACACCGAACACTTGCAGGGTGATGTGTCTGCGCCTCGTCGACAGACCGTTTAGAACACTTGCAGAGTGGTGTGTCTGTGCCTCGTCGACGAATCGTCTGGAACACTTGGAGGGTGGTGTGTCTGTGTTTCGTCGATGGGCCGTTAGAACACTTGCAGGGTGGTGTGTCTGCACCTCGTCGACAGACCGTTTAGAACACTTGGAGGGTGGTGTGTCTGCGCCTCGTCGACAGACCGTTTAGAACACTTGGAGGGTGGTGTGTCTGCGCCTCGTCGACAGACCGTTTGGAACACTTGCAGAGTGGTGTGTCTGTGTTTCGTCGATGGGCCGTTAGAACACTTGCAGGGTGGTGTGTCTGTGGACGGGCCTCGTGATGCGAGCACCCTGTCGACGTTCCCAAACCAACTGCTGTCCGAACCCGATGACGAGGCGAGGCGATCGGGAGCAGTCAGTGGTCGAACTGGACGGCAGCCTGGTTCAGTCGCGCTGCGGCGCGCGTGGCGGCAGCCCTGAGCCGCTCGCGGGCTTCGCCCCCGTTCTCGCGCAGCGCCATCGGGGGCAGGGACCCAGTCTGTTCGCGCTCCCCACGCGTGCGAGGTAACTGGAGCCGCCCGATCAGCGGCAGGTCGATGCCAGGTGCGGTGACTGTCTCGCTCTCGTCCCCGTCGGGTGCGAGGGTCCCGACAGCGGGGTCAAGAGGTATGCGGCCGAGGACTGGCACCCCGTACTCTTCGGCGAGGAAGTCACCGCCACCGGTCCCGAAGATGTCGTGGACCTCGTCGCAATCGGGGCATTCGAAGCCGGCCATATTCTCGATAACTCCGAGCACGGGGACGTCGTAGCGGGCGAATCCGACGAGGCCGCGACCGGCGTCGTCGACTGCAACCTCCTGGGGCGTCGTTACGATGATCGCACCCGCCACGGGCAAGTGCTGGACGAGCGACAGTTGCACGTCGCCGGTTCCCGGTGGCATATCGACGATGAGGTAGTCCAGTTCGCCCCAGTGGACGTCGCCGAACAGTTGCTTGATGAACTCGTCGACCAGCGGTCCCCGCCAGATGACCGGATCGTCCTCGTCGGCGAGGAATCCCATACTCATCACGCGGACGCCGTGGGCCTCTCGCGGGACCATCTCGTCAGCTGTCGTCGTGTCGGGCGTCCGCTCACTGAGGCCGAACAATGCTGGCGCGTTCGGGCCGTAGACGTCGGCGTCGATCAGGCCGACGGAGGCGCCGGCGTCAGCCAGCGCGATTGCGACGTTCGCCGCGACAGTGCTCTTGCCGACGCCGCCCTTGCCGGAGGCGACGGCGACGACGTTCTTCACGTCCGGCACCATTTCGATGTGCTCGCCGGGGTCAACGGGTTCCCCCCGGAACCCGACCTCGACGGAGTCGACGTCTTCGACCCCGGCCGCTGCGTCGGCGATGCCGCTAGCGAGGTGCTCTCGGAGTCGTTCGCTCGGTACTGGGTGTGAGATCTCAACTGAGGCTACGCCGTCTCGTACGACGATGTCACCGACGCCATCGATATCGACGAGGTCGGCGTGGAGCTCGGATTCGCCGACGCCCTCCGACGCAATGGCGTCGCGGACGGCTGCTGCACGGTCGGTCGGAGAGTCATCGGACGTCATCGTTCGCGCCCCTCCGATCCCGCCGAATTTCGAGTTAGCGCCGAAATACGGCCCGGATCCGGCTCACTCATCGCGCTTCGGGCCGAAATTCTCGGCGTCCCAGCGGTTCTCACGGCCGACTGGGCCGTCCATCGACCAGGCGTCGTCCTCGCCAGGCTCGGTCGGGGGCGCGATGGGTCGCTTGAGCCACTTCGGGCGGCGCATCCCATCGGGGCCCGGTGCCGGGCTGGTCTTTTCGACCCACTCGCGGTAGATTTCCATAGACCGCTCGGTGTCGACGTAGACGTCGCCGTAGTAGTCGTCCTCGGTCGCGGGCCGGACGCGGACCTTCTGATGCCAGCAGTGCATCCCCGAGATGGGGTCGGGATGTGGAGCGTGCGTGAGGTTCTGTGGGACGCCCCCGTCGGTCCACCAGACCCGCGCGGAGTCTGGGTCATCACTGTCGAACGGCCCGATGCCCGATTGCTGGCGCATCCCCCACGTGCTGTCGCCGTCCTGTAGGTCGACGGTGACTTTCCCATACGGATCGCCGCCCTCGTCGTAGTCGCCGTCGGCGTCACCGTCGCCGTCGCGGTCGATCTTCCACTGCCCCATATGGTGGCTCATCGCGGCGATACCGGGCTTGATGGACTCGGTCACCCACACCTCGTTCACGTAGTAGCCGATGTCGGTCTCCACTCGAACGAGATCGCCCGTTTCGACACCCAAGCGCTCTGCGTCCTTGCTGTGGAGCCACACGGGGTTGTTGTGGGAGATCTCCTCCAGCCACTTCGAGTTCGACGACCGGGAGTGTATCTGGGTCGGTAGCCGGAACGTCGGCACCAGCACCATCTCGCCGGCCTCGTAGTCGATGTTCTCGGGATGGACGTGGCTTTTGAGATAGTGGGGGATGGTGTACTCGTCGTCGTCCCAGCCCCAGTCGGCGAGGGTCTTCGAGTAGAACTGCTGTTTGCCTGTCGGTGAGGGGAACCCGCGCTTGGGTTCGCCGTCGACGAGGACGCCCTCGACCGTCGTTTCGACGTCTTCGAGATCGCCCAGCGCGACCCGGTCGTGCTCGTAGACGCGGGATTCGAAGGCGTCGCCGTCGTAGTCGAGTGCCTTTGTATCCGCGGCGCCGACATCGGCGTCAGCGGACAGCACCCGGTGGATGGTGTCGTACTCGTCGACAAACACGGCTTCGTGCTCCAACAGGGCCGGATCGACCGGCTCCTCGTGGAGCTCGTACTCGTTCTGGCTGGCCTCGAACGCGCCGTGGTGTTTCATATACTCAAGCGGCTCCATCCCCTTCTCTTCGGCCACCTCGACGAGATTGTCCTCGTGCTCGAAAATATAGCGGTAGTACTCATCGACGGTCATCTGTGGGGCGTCGGCGGTATCCACGCCCGTCTCGCGCTCGTCAGAAGCGTCGTGGTTGACCGATCCCTCGCGCTCGTCAGTCGCGCCGTCGTTGACCGTCCCCTCACGCTCGTCAGCCGCGCCGCCGCCGGCCGATTCCTCGCCCTCATCATCGCGGTACGGCGACTCGAAGTATTCGCGAATGCCGAGATCGCCGTCTTCGTCGACTCGCCAGGAGAGGTCCATCCAGAACTCGTCTTCCTCCCAGACCTCGCCGGGGTTGGCCTCGTAGGTGCGGTCTACGTCCTCGCCCTCGCGCTCTGCGTACTCCCGCTGGACCGGCTGGCGGTACGTGACCCACGTCGCGGCGTGAGTCTCCTGGCTCTGGATGTCGTGGCGCTCGGGGCTGTGGCCCATCGGCAACACGTAGTCGGCGAAATACGCCGTCTCGTTCCACGTCGGCGTGAGCGCGACGTGCATCCCGACCTTATCCTCGTCGGACAGTGCCTCTATCCAGGAGAAGCCGTCCGGATAGGTGTAGACGGGGTTGAACACGCGGGTGAAGTACACCGACAGCTCTCCGCGCCCCTCCTTGAGGAAGTACGGGAGTAACTGGCTCATCTCGTAGTGAGCGAACGGCCACTCCGGCGGGAGTTGCATCTCGTCCCAGGTCTGCTGGCGGGGCGGTTCGTTGGGCATCTCGGGCTCGAACTTGTGCCAGGCGTTGGGGGCGGTGCCACCTTTCGTACCGACGCTGCCGGTGAGCACCGAGAGGAAGTGCAGCGTTCGTGAGACCTGCCAGCCGCCCTCGTTACCCGACGCCGCGGACCGCCAGATGTGACTGGCGAACCGAGAGCCAGCGGTCCCGATCTTCCGGCCCACCTTCGCGATCATATCGGCATCGACGCCGCTTTCGGCCTCGGCGTAGGCGGGCGTGAAGTCTGCGTACGTCTCTTGGAGTACGTCGAGATACGTCTCGAACGTCCGCTCTCGGTGGGGATGTGCCTCGTCGAGGAACTGCTGCCAGTTGACCCATCTCCGGAGGAACTGTTCGTCGTAGAGCCCCTCCTCGAGAATGACGTTGGCCATCGCCAGCAGGACGGCCGCCTCGCTCCCTGGCTGTGTGGGGAGCCAGAAGTCCGACATTGCGGCCGTGTTCGAGAGTCGTGGGTCGAGGACGGCTAGCTGGCCACCCTCCATCACGCCCTCGATGATGCGTTGGGCGTGAGGATTGAAGTAGTGGCCTGACTCCAGGTGGGCCGACAGCAAGAGGATGAACTCGGCGTTCGCAAAGTCCGCGCTGGGGCGGTCGTACTTTTGCCAGAAGGCGTAGCCCGCTCGGGCGCCCGCTGAACAGATATTCGTGTGGGAGTTGTGGCCGTCCAGCCCCCACGCGTTGATCACGCGGTCCATGAACCCTTCGTGGCCGGGACGCCCGACGTGGTAGGTGATCTCGTTCTCGCGGCCGTCCTCGATGGTCTGGCGCATCTCGCTGGCGATGTCCTCGAGCGCCTCGTCCCAGGAGACACGGGTCCACTGTCCGCTGCCTCGGGGCCCGTCACGCTTGAGTGGATACAGGATTCGTTGTGGGTCCTTGACCTGGTTGATGGTGGCCGGCCCCTTCGCACAGTTCCGGCCCCGGCTCCCGGGATGCTCGGGGTTGCCCTCGATCTTGCGTATCTCGCCCGTCTCCTTGTCGATGTACGTGAGCAACCCACATCCCGCCTCGCAGTTGAAGCAGGCGGTGGGGACGACGGAGTACTCCTTCGGGAGGCCTTCGGACTCGTACTCGACCCAGTCGTGCCACTGTTCGGGGTCGGGATACGAGCCAAGTTGGCCTTCGGGCGCGATGCGGTCCACGCCGTCGACGCCCCGGCGCTGTCGCTGTTTCTTCGTCTCTTCGGTTCGGTTCGAAATCACGCCGAGCCGCTCGGCGAACTTCTCGATACGGCTCGGATCGAATTCGTGTCCCATAATCAGGCGAGTGAAATGGTCTGCGGGGCAGTTATCCAGCAGTACTCGAAGGCGAACAGGCCGGCCAGCGCGAGTGCGCCGGCGGCCGCCGCGAGGGCAGGTGACCCGACGGCAAGCGCCGCCAGCGGCAGGACGATGCCGACGACGACACCGCCGGCCCAGAACGCCGTCCGGAACCGGCCACGGGTGATCCGGGCGGCAGCTTCCTCGGCGTCCTCGGTCTGGTGCGGCGTGAATATCTCGGAGGCGACGAGGACAGCGTGCAGGACCAACCCGGCGCCGAGTGCCAGCGCGGACGGCCCGACCATCTCACCGAAGCCGGGCACGCCCACGACACCAAGGATGGCCAGCGTCCCGCCGCCGGCGACGATCGACTGGGCGAACATATGTAGCGGCATCGCGGGGCTCTGCCAGAGGTCTCGCCCCTTCGACTGGCTGAACAGGAACGCCGTGTAGACGGCGGTCGCTGCGCCGAGGACAGCGCCGACTCCCAGCGAGACGGGATGGACGACGGCGTCGACGCCAAGGAAGCCCCCCACGACGGCAAGCCCGAGGTACGCGCCGGCCACCGTGATGATGTAGGCTCCTTTCACGAGCCAGGAGTTCCAGTTCGGCCGCAGCAGCACCCAGTGGAACCGGGTTGGCTGTTCGAGGTCCAGGATGAGCAGGACGCCCGTCGCAGCCAGGAATAGGCTGCTGACCAAGGCGCTCGCGGCGAAGGTAATCGGGTCGGGGTCGACCACACCAAACAGCATAAACAGCGCCGACAGTAGGAGCGTTCCAGCGGAGATTCCCTTCGTCCACGTGTACGAATACACCTCCCAGCCCCACGACTGATAGTGGCTCTCGCCGACGTCGTAGACGCGCTTGGCCTCTTCGTTCAGGAGCTCGTAGGCCCGCTCGGTGCGGCCCTTCGAGTCGTCGTCGTCGTTTGACGTCGCCGCGGCCGCCGTCCCGTAGCCGCCGTCGGACAGCGGGTCCGCGCTTGCGGCCGATTCCGACTCCTCGCCCTGGCCGCAGGCACAGGAATCACAGCCGCAGTCGGGATTCCCGCCATCGGCGCGGGCCTCCGACTCGTCGCCGCTGCCGAGGGCGACATCGGACTCGGCCAACGACTCGGCGGCCTTCTGGAGGTCGAAGTCCGGAACTTCTGCGCCCTCCGTCTCCACTTGGTGTGGGGCGTCGCTCCACATATAGTGTTCCTCGCGCGCGGTCGTGCCTGGCGTGGTGCTGCCTTCGTCGCCGTCGACGTAGAACAGCTTCGGCTCCGTTCCCTTCTCGGGTTTGCGAGCCTGGATCTCCTCCCGAGAGATGGTGCGGCTGATCTCGGTGTCGGCGTTCTCCAGATCGCCGGCGAGGATGGCGTCTTCGGGACAGACAGTCACGCACGCCGGCTCTCGGCCCGAGTCCACCCGGTGCGAGCAGTAGTTGCACTTTGCGGCAGTCTCGGTGTTCGGGTCGATGTAGAGCGCGTCGTAAGGACAGCCCTGCATACAGGCTTTGCAGCCGATGCAACGCTCTGGGTCGAAATCCACGATGCCGTCTTCGCGCTCCCAGAGGGCCGTGACCGGGCAGACGTCCGTACAGGGGGAGTCGTCGCAGTGGTTACACCGCATCACAGAGAAGTTCCGGTTCGTGTTGGGGAACTCCCCTTTCTCGATGTACTTTACCCACGTCTTGTTCACGCCGATGGGGTCGTCGTGTTCGCCCTTGCAGGCGACTGTGCAGGCGTGACAGCCGATGCACTTCCGGTTATCGATTACGAATCCGTAGTTTGTGATAGGGGCCACCTCCGTTATTATATGATAACAATTAACGTGTAGAATGCTAACACTTATTCCTTTCGCGGGCTCGCAGGGGAAGTCACTCAATTGAATACCGAGCTTCATCGCACGCTTGAGTGTCCGCTGTCGCTCTACAAACCACGATAAATCTATAGTTGCGTTTGCAAGTCTTCGCTCACTCGACCGCACGACGAGTGATATGCGTAAGAGCTGAATACAGCACTGAAACGAGTAAGAGACCCAGTGAACGAATAGAGGTGTTTCACTCGGAGCGGGGAGTCTGCACCACACCTCACTGCATATTCAATTGTTTCAGTGATCACTCAGCGTGCGATCGGATGTGCAATCAGTTGCAAGCGCTACTATAGTCCACGACCCCGCCGAAGCGGCTTATTTTTTCTATAGCGCCTCCAGAAATTGTAGCTCGGGAACGGACAGGGCAGAACACTTGCAGGGTGGTGTCGTTGAGATCTGGTCCCATACCGCGTGAGATACCACGGTATGGTGGTTCCCACTGTCGAGAGCCACCCTCGCAGAACACTTGCAGAGTGGTGTTCTTGACATTCGTGGGCAAGTCGTATGGAACACTTGCAGGGTGGTGTTCTTGAGTTACCCATACTGTTATTTCATTGTCTACTGATAGTACAGTATGGCCGTACCCTTCGTCGGTTCTATCGTCGCGTTTGTCATTGCCTTGCTCATCGGCGGGCTGGCAATTTACGTCAGCGCTCGGGTCGTAGTCGACGTCGACGACTACGGACACGCAGTCATCACAGCGGTGCTCGGTGCGATCGGCTGGGCGCTCACTGCCTGGATCCCACTCATCGGTCCGCTCATCGCGTTGGTCGTGTGGGTCGGAGTCGTCAACTGGCGGTACCCGGGCGGTTGGGTCAAAGCCGCTCAGATCGGCGTCGTGGCTTGGCTTGCGGCTCTGATCATCCTCCTGCTCGTGAACTCGGTTCTCCGACTCGGCGTCGGGGCGTTCGGGATCCCCGGGGCATAGCGACGTTTTCTCAAGTTCGAGGCGAAAACCCTCGTCTTCCGTCACAGGAGGTGCTCGCTGGTTTCGACCCGATGTGAAGACGAACATATTCGTGCGTATTTTTCCACCTCCACTCCGACACAGATACATCGACGATGCCCCGAGCGACGCTCTGTCTGGAACTCCCCGAACAGGTGTGGGTCTCGACGCTCTCGAAGCAGTACCCCGATGCCGAGTTCACGGTGCTCGCTGCGATGCCCGCCGGGGAAACCGGAGTCGGACTCGTCGAGATTACCGCAGACGACATCGAACCGATAGTGACCACGATCGACGGGTACGACTCCGTCGTTTCGGTGACGATTCTCGAAGCGCAGGCCGATCGCGCACTCGTGCAATTCGAGACGACGGAACCGCTCTTGATCCGCTCACTGAGCGAAGCGGGAGTGCCGCTGGAGCTTCCGATCACCATCGTCGACGGGGAGGTGACGCTCGAACTGACGGCCTCCCGAGAGAAACTGTCGGAACTCGGCACGCTACTCGACCAGTTCGGTATTCCGTTCGAGTTACTGTCGATCACACGGTCGATTGACACCCAATCGCTCCTGACCGAGGCACAGTATGATCTCCTCGAGACAGCAATCGAGCGGGGCTATTACGACACGCCGCGGACCTGTACACTCACCGAACTGGCCGACGCTGTGGGCCTCGCGAAGTCGACGACGAGCGAGAAGCTCCACCGTGCGGAAGAGAAGGTTGTCAAAGAGTTCCTCAGCAGTGGGGACCGAGGTCTGGAGTGAGGGTCAGGGCTGGTTTTTCGTTCTCTGTCTGTTGATTTTTCAGCTCCCTCGAGCTGTAGGCATCCACCTCCAGCACTGCGGTCCATTTGCAAACACACTCGTTGAACTCATACTGGTCAATGAATAAAACGAACAGAACGAACAAAATGAATAAAACGAACGAATTTTGATCAATGAGGTCAACGAAATTGATACCATCACCCCGGCTACGAGGACCTGTGTGCTGCAGCCATCGTCGAGACGCGATCGGTCGCGGTCAACAGTATGGGAGTTTCCGACCGCCCAATGGCTCAGTGACTTTCCGGTGAGACTCGACGCGCGTCCATACGAATCACCTCTGCGTGTCGTGGGACAGGAGCGCCGCCCTCGGAGAGCGCGCAAAGGAGACGGGCAGGGTAGAATCGATCACCGAGACGCGATTTCGCGTTCGATCTGGGTCACGGTCTCCCGCAACTCCGGGGCGATCTGTTCTTCGGAGAGTCGGTACGGCGGTCCCGACACGTCGAGAGAGCCCAGCACGCTCCCGTCCGGGTTCGTGATGGCCATCCCGACGGCCATCAACCCCTCGAGCGCCTCCTGGTCGTTGAGCGAATAACCCCGTTCGCGAGTCCGCTCTAATTCCTCGTAGAGTTCGGCCCTGCTCTGTATCGTGTTCTCGGTCTCCTTGGGGAGTCCCCACCGATCGAGCACCTCCTCGACGCGCTCGCGGGACCACTCTGCGAGCATCGACTTCCCGCTCGCGGAGTTGTGCATATGGAAGTACCGTCCCACCTGGAACCCCTCTTTCGTGGGGTCGTTGTTCTCGTCGAAAATGATGACTGACCGGCCGTGCTCGGTGATGGCGAACGCGACCTCCTCGTTGAGGCGATTGCTCAGTCTGTGCGCGTGCTGTCGCACGATCTCGTACTCGGGCTTTCTGTGCCGCGCCTGCTCGCCGAGGTGAAAGAGCTTGATTCCGAGGTGGAATTCGTTGCCCTCCTTCACGACGAGTTCGTGGTTGCGAAGCGTCGTCAGATGAGCGTGGACGGTGCTGTTGGCCAGTTCCAGTTCCGCAGCGATCTCGCTCATCTGGGCACCCTCCAGCCGACTGATCACGTCAACGATGCGGAGCGAGGTGGCGGTCGTGGTTAGTTCGCGTCCATTTCTTGGCACAGTCGACTGTTGTCGAGGCGGTTTATAAATATTCACGAAATCCGAATTTGACGGGCTCACTGGAGCGTGACAACCGAGGGAGAGAATTGTTGTCGGTATCTATAGCTTATTTTTAGCCACCAACCGTCGAATAAATCTCAAATTCAACACCCTCTCGCGGTAGTAGACTCGAAGTGTCCAATACTACTGTCCCGCAGAAGCGAAGGCCGTCCCGGAAGCACCACGAGATAGCCCAACGATGGCTCGACTCTGGTCTATTCCTCCTCCGCTGAGACACTACCGTACGGCCGTTAACACGGGTTCGAGCCATCAAGTAGACAAATCTGTGACGAGTGATATCGGGATTCGATCATCACGTCGACTCATCCCAGACATTCACGTGTCGCAAAATATATTGGGACAAAATACAACAAAAACGTGGTTATCTAAGTAAAAAACGCATAAATACTTGCAGTTGTGTAGTGTACGTTGTGTCATCCAACCAAACACCGCTGTACGACTCCCACTGTCAGGCTGGCGCTGACTTCACCGACTTCGGTGGGTGGGAGATGCCGGTCTCGTTCGACTCGATCCGGGAGGAGCATCGAGCCGTTCGAGACGGTGTCGGACTGTTCGACGTGAGCCATATGGGACAGCTAGTCGTCGACGGGCCCGAAGCGGAGACGCTGTTACACCGACTCGTCCCGAGTGACATTCGGAGCCTCGAACCGGGCGCGGCACAGTACTCGTGTTTCCTCCGGTCCGACGGCATCATACTCGACGACATCGTCGTGTACGATCACCCGAGCAAGAGTGAATACGTCGTCGTACCGAACGCCGGCCACGACGAGCCTCTGTACGGTCGGCTGCGCGTGCACGCCGACCGCTGGGACCTCGACGTGACGGTCGAGAACCGGACCGCCGAGACAGGAATGATCGCGGTGCAGGGTCCCGAAGCGGTGGCTCGTGTCGAGGCGGAAGCGGACGACTCAGTCGAGGAGTTGCAGCCGTTCACCGTAACGGAGACCTCGATCGGTGACGTCGAGTGCCTCGTCGCCCGGACCGGATACACCGGTGAAGACGGTGTCGAGATCCTGTTCCCCGGTGACGATGCGACAGCGATCGACACTCTGTTCGACGATGTCCAGCGATGTGGGCTCGGCGCCAGAGACACCCTTCGTCTCGAGGCCGGACTGCTACTCTCCGGACAGGATTTCGACCCCGAAGACGAACCGCACACTCCCTACGAGGCCGGCATCGGATTCGTCGTCGACCTCGATAGCGGGGACTTCGTCGGTCGGTCGGCCGTAGAACAGGCCCGAGACGGGACCGACGAACAGATCGTCGGACTGCGCATCGAGGAGCGAGCGATCGCCCGCCACGGCCACGAGATCCGCTCCGACGGCGACTCCGTCGGACGGGTGACGAGCGGGACGATGAGTCCCTCGCTCAGGATACCGATCGCGCTTGGATACGTCGACTCCAGTCTCGCCTCGCCCGGCACCGAACTCACCGTATCGATCCGCGATCGGTCCGTCGAGGCGACGGTCGTAGAGACGCCCTTCCTCGAATCGTGTGGCGAATAATCCGCACCGAACGCTCGACACAGAGACGATGACGAACGACGCATTACAGGAACCCCAGCACCGATGACGCACGAGACACCGGACGACTTACTGTACACCGACTCACACGAGTGGATCGACGACCGCGAGGACACCCTTCGAATCGGGATCACCGACTTCGCACAGGACGAACTCGGCGACGTCGTGTTCGTCGAACTCCCGTCCGAGGGTGACTCCCTGGAGAGTGGTGCAGCTTGTGCCGTCGTCGAAAGCATCAAAGCGGTTTCGGACATCTACACTCCGGTTTCGGGGACGGTGACCGCGACGAACGAGGCGATTCTCGATCAGCCGGAACTGCTCAACACCGACCCGTACGGCGACGGCTGGCTCTTCGAGATCGACGGACAGGTACCCGACGACGCACTCGACGCAGACGACTACTGCGAGCAGATCGAATAACGACAATGCAACGCATACAGCACGACGGAACGGACCACCCACACGAACTGGACGAATCGAGCCCCTTCGCGCCCCAGACGCCACAGGAAGTGGATGCGATGCTCTCGGCGATCAGCGCCGACAGCGTCGAAGAGCTGTTCGACGTCCCGGAGGCAGTCGCGTTCCACGGGGACTTCGATATCGAAGCGAAATCCGAGTACGAGGTCGTGACCGAAATCGAAGAGCTCCTCGGGCAGAATGCCGACCGGACGGAGTTCCTCGGTCGCGGACACTACGACCACTACGTGCCATCGGTCGTCGACTACCTCTCGTTGCGCTCTGAGTTTCTGACCTCCTACACGCAGTACCAACCGGAGACGTCGCAGGGGTTCCTCCAGGCGCTCTTCGAGTTTCAGTCGATGATCGTCGAACTGACTGGGCTCGACGTCGCCAACTGTTCGATGTACGACGCCGCGACCGCACTCGGTGAGGCAGCGCTGCTTGCCGCACGCGTTCGAGAGACCAGCGGATCGCGCGTGCTCGTCCCCGAGACGATCCGCTCGGAGCGACACAGCGTGTTGGAAAACTACGCTGACGGCGCGGAGCTGACGGTAGAGACGTACCCCCTTGCCGAGGGGAACACCGACGTCGGCGCGCTTTCGGAGTTGATCGACGAGGACGTCGTGATGGTGTACGCCGAATCTCCGACGGCCCGCGGGGCGATCGAGGAGCGACTGTCGGCGGTCGCAACCCTCGCAGACGACCACGAGGCGGCGTTCTGCCTGGGATCTGACCCTGTCGCGCTCGCGCTTCTGAAAGAGCCGGCCGCCGTGGGCGCTGACATCGTCATCGGCGACGCGAGCGTCCTTGGCCTCTCGGCCAGCCACGGGATGGGACTCGGTCTGTTCGCCGTCAAAGACGGGTATCTGCGGCAGGTCCCTGGGCGACTCGTGGGAACGAGTGAGACAGCCGAGGGTAGGCGTGCGTACACCCTGACCCTCCAGACCCGAGAACAACACATCCGGAAGGAGCGAGCTACGTCGAACATCTGTACGAACCAGGCGTGGGTCGCGCTCCGAACGGCGATCCACATTGCCACGCTCGGAGCCTCGGGGCTGGCGGCGCTCGCCGAGGACTGCGTGGCGACGGCGTCTGAGGCCGCTGCTCGACTCGACGCCGTCGAGGGCGTCACGGCCCCGGTGGACGACCGGCACCACTTCCGCGAGTTCGTCGCGCGCACGGAGCGCCCCGCAAGCGAGGTTGCCTCAGAACTGGCGGACCGTGGGTTCCTCGTCCACGAAGTCGGGGAGTTCGAGGTCCAGATCTGCGTGACCGAAACCAACAGCGACGACGTGGATGGCCTTGTCGCGGCCGTCCAGGAGGTACTCGAATGAACTACCAACAAGCCACGTGGACGCGCGAAACCGACACCGGCGAACCGGTCAACGAACCGCTCCTGTCCGAAAAGCGCACGCAGACGGTCACCTACGACGACGTCGACCTCCCGGACGAGTTGGTGCGCGACGAACTGACGCTCCCGGAACCGGCCGAACCTGAGGTCGCGAGGCACTACACGCGGCTCTCACAGATGAACTACTCCGTCGAACACGGCCCCTACCCGCTGGGGAGTTGTACGATGAAGTACAACCCGAAATTCATCGAGGACGTGGCCGCGCTGGAGGACGGTGCGATCCATCCCGACCGTCCCGACGAGTACGCCCAGGGGACCCTCGGGATCCTCCACGGACTCCAGGAGTATCTCGCGGAAATCGGCGGAATGGAGACCGCCACCCTCCAACCGCCCGCTGGAGCAGCAGGCGAGTTCACCGGTCTCCTCGTGGCCCGCGCCTACCACCAATCGAACGACGAAGACGACCAGCGCCGCGAAGTGATCGTGCCCGCGTCGGCCCACGGCACGAACTTCGCGAGCGCGGCGATGGCCGGCTACGACGTCGTGGAACTTCCGAGCGACGAGGACGGACGAGTCCCCGTTGACGCGCTCGAAGAGGCGGTTGGTGATTCGACGGCCGCACTGATGCTGACGAACCCGAACACGCTCGGGCTCTTCGAACGCGACATCGCCGATATCGCTGACATCGTCCACGACGCGGGCGGACTGCTCTACTACGACGGCGCGAATCTCAACGCGCTGCTCGGTCGAGCCCGCCCCGGCGATATGGGCTTCGACATTATGCACTACAACGTCCACAAGACGTTCGCGTCGCCGCACGGCGGCGGTGGCCCGGGAGCCGGTCCGATCGGCGTCGTCGACGAACTCACCGAGTTCCTCCCCGATCCACACGTCCGCGAGACCGAGGACGGGTCGTTCGAGCTCTACGAACCCGCCGAAAGCATCGGGAAGGTCCACGGCTTCTACGGCAACTGGCTGGTGCTTTTGAAGACCTACGCGTATATCTCTCGGCTCGGTGACGGCGGCCTGAAAGACACCTCGGCGATGGCCGTCCTGAACGCGAATTATCTGGCCTCCCAGATCGATCTGGACATCACGTACGGGCCGTTCCACCACGAGTTCGTCGCCAGCGCCGGCGACGTCGACGCTGCTGAGTTCGCCAAGGGAATGCTCGACGAGGGCGTCCACCCGCCGACAACGAAGTGGCCGGAGATCGTCGACGAGGCGCTGATGACCGAGCCCACCGAGGCGTTGAGTAAGGAGCAACTCGACGTGTTGGCAGCGGCGTTCACCGCGACGAATCGCAAGACGTCCGACGAACTCGCCGATGCACCGACGACGACTGCTGCGGCGCGCATCGACCAGACGAGTGCTGCACGGAATCCGCGGCTCTCGTGGCAGGACGTGGGGGAAAACGATGAGTGACGACTTCGATACGGAGGTCCTCGTCGTTGGCGGCGGTCCAGCCGGGTACGTCACCGCCATCCGAGCGGCGCAGTACGACCTCGACGTGACGCTCGTCGAGATGGACGCCCTGGGCGGGACCTGTCTCAACCGCGGCTGTATCCCCTCGAAGGCGCTGATATCTGCGGCAAACGTCGTCCACGAGGCCCGAAATGGGTCGGCGATGGGGATCACGGCCGAGATCGACGTCGACTTCCAGCAGATGGTCGAGTGGAAAGACGATGTCGTTCGAAATATGAACCGGAGCGTCGAGAAGCTCTGTAAAGCCAACCGTGTCTCGTTCGTGGAAGGACGCGCGACGTTCGCGGACGAACACACGGTTCACATTGAGCAGTCGGACGGTGGGTCGGACCGACTCACCTTCGAGCACGCCGTGTTAGCCACGGGAAGCCGCCCAATCGAACTGCCAGGGTTCGAGTTCGACCAATCCGGCGTGCTTAACGCCAAGGGTGCGCTCGAGCTCGATGAGCTTCCGGAGAGCCTCGTCGTCGTCGGCGCGGGCTACATCGGGATGGAACTCTCGATGCTGTTCGCGAAGCTCGGCGTCGACATCACGGTCTTAGAGGCGCTCGATACGATGATGCCCGCGTTCTCGTCCGATCTGGTCGCCCCCGTTTCCTCGGCAGCGTCGGAACTCGGCATCGAAACGAACTACGGCGAACTCGCCTCGGAGTGTCGATCCACCGATCAGGGTGTCGTGGTGTGTACGGAATCTGTCGACGGCGACGCTCGTCACGAATACGAGGCCGAGGCGGTGCTCGTCGCGGTCGGTCGGAATCCAGTTACCGATACGGTGGATCTCGACCAGATCGGTCTCGACCCCGACGAGGACGGATTCATTCGGACGGACAAGTACGGACGCACGGACGTCGACCACGTGTTCGCCGTCGGCGACGTGGCGGGTGAACCGATGCTCGCGCACGCCGGTTCGACGGAGGGCGAGATCGCCGCCGCCGAGATTGCCGGCCGGGATCCCGCGTCGAAAGACCGGGCGACGCCCGCCGTCGCGTTCACGTCGCCAGAGATCGCAACCGTTGGAATGACCGAAGCGGAAGCCGAACAGACCGGGCACACGGTGTCAGTCGGGGAGTTTCCGATGCGTGCCAGCGGCCGCGCGCTCACGACCGGGCACGCAGAGGGGTTTGTCCGTCTCGTGAGCGGCGACGACGGCGTCGTCCTCGGCGGGCAAGTCGTCGGTCCGGAGGCCTCCGAGTTGATCGCCGAAATCACGCTCGCAGTCGAGGAGGGACTGACGACGAGCGAACTCGCCGAAGTGGTACACTCTCACCCGACGCTGTCGGAGGCGACCTACGAAGCCGCCGCCAACGAACGGGGACTGGCTATTCACACGCTCAACCGTTGATACGCTGGCAGCGTCTACTAGCTCTCTCGTCCAGAAGGTCTGCAATAGGGCCGCTGACGCCGCCCAGAAGTTCGTCGGTTGTCGAATGCGCTTCGGGAGCGGTGTCGTCAGTGCTTGATGGGCGAATGCTTGCTGCGGATTAATAGGTCAAGATGGTGTGACCTCGTAGTAAGTAACTGTGTTTTGCTGGGCAACAGAATAACAGAAGTACGTATGTTATTGGGTGGGTGTCGGAGGATAACTGTGCGGGAGTGTCAGCTCACCGGTGTTGAAAACAACTGTCTCTTTAGTTGTGTTTGCAACGGTACACAGCTGATCGAACGGCCGCGTGCGTTCGGCGGAGTCGGGAATTGCGAACGCTATTGAAGCTCTGGAGTATGGTTGAGTTGCTCTCCCCGCATTCGATAGAGAGGCCCGATCCTCGATTTTGTATAGCGATATGTAGTATATCAAAACGTGGTGGATAATCTCTGGTTAGCTGTGTTGTTTTGTTGTCGCACCCCGACAACACTACACCACAAATACTAAGAAATTCGACTGTATCTCTCTACGTGCTCAAAACCGTGTCCTTAGAATCACACTCCCGGGAAGCGAGTCGGCTTCTCCCTGCAGGTACGATCTAACGATGCCAAACTACGCACGCTTCGACGGCCTCGACGACTTCGCCCAGTTCTACCGTGAGGAAATCGCACCTACACTTCGCGCTGACGCAGATGTCGACATCGATCCCGAAGGTGAAACGCCCACGTACGCGTGGCTGAAGCGTAACTACTCCGGATTCGTCGAGCGACTACGCCGTGAGCACGACCTCTCACCCGGTGAGTTCTACGACGCCGTCGGCCTCCCACCGAACTCTGATGATGCCGACGACGAATGGGGTATCGACCACGTGCCAACGATCCGCGGGCTCGAAGACTACCTCGAAGAACTCGAACGGGACCGCGGGCGCGCCCCGACGACCGTGGGACCGCGCCGCTCTCGGTTGCGGACGTACGTCACGACCTACTATGAGGTCAACGAAACGGACGACTTGCTCTCGCCACTCCTCGATGAAACCACGAAACCCGACGAAATAGCGCGCGTGCGCGACACGTTCCGCGTGCTCGACGACGATCTGGGGACACTCGCCTCGAAGAAAAAGTACGTCTCCGCGGTGAAGAACTGGTACACGTTTCTCGAAGAGATGGGACGCAGCCTCTACAACCCGGCTGAGAACCTCCTGAACCGGTTTGGATGGGACGAAGACCCGATCTACGATCATCCTGCACTTTCTCGGAGCGACCTCTCTGCACTCCTCGAAGCTGGCAATGCTGACGAACGGTTTCTCCTCCTCGCGCTTGCTGGCTGGGGGCTCCGTCCGATCGAGGCGTGTGAACTCCACGTCGATCAACTCGTTCTCGACCCGGAGGAAGGCGACGTCCCCTACATCGAATTCGAGGCTGGCCAACGGAAGAACGCCCGCCGGACCCGGAACACCGTCGAACTCCTCGTCGGCGTTGAGGCTGTTTCTGATCGGATCGATACCCTCGCAGACAACGACGAGTGGACTGGCTATCTCCTCCCGGGTCAATCGATCACGCGGCCGATGTCGACACAGACAGCGCGGCGGTGGTTCCGCGATCTCGGCGAACGAGCTGACGTGGACATTGACGGTACTCATCCGCTCCCAAAGATGGGACGCCGAACCTGGTACCGCCTGTACCGCCAGCAACGCCCCAGTATCGAAGCGGGGACTGCGGCTGTCGCTGCTTCTCAAGGCAGTCGGGATGCGTCCGTTTCTGAACGAAACTATCTCGACGAACGCACCCGTCGACAGGCCCGTGCAGATGCAATGCGAGATCTCGTGCAAGACGAGTTTGCGGACATCTTCGACGAGTATCTGTAGCTTCGGCTGGTGCCGAGTGTAAGTGTGCACCTCAAATCAGCATCGAGTCTTCTATAGTAACGTTGCAACTGATTACACAGCCAACCGCACGACTGCGTGGGATTACGTGCGTGAAGACTTGCAAACGCTACTATAGTGCTCGCGTCCCGTGTTGGCACGGCTCAATGAGGTCCATAGCCTGCATCTCAATACATTCCGTAGGCCGAGCGTAGCGATTGTCTCGTGAAGCCGATCTGGACAGATCCAGGCTTCGCGTGAACCACTTACCGCTATATACAGTTTCACTGTCCCCTAGTGGGACTGCTCTTCTTGAGGCCTACGGCTTTCGCGGATCTTTTGATTTTCGGCTCAGGTTCTGGGGGCCCTTCGCCGCCAACGAGGATCGAGCGTTCAACACCTCTTTCATCCCTTCGGCTATCTGTCGGGAACTAGTCCCGCGGGCGTCTGTCGTGGAGCCATTTGATGAGAGCGGAACTACCAGCGACACCCCCGAGTGCCGTGCCGATACCAAAACCGGGGGCTTCACTGGATGTCGGATCACCGTTCTGGTCGCTTCCATCAGCGGACCCGCCTTCTGACTGAGCTTGTATTGTCACACTGTCTGTGTACCGATTGACGTCATCCTCATCGTCACCACGATACCATATTGCGATCCCACCCACATCGAATTCGCCTGGCTCATTCGCCGCCAAGCGAATACTAATGCTCGATTGGCTTGCCGGGTCGATAGTTTCTACTGCATTGTACTGATTTGACCCTGAATCAGCACCTGCCACACTGGACACAGATATGCCACTCGGGGTATTGATCACTAACTGTACAGTTACTTCTTTGTTTGAAAGATAGTTCACGATGCTAAGTGTAATGATAGCATCCTCATCAAGTGTGATTTCTGTTTGCGTCCCCGTGAATTCAAAATTCACTTGCTGTTGAACCACCGTAACTTGCTTTTCAGTACTGGCTTCGAGTCCGTCATCGTCGGTGACTCGCAATTTGACGTTTTTATCACCGGGCTCTCAAAGGAGTATTCGACAACGTCCCCGTCAATATGATATCCTGAGTTGGGATCCTGGTCGATATCCCACTCATATTTTTCAATCATTCCATCCGGGTCAGATGACGCGGTTCCCTCAAAGGTCACTGAATCACCAACTTCTGGTTCATTTGGTGAATGTGAGATAATTGCCTCTGGGACCTGATTCGCTCGAACGACGTCTACGCTTTTTGAAATTGTTGCAGAAGCATCCTGATCATCGGTTACTGTTAATTCGACATCTTTCCTGCCTGGCGTCTCGAATACTTTTGATACAATTTCACCAGTACCGGGACCAAGATTTGAATTCCCGAACGTCCAATCATACTCCACGATCGACCGGTCATCAGTCGATTCACTTGCATCGAATGTCACCTCGGTATCAACACGGGGATTTCTAGGTGAATAACTGAAATCGGGGTCAGGTCGTTTATTCGGCTGATCAGTCAAAGCGTATACTGTCCCATCCTCTGTCCCAAAGTACACTTTATTATACGCGATTGCCGGCGATCCAACGATCTCGCTGTCCGTCTCAAACCGGTTTAATTCTTCACCCGTATGCAAATCTAACACATAAAAATTGCCGTCGCGCGCTCCGAAATACACTTTATCCCGTACGACTGCCACTCCACCAACCGGCGCCCAGTCCTCTTCGACTTGGAACTCCCAGTTTATTCCCATATCCTTTGACAGGCAAAAGACACCTTCACCAAGCGGACTGACTACATATTCATCAGTAACAGCAGGCGAACCGAAGTTGTCGTCGGGGGTGTTGAACTCCCACTTTTTGGTGCCCAGATTTGCACCGAAGGCCATCAAATCAGCATCAGAATTTGGAAGGTAGATCGTATTTCCCTGGACTGTGGGTGTTCCAACGTCGAAACTGTTGACTTCAATGTCCCAGTTGGAGGTCCCATCATTCAGGTCAATACTGTGGAGCGAAATAGGGCCTGCATAGTCCGCGAAATATACGGACCCATCAGCAATTGCCATCCCCCCCACCGAGACTCGGTCGTGTACCCATTGTTGCCGTTGATCATCGATTGAAATTGAATGAAGACTCCCGGTTCGCTGGGATCCGTCTTCTTTCACAGCAACAATTATCGAATCACGATTCCCTATCAGTCTGCTCACGTACTCTGAGTTTCCTGTCTCGATAGTCTTTGACCACCGTATTTCACCATTGCTGGGATCGATTTGGTGAATAGTGTCACCATAGTACGAATTTTGGCCATATATGTATCCATTGTGGTACGTCTCTATTGGGCCACTCCAGATTCCCTCTCCAGTCTCCGCATTTAATGCTAATCCGTTGGTAGATCCTAATGTCGTCGCAAATACTGTTCCATCCACGACCATAATATCTCCGATAGGATCACCCAAATTACGAGACCACTCTGTTTCTAATTGGGGACCAGGTGCTTCTAGAACATCTGAACTGCTCGTTCGTTTTTTATCATGTTGGGCCATTGGCCAGCCCTCTGCACTCAAATTTTCAGTCGCTTGAGCGACATCTATTTGACTTCCAGCTCCAAGAACTACAGGGACATATTGAAGTAATCGTCGACGAGTTGGATCCAGAAAGGTCATACGGACTATTTACCTATTGAATTTTATATTTTTTCGGGTGCCACAAAATATGCACTTCTAAATTATTAATTTAGTGAGATGTAGTGTGAACAGCAAGTACTACTGATCGTCGGGAGTTGTTGCGGCCGTATTTCTGACGTACTCATCGGCATCGTCGAAGACCGATGTTCCCTCTCGTCCACTGGGTTCGGCATCACTTCCACCCGATGTGTCGCTAGACTGTTCGTCAACCAGATTTTTCAACCGACGAGCAGCACTTGCGATCTCGTCAAGTTGTGCGTTTGCCGCATCGATCTGCTCGACAACGTCGGTAACCTCTCCCTGTAGTTCCTCACCGGCTGTGTTCTCGTCAGCCGCAAGTAGTTCGGTGATGACTGTCAGCGTCGTTTCGAGGTCACCAACTGTGCTGTCCACGTCGAGGAGCCGGCGGTGAAGTTCCGTGACTGTCTGAACAGTCACGCTTGGGTCAGTACGTACGTTATTCGGCCGGACATCATCGTCATCCGACGACGGCTCCCCATCTTCGACGGAATCTGCATCGGAGTGCTCGTTCTCTGTGCTGTTTTTCGGATCGCGCTCGGGTTCCTGCGTTGGGTCGGACATTTCAGTCACTCTCCGCTGTAATTTCGTCGATGGCTTCGCGGACCGTACGGACGGGCATTCCGGTATCGTCGGCGATGTCGCGGGCGGCCCCGCGTTCGAGATCTTCGACGAATCGGTTGTTGTGCAGCGCCCAGTGACGAACTGCCTCGGTTGGTTTGAACGTGTATCTGACCGTTCGTCCGTCGCGGAACCGACCGATGAGACCACGCTCGACGAGTTCGTTCAACTGCGTCGACATCCATGGGCGGTGTTTTGCCGACTGGAACTCGTCTACGATCTCGGGGAATTCGTGCTGTATGAGATCGACGACCTCTTCGGCAGTACGGGGGCTCCCCATCTCCTGCAGTGCGTCCACAAGGCGACGCTGAGCGTCTGGCAGCTTAGCTGCTTTCTCCGCCGCCTGCGACTCTTGATTGACAGTCGGGAGATATCCGAGGTCACTGAGCGTCTCTCGGAGTAACTCGGGGTTATTCTCCGCGAGGTCTCGAAGGCCCTCAGCAGTCTCGGCGTCCAGCTGCTGAAGCGCCGCTGGGAGCTTCTCGCTATTTTTAGTCATCGCTCACCACTGCTTTCCGCGGGTTCTGGAACTTCGGTCCGAAGAGGGCCAGTTCGTGTCGATACTGCTCGCCCCGCCAGGAGACCGAATTGCTGCGGGCCGTCGGCGAGTGCCGTTCCGAGGGCGACGGGTTACTGCCGTGGTCCTTGTACGCGTGGATCCCTTGGAAGAACTCGAAGTCGCCCGTCCCGAAGGCGTCGGCGAAGTTGTCTCTGACCTGCGCAGCACTCTGTCTGTCGGCGTCACTCGGTCGGGTCGAGCCGCCCGGGTGCGTGTGGAACCGGACTAACAGTTTGGGCGCCTTGCCGTTGGGATAGAGCGCAGCAACTTTGTTGGCCATCTTCCGACTGTAAGAGACGACGCTCCGACGCGTCGCTGACTTGTAGTACGACGGATTGTCGAGTCGGAACAGATCTGTTGGCGTCGTATAAGAATTGCCTGCGAGGACGTACACTGTTTCGACGCGGTTGTGTGCCCCGTTGAGACCGCGTGCCTCGACCTTCTGCATAAAGTCGCGGCTATCGGGGAACACGAACGTCCCACGGTCGTACGAACCGGATCCGGGCGATGGTCCTGTCGTGGGCTCGTCGGGTACGGCCGGCTGCGACGGCGACTGCGTGTCCGTCGACGCCGTCCCCTCACTTGAGTCCAAATCGAGGGAGATGGTGTGTGTCCGAAACCATCCACTACTGGAGCTGCTATCGTTGCTACTTGAGCTCCTAAAGCCGGTGTGTCCCGTTACTTCGATGTCCCATTCGCTATCGGCACCGTTTCGCTGGACGTCGTTCTTGTCGTCGTCTTCGTCGTCTGAGCCGCCAAAAATGTTGTCGAACATTGTGTGTTGCCGTTGGTTGGGTTGTACGTCGCTGCGTTTCGTATCTCCGTCGGCGAGACCCGCTGTCACTCCCCCAAGAGCGCGTCGATAGTGGCCCTGGATGGCTGGGGCGAGAGACCGATGGTTATTTGCTGATATCGAAGCCGAGCTTGGGAGCGATATACATCATCCCCACGATGGCGAGTGCGGCGAGGAAGAACAGCAGAATCTCCGAATCGAGATTCGAGAGACCCGACAGGATGCTGCTGCCATCGCTCCCGCCGCCGGTACCGCCAGTGGTCGTCTCCGTGGCCGGTTCGGTGACATCGAAGTAGAACCGCTGGCTGTCGAGGTTCTGGCTCATCTCGGGGTGTCCCTCCGGCCAGTATTCGATTTCGGCGTCGACACGGGCTTCGCCGGTGTTTCGGCTGTAGACGTTCGCGGCGATGTCTTCAGTGTCAGAGCCGTCCGGCGTGATCGTGAACTCGGTAGAGACCATCCCGGCCGCGGTCGAACCCCAGTCACTACCGCCACTGATACTCATCCCGGACTGGACCATCAGTCGCACCTCGACCACGACAGGACACTCTGCCTGATTGTCGAGGTCGAAACCACCCTCGATGCGGCCGGGCTGTCCGGCCTCGATCTGTTGGACAGGCGCGTAGAGCCGGGCAGCGTCCATCTGCGGAAGGCTCGGATCCTCACAGGCGGCTGCGGTCGTGGTATCCGATGCAGTCGGCGTTGACGTCGGCGTCGCGGTCGCAGTGGTGTTCGTCTCCTGTGCGCTCGCAACTCCGGCTGCTAGTGGGAACCCGATCGTGCTCCCCACGAGCACGAGCGAGAGCACCAGCACAGTGACCATACGGAATTTCGTGTTCATTGGCTACACTCTAACCTGTTATTTACCAGTTACTTATATTTACTGGTATCCATTACTCGTAACCGGTACGAGTTAGGGTTATTGGGTCCCAGAAACTGCAACCAATCCGTCCGCCTGTCTCAGCGAAAGAGACAGACCGCGTTCTGGAAGACGAGAAAGTTTCATTGGGACTGTTACTTATTGTAGCGTGTGAAGCGCCGAGATCTCCTCCGTGGTGGGGCTGTCGCTGCTCTCACGACACTTTCTGGGTGTCTCTCGTCTAACCCACTCCAGGCAGAGGCAGCGTTCACCTATACGCCACCGAGTCCGGTGGTCGGTGAGAAGATCGTGTTCGACGCGAGTGAGTCGACCGCATCAAAGTGGGAATGGTTCTTCGATAAGTCACCGGGGCTCGTGAACTTCGATGCCGAAGGAGCGCAAGTCACACACGCGTTCGAAGAGAGTGGCGCACACACCGTAACGCTCCGGACGACAGCGCCGTTCGGAATCATCCCAGGGCTGAATATGGACCGGACGACGAAAACGGTCTACGTCGAAGAGCCAGAGGCATCTAGTCAAGACATAGAGAACCCGATTTCAACGTCGACAGACCGAATTTCGCTCCATCTCCGCGGCGTAGCCACGCGGATCAGCACGGACGAAACAGCCGTGCTTCAGTTCAGCGCTGTCAACCTCAATCCTGACGAGCGCCTCTCCATTCGGTTGGTGTTGAAAGTTCCCAGCGGGATGAGCCTCCGCGGCACGTCGTTGGCTGAGAGCGGCACCGGCCAGTATGCGGCGACATTCAACCTTCCACCCGGTGAGAGCGCAGGGACGAGTATTCGACTCGCGGCCACGCGCACGGGACACTTCGAAATTGAGGGAATCGCCAACTACTCCTTCGACGAGGGGGACGAACAGACGCGACAAGGGACCATTCCGATCATCGTCACGGATAGCTAGTCCGGATGCCGCACACACGACAACTCACGAGACCGTTCAAACCGATGGTAATCAGCACTGCGAACCAGGAACGATGAGTAGGGGATCAACTTCGAGACGCTGGCGAACGGCCATTGTGTTGCTTGCGGTGGGCGTACTCGTACTCACGAGCGCTGCGGGCAGCGTACAGGCATCACTGAGCGATGATGCAACGCCATTCGGGGCGACGACGGATACACCGTGTACCCAATCAGATGCGGCTTCGACGGGGATTAGTCACGTCCAAATTAAGGCGACAGATGAGACCATCACCACCGATACGCCTGCCGAAATCTCAGGGCAGGCGACCGCTCCACGTTCAAACCCCTGTCCACTCGTTGTGCAGATGGTACTGACGCTTCCATCGGGGATGTACGTCTCAGGAACGGATAACGTCAACAGCGGTGGTCAGGGACAACTTACGTCGTCGTTTCGGGTCTCACCAGGTGAGGCGGTAACGATGTCGGCGAACGTCTTCTCTCGGGACGTCGGCTCAGAAGTCCTCATCGTCGATTTCGAGTACTTCCCGGTTGGGTACCCAGAAGAGAGCAATCGGTTGAGTGGGTTCTCGATCGAGATCGACACCGAAACCCCGAATCCGGGACCACTCGGTGAGACACCGACCTCGGAACCTGACGACAACCGGACGATTCTATACTCACTCGGTGGGCTCATTGTCGGTGCGCTTCTCGTCCTCGTCTTCCGGTAAGGGCGGAAAAAGTCCGGTCCAGTGGTTCTTGGCTCCCTCTCGTTACGCGTCGGGTACGGTCACAGACCCGAAAACACCGCCAAGAACGCCATCGAACCACGATGAAAGCTGTTCAATGAAACCCGGCCCACGGATGCTGATCGTCTCGTTGGACTGTCGGATGTAGGTCAGGTCCTCTGGATGACCGGCGGGGTAGTATCGGATCGTGACATCGATAGGGACGTCGGAGCCGATCAGCGATTCATCTGCGATCCGAAGGCCGACGCGCATCGAGCGCTGCGACCCAGGGTCAATACGACCCTTCCCCGTGATCTGCGCCTTGTTTGCCGCATCGACGCCTCGCATTCGGACGACGTCGAGGCCGTCCGGCGTGTCGATGATGAAGTCGACGACGACAGTGCGGTCGTTCGAGCTGGGATTCTCCATCGAGACTGTGAGGAACGTCTTGGTAGTCCGCTCACTCTGTGGATCGATCTTGATGTTCGTCAGGTGCAGGCTCTGCGTCGGCGGTTCACTGAAGCTATCGACGTCGACGGACCACGATCGAGTGCTCGCACTCTCCCGCGGATCTGCCGCTTCAACGGTGACATTGTACGTCCCAGCCTCGTCGAACGTCCGCTCGAGTGACGGTCCAGTACCGACTGTACTCCCGTTTTGCGACCACTGATAGGTCACTCCTTCCTGTTCGGGATCACGCGCGTCCACCGAAAATGAGGCGGTCGACCCAGACATCAGCGAGAGCCGCTGCTGACTCGGCGATGTGTCGACGAAGCGCGGTGGTCGGCTTTTGATGTTCACGTCCCACGTGACTTCGTTCTCGGCCCCGTGTTGGTCACGAGCGACGAGCGTGACGGTCTTCTCGCCGGGCGTGTCGAACGTGTGCTGGAACGCGACGCGCTGTCTGTCGCTGTCGACATTACGTGTCTCGACTGTGGACTCACCAATTTGGAACGCCACGGTCGTCGTCGAGGTGTCGAGGTTCGTAACCTGGGCGGCGAACCGGACGGGGTTCTGTGACAGGACGGATATGGATTTGTCAGTCGGCTGCTGACGGTCGACCGATGGTCGGTCATTGCGGACGCGAACCGTGTACATCCGGGTTGTCTTCGCCCCATAGGAGTTCGTGACTGTCAGCGTGAGCTTATGTTGCCCGACCTCGTCGAAGCTCACCGTCGTCGATTGCTGCTCGCTGACTTCTTCGGTGCCCAACTCCCACCGGTAATCAAAGGAGAGCGACCGCCCCTTCGGATCGGTCGCGTTAGCACTGACCTGGAGCGATTCCCCCACTGCGACGACCGACTGTGTCGGGCCCGCACCCTGTACGTTCGGTGGTGTTGCCTCGATCGACACTTCTCTGGATTTGGTTGTGGTGATCCCAGCTTCGTTTGTCACGCTCACCTCCACGTCGACAGTACCGACTTGCTGGAACGTGTGTTCTACCGTCGTCCCAGAGAACTGTTGGTCGGCGAGTTCCCATTGTACGGTCGCGATACCCTTCCCGTTCGGATCACTCGCATCGACTGAGAACGAGACCGGTTCGCCGGGTGCCACTGACGAACGTGACGGCGAGATGCTGTGGATCTGTGGCTTCGAGAGGCCTTTAATCGTCCATTCAGCCCGTGCGTTGTCCGTGAGGCTTGTCCCATCGGAAACGGTTACGCTCACCGTGTGCTTGCCGGATCCAAGTGCGCTCCTGTCTATCTCGAATGACTGCCCGGACCCAGATCGGTCGCCATCGACTTCCCACCACACGTCGATGTTCGAGTCAGGCGTATCAGCATCGTCGACCTCGACGTCGAATGAGGCCGACTCGCCCGGAGCGACATTCACTGAGGGCTGTTGCGGTGCTTTTCCATCTATTTTCGGTGGCACGACGACGCGAACGGACCACTCGCGGCTCACACTCTCGGTTTCGGCTTGGTTGTCGTCAACGGTCGCTCTCACCGTGTGCACCCCCGGCGAGAGGTCATCAGCGGAGACGGTGAGTTCGTCAGCAGTCCCGCGGCCGACACCGTCGACAGACCACTCGGTCGAGATGGCATCGTAATCCGAGTCGGGATCGGAAACGTCGACGCTGAATGTTTCGGAGTCACCCGTCTCGTGATTGAGTTTGACGTCTCCGGAGGGGTACGCAGACGTGATCGTCGGCGGTTGTGGCGGCTTGTCGATATAGAGGTCCTTGTACCACGAGTCGTCGTCCGACTCAACGCCGTATTCGTACCGTCCGGGAGACAAATCGTCGGTATCGAACGAACAAGACAGATCAGTCTCGGACTCTGACGGCTCCAGTTCGATGAACTGGTCGCCGACGTGTGAGCTTGCGAGATAGCAGTTCGCGAACTGTCCGTCCCTCCCCTCGCCGTCATTGTAGAGTGCGTACTTGATTTCCGCCGACTCTCCCTTGTCTATCCGCGAGACTGTCTCGCCGTTTTGCTCAACCCGGAGGTTACCGACGAGAAAGTTTGGCTCACCTGCCTTGACGGTCAATGGCAGATCGTCAGTGTCCGATGGCGTCCGGAAATACTGCGTATATTCACCCGCCGAGAGCGGATCGCTGTCAACCGTCAGATACCACGTGTCTGTCTCACCCGGCGACAGCCTCATCTCCGTCTCGCGGTGGATCGATCCCACGTCGAAGGTCAACGTTCGCGTGTCCGTTTCATCGCCCGTATTGGTGACTTTCATCCTCGCATCGAACGTGTCCCCTTGCACCACGTCCGCTTTGGAAACGGCTTGGACAGTGAACTCTGCCGACCCGGTCTGTGCAAGCCCGACACCCGTTTTGAGACTCTCGTTTCCTCTCGGCTGCTCCCCGGCCGAGACAGGGGACGCCAGAGAGAGCCCACAGACGCAGACGAGAACGAGCACCACGAGTAACCGTTGTCTAACATCTGGCCCCACCATTACAAGCAACTAATCTGTCTACGTTATTGAACTTGTTCTTCGCTGGCTATAGTATGATGTGCCTACAGAATACAATATTTACCTTCTTTCACAAGTCTATTGCTTGATCCTAATTTCAAATTATTGGCCTATCTGATTCTAACTGCGATATTGAATATTGTATATGCATTACAATTATTCAAATATATAGGAATAATAGGCAGAGGCGACTCCAGCTGTTTGATCTCACTCCTGAGCGCGTCGCACGGAAGAGTGAATCGTCACAGCTGACTCTGGACGTCCAGAGAGTTCAGATCGTCTACTTCCCGGCTCACCTCTTGAATTCGCGAAGTCAGTTCTTCGTTCGCCGCGGCAATCGACTCGGCCTCATCGGTCACCCGTTCGAAGTCTTCGGCAGTCTCATCTACCAGACTGGCGATCTGCTCGGTGCTGATCGCCTGATCATCCGTGGCGTCCGCCACTTCGGTGATCCCGTCTGAGGCTTCCTCGACCACGTTGGCGATGCTTTTGAACGTCTCACTGGAGCGTTGTACCTTCGCAGCGCCGTCCTGCACGACGTCGTTCGTCGCTTCGAGGTTGTCAACTGCCTCAGACGTCTGAGCTCGCACATCGGCGACGATGGCTTCGATCTCGGCAGCGCGTTCCTGTGAATCGTTCGCGAGGCTTTTGACCTCATCGGCGACAACCGCAAAGCCATCGCCAGCCTCGCCAGCGCGGGCTGCTTCGATTGAGGCGTTCAACGCCAGCAGGTTCGTCTGATCAGCGATATCGTTAATGACGTCGACGAGCTCGTCGATTTCTTGGATACTCTCGTTGAGCGCCCGAATGTCGCTCGTCACTTCATCGGCTGCAGTCTCGATGTCGTCCATCATCTCGACCGTTTCTTCAGCCTTTTCCTCACCCGCTTCGGCCTGAGTACGGGCCTGCTCGCTGATCGATTCGACTTCGTCAGCTGTCGCTGCGATTTCCTCGACTGTGGCGCTAAGCGATGACACCTCCTGGGAGACGTTCGTGATCGACTCCAGTTGTTGCATCGCCTGATCACTAATATCCTGAGAGTTTTCAGCAATCTCCTCTGAGGAGACTTTGACCTCGTCGACAGCTGATTTGATGCTTCGGGTTGCCGACTTACGGTCAGAGATATCACGGAACGTCTCACTGATTGCGACGATGTCGCCGGCAGAATCATAGATAGGACGTACGACGAGTTCGGTCGGGATAATCTGTCCGTCGTAGCTTTCCTTTTCGACCTCGACGCGAATCTCGTCTTGGCCCTCGTCGACGACCTGTTTCAGCGTACAGTTACCCGTTCCACATACCTCTGGATTGCAGAACTGATCGAAGCATTTGAGCGTCTCACTCGATTCAGCCTCGACTCCGCCTAGGTCTTTCATCAGCTGGTTTTCGACGACGACGTTGAAATCGAGGTCCACAATCCGCATTGCAGCACCCGTTGATTCCATTACCTGACGCAAATTACTGGTGAGGACATCCCAGAGTTCGTCTTCAGGGAGAGCCTTTCCGTTGACAATCTCTTGTGAGAAATCTTTGTCTGCGGTCGTACCGGCCTCTGCAGTTGCCATTGTACCCCCTACTATCTGTCACCACTGATATATAATCTCTGATACCGATTTCGGCGAAAAAACCGACTGCTGTTTGATTTCTTCCCCACTGGTTGCATCCACAGCGACCGCAACGAGATCGCTGTGATGTTGTTCGATGACAGCGGCGAACTAGCGAGCGGTTTTGTTTGTATGACTCTATTGAATCCACGGACTGCGTCGGCTTCCGCCAACCCGAGACCGATGCCGAGCGGAACACTGCCGAGGACGGGACGGTCCTCGGGGTCGAAAATCTCGCCGTCACAAGGACCGCTTACTTCTTCCGCGGGCGGGGGTTAACCCACAACCTCGCCGAGTTCACACATTCCAGAAGGATAGATGAGAGGCAGAACAGTTTATTCTATTGAACGGTCAGGTGCTCACCCGAGGCAGCCAGGGGTCGCCGGGATACAGCGTCCGCACCCGTTACTTGACGAGCCAGATCCGGGGAGTGTGATATACGAACCGGTATAGTTCTCAAATTTTGAGAATGGTATAACGACACAAGTACACTTAGCCGGCGCGTCACAGTATCGTAGATGTCAATTTCAAATAAGGTCTTGGAACGGGTCGCGAAGGTCGAAGGGAAAGACCCAGCGGAAATCGACGAGCCGCTGTTCGAGGTGGTCGATCCGGACGCGCTCGATGCGATATTCGAGTCCGGAGAGGGAGGCCCCGACCGAGACGCAGGTATGGTTGACTTCGAGTACTTGGGGTACAGAGTCCGCGTGACGGCCGGAGGCGACGTCCTGCTCAGAGAACGCCCCGAGGTGTGAAATCCTGTCGGCAGACTACTTCGCGCTTGATCTTACTCGGAACACAGGACGGATTCGCCCGAGCAGACACGCTTGCCATCACTCCCGTCGCGTCTCACAGCCCCGAAAGAGCGTCCCCGTTCGCTCGCGTCACTCTGTCGACTGGAGTGGCGAATCGGTCCCGTCGGTCCGACCCATTCGACCCGCCGCCGTGTGCTGCTGCTCCGAGGCGGGGACGATATCCGTACCCTCGCCCGCCGCGAGTCCGTGGGGCGGCATATTGTTGTACACTGTCTCGTACTTGTCGGGGTCGACGACGTACGTCTCGTGCCAGATACCAACTGCGGCATCGTCCTTCGTCCCGGTGTCGTAGTACTCCTGCCACGCGGGGAAGTGCAGGCGGTCGCTATCACGCGCATACGCACGCAGGGCCTCGAAGGAGTCCCAGTACTGGACGAATCCCACGTTCCGAATACCGGGGCCGACCACGGTCCGACTTTCGAGCAAGCCCGAATCGGGATCGGCGAGGAGTTCGCGGACCATCCGTGGCGCGACCAAAAAGAGCGGGATCCACCGGTGCAGTTTCCAGAACGCGTTGATTCGAAGTCCGATGTGGAACACCACGAACGTCTCGTCGCGCTCGGCAGCGACCCGCTGTTCGATCGGTTCGTCCGTCCGCTGGCGGCCTTCTGTCATCGCTATGAAGCACAGTCGGGAGCGGGTTGAGTGGTAGCCCAACATCTTGGGGGGAGCGAGACTCGCAAGCGCGACGATAGAATCTCCATCTGCAGGGATATTTTTCTCGGCACAGGGCGAACACCCACCGACCGTGCCACAGAGACGAGATCCACGCCGAGAGCCGTCACAGTGATCCGTGCACGCTTCCGCCTCGTACTTCCCGAGGACATCTGGATTACCGAGGTGTCGACCTCGTTTCCGGACGCGACGCTGCGACTACTCACGGGCGTCCCAAAGCGCGACCGCGCGCTCGAACTCGGCGAGGTGCGGGCAGCGGATCCCGCAGCTGTTACCGATGCGATTCGGGGGCATCCCGATATCGTCGGGTACCAACAGTTGTACGGCGACACCGACCGCGCCATCGGGCAGTACGAAGCCGACGAGAAGAGCCTGTACGAATTTCTCTGGGGGTCCTCGCTCCCGCCGGAGTTCCCGATCGTCGTCGAGGACGGTGAGATGGAGTTCGACCTGACGGCGACACAGGAACAGTTCGAGGCGTTCGGCTCGACACTCGACGAGACCGGTCGCCGGTACGATCTCCTGACGCTCAGCCACACCGACGAACGGGACTCGGTGCTGACCGACCGCCAGCGGGAATGCTTGACCGCTGCACACCGTCTCGGCTACTTCGACGTGCCTCGAGAGTGTTCGCTCGCCGAGCTAGCGGACACGCTCGGAGTGGACAAATCGAGCGCGAGTGAGACGATCCGACGCGGCACGGGCCGTCTTGTCGACCAGTTCATCCTCGACCGGACTGCGGACCGGCACGGCTGAACAGTGCAGATTCTAGGAACGTTAACAACTGATTCTTGAGGACAAATGTCGCGTGTCCATCGTGTGGACGTGAAGCACTCGTTACAATTCTCCGTGATAAGCGGCTCAAGGGCGTCCGCGTATATTCAGAAAAACGGGGGACCCGACGTCAAAGGAAACTCGAGTGCGCGGTGTGAATACGTCTTCTCCTACTGCGACACCTCAACGGCAGTAGATCAGGGTACAGCGTCCGCTCTGGTTCGCGAAACGGAAGTCCGACGAACTCGCCTCAAACGCTACTGCCACGGATTCGGGACGAGATCCGCCTGGATCTCCGCGCCGACTTCGATCCGGCAGTCGGATCGAGGTTCGGCCACACACAGCAGGACGTACCCGTCACGGCGGTGACGAGGTTTCAGCCCGCGGGTGCGTTCGATGTGGACTAGATCGCCCGACAGGAGTCGGCCGGTGCAGGTACCACAAGCGCCGTAGAGACACCCGAAGGGAACGCCGAGTCCTGCCCGCTCTGTCGCATCGATGACCGTCTCTCCGTCGGCGACGTCGATCGTCGCTTCGCGGCCGTCGCGCCACCGTAGCGTGACCTCGTGGGGCATCTACTGCCAGACGTCGCTGGTGCAGTCGCCACCGGGCCATCGGATCTCGTGAGCGCGGGCCGGGCCACCCGGAGCGTCGCCGAAGTCGACGAGGAAGTCCTCGTCGAGTTCCATCCGCCCCTCGTCGGGGTAGACGTCCGCCTTCAGCATCACCGACCCCTCTGATCCAATGTCGGGGTAGAACTGGTTGTCCCACGAGGAGAACAGCGACGTCGTCCAGTAGACGCGCTTGCCGTCCCGAGAGAGCTGTAGCATCTGGGGTGCGCCGCGGATCTCGGTGCCCTGCACCTCCTGGCGGTCGCCGAAGTTGCCGCCGGCCCAGATGCGGTCGACCAGCCGCGGATTGCCGAAGTCGCTCACGTCGTACATCCGCATATCACCGTGGAGCCAGTTCGAGAAGAACAGATACTGGTCGTCCAGCGAGAGGACGATGTCTGTCACGAGGCCGGGGACGGGCATATCCCAGTCGGGATGTTCGCGGTCTTCGACGTCGATGACCGTCTCCCACTCCCAGACGCCGTCACGGCCCTCCCAGAAGCGGAGAATGTTCGAAGAGAGCGCAGCACCCACGTAGCCCTGCGTCTCCTCAGGGTCGTGCGGCATTCGAATCTCGAGGGGGATCAGCCCCTCCTCGCCGAACGTCAGCGTCTGTTGGTGCTCTTTGGTCTCCCAGTCCCAGATGTGGATGCTGTCGCCGTATTGTCCCGCCTCGACGTCGTCGAGGTCGAAGCCGGGATAGTAGGTCCTCGGGGCTGCCCACTCTGTCGAGATCATCACGTTGTGGCGGGGCTGATACCAGTAGTCGTAGTTCATCTCCATCTCGCCGCGGTCGGCCTCCCAGTGACCGTCGATAGAGAAGTCGTCCTGATCGAGTTGGAGAAATCCACCGGGAAGGTCACCGTTTGCGTCGCCAAGCATACTGATGACGACTTTACCGCCCGGAACACAGTGGACGGTATGAGGTGCCGAGAGGTCGTGCTCGAACACTTCCTCGGGTTCGATTACCTTCTCGATGCTCGGATCACGTGGATCTGTGGCGTCGAGAATGTGGATTCGAGAGGAGCGCTGGCCTGGGACGATCAGGTGATCGCGGGCGAGTCCTTCAGCGTGACACGACGACGAACAGGCGTTCCAGCCGAAGTGGTGGAGTTCGTCGCCTTTGTTCGGCATCTCGATGGTGTCGATCAGCTCACTGTACGTCTCTGAATCTGGATCGACGTCGACAACGCCGACGAAGTCGGGCGCGTCGACGTCCATACCGACGCGAGGCGCCATAACGAACGCCGTCTTCTCTCGTTCGGACTCCGTCCGCATCGCCGCCGGTGTCGGGTACCCCGGACCTGCTACCTCGTGGTGATCGTGACCGGGCTCTTCCGTCGAATGACTTGGTTCATCGGTGCTCATAGCGAACACTAATACATAGACAACAATGATAAATAATAGTTAACTTTATTTTTGCTGTGAGTCGAATTGCTTCGGCTCCCGATTCAGCAGTTTCGAGGCGGAGCCCCCGGCCTCAAGGAGCGAGAGCTTCCGACCAGTCGGAAGCGCGAAGCGAGTAGGCCGGGGAGGAAGCCGACACATCCCGACACAAATGACGGGAGTGTCGCTGTCTGACTCCCGTATTATTAAGGAACGTTGGAACAACATCTGAAATATGGAGGTCAGGCGTACCGCGCCGGTCAAACTTGTCGTCCCCGACGAGTATCACGACGACCTCCACGAAACTGCCGACCAGTTCCTCTACTGCGCGAACGAAGCCAGTGACTACTGTTGGGACAACACCGACTACGAGGACTGCGTCACTTCCAACGTGACAGCCAGAGATGCGTTGTACGACCGACTCCGTGACGAAACTGACCTGACGGCGAATCTCGTCCAAGAAGCCATCCGGCGTGCCGTCCACGCCGTTGAGAGTGGTGTTGACCGCTGGAAGAAGGGCAAGCGGACGAACAAACCAGAGTTCACCTCGTGGAGTGTGGTCTACGACAAACGCAGTGCGTCGTTCTACCGCAACAAAATCTCGCTTTCGACGGTGAACGGACGCATCGAGTGTGAGTTTGAGTTGCCGGCAGACAGTCCAACACCATACGAGGAGTACGTCCTTTCGGACGACTACGGGTTCCGGACGAGTACACTCCAGTACGACCAAGCAACCGACGAGTTCTACTTCCACGTCAAAACACGGAAGATAGACGACGAAGGCGAGGGTATCGAAGTTGAGGATTCGGACGATACCGGGCACCAGACAGTCCTCGGGATCGACCTCGGCGTGACCAGTCTCGCCGTTTCGTCAACAGGCACGTTCTGGAGCGGTGACGAGTACGACCACTGGATTCAAGAGTTCGAGAAGCGCCGAGCAGAGATGCAACAGCGTGGGACCCAAGCTGCCCATAACGCCTTGCTTCGACTTGGAAAGCGAGAGCGATCATGGCGCAAACAGTACATCCACACAGTCGCCAACGAAATCGTTGAGGAAGCGGTTGCCCACGACTGCGACGTGATCGTGTTTGAGAATTTGACCGACATTCGAGAGCGGCTGCCCCACGCTGAGTGGCATCACATCTGGGCATTTCGCCGTCTTGTCGAGTACGTTGAATACAAAGCACCAGAACGTGGTGTGGCTGTTGAGCAGGTTGAACCCGACCACACCAGCCAGCGGTGTTCTCACACCGACTGTGGGTTTACCCACGAAGACAACCGTGACGGCGAGCAGTTCCGGTGTCTCAAATGCGGGTACGAAATCAACGCGGACTACAATGGCGCGAAAAACGTCGGACTGCGGTATATACGGAAGCGACAACACAGACTGCGTTCCTCGCCCACATCGGGGAGCGCAGACGCACCAGTAGACGTGCGTGTAAATGGTGGGATGCTGAATGGCGACGGCTATCGGCCAACCGCCGACAGTTGATCGCCGGGAGTCCACATCAAAGCCCCTCCCTCAAGGACCGAGGCGCGTATGCGCCGAGGGGGTAGGGAGGGGTAGTTTACAGGTCCAACTCGGCCTGTTCTGTCCCGATTTCTAGTACGTGCAAATTCCGACACTGCCGCAGCACCTCGCACGTTGAACCGCCTCGGGGTCAAGTGGTTCGAGAATCTCCGATTCTCGTCATCACGGAAATCGAATATTTCCGTATGACCCCGAGGCACTCGCCTTGCTTACCTGTAGCAGCGATCTGGGAACACGACGCTCGGTAAACTACTCCATCAGCGCTAACGCGCCTCGGTCCGTAGGGGTAGCCTTGGGCAACGCAGACGTGGAAACGCCCTCTACTTGAGGCCCCGATCACGCTATTAGCGTCGGTAGAGCGGGCGCTTAGAGGCGGGAGATGGCAACGACACTACCAGTATCAAATCTAATAACTTTTCAAAAATAATAAGGCGGACGGATCGGCAGGTATGCCTATCGTAACCAAGAAACGTCCGCGGCGCTGTGGGGGGCGTCTTCCGGGCGGTCAGATTTGTTTGTACTCTTAGAACAATGATGTCACAACGGACCCAGCTCGAAGCCGATGTACAGTCTGTCGATATTGGGTCGACCGAGACGACAATTACGGTGCTGTTCGTTGAGGACGACGACGCGTTCGCCGACATCGTCGCGACCTATCTCGAGCGGGAGTTCGGGTTCGAGGTGTACACCGAAACGAGCGCGAAAGACGCTCTCGGCCGGCTCGACAGAGAATCCAAGATAAGCTGTGTCGTCAGCGACTACGCGATGCCGGAGATGGACGGATTGGAGTTTCTGGAGGCGGTGAAGGGTCGGTATCCCGACCTTCCCTTCGTGATGTTCGCCGGGCAAGGGTCCGAGGAGGTTGCCAGCCGCGCAATCCAACTCGGGGCCGACGACTACCTAGAAAAAGACACCGGCGAGACCAGATACGAACTGCTGGCCACCCGGATCAATAGCTGTGTGACGATCGCCCGCCAGCAGCAGAAGTTGCAGGACCTCTACACGGCGATGGAGCACGCCGGTCACGCGATTCTCGTCACTGACGCGGATGGGACGATCACGTACGCCAATCCCACGATGGAGAGCATTTCAGGCTACAGTCTAGCGGAGCTCCGCGGGCAAACGCCCGCCGTCCTCGGTTCCGAAAAGCAGGACGAGGAATTCTACGAGGACCTCTGGGAGATCATCCTCGACGGCGAGGTCTGGACAGGCGAAATCGTGAACCAGCGCAAAGATGGCCAAGAGTACGTCATCGATCAAACCATCTCGCCGATCACAGAGGAAGGTGAGATCACTGGCTTCGTCGCCATCAACCGAGATATCACCGCGCGGAAACAGCGCGAGCGGAACCTCCAGTTCTTCGAGCAAGCGATCGAACAGGTGGGAACTGGAATCGCAGCCTACGACGAAACGGGGACCATCCTGTATGCGAACCAGGCGTACGCTGACATTCTCGGGACAACATCCGAGGACCTCAACGGCCGGCATATGGCGACCGCGAACCCCCGGTTCGACGTCACTCGGTTTGAGAGCTACTGGAACTCCTTCGAGAACGGAGAGTCACGACGTCGAGAAACACTCCACGAGCGGTTCGACACCGGTTCGACGGTCCCGGTCGAGACCGTGACAACCCACGTCACTATCGAGGGCGACGAATACCACATCGGAACAGCACAAGACATCACAGAGCGGAAAGAGCGCGAGCGTCAGCTCCGGGTCTTCCGTGAGGCCGTCGAACAGGCCGGACACGCAGTCGTGATCGCTGACAGTGACGGGACGATCGAGTACGTCAACCCCGCGTTCGAGGAGATGACCGGTTACGCCCGCGAAGAAGCCATCGGCCAGACGCCAGCGATCCTCAAATCCGGGGAGCAGAGCGACGACTTCTACCGTGATCTCTGGGAGACGATCCTCAATGGCGAGGTCTGGACGGGAGAGATCACCAACGAGCGCAAGGACGGCAAGAGGTATATCATCGATCAGACTATCTCGCCGCTCACAGACGACGGAGAGGTCACCGGGTTCGTGGCCATCAACCGCGACATCACAGAACTCAAACAGCAACGGCTCGAATTAGAGCGACAGAACGATCGATTGGAGAAGTTCGGCCGCACTGTCGCCCACGACCTTCGCAATCCGCTCAACGTCATCGAGGGCTACCTCGACATAGCCCGCCTCGAGGACGATCCGAAAGAGGCACACGACGAGATCCAGCGGTGCACCGATCGGATGGCGGCACTCATCGAAGAGCTACTGGCGCTGGCTGAGCAGGGAAAGACCGTCCTCGACCCGGAACTGGCGTCGCTGGAGTCGGTCGCAACGGCTGCGTGGGAGAACGTCAACACCAACGAGATGGAACTCCGAATCGTCGACGACGCTGAGTGTCTGATGGACGACTCCCGAGTGACACAACTCTTTGAGAACCTCTTTCGGAACGCGCGGGAACACGCTGGCGACGACGTGACCGTGCAACTGGGAACGATAGATGGGGGATTCTATCTCGAAGACGATGGTCCCGGAATCCCGCCGTCAGATCGAGATAGCGTCTTCGATTCGGGCTTTACGACCTCCGAGGACGGGACAGGGTTCGGTCTTGCCATCGTCTGTCAGATCGCCGACGCCCACAACTGGCAGGTCGACGTGACCGCAGGGTCCGACGGTGGGGCCCGCTTCGAGTTCCGGGGAGTCGACTGCGCCTCCGATAGGGAGTGATACCGTCGGACAGAACGATGTGAAAACCATCGGCTCCCCGTTGGTGCTAGAATGATTCACGAACTTCTGTCCGACAGTATGAGCCCGCAAGACGATCTGATCCACTGGCGCGGGACCCGACAAGGCACTTTCACACTCGAGCAGGGAGGAGATCCCGTCGACGCCCTGCTAGCCGAACTCGAAGTCCCGCACAACCGGCATCAGCCGGGAATCAGGTTATCAGCCCCGATAACCGATAGTGATGTTTATCCACTCTCTGTGAGGAAGGACGAATATGCATACCCCTGAACAATCCTTTACCCGGAGTTCGAGCGGAATCCCGGGACTGGATTCGCTTCTCGAAGGTGGGTTCGTAGACGGCCGTCTATATCTAGTTTTGGGGGTTCCTGGCACGGGCAAGACGTTGCTTGGGACGGAGTTCCTCTGCGAAGGTCTCTCGGCCGGTGAGACAGTGCTGTTCATCCACGGCGAAGAATCTGCCGACGACCTCCGCGCGAACGCGGCCGAACTCGGAATCGACATCCGCGGCGCTAACTTCCTCGATGTCGGGCCGGAATCGGACTTTTTCAAGCGGGCGCAGTCCTACGACGTCGTCGATCCCCAGGACATCGAAGACGGGAACCTGATAGCCGAAGTCCGCGATGCGATCGAGGAACTGGATCCGGGTCGTGTACTGATCGACCCGATTACGCAGTTCCAGTATCTCGAACCGAGCGAGTATCAGTTCCGCAAGCGTATCATCTCGTTCGCACGATACCTGAAGAACCGGGGGACGACCGTCCTCGCCACCAAGACGCCGCACGCGCAGATGGATATGCAACTCAGATCGCTCAGCGACGGCGTCATCGTGCTCGAATACGAGGACGAAAAAGAAGGCCGTCGGATCCACGTCCCCAAGCACCGTGGCGTCGGCCAGCGGGACGGCAGGCACGGGCTAGAAATTCGGGGGGGCGGCCTGCAGGTATATCCAGCGCTGCAACGTGAACGGCACGCACGGACCTTCGAGCCGGACCAGTTCACGTCCGACATTTCCGAACTCGATTCCCTCATCGGTGGCGGGCTCGAACGGGGGACGGTGACGATCATCACTGGTCCCTCCGGTGTCGGCAAAACGACGACAGCCACCGAGTTCCTCGCGACAGCCGCGGCAAACGGCGAGCGGGCGCTCACGTATCTGTTCGAGGAGTCAATCGAGACGTTTACCTACCGATCAGAGGCTTTCGGGCATCCGATCACGCGGTTGCGCGAGGAGGGATCGCTCTTCGTTAACGAGATTGACTCGCTCACCCAGTCGCCGGAAGAGTTCGCCGACCGAGTAGTGACAGAGGTCCAGGATAACGCCGTTGAACTCGTCGTAATCGACGGGATCGAAGGGTACAAAACGGCAATCAAAGGCGCAGGCGAGGCCGTCGAGTTGCGGCGTCGGCTCCACGCACTCACACAGCACCTAGTGGATATGAACGTCTCCGTTATTCTGATCGACCAACGAACGACCGTGACGGGGCTCCCGGAAGCGACGAGCGAACACGTCAGTTATATCGCCGATAACATCGTCTTCCAGAACTACATCGAACTCGAAGGGGAACTCCAGCGTATCGCCGGGGTTCTCAAAAAGCGTGTGGGCGGCTTCGAGACGGTTCCTCGCCGGTATACGATCACTGCCGATGGCTTGCAGATAGGCGAACCGGTGACGGGCATCCACGGCGTACTCAACGGGGTTCCGGAGCGCACGAGCGAAACTACGGACCGTTCACGCTGATCACGAAGATGGCCCAGATTCAGCTGTTACTCGCCGGAGCGGGAAATCGACAGGCGCTGGCGTCACTCGTATCCGAACACCACACGCCTGTCACCGCCGAGGAGGTCCAGGAGGCCGACCTCCACCTAGTCGACGAGTCGTCGTTTCCGCAGTACCGCGACGAACTGGAATCGTATAAGCGCCGAAAAGAGCCGGTGTTTTGTCCGGTGGTCCTGATTCGCCGTGAGAAGTCGCCGGTCTCGGTCACGCTTCCCGATATCGAGTCCAGCGACCGTCCTCTCGTTGTCAACGACGTGGTGACGGCGCCGGTCGGCAAGCAGGCGCTCTTCCGGACGATCTCGAATCTCCTCGTCCGGCGGGCACAGACGAAAGAGCTCGCTATGGACCTCAAAGAGCAGAACGAACAGCTCCGCGAGGAACGGCGGAAGTATCAGACGCTCGTCGAACAGAGTGAACACGGGATCGCCGTCGCACAGGACGGCGAGTTCGTGTTCGTCAACGAGCAGATGGCGACGATCGTCGAACGAGACTGTGAGGCTCTGGAGGGAATGACCCTCGAGTCAGTCATCGCACCGGAGTATCAACGGCTCGTTCGCAGACGTCACCAGCAACGAACGAGGGGAGAATCTCCGCCAAGCCAGTACGAAATCGCCGTCGTAACGCCCCGGGGCGAGCAAAAAGACATCGGGCTGCGAGCGTCACGGATCACGTACGACGGCGAGCCGGCGGTGTTGGCTCTCTTTCGGGATATCACCGCACAAAAGGAGCGCGAACGGGATCTCCGGCAGTTCAAAAACGCTGTCTCCCACGCCGGCCACGCGATTATGATGACTGACACCAACGGCACGATCGAGTACGTCAACCCGGCGTTCGAGGAGATGTCGGGCTACACGGCCGCGGAGGCGATCGGTGAAACCCCGCGCATCCTCAAATCGGGCGATCACGACGAGGCGTTCTACCGCGACCTCTGGGAGACCATCCTCGAGGGCGAAGTCTGGACGAGCGAAACGGTCAACGAACGCAAGTCGGGCGAGCGGATCATCCTTAACCAGACCATCGCTCCGATCCAGAACGGCGATGACGAAATTCAGGGATTCGTTGCTATCCAAGACGACATCACTGACCACCGACTGCGGGAACAACAACTCGTCGTCTTCGATCGGGTGCTCAGACACAACCTCCGCAATAAGGGGACTGCAATCCAAGGATACGCCGACATTCTGGAGCAGACGCTCAGTGATGAGCAGTCGGTCGAACACCTGCGTACGATCCAGGACAACATCGACTCCCTGCTGGATATCAGCGAGAAAGCACACCACGCCAGACAGATCTTCGCAGACAACATCGAGGAAGCCGACTCCGTTTGCGGGCTAGAAGCCGGTCTCGAGCGGATCCGTGACCGTGTGGAGTCACAGTACACGGAGGGGAATGTCGTCATCCAGGAACTGCCTCCGGAGACTGTCGAAATCGACTCGCGTGTGCTGCCGGGCATTCGCGAGTTTGTCGAGAATGGCGTCAAACACTCGGATGCCTCCTCGCCACAGGTCGAAATCGCCGCCTCGGTCGACGAGACGACGAGTACGATTTCGGTCGTCGATAACGGCTCCGGGATTCCCGAACAAGAGCAGCGCGTCATCGAGGCCGGAACCGAAGAACCGCTCGAACACGGATCGGGATTGGGACTGTGGTTCGCCTACTGGCTCGTCAGTTACGTCGGCGGAGACATCGACATCCGAACGAGCGACATCGGGACCATCGTCGCGATGACCATCCCCGTCCGGTGACATCCTCGCCCGCCGTAAACGGCGGGATTCTCTCGCTGCTCAAAGATAGGCCAGCGCTCCGGCCGAGGGGATGCCGTCTAGCAGATCTATAGCCGTTTCCAACTGATCGTGCACGTGATCGCCCGACGGCGTGCGGTCACGTGAGCGAAGGCGTGCACTCAGTAACTGACGTCGAACTGGACTGCAGCACTGTGCGTGCCCACCCACGAACGAGCGCGGTTTCCCAATACTATTTTACGGAGAATCCTAGGCCCTGATATGGCGGACACACCCGTCGGTGCAATCGACACTCTCCTGGCGGACGCGACAGCGGAAGTCGACGATCCAGAAGTCCGATACAAACTCAGAACCGCACGCCAGCTAACGGATGTTATCGAACAGCATCACGACGACCTCGTTGCGGTAGCCGTGGATGCGACCGGCAGTGACGAAGTCGAAAAGCAACTCCACGCGCGGAGACAGGCGAGTAACTGTTTCTGGTGGGGGACGCAGGAGAGCTCCAACACCCGAAGGACCCCGATAAGTGGCGGTTGCGGACGTCACCCCGGGATAATTGCAACTGTCTCGATCTCGACGTGTAACTCCGGATCGATGAGTTGATCTACCTCAATCGTCTTCCAGAGTCGAAAGTCGAGCCTGGATTTCATCAGCATCCGCCTTCGAAAGGGCTTCTACGCCGAACTGCACGAGGAGCGGGTAGAAGTGCCGGTTCTTTTTGAACTCGTCTTGACCCGCTTTTCGAAGCGTCAGCTGTGATTCGAGATAGGTGTCCTCCATCTCATCAAGAATGTTGTCCGGAATGTAGATGGTTCGCCCGTTCCACTCGTCCTTGATGTTCGTTTTCGTCTCACTCGTTTCACTCGTTTCGTTCGTTTCGTTCGAGTCCGATGATCCAGCCGAGGAACTCGTTTCACTCGTTTCGTTCACTTCACTCGTTTCGCTTGCATCGGCTTCGCCGTCCTCGTCGTCGTAGTTGCCCTCGATACCGGAGGCATCACCCCAGCCGTCAGTCATACGTCTACCTCCGCAGGTGCCGTCTTCTCGAACGTCTCGTCGAACAGGTCGGCGATCTCGTTGAACAGGTCCCGCGCGTCTTCGACCCGCTTGTTCTCTTTCCCGAAGCCGAAGACGGACACGCCGTCACCGATCGATTGCGAGAGGTCGGTGCGCTTTGGGATCTCGAAGACTGGGAGCGAGTACGCCGATTTGATCTCCTCGATTGTGTTCCGGTGTTCGGAGTTTTGCTCAACACGGTTACACACGATTGCAAGTCGGTTGATGTCACCGTACGCTGGTTCAAGCGAACCCAACTGCTTCGCGAATATCTGAAGACTGTTGGCGTTGAGTTTCTCGGGGATGACGGGGATGACGACGTTGCTGGTCGCGACGAGGGCGTTATCGGTGAGGACGTTCAGCGAGGGTGGCGTATCGACGATGATGTAGTCGTAGTTCTTGTCGAGTTCGTCGAGTGCCATTCCCAGCCGCTCACGACTCTTCGGAGCTTCGAGTAGCGTCTGGATGTTTTTGTTGTTCGCGAGCTTCTCACTGGCTGGTAGGATGTCGAACTCCTCGTGTTCGACGATGATGTCGTTCACCGACTCCATCTGATCGAAGTCGAGGACGTCGAAGAGCGTGGTCCGATCGGTGTCGTAGTACAGACCACTGTAGCCGAGAGAGCACGTGAGACCGCCGTGATAGTCGATGTCGACGAGGAGGACGTCGTAGCCGCGTGCTGCGAGTGCACCACCAGTGTGAATGACGTCGGTTGTCTTTCCCGCACCACCTTTCTGATTCGCCACCGTGATTCGTGCCGTGTTAGTTTCGCTCATTCTTCTTGTTCCTCTCAATCAGTTCGTTTGATTCGTTTCTTTCATTATGCTCGTTTAGTTCGGTGCATTCAGTGAGGGATTTTCACTTGGTGAGATGATGACGACGATGTTAAAACCATCCGTTCGTTGTACTCGTTGAATCGAACTTATTCGTTGAGTTCGTTACTCTCATTTCATTCGTTTTTAATCGACCCCCCCCTTCGTTCACCTTTCTCGTCCCCTTCGTTACCTTCGTTTTTCTCAACGACTCTTTCCTATTCGATACGTCGACGGGAGTTCATTGCCGTAAATACATTCGTTCCGGTCACTGTTCTCGTTTTATTCGGTGTTTTAGTTTCATTCGTTCTCCTCATTCTATTCGTTACGTTCGTTTCTACATTCTCGGGCATCTCGGCTGATAGCGGTGGGGATTGTCCGACTCTTTCTCGAAGTCGATTGCGCTGCGCCGTGCAGCACCGCTGATGCAGCCCCCCTGAGTTGATTCCTCCGCGATGAAGCCCATCGAAGAGTAAGGCTGCCCAGTTCGATGAGAATTAGAACGTGTGCAGACCACTTATGCCGTTCTTTCAGAGCGGTCGAGAACACTCCGAACAAGATCCGCGATCTCCGCTTCCGACATCGGATCGACATCGACGCGGGACCCGTCAGCAGTATAGAAGACCCCTGCAGTCACGTCCTGGTCAGGGAACCACTCTTTCAGGACGTGGTAGTACACGCTGAGTTGCTTCCGGTACTCATCCGCGGCGTGCCGTCCGAGGTCGGTCTTGAAGTCGATGATCTCCACGGTATCGGGACGAATGTGCACGAGGTCGACGACTCCTGAGATGGTGACCTGCTCCCCATCGATGGTGAGTGGGAGATACGCGTCCTCCTCGACCCGTAGTTCTCCGCCAAGCGAGTCCAGGAACGATTTGATATGACGCTCGTCCTCGTTCGAGGGCTCGACGCCTTCTTCCAACACGTAGCGTTCAGCGAACTCGTGGGTCTCCGTCCCGAACGCGGTCCCTCTCCCGTCGTCGACGTCCTCGAACACGTCGTCGCGCATCAGCGTGTGTGGCGAGTGTCCGACTGGACCTTCTGGCGTCGGCACGGAAATCTGTAAGTGTGACTGCGTCGTCTCGCTGACGTCGTCTGCCCGAACGTCGGGTTCCAGTTCCTCGAGGTCGACCGGGAGTTCCTCGATGAACGTGTTCGGAGACTCACCTGCTGCAAACACGAGATGGCTCTCTGCCCGGGTCATCGCGACGTAGAGCAAGCGGCGTTCCTCGTCGTACCCACGCGGCAGGCACTTCTGCAAGACGTCGGCCCGCCAGTTGTCGTGAATGTGGGGATACCCGTGGTCGTCGGCGTAGAGCTTCCGCTGGCGTAACCCGATCGGATCGTCGAACGTGATCGCGTTACTGTTCCCACCCGACGGTGGGAAGCGACGAGCGTTCATATTCGCGAGCATGACGATGGGGTGTTCGAGCCCCTTCGCCGCGTGGATGGTCTGGACGGTCACCGAGTTCAGACCAGCGCTCGCGTGGACCTCGTGGGTGCTTCCATCATCGATGCCGCGTTCGATGAACCGAATGAGGTCTCCTCGGGTCAACGTCGTCGCGTTGTGGACAGACTGTATCGTCGTCAGCAACACGTCGGCGTAGGCCCCGTCGTAGTCGTACTGAGAGAACACGCGCTGGGCAACGCCACCGACGGTCTCCAGTGACGCGAGCTCCGACTCGAACGCCTGCATATTGTCGGGGTACTTCTCGCTCTGGAGGACGTGTTTGACCTCGTCGAGCGTGTACCCGGCTTCCTCGAGTACGACCGCCCAGCCTCGCTCGAAATCGGATTCGAGGATCCGCAGCCACGCCAAGAGGATCTTTGCCGGATCGGAACGGAACAACTCGATGCCACCCTCGTACGCCATCGGCAACCCATACTCCTCGGCAACAGAGAGGAGTTCTCGGCCGAAGTCACGAGTCCGGGTGAGGACCGCGATGTCACCGTACTCCGGGCAGCGAAGGTCGCCGTCCTCCTCGATCTGATACGCGTCGTTCCCGACGATCTCCTGAATCTTGGTCAGGACGGTCTCGTGTTCGTCTTCGTGTTGGACCGCCTCTATGTGGGAGTTCTCGTGCGCAGTATTCGAAGAGAGCGACACGATGCGGTCTCGGACGGCGGCCTCGTCGACGTCGTCCGTGCTCCCCGCGGGTGTCACCAGACTGTGTTCGGAGAAGTCGAGGATGTCCTGCGTCGACCGATAGTTCTCGACGAGTTCGATATCGGTGATCGGGCGGGTCGCCCACGACACTCGCTCGTGGTCCTCATTGAGTTCGTCGACGAACCGATCCAGCCGGGATTCGAACTCAGTGATGTTCTCGACGGCAGCATACTGGAACGAGTAGATGCTCTGTTTCCAGTCGCCGACGACACAGACGTTGTTCGTATCCGCGAGCAAGAGTGCGAGTTTGAACTGGATCTCACTAGAGTCCTGGAACTCGTCGATCATCACGTACTCGAAGGCGACGTCGTCGTGGAGTCGGTGATCCTCACAGAGTACGACGAACGCGAACAGTTGGAGGAAGCCGAAATTGAGGTAATTGCGGCTGAGCGCGAACTCTACGTACTCGTGGTAGACGTCGTGGACAAAGTTCTTGAGATCCTCTCGCTGTTCCTCGAACGCGAGCTGAGCGACGGCAGCAGGCACCTGCTTTTCTCCCCATCCGCCGCGGATCGCCTCTTTCTCGGGTGCGTCCGGGAGATAACACTTACCCTTCCCGTAGTCGCCGAGCTTCGAGCGCAGCTTGGACTGCTTGCTCCCGTCGTTTCTAGGTTGGTTCTGCTCGTCGAAGACCTCTCGGAACGACTCGAAGTTACCATCCAGATATCGCTCGCCGTTGCGATACCAGCCCTCGGCCGTCGGGAAGACACCTTTCGCCGCAAGCTGATTGATTAACCCGAGGAGTTCGACTGGTTCCTCGATAGCGCGGAAGAAGTCGTCGTACTCGGGGTGATCGTCGCTGAAGCGCCGGACGAACTCGCGGAACTGCGCCTTCTCGACGTTCTCGTCTTCGAGGACTCGCGTCGATCCGGTGATGCGGTCGTCGATGCCGAGAAGCGCCGGTGCCTCGAAGCCGTGCTCCATCAGGATGTCGTGACAGAGGCTGTGGAACGTCTGTATCGGCGCGTCAGAGAGTTCACGCATCCCGTAGTCACAGTGGGCGACGATTCGGTCTTTCATCTCCGCGGCCGCGTTGTTGGTGAACGTCACGAGGAGGACGTCCTCGGGCTCGACGTCGTCTTGGTCGACGATTTCGGCGTAGCGGCGGGTGACCGTGAACGTCTTTCCGGTCCCGGCACCGGCGTCGACGACGTGGATTCCCTGTTTGCTGTCGATGAGGTCTTGCTGACGATCGTTCGGCGAGGTCATCGCGATCCATCCTCCAGGATACAGTCCCGGTTGTCCACGTACCGGTAGTTCGGGTCGCCGGAGAGCCCCTGTACCGGGAAGCGCTCCTCGCCGGCACGGCGGGTATTCAATTCTGCAAGGCGTTCTTGGACGAACTGTTCGAACGCGTCCACGTCGCCGGTGAAGTAGTTCTGGTTGCGAATTCGAAGCAAGTGTCTCAGTGCCTGCTTACAGCCGTTTTTCACGTACTTGTAGTCTCCAACGTCAGCAATCAATCGCGCAGTGAGTGCGTCGGCGAACTCCGATTCGATGAGTTCGTCGCTGTCGCGGGTGTCTGGGAACTCCTGGCCGTCCAACACAGACCGATACACCTCGTACCTCGATTTCGAGAAGGTCTTGTTACAGTCGTTCGCGGCGTCTTCCTGCAGCTCGGTGAAGACAGCGGGGCTCGCGATGTACACCTCGTAGGTGACGGGATAGTAGGTCACCGTCGTGAGGCAGTCCTCCAGAGCGTTCTCCCCTGTCACGACGTCGTCGAGCGTCTCCAGGAAGTGGAAGAACGTGAACTGCAGTTCCTCATCTGGGTGCTCAGTCCGCTGGTGGGCGAGATAGAGGAGTGCTTGAAAGTTCGGTTTGTCGCTCGGGGGATCGACCGCCGAATGCTTGACGACAGAGTATGTCGACTTCTTCGAGCCGCTCTTGTAATCGAGGAGTCTGGTGGGACTGTGAACGAGGTCGATTTTTCCCTTCAGTCCGAGGTCGGTGTTCTCGAACCAGCGTTCGGTGTGGGAGGACTCGATGGGGCGGTCGTAGTATTCGGCGAAGAAGTTCTCGCTCCGGCCACTGTCGGGCGTCGCCAACCCATCGCCCTGCGGCGGGTTCGTATCGAGGTATTCGGCGATCGTCTGGAGCCCGACGCGGTATTTGGTGCGTCGGACCTCTCGGTCGACGCCGCGGAGGAACGGGTCGACTTCGTCGAGAATGAGTGTCGCGACCTCCTCAAGTGTCTCGGGTGTGACGACGCCTGGATGCGAGACGTAGAACTCTGCGAAGTCGTGGAACAGATTGCCCTCCCTGAAGTGGTCTTTGTCCGGGTTGTCGAGGAGTCGACTGAAGAAGTAATCGCGGGGGGAGTTGACGTACGTATTCAGACTGGACTGGCTGAGTGCGGTGACGTCTTCGGGAGAGACATCGAGCGGTTCTTTCTCGAACCCATCTTGCGTCGGTCGCGATGTTCGTGAATGTCGCAGTGAGTCCAGGTCACTGAATCGGTCGAACTCAGCATCGAACAGTTCCTCGAAGTACAGACACGGAGTGACGGGCGTTCCACCGGCGGTGTCCTGCACGAGGTAGTACTGCTCGACACCGTTCTGTAGGAGTCGTTGGAACTGCCGGATGTTCCGCTCGAACTCTTGATCGTTATCGACCCACGGGCGGCGGGGGGACGAATGCGTCCATCCCTCGTCGAGCCCGAGATAGAACACGACGGTGCGGTCGACGTGCCCGGCTGATTTCGCATCGGCCAGCAGAACGCCCTCGTTTTCGCGATCGACCGGGACGTCGTAGGACTGTAGATAGAATTCGAGTCGGTCAACCGCCGGTTCGGTGACGGGATCGTCGAGGAGGCCGAGCGTCGAAAGTTCGTCTCTGAAGGCGTCGACATCGGCATCGATGACGGCCTCGAATGCGTCGGTGGCGTCCGCGAAGGTGCAGGAACGGACCTCCTCACGGAACTCGTGGAACCACTCGATTCCCGAGTGGTCGAGGTCGACGAGCCGCTTCTCGTCGTGCTCGATGTCGATTGGCATCCCGAGTTGGGTGAGGAGTGGTCGAACGTCGCCAACTCGCGTATCTCGGCCAGCGCGTGCACTTCGGAGGAGTTGCAGAAATGCGCGGTGGCGAGTATCGTCGCTGAACCCCGGGCCGCCGTAGTAGGGGATGTCGGCTGCGTCCAGCGCCGACTCGATGAGCGGGGAATACTGACTGGCAGCATCGAGGACGACGGCCACGTCGTCGGCGTTCTCCTGCGTTACGGTATCGAGGACAGTATCGACAATTGCGGCCGGCGAATCGAGGATTCGGAACGGTGGCTGATCGAACGGGTCCTCAGAGAACGGGTCGATCGTCTCGTAGGTTGGGGGAAGAATCGAGCGTTCGAGTTCGGTGAGTTGCTTTAATCCGACGACAGCGACCGACGTGTCGGCGTCTATCGTGTACTCGGTAAGCCGTTTGGACGTCGTATCCATCTCCGCGATGCAGTCGACCGCAGTGTGCGTCGGGTCCGTCGCGAACTGCTCGTAGTCGAGAACGGCTTCGGCCGTCCCCTGGTACTCCCAGCACTGGAGGATGTTCCCGACCGCGTAGGACGCCTCCTTCCAGTCGAGATCGGTCGCCTTGATGACTTCGAGAAACGCGAGCCGGTCCTCGGCCTCTTCTCGCCGTCTGGCAGCGAGTCGACGTGGTGTGATCGCGAAAGCTCCGAAGTGGGGGTGGTCGAGACGCCGGTTCAGGGCGCTTGCCATCGGCGCATCCGGCACGAGCACGAGGTCGAACTCCTTGCACTCCTCGTAGAGCGAATCGATAGACTTCGCTCGCGTAATTGACACGGACTATCGGACTCAGGTGGGTTTCAAAAATGTGTCGTCAAGACTGCTCGGATGGGTGCATCACGCGCTCATCAACACGTTGGCCACGACGTAGAGGTCTCGAGTAGAACCGTATTACGCAATCTGGAGTCGGATAATAACAGTCTTTATCCCTCGCTAATCACTCTGTAGTATTGTGAGAAATAAACAAAATCAATCGACAGGTCGGATCGGACCTCTTACCCAGATCCAGTGGCTAGCAGTTGTGTTAGTCGTCATTACTGGCGTCCTCCACGTGTATGCTGGTATCGTCGAGGGCCGGGCTCCTGTTGCACTCGCAGGCGTCGGCTACGCTGGTGCACTTGTGCTCTTTTTCCTCGACTACCGCCGGCGAATGCTCTACCTGATCGGGATTCCGTATACGGCCGTGCAGTTCCCCCTCTGGATCGTGGCCAAGTCAGAGTACGGGATGATCGACTACGTTGACAAGGCGGTCCAGGTCGTCTTGATCCTCGTGTTGATCTACCTCTATCTGACCACGCGGTCCGAGTCGACCGGGAACACGGCAACGACGGTGGACTGATACTGTCGGACAGCAATTCGTGAATCATATTGGCACCCACGGGGTGCCGATACTTTTCACATCGTTCTGTCCGACAGTATGAGCGAGCGAATTTCCGGGGCGTCTGCCGCGCTCAGTTATCTCGAATCACCATTATCTTCACTCGGTTCACGCCGTCGAAGTCACGGAGGCGGTAGGTCAACTCCCGAACGCGGTCGCCGGCCCCCTGGCAGAATAAGGATTCGAGACACCACTCGCCCTGGTGTGTGTGACTCGTGTTGAGAATCTCATCTTGATACTCGTGTTGGACCGCGTGGAGTTCTCCGATCACCTCGTGATGGCGGTAGTCGAAGGCGACGAGCGCGATAACGTCTCCGCTGAGGTCTTCGAGTCGAGAATGCGATTCGATGTACTCCTGCATCGCCTCGCGAACTGCTCGGGACCGATTATCCAGTCCCTCGTCTTGCCAGACCCGATCGAACTCCTCGAGGATCGCATCCGGGATATTGAAACTCGTTCGCATCGGGTGCTTTTCGGACTACCCGTACAAGAGTCCCGAGTATGCTCTCTCTGTGAGTCGACAGTCATAGCCGCTATCTCTCGATGGGTGCCTCCCAGAGCAAGATTCCAACCGAGCCGACGATCAGCACGATACCGGCCACAGCGAGTGCGAACAGAGGCGAGACAACGTCGGAGATGACGCCACTCCCGAGTTGGAACGGGACGACGGCGAGGCCACTGACCATCGCCATCGCACTGAGCACGGTCGCCCGGCCCATCGTCTCGATGCGGTCGTTGATGTACTGGCCAGCGAACGACCGCGTCACGTCCGAAAGCCCGCGGATCAGCAGGAACGTCGGCAGCGCGAGTACCGGCACGAAGTACATCCCCACCAGTGCGCCGCCGACGACGAAGGGCAGCCACAGAAACCACGTTCGGAGCCCGAGGCGCGCACGAATCGCACCAGTGTAGTAGCTCAGCCCTGCGCCGAAGAGACTGTACGCCGCGTAGAACCACCCGAGCAGTGACCTCACTCGCGACTGCGAGACGCCGAAGTCGAGGACAATCGTCTCGAAGATCGGTTGAAGAAACACGAACACCAGATACGTCACTGCCGCGTAGAGGACGTAATAATACAGCACGAACGCCCGTATATTCCGTTGTGAGATGGTCCGTCGGATGATCGAGAGCGTACGACGAAAGCTCAGTTTCGTGGAGTCCGTTCGTTCGTAGGTCGCGGGCTCGTCTATCGTCAGGAGGACACCCACGCCAGTTGCCGTGACCCCGGCAGCGACGAACCATGGATACGACAGGTCGATACTGCCCAGGTAGCCCCCGACGATCGCCGCTCCAGCGCCGATCGCTAGGGCGACGGATTCGCCGCGGCCACGGACGTGCGCGAACTCGTCCTCGGAGAGGTCGTCGGTGAGCGTATCGTACAGCCACGCGTCTTCACTTCCCGAGCGGAAGTTGTAGCCCATCGACCAACAGACGTACAGAGCCGCGAGCGCCCAGAACGAACTGGACAGTCCGATTCCGAGCAATGTGACCGAGATGAGCGCGGTTCCGGTCAGGAGGCTGTTGCGCCGACCGACCCGGTCACCGATGTAGCCAGTCGGAATTTCACCTAGCAGCGTCGTCAGATTGTATATCGCTTCGAGGATGGCGATCTGCGTAAAATTGAGCCCCTGAGCGAGAAAGAAGAGATACATAATTGGCCGATAAAACTCGACGGCCTTCGTCGATTTGTAGAGATAGTACTTCAGAACGCTCGCCGGAGGAAGATCAGATGCACCCCAGAATAGAACAGCCATACTGGTGATGGATATTCTGAAGAAATGGGTGTTGTGTTATGATTGATCTGAAATTTCGTAATACGGCTCCATCGAGTGAGTAGAGTCGGGATTCATTATCCGCTATTCCTGGTCTGACACACTCCGCGATACCGATGCTTCCTACACAGCATAGTGGGGGCGTGTTGGACCGTGTATGCAATGAGGCCGACATCGGGGCAGCAGTGGAGTTCGAAGACGCTGCGATCGGTCACTCGCTGGCGACCGTTCGCTCAAACTGATTAGCGAGGCCACTCGTCCTGTTATCACCTTGCCAGACCCCGGAGGGTCGGAGCAGTGACATCACCGATAGTCTGAATACTTCTGCACTCACTACGACTCGACGAACCACCTGAGCGAGGATCAGTGACAGCAAAACAGTGGGCGATATGAACCACCACCTTATCACGATCTTCAGCTGGATGAGTACTCAAAAATATATGAAGACGGGCCCACGATCGCTCATACTGTCGGACAGAACGATGTGAAAAGTATCGCCACCCCGTGGGTGCCAATATGATTCACGAACTTCTGTCCGACAGTATCAATCGTCAGCTGCGGACTCGGCAGTCTCTGTGGTCTCGGCGTCGGTATTTCGAGCGAGGTCCTCGACTAGTGCATCGACAGCGTCGTCGATATCTGCAATTTGGTCGGTTTGGTCGTCGATAGTGTCTGCGATTTCTGCAGTGGATGATGCGATTTGATCGGCTGCGGCCGTCGTCTGGTCGACCATACTGGCAACTTCCTCCGTCGATGCCGCTTGCTGATCAGTTGCATTGGCAACTTCAGTGATGCCCTCGCTGACCTCCGACACGGCCCCGTGGATTTCGTCAAGAATTTCGACGGCTTCGTCAACCGTTGCGATTCCATCCTCAATGCGGGCGTTGTTTTCTTCGAGTGACTTCACTGCGCTCTGGGTGTTCTCCTGCACGTCGTAAACCATTTCTTCGATCTCGCTGGCGTGCTCCTGTGATTCTTCAGCGAGTTCTTTGACCTCGTTCGCGACGACTGCGAACCCCTCGCCTGCGTCGCCGGCTCGCGCGGCCTCAATGGAGGCGTTCAATGCCAATATATTCGTTTGGTCTGCGATATCGTTGATTACCTCTACAATCTCGTCAATTTCGACAACACTATTCTGGATCTGTCCAACGTCGTCAGAGACGTCAGTGGCGGCTTGCTGTATTTCGGCCATCGATGTTTTGACTTCCGAGGCGGCGTCCTGCCCGTCGTCAGCGAGCTCTTTCGCCTGTTGACTGGCTGCTGAAACCTCTTCCGAAGAGGAGGCGATTTCTTCGACGGCAGCCGAGAGGTTGGAGACCTCCTCGGCAACCTCTTCCATTCCTTCGTACTGCTCGGCGGTCCCCTCCCGAATTTCACCGATACGCCTAGCAATTTCGACAGATGACTCGTGTAATTCTGCCAGAGAGGTTTGGACTTCGCTCGCACCCTCGTGATCGTATCCTTCTTCTGCGTCGATGCCTTCCTCAATGTCGTCGATCTCTGTATCGAGATCGTCCCCGATGTCGTCGGAAATCTGCTGGTCGAGTGCTGCCGAAGGGCTCCCGTCATTCGACATAATCATAGGTGTAAAGGATGTCTCACTGATAATCCTACCCCTGCGAGAATCAGATCTGAAAATTCTATCTACCAGTGATCTCAAATTAAGCTGCTATCTCTCAAATCTGCCGTTTGGCTGTAGCTGTCTCAAAGTCGGCCTCGCGCAACCCGCGGAGTAACTTATCTAGTCCGGGTCAGGGATGCGCCCAGCCTGGAGGTTATAATCCGATGGGGGTCGGCCGAGGAAAGGTGACTGAAGTGGTCATTTCAGTTTTGTTCACAATTAAGATATTGATATGAGCACTGTCCAATATGGATTCAGCGCTCGCCTCCTCCGTAGCTGGTTGTAGTGTGATGACGACTGACGGTGTCGAACTCGGTACCGTAGAGAACATCACAGTCAACGTCAAGACAGGAGATCTTGAGCACCTCCGTCTTGATCCGGACGGTCAGCAGACTCGCGGCTTCAAGCGAAACGACGAGGGACAGCTCCTCATTCCGGCTGATCGAATCGAAGCAAAACAAGATTACCTGCTCATTGCTCCACCACGATCAGAGTAGAAGCAGTCAGTCCAAATTTGCCTTCTCAGGAGATCGCAGTCAGGCGCGAGAGTGGGTTCTAGATGTCGCTATCGCTGGAAAGTGGGCGGTGTTCTGATCGTCGATCGCCAGTTAGCGAGCCTATTCAGGATGATCAGCACCTAACTGTTCCACGTCACGACTGATGACAACGAAGTGGTCAGTGTGCCCCTGACCGAGACGCCTGATATTGATCTCTACGGGGAACGTCGATCCATCACGACATCGGTAGGTGCTGTCCACTCGTTTGCTTTCTCCGGGCCGCATTTGCTTCCAGAGTAATGTCGCTTCGTCCGGTTCAAGTTCCGTGTCAAGATCCCACACGGACATATCAGTCAGTTCTGCTTCACTGTAGCCGGTCCGCTCGCAGAGCTGCGGGTTAGGCTTGATAATCTGTCCCTCGATGTCGTGGAGGTTGATCATATCTGGCGAGCGCTCAAAGAGTGCCCTGAGGCGAGCTGATGTTTTCTGCAGTCGGTCTGCCTGCTCTTTCCGTTCGGTAATGTCCTGGACGACGCCCAGTGCTTTCGCTGGTGCGCCGGTCTTGTCGAAGGTGATCTCTGCCCGTTCACGCACCCACCGCGTCTCACCATCCGTTGTCACAATACGGTGTTCGACATCGTACTCATCCCCGGTGAGGGCTGCACGCCATTCCTCCTCAACGTGCGCCTTGTCTGCTGGATGGACAAACTCCATAAACTGGTTGTGATCGATGGAGGTGACATCCGCATCAAGGCCGAATATATCGAAGACGGCGTCCGACCAGTATATTTCGTCGGCGTGGATGTCTTTCTCCCAACTCCCGAGATGCGCCATCGATTGTGCCTGCCGGAAGTGAGAATTCTGTTCTTCGAGCTGCCGTTGGGCACGGGTCCGTTCGACGTTGTTCACGATCCGATTGGCTAGGATCTCGTACTGCTCCGTACCGGTCTCTTTCTGGAGGTAATCCGAGACGCCAGCGGAGATGGCCTCGCTGGCAATTTCCTCAGACCCCTTGCCAGTGAACAGAATAAATGGGAGGGCAGGATACTCTTCACGGACGGCTTTGAGGAATTCAATGCCATTCTGTCCCGGCATCTCATAGTCGGAGATGATGCAGTCGTATGCCGTCTCTCCAAGTTTTTGCAGTCCCGCTGTTGGTTTCGCGACGGCGTCGACACTGAGACGCTCGCGTTCTCGTTCAAGAAAATCGGCTGCGAGGGTCGCCAGATCTAGGTTGTCATCCACGTGTAACACGTGAATCTGAGCATCCGTGACATCCTCCCGCGCCTAAAGACGCGGGCCTCCCACCCGGTGTTGGCCGGGCAGGTCAATCCTGAAGGTTGGGAGTCTAAGGTTTGCTGGACAGTCAGCAGTGGCTTTGCCACGAAGCCGTTACTCGTACCCTGTAAAGGGCTTCGAGCTACCTGATTGTGTAACGACTGTCGGCGTGGGCGGCTTACCTTTTGATTTCGGCTACGAACCGTGGCAAACACCGAGTCAACTGCCAGTTCTCCACGCACAGTGCGTAGTACGTGGTTTGTGACTTAAATCGTCGGATTCATCTGGTGGCTGGAGTGATATGCGTAAGAGTTGAATATAGCACTGAAACGAGTGAGAGACCCAGTGAACGAATAGAGGTGTTTCACTCGGAGCGAGGGGTCTGCACCACACGTCGCTGCATATTCAGTTGTTTCAGTGATCACTCAAGCCACCAGCATTTTCCTCGAATCTCTATAACCAGCGTTCGCCAACATTTTGATATATAATCATCGTTCGTCTTCTACAGGTAGACCGAAAGTTATCCTGTAGTTACACTACTATCAGGCGTTCCAAATATTTTAATACGATTTTGCATTGACAATCGTCTATGGTGCCCCTCCAATTCGCAATCCCACTAGGTATTGGGTTTGTCCTCATACTGTTCCTCATCCCAATTGTACTCGGATTTGCCTTAGCCTACTGGGTATACAACGATGCGGAGAGACGTGGTATTAAGAACGCTGCACTATGGGCACTCGCCGTCGGTGGACTCACGCTAACGACGTTCTTCGGCGGGTTACTCGCGTTTGCAGTGTACGTCTGGCAGCGTGAGTGATACAGAGACAGGAGCTACCTAACGGGCCACTCAATAGGAGAAGTATCGGTTAATAGGGGCCGACAGCGCCTCTCAAGTGAATTATAGCAGCGTTTGCAGCCTATCGCACGCTAGCCGGTGAATTCGCACGGATACTGCTGGTGCCCGTTTCGTTTTCAATCCTCACTACCTCTAGATTGATGCGGAGTGCCTGAGGTATCCCGTCACCCGCCTCATTCACCACCCACCCGTCTTTCCGTGACTGTTACCCCTCTAGTGTGAGTTCTCGTCAACTGTTGGTAGTTGAACAACCAGCGTACAGCACTCTTTGTCTGCAGCCCGTGGTGAGGTAGCCGTGTCACGCGGTTCCGGAGTTGGTGTGAGTGACCGCTCCGTGGAGGTGCTTGTAGGTATCTTGCTCAAGGCAGGTGGAGGCCGTTGATAGGGGCGTACCCGACCGTGCGGAGTGCCTCGTTGAGGCTGCTCACCCGGATGCCGTGCTCACGGCGCCGCTCACAGATGCGAAATAATTGAGCTTTCTCCAGAGAGGTCTTGTTCGATCGATCTGAAGGCACCTAGGTTGAGCGAGGGTTTCTTCCAATCACTATTCCGGAGCATCCAAAGTTATGAGTTAATCTACACGACTGACATATAGCTGATAAGCCGACAGAAAAACTAGTTCGGCGACGGCTCAGTGGTTTCGGGTGGGAATCTCACCGGCCGGCACGACTTCACATTCGGGTAGGTCGGCCAGCACGTCTTCGGGGCCTGGCGGGGCGTACACCGCAAGCAGTTGCAGCGTCTCCCAGCCGGTGTTTGTGGTTCCGTGCTCGACGCCCGCCGGAATGTAGATCATCTCGCCGGGCCCAACCTCCTTCGTTTCACCGGCGACGGTCTGCTCGCCTTCGCCGCTGATGAAGTAGAGGATCTCGTCGCTGTCGGGGTGAGTGTGGATATCGTGACCCTTGCCGGGTTCGAGGTTTACCACGCCGGCACTGAGTCGTTCCGATCCGTTCACGTCCGGGGTCGCCATCCACTTCAGGGTCCCCCAGTCGAACAACTGTGTCGAGACGTCTCCGCTACTGATGAAGTTCTCTTCTGGCATTACTACGAAATGCTATGTGTTGCCAGTGAAGTATAATTGTACCGACGGTTACGGGCCTGCTCCGGATTTTTGACCAGTGTGAGTCTAGTTACGAGCGATAGGTAACGAGATATATTAGTCAAAGTCATAACTCATTCCATCGAGATAACTCAATCTTGCTTTTTCACCACAATATTCAATATCTGCCCGTCGGTTGGTATCAATTGGCTATGAAGTTCACACGTGAGGAGTCGCTCACACGACTCGAAGCAACGGTATCGAGTGGCGAACCGATCATCGGTGCGGGGGCGGGGACGGGCATCTCTGCGAAGTTTGCCGAGCGCGGCGGTGTCGACTTGCTCATCATCTACAACAGCGGCCGTTACCGGATGAACGGTCGCGGATCGCTGGCCGGTCTCCTACCCTACGGTGACGCCAACGAGATCGTCGTCGATATGGGCCACGAGGTCATCCCGGTCGTCGAGGATACACCTGTTCTGGCGGGCGTCAACGGGACAGATCCGTTCCGCGAGATGGACGTGTTCATCGAGGACCTCAAGCGGCGGGGCTTCTCGGGCGTCCAGAACTTCCCGACAGTCGGCCTCATCGACGAAGACAGCCAGTTCCGCCAGAACATCGAGGAGACGGGTATGGGCTACGACAAGGAGGTCGATATGATCCAGGAGGCCGCCGAGCAGGATATGCTGACCTGTCCGTACGTCTTCAGCGAGGCGCAGGCCCGCGAGATGGCCGAGGCTGGCGCGGACGTCATCGTCTCGCATATGGGTCTGACCACTTCCGGCGACATCGGCGCGGAGACAGCGCTCGATCTCGAAACGGCGGCCGAGCGCGTGCAGGCCCACCACGATGCCGCCAAAGACGTAAACGACGACGTGATGGTCATCTGCCACGGCGGCCCGATCGCCTGGCCCGAGGACGCCGAGTACGTCCTCAACAACACCGAGGGTGTGGTCGGTTTCTTCGGCGCGTCCAGTCTCGAACGCCTCCCCACCGAAGAGGCCATCCAGAACCAGGCCCGCGAGTTCAAGGAGATCGAGTTCTAGTATGGCCGTCGTTATCATCGGCACGCTGGACACAAAGAGCGGGGAGCTCGGCTTCGCCCGCGACGTGATCAAAGCGCAAGGCGTCGACGTTCACATCGTCGACGTCGGCGTGATGGGAGATCCCGCATTCGAGCCGGACACGTCAGCGAGCGAGGTGGCTGAAGCCGCCGGCACGACGCTGGATCACCTCCGGGACAATGCAGACCGCGGCGAAGCGATGGAAGCGATGGGCGACGGTGCAGCTGCTGTCGCCGAACGACTCCACGATGAGGGCGTCCTCGACGGCGTCCTCGGCCTCGGCGGGTCGGGTAACACCTCCATCGCGACGACAGCTATGCGGGCGCTACCCGTCGGCGTGCCCAAACTGATGGTCTCGACGATGGCTTCGGGCGACACCGAACCCTACGTCGGGTCCCGCGACATCGCGATGATGTACTCGGTCGCCGACATCGAGGGACTGAACCAACTATCCCGACAGGTCATCGCCAACGCCGCACTGGGGGTAGTCGGGATGGTTGCCAACGAACCGGACGTCGAGGTCGAGGACCGGCCGACCATCGGAATGACGATGTTCGGCGTCACGACGCCCTGCGTCCAGGCGGCCCGCGAGATCCTCGAAGCGAAGGGCTACGAGACCATCGTCTTCCACGCAACTGGAACCGGTGGCAAGGCGATGGAGTCGCTGATTGAGGAGGGCATCATCGACGGCGTGCTGGACGTCACCACCACGGAGTGGGCCGACGAACTTGTCGGCGGTGTTCTCAGTGCCGGCCCTGAGCGACTTGATGCCGCGGGCAAGGCGGGTATCCCGCAGGTGGTCTCGACCGGGGCACTCGATATGGTGAACTTCGGGCCGCGTGAGTCCGTACCCGAGGAGTTCGAGGGGCGGCAGTTCCACGTCCACAACCCGCAGGTGACACTTATGCGGACGACGCCCGAGGAAAACGCCGAACTCGGCGAGATCATCGCCGAGAAACTCAACGCTGCGACCGGTCCGACCGCGCTCGTCCTGCCGATGGCGGGCATTTCGATGATCGACGTCGAGGGCGAGGACTTCTACGATCCCGAAGCCGACGCAGCGCTGTTCGACGCCCTGCGCGCGAACCTCGACTCGGACGTCGAACTCGTCGAGATGGACACCGACATCAACGACGAGGCATTCGCGGAGATGCTCGTGGAGACACTGGATGGGTATATGCGCGCGGCGGGTCTCGGTCCCGAGGCGTGAAATCGGCCTGAATGGCCGCGATCACGTCCGACTCGGTCACTATCGATAGCTCCACGACGAAGACTGCGCATTCGGACCTGTTGTCGTCATCGTCTCGTTCTTCATACTGTCGGACAGAACGATGTGAAAATTATCAGCACCCCGTGGGTGCCAAAATGATTCACGAACTTCTGTCCGACAGTATCAGCTGAGACGGACCGTCTGTCGTCTTCTTGTCGCTGTGTCGGACAGCGTTGTGCAACAGGTTGCGACGCACCGAGGTGGCCATCTCGTTGGCTCGGGCCCTTGTGACTTCTCCCACGAGTAAAGTCGGTGACTTTCTCCTTGACCTCGTGTATATGCCAGATATGGAGTCTCTCACCTTCGTCAAGAGCCCTTCTCGAAAGCCCTAATTGTATACTCGAATCCCAAAGGACAAACGTCGCTCCCCCCTACAAACAGTTATGAGCGAGTCAAAAGACACGGACGCGGGGCCAAAAATATCAGTTGCAGTCGTTGATAAGACACACGCGAACGAGATCCCGGACAATATTGACTCTGAACTATATACGACGACCAGACCAGAGTCATCGTTAGTTGAGTTTACCGTCGACCCTGACAGTGAACTGGCAGAGGCACTCAGGCGGAACGGATTCGACGTGTAAAATAATATACTGGTGAGCGCTTTCTGTTGAGGTGGACTCGTCGACGATCTTCCCGAGTGGCGCTTCTGACCTGATTCTGGTCCACAGCAGGATCTCACCCAGTACAGGTCAAATCTATCCGAATCAGATCGGGGTCCGCCTGCAAGACATTGCGGGTACGTGCAGCAATCAGAACCGCTGTACCACGAGAAACGGTCGGAAGGCTCTGGGCGGAGAGATGACCTGGCTGTAACATAGTTCGGTTGGGATAACTTGAGTATGATACCGCACATTATATCCGAACGGCGTCGTTCGATAGGCTGAATGGTCTCACTGTTGCTGATCGCTGGAATCGCCGTAGCAGTGTTCGTGGGGTTCAATATCGGCGGTTCATCGACAGGCGTAGCATTCGGGCCCGCGGTCGGTTCGCGTCTCACTCGGAAAGCGACTGCCGCGGCGCTGTTCGTCGGGTTCTCATTCCTCGGTGCGTGGACCGTCGGTCGAAATGTCATCACGACTATGAGCAGCAGTATCGTTCCAGCGGTCCAGTTCACGCCCGTCGCGAGCGTCGTCGTCCTGTTCTTCACTGGACTTTCGTTGCTCGTGTCGAATCTGTACGGTGTTCCGGCCTCGACGTCGATGACGGCCGTCGGAGCTATCGTCGGACTGGGCCTTGCATCGGGGACGCTCAACCAGGCGCTGATGTTCGTCATCGTCTCGGCGTGGATTGTCGCACCGCTGTTGAGTTTCGTTGTAGGACTCGTGACCGGACGGTACATCTATCCGTATCTCGATCGCTACGTCGCATTCACGGAGTTCGATCTTCACTTCATCCAACTCGATCGCTCGGGGATGATTCCACGCCCGTACTTGAACAACAATGCCACCCTGCAGGACATCGTCGGGTCGCTCTCGGTAATTCTCATTGCCTGCTATATGGCCTTTTCTGCGGGCGCCTCGAATGCGGCGAACGCTGTCGCCCCGCTTGTTGGCTCGGGCGGGTCGCTCACGGTTGATCAGGGAATCCTACTCGCGGTGGCGGCTTTCGGGGTGGGCAGTTTCACCATCGCTCGCCGCACGCTGGAGACGGTGGGCGACGACATTACCGAACTCCCGATCCTCGCATCACTCATTGTCTCCGTGGTGGGCGCGACGGTCATCACGATGCTGTCCTACCTCGGCATCCCTGCGAGTCTCGCAGTGAGTACGACCTCGACGATCATCGGACTCGGCTGGGGGCGAGCGAGTCGGGCGGCGACACTGGCGGAGCTAGCGACGCCGAAACCCAGGCCTGCGGCGGAGGACGTCGAGATCGCCACGGGGGCGTTGGCCACGTCACGGGACGAGGAGGTACCCGCTAGTCCAACGATCGGGGATATCGCTCGACACGAAGCGCCGGCGGAGAAGCCAGCGGAGATACCGGAGGTGCCAGAGGTTGGCGAAAAGGGGTCGGTCGACCTCGATCAAAAGAGCCTCTTCGACCCGGCGGCGGCCAAACGCATCGTTTCGATGTGGGTCTTGACGCCCTCGCTGGCGGTGGGCGCCTCCTATCCCGTGTTTCTGCTCTTGTAGTGTGACTCGCTAGGATCTCTTCGTGAAGCAGTTACCGCTCAGAACCCATATTGCTAGTAGTTGAGACGATAGTACTACTTGCACGTCTTCATTCCGAAGGCTCGCACGGGAACGCAGCACTTCCATTCAACGAGGTCCAGCAGTCGAGGTCCCTTCGAGAATAGATCCGTGGCTATCGTTGTGAGCTCTGTTTCTCTTACGACACCAACAATATTGCTAGCAGCAGGGTTTCGACGCGAGATCCGACGACCACAAAATTAGATTCATCTAATCTCTATTTTTGATGCAAACTACTATATATTTTGCCGCACACCGACTAGCCGACAATGAATGACACGGGACAGTCGCAACCGAAGTACAGCGTCTCACGCAGAAGAGCCATTACTGGGGGTACAGGACTTCTCGCCGCTAGCCTCGCCGGATGTACTGGTAGGTCCAGCAGCAACGATACCGAACCTACGAACGGCTCAGGAAACGATGGCGCGAATGGCGACGGCCCTGCCGTCGCAGTTGCGTCCTTTTTCAGTTTCTACGACTTTGCTCGGAATATCGTCGACGGGACGCCCATCCAAGTGAACAATCTCGTTCCGACCGGACTGCACGGTCACGGGTGGGAGCCGAACGCGAGCGTCACGAAAGACATCATCGAAGCGGATGCGTTCCTCCACGTGGGTCCGGGATTCCAGCCGTGGGCCGACCGTGCGATTCAGACGCTCAAAGACGACGACGTCGACACGCAATTGATCAACGTCCGCGAGGGCGTCGAACTGGTCGATCTCGCGGCGACTCTGGACCCCGAGGAGGAAGGCGTCGGGAAGCAACAGGGTAAAGATCCGCACTTCTGGCTTGATCCCGACCGGGCGACGGAATCGGTCGACAACATCGCCGATGGATTCGCCAGACTCGCTCCCGACCATGAACGGTCGCTCCAAGCGAACGCCGAGACGTACAAATCCGACGTCCTCGAACAAATTGATCAGGACTACCAGTCCATCTTCGACGCGGCAGACCGAGATGTGGTGCAACTGGCGGCGCACAACGCCTTCCAGTACATCGGCGTCACGTACGACGTACAGATGGTTCCACTTGTGACGAACCTCGCAGCCAGTGGCGACGTCAAGCCCTCGGACATCGCCGGTGCGAAGGAAGTCATCAAGGAGAACGATATCCAGTACATCGCCAACGGTGTCTTCGAGTCGCGGAAGCCAGCGAAGCAACTACTCGATGAAACACAGGTTGAGGGGTACCTTCCTGTTACCCCGTACGCGGGGGTCCGAGAGGACTGGGTCGAGAACAACTGGGGGTACAAGGAAATCGCCTACAACATCAATATGCCCACGTTCGAGGTTGTGCTCGGCAACAAACAGCCCGAGGAAGCCGGTCCCGATGGCTGGGCAGACGAGTGGATGAACTTCGAGTGAACCTCTAATGCGCACACAAACCTCTGCGAGTCCCACGAGTTCGGGAACGGCAAGCAGCACCGAGTCGGCCATCGAACTATCCGATGTCGACTTCGGATACACATCTTCCCCGGTCGTCGAGGAGATCTCGCTTCGGATCGACCCCGGCGAGTACGTTGCGGTCGTCGGTCCGAACGGGTCGGGGAAATCGACGCTGATGCAGTTGATGTTAGGGTTGCTCCGACCGGACGAGGGAGTTGCTCGGCTCTTTGGCGAATCCGCGCATCAGTTCGACGACGGCGAGCGGATCGGCTACGTCGCCCAGCATGCCAGCGCCTCGAAAGAGATGCCGATCACCGTCCGCGAAGTCGTAAAGATGGGTCGGTTTCCGCATGTCGGCTTTGGTCGCCTCTCCAGTGAGGACTGGGATATCGTAGACCGGGCGCTTGATACGGTCGGTATGGCGGCGTTTTCCAATCGTCGTGTGACACAGTTGTCGGGCGGTCAGCGCCAGCGGGCATTCATCGCCCGTGCGCTCGCCAGCGAGGCCGACCTGCTCGTCCTCGACGAGCCGACTGTCGGGGTCGATATGGAATCAGTTGAGGCGTTCTACAATCTCTTGGGTTCACTGAACAGCGACGGTATCACGGTCCTGCTCATCGAACACGACTTGGGCGCAGTTACCGAACACACCGACCGCGTCATCTGTCTCAACCGGGAGATCTACTTCGACGGATCAGCCAACGAGTTCGTCGAGAGTGACGCCCTGGCTCGCGCATTTGGCACCACAGCGGATCTGCTGGGTGGCTCTCGATGACTTACCTATCTGCTGTTCCGCTTCAAGCGGGGCTGTTGGACGGTGTGTTCGGTCCATTTTACTGGTTCCTGAATTACTGGTCGGAGGTTATGTCGTGGGTTGCCGGCCAGACAGGCCTCGAAATACTCCAGTACGGCTTTATGCACCGGGCAATCTTGGTCGGTCTCTGTATCGGGGTGATGGCACCCCTGATCGGGACGTTCCTCGTTCACCGGCAGCTGGCGCTGATCGGTGACGCACTCGCCCACACTGGCTTTGCTGGTGTCGCTGTGGGATTATTCCTCAACGCGGTCCTCGAGCTCGGTGTCTCGCCATATCTGACTGCAGTCGTCGTTTCGATGATCGCGGCCCTGTTCATCGAACTCATTTCGGAGGCGACAGACGCTTACAATGACGTTTCGATGGCAATTGTGCTCTCGACGGGCTTCGCGTTGGGGACGGTCCTGATCAGCATCAACGCCGGTGGGCTCGCCGTCGGCGTGAATCAGTTCCTCTTCGGGAACCTCGCGACGGTCTCGCAGGACAGTGCAGCGATACTCCTGCTGTTATTCGTCATCGTCATCGGCGTAGTCGGGCTGACGCGCAACCAATTACTGTACGTCACCTTCGACGAGACGGCAGCAGCTGTGTCTGGCCTCTCGGTCAGTTGGTACAACCGCATTATGGTGTTGTTGACAGCGATGGTCGTGGTCGGCGCAATGCAGATTATGGGAGTCATCCTCGTGGCCGCGATGCTCGTCGTGCCCGTCGCTGGCGCGTCACAGGTCTCTCGGAGCTTCAACGAATCGATACTCGTGTCGGTCGTCCTCGCCGAACTGGCCGTTATCCTCGGCATCGGTGTCTCCTACTATGCCGAGGCGACTGCTGGGGGCGTGATCGTCCTGCTCGCAGTCGCGATCTACGTGGCCGCCGTCGTGCTCGGAAAACTACAGGCGGCCTCCGGTGAGGAAGACACCCCTGAGATGGGCAGCATCGACGTAAGCGACGCCAAACCAAGTGACGACTGACGACCTTCCACAACGAACCTGTGCGGTGACTCGCGAACTAAACCGCTCGAAACACGGCCGCGGCATCCAAGAGAACACACAACACAGGTGGTTTCCTCCGTGTAGTACTCTGCATCTGGAGTCCCGACGACTTACCAGCCTTGAGAACGAAGCCGTATTCAGAAGTTCAGTATGGACTCTAGAGAACCTGGCCCTCCTCGAGGAGAGGAGCCTCCTGGCACGCCGCCAGTACCCTGTGCTGCTTGCGAGGCGGCACTGCAGTCGCCGGCACAGCAGTACCTCTCGTTTTTGTTGCTCGATCAGTTCACGATTCCTGTCGCCGGATGCGAGGAGCACCTAGAACAGTTCGCGAGCACGTGTGGGTATACGACGGACGACACTGCAGAGCTCATCGCTCATCGACCTGCAGGGGGTGTCAGCTGCCCGAGTTGCCACCTCGCGCCTTATAATCTACACCACCCCGTTATTCCGGTCGGCACTGGCGCTGTGAGTATCCTCGCCTGTCCAGAACACCAATCCGAGATCATCAATCGTTTCCAAGCCGGACTCGACACACAACAGCAAATCACGACGTCGCTTCAGACTTCCGAGATGAGATAGTTTCTGCGGCGACCACAAGTGGATGCTGCTCCGTTGGTTGTGGGCCAGAGAAAGGCGTATGACAGCACGACTACCGTCCGCGGATCGATGCTTACAGAGAGAGCCTTTCACATCGTTTGTGGCGTGGTGTACCGAGTGCCGGCAACGTAGAGACCGCCGATTACGGCACCCCGTGGGTGCCAATATGATTCACGAACTGCTGTCCGACAGTATGAGCGAACCCAGAACTGTCGGCGGGATCTCCGAGTGGTACAGCACGTCCTCGACAGTCCATCCCTGGTGAGACTTCCTGACGCGGCGCGAATACATCTACTGCAGCCACAAACATCTTCAGGTCTTATATCACTCCATTGACCCGAGAGAGGCCAATATGCGTATCCAGCCCGCCCATCCGACATTTGTTTCGATAAACCGGGTGAAAAACTTCGGATCTTTTGCGCGTCCAGCACGAATCAGAACTGTGGAGTACGAAATCGGGCCGGAGGAATCGGTCAGCACAGCCGTCGTACGCGCGGTGAGCGCAGTTGTTGGCTGTGAAACACACTCTCTCCGACCGCTGGCGGATGTCATCGATCCGACTGCGTTAGATACGTTGTTCGACCCGCAGTACGACGGTACACCTCGGACAGGCGGACGCCTCTCGTTCGTTTACAACGATTGTTGCATCACGATTGACAATGGTGAGTATCTCACTCTCCAGTTGCTCGAAGACCGTATCTGCGATGAACGCGATCACGAACTCTCTGACAGTTGCGTCCGCTGACGGAGTAGCTAACAGTCGCTCGTCGGGGGATTACTGCTTGGGGTCACGGGCGGTCAACAACCCCTGTGCCATAAGTCGCCGGGAGATTACGACCAGGCCATTCCCGAATCCTTCACCGAATATCGCTTGTTCTTCTTTGCTGCCGGGCATAATCGAGCTTACGAGGATCGCCGAGCGGTCGACCAGAAGGAGCCTACCGATTGCCGTCTCGTCTTCGGTAACGTTCTCGCCGTGTAGCCACTCTAGGCCAGAAATGAACGTCGTGGCGTCCGGCACGGCCGTCTGGATCTGCTCTTGAAGCGACTCCGTCAGCGCGCCGATGAGAAGGTCGACCCCGTTACCGACGTCGTTGAGTCTGGCAACGAGATCCTCGGTCAGCAGTGACTCGTCGCCGACGACGAGAACGACCTCCTCGGCCGCGTCCTCGATGAGTTGGTCCGTCCGATTTTCGATCGCGTCCCGCCCAGACATCGCCCATATCTGCTGGACAGGCGTCTCGTCGTCCTGCTCGATGATTTCGACCGTGTCCAGCGCATCGTGGAGTCGCTCGACGCGGTCTTCGTACTGGTCGCGCAGGGTCTCGGTCGCCTCGTCGAGCGGAACCGCCCGGAACTGCTGCGGGCTCGAATGCTGGATCTCGACGAGACCTTGTGCCTCCAGTACTCGAATCGCGTCGTATACCCGTGTTCGCGGAACCTCTGTCATCTCACTCAATTGCTTCGCTGTACCCGTGTGGAGACGGGACAAGCCAACGAAGCATCGCGCCTCGTATTCTTTCAAGCCGAGTTGCTGGAGGACTTCGATTCCTTCCTCCAGACTATTATTATTGGTCATGTGTCCCAACCTCACGGGGGAGTGCCCCAGTGACTCTCTGATAATTTACTCCCGACACGGATAGGTATTGTCACTCCTTTCATAACGGCTAGTGCGGATGCGACGTGATACGGGCAATATAAGCGTCTGAACTCGCCGCATAGATTGCCCTCTAGAATTTGTTGTGATGAATCTAGTTACAACAGATAACTCCAGATTTCACCGCGTGAGAGCACAAATAAACGGGAGATTAGAATAGTCACCCGTTTAATCACAAAAGAGATATACGGGGTGGAAGCTAAACTCTTCATCGGCACGCAGTCCAGTTCTGTGTCCCAACTACCGTACTGTTGCGTGTCGGCCCGGCCGCTCTCCGTGGCTGGGCTCACAATGACCCACATCGATGAGCAATGATCCAGTCGAAGACCCACAGACCGCCGCGATCGAGCAACTCGAACGGTTCGGGTTGAGTGCCTACGCCGCACGGACGTTCGTCGCGCTTGCGAGCCTCGGCACGGGGACAGCCAGAGACGTCAGCCAAGTGTCGGAGGTGCCGCGCACTCGAGTATACGACGCCATCGACGAGTTACACGACCGGGGACTCGTCGATATCCTCCAGTCGTCGCCTAAGCAGTTCTGGGCGATCTCCGCCGAAACCGCGAGTCGGACGTTCGAACACGAGCTACAGCACCGCACGGAAATCCTCCGGACGGCGCTGAGTGAACTCGAACCCATCGAACGACGGGCCGAACAGCGTGGCGTCTGGACAGTAAACGGGCAGACGGCGGTTACGGAACGGGTCCTGGAGTTCTTCTCCAACGCGGACGATGAAATCGTCTATATGACCGTCGAAGGGCTGCTTACCGAGGACCTGATCGAGGGGTTAGGTGAAGCCGCAGAGCGGGGCGTTTCGATCAAACTGGCCGGGGTGTCGACGGAGGTCCAGGAACGCATTCAGGACGAGATCCCCGGCGCGACGATGTTCGAGTCGCTCTGGGTCTGGTCAGACACGTCGGCGGGACGGCTCATGATGGTCGACGGGCGAAAAACCCTCGTGAGCGCGCTCGTCAACGGCGCGGACGCGAGTCTGTCCGATCCGCGGTCGGAGACCGCCATCTGGGGCGAGGGTGACACGAACAGTCTGGTCGTGATTTTGAAGGCGATCTTCACCTGGCGACTCGACGCGGAGGAGCGAACTTGACGGAATCCAATCCCCGTAGATAAACCATCCATATGAATCCATACCATCAGAACCGACGTGGCCGGGTACCCGCATCAACGTACTGGCGGAATCACTCATGACTACCTCCGATAGAGGGGAAGATCACGGCTCGGTTACCGACGCGGACGGTGACATTCAGGCTGAGTACGACTGGTCGTCGGTAACCCCGAGTACAGCGGTCATCGAGACCGTCGCAATCGCGACGAACAGGGAGCCCACGGCACTCGAACCGTTGTACAAGTCAGTCGATGTGGACGCGTTAGATGCGCTGCTCGCTTCCGACGGGTTCCATTCGACTGGCAGAGTCACTACCGTTTCGTTCGCGTTCGCTGGCTATGATGTAACTGTTCAGAACAACGGGGTAGTCGTCGTCCAGCCGACCGAGCCGCGACACGAATCGGAGTAACACCGGACGAATCCGATACCGAATCATCGACTCGGAAGACTCGATGTCTCTCGTGGGAGACATTGACGTCAGGGACTCGGCAGCGACACTTCTTCAGGGAGCGAATCGAGTACTGTTTCGACCTGTTCGTCAGGGTGGTACCGGACGGCACCGGTTGTATGTTCGAACTCGACGACACCGTAGTCCGCTAACTTCGGCAGGTGGGAATGTTGGAGTTGGATGGCGAGTTCTTCACGGTCCTGCTGTGGACCGTTTTTGGAGTCGGAAGCTCGACTGGATATCTGCTCGACGAGGTCGTCGAACGTCGTGGTTCCGTTAGCCTCGTGGCGCAGGTGGTGAATGATCCGACGTCGATGCTGGTCGGCAACGAGCTGGAGACACCTGTCGAGATCGTGGTTCGTCATAATACACTACTCTCTACCGAGGTCGATCAATTATGCCGATTTTTACACGTGAGAAAATTTTGATTATGTGAGTTACACTCACTGAGTGCACATATCTGCAGTAGTAGTACATTGATCGTCGTAGGCTCTCGAAGCCTACGTCACTCAGTTAATCAAAAAATGTCTACTCGTTAAAATGTCGTTACTTGATTCAGTGGGAGAGCGTTCGTTCCGGTATCCGCTCATCAGCGGAGAGATCACATATGGTACGAAATCCGTTCCGATCGCGTCGAAAAACGCGGCGCCGAGCACGAGAAGCGGTTGACGCCGAGAAGGCGAAAAACGTTCTTTCGGAAGCCGCCGAGGAAGATGTCGAGCCAGATGCTGAGGCTGCAGAGGCACTGAGAGAGGCGGCAGCCGAGGAAACAGCCGAAGTCGCCGAATCGGCGGCGCGCCGCGCCCGCCGCCGCGGTCGAAAAAACATCACTTCCGAGGACGTTGCACAGGCGAACGAACGACATCAAGACCGCGAAGAACGTGGACGGCGCCGATAACGACCAATCACATCCCCGTCAGGTCCTCCCGAGCGACTAAACGATGCCAGAATGCAACGACTGCGGCGCGTTCGTAACGTCACGATTTGCCCGTGTCTTCGGGGACAACGAGGACAACATCTATGGCTGCCGCGCCTGCCTGCCAGTCACAGCACTGGTCGAGGGACATGCGTCACGGGATACCTCGTGACGCCGACGAATGCTTCCGATCTCGATCGACGCCCGATGTCGGTGCGGTAATCACCACCAATAATGACAAACTCACGCAACTTCGTTTCAGAAGCAACGCTCTACGTATGCCGTGATTGTGGAGACGGCATCGAAGATCCCAACACGAATAACTGTCCTCACTGTGGTGGACCGTTGGTGAACAGTACAGTCCCGCACGATTAGTAGTGGAATCGTGCGGAAGCTCACACATTCATCGTCGTCCTCGTGACACAGACTCTAAGGGTTCTCTGCGGAACCTCTGGGCGGCGGCTCAACGAATGATCGCGGGTTCGTCATACTGTCGGACAGAACTCTGTGAAAATCATCGGCACCCGTGGGTGCCAATATGATTCACGAACTGCTGTCCGACAGTATCAGTTCGGGTCCAAAGTAGCTTTCACCCACATAATCAAAACCCGCCCCGTTATGAAATTCGAGAGCACTATCCACCTGACGGCCCTACTTACTGGCGAATGACCGATCTCGTAGAGAGTATGAAAATACCAGCTTCGGAACGCGAATCTTCGGAGGTTGTCGCGGTGCTCGATAGGATTGAGGGTTGCGTCAAGGAAATCAGTCGCGGGTTTGAACGATGGGACGACCCCTACGCCCGGGGACCGGGTCTCTATTTCGTCGTTGAGCGCGATTCAGTCGCCGAGTTCACGGACCCGATGGGGACGAACCGCTGGCCGGTCGAAGACTGTGCCAGTGTATTCGATGAAACCGATGCATTCCTCGAGACGGCACGAGGTGTCGCCTTTTCCTGCGACGGCGCAGTCGTCATCCACAACGACGGTACGATCCAAGAGGAGATGGTCCGGGTCAACCAGCTATCGACAGCTGAACGGGCACAGGCCGGCGAACTTCCCTATGCGGGATGGATGGGGACCCGCCATATGAGTGCGCTGGAAACCGCGACCCGCGAGGAAGTGGTCGCGGCGATCACGCTCAGCGAGGAGGACGGACGAGTGACGACGTTCATTGACGATGGGTTCGAGGACTATCAACGGACATAGGTGACGGAGAGGGCCGTGTGAGTGACTGATCTACGATTGTGAATCCCCGCAGCCGTCGATTCGGGCTTGTTACTCACGTTTCTCGGCGGGCTGACTCTCGTCGTGGCGGCTTTGGGGTTGGCAACTATAGTAGCGTTTGCAACTGATTACACAGCCAATCGCACGACTGCGTGCAATTCGGTGAGTGAAGACTTGCAAACGCTACTATAGGATTCTCACGCTCCTCGACGAAATCGACGCCATCGGCAGCGACGACTTGCAAACGCTACTATAGGATTCTCACGCCTACCATCTCTGCGTCGTTGTACTCGTCGCCATCGTCACGGCTGTAATGACGCCGCCACTGCTCCGGCGGTGGCTCTGTACCTACCAGTAGCGGTGATTTTGTCGATTGGCTCTCACCGTACAGTAGTTGCGTTACGAGAAGACATACCGTCTTTTCACGGTGGCTTCACGACCCAGTCGGCGACTGGTTTTATCGTGCTAAATGAGGACGTCTATTACGATACGCGATGGTGGGCAACGGAGCCGCTGTTCAAGTCGGTATTCTTGTTGCGACAGTTGCGGGACTCTGGGTCGGGGCCCGTCTCCTCGTCGATTCCGTGGTCCGGCTGGCCCGTCGCCTCGGGCTGTCAGAGCTCACTATCGGCCTCACCATCGTCGCCGCCGGCACCTCAACTCCGGAGCTGGTGGTCACCGCTGACGCGGCACTGGCTGGTCTGGGGGCGATCGCAGTCGGCAACGTCGTCGGGTCGAACATCTACAATCTCGCATTCATACTTGGCGTCGTCTCGCTGGTACGGGTCATCCCGATCGAGCGGTCGCTGGTCCACCGCGACGGTGTGGCTCTGGTCGCAAGCACACTCCTCGGTGCCGCAGTTATGTTCGACCGCACGGTGTTCCGTGTCGAGGGTACCGTACTCCTCGTCTCGTTCGTCGCCTACACGGCGTACCTGCTCCTGACTGATGCCGGCCCCTCGGACACGGATCCCGGTCCCGAGAAACAGGGCATACCGACGGCGCTGACCGAACGTGTGACGTTCCGTGGACGCGATGCGGTCCTGCTGGTGCTGGGGGTCGCCGTGGTTCTGGTGAGCGGCGACCTGATGGTGGGGGCGGCCTCTACGCTGGCGTGGGCAGCGGGTATCCCCGACTCGGTCATCGGCGGCACCATCGTCGCTGCGGGCACCTCGACGCCGGAATTCGCCGTCTCGCTGGTGGCGATGAGGCAACGACGGCTCGGAGTGTCCGTCGGGAACGTCGTCGGGAGCAGCGTCTTCAACGTGCTCGGTGTGTTAGGCGTGGCGGCAGTCATCCGGCCGCTGTCCTTCGGGTCCGTCGCGCTCGAGTCCATCGCATGGCTTATCGTCGTCACCGTGGTCATAGTCGCTGCGCTGTGGACGGGCCGACAGCTCTCGCGGCCGGAGGGAGCGTTGTTCGCTGTGTCGGAGGTCGGACGGTGGGTCCTGGGACTGCTGGGTCTGGTCGGATGAGAGACGCTCGGCCGCGATGAGCGTTCCTGCTGCAACCACAGTTTCTGTCGAGCGCGCCGTTGAATTAGGCTGCCCTACCCGGATGAGGTCTGTTGTAAGTCACTCAGCAGCGAGCCGCGGGAGTACACCGATCTACGACGAAACCGACGTTTGTTCTTCCGGTTCCGCGGCAGGTTCGTCCTCGACGGCATCGTCGGCTCTCTCGAAGTTCGGCTCACCGTCCTTGACCGCCTTGGCCTGCTGTTCTAGCCCTGCGACGTCCATCTCGGCGGCCTTCTCGATCTCGCCAAGAATCTCCTTGATGTCGTCGAGTCCGAGGAGTTCGCGAGTCTCGGGGTCGAATTCCAGGCTGTCCAACCGCTGCCCACTGGCCGCCACATCGCTCCCAGTGAGGTGTTTGCCGTAGCGCCCGACCAGCGAGGTGAGTTCCTGCGGGAGGACGAACGTCGTCGACTCTCCCTGACCGATCGCTTCGAGCGTCTCCATTCCCTTGTCGATGATCGCACGCTCGCCCATCGACTCGGCGGATTTTGCGCGCAGCACCGTCGAAATCGCGTCGCCCTGTGCTTCGAGGATCTGGCTCTGTTTTTCGCCTTGCGCTCGAATGATGTTTGACTGCTTGTCCCCTTCGGCCTTCTCGACTGCACTCCGACGCTGACCCTGTGCTTCGAGGATCGTCGCCCGGCGTCTCCGCTCCGCGCCGGTTTGCTGTTCCATCGCCTGCTGAACCTCCTGGCTGGGGTTGACCTCTCGAACCTCGACGGACTCGACGCGGATTCCCCATTCGTCGGTGGGTTCGTCTAGTTCCTTGCGGATGCGAGTGTTGATCTCCTGACGCTTGTTAAGCGTGTCGTCCAGTTCCATATCGCCGATTACTGCCCGGAGCGTGGTCTGAGCGAGATTCGAGACCGCCGTCTTGTAGTCTTCGACCTCCAGAAACGCCCTCTTCGCATCCATCACACGGAGATAGACGACCGCATCCGCTGTCACGGGGGAGTTGTCCCGTGTGATCGCCTCCTGGCGAGGCACGTCCATCGTCTGAGTACGCATATCGAACGTGTACGTGCGCGAAACGAACGGGGGAATGAAGTTGATGCCCGGTTCGAGCAGGCTGCGATACTCGCCGAACACGGTGAGCGCCTGTTTGTCGTAGGCGTCCACGAACCGCACCATCTGCCAGACCGTCACCACTGCAAGCAGCAGTACGAGCAGGCCGACGATCCCGAATCCGAGAGTAGAGATCTGCAGCGTGATCAGGTCATTCATGTGGCCTGTGTTCAGTCCGCAACCGTATCAAGAGACGCCATTTTCACACTCGTCCGGCTTTTGATTATGTGGGAAACACGAACGCCCCCAGACTCGTGGCTCTTCAGCCGTCCCGTGTGCGCATCCGCCGACCGTATCACGACTGGTCGCGGTCGGCCGCAGACACACCGTCCACCAGAGGTGCCAAGAAGGAGCGAAGACGACCCCGACGCGGTCGGCAACAAGCACTTACCTCGGCATCGACGGCGAGCCCATCAGAACGAAATGCTGGATTCGTCCCTAGGCCCTAACTCTCCTCTGGGAGGGTTAGCACCACGGTCGTCGTAGAATTTGCGTCCGATGTACTCGTCGCTTACGTTACCGATGATGGTCGTGAACAACTCGTCGGCCGACGCGTACGTCTCCTGTCCGACGGGTCCAATAATCGTAGAGATCGTTTCAGTTCCCTGAGCGTCGGGTGCCTCGATTTCGACCGCTCCGATCCGCCTGATGACTGAATCTTGGCCGATCGGAAACGTGAGTTCATCTTCGAGAGACGCGAGCAGGTGACTTATTTTCATAGGACAGCTAAACTACCGTTTCTCGGCCACCTCAATTGACAGCATTTTACTAATCGAGACGCTTTTTGATTAACCGAGTCACTCGGCTTCTCACCTCGTTGACGGTGACAGTGTGAATCGCCTCGGGGTCAAGCCCCGAGGCATTCGCCTCGACCGCCTGTAAACTACCCTCCCCTACTTCGCTCGGGATCTAAGGACCCGCTCGCTCGTTGAGGGAAGGGCTTTCGCGTGGACTCCCGTTCTACGCCTCACCAGAGGCGGGAGGGTTGTACTCCCCGCTCACGTTCAGCGTCCCTCGATTCAAGCGCACGTCTACGGGTGCGCCTCCATCGTCTGCGTTTTGCCGACGTTGACGAGACGCGGGAGTGATCACTGTAACTGCTGAATACGAGCGAACACCGTTCTTGCTGGATATGAAAGCCCTTGAAACGGGATTACGGCACTGCTTCACTCGCCGTCTGCTGGCACCCCTATTGGATATTCACAACTAGCGCAGACCACTCGAGCGTCTCGTTCGCACACCAGAAATCTCTGATTTCTGGGGACGCCTCCGCCTTGACTTAGGTGAATGTGGACTATTGTAACAGTGTACCGGTTGTCGCCGATCCGGGATCGGCGACTTACCGAAATGACGTACAACAATCCTCACCGTTGCCGGGTAGGTCGGCCGTTGGGTAACGCAGAGGTGGTCAATCTCGTTCGTGAGCTAAACTGCGCGGACTAGGCGCCAGTACGTCGTCCGAATACCCGACGACTGCTCCGAGCTCGATGGCCACACCGACGAGCGTCCACACAGTTATCCGAATTGGGCGCCTATCTCAGAGTATGCCAGACGACGAACGGGGCCGAGACGAGAACTCAGACGACGAACAGCGAAAACAGCCAGAGCGGAAGCGAGAGGATGTGCGCGACCGCACCAATGAAGATCGAGCGATGAGCGGTGAGCCTGGTGGAAGGCTTGGTGACCTCGATGAGGCACTCGAAACTCAAGGCTATCCAACCACGACGGATGAACTGGTCGAGGCCTACGGCGACTACGAGATCGAAACGCAAGGTGGGACGGAATCCCTCGAAGAAGTGCTTGCTCCGACCGAAGATCAAACGTACGACTCCGCTGATGATGTTCGAAGCCGGTTACTGGGACTGATACATCGTTGACATCCTCCTCCGCGTGAACGCGGAGGAATCCCGAGCGGTGGGAGTTTCAGGTTTGGAGTCCAATCACCGGACTCCCAGACCTTTCGGGCACGGGTAGTCCCACAGCATCGGACTGGTGGACCGCTGGCGGTGCCAAGCCGCCGGTACCCCTATCCTTGACCGTGTTTGGCGTCCCGGTGTTGTTTTTGCCACGGGGGCGCCAGCAGGCGTCAGCAGACTCGGGGGTATCGTCTGGTTTGCTTCGAGCAGTCGGCACGGGCACACGCTTCGAGCACATGTGTTCACCGACTGCCCTTTCGGATACTGCCTCGTTAGGTGGGCGGACAGGCCGCCTCCGAAGGACGGTTCGGAATCCGCTCCGTTCCGACCGATTCCTACCTCGATGTCGGTTGGCCTGTCACTTAAACGTCACCGTGGGGAACTCAGGAAAACCGTTTGAACAGTGGTCTGTTGCCCGGTGTGACGGCGCGTATCCACGGCCTGGAGGCCGTGGTATTGCGCCTGTTCCGCGTATAATATGCGTAGATACTGAAAAAAGCAAGTGAGCTACGCTCATGTGTAGCAGATTGTTGATTTCAGAGAGTCGCTTTGACAGCGTGTTTGAGTGCTTCTCGACCGGGTTTTCTGAAGAGTTCGCTGCGTAGCTGAAAGGCGCGAAGATACTGAGTCAACTTGTCCTTCGAGATGCCTCGATGCGGCGAGAGCCACCGTCGCGCCAGCGACGCGTGGCTCTCGCAGGTGTTGACGTGAACGTCTCCATCCGCGTACTCGCCGTCACCGTGGACGACGTATTCGCGGGTGAATTTGTCGTCGTCCTCAAGTGGATCGTATGCCCGAAATCCGTCGGTGTAGACAGTCAGCGACTCCTCCTCGTGGTCGGCGAGGAGGAGTCGCACTGTCGATTCGTCAGCGGATTTCGCTGGGACAACGTGTCGCTGTCGCGTTCCACGGTCAACGATGGTGAAGACCGGTGGTTTGTCTCCCTCGTAGGAACCTCGTCCGCGCGTGGACAGGCCACGCGAGCGCGACCAACCGTCGCGCTCGCGGCCTTTCAACCCTGCAGAGACGTACACTTCGTCGATTTCGACCGGTCCAACGAGATCGAGTTGAGGCGCGTCGAGCGCTCTGGTAAAGCGCTCGACGCGGCGGTGCATCGTCTTGTAGGTCACACCAATCTCGCTGAAGTTGGCGAACACTCGTGTTGAACCGCAAGAACGCGTAGATCGAGAACAACCACTTCCGGAGCGCAACCTTCGAGTGAGCGAAAATTGTGCCCGTCTTATCGTTGAACGTGCGGTCGCAATTCTTACAGAGATAGCGTTGAAACGCCCCATAGCTGCCGTTCTTGACCGTTCGGTCAGAACGGCAGCGGGGGCATTCAACGCCGTCACGCCAGCGCACCTGTTCCAGCAGGTCCGCTGCGAGCGATTCCGAGCCAAACACATCCAGCGGAATCATTCGTGTCGGACACCGCTAGCGCGGTGTCCTTGCCCTCTTTGATTTCAGAGCGGCAGCTGAACTCTATCAACAATCTCCTACAGAAGAGCGAGTGAGTAATAAGCTGTATTCGAGCCACTTCCCACCCACTTGGCTCGGAGAATAGCTCCAGATGCTGGATGCCTCGCATACCTATACAGAGTGATTCAGGGCTCGAACCGGATGACGAGGTGGTCGACTGCCAATCCATACACAGTCATCTTTCTGCCCTTTTCAGAATACCACGTATCGACGGGCTCGACGAATTCCGCCTCACAGAGCTGGTCAATGTGGTAACGCACGTTCTGGAGCGACGTCCCCGCATCGTCCGCAATCGCAGAGACAGGTTTCGGGCCGTCTCGGAGCGTCCGGAGGATTTGCTGGGCTGTCTCCGATGCGATCGCCGAAAGCGCCGCTCCTGAGCCCGTCCCGTCGACGACAATCTCAGTCCGAGTTGAGCAGGAATGCTCGACCGGTTTTCGGGTCGGTAATAGACTCGCCATTAGGCTAGCAGTGTCGGGGGCCCGTCGTTCGGATCCTGCCGAATGGGATGCGTCTGGTCAACGTCGCCGCTTGCAGGGACGTGTCTCCCCGCGACAACGCGCGCGGTACGCCTCCCGCAGTTCCTCTGTCTCTCATTTCAACTCACGTTTGGGGACTCGGATATATGAGATGGCAGGCGGAGTTTCTCAGCCTGAAATTCCCCCGGTGAGAGGAGCAAGACCAGACTGCAACGTGCGAGCGAGGGGTGAAGACGAGTGTAAACAGGGGAGGAGCCACAAGCTCAAGCGCGTGAGTGAAGCGAGTACGCGATGAGCAAGACACCGAGAAACTGCAGACTCCGCGTTATGAGTGTCAACGGCTGCTGGTACTGGAGGCCAAGGTAGCCTTCACGAAGGAGTAGTGATCCGAGGAAGGCGACGCTGAATGCGGCCGTCGTCAACAAGAGGAGGCCCAACGAGAGCGCTTGCATCGCTCGGCTATCGTGACGTCGGTAGCCCCGATATGCCTGGTAGCCGACGTAGCCACCGAGGAGTGTCGATGCGAACGCCAGCGCGACGATCAGCCACTCGACGAGAGCTGAAGCCGCCAGCATATCAGAGATTCTCCCACATCTTTGCGAAGCGATCAGCAGTATCGTCTTCGTGCTGTCCAGGGAATGTTTCGGGATCAGCTCGCGTTACGGCAGCCTCGAAGTCACCGTCATCCAGCGATACAGACACCTCGTCAAGTGTGGCGGTGTACACGCTGTAGTGATTACCATCGGGTTGGAGTTCCGTCCGTTCTTCGAGGAACTCCTGTTTTTTGAGCCGTTCGATCCGCCGGTAGACGGTGGGCTTGGACATTTCACACTGCTCGGCGAGTTGCTGTGCAGACATTGGCTTGACACTCGTTGCGGAGAGGATCTCCCGGGCGTACTCGTCACTGAGAACATCCAGAAGGGCACCGAGGTCCGGGTCCTCACTCACGTGTTGACAGCATGACGACCGGCTGTATAAAAACCCCCACAGATTTCTGATCCAGAGAATCCGTGTGGAAACTGAAGAGAGCACACAGAGTTTGCCGGCTGACTGGGAACAGAGTCCCGCTGTGTACTGATAGGGATTATCGTAACTGTTCGGAGATTCTCGCCGTATCGTCCGGCGAGAAATCTATGGAGACGTACGATAATCCCTATGAGAGCTATCTCAGGACGTTGGACAACCAACCGAGCGAGCAACAGTGATCAGTTGATCCGTCTCGACACTAGTCCCACGGACGGTGTATCGATACTGATCACACGTCCACGACAGCGAGGTCGTCGGCCCACGGTCGAGCGTTGCAGGCCGACCGTCGATCGTCAGATCACGTTCGTCTGGATCGGGGGCATACGTGAAATTGTACTTCGCTATCGTGAGTTGACGGCCCTCGGTCGCGTACCGGAGGCCGACGCCGTGCATCCGACCGGTGGTTCGAGTGGCGTACGTTACGCGGAACGGCGATGGGACCGTTGGGTCGGGGACCGCAATCGAGCTTTCTGCCTTGAGACGGTCGACACTACGGAACCACTCCGTGTCAGGGGTCTGTAGCCGATCGACCGAGGTGTCAGCTCCGAACTCCGGTTGGAACGTGTCTGCAGACACCTGCGCGTCGAACGTGACGTTCGTATAGGTGGTCGTAACCGATCGCTGGACGCTATCGGTTCGCCAGACCGTCTGAGTCCGGAGCGGATAGAACCGCTCCGAGTCGAGCCAGATCCGCTGTCGGTATGCCGTCTCGCTGCGATTTGTTGGGGGAGAAAGCCCCACCACGAAGGTGTCTCGGCCGTCGATCGAGTCACGTTCGATATACTCGACGCGGTAGCCGTCGGCGGCTGGCGCGGGTCGTAGACTACCGCGACGCGGTACCGTGGGTAGTGGGGCGACGTCGGGTTGCTGTGGGCGGCCTGCTGCATCAGTCAACCCAGCCGCTGCAACGATCGCCTGCAGACGGGCAGCCCTCCCTGTGGTCGGTGGACCGGTGAGGTTGATGACCGTGACACGCTCTCGATCATTGTCGTAGAGCCAGAGCACCGAGCCGTTTGAGATACGTCGTTCGTTTCGGTGAGGCCCAGTCTCGCGGAACTGGACGCGCTCGCGGTCTGTCCCTGGGACGAGGACCACATCCGCAACAGTTCGTGTAGTGGCGTTGTTCTGCTCAACAACGACAGAACGAGTTGCACTGACACTCTCGACCGATTGATATCGGTCGCTCACGTTCGCGGTGACCTGCGGTTCACTGTCAGTGACCGCCACTCCAGACGCCCACAATCCTGAGGAGAGTACAGCAGCAAACAGCAGGAGGGCGATGAGTGTGCGTCGGCTCACTGGGAGGGCATCGGTGCTCATAGGGTGCTAGTCGTACAACTACGTGCTGTGACCGGCAGTGATTAAGTCTTGCCGGTCAGCTACGGCCGCGAAAACAGTCACGACTCAGATATTTACGCCGTCGTGCAGTAGTATTCATCCCGTCTGTTACAAGAACTCTCGTACAGAGCGATTCCTCCACAGAGCCGTACACCTAACGTAATGTAGTCAGAGAGACGGAGGTTCCAGAAAATGTTTTACACCGCTACCCGACGGCAACGGTGATGCCCTCCCTGTCACGCCGCCGAACCCTCCTCGCGGTTGCATCCGGGGTCGCCGCACTCGCTGGGTGTTCCAGCGAGACTGATCCCCCGATGATCGACCCCCAGAGCGATCACAACACGATCGAGGACTACGAAGTGCGCCAGGTCCGCAACGAGGATGGTGTCGTATTGTTCGCCCACGGAGCGGAGTTGTCGACGCCGAGCGACGAAGGGCGTGGTCGGTATGCCCGTCACGGTCGAAGCGTCATCGTCTCCGAAGACGACCTCGCCGAACTCAGGTTTGGCGACGTGCAAGAGGCCGAACGACTCCGCTCGTTCGTCACGGAGACGGACTTCGACTCGTCGTCGGTATACCTGCTCTCGATGCCCGTTGAGGCCTGCTATGAGATCCGCCTCCAGTCGGCGACAGTCGAGTGGGACGAGCTGAAACGTGACGACCTCCAGCCGCACGCCGACTTCTGCCGAACGCACCGCCCTGCTGACGTCGAATGCAGCCTCGAGGAAATCCACACTGTCGGATTCGCGATCCGACTGCCCGTCGCCGCCGAGCAGTCCTCGGGAATGGGGCGGGGGATGTCGAGTTCTTGTCGACCCTCTCCCCGCGGAGAGTACTTCAACGCCACGGTGACGCCCGCAAGCGGGGGTGGCGCCGAATGAGGTCTCGTCGAAACGTGCTCGCCGGACTCGGAACTATCGGCGTCACCGGGCTGGCCGGGTGTGTAGCCCTGCCGTTCGGGAACGACCACTCCGACAACGAGGACGTGTCGCTGTCAACTGCGGATATCGGGTCGCTCGCGTGGCCCGAGTCGCCGTTCCCAGTCGCAGTTCCACCGAGCCTGGTGAACGCACACCGCGATCGAACCCGCGAGTTACTCGCCGCAGTTCCGTCCGACCCGTCTGTACCCAATGGGGCCGTCTCTGAGGAGGTGCAATCGGACCGCGAACGCACCGCGAATCAGCTTGATGATGAACCGGACGAGCCTTGGCCGACCGAGGAACTCTCGACGTGGCGCGAGCGGCGGAACGAGGCCGCGTGCGTTCTGGGAACCTACCGCGCCGCGACAGGCAAAGACGACGCAGAGGCGCTCACAGAACGGCAGCAGGGGGTGCGCGACGATCTCGCGTCCTTCGTTGCCGACCACGAGTACCGCGCGTCGTCACCGTTAGAAGCGGTGCTCGCACACGCACCAATAGAAGAATTGGTAGGAGACTGTCGCCGACACGTCCGTCCCGCCCCGGCGTATCCGTCCGATCCGGTCGCCAGTCCGTTCCAGGCGGGGGACGCCGTCGGACGCGTTGAACTCGCCCGTGCAACGCTCGCGGACGCCCGTCGGCTGCGGGAAGCGTACCTGGGCGAGCGCTCCGAGACGACCGCGCAGTGGACAGCACTGATCGACGCGTCGAGGCGCTTCGAATACGCGGCGTCGCGCACACGCTCGTCTGTTACCGACTTTCTCGACCGCGAGGAATCACCGTTCCGCACCGACCTCGACGGAACGGCAGGTCGGTGGTTGTTCAGACGGGCCAGCGGATACCTCGAGGCGAAGACCGAGGAAGCGCGGGAGCATCGAGACGACGGCCAATTCGCGGCCGCCGTTATCGAAGCCGGGCAAATACTGGCGGGCGTCGAGGCGCTTCGAGCGACGATCAACGGAATTCGTGACGGTGCATATCTGGGTGAAGTGACGACTGAGTCGGTCTCGCGAACGGCCGATCGGGCGCGGGAAGCAATTACCGCGATCGGAGAGAGTGAAAATCCGAGAGTGGCAGCCCAGATCGTTCGACCGACGCTCGGGACCTTCGAGTACGTCACCGATCTCACCGCGGAGCATTACGCCGACGCCGTGCGTGTTGAAGGCGATTTAGCTTGGGCTGAACTCTACGCGCGCGCTGTTCCCGCCGCGGCCGAGTTCGTGGTCGAACGGCTCGGATAGCTACTCCATCAGTATCTGATTCGGATTCATCGGGGCGATACGTCGCGATGATTTGACCGTATTGAGCGAATCCTGCTTCAGGAGGGGATCCTCTACACGCGCTCTGCAATAATAACGACGCTACTGTTGTGGTGATAACGAGTCGGAGCCTTCTGCCTGCAGTTATGGGCTGCGGGTCAAGACTCTGCCGTGCTCCCCTCGTGCCCGTACATCGTCCCCGCCAAGATCAAAACGAGTCGCAGGGCATAAAAGATAGCTGCTTTATCATATATTCTAAGAAGACATATTTTCTAAGAGAGCCATAGAAAATAGCTTTACAACAGCTTTAGAATGTGTATAGATATAATAGAATTAGTATTATTAATACTATAAGACAGTAAAAATATAAATAAGTGGCTGACACTACTAATGCACGTTTGGCCCTCGCAACCGCCGAACCATTCGACCTAAGACTTGCTGGACCGCTGCTTACCCCCCTCTCTATTCTAAAATAACACTCGTACGTATGTTACCCTTATATCGCCTCTATAAAGTGTTCCCCCGCTGCTCTAACAAGTGTACAGATGTTTTCCTTCCTCGTACGTATAGTGCGATAAGGGCGAGTGGAAGCCACTAGACACACCTCGAATTGGACACGACGGAGGATAATCGGCCCTGGACGGCGATCGATCGGCGACGACTGGAACTGTTCACCAAGGCCAAACGTATATCGCGTCCGGATACGGCAGGAAGAATCCGTTGTACATTCCAAGGATGGCGTACTGTTGCAAAAAGAGAGCGCTAGAAGGCCTGATTTCCTGCTTTATGCGAATTGCTACTATCCCATCTCGCTTCGAGTCCCGTACGAGGTATTTGGTCCTCGCGAACATTCAACTATGATCACGGTTCGTCCTGAATCAAAATAGACCACGAAAACCGGGGAAAGAAGCGGCCTGCTCCGAACATTCGGCAAGTGCGAACGATCAGACTTGCGTCGCGTTAACTTCGATAACGTTCGCTGCCCCCTCTACGATCTCCGGCAGTTCCTCGTGAAACCGATCTCCCTTAAATCGGCTCGTTGGGCCTGATATGCTGATCGCGCCACAGACGCTGCCGTTGGGATGTTTGATCGGTGCCGCGATGCATCGCAGACCCTGGAGAATCTCCTCGTCGTCGAACGCGACGCCTTCCTCACGGATCGTCTCTAACTCGTCGAACAGCTCCTCGCGTGAGGAGATGGTCTTGTTCGTCCGTTGAGGGAGCCCGTGTCGGGCGATGATGGCGTCAATTTCGTCGGCCGAGAGCTGCGAGAGAATCGATTTCCCGAGTGCGGTGCAGTGGAGGAGCTTCCGGTTCCCCGTGTAGGAGGCCGTCTGGATCGCGTTCTCTCCGCGTGCCTTGTGGAGATAGACGCCGCGACCGTGTTCTTCGACCATAAACTGCGCTACCTCCCCCGTCTCCTCGGCCAACCGCTCGACTTCTTCTTTTGCGACTTCGTAGATGTCGACTTGCCCTTTCGCGTACTCTCCGATGTCGACGAACCGAAGACTCACTTCGTAGACGCCGTCGTTCTTGACGACGAACTCGTTGGCCGCGAGCGTCGACAGGTGGCTGTGGATAGTGGCCTTCGAGCGGTCTAACGCTTCGGCCAACTCGGAGACACCCGCCCCGTCCATTTCACGCAACGCTTCGAGGATATCACAGGATATCTGTACCGCCTGTACGTGCCGGCCCGATCCGGCCTCGGTTGGGATCTTGCTCATATAGTGTGCTATGAAGAGGTTTCACTTAATTGTTCGCGAGAAGCAAACGGCTGGTCCAGCGGTGACAAACGGACGCTCAGGCCGTAATCGTGTCTGCTTTTTCGTCGAGTTCGCTGTTCTTGACGGCGGCTCCGGTCCGGCCGTCGAAGATGTGAATCTTCTCCTCGGGGAAGACGACGTGCACGTCCTCGCCTGAGGAGATTCTTATCTCGCCGTCGATGCTGGCCGTGTACGTCTGGTCGCTAATCTCGAAGTAGGCGTAGGTGACCTCCCCCATCGGCTCGACGACCTCGATTGTCGTCTGAATGGCGTTCTCCGCGTCGGCATCGGCGATCTGGATGTGTTCGGGACGAATTCCGAGCGTGAGGTCTTGACTGGCGGTTTCCAGTTCGTCTGACGTCGTCGCTGAGATCTGGTAGCTGAACTCGTCGTGTTCGAGCGTCTCACCGTCGTGTTTGACCGAGAGGAAGTTCATCGACGGCGACCCGATGAAGCCAGCGACGAACCGGTTCTTCGGGCGGTGGTAGCACTCCAGTGGCTCGCCGATCTGCTGAAGCTCGCCGCCGTCAAGGATGGCGATGCGGTCGCCCATCGTCATCGCCTCGGTCTGGTCGTGGGTGACGTAGATCGTCGTGATCCCCATATCCTGTTGGAGTTGCTGGATCTCGGTGCGCATCGTCGTCCGAAGCTTCGCGTCAAGGTTCGAGAGCGGCTCGTCCATCAGGAACACTTCCGGCTCCCGGATGATCGCGCGGCCGAGCGCGACTCGCTGCTGCTGACCGCCGGAGAGGTCTCCGGGTTCTTTCTCCAACAGCTCACCAATTTCGAGCAGTTCCGCGGTCTCTTCGACACGCTCGTTGATTTCGCCTTTCGATAGATCAGTCGTAATCTTCAGCCCGTAGCCGATGTTCTTTCGCACGGACATATGCGGGTAGAGTGCGTAGTTCTGGAACACCATCGCCATATCCCGCTCTTTGGGCTTGCGGTGGGTGATGTCGCGATCCTCGAGTAGTATCTGGCCGGAGGTCGTCTGTTCGAGGCCGGCGATACAGCGCAACGTCGTCGACTTTCCACAGCCGGATGGACCGACCAGTACGAGGAACTCGCCGTCTTGGATATCGAGGTCGAGATCGTTGACAGCGACGATCTCGTTACCGCCCGATTCGAAGACCTTCGTCAGTTCGTTGAGTTGTAAGCGTCCCATTGTGTCACCGTGGTTCGTTGTGGCACAATTTAGGACCTCCCCTAATAAATTCACCCCTCAGCGGCGGCCTCACACGACGATCGTGAGCCGCGTCCCGTCACCCGTCCACTCGCCCGGCTCTGGCTCTGAACCGACTGCAGTGTGCTGAGAACCGTCGACAACGACCTCGTCTGGATCGGCATCCTGCACCGTGATCGTCGTCCGGGCTGCGGTGACTCCGCCGGTGTCGACCGACAGCATTCCCGCCGCTTCCTCGACTGTGATCTCCAGTAGCTCGTCGGCGTCGACGTCGTAGAACCGCCCGCTCGCTTTCGCCTCCGCGAGCGTCGCCTCCAGTTCGAGCGCCGCAGGCGTCCCCGGCTGGATAGACTGCGTGGGTTCACGCTGCGGCACGACGCTGCCGGCACGCACGAAGATCGGCATCTCGTCGAGTGCGACGTCGATCTCGACGGTTCGTTCGCCGGCGTAGCGCTCTCCGCTCCGGTACTCGCGCCACTCTCCGTCCGGTAGGTACACCGAGCGAGTGCCGGCGTTCGTGAAGACTGGTGCCACGAGTATGTCCTCGCCGAGCAGATACTGTGTGTCCATTCGGTGGACAGCCGGATCGTCCTGGTATTCCAACACGATGGGTCGAACGACGGGCAAACCGGTTCGTGCGGCGATCTCGGCGTACGTATAGAGGTAGGGAATCAGCCGGTAGCGCAGTTCCGCGTACTCTCTGAAGATGTCGAGGGCCTCGTCGCCGAACTCCCACGGCTCCCGTGGGGTCGTTCCGTGGCAGCGGGCGTTCGAGGAGAGCAACCCGAACTGCGCCCAGCGAGTGTAGACTGCCGTACTCGGCGTTCCGCGGAAGCCGCCGATGTCGTGGCTCCAAAATGCGATTCCCGAGAGCGACGCCGAGAGCCCGCCACGGAGGGCGGCACCCATCCCGTTCCAACTCGTCTGCGGATCGCCACCCCAGTGCATCGGGAACGCTTGACTTCCGGTCCAGGCGGAACGACCCCAGACGAGGGCTTCCTCAGGCCCGTTGACCTCGCCGACGACCTCGTATACGGCCTCGTTGTAGAGGTACGGGTATAGGTTGTGCATCGTCGTCCCGGTCTTTCCGTTCTCGAAGACGGCGTCCTCGGGCACGTACTCGCCGTAGTCGGTCTTGAACACGGACACGCCTTGTTCCAGCAGCCGCCGGTGTTTGTCTTTCCACCACTCCACTGCCTCGGGATCTGTGAAGTCCACCAGCGCCCCGCGGTAGTCGCCCTGACACGTGTGGTCCATCACGTAGGGTTTCCCGGAGCCGTCGGTGACGAAGTACCCTTCCTGGGCGCCCGCCTCGAATGCGTCGGTCCCGACAGGTACGTGCGGATGCTCCCACAGCGAGAGGCGAAAGTCGCTCTCGCGGAGTTGCGAGATCATCTCTTCGGGCTCGGGGAACTGGTCGGTGTCCCACTCGAGGTCCGTCGACTTGTTCTCACGCATCCAGAAGGGATCTAAGTGGAGGACGTCGCTGGGGATCGACTCCGCACGCAGTCGCTCGGCGACGGATTCGAGCTCCTCCCGAGACTCATACCCTAGCCGTGACATCCAGGTGCCAAAAGACCACTTCGGCGGGCGGGCGGGCCGTCCCGTGACGGCGGTGTATCGCTGGATGATGTCGCGGAACTCCGGCCCATAGAAGAACACGAACGCGAATTCGTCGTCGGAAACCGACATCGTTCCCGACGCCACAGAGGTTTTGCCGAAGTCGTAGTGGACGCGCGCCGTGGTATCGACCAAGAGCCCGTATCCGTTTGTCGAGAGGTGAAACGGGATATTCTTGTACGCCCGCTCGGTTTCGGTTCCGAGCGGTTCCTCGTGCCACAGATCCAGTTCGCGCCCGCGCCGGTCGAACTCGACGAACTGCTCGCCCGCACCGTAGATTTTCTCGTCCGGCGAGAGGCGGAACGCAGTACCCGTCTGCGTCACCTTTCGTGGGTTGTGGTTGATCTCCTCTTGGGTGAACCCGAGGGGATCGACGCGTTGCCGCCCAAACACGTCCGGGTCGAACCGTTGTTCCTCGAAGACGGTCTCGTCGGTGTCCGCGTCCGAGACGACGAACGACCACGTATCGAGTCCGACCGCGATTCGCAGTGCTCCCGTGTCGATCGTGAGCGTCTCCTCGACCTCGGTCACCTCGAAGTCGGGCGACTCCGAGAGCGCATCGGAGTTCAGCCGCGGGTAGTCGCTGTCGGTCGCGACCTCCGGGTTCGCCTGCAACTCGAATCGGAAGGTTCGCGGGCCGTAGATCGTCAATTCAACCGGGACAGTCCGCTGCGTGACGGTTTCGGGGGCTGCTATCTCACAGTCGAAACGGACGGTTTGGTCGCCGACGGTGTACGCCGCCACCGAGTCGACGGTAATGCGCTCGCTTGTCATCCTACCCTGGAGGGGGTCTCTCTGGTTATTAAAACTACCCCGTCCGGAGTGGGGGTTTTTGCCGTCTCCGGGCGAACGGTTGGATATTCATCGATGACTGCTCCACCTGATCTCGACACGCTCGTCGGCGAGATGGCGCTGGAATCGAAAGTCGCACAGCTCGGGACCGTTCGGATCGGATCGCTGCTGGAGGATAGTGCATTCTCCCCAGCGCTGGCACGCGAGGTGATTCCTCACGGTGTCGGCCGAGTCACTCGAATCGGTCGCGAGAGCGGACTCCCACCGCGTGCACTCGCCGCCGCCATCGCGGACCTCCAATCGTTCCTGCGCACTGAGACGCCACACGGTATTCCCGCGTTCGTGCGCGAAGAGAGTCTCTGCGGGTACGCCGGCCGCAAGGGTGCGACGGTTCCGCAGGCGATCGGCATCGCGAGCAGTTGGGACCCCACGCTCGCACGCGAGGTCGCGTCGGCCGTCGGTGACCAACTGCGGGCCGTCGGGTGTCAACTCACGCTCTCGCCGGTGGCGGACTTGGGCGTCGAGCCGCGCTGGGGTCGAATCGAGGAGACGTTCGGGGAAGACCCCGCTCTGGCGGCCACGATGACCCAGCACGTGGTCGACGGTCTGGCAGACGCGAACGTCGATGCGACGCTCAAGCACTTCGTCGGTCACGGCCGACCCGCGGGCGGGCGGAACCGCGCTCGACCGACCGCGTCGCTCAACGAGATGCGCGATGCAGACCTCGTCCCGTTTCGTGCGGGCATCGACGCCGGGGCGGCGTCCGTAATGGCCGCGTACAACACCGTCGACGGCGTCCCGTGTCACGCTAACGAGCGGTTGCTCACCGATCTGGTGCGCGAGCAGTGGGGGTTCCGAGGTACTGTCGTCTCTGACGGTCGGGGAATCGAGATGCTCGCCGACGACTACGAAGTCGCTTCGACTCGACGGGAGGCTGGCGTCCGCGCCTTGACGGCGGGCGTCGACGTCGAACTCCCCGAGACGGAGTGCTTCGGCGACCGACTCGTCGCTGCCGTTCGAGACGGCGACGTCGACGAATCGCTCGTCGACAGAGCGCTTCGGCGGCATCTCCGGCAGAAAGTCGAAGCCGGACTGTTCACCGACGACTCGCCGGAGCCCGCGAGTGCCACTGATGCGTTCGAGACAGACGCGGTCCGACGACTGACTCGGCGTGCCGCCAGACGCTCGCAGGTCCTCCTCGATAACGACGGCACGCTCCCGGTGTCGGCCGATGCAACTGTAGCACTCGTCGGGCCGAACGCGGACGCCCCGCGGAACCTCTTGGGGAATTATTCGTACGCTGGCGCGGAGAACGCCGACGGAGGCGTCGACATCGTGACGCCACGCGCGGCACTGCGGGACCGCGTCGCGGCCGTCAAATACGCTCCGGGTTGTGGGGTCCGAGCGACCGCCGAGGACGACATCGACGCGGCCGTCACAGTGGCTCGCGAAGCAGACGTCGTCGTCGCCTGTATCGGTGGGCAGTCTGGCATCGACGTCGAACGCGACTCGCCTGGGACGGCGGGCGAAGCGCTGGACCGCGCCGAACTCGGTCTCCCCGGCCGGCAGACGGAGTTAGTGCGCCGGGTGGCAGCGACGGGAACACCCGTCGTCGCTGTCCTCGTCAGCGGCCGGCCACTGGCCGTCCCCGAAGTGGTCGACCGCGCGGCAGCGACGATCGCCGCGTGGCTTCCGGGTCAGGAGGGAGGCGCCGCCATCGCTGACGTGATCCTCGGGACAGATCCCGGTGGCCGACTCCCGGTGTCTGTGCCTCGCACTGTCGGGCAACTTCCGGTCGAGTATCGACAGGATTCCGTCTCTCGTGGCGAGTACGTCTTCACGCCCGGCGGTCCGCTGTTCCCGTTCGGACACGGCCAGAGCTACGCCGACTTCGAGTACGAATCACTCACCGTTTCCACGTCCGCGCTGGCACCCGAATCTCCGATCACCGCGTCGGTCGGCGTGCAGAACATCGCCGACCGGAAGGGGACGGAGGTGGTACAACTGTACGCACGCCATCGAGGCGGACACACCGTTCGGCCGACTCGTGAGCTGGTCGGATTCGCTCGTGTCGACCTCGACGCAGACGAACGTGCGACCGTCTCCTTCGAGCTGTCGGCTGCGACGCTCGGCGCACACGACGCTGACGGACGGTTCGTTCTCGAACCGGGGCGCGTCGAACTCGCTGTCGGGCGATCTGTCACAGATCTGCGAACACGCGAGTCGATCGAAGTGACTGGTGAGACGACTGTGTTGCGCCGTCGGTCGCCACTCGCTGACGCCAGTGTTGCCTTCCCGTAGTTCACCACAATCTTTAATCGGGCAATCCACGATTGCCAAGGCGATGACGCAAGACGACCAACCGGACTACCGCATTCCTCAGGGTGGCGGTGTACCCTGGCGAGATATGGGGATGGAGGAGACGCACCGACCGCCCGAACGCGACATCGAGATTACAGCGATCGAGACAATGGCCATCGCGGGCAACTTCACGTGGGGCATCGTCAAGGTCGAGACCGACGCCGACGTCTACGGGCTCGGGGAGACGTTCCGCGCGGAGGCCGCACTCGATATGGCCGGGCGGATGGAGGTCGACCTGGAAGGGGAGAACCCGCTCGACACCGACCGGATTCGCGAACTCCTCGAACAGCGGTACACAGGCACTGGCCGCATCGGACAAGCCGCCTTCACTGCGATCGAGACGGCCTGTTACGACATCAAGGGAAAACTGTTCGACGTCCCGGTGTACGAACTGCTGGGCGGGAAGTACCGCGACGAGATCAAGATCTACTGCGATACGCACGGCGGCGAGTCCCTCGGCGAAGCGAGCGAACACGATCCGACCGACGTCTACACGCCGGAATCGTACGCCCGCGCGGCCCGGGAGGTCGTCGACGAGGGGTTCGAGGCGCTGAAGTTCGACTTGGACGTCCCGACGCACGCCGAATACGACGAAGCCAACCGACGGATGGACAACGCGGCGCTCGAACACAAGGTCAGCCTCGTCGAGGCTGTCCGCGACGAGACCGGCTACGACGTCGACCTCGGAATGGACCTCCATTGGAACTTCACCACTGAGACGGCCATTCGACTGGGGAAGAAACTGGAACGGTTCGATCTCGCGTGGATCGAAGACCCTGTCCCACCGGAGAAGACCGAATCTCAAAAGCGCGTCACTCAGGCGCTCAACACGCCGGTTTTGACCGGCGAGAATCTCGTCACGACCAGCCAGTTCAACGATGCTGCGCGCGAAGGGATGATGGACATCGCAGCCCCCGACGTGAACAAGTGCGGTGGCCTCGGCGAGTACGTCGACATCGCGACGGTGTGTGACCTGTACGGCATTCCGATCGCCTCACACAACATCTCGAGCCCGCTCGGGACGATCGCCGGCGCGCACGTCTCGGCGGCGATCCCCAACTTCCTGTGTATGGAGTGGCACTCCCGCGACGTTCCGTGGTGGAACGAGATGTGCACGCGAGTCGAGGGCTCTGGCCCGATCCTCGAAGACGGCTACATTGACGTGCCCGAGGGTCCCGGCCTCGGTGTCGAGTTGAACCGCGACCTCTGTGAGCAGTATCTCGTCGACGGCTACGATCTCATCGTCTGAGTCCACTGATGTCGAAGTACACTGTCGTCGTTACGGATCACGATTTCGCGGATCTCTCGATCGAGCGGGACGGGTTGTCGGACATCGCCGAGGTGGTCGAATTGACCGATGGAGTCGGCAAGGAAGCCGCAAACGCACACGCGACGCTCGCTGAGGCGGACGCCGTGATCAACCTCCGCTACGACCTCGATGCGGCCGCGATCGATGCGCTCGATAGCTGCCAGGTCATCTCGCGCTACGGGATCGGCGTCGATAACATCGACACCGAGGCCGCCGCCGAGCGTGACATCCCCGTCACGAACGTCCCGGACTACTGTCTGGAGGAAGTCTCGATGCACGCGCTTTCGATGTTCCTCGCCCTCTCGCGGGGACTCACAAACTACGACGCCAATGTTGCGGTCGGGGGCTGGGACCGCGACGCCGCGGTTCCGATCCACCGGTTCTCGACGCAGACCGTCGGCGTCGTCGGCTATGGGGCAATCGGCCGCGCCGTCGGCGAGCGCGCGGCCGCACTGGGTGCCGATGTCGTCGCTAGCGACCCGTTCCTCACCGAGGACGACGTCGCAGACGATCCCGCGAGTCTGCTAGCGTTTGAGGAAGTGCTAGCACAGTCGGATTTCGTCACCGTCCACTCTCCGTTGACGCCTGAGACACGAGGTCTCTTCGACGCCGACGCCTTCGCCCAGATGGCCGATTCGGCGTACTTCGTCAACGTCGCCCGGGGGCCGATCGTAGACGACGATGCCCTCCTCGACGCGCTGTATGACGACGAAATCGCCGGTGCCGGACTCGATGTGTTCCCCGAGGAACCACCCACACCGGACCACTCGCTCCGCGATCATCCCGACGTGATTACGACGCCCCACGTCGCGTGGTACAGCGAGGAAGCCAACGAGCAGCGTCGCCACACAGTCACCGACATCGTTCGGACCGTCTTGGAGGGCGGCGAGCCTGAGAACGTCGTCAACGACTAGCTCGTCTGTCTCTCTCTTCGACGTCGGCGCTCTTTGTCGGTCCGTCTCTCCTGCCTCCCGATCGCGACGCTCTGACACAGAGTACGCGACTCAGAATGTCGAAAAAACGCAGCGCCTGACCGATTCAGGCTTTTCCTGTCGCCGTAAGCCCTTCCACGACCTTCCGCTGGAAGAACAGCATAAACAGGATGAGCGGTATCACGGACATAAACACGGCCGCCGAGATCGTACCCCAGGGGTACTGGAACTCACCTTGATAGAGCGCGATCCCCACGGTGATCGTCCGCATCGAATCCTCCGTCATAAACGTCAGCGCGAAGAGGAACTCGTTCCACGCGTAGATGAACACGATAATCGCCGCGGTCGCCATCGCCGGCGCAGACACCGGCAGGATGATTCGGAACAGCACGCCGATCCGTGACAGACCGTCCATCAGCCCGGCTTCTTCGAGCGAGTCAGGCAACTCCTTGAAGTACGCCTGGAAGATCCAGACGGCGAAGGGCAACTGGAATGCGGCGTAGGGAATGATGAGACCGAGATAGTTGTTGAGCAGCCCCCACGAGCGCGCAAGGCTGAACAGCGGAATCAGTCGCGCGATGAAGGGGAGCATCGCCGTCCCGAGGATGAGCAAGAGAACGGGAAGCTTGAACCGGAAGCGGAGCCGCGAAAGCGCGTATCCGGCGAGCGAGCCGAGCAACACGTCCAAGACGGCGGTGCCGGTCGCGACGATCGCACTGTTGAGGAGGTACCGGAAGAACGGTGCGCCCTCGATGGCCGCGCGGTAATTCGCGAGCGTCGGATTCCGCGGAATGTACTCGACGGGGAAGGTGACGACGTTCCCCGGTTGTTTGAGTGACGTAATAAACATCCAGAGGATGGGGAACACAGAGACGAGAGCAATGATGAAGATACTCCCGTAGAAGCCGACCTTCTTACCGACCCACTGGAACCGTTCGACTTCGAGGGTGTTCGAGTCGTAGCTCATCTCAGCGCACCTCCGGTTCGTAGAGAGTCCCGACGTACACCATCGCGATCGCGAGGGCGATGAGAGTGATGATGGTCGCCGTCGCCGCGCCCTCGCCGAAGTTGAGTCGGTTGAACGTCAACTGGTGGTCGAACAGCACGAGCGTGGTCGTCGCTGAGGCCGGCCCGCCGCCGGTCAGTCCGAAGGGCAGACCGAACGCCTGGAACGCCGGCAGCGTCCGGAAGATGAGCGCCACGAGTAGCGTCGGCTTCAGGAGCGGCAGCGTGATGTCCCAAAACTGCCGGATCCGGGAAGCGCCGTCCATCCGTGCGGCCTCGTAGAGGTGGTCCGGGATCGACTGGAGGCCGGCGAGTAAGATCAGCGCCATGAACGAACTCGTCTTCCAGATCGTGATAAAGAGCATCGCATACAGCGCGGTGTCCGGCTTCGCCAGGAAGGGGAACGGCTGCTGAAGGATCCCGACACGAATCAGCAGGTCGTTGATGACGCCGTACTGCCCGTTGAACATCCACGCCCAGATGCGTGCGTTGATCACGGTCGGAATCGCCCACGGAAACAGGATCGCCGCCTGTGCGAAGTATTTGCCCTTGAACTCGCGGTTGAGCAAGAGTGCGAGCCCCAACCCGAGCACCAGTTCGATGGGGACGCTGACGAACGTGTAGATGAGTGACACCCGGAGCGCGTTCCAGAAGCCGTCCCCGTTGAGGAACTGATCCAGCAGCGGACCGCTGCCGTACAGGTCACGGTAATTCTCGAGACCGACGAACTCCTGCGGATTGATTTCCAGTACGTATCCCGTATGCAGGCTCCCTACCACGGTATCGAAAATCGGGTAAAACGACACCGCGAGCAGAAAAGAGACCACTGGCGTCAGCAGGATCACTGCCAGTTCCTCTTCGGAGAACCTGAGGTCACGATACCGCTGCAGTCTGTTTTGCCGTTCCGGGCTCTCTCCGTAAGTAGCGCCGGACGAGCTTTCAACTGTATCTGCCATTCGTATGCTCTAACGAGAGTCTTTCACTATAAAACTACAGGGACACCTGCACCGACGAATCTCCGTCGCCTCCGTCAGACGAGTCTCCACTCAGTCGATCACGTTGACTGTGGGGGAGCTCTGGCAGTGATACTGTCGGACAGAACGATGTGAATATTCTTGGCCCACAGGGTACCGCACTGCTTCACGGACTGATGTCCGACAGTATGAGTTTTCGATCCCCGAACGGCGTTTGACTAGGAGAAAACATTATAAACTGTGACATCCGTTGACCGAAACGCATGGCAGACAGATACCTAGAGGTAGTCGAACCTGACGACAACGTCGCGACGGCCCTCCGTGAACTCGAAGCCGGTGAGACGGTCGCGGTCGCCGTCGGCGACGAGGAGCGCACCGTCGAGGTGTCCGAAGACGTTGTGTTCGGGCACAAAATCGCCATCGAGGACATCGCCGATGGCGAGACGATCACGAAGTACGGCAAGAGTATCGGCAACGCGACGGAGGACATCCCCGCAGGAACGTGGGTCCACGTCCACAACGTCGAGAGCAACTACGGTCGCGGCGACCTCGCGGACGGTGAACAAACTGCAGCAGTGAGTGAGTGATTGAAATGAGTGAATTCCTCGGTTACGAACGAGACGACGGGAGCGTCGGCATTCGAAATCACGTTGCGATCATCTCGACGGCACCCTACGCCAACGACACGGTCAAGCGCGCAGCGGAGATCGTCGAGAACACGGTTCCGATAACCCATCCGCTTGGCCGCTGTCAGACCAAGCCCGACGTCTTCCAGACCTATCGGACGCTGCTCGGATACGGCACCCATCCGAACGTCTACGGGACAGTCGTCGTCGCCCACGCCGGCGAGATCGTCGACGGCGACGAACTCGCTTCTGACGTCGCCGAAACCGGCCGTCCGAGCGATTCCGTCAACATCCACGGCGAGAAAGGCGTGATGAACGCCCTCCAGCGGACGGTGAACTCCGCTCGTGAGATGGTGCAGGAAGCCAGCGACCAGCGTCGCGTGCCCGCCGATATGTCGAATCTGACGTTCGGGATCAACTGCGCGACGTCGGACACGACGAGTGGCCTCTGTCAGCACAAAGCGACAGCACGGGCTGCGTGGCGACTCATCGACGATCACGACGGGCGGGCGTGCTTCGCCGAAACGCCCGAGTTCTTCGGCGGCGAGCACGAGCTCGCCGAGCGTGCGGTCAACGACGAAGTCAAACAGGAGATCCTCGATCGCGTCGAGAACTGGGACCAGCGCCTGCAGGCGACCGGCTACGACGTCCGAGGCGCCCAGCCGACGCCGGACAATATGGACGGCGGCCTGACCACGATCGAGGAGAAGTCCCTCGGTGCACTCGTGAAGTCCGGTGACGGGCCCATCCAGGACATCGTGGACTACGGTGCGCAGATCCCCGACGACTCCGGGATGTACATTATGGACACGCCGGGGCACGGTGCCGAGTCGGTTACGGGTATCGGCGCGGGCGGCGCGCACTTTATGGTGATCTCGACCGGGCAGGGCCACACGCTCTCGAACGCGATTATGCCGACGATCAAGATCACCGGAAACCCCGGGAGCGCCGAGCGCGTTCCCGAGCAAACCGACGTCGACGTCAGTGAGGCGCTCGTCGGCGACCAGAGCTTCGACTGGGCCAGCGACCAACTCTGGGACGAAATCGAAGACGTCGTCAACGGGAAACTGACGATGAGCGAGGCGATGGGCGAAAGCCAGTTCGCCATTCACCGGATCGGCCCCTCCACATAATGGAGGTCGACAGGCAACGCGCGGTCGCGGTTGCCGCCGACGCCTTCCGCGCGCACGGAATCACTGACGCGGACGCAGCGCAGACGGCCGAAGTCCTCGTGAGTGCCGATGCACGTGGAAAGCACTCTCATGGGCTGTTACGGCTCCCGCGGTTCGTTCGAGGCATCGAGTCGGGGAACGTCGACCCGACGGGCTCGATCGACGTCGTCTCCGAGACGGGCGGCGCAGCTACGATCAGTGGTGGGTCCCGACCCGGCCCCGTCGTCGCAAGCGCAGCGGCTGCCGAAGCGATGGACCGTGCCGACGAGTTCGGGGTTGGCGTCGTCGGCGTCCACGACTCGAACCACCTGGGGATGCTCGGGTATTACACCGATCAGCTCCAGCGAGAGGGATACGTCGGCATCGCGATCACGAACACGGAACCGGCGATGCCGCCACACGGCGGTTCAGAGCCCGTATTAGGAACCAACCCCATCGCTATCGGCCTCCCAACGGAGCCGGTCTTCAATCTGGATATGTCGACGTCGGCGATCGCTCGCGGCACCGTCCTCCACAAGAAAGAGACTAGCGAGGAACTTCCCAGCGGAGTCGCTCTCGACGCCGACGGCCAGCCGACCACCGATCCCACCGCAGCTCTCGAAGGAACCATCCTCCCGTTCGGGGGCGCGAAGGGTTCGGGACTAGCCATCGCCGTCGAGGTCTTGGCCGGTGGGCTCGTCGGTGCGGCGATGGGCTCCGACGTCACGGGAACGTATCACACGACAGATCCCTGTACGAAGGGCGATCTGTTCCTCGCGATCGATCCCGACGCGATGGGCGCGTCGGATTTCAGTGAGCGGGCAAGCGACTTCCTAGCAGATCTGACTGAGAGAGAGCCAGCCGCTCACGTAGACGAGATCCGACTGCCCGGCCAACGCTCCGTCGAGCGCGACCGCTCGGCGACGGCGATCGAAGTCGACGAGGAACTCTGGACTGAAGTACGGGAACTCGTAGTCGACGAGTAACTCTGGACTGAAGTACGGGAACTCGTAGTCGACGAGTAACTCTCCCTACTCCCACAACACCTCTACTATATAACAATAATTATTAATAGGGGATGTCCCAATCGTTGGGTGTATGACACGGAAGGTCACGAACCAGCGTAGGCGAACGGTTCTCAAGACGATGGCTGGTGGCAGCATCGCGCTGCTTGCTGGCTGTAGCGGTACCAGCGACTCTGGTGGCGACGGCACTGACAGCAACACCGACTCGGATGCGACCGACCAAACCGATGGAAGTACCGAGAGCGGCGGGAGTACCGAGAGTGGCGAGTCACTGGAGATGACCTACGTCTACCCCGGCTACTTCAGCAACGACGCCCAGAGCCTCGTTCCGATGTTCGAAGAGCAGGCCTCGGGCATCACCGTCGAGTCTCAGCAGACGCCGTCTGACGCGTCCTCGACGCGTGAGTACTACGTCAATCAGTTCGTCTCCGGTTCGTCGTCGTTCGACGTCGGCAATATGGACGTCATCTGGCCCGCGGAGTTCGCCCAGAACGGCTGGGCAGCCGAAGTCAGCGATCCCGAAGGTCACACCGAGAATATGCTCCAGACGCCGATTGACTCGGTGACCGTCGACGGGACGATGTACGGAATGCCGATCCACACGGACGCGAACGCGCTGTACTACCGGACGGACCTCCTCGAGGAGCACGGCTACGACAGTCCGCCCACGACGTATATGGAACTGGTCAATATGGCGCAGGACATTATGGACCAGTCCGATAAAGACCTCAATGGCTACATCTGGCAAGGCGGTTCCAACGAGGGACTGACGATTATGTGGCTCAACTGGTTCTGGGGGATGGGCGGTGAACTCCGTCAGGACGGGAACCTCGTGGTCAACTCCCAGGAGGGTATCGATGCCCTCGCGCACGCCGTCGATCTCATCCACGAATACGGCGTCACCCCCGAGTCTATTCCGGCGTCCTCGACGGACCAGAACCGCCAGACGTTCCAACAGGGCAATACCATCTTTATGCGTAACTGGCCTTACGCGGTTGCACTGATGAACGAGGACGGGTCACCTGTCAAAGGGAAGTTCGACGTCGCACCGATGCCCAAAGCCGAGGGCAACCCTGACGCGAAGAACTCCTGTCTCGGCGGGTGGAATCTGTTCATCAACGCCAACTCGGAGAACAAAGAGGCCGCACAGCGGTTCGCGAGCTATATGTCGTCGATGGAAGCCCAAGAGAAAATGGCGCTGGAACACAGCCGTCTCCCCGTCCGCCAGGAACTGTACTCTGACGAGTACTACGAGCAGGCCTCCCAACTGGAGACGTTCGCCAAGATCGTCGATCAGACCAGCGCTCGACCGGCGACGCCACAGTATTCGACGTTCTCGGAGATCGTCTACACCAACTGCAATGCCGCTCTCGTCCAAGAGAAGACGCCCGAAGAAGCACTCAACGACGCTCAAGAAGAAATCGACAGCGAAGTCAACAACGCCTGACTGCGACGCATTCCAGCCACCACGACGAGTCCCGAGCCATCTGTATCCGGATTTTTGTCGATACTGGCGCTCCGATAGTAGCATTTGCAGTTCTTCACGTGCCCGGTTTCCCGACAGCATATGGTCTGGTGCGCAACCAGCTGCAAACACTACCACAGCCGCCGCTCGGCTCGGCGTCTAGCTGAGGGGCCATCGCCGTAGCGGTTCGTACGAGTGCGAAGAAAAGAGAGCCGCAGCCTATAGCGTCTGTTTATCGAACTGGTCCGTAATCCGCCGATATGCCGCCGTCAGCGCCGTCTGCTCCTCGTCAGTGAGTTGGGGAAGCGGCGGCAGCGGCGAGCCGATGTCGAGTCCGTCGAGTTTCACGAGGTACTTCAACGCCGCTGCTGTGGGGACATCGCTCGTAGCCCCCACGAACGGTGTGACCACGGTCTGCATCAGTCGTTGGGCTTCCACGAGATCACCGCGGTCGTAGGCCTCGTAGAGATCAGTCATCACTCGCGGAAAGACGTTCGCCGGACCGGCGATGAGGCCGTCCGTTCCGACGCCCAAGGAAGCCGTCGCCAACTGGGTCGCTCCCTGGAACACGAGGAAGTCCTCCGGCGTTTCGCTGACGGCGCGGTAGTGGTAGTTCAGGTCACCAGACGTGTCCTTGAGACCGACGATATTGTCGTGTTCGGCGAGATCTCCTACCAGATCGATTCCGATCTCGTTGCCTGTCAGCGGCGGAATGTTATACAGGAGCAGCGGAAGTGCGGACTGATCGGCGATCGTCGTGAAAAACCGTTCGAGGCCGGGTTGGGTCGTCGTCAGATAGTACGGTGAGACCACGACTGCGGCATCCGCACCCGCGTCCTCTGCAGACGAGATTTTGTCGAGTACCGCACCCACACTCGTGTCACAACAGCCGGCGAGAACGTTCGTTCTTCCGTCGGCCACTTCGGCTACCGTCTCGATGACTTGTCGGTTCTGCGCCGCCGTCAGACTCGGAAACTCACCGATCGAACTTCCCGGGAAGAGCCCGTGCACGCCCGCCTCCACGAGGCCCCGGGTAAACTTCCTGAGGGCTGTATCGTCGACCGCCCGCCGTGACCGGCGGGTAGGCGTCGCCATAGGAACCACTGTTCCTGCAAGATTCATAATTACCGTACCGAGCACCACTCAGTTATAACTTGGGATGAGGTCACACACAGCCGTACCGACTTCGATGGATTAGTTCATATTTTTCACCGGGGTCATTCGGTCGTCTTCGCAACGCGAGCAGCGCTATGTCTCCAAGACTGACCGAGAAGAACGCGTACAACCGGCTGGTTGCGAGAATCCGAACGACGGCACCCAGAACGCTTGCTATAGTAGCATTTGCAACTTATCGCCCATCCGATCGCACGACAGCGTACGGTCCGATGAGTGAAGGCTTGCAAATGCTACTGTAGTGCCGCCATCGCGGAGTTGCCTCCGAAGCCTGCGTAACACTTATAATTCTAATCTGCAACGAATCCGATATGAGCCAGCAAGTAGATACAAGTCTGGATAGACAGATGCTCGTCGGCGGCAACTGGATCGGTGCTCAGGAGCGAACCGACGTCATACACCCATACGACGGCCAACTCGTCGGGTCAGTTCCGATGGCGAGCGAGGAGACAGTCGTCGAAGCGATCGATGCAGCAGCGGAGGCCTTCCACGCCGCAGACCTCTCTGCGTACCAACGATACGAGTTGCTCTCTGAAACAGCCAGACTCGTCGAAGAGCGCGCCGACGAAATCGCTCACATCCTCACCAGCGAGCAAGGGAAACCGCTGACGGAGGCCCGTGGTGAGGTCGACCGCGCCGTCCAGACGCTCGATCTCTCGGCCGAGCAGGCCAAGCGTCTCTTCGGTGAGTTCGTCCCGATGGACGCCCAGAAAGGCTTCGCACGGGATCATTGTTTCACGCAGCGTGAACCGATGGGCGTCGTCGCAGCCATCACGCCGTTCAATTTCCCGCTGAACCTGATGGTACACAAGATCGGCCCCGCACTCGCGGCCGGCAACAGCGTCGTCGGGAAACCCGCGACGAACACGCCGTTGTCCGCCATCGCACTGTTCGAGTGCCTCGACGACGCCGCCGACGCCATCGACGCGACGGTCCCCGATGGACTGTTCAACATCGTAACCGGGTCGGGTTCAACCATCGGTGACGTGATCCTCGACCACGAGGCGATCGAAGCCATCTCGTTCACCGGCTCGACACCGGTCGGAAAGTACCTCGCGAACAACAGCGGAATGAAGGAAGTGACGCTGGAACTCGGCGGCAACGATCCCACGATCATCTGGAGCGATACGGACATCGAAGCGGCGGCCGCGCAAGTCGTCGGTGGGGCGTGCTCGAACGCCGGCCAGGTCTGCAACAGCGTCGAGCGCGTCATCGTCCCCGAGGAGATCGAAGCAGAGGCCATCGAGGCCATCGTCGAAGCGGCAGAGGCACTCTCGGTCGGCGACCCTCTCGAGCCTGGAACCGATGTTGCATCGATGGTCGACGACGAACAGTTCGAGAATCTCGTCGACCTGTTCGAAGAGAGCGTCGAGGCCGGTGCGACCGTCGAGTGCGGCGGGAACTACGGCGGCGACCTTGGCCCGCGGACCTTCGAACCCACTGTGCTCTCAGACGTGACTCCCGATATGCCCGCGGTAAAGGAGGAGACGTTCGGTCCGCTCGTCCCCGTCGTCGTCGTCGAGGACTTCGATGCCGCTATCGAGGAGGCCAACAATACGAATTACGGACTCGAAGCCGGCCTCTTCACCCAGGACATCGACCGGGCCAAGCGAGCGGCTGACGAGATCGATGCGGGCGGCGTCAACATCAACACTGTCAGTGGCTTCCGCACCGATCATATGCCGTACGGTGGATTCAAAGACTCCGGTGTCGGAAAAGAGGGAATCAAATACGCCGTCGAGCACTTCTCTCGGGAGAAACTCGTCGGATTCCATCAGGGGTTTAACGGGTAGTTTTCGCGGTCGCTGTCACTCCAAGGAGACCCAGCTACCTGACTCGGCGGCCTCGTACACGGCCTCCATCGCGCGCATATCGACGAGGCCGTGATTGCCGTCTGGGTAGATCGATTTCGACCCCCGGATACGGTCGGCAAAGTAGTCGAATTCCTCCAGCATCTGATCCACTTTTTCCACTCCAATCGTCGCTCGGCCGTCACCGCGTGACACGTGCAGCTGCCGCGTCTGATCCTGGAAGAATGCCGGTTCCACGCGCACCTGTCCTTCAGTGCCAGTGACAGTGATTCCCGACGACTGACGCGCGTTGTGACTGGCATAACACTGCGCGTACACCTCGTGTGGGAACTCGACTGTAAAAGCAACCGTCTCGTCGACCTCGTCGAAGGCGTCGTGCGTGCTCGAGGTGTTGCCCGTGACGGAAACGGGCTCTGCATCGAGCAGGAATCGGGCCGTGTTCAGCGGATAGATCCCGATGTCGAACAGCGCGCCGCCGCCAGCCAGCGCTTCGTTGAGACGCCACTGATCGGGGTTGGGATCGATCCGGTCGAGCAGCCGTTGGGACATATTTCCAGTCACCGACATCGGCTCGCCGATATAACCGTTCGCGATGAGTTCGCGAGCGCGCCGAACCGTGGGCTCAGTATGCATCCGGTACCCGATCATCAACTCGATGTTGGCTTCGGCAGCGGTCTCTCTGAGTTCGACAGCCCGTTCGCTGTCCCGTTCCATCGGCTTCTCACACAAGACGTCCTTGCCGAACTCGGCCGCCGTTTCGACGTACTCTAGGTGTAGGGCATTCGGGGTGACGATATAGACGGCGTCGTATGCATCGCGTGCTGCCCCGCCGTGGAACTCGTCGTAGGTGATTCCGAGCGCCGCGCCGTCGGTTTCGGCCGCGATACGTTCGGCCTTTGCAGACGAACTACTGACCAGTACGGAGGGCTCACACAGGTTGGATTGTTCGAGCGCAGGGAGAGCCCGACCCTTAGTGAACCACCCGAGACCGACGACGGCGAATCGAACTGGTTCGATATCTGTCGGATCGACCGTCTGCCAGTCACGCTTGCAGCTGTTCGCGAGAAGGCTGTCGAGGTCCATAGTGGCCCAACTCTTTCTGGTGTGATAAATGATTGTCCCTCGAACCTTCGAGCGCTGGAGGGGTGAAAGCCGCGCTGGGGCAGCGCTGTCGCTGCGGAGCGACCATCAAACGCTGTCGCACAGTAGTCTGCAGATTTATAGTAGTCGGCTCAGAGAGTATTTGTATGTCGTTGAACAACGTCTTACTCGCAGTCGGCCCCGGAGACAAAGACCGTATCGAGCAGATGGCACAGACGCTCGTCGATATCGCCGGGCCTTCTGATGCAACTGTCCTTCTCGCACACGTCTTTACGCAAGACGAATTCGACTCGACGCTTGAGCGAATGAATATCGAGGACAGCGCGGACGTCCCAGCCGATACTGTCGCACGTCAACACGCGACGATAAAAACGATCGCAGAGAGACTCGACGACGAGGATCTCACGTACGAGATCAAAGGTGCTATCGGATCACACGGTGACGAGATCATCCGCCTTGCGACTGAGGCCAATTCGGACCTCGTCATCGTAGGGGGACGGAAACGATCGCCCACAGGGAAGGCTGTCTTCGGATCAACGGCGCAAGAAGTGATGCTTTCGGCACCATGTCCTGTCACTTTCGTCCGCGGAGATTGATATAAACAATAAATAGTAAATTGTAGCAAACATCTAATTCCCTCTTTATGAAGCTTTTCAGATCTGTTTCAGGTATTTAAGCAACTAACATAATATTTTTGTATAATTTACTAAGATGTCATTACAAGTCCGGAGGCCCTGTCCACTTAGGCCAATTTGAGGAATGAACAGGTCGTAGTGTCAGGGACAAGGCTTGCAGAACTGTGCAGCGAGCACTTCACGGCGTATATCAGAAACGGGCCAACGCCGCATTCTATGGAATGCGGGGCATCGCTGTGCATCCTATAGCGGCGTAGTGATGTTTTTGATGCAGGCGGACGATTCATAGCTATGCGCCCCGTTCGTGCACCCAAACTCCTTGGGGGTGTGACAGTCCTCGTCCTCGCGATCGTCCTCGCCGGACGCGTTCGACGCCGGCAGGTGTCTGCCCTTCGAATCGAGGACCTGCGGCGGGCGGCAGCAGTCGGACGCGAGCAGCCAGTCCCGACGAGCGAGATCAACGACCTGCCGGATCCCGTTCGCCGCTACCTGTCCAGTGCGCTCCCGACCGACCATCCGTGCATCGACTCAGTTCGGCTCGAACAGGCTGGAGAGTTGCGTCTCGGCGACGCGTCCTCACCCTGGAAGTCGTTCACTGCGACACAGCACATTACGGTCGATCCGCCGGGATTCTTCTGGAACGCGTCGATCCGTCTCGCGCCGCTCGTTTCGGTGGCCGTCCACGATCTGTATCGGGACGAAGACGGGTCTGCGAGCGTCTCCCTGTTCGGTGTCGTTCCGGTCGACGGCGCCGAGCCGAGTCCGGAGTTGAACGAGGCGGAACTGCTTCGGTATCTCGCCGAGGCGGTCTGGTATCCGACGGCGTTACTTCCGAGTGAGGGCGTCACTTGGGAACCGATCGACGACAGTACGGCGACGGCGACCATCGAACACGGGGACGTCTCTGCATCACTCGAGTTCTCGTTCAACGAGGCCGACGAAGTGACCCGAGTGTACGCCGAGGAGCGGCATCGACGAGTGGACGACGGATTCGAACCGACACCCTGGTCGGGGTACTGGTACGATTACCAGACACGGAACGGGATGCGGATCCCGATGGCGGGCGAAGTCGTCTGGCATCTTCCCGAGGGAGATCTGAACGCCTGACGAGGGCGTGTCACGGATGTCAGTTACAACGAGTGGTGACCGGGAGCGATCGGTATTCTCGACTGACGGGAATTTCATCCAAAATACAAGGCGGATACCCCGAGGCTTGACCTCGGGGAGGAAACCGACACTACCCTTCACAAACCACGCCCGATGGCAAGACTGACTCCCCAATTTCAATATGTATCTTTAAGTATCTCTACCATTTCTAATGAAGTATGGCGGTTGTTCGGAACATCCAAGTAAAACTCGACGTTCCCCAAGAGGACTCTAAAGTTCTCGATGAGACGTTCGATCAGTTCCGACAGGCGGCGCAACACGTCGCTGACCACGGATGGGACGACAACCCCCACAACATCACGGACACCAAGAACACGCTCCACAAAGAGACGTACTCTGACGTTCGTGACGAACTCTCCCTACAATCCAGCCTCGTTCAATCAGCCCGTAATCTTGCGGCCACCGCACTCGGGAACTGCAAAGACCGCAAGTTCGATGGCGAGAAAGCCAGTAAGCCCGAGTTCCGAGGGAGCGTCGTCGTGTACAACGGCCGAACCATTACGTACAACGACGACCACGTTTCCCTCGCTACGACCGACAAGCGCGTGACCGCTGAATACGTCACACCGGTCAACGAGGAAGGAACGCCGTTTGAGCACTACTGGACTGACGAATGGGAGAAAGCCGAAGCAACGCTCCACAAGCGTGATGGCACGTACTACCTTCACGTCGCTGTGAAGAAAGACGTTGAACCTGATTCTGATTCTTGCGACGAACAATCCGAGAACGGAGTGGTTCTCGGTGTGGATTTGAACGTGGATGGGTACGTCGCCGTCACCAGCACGGGAGCGTTCTTCGGTAACGCAGACTCCCTCAATCACCGACGCAACGAGTACGAGCGTCGGCGTGGCAACCTACAACAGACAGGCACTCGGTCAGCGCACCTCACCATCAAAAGCATCGGGTCACGCTTCGCCCGGTGGAGCGCCGACTACCTCCACCGTATCTCCAAAGCAATCGTTCAAGAGGCTGTGAAGAACGACTGTACGGCGATTGCGTTCGAGAACTTGAAGCATATCAGGAAGCGCATCTCGAATGCCAGTAAGTTTCAGCAGTGGGCATTCAAAGAACTCCAACGTCACGTTGAATACAAGGCTGAAGAATACGGTATCGCCGTGGATGACGTGAATCCCGCGTACACGAGTCAACGGTGCAGTCACAGCGAGTGCGGGTTCACGCACGAAGATAACCGCGACGGTGACGATTTCGAGTGTCTGAAGTGCGGGAAGCAGTTGCACAGCGATTACAACGCCGCTCGAAATATCGGGTGGCGTCTTATCCAGCACTGGCTCAAGTCTGGTGCTGGACGAGCCACGAGTCAACTGGCTCTGAAGTCAGGGACGTTGAACGCGAACGGTCGATTCCGACCTACCGAGTTACTCGGTTAGAGCGGGAGTCCACTGACAAGCCTCGGGGCTTGACCCCGAGGCAGTTGACCCACGTACTGTGCGGCTTCGGCTTGCTGTTCTGGTTCGTCGACTGCAGAAGATAACGATAGTTGAAAGAATCCTGTGGGTCGCACGTTCAGAATCTCGTTGTTCGAATCGACGAACTCGCGGACAGCTTCGTGATGTTTCCCGATGTGGATCGAGGACCCGACGAGGATTGCATCGAACGTCTCAATGTCCAAGTCGGCCGGAAGTGATTCGACGTCGACCGTCGTCACATCGTGTCCACGCCCCAGCAGCGTGTCTTCGATCCGGGCGGCGACCTTCGCGGTCTGTCCCTCACCCGTCCCAAACAGTACGAGAATTGATGCCATACCCTCGGATTCGTCTCCTATCGAGTAAAAAGTATGACTCGATTCAGACGAGATAGCCGCTATCAACGCTCCGTTACCTCACTCCATTTTGTTACACGGCAGCCAATAGATTGGTGTTACTTTACTTCAGTCAATCATACCGTGCGATGGAGAGCACATAACAATCCCCGAGTGAGCCAACGATGAGAGCGTTGGGCGATCCAACGAACTAATGACAGGACCAACAGACCCAGATACGCGTGCAGAAGAGATCGTATCCTCACTTACCGATCGCGCTGAGGAACGTGAACGTTCCCGTCGGAGCTTCCTGAGTCGATCCGTGCTCGCCGGTGGGACGCTGCTGGCGCTTGGTGGTGGCGTCGGGACCGTCCTTGCACAGGACAGCGATGACGAAAGCGAAATGAATAGCGGAGGAATGGCGGCCTACGACGACGTCGAGGGCACCGACATAGACGTCCTCAATTACGCCCTGTCGCTGGAACATCTCGAGAACGCCTTCTACCGGACTGCTCTCGAAATGTTCGACGAAAGCGCCTTCGCCGAAGCAGAGATGCTGCAGGATCACAGCGAAGTGTACAGTAGAATCGAAACGATCAGTCAACAGGAGGCGTCCCACGTAGAACTCCTCACTCAGGCGGTCGAACTCCTGGGCGGAACTCCCACTGAAGAGGCTAGTTACGACTTCGGGTTCGAGACTGTCTCCGAATTCCTCGAGCTCGCGCAAGTAATCGAGAATACTGGTGTCGCAGCCTACGCCGGGGCAGCCCCCTTTGTCGAGAGTCCGGATCTGCTGTCGGCCGCACTTTCGATCCATAGCGTGGAGGCACGCCACGCCGCACTGTTGAATCAATACAACGGAGCGTCGCCGTTCCCAGATACCTACGATCCAGCACAGTCACAGGAGGACGTCCTGAACGCCGTCAGTGGATTCATCGATTCTGGTGACGACGAGACGCCGACGCCGGGCGATGGCGACGGCACGACGACGCCTGATGATGGAACGACGACACCAGACGGCAACGAGACGATGACTCCCGATGGTAACGAAACAATAACACCCGACGGAAACGGGACGATGACGCCGAATGGAGGAAACGAAACACCCTAACAGGCAGGAGGTCCCACTCACGTACTTTCCTCTTTGTCGGAGGTACCAGCACAGTTCGAGACCACCTTTCAATTTTTTGAGGATCGTATTTGGAAAATAGACAACGCTACTGGTCATATTTTTGTCTTTTTGGACGAGTCAGTCAATTCTACTTGAACTACGGTCTGAGCCAAGTGGTCTAGGTGTCACTCCTCGCTTTCTTCGACTTCTTCGCCCTGCGCTCTCGTTCGTAGATGCTTGGAGATAGCGCCTACGACATTCTCGATTGCCACGACCACCTGCTGGCCGCAGGGGTCGTGCCAATCGCTCCGTACAATCCGCGAAACACTGACGACCCGAAAGATAACGAATACAGGGTCGAAGACCGGATCGAGGAACACAGCGAAGACGTTCAGCTGAAACAATCCATCTTGGAGGAGACGTACAACCACCGAACAGGTGTTGAACAGACCAACGACGCGGTCAAGGACTACGGCCTCGGGCACGTTCGCGGCCGACGCGTCGACGCACGAACAGAAGTATTCGTTGCGCTCTGCCTACGACTTGTCGTCGCAATCACCAACTACGAACGAGGATACGATCCCGGTCGAGAGAAACTCACTCTATGAGACCGACTCTTTGACACGCTCTATCCTGTATCTACCTATTCGCTCTCTACCTGGCTCTGTTCGCAGAGTTCTCAGAATCGACGGAAGCAGTATTATGTTGATTACCGACTGACAATAATTTCACCTGCTTGAATTGTATGATAATTAATACAAAAAGAAGCAGTCTAGGATTCGTCGAGTTACTTTGGGATGGCGCTGACAGACAGGTCAGCGATTCCTTCGCGACAGACCTAAAAGACTGTTGTGATCGGGAACGGACAGCGAATGCCCCGAGTTCTGGTGACAGCGCAGCTGACAAGACGGCTGTTCGGACCAAGGGCAGTAGCCTTGTCTATATTGCGCAATGTATCTCGGTTGAAAATCACTGCACAGTATCGACATCACTGAGCAAAAGATTTCGACTCAGCGGCTATATTTACCAATTAGCATAGTAATAGAAGCACGGAATACCAGGTGGCGGAATTTGGGTATAGGGACACTTATACGACTTTCTTCTCGATAAGGGTCAACTTGTTACCTGAACTGCTACGGCAGAAACGTCATCAAAAGTAATACTACACACTCCAGAATGAGACTTGACTTGATCTATCTCTCGTGAGCGAGTGGACGAACTGCCGTCGCCTGGTAAATTGCACTGTTCGTGTACTATTACCGACCCAAATCAAATTATATCCATATATAATTCTTTGTCCCGATACGCTGGTCGTGTTAACTTTGGCATCGATTCCACCAGACAGCGAGGGCTTGGAGCCACGATTCTGCTGTCGTCGGCTCCACGTGACTGAACGTATTTGAAAACGAAGAGGTTCGTCGTTTTATCTCATGAAATAGACGTTCGACAGCATTCCGATTGCCATAGCGTTCATATCTGCAATCGAGGCCGTGTCGATCGAGGGCAGTTTGGAGCCACTGAGCATCGTCGACGAGAAACACGGCGGTTTCGACATCGTGTTTCTCGCGTAATTCGCTCAGAAAGATCTCAGTGAGGCCGGTTGTATACGTGCTAAAGAGCCGAATATGAAGGAATCTGTTTGTTTCAGGATCGATGGCGGCATACAGCCAGTATTGCTGATCATTGATTCGAATCACGGTTTCGTCAAGTGCAACGTGATTCGGGCTCGCACCGCCGTCGGGCTGTAGATCGGCCTTCTGCACCCAGTTGTGGACGGCCGTTCGAGAGCGTTCGACACCCAACCTTTCAAGAATCGAGATGGTATTCGAAAGTGATAGTCTTGCCACGTGCATCTGAATACCGAGCCGCATCGCGAACTCGGGTGTCCGCTGACGCTCCACAAAATCTAATTCGATCCAGTCGCTACCATCGCTGAGGCGTGTGATTTCTGGCATAGAGCACTACGAAATCACCACGCCTCACTCTTCACCCTTAACTTGACACGACCGATACGCTGAAGCAGAGCCGTTGCAATATAGAATTGAGCCTTTGTGGTGCAGCTACTGGAAACGGATTGGATTGTGTATACCCCAATATATAAATTTGAGTTATACGTTGGTCCTCCCATCTATGACAGTTGAAAACATTTCGTTGGCGTGTAATCTAACTGATAGAACACGGGCAATATATGAAGGACAGGTGCGTCCAACAGGAGTCGATTTGAACTTCCTCCCATATAGCGTTGAAGAGGTGTTCTTCCGGATGCTGCGGTATGAGGAATTCGACGCCGCAGAAATGTCGATGTCGTCTTATATGATGACTGTTGACCGTGAGAACCCAGACTTGATCGCGATCCCTGTTTTTCCTTCTCGGTTCTTCCGACACTCTTGTATTTTTGTGAATACTAATGCAGGGATTGAGGGACCTGCTGATCTCCGTGGCAAGAAGGTCGGTGTGCCTGAATACCAGATGACTTCCCCACTCTGGATTCGGGGGATGCTCCAACACGAGTATGGGGTCAGCCCAGAAGAGATGCATTGGTACCATGGAGGAGAAGAAGAAGGAGGGCGTGAAGAAAAACTCTCTGTTGATCTACCTCCTGACGTCGACCTTTCGTCTATTGAACCAGACGAGACACTGAGTGCGATGCTTGGACGGGGAGATCTTGATGCCCTGCTTACTGCCCGGACACCTTCTTCTTACTCAACCTCTTCTGTTGAACGACTCTGGCAGGACTACCGTTCAGTAGAACGTGACTACTACAAGCGGACGGGCTTCTTCCCAATTATGCATACTATCGTTCTCCGTGGTGACGTCTACCGGGAAAATCCTTGGCTTGCACAGGAACTCACCAAGGTATTCACTGAGGCCAAAAAAGTAGGGCTCGATCGTCTGCGTGACACAAGCGCTCTTCAGACGTCTCTTCCCTGGCAGACTTACGAACTTGAGTCAACTGTTGATCTTATGGGTGATGATTATTGGCCCTACGGTGTTGATGCTAACCGCAGTACACTGGAGGCAATGACGCAGTACTCCTACGAACAAGGACTCACAAATCGAAAGCTCTCAGTCGAAGAGTTATTCGCACCAGAAACTGTAAGCGAATTCAAGGTTTAAGTACGGTATATATTCGACGCTCGGCACACTCCCGCTATCTGTAGTCGATATCTTCTATACGCTTTGTCAGTATCTTGTACACGGCTGGCGTCACCTTATACAGCACAATTATTTTGTTGAGGTACACTTTGCGTGGATGTTCACCCGAATATTGATAACACATTCTGTATATCTTTTTGTTGTGCAGGACCTTGAGAAGTCAAGACAGCAACTCGTAACAGCAAATCGAATACTTGCAAATGAAGGTATCATTCAAGGCTTTGGTCACGTTAGTGTTCGTCATCCAGACGGCGACAAGATGCTGATCTCTCGTTCACTCAGTCCCGGCCTCGTAACAGAAGACGATCTTATGACGATGACATTCGACGGGGAGATCGTTGAAAACGTAGATGCTAGCCCGTACCTGGAGACGGTGATTCATCGTGCAATCTACCGAAACCGTGACGATGTCGGAGCCGTTGTGCATCACCACGCCCCTCAGCTTATGCCGTTTGTCGCGTCGGATACAGAGATCAAGCCAGCCTTCCATATGGCAGCCTTATTCCACGAGGGTGTCCCAACCTTTTCAGACTATGACTTAGATTACGGTCGACTCATCGCTACGGAAGAAGAAGGGGAACGGATGGCCGAGGTGCTCGGAGAAAAGCGAGGGCAACTACTCGCCAACCACGGGGCGAACGTCACTGGCTCCAATATAAAGGAGGCTATTCTCGCGACAAAATATCTAGTGATGAATGCTCAGTACCAATTCCAGGCAGAACAACTAGGTGGCACAACGTACTTTGATGGCCCAGAAGAGGCACTTGAGAACACAATCGATGATGCCATCTTGGCACAGATATCGGTCGACCGTATGTGGTCATTCCTGAGTGACCGACTGCCGTAGTTCGTCCCTCTTCTGCGGTCGTATTTTTCAAGAATAGGAAAAATTGTACTCCGAAATACATTCGATGATCGCTGGTACAACTGAAAAATTTCGTAGCGTGTTCAACCGGCCACTTGGCCAGCCACACGTCGTCGTGCGCTCGGGTGCGTGAAGACGTGAACGCGCTACTATATGGTTAAAGATTGACCACACGCATCGTTTGCTAGGCGACAGGCTTCCGATCATTCAGGCAGAGACGATGGAATAGGAGAGCTCTCTCGCCTCGCTGGCCGCTCAGTCTTAGAATACGCCCTGAATGATACCCTTCATTGGCGAACTGCCGAAGGTCTCGAACTGTTCGCCCATAACCTCGCTCACTTGATCTGCAGAGCCTGGATTCACGATTGGTCGTCCTTTTTCGCTGGTCTCTTGGAGGAATTCTTCGTCTTGAATAATTTTCGAGAAAGCATTACGCTGGATCTCGAGGATCTCTTCGGGAACACCCGGAGGACCAGTGAAGAACCGTCGGAACCTAGTTAGGCGAGCGTATTGTTCCATATTTTCAATGTCAAGATCACCCGAGTACTGCTTTGGGACGCCGTGGTAGATAGAGTCCTCGCCAACGGGATCCGAGAACATAATTGTCATTTCTGAATTAAGCGCTTTGACGACCTTCAATCCGGATGTTGCAGGACCGACGAGGAATACGTCAGCCTCTCCACGTTCGAGTCCGGACAGAGCCTCTCCGGTCCCTCCGTAATGAACGAAGTTGACGTCCTCTTCCGCCCAGGCACCGGTGAGTTCACCGAGAAGCACCACACCGGTATGTGAGATGGCTCCAACACCTTGGGTCGCGAAATTAAGCTCGTCGATACGGTTGACAAAGTCATCCCACCCTGAGATACCTGCGGACTCCATCGAGATCAAACTGTTTGGTGACTGAGTGACCGCACCAATATGACTCATCTCTTGAAGCTGATATCCAACGTTACGGCCAATTTGTTGGGTGACCCCTTGGTAGGCATCCCAAATCATCAGGGTGTGCCCGTCTGGGTCAGCATTGTATGTCTCCGTTGTCCCTTTCACACCACCGCCTCCAACAACGTTCTTCACCGTAACCGTAACGTCATTCGGAAGATGCTTCTCTAAGTATGGAGCGGTGAGGCGAGCGTAGGCGTCGAATCCACCACCAGTAGCATACGGAACAATAATCTCAACCTCCTCAGTTGGGTAGTCAACCGAGGACTCCGTTTCGTCGCCCTCGCCATTCCCAGTATCACCAGTAGTCTCACTTGCTGCAGTATCGTTACTTCCTCCATTGGAGCTAGAACAGCCTGCCAACCCGAGCGTAGCCGCTGTTCCAATGGATGCGATAATCTCTCGCCGATTAATTACGGTTTTTCTGCGCACCATAGTTAGCCAACTCAGATTCAACATACATAAAGTTAATGCTCTATTATCAAAGATACGACCTAATATTCAATGGTTCAACAGATTCTCACGGCAGACGACGGTGTTTCCTCCCTCAGGTCTTTTGTCGCATTGATCCGAGTGCCTGACGGAGGGGAATAAGAAGTGCGACGACAATGACCAAGATCAAGACGAGCGATAGCGGTGTGAAGAGCACGCCGAAATCGCCTTGAGAGATCTGGAGTGACCGGTGGAAATTCTGCTCTGCCATTGGTCCTAGGACGAGTGCAATAACGAGAGCAATGCGCGAAATGTTGAATTTGAGCATCGCGAAGCCGAAAACTCCAAAGAAGCCTGCAAGCAGGACGTCAGCAAAATTACCGCGGATCACGAATGACCCGAGAAGTCCAATCACGATCACGATCGGTGCCAGCGTCGAGATGGAAATCTTGGTCAGTTTCGCGAGAGGATTGATACTAACGAGTCCAATGAGTGATGTGAGAAGATTTGAGATGACTAACGCGAACACAATAATGAAGACTAACTGGAGGTTTTCCTGGAAGAGGAGTGGACCGGGTGTAACGCCGTGAAGGATAAACGCGCCGAGAAGAACCGCCGTTGATGCAGAACCCGGCACACCCAGCCCGAGTGTTGGGAGCATAGATCCCCCATCCTTCGCGTCATTCGCGGCCTCACTAGCGATAACTCCTTTCACGTTTCCTTCGCCAAACGACTCCTGATCGCTCGAGGTCTGTTTCGCTTGCAGATACGCCACAAAATTAGCAACGGTACCACCCACTCCGGGGATGACGCCAATGCCCCATCCCAGGACTGCACTCCGGAGGAAGAGGAACCAATTTTCGAGAACCGATTTAACCCCATCAAGCCGGCCACCGCTGACAACTTCAGCCTCTGCAATCGAACTCCCCTGACTGGCGAGCCGGATCATCTCTGCGAGTGCAAACAAACCGATGATTGCTGGGATAAGCTGAATGCCAGAGAGCAGATACGAAGAGCCCCAAGTGAATCTAGCGGTTCCAGTGACCGGATTGAGGCCGTGAAAAGCGAGCATCAGTCCAAATCCACCAGCAATGAGATCGGTAAGGACTGACCCCGTCGTTGCTACAGCAATCACTGTCAAGCCGAGGAGCGCAAGCCAAAACAGTTCTGGAGAGCCGAACGCTAGCGTAACTGGGCGGATAAATGGGACGGCAGCAACAAGCAGCACAAGTCCTAGAAGAGCTCCGCTAGCAGAGGATACCGCACTTGCGGCAATGGCCTCCCCTGCTCTTCCTTGACGAGCCATTGGGTAACCATCCAAGAGTGTCGCGGCGTTTGGCGCAGAGCCGGGCGTGTTTAGCAAGATTGCTGTTACAGAGCCGCCGAAGTTTGTACCACCAAGTGCCGCTGCGAGAATCATAATCGCGACGTTCGGCTCCATATCGAACGTGATTGGAATCAGCAGCGCAAGAGTAATTGCACCACCGAGTCCTGGGATTACGCCCATCACGACACCGAGGAGCGTCGCTAGGACAATGAACCCAATATGTAGCGGGTCAGCAATCACCCCCATAGCTATTTGGATCGCTTCGTTGAACGTGCCGGCGCTTGACTGGAGCAGTGTCATAATCGGGATCTCGAACATTAATGTCGTGTCCTTAGCTGAGCGGTTGTAGTTTTAGTAGTTAGCATCGGTTCAAGGGAGCGTATTCATAATCGAGTCCGGAAGAAGAGCCGGCTCGTACAGATTCACCGAAAGCAGTTGGACGAACAGGAGGTACACTATGCCGTAAGCGATGACTGTACTCCCCAATGCACGGATTAGGTCGCGCTCGTGAGAGTACACGAAGAGAAAGACGAAGACTACGAGAGCGATCTGAAATCCAATCGCCCATACGAGAACCAGTGCAGTTACTAGCCACAGGATGATCTCCGCTTCTCTTCGGTATTGAGTCATTGGGTCGATCGGATTGGGATCATCATCCATCAACCCGTCAGTCATATCCTGAAATACCCCACTGGACCCAAGCTGGATATGGTTAGTGAGAAGAAGGTCAAGACGGAGTATTATGAGGCCTAGTAACGGCCCTCCGACCAACAGGGGGAATAAACGTGGCTGAGACCCATAACCAAGGGCAGTGTATATAAGTAGCAGTGTGTATGTGAATAATAGGCCTATAAAAAGGGCCTCAAAATGATTGCTGTCCAAACGCCTAGCCTGTCGTAAGACCAGCGATTTCACCTCCGTGGCCGAGGACCCATTTTGACGCGTGTTCTCCATAACTGCATGAGACATACACGCATACATAAATCTATCGTGTAGAATAGACGCGGTCAGGTTAGAACATTACCAGCTAAATTTGCTTTTATCAGTATACTCTAATTTGTACAAAATTAGTCAGATATAATATATAACAGATATTCCGAAACACATATGTAGAGGCAGAGAAACCAGATAGACGCAATGTCGGTACGCAAGTTTGAGCCAAGTGAAAACACAGGCATTCCTGAAGAAGTCTATGATGAGTTTATCATAGACACAGACGTTCATCTGGATCTCCAGATGCTGGATGACCTCTACCCGTATATGGATGATCGAATCGTCGACAAACTGGATCGTCCACTCGGCGATTACCAGTTTAGCGCCATTGACTGGCTTCCGACCTGGGGTAATGAAGGCGGCGGAGTTGGCGTCGACTCGAATGGAGCCGCCAAAACCGGTGAAGACATCCTCGAGATGATGGAGCAGATCGGGATCGACGTTCCGCTCGTTACCCCTGGTATGAACAGTTTGCCGCAGGTGAACTACCCGCGGATGAAAGAGGAAGTGTGTCGTGCGTACAACGACTACCTCCTCGAGAAGGTTACCAGCGTCCACGAAAATATCCGCGGGCAGGCGATGATTCCGCTGTGGGACCCCGAGGCAACGGTCGAAGAACTTGAGCGGATCGGTGATGAGGATGACATCGCCGGTGCCTACGCCTGGTTTGGGAAATACTGGCGGCTAGGCAACCCTGAATACGACAAGGTTTACGAGAAGCTGCTGGAGCTCGATCTTCCCCTCACGTTGCACCTTGACGTGGCATCGTATCCAGATCCGTCAACGCCGAACGGAGGAGCAATTCGAACGTGGATCGAAGCCATCGGCTTTGCCCCGGCGATGCACGCGATGATGAACGCAGTCAATATGATCGTGACGGGCGTCTTCGATAAGTACCCGGAACTCAACGTCGTCTATCAGGAGGGAGGTTACCACTGGCTCCCATTCGTGGCATACCGAATTGACGAATTCTATCAGCACACACCTGAAGATATTCAGTTGGCGGAGCGGATGTACGACCAAGGCAAAAAGTACCTTGACCGGATGCCGAGCGAATATCTGTTCGACAACTTCTATTTCTCGACCCAGCCTGTCTGTCTTCCAGACAGCAACCGTCACTACGAATGGTTGCTCGAGATCGAACAGGCAGAGAATACTATGATCTTTGCGACTGACTGGCCCCACAGCACGAACGATCCGCCGACGTGGATTATCGACAACCCTGCGATCGACGAAGAACTGAAAGATAGCCTCTTCCGTGGAAACGCCCAGGAAGTCTTCCGTATCTGACCTGGATCTACCAGTTAGCACACAGCAATTCAATATACCACTATGACAAAGCACACCGTTGCATCTGTTGATGAGATTCCAGAGGGCGAAGTGATGGGCGTTGAGGTCGACGGCATAGAGATCGCTATCGTCAACATCGGCGGCGAGTTCTACGGCATTCAGAACGTCTGTTTACATAGGCGACAGCGCCTCCACACTGCGACACAAGAGCGGATCAATGAGGAGGACTGCATCACTGAAGGCCCCGGTGTCATTAACCAAGAAGAGTGCTGGATGACTTGTCCAGGTCACGACTGGAAGTTTGACCTCAAGACAGGAGAGAATCCTGCGACAGGCAAACGAATGCGGACCTTCGAGGTTTCTACCGAGGACAACGAGATCCAAGTAGAAATATAGTCCGGCTTCTCAGCTCTTTTTTCGCGTCGTCGTATGCCAGTTCTGATCTTCCAGACAGTGAGCCGTTCAGCCGCCATTAGAAAACCACATCACTAAGACGTTGAGGAGAGCCAAGTTCGCACTTGGGATAGGAGTGCGAAGTGAACAGCAGCCAACTATTCTACTGGCTGGTCCGTCTGCTGGCGATATGAATAGCCGGCAGTTTGCCACACACCGAGGCGGAATCGATACGATGTGATTGCGGCAGGGACGAATGTCTCTAACAGAAGCGCGAGATACAGCATAGATACGCCCAGCGGTGTGATTACTCCAATATATGCAACCGGCACAGAAACGAGGTACAGTCCGACGATGGTAGCGTAAAACAGCCAGTGGGTGTCGCCGGCCCCCCGCAATACTCCTGTGGCTGCTTTGTCGATCCCAAGGCCAATTGAGGCAATCGCTGCGATACGTATGAACAACGCCGTCACCTCAATCGAATTTGGATCATCGACGAACACGTTTGCGATTTGGCTCGACAACGAGATTACAACAACCGCGATCAAGACGAATGTGACGATGGTAAGGCGAAAGATACCAATTCCATACTGGGTTGCATCTCTGATTTCATTTGCCCCTAGGTGACGCCCGACGAGACTGCTCGCCGCCATCGAGAATCCCCAAGCAGGCGAATTAACCAATCCCCGGACCCGACGAGCAACCTCAAATGCAGCGACCACCGTGGATCCGTAGACCGCAGCGATAGCCAATAGAGGGAACACCACGATGGCTCTGGCTACTTCTTGGAACATAAGTGGTCCACTGACCCTGATGAGCGATCGAAGGAGGGAGAGATCGATACGGCCACCAGCGAACGATATTCTGATCGGGACTGGCTGGCGTATCGGGTATCTAAGCCCGAGAAGACCCCATAAGAAGACTATCGTTACTGTGACAGTGGCTACGAGAGTTCCGATCGCTGCACCAATAACGCCGAGCTCAAATCCAAAGATCAGGAACACATTCACGACGATATTGATAACTGCCCCTCCTGCTCTGATCACCATCGGGGTGAGCGTATCGCCAATAGCAGCAAATACTCGGCTTGCGACCTTGTTACAGTACTCAAAGAAAAGCGCAGGAGCCAAAATCGAAAGATAGGTCGATCCATACCCAATTGCTTCCGGTGACCCTCCCAGCAGTCCCACTAGCGTTGATGAATAGTATAGATATACCCCGGTCAACGGAAGAGAGATCACCGCAGCCAGTACGTAGCTCTGGCCGATCGTTCGGTTGGCTAACTCGATATTGTCAGCGCCAAAGTATTGGGAAACGAGACTTATTGCCCCTCCTGAAAGACCCAGAGACACCCGGTTCCCGATCTGCCAGTAGGCGTACGCGAATGCGAGGCCTGCAATTGCAGGCGGACCAAGCACCGTACCGACCATCGCCAAGTCAGCCGTCTGCTGAGACATACGCGCGATTCCAGTGACGATTCGTGGCCACGACAGATTGAGGGTTGACTGAAGTCGAGACCGCTCAACAATATTGGCGTGCTCAAGAGCTTTTGCAAATTGTGTACCGATCGTCTGAAGGACGGTCCATAAACGGGACCTCATTTCTCCACACCTATTGAGGAGAAACGTCGCATCATTGGAAATTCATACGTCCGGGCTATCGGCCCCCGTAAACGATCAGGAGAAGATAGAGTTCTGCTAGTGGAACGGATCCCCCAGTTAATTACGCTGAAGAGATCGCGTTCAATTCTTTTGCGATTGGAGAGCGGTACTCGTGAACAGATCATAGAATACAGTTTAGAGGAAGGGAATTAAGTTTTGACATCGCAGCAACCAGAATCGCTAACCGTGAAAATAGACGCTCAGATCTGAGTGACCTCGAATAGTGCAGTCCACTTCCTATCGTAAGTACGTGACCGGACTGAGATTGGGCTCTAAAACGAAAGTTAGGCGGAAGGTGTTTGATATTGGCAAAAGTTATTGGTCGTTGATTTTGCTTTCGCCGGGCAACATCCGGCATCCACATTTATTCTATTACAATTGTAGTTTTGTAATGTCTTATGTCATTGCTTGAGACAGTACCTAGTGTTTGTTATTGGCAAACCAGTTGCTGGCCTACTGGGCGACCTGAGCGATTAATTTCGACATTACTCCTGATACACTTCGGGTAGTTCCGCCGAGCGTGCGCAAGAAAGTCCGCATTTTGCCGGAAACAACCGGTTAGTCACTAGATATACTGACTGACACTTCTCAAGAACACCCCTTCAATCACAGCGTCCGGTTAACTATCTGGGTACCAAACTGATCGTGGTCGCCCCGGAGCCTGTCGGCCCTTCGTTTTATTCGATTTATTTGCGGTCTATGACGCAACGAGAATACTTATGATGATTAGTTCTGATTATTGGGGTATGGTTATTCTTGTGGCAGTAGATCGGTCTGACCGAGCAAAGCACGTTGTCGAAGAGGCCGCTGAGTTGGCACAGGCGTTTGAGGAGCCACTCCAGATAATACATATTATGACCCGTCGCGAGTTTCTCGATATCGAAACAACAAGTGTAAAGAAGGACAATTCACCAGTTAGTCTGGACAAGATTCGAGCCGAGGCAGCAAGGCACGCCGAGAATGCCGCGTCAGACATTACTTGTTCATATGAAACAATTGGACGCGTTGGTGATGTCTCTGCAGAGGTAACCCGCTATGCGGAGGAACAAGGAGTTCGGTATATCGTAGTCGGGGGCCGAAAACGTTCGCCTGCCGGAAAGGCTGTGTTTGGCAGCAAAACACAGTCGATTCTACTGGAAGCTGACCGCCCCGTGGTCGCAATTATGGGTGAGTAACAAGGGAGTGCTAGCTGAGTCAGGAGATCAAAGAGTAATATTTCAATAAGTGATGACGAATATCTTCATCATATCTATGTTACCCGTTGATTGAGAGGGCGTTACAAGAGCGTTCAGATTACCGATATGCGAGGTTGAATTCGATGTCATCGGCTACTGATCTGACTAACGGAGCAAGTTCGTTTTTGCAGTATTCCTTCGTTAGCCGGGTCGCTGACCCGGCGACTGAGATACCGGCAGCGACCTCGGAGTTCTGATCGAAAATCGGAGTTCCCACAGCGTGTATTCCGCTCAGATCTTCGCCGAAATTTGTTGAAAAGCCTCTCTCTTGGATCTCTTTGAGCTCTTGACGCAGTTTGTTGCGCTCTGTGATGGTGTTCTCTGTCAACGGTTCCAACTCAGACCTGTCAATAATAGTATTACGTCGGTCTGCAGGTAAATTTGCTAAAATTGCCTTTCCTGCCGAGTTTGCGTGAAGGGGTTTCCATGTGCCGATGATAGATTCTCGGTCTATAGATCGACCAGCAATGTAACCATCGATGAACATTCCCATTCCATTTTGCTCAACCATACACCAGGCTGTTTCCCCAGTCTCATCTGCGAGACGGGCCAAATCCTCTTTTGCTACGCGGTAGACAGGCGACTGTTCTCGAGTATCAACTGCGACTGCAAAGAATTCAAGTCCCAACTCGTACTTATCATTTTTCTTGACTACATAGTCATAGTCTCTGAGAGTTGATACATAATGGTGAGCATTTGCTTTCGAGATATTGAGAATGTCACTCAGTTCGGTAACGCCTAACCGTCCATATTCACGAAATGCCTCAATAATAGAAAATAGCCTTTCTGCCGACTTGATACGGCGATTTCCCATACAAACAAGATGGAGCCCTGGGTATTCAATATTCTGAAAAGAAACAGACATATTTCTTGAATCCATATATATATATATATATATATATATATATATATATAACGATTTATGCGGCTATATAAAAATTGTTATAAAATAATAATTATTGGGTTTGGTCGGGGGGAGATTTCTTACTAACCCTCGGTAGTGCACGGTTGACTGTGCAGAAATCCCTCACATCTGTCTTGTTACGGGTGTCGGCACTAAGCGGAGGCATATGACGGCCTACTTACACGGACTTTATTTCTACGCAGTCTCGTATTTCACACAATGGCCACCTACGAGGCATTTGATGAGAATGTCGAAGTCAACGGGAAGACGGTACTGACTGTTATTGAAGAAGCGATGGGGAAGTTCTCAGCGCACTATCGGCAACACGCAATCAACGCGCTTGCCGAAGAAGGAATCACTGACCCGACTCCTGATGAATGGTATCCGCAGCAGGCGTGGCTGAACGCCTTCGAGACCATCGCGACAGACCTGGAACCGCACATATTGGATCGACTTGGAGCACAAATCCCGGAGGTGGCCGATTGGCCCACTGCTATCGAGACGATTTCGGAAGGCCTTCGCTCGATCGACGACGCATATCAGCAGAATCACCGTGGCGGCGACATTGGATACTACCAGTTCGCCCGAACCGACGATCAATCAGGTGAGGTCGTCTGTTATAATCCGTACCCGTGCCCGTTCGACCGCGGACTCATCCGCGGTGTCGCCCAACAGTATGCGACTGTCGATGAGTTCGTCTTTATCGAAGAGACGGGTGACGCTTGCCGCCGAGAAGGAGCCGATGCGTGCACCTACACCGTCCACTGGTGAGAGCTGCGTGATCTCTTTACTCGTAGGCTTCGAGTGCTTCACGGAGTTCTGACACCGATAACCCAGATGTGAGCGCGACGATTTCTTGCAGATCTTCGTAAGTGTCACGGAGGTCTTGAATGCGTTCTGCCTCGTGGCTTCTCCCCTCGGCTGGAAGTTGCCCTTCAGCCCGTTGCAGCGTGCGGAGTGACGCCTGGATCTCCCGATCGATGTACTGCTGGAAGACATCCTGAATGATAAACCAGACCTCGCGCTCGGCCTCGAAGCGAACACGCCGACCGCCTCCATCTGACGACCGGCGATGAATGAGGCCGAGCCGGCTCAACTTGCGAGTCACGTTACTGACCGTGGATTTGGCATAGCCGGTCGCTTCAACGAGAGTCGGGATCGAGAGCGGCTCTTCAGCGAAATATAAAACGCCGTAGATGCGGCCGGCGCTTCGGCTCAGCCCGTATACTTCCGCAGATTGTTCCATCGACTCGATAACGCGTTCACGCGCTTGGGCGACGTCCTCGCTACTCATAGATCAATAGTGGCTCCGGTACGCTGCTGGATACGCCGGGAAGACATATCTCGCTATTGTAGTTCGTTAGTGTTAAGTTGTTTGATTCGTTTGTTCGAGATGAACCGAACAAAGTGAACGAGTAAGCCGATACACACCATCCACTATGTCAAGCGCCTTTCCACGGCAATCGTCAGTTGATCACGTCCCCGACAAGCGGACTGATGTCGTGGTTCCAGACGGGGAGTCAGTAGAGATACTCCAAGCCATATCCTCAGAAACTGCTCAAACAATCATCTGCCGCCTCGAAACGGAGCCACTAACCGCATCAGATGTCGCTGAAGCGGTGGATACATCCATCCAAAATGTTAGGTATCACCTCTCCCGGCTTTCGGAGGCTGGATTGGTCGAAGGAGTTGATACGTGGTACTCTGAAAAGGGCAGAGAGATGACTGTCTACGCCCTCACGACTGAGGAACTCGTCGTGCAGTTCGGGAGCCGTGACGTAAGGAGTCGTTGACCTGGCCGATCTGTGGCGCGTAGTTTTCCACCCGGGCATACCAACTTTTCATCGAACGAGAGATACGACTAGCCATGGATAGTGAGCCCCTTGTATCAAGCGGACGCCCCGCAAGAAGATGGGCGCTCTGCGCAGGCGGCTATATGTTCATCTGTGCTACAGTGGTGGGTATCGTCCTTTCCGACATACTTTCGCTATTCGCAGAAGTGATTAGCCTCTCGACAGCGTACTGGCCGATCATCGTAGCAAGCCCAGCGTTCGTGATCGGAGCAGTCATCTGGTGGGTGATCGTCGAACGGCGAGCGCTGTACACGTATTTCCCCGGGGCCCTCTTCGGCCTCACCACGGCGTTGGTCACGGGGATTCTGTGGACGACTCAATTTATTCGGGTCTGGGGCTTCGAGATGGTACTGGTGCCTGAAGTCGCATTACTCATCGCGATTGTCCTCGGGGCTGCTGCCATCACTGGAGTATTCACGTCGGTTCCGCTGATGTACGCGCGGCGTCGATTCACACAAAACAGACGGTCGGAGACGCAGTGACTGTTGCTCGCAGTCTGCGGCTCTGAACTGAGAGCCAGTTGACCATATCACCGACTGCGTTCAAGTTCACGATCGATAGCGTCCAGCTCTTGGTCTTCGATGGCCGCAAGCGGGTCAGCGCACACTTCACAGAGGACAGTCTGTGTCGTCGACAGGCGAACAAGTGGGACACCAAGGAATACGAGTTCCTTATGGGTGGTGCGGCGTTCTCCCGGACCCTTCCGATCGGTGCAGGACTCACAGGGGCCCCGTTCGGAGAGCTGCACCGCTGTGGACTCGGTTCGTTCGAACACGCCCGATGCGATCCGCGGATAGGGTGATGGCGACCCAGTCAAAATCTGAACTGCTACGTAACCGAGTCCGAGAAGCAACGCGAGTGCCAGTGGCAGCAAGAGGAAGCCCGATACGCGAGCCATTGCTACGAGCAGCACGAATGCGACGCCAACAACCGTTGCGAATTTGATGTACCGTCGCATCTGGAGATCCAGTTAGCGTGTGCTCTCGTTTGTGGACGTGGCGTCATCGGTCACATCACGCGTGAGGGCAACGCCACCCTCCGCTGGGACATAGATGGTGTTGTCGTTCTCTCGCAGCGCCTCAATGTAACGCAGATCGAGGACCTCGGGGTTCTGCCGGAGGGCCTTACCCTTGATTCGAATCTGTTCGGCCTCGGCCTCAGCTTCGATCACCTGGCGTTGTTTGTTCTTCTCGGCGACTTGGATCTCGTACTCCGCCTCCTCAATCTTCTGTTGTTTGACCTTCTTCTGTTCGATAGACTTGGCGTACTCACTCGGAAGCCGGACGTTTCGGATCTGGACGCTCTCGATTACGATACCGCTTCCATCAGTTTCCGTCTTGAGCGCCTTTTCAACGGCGAGCTTCAGGCGAGTCTGTCCCTCGCCAGTATAGATGTCCGTGACGTCGATATTGCCACCTTCCGTCCGCAGGACCGAGCGAACGGTGGGGCGGATGAGGCGTGTCTCTGCGGTCGGGAGATCGCGGTACTCCTCGTGGAACCGGGGGGCGTCACGGGGGGTGACGCGGTAGCGGACAGTCACGTCGACATCGACGTGCAGGCCGTCTTGTGTGAGAACGCGCACCGAGTCGTCCTGATTCGCATTGTCTCCCTCGCCGCTCTGGGAACTCATCGTGTACGTCTGCGGTCGTGTTGGAATACTAACTGTCCCTTCGATAATGGGAGTGATGAAGTGCCAGCCAGGTTCGAGGATGTTGCCCGTAACCGAACCCTGGTTCTTGACGACCTTTACGTTCCCTTCGTTGACGCCTTCGAACGCCATCACTCCGCCGACGGCCGAGACGAGAAGAATCACAACGAGACCGATCACCGTGGCGGAGGTAGCGAATCCGCCGGTGTCGATTGGAGGGTCACCGCTCATATGTCACTTGTAGATGAGTATCTATTGTATATAATGCTGGCCACTTACAGATAACATTTGAGAGCGGATCAAACCAAGACCACACCCGCTGTATGGCCCCCGAGGACAGCGTATATATTTCTCGCTCCTCAATCACGGGAAGATGCCCTCCAGACGCGACTTCCTCCTCGGTGTTGGCGGCGTGGCCGGTTCGGTCCCCCTCGCCAACACGACCACTGCTTCAGCCGCCGCGACCACCGCTCCAACACGTACCTGGACGCGCACCTACGCCCCAGCAACGGCCGTCACGAATGAGGGGCGTGCGCTCGTTCGTGACATCGTCCCGATGACAAACGGCGTCGCACTCGTCGGCCTCGCTGGTGGTTCTGACCACTATCACGGCTGGATTGGACGCGTGGACGCAGCGGGCCGTTCACGCTGGCATCACCTCGATGAGACGGGACAGAGTAGACTCCTCGCGGGGACTCCATCGAGAGACGACGCCGATGGAATCGTTGCCGCCGGCGGTACCAACCTCACAGCGAGTCACCTAGCACCCAGACACGCTGATCCGTACGCTCTTCGCGTCGGAGCAGACGGCGACGTCACGTGGACACACACCTATCAGCCAAGTGCAGCAGATGGACGAGCGACCGCAATAGCAAACGTGACTGATGGATACGTCGTCGCCGGCAACGAGACTGTCGGGAACGGCGAGCGACTGTGGGCAGCCCACCTGGACTCTCACGGCACTCGTAGCTGGACGTGGCACAGCGAGCGCGCGGGCAGCGTCAACGCGATAACTAGCGTCCCGGGGGGTATCATCATTGCTGGCTCGACCGGGCCAGTAGGCGCCGATTCGCCTGCCCCCAGTGGTCGACAGGAGGTTGCCTGGATCGGCAAACTCACCAACAGCGGGAGCCTCACTTGGCAGTGGCACGTCGACCACAACGCGGGAGACCGCATCGAAGACCTAGCGCCCGCCCCGAACGGAGGCGTGGTCGCCGTCGGGCGCCGTGGCTTCAGTGCTGACGATCGGGGTGTCGGTTGGCTGGTCGCGCTCGATAGCGACGGACAGAAACGCTGGGAGCAGACCTACCCACAGGACGGATGGAACTGGCACCACGGCATTGCGTCGGTCGAAACCGGGTACGTTCTCGTGGGGACGCGGGCGGCGGAGCCAGACACGGATGCCGACGCTCGCGGTGCGTGGCTACTTCGCGTGGATGCCGAGGGACAGGTCGTCTGGGAGTACCAGGCCGAGCCCGGGACCGGGGGGTTCGCTGTTCAGCCCCTCGGAGACGGTGGCCTGCTCGTCGGTGGCGCAGCGTCTACCGATGGACACGCGGGTGAAGTAGCCTGGTTGGCGAAGGTCGGCGGTGATCCTACATCAGGAACGACAGCAGAGGACGTCCTTTCTCTACCCACACTCCCAGACTGGACGACGCCGTTGGTCGCCGGCACTGTTATCGGTGCGCTCGGGGCACGTGCTGTGGCGTCCTGGCGGCAGTCGTAGGGGTTTTTCAGCCACTTCTGGGCAGAAAGCCTATACTAGACGCATCAAGAACACGAGATATGCCAACCTGCAACAACTGTGATGGGTTCGTCACACAGCGCTACGTGAACGTGTTCGCCCCCGGAGACGCGGAGACGGTTCGTGTCTGCCCAAACTGTGAAGATCTCGTCCGAGATGGCAACGGTGTACGGGAAGCACGAAGCAAGCGGAAGTGAATGGTTCGAGAAATATTCAGGTATGCCATCGAACGGTAGGTGAAAGAGGACATTGTCGAATTCACCCCGTCTATAGAGTGGCCTGGGCAAGTTCCGAGCTCGGAAGGAGTAGGATTATCAAAAGCAGTGGTGTCGGGATGCAAGCCCGGCAATATACCGAGCAACCAGGTAGTGGGGCTCGGATCTGTCCCTTTCGGGACATTCTCCAGGCTGGTTTCCATACGGGTATCATTTTCTGTTTCACTCGACGTGATGTCAACTCCTCGAATTAAGCAGATGTGCCTACCGCCTTCCGAAGTCTCTTTGATGCAACGAGTCAATCAGAGGTGTGGCAAATTCAAACCGCAGTTGGTACTTCGCAGAGCGACCAGCAGGTGAACCAGACGCGGACTGCTTCGAGCTCAGAGAGGAAAACGTCCCAGAGCCGGGCGACGGTGAACTGCTCGTCCGTGTCGAGTATCTCTCTGTCGACCCGTATATGCGCGGCCGAATGCGCGACAGCGAATCGTACGCGGAGCCGTGGGACGTCGGAGACGTCCTCAAAGGCGGTGTCGTCGGCGAAGTCGTCGAAAGCAACAGTGCACAGTTCGACGAAGGCGACTTCGTGACCGGTGAGGGCACGTGGGCAGACTACAGCGTGCTCGATACGGGTGACGTCGCCCCCGTCGACCCCGAGGTCGCTGACCTGCCGGCCTATCTCGGCGTCCTCGGAATGCCGGGTCGGACGGCGTACTTCGGGTTGCTCGACGTCGGCGAGCCCAAGCCCGGCGATACCGTCGTCGTCTCGGGGGCAGCCGGCGCAGTTGGATCGGTTGTCGGACAAATCGCGAAGCTGAACGGCTGCCGCGTCGTCGGATTCGCCGGGTCCGACGAGAAGACGCGCTGGCTCACAGACGATCTCGGGTTCGACGCCGCGATCAACTACAAAGAGACCGACGATTACGGAGCCGCGCTGGAGGACGCCGCACCAGAAGGCGTCGACGTCTACTTCGACAACGTCGGTGGCCCGATCACGGACGCCGTGTTCACGAAACTGAACCTCGACGCTCGCGTGGCCGTCTGCGGACAGATCGCGCACTACAACGACGAGAGTGTCCCGACAGGACCGCGAAAGCTGCCCCTGCTCATCGCACCGCGCGCGAAAGTCCAGGGCCTGCTCGTCGGCGATTACGCGACTCGATTCGGGGAAGCGACCGAACAGCTCGCAGCGTGGGTGGCGAGCGGGGAAATCGACCATCGTGAATCAGTCGTTGAGGGCTTAGAGAACGCACCGGATGCGTTCCTCGGGCTGTTCTCTGGCGACAACATCGGGAAGCAGGTCGTCCGAGTGGCTGAGTGAGCTCCCCACGGCGAAAAATTGGACGTCCTGGTGTGAGTCGAAGTCGTGGCCTCAGATCGACTTCCGCGACTCAATAGGCTCGTCGGTGTCAGTCGAGCGTTCGGGTCGATAGGTGTTGAGCCCGAGCACGCGGTTGAGGACGCACTGTTGGGTGGCTCCGGTGATGATGAACACGAGGCTGAGTACACCGAACAGCGCGGCGACAACTCCCGTTGAGAGCGGACCGAACCCTAAGCTGAGATACCCAGCAAGGGCAGCCAGCGAGATGATACCAAGGACTGGCCCGAGGACGAGGCGAGCGGTGCGATCGTAACCGCCGACATTCTTTTCCATATTGATCACCTCATATTGGCGCTCTGAGGAGATAAGCGTATCTGGCCGTCCCGAACCCTGCAGGGAGTCCGTAGCAAGCGCAACCGAAATCAGTAGGTCATCAAATCGAAGAGCAGCGCCTTCGCGCGCGATTCCAGACTTCGGTCGACAGGCCCAATCGGTCGGCGAGCGGTTGCATCTCCGTACTGGTCGAACTCGGTCTCGATGCGATACGTCAGCGACTTCTCGACCGCACCCTCCCAGAGGTCGACGACGAGGGCTCGGTTGTCGACGATACGCTGGAGCCGCCCCGTCTCCCTGTTCAGCGTCACTTCGATCCAGCAGTCACCGAATTCTGAAATGGGCGCGAACGGGAGCGGAACGACCTGTGCGTACGCGTCCGGTCCGGAAACGCGGTACGTGACCGTTCCATCTCTCTCCGCAGTTTTCGTCCAGTCAGTCCGGTGCGGGCGGACGAAATCGCCGCGGATCGCTCTGGCAGCGTTATCGTCGTCGGCGACGACGTCGGTTCCGCTGTCGCCTTTCGAGATGCGCACCCGCCCGTCTTCCGGCGTCGGCGCATCGAAGTCATACAGCATCGTCCCGTCGGTCACGTACAGCACGTTAGTCAACGGGAGGTCGTAGCTGTCGCTGTAGACCCGGTTGTAGTGAAACAGCGCCCACAGTAGCTGGTGCGGCGTGACGAACTCCCTGTCCGCCTCGTCCGCGATGCTGTCATTCCGGGTCAACGGGGCTGCAAACGTCGTCAAGGTGTGGAGGTGCCGTCGTCGGGAGTGTTCGTGCCACTGTCTGCGCACGTCGAGATCGTACGGTGCCTCGCTGGTCCAGTCCTCCAGCACTCGCACCCTCGTGGTGGCCCGGTGATCGACGGCGTGGCGGTGTCGAGCCGCCGCAACGATGCGCTCGCGCGGCGCATCACCTGTTGGGAGCGCCGGGTCGTAGGGACGAACGTCAGCGACTCGAAGACTGCCGTAGCCCGTAGCTGCGCCGAGGATCGCCGTACCTGCACCGGCGAGCAACGTACGGCGGTTCATTCGCTCGCCTCCGGTGTGGTTGTCCCCGGTCGCCAGACGGCGACCGCTCTCGAGGTATTCCGTTCGGGCGCGACCCAGACCATGCGGGTCATCGCTGGTTCAGGAATCTCGTGAGTCAGTGTCGCTCCCGGCGCAAGCGGGAACGCCGCAGCCGAGTCCGTGCTATCGCGATCGACCCACACGGTCTCGGTGTCGTCAGCGTCGGGGGTGACGACAGACAAGCGACTCGTGTTCTCGGCCGTGACACGGTTGCCGCGGTCAAACGTCACGGTCAGTGCTGACTGATCGGGATTCCAGTCGAACGAAACGAAGACATTCGGTCCACTAGTCGGGTAAGGATCCGTCGAGGGACTGCTCGGTGCGAGTGAGCACCCAGCAAGGGCAGGGACGAGTGTCGTGAGGAGGGCACGTCGATGCACGAAGTGGCTTTCGCCAACGAGACCTAAAGATAGCTTGGGAATCGGATTCGTCCATCGGAGTTCTCGGGCAGTGCGACCACGTGTTCCTACTCCGCACCGCTTCAGTCAGATACAGCCACCGAGATAGGAGTATATGTGCAGTAGTCGATTTTCCGAAACACCGAAGACCTCGAAGCGACCCCGAAACCGGAGCCGTAAGCGGCGAGGTGAACGTCACCTGTGGGTGTCCTTGTACTCCGTGACGAGCGCCTGCATCGCCTCTCGCGCATCCCCGAACAGCATATACGTGTTGTCGTACGTGAACAGTGGGTTCGGGATCCCAGCGTAGCCGGGGCTGAGGCTGCGCTTGTTCACGATTACCGTCTGAGCGTCCCAGACGTGGAGAACAGGCATACCCGCGATGGGACTCGACGTCTCCGAGAGGGCACTCGGATTCACCACGTCGTTTGCGCCTGTAACGATGACGACGTCGGTCTGGGAGAACATCGGGTTGACCGCTTCCAGTTCCGCCATCTGTTCGTACGGGACGTTCGCCTCAGCGAGGAGGACGTTCATATGACCGGGCATCCGACCGGCCACCGGGTGGACGCCGAAGATCACTTCGACATCGTTCGCCTCCAGAAGCGCCGCGAGTTCGGCGACGGCGTGCTGGGCCTTTCCAACAGCCATCCCGTAGCCGGGGACGATGACCACGCGTCGGGCGACGTCGAGCAACATCGCCACCTCCTCGGGTGAGGTCGACATCACGTTCCCCGTGTAGATATCCGCGACGTCGCCACTTGGCTCATCGGCGCTGTACCCGCCGAAAAGGACGTTCGTGAGCGTCCGGTTCATCGATTCGCACATAATGAATGTGAGAATCAGACCGGAGGCGCCGACGAGTGTCCCGGCGACGATGAGGACGCTGTTGTCGAGCGCAAACCCGGTCGCAGCGGCTGCCAGCCCGGAGCAGGCGTTCAACAGCGCGATAACGACCGGCATATCCGCACCGCCGATGGGGACGACCAGCAGGATGCCCAGTATCGACGCGGCTGCGACCAACACCCAGTACGATGGTACCCACGTTGCTGCCGAAAGCACGCTTATCTCAATCTGCGTGACGAGCGCCACGCCCGCAAGGACGGCGAGGCCGAAGAAGGCGGCCTTGAGTGTATTCTCACCCGGGTAGTGGATGGGGTCCTCGACGTATCCCTGGAGCTTCCCGGCAGCCACGAGACTGCCCCAGAACGTGACACCGCCGATGAGCCCGGTGGCGGCCGCTGCCGTCGTCGTCTCGACTGGGGCTACTGTCGGCCCCGACGGCCCAAAGAGGTCGACGAGTTCCGCACCGGCCACGAGTGCGGAGGCGCCCCCGCCGAAGCCGTTGAACAGGCCGACGAGCTGGGGCATATCCGTCGTGTCGACAGTGACCGCGAGCCAGCTGCCGATCGCCGCGCCGACTAGAAGGCCGGCGAACAGAACTATCGGTGAGATGATCTCGAACCAGAGGACGGTGACACCGACTGCGACGACCATCCCGGCCGCCGAGAATATATTCCCCCGGCGTGCTGTCCGGGGGTGTGTCAGCTGTCGGAGCCCGTGGATGAACAGGACCGCAGCGGCGAGGTATGCGAGCGAGAGGGCCGCCGGCGGGAGCCCGGCCGCGATTCCCGGCACAGGTCAGTCCTCCCGGCCTCGGAAGCGTCGGAGCATCCGGTGGCTCACTAGGTAGCCGCCGACGACGTTCGTCGTCGCCATCACGACGGCGAGAAAGCCCAACACCGTCGCGAGCGTCGACTGGCCCGCTCCCGCGACGACGACCGAGCCAATGAGCGTGATGCCGGAGATGGCGTTCGTCCCCGAGATGAGCGGCGTATGCAGCGTGGCCGGGATCTTCGTGATCACCTCGTAGCCGACGAACGCGGCGAGGACGAACAGCGTCAGATTCTCGACGACCCCCATTCACCACCACTCCCGTGTTTCAGGCATCGGTTTCTCCGTCAATTGGCTCTTGGTCGGTGCCGTCACTGGCATCGGTACTGTCTGTGTCGGCAGGACTCGACGGCGAGTTCGGCTCACTGCGACGGTGTGGGGAACGGACCGCGCCCTCGTGGGTGAGGAGCGTGGCGTCGATTATTTCGTCTGTCGTGTCGGTGGCGATAGTTCCCTCCCGGAGAACGTGATCCAAGAAGTTGGTGACGTTGTTCGCGAAGAGTCGACTGGCTGTCTGAGGGACGGCACTCGGGAGGTTCGTCGGCCCGAAGATAGTGACGTCACCGTATTCGACCGTCTCGTCGGAACGTGTCGGCTCGCAATTCCCCCCGCCTTCGGCCGCGAGGTCGACGACGACGGAGCCAGGCGCCATCCCATCGAGCATCGGCTCGGTCACGAGCGTCGGGGCGGGCCGACCCGGGACCGCCGCCGAGGTGATGACGACGTCCGCCGCGCCGACCGCGCTAGTCATCGCTTCGCGTTGCTTCCGGTAGAACTCAGGGTCCTGTTCTCGGGCGTATCCGCCCGCAGTGGCGGAATCAGACGTTTCGAGATCAAGCGCTACGAACTCCGCCCCGAGACTCTCGACCTCCTCTTTGACGGCGGGTCTGATGTCGTAGGCTCGGACCCGAGCGCCGAGACGTTTTGCGGTCGCGATCGCCTGTAACCCCGCGACACCCGCACCGACGACGAAAACCGAGGCGGGCGAGATAGTCCCCGCTGCAGTCATCTGCATCGGAAAGAGCTTTGGCACTTCGTTCGCCGCCATAACAGCTGCCTTGTACCCACCGAGACTCGCCATCGACGTGAGCACGTCCATCGCCTGGGCCCGACCCGTCCGAGGGAGGAGTTCGAGCGAAAACAGCGTGATTTGTCTTTCGGCGAGCACCTCGAGTATCGCGTCGTCGACGGCGTACGGCCCGAGCATCCCGATAACTGTCTGTCCTTCGCGGTACGGGTCCAGCTCGCCGTCGCGACGGCTACCGAGGCCACGGACCTGAAGGATGACCTCAGCACGCTCGAACACTGCTGTCCGGTCGGCGAGCACTTCACAGCCGACCGCCGCGTACTCGTCGTCGCTCCAGTTGCTCCCCGCTCCGGCACCTTCGGCAACGAGGACCTCGATGCCACGATCGACAAGCTTGCGCGCAACCGGTGGAACGAGCGCGACGCGGGTCTCGCCCGTGACCGTCTCTCCCGGGACACCGACCTTCATCGGCCGCAACCCGTGCGAGCGGCGGCTGCCCATCCGCGGCTCTGAGCTGAGTCACTCATCGCCAGCTCGTCCACCCGCCATCGACGACGAGGGATTCACCGGTCACGTACCCTGCCAGATCGCTCGCGAGGAAGACCGCCGCACCGGCGACATCTTCGGGCTGGCCGTACCGGCCGAGAGGTACCATCTGGGTGAACTGCTCGGCCCCCGCCGCCGCTTCCGGATCTGTCTGTTCCCCACCGATCATCGTCTGGATAGCGCCGGGATGGATGGCGTTGACACGGATTCCGTGCTCGCCGAGTTCGTGCGCGAGTGAATACGTCAGCAACGTCAACCCGCCCTTGGACGTGGCGTACGTGGGCCAGTTTCCGTTCCCGAACAGCCCCGCAATACTCGAGATGTTGATGATGGAGCCACTTCCACGGTCGCGGAGTCGTGCTGCAGCGACCTGGGACCCAAAGTACGCCCCCTTCGTGTTGATATCCATCAGCTGCTGGTACTCCGCCTCAGTCACGTCAAGAAAATCCTCGGCGTGCCAAATACCGGCGTTGTTCACCCATATGTCGAGACCGCCGAACTCCGCGGCTGCATCGGCAGCGGCCTCGAGGTCGTCGGTGTTCGTGACGTCGCACTCCACGAACGTCGCGGCCGCGTCGGTCTCGTCTGCCAGCAGTTCGTGCGTCGGCGGCCCACTCTCTTTCGGGTCCTCACGAACGTCGGCGACCACGACCGCACCCGCGCCGTGTTCGGCGAACCCACGTGCGATTCCACGCCCGATCCCAGAGCTACCACCGGTGACCACCGCGGTCTTTCCATCGAGGAGTGTCATATCCGGTCTGACCTCCGAGAATACTCGTGTCGGAATCGTATAATTATAGACGCCGTAACCCTCCCTCAGAACCAGTTGTGAACTCGGAGGGACGGCACCACGGCAAGTGAGTGGCTCACGGGGACAAAAAGGAGAGTCTACCGATAAGCCAACGGTGTTCAGACGTGGAGTACTGCTGGAAGGGAAAGTGGGGTGGTGTAAATAACCGGTTGTGCCTCTGACCCACCCGCAATTGAACCAATAGCGGGGATGGTTGTAAATCTATTGAACACTATTTCACAAATGGGTATATTCCCTGACTCTGGTCCACCCGTAGGATTATCGATCGGTTTTCGTACTCATCTCCGAGATGAGTAGCCACTATTCGGCGCGCGTGGGACGATATCGCCGTCAGCGATCGAATAACTGAACTCCACGAGTAGCGACCGGCCGAACTATGCTCGTATAGGGGCATCCTATTGTAGCGTTTGCAACCGATTATACAACCGATCGTGCGACTACGTGCGGTTGGGTGAGCAAACGCTACTATAGAATGTCACCGCTACACGGATGAACGACTATCTGACCGCGCGGACGGTGGCGACGACTCCCAGCGTCGGTACGACGAACACCGCCCTGAGCTACGCAGGCGGACGTACGAAGCCGAAGGCGGGTGAATCGTCAGACTACGATGATCATTATAGTTATCCCTTCTTTGATGAAGATACCACCTTCATTATGCACTATGCAGATAGAATTCGACGGAACCACTGCTCGTAATAGCTTGCGAGCAATCTTGCGCTACCTGTTCGCCCTGTTTGCCTGGATATACAGCGGTTGCTCGTGGGTAGTGGGACAGACCAGAGACACAATTCGAGAGGGGGGACGCTGGGCTGGCTCAGTAACGGGCGCTCTGTGGGGCTACTTCAGCGCCGCTCTCGGAGCCGAGAGAACGAGACACGTGCTGGAACGCGCAACAAAAGGTCTCTTCGGGGTTCGACAGGATATCTCGGTTGCGGCCCTCCTGAGTGCGCCCTTCCTTGCCTTTGGAACCGAGTGGTGGGTCGTGACCACCACCAGTTACCGGCAAATCGAGTCGATGGCCGTCGGCACCTGGACGGGGGCGAATCCGGAACCGCTCGTCTTCGTCAGCGTCGCCGCAATCGTCGCTGTTGCTACTCTGTTCACGGGCTTCAATTCGGGATTGATTCCAGCCACTGCCCTCGCGATGGCACCGACATTCGGTATCGGGTTCGCGCGTTACGGGCTCACGGCGGAGTACTATGGCACAGTCGGAATCCCCGACGCGACAGCCATCGGTCTGATGATCGCTGTGGTGATCGGTCTCCCACTGGGAGTGACGGGGTTCTTGATCGGTACCGGACTTCGCCATATGTGGGGGTACTTCGAGATGCGATCGGGAACTGACGAGGCATCGAGGCAGGCGTAACGCTGAGCAGAACCCCACTACAACACACGCGGAATTATGACACGATCCCTTGGACGTAGATGTGTGCGTACGCGCTTGCCCACACGACTGAAAGCAGTTCACTGACGCTTGATGAGATTATATCCAAAACGGGCGATACGAGTGCTAGTCTCGTACCGGTCTCGGGGAAAGCTGCTGGCAAATACAGGCTGAGTGCACTGCCAATAGCGATTACGGCGATAAGCAAGATTTTTCGACGGTAGTTCGTTGTGATGCGCCAACTCACCCAAAGTGATTCGATAGGCCCGTACTGGCCGATAACGCACGCCTCGGGCGCGAACCAAAATTTGAAGAGGAGAAAGAGAAACGGCACGGCAAAAATAACCCCACCGACTGCTGCAGCGACAGGGAAACTAACCATCTCCACCGGCGTGGCCGGGGTCACGCCGACCAGAAGGAAGAGTGGAAATGACACGAAGAACGGAACCGTCATCACGACGAATACGATGACAATGATGACGCCGACTAACGCCGGGGTTCGAACGATGCTTCGCCGTAGTCCCTCACGTATCGTGACGGGCTCGCCGGTCAATTCTCCAGCAACGATCGTTCCCACGTAGGCGCGAATCGAAATGATAAACGCGAACGCCGTCACAGCCTCGATGACGCCGATTGCTGGCGTCGGTAGCACAGTGATACTGTCGATCTCGAGAAGTCGATTGGTGAAAATAATCACGCCAGCGAAGGCGAGGATCGACGGGTAGGACCGAAACAGGCGAACCGACCAAACGAGCGCGTCGAGGACGGTCCGATTGGTGGTGGTTGTCTCAATGTTGCGGCATTCGAGACAACCACAGCCATCGACATCTTCTCGGGCTTTGATTGTCGGTGCCACGCCACACGTGGTTGTGTCGCCACTGGTAGAAGCGCTTCTGCCCGCTGAGTCGGTGTGTTCGCTCATTCCGCAGTGACGAATTGGGAGATGGATTCACCGACTGCGAGCAGGACCGATGGAGGGCCAAGTAGCGACGCGAAGGCCTTGAACGCGCGTTTGAGGCTCGGCCGGTCGTCCTCAGTGCCAAGGAAGAGGAGCGTCGGATCCTCCGAAACGACGTACACACTCATCTCACGGCCTTTCTCCGAATAGCAGGTGTCGGTGACTTCGATTACTCCAGCTGCTTCGAGATTCTCCAAGTGATAGTGGACGTTCTGCACGCTCTGGCCGAGTTGGTCAGCGATCCGCGACGGAGTCGCCGGTGTCTCGTTGAGCAACCGGAATATTTCGTAGGCGGTTTCGGAGGACAACGCTTCGATCACGTCTCGTGTCGCGTCGTCGTCGAGGCTCAAGACTGAGGGGTTGTCACTTCGTTTGACGGCGGCGTTCGTTTGTGTCGGAAGGAGTCGTGACATAGTTGCTGTTGACTGCTGTGGATCGAGATCTGTTCTGATCAGCGGCCGCTTGATACCATCGTACGTAGTTGTTGTCGGATAGTCATATTTGTCGGTCGGCAGTCATACTGACTCTATGGAGACAGGTGATGCAGCGATCAGTCGCAGGTAGTACGCCGTGTACACCGTATAGAAGTACGCGAAGCCAACCGCCGACAGGACGATTCCGATCAGAAGGAGGACAGCTCCCGGAATACCGGGGTCGATCGGTAATACGTCAGCAGGCCCGGCATCCGTCAACGTCAACTGGAGCAGGTACTCGGGGATAAAAAAGGCGTTCAACAGGATGACCCACACCAGCGAGAACCCGGCGACGCTTTTGAGGTTCGAGCGGACGAGCGAAACGCTCCTCCGGAACGCATCCGTGACGCCCTGGTCTTCGATAACGATCGCAACATCGTAGAATTGCACGAACATAATGACGAGGAGGATAGACAACAGCCAGACGAGCAGCGAACCGACGCCTGCGGCGAAGGCGGCCATCTCGTGAATCGCGGCGAGTGCCAGAGTCCCGATACCGAGTATGAATCCTACGAAGCCGAGTCCGATAGCGGTTCCGAGGACGAGAAGCACGAACACCACCGTTCCGAGTAGCAGCCGGAGGTAATGTGTCTGTGCTGCCGTCACAAACTGAGTGACCGATGTGTCTGTTCCTTCGATCGCAGCTCGGGCGGTGTCGATGAAGCCACCGAGAACGAATGGAAAGACGATCAACCACGCGAGCGATGAACCCGCGGAAACCAACGGTGAGTCGATCAGGTGCTCAACGTTCTGGAGTTGGCTCCCACCCCCGACGAGGAGGCCGGCGACGAGCAGGATCGGATTTGCTTGGAGGGCGGCGAATCCATCTTTGAATGCGGAGACCAGTACCATCGTCTAAGACATACTGTTGTAACCTATTAGACCGAATGGAGTATCAAAACCAGATTTAAGCAACAATAGGGCCTGTATCCGATATTTCCCGGGGTAGGAGGTTATCAGTCCACTAGTGCCGCTGTGAGCGCTCGGAGTTGTCCCCATCCGTTCGAACGGAGTGCCGCCGGCATCCGTCGGCGTGCCCCATCGAGTGCCGTCCTCAGAGCGATCGAGGCGTTTTCGAAGATGCCAGTCCCGTGTCCGACGAGAATCCGGCGCGGAGTGAGGTCATCGAACACGGCTCGGGGAGGAACGAATCGACACAGGAGGTACATCCCGAGTTGCTCCGCACCGACTGTGAACAACGGTGCAGTCCCGAGTACGTCGGGGACGTAGAGTGTCTCGTCGGATTCACGATATGCAACTGCTTCGGACCACCCCGGAAACGGGCAGCAACAACGCAACTCGAACCCAGAGGTACCGACCGCACCCGTCTCTGGATCGATTGGAGCATCGAGTTTGGATACTGCGCGGGAAAGCCAGGAGGGACAGTACACCGGGACATTATGACGTGTCGCGAAACGGTCCGCATCACGGACGTGGTAGTTCGAACAGACGAGAACGCCGCGTATGTCGCCAAGCGCTGCGAGCTCCTCGTCGATCCCTGGGGCATCGAGTGGGTCGATGACCCACACGCCACCGTCTGTGCCGACGACGGCGTGACTCGTCCGGTGACCGGTCTCGTTCGGGTGTGCGAACCAGCTGATCCCGCCGTCCCACCGATCGATTATCTCGTACTTCGAAGGGGGTTGTCGGTCGTAAATTGGCATCGTCAGCTCTCGGGGAAGACCGTGTCCGGATCCCGAGCATCGAACGGACCGACGTGTTCACCCGTGGTTGCGTAGCGGTACAGCGCCGTCCGGACAACCGCAGCGGCCGTCTGCGAGCCCACGATTGCCGCGACGACGATTCCGCCACCACCGACGAGCGCACCCACACCGACCACGCCATCGAGAACGAAGTATCCGACCGCACCCAGGGCGACACCTGGCAGCGCAACGATCAGGAAGACGAAACTCACGCCGAGCGTGGCGGAGACGCTTTCGCCCCACGTGTCTCTGAAGAGCGACCCGCTCCGACGAAGTTGGCGACGCAGACTCCGTCGCTCGTCGAGGACGATGACCGGCACGATGAAGAACGTCAGCAGCGCCCACGCGACATCGAAGACCATCCGCGTCAGGCTCCCGACCACGCCGAACTTCTCGTCGAGAATGTACAAGACCGTGCCGAGCGTCGCGGCGACGACTGCCCACAGGGCGATCTGCCGGCGAGCGCGCCACGCCGCAGCGAGGCCTTCCCGCACAGATGTGGGGTTCCCATCGAACAGTTGCGCTGCGCAGTGCACCACTGCGGCGTTGAAAAACGTCGCCACGCTCGAGGAGATCGCAATCGCACAGAACAACACGCCGTACTTGTAGAGGTCGTTGGTGAGCAGCGACCCGACGAGTCCCTGCTGGAAGACGATTGCTCCGAGGACGGCGAAGGCACTCCCGACCGCGAGAAGACTCAAGGCCGGAAGGACCAGGAGCGTCGGCCGCTGGGTGAAGATGCGGAGACTGTCACGAGTGATGTCGAAGCCGCGTTGGTATTTCGAGGTCATCCTGAACAGTCTCCGTTTGACTGGCCACGCGCAGATCGAGCACCGTTGCGTGTCGAACGTGCTGTGACACCGCCAATCGCTCCGAGTGCAACACTCTCTGTGAGCGGTGCCAGGGTTTTTCGTCGTATGATGGAGGGCATACTACGTTGATTCGGTCAATGTGCGTATAAAAATCCGGGAGGATGAAAACTGCATCTGAGCGATCGGCTCGTTCCTCGTTCGGGGGGATTTTCGCCCTCCTACGCTATGATGCGTGCTGCATACAGCGTGCATAGCTATAGTAGCGTTTGCACGTCTTCACGCACCGAATCGCACGCAGTCGTGCGATTGGCTGTGTAATCAGTTGCAAACGCTACTATATCACGCTTGGTGAAGATACCCGAACAAAAGGGTAGACAATCAACAATTCTTTGCCCCATCACTTTGGACTTCTTCTATGACGAGCAGTCGTGCCTTTGCCGTCACGACCGTTGCATTGGGCATCATCGCGCTCGCCCACGCGGCGATCACGTGGCCAGTCTCCGCAACGCTCGTACTGTTCGGAGGAGGAGCAGTAGTCGCGTTCGTCGCCGAGGCCCTCGTCATTACTCTCGGGTGGCTCGAACATCACATCGAACCGAAGGTTAGTGACGTCCCACTCTATGTCCTGTTCGGCTGGATGGCAGTCATATATCTTGCACTCCGAATCGCACTCCTCGTAACCGATGGTTGGGCGGCAGTCGTCGCAACCGGTGTCATCGCCACCACCTACGACATACTAACCGACCACCGTGGTGTCGAAGACGGCCACTGGACGTATACAGACGACCTCGCTGGGCCGCGCTACCGTGGAGTCCCGTGGTGGAATTATCTCGGCTGGCTCCTCATCAGCTGTTTCACGGCGGCATTCACTATTCCCTTCCTGTAGTCTCCGGCCCGTAATATATCACTCTGACGACACGTTACATACGCAGACGTAGCGGCAGAGTCAGAGCGAGAGGAGAAAAGGGTCGCTCCGTGCGTGCTGTAACCGTTCTCCACCCTGACCGCAATCTGAGCAGATATATCAATTTATAAGGGGTTCAACAGGGCTATCGAACACAAAGCGCTCGCCGTCGAGGCGTTGGTTTGGAGTTCGGGGCCACATCTGCGCTGGCCAGACGGGCACTCGCCCGGTTGCAACCGACGGCGAACGACCCTATTCGTGGCGAAGTACGCGGTGGGAGTCGCTTACGCTCCGGATTCCGAATACAGGTAGAGCGCGCCCACAGCCACGACTAGTTCTGCCACCTTGGCGGCGACGGCCATCGGATTGAGCTCACCGCGCATATAGAAGGCCTCGACGCTGAAGCCTTGGAATCCGAACAGGGCGATGATGGTGAGCAGTGCGTAGCCCGCGGCGACCAGATAGAGCGTTTGATTCCAGTACCGGCTCAAATAGAGGGCAATACCCCCAAGGAATCCAAGTCCGTTCAGTATAAACAGTATTCCCATCGTCTGACTGAACCCCATCACCTGGGGCCCTAACAGTAGGTGGACCACTCCGGTGACCAGTGCCGCGAGGATGGTCACGTATCCAATCGGGTGGGATGGAAGGCTGACGATCGAGCCGCCACTCGTCGATGATGATTTCGTCGCCATCACCCGGTATTGAATTCCGGTGATCTTACAATATAGCGACCTCTCCCAGCCAGGGATAACCACCGGTAGATAAACATACTCGGATAAATAATCCGCGGGGGTGGGCTGATTGTCCACGTCGATTGTACTTGTGAGAAGACAGTATCCACAAGCACCCCAACAACATAGTCGCTTGAATCCGACGGAGATTGGCACTATCGGATCTTTGGAGATTGCCACCCAACCGAGAAGTCACCAGATCAACAGTGCGAGCGGGATAGTCACGGGCGGTCTGGGTTCTTGCGGAGAGGCATTGGGGCGGACAACCCCGGATCAGGGGTCCCGAAGCGTGGCCGCCACGTCAGCACTCACTGGCGCGACCGCCCGGCAGGTCGCGGCCGCGACGACGTAGTCGATGGCATCAAACGATACCGAATCGAGGCTGACTGATCCCGACTCCCGCTCGAACTGATCGTCTGTCCACCTGATCTCGTTGGCGTACCACGGCAGCATCGCGCGGATGAGTAGTTCACCGCGGTCGGCGGTGCGTGCTTGCTCGACGGCATCGATTGCATCAGCCCGGAGGTGGGCGACGTCAGTAACACTCTCGACGGCGACGTCGTCGCCGCCGTCGATCCGCTCGCGCAGCGTGTTGAACGCTCGCGTGTACACCAGTGCATCAGCTGCGCCGAGGATACTGCTCGCGAGGGTTGAGCCGTCGTCGGCTTCGAGCGCGTCATCTGCGCGGTATCTGGCTTCGGAGCCCAAGCTGGCGAGCGCCCGTACCCCCGTCGTCTCGCCGACGTCCCGATCGACGAGTGCCGTCGGGTTGTCGACGTCTTCGGCCGGAAGCGACCCCATCCGCGCCCGGACCCGCTCTCGGAGTTCCGCACGGGCGGCCTCGAAACGCGAGCGCTGCTCCGCAGTCGCATCGAGACTCGTCCGAAAGCGATCGAAGACATAGGAAGCGACTGCGACACTCGTCCGGGCTCGCTCGTGGTCCTCGGCGAGGTCCGCCACGTCGAGCGCTGTGTCCCCATCCCGAGGGGGCCGTCGAGGTTCCGCGGAGATCCAGTTCCGCGCGGACTGGATCTCTGTCTCGATCTCCTCGTGGACAACGGCTGCGCGGACAGGATCGTCGCCGACGTACGACCACTGTGCGAGGACTTCGTCGATCGCGCCCTCGACGGCTGCGGCCTCCGCTGCTAGATCCGACAGCGTCAGGTCTGCTGCGATGGCTCGCCACGCCGCCCGGACCTGGTGTGCGTCGACACGCGCACTGTTCGCTCGCCCGAGACGGCCATATAGCGTCTCCGCCTCGCCGACCCGGTCGATCGAGTCGGTGGCGGACTCGTAGGTGTCGTTCAGTCGCGCTCGAATCACGCCGTTCGGGATCTCTTCGCGGTCGAACGGAGCCGGGACCGCCGCCAGGTCGGACTCTGCCATCGATCGCTGCTCGTCGACGAACGACGCCTCGATTTCGATCGGGAGCGTCTCCGGAACCGTCGGCGGGTCATCGGCGACGGCATCGGCGAGCGCGTCGGCAGCGACGGTCCGCTCGCTCTCTCCGTGGAGGAGTCCCGAACAGCCGGCCAGCGACGCCAGCGTCCCGACGCCCGAGAGCGCGAGCAGTCGCCGTCGAGTGACGTCCGACTCGCAGTGTTCGTGAGTCACGATCCGCTCTCCTCCCGGCGCTCACCCTCGGGGCGGCGGCAGGCCCCGCCACCGCTACCCGAGCTGTAACCCGAGATCTGGTCGGGATCGAGCGCGACCGGCAGCCGGATCAGGTTCGTCACGGCGACGCGAGTGTCGGCCTCGCAGGCAGCGTCGGCGTTGCGGAGGGTCCGCGCATAGTCAGTCTCAATCTCCTCGTCGGTCCAGCGGACCCAGCAGAGTTGGTGGCGGTAGCACTCGCCGACGAGGTGGCGCTCGACGTAGACGGTTTCGGAGTCGAAGTTCGTCGCTTCAAGGAACCGCTTGGCCTCGTCGGCCCCGTCAACGTCAGCGAACGTGACTGCGTCGGCGTCAGCCCCGTTGGCGAGGACGTAGTGGGCCCAGTCGTCGATTTCCGTGCCGGGCGACGGTGTTTCGTTCTCGGCCGCCGTCTCGCGCACGACGTTCGGCTCTGTAGCCGGGCCGCGGAGTGTGACGTGTGGTGGGCTGACGAGCGCGTCTTCGGGCGGTTCGGAGTCGGGTCCCGCACGCGAGGACGCGGAACCAGAGCCGCTGCCGCTGCACCCGGCGAGGGCGGTCAAGCCCAGCGCGGCAACCGTCGAGGCGAGGACGCGCCGCCTGGTGGACCGCGGTGTGTCGGAGGGCATCGTTTCTGGGTCCCACCCGGGTAGTAAATAGACGGCGAAGGGTCAGAGGACTGTTTCATAATGATTACTCTCGTCTCTTACCGCCGACCATCGCCACCGGGAGTGGCGCTCGGCGGTACACAGTGAGAGTAATCACTATCAGAGTTCTGCGCTGCTTCGTCCACTCGGGGTGGTGGACGAAGTAGTGCTCTCAGGACCGCGATCGCCGGTGTCGTCGGCGAGTTGCACGTACGCTGCGGCGATGATGCCGTAGACGAACGTATACAGGATGCCGTTGATCAAGACGGAGGCGATGTCGCCGAGTGCGGGCGCGCCAGCGAGTTGGAAGACCGTCGGCACGACTCCAATGAGCATCCCGCTGACCGCGACGAGGAGGACGATCACGAACAGCCGAAGCCGGTTCCCCTTTGCGAGCCCCCAGGAACGTTTCAGCGACCCGACGACACCGCGGTCTTCGACGCCGACCGCGAAGATGAGAAACACGAAATGGGGAGCGAGGAACAGCCCCGGAAGGATCAGCAAGAAGAAGCCGATCATCGTTGCCACAGCGGAGACGACTCCGGCGACGAGCATCGTGAGACTCGCCCAGCCGATACGGCGAGTGTACAGTTCACTCGGGAACGAGGCGAGTTGCGCTTTCGGCCGTGTCAGTGCCCGCGAGAGCATCACGAAGTAGACAGCGCTGAACAGGAATGCGCCGATCAAGACCACACCGGCGACAGCGGTCGGGACCGGAAGGGACAGGCCGAGGGCGTCAGCCGCTGCCGGCGGGACCTGAGCGCCGAGCACCGTGTTGAGCGACGCCAAGAGCAGAAACTGCTGTAGGAGCAACAGTGCGAACAGGATGCCGCCGGTTCGCGTCGTAACGCGATCGATACCGTCTGTGAACGCTCTCGATAGCTGGAGGGCCATCACTGGCGACTACAGCGAGAGTATTCAAAAGTCCTCGAATGACTCAAATCTCAATATTACCGTCGGTCACTCGTGCCTCAAGCACTCTCGGGATACGGTCCAAGAACGTGCTCCGAGTGTGCCCGCAAGAAATCCGAGGAGGCCTCCAGTCGCGTTTTCGTGGATCTCACTGTCACCGCGGTCGAGCGAGAACGCCGGGAAAACTACGCGGCTGACGTGGTATACGACGAACTGACGCCCAATCACACGCTGTCGGGCGGTCAGGTGCGTGAAGACTTGCAAATGCTACTATAGGATCTATGATTCTCGATCTCGACAGAACCGCCAGAAGCAGTGTCTCATAGTGATTACTCTCGTCTTTTACCGCCGACCATCGCCACCGGGAGTGGCGCTCGGCGGTAAACAGTGAGAGTAATCACTATCAATCGACCTCCACGCTGCGAAGATGCTTCAACGGGCGCAGTGCGAGACGATCGTCCTCGAAGAAGGAGACCCCGAGAGCGTTCTTACTGCTGTCAGGACTGGTAAGTCTGAGGGGACGAGAATCGTCTCGGATCAAACGAACGATTCTCACCGTGATGGGAAGTTATCTCGATGGAGATCCAACCACGACTATGTCCCAATACAAGGCTTCCTTCGAGATAGACTCGAAGACTGATTCGTACGCCACGCGACGTATGCTGGAGCAGGTATACGATACAATTCGAGAAGAATCACGGGTCGTTCGAGAAGGAATGGACGACGCCGATGAACTCTTGGAAGAATTCCGGACGCTTCGAGACGCAGCGAAGCAGCCTACACCGGGGCGACTGATCATTACCTACGAACAATACGACGGTGAATTCGAGGACTGATGTCGTGGATTCTTCGTCGGGGCCGACCTGGCTCCTTCTGAGGACCTACGTGTACACGTAGGTGTCGGGGCGAGCCCCACACGTGGAGTCCAGTGAACAGACCGGGGTTGAGGTTACTCCCTCCGTTGAATGATGGTGATAAGTCGGGACTTCGGAAGCCACTCGTCAGAGAGATACGGGACGTCGTCCCGCTCCTCGAACCTCCGGCACTCTTCCTGTAGCCGTTCATTCAACCGCTTTCGACGGTCGCTATCGACTGCATTCTCTATTCCGTGTTCGATCGAGTGTATCTGGTGAGCGATTTGCATCAGACGACGACCCGGCGACGAGTCCTTGAAGAGAATTGCGTCCTCGGTTTCCCGGGAGATGAACCCGACAAATGTGGTAGCCAGGCTTCCCCGCGCGTCGTCTGTTTTCTCGTTGACGAGCCACTCCGGAAGTTGGATGAACACGTCGTCTTCGTCCAGGAGACCCAACAACTGCCACAGCCGATGCGTATCTTGTTCGTTGAGGAGGCCTCGCTCTCGGGCCGTCTCCAGGGTCACATCGCGGTCTCTGAGCGTCTCTGAGTGCCACCTGCGAGCGAAAGAGTCGTAGTCAGCGTACGTTCTGGTAGCGTCAACCACATCAGATAGAAGAGCGAGACAAAGAAGGGTTCTACCCTTGGACGACATTTGTCGGTCGGCGTGTGGTACTATAGTAGCGTTTGCAACTGATTACACAGCCAATCGCACGACTGCGTGCGATTCGGTGCGTGAAGACGTGCAAACGCTACTATAGCCGATCAGATCGCAACTGGACCACCAGTCGTCCGGCGAGTCGGGACACCAGAACTTTTCCCGCGTAACTACCTCTATACAGTGTGCCTCCGTTTTTACTTCCACTGGCAACCCAGAGCCTGGCTTCGACACCGGTGACAGCGGAGATGTTCGTTGTCTTTGCCCTCATTCTCCTCGCTCTCGTACTCTTCGCGACCGAACGGTTTCCGATCGACGTCACCGCCATCTTGATTATGGTCCTGTTGATGGTGCTCGAGCCGTGGACGCAGATCTCGCCGCGGGAGGGAATCTCGGGGTTCGCGAACCCGGCGACGATCACGGTTTTGGCGATGCTCATCCTGAGTACGGGGATCAACCGAACCGGCATCGTCCAGTTGATCGGCCGCAAGATGGCCGACTTCGCCGGGACTGACCGACGGAAGCAACTCGCCGCGACGGTCGGCGTCACTGGCCCAGTCTCGGGGTTCATTAACAACACACCAGTCGTCGCGATTCTGGTCCCTGTCATCGCTGATCTCGCACACGAGGGGAAAACGTCGCCGTCGAAGCTCCTGATGCCGCTGTCGTTCGCGTCGATGCTCGGGGGAACGCTCACACTCATCGGGACGTCGACGAACATCCTCGCGAGCGATATCGCGGCCCAACTCGGCGCGGAATCGCCCGGCCTCGGACTACACGCGTTCGGGATGTTCGAGTTCACCAAACTCGGTGTCGTCGTCTTCGCTGTCGGTTCCCTCTACCTTATGACGGTCGGCGTTCGACTCCTTCCCGAACGGATTCCGGCTGACGAGGACCTCGTCGAGGAGTACGCGCTTCAGGAGTACCTCGCTGACGTCGTCGTCCCGGAGAACTCACCACTGGTCGGCCAGACCGTGGGGGAGGCGCTCGGCGACGACGACCTCGACATCGACGTGTTACAGTTGATCCGCTATGGCGAACAATTCGACGAACCTCTCGCTCGAAAGGAGATTCACGAACACGATACGCTCCGACTCAGGACGAACCGAGAGACACTCGAATACATTATGGACGCAGAGGGGCTCACACTGTCGGGCGGCCCGCAAACAGAGGACGATCTGCATCCGGAGGAGGAAGAACCGGTGCTCGTCGAAGTCGTCGTCCCGTCGGGCTCGTTTCTCGTTGGCGAAACGCTGGCGAGTTCCTCGTTTCGACAGCGCTACGACGCGAACGTGCTGGCCTTCCGCACCCGCGGAGACGTCGTCAGGGACCGATTCGAGGACATCCGTATTCGCGTCGGTGACACGCTATTAGTCCAGGCACCGCCAGATAGCCTTACGCGACTCGTCGAGAACGAGGATTTCATCGTCGCCCACGAGTTCGACGAGATGACTTATCGGAGCGAGAAGATCCCGTTCGCAGTCGGCATCATCGCCGGCGTGGTCGCACTGCCGGCACTGAACATCCTCCCGATCGTCGTCTCAGCACTTGCAGGTGTCGTGGCGATGATCTTCACCGGCGTCCTCAAGCCGACAGAACTCTACTCGTCCGTCGAGTGGAACGTGATCTTCCTCCTTGCCGGCGTCATCCCGCTCGGTATCGCCCTGCAGCAAACGGGCGCTGCGGCGCTGCTTGGCGATGCCGTCGCTGCGACGTCGGTGTTCCTGCCCCCGATCGGCGTCCTGTGGGTCTTCTACCTCGCGACGGGGCTGTTGACGAGCGTCATCAGTAACAACGCGAGCGTCGTGTTGATGATTCCGGTGGCTGCCAACGCGGCCCAGTCGATCGGGGCGAACGCGTTTGCGTTCGTCCTGGCGGTCACGTTCGCCGCCTCGACGGCGTTTATGACGCCGGTCGGCTACCAGACGAATCTCTTCGTCTACGGTCCCGGAGGGTACAGGTTTTCTGACTTCATTCGAGTCGGCGCACCCTTACAATTCCTCCTCTCGATCGTCACCGTCCTCGGGATCGCGTTCTTCTGGGGAGTCCGCGTCTGAAGCCGCGACCGTCTCACGGACGAGCCCCAGAATCGTGAGAACTGGTTCTCACTGGAGACTTGGTTCGACCGGTTGGCCGAGTGTCCCTGGCGACCCGCCGCTCTGGATGACGTTGAACGCCCGCATCATATCTGTCCGAGAAACGATCCCGACGAGGTCACCGGATCCGTCGACGACCGGCAAGCGTCCAACGCCGTTCTGCTGCATCTGCTGGAAGGCGGTCATTGCGTCGGTGTCAGGGGTGACCGTATGGAGGTCGGTCGACATCACGTCCTCGACGCGATATGCATCGCGTTCGACTTCTTCGATAGCACCTGCATCATCCAGCGTCACCATCCCAACGAGATTGCCGTTTCGCAGTACTGGATACCCGATATGGCGCTCGGTAAACATCTTCGTGAGGAGATCAGAGATAGTGGTCTCCTCGGAAACCGTCTTGAGGTTCTCTCCAGGCGTCATCACGTCGTTCACGGTGATGTCTTCGAAAGCTGCCTTGATCGTGGTCTGTTGGGCCTCGCCGGATGCAGCAATGTAGATGAAAAACGCCAGTATGATGAGAAACCAGTTGGTGAACAACCCGAGAAGCCCCAGACCGAACGCGAACAGTTTCCCGACGGCAGCAGCCTGTTGGGTTGCCTTTGCGTGTGGCTGGTTTCGAGCGAGGAGTGCTCGTAGAATACGTCCGCCATCCATCGGAAAGCCGGGGAGCAGATTGAACGCAGCGAGCACTATATTCAGGATTGCAAGATAGCCGAAGACGAACCGGGCTGCGTCGACACTCGATGGGAGACTGGTAAATGCCACATAGGAGCCCACGCCGAGGAGGACGCTCACGACGGGACCAGCGATAGCGATCACCAGCTCGTGACGCCAGTCTTCGGGGAACTCGGTGAAGCTAGCCACGCCGCCGAGTAACCAGAGTGTGATCGAATCGATCTCGTATCCGTATCGCAACGCGACCAACGAGTGTCCGAACTCGTGCAATAGGACGCCGGTAAACAGTCCCAGCGCCGAAGCCAGTCCGAGTATCCACGGGAGGGTCCCGTCCGTCAACTGGTTCGGGTCCATCGTGGCGCCGAACGTCTGGTTTATCACCACTACTAACTCAGCGATGTCCCAGGCGATGAATACGGCGAAGAGCGGAAGGACGATCAGGAAAGTCCAGTTGAGCCTGATAGGGATACCAAACGCCGAACCGATTCGGAATCCTCGCATACGTGAACAGTTGTCGGCCCAGCGCAATAAAACAGGCCGTCAGCAAGAACGACCGGGTGAGGGAGGTGTCACAGAAACTCATACTGTCGGTCAGACGTTCGTGAATTATGTTGGCACTCACGGGAGGCCGGAATTCTTCACCTAGTTCTGTCCGACAGTATCATCGTCGCGCTGAGTACGCTCACAGCGTCAAGAGATGGTGCTGTAGAGCGTGTTCAACGGTGGGGAAGGCAAAACGCACGTGGTCGAGAATGATCCTAGAACTCAACGCGAGCGCAGAAGTCGGAGGTGCCGGGAATTGTTACTTGCCTTTATTGTATTCAAGGTGTAATATGTGGTATGGTACTCAATGTAGAGGTTCCGGAACCACCAGACCTCTCGAACCGAGGGATGCCACGGGAGTTCGAGTTGCAAGACGAGACACTCGGGTCAGAGGACTTCTACCGCGAAGATCTCGAAGACCTGCTCCAGGAGGGTGCATGGAAGGAGGGGTTCAACGAATGGGCCGAGTACACGGACCTCGACGAAGAGCACGTTCGAATCGTCAGCGACCTCGGCCTGTTCCAATCGTTCGACTTCTACTGGGATCCGACCGAAGACCGTCTCCGCTTCGACGCCCCGACTATACCGGATGACTGGCGGGAGCGAGACGCGACCGAGTCGCTCGACTCGAGCACGGTTTCGATGATCGACGCCGCGTTACGGGATCTCGGCCGAGCCGTCCACGAGACGCTGGAGGACTACCTCGACCGGAACGACGAAGCCTCCGATTTTGGCTGGGGGGAAGAGACGTACGGCAAACGAGGCGAGTGACCTCCGCGTGAGTACTTACTAACGCGAACTGTAGATACCAATAGGGGAGCCTATGTACGACCACATTCTCATCCCGACGGACGGAAGTGGCGAAATCGAACAGGCCGGCAGCCACGGGATCGAACTCGCCCGGACCGACAACGCGGCGGTGCACATCCGCTACGTCGAGGACACGAACACATACGCCTACGAGGACGTCCCCCGGAGCAGCGTCGGACTCCTCAAAGAAAGCGGGGACACCGCGCTAGACGAGAGTGCGATGGGTCGAGAACGGGGATTCAGTGTGGAGACACCTATCCGGCGTGGATGGCCGTCCCGAGAACTCCTTGCCTACGTCGACGAGAACGACGTTGACCTCGTCACTCTGGGCACATATGGTCGCACGATCGAGGTCCAGCTCGGGAGTCCCACCGAGCGCGTCATCCGAACGTCCAGCCAACCAACGCTCTCTGTCCGATGAGGGGACCGGATACCCTATCGCTCCTCGGTGACGACCACGAGGCGTTCGAGGCGGTCCTCTCCGGCGAGGTAGCCGGGCCGGTCGCCGTCGTCGGCGGTCCCTTCTCCGGACGCGGGACCGTTCTTGACCGGGCAGTGCAGGAACTGGACGCGACCCGAGTCGCCCTCGACCCGAGCGACAGCGTCGACCGGGTCCGGGGAGAGATCAAAGGCGGACCGGTCGTGGTCGAGGATTGCCAGCACCTGTACGAGCGCCGTATCAGCGGCTTCGAGGGGCTGTCTGCGTTCCTCAACGACCTTGCAAGCGTCGATGCGACGGTAGTGACCGGCTGGAACCGGTACGCGTGGGCGTATCTCACGGCGGTGCAGGCCCTCGACCGGGAGTTTCCCGTCACCGTTGGGGTCCAGCCCCTCCCCGCAGAACGGATCGCGGAGCTCGTGCTAGATCGGTACGACGGGATGCCAGCATTCGTCGCCGACGACCCCGATCAGGGCGGCTTGGTCGTCACGACGCACCACGAAATTAGCTGGCGGGACTGGTCGGTATCGGTGCCGGTCCCTATGCTAAGTCCAGTTGCAGTCAGGGGCCTGTTTTCGGATGGAGATCTGGATCCAAAGGACGTGACGTTCGGCCGGCTCGCTGCGGTCTCGAACGGGAACCTCGGTGTCGCCACGGCGATCTGGGAGACCCGTCAGGGGGCGGAGGTACGCCCGAGCGACATCGCGGTCCCCGCGTCCGATCGGGACTTGGACCGCGAGGAGGCATTCTGTCTGCGGATCGTGCTCGCGAAAGAGCGGGTCAACCGGGCACAGCTCGCGGGAATTGTTGACGGACTCGACCGGGTCCTCGGGCGCCTCTCGCGCGACGGTCTCGTCACGGTTGAGGACGATCTCGTGGAACTGGTACCGGCGGCAGTGCCGGCCGCCGCGCCGGCGACCGAACGGGGGCGGATACTGTGACCGCGCTCCAGGCGCTGGTAGACCTGGGGATAGCCCAGGAGACGCTCACGAGAATGGTGGGGGTGGTCGTAGCCGCGTACCTGACCACTCAGGTCGTCGGGTACGTGCTCACGGCTGTCGCCGAGCGCCTTCCCCACCGGCGGATCAGAATCAAGATTGTTGTTCCGATCGCGCGGGTTCTCATCTACGGAACTGCGGCGTATCTGATCTTGGGACCGTTGCTCCAACTATCGACCGCACAGTTGCTCGCAGTGTCGGGACTGTTCGGGGCGGCTCTGGGGTTCGGCCTGAAGGACCTCTTCGCGGCGATAATTGGTGGGTTGGTGCTCGTCACCGAGCGCCCCTACCAAGTCGGCGACAAGGTCTCCATCGGCGGCGACTACGGCGAGGTAACAGATATCGACCTCCGGGCGACGACGCTGAGGACGCCCGACGACAGCGCCGTCAGTATCCCGAACGCGACGATGTTCACTGCGAACGTCTCGAACGCCAACGCCGGCCAGTCAGAGATGATGGTTGTCGTCGAGCTCGCGGTCACCGCCTCTGCCGATGTCGATCGAGCGAGTGCGATCGTCGAGGAGGCAATGGTGACTTCGAAGTACGTCTACGTCGACGACGACCACCCGTTCACGGTCCTGGTTGAGGACGAATCCTACTATCGGACGATTCGCGGCAAGGCTTATGTGGCCGACCTTCGCGACGAGTTCGCGTTCGCCTCGGACGTGACAGAGCGCTCGATGGCCGCCTTCGCCAGCGAAGGAATCGAAATGCCCGAGGCTCCCATCCGCGCCCCCGAAAACCGCTGACGCATCACCCTTTTACCCTCGAAAACGCTCTTTTTCCGGGCGAGGTTGAGAAACACGTCGTCCTCTGTCTCACACTCTGGACAGGTGCACGAAGTGGAGACCGTCCTCGTCACGTCTTTCTATGCAACGGTGACGTTTCGGCCGTCTACTGCCCTGGGAACAACAGCAGCCGTCCTGCCAGGAAAGCGAAGTACAGCCCCAACATATAGCCCCCTTCGGTCCGTGTGAACTGCCCCTCTCGCCAGTACAGCGCCCAGCCGAGCAGTCCCACGCCGGCGATTAGCTTGAACGGGAGATCCCAAAGAATGACGGCCGACGGAACGGAGTAAGTCGAGAGCGCGCCACCGAGACCGATACCGACGAGGGGGTTGACGATATTACTCCCGACGAGGGTGCCGAGCGCGACGTGGGGCGACCGCCGGCGAATGGCGTCCATCACGGCTGTCAGTTCCGGTAACGCGGCGGCCACGCCGATAGTCACGATACCGACCATCGATCCACCGATGGCAAGCGTATCGACGACTATCTCGACGACCGAGAGCATAAGAGAGGCAGAGAGCAGGACGAGGACGAGCAGAGCCGCGGCAACCACAGCGTCTCGGCGAGGGTTTTTACTCGGGGGCTCTCGGAGTGATTGGGTTCGTTCCCGACGGGAGATTATCACTCCGACGTACACCAAATAGATACCCAGTAGCAGGAACCCGTCAAGCCGACTAATCGTCCCATCCCAAGCGAGCAGCATCGTCACCCCAATCGCACCCAGCATTGGCAGATAGCTCTCGTAGACGAACGCCCGAGAAACGTGAACCGTCCCATATCCGATGAGAAGAACGCCGACGAGGAGGAACTGCTGGACGGTTGAAGAGCCGGTGTTCCCGCCGATGACGACAGCCGAGGTAACCTGGTAGTCGAGGACGCCAGAGAGTATCCCGAGTGACGCGACGAGGTGAGAGCTGAGTTCCGGCAGACTCGTACCCAACGCGAGGACGGTCATCCCGACGAGGACTTCGTCGACGTCGTAGTACTCGGCGAGCGCCAGCAGCCGGCCGATCGCTCGACTCGCCGCAGTCACAAGCGTGTACAGCGCGACCGCCCCAATCGAAACCTGCGTCAGCAACTCGCCCGAGACAGCCATATTAACGCTCGGCCAGCCTGGTATCATCCCAGTCTCGTTCGTGGTCGGGGGTAAATGGTTCGAGGGCCCAGACTGGCCAGTTCTCGCACCCGCAGAAGCGGGAAACCGTTCTGTCTCGGGCCACGGCCCCGACAGACGCCCACGCGTGGGTTTCGCAAGTCGAGGCCTCAAACATATGTAGACTCACAAACGATTGCTGTCGGAAAAAGCCTTTCCGCTGGAGGGACCCAGCGATGGGAAAAGCCACCGATAGGTGGGCTATAGTAGCGTTTGCAACTGATTACACAGCCAATCGCACGACTGCGTGCGATTCGGTGAGTGGAGACTTGCAAACGCTACTATAAACGTCGTGTATTTACCCACCGAGCCACCAGCCGTAGAGCTGTTCCTGCTCGTCTCTATCTGGATGCTTCTTCGACTGGCCGTAGGTCTTCCCCTTGAGGAGTTGGCGTTCGACAGCGTTCGCTGCGAGACGGAGGGCGTGGGAGGCGCCGTACCCCTCCCCATCGGCAGTAAAGTAGCCGCGGTCGGTGACCAGTCGAATCCGTGCGAGCACGAGTGGCACGCCCCGGCTCTGTTCCTTGTGCTCCTGCAGTTCGATGCTGGCTTTGATGACACTCATATCGCCGTACTTCGAGGCCATACTCTCGATTAATGCGGAGACGTCGTCGTAGTCCATTCCCTCCAGCAAGTCGAGTCCGAACACTTGGACCGCGTTCCGGTCCTCGCGCTCCCAAGTGAGTGCCTCGATGACGTCCGTCTTCGTGATGATACCGACTGGCTCGTCGTTGTCGTCGGCCGTGACGACGAGCGAGGAGATCTCCCGGTCGAACATCATCCCGACGACCTCGTCGAGCGGTGCGCTCCGCTTGACCGTCACGACTGCGTCGGACATCAGGTTCCGTATCGGAAGGTCGAGCATCCGGTCGGAATCACCCTCGCGCGAGCCGAACCCACCACGGTTCTGCCCGCCACCGCCGCGGCCACCGAAGCCACTCGACGACCCGCCTTGGCTCTTGCTGCCGCCCCGCGTCGTGAACTCGATGACGTCGTACAGGCTCAACATACCCACAAGCTCGTTCTCGTCGACGACCGGGAGATGGGCGATTCCGGCTTCTCGAAGCATATTGAGCGCTTTTCCGATCGTGGTTTCGGGAGTCGCACTGATCAACTCCTCCGTGTAGGCGTCGTCGACAGTTGCCGCATCGAGAAACGACCGGACCGCCTCGAGCACTGCATCGCCAGTCACCACACCGACGACACGGTCGTCGTCGAGGACGGGAAGCGTCTTGGCGTCGCTCCCGATCATAAGGCGTGCGACCTCGCGGACGTCCTCGGTACGGTCGACAGTCGGCACGTGCTGTACCTGTGAGCCGACCTTCGCAGACGGTTGGTTCGACGAGGACGCCAACTGTCGGCGACTGACGACGCCACGATACTCGTCGCCGTCCGTTACGACGACGGCATCGAGTTCCTGATTCTCGAATGCCCCAGCGACTTTCGAGAGAGGAGTCCCGATGTCGAACTCGGTGAACTTCGTCGAGAGTATCTCGGATATGTCCATAAGTATCTCTCTAGTGCAAGGAGGGCAAGCTAGTTATGCCTATCCCACCCCGGGTTGTAGGGAGAGGGACGCGAGAAGAGATGTTCGTGTGAGGTAGTATCGGCTCAAGTCCGTACCGAGTCGTCTCGAATCGCGGCCCGCTGTGCAGCCGTCTTCCCTCGTGATCAGTAGTCTTTATCATCAGTGTCACGGCGTGCTGCCTGTTCAGCACGCTCACGATCCATCGTTTCGCGCTGGTCGTGTTCGGACCTGACGAGGGTGTAGAGAATGAAGGCACCGAGGATACTGAGCAGAAAGAAAATGGCGAACACGAAGCCAGTGGTCATCATCCGAGGAAGACGTCAACTATGTCGCTCGTCCCAGAGGTCGTGTCTCGGTACAGCTCAGAGTAGCCGCAGTTCGTACAGGAGACGACTTTAAAGCTGTTCGTCTGGATGTCGAACATCTTCGAGAGACCACCGCCGGTCGTCGAAATCGTGCCGACATCGGTCTCTGTGTGTCCGCACTTCGGACAACCACGATCAGTGTCGGGTCCCATACACGAACGATGGTTAACTGACTGTATCAAGTTTCGGATAGCTCAAACGTTCCTCTGAGTCACGGACAGACCGCTATCCACTTTCGGGTAGTGTGGTGTCCATCGGGTGCAGTGGGGGGCGACATCGTCGGACGTGAGCTCATCGAGCGTATGCTGGCGTGGCGTATGCCGGGAGAGCAACGCACATGCGTCTCCACCGGCAAGACAAGCTAATGGCTGATCTCGCGTGTGCGAACGCCGGCTACAGACGACTATTCGACTCCACCGGACTCTCTTTCGGGGTCGGATTCCCGCTCACCGACGAACGGACGGGAACCCCGGCCATCGAGGACGAAGTCCGGCTCGCAAGCCACGCCGAAGCGGTCGGATTCGACGGACTCTGGGCGCGGGACGTCCCGACGTACTGGCCGCGGTTCGGTGACGCCGGCGGCGCTTTCGACACGTGGCCGTTACTCTCGCACGTCGCCGCACACACGGACGACGTCGCGCTCGGGACGTCAAGCATCGTCCTCCCCTTACGCCATCCGATCCACGTCGCGAAGTCCGCCGCAACCGTCGATCAACTGTCGGCGGGGCGACTCGTCCTCGGAGTCGCCTCCGGGGATCGTGATCCCGAGTATCCCGCATTCGATGTCGAACCAGACGATCGAGGCGCGCTGGTTCGCGAACACGTCGACGCGCTCCGGGCGCTCTGGGGCGAGGAGTATCCGACACTCGAAGGGTCGTGGGGACGTATGGATGGCAACCTAGACGTCGTGCCGAAACCGACGACCGAGACGCTGCCGCTACTCCCGACGGGGTACGCTCGCCAATCTATCGAGTGGATCGCCGAGCACGGCGACGGCTGGCTGTTCTATCACCTCCCGGACGACACGCTCCAGAGTCACCTAGACGACTGGCGAGGGCTGGCCGGCGACAAGCCGTTCGTGATCGCAGTTCGCGTCGGGCTCGCCGATGATCCAGCGGCCGACCCCGAACATCTCCACCTCGGTTACCGTGCCGGCGTCGAATGGTTCAGACAGTATTTCCGACGACTCGAAGCGTTCGGACTCGATCACGTGATCGTCGGGTTGGAAGCCGAAAACCCACAGCAAGCGATGACGACGTTCGCCGACGAGGTTATCGACGAAATCTGAACACCTGGAGAGGTCGACACCGAGTAGCACGGGAACCGATCCAGCGGCCGATAGGAGCTATAGTAGCGTTTGCAAGTCTTCACCCAACTAATCCCACGCAGTCGTGCGGTTGGGTGTGTAATCAGTTGCAAACGCTACTATGGAGAGCAAGCTTTGCCCGTGTACGCCAGCGAGGCGGCAGCCTCGGAAGACAGAGACGCGATTTTCGAGACGCTGTCCAATAGCGAAAATTAAAACCCGCTATGGGTAGATTCCCGAATATGGAAGATATCAACGACAGTCCGATCGTCCGGAACGGCAACTCCCTCATCCTCGCGTACGATCACGGAACCGAACACGGCCCTGTGGACTTCGAGCCGATGCCGAAAAGCGCCGATCCAACGCACGTCTTCGACGTCGGACGGCACGATGCAGTGACGGCGATCGCGCTGCAGAAAGGCAACGCCGAGTACTATCGATCGTGGGAGAAAGCAAACGGCATCGACGATGGCGCACCACTGCTCGTAAAGCTGAACGGTAACTCGAACCTGGCGGCACGTGACGACTACTACTCGCCAAAACAGTGCTCGGTGCGGTACGCTGTCGAAGAACTCGGCGCCGACGCAATCGGATACACGATGTACGCGGGCTCAACCCACGAAGACGAGATGTGGAAGGAGTTCCGCGACGTCCAGGAGGCAGCGCGGAAATACGGCATCCCCGTGGTGATGTGGAGTTACCCGCGTGGCAAGGGCATCCAGAACAGCGAGGAGTACAGCGGGCAGACGGATCCGAAGGTCGTCGCATACGGCGCCCGCCTGGGCCTCGAACTCGGCGCCGACGTGGTCAAGTGTAAGTACCCGGGGACGCAGGACGGCTGGCAGCAACTCGAAGACGTCGTGGGCGGGATGAAGACGGTGATGAGCGGTGGCTCGAAGCGCAGCGACGAGGCATTCCTCGAAGATGTGTTCTCGACGATCGAAGTCGGCGGAAACGGCCTCGCAGTCGGGCGGAACATCTTCCAGCGCGAAGACCCCGAAGGACTGTTGGACAAACTCGAAGCGGTAATCTTCGAGGACGAGAACCCCGAAGAACTGTAACGGCACTGTAGTGTTGGGGCCCTCCGTTGTGGGGGTTCAAACCGAAGCGGAATCGCAGTCGGCTCGGACGGCGGGGAATGACAGTCCGTAACAAGGTATACCGGTCTCTCCGAGGAACTGGAACCGTTGGATGGGAGACGACCCGGCATTTATTATATACTGCCGACATTTTCGACGGTATGACGACGGATACGTCCCCCCTGAACGAGGACCCGCCGGTGTGGCCGCTCGGTTTTCTCGGCTTTCTCTCTCTGATCGGGGTCCGAGGAATCGAGCAGCACAATGCCCTGTTTCTGTTCTGGTTTGCCTTCGCTGGGTCCTTTTCGTTCTTCGGCTACCGGTGGGAGAAACTGAAATACCTCGGACTGCTCGGTATCCCCGGATTTGGTGTCGCTGTGCTCGCGCTACTGGGCATTTTCTCGATATGACCACACACGCGTTCGCTTCGGATCTGAGCCGGGGCACACGACATCGACGAACACTCAAACGCTCGTTGCAATTACCAGTAGTATTTCCGCAGGCGACCGCCAAACTGGGCGTATGCCTCCTGTGACGCCACTCCTCCGACCGGGGCAGTTCTTCACCGAACGGGATCCCGACGCCGGGCACGCGCTGGTCCTCATACTGCTCCACCTGATCTCAGTCCCACTCGCGGTTTGGGGCGTCGGGCAGGTCCTCAAAGCGCGGGTCGACGGCACCGTGATGGTCGACAACCCGAACCGACCATCCGAGCAGTTCTGCGAGCACGCAGCAGCCTCGATGGACGTCGGGTGTGATGCGCCAGCGCAGATCGAACGAAACATCGACGCGATCCTCGCAGACGCCATCGGTCAGCTCATCGGTCCCGCGCTTCTCGGTGTGGGGATCGTGTTCGTGCTGGTTGGAGGCGCACTTCACGTCGGCGCCTGGGTGTTCAACGGCGAGAATGGAGTTGGGACCTCCTTCGCCGTCGCGATGTGGGGGCTGCTCCCGTCACTCGTCGGTCTGGTCGTCGGGGTGGCCGTCCTCTTCGTGGTCCTCGACCCGCTCACAGTGACGACGAGCGACGACCCCGCGGTGATGGCCGAGTGGATCCAAGCGGAGATGGCACCGCTACTGACGTGGCAGCCGCTTTTCACCGGCGCGACGACGCTCTGGAGTGCGATCATCTGGCGGTCCGGGCTCGTACACAGCCAGGGGTTGGACAATGGGTCGGCGACGCTCACGGCGGGAACCCTCGCAGTACTGTTTTGGATCGTCTCGCTCGTCTAGCGAATCATCCTCGTAAACCGTAGTTCGGATGCGGCCTCGACAAAATAGACCGCGCAGAAAACATTTACCGCGAACGGCCGAATCCACGGGTGATGCCCTCCAGACGCGCGTTTCTCGTGAGTCTGACAACCACCGGCCTCGTCGGCTGTGTCGGCAACACACCCAGGACGAGGACCGAGTCTTCGGCTGACACGGTTACGACGATGCCCGGCACACCCGCTCGCCCCGCGGTGACTAGCGAGGCGGCGGCTGTCCAGTACGCGTACCGTCACATCGAAAATGTCGACTGGAACGCGATCCGGACAGCGGACGGCCAGTTCGTGTTCGTCACTGTAGACGCCCGTGAGGCGGATCTCGCCCCGGATCGAGACGCATTCACGCTTGTCACCGCTGACGAGATCCACGACCCCGTAGACATCCAAGGGCGCTATCCGGTCGGCCTCGACGTGCCCGGCGAACCGTACCCATCCGAACAAAGAGGTGGCGAATCTCGGGGGTGGCTCGTATTCGAAACCCCAGCCCAACTCGACACAGCGCCGTCGCTCCGAATGGAACGCGGTACCGACTCTTGGGAGTGGAGTCTCGACACAGAGAAAGCGACGACGCCGCCACCGGCGTGGGAGTGGACTGCGAGCACCCCCGACACAGTTGCGCCTGAGGAAACCTTCGACATTACGGTGTCCGCCGAGAACGTGGGCGATGGCCCCGGGACGTTCCGCGGCGCGGTGAACTTCTCATACCCTCTGTACCGGCCGAAAGGGTTCGATATCGTTCTCGATCCGATGGAATCTGGGGAGGGAACAGTCTCGGCGACCAGCAAAAACGCCGATCCGGGGAGAGAACTGAACTACGGCGTTCGGACTCCTGCCGGGGAGTCAGAAGTGAGCGTCACCGTCGAGGCTGACTCGAGCGTGACCCAGAACACAATCTAACGCACTACCGTCCCTGACATTGGTCGATTTCGCTACTAGCCCGGGCTTCTTCGCTATTCAGGTGGAACAGCGACAATCAGATCGAATATCTACTCTAGCGGCATCTGGCGGTTTCGCATTGGTCCGCTACAGTCTGGGCACGTGCCGGGGTTCTCCTCTGTGAGAAGGATGTTGCCACACTCGAAGCACTCGTAGACGGCTTCTGCGGCCGGTTTGATGTCGACGTCTTTCATTGTGAGTTCACTAGTGCGGCCGGTGAAGTGGCGCACTCTACCCGGACGTAGTACACGGAGGCCGGTATACTCGATGGTTAAGTATAAAACCAATAGCTAAGAATATGGTTCGTTATTCAACCACGTCTGTAGAGGGGGCTGTGGGGAGACTATTCTCTTCGAAGAGCGTTGTGAACAGTTTGCGCTGTACGGTCCGGGCGTGCTGATAGAACGCGGGCGGAGAGATGCCGAGTTTCTCCGCGATTTCTTCGCCCGTGCTTTCGCGCGGCGACTCGAAGAAGCCGCTGTAGTACGCCATTTGAATCACCTCCAGTTGTCGATCCGTCAGTTTGTCCAGGAACTTCGAGTAGAGCGTGTGTTCTGTGGCCTGATCGAGCGTCTGCTTGGCACGGAGTTCGACGTCGCTGAACGTCCCGCGGACGAGTTGCATCACTGTTCGGACGTCGATGCTGTCCGGGATATCGATGACGAGCGTCGTTGTGGTCGGGTCCGCAGTCGCCTTACGGAAGACGGCGCCGTGGTCGGCCAGGTCCAAGGCGAGAAACGGTTGTGTGAGCCGAAGTCGCAGGACGCCTCCATCACCGTCGGTACTGATCTGCTGTACTTCGTCGATGCCGACCGACTGCGAGGCGGCGCTTGCCACGTTCGTGACCGCCCCGTCTTCGACGGTCACGAACACGTAACTCCCTTCTGTAGATTGCTGGACGCCACCTTGATACGAGAGAGTACAGCCCGCGTCCCGCGCGAGCCGTGAGAGGACGAACGTCGGGTCGTCGATGGTGAACTCGACACGCGTCATCGACGTCGTGAGCAGAGCGTTTTTTCGTTCGATCGCACTGAGAGCAGAGGCGATCGTGTCGCCGAGTTCGGCGAGGACTGCCCTCGTCGTCTCACCGAATGCATCCTGAGTCGGGGCATAGACGGTCAACACGCCGTGTGTGAGATCGTTGTACACCAGTGGGATGCTCAGTACGGAGAGGTAGTCACGAGAGAGCGCGTCCTTCCGCCAGACTTCCTCGCGAAGACCGGCAGCGACGTTGGCCACCATCGTGACATCGCCAGTCGCTGCGGCCTGGCCGGCTGGCTCTGTCCCCGACGCTTGGATGGCAAACGACTGACTATCCAGGTACCCCCGTTCGGTGCCTGCCCAGGCCCGGGGTTCGAGCGTATCGGTCGCTGGGTCAGTTGTCCCGATCCAGGCGAACCGGAACCGATCACCAGTGGTTAACAGTTCACAGACTGTGTGGTAGATCTCTTCGCGCGTCTCCGCTTGCACGAGTGCCTGATCGATCTCTCGAATCGTCTCGTTGACGCGGTTCAGCGCCGTCAGCTGCTCGTTTTGCGCTTGCAGCGTTCGGTCTTGCTCCCGGAGTCGAGATTCTCGTGTGACGCGGTCGAGGGCTGCTTCAGCAGTGGCTGCGAGCAGATCAGCCAGTTCCCGCGTCACGTCGTCGAAGATCCCGATCTGGTTCGAACCGACGACGAACACACCGTGGTTTCCGAGAGGAATGTAAGCCGTACTCCGGAGGTCGGTAGCGCGGTTTTCCAGCCGAGCGGCGTCGTGGACGTCGTCGAAAAACAGCACTTCGTCCTCGACGAAACTGTAGCCCGGAAGCGTTTCGCCGTCGGCGTGAACGGTGGGGAGCGGGCCGTTCAGTTCGTCCATCGTCGCCGAGTGTGCGGCGGGTCGGAGGTCGTTGGCGTCTGCATCGAAGAGATAGACGGCACTCGCCTCGAGATTGAGGACGCTGGACGTATCGTCGACGACGTGCTGGGCGATTTCCTGATGCGTTTCGGCGTAGAGAAAGTCACGCGCCGTCTCTTGGAGCGTAGCGAGTGCTTCTTCGCGCTGTTTGCGTTTCGTGACGTCCCGACAGCTGAAGAGAAGTGTCCCGTCCTGAATCGAGACCTCGCGAACGTTGACGAGGAGTGTATGTTCGCGCCCGGCTTTGTCAGTCGCTGTCGTTTCGATGTTCTTGAGGACGCCGTCGGCCGCGAGTTCCGCCCGGTCGAAGAGGTCCTCTCCGAGCAGTTCCTCGATCGTTCCGAGCTCTCGGATCTCCTCGGCTGTGTACCCGAATATGAAGTGAACGTTGGGACAGACGTAGGTGTACTCGCCGGCCTCGTCCGTCATGAGGACCGTGTCGGTCATATTGTTGAGCGTGACGCGGTGCAGTTCTTCTGATTGCCGGAGATCACGTTCGAGATCGACGCGGTCGGAGATGTCGACGCCTTCGACGACGACCGAGGCGAGGCCCCCGCGTTCGTTCTTGACGGGGCGTACCGAGAGGTCGATAACGCGCGGATCGTCACCGTGAGGAGGCTGTAGGACGACCGCCTTGCCGAATCGCCCGTCGAGAACTCGGTCTACCAGTTGTTGGACGTCTGCGTTGACCGCGCCCGACTGGGACCACCACGGGAGCGTCCAGAACGGCTCGCCGACGATCGCGCCGATCTGGTCGTCAATCATCTCTCTTGCGGTCTGATTCACCCGAACGAGAGTCCCATCCGCGTCCAGAACCCACGTCGCGGTCCGCGCATCGTGAAAGCTCGCATCGAATTGGCGAGCGCGCTCCCGCTGGGTAGCCGACCGTCGTGCGGATCGAATCGCCCGTTCGGTGCGTTCGACGAGCCCGTCGGTCATCTGCTCGGCAGGGTCCGTGAGTGCGATGTAGTCGGTGACGCCGGCTCCGATGGCCTCACTGGCGATCGTTTCGCTTCCGTTGGTGGCGCAGAGCAGGACCGGAAGCGCCGTCGTTTCAGTGCGGATCTCCTCGAGGAGGCCGATTCCGGTACTTTCCGGCAGCGTATACTCGCTAACGAGACAGTCAATGGCCCGCGTTTTGACAGCACGCAGTGCCGCCGCTTTGGATGCAACCGAGTCGACGGTCGCGTCAGTCCGTGCTTCGAGCGTCGCTGCGAACCGCGTGAGCCACTCGCTCGTCCCGACAAGCAAGACGGTCGACGAATCAAGTACGGCTGTGGAAGACACGATTATTCGGCCGCCACGGGGCTGTGCGTCTGTAGTGTGCTGCTGGTTCGAGGCTGCGCCACGTGTGGGTCCGAGTCCGAATCGAGCTTCGACTTCATAGATGGTTTATAATCAAACGGGTCGGCGCCAAAGGTGTTTGCTATAGAACCACCCGACACTCGTATCACGAATCGCCGCTCCTGTACACGGCGTCTTCGAGTCTTCCGTACTGCCACGCTCGGAGACGCAGTCTCACCGTCGTCGCTGTGTGAGGTACACGACGAGGAAGATTGATGCGAAGACTATCGCGGGGACCTCGTAGGGCTGTTCGTGAAACGTGAGGACCGCGGCGGCGACGATTAGCGAGCCAGCGAGTGCCGCGTAACCAAGGTGGCGATCTCCCGTCGCACTCGCGTCGGTGGGCTCGGTTCGAACGGTCAACGTGCCCCGTTCGACGCGGTCCAGCGTGCGATCGATGCGCGAGGGGAGTCGCGTCAACGCGGGAAATGACTGCCGGACGTCCGTCCACGACTCCGCGAGGAACGCCTCCAATTCGCTCCCGAGAAGCCCCTGTTCGACGAGGAACGACTGGACGGCGGCGAGGAAGTCGAACTCCGGATCGAGCTGGCGACAGACGCCCTCGCCGACGGTACCGACACGGATGAGCAACATCACGTCCGGCGGAATGCGGAACGGAAAGTCCCGGAGGTGCGTCGTCAGTTCGGTGATGATCGTCTGCCAGGAGACCTCGGACTGGCCTTCGAGGTTCTCGATGACGAGTTCGAGCACGCGTCGCACCTCCGTCCGGTCTGCGCTCGCGTCGAGGACATCCAACGCGATGAGCGCGTCGACGAGCGTCTCGACGTCCCGCCGCACGAGTGCGCGGTAGAGTTCGACGATGTCCTCCTGAACGGCCGGCGGGAGGCGCTCGCTCATTCCGAAATCGAAGATCAACAGTCGACCGTCTGCTGTCACAGCGAGGTTCCCCGGATGGGGGTCCGCGTGAAACACGCCGTCGACGACGCCCATCTGCAGGTAAACCTGCATAATGCGCGTCGCCATCTCGTGCGGTGCGACGTCGGTCCCCTCGAACGCCTCGTCGTCAGTCAGTTTCCGGCCGGTCAGATACTCCATCGCGAGCACGCGTTCGGACGACAGGTGCTCGTGAACCGCGGGAATGACGACTCGGTCGTCGTCCGCGAAATTCGAGCGAATTTCGGACATGATGGCTCCCTCCCGGTCGAAGTCGAGTTCGTCTAGAATGATCTCCTCGAAGTCGTCGGCGGCATTGCGGAGCGAGTAGCGCTGCCGCTCGTCGACAAAGAGGCTAATGAGGGGCAACAGTCGCCGAATCACGCGGAGGTCGCGTTCGATGAGCGGTTTCACACCTGGACGACGCACCTTGAGTGCGATCCGTTCGCCCTCGTAACGGACCGTGTACACGAAGGCGAGTGAGCCACCGGCGATCGGTTCGAGGGTCGAGAGGTCGACGTCGTCGCCGAGTTCCTCTCGAAGGACGGTCTGTGGGTCGCCGCCGGCGTCCTCCGGAATCTCGTCTTGCAACGTGCCGAACACCTCGGCGTACGTCTGCGGAACGAGATCCGGCCGCGTAGAGAGCACCTGTCCGATCTTGATGAACGCCGGCCCGAGATCCAACAGTGTGTCCCGGATCCGCTCTGCTCGCTGGCGGTGGGCCGTCTCGTCAACGCGACGTCCGGGCCCAAGCAGGAGGAATCGGTGACGGTCACGAAGGAACGCCAGCGCGAAGGGCAGAAAGCGGGCCACGACCGAGAGGTAGCGGTGGAGAAGTTCGAACATTTATTCGAGGTAGGCAGCCGCAGTCTGTCGACAGTACACAGTACTGACGAACGGAGCCAATCGGACGACGGGGCGGGGTGCGGAAACCATAGTGAGACACCTGTAGTGCGTTTCGGACGCGCTGTGGTTAAGTAATGACATTTCCCCCACAGCTGAAAACTTAGTCCCGAGCGGTCACTCTGTGATTCGATTTCTACCCCCCTCGAGCAGAGTTCCATCGTGTGGATACCAAGTGTGAGCAGATCTGTAGGATTAAGCGTACGGGGCGGTCAAGGAGGCGTATGGACGTCTTCAGTACCGAAACACCGACCATCGGAATGGTCCACCTACCGCCGTTGCCGGGGTCACCCGGTTTCGAGGGCGACCGAAGCGATATTCGCAGGCGACTCCGACGAGACGCGACAGCACTCGAGTCGGGCGGCGTCGACGGGATAATGGTCGAAAACTTCGGTGACGCTCCCTTCTATCCGGACCGCGTGCCACGTCACGTCGTGGCTGACGTGTCGGCACTCGCTGCCACGCTCCGCGACGAAGTGTCGATCCCATTTGGTGTGAACATCCTCAGAAACGACGTGCAAAGTGCACTCGGCATCGCCGCCGCGACGGGTGGTTCATTCGTCAGGGTGAACGTCCACACCGGGGTCCGACTGACCGATCAGGGTCTCATCGAGGGGATGGCCCACGAAACGTTGCGACTCCGTGACCGACTCGATGCCGACGTCACGATTCTTGCAGACATCGATGTGAAGCATTCTGCGCCACTTGCCGAACGGTCCTACGTGGAAGTGGTGAGCGAACTCGTCGAACGCGGCGGTGCCGACGCCGTCGTCGTGAGCGGGGCTGGCACGGGTGAAGCAGTCGATACGACCGTCCTCGAGCAGGTGATCGAGGCCCGGGATGCTCGCGACCTCGACGCACCGATCTTGATCGGAAGCGGTGTGACACCCGAGACAGCACCCGACCTGCTCTCGCTCGCCGATGGCGCGATCGTTGGGACGGCCCTCAAACACGGTACCGAGACGACGAACCCCGTGGACGAAGCGGCCGTCGAGCGTCTCGTCGAGTCCGCATCTCACTGATCGTTCAGAAACGCCCGAACGTCGGATTCGGACGAGAGAGTGTCGCGTGCGCCCGTCGTCGTGCAGTTGAGAGCGGCCGTGGCCGCAGCAAATCGTCCTGCTTCCCGTGCGGAATCGTCGTCGAGTAGCCACGTGTGGATCAGCCCCGCCGTGAAGGCGTCGCCGGCAACGCGGTGACGCTCCGGCACAAACGAGAACAGTTTGAACCTCCGACCAGAACCCATCGCCTAATGGCAGGAATATCGACGGACGTGATCGTCGCATACGCCACGACCATCTTCGTACTTTCGACGATGTTCGTGATGGGGCTGGAGTTGTCGATCAGCCAACTCTCGTCTGCTCTCCGACGCCGGCGGCTGATGGGGAAGTCGCTGCTGGTGAATCTCGTCGTGGCCCCGTTGGTCGCATACGTGCTCGTCCAGTTCGCTTCAGTCGAGTCAGGCTACGCGGCCGGAATCATACTCCTCGCCGTCTCGCCTGGGGCTCCCTTCGGCCCCAAGCTCGCCGAGATCTCGGACAGTGACATCGCGTTCGCGAGCGGGCTGATGGCCGTCTTGGGGATAGTGTCGGTTCTCACGATTCCGGCGTCACTGGCCCTGCTCGTCTCCGGAGATGTCGCCGTGAACCCGATCGCAATCGGTAGCATCGTGTTCCGGATGCAACTCGTCCCCCTGATCGCGGGCCTCGGAGTGGCGTTTTATCTCCCCGGTCTCGCAGACCGCCTGCACCCGCCGGTCCAACAGGTCTCAGACTACTCGTTCGTCGGTCTGCTCGCACTGTTGGCCGTCGTCTATAGCGGAGAGATGGTCTCACTCGTCGGAACGGGGATACTCGGTATCTCGGCGGTCGCAGTAGGCATCTGGTTACTGCTGGGCTACGTGCTTGGCGGCCCGGCACGGAGTGCACGAGAGGTACTCGCGACGACGTCGGCCGCTCGGAATGCGGCGATCGCGCTCTTTATCGCAACGGCCGCGTTTTCTGATCCGAACGTGCTCACGACCGTTCTCGCGTTTTCGTTCGTCGGCGTCATCGGGTCCGCGCTGGTCGCTCGCGTCTGGAGGTGAGCTCACGGCCGTCATCTAAGAGATTGGACCTGCCCGGGCGGCGTAATCGACCTGCTCGGGAGAGTCGTATTACGAAGTTCCGGATCAATCATTTTTGCACACGAGCAGACTCGGAGTAAGCAGACGAGCACTCCCCACTGTAGCCGATTGATAGACAGTCGACAGTCCAAACCACGAACTGTTGGGACAGAGGTTCAGCGACGGTCTGTTGGTGATTCAGTCTATTGTCGGGGGCGTGGTAAGCGACGATATTGGAAGATAGTTCGCCTGGAATTATAGTAGCGTTTGCAAGTCTTCACGCACCTAATCGTACGTAGTCGTGCGATTGGCTGTGTAATCAGTTGCAAACGCTACTATAGCAGGAGCGACGTCGACGAGCCTCGGTCACTATCCGGACCACCGTCTCGTAAGTAGACGGACAGCACCCACGGTGGGCTTTTGCGTGTGCGTGAGGCCCAACCACGCGGTGGAAAACGCGGTCAACACTCGCAGCCACAACTCGTGTCGTCAGTCTCCGGATCCTCGAAGAACGCTCGAACATTTGCTGAGACTCCGTCAGTCTGTCTGTCGGAGGCGTCGACCGCCGACGGCTGTGGTGACGCGATGGCTACCGTGAGTGCCTCGGCGAGCAACCCGACGGGCGCTGCCGTGTGTTCTTCGCCACGGTATCGCCAGAGTCGGCAGTCGACGTCATCCGAACACGCACAGAGGTCACCACACGATTCACAGGTGTTCTCGAGATAGTCGGGCTGGATGTCCTGACCGTTGATGCGGATCGTCGGTGATACCGCAAGCTGCGTCGCTTCGGCAGCGGCCAGCGTCGAAACGTGGAGATCGCGAACGATAACCTCCACATCAAGCACGTCGAGAATCGGAGCAACCCGTTCGAGCGCCGTCTCGAGGGCTGCTTCGGTGCCGATACATCGGTCACAGGACTCGGTATCGAGGTACAGAAAGTCTACTGTCACTGTTCGTCGTGTATACGATTCGGTCGACGAATCGACGATCGAGATAGCAGCACTGTCAGTTGGGGCGTCCATTGCACTCACCGGTACCCACCGACCCGCCATATATTGCTCAGTAAATAGACACAAAGGCAGTTAGCGTATGGAAACCGCCTCTTGCAACGAAGCGAGGATCATCGGGAACGTATATTTCAATGCAGGTGTTGGGATAGATATGATGGCCGAGACTGAGCGGTGGCAACAGACGTGGCACGGCTTACAGGACATCCTCGGGCCGAAGTGGACGTTTCACATCCTCCGGTTGCTGTCCGAGGACTCACACGGGTTCAACGCAATCGTGGACGCACTCGATGGTCTCACAGCGCCGATGTGCTCGCAGCGACTCAAAGAACTCACCTGCCACGGGCTCGTAGAGCGCACTGTCACGGACACGACGCCGCCGACCACGACGTACGCACTCACTGATCAGGGGGCCGAAATTGCTGGACACCTGCAACAGCTAGAATCGCTCGTCGAACTCAAAGAACGGCCCGAGCGTGCGACCCACAGCGAGGACTGCACCAGCAGCACGGAGTGTCGGACTGAAGCCCTCACAGACGGGTGTGTGACAGTCGCTGACCGCTGTTGACGAACGAGCGATTTCTTCAGGTCCAGCCACCTCTCGACTCTGAACAGACCGATTAGCTTTCTAACATTCCGATATACGAATCGGATCTGGTCAATACATCTACTAACAATTCCCACCAGAACAGAATCCACTTTGATCGGCATATACTGATTTCACGGAGTCTAGATCGTTGAGACGCCCTGATAGCGGAAGCGCATATCTTGCGAGCGCAACTGGCGGACGCCCCTCAGCCACCTACAAATCGAAAATTATCGAAACGTACTTGTGCCATACCGAGTATTATCGATATGAATGGCAGCCAGAGGCCGGTCCAATCGACAGGTGAGAACGTCTGTCTGCAGTCATTGGGTCGGTGTCGGGCTGTCAGAGGTGACTTATGCAAATCACGATCTACGGACCAGACGGTTGTAGCAACTGTGCGAACCTGAGAGACAAGACGCAGAACGTCGTCGACGAACACGGATTCGACGCCGACGTCGAGAAAGTTGGCGACACCGTGGCGCTCGCTGAGAAGGGCATCATGTCCACGCCCGGATTCGAGATCGACGATGAGATGGTGTTCACCGGCTCGAACCCGCCTGAAGCCGAGCTGAAAGCGTACATCGAGGAGCACCTGTAATAGGATGGTCTTCGAGCAGTTCGCGACCTGGGTCGTCGATGCGCTCGGTCTGACCGGGGCCCCCAGAGCAGCAGTCCACTTCTGGGTCTACGACACGCTGAAGATCCTCGCCTTGCTCGTGGCGGTGATCTTCGGCGTCGGCTACCTGCGGACGTACTTCCCGCCCGAGAAGATCAGAGACTATCTTTCTGGCAAGCGGGCGATTACGGGCTACGTCCTCGCGGCACTGCTCGGCATCGTCTCGCCATTCTGTTCGTGCTCGACGATTCCGATTTTTCTCGGAATGGTCGGGGCCGGGCTTCCATTCGGCGTCACGATGACGTTCCTTGCCGTCTCGCCGATGATCAACGAGGCCGCACTCGTCGTGCTTCCTGGCGTGGTCGGCTTCGAGCTGACCGCGCTGTACGCTGTGAGCGGCATCACGATCGGGATGACGAGCGGGTTCGTCCTGAACAAGGCCGGCCTCGATCGGTACATCAAGGAGTTCGACTTTGGCAACTCTGACGTCGACGTCGACGAGCCGACGCACCGGGAGCGCGCACGGCAAGCGTATGTGGAGGCGAAAGACATCATCACCGACATCGTGCCGTACGTCGTGGTCGGTGTCGGAATCGGGGCCGTCATTCACGGCTTCGTTCCGCAGACGATCGTTACCGAGTACCTGTCTGGGCCTCTTGGTGTCTTCGGCGCCGTCGCTGTCGGCGTGCCGATCTACACCAATATTCTTGGTGTGATCCCGGTCGTCGAATCGCTCATCGGAAAGGGGCTGCCGGTCGGGACTGGACTCGCGTTTATGATGTCCGTCGCCGCACTCTCGCTCCCGCAGTTTATGATTCTCAAGAAAGTGATGAAGAAAGAGCTCATCGCGTCGTTCGCGGTGACAGTCGCCTCGGGAATCGTGGTGATTGGGTTGCTGTTCAACCTCCTGCTGTAGTACAGCGTCGCCACCACCTCCCGACTCGAAGATCGCCTACTACCTGACCGTCAGTATCATACCGACGACGACCGATCTATAAAGTACACACGGCCGTTGGCGTTTCGATCTCAGCACGACGGAACCAATAACCGTAACCGACAGCGACGCCCCCAATCGAGAACGTCCGTAAATCACCAACCCACAAAATGAGTGACTCAGTACCCGAATCGACGCGACAGACGCTCGATCGTCTCTACGAGAACCCCGAAAACCGATTGAAATCACTGTTTGAGCTCGCTCCGGACGACCAGCACGTCGATGCACAACGTTCAGTCTTCAAAGCGTTAGCGAACGAGCACCGGCTCCGAATTCTTGAAGCACTCCGAGACGGTGAACTCTGTGCGTGTGAACTCCAGGTCGTCTTGGATGCCCCGCAATCGACGGTCGCTAGTCACCTACGCGAGCTCAAAGACGTCGGCCTCGTGAAGACACGCCGGCAAGGCAAGTGGACGTACTACCGAATCGGCGATACTGCTGTGCTCCAGTTGCTCGACGTCGCACACGCACTCGCCGAAAGCCAGTAGACGGACAGATCTTTTCACCTAAGTCAAGGCGGAGGCCCCACCCTCAAGGAGCGCAGGGCTTCCGCCTGGCGGAAGCACAAGCGAGTAGGGTGGGGAGGAAGCCGACCCGGCACTGACCAACCGCCAGACTGTTGCCCACTAACTCCCAATCATTAAGAAACCACAAGTAGATATGTGAAATATTGTGGAGCACCGTCGAACTGCCGTTATCAAGCTCGACACGCCCGAAGGTGCGGATGCATACCTTCGAGAGACTGTCGAGCAATTCAAACACTGCGCCAACACCGCGAGCAAGTGGTGTTGGCACGGCGACGACGACGGCTACCACATTCTCTCGAAAGCCAAAGCTGAACGCGCTCTCTACGACCAACTACGTGAAGACACCGAACTGACAGCGAACCTCGTCCAGAAGGGGATTCGCCAAGCCGTCGAAGCCACCAAAAGCGGCGTCGAACGCCTCAAGAATGGCCAGCACACGTCCCGGCCGACGTTCACGGCCGATACCGCCATCTACGACAAGCGAAGCGCCACGTTCCACCGTGACCACGTGTCACTGTCGACCGTCAACGGACGAGTCGAGTGCGACTACATCCTTCCTGACGATGCCGAGACACCGCCGACAAAGTACGTCGCCGACGAGGACTACGCGTTTCGGCGGGCGACACTCCATCGACGTGACGGCGAGTGGTATCTGCACGCGTCGATGCTCAAAGAAGACGATGACGACACCGAACCCACCGGGCACAGAACAGTCCTCGGTGTGGACCTCGGTGTAACCCAACTCGCGGTCGCTTCCACCGGGCGGTTCTGGTCGGCAGCCGAGTTCACCCACTGGAAACGCGAGTACGAAATACGGCGTGGCGACCTCCAACAGTGCGGGACGCGGGCCGCACACGAGGCGATCGCAGGTGTCAAACGGAAAGAAGCAGGGCGCTTCGAGATGTACCTACACCGCGTCGCCAACGAACTCGTAGCCGAAGCGGTCGAACACGACTGTTCGCATATCGTATTCGAGGACCTCACGGACATTCGTGAGAACGTGCCAGAGGCGTCGTGGCACCATCTGTGGGCGTTCCGCCGTCTCTACGAATACGTCGCATACAAGGCCACAGAGCAGGGTGTCGAAGCCGTCCAGGTAGACCCACGAAACACGTCGAAACGGTGTTCGACGTGTGGATTTACCCACGAGGACAATCGCGACGGCGAGGACTTCGAGTGCCTGAAGTGTGGCTACCAGAACCACGCCGATTACAACGCGGCAAAGAACATTGGACTGCAGTATCTCCGTCGCCGGCAAAACGCAGACGACGGAGGCGCACCCGTAGACGTGCGCTTGAATCGCGGGACGCTGAACGTGAGCGGGGAGTACAACCCTCCCGCCTCTGGTGAGGCGTAGAACGGGAGTCCACGCGAAAGCCCTTCCCTCAACGAGCGAGCGGGTCCTTGGACCCCGAGCGAAGTAGGGGAGGGTCGTTTACCGCTCGTCTCAGTAGGTGCTGTGGCCCTGGGTGCTGGTCGTATCCCACACTTAAGCTCTGATTTAGCCGTTTCAAGGGCTACAAACACCGTTTTGCGGCCGCGAAATCTGGACGGCATTTTTTCTATCCCCCTGTCATACGTCAGTTCGCTGTGGTCCCCACCCCGAACTGGATTGACAGGCGTATCGACAGTAATCTCGATAACACGCTCACACAAGAACACGTTGTCGAGACGATGCTCGAAGCCGACCGGCCGTTCTTTTCGAGTCGGCAACTCGCCTCGCGCGTGAAACCCGATGTGAGTAAAGCCACAGTTCGGAACCGGCTGAACGAACTCCAGGAGCTCGATGTAGTGGCGACCGAAGCGTATCCTGATTCGGTCACCCTCTACTACATCAAGTATCCCGACTCGGAGTGGCCACTCTCGCCGGAAGGGAAACGTGCACTCACAGCCGAGTCCCCGCTCGATCGGCTCTCCACTCATGGCTTCCTGACACTACAGGATACTGTCGGGGTGCGAACACTCGTTCTCGCTGGCTTTCAGTTGTCACTCGCCCTGTTGGCTGCTGGAAGCCTGTTGACCATCCTGGGTCTCGATCCCGGCCTCGAGAGCGATATTGCACTGTGGGCGACGGCGTTCAACGTACTCGTGTTCAGCGGCATTCTGCTGGTCACCGAACGAATCGTCCATCGGGTCCGCAGTCGGTTTGGCCCGTTACACCTCCTGCCGACGACGTGAATCGAGCTGAAGCTATCCTCCCCATCACACATATGGATACAGATACAATGACGCCCGATCGTGGTCCCGAACTGCTAACCAAACGTTCCATCGGTGGTATCGCTGTCCATCTATTAGCCCTCTTTACAGGGGTTATCGGAGCTGGACTCGTCTACCTCGTCTCTGATCACCCGTTCACCAAAGCGAACGCGCGAAACGCGCTGAACTGGCACTTCTCGGTGTTGCTTCTCAGTTTCGGTGCGTTCCTGGCGTTCCTCTTTGGTGCGGATACGATGACAGTTGGCGGCGAGATGGTCTCGTGGTCACCACTCCCCGAACCACTCGCCAATATCGTCGACCTGCTGGGGACGGTGTTACTGTTCGCTGCTGGGCTGGCGTGGCTTCTGACAAGTCTATTCACGCTCGTTGCAACGATCAAAGCGATCTTCGGAACCCCGTGGGAGTACCCGCTTGCCCGGGAGTTCATCAACTAAGTCTCACAATGAACCTGACAATGCTCCAGGAGATTACCACAGATGTCTAAGCAAGGCCCCTCCAATCGACCTGTTCGGGCGCTGAAAGCGGGTGGTCCACCAGCCCTCATCACTGCTGGGATCGCGCTTGCATCGACTGGGATCGCTGGCCAAGGTCTCGAGAACGAAACGCGCCCGATCGCAACAGCAGTTGCATCATTTATCGGGCTAGATCCACAGCTCGGACCGCTATTGCTGTTGGGGATCGCGGTGCTCATTCTTCCAGTCGCGGTGGTGATGCCCGGCTTGTTTGAGGACCACCCATCTCACTGAGTAAACATCGTCGTTGATTCAGACGCAAAAGACATTCCAACGGAGACCCACGTTGAGGTCTGCCTTGACGAAGGTATCGATATTTTCTCTTTTTCATTCGGGGACGCCGAGCCTTACATCGAGCAAATCCACTCGCACGACGGCACTGTTCTTCAGACGGTAGGGAGTGCCGAAGAGGCGAGGGACGCTGTTGAGGCCGGTGTAGATATTCTCGTTGCACAGGGATGGGAAGTAGGTGGGCACGTGCAGAGTAAAGTCGCCACACTCCCGCTGGTACCGCGTATCGTTGATGCCGTTCCTGACACACCTGTTATCGCCGCTGGTGGTATCGCAGATGGACGCGGAATTGCTGCGGTACTCACGCTCGGCGCAGCAGGCGCTTGGCCCGGCACGCGATTTCTCGCAACGGAAGAAGCCCATATTCATCGACCATATCGACAGCAGGTACTCGGAGCGGACGAGACCGAAACGATCTACTCGGCTCTCTTCGACAAAGGCTGGCCAGATATGTCGCATCGAGTCCTTGAAAACACGACTGTCGCGGACTGGAAAGCGGTAGGACAGCCAGAGTCCGAACGCCCGGGTGAGGGTGAGGTTGTCGCAGAAACGGATGATGGCAAACCGATACATCGGTATGAGGATTCGCTTGCAGTTCCCGGTATAGATGGGGCGTGGAAGAACTGCCACTTTTGCAGGACAGAGTGCAGGATTAATCCAGAAGGTACAACCAGCAGATGTACTTGTGGCGACCCTCACTGAAGAAACGATTGAGGCGCTGGAACGAGCCAACTGATAGATACCTATACTGTCCTCCCCAAAGCAACTCTCCATCAAGAGGGGTTATTACCAGCTGGAATTAGCGTGAAACAGCCGCCCAATGAGTCCCCTGTCTTGAGCGATTCCCGTGTAGGTATGCGAAGACTCCTATGACTCCTTCTCAGATCTCGTATCATCAAGAAACGAGTTATAAGAGACGGTAGGTATCATTGGAACCCGATGAGACGCAGGCGAGTCATCCAGTCACTTGGGGCCGCAGGGATGTTGGCAGGACTGTCCGGTTGCCTGGCTACCGCGGCCGAGGCGGCGTTCACATACCAACCGTCGAACCCCGTGGCCGGCGAACCGATTGTGTTTGACGCGTCGGACTCAACTGCGGAAGCGTATCGATGGGAGTTCGAAGACACAACGGGCGACGAGGTCTACCGGGACGGCGAGAAAGTCACGATTCGGACAGACGGTCCCGGCGCATTCACGGCGACGCTTCGAGTCGCAACCGCATTTGTGACGAATTCAGATGCCTGCGCCGAATTGGGCAGTGGTCCTGGTTGTTCGGTCGACGAGAGCGTACAGCGGGTCTACGTACAGTCCAAAGCGTCCAATGAGTCGAATCAGGATCGACTTCAGGTCGACACTGAGCAAGTGAACATCCTCCTCAAAGGGAGTGAGACGGGGATTTCGGTGGACGAGTCTGCGTCCCTGCAATTCAGCGCTGCGAACCTTGTCGGGAACAGAGACCTCACGATCCAATTGATCATTGAAACCCCAACCGGGGTGTCCGTGACTGGAGGTGCGTTCATCGAGAGCGGCCAGGGACAGTATACGTCCACGTTTGTCCTTGATCCAGGGGAGTCCAAAGGGCTCCGCATCCAAATCGAGCCGAACGGCCCTGGAAAGCATACGATCACTGGCTATGCGGTGTACTACTTCGGAGACGATACAGAAAACAGAGAGTCACGAAGCGTCCAAATCCCGATCACGGTGACGTCGTAACGACAACGTACCGTCCGGTATATTTACACTACTGAACGAACCTACTGCAGAACGTGTCACGAAGACGGCCCGGAGAGACACGCCGCTTCGGGATCGGTCTCATCGTGGTCCTCCTGCTGGTCAGTTCTCTCGGCGCCGGCGTGGTAGTCGCGGCCGACGACACAGCCAACGCGAGCAGTAGTGCCAACACCACCGAAAACACGACCGCAGAACCACTTGATATCGACACAAAGCGGGTCAATATCTATTTACGAAGCTCTCGCACTGTGGTCGGTCCCGAGGAGTACGCGGTATTTCAGTATAGCGCGACGAATTACGTCACGAATTCCGAGCCGCTGACGGTGCAGTTGATCCTCGAAGCACCGAGCGGTGTCGCCGTCTCAGGCGCCCGTAACGTGGACGCGGGGTCGAGTCAGTTCACCCGGACGGTACATCTCGACCCCGGCGAGACGGCAGGCACGACGATCTTCATCCGTCCCAATAGCCCAGGCGAGTACGCCGTCACCGGGGAGGCAGTCTACTACTTCGGTGACGACAAAGCCGGCGGACAGGGACGTGCAATTGATCTCTCGATCACACAGCAGCCGCCGCCCCCCACAGTATCCGAACGCATCGAACACGTCGTCACCGGACTTGGTCGTGGATTGCTCTCGTCCGCGCCGTGGATTCTCGCAGCGGGAGTCGCCGTCATCGGCGGGCTATTTGCCAGTCGTTACTATACCCGCCTGGGTGAGCAATATCGGGATCCCAACCGAGTTGTCTGGCTTCGAACGAGGCAGCTCTATCTCAAGCTCAAGTACGCCTGGGTCATCTGCTGGGGGAAGTACCTCTACACCGCCGTGAGCGTCAAACAACGGCTCCAGCGCGCCCCAGAAGGTCTTTTCGGGCTGCTCTTTCCGCTCCCGTACGGATGGATCTCGACAGCGCTTTCGGCGTACCTACTCGGCGTGATTCTCTCGCCAGTCCTCGGTCCACAGAACGCCGGAGAACTCTTTGTCGTGCTCTGGATCGTGGGGCTGATCGCACCGGTGGCAGCGCTGTTGCTGGATGTGTTCCACCACTACGTGCTCTGGTATTTGGTCTTCACCTTCGGCGGACTCCTGGTGCTTCTCGCCGCACTCTTAGGCGACGTTCGTCTCTACTGGATCCTGGATGTTCCGCTGCCGTCTCTTCCCATTCGGAACTGAGCGGATCGGTCTCGCTGCGGTGCCACCCAATCGCGGTCGTCACCTCTCTGTGAATAGTCTAGGATATTGTGCGTGTTCGGATGGCGGTCCCAGCGGCACGCCCACTGCTCGCTATCCCACGTCTCGATGTACTGGTTGTTGAAATCGCCATTCATCCGGAATCGAGGTTCGAGCCCGGCTGTATCGATCTGCTCCAGGTTGTAGCTCTTCGTTTCTCGTCAGACTGGCCCATCTATCGTTTCTGTTTCAGGAGAGAGACGATGCAGGTGCGGGACTCGACCCTGATTCGAGACGAAGCTTTGCCTCGTGGAGTTCGCGAAGCCGACGCGTTACTGCGCGCCACTCGCTCAGCGCGTCGTAGGTATCGTCTAGGTCCTCGGACTTGACGTCGGAGAGGACGACCGCTTCCGGGGCGGTCGCCTCGAACTGCGCTGCAAGTTCCCGCTCTCGATCACGGTACGCATCGATTGCGTCTCCGATCGCCTCGACCGTCTCAAACTCGCGTGTGAGCTCGGTTACTCGGCGGAACTCGAAGTACGCTTCATTCCGCACAAAGAGTGCTGGGTTCGCTGCGACTTTTTCGAGGACACCGAGTTCGACGAACCATTCCAGATGCGAGCGTGCTCCCTCTTTCGTGCAGTCAGCCCGGTCTGCGATGTCCGCGACGGTCGTCGGCGACGTCAGTGTCGTGGCGACCTCATACACCCGATCTTTCACCGTTTGTCCCTCCATTGCCGCAGCCCATTCGTCGGTTACGTTGAGGTCGGGCGGCGTCTTCTCACTCATTATCGTCTGCTACGCCCTGCGCCCATATTAATTTGTGACCACACAGATATCTATTCGTTGATGGTCTTACGACGTAGCGGTAGTACTACCAGCCGACAGGGGACTCGAAGGATACACCGGGTTTTTATCACCTGTGTCAGAAGCGTATAGCGTTCAGGAGATGTTTGATGCGAATCTACCACTTCTACTGTCGCTCCTGTTACGCGTGTTGGGAGTCGTTCTCTCACTGTTTCTGTTACGCCAAGTCGGTGACCGACGGTTCGTATTCTTCACCGGACTGCTCTCCCTGATGGCGATTCGGCAGGCCCTCACGGTGGTAGGTGCACCACCGAGGCTCCGCGAGGTGCCGGGATTTATTGTAAGCATACTCACAGTTGTACTCGTTCTCTATCTGCTGCAGTATGTCCGCCAAGAAGCAGCCCTCAAAGACCGGATGCAAACGATCAACGATGAACTCCGCGCAAATCAAAACCGTCTCCAAGCCGTCCTCGAGGGATCGCCGGACACGATTTTCCTCGTCGATGAGGCCGGTCGGTGTCGCGAGATACTCGCTGGGACTGAAACGTTCCCGGATGAGGAGGCGGCAGCCTCCGTAGACCGTCCGATCGACGAGCTCCTATCTGACGAGGCAGCGACTGCGATCCAGGAGGCGGCCGAGACGACACACCGAACAGGCGACAGCGAGCGCATCGAGTACCCTGTCAAACAGCCCGACGAACAGCCCGCGTGGTACGAAGCGCGGACGGCCCCACTCCAGCATCCGACCGAGGAGTCCGATCTCGTCCTGTTCACGGCACGCGACGTGACCGAACGGAAAGATCGCGAACAGAATCTCAGGCGTTTCCGCCGCGCGATCGACACGGCCGGGCACGCTATCTACATTACTGATCACGACGGCACGATCGAGTACGTCAATCCCGCATTCGAGGAGGTAACCGGTTACGCGCCCGAGGAGGCTCTCGGTCAGACGCCGAAGTTGCTCGACTCCGGACAGATGTCTGATGACTACTTCGCCGCCTTGTGGGAGACGATTCTGGCTGGTGACGTGTGGGACGAGAACATACTCAACGAAAAAAAGAGCGGCGCGCTCTATCACGCCCATCAGACGATCGCACCGACTACCGACGAGTCCGGCACCGTCGAAGAGTTCGTCGCTATCCAGACGGATATCACGCCGCTTAAAGAGCGTGAACGGCAACTCAAAGTACTCTCGCGAGTTCTGCGACATAATCTGCGAAACGATATGAACGTGGTCCTCGGGAAGGCGAGGGCCATCCAATCGGCCGCCACTGGGAAGACTGCAGCGGATGCGGCACAGATCGAACAGACCAGCGAAGGGATGTTGTCACTCGCCGAGACATACCGTGACATTCTCGATCTCATCGGGACGTCGGAGTCCCCGCGTCCGATCTCGCTCGTCGGCCGCCTCCGGACGCAGGTGCAGCAGTTCCGACAGGAGTATCCTGAGGCACACGTGACTGTCGAGATAGACTGTCCCGAGGAGACGGCTGTCGTCGCGATGCCGGGCGTCGAACGGGCAGTGGGGGAGTTACTCGAGAACGCTGCTGTGCACGCGGAGCAAGCGCATCCAGCGGTCACGCTGCGAGTCGAAGGCCACACCGACACAGTTCTGATCCAGGTCGCCGATACTGGTCCGGGTATCCCCGCTGTAGAGCGCGAGACACTGCTGGGAGAGGCCGAAATCGGGTCGCTGTCTCACGGGACCGGGCTCGGTCTGTGGTTCGTGTACTGGATCGTCACGCGGTCGAACGGCCACCTGTCGTTCGAAGAGAACGATCCGCAAGGGAGCATCGTGACGATAGAACTGGAACGATCGACGAGGGAGTAAGACGATGTCCGTCCAGCATCAGTCGTCGAAATGGCCCCGTCGGTCACCAACTTCCAGGCAGTTCGAGTATATCAGCCGACATATCGCGGTGAGTCGTCAATCGTACCGATAGCATTACTAGAGGCAGATTCAGCGTGTGATACCCACACGTACCGGATAATGTTGCTTTATAACCGAGATAGGTTCAAAAATCGAGGCTCTCTGAGGGTACATAGCTGACCGGTGCATATGTTCCGATAATGAGCGCCGAAAACGGCATTCAGCTGAATCCGACGGATCGTGCGATTCTCAAATACCTCCGCGAAGGACGCTGTACGCCGTACTATCTCAGCGATCAGACAAATTATACACGTGGAAACGTCACCAGCAGGCTCTCCCGATTGGTCGATCAGGGATATGTGATGAAAGTGCACAAGGGACTTTACGAACTCGTTGAACAGGTCGGGTCAGGGGGCTGCTGAGCTCGCGTTTTCTGAGATTTACGATCACGTCGATGTGAAGAACACGTCCAAGCTGTCGTACCACCTCGGGGAGCTCAGAGGGGTCTATCTCCGGAAAAGCGACGATGGGTACTCGCTTTCACACGCTGGTGAGCGCATCGTTCGGTTCCTCCTGTCGGAGAATTACGAGCAACCGGAGTCGCTTGGGCCTGAACCGGTCGATGGAGTGTGTGTCTTCTGCGGCGAAGAAGCGCTAGAAGCGAAACTCTCGCACCAATTCTTTCGTATCGACTGTACGGCCTGTGAGAAGCAGGTTACGGGACAGCCGATCACGCCCGCACAGGTCAGGACACGGGACGGCGAGTCGCTCGTGCGGAGCGTCAAGTTACGTAGTGCAGAGGACGCCAGGCAAATCCGGCGGGAGATGTGTCCAGAGTGCGGGGCACACCTATCTGCCGACGTGATTGGGGTGCCCGAAAGTCCGTTACCCGATGCTGATTCGTTCGTGGTGACGAGTACCTGCGAAGAGTGTCTCAGGGAGTACAACAGCCCGCTGACCTACAGTGTCGTCTCCCATCCGGCGTCGGTTGCGTTCCACTGGAATCGTGGAATCGATGTAACGGCGCGGGGTCTCTGGGAGTTTCACGAATACCTTTACGAAGGCCGTTGGACGTCGGAACAGACAGCATCTGATCCCAACGAGTACGTGGTTGTGTTGCGTCACGGAGAGGACGCAGTCCGACTCTATCTCGATTCGACTGCGACAGTGGTGCGGACGGAGCGCGTGCGAAGTGATAGCGGCGAGTTTCGCCACTCTTGACAGAATTGTTACGTAATTGGCGTTGAGTAGATGGTGGTTCTGGATGGGGAGTTCCCCGACTATCGCCGTTAGGGGTGTGTTATCGCTGTTTTCCGCTCAGCTCAGGTTTTGAAGCAGATCCGATAAATTATAAAATATCCAATAATTTTATTGGTGTCGCCGGTCCGACCCATAATCGCGATCAACGGAGGTTCAATACGTGCAATCGAGCAATTCCCACGACGCGGTAGGTCAGCAGCACCGGACAGAAGGCGAGAATGCGGCTCAACAACAGTCAGTACCAAGGCGCTCGAAATCGGCCGGCGAGATTGCCGACGCGTACGCTGAGGTGGCTGACAAACTCGCTCGTTGGCGGCAACTCGACCGGCTCTTCGCCGGTCGATACCGTCGCCGCCAGTTCAGGCACGCGAACGGCCGAGTGCTCGACGTCGCCTGCGGCACCGGGCGGGACTTCCGCCACCTCACGTCGGGGAGCGAAGTCGTCGGTATCGACATCAGCGCCGAGATGCTCGCCCACGCCCGCAGTGAGCTCGACAGGTTCGAACTGGATGGCACTGTGCATCAGATGGACGCCCAAGCACTCTATTTCCCCGACGACAGCTTCGATACCGTCATCTCGTCGTTCTCCACGTGCACATTCCCCGACCCGATTGCCGCACTCCACGAGATGGAGCGAGTCTGCACCCCCGACGGGGAGATTCTACTGCTCGAACACAGACGTAGCGACGCCGCTCCACTTGCCTGGCTTCAGGACTGGCGGGCCGAGGCTCACTACGAGAAGAACGGTTGTCGGTTGAACCACGATCCGCTGGCGACTGTTGAGCAAGCCGGCCTCACAGTTACGAACGCCTCCACTGCGTTCTTCGGTCTCGTCACCACCATCGACGCCAGCCCAGAGTAATCGTCCAATGCTACGACTCCCCACGTCGGATGCTCGCACGGATAGATCCACGAGGCGCTCGTTCCTCATCGGTCTCGGCAGCCTCGGACTTGCCGGTCTCGGAACTGCAGCCGGTCGAACGAGCGCTGCGATAGAGTCTCAGAGTACCGACTCACAGTCTGGAGAAGGGCCGTTCCCGGACGCGGACGAACTCGAAGCGTTCGTCGACGATGTGATGGCCGAACGGATCGGGACAACGACGCCTGGAGCCAGTGTCGCCGTCGTCTCAAGAGACACATCCATCCTCACCAAAGGATACGGCACTGCTGACGTCGATGCTGATATTCCAGTCCGAGCCGACGAAACGGTGTTCAGAGTCGGCTCGGTCGGCAAGCTCGTCACCTACACCGCCGTTATGCAGGGCGTCGAGCGGGGCCTACTCGATCTCGACACCGACGTCAACTCGTATCTCGGTGACTCCGCTGTCTCCGTTCCGGCTACATACGACGACCCCGTGACGCTCCGACATCTCGGCACTCACACGGCCGGGTTCGAATCCAAGCTCGACCCCGATATCGTGGACGACCCAGCCGCTCTCGACTCGTTAGAGACGGTACTCACCGCCCAACAGCCCTCGCGCATCCGCCCATCCGGTGAACTCGTCGGCTACTCAAACTATGGTGCGGCACTCGCTGGTCACATCGTCGCCGAGGCTCACGACACGACGTTCGAGGGGTACGTACAGTCAGAAATTTTCGAACCGCTCGGGATGACTCACAGCACGTTCGCCCAGCCAGTTCCAGACGACCAGCCTGGCGACCTCGCTGCACCGCACGTCCGCGATCGTGAGTCGTTCCTCGTAGTCGACGACGTGTACATCAATATGCGTCCCGCGGGCTCGTTGAGCGCGACGGCAACGGACATAGCCGCGTTCATGCGTGCACACCTCGGAGACGGCGCAGTCGATGGAACTCGGCTTCTCGACGCGGAGACCGCCGAGGCGATGCACAGCCGCCACCACGTCCGTCACCCAGCAGTCACCGATTGGCGGTACGGGTTCCACGAGTACGGGAATCCCGACGCCAACCTTCTCGGCCACTCGGGCGCGACGGTTAACTTCAGGAGCCACCTGCTGCTCGCTCCGGATCACGATGTCGGCATTTTCATCGCCTACAACAGTAACCCGAGTGAAGGACCGAAAGCGGTCGTCGACGAGATCGTCGCGGAGTTCGGTCTTCAGGACGCACCGACGACACCGACACTGACTTCCAGACCGGGCGGCCAGGAACGCGCTGAAACTGTCGCTGGCGAGTACAGCCTCTCGTATCTCCCGCAGAGCGGGCCACTCCAGGTCGCCGATCTGCTCGCACATCTGTTCGTCGAGCCCGCAACCAACGGTCGCCTGCGCACAACGACTCTCGAAGGAGACTCCCGACAGTGGGTCGAGACCGAACCGTACGTGTACGAGGAAGTCGGCGGCCACGATGTCCTCGCCTTCGAGGTCACAGATGACGAGGTGGACGTGCTGTATATGAACAGCGAACCCACTGGCGTCTATCAGCCTGTTCCGTTCCACGAACGTCAGTTCGTTACCGGAAGTGTCCTCGGGACCACCGTATCGGGATTCGGCCTCTCGCTCGCGGGATGGAGTGGATACAGTGTCTGGCAGCAATGGAAGCAGTATCGCACCGACGATGACCCAGCTATGGAGGACTCTGAATGACAGATCAACACACCTCTCAGCAACGCACCGGAACTGAGCACGAGCACCTCGACCGACGCGGGTACACTCACGGCGTCAAACGCCGCCTGACGAGTGCCTTATGGCTCGCCCGTGCGGCGAGTATCGGCTTGAGAAGTATCTCTATCGGGTTTGTCATACTCTTCGTGTTCATCTTGGAGACCGGCGGCGATCTCACGCTCATCACGCGCCCGCTTCCGATGCAGATAGCACTCACACTCCCGTATCTCATCGCGGTCTTGACGCTCGGGACGACTGCCGGTGCCCTGCTGGCATGGCGGTACCGATACTGGTCACTGCCTGTACGAATCCACCAGACGGTACTGGCACTACTGGGCCTCGCATTCTGCTGGCAACTCTCAACCCTTGGATTCCTGGCCGTGTAGTTCCGGTAAACTACCCCGCCCTACTCCCCGCCTACGGCGGTTCCTTGAGGACGGGGCTCTCTGTGGGTCTCTACACATTCCGTCCGGTCCCCGTGCTGGGCGCGGCGTCGATATACGCCAACGGTTCACGGGCGGGGGTGTTCGTCCCAGCCTCGCTACTCCGCACCGCCCTCGAAGACGTGTGCGGGACGGACATCCCAGCAGGCACGACGCTGGTCTTGCCGCAGTGGGCCGTCCACCGTGACCCAAAGTGGTGGGACGATCCTGAAACGTTCCGTCCGGAACGATTCGACGACTACCCGGAGTACGCATACTTCCTGTTCGGCGGCAGACCCGGTTACTGCATCGGGATGCGATTCGTGCGTATGCAGATGAAAACCGTCCTCGCAACAATTCTGGACGAATACTCATTCGAGCTCGTTTCAGACCCGGGCCCAGACCTGATCGCCAGTACGAACCTCAAGCCCGGCGATTCGATTGAGATAGACCTCCATAGATGTTGAACAGCATCCAGATCAGCTATCCACTGTCTGATTACACCGCAAGGTGCGAAACAGACCCCTCGTATTACCCACGGCAGTTACAGCACTCCAGGTATGTCTAGTCCGGCACCAGATATCTTGATCCACGATGCGGTGGTACTGACTGTCCTCCGCACCCAGTTGGTCGTTGAACAGAGCCGTTGCTCGTTCGTACCCGCTGATCCCTCGAGTCGCTCAACGTCATCAGTCACTGCCCAGTACGTCGCCTTGTGTTCGACCAGCTCACGATCCTTCAACCGTGAGAGCGCGGTGCTGACTGCCCCTTCGTCGACGCCGATCTGAGAGGCGACTTCGCGCGTCTTAAACGCCCGATCCTCGTTGACGGCGAGAAATCCGAGGACCTGATCGGGGACGGAGAGTTCCTCAAGTTCGTCCTCGCTCGTGTTCTCGAAGGTGTCTCGGTCGATGGACATTGTTGAATGAGGGTACGCCATCTGCTGTAATGATTGTTAGATGTGAAAGCTATGAAATTGCTAAAGGCGAATCGCGAAGGAGTGCGAGAATCGTATGCATTGAGACGACCAGTCTCAACTACCTGTGGGGAAGTGGTTGAACTGTTCATCCGTACGTGTCCGTTGGCCAATTTTTCAGACGTTGTTGAATATGTGTTCGATATCCGTGAGGTCAAACAGTGACCAGTTGTCGTCAAGATCTTTAGCAAGGCCATCGACGAATCCACTCCTGGAAAAGAGCGCGAATCGTTCAGATCGATGACTTGGTCCCCATCGAACGCTGTTGGCCTTCGATCGAAGGTCATCGACAAGTCCGTGGCTAACCGGCTCGTTGGTCCATTTGCATTCGGCAAGCAAGAGTCGGTCATCTGCGGGCGCAAGTCCCACAATATCAATTTCCTCTTCACCATACCACCATCGTCCGACAGCTGAATACGAGTCGAATTCGCCACGCCTGATCAGTTCCCAGACCGCCTCCGTACAGACATCTTCGAATGTCGTCGAGACGTGTGTTGGTAGGTCGGGTTCGATAGTGCCCTCGAAGACCATCGCAGGCGCTTCTTCGATGCTAGACCGGTTCGGTTCGACATAGCGAAACCAGAACCGAAGGAACTCATCATCGACGCGGTAGTGAGATCGTTTGGACTTCTGCCCGGAGGCCGTAATCGGTACCTCACGGTTGAGAAGCCGAAGTTGGCGCAGTGTCTGAAGGTACTTCGAGAGTGGCCCTGAATCAATTCCAGTTGCACCAGAGATCTCGTTGGGCGTCGTGTGTCCAACTGCGACTGCCTCAAGAATACTCAGATAGCGAGCCGGGTTGCGCAGTTCCGTCTGAAGCAGGAACTCTGGCTCATTGTAGAGAAGTGCTGTCGGTGAGAGAATCTGTGTCTGAATGTTCTCGGCTAACGACTGTTCGTAGTCGAAAAGCGTGAGATACATCGGTGTCCCACCGGTGACCGCGTACGATCGAATTGCGTCTGCAATATCGTACGCAATGACGTCCCGGGCTTGCTGGAACGAAAACGGATGGAGATCAATTTGTCCAGTTCGACGGCCATATAGCGGACTTTCGTGGCCGAGCACCTCGGACTCCATTGTACTCACGCTCGATCCACAGAGAACGAGCATCGAGTCAGTGTGCTGCAGGTGCTCGTCGACGAAGGCCTGGAGGTATGACGGGAGCGAGTCGTTCTCTGCTACCAGATACGGAAACTCGTCGATAACGACAATACGGTCGTCCGTTTTGAGCTTCTCACCAAGATACTCAAATGCCTCATCCCAGTGGTCGATACGTGGGACACGGTCATCGAATCCGTCGGCAATCTGTTCGACGAACTTCTCACGCTGGCGCTCTTCAGCTTCTTGCGCTGCAAGATAGTACAGATGCGGCCGATCAGCGCAGAACTCTTTGAGCAGTGCTGTTTTCCCCACACGACGACGCCCATACACGACGTAGAAAGCGTGACCCGGCGATGAATGCCCCGTGTCTAGTGCACCGAGTTCGTCTTGGCGATCATAGAAGGTCATACTTTGCCTAATGATTACTGCGATAATGACTTATGCGCTTCGTATTCTCGCCCAAGTCAAAAACAACGTCCTCGATGGATCGGTAGACGGGAAGTATTGGCGAGTCTTCGTCGACCGCCTCGGTGTCAGAGTGATCAGCGGAACTGTTGAACCCACTGATGGGTGATAGCCACGGCACAGAAAAACCGAGAAACTACGTTGAGATCGTCGTGGTTCTCGTCGTCTATCCCGACCAGTTCAGAACTTATGCAGACCACTCCGTACCGACGCGCGTTGGAGTGGTTCAGATGCATATGGTCATCTACGCACTCGTAGAGGCATCGACAGAAAACGAAGCATTGACTGCGGGGAAAACGGTGTTCAATCGATTGGTTGGCGCTGAGCCGCATTCCTGCGCAGTATTCGACTATTTTGTGACCTTCGACGAGGAGGACACGTCCGTTGCGGGGAAGGCGCGATGGGGTGAGCTCCCGACTGCAGCCCCCGTCGACTCTGATGACGGCGAAGACCTGCTTGACCGTGGCTGGGAGGGACGAAGGAGGAACTCGCGGCTGATACCGGGTATTCACGAGAGCATCTGTACGACGTACTCGACGAATTGCTCGCAGCGGGATTGCTCGCAGAAAACCGTGGCCCCAGTAATCAGCGTCGAGTCCGCATCGCGGAACATCCCGTCGCCGAAGCGTATCGAACGCTCCAGTCGGAGTTCAGCCACGTAGACTGGACGGAACTGCTCTCGCCAGCCACCCTCCGCGTGTGTTGGTACCTCGATAGGCCACGACACATCGCTGATATCGCAGACCGGCTCGGAGTCACCCGACAAGGTGCCCATAGCGCGTTATCACCGCTCAAGCACCGAGCGTTACTCTCCAGATCCGATCCGAAGTACGCCCTCCGGGACGAGGTCTCGCCGCTGTTGGCGTTCGTCCGGGCTACTGTAGAACACGAACATCGAGCCCGAGTCCGGGAAATCGCCCCCAGCGCCACGATCGCGTGGTGCGATCCGAAGCGAGCACTCGTTCGCCTACAGACCGACGAGGATACGGACGCACTCCAAGCAGCTCCGGACTGGGAGATGACCGGACTGGGCCGGTTTGCAGCGTATGGTCTACAGTTTTTCCTCGCCGGCGAGCCTCCGTTCTGGTATGCTCCATACGAGGAGCTAACGCCTGCTGAAGCCGTGTGCCATACGCTCCTTCTCGATAGCGGATCCCGGCGCGTCAGTTATTCGATGCTGTTGATCGAGACGCAAGATATCGATCAAGAAGCACTCATCGAGACCGCACAGTGGTACGACCTGGAACCTACTGTAAAAGCGTTGTATCGGCCACTTCAAGATGACTACGACAGGACAGATGATCTGCCAGTCATCCTTCCAAAGAAGGACGAATATATGGCACTCAAAGAGCAGTACGGAGTCTCGTAACAACAACGCCCGCAGCCCGGCGGAAAATTGCGACAGATTAGATGATGCCGCCGATCACGAGAACGCCGAGGACGATTAACAGAGTCGCAACCACACTCCCGCCAGCCAGCAGCTTGTTCTCCATCGCCTTCTCGTGGAGCGGCATATCGGCGTACTCCTCGCGGAACGTCTCGAGATTCTGTTCGTCGTAGAAGTACTTCGTCTTCAGCGCGAACCGGTCGGTCACCGCACAGCCGGTACAGACCGGTTCCCCTTCGAGCCGTTCGGTCTTGATGTGGCTACTGCAGGCGATCGCCCCGCAGTTCGGACAGTAGGTGTACGTCTCGTCGACGCCGCTCGTTTCGCAGTGGACGCACCGATGAATCCCGTCCTCCAGAGTGACCCGTGAGGGGCCAGCAGCATAGTATTCGTATGGATACGAGTATTCCAGTATCTCTGTCGTCTGCCGAACCTCAGGTAGATACACCGGCTCAATCGATTGCACTGAGATGTCCGAGAGATTCGGCTCACACGTCTTGTTGTAGGTGACGTTGTTGTCGCCGGTGTAGGTCACCGTCGTCGTATGGTAGTCCTGGAGGCGGTCAACAGCCCACTCCTTGTACTCCGTTTGGGTCTGGCCGAACCGTCGTTCCTGTACGTCGTCGAATACCTCGGCAAACTGCCCGCTATCGAGGGGCACTGTCGTGTGGAAGTTCTCGGTGACCAGCGTCGCGACGTCGTTATCTGCCACGTTCGGATGGCCGCGTTCGGCGTGAACCACGAATTGCGTACGATCGTTGATCCGGTGGATGACACCGACGGAGGTCTCGAAGACAGCGTTCGTGTCGGCGATGATCGCGACCACCGGCCGAAACGTTACCTGCGAGCGCGGCACCGGCAGATCCGCGGCCTCGATGTTGACGATGTCGCGGAACGCCTCTTCGACGGGCGCGTCGACGTCGGCGGCCGGGTCATAGGGGCGGAGTGTCTCGTCGCAGAGAATCTCGATGCGACCGTTGTAGAGGTCGAGGCCGATTTCGTCGGCGATCTCCCGGAGGTCCTCGCCGTCAAGCAGCTCGATGGGATGGGGATCGTCGTTCTGCTGGAGGCGTGCAGCGTACTCCTCGGCGGGATTCGTGAACCGACCCGTCGTGACGACCATCCCGCGCTTTGGACCGTCGAAGTCGAACGTCGCGATTGCCGAGTGGAGCTTCTGGACGACCGGCCGCCCGACCGTCCCCGTGTGCTTGCACTCGACGATGATCGCGCGCCGCGTGCCGTCGACGACCTCCTCCATGAGGACGTCGCGACCCTCGTCAGCCGTGCGGTCGGCCTGGCGGACGTTCTCGTAGCCGAGGTTGCGGAACACGTCCTTCCATCACGTCCTCGAACTCGAATCCGGAGAGGTCGTCCAGGACAGCCATCCTAAGGTAATTGGACAGTACGTTGCAACTGTCAAATACGTTGCCGAACGCAGCTCGCCCTGTTTTTCGAGCCCCGTAAAGCGTGAGGGCTCCTCTGAGAGTCCTCACGCAGAGGTGACTACTAGTGAGTCAACAACAGAATCCGGAAACCGTCTCGATTGATGACATCCCAGTCGATATCGGAAATATGCAATCAGCGGAGATCAATCCGACCGACGTCCCCGACGAAATCGAATCCATCACCCGTGGGCTTGCCGGCGAACAACCGCCGACGAATCCCATCGTGGTGCTCAAAGCAGCGCGCTGGTGGTTCCTCCACGGGAAGGGCGGCACGGATCCTGCCTACCGATGGTCGATCGAATGGGCGCGTCACCTTGCGGCTGACACGCTCAGCGACAGCAACCAATACGAGGAATTCCTCGCATACCTCGCTACGGTCGGCATCGCTGAGGAGCCAGCAGTGCTACGCTGATCAGAACTCGTAGTATACAATCTCGTCAGCGCCGCAGCGTGGACACTCCTCGGCCTCCTCGGAGAGGGTCACGCCACAGTTGCGGCACTCCCACAGCGTCGAAGACTCCCCGTCGATGGCCGTCCGGAGCCTACTCAACAGTCCCATTCTACTAGCGGCGACATCCGTTTGGGTGGTAATAGCTTCCTTTGATCTTCCGAATCACCTCGGTATCGTTGAGACGTGTTGCTTGTGCGCCCCAGAGGGGTGCGGCGCATCCTGATGTGATGCAGTCGCTGTGAACTCGATTTGGTTCAGACTGCTGAAGCTGATGAACTGGATGAAAGCGATGAGCGTGCAGTGCTCCAGTTCGGGACTTATGACGCTCTCGTCGACAGTCTCACTCCACTGCGCCTCGATCTCATACAGGCCATCGCCAAAGAGCGCCCATCAAGTATGCGGGAGGCTGCACGACTCGTCGACCGCGACGTTTCCGATGTTCATGCAGATCTGAAACAGCTGGAGGTATTGGGTATCCTCGAACTCAAGGAAGGTGGCCCTGGGGGAGCGATCCAACCAGTTGTCCCGTTCGATAAAATCGAGATGCACATCGACTACCCGCTTCTCGACGACGTCGACGTAGACAGTACTCCAGCTAGCGCGGACTAGCCACTTGTTTTCACCCTCTGAGACCGGTGTAGGCCATTCCTGTCTCACGGGCGTTTATGTGCAAGCTCTATGCATACGCCGAAACCGTTATGCGTCTATGTGCAGAACTTGCACATAGAATGAGCGCAAGCGACGACCCGCGACGGGTCCATTTCCAGTCGCCGGAGTATCTCGTCGACCGGCTGGATGCGATCGCCGACCTCTTCGATAAGGATCGTACGGATCTGCTTGTTGAGGCAATTCGCGAGTACATCGAAGACACGGCCGACAGCAAGACGTTTCAGGAATTGGTCGCGACGAAGTACTACGACGACCAACTCGAATTCGAGACGGTCAAGCAGTTGGTCGGTGCCGAGACCGCACAGCGACTCCACCTCCTCAAAGCGGACCTCGAGGACGTGCCACTTGATCTCGCTGCCCCGGAGGACATCGACATTTACGAAGGCGATGTGACGACGGTCGACACCGAGACCGACGACGATCGATGAGCGGCCCACGATTGCGAACAGTTGTCGCCGACACGAGCGCCCTCGTCAGTCTCGCTGTGCCTCGTGCGGACGCGGCCGTCGACACCGACGTTCCGGACCCGTTCCAGTACCTGCTCACCTCGTGTGAAGTGGTCGTGCCAACGGAGGTAGTCGCAGAGCTCCGCGACATCACGCAGTATCAGGATATTCACGCTGCGGCTGCGAGTAACGTCCTCGCGGCCCGAAACCACTTCACGATCGAGGACCCCTACGAACGTAAGGGTACGCCGGGCTCCCGGCCGACGTTCGGCCTCGACGACGGCGAAACCGATGGCATCGTTCTTGCGAACGTGCTCGCCGTCGACGGATTTCTCACCGACGAATTCGGTGGCACGAACTTCCCGCTGATTCACGCCGTGCTTCAGGGCCCCCGGATCGTCCCGACGCCGCGGCTCATTGTGGACTACGGCCGGAATGGACATTTGAGCCACGAGGAGGCTCGAACGCTGCTCACAACGATCAGCCCGCATCGTAGCTGGGAGAATAGTCCCTACGTCACGCAATTGCTCCAGCGCCTCGAAAAGTAGCTATCTGGTGGGACCACCACACCTTCCGCGTGGAACCCATCCGCGAGCCGCTATGCGGAGCACACTGCCCCGGCGACAACTCTTGAGAGCCCTCGACCGGTCGATACCCTGTGGCTCGGGAGATGTTGTCCTACTTGCCTTCGTTTGCTTTGCTCACTATCCGTCTTTGGGGAGGATAGTTCGACCACGAACGTATGGCTCTCAGCAGTTGAGCCAGTACTGCCAGTCTGCGATCGCCTGTTCCGTGAAATTGCCCTGATGTTCGCCATCATCAACATAGGATCACTGTGTGAGTCCCTGTAACCGTGGCTCAGCATCTATTCAACAGAGCAGCATATTCGAGTGAGCTACCGTCCACTACTGTGTTCGTCGCCCTCGAGCGCGTCCCGAAGACCGTCCGGAAGTAAAGAAAACGGCTTCTCCGCGTGAAAGGCGACGTTCTCGTAGGCCTGCTCGACGTGTTTTCGCTTCGAGTCCGCACTCTCCTCGGCGAGCGCTTCCAGTTCGTCCATCATCGATCGGAGTTCGTCCTCGGCTTCGAGCATCTCGGCGGTCAGCGCTAGTTCCTTGATCGCCTTGGCAGCTGCGCGTCGCACACGGCCGTCGTCGTCGCGGAGTGCGTCCACGTAGAGGTCCCGCAGCCGTTCGCGGTGGGTCGCGATCTCGTCGAGCGTCCACTCGCCCGGTAATGTCCCGTCGGTGAGGTCCGAACCAACTGTTCGATAGGCCAGGCGCGGATACAGACCGGCTGCAAAGCGGATCACGGACTGTCGCTGGTATCCATCGTCGGCCTCGTAAAGGTCGAGACACATCTCGAAACACTCGTCGAACAGGGCGGCTCGTTCCTCGAGCTCGGTATTCTCGATTTCGTCGATTGCCCGATTCACGCGCTCGGTGTCGCCAGAGGAGAGTGCGTCGGCGAACGCATCGGGAGTGTGGTCCATACGCGTTCTTGGTCGGATGGCGGCGTAATTCCTCGGATTGGGCTTCGAGAGAATCTCCGTTCCTCACGATCAGAAGTACAAGTTGAGACCGATGCTGGAAGGTCTGTTGGAGGAGTCCCCGTGGTAATCCGAAAACCGGTCCGCGATGGCGATCGCCTCGTCGTACCGCTCTGCGTACAGGAAGATCTCAACATATCGCTGTGCACTCCGCTGGGTAGTGTCTCGTTTCGCGAGGGCCTCCAGCAGTTCCTCGCGAGTGACATCCTCCTCGTCGTAAACGGCGAGGCTTCCCGTGCCGCAGGTGGGATATTTGGTGGTCTACGACACGACCTGTTCTCTCGTGTGAAACGTCCCGCTCTCGCGGTCGAACAAGTATGTCGATGGCTGTGCCACACAGCCGTTACTCCTATCCTCACCGTGAGGACTCGGAGTTATCTTCTGGCGCATATTCTCCGCCCCGTTACAATCCGCGTTGGCTACCAACTCGCACGACGAGCAGACGTACAGGCCACGTTCGACACGGTTCGACTTCGTGTCATCACCACAGGCAGAACACGTTTTCGAGGTGTTCCACTCGTTCTCTTTCAGCACCTCAACACCGCGCATCTCGCCTTTGTATTCGAGATACTGGTAGAGACGGTCGAACGCCCACGAGTGGAGCTTCTTGTTCCCGGTTTTACCCCAGTCAGACTCTCGAACGTCTCCGGGCCAACTCACCGCGAGCGTGCCGACACCGCGTTCGACACACTCCGTGATGATGGCGTCCGTCAGTGTGTGGTAGTAGTGTGTCTCACGTTCGGAGAGTTTCCGACGCGCCCACCTCGACTGCTCTGACAGGCCACTCTCTCCGTCGGTGTCGTACTCAGCCTTGGTGAAGTAGTGTTTGTCTTCTTTGAGCGAGTTGCCGGGATACAACACGTATTCGTCCGGGAACGCGACTGTGGCGATGTTTGTGATGCCGAGGTCGATCCCTGCCACGCCGTCGCCTGCTGAGTTGTTGGTTTCGAGACTGACTTTGCAGACGAAGTGCAGTTCCCACTCATTACCGTTCCAGACGGCACGAACATTCTGTACGCTGTTGATCTCCGAGAGGTCGACGTCTGGTCGAGTCTGGTACTCGCAAAGCAGGAAGTCTGAGAAGTGTTCTTTGAGGTTCGAGCCTTTGCTGAGCCGGACGCGATGGTTCTCTGGGTCGTGTTTGAATCCGTCTGCTTTGAACGTGACCGTACTCTTAGGTCGTTCGTCGCCGTGTTTGCGGTAGCCGGGGGGATTCGCCTTCGGGTCTTTCTGTCGCAGGTCGAACCACGACTGGAAAGCGTCGGAAAGTTCTTCGATGACTTTCTGACTGGATTGTGCGTTCAAGTCTTTCCAGCACGACTGGTTTTTCATATACGATTTCAGCACACTACCGTTCGGGATCTCACCGGTTGCATCCCAGATGCGGTCAGCTGTCCATCGTGCGACGTTCCAAATCTTCGAGGCAGAATCGCCGAGCGAATCAAGACCATCACAGACCTGTTGGTGGTTCTGGATGGAACCAACGTAGGTGCGTGTGGTCTTAATCGTCATACATAGCCTATGTAGACTGACTAAGTTAATCGTGTGGATGGGCGTGGAATATCCAACCTGCCGTCCGTGATGGATTGTGTCAGCGTTGTCGGATTCACTCCCAGCGTAAACGCCGGGATTCTCTCCTCGTAGAAAGATAGACGGCGGCTCTCTGCTACGTGAGACGTTCGTCCCAATGGCCCGCGAAGGGCCGTGTGATCAACGGCATGTTGCCTACTCTGTGCTTGCATCGGTTGCTAATGAATGGCCTGCTGCTGTTCAGCCGACCGCTGAGACACTCGTGGCCGGTGTTCGAGACGACGAGAAGGTCCGTGCACCAGCACTGTCGGCACTTGTCGCTGTTGGCCGTGAGTACCCGGAAGTATTGCAGCCAATAGTTAGCGTTCTCGTATCACCGCTTTCACCCGACGAAAGTATCGTAGTGACGCGACAGCGCTATGAGGGCCTCGCACTCATAGCTGCCGACGGTACTCTTGAGGTGGACAAATTCCGACCACTCCGACACGGGCTACTCAACAATGACACAGCTGTCTCCGAGTCCGCGCTCGAAACGATAGCCAAACTCGCTGATTCTCGTTTTGTGCCGTTACTCAAGCGCTTGGATGATGGTGTCCCAGACTGGACGTCCCAGCCAGCACACTGCCCTACGAATCAACCAGATTCTCCGAGCACGGATTTCGAAGACCTATGTTCCCCCAGAGAACCGACGACGACAGCCAGTGATGTGCTGGACCAACTCGAATAGAGAGAGCCTCCGTTCTGACCGCTGTTTTCGCAGTTCTCGCTGGCACTCTCTATCGTGTTGTTTGCCGAAATGGGTCTTGAATTAATTCATTGCCAGCCGTAACCCCACTCCTCAAGTTTAGCTTGTACGAGTTCGGGGTTCTCCTGAGCGACAGCCATTGCCGCTTCTGTAACGTCTGTTTTGTAGACGTCTTCTCCGATTCCAGCCTCCATTTTATCGAGGAGTTGATCAATACTCTCTTCGATGTGAGCCCGGAGGAATACCGGACGCTGTGTCCGTCCGTCTTTCACTCCGTCTCGTGAGTGTATGTACGGAAGGGAACGCTGTTGAGTGGGTGGACGTTCATCACCCTGTGCGAGGTTAGGGGTTTCTGAACCGTCGGTCGTGTGGTGGGTCTGCGGAGTCGGATCCGATTCTTCTTGTGGGCCTTTTCCAGATTGGGTGTCTGCAGGCGAGTCGGTTTCAGTTGATTCATCACCAGTTGACTCGTCTGCAAACGGGTCGTCAGCAGAACCTTGCTTCATGCTTCCACCGCCTTGGCCTTCCGAATATGCGTAGCGAGGTCATCGAACTTTGCCAGTGTGTCCAGTTCGTGCTCACGTTCGCGATCGCGATGTTCTTCCACGTAGGTGAATGCAGTACACTGCTCTGCCCAACAGCCTTCCAAAAGCGACGACCGCTCACGGAATTTGATCGGGATCTCCCAGCCGTCGCGTTCTAACTTATCTAAGAACCGATCCTGATCGTTCATTCCCTTGTATCGGTTCGGGACAACTGCAAGGACACCGACTTCGATGCCGAGTTGCTCTTCGAGTCCCCCGACGAGTTGATCCAGCCCTTGGACTGATTCGTAGCCTTTCCCACTCGGCTCGAATGGAATGACGAGATGTCTCGTGGCGTGGATTGCATTATGCAGTTTAATGTCAGCACTCGCTGGTGGGTCCACGATTAGTGTATCATAGTCGTTGTGGACGCCAGCTTCTCGTAGCACTCGTAATAATTGTTTGTTCGGATTCCACGATTCCCCAAAGTCCGCGGCTTCTTCCTCACGTCGTCGGAGGTGCTTCGAGGCGTACTCGAGAATATTGTGTGCCGGAACGATGTCGATACCCTCACTTGTTTTGATGAGGTCTCGGAAATCGCCTCGCGGACGATCAATCATATGCCGGAGGAGACTGTCCGCTTGGTCGTTGTTTCGATCCTCAGAAACATCGAGCAGGTGCGAGAGTGACGCCTCTTGTGTATCGAGATCTACGACGAGTACGTCTCTATCTGCACGCACTTCTGCCTTCGCGAGGTTTGCAGGGCAGTGTTTAGTTTGGAGCATTGAGCCAGGCAGCAAATGCTTGGAGCCAATTTTCAGCGGTTTGTGGCTCAACGTGACTGAAGCAGTTTGAGAACGAGGAAGTTCTGCGTTTGAACTCGCGGAAAATACGTTCGATGGCGTTCCGATTTCCATTTCGTTCTGTTTGAAATCGGAGTCCAGCTCTGGCCAGCGCAGTTTGGAGGTGTTGAGCGCCGTCGACCAGAAACACGGCAGATTCGACATCGTGTTTCTGGCGGAGTTCTCGGAGAAAAATCTCGGTTAAGGCGGTCGTTGTCGTCGAAAACAGCCGGAGATGTAGCAGGTGGTTTGTGTCAGGATCGGCGGCGGCGTACAGCCAGAATTGTTGATCGTTGATTCGAATCACAGTCTCGTCAAGCGCAACGTGATTCGGGCTTCGCCCATCTGTGGGCTGTAGATCGGCCTTCTGCACCCAATCGTGGATTGCCTTGCGGGATCGCTCGACACCCAACTCTTCGAAACAGAGACGGTATTCGACAGCGAGAGGCCTGCTAACTGGAGTTGAATACCGAGCTTCATCGCACGCTCGGGTGTCCGCTGTCGCTCCACAAAATCCAAATCAATCCAGTCCGTGCATCCACTGAGGCGGTTGATTTCTGGCATAGACCACCAAGAAATTCTCCCGCCTCACTCTTCATCCTTAACTCAGCTTTGCACGTTGAAGTAGGAGCGTGACGTAGGCGGTGGCAAGGACGGATGATGCCGATTACGGACTTCTTGTCGTGTACGCGCGTGCTCGACGAGTTCGAGTCGCTGTCACCAGCACAACGTCATCACGCGAAAACCTACGCCACCGGTCTTGTTGCGGCCAGCAACAAGACCGTGGCGGGTATCGCACGCGAAGTCCTTCCAGCTCAGGGGAAACGCGCCCTCAACAAGTTCCTCACCCAGTACGACTGGGACGAACAGGAGTTCAACCACGAACGCCTCGAAGAGCTTCAGAAACACGGTGAAACGCGCTGGTCACAGGATGGCTACATCATCCTCGACGATACGATCACCGAGAAAGCCGGGGACGAAGTCCCCGGCGTCGGCCGATTCTAC
>NZ_JANHAV010000005.1 GCF_024464655.1 Halobellus inordinatus
CGGTCCACCAGTCCGATGCTGTGGGACTACCCGTGCCCGAAAGGTCTGGGAGTCCGGTGATTGGACTCCAAACCTGAAACTCCCACCGCTCGGGATTCCTCCGCGTTCACGCGGAGGAGGATGTCAAGTGCTGATTGTTACCTGGCCGTCGTTGTCGATGCCGATTGTGGTTGCAGAATCGTCGCTCGGGAACGTGTACGTCTCCACGGTCGTGTCCCCGTCGACGGTCACCGCAACCTGGTACTCGCCGTTCTCCGTGAAAGTGTCCAGTTGTGTGTCTGATTCAGCATCGAGCGTACGGCCTGCCGAATACACCAGCTCTTCGCCACTGGTGATTTCCACCACAACCCCGTGACTGGTCTCATCTTGATTGACCAGTTGCATTCTATCTGTCGGGCTACTGCTATTCTGGAACGCACTACAACCCGCCGTCAGGACTAACGCGCCGACGAACAGGCTGAGCGCAAGTTTTCTCGTTGGACTGCTCTCTGACCTATGCCAATTCTACACGCCCGATCACACCCAGAAATGCTAATATTTCTGGTAGAATTTGGGGACGCACGAAGTGCCAGTCCAGAATATTATGAAAACCTAACGTCAGATGCGGGTTTTCGGTCGAGAATCGGGGTTAGAGAACGGCGCTGTAGCTCACAAGGAAGTTGACACGGGGTGAGCTCCGTGAATCAGCCGTAGTCGACAGCCGTGATTTCACGGCGGAACGGTTTTGACCGGATACGGTAGTCGCCGGCGAGATCCCATCCTCGCCAGATTTTGATCAGCATATCCACGAGGACCCACGCATTGTACAGGGCGACGGCCCAGAGCCAGAACAGGACCCTGATAGCGTACTTATCGGTGTTCGTGAACGGCATAAAGTTCTGTTTCACGACCCGATAGTCCGTCTCAACGTTCCATCGCTTAGCGTAGTCCTTGAGCTTCTTCTGGACCGATTCGCGTTCATTTGGCACGTCGTGGCTGGTGACGTAGACGAACCACGGCCCGTCGTAGTCGTCGACGTCGTGGTCCTCGAAATCCTCCAGTTCCAACTGTCCGCTGTCACTGACGAAGTCCTCGAGTGGAGTCTGGCTTTCCGGTAGGCTGAGGTTCGTTTTGCCTCGCTTCACGCGACGAGCAATCAGGCGCGTCTCGTGGCGGTGCGGATGACTCCTGCTCCTGTTGATCGTGTAGTCTCTTGCCCCAGTGATTCGCTGTCCACTCAGCCCTTTGATCCAGGTCTTGATTTTGGACCCGCTCATCCGGAACCGACACGTGTAGTCGATTCCCTCCTTCTCGAAGTAATTCAGAATCGGTCCAGAGGCGAATGCACTGTCAGCGAAGACCTCTCGAACAGACATAAAGTCTCGAATGAACTCCACGAGATAGTGGACAGCAGCATAGCGCAACGACCGTTCACGCATTGGGAAAACGACCGGCTTCATCGTCTTGTTGTGCTGGCGGTCGTAGACGCTGATCGTGATGAACTTGTAAGCCTGTTCGCCGCCTTTCGTCCCGACAGTGCCTTCCGGGAGTTGCGGCTTTCCGTCTTCCCAGTTCTTCGGGTGGAAGACGAAGTCCGTCCCGTCAATAATCACGTCGACGGGACGGGCAAACATCCCGTTCCGTTTGGCTCGCTTGAGGAAGTTCCGGAAAATCTGCTCGAAGTCCTTCATATAGCCCGTCGCCGAATTCGCGTCGAGAGCCTCGAAGAACCCCTTTATCGAGATATCGCCCGGTTCATTGTCGAGGTGCGGGTAGATGTGTTCGTACTCTCGCTGCTCTTCGGGACGATCGCGGTCCTCGATCATATCGCTACAGCTCGTCTTGTTCGCGCTGGCCTCTGAGAGAATACTGAACAACGAGTCCTGTGGATGGGTGATTCTCGCTTGATCCCGTTCGTCTCGGACGGCATCGAACTCGCCTACGAGCTGGCGATAGGCCCTTCGGACCTCTTCGTTCGATACTGGTGCTTCCTTCCGCAGGGCCATCGCATCTGGATTTTCAGTTGCTGCCAGACCGAATTCCTTAGCCAGCGGTCGTCGGAACCCATTTACTGACTGTTCGATCCGGTCGAGCGTGCCGGGGGTTACCCGTTGTGTACAGAATCTACCAATAGCACCCCGGCTTGGTGCCGTTGCGTAGGGATCGTTCTGGTCTGCCTCGAATCCCATCGGTTCGAGTTCGCCCTCAAAGTGCTGGAGGAATCGTACGAGATCAGCACGTGAATCGAGTCCCGGATGCAGACATTTCGCGTAATAGGCCCGACAGAGGGCGTCAATATTGGTTCCTCTACTCTTTTGGCTCCCGCCCTTGAGCTCCGGCTCGAAAGCACTCATCGGATAGTCAGCAGCGATATCGAATACACGCCGATCTAACTTCTCCAGAAGTTCGTTCTGCTGACGGGGAGTTAGATCCTCGAACGTAGCCTCGTTGTCGGCATCTGGTGCTACTTGCTTGAATGCAGGTATCGTCGCTGTGCCTACCGTCCGGGCCTCATCATAGGCGGTCTCAAAATCACGATCGTCGTCGTTGTCATCGTAGAAAATGCAGTCTATCTCAAGACTGCCGTCTTCAGCTACCGTAATCGTCGACAGAGGATAGATCTCGCGCTGGCTACCGTTCCGATGGCGGCGGCGCGAAGACTTCACAGTCACCGGTAATCACCTTGGTGATGTGAGTGAAATAATAGAGGCCGGTGTACAGTCATTATAGATTTGAGTACACTGACTGAGTATAAAATCCGTGGTCAAATCTAAGACAACATATTACTCAGCTTAGCACGTTGAAATTAGAGTACGATGTGGTTGGGGAGACAGATTCTGTCAAATACGAACTTCCCAACGGTAGTGTGCGAGGCTGAACCAGTAACAAAGTTTTGTACCCTGAACTACCTATCTTTGATCTAATGGTGGTCGTTGACTTTGAAGACGGGATTCCGTTACCGATCGGGACCCAACTGAACACACCGGGCAGAAGAGTCCACGCAAATCCACTTATACGTCTATTGGCGGACGATATTGAGGTTCATTCCTCGACTAAGAGCGGGTGGCCCACAATTATTCTCGGGGAGCAAGATGATTCTCGAATCGGGGTCGCAGTGGACTATCCTGGAGACTGGCACGAAGGCCCAATTGACGAGATCAATATTGTCCTCACGGAGGATCAGAACTGGTCAGCCGTCGTCGCCTATCGGAACCAGACCACTGCTATAGAGGACGGAAATTATGAAATTGACAATTATGAGGGCTACGAACTCCACGAGTGGAATCCTGAGACCCACCCAGAGGTTATTGAGGACTGCGTTGACCGAGAGGTAACACCGATATTCTATACAGCAGATGCACCTGACAGCTACAACGCTCATACCTACCAGTTGGCCAACTCATACAGGACACTCAAGAGGATGTTCGGACTCTCTCGCTACTCCCAAATAGAGGATCGGCAAGAACGGTTGTATACTCTTGTAGTCCCTCAGGACGTCCGATGGGAGAAGGAAGACAGGAGTATGCAAAAATTAGCGAAAGATATCCTGAATCAGGATTCTGACTCATAGAATACCTTTCACATCATATAGAAATCGCTCAGTATAGGCAGACGTTCTATCAAATCGGATCGTCATTTTCTCGAGATCTGTTAGGAACGAGTTTCTGAATCGCAGAGTGGATTCAGCAATAAGCCTGTGAAACGCTATGTGGAGAGCACAATTAGTCCTAACAAGGATCCAAATGATGCACACATTATCATAATAATTCGGAATATCCACCTATCTATAGCTTTAAGCTCATTCTTATTTTCCTCACTTGCCGCTTGATATATCCCTACTAATTCTTCAAGAGCCGAATCCCTTGGGATAGCATTCATCTCGGCTGTGACCTCCCGATCAAGACCAAACCCCCAATGTTCACCAAAGCCTTTGTACTTCACTACAGCCAGCACAATAGCCGCCACCTCCAATCCAATTGGAAGTAACAATTCAGAAAATCCGATGGGTAGTTGTGCTTGCAAAGTCACTCCGGCAATAGCTATTAATATACTGAGAAGAATTATGTTAAGCCTCGCAACCCTCAGGAGAGATAGCCGTCTTTGTCGTAAAGTCTGAAGCTGCTGTTTGTGCGTAGCTAATACGGCCTCAAGAATCAGTTCACTATTATCTCCATCCATATGTCATATTTTCCCGGTGAGTAAAAAACAGTATTACGAAAATTAGGCTTGTTCTATTGGCTGATTCCCCATCTTACCGCGTGGAATTAATACCGTGATGAGAGTCCTATGACATCCCGACACATAGATTACCCAGCATCGCACGTTGACGTAAGCGGTGATGATGCCGATTATGGACTACACAGACCAACCTGTCTTCTCACCAGTAGACTGCAACAAAATTTGTTTCCAGGTATATCTTATTTGACTTCCCATCTGATGATCCGCTCGGGTAGTCGCCCTCGAATGAAGATGAGTCAAGGAAATCCGCACGTTTTCGAGGAATGTTTTCCAAACCATACGCCTCTAAATCTGATTCCGATAGTTCGGATGCAAGGGAAACCTCCACTCGTTGAAGAAGGGCCTCTTTAGCTTCATGGGACTCATTCTTAAGAGATGAATCGATTTCGTCTAAGACCGTGCTAACCGTTTCTGGAGGAAAACTACGGTCGGCCTCCGATTCAAGCCAGTTCAAATAATCGCAGACCGAGTCTTCGAAGTCCTCTGATCCACTTGTGGATTCTTCATTCGACTCTTGGAACTCGGAAGGAAGATCTTCGATATCGCTCGCTGTTTCAGGGAAAACAGTGCTAAGTATATCGACTAATTTGAGCGGACTCCAGTCAGAATTCGGCTCGGGATTATCAAGACGACCATAAATTGTAAACTCATTCTCACTGAACAGAACACGGGATGGTTCCTGCCAAAGATTATCCTCATCGATGAACCCCGCAAGGTATAGCTTGTCGGTATCTACGTTATGCTCTTCTGCCCAATCATTAGCGACGATGATTCTGTTTACTTTCTCACTATCTTCCGATTCCATCTCTTCTTTATATACGCCATAATTGGAAACTTCGCATTCAATTGGAATTAGGCCTGCCATCAGAATTTCCATTAATTCCAAAACCATCGCGATCTCGTCAGCTGAGACTCCTTGTTGTTGGAGTTTTTGCCTAAACTCTTCCTCAGAGGAGAATGATTCCACTATATCTTCAAACGCATCAAATATTAGGAAATATTCATATATCTCTGAGCTTTTTAGTGTCGCATCGAGCTCAACTAAGCTTCCTCGTAAAAGCTCCTGAGTTTGAGGGGTTCCGCTTAGTTCAGTAGATTCTATATCTGTGGCAACGGGGGCGGCAACGTCGGTACTCGGCCGTGTATCTCTATGATCAGATATATCCAAGTCGTTCTTCCTGATTTCGTACAACTCCTTAAAATTCGATTGAACTACATACCGCTGGACGGTTTCATTAGTTTCAGATTCATTACTCCCAACGGAGGCACCAATCGGCCCTAAGGAACCTTTTATGCTTGAAGAGATACGTTGCTTCTTACTTGTTGTTTGTTGCTGCGTAATCCCACCTGTAGTAGAGGATAGTAAGCTGATTAGTGCAGTCTGGTCAAGATATACGAACTCTTTAAGTTCTGGATAAGAAGCCCAACCAAGCCGCTCGGCGGCGTTATTTTTTCTTCTGACACCCCACCAGTAGACTGCCTCAACTGCTCTCGTAATTCCACCGATCATAATTGATCGGCTCTCCTCTCATAGCTAATTATCAGATCAGTCATCGTTATCTGTTCTCGTCCCGCATTTACACTAATTATCCCTGCCTCGTTTAACAGAGACTCTAAATCGGCTCCATTCCAACCTTCTGTCATTGAGGCAATTTCTCCTGCATCTACCGAATCTGCTACTTCATATTCCTGTCGTAGTGAATTGAATATCTCAGCCCGTCCTTGAGAGTCTGGGATTTCAAATTTCACCTTCCAATCTAAGCGTCCAGGTCGCAGCAAGGCTTCATCAATATCATCCACCCGGTTTGTTGATCCTATAACCAACAATCCTTCTGATGCCTTATCCACGCCGTCCATCAGCGACAACAGTTGCGCTACAACACGATTTCCAAATTGCTGGTTTGGTCCGTCACCTCGCTTACTCCCTAAACTGTCAATCTCGTCGAAGAACAAAATTGAAGGTTCATTATTTTTAGCATCCTGAAAAAGCGCGCGAAGTATCTCCTCTGTATCGCCAACCCACTTCGTAACGATCTCGGGTCCACGTATTCTGTAAAAATTAGCGTTGGACTCCGATGCTAAAATCTTAGCAAAAAACGTCTTGCCTGTGCCTGGCTTCCCATAAAAAAGAGCACCTAATTTTGGTTCGGTGCCAACCTGTTCAAGTTTATCACGACTATTCAGCATCAGATCGACTCGTTTCTGGACGTGCTCAAGTTGCTCCCACATCCCTCCAAAATCCTCAAAGCCGACGGTGAGCTCTTCAGAAGAGAATCTAAGGTCGTCGACATACTCATTAATATCTGTTTTCTCCGGAATTAGTGAATCTCTCTGAATAGGAGACGGATTGATACAGTCCTCTATTATGGCCCTGTCAGATATTTCAACTGTGTTGTCTTCCTTAACAGTAACTCCGTCTCCAATATCATAAACGGATAGCCGGCCACCAACATCTACGACTGCACGTTCATCAAGAACCTTCTTGACAACGCCAATAGTATTGCCACGGTCGCCACCAACAGGATCAATTATCGCCTCAACCTCATTATGCCGGTTAACGAGTATTGCATTCCCGCTATCAGGTGAAAGATCGTCCGGACATTCCAAGACATCAATACCACCGGTACCCCACTCAACCAACAGCAGATCTACTTCACCATCACTTACTACCCTGGCTACAATTGCATATCTCATAAATCACTCATCTTCACAGACAGTTTCTCTCAGCTCTTTCAACAACTGAGGGTGGTTTTCCTCAAGAATCTCGAGATCTGTGGGCAACTCATCATTAATTCGAGAACGGATTTCGGAGATCGCTTGGTATCGGCGGTTTTGATTCTCTTCATCCGCAAGCAATTCTCTATCTCTTTCTGTAAGCAGTGCTCGGGTCCGTCCCATCTTAGTTTGCCTATCTGGACACATTGACTTCCAATTACCGCTCCCGTCTGTAATAGTTAACCCATATGTGAACGTTAACCCATATGCAAACCTTTAATGTGGTTGGAAAATACAGTTGTTCCTAAGAAGCGCGGGATACCGGCCAGAAACTGGCCGGAGCGTGCTGGAACACGCCCGACCGTGCTTCCCGGTAAGGAAGCATGTCAATGAAGACGTCCGCCGGACTTGAGAATTCCGGCACGGATAGCGAAGAGAGTCGGACAAACAACGACGAAGAGGACGGCGACGTTTCACGCCGCCAGTTCCTCGGCGCTGCAGCTGCACTGTCGGTTCTTGGTTCTGCCCCAAGCAATACAGCCACCAGTTCGAGTGAGCCAGAACAGTCCGAAGAAGAGCTCTGTGCTGATATCTACGAAGAGCAGATCATCCCTGCCCGAACTCACCTAATCGCCATCAAAGGTGAAGGGGCGGAACCGGCCAAAGCAGAACTGGAAGAAGCGGTGCGCCGGCTTGAGGCATTCTTGGAGGGCTCCGATGCCTGAGCCGCGCGTGACCGCCCGCATCGTCCGAACTGAGGACGGTGAAACGTACCCTGAGTACTGCGTCGGCGGCGTCGGCTATGGTAGTCTCGACGCGCTCGAAATGGCTCTCAAGGACCGATAACGCCGATGATTGAAGACATAGACCGCGATGTGTTCGTGCGGGTCCAGACCGACCTGCTGGTGATCGGTGACAGCATAATGACCGACCGCCATCACGCCTCAAGCGGCAACTACGAGGATGATGACCCGCAGAATCAGATCGGTGGGATCATCCCTGCATTCCCGTTGTCGGGCTGGCTTCGCCACGGAATCGAGGAGGTCGTCCAAGAATACGGCGGGACGGCCTGCCATCCTGGTGAGGCCAACGCGAACTTTATGAAAGCCGACGTCTACGACCGCGATCTCGACGCCGGCTACCACGAGAAGGGCGCGTGTACGGATGACCCGAAGGAAGACGACGGCTGTGTCGTCTTCGACCTCTTCGGCGGCTTCGGCGGCGTTCCCGGCAAGGTGATGCGCCGACCGATCCAATTCTCGCCAGTCCGCTCGAACGTCGACTACACGCGCGGGCAGGCCGAAGGCCACTATCGACGGCTGAACCGGAACGTCGTCTCCCGGAATCGAGAGGATAACCGTGAGCCGCTACGGAACGCCGAGATCGACGCTGTCGCGAATCTCGAAGGTGCGTGGCATCTGTCCTTCCGTGAAACAAAGCCCGAGTTCGTCGGCCTACTCGCCGAGGCGATCGACTTCCTTGACGAGCATCGCACTGACTTTATGCACCAACTGGGCGGTGCCCGCAACTTCGGGGCGGGAATCGTCGACTGTGAGCTCATTAACCCGCTGTACAATGAGCGCGAGCTGAAGCGGGTCTTCGACCGCGGAAAGGGCAACACGAACGCGATGGACGAGAAAGACGAGCGGTGGGCAGAGGAGTACCGCCCCAGCTTCGTGGAAACCCTCGAAGATCGCATCGCTGAGGGGCCGTAGGATGACGGAAAACACGACACTCAGCGACTTTCAGAACGTCGGCGAGCGGAACCCTATGGTCGCGGCCTATCGCCACGATGCTCACAAGCTCAACGGCGAACCGCATAGGACTGCTCCGGACACGTTCGCTGGTGTACCGGTCAATCAGTCGATCCCACACGGCGCAGATTCGGATGCATCAGCGTTGAGTCGGCCACCTGGGAAACCAGAGAAGACGGTTGACAATCACGACACTCACTATCGGCTGTCGCTGCTGACTGGAGAGAGCGCCTACGATCCAGATGACTTCGCTCGTCCGATGCTCTCAGAAGCGATCAGCGACCTGCTGACGAGTTCCGACCCAGAGACGATGCATCGGACGTGGCTCACGTCCGACGTGGCCAGCGGATTCAACGAGTCGGTCTACTACCCCTATACGAGCCTGAAGTACCACACTCTGCTCGTGGCGGCGCTCCTTGACGCCTATCAGCAGAACCAGGAGTTCGAAGACCTCCTGCTGATCGTCGACGACTCAGACGAAGTCGAGCCGTTTCGGACGATCTATACCGGAGAACAGTTCTCGCTCCGGCTTGGTTCGGAATCAGGCGGGCGTCCGTGGGCACGCTTGGGTAGCCGACCGTGGCGGTCGTGGGCGGCCACGTGGATGCGGTTGACCGCGAACCCTCTGAAAATCGATCAGAACAAGCAGACGATGGTACTGGACGCGAACCTTCGTCGGATTGGTGCGTGGAGTACCGCACTCCAGTACATCGAGGATTTCGAGGAGGAGTACGGTCTATGACCCGCATTCAGCAAGTCCACTGGGAGTTGGAGATGGACTACATCGGCCATCCCTACTACGTGAGCGGGAACGCGATCCTTCACGCGATTGGGCACCAGCTCACCCACGATGATGCCAAACGTCTGAACGCCAGTCACGGGATGTTCGTCCCCGGTCAGTTCGGAACGTATCCCGAAGAACACGCGCAGGACGGGATACTCCCGTATATGGGCGCGACATTGCCCGATGTCGAGGCGTACGACGACCTGTTCCTCTTCCGGAACCCCCACCATCACTGGCTGCTTGACAGCCGTGCGAGGGACGCGTTGAACACGCACGATCCCCGGCCACAGAGTGGAGAGATGGCATTAGCTCACGAGACGATTATGGGACGTCCTGAGGAGGCATACGCGCAGACAGAGACGACGTCGTGGTTCATCCACGCCTATCTGCACGCCGATGACCCTGATACGCTGCCGCTGGGCGAGGACGTGCTCGATGGCATCCAGTTCGGTGGCAGGCGGAACTACGGCTACGGCAGTGTCCGGCTGAAGGATACGCAGGTCGTGGATCTGGAGGCCTTAGACTACTCCCGGCTGCGAGGCGCAGATACCTACCTCCTCGAGCTGGTGTCACCGTACGTTGTAGACAGTGAGTATCCCGGCGCAGATGGAGATACAGTACCGTGGTGGTGGTCGGTAGATCACGACGATGGACTCCGTCGCCGTGCAGAGAAGATCGTCGAGCAAGGAGAGGTCTACGACCTCGTGACCGTCGACCACGGCCAAGTCGTCGGATATGCGAGCGATTCGCCAATCGAGACGGCGAAGAATGCTATCCGCCGAGTCGGGACCCACTCGAAGTATGGGTTCGGCGAACTTCGCGTGAAGCCGATCGAGACCGAGGAGCCGGAGATGAACGGCAGCGAACTGGCCGGTTATAGAAAGGAATCTGATACATCGGCCTAATCAGGGGGTGATTCACGAGAATAAACATACGCAATCTGTGAGAAAATAGGATTGATTTCAACCACTCAACCGTGTCAAGAATATAGAGCTCAGAGAGCAGTTGGAGGGCTCACAGCCCAACATCGCAAACGGGACGGAAAAAATTTGTCAAGAAACCGTCGTTAGGTTTGCACGCTTGTTCTGACGGGTGATTCGCTTGTGCAAAGAACACTCGTGAGCGGATCTATGCCTCACTCGCTCCGGGCGTTCTCCGGAGCGCGGTACGATGCCGAGGGCTAACGGTCACCTTCATTACAGCCTCGCGACAACCCTGGGTCATCTCACAGATGTCTACTCAGGGGTCACAAGCGGACCTCTCTGGGTTCGATACTGGGCGTTCGACTGTCAAATCGGGTTTGGGTGAGTGTGGGGGCGTACAGGTAAGCCAAGACGTAACCACGTTTTGAGATGCCGATGGCGTCATCTATTTGTAAGGTCACTGAGGGAGTACTGCATATCCGAAATGAGCCAGGCGACGCTTGCTGACCGCCCGTACGTCAACTCGAATCTCTTCTCCGGGCACTATCTGGATGAACGCCTTCGCGATCGCGACGAATGGGAGTGCGACGCCGCCGCTCAGGAAGCCTTCTCTGAGCTGCAGTCGCTCTACGAGCTCGAAGGTGAACTGGTACCGGGGTACAAGGAAGACGCCCTCATAGACGACTGGATCGGGGAGATTCTGGACATCCTTGGATACGGAACATCCGAAGAAGTAACTCTCCCGGAAGGTGGCGGCTTCGTCGACGAACTTCTCTTCGAGACACCAGACGATCGGCGCGACGCCGCGAGGGTCTACCTCCATTCCGAGGAAACGACGGACCTCTTCGAGCGGGGGATCGGGCTCGTCGAGGCCAAACAGTGGGACGCCGACTTCACGAAGCGGTTCAGCGAACAGCGCCCGTACCGGAACGCCTCGCATCAGATCAAACACTACCTCGAAAACACGCCGTCGAATATCCAGTGGGGCGTGCTCACGAACGGGCGGAAGTGGCGGCTCTACGGGACGAACAACTACGAGACACAGACCTACTACGAGGTCGATCTGCCCGAACTCTTAGAGCGCGGTGACCTGGAGGCGTTCAAATACTTCTACGTGTTCTTCCGGCCGGCGGCGTTCCACGAGTCGGGCGGCACAACGTTCCTCGACGAAGTCTGGTCCGAGAGCGAGACCGCATCCCAAGAACTCGGGGAAGATCTGCAGGACAACGTCTTCACCGCGCTGCGCGTGCTCGGGAAGGGGTTCGTCGAGACGGACAACGGCTTCGATATCGACTCCGACGACGACGAAGCGCTCGACGAGCTGAAAGAGCAGTCGTTGGTGCTGCTGTATCGCCTGATGTTCGTGCTGTACGCCGAATCGCGTGGGCTGATCCATCCCGAGGATCGCTCGGCGCAGGACCACTACGACGAGAACTTCAGCCTCGACGAGCTCCGTATCGAGATCCACGACGAGATCGGCGAGGTAGACGAGGGTTTCGCCGAGGAGTACAGCGAGTACTCCACGTCGATGTGGAACCGGCTGGAGAATCTCTTCAGCCTGATCGACGAGGGTGAAGAGGACCTCGGGATTCCGCCCTACAACGGCGGGCTGTTCAACCACGACGAGCACGCCTTCCTCACCGAGCACGGGGTGAGTGATCAGTATCTCTCCGAAGTGATCTACCGGCTCTCGACGGTCGAGAACGACGACGGCCGGTACGTGCTCGCGGACTACGCCGACCTGGACACGCGGCACCTCGGCTCGGTGTACGAGGGCCTTCTGGAGCATCAGTTCCGCATCGCGCCGGAGCAGTACGCGGCCGTCTCGGAGGACGGCGGACAGGTCTGGAAGCCGGCCACGGAGGTCTCAGTCGCCGACGCAGTCGAGACCGTCGACGAAGGCGGACTGTACGTCGTCAACGACGAAGGCGAGCGGAAGGCCACGGGCTCGTACTACACACCGGACTACGTCGTGACGTACATCGTCGAGGAGACCGTCGGGCCGCTCGTCGATGAAATCCGGGAGGATCTGATTGACCAGGGCTTCGAGCCCGGAACACAGGAGTATCTGGGGCCGTTTCTCCGGCGGGTGACCGACCTCCGCATTCTGGATCCCGCGATGGGAAGCGGGCACTTCCTCACGAAGGCAACGGGCTATCTCTCCGAGCAAGTGATGTCGGAGGTCCGAGAGGCCGAATCGGAGTTCGGCGTCGCCTTCGACGAACAGCACATTCGCCGGGAGATCACCAAGGAGTGTATCTACGGCGTCGACCTCAACGGGATGGCCGTCGAGCTGGCGAAGCTCTCGATGTGGCTGGAGACGCTGGCCGCCGATCGGCCGCTGGCGTTCCTCGATCACCACTTCAAACAGGGGAACTCGCTCGTCGGGAGCGACATCGAGGACATCGAAGAGCTGGAGTCGGACGCGAGCGAAGACGACGACTCCCAGTCATCTCTCGCTGAGTTCGGCGCGACTCGTGAGGGCACGATCGAGCGTCTGATGGATATCTACTCGGAGTTCCTCGCGATCGAGAACGAGAGCATCGAGGACGTCCACGAGATGAAGCGGAAGTACGCCGAAATCGAACAGGACGACCTCCGGAAGCGCCTGGTCGCGATGGCGAACGTGCATACGGCCGAGCGGTTCGACGTCGACGTTCCCGGCGGGGCCTACGAGCGGATGGCGAAGGCGCTTGAAGATGATTCCGAGTGGGAGGCCGTTTCAGAGGCGGACTGGTTCAAAACGGCGCAGACGTTGGCTGCGGAGCAGGATTTCTTCCACTGGAAGCTGGAATACCCGGAGGTATTCTACAAGGAGGGCGGCTCAGAAAGAGAAGATGCTGGTTTTGATGTGATTCTTGGCAACCCTCCTTACGGATACCGGAAAATACCCTCAGATGGTCAGAAAAGATACTACGAGTCATCTTTTGAGAGCCACCAGTATAACTATGAATTCTATATGTATTTCACCGAACAAGCAATTGACATCTGTAAACAAGGGGGCCACTCGTCATTTATTATACCAAATACATACCTATCTGCAGAAAACTTCTCGCAATTTAGGGAATACATCCTCGATAAAACTTCAATATCTGAAATATTCTACTTAGGGCTGGGTGTTTTTGACGGGGTTACGATTGAATCGGTAATTCAAAGATTGCAAATCGGAGGCAGTAACGAAGATGTACTGATTAAGTTTGGAGGAAACGGATCTACTGTGGACACATCAAAAGAATACAACATTGACCAATCTCAGTTTGAATCTTCAGAGGACTACGTTTTCAATATAAATGTCTCTCCGGAGCGTAAAGAACTGGTTGAGAAAATGGATCGCGTTTCGGTAGATCTGGGCGAAATATCATACACAACGGTGGGAATCAATACCGGATATATTCGGGATGTCCTCGTCTCTGATAAAAAAGAAGACAATCGGTATCACAAGATGCTGAGTGGGAGTAACATCGGACGATATTCGCTAAATTGGGATGGTAGATGGATTTGCTATGACCCAGATGTTATCAAGGAATATGGCGATAAAGCCCGAACACTACCTCCTGAGTATATTTTCACGGAGCCTAAGATATTGCTCCAAAGAACCAGACGAGGTCTGGATAGGAAGCTTGTAGCAACGCTTGATGAGAATGAGTTTTACAACTTGAATAGGGTCTCAAATGTAGTTTTAGAATCAGATGCTTATCAGTTAGATTTCCTCACAGCGGTGCTAAATTCGACTCTACTGGATAGGTATTTCAATTGGATTTTTGACGAATACGAAGTAAAGCCAACGCACCTTCGGGAACTCCCGATTATTCAGGTAGACGAGATTTCTGTAGGGGAGAAAATCAGAGATATAATCCCGGAAGAGCCACCCAAAAAGATCCAAGAAAAAGTTGGATCCTTAGCAAGAGATATAATAGAGGATAAACAGTCTCGTGAAAATCTGAATCTATCGCTCACAGACTACATTGGTACGGCTTACGACGGCCCTTCTCTGACAGACATAGGGCTTTACCAACCCCCGAAAGGCGTCGGCGACACGAAACTCACGGCCACCAAAGAGGACTACGACAACCTCCGAATCGGCTCAGTATCCACCGAACGCGACACTGGCGACACGGTCGTCATCCACGCCACGGCGCGCTACAAGCCGGAAGACGAAGACGCCCACGAGACCGATCGGTGGGGCTACACCGAGACCGAGCCGATCCCGGCGATGCGGCTCACGGATCTCACCGAGGTCGAAGCCGAGCTGGTCGAGGCGTTCGTCCCGGTCGCCGTCGACGAGGCGGGCGGCTTCGCGAACTTCCGCGAGACCGCGACGAAGACGAACTCGCTCGTCGACCGACTCGAAGCGCTGACACTCCCAGATCCCGACGACGTCGCCGACGGGCTGGAGCGATATATCGACGCAAAAGAGCGCGCTGCGGAGTTAGACGAGAAGATCGAGCGGACCGACGACCTGATCGACGAGATCGTCTACGAACTGTACGGGCTGACCGACGAGGAGATCGAGATCGTGGAGTCTGCTGTCGGGGAGTAGTGCTGATCGAGGCGGCGACACGCAGCTAACCGTCCACCGAGCACCATTGGGGACTGGTGTCGGCGGCGGCATTGGCGTAGGAGTCGCAGTCTCGACGTTTCGGCAGGCCCAGACGTTACGGGTCGCGCTCTGGGCCGTCTGCTCGGCGTCGTAGAAGCGACCCCGGTCCTCGAATTATATCTCTATATATGGGTTCTTTGAATCTTTGAGGTATTCTCTGGCCGGCTTCGACACTCCCTGCTGCTGGTCTTTGCGGAACTGACGCGCCTCCTCAATGTGGGCGAGTCGTCTTGGCTTTCCGAATGTTCGGCGGAATTCAGCATCGGTCCCGAATTTTTGTTTTAACCCATTCCCATTGGGGTCGTACGTTGGTGGGGTAGATGGAAGTCCATCCACATCAGGGAGTGACTGATTAGCTTCCAGATAGCCTTCTAGATCTTCGTTGTTGTCAGACCGAACTTTGAGAGCACGGGCTTCGTTAGGAATCATAGTACTGCCGTACCGATTTGCGCCGCTCGGTCCTCCTTCTGAGGAATATCGTCGATATTCCCAAGCACCATTGAGAAGGGTGCTGAATGCGTGGACACCCAGATCTGTCGCGTAAGAGCCGAACCACTCGGAACGGGGGGCGATAATCGGGATCGACTCCCGAGTGCTGATCTTAGATAGACCTTCAACAAATGTTTCCATTCGAGCAGATCGATTAGTTTGCCAAATTCTATTAGGATAGTAGACAGTTAGGGCAATCCCTGCATAATCAGATCCGGTGACCTCTTCCTCTAAGGTTTGCAGCGCCTTCTCTGCAGTATCAGTGCTTGCATCCGTGTCGAACGACCGTGGGTTCAGATAAATGTGGAAGTACGCATCTGTGTTCTCGTGACCATCTACCGCCTCCAGCATCTTTTCATTCGAGGTGACCCAGGCTGTAACTAGATCCGTATCCCAGTCGCGTTCAAGTTGTGGAACCGGTGGAACTACTACTGAGCTGGGGCGTTTGGACGCTTCAGAGGCGATAGTATCGAAATATCCCACATAGTGGTCTGGATCTAAGCTGGTCCAAGCCTCCTCTGAAGAGTCGACTTTTAGACTAGACCGTGAAACGAGGCTGGCTCCATCGGTCTCTTCCAATAGCCGGTTGACATTTGCGTGAACAAACGGTTGGACAAACTCTGGAAGTTCTGCTTGGGCCTCAGAGTGCTTACCTTCGCGGAGTAGTCGTTCAAATCTGTCTTTATCGTATCCTGGTAGTCTGAAAAGGTAGTTCACTAAAGTCTTCGTTCTTTTATACCAATACAGTTCAGGCGGATCAAAGAAGACTAGTGGATGTTCCTCTTCTAATCGCTCAACTTCGCTTTTTCCGACTTCGTTTCCATCACCGTCAGTTCTACTTGTTACCTCATTTTTGCTCCGCAGCCAAGACCACTTGGCCGCCGGCACTGCGATTGGGTTGCTCTCATCAAGCGAATCGATATGATCAAGCAGGGCGCGCAACCCTTCAGCACCTTTTATTTCCGGTATATACGTGGGCGCGAGAATATCATCGTGAGCGCCGATACGGAGGGCTTTCTGATCCGGTCCAGTCTCATACAGGTAGGAGTCTTGCGTAACCATCGATTGGAAACTGTATCCTAATATTGATTTTGAGGTAACATAATTGTGTTGGTAGTATTAACAATCTCCTACTGTACGTGTCAGACACTAGGTTTGGAGGTCCTGCGTCCCATTTTCGACAGAACCGACGTAGATAGCCGACACTCGATCCTCGTGACCACTATCTAGAGGTTTATAGAATTTCAACGTCCGGTGTGTTTGATCGTGATAACGTACCGTTCCCAGAATTAGATCATCATCAATATAATCGCCTAATGTGATTGTGTGCCACCCTTTTGAGAAGGTCGGCGGATCCCGGACTTGGATATGAATATGTCTGACTCGGGAAGTTCCCTGAACTCCATCAGGGGTGTAATGAGCATCTTCTGAAATTTTCTCGTCGATGCTTTGGAATTCAACCGCTTGATCATCGATTTTCAATTCTAAAGAGGATTCGCCAGTCTCACGAACCGTCTCAAACGCATCTGAATGCGAAGTAGGGTGAACACCGGTTTCAACAATGTCTGTGGCGCCACATTCAGAGCACTGGAATTCTGTTTTCAAAGATTGCGAAAGGGTCCGATCTCCATCGCCCGCAAGCCCGGATTTCGGCGATTGACTAACCTCAACGCGATCGTTTTCTGTAGCCCCACAATTGAGACAGCGAACTTGGAACATAGGTCTCGTTGAATTTCGAACATTTTAGTGGTGGTGGTAAATTTCGGTGGTTGAACCTCTGGACGATCCTGATCGCAATTTAATACAGTCATCATAGACGTGAGCGCGAGCAGGTAGAAGTGGACGCGGCCACGTTCCACGCCACCGAGCTGAAGCACGAACAGACGAAATTCGTGCTCGACGACTTCCACCAAGTGCAGAATCCACGGTGGATGACAGACTAGTACTTTGAGTTGGTGCCAGTGAAGTACGACGAACTGAGAGCTTGAACTAGGCTCTGATTTTGGCTAATTAGTCATCTAACAGCTGTTTCAGGGGTTTAGGAGACTGTTTACGAAGTATTAGAAAATACTATATCCCACAACGCTTACCACTCGGGAGGTTATCTTCCCAACCAAGCGGGAGAATTGGAAACACTACTATGCCCGACGTACTGCTCCCACTGGCACTCGCTTATGTTGACGGCAATGACGAGATCGAGGGAGCGACGCGGTTCCAGAAACTCGCATTCTTGAGTCAGGAAGAGACGAATATTGACCAACTCCATAAATTCCAAGCGGACAAATACGGTCCATTTTCTCCCTCACTGGCGGCGGCAATCGATTCTTTAGAGAACAAGGGCCTGATCAAAAAAAGGGTAGAGAAGACACGATCAGGCAAACAAAAGTACAACTACAGGATCACGGATGCTGGGCGGCGGGTCATTAAATCCCTCCAGCAGGACGATGACAAGAAGGAGAAAGTGGAGGACATTCTGAGTGCCACCCAAGAAATTAAACGCAAAAACAAAGATATGCCGCTGGATCGGTTGCTGAGGTACGTTTACAAAAAGTATCCCAGCTACACCACAAAAAGCGAGCTGGACATCGCAGATGAGGTTCGATAGAAGGGACTACTCATCCGCACCTTCCTCCTCATCACCCTCCAAATCGTCAGTAGACGTCCCTTCTTCGTAGTCCGAGAGATTAGTAGATGCCAGTTTTTCTACAGCCTCTTCTGCTTCCTCTCGATCTTGTTCGTCGATTTCACTCTCTTCCATCCGCCCTTGATTCGGGTCCTCGTTCGTGAAGACGATATACGAGATCGCGTCAGACTGGATTAAGATGCTCCTGCCGAGGTCTTGCGTATCCGTCTCGGTCCCATCTTCACCAATAACAACCTCAAACGGATCTTCAAGAAATAGCTCTCGTTTTGATGATTCCCACGCTGTATCGTTGAAATTACCCCTAACGATGCTACCGTCGTCAAGCACAATGTCCAGCGGCTCACCGTCTACGGGGATTTCGTCGAATGCGTACTCCCACGGCTCGCGTGGGTCAAGAACCTGATCCGATTTGATAACTTCACTGTCGATCAGTCCAACGACTCCTCCACCGACCCCAATCACGACCAAGTGAAGCAGATAAAGAATCGATATCTCTGCAATCGAGAATTCCAACTCGGAACGAAGGACTGTCTGGAGGTTATTTTCGATCGCGCCACCAACGGTCTTCGCCACTGGAACAACTGCTCCGGAGAATGCGTATAGAATCGCGATCGAGACTAAACTCACCAGAACGCTCCAAGCAACCCACTGTATTCTGCTGGGAGATGGATTTCGCTGAGCGTACTTGAAGAAGAGTTGGAGTCCAAGTACACCCGGAGCTAATAGCAGCAGAATCACCACCAGACTCAACGATACGCCGGTCACCATTTTGTCAGCTCACTTCCCAGCACTTGCTTAGACGCCCAGGCTGGCGTCGCCCCGTGAAAGACAAAGGTTGGTGGCGTGGCAGGTCGGTTAAGGCTTCGGTATCGACAGTTCCCTCTCCACATATCCCAAAACGATTACCTAATCCAGGACTGCCCACGATGAATCGGTGTACGCCACTTTTGAGTAAGAAGGTTGGCAGGCCGAAGTGAAAGTGAAATATTGATGTGCTATTCCCACCGCTGTGGTGGGATTATGCAACTGAATAAAGGGGGTACTGAGGCATCTTACAAGTAAGAAACCACAGCCAAGTCAGACTCAGAGCTGTTTTTAAACAAGGACAGAATTTGAATAGAGACATCTCAGATATTCATCCATTTTGGCGCTACCCAAACCCGGCCCACCACCCAGGCCGCACAGCGTGCGGCGGCCGCGGAGCCGGGATCGGCCGTCGGAGATTCGCATCCAGTTCGCCTTCCAGATAGAGATGCCCATCAGTCGTGATCGAGTAGCGATCGTCGAGGCCGTCGCGGCGACGCCGATGTAGGAAGCCGGCCTCCGCTAAGATTTCGCAGCGTTGTCGGACCAGCGCTGCTCGTCCATCAAGATCGACAGCAATCTCCCAGGCCGTCAGCTCCGGGCCTTCATTGAGGTGTTCTAAGATGCGCTCATCAAGGATGATCATCCAGTTTGCCGATTGGAGCATCTACGCCTCCGCCGAAGCGTCCCCGTTGTCGGTTTCCTCCTGTTCCTCCAGTGACGAGGCGTCGAGCTCTCCGTTCAAGTACTGTTCTCCTTCCGAGGTAATACCGTAGACGCCGTTCCCGAGACCGTGTACCAACCCATACTCTTTGAGCCGGCGAAGACGACGAGAGACGGAAGACGGGTTGATATGAATATGGTCGTCGTTGGCGAGAGGTGTCGGAGCCGCTGGTCCTTCCTCACTGAGGAGTTCAAGGAGTCGGTCATCCCAGATAGTCATCCAATCCGCGCTTTTCCTGCGTCTCATTACATATACCATCCCGAATATAACACTTCGTTGCATCGGTGAGCACGAGAAGTAACATCAGATGTTACTTCAGCACTGTCGTTGCATTTATCACATATGGCGTTAGATGTGCAGTTAGCAGGCCCGAGAGAGATACCCTCGGCTCAGTGAGACTCAGTATAGGTCGCAGTACGGTGGTACCAGCACCGTACTGCGGCGGGTTCTGCGGAGGCAGAACCAATGTCGACTTTCGACACTGCGGCCCTTCGAGGCCGCGCGACGACAGACGCACCGACTCCAAATAACAGCGGCGACTGCGCCTTTTGCACGAACCGAGCGACCGGCATCGACGCGCGCACCGGAAAGGCGGTGTGCCGATCGTGCGGTCGGGCACTCGACGACAGCGGGCACCGACTCGTCACCGACGGCGGCTACCCCGAACCGGACGTGCTCGACGTCGTCGACGCCCCGGAAGGGAAGTCCTGCCGGCAGTGGGTCGAAGGCGACGACGGGAAGATGGTCGTCTGCGGCGAGCCGGCGGCCGTGATCGTGGTCTACGACGGGCTGACGAGACCCAATCGAACGAAGCCCCGGAATCTGCTCGCCTGCGACGACCACGGCTGGACGCGCGATCGCGACGTGCGAGCGGCGGTCGCGGGAGGTGCCGCGGAATGAGCGGCAGCACCTCACAGACTCGATTCTTCTCGGAACCCTCGGGCGAGTCCGTCGAAATCGAGACGAGCGGCCGCACGATTCGGCCGCTGATGGCGCTGCCGACGGTGCTGGTGGACGAAGCGAAACTGCGATTCGACGCGGGCGGCCTGCACACGACGGCCGTCGACCCGGCGAACGTGGGAATGGTCGGGATCAATGCGAAGCCGGCGGCCTTCGAGGGCTATCACGTCGACGGCGCGGACGACGTGCTGATCGGCGTGAATCTGACGCGTCTCAAATCCTCGCTCTCGGACGCGCGACTCGGGAAGTCGACGGACGACCCGGTCGAGTTGGACATCGACGCGACGCGGACGCTCGTGAGCATCGATCGCGAGTACGACGTGACGACGCTGTCGCGGACGGACGAACTGCTGAACATCGAACCCGAGTCGATCCGGCAGGAACCGGACATTCCGAACCTCGAACTGTCCTACCGCGCCGAGCTGGACGTCGACGCGTTCTGCGACGCGGTCGACTACATTCCGACGGACCACGTCGAGCTCGGCGAGTTCGACGGGCACCTGATTCTGAAAGGTGACGCCGACGGCGACGAGATGACGCGGTCGACGCGAATCGACGTCGGCGACGTCGCCGAGCCGATCACGGAGACGCCGACCGAGAACGCATCGAGCATCTTCTCGATGAGCTATCTCCGCGATATGGCGAAGGGCCTGAAGAAGGCGAAGGTCACGTCGCTGTCGGTCCGGTGGGGCGAGGAGTTCCCGCTGATGCTCGACTTCGAGCGGCGCGACGACGAGACGGTGCTCTACGAGGGCCGGTATATGCTCGCGCCGCGGATCCAGTCGGGAGGTGCCGAATGACCGACGACGCGCTCACGCTCCGCGCGTCCGGCCCCGCGCTGACGACCACCGAGACGGAACGCGACGGCGTCGCGATCGAGACGACCGTCACGGTCGACCTCGAAGCCACGCTGGACGTCGGCGCCGACTGGCTCGACGAACACGCGACCGTCTTCCGCAGCGGCGGCGCACAGCTCGCCCACGCGAACGTCGCGCGCTTCGTCACCGAGACGCTGAGCGACGCGGAAGCCGAGTACGAGCCCGAAGACGAGAGCGAGTGGGACCTCCGACTCAGCGGCTCGATCGCGGCGTGGCAGGCCGCGGTGGTCCCGCTGGCGAAGCGCCACAGCTCGCGGGTCGCGGGCGAGGACGACGTCGCGAACGCGGTCTGTGCGATCCTCGACGACCTCAGCGAGCACGCGGCCAGCGACCGCCCGCAGTTGGCGCTGCTGGACGTTCTCGAAGACTACGACCCAGACGACTACGCGAAGCAAAACGTCCTCAACGCGCTGTCTGCGCCCGACAGTGAGCTGACGACTGAGGCGACGCCGACCGCGGAGGTGTCTGCGGATGACTGACGACGACGTGCTCGCGCACCTGGCCGGCTACGGCGCGATCGTGGCCGTGCTCGCGTCGGCCTCGTGGTCCGGCGTCGCGGGGATGGCCCTCGGCGGGCTCTTCGTGATCGCCGTGGTGATCGTACTCGGTCTGGAGCTGTTCCGCTATCTCACGCGGCGACTCCGGCGAGAGGCCGAATCTGCGGCAGCGGGGGTGTCCGCCAGTGACTGAGGTGCTCGCCTGTCCGAACTGCGATTCGTCGGCGAACATCTTCCGACGCAGTCCCGAGAAGGCCGTCTCGAAGCTCGACGACGGCGACGGCCGCTGGCGCTGCTCCGATTGTGATTCGGAGTTCGACGAGCCGGTTCGTCGAGAGCCGAAGCGCGGGCCGCGCCCGCAAGGCGGGCTCGCCGGCCGGCTGATGAAAGCCGACAGCAGCGACGTGACTGGGGTGGCAGATGACTGAGTACGTCGAGATGATGGGTCGCGCCGATCGCGCGATGCACGACGTCGCGCAGTTCCACCTGCACGAGTTCGCGGCCGACGTTACGGGGGTAACCGATGGTCGCGGCCGGGAGGGTTCGCAGTGACGCCGACTGCGCCAGAGTTCACGCCACGAGAGGCTGTCGACCGATGGCTCGATCGGCAGTTGCTCGATAAGGCGGATCAGACAGTCAAGGGCTACCGCGGCCGGCTGAAGCACTTCGTCGACTGGGCGGAAGCCGAGGGTGTCGAACGGATGAGCGACCTCTCGGGGTGGGATATCGAGTCCTACGAGACGCGCCGGCGGAGCAACGATTTGGAGCCGATCACGCTCCGCAACGAACTGCTGACGCTGCGGCAGTTCCTTCGATACTGCGCTCGGGTTGACGTCGTCGACGATGCGGTTCCGGAGGCGGTCGATTTGCCGAAGGTGTCGAAGAGCGACCAGACCGACGAGACGTTCCTCGAAGAGGACGCTGCCGGGCAGCTTCTCGAAGCGTTCCGAAGCGGGGAGACGCGGCATACTCGTGGCCACGCGTTCCTCGAACTGGCGTGGTACACGGGCGCTCGGCTGGGCGCGATTCGCGGCCTCGATCTCGACGACATCGACTTCGGACAGGGGTACGTTCATTTCCACCACCGACCGGAACAGGGGACACCGCTGAAGAACGGCGTCGACGGCGAGCGTGTCGTCGGGATTTCCGAGCAGGTCACCGAAGCGTTGCGGACGTACATCAGAGACCTGCGACCGAGTGAGACGGACGAGTACGGCCGGAAGCCGTTGTTCACGACGGCGCACGGTCGAATATCGCGAAATGCGCTGCGGACGACGAGTTACTATGCGACAGTGCCGTGTCGTTTCGGGGACTGTCCGCACAATCGCTCGCAGTCGTCTTGTGAGTGGTTTTCGAGCAATCAGGCATCGAAGTGCCCGTCGTCACGAAGTCCGCACCAGGTCCGTTCTGGCTCAATCACGTGGCAACTGAATCGCGGGCTTCGGGCGGACGTGGTTTCGGAGCGGGTGAACGCCTCGGTCGAGGTGATCGAGCAGCACTACGATCAGGCGAGCCCGGTCGACGAGTTTCAGCAGCGACGGCAACGGCACCTGGACAAACTGGACTTTGAGGGAGACGAAAATGAGTAATCGACAGACGGAACTGGCGGAATCGCAAGACCGGAAAACTGCCCCAACCCACTTCCTTTTGCGCGGAATCGACGCACAGAGCGCACCCTTTTTACTAGTCGGTCCCACAGGATCTGCTCCTTGAGCAGCGACACGTAGCCGCTGGAATCGAGTGACCTAGAGGTTTCAAACCCATTTTGCGGGTGATACACCGGAGACAACGAAAACTGCTATGTACCTCTTTGTGGTCTGTAAAGTGCTCGTCTGCAACGACGAAGCCGCCGACGGGACAGCAATCGCGACGAAGCGATCACCGTAGAGGAGACAGTCAGACGTATCGCTTGGCACGAACCTTTTAGGACTGGTATCCAAGCGTCAGATATGGACATCGACCTCGGATTAGAAGGCAACGTAGCGCTGGTCACCGGGAGTGCGACCGGCCTCGGGCACGCCTGTGCGGAAGCGCTCTCGCGCCAGGGGGCGAAGGTCGCCCTCGCCGCGCCGAATCTGGACGACCTCGCGTACGCCAGCGACAGGCTCCACGCTCTCGGCGAGGGCGAGATTTTCGGTCTCGAACTCGACGTGCGCGACCCTGACCATCTGGGGGCACTCGTCGAGGAGACCGTCGACCAGTATGGTGGCATCGACCACCTCGTGACGGGACCGCGACCACTCGAACCCGAGCGGTTTCTCGACGTCTCCAACGAGGACTGGTTCCGCGGGTTCGACCGGCTGTTTATGAGCGTCGTCTGGGCCATCCGTGAGTCTGCCGCGCACCTCGAAGCCTCCGATCAGGGGACGGTCGTCAACGTTGCCAATCCCGCCATTCCGGCACTCACCGAGGAACTGTCGGTGGCGACCGCATACGGGCGCGCGGTCCAGGGACTCGTCGAGAGCCAGGCCACGGCGTTCGCGCCCGACGTCCGCGTGAACGCAGTCGTACCGGGCCCCCACGAGACCGCAGACTTAGAGGAGTTGCTCGCCCGACGGGTCGATGCCGGCGAGTTCGCCGACATCACGTCGGCGTGGGACGCTGTGCTCGCGGACTGTCCCTACGAGTCGCCGGGGCAGCCGCTCGACCTGGGGAAGGTGGTCACCTTCCTGTCCAGCCAGCACGCGAGTTTCGTCAACGGGGCGACCGTCCCGGTCGACGGTGGGTCCGGACTCTGATACTGTCAGACAGCAGTTCGTGAATGATGTTGGCACCCACGGGGTGCCGATGATTTTCACATCGTTCTGTCCGACAGTATGAGCGCCGGTGTCGAATAGCCGCGGCGAGGGAGAGTCCCCGACGAGATACCGCTATTCCAGGCGTTCGAGGTCTCCGCGACGTTCGCGCTGCATAATCCCGCTCGCGAACAGCCGCAGTTTCGAGACGAGTTCGGCTTCCGTTTCGTACGTGGCGACGCGGAGATCCCACCGCACCTGGGCCGAGCGGATCATCGCGCTCGTGACGTCGTCCCCGTGGAGGAAGATGAGCCGATCACTGTGGGTTTCCGAGAGAGCCTCCAGAACGCTTCCAGCTTCTTCGCCGACGCCGAAATTGTGGCCGAGAAAGGGCAGCACAAACGCAGTCGCGTTGCTGCACCGCGTGTATTCGATGCTCTGTGTCGCCGCGTCGACGTCGTCGGTGTCTACGTCCACGTCGAGCGCGAGGAACGCGTTCACGCCGGGATCGACGCGGAGCTCGCCCTGTATGCGCCGCAAGAGCGCCTGCGCGCCGTCGATCTCGTCTCTGTTCTGAAAGAGACGACGCAGCGGGCCGGGGAGGTCGGCCACGTCGATATCGCGGCGTTCCTCCTCGCTGAGGACGTAGTTGAGGTTGAACGACTTGTAGGGACCCATCAGATAGAACAGAAACCGATCGTACGTCACCTCCCCCAGCCGATCGAGGATGCGGTCGCGCGTGATCGCTGTCATACGCCGCGGTATCCAGCGGCAGTATTTAAAAAGCGGTGTTTTTAGCGATATTCGGCTTGAGAAAAGCTAAACGTCTCGTGTCCGTACTTCGAGGCACGATGGCGACGAATCACTCCCAGACACTCGGGGAGGGGCTGCCCGAGGACCCGGCAGATCTGCTGCCGGAGGAAAGTGTGCTCTCGCTGGACGACTATCTCGCGATGCACGCCGCGGTGGGGCACCGGACACGCTACGAGATTCTCTATCGGCTCGTGCACAGCGGGGATATGAGTCCCAAAGAACTCGAAGCGGCGATGGAGATCGACGACAGCACGCTGCACTATCACCTGAACAAGCTCGTCGACGTTGGTCTCGTGGAGAAGCGCCAGCGGACGGAGCGGGGACAAGACGGCCTCTACACGTACTACCGGGCGACCGTGTTCGGAGCGGTGACGTTGACTGAGGGCGTGGATGAGCTGATCCGCGGCGAGCAGGAGTTCGAGTCGATGTACGACAGTTCCGCCGAGGACTGATTCGGCCCGCGTGTACTCATTTTAGCGCACCGATTCGTGTTCGGTCCGCAAAGCACGGAATTTCCTGGACTTCGGGAGTTCTCGTATTGGCGTCGCCGTCGACGGTGCCGAGTCCGTCTTCGACCTGTAGTTCGGCCGCTCGGGTGTCGATCGTATCCCACGCACTCTCGACGACCGATTCGAGCCGGACAGGGCGGGGGTCGCTGATGTCTTGTCCCTGTGTGGCTAGCATCAGCACCTGCTCGATGAGGTCCTCCATCCGGTCGGCCGCGCGGGCCGCTCGGTCGACGTGCGGCGAGTCCAGGTCCCTTTGTGCAAGGCGCAGGGACCCGGTCACGACGTTGAGTGGGTTCCGGAGGTCGTGGGAGATGACGCCCGCGAACGTCTCCAGCCGCTCGTTCTGGGCTTCGAGCGTCTGCTCGCGCCGCACGCGACCCAGCGAGTGCGTGATCATATCGGCGACCGTCCGCAGAAGGTTCACCTCCGTGTCGTCCCACTGGCGGTGGGACTCGACGACGTCGAATCCGACGAACCCTTCGAGCGACCAGTTGTCGACCATCGGCAGAAAAACGGCCGACGCGACGCCATCGCTCGACAGCAACTCGCAGAGGTGGGTGCCTCGTGGGAGCTCGCTCGTCCGAACGACCGTGTTGTCGAAGCGTTCGAGCCGACGGTGCAGCCACTCGAACTCCTCGAGGTCGAGCCGCTGGGCGCTCCAGGGAACGACGCCCTCGTCGGTCCACTCGGTCGTCCTCTCGAAGCCGCCGTTCTGAGCCTGGAAGACGTAGCCACGGTCGGCACCGATGTGTGTCCCGACGCTTTCGAGCCCCCATCGCAGTTTCGTCTCCAACTCGTCGGGCTCGGCGCTCATCAGACTCGTCGAGATGTCGAGGATGAGGTCGTAGAGTTCGATCTGGTGGGATGCGTCGGTCTCCCGGGAAAACTCGAACTCCGATCGACCGTCGGCTTCTTCGCCGAGCCCGTCCATACCCCCGGTTTCGCCGATTCGCGTTGTATCTTTTGCGCTCCAAATATCAGCGGAGAGTCTCGCTCGAGGGCGGCGCGGTCGGAGAGAAAAACTGTAACGGCCGCCGCGTTGCGACACGCCGGAGTCGCAAGCGCCGCCAGCAGCTATTTAATTTCAGAACACCAACACTTGTGTATGGGACTCAGTGCCCGCAACGATCTGGCTGGAACCGTGACCGCGATCAAGAAAGACGAGATCACGGCGGAGGTGGTGGTCGAACTCGGCGACGGTCAGACAGTCACCTCGACGATCACGCGCGGCTCCGCAGACCGGTTGGACCTCGCGGAAGGCGACGAGGTGTCGGCCGTGATCAAAGCGAGCGAAGTGATGATCGCCAAAGAGTGACGCCGCGCGACTGCGCGATTAGCCCACTTTCGGAAGCTCGACCACGAAGACGGCTCCGTCCGAGTCGTCGCCGGCGTTTCCTGCCGTCTTGTCTTCGATGGCGACGTCGCCGCCGTACATTTCGACCAGCGTCTTGACGAGATACAGTCCCATTCCGGTCCCTTCGCTTTCGAGTCCTTTCTCGCCACGTCCGAAGATTGTGTCTTTCTGACTGTCGGGCACGCCCGGCCCGTTGTCGGCGATTCGGACGGCGACGGTCTCCTCGCGCTCTGTCGTCGACACCTCCACTTTGGGGATCTCCGTGTCGTTGTGCTGGACGGCGTTCGTCAACAGGTTCCGGAAGACCGAGCCCAGCATCTCGTTTGCCCACACCGCCACCGAGGGAACCGTCCCCGAGACGGTGATCACCGCCTCCGAGTACGTCGAACGAACGTCGTCGAGTTCGGTTTCGAGCGCGTTTGCGAGGTCGACCTGCTGGCGCTCCCCGTCGGTCGTGAGCATCACGTCTGCGATGCTCCGCGCGGTTCGTGTCAGTTCTACCGCGTGCATCGCTCCCTCCTGAATCGTCTCGATGTGCTCTCGGCCCTCGTCGTCGACGTGGTCGGTGAGGAAGTCGGCGTACGCCGTGACTAACTGCAGGTCGTTTCGGATGTCGTGGCGGAGCATCTGGTTCAGCACGTCGAGGTTGTCCCGCTGTTCTTTGAGCCGCTGTTGGAACCGTTTGCGCTCGGTGATGTCCTGTACGACGCCGTCGATGACTGTCTCACCGCCGACCTCTCTGGCGATCGCGGTGACCGCCCCCCAGATCGTCTCGCCCGCGAGGGTTTCCAGTTCGAACTCCTCGTCCTGGACGAATCCCTGATCGAGCAGGCGATCGGCGAACTCGCTGTACTCGCTCGGGTCGACGTAGAGATCGCGCACGTGTTGCTCGCGCAGGTGAGCTTTCGAGTCGGCGTCGAAAATGTCGACCATCGCGTCGTTCAGGAGCGTGAACTCGTCGTCGGGGCCGGGTGTGTGCTGATAGACCCCGATCGGGAGGTTCGTGACGAGTCGTTCGTAGCGTTCGAGCGCCTGCTCGCGTTCCTTGCGCTCGGCGATGTCTTGGACCACCTTGTGGACGTGTTCGTTGCCCGCCGCGTCTTCCGACAGCGACGCCGTGACGATCACGTCCTTCGTCGCGCCGTCGAGCGTTTCGAGTTGCACCTCGCGTCTGACCTGGTCACCGTCGGTGTTCCGTAGCGCCTCCATCAAGTCACTGCGCGCTGTAGGGTTCACGTAGAACTCCGCCACGCGCCGCCCGCGGAGTTGGTCGGCCGAGGTGGCCTCTAAGAGCGACACGAGCGCGGGGTTGACGTACTCGAACGTGCCGTCCGGCGTCGGATCGGTTCGGAAGACGCCGCTGGGGACGGTCTTCAGCATATTGTGGGAGAGTTCGAGCTTCTGTCTGTACTGTTCGCGTTCGGTGACGTCGTACTGGAAGCCGACGTAGTTGGCGAGCGCGCCCGCGTCGTCGTACAGCGGGGCGACCGTGATCCGGTTGTAGAACTCGGAGCCGTCTTTGCGATAGTTGCAGAGTTCGACTGTGACGGGCTCCTCGGCGTCGATCGCCTCGCGCATCGCCGCGACAGCGTCCGGATCGGTCTTTTCGCCCTGCAGGAACCGGCAGTTGCGGCCGACAATTTCTTCGGTGGCGTAGCCGGTGAGGTCATGAAATGTCTCGTTCGCGTAGATCAGCGGGTTGTCTTCCTGGGCGGGATCGCTGATCGTGATCCCGATCGGAGCTTCGTCGACGACCTTCGATTTTCGTTCGAGTTCGGGTTCGTGGGTGCCGGATGAAACTCTTCTCACCCGAGCGAGTACGAACTCCCCCGCGTCGTCGCCTTCGTCCATCTCTACAGTCGACGTACGCAGTTCGACGGGGGACACGTCGCCGACGCCGGTCGTCAGTCGAACGACGAGGGTATCAGCGCCAGTGTTATCGCCTGCGAGAGCCGAGGCGACGTCTCGGTCAGACGACGTGAGCGTCGAAAACGCCCGACCGACGAGGTCGTCTCGTTGCCCGCCCACGACATCGCAGAACTGTTGGTTGCACTCGCGAATGACGCCCGCCGGCGAGTCGAGAAGCACGAGGCCGTCCGGGTCGGCCTCGAAGAGGGAGTGATATGCTGACGCTGAAAGAGGCATACCGAGGGTAATCCCACCGTACTCATAAATCAGTTCGGAGCGACGGCGCCGAGTCACAACGCTCATACCGGGAACCTCAAATTAGGATACATCTACCGTCGCACCGATGTTCAAGCCATATAGCGTAATTATCGTTTTCCTGGTAGTATTCGCCGGCTGTGCCGGATCTTCACAGACTGCTGAGACGCCGGCGCCGGAGCCCACGCGGACCGGGACAGCGACGACCACCCAACCGTCGCACCCGCCGAACCTCGATCAGCGGTTGTACGGGGTTGTGACTGCGGATAACCGATCCGAATACGCGTCAAAAGCCGGTCTGGCCTACGACAATAGATCGGTCCAAGTCGTGGTCGAGTTGACTTCGGGTGCATCGCTTCCGGAGGGGTACGACGTGCGCGTCGAACTGCGGCAAGGCCAGCTCGTCCAAGGCTACGTCGCAGTCGACCAACTCGTCGGCCTCTCGCGACACGAGAACGTCTCTGCGGTCCGACCGCCGAAGGAGCCACAGCCGACGTAAGATGGACCGAAAAAAGCTTCTCGTCCTCGCGACGGTCACCGTCCTGATTGTGGCGGGTGCGGTCCCTGCGGTCGGGGCCGGTGGTGCGACGAATACGGCAGCTAGCGACAGTAGCTCGCTGTCTACCCCCGGCATTGGAACGCCCACAGATCAGAGTGCGACTGCCTCGGACGACGACGCGAACGCGACCCCACCGGAGGTCAAAATCGAATCCGGACTCCTCGACGATCAGACCGCCACGTCGTCGTCCGGACCATCGCTCACGACTGACGCACAGAGCGGGGAGATGGTCGACGTCGTCGTCGAAGCAGCGGCGGGGAACGGGGACGCCGTCGCCGATCGCGTTCGCGGCAACGCCGGGGCCGTCGCACTCAGACACGGCAATCTCGTACAAGCGCGCCTCCCACGATCGGCGCTGACAGCCGTCGCGAACACGCCTGCCGTCGAACGCATCCGCCGACCCAACCGTCCGACGACGGCCACCGTCGACCGCGGGAGCGTTGTGAGCGAAGGGCTCGCAACGATGAACACCTCCGGCGCGTACACTGCAGGCCACTACGGCGACAACGTCACCGTCGCCGTGGTCGATATGGAGTTCAATGCGACGAATCCGGAGATCAGCGACAACGTCGCGGACGTGTACAATCCTGGAGGGGACTTCACGAATACCTCGGACGCACACGGGACTGCGGTCTCGGAGGTCGTCGTCGACACCGCACCGAACGTCTCGCTGGTGTTGATCGACGTCGAATCCGGCGTCGACCTCCTCGATGCGATGGATTACATCCGCGAGGACACGTCCGTCGACGTGGCCGTGATGTCGCTGTCGTGGTACAACGTGGGGCCGCTGGACGGCAGCGGGGCGTTCAACGAGGAGTTCGAGCAGTCCGCGGCAAACGGAACCGTCTGGAGCGTCTCCTCCGGCAACGCGGCAAACGGAAACCACTGGCACGGGAGTTGGCAGGACGGTGACGGCGACGACTGGCTGAACTTCACGAGCGACCGGGAGTTGCTGACCGTCGAAAGCAGTGGCAGCGGGAGCGTGTGGCTGCAGTGGGACGATTGGAAGCAGAGCGATCAGAACTACGACCTCTACCTGTACGATAGTAAAAGCGATTATCCCGACAACCCGGCCGTAGTGTCTAATAACGTTCAGAACACGACATACACTGGTGAGCCGACAGAGGCGATCGGTTTAGGAACCGGCGCAACCGGGACCTACTACCTCGCCATCAAGCGCGAAAACGCGGCGACGGAACCAGTCACGTTCACGCTGTTCAGCGGCGACAAACAGTCGCTCACGCCATCCACGGCTGCTCGGAGCGTGACCAATCCGACGACGGACGCAGTGCTGACCGTCGGCGCGACGCGGTACGACACTGACGAGGTCGAAGCCTTCTCCTCGCGCGGGCCGACACTCGACGGCCGAATCAAGCCCGATATCGTCGCACCTGATGGGGTCTCGACGGACGCGTACGAACCCGATCGCTTCTTCGGAACGTCCGCGTCGGCGCCCCACGCCGGCGGCGTCATCGCGCTGATGGCGGATAAAAACGATTCGCTGAGCCCGAGCGAGACGGTCTCGGTGCTCGAAACGACCGCGAACGAGAGCGCCGTACCCGGAACTGAACCCGATAACGGCGCCGGATCGGGCCTCGTCGATGCCGCTGCAGCAGTCGGATCCGTCAGCTATTCAGAGACCACGCCGCCGTCGCTCACGAACACCGCTGCCGTCGACGCGACAGACAGCGACGGGGTCGTCGTCGAAGGCGATACGGTGACCGTCAACGCCACCGTGACGGACGACGACAGCGGCGTGAAGAACGTCACGGCGAACGTCTCGGCGTTCGGCGCGGGGACGATCGCACTCACCGACTCCGACGGGGATGCAAAGTACAACGCGACGTTCACTGTCGACGCGCCGCCGGACGCCTATGGCGCGGAGTACACCGTTCCGATCACGGCGTACGACGTTGCCGAGAACAACGACACGGTCCAGACTAACACGCTCCAGTTGACCGACGCGGAACCGCCGTCGATCACTGACGCGACAGCGGTCGACCTGTCGGACGGCGACGGAGCGGTGACCGCACTCGAGTCGGTGACGATCAACGCGACAGCGACCGACGCCGAAAGCGGGGTGGACCGCGTGACCGCCGACGCCTCTGCCTTCGGGGCTGGAACGGTCACGCTCACCGACGCTGACGGCGATGCGGTCTACAACGCGACCGTCGCGGTCGACGCCGACGAGACGTCGCCAAACGGAAGCTACGCGATTCCGATAACCGCAGTCGACTACGCCGGCAACAGCAACGCGACGGACACGAACGAACTCCAACTCAACGTCAGCGATCGCACGGCGCCAAGCATCTCCGGATTCTCGGTCCGAGTCATCGATACGCGGACCCTGTACACGACGTTCAGCGCGAGCGAGACGCTCTCCGATGTCGAAGTTCGGATTACCGACGTCGCGACTGGAACGACAGTCCAGACGTTGACCGAGGCCGATTTCGGCAGTGAAGACGGATTCTACTCCAACATCACCGGCCTCAAAGAGGCGGGTCGCTACCGCGCCACGCTCGTCGCGGCCAACGACTCGGCAGGGAACAACGGCGCGAGCGGACAGAGCGCGAGCGTCCAACTCGTCGTAGAAGACGTTACGGTCGAGCATCTGAGCGGCCCCGAACCGGACAGCGACAACCTCACGTCGCGAGTATACCTCACGCAGGGACCCGACGGACTGCTCCAGATGCAACTCCGGGATAAATCGGGTTCAGACCTCGTCAACCGCACGGACCTCTCGGACATCGGCGTCGCCTCGGACACGCGGCTCGCGATCAACGTCACCGTGACCGACTGGACCCCGCGTCTCCTCCTCGGTACGGGCCGAAACGCGACGTGGGACACTACCGCCCTGGACGCGAACACGACAGCGATCAACGTCACGACTGCCCCCGCCGACGTGCAGTACAACCAATCACAGCTCGATGGGACGAACGACCCCTGGTCGGAGACCGACCGCGCAGACGTCAGCGCGAACGCGTCGGTCGATATGGCAGTCTCCGATCTGGGGTCCTTCGATGCCGCGCGGCGCGACAGATTCACGGGTGCGATGCTGACGACCGACGCACAGTCGTTCGGAGCGCCGGAGTACGACGAAACTACCGGCGGACTGCGTCTCTACGTCGCCGCTCCGCACTACAACGTCGACGGCGGGCAGAACCAGGGGTTCTTCACCGCATTCCTTCCGACGGCCGTGCTCGACGACTGGGGCGTCTCCGATCCGGCGAACATCGAGGTCTCAGCGATCGGGACGACGGCGGAGCCAGCGTCGAGCACAGTGACCGCCGAGGGAATCCGACTCGAAGTCCCGACCCACTACTCCGCTGGTGACGTCGAAGTCGCGCCGGACGCGACGCCGCCGGCGGTGCGAAACCCGACGATCAGTGACCAGACGGACGGCGACGGGATGGTGGCCGACGGCGACCGCGTCCGGGTCGCGGCGACCGTCACAGACGGCGGCAGCGTCGCTTCGGTCGAGGCCGACGCCTCGGCCTTTGGTGGCGGGACGATCGACCTGCGCGATGCGGACGCCGACGATACCTACACCGGCAACTTCACCGTCGACGGCGCTGCGATCGGATCGGGCGATTCGTACGCGGTCGCGGTGACCGCGACCGACGCAGTTGGAAACGCGAAGACCGCGTCGACCAACGCCCTGTCGGTGCCTGGCAGCGGGGACAGCGGAAGCAGCGGTGGTAGTAGCGGCGGCAGTGGTGGTGGCGGTGGCGCACCCGCTCCGGCGCCTGCACCGACCCCGACTCCGACGCCGAAGACGACCTCGAACCTCACTGAAACCGACGCCGGTGCCGAACTCAGCGTCCGGAACGCCAAGTCCGGTGAGACCGTCGGCGCGGCGTTCGGCAATCGCACGCGGTCGGACGTCGGCACGGTGACGGAGGTACGTATCACCCCGGCCAGCGACACGGAGAGCCTGCGAATATCGGTGACGCCCCCGACGCGGACGACGGCGGAGGCACCCGAACTGACCGACGGGGATCCCGTCGGCTACTTCCACGCGGACGCGACCGGCGTGTCGGACGACCAGATCAGCAACGCGACGCTGCGCGTCTCCGTGTCCAACGCGTCGCTGCCGGCCGGAACCGCTCCCGAGCAGGTACGGCTCTACCGGCACCACGACGGCGCGTGGCAGCGACTGAACACCACGCACATCGGGAACGGCACGTACGAGGCAGAGACACCCGGGTTCTCGGTGTTCGCGATCGGAACCGAGCCCCGTGATGGGAGCGGCGTCTCGGCCGCCGAAGAGTCGACAAACACGCCGACAGTCACCCCCGCTGCGTCGTCGGCGGTCGGACCGGCAGAGACGACTCGATCCCCGTCGACGTCAGTAGCGACGACGGCACCGACGTCGACGGAGCAGTCCGCGCCCGGGTTCGGGCCCGCCGCCGGCGTCGTTGCCGTGGTGGCTGCCGCGCTCCTCGCGCGCCGACATCGGTGACCCCGGGCAGGCCGTCCCGCGGGTGACCCGGGTCACCGAGCATCGTTTTCAGCGCGTGGCATCGAGGAGAGGACTTAACCCCGTCATCTCCTAAGGCGTGCGCGTGGAGTCGCCGTACGACGTACTTGGAATCGACGCCGACGCCGACGAGGACGAGGTCGTCAGGGCGTATCGCCGGCGAGTCAAAGACGCCCATCCCGACCACGGGGGGTCGCTCGCGGAGTTCAAACGCGTCCGGCGCGCGTACGAACACATTACTGCCGGTCGAGACCCGTCCACGTTCGATGCGCACCTGGAAAACGGACACGCCGATACTGCCCAGTCTGGTGGGGCAGGTGCGGCCGACCGCGAACGGGAATCCGGCGCGTCGGGGACGCAGCCCGGAGCCTCCGGTGCGGAGGAGGAAGAAGACGACGAAGACGAGGAACTCGGTCCAACCGTCGAGTACCTGGATTACGAGGTCGTCGAATCGCAGGGCTGGGAGCTGACCGACGAGGACCTCTTCGAGAAGGCCGAAGCGGCCGACCTCGGCATCGACAGCCACGGCCTGCTCGTCGTCGAACCCCAAGAGACCCTACTGGAAGCCGCCGAACGGTACGGCTTCTCGTGGCCCTACGCCTGCCGGGGCGGCGCGTGCGCGAACTGCGCTGTCGCCGTCGTCGAGGGCGAACTCGAGATGCCGGTGAGCACCGTCCTGACTGACGAGATGAAAGAACGGGGGATCCGCCTCTCCTGTATCGGCGAACCGGTCACCGACGATCTGAAAGTCGTCTTCAACATCGAGCGGCTACCCGGCCTCGCCGAGCTCCGACTGCCCGCAGAGCAGTTCGACAACGCGCGGGCGGACGACTGATAGTGATTACTCTCACTGTTGACCGCCGAGCGCCACTCCCGGTGGCGATGGTCGGTGGTAAGAGACGAGAGTAATCATTATGAGGCTGATCGGATCGAGCGAGACGGTCGAATCGGTCACGGCGATCTCGTCGGGACTCGAAACCGCGGGCAGTCGAGCTATTTCGGGTGTCGCTGCTACCAGTCGGCTGGGAACGGGACGAAGTTTCAAGACAGCAGCCGGCGTACGACCAACTGGAGGCTACTCCGACTATGGATATTACTGATATTGCCACTCCTGATTTCGTCGAGGTCGACGCCGACAAGCGCTTAGGGAAGATTCGTGCCATCTTCGAGCGGGAAAACCCCCGCGGAATTGTCGTCACGGAGGATGGCGACTACGTCGGCGTGATCGGCGAAAAACAGCTCGTACGTTCCCGGATGGAAGACGATACGAAGGCCTCCGTCGTTATGAAGTCCGCGCCCCGCGTCGACCGCCACGAGGACGTCCGGGAAGTCGCACGGATGCTCGTCGAAGGCGACGTCAAGGTCGCGCCCGTCTTCGAGGGCGAGAAGCTCTACGGCATCGTCGCCAGCGACGCGATCCTCGAAGCCGTCATCGACAGCCTCGATGCGATCAGCGTCGACGACATCTACACCGAGGACGTCGTCAGCGTCGGCGAGAAGTCCCACGTGGGACAGGCGATCAACAAACTCCGGGAGCACGGAATCTCGCGACTCCCCGTCGTCGACGAGGACTCCGGCAAACTCGCCGGTATCGTGACCACCCACGACCTCGTCGAGTTCGTCGTCCGCGACGACAGCCGACAGGGTCGCGGCGACCGGCGCGGCGATCTCGACCGGATGCTCGATCTGCCCGTGTACGACCTGATGTCCTCGCCGGTCGTCACGACGACGCCCGCAGAGAGCGTCGACGAGGCGGTCGAACGGATGTTCGAAAACGACATCTCCGGGCTCGTCGTGACTGCGGACGACCAGCTGATCCAGGGGATCGTCACGAAGACGGACGTCCTCCGGGCGCTCACCTTCACCGAAGAAGAGAGTATGGACGTCCAGATCACGAACGTCAGCCTGCTGGAGACGCTCTCCCGTCAGGAGATCGTAGAGTCGATCACCACCGTGGTCGACAAGTACCAGCAGATGCAGGTCTTCCACGCGCACGTCCGCTTCCACGAGCACAAAGAGAAGCTCCGCGGCACGCCGCTCATCCAGTGTCAGATCCGCCTGCGGACCAGCCACGGACAGGTCGCCGGCAGCGGTGAGGGCTACGGCGCAGAGCACGCCTTCCACGTCGCACTCGACAAGCTCGAACGCAACGTCTTAGAGCTGAAGGGCCTCAACGCCGACGAGAAGTACCGCGGACAGCTCATCCGGAAGCTCGGCGAACTGTAACCGGCTCTCCCCGCCTTTTTCGACTGCCTACAGTTCGACAGCCGACAGGCCGTCACCGGTGATCTCGAAGGTCGCAGACTCGCCGGCGGGCTTCGCGCGATGCTTTTCCAGCGTCGCTCGGCGATTCCCGCCGCGGAACCGTTCGAGTCGCACGACTGCGCCGGTCCAGTGTTCCAGCGTGTGACCCCCGAGCGCCCTCGTGCGGTCGCTGTCGGGGTCGGTGAACACCTGATTCGTGATGGCCACCGCGAGGTCGTGCTTTCGCGCAAGCGAGAGCAGATGCGTCACCTGTCGGGCGACGCGGCGGAGCGATTCGCCGGCGTCGCCGTCGCCGGTCCGTTCGAGCCGGTAAAAGCCGGTGGCGCTGTCGAGGACGATCAACTCCGCGCGCTCGGCGAACCCCTCGGCGTCGCGGACGGCTTCCTCCTGCTCTTCGAAGTCGTGGGCCTCCGAGACGATGAGCCGGGAGGTGACGTCTTCGACCGTTTGCCCCTCGTCGGACGCGGCCTCCGCGAGCTGTCGGAAACGATCGACTGAGAGCCCCTCGGTGTCGATATAGACGGCCGTTCCGCCGTCGGCCGCGACGTTGACGGCTGCAGAGAGCGCGACGTTTGTCTTCCCCGCGGCCGGCGGGCCGTAGAGTTGCGTGACGGTGCCGCGCTCGAGGCCGCCCCCCAGCAGGTCGTCGAGCGCTCGGCACCCCGTGGTGAGTGCGTCGGACACGCCGGAGTCTCGGGCGGCTTCGGCGAAAAACTCCCCGGTCCCGCGCTCTGCAGTGCCGCCCGACCCAACCACCCGTCGCACCGCGCCGGCCAGCCCTCACAGGCACGACACCTTTTATACCGAGACGCCGAAAAACCGCGCAGTGATCGTCGTCGCCACCGACGACTTCGAACTCTATCACGACGTCGTCGACGAACTACGGGATCGCAGGGTGACGTTCACCACCCAGACGCCGAGCGAAGCGCTTCCCGAGCGCGCTCGGGTGGTGATCCGGTCGCCAGACGACGACCTTACGCTTCCGGCAGGCGTCGACTCGGTGATCGCGACGCCCGAGGAGGCCCGTCGCGCGGTCGAAGAGGCGGTTTCGATTCTCCGTGGGGGCGGCGGCCGAACGATCGTCGGGGTCGATCCCGGAACGCGCCCGGGAATTGCCGTGCTCCACGGCGACACGGTCGTCTCCGCGTTCCAAGTCCCACTCGCTGACGCTGTCGAGACCATTCGGAGGGAGATCGGCGACGCGCCCGACCCGCTCGTCCGCGTCGGCGACGGCGCGCGACTCCAGGGCTCGCAGTTGATCAACGACCTCGACGACGTGACCGTCGAACTCGTCGACGAGACCGGTACGACGCCGTATCTCGGGACCGGCGCGCGCGGGATGGGCGACGTCCTCGCCGCGGTCAACATCGCGCGGCTCTCGGGCGAGGAGCGGGAGTCAAGAGAGATCGAACCGACAGCGGGCGAACTCCAGCGCATCAAGGACCGCTCGCGCCAGCAGTCTGCCGACGGGCGAACGATCGACGAAGGGCTCGCTCGGCGCGTCGCCGCCGGCGAACTTACAGTCAGCGAGGCGCTCGCGACGCACCGCGAGCGCGACGCAGACGACGGGGACGAGGACGAGAACGAGATCGAAGACGAAAAATCGCGAGAGCAGCCACGCAGCGACAGTAATTGAGGCCGAGCCGGTTACTCCGCGTCCCGGACGGCGTCCTCGGCGCGCCGCATCACCTCGCGGACGGGGAGGTCGGTCGCCTCGGTGACCGCGAGCGCGTCGTCGTACTCCGCGCTGTAGTCGTAGATCTCGCCGTCCGCGTCGGCCGCGACCTTGACGGCGACCTCGTAGCGTTCGCCGTCGACGTCCAGCGTCGCCGTGCGGAACTCGCGGGATGCGACCCAGCGGTGTCCGGCCCCGTGCTCGCGAACTCCGAGCGTTCCGGTCTCGACTGCGAGGCGGTGGGCGACGCGCTCGGCGTCCTCGGGCTTGACGATCACTTTTACCAGATGGCCCGGCCGCGACTTCTTCATCGTCGCCGGCAGGATGCTCACGTCGCGTGCGCCGGCTTCCTGCAGCGTCTCCTGGAGGCTCCCGAGCAGTTCGGGCGCGACGTCGTCGAGGTTCGTCTCCAAGACGGTGATCTCGTCGCGGACGAGCCGTTCGCCGCCGTCGCCGACGATCGCACGGAGGACGTTCGGCCGGTCCGGGAAGTCGTACCCGCCTGCCCCGTAGCCCGCGGCGTCGACGTCCAGCGTCGGCAGCGTGTCGACGCCCTCGGCGATGTGCGCGAGAATCGCCGCGCCCGTGGGCGTCAGCAGTTCCGCGTCGACTGGGCCGCCGCGGAGCGACCAGTCGGCGTCGGCCGCGATCTCGACGACGGCGGGCGCGGGGATCGGATATTCGCCGTGTGCCATCCCCTGCGTCCCGTCGCCGGTCGAGAGCGGCGTCGTGACCACGCGCTCGACGCCGAGGTCGTCGAGCAGGAGCGCGACGCCGACGACGTCCGCGATGGCGTCGTCTGCGCCGACCTCGTGGAAGTGGGTGTCTTCGAGATCGGTGTCGTGGACCGTGGCCTCGGCTTCCCCGAGTCGGCGGAAGATGGCCGTCGCGTCCGCCTCGACGCTCGCGGGGAGCCCCATCGCCTCGACGAGTTCGACGACCTCGGCGTAGGTTCGGTGCGGCCCGTGGCCCTCGGCAGGGATCTCAGTCGAGTGGTCGTGACCGTGATCGCTGTCGTGGGAGTGGTCGTCGTGGGAGTGATCGTGGTCGTCGTCGTGGGAATGGCCGTGACTCTCGTCGTGAGAATGTTCGTGTGTGTGGCTATGGGAGTGGCCGTGAGAGTGGCCGTGGTTGTGAGCGCCGTTGTCGTGACCGTCCTCGTCGTGACCGTCCTCGCTCTGGTCGTGATCGTGACCGTGATCGTCGGACGCCGACTCGTCCTCGTCGAGTAACACCCGGACCCGCGTCGCGGCGATCCCGTTTTTGTCGACGGTGTCGATGTCGTACCGAATGCCGAGCGCGTCCTCGACAGGAGCGAGAACGTCGGGGTCCGCACCGGCCGCCAGCAGCGCCGCGAGCAGCATATCGCCGCTGGCTCCCATCCGGCCGTCGAAGGCGAGTGTACGCATACTCGATCCCTCGCTGTGCGGCGGCAAAGATCCACGCATCGATGCCGCGGTCGGTAAGGATTTGTACCCCCGAAGCCAACATTGTCATAGAGTGTCACGGGACGGGTTCGGTCCCCGTACTGGAGGTATCAGGGAAGGACTTAACCGGAGCCGTGACCGACTGGCGGGACGTATCCCCGCGACCCAATCATGAACGAAGTTCAACTCGAAGTGGCGAAGGCGTACCCGAACGACTCGGGCCGCGGCATCGCCCGTCTCGACCCGGACACGCTGCTCCATCTCAAGCTCTCTCCGGGCGACATCATCGAAATCGAGGGCGCCGAGACCACCGCGGCGAAGGTGTGGCGCGCGGACCGGCAGGACTGGAACACCGACACGGTCCGTATCGACGGCTTCACGCGGCAGAACGCCGACGTCAGCATCGGCGAGCGCGTGACGATCCGAAAAGCCGAGGAGACGAAAGCCGACAAGCTCGTCCTCGCGCCGCCCGAGGAAGCGAGCGTGCAGTTCGGCTCCGACGCGGCCGGGATGGTCAAACGGCAGATCCTCAAGCGGCCGGTCGTCGAGCGCGACATCGTGCCCGTGATGTCGTCGACGAATCATCCATTTATGCGATCGCCGGGGCAGGCGATCCCGCTCATCGCCGTCGAAACCGAGCCCGACGGCGTCTGTCTCGTGACCGAAGACACGGAAGTCGAACTCCGCGAGGAGCCCATCTCGGGCTTCGAGAAGACCGGCGGCGGGATCACCTACGAGGACATCGGCGGCCTCCAAAGTGAGATCCAGCGCGTGCGGGAGATGGTCGAACTCCCGATGAAGCACCCGCAGATCTTCAAAAAGCTGGGGATCGAGCCGCCGCAGGGGGTGCTGCTCCACGGGCCGCCGGGGACCGGCAAGACGCTGCTGGCGAAGGCCGTCGCCAACGAGACCTCCGCCAGTTTCTTCTCTATCGCGGGGCCGGAGATCATCTCGAAGTACTACGGAGAGTCCGAACAGCAGTTACGCGAGATCTTCGAGGACGCAACCGAGGAGTCGCCCTCGATCATCTTCATCGACGAGCTCGACTCGATCGCGCCCAAGCGTGAGGACGTGACCGGCGAGGTCGAGCGCCGCGTCGTCGCCCAACTCCTGACGATGATGGACGGCCTCGAAACCCGCGGCCAGGTCATCGTCATCGCGGCGACGAACCGCGTCGACAGCGTCGACCCGGCGCTCCGTCGACCGGGCCGGTTCGACCGCGAGATCGAGATCGGCGTCCCCGACGAGGTCGGCCGGAAGGAGATCCTCCAGATCCACACTCGCGGGATGCCGCTGTCGGACGACGTCTCGCTCGACCACCTCGCCGACGAGACGCACGGCTTCGTCGGCGCCGACATCGAGTCGCTGACGAAGGAGGCGGCGATGAAGGCGCTTCGGCGCTACCTCCCCGAGATCGACCTCGACGAGGAGGACATCCCGCCGAGCCTCATCGACCGGATGATCGTCAAACGCCAGGACTTCCAGGGCGCGCTCGCGGACGTCGAACCCTCGGCGATGCGCGAAGTCCTCGTCGAACTCCCGAAAGTTTCGTGGGACGACGTCGGCGGGCTCGAAGATCCGAAGCAGACGGTCAAAGAGAGCGTCGAGTGGCCCCTGACGTCCGAAGACAGATTCGAGCGGATGGGCATCGACCCGCCGAAGGGCGTCCTGCTCTACGGCCCGCCCGGGACCGGCAAGACGCTCATCGCGAAGGCGGTCGCCAACGAGACGAACGCGAACTTCATCTCGGTCCGCGGCCCGCAACTGCTCTCGAAGTGGGTCGGCGAGTCCGAGAAGGCCATCCGCCAGACGTTCCGGAAGGCCCGGCAGGTCAGCCCGACGATCATCTTCTTCGACGAGCTGGACAGCCTCGCGCCCAGCCGCGGCGGGGAGACCGGAAACAACGTCTCCGAACGGGTCGTAAATCAGCTCCTGACCGAACTCGACGGCCTCGAAGAGAACGGCAACGTGATGGTCATCGGCGCGACCAACCGGCCGGATATGATCGACCCCGCGCTCATCCGCTCGGGGCGGTTCGACCGCTTGGTCCTCATCGGCCAGCCCGACGAGGAGGGTCGTGAGCAGATCCTCAAGATCCACACCCGCAACTCCCCGCTCGCGCCCGACGTGAGCCTGCGCGAGATCGCCGAGATCACCGACGGCTACGTCGGCTCCGACCTCGAAACGATCGGCCGCGAGGCCGCGATCGAGGCGCTCCGCGAGGACGGCGACGCCGAGGAGATCGAGATGCGGCACTTCCGCAAGGCGATGGAGTCCGTCCGGCCGACGATCACCGACGACCTGATGGAGTACTACGAACAGATGCAGGACCAGTTCAAGGGTGGCGGCCGCGAAGGTCTCGGCGAGCGCCGCGACGGCCGGATCGGCTTCCAGTAGCGCGCTTGCTCTCTTTCCGTCTTCTTCTCTAGCGGACGATCGTCACCGGCACCGGAGACCGGCGGGCGACGTGTTCGGCGACGCTGCCGAGCACCAGCCGCGAGACGCCGCGTCGACCGTGACTCCCGACGACGACGTGGTCGACGCCGAGGTCGCGCGCCGTCTCGACGATCGTTGCCGCCGGACGGCCGACCTCGATCTGTGTCTCGATGTCGCCAGTCGTGTCAGCTTCCACGCCGTCCGCCGTGAGGAGTTCCCGTCCCTCCGCGAGAATCTCTCCAGCGTCCGCCTTCGCCTCCTGATACCACTCCTCGGAGCCGCTGGGGAGGACGCCGGCGCTGTAGCCCGCCTGCACGGGGTTGATGACGTGTAGCAACGTCACGTGGGCGTCGCTCCACTCGTCGACGACGAAGCGGAGTGCGTGGCGCGACTGCGGCGACCCGTCGAGGGGGACGAGCACGTGCCTCGGCATAACTGCGGGTAGATTCCCGGGGTATATAAAACGGCCTCTGGCGGCTCGCGATTAGTCCGACCGGCGCTCACTCGCCGTGGCGGGTGAGACAGACCGGCAGCCCCACGAGTTCGACCGGCTCGGAGTTGTCCGGGGAGTAGACGACGGCCTGTCCCTTCTCCATATACGGGACCTTGTCTTCGAGTTCCGGCGGGATGTTGACGCTCTTGATCGCGTCCTCGTCGCCGAGGTTGAGCACGAGTCTGGTGTTGATCTGCTTGAATACGGATTCGGCGACGTCCTGTGGGTCCTGTGTGACCAAGAACAGGCCGAGCCGCTCTTTGCGACCCTGTTTGGCGGCCTCGGTGAACTTCGAGATCACCTTCCGCGCCTGGACGGTGTCGGCGTCGGCGAGGAAGTTGTGGGCCTCGTCCATCCCGAGCAGTAGGGGAGTCTCTTTGATCCGGTTCGAATCCGGCGCGTTCGAGAGCTTGTCGTCGATCAGCATACTGGAGACGGCGAGGACGAACAGTTCCTTCGCGCGGCTGGTCGAGAGGTGATACGTCGGGACGACCGTCAGTCCGCCGGGGCGGACGAGCTGGTGATCCAACTCGGTGATCGGCCGCGCGGACTGATCGAAGACGCCGTTCGGCACGCCGTGAACGCGACGCTTGACCGCGTCGAACGTCGATTCGTGAACCCGGCCGGACTCGTCGAGCTGCTCGCGCAGGGCGGGGTCGTCGAGGAACGTCAGGAACTCCGCGTACGTGCCGCTGTTTCCGTACTCGCGGAAGAACCGTTCGAGGAGGTGTTTGAGCGCGGGGTACTGATTCTCGTTGAGGCTGCTGCCCGCGACGAGCCAGGGGCGGTCGCGCGCCATCGAGAACGGGATCGTGAACTCCAACTGCTCTGCGCGGTGGTTGTCGCCGCCGTAGGGGACGCCGTCCTCTTTCGGGACGAGCGCCAGCGTGTCGTCGTGGCCGCCGTGGACGATGCCCTCGCGCTCGTAGCGCCGGGCGGTCGCGTCGTCCATCGCGGGGTTGTCGTCGTGCATCTGCGCGTACTCGTCCTGGGGGTCGAACTGGACGACCGCGAGCCGGGCGGACCGGCCGTCGTCCATCTCGTAGGTCCGGTCCTCGGCGAGCAGTTGGCGCAGAACGTTCTTCGTGGCGTGCGTCTTCCCGGAGCCGGTGCCGCCGGCGACCAGCGTGTGTCTGAAGACGAGGGGGTCTCCGTGGTCGTAGTCGTCTCTGAGCCGGTAGTCGATCGTCGGCGGCTGTGCCGCGGTCCGCACCTTCTCGCCCCCCACCGAGAGATGGCCGAGGAAGATGCCGTCGCCGGGGATTTTCAGCCCCGTCTTGATCTGGTCGGGATCGGTCGCCTCGGCGACGACGGCGCCCGGCTTCGGCACGCGGTCGACTATCCGGCGTTTGAGGTCGCCGTCGCTCTCGCCGGCCTCGCTCCCGCCAGCCTCGCTCTCGCCGTCGCTCTCGTCTTCGAACAGGACCGCGAGCGGGTCCAACGAGGCGACGAATTTGTAGTCGCGTTCCTCGAACTCGTCGCGGCGCATCGCCCGCCGCGCGTGGATTTCGGTGGCGTCGTCGGTCTGGAACTCCTGGGCGTACTCCAGGGCCGTAATACGAGAGAACAGCAGTTCGTCGTCCGGATAGGGAACGAGGAGGTACTTTCCGAGTCGGACAGTGTCGCGGTTCCCGGTCGTCACGTACGCTCGCAGCGACGTGTCGTCGCCGTCCTCGGCGACGCGGAGGCCTTGAGAGACCGCGATGGCCCCGATTCCGCGGTCCTGACCCGCAGGAGCGGCGTCGTAGCGCTCGAACGCGACGTCGCCAGTTGAATCGTCTGACCCGGCCGCGCTCGACGGCGTGCGATCCGCCGACGTCGCTTCCGCGTCCGTCTCCTCGCTCGTCGACGGCGCGGCGTCCCCCGCGGTCGATCGGTTGCTATCCGCTTGCCCGGAAGCGCTCTCGCCCGAACCGGGCTCGAAGTCGCCGAGATCCACCATATGTCTCGTGACTGCGCCGGCGACGATTAAAACACCTCGCCCGCCGGGCGAACGTCGGTCGGAAGCGCGTCCCCCCGGTCGACGGTCACTGGTTCGTCTGTCGGGCCCCTTTTCCCCGCCGGGACCGAAGGTCTGGTATGCTTCTCATACGCGGCCACGCCGGCGGGACCAACCTGACCGGGACTATCTTCGAGCGCGGCGAGCGCGCCCCTTCCTACAAGGGAGCGCCCGACGAGGACGCGCCGTACGTCTGGGTCTGCGACGAGTTCTACGAGGTCGAAAGCGGCGGCTCGGAGACGACCATCGACGGCGAGACGATCAACGTCGCGTTCGAGTCGCCGATGCCCCGCGGCTTCGAGACGCGCGAGCGGGCGATCGAGGCGGCCAAAGACCACGTCCGGACGCAGTTCGCCCGCGTCGGCGTGGCCGAGTCCGACGTCGAGATCGAAGTCATCAAAGAAGAACCGGGCGCTGAACACCCGTAGTCGGCCCCGAGTCACTACGTTCGGTCCCGACGTTCCGCTTTTTTCTGCTACTCCAGATCGCCCCACCGAACCTCGTCGTAGCGCTTGACCTCGTCGCTGTCGAGCGTCTCCGAGAACTTTCGTCTGAGCGAGGACTTCTCTCTGGCGCTGATACGGGCGAGTTCGTCGGCTTTCGCGACCGCCTCCGGCGGGCCGCGACGGGCCGCGACGTCGCCGAGAATCTGCCGGATGATCGCCTCGCGGATGTCATCGTCGCGGGCGAACGCGTAGGGCGTCTCGACGCGGTAGAGCACGTCAGTCTGGGGCTCGTAGACGACGAAGAAACACGTCTCGTAGAGCTGTGGGTCGAGTTTCCGCTCGACTCCGTACGCGTCGCCGTCCGCCGCGACGGTGGCGTCGACGCCGCCGCGAGAGACGAACCAGTTCGTGAACGTCAGTTCGTCCGTCCGGCGGCCCTCGGGGCCGCGAGTCCCCTCCCGCCCGGGAACCGACGTGTCGTCGTCGCGCCGTTCGAGTAGTTTGGTGAAGAACGCGGCGTCGTCGGTCCACGGGACGTCGATCTCTCGGTCGCCCTCCCGGAGCGTGCCGACGATCCGCTTCGAGGCCGGATTCTTGACGAAGCCGCAGATCGGCACGTCGCGTTCGACGAACGACTCGACCAGCCGGACGTAGTTCTCGACGACCGAACGCGGTTTCAGTTCCTCTGAGAGGGCTCTGAGTTCGGCGTCGCGCTCGCGCCAGTTGAGCAGTTCGACGGGGTACAGCGGGCCGTCGAGGATCAGGAGGTCGGAGACGGTCTCGGCGTGTTCCAGCGCGTGGGAACTCTCAGCGAGGTAGAGCGCGAGCGCGTGGACGATCCCCTCGGCGTAGCGGTTGACCTTCGGGACCTGCATCACGCGCCACCGGCAGTACCCCTCGTCGACTTTCCGCCAGGGTTCGTCCAGCGGGACCGTATCGTCGTTGACGTGGGCCGCCGCGACCATACTCCGGTGGCGGTGAAGCTCCAGATCCGAGGGGACCGACGCCATCGCGGCCTGTGCGAGGTCGACGACGAGTCCGTTCTTGAACGTCGTGGGGTTGATTGTCCCCGAATCGAGGCCGTGGACCGTCTCGAACGGAGCAGACGCGAGCGCGACGTCTTCGGCGTCGACGGCGCGCAGTCGCTTTTCGTCTACTGGTTCGACGACGACGCGCCCGTTGGGACCGTAGAGGGGATCGAGAAAGCCCTCCCAGATCCGCGCCGCGACGTCGACGTGGTCTGCGTCGTCCACGTGGCGTGCGAGGTACGCCGCGAGGTCCGCGATGCTGTCGACGTGGACGGGGTCGAGTGTCACGTCCGTGTCGTGGCGACAGAGCGAGAAAAAGCCCCCGTCGTCGCCGTGAGAAAAGGCAATACGTCTCGGGGACTTACCGGCGTCTGTGACAATCTCTGCGGTGGGGTTCGACCTCGACGAGACGCTCGCCGTCCCGACGCGGGATCGGGCGACGATCCTCGGGGACGCCGCCGACATCGCCGGTGCACCGCCGCTCTCTCGCGAGGCGTATCTGGAGGCGCACGCACGGAACCTCACCGGCGAGACCCGCACGCCGATCTTCGCGGATCTCCTCGCCGACCACGAGACTGACACGGACCCGGAAGCGGTCGCGAGCGCGTATCGGCGGGAAATCGCCGATGCGCTCGTCCCCGTACCGGGCATCGAGGCGTTTCTCGACCGACTGCGCGAGGAGTACCGGGTCGGCCTTCTCACGAACGGTCCGCGCGTGGCCCAGCGCGACAAACTGGGGATCCTGGGCTGGACCGACACCTTCGACGCCGCGCTGGTGACCGGCGAACTCGACGCGGGAAAGCCCGACACGGCCGCCTTCGCGGCGCTCCTCGACGCTCTCGGAACCGACGCAGCGGAGACGGCGTACGTCGGCGACGACGTCGAAGCCGACATCGCGGGCGCGGCCGACGCCGGACTCACGCCGATCCAGGTGCTCTACGAGGGCGGGCCGGAGCCGTCGTCGCGCGCGGCCGTCCATCTCCAGAGAGACGAACTCGTGACGCGGCTGCCGGATCTTCTCGACGAACTCTGATACGCGACGTCCGCAGCGAAGCTCCTACTCCGACGACGACGCGACCGCCCGGAGCGCCGGGAGCAACCACTTGACCTGCGCGCCGTCCTCGACGAACACGAGCGTCCGCGGCGGGTCGACCGCCTTCGGCCGGACGCGAAGCCCTTCCTCGCGGGCCGTGTCGGCGACGGCGTCGACGGCAGTTTCGAACTCCACGCGAACGCGTTCGGGTTGGACGAACACCGACGCGACGCGAGTGCTGTCGCCGTCACCGTCGCCGCTGTCGCTACTATCTTCTCGTTCGATTGCGTAGGCAAACGCGCCGTCCGGCGTCGGCTCGACGTCGGGGTCGGCGTCCGTGACCGAGAGCGACCGCAGGTCGTCCTCGTGCCCGGTGACCTCGGAGGCAAGAAACTGCGCGATGCGACGCCCGTCCGTCAGTCGCTCCTCGACCATACTGGCGCGTTCGACTCGTGGCGAAAAGAGGGCTCCGTTCGCCGACAGCGTTCTTTCGAACTACTCGTGGAGATCTGCTTACTCACCGAGATCTGCTTTCGCGGTCTCGATCGCGTCGCCCGCATCGACGTCCTGTTCGCGGGCGTACAGCGCCGCCGCGGCCTCGACCGAGATGCCGAGTCGCCGCTGACGGTCGTTCACCTCCGCGACGACGTCCTGTTTGTCGTAGCCGGCGGCGACGAGAGCGTCGAGGATGCGCTCGAAGGCCGACTGCTCGCGGAGGATCGACTGGTCGGGCTCGTAGTCCTCGGGGACGACCACGTCCGCGGGCTCGAACTGCGCGACGACCTCGCCGTCTTCGCGCGCGAGCAGCCCGCGACCCGCTGCTACGTCGATGAGCCGCTTTGCCTGATCCGGCGAGAACCAACTCCGATCTAACGAGAGCGCGACGACGAACTCCCCCTCGCCCAGTCGCGTCGTCCCCTGTTGTTTGAACGGGACGGCGACCGCTACTTCGAGGCTCATATCACGTCTGGATACGCGCCCGCACAAGGAGTCCTCGGTTTCCGGTCAGTACTGACCGGCCGTGCCGAGCAGCAACAGGAGCGTCGCGATCACGGACGCCACGCTGCTCGCGGCGGCGAGCGGGACCGCCGAGACGATGCCGACGACGCCGCCGCAGGCGAGACTGACACCCATCCCACCGAGCACGTAGTCGAATCGCGTCGGAGCCTCCTGCGGAACGGCGTCGACCATCCTGTAATTAGATATAATTAGAATCCCAAAAGAATATCTTGTGGTCCCGCGCGGTCGCCGTCGCTACGAGTCCGATGGCGTGTCTGTGTCTGACGCCCCCGACGTGAGGCCCTTCAGCGCCCACAGGACGAGCAATGCGCCTTCGATCCGAGCGGCGGTGTACACCCACGATTTCGCTTCGGCCTCGCCCCTCGTAGCGAGACCCACCCAGAGATCGGTGATTCGACGGGGTGCGAGCAGTTCGGCGATACCGAGCGCGAGTGCAGCGGCTCTGAGGAGCATACGAACATATCGTGTCGGAACGATAATACGTCTTCCGTCGGGTCACTCGGACGAAAGCGCCGAACCGCCGGGCTGTCCGGTCCCGGTCACGACACTTGCGCCGTCGCCTTCCGACTCAGCGGTGGCTCTCTTCGGCGTCTCAGATGGGTCGGGAAAGACGATCGTCGCTCCCGCCATAATCGGAGCCAGGAGACCGGCAGCAACGACTCCTGGGTCCCCGAGCGACCCCTGTACGAACACTTCTGTCCCGGGCTGGAGGTCGGCGTCGGCGACGGTGTCCGACGCAGCGGCGAGCGCCTCCGCGTGCGAGTAGGTCCGGCCGGCAGCCGCGAGCAGTGGGTCGCCCGGCGTGACCGTCGCGGGGTGGACCGCGGGGTTCTCGCTCCAGACCTCGGTCTCCCAGTGAGTCGTCGAGGGGTCTGTCGGCTTATCGCCGTAGACCGCGAGGCGGTGGCCCGGCGGCAGGTCGAAGTCGTCCTCGCGCTCTGCGGGTGCGACGACCGCCCGAGGGACGGTTTCTCCGATGTCGTCGGCGAAGCGCGTCACTGCACCCAACTGGGCCGCGCCGAAGAACGTGAGCACTGACTCGGGAAGCGCCTCCGGCACCACGAGAACCTCGTCGCCCTCGCGGACGCCGAGGTAGCGGAGGACGTTCCCGGCCTTATAAGAGGTCGTGATGAAATCGTAGTAGCTGTACGTGCGACCGGGCTCGTCGGCCCGGAGCGCGAGCCCCGAGGTCCGGCGCTCGCGAGCGACGAGGTCGCCGACGATGTCGGGATCCACGCCCGGCGATGGGAACGCGGCATCGGCGTCGTCGTCGGAGTCTGCGTCCGAGTCGGCGTTCATATCTGTGGGTCGTCTCCGGGGTGCAAAACGGCGTCGGCCGCCGCCGCGCAGGCACTCAGGGCGCGCCGGCCACGACGAACGTGCTCGATTCGTCGGCGTGGAGCTGGCGGCTCGACGCCGGCGCGACGCGGACGGCGTCGCCGGGGGAAAGCGACACGTCGTCGCCGTCGATGGTGATGCTGCCCGCGCCGTCGACGAGGTAGTACACTTCCTCGTGGCCGCCGTCGGCGTGGTCGTGTTCCATCCCGCTCCAGTCGGCGTCGACGTCGACGACGGTGAACCCGAGGTTCTCACAGTCGAGTTCGTCGCGGAGGAAGTACATTCTGGGGGCTTTCTCCTCGCCGTCTTCGTAGCTCGCTTTCGTGTATGACATACAGAGAGTGTTCGGCCGCGAGACACGTGAAAGTGAGGGCCGTGGTGAGCCCAGCCGACAGTATGGACAACTGCCGAGCCATACCCGCTTAGGGCATTGTGTTGTCGCTCTGGCCGATAACACGCACGTCTGGCTCGTCTTCGGCGCGCCGCGGGTCGGCACCGTCGACGACTTCAGGCCTACGTCGTCGACGACGAGGAGGAGTAGCGAGAACAGTCGCGGAGCGGAGGCGGTGCGGTGGCGGTCACGGAGCGGTAGCGGTGCGGTCGCAGTAGCCGAGCAGTAGCGGTCGCGGCGCGGAGGCGGTCTTCCCGTGTCAGTACCGCGAGGCGAGCGGGCGCTCGCCTCGCGGCTTTTTCCTCTAGGTTTTTGCGCGGTGGGTTCCCGCAGCGGCGCGAAGCGCCGCGAGGAAACCCACCGTGGAAAAAGGTAGATTAGAACGAATTCTTGATCTTCTCGAAGAAGCCCTCGTTGACGTCGATGTCCTCGCCGCCGGCCTCGGCGAAGGCTTCGAGTGCCTCTTTCTGCTCTTCGTTGAGTTCCTCGGGCGTCACGACCTGCACCTGCACGTAGAGGTCGCCGTGGCCCCGACCCCGGAGATGCGGCATCCCCTCGCCGCGGATCCGGAACTCCTCGCCGCTCTGGGTCCCGTCCGGAACGTCGAGGTCGGTCGTGCCGCCCACGGTCGGGACCTCGACCGTCCCGCCGAAGACGGCCTTCGGGAACGAGATCGGAAGGCGGTGATAGAGGTCGTCGCCTTCGCGCTCGAAGTCGTCGTGTTCGCGGACGGCGACGTCGATGAGCAGGTCGCCGTTCGGACCGCCGTTCTCGCCGGGCGCGCCCTCGCCTTCCATCCGGAGCGTCTGGCCGTCGCGGATGCCAGCCGGGATGTCGACCGAGAGCGTCGCCTCCTCGCGCGTGACGCCGTCGCCACCACAGGTCGAACAGGTCTCGCTGTAGGTTTCGCCCGAGCCCTCACAGCGCGGGCACGTCTGCGTCTGCTGCACGCGGCCCAGCGGCGTGTCGCGGACGGTCGTGGTCTGGCCGCGGCCGTTACACTCCGGACAGGTGTTCACCTCGGCATCCTCCGGGTGACCGCGCCCGTTACATTCCGAACAGGTCTCGGGGCGGGTGATCGTGAACTGCTTTTCGACGCCCTCGTAGACCTCCTCGAGGTCGAGCGTGACCTGCGTGCGGAGGTTCTGGCCCTGTCGCGGGCGGTTGCGCTGTCGACCCTGCCCCTGACCGCGGCCGCCGCCGAAGAACTGGCTGAAGATGTCCTCGAAGGGGTTGCCCTGGCCGCCGCCGCCCATTCCGCCGAACGGATTGCCTTGGCCGCGACCGCCGGCACCGCCCGCGCCGCCGCCGACGCCCCCGCGCTTTTCAGCCTGTTCGAAGCGCTCGTGACCCAGTTGGTCGTACATCTGGCGCTTCTCGTCGTCGGTGAGGACCTCTTTGGCCTTCTTGACCTTCTTGAACTTCTCCTCGGCGTCCGGCTCCTCGGAGACGTCGGGGTGATACTCTGCGGCCTTCTTCCGGTAGGCCTGCGTGATCTCGTCCTCGGTGGCGTCCCGGGAGACACCGAGTACGTCGTAGAAGTCCTCGCTCATTCGTTGTCGAATCAGTAGTTGGTTGAACTACTTCAACGGAACGGGTCGCAGAGAGTACGCCGTGGCCGAGCCATCCTGGTCGGACCACCACAGCAGGTCCTCGTGGCCGGGCTTTTGTACACCGCGGGTGAGAGGGCAGGTATGAAAGCCGTCCAACTGACCGGGCACGGCGACCGCGACGTCATCGAATACGACGAGTTCCCCGACCCAGAAGTCGGCCGCGACGAGGTGCTCGTCGACGTGAAAGCCGCCGCGCTGAACCACCTCGACATCTGGACGCGACGCGGACTCCCCGGGATCGATCTCTCCTTCCCGCACATTCCCGGGAGCGATATGGCCGGCGTCGTCGCGGAAGTCGGCACGGACGTGACGCGCTTCGAGCCGGGAGATCACGTCGCTCTCATCGCGGGCGTCGCCGGCGACGACGCCGAAGGCAGCGGCTCCGAGTTCCCGCGGCGGGACGATCCGACGCTCGCGCCCGACTTCCACATCATCGGTGAACACAGCCGCGGCGTCCACGCCGAGTACGCCGCGGTGCCGGCTGCGAATCTGGTTCCGGTTCCCGACCACGTCGACTGGGAGGTTGCCGGGTCGGCGTCCCTCGTTTTCCAGACCGCCTGGCGGATGCTGATCCACCGGGCCGAGCTCCGGGCGGGCGAACGCGTGCTGGTCCACGGTGCGTCCGGCGGCGTCGGCCACGCCGCGGTCCAGATCGCCGACTACGCCGGCTGTGAGGTGTTCGCGACCGCCTCCTCCGAGGAGAAACTCGCGTATGCGGCCGACTGCGGGGCGGACCACGGCATCAACTACGAGGAGTCGGACTTCGCCCGCGACGTCTACGACCTGACGGACGGCCGCGGCGTCGACGTCGTGGTCGATCACATCGGCGAGGCCACCTACGACGACTCGCTGAAGAGCCTCCGAAAAGGGGGCCGATTCGTCACCTGTGGGGCGACGACGGGGCCGAATCCGGACGCCGCGCTGAACCGGATCTTCTGGAACCAACTGGAGGTGATCGGCTCGACGATGGCGACGCCCGAACAGGCCGAGGAAGCGCTCGAACTCGTCTGGGAGGGTGTCCTCGAACCGCGGATCCGCGCGACCCTGCCGATGAGCGAGTCCGCGCGCGCTCACGAAATGATCGAGAACCGTGAGGGCTTTGGCAAAGTGGTCGTAATTCCGGACAGTGAGCTCTGACGACGAGGGATACGTCCATCGGCCGGGTGGCGAGGAGACGGCAGCCAGCGGAGCCTCGGCCGACACCGAGGCGGAGCCCGATGGCTTCGGGATGCGCGGTTGGGTGCTCGTCGGCGTCCTCGTCGTCTGCACGCTCGTCGTCCCCGGTATCATCTACATCCGCCCGGGAATCCTCTCTGCGATCGGCATTCCCTACATCGCTTCGTTGCTCGTGCTCCCGCTCGTTCCCGCGGCCGCGCTGGGTCTCACGGCAGTCTGGGCGATGACCGCCGCGACGAAAAACGAGTGAACGTCCGGCGAGTGACGCGGTTTTTCGACGATATCCACTGAATGCGCTTCGACTTGTAGGTTTCCAGAAAGACTTATCAGTATGTATGTGTGAGAACATCTCGCACAGATGTTCGAAACGTTCTCCACGAGCTACTACCTGGGGCGACTGTACGTCGAGCCGTCGGATCGGGACGTCCCCGCGATCCAGCGGGCGGATCACGAGCGGGTAAACGAGCACCTCTACGGCGACGAGGGGCTCTTCCGCACCGACGCGCCGCTCGTGATGAAACTCGATCGTGGCCACATCCCGGTCCTCGGCGACGACGAGGTCCCCTCGGGAACGCTCGCCGTCCCCGAATCGGTCACTGACGCCGACCTCCCGGCCGAACGCGACGTGTTGCTGGCGCGACCCGACCGCGCGGCCGAACTCCTCCGGTACTCGGGCTATCGTTTCGGCGACGACGAAGCCGTGGCGTGAGGTCGGGCCGGTAGCGACCCCCCGACAGCGCTGATTTTTGGTCGTTGCTCCGGTGTGTCCCGCAGTCTGAACGAGAACTGGAGCGCCTGCCGATCTGAGCGATCGAGGGTCGTCTCCGAGAACCGACAGTATAAGTGGCCCGGGGTCGCGCGTCGTGGTATGCTCGACGAGTTGCTCGGCCGCGCAGAGCTCAAAGCCCGGATCGAGGAACTAGAGGAGGAAAAACGCCACCTCGAACGCCGCGCCGAGGCCGAAGAGGAGCGCCGATCGGAGGCGGCCCGGAAGCGACAGGAGGCCGAGGCGGAAGTCAACCGACTCGAAGACCGGATCGAAGGGCTCGAAGAGCGGGTCGAGCGGCTCTCGGGCGACGAGACGGTCGACGTCGACTTCCGCGGTAGCGAGGCCCTCCGCGGCGAGCGCCGGGACGAGATCCTCTCGCGACTCGCGTCTTTCGAGACCGCCCCCGAAGGCGCACTGACCGCGATGGTCGACGAGGAGGTCCCCGAGGCCGTTTCGGACGCGCTCGGCGAGCGTGCGGCCCTGGTTCGTCGCGCCGCGCCCTGTCTCGTCTGCGTCGACGACGCCGGCCTCGTCGCTGCCGCGCTCGAACCGCCGACGCCGCCCGCGCCGTTCGCCGCGTGGGATTCCGAGTTCAGGCTCGATCGGTCGTGGTTCGCTCCCGCCGCACCGACGTGGGTCGCCCTCGTGCGCTCGGATCTGTTCGCGCTCGGGATCTACGACGGCGACGCCGTGACGCTCGTCGACGACATCGAGTCCGACGTGATGGGATCGCACTCGAAGGGCGGGTTCTCGCAAGCACGCTTCGAGCGACGGCGCGACCAGCAGGTCGACGACCATCTCGATCGGGCGCGCGAAGCTATCGAGACGCATCTTGATTCGGACGTGCGCGACGGTTCGATCGAGCTTCCAGACGATGCCGATCTGGTCGTACTCGGCGAACAGACGGTGCTGGGACAGTTCACCGACCTCGCCGACCGGACGGCTGCCGTCGACGCCAGTGGCGCCCCCGGCGAGGCGCTCCAGCGAGCGGTTCGAGAGTTCTGGACGGTCCGGCTGTCGCTGCTCTGATAGAGATTGTCGCAAGTCCTCATATAGTAGCGTTTGCAACTGATTACACAGCCAATCGCACGACTGCGTGCGATTCGGTGCGTGAAGACTTGCAAACGCTACTATGGATTTCTCGCCGGACGGTACGGCGAGAATCTCCGAACAGTGACGATAATCTATGAAGAGTGGCCAAACCACGAGGATTAAAACCGCTGTCGGCCTCGATTCAGGTATGACCGCAGGCTCAGACAGCGACGACCCCGAACGGGTCGTCGTCCTCGCACACGAGAAGTTCCCCGAGCGGGCGAAGACGGCCACGGGCGTCCTCAAGTACGCCGATTACGACGTCGTCGCCGTCCTCGACCGTGACCGCGCCGGAACGGTCACGACAGACCACCGGCGCGACCTGCCCGAGGTGCCGATCGTCTCCTCGATGGCTGACGCGCCCGAGGCGGACACGCTCCTGATCGGCATCTCGCCGATCGGCGGCGACTTCGACGACTCTTGGCGGCCCGACGTGCGTACCGCGATCGAACGAGGCTGTGACGTCGTCGCCGGCCTCCACTACTTCCTCTCCGAAGACGAGGAGTTCGCCGACCTCGCCGCCGAGCACGACGTCGCCCTCCGCGACGTGCGCAAGCCGAAAGAGGACCTGACCGTCGCCGGCGGCCGGAGCGCCGACATCGACGCCGAGGTCGTGCTGACGGTCGGGACGGACTGCTCGGTCGGGAAGATGACGGTCGCGCTCGAACTCGTCGAGGCCGCCCGCGAGCGCGGCGTCGACGCCGGATTCATCCCGACGGGCCAGACGGGCATTATGATCGCCGGCTGGGGCAACCCCATCGACCGCGTCGTCTCGGACTTCACCGCGGGCGCCGTCGAGGAGATGCTGCTGGAAGTCGGCGACGACTACGACGTGCTGTTCGTCGAAGGCCAAGGAAGCATCGTCCACCCGGCGTACTCCGCGGTCACCTGCGGCATCCTGCACGGCTCGATGCCCGACTCGATGGTCCTCTGCCACTCGGCGGGTCGCGAGGCGATCCACGGGTACGAGTCGTTCTCGCTGCCCTCGCTCGACGAATACGTCGACCTCTACGAGAACCTCGCCGCACCCGTCCACGAGGGCGAGGTCGTCGCGGGCGCGCTGAACACCTCTGACATCGAAGACGACGCGGAGGCACAGGCCGCCGTCGACGCCTACGCCGAGGAGCTCGGTCGGCCGGCGACCGACGTCGTCCGGTTCGACGCCGACGCGGTCCTCGATGCGATCCTCGGAGCGGAGTGACCGATGCTCTCGACGGAGTTCGAGCGCGTTACGCTCCCGCTCGCGGACGCGTTCACGATCTCGCGCGGCACCCAGACCACCGCGGAGAACGTCGTCGTCCGAATCACCGACGACGAGGGGACCACGGGCGTCGGTGCCGCCGCACCCTCAGCCCACTACGGGGAGACGGCCGCAACCGTCGAGGCGGTCCTCCCCGACCTGCTCGCGGTCGTCGAGTCCGTCGACGACCCGCACGCGATCGCGGCGATCGAACGGAAACTCCGCGGCGTCGTCGAGGACAACCCGGCGGCGCGTACGGCGGTCGACGTCGCGCTGCACGACCTCGCCGCGAAGCGCCTCGGCGTGCCGCTGTACCGACAGTGGGGTCTCGACCCCGAGCAGGCACCGAAAACGTCGTTCACGATCGGACTCGACGAGACCGACCGAATGCGCGAGAAGACGCGGGCCGCCGTGGACGACGGCTACGACGTGCTGAAAATAAAACTCGGTACCGACCGCGACGAGGAGATCGTCGCCGCCGTCCGCGAGGAAGCGCCCGAGGCGCGGATCCGCGTCGACGCGAACGAGGCGTGGACACCGCGTGAGGCGGTCCGGATGACCGACCGACTCGCCTCCTACGGCGTCGAGTTCGTCGAGCAGCCGGTTCCGGCGAGCGATCCCGAGGGCCTGCGGTTCGTCTACGAGCGTTCCGCGCTCCCGATCGCGGCCGACGAGTCCTGCGTGACGCTCCCGGACGTCCCGGCGGTCGCCGACCGAACGGACATCGTGAATCTGAAACTGATGAAGTGCGGCGGACTCCCGGAAGCGCGGCGGATGATCGCCGCCGCTCGCGCGCACGGACTGGAGGTGATGCTCGGCTGTATGATCGAGACGAACGCCGCCATCGCGGCCGCCTGTCACCTCGCACCGCTGCTCGACTACGCGGACCTCGACGGGGCGCTTCTCCTCGACGACGACGAGTACGCGGGCGTGCCGATCGACGGCAGCGAAATCCGTCTCGACGCGCTCGCGGATCGCGGGCTCACAGGGACGGGCGCACGACGGACTGAGTGAGCCGACTCCCGCCGAGCGAGCCGACGCCTCCGCAGGTTCTTATACCAATCCGACGCCAGCAGGCGTGTGAGATGACGTTCGTCCCGCGTCGGGCCGCGGTCGTTCGGCACGTCGACGCGGGATTGGTTGTCGGTGCCGACTGTTCGCCAGCCCACAGCGACGCGTCGCGGTCGTGTCAGGCCGATCGCTGGACTCGGCCCACCACAGTCGCGACTCTCGGCCGCTTCCGTTCCGCCGGACACACACGCTTAACCGCGCGCGACGAATAGTCGGACGTAGATGTCCCAGGTCACGCTCATCGGCGACCGGCTCGCGTCTCCGGGGACGGAGTTCGTCTACGAGGGCGAGTCGTCGGCGTGCGAGGGCTGTCCCTACCGACAGCAGTGTCTGAACCTCACCGAGGGCGTCCGCTACGAGGTGACGGACGTTCGCGAGAACGGACAACTCCTCGATTGCGCCGTCCACGATACCGGCGTTCGCGCCGTCGAAGTCGAGCCAGCCTCGATCACGGCCAACGTCGCCTCGAAGGGAGCCTACGCCGGCAGCAAGGTGACGCTCCCCGGCCCGTGCCCCCACACGGAGTGTCCGAGCCACGAGTACTGCGTACCGGACGGTGCGGACTTCGAGACGGAGTACCGGATCGACGAGGTCCGTGGCGACCCGCCCCACGAGTTCTGTTATCTCGACCGAGAGCTGACGCTCGTCGAACTCGCCCCGCCGGAATCGTAGTCGGAGCACTCGTCTCGCTCCACCGTTCGACACCCGGTTGCTCCGGATGTCCGCCTCACGCGAGCGTGCCGAGCCGATCGGCCGCGTAACCGAACACGTCCTCGTAGCCGTACGCCGAGAGGAGCACCGGGTAGAACTCGCTGTCTGCGCTGTAGGACTCTCCATCGGCGGCGGCGACGGGGTCGCCCGGCGCGACGCGCTGGAAGTTGTCGACGAAGACTCGGTAGTCTTCGGCGGGGTCCTTCGGAATCTGATCGAGCAGGCGGAAGACCGTCACTTCGTCTTCCTCCCGCCGGTGTAGCGACAGCGGCGGTTCGACGTCGCCTTCGATCGGCGCGGGCAGCACACCCGTCGCCGACAGGAACGCGCGAACGAGCCAGTAGGCGTTCGTCGCAGCCTCCTCGGTTCCCTGTAGCCCGGTCTCGACCTCGATCGTGTGTGCGTGATCGATGAGCCGACCGCCCGCGAACGAGCCCGTCTCGACGAGGTACTCGATCGGGAGGTGCGGACAGATCGCCCGCGACACCGCGCCGACCTCGTCGACGAGTGCGAACGGCTCGGCGTACGACTGCGTCGAGTGCAGCGAGAGGACAGTCTTTCCCCTGAGTTCGCGCACGAGATCGTGCGCGAGTCGGCCTTCGTGCGTCGTTGCGTTCGGATCGCCCGGGAACGTCCGGTTGAGGTCCTCGTCGAGGTAGCGGACGTCGGCCGCAAGCGCCTCCTCGTTGGCGACGATGAGCTTTACCGGCCGCTCGACGTCCGGATCGGACGCGATGAAGCGTTCGATCGCCCGCTCCCCGCAGGGTTCGTCTCCGTGGACCGATCCGACGACGGCGACCTCGGGTGTCCCCTCCCCGAGTTCGTAGATTCGCATTGATTCTCGTCAAGTGACGGAGAGTCAAATCTCTTTGTTTGTGGGGACCGAAGCAGCGAACGTGACAGACCACACCCGCGACGACACAGTGGGGCCGCCGACGACCGGTACGCCGACCGGTTGGGATCCGACGCGGGCCGCGTCGAACGGGTGGGAGCACGGGACGCTTCGCCGGGCGACGATCCACGGGGTCCGACTCTACAACTCGGGGGCCTTCCACGAGTCGCACGACTGCTTCGAGGTGGAGTGGTACAACTACGGTTCGGGGACGACCGAAAGCGCGTTTCTCCACGGAATGGTTCAGGTCGCCGCCGGCGCGTACAAGCACTTCGATTTCGAGGACGACGACGGAATGCGCTCGCTGTTCCGTACCGCGCTGCAGTACCTCCGAGGTGTCCCCGACGACTACTACGGCGTCAACGTCCACGACGTCCGAGGGACGCTGGGCGACGCACTCGACGACCCGACAGTCCTGGAGGGGTGGCGGATCGAACTCGACGGTGAGCGTCCGGCGGCAGATAGACTGGACCGCGAGTACGCCGAGCGGCTAGAGTAAGCGGACGACGGCAGTCACGCGCTGTCTTCCACGTCGCTCGCCCGCGCCAACTCCTCGAAGGCCGCCCACGAGGGATCGACGTCTGGATGTGAAATCTCCGCACCGTCGACCGCGACGCCCGTCCCCGATTCGACCGTTCCAGCGACGCCGACCGGCGTTCCCTCTGACTCCAGCGCGCCGACGACGTCTGCAGTGCGATCGGGATCGACCGTCAGCACGAGCGTCCCGCCGGTGGTCGCCTTCCACGGGTCGATCCCCAGCGCGTCGGCGGTCTCGCGGACGCCCGGCAAAAGGGGGATTTCGTCCGTGGAGAGATCGAATCGGACGCCAGCACCGTCTGCGACCTCGACGAACGCGCCGAAGAGTCCGCACTCGGTCGCGTCGTGCATCGCGTTGACGCCGCCCACCGCGGCCGCCGTTATCGCGTCGCGGACGCAGGACGCGTCGTCGAGGCGGGACTGCGCGGCCGCCAGCGTCGCCGCGTCGAGGTCGAACTGCTCGGGGAACAGCGACGTGAGGAGCCCCGTGGCCTCCACGCCGGGACCCTTCGTCACGAGCACGTCGTCGCCGACGCGTGCGCCGTCCGGGCGGATCAGGTCGTCGTGATCGCCGACGCCGAGCGCCGTCGCGCCGCCGACCCACGGAAACGAACAGCCGCTGTAGCGGGCGGTGTGGCCGGTGACGATCGAGACGCCGAGGTCCGCGGCCTCTCGGTGCATCGACTCCCACAGCGTCGCGAACGACTCGTCGTCGAACTCGGGCGGGAGCGTGAACGAGATGGCGAGATGAGAGGGAGCGAGTCCGGAGACGGCGACGTCAGCGAGGACGAAATCGAGCGCGAACCGCCCGGCGCGCTCGAATCCGAGGCCCGGAAGGACGGAGACGGGATCGGTCGCGATAGCGACGGCCGTACCGTCGAGATCTAGCACGCCGAAGTCGACGCCGTGCGTCGGACCGAGCGCCACGTCGTCGCGGTCGGCACCGAGATGCGGGAAGACGTACTCGTCGAAGAACGAGCGATCGACTTTGCCGAGATCCGCCATATTCGACGGTCTCTCCGGGGCGATTTGAACGTGGCGCTGTCGCCCGATCGTCAGCGGGGACCAGTCGCTCACGACGTTGTTTCGACAGTCGGCCGCAGGGGGTCGCCCCCCGACCGACCGGCTCATGAAGGGACGCGAGCGCGAATCCAACGGAGCTCATCCCGCCGGCGCGACGACCTCGCGTCACCTGACCTTTTCCCGGGTCCGTATAAGTATCTCGCTAAGTGTACTCTTAAGATATATATAGTCCGAGGGGCGGCGATGGAGCCAACTGCGACACCGAAGCGATCGCCGGCTGGAACCGGAGAGCGGAGTTAGGGGGCCGTGCGAAACTGCCGCGTGAGTTCGGCCAGCACCCGATCCGACTCTTCGTGGTGCAGCCAGTGCGTGACGTCACTCGCTCGCCGGAGCCGCGTTTCGAGTGCGGTCACTGGTCGGGATCGACCGAGATCTGGTCGACGAGCGCTTCTTCGACGGAGTCACGCTCCCACTCCCGCGGTGTACTGCCGCCGGCTTCGGCGCGGATCTTCTCTTCGAGGAGGTTCACTGCAACCGTGTTCGCTCCCTCCGGGACGATGAGGTCGGCGTGCCGCTTCGTGGGCTCGACGAACTGTTCGTGCATCGGCTTGACCGTCGAGAGGTACTGATCGATGACGCCCTCCAGATCGCGCCCGCGGTCGATCACGTCGCGTTGGATACGGCGAAGGATTCGGACGTCGGCGTCGGTCTCGACGTACAAGCGGAGATCGAGCATCTCGTTGACCTCCTCGTCGTAGAGCGCGAAGATCCCCTCGACGATGATGACGTCCGTCGGTTCGACCGTCTCGGGATCGTCGGTCCGGTTGTGGGTCTCGAAGTCGTAGGTCGGCATCTCGATGGGCTGTCCTTCCAGGAGCGTCGATACCTGCTCGCGGATCAGTTCCCACTCGAACGCCGACGGGTGGTCGTAGTTGACGTCCTCACGCTCCTCGAAGTCGAGGTGGCTCAGATCCTCGTAGTAGTTGTCCAGCGGGATCCGCGTGACGTCGTCGCCGACGTTCTCGGTGATGAGGCGCGCGACGGTCGTCTTCCCCGCGCCGGTGCCGCCCGCGATCCCGATGACGAACGAGGGGATGGTCATCTCTTGATGGGCGGGTCCCCGAGCGCTTGAGCGTGGCGATTTGGAGGTCTGCTGGTGCGTCTTTGGGACAAGTGAACAAATCCGACCCGGACGAGATTGGACAATCACTGACACGCCTCCCTAAAACATCAGGAGTCGATCAGTACGACCCCACGCTCGTCCTGGCCGGGAATAGCAGACACCGGGTACGGGCGGATCTCACCACGTGAACTGTTGTCATTGTATAGTGCATATACCCGAACGCACAGTATTGTAACGGATACATTTATACGGAGGAGTCCCCTTCCGAGGGATATGGCACGTGATATCGTACGGCGCGACTTTATGAAGCGCGTCGGTGCGGCTGGTGCAATCGGTGCAACTGGACTCGCAGGCTGTATTGGAAGCCCCGGAGATAGCGGCGGCGACGGTGGGGGTACCGAAAGCGGAGACGGTGGCGGCGAAACCACAACGACCGGCGGCGGTGGCGGCGGCAGCGGCGGCCCGGAAGGCCTCGTCGTCATCGGGTACCCCGAAAGTGGGGTTCAGCTGTTCCGTGACTACTACAGCCAATCTGACGGCAGCGAGGAGATTCTCGTTCCCGACGGTCTCCGCGACGGCGCGATGCCGGGCCAGGTCGGGAACGAGATGGCGAACGTCACCGGGACGGCCCCGGCCGCTGGCGGGCCGAACCAGGAGGCGTTCAACACGCTGTTCCAGGACGAGTACGGCTCCTCGCCCGGCGTGTTCACCTCGCAGACGTACGACTCCGTCGCGATTCAGCTCCTCGCGAACGCCGCGGCCGGCGCGAACGACGGAACCGCGATCCGCGATCAGATGCGCCGGATCGCGAACCCGGACGGGATGACCGTCACGCCCGAGAACCTCGTCGAGGGCGTCGAGGCGGCCGCAAACGGCGAAGACGTGAACTATCAGGGCGCGTCGTCGGCGACGAACTTCAACGAAGACGGCGACCCGGCGTCCGCAGCCTACTCCATCTGGGAGTTCGCCGACGGCGGGACGAGCCAGGTCGAAGTCCAGAACTTCGAGGGCGAGAACCCAGACGGCGCCGGTCCTTCCGCCGACAGCGGACCGGGCGGCAGCGACCGCGAGATGTCGGTCGGAATCTTGCTCCCCGAGACCGGTGACCTCGCCTCCGTCGGACAGCCGATGATCCAGGCGGCACAGATCCCCGTGAAGCAGATCAACGAGGCCAACCCCGCTGGTCTGTCGGTCAACGCGCAGATCGAGGACACCCAGACGTCGCCGAGCGCCGGTACCTCGGCCGCCGAGACGCTCGCGAGCGCCGGCGTGCCGAGCGTCTGCGGGTCGGCGTCCTCGGGCGTCAACGTCCCCGTCTCACAGCAGGTGTTCATCCCGAACGAGATCGTCGGCTGTTCGCCGTCGTCCACCGCGCTGTCGGTGTCGAACCTCGACGACGACGACTACATCTTCCGGACGGCGCCCTCGGACTTCCTGCAGGGCCGCGTGATGGCGCAGGTGATGTCCGAACGGCTCGGCGTCAGTTCCGTCTCGACGCTGTACGTCAACAACGACTACGGCCAGCAGCTCTCGGATCGCTTCAGCAGCGTCTTCTCCGAGCAGTTCGGCGGCGAGGTCTACCACAAGGTCGCCTTCAACAAAGGCGAGTCCTCGTACTCCTCCGTCATCGAGACGGCGCTGTCGGGACCGGACAGCTAGAGCGGCCCGTTCGATCGATTCCGAATTTTTTCGACGGCGACAACCGAGTAGCGCCGCGAGCGATCGCTACCCGGCACCGTCTGCTGTCGTCTGAGGTCGTCACCGGACACTGTCTACTGCAGTCCGTGGGATCGAAAAGAAGGTGCGACGGCCGTATTATCCGCCGAGGAAGTCCTGACGGACCTGCTCGTCGTTCAGCAGCACGTCGCCGTCGTCCATATACCGATTCTGGCCGTTCGCGAGGACGTAGCCGCGGTCACAGCGCCGCAGCGCCTCCTTGGCGTTCTGCTCGACCATCAGGATCGCCGTCCCGTCGTCGTTGATCGCGTCGATGCGGTCGAACATATCGTCGACGAGGTCGGGCGCGAGGCCCGCAGAAGGTTCGTCGAGTAAGAGCAGCGAGGGATCGAGCATCAGCGCGCGGCCCATCGCGAGCATCTGCTGTTGGCCGCCGGACATCGTGCCCGCCTTCTGGGTCTGCCGCTCTTCGAGGATCGGGAACCGGTCGAAGACGGCGTCGAGGGCGTCCTGTGGCACCTCGTCGAGGATGTACGCGCCCATCTCCAGGTTCTCGCGAACCGTCAGCGACGCGAAGACGTTGTGGTTCTGCGGGACGTAACCGATACCCTCGTGGATGATCTCCTCCGGACGGAGGCCGGTGATGTCCTCGTCCTCGAAGGTCACGGTCCCGCCCATATGGGTCGTGAGCCCGAAGACGGACTTCATCACCGTCGACTTGCCGGCCCCGTTCGGACCGACGATGGTGACGTACTCGCCGTCGGCCACGTCCATATCGACGTCGGTCAGGATCTGGAGATCGCCGTAGCCGGCGTCGAGATCCCGAACTTCGAGTAAGGACTGGTCTCCGCGCTCCGGAATCGTCTCACGGGAGACCGCGGCGCCGTCGCCGTCGGCTCCCCCAGTAGTGTCTGCGCTCATACGTTCCCTCCGAGGTAGGCCTCGATGACCTCTTCGTTCGCCTGTATCTCTGCGGGCGTGCCCTCCGTCAGGACCCGGCCCTGGTGGAGGACGATGACGCGTTCGCAGTTCTCCATAATCAGGTCCATATCGTGTTCGACGAGCAGGAACGTGTACCCCTGCTCGCGGAGTTCGTGAATGTGATCGAGGAGCCGCCGCTCCAGCGACGGATTGACGCCGGCGAACGGCTCATCGAGCAGCAGCATATCCGGGTCAGTGAGCAGCGCCCGCGCCATCTCCAGGAGTTTCCGCTGGCCGCCCGAGAGGTTCCCGGCGTACTCCTCGGCGATGTGGTCGATCTCGAAGAACTCGAGTACGTTCCAGACGCGGTCGAGCAACTCGGACTCCTGCTCTATGACGTCGCCGCGGAACCCCGGCGTCACCGACCGCCACAGCGCCTCGCCGCGCTGGTACTTCGGTGCCAGCATCATATTCTCGAGCACCGTCATCTCCTGCAGTTCGCGGGCGATCTGGAACGTCCGGACGAGCCCCCTGTTCGCGATGGCGTGGGCCTTCTCCCCGGTGATGTCCTCGCCGTCGAACGTCACGGTTCCGGAGTCCGGCTGGAGCATCCCCGTGATGAGGTTGAACGTCGTCGACTTCCCGGCGCCGTTCGGGCCGATCAGTCCGGTGAGGCTCCCGCGTTCGACCTGGAAGGACGCGTCGTCGACGGCGGTGATCCCACCGAAGGACTTCCGCAGACTGTCCACCTGCAGCGGGTACTCCTCGCTGACGCTCGGGCCGCCGGAGCCGAGGTTCAGTTCCGTCGGCGCGTCGCCGACAGCGCCGGCGCCTGACGTGGCCCCGGATTCGACACCCGGTTCGTCGCCGTCGCCCGCGTCGGCCGCCTCACTCATCGGAACCACCTCCGGAAGCGGATTCGCCGCCATCGGTCTCCGCTGTTCCGCGCGCACGCGCCGCGGTCAGCGGGATGCCGGCGGCCGTCTCCTTGCGGTAGCCGAGCATTCCTTCCGGTCGGTTGTGCATCAGCCAGATGAGCACGAGTCCCATGAACACGAGTTGGAGTTGTCGGATGCTGTCGATCGTGTAGAAGAACAGCGGTGCCGGGTCGAAATTCGAGATGAGCGGCGCGATTGCCGGACCGAATCCCGACGGCGCGTCCGCGTTCGGCAGGACGGTGTCGACGAGGTTCTTCAGGTACCGCGGCCCCTGATAGAGCAGCGCGGCGAAGACCGCGCCGCCGAGAACACTTCCCGTGTTCGACCCCGCGCCGCCGATGATCAGCGCGATCCATACGAAGAACGTGATCCGCGGCCGGAAGAAGTTCGGCGTGACGGCACCGCTCGTCATCAGCCAGAGGATGCCCGCCAGGCCCATCAGCGCACAGCCCAGCATAAACGCCTTAATTTTGAACCGGTTCGTGTTCTTCCCGAGCGAGTTCGCAACGTCCTCGTCTTCACGGATGGCCTTGAGGACGCGGCCGAACGGCGATTCGCCTGTGCGCTTGAGCAGCCAGTAGAACGCCGCGACGAAGAAGAGCAGCACCACGCCGTAGACGAGGCCGTCGACGACGGGTTTCGGGTTGTTGGGAACGAGCACCTCGAACGAGTCGACGAAGCCCAGATACGCGTCCCAGAGGCCGAAGAATCCGAAGAACGCCTCCAGCGGGTCGGTGAAATCGAGGATGAGCCCCGATCCGCCGCCGAAGCCGACGCGCTCGCCGAGCAGTTGGAACTGCTGGAGTTCGCCCGAGAGGAACGAGAAACGGACGATTTCGGACATCGCGATCGTCACGATAGCCAGGTAGTCCGCTCGCAACCGGAGTGCCGGGAGCGCGATCACCAGCCCGAGAAGCGCCGCCGCGACCATCCCGGCGATGATGCCGACGACGAGCGGCAGTCCGAGCCCACCGACCTGCGCCGCGCCGCCAGATTCATAGAGCGGTTTCGAGACCAGCGCCATCACGTAGATACCGACGGCCATGAAGCCGACGATACCGATGTTGAACAGCCCGGTGTACCCCCAGTGGAGGTTGAGCGCGAGCGCGAGCATCGCGAAGACGCCGATGTAGAACGTGAGGACCGCGATGGTGTTGAGTTGGCCGCGCAGCGAGTAACCGAGGCCGACGCCGATCAGGACGTACGCGGCGTAGATAACCAGGAGAACAGCCACGATGAGCCCGGCGTCGCCACCCGGTAAGCGCGCGGAGACGTCGTCGCGGACGCTCATGCTGTCGACCTCCCGGAGAAGATGCCCTCAGGTTTCACGAGCAGCAGGACGATCATCACCGCGAAGGCCGCCGCGCGGGCGAACGCCGACGGGATCCAGATGACCGACACCGACGCTGTCAGCCCGATCGCGAGGCCGCCGACGATAGCGCCGTAGATCGAGCCGATGCCGCCGAGGATGACCGCGGCGAAGATGAGGAGCAAGAGGAGCCACCCGTCGTTGAAGCCGAGTGTGCCCTTCCAGAGGATGAACATATAGCCGGCGACGCCGGTGAGGCCGCCGCCGATGACCCACACCGAGCGCACGACGCGCTCGGTCGGGATCCCCGTGATCTGGGCGAGATCCTCGTTGTCCGCCATCGCCCGCATCGCCTTCCCGAGTTTCGTCATCTGCAAGAGCAGGTGCACGGCGAGCATCAGCCCCCCGGCGACGACGACGACTGCGATGTCGTGGGCGTTGATTCGGACGGCCCCGTCGACGAAGTACAGCGAGATCGACGGCGGCTGTGACGTCGTGCCGCGGACGCTCGATCCGAAGACGAACTGCATCAGATACCGCAGCGCGAACGCGACGCCGACGCTCGTGATGAGAAGCGTGATGCCGTCCTCGTCGCGGATGGGCTTGAAGACGAGCCGATCGATGCCCAGCGCGAGGACGACGGTGGCGACACCGGCGACGAGCGCGCCGGCGGCGACGGCCAGCGGCGTCCCGGTGACGCCGATGCCGAGCGTCCCGCCGAAGACGGATCCGCCCGCGCCGACGAGCAACAGCGCCCCCACGTCGGCCCGACCGAGGCCGGCGACGAGGTACGTCGTCGCCCACCCGGAGAACGCGCCCGCGGTGATGAAATCACCGTGCGCGAAGTTCGCGAAGTTCAGAATACTGTACGTCATAGAGAGCCCGATGCCCGCGAGACCGATCACCAGCCCGCGCATCAGCCCGTCCCAGACGAGCGAGCCGACGCTGCTGAACGACGTCTGTCCGGTCGCGAGACCGGAGAGCAGGTCGTACAACAGAATGATCCCGACGAGCGCCAAGAGAACGGAACCGGGCCGTGCCACCGCGAACTGACGTCCGCGTGTGTATGTCTCGGCGATACCCATTGATAACTATCCTCACGATGTTTGCGGTCGGGAAACGATGATAAGTCTTTCTTCCCGCGGTGACGCGCCGACGTGATTCGGTCCAGGGTCGGGAGCAATCCGAACTGTTTCGTCAGTTGTCAGGTACGTTCCCCTGTCATTAGATATCACTCACCGATTCGTTCAAGCGGCCGGGGTGTCTCAACAGGGACGATGACGTCGCGCACGCGACCGTTGCTCGGACTCGCGACGCTCGTCGCGGGTATCGGCACCGCCGGGAGCCTGTATTTCAGCCTCGGGCTGGGGCTGGTCCCCTGCGAGCTCTGCTGGTACCAGCGCATCCTGTTGTATCCGCTCGTTGTCGTTCTGGGCGTCGCGACGCTCGAAGACCGTCCGGGCGTCGCTCGCACCGTGCTGCCGCTCTCGCTGCTCGGCCTCGGCGTCGCGACGTACCACGTGGTCCTCCAGGTCCGACCCAGCGTCGGTGGGACCTGTTCGGTCGGTGGCGGCTGTTCGTCGATCCTCTATCCGATGCTGGACGGCCTGTTGACGATCCCCCGGCTCTCGCTGATCGCGTTCGTCCTCGTGACGGCCCTCGTGACCGCCTCCTGGCGGCTTCGCGGCCGAGCGTGGCCCTAAACGGGATCATCGCCCGACGTCGTAGGATCGATCATCGGGCGCGGGTAGTCGACGCCGAGTTCGACCCCGTATCTCGCCTGTTCTGATTCCGACAGCGTCCACGGTTCGTGAGCCTTCTGTGGGACTAGCCCGTCGAGTTCGGGAATCCAGCGCGTGACGTACTCGGCTTTGGGGTCGTACTGGTGGGCCTGCGCGAGAACGTCGAACGCCCGCTGTCGGGAGTCGTTGCCGACGCCCGCGATGTACGCCCAGTTGCCGTAGTTCGAGGCCGGATCGTAATCGAGGAGTTGGGTCTCGAAGTACGCCGCGCCGCGTCGCCAGTCGATCGTGAGGTCGTTCACGAGGAAGGACGCGACGTTTTGTCGTCCGCGGTTCGAGAGATATCCGGTCGCGTTCAGTTCGCGCACGTTCGCGTCGACGAAGGGGATACCCGTCTGCCCGGTTCGCCACCGTTCGAACTCCTGTTCGTCCCATCGCCAGTTGACGTCGTGGCGGCGTCTGAGACCGCCGGGGGCGAAGAACTGCGCGCCGTGCTTCGCGAGTTGGAACTGAAAGAAGTCCCGCCAGCGGAGTTCGGAGACCAGCCAGTACGTCGAGTCGTTCGAGACTCGCTCGCGCTCGTAGCGCTTGACCTCCTCGAAGACGCGCCGCGGCGAGAGATTGCCCTCGTTGAGCCACGGAGAGAACTTCGAGGAGTAGTCGGGACCGACGAGACCGTTTCGCGCCTCGCGGTACTCGCGGAGGTGGCCCCCCTCCCAGATGTACGACGTCAGGCGGTCGAGTGCGGCGTCTTCGCCGCCCGGAAAGGGGTGGACCGCGCGCTCGTCGATCTCGTCGGCGTCCTCGCCGGCCCCGAGTTCCGCGTCCGGCGATCCAAGTGAATCGACCGCGACGTCGACGTCCGGGATCGAACCGGGGCGAATCGCGTCAGCGTCGACGCCGGTGTCGTCGCCGCCTGGAATCGGCGCCAGCGACGGGCGCGGATACGTCTCTCGGACAGCCGAGTCGGCCTCGATCGACTTCCGGAACTTCGTGTAGGTGTCGCTGATCGCGGTGTACGGCGTCGGGAGGTCGGCGATATGATGGAGCGTCCGCCCCCAGAACCGACGCGGCGTGACGCCGCGCTCGCGCAGTGCTGCCGTCACCGCTGCACGAACCGCTCGCTCGTCCGGTCCTGGGAGGTCGTGGAACGTCACGACGTCGGCGCCCACGGCGTCAGCGAGGTTGGGCAGCACGACTTCGGGACGACCACGACGCACGAGGAGGTCCGAGCCGAGCCCGCGCAGTCGGTCGCGCAGGCCGTCGAGAGATTCGCGCCGGAAGCGCACTCGCCGCGTCCCCAGTTTCTCGTAGCGGAAGGAGTCGGCGCCACCGTACGGCTGCATCCCGTGCGTCCGCGGGTCGACACAGTAGACTGGGAGGACTCGGTCTGCCGCGGCAGCGGCGGCGAGCGCTTCGTTGTCGTGCGTTCGCAGGTCCCGGCGGAACCACGCGATGGCCGTGTCGGGCATCACTGTCGAGAGGGAGCGGCACGTACCTGAGCGTGACGGCCACAGCCACCCGCAGTGTACGCCGCGTCCGGTCAGTTACCGCTGAGCCGGTGCCACAGGGAACTGCGCTGCGTGAGGAGTTGATAGAGTGCGGAGAGGACGACGACGCCGAAAAGCAACAACCCAATGAGCGCCGGGCTGAGCGCACGCACGACCGGGACGCCGATCATCGCCGCGACCTGTGAGAGCGCGCCGAGCAGCCCGAGTCCCAGGTAGTACTCCGCCCACGAGATGCCGTACTGTGGGACGACCTCCATATAGACGCCGACGTCTTCCGCGTTGTCTGCCAGCGAGACGGTCTTCGCGTCGGGGTCGTACTCGACGATCCCGAGTTTGTCGAGCTTCGGAAGGTGCGTTTGATGCAGCGAGACGTACACGCTCTGTCGGACGTTCCGCGGCGGTGGCGACTCGTCGGCCTCGATGCCACCGATGTGCTCGGAGAGATCGGAGACCGTCTCGGTACCATCACCCGCCCGTAACCGTTCGAGTACGAGCCGCCGCCGATCGTTTCGGAGCACGTCGTGAATCTCAGATGCGGCAAGCTCCGCGCTGTCGGCCTCCGGCTCACTCCCGCCCCCACTCATACTACTCCACTCTGTGAGGGCTACCTACATGAATGTGTCCGAAAATGACGTGTCTGCGACTGCTATCGGTGTGAGAAAGTGGGTCGATATGTGGACCCAGGCCGGCCCGGCGCCGAGACTGCGACGTTACTCGGTCGGGCGCGGACGGGCGGTAAAGAGCGTCTGTACCAGGCTGTACGGATCGTAGACCGACTGGTGGCACTGGCAGTAGACGTCGTTTTCCGCGTTGAACTTCGCCGAACCCTCGCTCTTGTACTTCGGGACGCAACAGAAGTGCGTGCACTTGTTGAGCCACGCGATGAAGCCCTCCTCCGTCGAGGCTTCGATCCAGGGGTCGTTCTGGGCCATCTGTTCGACCTGTTCGGACTTGATGACCTGGATCGGAATGACGTCCTCGGCGTCCTCCGAGCGCCACCGGCCGGTCGCCGGTTTCCCGAGGCCCGGATCACCGACGTCGTTGGACCATTCTCTGTAGTCGGAGAAGTCGTCGACGTGGAGTTTGTCGCCTTCGGAGTACGTCTCGCTCTGCCAGTCGTAGCCGGGGTTCGAGCCGACGCGGAAGTAGTTGTCCGAGTCGTAACCGGGCTCGATCCCAGCGTAGGATTCGACGCCGCAGTACTGGAACCACTCCGACGTGTAGGCCACGCCCGAGCCCTTGTAGTCCTCCGTCTCGGCGATCTGGACCGAGATCCCTCCTTGTTGTTCGGTCTTGACCTCGGGCCAGACGCCCTTGAGATACCCCTCGTCGTCGATCTCGACGGGAATCTGTGGCATTCCGCGCGGCGCCGGACCCGCGGTGTTCTCGATAGCGTACGCCTGCGTCGAACCGCCGCCCGCGCCGGGCGACTGCGTCGCAGAATTGATTGCGGCCGCACCCGTCGCGCCGACGCCGGCGAGTGCCGCGCCCCCCACGACACCTTTGACGAATCGGCGGCGACCCGAGTCCGCCGGGTACTTGTCGCGCTCGCTCATACCCGAGTGTTCGTCCCGCCGGTAAAAAGGATGACGAAACCCCCGGTCCGTCTCTCGTCGCTGGAACTCCCGACGGTCGCTTAGATAATATCACGGATTTCGATCCAGATCTGAAAGGGCGTTCGACCCGAAACACAGAATGGAAATTTCTCGACAACTCGGTGGTTTTTTACTCGGACGACAGAATATCCCACGGTATGGGATTACACAGTAGGGACGTAAATCAGGACGTCCGTGAGCTTGGAGCGCTCTTGGGCGACGTATTGGCCGAGCAGACGTCACGAGGATCGTTCGAGACCGTCGAAGACATTCGGACCGCCGCCATCTCGTACCGGAAGGGCGAACGGGAGTCCCGGGCGGAACTCGATCGACTCCTCGACGGCCTCTCGCCGGAGGGCGAAAGCGTCGTCGCCCGCGCGTTTACGACGTACTTCGAACTCATCAATCTCGCAGAGGAGCGCGAACGCGCACGCGTCGTCCGTGAGGCGTCCCAGGCGGACAACCTCGAAGACGGACTCGTCGCGACTGTCGAGACGCTCATCGAAGCCGATGCCGACGCCGAAACCGTCCAGCAGGTGCTCGACGACGTTCTCATCGAGCCGACGTTTACCGCACACCCGACCGAGGCCCGCCGAAAGACGGTGAAGGCGAAACTTCGATCGATCGCGAGCCGGCTAGAGGAACTCGACGAACGGCGCGTGACGGACCGCGAACACGATCAGTTGTGGCGGAAGATCGACGCCGAGGTCACGAGCCTCTGGCAGACGTCGCAGGTTCGCGAGCGCCGCCCCGAACCACAGGACGAAGCGCGGAACGTTCAGTGGTATCTGGAATCTATCCTCTTCGACGTCGTCGGCGAAGTCTACGCCGAGTTCGAGGATCTTCTCGCAGACGAGTATCCGGAGGTCGACGTTCCCAAACTCTTCGAGTTCCGGTCGTGGGCGGGTTCGGATCGCGACGGCAACCCATTCGTCACGCCCGAAGTGACGACCGATACGCTCGAACGGCAGCGATCGGTGGTGCTCGAAAAGTACAGCCAGTCTCTCAAGCGTCTCTCGGGCGTGCTGAGTCAAGACGGTCGCCGCATCGACATCGGCGCCGAACTGGAACGCTCGCTGAAGGCCGATCGCTCGCGGCTGCCGGGCGTCGCCGACGAGGCGAAAGAGCGCTACCCGGGCGAACCGTACCGTCAGAAACTGAAGCTGATGCGCGAGCGCCTCCGTCGCATCGAGGACGTCCGGCCGGACGGCTACGGCGACGAGGCGGCGTTCCTCGACGACCTCGAAGTCATCGACCGTAGCCTCCGATCGACGGGCGCGGATGTCGTCGCCGACGAGTACGTCGAACCGCTGATGCGGCAGGTCGATACCTTCGGATTCACGCTCGCGAGTCTGGACCTCCGCGATCATCAGGAGAACCACACCGAAGCAGTCCACGAGGCACTCGAACACGAGGGCATCGACTACTACGGCCGCGACGAAGACGGGCGGATCGAGGTACTGACCGAGGCGATTCTCCAGGACGAACCGATCCTCGATCTCGACGAACCCGGCGACGTCTCCGAGACGGCCGAACGCGTCCTGCGACGCTTCGAGATGCTCGGCGAGTGGCAACGCGAGTTCGGCGTCAGCGCCATCGACACGTACTGCATCTCGATGACCGAGGAACCGAGTCACGTGCTGGAGGTGCTCTTCCTCGCCGACCAGGCAGGTGTCGTGTCACTCCCGGACCACTGCGGACTCGACATCGTGCCGCTCTTGGAGACGGAGTCGGCGCTCAACGGCGCGCGCCGGATTATGGGGACGCTCTTCGAGAACGCGGCTTACGCGAAGGCGCTCGACGCCCGCAACGACGTCCAGGAGATCATGCTCGGCTACTCCGACTCCAACAAGGAGAACGGGTTCCTGGCCGCGAACTGGGACCTCTACAAGAACCAGCGTCGCCTCGCGAACATCTGCGACGACTTCGACGTGAAGATGCGACTGTTCCACGGGCGCGGCGGGTCGATCTCGCGCGGCGGCGGGCCGATGAACGAGGCGATGCTGGCGCTCCCCAACGAGACAGTCACCGGACAGATTAAGTTTACCGAGCAAGGCGAGGCCATCGCCGAGAAGTACGCGAACCCACAGATCGCCGAGCGGAACCTCGAACAGATGCTGAACGCGCAGGTTCGCTCGCGGTACCAGGCGATCTGCGAGCCCGAAGAGGACGTCAGCGAGGAGTGGGTCGACGCGATGGACGAGATGGCGACGACGGCCCGAAAGCAGTACCGCGACCTGCTCGAATCCGACGGCTTCGTCTCGTACTTCGGGCAGGCGACGCCGATCGGCGTCATCGAGGACCTGAATCTCGGCTCCCGACCCGCGTCGCGATCGGGCGAACGCACCGTCGAGGACCTGCGGGCGATCCCGTGGGTGTTCTCCTGGACGCAGTCGCGCTGCATCATCACCGGCTGGTACGCACTCGGCGCGGGGATCCGAACGTATCTCGACGAGGGCGGCGACCTCGGCGTTCTCCGGGAGATGTACGAGGAGTGGCCGTTCTTCCGGACGACGCTCGACAACGCGTCGCTGGCGCTCGCACGGACCGACTTCGACATCGCAGAGCACTACGCCGAGCTCGCGGATCCGGACCTCCGCGAGGAGTTCTTCCCGCACCTTCAGGCGGAGTACGAGCGCGCGCGCACCGCCGTACTCGACGTCACCGACCGGGAGGCGCTACTCAAGCGTGAGTGGCTCGACGAGAGCCTTCGACGCCGGAACCCCTACGTCGACCCACTGAACCTCCTGCAGACGCATCTGCTCGCCCAGACGCACCGAACTGACCACGAGGAGCAGACGCTCCGACTGACGGTGAAGGGCATCGCGGCAGGAATGAAGAACACGGGGTAGACTGCGGGTCAGATCCGCTGAGACACTCCGCCTCCGAAGGGGATCTGGGCGAACAGTCGGCACAGCAACTCCCGATGACTCGGGCTGACTCCCGCGTCGACGTGCCGAACGACCGCTGCCCGACGCGGGGTGCGTCCTACGTCACGGCAAGGATGGCCCCGGCTTCGTATATAAACGCTCGTTCGAGAGAGCCGTCGTCCCTGCCCGCCGGGATGATGAGACGGCTACGGCTGATTCCAGGGCGCATCGGGAGCGTCGACGACGCGGTGGCGGCGGTCGATACCGTCGATCGCGGCGACGTCTTCCGCCTCCAATTCGAGGTCGAGCGCCCCGTAGTTCTCGCGGATGTGCGCCCGCGTGGCCGACTTCGGGATCGGTGTGACGTTTTCCTTCGCCAGTAGCCACGCGAGCGACACCTGCGCCGGCGTCGCGTCGTGTTTCTCGGCGACGTCGACGATCGTCGGCACGTCCGCGACCCGCCCGCGGACGATCGGCGAGTACGCGACGAGCCGGTGCTCGTGTTCGACCGCGTATTCGTGGAGTTCCCGCTGGGGGAGCAGCGGATGCATCTCGACTTGGTGCGCCGCGAGCGGGGCGTCGAGGCGCTCGATCGCCGTCTCCAGTTGGTCCGGGCCGAAGTTGCTCACTCCCACGCGGTCGACGACGCCCTCGTCGACGAGCGCGTCGAGCGCCGGCAGCGTCTCGTCGGGATCGTAGCCCGCCGCGGGCCAGTGGACGTACAGGAGATCGATCGTGTCCACGCCGAGGCGCGCGGCGCTCGCGCGTGCGGTCTCGGTTACGTCGCCGTACCCGAGGTTGTCCGTATCGAGCTTCGTCGCCACGAGCACCTCGTCGGCGCCGCGGTCAGCGCGCGCGAGACCCTCTCCGACGAGCGCCTCGTTGCCGTACCCCTGGGCGGTGTCGACGTGGTCGTACCCGAGATCGAGGGCTGTCGCGACGGCGGCCGGGCACGTCTCGGGGTCAGTCAGCTTGTACGTTCCGAGTCCGAGCGCCGGGAAGTCCATACTCGACTTTCGAATACTAGGCTCTCGACAGTTTCGGTGCCCGGAGCAGGTGTCGATCCACTGACGCCGGTGTTCCTTTGTCAGTTCCGCACCAACGTGGCCGTATGTCCCGCTCCGACTCTCCCCGACTCCTCGTCTACGGTGCCTACGGATACACCGGTCGTCTCGTCGTCGAACGAGCCGTAGAACACGGCTACGAACCGCTGGTCGCCGGCCGCGACCGCACGAAGACGCGCGGCGTCGCCACCGCCCACGGCCTCCAAGCACGACCGTTCGCAGTCGAAGACGCCGCCGACCACCTCGGTACCGTCGACGTCGTCCTCAACTGCGCGGGGCCGTTCGACCAGACGGCCGATCCGATGGTCGACGCCTGTATCGAGACCGAGACCGACTACCTCGACATCACCGGCGAACTGCAGGTCTTCGAGCGGATCCACCGCCGCGACGGCGACGCCGAGGCCGCCGGCGTGACGCTTCTGCCGGGAGTCGGCTTCGACGTCGTCCCGACGGACTGCCTCGCGACGCACCTCCACCGTCGCCTGCCCGACGCGACTCACCTCTCGCTCGCGCTCGAATCCGAGGGCGGCGTCTCGCCGGGGACGCTGAAGACGATGCTGTCGGACATCGGGTCCGGCGGAGCGGTCCGACGCGACGGCGACCTCCGCTTCGAACAGATCGGCGCGCGGACCCGCGTCGTCGACTTCGGCGAGGGGTTGCGCCGGGCGATCTCGATCCCGTGGGGCGATCTCTCGACGGCGTATCACTCGACTGGGATTCCGAACATCGACGTGTACCTCTCGCTTCCGAAGAACGCACGCCGGGCATTCTCGCTCTCCCGGTACGCCGGCGGCGTGCTCGACGCCGACCAGGTACAGCGCGCCCTCTCGTGGCTCGTCGACCGGTACGTCGAGGGCCCCGACGAAGCGGCCCGCTCCGCGGGCGAAGCGCACATCTGGGGCGAAGCCAGGTCCGACGACGACCGCGTCGTCTCGCGCCTCCGCACGCCCGACACGTACCGAATGACCGTCCGGACGGCACTGTTGGTCGCCGAAAAAGTGCTCGACGGCGAGGCACCGACGGGCTATCAGACGCCGGCCTCGGCGTTCGGGCCGGATCTCGTCCTCGAAGTGCCCGGCGTCGAGCGGGTCGATCTGAACGGTGACGAGGTCGTCGGAGAGGAGTCGACCGCGGCGGAGTAACGCGCTGCAGGAAGGGTGAGACGGGAAGATTCGGACAACTATGCGTGTGGGTCGCTCGCAGGGGATCGGTCGCTCCGAAACGGTTTTGATGCGGCCTCGCGCACACTCGGTATGCCGAAGGAACCCGACACCGGGTACGACCCCACGCTGGGTCGGAAGTTCATTTTCGTGACCGGCGGGGTGATGTCCGGACTGGGCAAAGGTATCACTGCGGCCAGCACCGGCCGTCTGCTCTCGAACGCCGGCTTCGACGTGACGGCGGTCAAGATCGACCCGTACCTCAACGTCGACGCGGGGACGATGAACCCCTACCAGCACGGCGAAGTGTACGTTCTGAAAGACGGCGGCGAGGTCGACCTCGACTTGGGGAACTACGAGCGCTTCCTCGGGGTCGATATGACCTCGGATCACAACATCACGACGGGCAAGACCTACCAGCACGTCATCGAGAAGGAGCGCGCGGGTGATTACCTGGGCAAGACCGTCCAGATCATCCCACATATCACCGACGACATCAAACGGCGCATCCGCGAGGCCGCCGAAGGCACCGACGTCTGCATCGTCGAGGTCGGCGGCACCGTCGGCGACATCGAGGGGATGCCGTATCTCGAAGCGCTGCGGCAGTTCGCCCACGAGGAAGACGACGAGGATATTCTCTTTACCCACGTCACGCTCGTCCCCTACTCGAAGAACGGCGAACAGAAGACAAAGCCCACCCAGCACTCCGTCAAGGAACTCCGCTCGATCGGGCTCCAGCCCGACATCCTCGTCGGTCGCTGTGAGAACGAACTCGACCCCGAGACGAAAGAGAAGATCGCGCTGTTCTGTGACGTTCCGACGGAGGCCGTCTTCTCGAACTCCGACGTCGAGGACGTCTATCACGTCCCGCTGATGGTCGAAGAGGAGGGCCTCGATCAGTACGTGATGGAACGGCTCGACCTCGACTCCGAGGCGCTTTCCCCGGCCGAGCGCGACAACCGCTGGCGCGAACTCGTCACCCGCGAACGGACCGACGAGGTCGACATCGCCCTGGTCGGCAAGTACGACCTCGAGGACGCCTATATGTCCGTCCACGAGGCGCTGAAGCACGCGGGCATCGAGCGCCGGACAGAAGTGAACGTCCTGTGGGTCGACTCCGACGAGATGCTCGATCATCACGAGGATCGGCTCAAAGGGGCCGACGGCGTCGTCGTCCCCGGTGGCTTCGGCTCCCGCGGGACCGAGGGAAAACTGAAAGCAATCGAGTACTGCCGCGAGAACGACGTGCCCTTCCTGGGGCTCTGTCTCGGCTTCCAGATGGCGGTCGTCGAACACGCGCGGAACGTCCTGGGACTCCCAGACGCCCACTCCGCGGAGCTCGACCCCGACACCGAACACCCCGTCATCGACATCCTGCCCGAGCAGTACGAGGTCGACGAGATGGGCGGCACGATGCGGCTCGGCGCACACGACACGCAGATCGAGGCCGGCTCGCTCGCCGCGGACGTCTACGGCGACACGGTCTGTACCGAGCGGCACCGGCACCGCTACGAAGTCAATCCCGAGTACATCGAGCGGCTCGAAGAAGGCGCGCTCGATTTCTCCGGGCGGGCCAACAACCGGATGGAGATCCTCGAACGAACCGATCACCCGTTCTTCCTCGGGACGCAGTTCCACCCCGAGTTCCGGTCGCGACCGGACCGAGCCAGCCCGCCGTTCGTGGGCTTTCTCGACGCGGTCACCGGCGAACTGGACGCGCGCGAACTGACTGACGAAACAGAGGTACAAGCCTAATGGTCGACGTTGATTCATTCATCGACGAAGCGGTCGAAGAGATTTCAGAACAGGTCGGCGACGAAAACGCCATCATCGCGCTTTCGGGGGGCGTCGACTCCTCGGTCGCCGCGGCGCTGACGTACCGTGCTATCGGCGATCAGCTCACGTCTGTCTACGTGGACACCGGGCTGATGCGGAAAGAGGAGACCGAACAGATCCGCGAGACGTTCTCGTATATGGACTCGCTCCGCGTCGTCGAGGCGCAGGACCGATTCCTCGACGCGCTCGCGGGCATCACCGACCCCGAGGAGAAGCGCCACGCCATCGGCGAGCAGTTCATCCGGGAGTTCGAGCGCGAGGCGAAAGACGCCGACGCCGACTACCTCGTTCAGGGGACGATCTACCCCGACCGGATCGAGTCGGAAGGCAACATCAAATCCCACCACAACGTCGGCGGCCTCCCGGACGTCGTCGACTTCGAGGGCATCGTCGAACCCGTCCGCGAACTGTACAAAGACGAGGTTCGCGAGGTCGCTCGCGCGCTCGACTTAGAGGAGATCATCTCCGAGCGGATGCCGTTCCCCGGTCCGGGGCTCGCGATCCGCGTCGTCGGCGAGGTCACCCGCGAGAAGGTGGAGGTCGCCCGCGAGGCGTGTCACATCGTCGAAGAAGAGACCGAAGAGCACGATCCCTGGCAGGCCTTCGCGGCCGTCATCGGCAAGGGGACCGGCGTCAAGGGCGACAACCGCGTCCACGGCTGGATCGTCTCGGTGCGCTCGGTCGAGTCCCGTGACGGAATGACCGCGCGGGCACAGGAACTCCCCTGGGAGACGCTTCAGCGCATCCAATCGCGGATCACCGGCGAGAACGAGAACGTCGCCCGCGTCGTCTACGACGTGACGCACAAACCGCCCGCGACCATCGAGTACGAGTGATGATCCTGGTCGCCGGCCCCGACGTCGACGGACTCGGAGACGCGCTCGAAGCGCTCGGAGCGGAGGTCGTCCGCGTTGAGGGCATCGCGAACCGCGAGTCGCTCTCTGCGGCCGGTCTCGAAGACGCCGACACGCTCGTCCTGACGGATATGGACGACGCGTCGGCCATCCCGGTCGCGAAGGAGGCGAACCCGGACATCAAGGTCGTGACCTACGCCACCGACTCCCTGCCGGAGTTCGCGCGCGGCCAGACCGACCTCGCTATCGATCCCGCGCTCCTGTCGGCCGAGGTCGTCGCCGACGAACTAGTCGAGGGGCTCGTCGGCGAGCAGGCGGAGTAGCGCGGCGTTCCTGCGTCCGCGTCCGACGCGTCGGACGCGGACGATTCCTGAATCAGTTTTCCCTGTCACTCGGCGAGGCCGAGAACGGCCGTCGCTGCGGTCTCGACGTCGCCGACTGCGTCGCCGGGCGCGTAGACGCCGAGCCGCCACTGTGCGCGTTCGGCGGCCCGAAGCGCGCCGACGAGTTCGGAGGCCTCCGAGAGTCGTTGTACGGCCCCGCCGACGACGACGCGCGAGCGGGACTCCGTGAACCGTGGCCGCGGCGGCACGTCCAGCAGGACGTGGTCCCGGTCGACGCCGGCGCGGTCGGCTATCTTGGCGGCCGCCTCGCGGGACGCCTCGTGTCCCATCTCGACGACGTCCGCGGGAACGCGCCCGAGCGGCTCCCAAACGGCCCGCTTGTAGAGGTCGCGGTACTCGATCCGGCGGGCGAGGTCGGGCGTCGTCCCCCGGAGTGCGACCAGCAGGTCGTGGTCGGCCATCCGGCGGAAGGTCTCGACGTCGACATCGCCCCGTGGCCCGGTCGAGTTTGACGCGTCGCCCTCGCTGTCGAGCAGTCGGATCGAGGCGCGTTCGAGCATCGCGCCCGCGATGCGGGAGACGTGGTGTCGGTACACCGTCCCGTTCATCAGCGCGCGGGCGAGCAGCAGCGACTCGGCCGTTTGGACGTTCCCCGCCGCGAGAACGAGCAGTCCGTCGCGGTAGCGAAGTTCTCGGACGAGTCGCCCCACGTCGATCGTGCCGTAGGGGACGCCGGTGTGGTGGGCGTCGCGGACGAGGTAGTCCATCCGGTCGACGTCCAACTCGCCCGACACGAGCTGTCCGAGTTCGCCCTCGCCGCGGACGAGCGCGGCGACACGCGCGGGATCGAGGCCGTGCCCGCAGAGGACCGCCGCCGCGTCAGTATCCTCCAGCAGCCACCCGATTTCGTCGTGATCCGCCCCGGTTCGTCGCCGGATGACGTCCTCCGTCTGGTGGCCGTACGGGCCGTGCCCGACGTCGTGTAGCAACGCGGCCGCGCGGACGTGTCGCGCCCGCGTACCGTCGATGCCGAGGTGGTCGAGCGCGCGGTCGGCGAGGTGATAGACGCCCAGCGAGTGTTCGAGGCGGGTGTGGTTCGCGGAGGGATAGACGAGTCGAACCGTCGAGAGCTGTTTGACGTGGCGGAGGCGCTGCAGCAGTGGCGTATCGAGGAGGTCGCGCGCGACGGGACCGAGCGAGATGTAGTCGTGGACGCTGTCCTTGATCGCGTTCATACCCGACCTGCGCGAGCCGGCTGCAAATAGCCCCCGCCCGGACAGCCCTCGACTGGCCGGTCTCAGTCCGGCGGCGCTCCTCGAATGCCGGGCGCACAGAGACCGCTGCCGGTGAAGGAACGTTCAAACGGTCTGACCACCTTGGCCCGATATGGTCACGTTTCTCGCCGGCGGAACGGGCACACCGAAGCTTCTCGACGGCGCGGAGCCGGTGTTCGATCCTGCGGAGACGACTGTCGTCGCGAACACCGGCGACGACGTCGAGTTCGGGGGGCACCTCGTCTGCCCGGACGTCGACACCGTGCTCTTCCACGGTGGCGGCGTCCTCGACACCGAGACGTGGTGGGGGATCGCCGACGACACGACTGCGACGCACGAGGAACTCCGCCGGCTGGCCGACGCGGCCGGATTCGACGAGGGGCCGCGCTACCTGGACGGCGACGCGCAGACCGCCGGCCGCGACATCGCCCGCTGGCGGCGCTTCTCGGGCGTCGCCGAGTTTATGGAGATCGGCGACCGCGACCGCGCGGTCCATATCACCCGGACTTCGCTGCTCGACGAGGGGCACTCGCTCACCGAGGTCACGGGAACGCTCGCGGACGCCTTCGATCTCGACGTCGAACTGCTGCCGATGAGCGACGACCCGGTCGCGACGATCGTCCACACCGAGGAGGGTCCGATGCACTTCCAGGAGTACTGGGTACACCGGCGCGCGGAGCCTGCGGTGACGGACGTCGAGTTCCGCGGCGCGTCGTCTGCGACGCCAACGCCCGACGTGCGCGAAGCGCTCTCGGAGCCGGTCGTCGTCGGGCCGTCGAACCCCGTGACGAGCCTCGGGCCGATGCTGGCGATGGAGGAATTCGCCGACGCGCTCGATTCGACGCCCGTCGTCGCCGTCTCGCCGTTCGTCGAAGACGAAGTATTCTCGGGGCCCGCCGCGGAGTTGATGGCGGGGGTCGGCCGCGAGCCCTCGACGGCGGGCGTCGCCGCCGCGTATCCCTTCGCCGACGCGTTCGTCCTCGACGAGGCGGACGGAACCGACCTTGACCGGCCGGTCGTGCGGACGGACACGCGGATCGACGGCCCGGGCGACGCCGAGCGCGTCGCTCGCGCCGCAGCGACGGCGCTCGCGGAGGTCGCCTGATGTTCGAACCGCGCGTCGCGCTCGCGAGTCTCAGCGGGGAGGCCGACGCCGCCTGGGCTCGCGCGGGGAGCGACCACGCCGGCGCGGCGTTCCTCGGCGGCGTCGCACTCGACGAGGCGACCCGCGAGGCGGCCCGCAAACTGGTCGCACGCGACCGCGAGGAGTTTCTCCCCGACGACCCGCTCGTATTCGTCGAGGACCAACTCGACACGCTCTCTGAGGTGCCGATCCGTCCGGGTGTAAACGTCAGGAGTGCGACGCTGGAGCCGATCGCAGACGCGGCGCGAATCTGCGCCGAACACGATGCGATCCTCGAAATCAACGCCCACTGCCGACAGACCGAGATGTGCGAGGTCGGCTGCGGGGAGTCACTGCTCCGCGACACCGGTCGCCTGTGTGACTACGTCGATGTCGCGAGCGACGCTGGTGCGGCGGTGAGCGTGAAGGTCCGCACAGAGGTTTCCGGCGTCGACCTCGTCGAGATTGCACAGGAAATCGACGCCGCCGGTGCGAATGCGGTCCACGTCGACGCGATGGACACCGAATCCGTCGTCGCCGACGTCGTCGACGCGGCACCGGACCTGTTCGTCGTCGCCAACAACGAGGTTCGGGACCGCGAGAGCGTCCGCGAGTATCTTCACTACGGCGCCGACGCGGTGAGCATCGGCCGGCCGAGCACCGACGCCCGAGTCCGTCGTCGCGTCCGTCGCGCGGTCGAGGGGTGGTTCGCAGAAACGGGTCGCGGCGAGCAGACGGACGCCGCCCAGAGCAGCGGGACGACCCCCGGATCGCACGAGGAGGTCGACACACAGTGAACGATCATCGCGTCACTGGGGCGGACGGCAGCCGGCGTGGTCCGGCCGAGAACGCCCAGCTCGCGCTGCTGCTCGACGTCGGGTCCGCACCCAAGCCGGGGAACGTCGACCGCGACCACGACCACGACCTCGCGGAGCTCCGGATCGAGCACTTCCTCGCGGGTGCGGTCGGGTCGGGTGCTGGCCTTCGGCGCGCGGCCGCCGGCGCGCCGGTCGGCGTCGCCTTCGAGCGCGCGGTCGCGGGGATGAGCGAGCAGTCCGGCGGCAACACGCAGTTCGGTTGTCTCCTCCTGCTCGCCCCGCTCGTCCGCGGGGCGGCCGAAGGGCAGTCGCTCTCGCCTGAGAAAGTCACGGACGTCGTCGAATCGACGACTGTCGCCGACGCGGCGGACTTCTACCGCGCGTTCGAGCACGTCGACGTCGCGGTCGGCGATCCGCCGGAGGACCTGGCCGATCTGGACGCGCGTCGCGGCGCGGACGCGATCCCGGCGCTGCGCGATCGCGGGCTGACGCTCTACGACGTGATGGCGCAGAGCGAGGGCGACGGCAACGCGAGAGAGTGGACGACGGGATTCGAGCGGACGTTCGCGACCGCCGCGGCGATCCGCGACGACGACGGGCCGATCACCGACCGCATCTCGCGGGCGTTCGTCGACCGACTCGCCCGCGAGGAGGACACGCTCGTGCGGACGAAGCACGGCCCCGAGGTCGCCGCCGACGTGATGCGGCGCGCGGCGGACGCCCGCGGCGATCCCGACGCCGTCGCCGAACTCGACGAGGAATTCGTCGCGGGCGGGATCAATCCGGGCACCACCGCCGACCTGCTCACTGCGGCGACGTTCGTCGCGCTCGAATGGGGGGTCGAGGTGTGAGCGGCGGGAGCAGCGATCGGGACGGTACGGGCACCGCCGCCGACGGCGACGAGTGGCCGGTCGACCTCCGCGGCGTCACTGAATCGGTGGTGACGACGCTCGGTCCGAACGACCGCTGGAACGTCGCCGCGCTCGGACTGCACGCGCCCGACGAGCGCGGCGGCGACGAGGCTCCGGCCCCGGTGACGGCGACGACGTGGGGAAACACCCGGACGCGCCGGAACTTCCACCGGCAGGGCGGCGGCGTGGTGCAGTTCGTCTCTGACCCGCGGACGTTCGTCGAGGCGGCGGTGACGATTCGCGAGGAGGACGACCCCGTGCTCCCGGACGCGCACGCCTGGGTCGACATCGAGGCCAGGCAGGTCGACGCCGGCGAGTCGGGCGCGACGCGCTGGGAGCGGTGGGAACTCACACCCATCGAGTCCGCGGTCGTCGAGACGACGGTCCCAACGATCAACCGCGGCTTCGGGGCCGTGATCGAGGCGACGGTCGCAACGTCCCGACTCGACGTCCCCGCCTACGACACCGACGAACTGCTCGCGCGGCTCCGCTACTTCGCCGAGACGGTCGAGCGCTGCGGGGGACGCCCCGAACGCGAGGCGTTCGCCGCGCTCGACGACGCGACGGGGTGGCGCGAGCGACTCCCCGCAGACGCGGACGTACCGCGATTCGACGGTGAGGGGGGCTGAGCCCTCCGGAGCGTCCTGTGCGCGTGGTGTCCGACGCCGGTTCGCATCGAAGACTCCTTGTTCCCCCTCGCCGACGAGACGAGTATGAGTGCAGATCAGCTCGACGACGCCGCCGCGACCGCCGAGAGCGGCGAGAGCGGCGGGGCCGACCTCCACGAGAACGCTATGCAGGACGTAATCGCCGTCGACAGCGACGACAACCGGACGGGGCTCGTCAACCGACTCGACGCCCACACCGGCGACGGCATCCGTCACCGGGCGTTCACCTGCCTCGTCTTCGACGGCGACGGCCGCATCCTGCTCGGCCAGCGCGCGCCCGGAAAGCGGCTCTGGGACACGCACTGGGACGGCACCGTGGCCTCGCACCCGGTCGAGGGACAGTCCCAGGTCGACGCGACCGCGCAGCGACTCGAAGAGGAACTCGGCATCACGCCGGATCAGTACAGCGACCTCCGCGTGACGGACAAATTCGAGTACAAGCGCTACTACGAGAACGCCGGCCTGGAGTGGGAGGTCTGTTCGGTCCTGAAGGTGACGCTCGACGACACCAGCCTGGACCCCGACGAGGACGAGATCGCGGGCCTGCTGTGGGCTGATTACGAACACCTCCACGACCACCCGCAGTGGTACCGGCAACTGCGCCTGTGTCCGTGGTTCGAGATCGCGATGCGTCGCGACTTCGAGGAGTAGCCGGCACCTGCGGCGGCCGAGACGGAATCCCCTTTTACGCCCGACGCGTTCCTCCGACGATGACCGAGGACCCACCGGAGCCGGAACTGTACGACTCGCTCGACGGACAGGTCGCGCTCGTCACCGGGGCCAACCGCGGCCTCGGCCGTCAGATCGCCGCGAACCTCCACGATCTCGGCGCGACGGTCTTCGCCGCGACGCGCTCTGTCACCCACGACGTCCCCGACGAGTGGGAGCACCTCCTCGTCGACGTCACCCAGGAGGGCGAAATCTCCGACGCGGCCGACGAGATCTTCCAGTCGGCGGGTCGGCTGGACATCGTCGTCAACAACGCCGGCGTCGCGGAGTTCGATTCCGACATCGTCTCCGAGTCGGTGAAGACGATCGATCGCACGCTGGCAACGAACCTCCGCGGCCCGATGCTCGTATGCAAGCATATGGTGCCGCTGCTGTTGCAGACCGACGGCGGTCGCGTCGTCAACCTCTCTTCGGGGATGGGCGCGCTCGGCGAGGGACAGTCCGGCGGCTCGCCCGCCTACCGCGTCTCGAAGACGGGGCTCAACGGCCTCACCGCCTACCTCCACGGCGAGTACGCCGACCAAGGACTGCTCGCGAACTCGGTCTGTCCGGGCTGGGTGCAGACCGAGATGGGCGGCGAGGACGCCGACCGCTCGATCGAGAAGGGCGCAGAGACCCCGACGTGGCTCTCTCGCTTCCGGCCGGAGTCGCCGGCCGGCCTGTTCTGGCGCGACCGCGAAGTCATCGACTGGTAGGGACCGGACGAGTTGGCGTCGCCCCGCGACGCGATGGGGACAGTTCTTTGATGCCGGCCCGCGTCGGATCGGATATGTCGAAGGAACCCGGCGCCCGGGAGATTCCGGGCGCGCTCGCGGACTACGCGGCGGGCGTCGCCGATGTGATCGCCCGCGGACTCGTCGTCGCCGCCGCGCCGATCCTCCTGCTCGCGCTGCTCGCGCTGGCGGTCGTCGGTGGCGGGGTCGCACTCGTCGTCCTCGCGGTTCTCGCCCCCGCCATCGCCGCTGCGGTCGCACTCGAAGTTCCCTCACGAGTCCGCGAACGGTTCGCGTAACGCCGGCCGGGATACGCGCCGTTCGCCCGCGAGGTGAGTCGGCGAAAAATCGGAGGGTTAAACCTCCGGGAAACAATATCGGAGACTGCGCGAGGGTGGCCGAGTCTGGAAAAGGCGGCGGACTCAAGATCCGCTCTCGTAGGAGTCCGTGGGTTCAAATCCCTCCCCTCGCACTCGAATCCGTGAGCCTCGGCGAACGGTTCGATCACCACGGAAGGGTTTGAATCAGGGAGCAGCTTCGTTGCGACCGTGGTTCAAATCCCTCCCCCCCGTATTTCGGCAGAAGTTCAGAGCGACAGCGTTTCTCGGGCGGTCACGACGCCGTCTCGTTCAGATAGTAGAACTGCGGTCTCTCGGAGTTCCGAACAGTCGTGATCGTCTCGCCATCGAGTCGAACGGCGAGCGTCTCGTAGTCAGGCGGGAGCGCGACGGACGAACTCATCGTCGTCTGGGGGACGCAGTCGGGGTCGGTGGGCTTACTTGGTGTCTCCGGGCGCGCCGTGAACGCGAGCACCCAGCGGCCGTCTGCGGTCTCGCTCAGATTCGCTCGGATTTCGAGGTCGGGGTCGTCGTGCGTGAAAGTGTAGTTCTGGAACACGACGCTCCGGTACTCGGATGTCGCTGTCTGACCGACCCACGCCCGCGGCGCGTCGGCGTCGGCACAGCCAGTCGCTGTCGTGGTCGTCATCGACGGAACGGCGACCGACGACTGCGGAAGTGCCGTGACGTACACGGCACTGCCCGCGATCAGCAGGCCCACGACGAGGCCAGCGAGAAAGACCGATACTCGTTTCGCCATACAGTTAGTTGAATATCTGACACCGTAGTCTTTCCGAGCCGCCAGCAGTCTCGGCGTTCTGGCGGCGAGTCACTGCCCGAAACGGGCGATCCGATCGGCGTACGCGGGATGTGTCGAGAACAGTTGCAGGAGCCACGACCCCTCAGGCTGGTCGACATCGGTCGTCGCTCCGAGCGCCGTCAGGAGAGAGGCGACCGCGTGTGCCGACGTGTGCTGTACGGCGGCCGCGTCGGCGCGGTACTCCAGCCACCGCATCGCGCCGTAGGCGGCGACGCGCTCGACGGCGATCGTGACGAGGAGACTGAGCGTCGAGAGCGGAACGAGCGCGTCGAACAGCGTCGTCGTGACCGCTGCGCCGACGGCGAGGACCACGACGCTGACGCCGCCGCGGACGAGCACGTGACGCTCGCGGTGGTGGCACGCCTCGTGTGCGAGCAGTGCGGCCAACTGCGCGGGCGGAAGCGTCGCCAGCGCGAACTCGCTGACGCCGACGACGTCCCGAAACGGACCGCCGATCGCGTAGCCGTTCACGGGGCCGTTCCGAGTTCCCGTGACGGCAAGCACCTCACAGTCCAGGGCCGGAATGGCCGTCTGTACCGTCTCGGCCTCCGCCGGTGTGAGCGGACGGACGTCGTAGTGGAAGACCGCGAGGACCGGCGAGAGCGCGACAGTCACCGCGAGCAAGCCCACGACGCCCCAGACCCACACCCGGAACGGAGCGGTGAAAACGAGCACGACGGCCGCCACCGACGTCGCCGCTGGAACGGCATTTGCGAGCGCCCGTCGGCTGATCGCGCGCGGCGACGGGAGGTGGCCGCGGGTCGGGTACCGGGGCATCGTGCCGAACTCCAGGTACGCCGAATCCAGAATCCGCTGATAGAGGACGACCACGACAATCGCGACAGCGAGGGGAGTGGCGAGGTGACGCATCCAGGGACCTCAGTTCGAGGGCGGCGCTGTGACTGTTAGCCGCCGAATCCCTCGTGGGCGGTACGCAGAGTGCGACGAGATCCGTATTAGTTAGCCGCGACCTTTCGCGAGAAGCGCGCGATTATCGGATCGAAATCGAATCCTAGCGACCGAAGCGACGACGGCACTTCACTCCAGCAGCGACTCGCCAGTCATCGCCGCCGGTTTCTCGATGGCCATCAGTTCGAGCATCGTGGGTGCGATGTCGCAGAGCGACCCGCCGCTCCGGACCCGCCGCCCGCCGTCGTCGCCGTCGGGCGAGATGTAGATGAACGGCACCGGGTTCGTCGTGTGTGCGGTGTGGGGTTCCTCGGGCGTCCCCATATCGTCGGCGTTACCGTGGTCGGCGGTGATGAGCGCGTGCCCACCCGCTTCCTCGATTGCGGCGACGAGACGGCCGAGCTGTTCGTCGACGGCTTCGACGGCCTCGACGGCCGCCTCGAAGTCGCCCGTGTGGCCGACCATATCGGGGTTCGCGTAGTTGAGCACCATCGCGTCCGGGTCCGCCGAGTCGATGAGATCGATCGCCGTATCCGTCACCTCGGCGGCGCTCATCTCCGGCTGGAGGTCGTACGTGGGCACGTCGGGGCTCTCGACGATGCGGCGGATCTCGCCGTCGAACTCGACCTCGCGGCCGCCGTTCAGGAAGTACGTGACGTGGGCGTACTTCTCCGATTCGGCGAGGCGGAGTTGCGTCTTCCCGGCCGCCGCGAGGGTCTGGCCGAGCGTGTCTGTCGGCTCCTCGGGTGGGAACGCGACCGGGAGGTCGAACGTCTCGTCGTACTCGGTCATCGTGACGACTCGCGTCTCCGGCGGGTGGGTCTCGAAGGGCCACTCGGGATCGATGTCGGCGAGGAGGCGAACGAGCTGGCGGGCGCGGTCCGGCCGGAAGTTGAAGAACAAGACGGCGTCGCCGTCTTCGAGCGCGGGGCCGCCCTCGACAAGCGTCGGTTCGACGAACTCGTCGGTGTCGCCGCGGTCGTAGGACCCGCGGACCGCCTCGACGCCCGTGGTCGCCTCGTGGTCAGCCTCGCGGTGGACGATGGCGTCGTAGGCGCGTTTGGTCCGCTCCCAGTTCTGGTCGCGATCCATCGCGTAGTACCGCCCAGAGACGGTGGCGACGTCGCCGGTGCCGTTGTCGTCGACGACCGCTTCGAGCGTCGCGAGGTAGTCCTCGCCGCCGTAGGGGTCGGTGTCGCGCCCGTCGGTGAACGCGTGGGTGACGGCGTCGACGCCGCGGTCGGCGGCGAGTTCGATCAGCGCGTGGAGGTGGCCCTGCTCGGAGTGGACGCCGCCGTCGCTGAGCAGTCCCATAAAGTGCACGCGGCCGCCCGTCTCTGCGACGTGGTCGAAAGCCGAGACGATTGCCCTGTTCGTCCGAAACGAGCCGTCGGCGATGGCGTCCTCGATGCGCGTGTACGCCTGCTTGACGACCCGGCCGGCGCCGATATTGAGGTGTCCGACCTCGCTGTTGCCCATCTGCCCTTCGGGGAGGCCGACGCGCCGCCCGGACACGTCGAGCGTTCCGTACGCGCCGGCGTCGGCGAACCGGTCGAAGTTCGGCGTCGATGCCGCTTTCACCGCGTCCCGCCGGTCGTGATCCCCGAGGCCCCAGCCGTCGAGGATGACGAGCGCTGCCTGCATACGCGGGGTGAGGCGAGGCCACGGTGAATAGGCTTCGTTTCGCCGCGCCGTTGAGATGACTGGGGCACCACAGCGTGCGCACGGACGCGACACCTTCTTTCGGTTCCCCCCCGTCGGTGGACTCGATGGCTGGTCGGCACGAGGAATCCGGAGCGAAACGCGACTGGCGGGCGCGGCTTCGCCGCCCGTTCCCCGAGCGCTGGGTGGCGTACTATCTCGGCAACGGCGCGAGCCTCGGGTGGCTCCTCGTCGTCGACGGGGCCGCGTTCCTCCTGGGCGTCAGTTTCTACGTCCACTCGGACCCCTCGCTCGCAGACCTCAGTTCGCTCCTGTACCCGCTGTTCGGCGACTCACCGACGGCGCTCGCGCTCGCGACGCTCTCGGTCGCGACGCTGCTTCCCAACCTCGGACGCCGGCTCTCGGAGGCGCCGTCGAACCGACTGTTGACGGTCGTGCACACGCTCGCGTTCGTCTGGCTCGTGAAGTACGGGCTCTGGACGGCCGTCGCGCTCAACCTCCGGCCGGATCTCTACTTCGGCTTCACCCCCGCCCTGCTGTGGGAGTACTGGGGCATCCTCATCACGCACCTGTTCTTCCTCTTGCAGGCGGCGGTGATCCCGTACTACGGTAAGACCTCTCGGGAGGCGCTGGCGGCGGCGCTCGTCTTGCTCCTCGTCAACGACGTCTTCGACTACGGGTTCGGCTTCTACCCGCCGCTGCGATACGATGCGGGCTCTCTCTTGGCGGGGATCACCGTCGCGCTCTCGTTTCTCGTCGTCGGGTACGCCGCCTGGACGTTCGACCGCAACGACTCGCGCTGACCGGGAAAAAGCGGGCGAGCGTCCACCGTACCCGAAAATGCGTCAGCGTCTTACGTCTCCGAGATTTACCTTCGGTTATGGACTCTGCGGTACTCCTAGATCTCCTCGGGAACGAGAACCGGCGGCGCATCCTCCGGCTCCTCTCGCATAAACCCTGTTACGTCACCGAGATCAGCGAGTACCTGGGGGTCAGCCCGAAGGCCGTCATCGACCATCTGCGACGGCTCGAAGAGGCCGGCCTCGTCGAAAGCCGCACCGACGACCAGCGGCGGAAGTACTTCCACATCGCGCGGAACCTCCGATTGGAGGTGAGCGTCTCGCCGTATCGTTTCGGCGCGAAGAGCGCCTATCCGGCCAGCCGGAGTCTCGATATGCGTGGCCGCTGTCAACACATCTCACTCGACATCCCCGGCGAGCAGACGGGCTGTGAACCGAGCGAGGAACGCGAGCGCGACGGCGACGACGACCGGGAGCAGGCAGCCAATGGGCCGATCGAGAGCGGTGCAGACGCGCCGCGGGACCTCGACGAAATCCGGCGGCGCGGCAGCGACGCAGGCGGTGTCGACAGCGACGACGACGTCGCCTCGCTCGCACGCCAGTACGCGTATCTCGAAGACGTCGAGAGCGAACTCTCGCTGGCGCAGCGGTGGGTGCACGGGCGCGTGACCGACGTCCTCGATCAGTTGACAGAGCAGATCGGCGCGGAGGCCGACAGCCGATTCTACGCCGAAGTGCTTGCCGCCATCGCCCGCGAGACGCGGAGCGCCCGCGAGGTCGCCCGCGAACTCAACGCCAGCCCCGAGCGGGTCGAGACCGCACTCGATCGGCTCTCCGAGCGCGGACTCGTCTACCACGACGGGACGGGCTGGACCGTCAACTGATACCGAGACCGCGTCGCACTCACTGCTTCGTGAACCCTGCCGACCCACTCGCTTTTTTCGCTCGGGGCCGAGAGCACGGATATGGACGAAGCAGAACTCGCCGCCCGCATCGATCACACGGTCCTGGGGCCGACGACGACGGTCGACGACGTCGAGCGCGTGCTCGACGAGGCCAGCGAACACGGAATGAACGCGTGCATCCCGCCGTGCTACGTCGCTGAAGCGGTCGCGTACGCGCCGGACGTCACGCTCGCGACCGTCGTCGGCTTCCCGCACGGACAGCACTCGACGGCCGCAAAACACGGCGAGGCCGTCGACGCCTGGCAGACCGGCGCGGACGAACTGGATATGGTGCTCAACGTCGGACGGTTGAAAGCGGGCGACGACGAGCGCGTCGCGGCGGACATCGCCGAGGTCGTCGCCGCCGTTCCGATCCCGGTGAAGGTCATCCTGGAGACGGCGCTCTTGACCGACGACGAGAAACGCCGCGCCTGCGAGGCGGCAGTCGAGGCCGGTGCCGACTTCGTCAAGACCTCGACGGGGTTCGCCGACGGCGGGGCCACCGTCGCAGATGTCGGACTGATGGCGGAGTACCTGCCGGTCAAAGCAAGCGGCAGCATCGGCTCCTACGAAGACGCGATGGCGATGCTCGACGCCGGTGCGGAACGGATCGGCGCGTCCTCGGGGGTCACGATCCTCGACGGCGCGCCCGAGGCGGTGGAGGAGTCCTAGAAACGCCTCTCATAGTGGTCGGAACTGTGCAGAGTTTCTCGCCATACCGTTCGGCGAGGATCTCTCGGACTTCCGACAATCCGTATCAGTCGTCGCGCATCTCGCCGAGTCGGTCGACGAGCGCGTCCGTGTCGACGTCGGACTCGACGTTGACGTCGCCGTCGTGGTCGTGCTCGTGGACGTTGACCGCTTCGCTGTCGTCGTCCTCGTCGGTCGTCTGCTCCTGCTGCTCGGATTCGTCGTAGCTTCCGAAGCCCATACCCTAACATCCCGCCCGCCGGTGAAGAACCACACGAAGCAAAGAGCGCGCGTGAGACGCTCTCACTCAAGGTCCCACCGGATGCCGAACGTCGTCCAATCGCCGCACCAAAACGTTTTGACACCGCTTTGTGTTGGTCGACGTAGATGATGATCGGTCGGTGGAAGCAGACAGCGAGTGGGGCGAGCATCGCGTTTCTCGGAATCCTCTTCGCGTCCGTGACGCTCTTCGACGTCTACGAGGACTACGCGCTGCAGGCCGACCCGCTCTATCTCACCCTTCTGGAGAACGCCGCACCGATCGGACTGGACCTGATTCTCGTCGCCGCGGGGGTGACTCTTGCGAGACGGACAGACGTGCAGACGGCGTTCGTCGCGCGGACCACGACGTGGAGTTTCCTGGGCACGCTCGTGATGCTCGTGATCACGCTGTGGGTGTATCTCTTCCAAGTCATCCAAGGCCAGATCAAACCGCAAATCATCTTCAGCCACGTCGTCGCGATGGGCGCAGTCGCTGGTCTCGGTGTCGGCGTCTACGACGGCCAGCGCCGCCGACGCGAGGAAGAACTCGAAGTCGAACACGACAAGATCTCGGCGCTCTTCGACAATAGCTCGGAATGCATCGCCGAAGTCGAGTTCGTCGACGACACTCCCGTCGTCCGCGCGATCAATCCGGCGTTCCAAGAGGTGTTCGGGTACACGCCCGGATCGATCGAAGGGGAGTCGCTCGACGACGTCGTCGTCCCGCCGGGAGACGAGCAGCGAGCCAGCGCGATCAGCGCACGAGCGCAACGCGGCGAGCGGTTCGAGATCGAGGAGCTGTTCCGGCTGACGGCATCGGGTGAAGTCCGCGTCTTCCGCCTCCAGGCCATTCCGTTCGAGGCGGCCTCCGCGGACACTGACGGGTACGCCGTGTACACCGACATCACTTCCGAGCACCGCCACGAACGGCGTACGACCGCGCTCCACGAGGCGACGCGTGAACTGGTGACAGCCGGCTCCGTCGAGGGGATCGCAGACGCTGCCGTCGACGCCGCGACCGAGATTTTGGACCTCGATTTCACCGGGATCCACCTCTACGACGAGGACTACGGGGAACTGCGTCCGGTCGCATACTCTCAACAGGTGGCCGAGGTCCTCGGCACTCCCCCGACGTTCGGCCCGGGCGATGCGATCGCCTGGAACGTGTTCGAGAGCGGCACACCGCGATACGTCAGAGATCTCGCGGCGTCGGAGGAGGCGTACAACGAGGACTCGACGCTTCGGAGCGAACTCATCGTCCCGCTCGACGACCTGGGCGTGCTGTTGATCGCTGCGCGGCAGCCCGGTGCGTTCGAGGAGTCGGAGTACTCGCTGGCGAAGATCCTCGGGGCCAACGTCGCCGCCGCGATGGAGCGTGCAGAGCGGGAATGCCGGCTCGAAGAGCAGAACGAACGGCTGGAGACGTTCACGAGCATCGTCTCACACGACCTCCGTAATCCGCTGAACGTCGCCGACGGCTATCTCGAACTGGCGCGCGAGGGCGACGAGGCCGCGTTCGACCGCGTCGACGACGCGCTCCGGCGGATGGACGAACTGATCGAGGACCTGCTCACGCTCGCGCGGCAGGGCGAAGCCATCGACGAGGTGCGTGAAGTCGACCTGACCCAGGTCGCGCGGCGGGCGTGGACCAACTCAGCCACGGCGGACGCGACGCTCCACGTCGACGGCGCAGACGCGATCGAAGCCGATCCCGGCCGACTGCAGCAGCTGTTCGAGAACCTCTTCACGAACGCCGTCGATCACGGCGGCGACGACGTCGCCATCCGTGTTGCGTCGATAGACGGCGGCTTCACCGTCGAAGACGATGGACCAGGGATCCCCCAGGCAGAGCGTCACCGGGTACTCACCGAGGGGTACACTACCGAAGACGACGGCACAGGATTTGGGCTCGCAATCGTCGAGGAGATCGCCGACGCGCACGGATGGACGGTAACGATCGACGAAAGCGACTCCGGCGGCGCGAAATTCGAGTTTTCCACCGGCTGCTCATCCGCCTGAGCCCGAGTCGATGGCCGCGTGCTGATGGGACCGACCTGTACGCACCGCGGATCCGTGGATTCGTTCCGTCGGAGGGTCTCCAGCGACCGGGACGACGACTGCGCGCCGTCGACGCCCAATTCCGTCGAAATCGCCTTCGTCAATCGTCTAAAAGCCGATTCGAAAATATGGAGTTATCCCGCTGGAGTGCAGTCACCGAGGTAGACTCACCCACAGGACAGTACTATGTCTGGAAAATACGATCTCGTAATCGTCGGCGGCGGCATCAGCGGGGCATCGCTTCTCTACACGACTGCAAAGTTCACCGACATCGACTCGATCGCGCTGATCGAGAAGGAACCGGAGATCGCGGCGATCAACTCCCATCACACGAACAACTCCCAGACGCTGCACTTCGGCGACATCGAGACGAACTACACCTTAGAGAAGGCCGAAGGCGTCAAGACGGGCGCAGAACTGCTCGCGGGCTACCTGGAGAATCACGATCCCGACCGCGAGATGCACGCAAAGCGCAGCAAGATGGTCCTCGGGGTCGGCGACGAGGAAGTCGAAAAGCTCGAACAGCGCTACCACGAGGACGGCTTCGGCGACCTGTACCCGAAGCTGCAGCCGATCGGTCGCGACGAGATCGCAGAGATCGAACCGAAGGTCGTCGAAGGGCGCGACCCCGGCGTGGATATGCTCGCGCTGCAGACGCCCGACGGCTACGTCGTCGACTACGGCGAGACCGCGAAGTCCTTCGTCGAACTCGCCCGCGAGGAGTCGAACGTGGACGTGTTCACGGGCACGAAAGTCGAAGACGTCACGAAGAACACCGAGGGCTACACGCTCACGACGCCGCAGGGACCGTTCGACTGCGACGTCGCGGTCGTCGCCGCCGGCTCGCACAGCCTCCAGATCGCGAAGGAACTCGGCTACGGCGAGGATATGGCGCTCCTGCCGGTCGCCGGGAGCTTCTTCCTCGCAGACGACAGCCTCCTGAACGGCAAGGTCTACACGCTGCAGATGAAGAAACTGCCGTTCGCGGCGGTTCACGGCGACGCGGACGTACACGACGACAGCATCACGCGCTTCGGGCCGACTGCGAAGCTCGTGCCCGCGCTCGAACGCGGCCGGCTCTCGACCGTCAGTGACTTCCTCGACGTGTTCGGGCTGAACGCCGCGTCGTTCCTCAGCTACGCCAACATCCTCGCCGACCGGATCCTGCTCCCGTACGTCCTCACGAACCTGCTGTACGACGTGCCGGAGGTCGGCGCGCGGTCGTTCCTCCCCGAGGTCCAGAAGGTCGTCCCGAGCGTCGAACTCGACGACATCGAGCGCGCGAAGGGCTACGGCGGCGTCCGCCCGCAGATCGTCGACACGAGCGCGAAATCGCTGGACATGGGCGAGGCGAAGATCGTCGGCGACGACATCGTCTTCAACATCACACCCTCGCCTGGCGCGTCGACCAGTCTGAAGAACGCGATGCGCGACACGAAGACGATCCTCGACTTCTTCGAGGCGGACTACGAGTTCGACGAGGACGCCTTCCGCGCGGACACGATCGAGAACTTCCCGCGCGGGGAGTGAGGCGCGCGTCGACGCCGATCTAAACTCCCGCGTTATAGGGATTATCGTAACTGTTCGGAGATTCTCGCCGTCCCGTCCGGCGAGAAATCTATGGAGACGTACGATAACCCCTATAGTTCTGCGGACCGAGATAGCCCCACGCTTGGAGGCGGTCGCCGTCGCCGCCGATCCACCGCTCGCCGATGTCGTCGCGGTAGTAGCAGTTCGGGATCACGATGTCGTCGACGCGTCCGTAGCACTGCTCGCGGGCGGCCTGCATCGTTTCGCCTTTCCCAGTCACGACGAGTGGCATCCCGCTCTCGCCGGCGGCGCGCCACTGGTCGTCGACCCGCCTCGTGTCTTCGAGATGGATGCCGCATCGATCCGGGGTGTCGAAGACGATCGCGGCGTTGCGCGAACTCTCGTCGTAGGTTTTCGGGTCATCGAACGGGAACGGCGGCAACACGACGCGGACGCCGACCTGGAATCCCCGGTGCGTCGCGAGGTCGGGGTCGTTCCCGCGAGCGAGAGCCGCGAAGAACTGTCCGGTGGGTGACTCGAAAGACTCCTCTTGGAGCGCGATCGTCGGATAGCCGAACCGCGGCGTGAACTCGAGCGGGAAGATCCCGCTCTCGTTGACGATGCAGTTGAGGTCGATGCTCCCGACGTAACCCTCGCCTGCGAGCCAGCCTTCCAGCTTCCCGAGCGTCTCCTCGAACAGTTCGTTCCGTTCGCTCCAGAACATCGAGGTCCCCATCTCGCCGGTCGAGGGGCCGATGTTGCCCGGAAACAGCTTCTTGTGCTCGAAATTGAAGTTCACGCGGTCGACGAATCGCTCGCCGTCGAAGAAGCCGCAGACGGCGACCTCAACGCCCTCGACCTTCCGCTGGAGTTGGAAGCCCTTCATCCGGTGGCCCCACGCCTGCTTGTACGCCCGGAGGACGTCGACGACGTCGCTGCCGTCGTCTTCACTGCCGACGTACAAGAGCCGCTTCACGTTCTGGACTTCGCCGAGCGGCTTGATGACGTATGCGGCCGGATTCTTTTGCACGTGTTGAATGGCCGCGTCGAAATCGTAGAAGACGTGGTGTTCGACGGTGTTTACGCCGTGTTCTTCCAGGATGTCCATCGCGTACCCGCGGTCCGCTTCGAGGCGGTCCGTATTCGGCGTCCCGCCAATCACGGCGTGGCCGTCCGCGCGAAGCTCCTGCGCGAGCTCGCCGGTGCCGACGTCGGAGCCGACCCAGATGTCGTCGAAGACGATCACGTCGGCCCACTCGACTTCGGCGCGCCAGTCGTCGGTTTTGGGGACGAAGCCGTCGCCGATCTCGCGGTCCGCTTCGGTCTCGATGTAGTACTTCACCTCGTGGCCCTCCCGGTGGATCTGCCACGCGAGGTCCGTGACCAGGGCAGCATCGGCCGAGACGAAGAGAAATCGCGCTGGGTCCATAGGGGAAATTTCGGTCGGGACCAACTTGAGTGTGTGCAGTGGTGTCACGGGTCGTCCGGCGGTATTAAGAAAGTCGCTTCCGAGATGTAGCCTGATGGTAGATCTTCGACGCGTCGCCCTCGACATTCTGAAACCACACGACCCGTCGATGCTGGAGTTCACGGAACGAATCGCGGCCGTCGAGAGCGTCGACGGCGTGTCCACGTCGCTCATCGAACTCGATCAGGAGGTGCAGAACGTCAAAATAACCGCGGAGGGGACGAGCCTCGAGTACGACGCGATCGAGGACGTGATCGAGAGTCTCGGCGGCACCGTCCACTCGATCGACCAGGCCGCCTACGGCGAGTACGTCGTCGAAGAGCGGCGGACGTTACAGGACGACTGACTCGACGTGTCATCGACACGCCGCCTCCTTCGGGAACTGATCGGGCGAGAGGACGTCCTCTCGATCGCGCGACGGTACTTCGTCTCGAACGGCTTCGACGGGACCCTGACGAGCATCGGCGTCATCGTCGGCGCGGTCCTCTCTGGGATTCCCGACGGCCTCACCGTCATCAAGATCGGCCTCGGCGCTGCGGTGGGGTTGGGAACCTCGGCGATCTGGAGCGTCTGGGAGATCGAGCGCGCCGAGACGACCGCCAAGATCAAACGCATCGAGCGGGCGATGCTGACCGACCTCGACGACACGCGCGTCCAGCGCGAACAGCGGGGTGCACGCGTCTTTCACGCCGCAGCCAGCGGTCTCGGTCCGCTCATCGGGATCTTGATCCCGCTCGTCCCGTTCACCGTCGAGGGGACGATGCTCTCGATGGCGGAAGCCGGCGTGGCCGGGGTCGCGCTCGGGATCGGGATCCTGGGCGTCTTCGGGGCGTATATGAGTTCGATCTCGGGGCAGCGCTGGTACGTTTCGGCGATCCGAATGGCGCTCGCGGGCCTCGTGGTCGCAGTGATCAATCTGTTTCTGCCCGGCTGAGTGAGGCCGGGTGCCTCACGCAGACTCTGTCAAGTCCGGCTCCGTATCCTCCGCCCCCGACTCCGGCGCTGAGTCCGAATCCGACGCCATATGGTGCTCTATGTCGTGACGTCGCGTCAGCCACCCGACCAGGACGAGAAGCGGCGCGCCGAGGACGAATACGACCCCCAGCAGCCCCCAGTCCGCGAGGCTGAGCGGGACGGTCCCGAAGTAGTCGTTCAGCGGCGTGTACAGCACCGCCAACTGGAGCGCGAGCGACGTGGCGACCGCACCGGCGAGCCAGCGGTTCGTGAGGACGGGCGTCCCGCGCGCCCACCGGACCACGTACAACTTCACGAACTCGAAGCCGACAAAGCCGGTGAAGACCATCGTCATCGCATAGGGCGTGACCGACGGCGCGCCGTCGAGCGTGTAGAACAACAGCCCGAGTAGCAGGACTGTCGCCGTCAGCCCGGCCCCGGCGATGAAGCCTCGCATATCGGCGTCGATGATCCCGACCACTCGCTCTCGGGGCTGGCGCTCCATCACGTCGCCAGCGGGGTCGGTGCCGAGTGCGAGCGCCGGCAGCCCATCGGTGAGGAGATTGATCCAGAGCAGTTGGACCGCCGGGAGGACGAGATAGCCAAACAGTGAGCCGATGAAGACGACCGCGACCTCGGCGGCGTTCGCACTCAGCAGATACGCGACAAACTTCCAGATGTTGTCGAAGATCATCCGCCCGCGCCGGATCGCGTTACGGATCGTCGCGTAGTTGTCGTCCAGGAGGATGATGTCGCTGGCCTGTTTGGCGACGTCGGTGCCGCGGACCCCCATCGCGATGCCGACGTCGGCGTTCTTGAGCGCGGGGGCGTCGTTGACGCCGTCGCCCGTCATCGCGACCGCGTGGCCGTTCGACTGCAACGCGTCGAGTATGCGGACCTTGTGCGTCGGTTCGGCCCGGGCGAACACGTCCACCTCCTCGACGCGCTCGCGCAGGGTGTCGTCGTCGAGGGCCTCGACCTCCTGACCAGTCAGGACGTCCGACTCGATACCGACCTGTGAAGCGATAGCGCGCGCGGTCAACGCGTTGTCGCCGGTGATCATCTTCACGTCGATTCCGGCGCGGTGAGTGTCGGCGATCGCTGATTTGACTTCCTCGCGCGGCGGGTCGATCAGCCCCTGCAGGCCGACGAACACGAGGTTCGATTCGGGTCCGCCGTCGTCGTCGCGGTCTTTGTACGCGAAACCGAGGACGCGGAGCGCCTGCTCGGCGAACGCGTCGATCTGCGCTTCGACCCGCGCTTTCGTCTCCTCGTCCATCTCGACGGGGCCGTCCGGGCCGAGGACGCGCGTCGACCGCCCGAGGATCTCCGTGGGCGCGCCTTTGACGTAGACGACATCGTCGTGGATGGTCGCCATCCGCCTGCGCTCGGAGGTGAACGGCACTTCGTCGCGGCGGGGACGTTCGCTGCGTCGGCTGTCGACGTCCAACCCCTGGGCGGTCGCGGCGGCGACGAGGGCGCGCTCTGTCGGGTCGCCGTCGTCGATCGTCGCGTCGTTGCAGAGTGCGCCGATCTCCAGCAGTCGTTCGAGACGCTCCTCGTGCACCGTGGCGTCGGAGTTGGCCGCGTCCGCGGCGTCGTCAGCAGTTGGTGCGCCGACCTCGAACTCCTCGTCGAGGACCCACGCGGCCCGGACGCGCATCTCGCCCTCGGTCAGCGTCCCGGTCTTGTCCGTGCAGACGACGTCGACGGCCCCGAGCGCCTCGACGGCCGGTAGCGTGCGGACGAGCGCGTTCTCGCCGGCCATCTGCCGCACCCCGAGCGCGAGCGTCAGGGTCACGACGGCCGGCAGTCCCTCGGGGATGGCCGCCACCGCCAGCGAGACGGCAGTTAGCCCCGCCTGGACGAGCCCACGCCCCTGGAAGACGAGCAACGGAACAATCAGCGCCGACAACCCCACGACGCCGATTCCCAACCGCTTGGCGAGGCGGTCGAGATCGCGCTGCAGGGGGGTCTGGGGGTCTTCGGCTCCGATTAGCGCCGTCGCAATCTCGCCCATCTCCGTCTCCATCCCCGTCTCGACGACGACGGCGACGGCACGGCCGCGGGTGACGTTCGTCCCCTTGTAGAGGATACTTTCGCGCTCGGCGAGCGGCGTCTCGGCGTCGACCGGATCGGCGTCTTTGCCGACGGGAACGCTCTCGCCCGTCAGCGCCGCCTCGTCGACTTCGAGGTTGTGGGCTTCCAGTAATCGGGCGTCGGCGGGGACGACGTCACCCTGGGAGACGAGCACGACGTCGCCCGGAACGAGGTCCGTCGCTTCGATCCGCTCCTCGCGTCCGCCACGTCGGACGCGGACGTCCGGGGCCGCCATCTCCCGGAGGGCTTCCAGACTCTGCTCGGCGCGGTACTCCTGGACGAAGCCGAAGACCCCGTTCAAGAGGAGAATGATCCCGATGAGAACGGCGTCGACGACGTGGCCGATCGCGAACGAGAGGATCGCCGCGACGAGCAACACCCAGATGAGCGCGCTCGAAAACTGTGCGAGGAAGATTCGGAGCGCGCCCCGCTCGTGACCGCCGGTGATCTCGTTCGGTCCGACGTCGGCGAGGCGCCCGGCGGCCTCCTCGGGTGCCAGTCCGGCAGACGTCGTCTCTAACTCCTCACACACCTCGTCGCCGGAGCGGCTGTGCCAATCCATCGCTCGTCCGTAACGTCGCAGCACCGACATATATACTGTATGCCGTGTGACTTCACATCACAATGCAGCGACGGCGACGCGCCCCTGCCGCGCTGGCGCGTCCGACTGCTCCGGTGGGTGGAAATTCTCGCGATCGGAGGTGGCTTTTTGGTCTCTGCCCGCACCTCTGGAAGTATGACGACGTACGTACTCGCAACCAACCACGTCGACACGAGCGCGAAACTCTGCGATTACCTTCTCGATCGGGTGTCGGGGAGCGACGAGGTACACGCGGTTAACTCCCTGCCCGGTGGCAGCGCGACCGACACCGACGACGTCCGCGACGGCGAGGAGGCGCTGAACGTCGTCTCCTCGCGACTCGACACGATCACGACCGTCGAGTCCCACCAGTTCGTCCGCGGCAACGAACCCCACGAGGACGTCATCGAACACGCCGAGGAGATCGACGCCGACGAGATCGTCATTGGCATCCGGAGGCGCAACCCGACCGCGAAAGTGGTCTTCGGCAGCACTGCACAGCAGATTATGCTGCACTCGAACCGACCGATGGCGGTCGTCCCGCTCGTCGACGTCGAGTAAGAGGGCTTATCGTAACTGTTCGGAGATTCTCGCCGTATGGTCCGGCGAGGAATCTATGGAGACGTACGATAATCCGTACAAGCACAGTCGACGCCAGCGGAGAAGTTCCCGTCTCGCTCTCGATTCAGTTTTCGGCGTTGCTTTCGCTCTCCGAATCCTCAATCTCGCCGTCTCGCTCCGCGTCGAGAACTGCCTCGGCGAGCATCGGGATGAACGTCCCGATGTCTGTCACCATCCCGATGGCCTGTGAACTCCCGCGGTCGAGCAACTGCGTCACCGTCGCCGGATTGATGTCGACGCAGACGACGCGGGTCGTCGAGGGGAGGCAGTTACCGACGGCGACCGAGTGCAGAAGCGTCGAGAGCAACAGCACCAGATCGGCCTCTCTGGCCTGCTCGCGGATCGCGTTCTGCGCCTCGATGGCATCCGTGATCGTATCCGGGAGGGGTCCGTCGTCGCGAATCGACCCAGCGAGCACGTACGGTACGTCGTTTTCGACGCACTCGTACATCACACCCTCCTCGATGAGCCCCTCCTCGACGGCGGGTCCGATTCCGCCGGCGCGGATGACCTCGCTGATCGTGTAGATGTGGTGTTTGTGGCCCTTCCGGGGGTGCTCCATCGTCTCCATATCCATCCCAAGCGACGTTCCGTAGAGGCCGCGCTCGATGTCGTGCGTCGCGAAGCCGTTGCCCGCCGAGAGCATATCGACGTATCCCTCCCGCACGAGGCGCGCGAGTTCGTCGCCGCCGCCGGCGTGGATCACTGCCGGTCCGGCCACGACGAGCACGGATTCGCCCCGCTCTTTCGTCGCGACGAGCGCCTCGGCGACGTCGTCGATCAACGACTCAGAGGGACGCTCCGCGGAGACGCCGCCCTGCATAAACCCGAACGGGCCGGAGCTGTCGCGCGGTCGGTCCGGGGGCTTCACGCGAATCCCCGCCTCGTCGGTGACGACGAGGTCGCCCTCGCGGATCGCGTTCAGTACCTTCGTCTCGGCTCTGACGGGGTCGCCCTCGTCGCCCTCCTCGACGACGATGGCGCAATCCATCTCGATGTTCTCGACTGGCACCCACTCTCCGTCGTAGCGGATCTCAGTCGGGTGGTTGGTCGTCGAATAAAAGCCCTTGGGGACGACCTGGTCTTTCGGTGCGGGCGTGACGTGCGCGTCGACCGGGTCGGTGAGGTTCGCGCCGTTCTGGTGGAGTTCGTGGAGGATCTCTTGGAGCGTGTCGGCGTCGTCGGCACTGACGCGCATCCGACAGTAGGAAGTCTCGTCTTTGTGTCGTCCGACGTCGAACGTCTCGATCTCGAAGGAGCCGCCGAGATCCATCACGATGCCGAACGTGCGCTGTAGCGTCCCCGAGTCAATAATGTGGCCGTCGAGTTCGACCGTTCGCGTGGCGCTCATTCGGGCAACTGCGTTCGGGAGCTAAAAGACGGTTGCGGCGAGGCCAGTGACGCGGCGTGCTGCAAACGACCCGGCGGATCAGTCATCCACCACGGCATCGAGGAACGCCAGGCCGTGGCCGACAGCCTGCTCGAAGCCGTCCCCGTCGTAGAGACCGAAGTGCCCGACCGGGAGTCGCAGGAGGGTCGCGTCCGCCACGTCCTCGGCGGCCGCTTCGATCTCCTCGACCGGGACGACGTCGTCGCGCTCGCCGCCGAGGAAGAGCACCGGGCAGGCGAGTCTATCGCGGTCTTCGCCGCCGGTGTGCCGCGCGAGCGAGAGGACCGAGCGTGCAGGCGTCTCGTTCTCCCACTCGCCGTCGCCGACGAGGTCGCAGTAGCCGCGATAGGCGCTCGGCGTGGCGACGAGTGCGAGGTTCCCATCGTCGCTGCTGCCGTCGTCGACGACCGGAACGGTGTGGGGACCGACGAGGAGTGATTGGACTCGGTCCCGGACGCCCGCGAGCGTCCCTCTGGCGAGGAATCCGATCCCACGGGCACGGAGGAACGCCCGACCGGAGAGGATCGGCGTCTGGGAGACGACGGCTTCGATCCGCGGGTCGTCGGCCGCGACGTCGAGCACTGCGCCGCCGGAGAGATCCGTCCCCCAGAGGACGATTCGATCGGTGGCGACGTCGCCGCGGCCGCGCAGTCCGGCGAGCGCTGCTTCCCAGTCGGCGCGCTGACGCGCGGGTGAGAGGAGATTCCGCGGCTCGCCGTCGCTGTCGCCGGCATATCGAACGTCGAAGTGGAAGACGGCGTAGCCGGCCGCGGCGAGCCGTTCGGCGTAGCGGTCGAGCCCGAACGCGCTCGCGCCGACGAGGCCGCCGGTCATCACGACGAGCGCCGGATCTGCGGGTCGGTCGGGGCGGTACAGCCGCCCGACGCAGCGCTCGTCACCGCTGTGGAACGTCATCCTGACCGTCGAGAACTCGTATCTCGACGGTCGGTTTCGACGCGCGCGCTGGTCGGGCTCTGCGTCGTTCCACTCGCTGTTCGCGCCGGGACGGGTCACTGTTCGCCCTCCGCGAGGGTTTCGATGACGCGTTCGGAGAACGCCTCGCCGCTGATGTCGTAGTCTATGTACTGCCGAAACCACTCGGCCTCGGCGTACCAGGTCCCCTGGACGTCGTCGTCGTGTCGGAGGACCGTCGCCTCGACGCGCGTGGGCTCCCAGTCGTCGTGTTCGGCGGCCTCGATGAACGTCCGAAGCGCACGGCCCATCTCCTGGTGGTTCACCGACACGTCGGGAAACGCCGTGAGATAGACCAATTCGACCGTCTCGCCGGTCGGGTCGACCGACTCGACGCTGATTCCGTTGGACCGAAGTTCGCCTTCGAGTCCGGAGATGACGTCGTTCATACGTTCCCCTTCCGCGTGGAGCGAGTAAACTGTTGTCGCGCGGACGAAACGTCGGACCCCACCGGCGACCCGTTCGGCCGAAATCCATTTTTTCTCTGACCCCTCTAACGTACGTGACTTCCAGCCGTGCTCCTCTCTCGATTCTCTACGTCGACGACGACCCAGATCTGGTCGCGCTGGTGAAGACCTATCTCGAAGGCGACTCGACTGACGTCGACTGCACTGTCTCGACGGAGACGTCGCCGACGGCCGCACTCGATCGGATTCGGTCGGCCGATTCGGACGTCGACTGCGTGATCAGCGACTACAATATGCCCGAGATGAACGGGATCACGTTCCTCGAATCCGTTCGCGAGAGTCGTCCCGAACTCCCGCTACTCCTGTTCTCCGGCGAGGAGACGAACGACGTCGCCGCAGAGGTCGTGCGAGCGGGCCTCACGGACTACCTTCAGAAAGGGATGGGCACCGACCAGTACACGATGTTGATCCGGCGCGTCGAACACGCCGTCGAGGGCGGGGGACAGTTCGACCCGGAGGCCCAGACCGAACTCGACGGCGTCGGGGTCGTCGGGACGGACGCACACTTCGAGGAGGCCGACGACACCTACGCGTCGTTCTACGGCTACGATTCCGACGACGTCGAGGGCAAGCACTGGACGGAACTGCACCCCGACGAGGAGGTCGAACACATCCGCACCCACGTCCTGCCGGTGGTCCGCCGTGGCGGCGAGTGGAGCGGCCGCAGTCGCGGTCTTCGCTCGGACGGGAGCACGTTCACCGAGTCGAAGATGGTGACTGCACTCGACGACGGACGACTTCTGATCGCCGTCTCGGAACTCGACGACTCCCAACTCAACACAGGCGGCTGAGGGACCGCACTACGCCTCTTGGACGCGGAGTTCTAGCCCCCACGTCGCCTGGACGGTCGGCTCCGCGTCCATCTCGGACTCCGGAGGCGCTGTCGACACCGAGTGCGTCCAGCGGTACGTTCCTGGCTCGTAGTAGCCCTCGGTTACGGGGTCGTCCCAGACCGAGTAGACGTACGTCTGCGACTCGCCGGCCGCCCAGACGCGCCGCGCACAGCCGTAGGCGGGGTAGCCGATCGGACCGTCGGGATCGTACTCCCAGCGACCATCGACGCGCGGTTCCGGTTCGTCGCGAGCGCCGTAGAGCCACAGCCCGCCGTTCTCGCTTCGGCCACGAGATCGGTTGAACGGACGACAACCGTCGACGCCGACGCTGAGTGCGCGTTTCGCGCCGAGATTTCGGGCGGTGAGAACGAGCGTCGCCGGATGTCGATCGGTGACGGTCGGCGTCGGCAGTTCGGCGTCGATCGCGAAGGCGACGTCGTCCGGGAGTGTCCCGAGATGGACGATAGAGACGCGACGCGGGTGAGGATTCCCTTCGGAACCGAACGGGAACGACGAACGATCGAGACAGCCGGCGATCGAACCGACAGAGAGCGTCCCGAGCGCAGCGAGGGCCTGGCGGCGTCGCATACGAGTCCGTCGCCGGAGCCACGCAAAAGGTCTTCTGCGTGGTGCCGGCCGGTGCTCATACTGTCGGACAGAACGATGTGAAGCGTATCGGCACCCCGTGGGTGCCAACATCATTCACGAACTGCTGTCCGACAGTATCACACCTCGACGCGTAGCCCGTCGCGAGCGAAGCACACGTCGCCGTCGTACTGTGACTCGATCGAGGCCAGCATCTCCTCGTGGCGACCTTCGGTGTGTGGATAGAGGTGGGTCAGGTACACGCGGCCGATGTCGTGGCCCGCCAGCACCTCGCCGAGTTGCGACGGCGTCGGGTGATTCGAGACGTCCACGTCGTCCGGGAACGAACAGTCGTGAGCGAGAACGGCCGCGCCGTCGGCGAAGTTCGCGAGGCTAGACGCCGCCTCGCCGTCGCCGGAGAAGACGACGTCTCTCGATACGCCGGACGATCCGTCGCTCTCGCCGTCGCTCGCCGAGAACCGATACGCGAGGCAGTCCAGCGAGTGCACCATCTCCGTCGCCGAGACGTCGAAGCCGGCGACCGAGAACTCGGTCGGCCCGACCTCGCGGACGCTCAGATCGACCCGATCCTGGAGGTAGTCGTGAACGTCGAGGAGGCCGTCGAGAAGCGACTTCGTCCCCGCGGGACCGACGACTTCGAGGTACTCCTCTCCCGCCAGCCAGCGCGCCTTCAACAGCGGGAGGAGGTCCGCGACGTGATCGAGGTGGTGGTGGGTGAGAAGCACCGACGAGACGCCTTCGTACCCTACGTCCGTGCTCGCGAGTCGGTGGAGGACGCCGCTCCCGCAGTCGACGAGCAGCGAGCGGTCGCCTGATTCGAGGAGGAGCCCCGTCTGCACCCGGTCGGGGACGGGCATCGCGCTTCCGGTTCCGAGGAAGGTGAGACGCATCGCCGGGGCTACGACGGGCGACCGGATAGTCGTTCGGGACGGGTCCGTCTCGAACTGAGCGATAGCCGGAGGCTCGTATAGGGATTATCGTAAGTCTCCATAGATTTCTCGCCGGACGATACGGCGAGAATCTCCGAACAGTTACGATAATCCCTAGTAGTTCCGGTGGCAAACAGTCGGCACAGCGGGTGAGCTCCCGCGTCGACGTGCCGAACGACCGCTGCCCGACGCGGGACAGTTCCTACGTCACGGGGTCGCTGGGCCCGTGATCGGATATAAATCCACGCCGATAGCCGGTCGGGGTTCTACCACCCGGTTCGGGCAGAACCCACTTACTCCTGGGCCCCAACCTACGGACGATGGTACAGAGCGGGCGTGAACTGCTCCGATCGGCGGCTGCAGACGCGGCGAGCGGCGGCGCAGGGAACGCCGACAGCGGGGCGGGCAACGGCGCCGCAGACGACGGAGATCTGGGGAGCGCCGACCCCTACGATTTCGATCCCGATTCCGTCGACATCGCCGACAGCGACGTCCTCGATCGGCTGGAACCTGCAGTACGGGAGTGGTGGATCGATCAGTTCGGCCGCTACGTCCAACAGAACGGCGGGTTCTTCACGCCCCCACAGCGCGAGGCGATCCCGCTGGTCGACGCGGGGACGAACGCGCTCGTCTGTGCGCCGACCGGATCGGGCAAGACGCTCGCGTCGTTCACGGCGATCCTGAACGATCTGTTCCGACGGGGACGCGAGCACGAGGACGGCCTCGACAACGCCGTCTACTGCCTCTATATCTCCCCGCTGAAGTCGCTCGCGAACGACATCCACCGCAATCTGACCGTTCCGCTGGAGGGAATCCGCGATCGGATGGACGAGCGCGGCACCGACGTCGAAGTGCGGCACGCGATCCGTCACGGCGATACCGACTCCGCGGCACGGCAGCGGATGCTGGATGAGACCCCACACATCCTCAACACGACGCCGGAGACGCTCGCGATCCTGCTCAACGCGCCGAAGTTCCGCGAGAAGCTCCGATCCGTCGAGTACGTCGTCGTCGACGAGATTCACAGCCTCGCGGAGAACAAGCGCGGGACGCATCTTTCGGTCTCCTTAGAGCGCCTCGAAAATCTGGTCGATACGTCGCCGACTCGCATCGGCTGTTCGGCGACGGTCGAACCGTTGTCGACGATGGCGGAGTTCCTCGTCGGCCGCGACGCCGACGGCGACCCCCGCGAACACGAGATCGTCGACACGCGGTTCGTCCGCGACTTCGACCTCCAGTTGGAGTGTCCGACCGACGACCTGATCCACACGCCGCGTTCGGACGTTCAATCGGGGTTCTACGACCGCCTCGACGAACTGATCCGCTCGCATCGGAACACCCTCGTGTTCACGAACACCCGTTCGGGCGCAGAGCGCGTCCTCGAAAACCTCCGGGAGCGTTACGAGGACTACGACGACGCCAACTCGGGCTGTCACCACGGCAGTCTCTCGAAAGAGCGTCGCCAGGCGGTCGAGGAAGGGCTGAAAGACGGCTCACTCGACGTCGTGACCACCTCGACGAGCCTCGAACTCGGGATCGATATGCCACACCTCGATTTGGTCGTACAGGTCGGCTCGCCGAAGTCCGTCGCCTCGCTGCTCCAGCGGGTCGGCCGCGCGGGCCACAGCCTCGGCGAGACTGTCGAGGGGCGCGTGATCGCACTCGACCGCGACGAACTCGTCGAGTGCGCGGTGATGCTGCAGAAGGCCGAAGACGGATTCGTCGATCGGGTGTTCGTCCCCGAGAACGCCCAAGACGTCGCCGCTCAGCACGTCTACGGGATGGCGATCAACGCCGTCCGGCCCGAGCGGGAAGTCGTAGACACCCTCCGCAGAGCGTATCCCTATCGAAACTACGCCGAGGCGGACTGGGAGCAGTTGCTTCGCTATCTGACCGCGGGCTACGAGGGACTCGAAGACAAGAACGTCTACGCGAAAGTCTGGCGCGACACCAACGACCCGCCGTCGGGTGAACACCACTACGAGGAGTTCGACGTGGGCGAGCGCCTCCTCGGCAAGCGCGGGCGGATGGCGCGCGTCATCTATATGACCAACATCGGAACGATCCCGGACTCGTTCACCTGCGAAGTCTTGACCAGACAGAGCGAGGAGTGGGTCGGCACGCTCGACGAGAACTACCTCGATACGTTGGAGAAAGGCGACGTGTTCGTCCTCGGCGGCGATCGGTTCGCCTATCGCTACCGCCACGGCTCGAAGGTGTACGTCGATCGGACGAACGCACGCGCGACGGTCCCTTCGTGGTTCTCCGAACGCCTCCCGCTCTCGTACGATCTCGGTCGGGAGATCGCCGCCTTCCAGCGGGACCTGCTCGATCGCCTCTCCGCCGGCGGACGGCCCGCCGCCCGGGAGTGGCTCCGGGACTTCCCGGTCGACGAGAACGCCGTCCGCGCCATCGCGCGCCTCTTCGACGAGCAGCGCCGCTACGCCGGGGCAGAGAGCGTCGCCACCGACGAGCGTCTCGTCGTCGAGGAGGAACTCGACCGCGAGACCTACCGGCGGCACTTCTACGTCCACTCGACGTACGGCCGGCGGTTCAACGACGGCCTCTCGCGACTCGTCGCCGCCCAGTGTGCCCGCCGCTCGAACGCGAACGTCCAGATCGCCGTCGCCGACAACGGCTTCTCGCTGTCGATGCCGCTGAATCGGAAGGTGGACGTCGGCGCGATCCTGCGCGACCTCGACCCCGAGGCGGTCCGTTCGGAACTCCGCGCGTCGCTCGACGGCACGGACTTACTGAAGCGCTACTTCCGCATCGACGCCACCCGCGCGCTGATGATTCTGAAGCGCTACAAGGGCTACGAGAAGTCCGCGGCCGAACAGCAGGTCTCCGCTGAGATGCTGCTCTCTTTCGCCGACGACCTCGACGACTTCGCGGTGATAGACGAGACGTATCGGGAGCTAATCGAGGACAAACTGAACGTCGCCGCGATAGAAGACGTGCTGAAAGCGGTCCGTGCGGGCGACGTCGACGTGGTCACGACGCAGGTCGACTCGCCGACTCCTCGCGCGTTCGGTCTCGCGACGCTGCTGGCGAGCGACGTCGTCCTCGCCGAAGACGAGAGTGCGGCGTTACAGGAGTTCCACGCGCGGGTCCTCGAAGAAATCGACGGGAACGTGGCGCGCGCATCGGACGGTGGAGAGCCCTCCAGCCCCGACTGAACTGGCAGACCCGCTGTGAACGGGAGTCGTTGCAGTCGTTCGTGACTGTTTAGGCGGTTCGACCGACAACTATCGACGATGGCCACTACGCCGTCCGTCGACGTAGCCGACCTCTCGCCGCAGGCCTGGCGACTCCTCCGCGTCGCCGCAGGCTACGAACAGCGGACGGTGGAACAGGAAGTCGACGACATCCTCCAGGCGCACGTCTCGATGCTCGAATCAGGAACGCGAGCGCTCTCTCAACCTCGTAAGCAGGAGCTTTTCGACCTCTATGCGGCCGAACTCGACGACGACCAGATCGAGGCGCTCGCGACGCACTTCTGATCGTACACGAGGCCCAGCATACGAGACCGAGACGGGCCGAATGCTCTCTCGTCGCTTTCGAAAATATTAATGATTCAGTTTCGCTAGAGCCGCGTATCAATGATACAGCTGGGTAACTCGCAAACACAGAAGCGACTGATACTGTTCGCGGTCGCGATCCTCGGCACGGCCGTGATTGCGGCCGCGCCCTCGCCGGAGGGCCTCTCGATCAGAGGCCAGTACGCGGTGGCGACGATGTTCTTCGCCGGTTTCCTGTGGGTGACCGGAACGCTCCCGCTGGCGGTGACGGCGGTGTCGATTCCGTTCGTCCTGACGGCGCTAGGCGTGTACGACGACCTCGACACCGCACTCGTCGGGTTCGCCGATCACCTCATCTTCCTGTTCATCGCGGGATTCATGCTGGCGAACGCGCTGCAGAAGTACGACATCGACCGGCGCATCGCGCTGTGGATGATGTCGAAGATGGGCTCGTCGCCGCGGCGCCTCGTCGCGGCCGTGATGCTCGCGACTGCCTTCCTCTCGATGTGGGTCTCGAACACGGCGACGACGGCGATGATGACGCCGATCGCGCTCGGGGTCCTCACGCAGGTCCTCGGCCGCGAGGACGTTGCTGCCGCGGCTGCCGACCCCAGCGCCGACATCGACGCCGACGTCGCCACCGACGGCAGCACCGGGACTGTCGGAGTGGCAGATTCGTTCACCAACCTCCAGATCTCGATGCTGCTCGGCACCGCTTACGCCGCCAGCGTCGGCGGGGTCGGAACGCTCATCGGGACGCCTCCGAACGCTATTTTGACCGCCCAGCTCAACGAGATTCTGGGATACGAGATCGGGTTCGCACAGTGGCTGCTGATCGGCCTGCCGATCGTCTTCGTCACGCTCCCGCTCGTGTGGTACCTTCTGACGTACCAGATCTACCCGCCGGAAGTCTCGAACGTCGAGTCCGCGCGCGAGGAGGCGGCGAAATACCTCGAAGAAGAGGGCGAACTGAGCACGCGCGGCAAGCGCGTCGCGTACATCTTCACCGCGACGGCGGGGCTGTGGGTGCTCGGCGGCCTGGGCGATCTCGTCGGCCCGTTCCTGCCCTCGGTCTGGGCGACGACGATCTTCGGCGGCGGCGGGATGACCGTCTTCGGCGTCGAAGGCCACCAGGGCATCCTCTACTACGTGATGGTCGGGCTGGCGGCGATTCCGGCGCTCGTGCTTGCAGACACGATGGAGTGGGACGAACTGGTCGACATCGACTGGGGGACGATCCTCCTGTTCGGTGGCGGGATCGCACTCGCCGACGCGCTGGCCGCGACGGGCGCGACTAACTGGATCGCAGACACCGTCTTCAGTTCGCTGACGGGCGCGCCGATCGTCGTCGTGGTCGGCGTGGTCGTCCTGCTCGTCATCTTCCTCACGGAGATGACCTCGAACACGGCGACGGCGACGATCATCATCCCGATCCTCATCAGTATCGGGAGCGTCTTCGCCGCCACGCTCGGTCTCGCCGAGGTGTCGGCCGCGGTGTTCCTCGCCGTGTCGGGCGCGGTCGCCGCGAGTTTCGCGTTCGCGCTCCCGGTCGCGACGCCGCCGAACGCCATCGTCTTCGGTTCAGGCTACATCGAACAGCGACATATGATGAAGGCGGGCGTCATCCTGAACCTCGTGATGACGGCCGTCCTCACCGGGCTGATCTGGCTTCTGTTCCGGTTCGTCTGGCCAGTCGTGCTCTGGTGAGCGCGAAAAGCAGCGTCGAATCCGCGTCCGCGTCCTACGCCTGATTCGATTCTTCGTCGGCCGACCACTCGCCGCCGACGCGGTCGACGCCCATCAGATCCTCGCCTTCGTGCTCGGTGAAGGATACCTTCAGATTCTCCTCGGGGACGGCCCACGTGTCCGCTATCAGACCCATCACCGCGAGCGCGAACGAACGACGGCGTTCGAAGGATCGACCCTCGCGGATGTCAGCACTCAAGAAGCAACACGGCCCATCGACCGCGCGGCCGAGCGAGAGGTTCGCATCAGGATGCTCGCGGATCACCACGGCGACGTGACCCGTCGTCGTCGCCATCTCGTCGGCGTAGAGTTCCGTCACCGCGTCGGTGAACGCTTCTTTCTCCGCGTCGGTCGCGGACACCGTCGTATCGAACTGTAGCAGTGGCACGCCCACGCCTACGCGAGGAGTCGGATTATACCATTGGACAGTGCGACGACCTCGTGGACTGGCGACCCCAGCGCACGGAAGCACGCAGTGCAGCAACGTGAGTCGCGAACGTCTGGCTCTGCTTCCCGTCGTGCTCAGCGCCGGGACCACTGGAGGAGCCGCTCGTAGAACGCGTTCGAGGAGAGGGCCTCGGCGTCGCCGACGAGCGCGAGCGCCTTTTTCGCCCGCGTGAGCGCGACGTTGGTGCGGCGGAAGTCCTCGAAGATGGGCCCATCGAGCGCGCCGGTGGCGACGAACGACACCACGATGACTTCCTTCGAGGAGCCCTGAAAGCGGTCGACCGTGTCGACAGTCACGTCGGTGCGGCGGGCGACCTCGGCGACCTGCGCGCGGAACGGGGCGATGACGCCGATGTCGTCGGGATCGACGCCGGCGGCGACGTACGCGTCGACGATCTCGGCCACCCGGTCCGCCTCCACGGGGTTCGTGTTGCCGACGCGCTCGCCGTCGGGATCGACGAAGGCGACGGGATCGCGGAGTGCCGCTGGCAGCGACGCCTCGTCGACGCCGAGATCCGAGAGGCGCTGGGCCGCGACGGCACCGTTCGCCGGGCGGAGCGCGCCGTCGTAGAACTCCGTCGAGGAGAACGCCTGGATGCGCTGGGACATCCGATACTGGCGATCGAGCAAGACGGACGAATCGGGGTGGGACTCGATCAGCCGCTCGAACAGCGACGTCTGGAGGTCGTTTTCGGCCTGGACGACCGGTGGGAGCTGCTCGTGGTCGCCGACGAGGACGAACCGGTCGGCCAGCGAGACCGCCGCGAGCGTTCCGGGCTCGGTCAACTGTGAGGCCTCGTCGACGAGCGCGACGTCGAAGGACTGCTCGCGCATCACGCGCGAACCGCAGGTGGCCGTCGTGGCGGCGACGACCGGCGCCTCGCGGAGCGCCGCGGCACGGTCGTTGGGCTCTCCGCCGCGTTCGAGCCGCACGTCCATCATATCCTCGCGGACGCCGTTCTCGGTCCCGACGCGGACGACGTCCGCGACGCCCTGGTCGCGCACCGCTTCGAGCGCGTTGTCGACCGCGCGGTTCGTGAACGCAGACAACAACACCCTGTCGCCGCGGTCGACCAGCGCGCGGACGATCTGTGCGATCGTGTAGGTCTTGCCCGTCCCCGGCGGGCCGTGGACGAGCGCGAAGTCTTCAGCGTTGACCGCCAGCCGCACCGCGCGGTTCTGTGCGTCGTTGTTGTCGACGTACGTCTCGGCCGCTCGGTCGGCGAACGCCGGGTCGCGACGGCCGAACACGGCGTCTTTTCGGTCAGGGTCGCCCTTCAGAATGAAATCGTGGAGCGCGGTGAGCATCCGGTCGACGCCGATCTCGGAGGGATAGACGTCGAGTCGACGGACGTCGAGCGGTTCGTCTGCGGTGATCACGACCTCCTCGCCCAACTCGCGGATCCGACAGAGCTCGGCGTGTCCGTCGACGGGGTCGCCGTCGCTCGCGAGCGCGACATCGCCAGCGCGGAGTTTCGAGACGGCGTCGCCGGGCTTTCTCGCGCGGAGTTCCCACCGGCCGTCGTCGAGTTCCGTTCGCCCCGCGGGTTCGAGGTCGATCAGCGCTCGGTCGTCGTCGGCTCGCTCGTCGGCGGACTGCTCCCAGAGCTTCCGGTATTCGGCGTGGACCTCCCGGCGCTCGGCCTCGATGGCCTCGTAGAACCGATCGAAGTACTCCCGTTCCTCCGGGGGGACCGCGTTGCCGACCTGGCCGGCCTTCGACTCCTGGTCGAGGCGTCCCGCGACGACCATACAGGTGTCGCGCTCGAAGCAGTACTCGCACTTCGCGTCGGCCTCGTAGCCGGTCGGGACGTCGGCGTCGTACTCCATCGCGGCGATCTCGTTTCGCGTCCGGACGACGAACTGCAGGAGGCCGGTGCCGATCGAGAAGTCCTTGGCCGGCGAGAGGTCACCCGTCTCCTCGTTGCGCTCTAAGGCGGTGTTTTTGGTGTAGAGCAGTGTCCCCGTATCGGCGGGCACGCCGCGCTCGGAGAGGACGAGCGCGTAGGCGGCCGCCTGAATCTTGTCGTGGAAGCGCGGCTCTCGCTTCGTGTTCTTGCCGGTCTTGAGTTCGACGGGCATCCCGCGGCGGAGCGCGTCGGCGCGGCCCTTGATCCCGAACGTCGGCGAGATGAGAGTGTACTCAGAGCGCCACTTGTCCTCCTCGGTGAGCGTGCCCTGGGCGAGCCACCCCTCGATCGCGGCCGCGTTGCGACGCACCTCGTCGCGGACCTCCTCGGCGTCGTGGCCGAGCAGTCCCAGTTCCAGGCCGGCTTCGTGGACTCGGTCCTCGATCGCCGTGTCGAGGTCGCGGTCCCGGAGCAGGTCGCCGAACACCTCGTGAACGATCGTCCCCTTGACCACCGGGTAGTTGAGCGGGATTCCCGAGAGCTTGTTCAGATAGTACATCCGCGGGCACTGCACCCACGAGCGCACGTCGGTCACGTCGACGAGAAAGCCCGGTTCGAGGACGACGTAGGACTCCCCGGTGGTCGAGTAGGTCGTCTCGCCCTGATACTCCGACTCCTCTACCCCCGTCGCGAGAAGTTCCATCCCGGCCTCGGCGTGCTCGACGGTGTGCGTCCACTTGCCCCAGAGGGTGAGTTGGACTGTCGCCGCGTCGGCGTCCACGTCGGTCTCATCCAGCACCGGCGCAGCGCCGAGCGCGTCGCCGTCGGGACGGACCGTCACCTCCGCGAGCGAGCGCGTTCCGTAGGTCGTATCTACCTCGCGTTCGTCGCCAACGTCGACGATGCGGCCGCGCAGCTTCACGTAGCCTACCTGCGGGTCGGGCGGTAAGACGCTATCGGTCGGTCGGATTCCATCGTCGGCCCGGTCTCACTATCCCCGCTCTCGCTGTCGACTGGACCTCACCGCCGACCGCGGTCCGGCGCCGGGAGGAACTCCGCCCACCAGCGGATCAGGAACCACAGGAGGACGGCTCCGAGCACGAGACCGGAAACGAAGCCTGCGGCGACGAATGTGAGCGATCCGCCGGCCTGGATGGCGATGAGTGCCCCCGAGAACGCGACGAGCGCGATAAAGCCGATCTTGAGTCGCTGGCTCGCGAGGTCGCGCTCCTCGTCTGTCATACTTGGCCCGACCACTCAGGATCCCTCCATCTGAGTTCCCATCGGCTGGCGTCTACCGGAAGATGCACAGACTGCGCGTGGTTCCGCGGGAAGACGGCTCACTGGAACCCGCGGCCGACGCCGTCCTCCTCGACGAGGTCGTCGAGATCGTTCGAGAGCAACTCGTCGGCGTCGGCGAACTCGTCTGTGAGGTCGTCGAGGCGGTCCGGTCGGCCGTCGAACTCGTAGTCCATCGGGCCGAACGCCGGGCTGTCGAGTGCGTCCATCATATCCGTGAAGAAGTCCTCCGGCGTCGTCGGCGCCTCTGCGTGGACTTTGACCGTCTCTTCGAGGTGCTTCGCCATCGACTTGGCGTGGTCTTCGTCCTCGGGCGGCGACTGGACGGCGAAGCGACCACCCTCGTCGCGTTTTCGATTCGGAAGGAGGGGTTCGAGGTCGTCGTCGATCCGCCGGGCGACGCGGCTCCCGACCCCCCGGAGTTCGGTCGGATTCTTCGTGTACGTCTTCAGCGCGTACACGCCGGCGTCCGGGTGGCCGAGAAAGAGATCCTCTCCGAGTCCGCCGCGCCGATCGCCGGCGACGGCCCGCCACCCGTCGGGGTCGACGTCAGCGTCGGTCACGTCCGCGAGGATATCCTGCCAGTCTCTGACGCGCATACGCGACCGTACAGCCCCCGACAGAAAGAGTATGACGGTTGCTCCCGGGTGGTCTCGCCGTGCTACGGCTCGACGCGAGCCAGCCACTCGGCCGGGTTGTCGAGTTCTGCGTTAGTCGGGAGGTTCTGCGGACGCTCCCAGACGGCCGCGGCGGCCGCGACGCTCCGACGATCGGCGATCGTCTCGAAGAAGCGCGCGCCGCGCTCGTACTGTCGGCGCTTCAGCCCGAGACCGAGTAGCCGACGGGCCAGCCGTGCCAGCGGACCGCCACCGCGACGCCGCGCGTCGAGTTTCGCGCGCAAGTCCTCGTACTCGGCGTCGAACGCGCGGTCCATCAGCATCTCCGCGTAGCCCTCGACGGCGGTCATCGCGACGTTGAGGTCGTGGAACGCTTCGCTGTCGAGACCGCCGCTGGCGAGCGTCTCTAAGCCGTCTTCCATCCGAGATTCGAGATACTCCGACAGCCACGGGGCGGCACCGAACTCCGCGGCGTGAGCGACTTCGTGGAAGGCGATCCAGCGGCGGAAACGGGGGTAGTCGACGTCGAGTTCCGCGGCGGCCGCGACGATGTTCGGGTGGACGAAGTAGAGGCCGTGGTCGCCGTTTCCGGCGTCGTCACGCCCGTGTCCATCGCGGTCGGCCAAGAGGAGCGGATCGTACTGTCCGAGGACGTGGGAGGCGAGGAACGCGAGCACGAACGACATCGACCCGGTGTTTATCACGCGCGTCGCGTTCGGGAAGGCGACGCGAACGTCCGATTCGAGGGGGTGCATCACTCGGCTGAACGTCGAGACGTTCGCGTCGATCCAGTGGTGGCGGTTCTGGACTTCGATCGAGTCGGGCACGTCGAAGGTGAGGCCACCGACCGCTCGCAGTCGCTCGCGGGCGTCGCGGACGTCGGCCGCGTAGCCTTCGCGGTCCGCGGGCGTCAAGTCGAGATCACCCGCGTCGGCAGCCCCCTTCGCAGCCGTCGCGACCGCCGCCCAGTCGATCGTTCGATCGCTACCGCCGCCGGACGCGCCCGCGATCGCCCGAACGCTCCGATAGAGGTCCATACACACTCGTGGGGGCCAGCCCGCAAAACCCTTGTTCACGGACGGGCGGGTCTCCGGGTCGTGGGAGCCACTACACGGCGCAGTTGTTGGGGCCGAGTTCGACCCCGGTCGCTTCGTCTTCGTCGAGGTCGCGCCGCCCGCGATTCACGTCGATGACGGTCTCGTAGTTCGGCGGCTTCTCGGTCGTTCGGTCGGTGACGCGATCGACGAACGCCGACTTCTCGAGTCGGAAGAGTTCCAGTCCCTCGCGGAGTTCGCCGAGTGTCGCCGCGACGAGTTCGCCCGGCCGGCCGACCCCGAAGCGCCCCTCGGCGTCGACGGAGACGTGGCCGGGGAGGACGACGACATCGTCCGAAAGTGGTGCGTACGTCTCGTGTAACGTCTCGTAGAGGAGTTCCGCGCCGTGCGCCGCGCCGCCCTCGCCGAACTCCAACTCCGTCCGCCCCACGGATTCGACGAACAGCGCGTCAGCCGAGAGGAGATACTGCTCGTCGACGACGAGGTTCATCTGTTCGGTGGTGTGGCCCGGTGCGGCGATGATATCCGCGTCGACGTCGCCGACGGCGAGCGTGTCGCCGTCCGCGATCGGCTCGTACTCGTAGTCCACGTCGCGCTCGGTCGCCGCCGCGCTCAGGTAATAGGGGACCGAGAGCCGCTCGGCGAGCGCGCGCCCTCCGGAGATGTGATCCGCGTGGACGTGCGTGTCCACGACGCCCGTGATCGTCAGCCCCGCGTCGGCCGCGACGAGTTCGAACTCGTGATCCTGGCGGGTGGCGTCGACGACGATCGCCTCACCCGCGTCGTGGTCGCCGACGACGTAGCCGAGACAGCCCTTCGCACGCCGTTGTACCTGCGCGAGGAACAGGTCACTGTCCGTGTCGACGTCGACGACGTCGTAGAGTTTGCTCCAGTCCTCCATCCCACCCTTGACGACGGAGACGTCGTCGTGACCGCGGTCCGACAGTTCGAACCCGAACGACGTCGAGGTGAGCCCCCTCGCGCAGATCACGGCGACCGGACCGCTGCCGGCGATCGCGTCGACGTCGTCCCAGTCGAGATTGTCGCCGAGCCCATCGATCGGATGATACGGGACGTTCACCGCGTCCGGGACGTGCCACACCTCGAAACTCTCGGGTTGGCGCGTGTCGACGATGGTGAGATCGTCACCGGCGTCGGTCGCCGCCGCGAGGTCTTCGACGGTGAGCTGGTGAAGTAGCGTCGGCATACGTGTGTGTATGCGTGTCACACGAATAACTATTGCCACGGTGCGAGCACGACCGCGCGGCCGCTATCTGTCGTCAGCCGTGCGACGAGAAAAGGCGATCGAGCGTCGGAAAGCCGCGTTAGATCTCGGCCTCGAAGTCTTCGAGGGCGTAGACGGTGTCGCTTCCACGGCGGTCGAGCGTCTCGTTGGCGAGCAGCCAGTAGACGACCGACAGCGCGCGTCGACCTTTGTTGTTCGTCGGCACGACGAGGTCGACGTTGCTCGTCTGGTTGTTCGAGTCACACATTGCGATGACCGGGATGCCGACCGTGATGGCCTCCTTGACGGCCTGGGCGTCGCCGATCGGGTCGGTGACGACGAGGACGTCCGGTTCGATGTAGCCGTCGTAGTCGGGGTTCGTCAGCGTCCCCGGGATGAATCGGCCGGTCCGGGCGCGCGCGCCGACCGCGTCGGCGAACTTCGTCGCCGGGAAGCGGCCGTACTGGCGCGAACTCGTGACCAGGATCTGCTCGGGGTCGTAGTTCGCGAGGAAGTCTGCGGCCGTCCGGATCCGCGAGTCGGTCCGGCTGACGTCTAAGACGTACAGCCCGTCGTCGCGGACGCGGTGGATGAACCGCTCCATATCCTCGGTCTTCTGTTGGGTCCCGATGTGGACCCCCGCGGAGAGGTAGTCCTCGACGGGGATGAGGAGGTCGGCCTCCTCGTCGGGCATCACGTCCTCGTCGAACGTGGGTGCCGCGTCCTCTTCTTCGGGTGCTTCGGCCTCGGCAGCCTCGTCGGCCGCGCTCTCGTCGGCGACCTCGTCTTCGGCAGCCTCGGCGACCGTTTCGGCCGTCTCGGCGTCGGCCTCGGTCGTCTCGACGTCGTCTGCGGCTTCGTCCGCGTCCGTCTCGTCGTCGACGACTTCGACCGCGTCGTTGTCGTTCTCTGTCATACTGCGTCGTCCGCGATGCGGATGAGTTCGTTGAGTTTGGCGGTTCGCTCGCCCTGCACCGTGCCGGTCTTGATGAAGCCGGCGTCGGTGGCGACGGCGAGGTGTGCGATCGTCGTGTCCTCGGTCTCGCCCGAGCGGTGGGAGACGACCGTCTCGTACCCGTTCTCGGTCGCCAGCTCGATCGCGTCGAAGGCGTCCGACAGCGATCCGATCTGGTTCGGCTTGATGAGGATCGAGTTGGCGGCGCCGGCGTCGATACCCGCCTGCAGGCGCTCGACGTTCGTCACGAAGAGGTCGTCGCCGCAGATGAGCGTCTGGTCGCCGACGCGTTCGGTGAGGTCTGCGAAGCCCTCGTAGTCGTCCTCGTCGAGGGGGTCCTCGACGTAGACGAGGTCGTACTCCTCGACCATCTCGGCGACGTAGTCGACCTGTTCGGCGGTCGATTTGACGTCGTCACCGTAGACGTAGCCGTCCTCGTCGGCGTCGTAGAGTTCAGCCGCGGCCATATCCAGGCCGAACTTGATCTCGAATCCGAGTTCGTCGGCCGTCTCGGAGACGGCCTGATCGACGACTTCGAACGCCTCGGCGTCCGAGATCGCCGGTGCCCACGCGCCCTCGTCGCCCTTCGCCGCGGGAACCCCGCGTTCGTCGAGGATCTCGGAGATGCGCGCGTGCACGGCGGCGTTCGCGAAGACGGCCTCGGAGATGCTCGGCGCGCCGACCGGCGCGGCGAGGAACTCCTGGATGTACGTCGCTTCCTTGGCGTGCTCGCCGCCGCCGACGACGTTGCCGAGCGGCGTCGGGAACGACGCACCGCGGAACGTCCCACCCAGATGCTGGTACAGCGGAGCACCGAGCACGTCGGCGCCAGCCTTCGCGGCCGCCATCGAGATGGCGACGGCGCTGTTGGCACCGATCTGCGAGAAGTTCTCCGTGCCGTCTGCGGCGTGGAGTGCGGCGTCGACGTCGCGCTGGTTGCCAGCGTGGACCGTCCCGACGAGACGCGGGATCGCGTGTTCTCGCGCCGCCGCGATGGCCTCTGCAGGCTCCAGTTCGATCGCCTCGTACTCGCCCGTGCTCGCCCCGCTTGGGGCCGCTGCACGGCCGAACCCGCCGGATTCGGTCAGCACGTCCGCCTCGACCGTCGGGTTGCCGCGGGAGTCGAGAACGCGCCGGAGCGCAATGCTCGTGATGAGCGTCATTTCAGTTCCCCTCGCGGTTTACCGTGAACGGCAGCACGCCGGCGTCGTACTCTTCGGCGGCGACCAGGATCGGTTCGGACTGGTCGGTGTCTACGAGTACCGGTGCGCCGTAGGACACCTGCAGCGCTCGCGCGCCGAGGATGCGGGCCTTCTCGTATCGGTTGTACTGGGTGCGTCCGCTCATTGGTAAGGTGCGACGACGTCGACGAGGTCTTTGTGCGAGACCATCATCCGCCGACAGCAGTGTCGTTCTACCCCGAGGTCGTCGAGGACCTTCGCCGGATCCTCGTCGCCCTCGCGGGCACGCTCCTTGAACTCGTCCCAGTGTTCGCCGACGACGTTGCCGCAGGTGAAACACCGGACGGGTATCATCATAGTTGGATCACCTCAGCGGTAGGACTTCTGATAGCGCGCTCGTGCACCCGGTCCGCCCCACTTCTTGGGCTCGGACTGGCGCACGTCGTTGACGAGGAGCGAGCGGTCGAAGTCCATGTACGCGTCGCGAAGCTCCGCGTCGTTGAGATGCTGCACTAGCCCGCGGGCGATGGCCGTCCGCGCGGCGTCAGCCTGCCCGGCGAAGCCGCCGCCGGAGACGCTGACGTCGATGTCGACCTGCGATCGGAGATCCTCGCCGGCGATGCGGAACGGCTCCAGCATCTTCAGGCGGGCCATCTCCGGCTCGACGAGCTCGACCGGCTGGGAGTCGATTCGGACGCGACCCTCGCCGTCGCGCACGGTTGCGCGGGCGATGGCCGTCTTCTTCTTGCCAGAGGTATTCGTTACCATGTGACTTTCGCACCCAGGTTCTCGGAAATCTCTCCGAGCGAGAGGAACTTGATGTTCGAGAGTCGATCCAGCGTGGTTCCGTCGAGCGCCTCGCCGTCCTCGTCGAACGGGTTGCCCACGTAGACGCGGACGTTCGAGAGCGCTTCTCGGCCTCGCTGTTCTTTGTACGGGAGCATTCCGCGAACCGAGCGCTTGAACATACCGTCCGGGCGCGTCGGGTAGTGCGGGCCGCGGTCGGAACCGACGTTGGCGCGCTTGCGGTAGGTGCTCATCACGTCGTCCTCGGACCCCGTGATGACGGCGTCCTCAGCGTTGACGATGGCGACCGACTCGCCGGCGAGGGCCTTCTGGGCGACCTCGCTGGCGACACGGCCGACGATGCAGTTTCGCGCGTCGACGACGACGTCGGCGTCGAATTCGGCGAGGCTCATCGAATCACCCGTACGTTGCTGCCGTCGGGGTTCTCTTCGATGATGCGTTCGAGCGCCACCGTGTCCCCGACCTGTTCGATCTTCTTTCGAGCGGACGACGAGAAGTCGACCGCCGCAACTGTAACGTTCTTCTGCAGCGCACCACTCCCCAGCACTTTGCCGGGGACGACGACGGTCTCGTCTTCTCGTGCGTATCGTTCGATACGCCCGAGGTTGACCTCCGCGTGGGTGCGCCGCGGCTTCTCCAGACGGTCCGCGACGTCCTGCCAGACATTGGCACCGGACTCGCGAGAGACCGCCTTCAGCTCGGCGATGAGACTGTTGAGTCTCGGATTCGTCTTACTCATTGTCTACCTCCTGAGAGTGAGAGAAAACGGAGTGCAGGGAGCAGGATTTGAACCTGCGGACCCCTATGGGACAGCGCCCTGAACGCTGCGCCGTTGGCCAGACTTGGCTATCCCTGCTCGCACTCCGTTCTACTGCATGCCCCTTCAAACTCCTTTCGATCTGGCGACGCCGTCCGCGACCGCGTGCGACCGCGCCGTTCGCGGCGCTCAGGGTACGCGTCGCCGGATTCGGCGACGCGGCGGGCGAGCGTCGGGTGATGAGTGAAGGGACAGACATCGTACTATATCGCTACCTTCTCTTCGAGTTCGGCTGCGCGGTCGCCGAGCGATTCGGCGGCCCGCAGGACCAGTTCCTCGACGGTGAACGACCCGTCCGTCTCCACGTGGAAGACGAACGCCTCGGGCACGTCGTGGACCTCGACTTCCTTCCCCGGATACCGGTTCGTGAGGTCGTTGTCGAACGTGTCGGTGGCGACGAGGTCGCCGTCTTCGGCGCTCTCGTCTGCGGCGTGTTCCGCGGCCGCCTCCTCGATCACGCCCCGCAGGATGTTGGGCTCCTGCGACTCGAACTCGCCGGCGTCGCCGACGGCCTCCACGCGCTGGAGGTGTCGGTAGCCGACGGAGACGCCGCCCTGGTGTTTGGCGTGCGCCTTCCCGCTGTCGAGGACCGCGTCGGCCTCGAATTCGAGGTGCTGATCCTCTTTCAGCTCGACGATGGGGACGTTCTGATCGGCCGGCTGCACGAGGTCGTCGGCCGACACGAGGTCGCCCGAGTACGCTGTCGCCGGTCCCTGAACGTCCAGTGAGAGGGTGACGACGTCACCCTCCTCGAAGTCGTCGAGGGGCGTCGTCAGCGGCACGAGCCCCAGTCGGAGGCCGATCATCTCGTCGAACATCACCGACGAGTTCTCGACGAACCGGACGGTGTCGATGCTGAACGTCGGCACGTCGGCGACCATCGCTCGGCGGATGCCGTTAGCGACGGCTGGCGACACGCCGCGGACGAGGAACCGGGCCTTCCGGTCGCCGCGTTCGATGAACTCGACCTCGAAATCGTTCGTCATCTGTTAATCCTTAGAGACGGCTGTTTTTCGGCGCTCGAGTCCCGTCGTGCGGGATCGGTGTGACGTCCTCGATGCGGCCGATTTCGAGACCAGCACGGGCCAGCGCGCGGATCGTCGCCTGCGCGCCGGGGCCGGGGCTCTTGTTGCCGTTCCCGCCCGGGCCACGGACGCGAACGTGCAGGCCCTCGATGCCGGCTGCTTTGATCTCTTCTGCGACGGACTCCGCCATCTGCATCGCGGCGTACGGCGATGCCTCGTCGCGGTTCTGCTTCACCACGGCACCGCCGGACGACTTCACGATCGTCTCGGCGCCGGTCAGATCCGTCACCGTGATGAGCGTGTTGTTGAACGACGCGTGGACGTGGGCGATACCCCACTTGTCTCGGGTTGTCTCGGATTCGCTCATGGATTACTCCTGCCCCTCTGCGCGCTCGGGGTGTAGCTCGTCCGCGAGCGGACTCGTCTCGTCGAACTCGATGCCGTCCTCTTCCGCGACCTCGACCTTCTTCGAGGGACGGGAGACGCGGGCGTCGCCGACGACGACGTGGCCATGGACGATGAACTGACGCGCCTGCTTGGGCGTGCTCGCGAGGCCCTTGCGGTACGCGACAGTCTGGAGTCGGCGTTCGAGAATGTCGGTGACGTCGAGTCCGAGGACGCGACTGATGTCGTCGTCCTCCGAGAGGATGCCGTAGCGGCGGAGCCGAGTGAGGAACTCCGCGCCGGCCGCCTCGGCTTCCTCCAGGTCGCCCTGGGCCTCGCCGATGAGGCGTCGTGCCTCTCGTCGGTAGTTACGGAGCTCCGATTGGGCTCGCCAGAGCTCCTCTTTGTTCTTCAGGCCGTAGCGTCCGAGAAGATCGCCCTCCTGAGCGATGCGCTCGCCCTGGTAGGGGTGATTCGGCGTCTCGTAACGCTTGGTGTTGTTTCCGGTCGCCATCGTTTACTCTTCCTCGCCGCCTTCGGCGGCCTCCTCGGCCGCCTCCTCTTTGATCGCCTCGACGTTGACGCCGATCGTCCCCTCGGTACGTCCGGTGGACTTCGTCCGCTGTCCGCGGACCTTCTGTCCGCGCTGGTGTCGGACGCCCTTGTAGGAGTCGATCATCTTCATCCGGTTGATGTCGTGGCGGCGCTTTTCTTCGAGGTCCGAGCCGGTGACGTGGGTGGTCTCCCCGCTGAAGAAGTCGCTTCGGCGGTTGGCCATCCACTCGGGGATGTGCTCGTCGAAGTTCTCGACGGCGTCGACGACTGCGTCGATCTCGTCGTCCTCGAGCAGACCGAACGTCGCGTGTCGGTCTACGTCTGCGGCCTCGGCAACGATGCGCGCCGTGCGCTTGCCGATACCTTTCATGTCGGTGAGACTCCGCTCTACCGTCTTCGTCCCGTCGAGATCGGTTTGTCCGATCCGGACGAAGTATCGGAGGTCTTCCTCCTCCTCGGGAGCGTCGTCCTGTGGTTCTTCTGCACTCATGACTTTTTGGAAAGTCTGGTGAGCGTTGCGGCGGGGATTCGAACCCCGGAGGCATTACGCCACAGAGTTAGCAACCCTGCGCCTTGGGCCAGGCTTGGCTACCGCAACACACTCGGTCTGGTACTGTCGCCCTCTCGGACTCGGGAGCGGACCTCCCTACAGCGTATCGCAGTCTGAACAAGTCGTGGTCACTACTTAAACATCACGATAGGGCACTGGAGTGAGACCGATCCACACGGCCTCGTCGCAGCCGAAAAGTGGCCGACTGCGACCACCCGACGGCCACGGATCGCAGTCCGCTTCGAGCGGCGCGTCGGGACTGATTCCACCGGCGACGGACCCACACACCGAGGTCGTTCTCAAGTGCGGCTCCCGCTCTGTCACGCCGGTGTGGTACGAGATGACGTAACGGGTGTGCGCGGGATCGGTCAGGCTGCCGGCAATATATACCTGTGGACGACAATTTCACACCTGTGAGCACCGACGCCCCCGCAGCCGATTCGACACCTGGACGACCCGTACGCCTCGACAGCGAAGCCGACCTCGACGCCCTCGTCGCCGAGCACGACCGTGTGCTCGTCGAGTTCTACACCGAGGGCTGTGCGCTGTGTGCGAGCATCGAGCCCGTGATCGGCAACGTCGCCCGCGCGCACGACGACCTCGCCGTCGGCGTGGTGAACCCGCGTGACGATCCAGTGCTCATCGAGCGCTTCCAGATCCAGAGCGCGCCGACGCTCGTCCTCTTCGAGGACGGCGAAATCGTCGGGAGGCTGGCCAGCGGCTTCCAGGGCGGCGACGCTATCGACGCGTTCCTCGAGGACCCAGAATCGGTGTAATCGACCGCTGAGCGAATCACCCGCTGCTCGATTGCTGACGCTATCTGTTCTCTGACCCGTTCGTCGCTGACGCTGTCTGCTCTTTGACCCGTCGTATCTCCAACTGACGGTCGCCGCTTCCTATTCGGAGAGAAATGCGGCATCCCGAGTCGGTCGACGACCTAATCGTCGACGGCAGGGATTTGCTGTCCGGTCACCCGTTCGACCACGGCCAGGAAGTTGTCGAAGAGCTGTGTCACGGCTTCCGTCTCGGCGTGTCGATCGGGCGTGATATCCGCGAGGACCGCCTCGACCGTCGCGTCGGGGACGTCACCGCGCTTGTCTTCTGCGACCTCACGCGCCGTTTCGAGGTCGTACTCGGGGTGGAACTGAACGCCGAACGTCGGTCCCAGCGAGAACGCCTGGCAGGACTGCTCGTTGCCGGCGAGTTCGATCGCGCCGGGGGGGAGCTGCAGCACCTCGTCGGAGTGCGACTCGAAGGCGAGAAACTCGCCGGGCAGCCCCGTGAAAAGCGGCGAGTCGTCGTAGCGCTCGATGCGGCGATAGCCGAGTTCGTACTCGTCCATCTCGGCGACGCACCCGCCGAGCGCGTCGGCGAGCAACTGGTGGCCCCAACAGACGCCGAGCATCGGGACGCCGAGTTCGTGCAGGTCTCGGACGAGTTCGACGAGGGTGTCCATCCACGATTCGCGTTCGTAGACGGCCGTCTGCGACCCCGACACGACGACGGCGTCGTAGGGCCACGAGCCGTCGGCACCGGGCCACTCGGGGAACTCGCTCTCGCTCACTGTGAAGACCGTCACGTCCGCGTCGAGCGCGCGCCGGAAGTTCCGCTCGGCCGCAGTGTCGCCCACGGATGCGTCGAAGAGGGCGATCTCGGGCGTGGTCATATCTCCCGATACGTGGCGGCGACCCATTAATATTGTTTAGAATGTTCACCGACGCGCACAACCGCCACGAAAGCCGGGCCGGTCGGTATGCGTCGGCACTGAGCAGTCACTACTACTGGGACGATGCGGGAGGCGTCGGACGTTCAAACCGGCAGCCAGACGCCAGCGACGCCGTGCGGCACCCAGGAGGACCGAGAATCTCCACACAGGTATGTCCGGCAGGTCAGGAGTGAGAGATCGGCGCGTCGATGTACTCGTCGTTGACGACCCACTCGCCGTCTTCTTTGATCATATACTCGCCGTAGTAGGGGACGCGGTTGGCGACGGTCTCGCGGAAGGTCTCGCGGATCTCCTCGCGTGTCATCTCGCCCATCGAGCGCAGATCGTCGTTACGGTTCAGACAGCCCTTCAGATACCCTTCGTGCGTGACGCGTACGCGGTGACAGTTCGCACAGAAGTTCGGGTTCTCGACGGGATCGACGATCTCGACCATCCCCTCCCCGACGTAGTACCGCCGGCGATTGTGCATCTCGCGGGTCTCGACCCGATCGGCCGTCTCTGCGAGCCAATTGTGGACGCGCTGGATGTCGATGTTCCACTCGGGGTGGCCGGTCAACTCCGGCATATACTCGATGAGTTGGAGTTGGAGTCCGGGGTTCTCTGCGACGTGGTCGACCATCCCTTCGACGTACCCGGCCGTGTGTTCGAAGACGACCATATTCAGTTTCACCGGGTCGAGTCCGGCTTCGAGCGCGGCTTCGACACCTTCGATGACTCTCTCGTACGCGCCGGACTGCGTGATCTCGGCGAACGCCTCGGGGTCGAGCGCGTCCTGTGAGACGTTGACCCGTTCGAGGCCGGCGTCCCGGAGGTCCTCGGCACGACCCGGGAGAAAGGTTCCATTCGTCGTCAACGAGACTTCCATCGAGTCGGGCGTGCGTTCGATGATCTCTTCGAGGTCTCCTCTGAGCATCGGCTCTCCGCCGGTGAACTTTACCTTCCGGACGCCGAACTCCGAGACGACTTCCAGAAAACGCACGACGTCGTCGGCGCTCATCTCGTCGTCCTGTGGGTCCATTGGGCCACGAGTGTCGCCGAGCCCCTCGTTGTGACAGTAGACGCAATCGAAGTTGCATCGGTCGGTCAGGGAGACGCGAACGCCGGACACCTCGCGCCCGAAGTCGTCTTCGAGCATCGTCAGTGTCTTCGTGGGGATGCTGATAAATTCGCCGCCGCTCTGGACCGCTACGTAATCATTTATATTTACACTTTGGGTCGGTATTACCCAGATCCGTTACCTCCCTGGTCAAAACCCTTATCGGCCGTTCCCCCCGACTCCGCTGTATGAACGTCGAAGCCGTCCGCGAACGCCTCCGCGCGGTCTCGGATCCAGACCTCGGCGACGACATAGTCTCGCTCGGTCTCGTCAACGCCGTCGACGTCGACGACGCCAACTCCGTTCGAATCTCGCTCGCGCTCGGCGCGCCCTTCTCGCCGACCGAGACGCAGATCGCGAACGACGTCCGGGACGCACTTTCGGACACCGAGTACGACGTGGACCTCACAGCGAGCGTCCCCTCGGAAGTCGATCCCGACGAGGACGTACTCCCCGACGTGACGAACGTGATCGCGGTCGCCTCGGGGAAGGGCGGCGTCGGGAAGTCGACCGTCGCGGTCAATCTCGCGGCCGGGCTCTCGAAACTCGGCGCGCGCGTCGGCCTGTTCGACGCCGACGTCTACGGCCCGAACGTGCCCCGGATGGTCGCCGCCGACGAGGCCCCGCAGGCCGCAGACGACCAGACGATCGTCCCACCCGAAAAGTACGGGATGAAACTGATGTCGATGGCCTTCCTCGTCGGCGAGGACGACCCCGTCATCTGGCGCGGTCCGATGGTGCATCAGCTTCTCACCCAACTCGTCGAGGACGTCCAGTGGGGCGAACTCGACTATCTGGTGCTCGACCTCCCGCCGGGCACCGGCGACACGCAACTGACCGTCCTCCAGACGCTGCCGCTCACGGGCGCAGTGATCGTCACGACGCCGCAAGACGTCGCGGTCGACGACGCACGCAAGGGACTGGAGATGTTCGGCAAACACGACACGAACGTCCTGGGGATCGTCGAGAACATGTCGTCGTTCCGGTGTCCGGACTGCGGATCGAGCCACGACATCTTCGGCGCGGGCGGCGGCGAGGCCTTCGCCGCCGAGAACGATCTGCCCTTCCTGGGTGCGCTCCCACTGGACCCGTCGGTCCGAACCGGCGGCGATGGCGGCGACCCGGTCGTCTTAGAAGACGGGGAGACAGCCGACGCCTTCCGGCTGATGACCGAGAACGTGGCGGATATGGTCGGCGTGGTTCGCCGGCGCGACGCCGCGACGAGGCAGTAAGCCCGCGCCGAAGCGCTCACTCGTGGCTCTGCCTTTCCCCGGATGCAACATCTTTTGACTGCGGGGGACCGACACCCGGTGTGGACGCCGAACAGGACTCGCTCGAGAACCCTTTCAGTATGGACGCCGACTGCCGAAACTGCGCCGGCCTCTATGACGCCCGGACCAACGTCGTGCACGGCTACGGCGACGTCGGCGGGGAGTTCCTCTTCGTTGCCGAACGGCCCCACGCCGGCGCCGATCGGACCGGCGTGCCCTTCACGGGCGATGCCCCCGGCGAGCGCCTCCAGTCGATTCTGGGCGAACTGGGCTTCGCGCGCTCGGCCCCCGACGCCGACGAACCGGACCTCCAGAACGCCTTCGTGACGTATCTCACGCGCTGTCGACACCCCGAGCGCCCGCCGACCGACGAGGAGGTCCGGACGTGTGAGCCGTACCTCAACGCCGAAATCCGGATGATCAACCCCGAGATCATCGTCCCGATCGGCCAGCGGACGCTCGACGCGCTCGCGACCGACTACACGACGAACAGTCCCGGCGACGTCGACGTCGAGGACGCGCACGCGACGACGATCCGCGGGCGCGGCTTCGAACTCGTTCCGATGCTCCCGCTCGAGGCCCAGACCGACGCCCAGACCGAGGCGTTCGTCGAGCATCTCCTCGACAACGTCTTCTCGCGGGACTATCGGCAGACGAAGGGCCGTCGCGGCCGCTGAGTTGCTGAGTCGGGCGATAAGCCCCTTCCGCGGACGCTAAGTCGCTGACGCAAGCGCAGAGTGAGCGGCCGTGCCGAGTCGGATGCGGGAACGTCGGGTTGAAGAGCGCCGACCGCCGAGAGGAAGGTATGACCGTCGTCGCCGTCTTGGCCGATCCGCCACGCCCGGGACTCGCACTACCGAGGCTCGCAGAGACGAGCCCACTCTCGGAGTCGGAGGCCGCAGAGCTCTCGGAGGCGATGCTCCGCGATACGCTCCGTGCTGTCGAGCGCTCCGGAGGCGAACTCCTCGTGAACTACCGTCCGGACGACCACCTCCCGGACGCCTCCGTCGATCCCGACGAGTCGGCCGAGGACGCGCTGCGTGCGATCGCAACGGACGTTCTCGACGACCCCGAGGAGGCGCGCTTCGAGGTGCAGGTCGGCTCGAATTTCTCCGCGCGTGCGGGGAATACCATCACACACCTCCTCCGCGAGGAGGGCGTCCAGTCGGCCGCCGTCGTCCGCGGTGACGCGCCGTTCTTACTCCGCTCGACGGTGGATTCGGCGGCGATGAAGCTCCGCACCAACGAGGTCGTCCTCGGACCGTCGACCGACGGGCGCGTCTACTTCGCGGGCTTCAAAGCCCCGATCGACTTCGAGGGCGCGTTCACCGCGCCGGAACTGGAGACGCTCGTCGCCAGCGCGAACGACGCCGACCGCGGCGTCGGATTTATGCAGATGCAGCCGACGGTCCGGACCGGCTCGGATCTCGCCACGCTGGTCTCGTCGATCCGCGCACGCTGGCAGGCCGAGCGCGTCGTCCCCGAGCACACTGCGGAGTTCGTCGTCGACGCGGGACTCTCGGTCGTCGCGGACGACGCGAGAGACGGCGACCTGACGCTCGTGCGGGAGTAGGCCGCGCCCGCGCCTCGGTCTCCCGCCTCCGCGGCCCGTCGGCCGCGACCGACAACTCTTAGACGCGCCGTCAGAAACGACCACCTGCGGTGGGATGGCAGAGCGGCCTATTGCGCCTGCCTTGAAAGCAGGTGGCGTTATGCCTCCTGGGTTCGAATCCCAGTCCCACCGCATATTCTACCGCACACGACACCACCGACCACCGCGAGCGGTGCGTCTATCGTGGCCTCGTCGCCATCGCCCGCGCGCCGACAGATGCGTAACGGCTTTGCCGTGGCCTCCCAACACGCGGGTATGGACTGGCCACACGACCCCGACGGCGAGCAGGGATCTGAGGGACGACGCAAGTACGGCCACGCGGTGATCGCAAAAAAGGTCGACGAGGACGAGGACTTCCCGCTGTCCCGCGAGGAGTTCGTCGCGGAGTACGGCGACGACCCCGTTCGACTCGACTACGAGCGCGTCGTCTCCGTCGCTGATATCTTCGAGCACGTCGACCAAGCGGAGTTCGACGACTTCGTCTCGTTCCACAAGGCCGTCGGTCGCGCGATGCGCGAGAACGGCTACTGGTTCTACGAGGGCGCAGAGAAGTTCGTCGGCTCGAACGAAGCCTGATCGCTGACAGCTGTCGATCGTTTTTCATACTGCCGGACAGAACTATAGCAACATTTGCAACTGATAGGGATTATCGTAACTGTTCGGAGATTCTCGCCGTATCGTCCGGCGAGAAATCTATGAGGACTTGCGATAACCCCTATGATTGCTCATCCGATCACACGACAGCGTACGATCGGATGAGTGAAGACTTGCAAATGCTACTATATGTGGGAAGTATCGGCACCCCGTGGGTGCCAGATGATTCGTGAACGGCTGTCCGACAGTATCAGGATCCGTCGCCGAAGAGCCGCTGCCACAGCGACCGATCGCGTGCACGCTCGGCGAGCAGCACCGAGCACTCGACCTCTTCGATGACATCAAGGACGAGCGTAGCCCGCCCGTCGACGGCTGCGAGGTACGGAAAGACCGCCGCGGCCGTTCGCGCCGCGTCGGCGTCGTTCGAGACGGGGACAAGGGGCCGGGCGAACAGCGGATCGACCTCACTCATCGGCTGGGTGTGTCGACCGCTCGTCGTCCGCCGCGTTCGTTGCGTCCGTCGACGGCCAGCGGGGTGCGAACTGATGGCTGAACGAGACGCGTCGCCGACCGAGAGGAGGTGTCGTTCCGGAGTGCAATCATACGGGATTCGTATGGCGCCATCGGGTTCCCACTTCGGGTCGCACAACTGTTCAAATCGCAGTCACCCACGCGCGGTAATCCTCAGCACGGTCGTACACGTCCACGAACACCTGATCGGCGAACGCCGCCAGCCGATTGGCGTCCGAGCGCGCGGTGATGCGAACGTTCGTTCCCTCGGCTTCTTCTGGGGACTCCAACTGCTCGACTCGGAACTCGGGGAAGTCGTCGACCAAGTCGTTCAGCCGCTCTAACTCCGCGTCGTCGACGTCGAGGTTGAACGTGCTCTCGGCGAACTGGACCCACGGAGCCGGGGAGTCCTCCCCGTCGACGTCGGCGTCGTGGTCGGCTTCGAGGGTCAGGAAGGCGCTCGCCCGCTCGCGGTGGGCCGCGATGGCGTCGGCGAACAGTTTGCGTCGCTCCGTCGGGTCGTCGGCGTCGAATCTGCTCATACGGACTCCTCTCGGGCGATCCTGAAAAGATTGCTCGAACCGAGCGACGTGATGTGTACTAACATACGACACGATATTGTACACGGTCGACAGACGCGTTTCTTCAACGTTATACGGGCGGACGCAGACTGGTGCGATATGGGCAAGCACATCCTGCTTCTGGGCCCGCCGGGCGCCGGAAAGGGAACACAGTCGAAACGTCTCGCCGCCGAGTTCGACCTCGAACACGTGACGACCGGCGACGCGCTCCGTTCCAACAAGCAGATGGACATCAGCGATATGGACACGGAGTACGACACGCCGGGCGAGTATATGGACGCCGGCGAGCTCGTCCCCGACGAGGTCGTCAACGCCATCGTCGAGGAAGCGCTCACGAGCGCCGACGGCTACGTCCTCGACGGCTACCCGCGGAACCTCGAACAGGCCGAGGTCCTCTCGGAGATGACCGACCTCGACGCCGTCGTCTACCTCTCGGTCGATACCGAGGAACTGGTCGACCGGCTGACCGGCCGCCGCGTCTGCCCGGAGTGTGGCGCGAGCTACCACGTCGAGTTCGAACCGCCGGAGGAATCGGGCGTCTGCGACGAGTGCGGCGCCGAACTCGAACAGCGCGACGACGACACCGAGGAGACGGTCCGCGAGCGCCTCCGCGTCTACGAGGAGAACACGGCCCCCGTCGTCGAGCACTACCGTGACGAGGGTGTCCTCGTCGAGGTCGACGGCGAGGGCACGCCGGACGAGGTCTTCGAGTCGATCGTCGACGTCGTCGACGAGTAACGACCGCCAGAAGTGAGCGGCCGCCGCGACGGTTCCAGTTATTTCTTGGCGATCAGGCGTGGGCTGACCTGCCGAGTGACGCGTGCTGACACGCCGAGAGTAAAAGCTTCATAACCGATGGGGGGTTATCTGCGGGTAGATGCCACGAATCGAATCGAAGGTTCGCACCCTCGTCTCCAAGGACGACGGGATGCGCGAGGCCGTCGAGACGGTCCTCGATCAGGCCGACGACGGCGAGGTCCGGTGGCTCGACGTGAAGGGCGACCTCACGTCCGGCCAGTGGGGCCGCCTCATCGAGAAAGAGATCCTCGTCGAAGGCGAGGAGGGGTTCCAACTGGCCGACGCCGAAGCGACCCGGGAGGGTCTGGAACCCGCTTCGAGCACGACCACCAGCGGGTCCGCCAGTAGCGCGTCGACGTCGGACTCCGACGACGAGTCGTCGTGGTCGACCTACGACAAGGGCGCGGCCGTCGTCACGCTCGGGCTCTTCGTCGGCTACTCCTGGAAGCCCCTCCGGGACGTCATCGGCACGACGATGGACGTCGCGCTCGGACCGCTCGGAGAGATGCTTCCCTTCTACGCCGTCGTGATGATCCTCGCGCTGGCGACGGGGCTGTACTCGACGCTGCTGCAGGCGAACCTGATGGATATGGACAAGATGTCCGCCTACCAAGAGCGGATGAAAGACATCCAGGAACGCCGGAAGGAAGCGAAGGAAGCCGGCGACGACGCCGCCCTCGACGCGATCCAGGAAGAGCAGATGGACGCGATGGGCGATCAGCTCGGGATGTTCAAAGAGCAGTTCCGGCCGATGGTGTGGATTATGTTCCTCACGATCCCGGTGTTCCTCTGGATGTACTGGGCGATCGGCGTCGGCCAGAACGCGACCGCACACGTTCCACTCGATCCGCTGGTGCTCCCGCTTCGCGGACAGGTCGCGTGGACCGAGTCCGTGATCGGTCCGATCCAGGCGTGGATTGTCTGGTACTTCCTCTGCTCGATGGGCTTCACCCAGATCATCCGCAAGAGCCTGAACATCGACATCTCGCCGACGACCTCCTGAGCGGACACGACACGTCTGCCCTCACACGGCGTCGGCCGTAAAGACAACCTCTTTTACCCGCCTTCCCCCAGCAAGAGTATGTTGTTGACCGTCTCTGGCCCCCCGGGGGCCGGCAAGAGTACTACCGTCACGGCTCTCGCGGAGGCGTTCGACCTCGAGCACGTGAGCGGCGGCGATATCTTCCGCGAACTCGCAGCCGAGCGCGGGATGACCGCCGTGGAGTTCAATCGGCTCGCCGAAGACGACGATCAAATCGACCGCGACCTCGACCGTCGGCTGCGAACCGTCGCACTCGAACGCGACGACGTCCTGCTGGAATCGCGGCTCGCCGGCTGGCTCGCGGGCGACGCCGCCGACCTCCGGCTGTGGCTCGACGCGCCGATCGAAGTCCGAGCCGCACGGATCGCCGAACGCGAAGACAAGCCGGCAGAGACTGCACTCGCAGAGACCCGCGAACGCGAGGAAAGCGAGGCGCTCCGGTACCAGGAGTACTACAGCATCGACATCTCCGATCTCTCCATCTACGACGTCGCGCTGAACACGGCCCGCTGGAGCGAGGAGGACGTCCCCGACATCCTGACGGCGGCAGTCGAGGCGTACGATCCGGCCGCAGACGAAGGAAAGTACCCCGTCGAGGGCGTCAGCTACGACTTCTAATCCGACCCTTCGACAATGACATCACTCCGCGGACCCCCTGACGAACGCTCCGTCGACGAACTGCTGTCGTTTGGCGTCGTAAATCTCGACAAGCCACCCGGCCCGTCGGCGCATCAGGTGTCCGCGTGGGCCCGCGACCTGACGGGCGTCGACCGCGCCGCACACGCCGGAACGCTCGACCCGAAGGTGACGGGCTGTCTCCCCATCCTGCTCGGCGACGCGACGCGGCTGGCGCAGGTGTTTCTCGAAGGCGCCAAAGAGTACGTCGCAGTCTTGGAACTCCACGGCCCGGCACCCGCGGACCTCGACGCCGTACTCGCGGAGTTCGAGGGCGAGATCTATCAGAAGCCCCCACGCAAGAGCGCCGTCGCGCGTCGCCTCCGCTCCCGGGAGATCTACGACCTCGAACTGCTCGAAGTGAAAGACAGGCAAGCCCTGATCCGCATCCGTTGTGAGAGCGGGACGTACATTCGAAAGCTCTGTCACGACCTCGGGCTGGCGGCGGGGACCGGCGCACATATGGGTCATCTCCGGCGGACCGGAACCGATCCCTTCGACGACAGAGATCTCGTTTCGACGGCCGACCTGACGGATGCGCTCGTCTTTGCCGAGGAGGGCGACGAGGAACCGCTCCGCGACGTCGTCAGCCCGGCCGAACGAGCACTGACGCACCTCCCGCGACTCACCGTCGCATTCTCGGCCGCCGAACAGATCGCCGAGGGCGCACCGATCTATGCCCCCGGAATCGTCGACGTCGACGACGCCACAGCATCTGCGACCGACGGAACGCTCGTGGCGTGCTTCACCCCCGACGACGCAGCGGTGTGTCTCGGACGACTCGTCGGCGATCCCGACGCAGATATGGGCGAGGTCGTCTCGATCGAACGGGTACTCGTTTAAGCACTCGGAGCAGCTGTCGGGTCTTCGATAGCGCGCGACCGTCACGTGTGAGCGACTGTCTTCCAGCGCGAGGAAACGAAGGACTTAACGGTGACAGCAGTCTCTGAACGAATGCACCCTGGGACCGTGGGGTAGTGGTATCCTCTGCCGATGGGGTCGGTAGGACCTGAGTTCGACTCTCAGCGGTCCCATGGCCGATTTCTCCAAGAAGTTCGGGTAACAGTTGAATTAGCCGTTAGTCTCGGGGGTGCGTCAGCGTGACGCCGCTCGACTTCGCAGCAAAACGCGACAGTGGCTCGGCCAGCTGGAAACGCGCCGATCCTGAAGCGGCACTAATCGAGCGGCTCTCGTGGGACACGTGGCTCGTCACACTCCCAGACGGCGACGATGTTCTGGGCGACAGCGACGTCCACGACGCGATCTTCGACGCGATGGCGAACGCCGACGCGCCGATCGCGAAAGCCGTCGACGAGTACGTGGCCGGAAAGATGGCCGCGCACCGGTCGAGGGTGTACGAGGGATGACGACGCTGCCCGACTACAGCGGCGGCGTCGATCGCGACGACTGGCGCGAGTACGTCGTCGAGGATTCGCTGACGGGCTACCTGATCGACATCGCGGGATGCAACGAGGTCAAAACGCGAAACGGCTGAAGTTGCTGTGCTGTCCGGTCTGCGGCAACTCGTGGATGTGCAGTGGGACGCGGAAGGCGAGAATCCGCTGGCCGCGCATCTCGAAGTCGCGCACGAGCCTGAAGACTTCGGCCTGTCAAAGCGAGGTGACCGCCAGTGACACTCAGAGAGTGTGTCGCTCGAATCGCACCAGCCAGCGAGGTGCACCCTGACCAGAAGATCGCGGGGTCGCTGACGGCTGAAGAGGCCGGCATCGCGCTGTTGGTTCTGTCTGGTCAGGAACGGCGAGTTCGAGAAGGCTGGCATCGTCGCCAACGCTGGTGCTGCCGAGGAGGTCGACGATGAGCCGGTCTGAACGCGTGGTCGGCGCGGCAGAGAACGTCGACCTCCGCGAAGCGGACGACGTGACGCCGTTCGATCGGGACGTCGACGACCGACGCGTCATCCCGGCGTACTGCTGTACGTGCGAGAAATCGACGACGATTCCCGCGGAATCAGGCCGGACGCGACGCTGGGAGTACGAGGAGCTGAACGCATCACACGTGGTCGATTACTGGAAGGAAGACTAATGAGTACCACGCGTAGCGACGACCGCCGGAGAAGAAGGTCATCTACTGTACCGAGTGCGGCTCGGTCCACCCGCTCGACGCGCAGTGCAAACCGTGGGGTGACGAAGATGTCTGAAAACGGAAACGATAGTCTGCGAGGAGTAGTTACTCAGATTCAGAGTGATGTGACACGACACCGTCAAATTAGGGTAATACTGAAGCTACCGACATCTGAGTCAGTTTTGGGCCGTGAAGTGAAGCGATCCACCACTCCCTGCAGCCACCTCTTCTTGATTCCGGCGGGAATCGATCACCGCTCCACAATTCGGACACTCGTAAGTGAGCGAATTGGCGAAGACGTGGATAATCCAGTCTCCATTGATGTGGCTCTCGTGACCGCACGCAGGGCAATAGAGCGTCGCCTTGTCGGCCGGCTGTCGCTCAGTAGTGGAAGTAGATGGCGTCACTTCCATATATACTCCCCAGACGGGGATAACGGTGTCGTACTTCAGCACGAGCGCTGACTCGTTACTGACGGTAGGCAGGATAGTCCCAAAGACGGAGCCTCGCACTACTGCGAGGCGGTCAACGAGCGACTGCCGTACGCTGAACAGGACTGTGCGTACTGCCGGCGATACTTGGAGGTCAGCGATGGCGACACGTAGCGACGATACGACGGCCTCGAAGCCGCCCGCGGTGATCGACGTGGACGTGGTCGGCGATCGTGTGCTGGCGACGGTCGACCGCGGCGACGTCTCGATCGTCGTCGGGGGACCAGCGGGGACCTCCGGCGAGGAGCTCAAGGAATTGCTCGGCGACGTGCCGGAGAAGATTGAGTTCGTCGCGGAACTGTTCAACGGGGGCGATCGCTGATGGCGGCGTGTAACGCCGACGGCTGTGAGGAGCAAGCCATAGCGATCGTGATCGACGAGGATGGTTACCGGAACGCCTACCGCTGCCGGGGCTGCCTCGCGTCCGATCTCGACCTCGGAGGTTCTGACTGATCGAGTAGCCCTGGGGTAAAATAGACGGACAATTCCGCGCTAACAAGATTTATTCCGTCTCATCTCGTACGGCGCGTATGGAAGAACCGCGCGAGGAGCTGAAGGCCGACGCCGACGAGCGTGCCGAAGCACCCGACTTCGAGGCTCTGACTCCTCCGGAGGAGTTGGTGCGTGGCGACCGAACGCGGGACGACTTCTTCGACGCCGTCCTCGCCCTCGACAGTCCGGCAACGGCGAAGGAAGTCGCCGAGCTTGCGGGCCACGGTGTCGATGCCGCACGCGAGTACTTGGACTGGTTCGAGCGGATGGGGATCGTAACGCAGGTCACGGACTCACCAGCCACCTACGAACGGAACCAGGAGTACCTGAACTGGCGACGGGTCCAGAAGCTCCGCCAGCAGTACGCTACTGACGAGCTTCTCGACTTTCTGAAGATGGAATCAGAGCGCGCAGAGACGTTGCAGAGCGAATTCGAAGTCGAGTCGCCGGACGAAATCTCGATTACACGCTATGCGAGCGAGACAGACCAATCCATCGAGGACGTCTGGGAACGCCTCTCTGCGTGGCAGACAGCCCGCCGTCGGGTGGCGCTGCTCGAACGAGCACTTACGACACGGTCCGGTGACGGTGCCGATATGCAGTCAGCGGTATGAGCGGCGACGACGAGAACGCGTCAGATTCACGTAGCGGTGCACCGATCGATTTCGACCGACTCGACGCGATCCGAGAGCGTTTCTCGGCTGGTGACCGCTTCGAGCGAATCGACGACCAGCCAGCGTTTGCGCCGGAACGACTGGTCGGGGTGTACGACCAGCGGTTCTACCCGGAACGAATTCGTGCTGCCCGCCTGGAGGTCGTCTGGTACGAAAACGGAGACTTCTCGATTCACTACCACGAGGAACACGAGCGTGGCGAGTTCGATCACAGATGGGACAGGCACCCATCCAGTCACAACACCCGTGACCACGTTCACCCGGGGCCTGATGCACCGACGCCCGGTGACGACGCGTCACATCCGGCTGATTGGCGAGACGTGCTCTCGACGGTTCTCTCGGAGATCGAAGCCCGGCAGCGTGCCTTCTGGGGCGAGTAGCGGAGGCTTCTGACCCCCCGTGATCGATCCGCGACTCTTCTTGCGCGATCGCTTGGAGCAGGTCGCTTGCGAGGTGGAGATGCAAGCGAGATATTCAGCAGACGTCAAACGCTATCGTTTCGAAACTGCAGTAGGTCCACTGTGACGGGGAGGTTGTCGAAGTCGTCGTCTGCGCCGACGACCAGTGTTGCGTTCTGCTCGTGTGCGAGCGTCACGGTGTGAGCGTCCGCGAGAGAGATGTGGCCATCGGCTTTGATTTCACCGGCGACCCGCCAATCCGCCCGATCAATTTGCAGACCGCGACGTTCCAGGGTACGGAGATCGCGGTCGGATTCCCGAAGGGATTCTTTCGTTGGCTTCCCCTCATCCGTCCCCTCGAAGCGCGCGATGAGATAGAAGATCTCGCTGGCGTTCGCCTCGGCGATCCGACCCGGCACACCTCCCGCAAAAACATCGGTCAGTAGATCGGCGACAGTATCGTGGCCGGGCTCACTGTAGAGGAACGCGATGATAGCCTCGGTGTCGAAAACGTAGCCCGAACTCATTCGTCGACGTCCTCGTCCGCAGACGGACGAAGCCGTTCAGCGCGCTCATCTTCGCGGCGGCGTTCTTCGTCTTTGTGCTCGCGCACTTTGTCCAGCACCTCACCAGGCTCGTGCTCACCGGCGTGGATGCCGTGGAGTTCCTCAACCGAGGGAACAGGCTCGATGACGATGCGTCCCTCCTCTTCGTAGACGAATACTTCTCCCGGCGTTTCGATGCCGAACTTCTCACGCAGCGCTTTCGGAATCGTTGCTTGCCCTTTCTGCGAGACTTGTATCACTTGCTTAGCTTGGGTATTACTCGACATTATTTGTTGTACTATATTCTTCGTGTATTACTAAGCGTGTCGCCGATGAGATTCGGAACTCCGGACATCTCCGCGACGTACGGGTCCACACAACCGGCACGAGCTTCGAAAAAGAATGCCGTCCCGTGGAAGCTGACAGTCAGGGCTTGAACGGTGCCACCTTTGTACTCGTACCTTCGTCTTCGAGTTCGGTTTCGAAGTTGGAGATCGAGTTTCGAATTAATTTGTTGTTCTCCGCCACGGGTTCATACTCACTGCTCGTATCGTTGTTTTCCTTGTGTACAGCGACGCCGATCTGCCCTTCTGGGTCGGTTTCGCCTTTGAGGGTGTTGTTGACCACTTTGTTGTTGCTGACGGATGCGTCCATCTGGGTTAGCGCTCCTCCATACGGTTCGGTCACTGACTCAAGCAGAGCCCCGTATTCCACCTTCTCCACCTCGTTGTTGGTGAATTGGTTTTTATCAGCAGATGCGTTGAACCATCCCCACGAACCGCACGATAGGCCGATATCAGCATCCTTGACAGTGTTCTGTTTAACACTCACACCATCGCTTTCGAATATGAGGATGCCGGCGGCAACAGGTCCCTCGTCGCTGTACCTGTTCCCAGTGACCTCGTTCTGATGGACGAGTCCCTCAGCTCCGAAGCCAATTTGGATTCCATTCGGACCCCAAGCCTCACCAATATCGCCTGAGGTTTCAACCGTGTTATTTCGGACTTTGGCCGTTGGTGACGGGTGAGCGCCTCCGTCACCGTTTGCGCCGATGCCGCCCCTCTCGTAATCTCGGACAATGTTTCCAGTTATCTGAACGTCGGAGTCACCGTAAGCGAGGATTCCGAACGTCTCTTTCCCGCCAACACCGACGTTTTTGATAGTGTTTGAGTCGATGGTGCCGGACGCGTTCCGATACAGCACTGCGGGTTTGCGTCTTGCATCGGGCTGTTCTGACTGACCATCCAGGGTCAACCCCTCGATGTCGACGTCAATAGTGCCGGCTCCGCTGACATCCCCCGAATCCACTGTCCCGCCGAACGCGAAAACCATCGGCTCCCACGTTGGGCCGCTCTCCGCGATCGTGAAACTCTCCTTTGATGTTCCGGGCTTGATCGTCGGAGTCGTTCCCTCCACGGCTTTCAAATTCAGTGATTTGTTAATTACGAGCTGCTCGGCATAGGTTCCTCCGTCGATGCAGATCGTATCACTCGACGAGGCAGATCCGATCGCGTCCTGGATCGAGGCGTAATCGTCTGGAACAGTAATATCACAATTTCCGTTTCCTTTCCCCTTCCCATTGCCGGGACTCGCGAGTGCAGTACCAGTTAATCCGGAAACACTGACTGTGCCGATTGCTAGTGTTTTCAGTGTCTCTCTGCGGCCGAACGCCTTCGTTGTCGAATTGTCTTTTTCAGCCATAGGCAGTCAGCTCCTCATTCTCGAATATATAATCGTGAACTTTGTTGATATACCTTGACAAGTATAAACCAAATGCAGAGTATAACCAAGAAAGTTGAAGATAACTAGATCACTCAGACTCAATCTGATTACTTTCTCCTCCCACAAATAAAATATAATATTCATTCATTGTCTATATTATACGATCCGAGGTTATGTCGCACATCGTTACTGTAAATCAGGAGACACTAACCCAGCAGAGAGTTCTGGGACGTTGCGACTACTGCACGACCTATGGGAATGTCGAAAGAGTCCAAGCGATGTTAGCTGCTCGTCCCAGTTTGACATTGCGCCGCAGTCTGTTTGAGAAGTAACCTCCGAACCGCTGTTTTCGCGATTGACTCGTTACATCCTATGTGCCCACGTGAGAGCAGCCGATTCGTCGGCCACCCGTCAGGACACACCCTTCTACCCCGGTATAAATCGGTTATACCGTTAAGCTACAGAACAATGCGGTTACGGGCCCTTCATTCAATTGTATGACGAAGAGAAACCCTACCGACGATCGAGGCAGAGAGACCGAACCGAACTTCTATCTCCCCGCCGGATCCCCCTCAATGTCCGTCGCCGGTCGGATTGAGCGTATCTGGGCGAAGTTGTTCAGCCACGGCGTCGAAACGCCGGCGTAGCTGCGAATGAATGCGGTGAACCACCCGGTCCAGGTAGATTGGATCGAGTTCTGAGTGGGACTCATATTCTGACTACCGTGTACGAGGAGTAGGCACTCGAGACAGTATTTATCGTGTCAACCCACCTTGACTAACCGACTCACTTAACACACCACACGCCCACAACTACGACTCCGATAGCAAACATCGCAGTGTACATCTTCGTCGGATATCTCAAAACTCATTGATTGCAGAACCATACAACAAATACGCAGCTACAGAACAATGGCCGATATTAAAGCGGTCGTCAGAGTCGAGCACCCTGACATAGTGCTCACAGAGACAGTCAACCACGACCGAAGCGCGAAAGTCAAATCGGTGTCAGAGGCGGGAACTGATCCCACATCGGGGAAGTTCTTCTATCGTATCGAGTCCTCGGACTTCTCGCGGTTTGAGGAAGGATTGCGGAGCGATAACACCGTCGGCGAATTCGAACGCGTTATCGAAACCAGAGACGAGGAAGCCATCTATAGCTTCGAGTACACGGACGAAGCGAAAATCCTCTCGTCGGTTATTTCGACCGCGAATGGTGTCACACTCGAAATGGAGAACGAGGGAAGGGCGTGGATATTCACGATATGGGTGCCCGAACGAACGAACCTGACCCATCTCTGGAACTATGCACAACAGCACGACATCGACATCGACTTACTGCGCGTGAACGAATACGATAGTTTGGGCACCAAAGACGCGGGGTTGACCGATAGCCAACGAGAAGCACTGCTCGTTGCATTGGAGACAGGGTATTTCGAAGAACCACGGAACGCAACGCTCAGCGAGGTCGCCGCTGATCTGGACATCTCACAACCCGCCGCCAGCGGTCTTCTTCGGCGTGGAACCAAGCGACTCGTCGTATCGTCTCTGGTGGATGACAGTGACGTATCAGATTGATCAACGTCTCAAAACGCACTGACCACCTACCGTCTCTGACAGTAGGCCCTGCGGTCAGCTTGCTACGCGTCAGTCCGAAGTCGACCGCACGCCAGACAGCAGCGATGCCGCCTCGAAGTCCATCTCCAGCCGCCCTTCGACCCCGAGAAGCGTCGCGATCGTCGGCGCCACGGCCCGCGCGTCGACCGGTCCGTCGGGTGACAACGTCTCCGGAGCGGCAGGGCCGCCGAGCCCGTACACTCCTCGCGTCTCCTCGTCGACGCGGCCGTGTGAGCCGCCGATCTGTGTCGGGTCGAGCGAGGCCAGTCCAGCATCGCCGACGAAGAGCTCGCAGGGGTCGAAGCCGGGCTTGGCGTGGATGTCCATATCCGTGGCGTACGATGGGGCCGCCTCGTTGGCGTCCCACCAGTAATACTGGAACCAGGCGTCTGGTTCGGCGACTAACACGAGGTCGCCCGCGTTCGGATGGTCGATACCCCGCGCCGCCGTTCCGTCATCGTCCAGCATCTGGGCCACGCCGTCGAGCGCTTCGAACGTCTCGCGGGCGGCGGCGACCACGTCAGCGTCGGCGTACACGTGCGCGACTTGGTGGTCGACCATCGCGAAGGCTGCCGAGCGTGAGAGATCGACCTCCTCGCCGCCGTGGCCGTCGTCGGTCACCGAAAGTAGCCCCGCTTGTCGAAGCGCGCGGTTGGGGAACACCGGCGTATCGACCGAGTGGAACCCGTACTCGCTGACGACGTTCACGACTGTCTCCTGCCAGCGCTCGTCCGCACGGAGGAACGACAGAAACGAACCGAGGAGTTCGTCGACAGTTTCGAGCGCCGCGTCGGTCTCGGGCGCGTCGGGGCCGTGCCGCTGCGCGTCGTAGTCGAGGTGCGGGACGTACACCCAGAGTAGGTCGGGGTCGAACCGTTCGATCGCCTCGCGCGCGGCGGTCAGGATCCACTCGCTGCTTCGCTCGTTCGCGGCCGGCCCCCAGTAGTTGTGGAGCGGGAAGTGGCCGTACTCGGCCTCCAGATCGTCGTACAACCCGTCAGGATTGGTCCAGCAGTTCATCTCGAGTATGTTGTTGTCCTCGTCTTCGATCGGCGACGGCGTTACCGACACGTCGGCGTTCGTCCCGACGAGGTGCTGGAAGAACAGCGCGCCGGTGGTGAGACCGGCGTCGGCGGCGGCTTCCCAAATCCGAGTGCGGTCACCTCGGTCGCGCTCCCAGAAGGCCACCGCGTCCGCGTCGCGGTCGTACTCGCCGTTCGCCACGTCGCCGTGGGCCGCTGGCGAGCGTCCGGTCGCGAGCGTCGTCTGGGCCGGGACCGTGACTGCGGGAAACGGAGGCCGGAGGTCGGCCGTGTGCTCCTCGTCGAGCAACCCGGTCAGGTTCGGCGCGTGGCCACCGCCGAGGTGGTCAGACTGGAGACCGACGACGTCGAGGACGACGACGCGCCGGTCCGCGGCCGGCCCGTCGGAGACGGTCATTCGACAGCCGCCTCCATCGAGTGGCGGTCGACGTACGCGTCGAGCAGCGCGAACTGTCGCGAGAGGTCGTGTTCGTCGACGCCGATCGGGGCCTTGAAGAACGACGCGAGATGCCGCTGGAGCCCCCCTTCGCCGCGCTCGTCGGCGTGGGCGAGCAAGCGAACGAGGTCGAGCACGAGCGGAGCGGCGAGTGCCGAGTCCGAGCCCTCCCAGGTGAACTGCATCTTCATTTCGGTGTTCAGGAAGCCCTCGAAGTGGACGTAGTCCCAGGCGGTCTTCCAGTCCCCCAGCGACGGTGTGTAGTCGATGCGGACCCGGTTGTGCTCGATATCGGGCAGGATGGAGTCGAGCACGCCTCCCTTGCTCGCCAATTTGCCGGCCTTGTTGGCCTCGTCTTCGAGGACCTGACCGTCGTCGTTGCCGAGGACGTTGTGGCCCTCCCAGGACCGCACGTGGAGGTTCCGCCCGCCGAACATCGGCGCGAGTGCCGACTTCACGAGAGTCTCACCCGTCTTGGCGTCCCGTCCCGTGTGCGGAACGTTCCGATCGTCGGCGAGTTCCCGGAGGCCGCCGAGTGCCGAGCCAGTGCTCGGCGTGAAGTTGACGTAGGGGTGTCCGTCGACGATCGCGGCGTACGCGTAGAGTGCGCTCGCGGGGAGGTCGCGGTCGTTTTCGGCGATCGCCCGCTCGAACGCATCGAGCGTGTCGTATCGGTCCGGATCCTCCAGCGGCGGCTCGGTCGAGGCGACGTTCACCACCACCACACGATCGAGGTCGTGCTCCCGACGGAACGCCCGGTAGTCGTCTCGGATGCGGTCGACGACCTCGCCCACCGGGAGCCGTTCGTCCAGCGAGCCCCTGTCGGCGAGGTCGTCGACGGCCGCCCCGCAGTTCAGCGCCGTTCCCGTCTCGATCCGTCTGTCGATGTGGCGGAGGTCCTCGGCCACTGTGTCGACGATTTCCGGAGATGGGACGCCGTTCTCGGAGAGATTTCGCGCCGACTCCAAGAGGCTCTGCTCTCTGATGTCGTGGCCGCCGAAGACGAACTCTCCGACGTCGGGGAGCGCCAGTCGCGAGTACGGCTCCCGGGCCGTCACCAGGCCAGTCGTGTCCGTTTCGCCGCGGGCCAGTGCTCGCGCGCCTGCTATCGCGGTGGTCGCGACGTTTCCGCGCGCGCCGGTCAGCCAAACACCTGTGCTTGTCATTGGCGTAGGTACTCCGTGTCGAACTAGCGACATTGTTATGACACGCCTGAACGAGACAGGTACCGCTGGGAGGGCGACACTCGATCGAACGGGCCTGAGAGCGCTTATTTGACCTTCTATTCGCTGTTTTTTCTGTTTCTGCAGCCGGTAGTAAGAGACTCATAACGAAGTGAGAACTACCTGATAGCTGAATCGATGCGCGTGATCGACCCCCACATGCATATGGTATCACGGTCAAGCGAAGACTACCGCCGAGCCCGGCGGGCGGGAATCGAGTGCTGCATCGAACCGGCGTTCTGGAGCGGGACAGACAAACGTCACGCGGGCTCGTTCTTCGACTACTTCGAGCACATCACCGACTTCGAGACCGAGCGCGCCGAGCGCGCGGCCGGGATGGACCACTACGTCACCCTCGGGCTCGAACCAAAGGAGGCGAACTACCCCGAGATGGCCGAGGAAGTGATGGAACGGCTCCCCGAGTTCCTCGACCGCGAGAACGTGGTCGGCGTCGGCGAGATCGGGCTCGATCAGGGGACGGACGCCGAGGAGTACGCGTTCCGCAAGCAGCTCCGGATGGCCGAGGAACGCGAACTCCCCGTCATCGTCCACACGCCCCACGAGAACAAGCCGGAGGGAACCGAGCGGCTCGTCGAGATGATCCAAGAAGAAGACGTCACCGAGGAACGGATCATCATCGACCACAACACCGAGAACACGATCGACACCAGTCTGCAGACCGACTGCTGGATCGGATTCACCCTCTATCCGGGCAAAATTGCGGACGAGAAGGCCATCGACCTGCTCGAGGAGTACGGCACCGACAGGATGATACTCAACAGCGCGGCCGACTGGGACCCCTCGGACCCGCTGGCGGTGCCGAAGGCCCGCGACAAGATGCTCGACCGCGGCTGGGACCGCGAGGCGGTCCGCACGGTCGTCTTCGAGAACCCATACGCGTTCTTCGACCAGTCGCCCAACTTCGATTACGAGCCCTGAGAGCCGATGCAATTTGCATTCTCAGCCAACGCGTTCCAGCCGTACGATCAGCTCGAAACCGTCGAGATTCTGGCCGACATCGGGTACGACGGGGTGGAACTCCTGCTCGGCGCGTCGCACCTTCACCCCGCAGACACGGGCCAAGCGGACATCGCCGCGGTCGAGAACGTGCTCGACGATACGGGCCTCGAGATAAGCAACTGTAACGCGTTTATGATGACTGCGGAGGGCTTTCAACACCCTTCCTACGTCGAGACCGATCCCCGGTACCGCCAGCAGCGCATCGACTACACGCACGAGTCGCTCCGTCTGGCCGACGCCATCGGAGCCGACTCGATTTCGATCCAGCCGGGCGGCCCCGTCCCTGCAGACCGGTCCTACGAGTGGGCGATGGAGACGTTCAGAGAGAGTATGCGGTCGATCGTACAGATCGCCGAACCCCTCGACGTCGACGTGCTGATCGAACCCGAGCCGGACCTGCTGATCGAGACGACAGACCAGTATCTCGACATCGCAGACCGTGTCGACTCGGAAGCGGTCGGCTGCAACTTCGATGCGGGACACCTCTTTTGCGTCGGCGAGGACCCCGCCGAGGCCGTCGGCCGGGTCGTCGATCAGACGCCCCACTACCACGTAGAGGACATTCCGGCCGACCGCACGCACGAGCACACCCAACTGGGCGACGGCGCGATGGACATCGACGGCTTTCTCGAAGCCGTCGCGGAGACGGGCTACGATGGATTCGTCACCGTCGAGCTATACCCGTATCAGGAGACCGCGGCTGAGACGGCGCGCGAGGCGTACGAGTATCTCGACGAGCACGGGTGGATCTGATCGGACGATGGCTCACTCTCGACGCGGCACACGCCGGGTTCGACGCACTGTGGCCGCGTACGCCGAGTTAGTTCGCGTTCCGAACCTCTTCACTGCGCCGCCGGACGTGATAGCCGGGGCCGCACTCGCCGTCGCCGCGGGCGGGACGGCCACGGTCCCGGCCGTCGCCGGCGTGGCCGCCGCTTCGGTGCTGCTCTACGCCGCTGGGACGGCCCTCAACGACTTTTTCGACGCCCCCGTCGACGCGGAGGAATGTCCGGAGCGACCGATCCCTGCCGGTCGAGTATCGCGCCCGACGGCCGGTGTTTTCGGAGCCGCGTTGCTGCTCTGTGCGGTGCTCCTCGCAGTCGCTGCAGCCGGCGCTACTGCCGGAATCGGGGCACTCGCGGTCGCAACGGCGGTCGTCGCGTACGACGGCGTGCTGAAGGGCGGACCGGCGGGGTTCCTAGCGATGGGCGCGGCGCGCGGACTGAACGTCCTGTTCGGGACGACGGCTACAGACGCGACGGTCGCGTCGCTGCCCCTGTGGGCGCTCGGTATCCCGGTCGTGCTCGCCACGTACGTCGCGGGCGTGACGCTGGTGGCCGCAACGGAGACGACCGGGGCGTCGCGACGGTCGGTGGTGATCGCTGGCGGCGCCGCCGGAGTCGCCGGGACGGTCGCGGTGACCCTCCTCGCGACTGTCGGCCTCACCGCCCACGGACTCGCTGCCGGCGTCGGCATCGTACTCGCGGCCGCGTTTCTCGTCGTGACGGGACGAGCGCTCGCACGGGCCTACCGTGACCCGTCGCCGGAGACGGTCGGCCCGGTCATCGGGACGTGCGTGCTCGCGCTCGTGCCGCTCGATGCGGCGGTCGCGGCCGTCGCTGGCGCCGGATGGGCGCTGGTCGCGATCGCGTTCGTCGGTCCCGCAGTCGGACTGTCACAACTGTTCGCCGTCTCGTAAGGAGGATGATGACACGTATGCATCAGAGACACACGATTCACCGAGCCGGATTCGAATCGACGACGGCGCACCGACGACGAACCGTAGCTGCCGGCCGCCCCGGCAGGCGCAGAGGGGGGCAGTGATGGTCGAGTTGGCCTTCTCGACGAACGCCTATTCCGAATACGGACTTCCGGAGGCGGTTCGGCGCATCGCCGATCACGGCTACGCTGGCGTCGAGATTCTCGGCGACGAGCCCCACGCCTACTTCCCGACGTTCGACGGCCGCGAAGAGCGCGCGCTGTGCGATGCCCTCGCGGAGACCGATCTGTCGGTGGCGAACGTCAACGCGAACACGGCGATGGGCTACTACGACGACGCGCCGCCCTCGGCGTTCTTCGAGCCGAGCGTCATCACCGACGACGAAGCGGCCCGCGAGTGGCGCATCGAGTACACGCACCGCGCCATCGACCTCGCGGAGGCGGTGGGGTCGCCCGCGGTCTGTCTCGCGACCGGCCGACCGCTCGCGGGCAACCCGCCGAAACGGGCGCAAGAGACACTTCGCGCGTCGCTCCACGAGATCCTCGACTACGCAGAGCCGCGGGGCATCGACGTCGGCATCGAGTTCGAACCGGAACTACTCGTCGAGTGCACCGACGAGGTGTTAGCCCTGATAGACGACGTCAGCCGCGAGTCGCTGGGCGTCAACCTCGACGTCGGGCACGCGGCCGTGTACGGCGAGGACCTCACCGAGACCATACACCGAAGCGCGGGCCACATCACCGGCGTGCACGTAGAGGACATCGTCGGCGGCCGCCGGGGCAAACACTACCACCGGATCCCCGGCGAGGGCGACCTCGACTTCCGGGCCATCTTCGACGCGCTGGACGACGTCGGCTACGACGGGTTCGTCACCGCCGAACTGTACACGTACCCGCACGAGCCCGATCGGGCAGCCGAGCGTGCGTACGAGGAACTGGTGCAATACTGCTGAGGTGCAGGACTATTGAGATCACTCTCGCTTCCTGTCGGGCCTGCGGCGGACGTCAGTGGCCACTGGCAAAACAACGTCCGGCGCTCCCGAGACAACTCTGGAGTGCTGCAATACGTCACGGACGTCTGGCAGACAGCATCAGCACTCGGATATCGACCGACATCACCTTCCTGCTACGCCACAGACTACCGCTGTGTCAGAGACGTTTCACGGCGACGTACTGCGTGTCATTCCACCAGACGAACTCACCGAGCACGATCTCGAACCGGCCTTAGAGGAACTGGCTGCATCGCGTGGCGTCCTGGTCTGTCGCCGCGGGGGCCATCCCTCGCTGTTGGAACTCATATGGGCGTTCGTGAGGCGAGACCCAATCGAGGCGGTCACTGTCGTTGCGGACGTCGAAGACGAGGACATCACCGAGGGCGACGAGATAACCGCACAGATCACAGAGACGGAACTATTCGGTGTCTACGAGGTAACCGGCACTATGGACGTTGACCGGGCTTGATACTGTTCGCGAAATAGTAGGGGCCTGATAGTCGCAGCGCGCGGCAGCGCGAATAGCTGCGTGTTCGTTGTCAGGATCGATCGCGGGATCCAGAGACCGAACCGAGTTGGTTCCGATAGCTATCATTACTCGCCTCCGACTCCACTGCCGGTAGAACGCGGCATAACTCGCGGCGATTGGCCGATTAGTGAGGAAATATGCGTTCTATAACAATACACGCGCCAGCGGACTACAGAAACTGTGACCGACATACCTCGACCAGCGTTGCAACTCTACAGCGTGCGAGCGCTCGACGATTCGCTCCCGGACATCGTTCGCCGGGCCGCGGCGGCCGGCTACGAGGGCGTCGAATTCGCCCATCGCTTCCGGGAGGAACCGCCAGAGGCGGTCGCGGCCGCCCTCAGCGAGACCGGGACTGTCCCTGTCGGCGTCCACGCCGAACTCCCGCTCGTCGAAGCGGCCCTCGAAGGCGAAAACGACCTCCTCGACCGCTGCTCGACGATCGGCTGTGACCGATTGATCGTGCCGCACATCTCGTTCGGACACCTCAGATCGCGGAACGCGGTTCAATCCCTCGCCCAGCGACTCCGCGACGCCTCGGTGGCGTTAGACGACCACGGCATCGATCTCGGCATACACAACGTCCGGCACTACCTCTGGCCGCTGCTGCCGGACGTCGTGGAGACGATCACGGACGCAGCACCGTTGCCTCCCGGCGTCGAGAACGCCGCGACGATGGCGGCCAGTCGTGCACTCCGCGCGGGTCGCCAGCCGAAAGCCACCAACACCGGCCTCTGGAATCTGATCACGCAGACGGAGGCTACGGACCTCTTCTTCGAAGTCGAGGTCGGAGAGATCCGTGCCGCCGGGTTCGATCCCGTCTCCGCGTTTCCGATGTTCGGTGATCGACTCGAACTACTGCACCTGCGAGACGTTGCACCCACCGGACGCTTCGGAGCCTTCGAAGACGCGCCGCACGGGGAGGGCGTCCTCGATATGGAACGGATCTTCGCCGCCGCTCGCGACACGGGCGTCGAGTGGATCGTCTACGAGAACGAACTCGACGTCGACGCCGACTCGAAGATCGATCACGGGGCCGCGTTCCTGCGCAAACACCTCGGCCAGAACCACGATCCCGACGTTCGCCTCGCAGACGCCGAGTAGGGGACGATCTCGCGGTCACACAGCGGGCGGGATCACGCCGCGAGCCACTGCCGGATCGCGCCCACGACCAATCGATCGAGTGCCCGGGTCGCGGTTCCGAACGCGACGAAGAAGACGGCCGTCTCCAGGAACGCCCGAATCACGAAGCCACCGGGATCGGCCGTCGAAACGACCCGGACGAGGGAGGGAATTGTTGTCATCGCGGTATCGAAGGTCCAGGCGGCGACGACCCCGCCGACGAGCAGCGCTGCGAGATAGAACTCCGTTTGCGGTTCCGAGAGCGTGCCGCGCTGTGTTGCCTCGTGACGGACTGCGTCCGCCGTCCCGACGCCGAGCGCCGCCAACTGTCGCCGCGCCTGATCGAGCACCGTAACGACCAGCACGAACCAGAGCGCGGCTGCGAGCCCGAATCCGATAGTCGACGGTGCGACTGATAAGATGTCCGCGAGGACTGCAGTGACGCTCGGAGTGACGCGGTCGACGACGACGTAGAACAGCGCGTATCCGAGGACGGCGTCGATAGGGCCGTACGCCGGCACGGACGGGCCACTGCCCGCTTCGACTGGGCGGTCGGCGTCGGGGGCCATACGTACACAGACGTTTCGGGACAGTATCAAAACCGTCCCCGACGCCACTCTCGTAGCTCCCCCGGGTCGGTCTGCTGTTCGCTGCCGTGACCGCCCCGTCTACCGGAAGAGCACGGTCGGCCGGCGGGCGACTGACGCCACCGATTCGTCCGCGTCGATACCGGGCAGTCGGATCGTCGCCGTCGTGCCACCGTCGTCGGCGGCGCCGATCCGGAACGACCCGCCGTAGCGCGTCACGATCCAGTTGACCAGCCACAGTCCCAAGCCCGAGCCGTGTTGCAGTGCGGTTTCGTTACCAGAGGCGATGACTCCCGCTTCCATCTCGTCGATTCCGGGGCCGTCGTCCCTGACCGTGAGTTCGATCCAGTCGCCGTCGTCGACGACGTCGATCGCCACCCGCGGAGTAGGCGACGGGTCGTGCTTGATGGCGTTCTCGACGAGTTCCGAGACGGCCCGCCGTAGCTCCGGGCCGGCACAGATATCTGTACTCGTTCGGATCGTTCGTTCGATCGTCGCCTCAGCGAAGGCGTCTCGGTGACTTTCGAGGACCGCCGCGACGAGCGCGTCGGGGGCGAGCCGCCGGGGGTCACGGTCGCCGCGTGCGTACTGTTCCAGTTCGCGGGCGCGATCGGACAACTCGACCAGTTCCTGTGCGATGTGCTGGATTCGGTCTTCGGCGTCGGTCCCGGTCTCCATCGAACGCTGTCGCTCGCCGTTCCATCCCAGGATCGCGTTCAGGTCGTTGCGCAGATTGTGCCGGAGCACCCGATTGAGGAGTTGGATCAGTTCCTCGGTTCGCTTACGCTCTGTGACGTCGTTCTGGAACCCGAGATAGTGCGAGAGCGTCCCCCCGTCGTCTTCGACGGGCGCGAGGCGGACCTGATTCCAGAAGGGGGTCCCGTCCTTCCGGTAGTTGATGAGCTCCACCGTCACCGGGTCGCCCGCGTCGATCGCCGACCGGAGGCGACTCACCGCGTCCGGGTCCGTCGCCTCCCCCTGGAGAAACCGACAGCTTTGGCCGGTCGCCTCCGCGGCCGGATATCCCGTTACGCGCTCGAACCCGCGGTTCACGTAGACGAGCGGGTTGTCCGGCTTGCGCACGTCCGCGATCGAGATACCGACCTGCGCCTCCTCCATCGCTCGGTTTTTGACGCGTAGTTCCTGCTCGCGCTCTTTCCGATCCGTGACGTCCCGACCGACGCCCTGGATCCCGACGACCTTGCCTCCGCCCGTCACCGGCGTCGCGTTGACCTCGATGACGACGACAGTACCCGACTGATCGAGGAAGTCCAGTTCCATCCGCGCGACCCCCTGTTCGTCGAGGACGTCTACGTAGCCCGCCATCGCCTCCTCGGCCGACGATTCCGTCATAAAATCGACGAAGGATTCGCCGACCAACTCGTCGGGGTCGTAGCCCAAGATCCGCTCGACGGCCGCGGACACGTAGGTGAATTTGGCGTCGAGATCGAGCCGAAACAGGATGTCGAAGCTCGTCTCGGCGATCCCCTCGAACCGGCGCTTCTCACGCCTCAACCGTCCGTTTTGCTTCTCGATTTCGCGCTCGTAGGCGTCCCGTTCCAGTTCGCTACTGACGAGTTTCGCCAGGAGTTCCTGAAAGACCTCCTCGGCTTCCGAGAACGGTTCCTCGCGCTCGTCGTCGGCGGCAAAGCAGACCGTACCGTAGATCTCGTCGTTCACGACGACTTTGGCGCCGATGTACGTGCCCAACCCGAACGTCTGGATCGCTTGCTCGTCGATAGAGGACGCGGCCGCGTCGTGCGTCGCGAACGGGCTCTCGAGTTCGATCGTTCGCTTACAGTAGGCGTCCCGGAGTGGGCACTGTTCGCCCGGCTGGATGAGGTGGTGATCACCCGTCGCCTGGACGATCTCCTGCATTCCATCTTCGATTCTAGTAAGAAATCCGATAGGAAGGTCGAGGTAAGCGGATCCGATTTCGAGCGCGCGCGTGATCTTCTCTTCAGTCTCCCGATTCGGATCGGCGAACACGTCGTAGAGCCGCTCGCGATACGAATCGGAATCCATACTATTTCACCGTGAGCGCGGTGGTTAGAAAAGCATGACGGCTAGCCGCAGAGGGAGAATCGAGACTCCGCCTCGTTTCAGTGGGGCCGGTGTCCCACCGGGAAGTTCGATTCCCTGGGGAGTGCGAAGTTGTACAAAAATCCATCGACGGCCTGCGCCCCTCCGCGGTCGATGTCGGGTTTATACGGATGAGCCGACCCTCGGACGGACTGCAGTATGTCCCCCGACTCTCGGCCCTCCACCGATCGAACGCGACGGCAGTTGCTCTCCGGCGGCGGCGCGGCACTCGCGGTGTCCCTCTCGACACTGACGGCTGGCTGTCTGTCCAGTCTCCCGCCACTCGGCGGCGATCAGCGCTACGGCCGCGTCGGCGTCCCGCCAGCAGGCGACCCCGGATACCGAAAGTGGTTGCCGGCGCCGTCGAGCGTCGACTCCTCGGCCGATCCGTACCACTTCACCGCGCTGGGTTCGACCGCGCTTCGTCCGGAGGCTCCCGAAAAGTTCGTCGGACGGCAGGCCCACGCCAGAGCCGCACTGGACGCCTTCGGCATCGGCTTCGAGAACTACGACCGATTCGTCGGGTCGAACTTCGGTGTCGTCGTCGAGGCGTCGTTCGACCGCGCCGAGGTCACACGAACCGTCGCCGGCACCGGCTACGAACGCGACGGCGACTACCGCGGATACGCGACGTTCGTCCGGTCTGACGTCCCCCGCCGGGTCGCGATCGGCGACGACGCCATCGTGTGGACGAGCGCGTACCAGCACGACGCCCCGAACCTGGAAGCGCTCGTCGATGCCGGAGCGGGCGAGCGACAGCGGTATCACGAAGCCGACGCCGCCTTCGATCGACTCACGGCGGCTGCGGGCGGCAACCCCTATCTGGGCGTCAACACGGGCGTTCGCGACCCGACAGACCGCCCGGTGATGCTCGCCGACGCGATTCGGTTCGACGACGACACCGCCTATCAGGTCGTCCACTATCACTACGCCGACGGCCGGGCGCCGACGAGCGCGGCTCTCGAAGCAGCACTGCGCGAGGACGACTACCGGTTCGTCGACGGCGCCGACGAGTTCGACGTCCGGGTCGAGGGGCGCGTCGCGACCGTCGAGACGCAGGTCCCGCTTCGCTCCGACCGCGAACTCGCCCCCGAGTACGACCTCCCGCAGGTGACGTGGGGAGCGACCTACGATCCGGGCGCCGACGCGGTGACGTTTAGACACGAGGCCGGCGAATCGGTCCCCGCCGACAGGCTCTATTACGACCTCGATCGCCCGTCTGTGCCCGGGAAGATCGAAAAGCGCGACCTCTGGACCGGCACTCGGGAGGTTGCGGCCGGTGCAGAGACGACCGTCGATCTGAGCGATGATCCGGAGGCGACCGGTGTGAGCCTCGTCTATTCGACCGGCGGCGTCGGATTCCACGTACTCTTCGGCCGCGACGTTCGGGGTGAGACCGATGACTAGCGTCGCTGTCGTGACGCCGAGCGCCGGTTCGTCGCGTTCCACGGCCGACCGACAACCAACCGCAGAGACGATCCAGTATGAGACCCAGAATCTATGCCGGAGTCGGATGATACGTGAGGGTGAGATGGCCGACGTGGACCTCGCAACCGTCGTCGCGCTGCTCGACGACGAGCACGTGCGGTCGATCCTCGTCGCGACGAGCGAGACGCCGCGTTCGGCCACCGAACTCGCAGCGCGCTGTGAACTCTCGACGTCGTCGATCTACCGTCGGCTCGACCGCCTGACAGAGGCCGACCTCGTCGGCGAGCGGACCCGACCGCGGTCGGACGGACACCACGAGACGGTCTATGCCTCTCGGCTCGACCGTTTCGAGGTCACGATCCGCGACGGCGAGTTGTCGTGGGAGATCGAACGCGAGAGCGACGACGTCGCCGACCAACTGACGCGGCTGTGGGGGAAGCTCTGATGTCTGTCGCCGGACTCGGCTCCCCGATCGGCCTGCTGGCGGGCGCTGCAGCGACACTCTCGGCGCTCCTCGGTCTCTATATCGGGTATCAGGCGTATCGCGGCCTCCGCCGGAACGACGAGCGCTCGATGCGGTGGCTCTCTGTCGGAATGATTCTCCTCTTCGGGCTGACGTACACGCTCGCTGTCGCCGGCCAAGGGCTGATCGCGTTCCGCGTCCTCCCGATCCGCTTTCAGAACGTGATCCGCCTGCTCGTCCGGACGACCCAGGTCGTCGGACTGGTATGTATCGCCTACTCGCTTCAGATCGCGACCGGGCGGTGACCACCTCCCGCGCTTCGACAGGATCTGTTCTGCGCCCCCGACAGCGACAGTATAATACCGGACCGGGGTCGCTGTAGCCATATGGAGCGATTCGACGTAGCAGTCGTCGGCGGGGGTCCTGCGGGGTCGGCCGCCGGACACGCCGCCGCGTCGGCCGGCGCGTCCGCGGTAGTCCTCGAAAAGGGGGTTCCGCGCGCGGATCGGCCGGACCGACTGGGACCGGACTCGACGGACGCCGCGGGCATCCTCGACTACTGGGTCGACATAATGGGCATCCACCCCGACGAGATGCCCGACGACGTCGTCCTCGGCGAGTTGGATCGAGCGGAGTTCATCGGACCCAACGAGTCGATCACGCTGCGGTCGACCGGGATCGAATCGTCGTACGACAACTTCGGATTCTGTATGCAGCGGGCGCGCTTCGACGACTTCCTCCGCGGCCGCGCGGAAGACGCCGGAGCGTCTTATCGGGTCGGCGTCTCAGTTCGGGGCGTCGAGAGCGATCACACCGGCGGCGGACCGCGGCACCGCGTCGAACTCGCGAGCGGCGACGCCATCGGCGCCGACTTCCTGATCCTCGCCGACGGCCCGCAGCGACAGGTCACGACCGGCGTGCTCGACGAGTATCTCCCGTTCGACATCACCGAGCGCCTCTCGACGCGGGAGACGAACCACATCGCCTACCAGGAACACCGTCGCCTCCCCGAGGAAGTCTTCGAGGAGGTCGCGGGCGCGATCAAGTTCTGGTGGGGGTATATGCCGGGCCACACCGCCTACCCGTGGATTTTCCCGAACGACGACAACGTCGCGCGGATCGGCCTGACGATGCCGATCGGGATGGAACTCGACGACCTGGCGAACCCCGAAGACTACCCGCTCTTAGAGCCCGAGGACGACCGGATCCCGCAGGGCCGCGAGTACATCCGCCGGCTCCTCGAACAAGAGTACGGCGACGAGTACGACATAGCGGAGGATTTCCCCCTCGTCGAGGACCGCGGGAAGTCCGGTGGGACCGAGACGTACGCCATCTCCTCGACGCGGCCGATCGATTCGCCGACCGACGCGGGCATCGCCGTCGTCGGCGGCGCGATGGGGTCGACCTCGGCGTTCCACGAGGGCGGCGATCACACGGCCGTCCGGACCGGCGCGATCGCGGGCGAACTCGCCGCCGCCGGGGATCTTTCGCCGTACAACGACCGCTGGAAGGACGCCATCGGCGACGAGATCCTCCGCAACGTCGCGATGGCTGACGTCGTCCGCGATTACGACCCAGACGACTGGGACTGGGCGTTCTCGACGGCCCGGAAACTCCTCGACAACAGCGAGGGCTACGGACTGTTCGACACGAGCAACATCAGCGCGGGCTTCAGCGCCGCGCGACTGGTGACGACCTACAAGCGCACAAAGTTCTCGTTCCGCAACGGCAAGTACGTCCAACTCACCGAATCCGAATACACGCTGTAGCGCGCTGAGTCGGAACGGCCTTGAGCGTCGACTTCGTAATACGGGTGCGCACCCTTAGTCCCCGCCCGAGTACTCCCATCACGGGAGCGATGACGAGGCGGCGAACCCGGGTGTGCGACATATGGGACGTCCGTGCCCCAAAGACGGGCCGCCTGACACGAGGGTTTCCCGGCCGACGCGGCACGCAGCCCCGGGATGAGGCCGGCCGTTAGTGTTCCGGGCGTACATCGACCTTTTGCAGCGCTCGCTCCGCTCGCTTGCAAAAGCTCGACCAAAAGCCCGCGTCAGGGGCTTCGCCCCTTCCTTGGCCTCGCGCTCACATTCGCTCGCGCGGGTGAACCATAACTAGTAGAAACTCGCCCGGTAGTGTTCCGGGCGTACATCTTAAATTACTTACTAAAAGTATTATAAATAGCATATAGCATCGGCTACAATCTTTTGTCGAGGTCGGTCTCCCGAAGTAAACTGGTATACTACTGTAAGGCTGGGAAATTGCTGCTGATGAAGAGCATAAAACGATGACTGCTGGGTTGCTTTTCTCCGATGGTGATCGATTCGTATCGGTATCAGAATACGCTTCGTGGTATCAACATCTGCGATCCTCTGGACCACAGACGGACGCGAGAGAGAATCCGGGGAAGCCTTTAGTACATCTAATACAAAACAGTACACACATATGCCAATCAGTGCTGATCGGTTCGAGGAGATCGATAACGACGAGGGACAACCAAGACCCGAGACGAATGCTGCCAGGATACTCGAATTTCTCGAAGAGCATGCACACGAGGCGTTCACTCAAACCGAGATCGCAGAGGCGACCAAGGTCAAGCGTGGCTCGGTCGGACCGACACTGGTTCGGCTTCGGGAACGCGGGCGAGTAGACCACAGAGGACAGTACTGGCGAATCAGTGATCACGACCGGAGCGTTGACGCCGCAACGATTCATGCGAGTGAAGTCGCAGCAAGCCACGAAGAAGCACCGTTCGAGTACGACGAGTGGCAGCAGTACGCGGCCGATCCGCGTGAACAGCGTGAGTGATACCTATCAGAAGGGGGACGTCTTCTGGGCTCCCGATCCCTTCAGACAGGGATCGAATCCTCGACTCTGGTTAGTTCTGGCCGCAGAGCAGCTACCGTATCCCGGCGAGGAGTACGTTTGTGCTGCACTCACGACAAGCGACCTTCCGGCAAACCACGAGGTCGGAGATGCGTGGATTACTGGCCGAAACCCCGATAAGACATCGTACTGTTCTCCGTGGGTTATTGGAACGGTCAAACACCGTGCCGTAGCGAATCCACAGGGATGCATCACAACGGAGTTCACCGATCAAATAATTACTCAGAGTAAAGCGGTTCTTGACGGGTCTTGGGAGCTGTCGGAGTAGATCAGGAAACCGTGTGCTCGACTCATTATACTTCCACCGAGCCTACTAGTATATTTTCGCCCGGTAGTGTCCCGGGCGTACATTCTTATATGCTACTAGAATTAATTGTAAATAATTCAACTAGTTTCAACTGGGTCTATTGTCTGGACAGAGTAGTCCACAGAGAACCCCATTATCGGCGTATCCCCGGGAAAATCGATGATGACGGGCCGGGAATAATGTCTGCCGGGGGTGCTGTGTGTCTGTCAGGTTTGGATGTCCACGCTGAATAAAGCGCGCGTATTGCTCACTCCTGGTTATCGGATTTCAGGGCCACTTCCATATCGTTTGTCTCTATATCCCGAGCCACTCATCGTTGCGGATCTGGTACCCCTTTGCCCGGCAGAACTTGGCCGCTTGTCGCCGTACAGCACGGGATCCCGGAAGTTTTTCTTTGTCTCGAATGCGTTCGATAATCCAATCGCTAATGGCCTGGATCCCTTCATCGTCGTCATCGGCGTCAATGGCTTTGAGCTCCTTGAACGTCATTTCGTAGGCTTTGCGCTGTGACCAACGGAGATCCGCGTTCGGGAGCGTCTCGCTGGCTTCTACAACCCGTTTCATGGCCGCGGCGACGGTCGGCCGCTGGACTGCAACACTGACGGCAACGGGCGAATCGAACGTCTCCTCGTCCGTCGCCGGCAAGAGTTCTTCGATCGTGTAGCTCCCGTCGGCCGATTCAACCTTGAGGTCGCCGGCGGCAGCGATGAGCTGGGCCCCCGTTGCCGGGAATTCAACTGATTCGAGTTCCGACTCAAGATCGCCGAACTCTTCTGCCTCTACCGGTGGCTCCGGTTCGTCCCCCCGCTCTAGTTCTGCGGCAACGTCGCGCTCTCGCTGACGTCTATCGGTGTCCCGCGCTTGCTCCTCTCGGCTGTTCTTGTCATCTGCCATCTTCGATTGTAGGCTCTCTAGTCGGATAGGCCTGTGGCTGGTGAACCAGGAATTCCTAGCGCCTTACTGTCATATTGATGATACTAACGGCTCAAAGTTCACCCGTGTTCAACATTATCACAGAGTCGTGTCTCCAATCCCAGAGTTCGGCATCTGTGTCGTATTTACTGGTTTAAAGCCCCCAAAACGTTCTATTTTAGTTCCACCGGACCTACTAGTAGAAACTCGTCCGGTAGTGGTCCGGGCGCACATTTTGGAGATACTAATAGAGTCAATTACGAATGGTTGACTGGCCCTATGGGAGCCATCATTCATACGTATTGTCACGTAGTGGGTGTCTCTCGCTGTGTTTGGATTCTCAGCCGCACACAAGGAGAGTGCATCACCACGGACGAGAACCCCAGAGCCGATCAACGCCGTTCCATACCCAGATAGAGGACGACAATAGCACACAGATAGAGTGTCATCCCCCCGACGACCCCCCACGTCAACATATTCGACGGGTCGAAGTTGTGCCAGACTCGGGCAACACCAACCAGTACCATCGTGAACCCGAGTATCTGGCTCTGGACCAGTATGCGGGCGGCACTCCAGCGCAGGTCGAGCACGACGACCCCGTTGACGACACCGAAGAGTGCGAACCAGCCGGCAAGAATTCGTGCCGTCAGCGGGGAGACTGCCCACGGCCACGCACCAATCATTATGTCGGGGAAGATAAACAGGATGACGGCACTGACGGTGACGACGACGCCGAGGCCACCTCCCAGCACTCGGACTGCTCGTGGTAGAACGGGTCCACTGTCTCTCTCCTCTCTGGGGTCAGTCCGGCAATTAAGTACCCATAACGCGGGGACGAGCACCGGCGTGACAGCGTAGAGAATCACCCAGAGGTAGAACGTGTGGTGGCTGTGGTTGAAATTTTCCCAGTGGAGGACAGTGGCGATGGCCATCGCCCACGTGAACGTGGCGATGCCGAGAAACACCGGAGCGACCCTGTGCCACTCGTCTACGGTGGCGACTCGGTAGAAAAAATACACGCCCGCTCCGTAGCCAGCACCCATTATGATCGGTGTCATCTCGGGCCGAATCGTCCACGCGAAGAACTCAGCAGTCCGAGTTGGCTCCCCGTAGAGAACCAGAAATGCCGCGGCGAGAAACGGGATGATGAGACGTGCGACCCATCGAGTGATAGGCAGGACCTGGTCCTCCCGATTCTGCGCGTCCCCCAGCAACACCTGTACTCGTGGCTGTTCAGTCAGTTTCATCGGTAATCCGACCCACTCTCTGATCCGATTTCGGGGAGAGTGTTTTCCCCGGTAAACAATCGCCCCGCCGAAGATGGACGCTCAAGCAATGTCGACTGCCAAAGCTACTCTCGGACGGCTTGCGATCTGGTACACGTCGGTTCATACGACACCAATCCCTCATTGTTATTCGTTAACATATATCATAAAGGTTCCCGAATCGACACCGTACCATCGCGTCGAACCGTGGGAGGCAGACGAAAATAGCGCGTCGCCCCGAGGTACTATCGTCCGCCAGGACCGACTAACTCCTGAATCTACCAGGCGTTTGTCGGTTGCGACAGTACCGTTTGCACCTCACGCGCGATCGCACGACAGCGTGTGATCGATGCACGATCGTTGCAAACGCGAACGTTAGTCTTGCGCAACTGTCTGGCCCGCCTGCTCAGGTGCGGGCGCAGGTGGTTCGTGGGTTCCGAAGTCGGGGTGCGTCTCTTCCATCCAGACGTACACGATCGCCCCGGAGACGAACATCAGAGCGGCGATGATGTAGAACGCCGCCTCGGCGTTCACGAACTCCATCGAGAGCCCGATCAGGATTGCACCGACGCCATAGCCCGAGTCGCGCCACATACGGTAGACGCCCATCCCGGTCGCGCGCCACGTCGGATGGGCGGCGTCGCCGGGAACGGTCATCAGATTCGGGTAGAGCAACGCCATTCCGAGGCCGGACACACCAGAGAGCACGGTCCACGGGAGATAGCCCTCGACGAGAACCATCCCGAGGACGCCAGCCCCAGTGAGGAACATTCCGGCGAGGACAGGTGGCCGGCGGCCGATGCGGTCGGCGAGTCCGCCGGTCGCAATCTGCAGGAAGTACATCGCGCTGTGAACGCCGACGACGAACCCGACTGCCGCGATTCCAAGCCCCTGGCTGGTGAGATACAGCGGGACGGCGAGCCAGAACAGCGTATCGACGAACTTCTCGATGTGGCCGGCCTGTGCCGCCGCGAACAGCGTCTTGTCGCCGTAGGTTGCGCGCTTCAGCACGTCGACGAACGGGAGGTTCGCGTCGTGGTGGTCTTCGTCGTCGACCTCCGCCTCTGCGAGTTGGACGGTCTCTTTGATCAGGAAGATCGAGATGAGGAACGCGAGCACGACGACGGCTGCGAGGAAGTAGAACGGCTCTGGCCGGAGGCTCGTCCGGGCCGCGATGACGCCGGTGACCCAAGCACCGACGGCGACGCCGGTGTAGCCGAACGCCTCGTCGATACCGACGGCGAGACCGCGCTGATCCGGCCCCGCGATGTCGATTTTGGCGTTGATCGCCATACTCCAGGTCAGCGCCTGGTTGATGCCCAGCAGGACGTTCCCGACGGTGATCCAGCCCCAACTGGGCGCGAAGATGAGAATGACGGGAAGCGGGAGCGCAGTCACCCACCCGAGGACGAGCACGGGCTTGCGGCCGTACTCGCCGCCCCACTTGCCGGCGTAGAGGTTGAGGAGCGCCTTGACGAAGCCGAACGAGACGACGAACGAGCCGATCACGAACAGCGACTCGACGCCGAGCACGTCCCGGCCGAGAACGGGTACGACCGCCCGTTCGGACCCGATAGTCAGCCCAGTCGCGAACACTAGGAGGACGTGCAGCGAGAACTGCCCGAGGTGTTCGCGGATACCCTGTTTGAGTTCAGTGTCTGTCCTCATAGATCACTCCCGTCGAACGTCACGGCGCGCTGCTCTCCGTTGGCGTCCGGTAATTCGTTACTGACTCGATCAGGGCTGCGTTCCGGCATCAGTATACACCCGTATGAGACATATTGGGATATAGGTACTGCCGGACATAGCCGGTACTGTTAATTTATCTTAGCACAGAGACAACACAATGAGTCTGTACGAGGCTTCGTTTCGGGTCAAACACGAGTGTCCGTATCGCGAAATTTCGGAGCATCACCCGGATCTCACCATCCGTGAGTGGTATCTGAGTGACTGTCAGGTAGTCGAACTCACGTCGCCAGGAACGCCGGCGGACGAACTCCTCGACGAAATAGGCGACCTCGGAACGGTTCTGCACAGGTCGGTCGACGAATCGGGCCTTCACGTCGTCACCCAGTCTTGTCTCTGCTCGCTCGAAGACTCGATCATCGAACGGTTCGAGAAGTACAACACCCTGTATCAGCCACCGACGGTTCACCACCAGGGCTGGGAGCACTACTCGGTGATCGCATTCGACGAGAGCGACGTCCGCGCACTCCTGCAGGATCTGGAAGCCGATCGCGACATCGAGGTGCTCTCGAAGACGGCGATCACGGAACAGCAGATTCCCCACAGTATGCTCGCCCCGGTCGATCAGTTGTTCGAAGACGTGACCGACCGACAGATGGCGGCGTTGCGGTTGGCGTTAGAGAGCGGGTATTACGAGCAGCCCCGGAAGACGTCGCTCCGAGCGCTGGCAAAGCAGACGGCCGTCGCGCGCTCGACGTACGAAGAACACCTCCGGAAAGCGGAGAACAAGATTCTCACGAACGCCGGACAGTTTTTGCGACTGGTTACGGCGACGTCAACGGGAGACCCATTAGAGATAGAACGGAACCGACAGCCCGAGCAGCGAGCAGACTGACCAAGCCGTTTCATACGGACGGTATCGGTACTCCGTCCGGGGCGATCGTGAGGGTTGTAACGGCGTCCTCGACGATCCCGAGACAGACCTGTTGTCTCGTGTGACTGGACGCATTGGTATCGAGCACGTTTCAGGCAGACAGAATCCACCGACCCGCATCCAAACGCTGGAGTCGGCGCCGCTCAGGAAGTGGTCGCGAGTGCGTCGATATTCCGCAGCGCCCGCCGGCAGACCGCCGCGTACGGGGCTGCGAGCAACGGGATCTCGAAGGCGGCGCAGCAGCCCCCATCTACTCTCTCGACGCGATGCCCCGTCGCCGGAATGCCGGCGACGCGCCAGGTCCAGCGGTGGTCGGCACAGGAGGTGACGACGAACGAGACCCGGAGGCCGCCGACAGTTCGAATGCGGCCGGTCGTCCCCTCGCTGATCCGACGGTCCCGACACTCGACGGCAGTTATCGACGGCCCCCACCGCGGCCACTGCTGGGTGTCGATGAACAGGTCCCACACGCGATCGGGTGCGGCGTCGATCTGCCGGGAGACGATCAGTCGGCGGCCGTCCGGCGTCTCCGCGATCTCGCGGTGCGTCGTCACAGTGTGACAGACGACTGCCGTGTGAATAACACTCACGGCGGCGCACGGTGGTTGTCGAGAAGTGGCTCGCCGTTCGATTAGATGTCGGCGACGTCTTCGATGGCGTCCGTCAGGGCCTTGATCGACTCGAGGTCGTGTTCGCCCATATGACCGATGCGGAACGTCTTCTCGCCGAGGGTCGAGCCGTAGCCGTTCGAGAAGACCATATCGTACTGCTCGGAGACGGCGTCGATCGTCCCGGCGACGTCGATGCCCTGCGTGTTCTCGATGCAGGCCACCGTCTGGGACTCATAGCCCGTCTCGGGGAACATATCGAAGTGTTCGTGCGCCCACTCGCGCGTGTACTCGGCCATCTCCCGGTGACGGTCCGAGCGCCCCTCGTGACCCTCTTCGAGCATATACTTCATCTGCTTGCGGTACGCCAGCATTATCGGGATCGCCGGCGTGGAGTGCGTCTGACCTTTCCGATCGTAGTAATCGAGCGCGCGCTGGAAGCCGCCGTACCACGACGCCTCGTCCTTCTCGAGTTCGCGCTCGTAGGCGTCGTCGCTGACGACGCAGACGGCCAGTCCCGGCGGCATCGCGAACGCCTTCTGCGTCGAGGCGAAGATGACGTCGATGTTGTGTTCGTCGATGTCGACGTAGTCGCCGCCCAGCGACGACACCGCGTCGACCACGAAGTAGGTGTCGGGGTACTCGGCGACGACGTCACCGATCTCCTCGATGGGGTTCCGGACGCCGGTCGAACTCTCGTTCATCACGCACGCGACGACGTCGTAGTGTTTGTCACTCTCTTCGATCGCCGCTCGCACGTCTTCGGGTTTGACCGCCTGCCCCCACTCGTATTCGAGGCGGTCGACGTTCTTGCCGAGCCGCTCGGCCACGTTGGCGTGGCGCTCGCTGAAACTCCCGCAAGTCGGCACGAGTATGTTCTCGTCGACGAGGTTCAGCGTGGACGCCTCCCAGAACTCCGTCCCCGACGCCGTGAGGATCATCACGTCGTTGTCGGTGCCGAGGAAGTCCTTCGTGTCCTCGACGATCGTCGTGTACAGGTCCGTCATCCGGTCCATTCGGTGACCGAACATCGGCTGGCACATCTCCTCGATGACGTCCCCGCGTACCTCAGTCGGCCCCGGGATGTACAGCGTCTTGTCCGGATAGTCGTCTTTGTATTCGCGTTTCTGGGTCACGGAATCACCTAGCTACGGTCAACTGCGCAGCGGGAGGTCATGGTACTTTTGATTCCCCACTGGGATGGACGGCGGTGCTTCTGGCGTGGCTACCTGTGCGGGGCCGGTTGGGATCTGACGGCTGATGAGTTGCCCTCGCCTGCTGCTGTACCGCGAGCAATATTAATAACAAGAAAATATCGAATAGCCAAATTTATTATTTTGTGTCATAGATTTATTACTCGATGGCACACATTCACCTCGGCGAAGGTTCGTTCCCGCTCTGGGCGCTCGCTCTCTGGACACTCATCGGTACCGGGCTCATCGGCGTGGTCGTCTACCGCATTCGGAAAGGCGGTATCGAGACCCGCCAGATCGCGCTCGCCGGCATCGCCGGCGCGGCGAGTTTCGCGGTCTTTCAGCTGAACATCCCAGTGTGGGGCGGGATCCATATGAACCTCACCGGCCTCGTCGGCATCCTCGCCGGGCCGCTCCTCGGCGCTCTGATCGCGCTCGTGGTGAACATCTTCTCGGCGGCGCTCGGACACGGGGCCGTCGGATTGTTGGGCGCAAACACGCTCGTCAACGCGTCGGAGGCCGTCGTGGCCTACTACGCGTTCCGCACGCTGGTCGGATTGGACTGGGACGTCTTCCCCGCGAGCACGGGGGCGGCGACGCTCGGTCTCTCGGCCGGCGCGGTGTTGATGGGGGCGATCATCGTCGTCAGCGGCGTCAACGGGAGTGCCCTCCCCCGCGCTGACCTCACGGTCGCTGTCGCCGGATTGGTCGGGCTGAATCTGGGCGTCGCCGTCGTCGAGGGGCTCTTGACCGGGTTCGTCGTACAGTTCCTCGCGTCGGTCCGCCCCGACCTCGTCGGCCTCGTCGACCGCCTCGGCCGCGACGCCTCGGAGGTGACGGCCTGATGAAGCGCTGGACGCAGTACGGCAGCCTGCTCGGCCTCCTGGCGGTGTTTTTCGCCGCGGGGCTGTGGGGTTTCGCTGCCACCGGCGGCGCGGTTCCGTGGGCCAAGCGGTCGGCGACGACGCTGCAGCGCGGTATTCAGGAGGGCGGCGGCGGGCTCGTCGACCTCGGACGCGGGGTCGTCGTCGCCGGCCCGATCCGGAACGGTGGTCTGGTCGTCGAGTTCCTCGCCGTCGCGGCTCTCTTCGCGCTCGTCGGCGTCGGACTGTACGTCTACGCCGACCGATACCGCGGCCTCGAAGACGCAAAACGGACGGGGCGGTAACCGAAGATGCTCTCGAATCACGTGCCGGACCCGCGACTCGTCACGGCCTACGCCGAGCGCCGCGACGGGCCGCTTCACCACGTCAACCCCTGGACGAAACTCGGCGTCGTCGGCGCGCTCGTGCTCGCCGTGACGGTGGTCGACCGGGCCGCAGTGCTTGCAGGCCTCTACGCCGTCGTCCTTCTCGTGTACGTCACGGCGGGGCTCCCGGCCGGGCGGTTGCTGCGCTGGTACACGGTCCCGATGCTCTTTATCGTCTCCGTGGCGGGCCCGCTGGCGTTCCTCGAACCGGGCACGCCGATCGGTGGCGCGCTCGCGACGCCGCTCGGCGACGTTTCGGTGACGGTCGCCGGTCTCGTATTGTTTCTCGAACTCGGCTTCCGGTCGCTGACCGTCGTCACGTTCACGCTGGCGGCCGCGATGACGACCCGGTACTCCGACGTCGCCTACGTCTTGGGGCGGGTCCTTCCGCGGCCGGTCGACCAAGTCGCGCTGCTCACCTACCGGTTCACGTTCGTGATGATCGAGACGCTCGAAGACCTGGTGAAAGCCGCTGTGGCCCGCGGCGGGAACCTCTCGGAGTTCTGGTCGAACAAGCGCCTCTACGCACGCATTCTCGGAATGACGATGCTGTCGGCCATCGAGCGGGCCGAACGGCTCGTCAAGTCGATGGAAGCCCGCGGGTACGACGGCGACCTGACGCTGTACGGCGACGTGCCGCGGCCGCCGGTCCACGAAACCCTTCTGGTCGGCGGTTCCTACGCCGCCGTGCTCGGGTACGCCGCGATCACGACGGGGGTGGTGCTGTGAACCGCGCGGAGACGCCCCTCGTCGATCTGCGATGTGAAGCGCACACGTACCCGGACGGAACAGTCGGAATGCACGACGTCGAGTTCAGCGTCTACCCCGACGAGGTCGTCGCGCTACTCGGCGGGAACGGCGCGGGGAAGTCGACGTTGCTCGAGCATCTGAACGCGACGCTCGTCCCCGACGAAGGCGAACTCGTGATCGAGGGAACGCCCGTCGCCAACGGCGACGAGCGACGCGCCCGGAAGACGGTCGGCTTCGTCTTCCAGGACGCAGACGCCCAACTCGTCGCGCCGACCGTCCGCGACGACGTGCTGTTCGGGCTCCAGAACTACGGCGTCTCGGGCGAGGAAGCGATCGAACGCGCTCGCGACGCGCTCGATGCGGTCGACGCTGGCCACCTCGAAGACCGGATTCCGCACTACCTGAGCGGCGGCGAAAAACGGCTCGTGGGGCTGGCCGGCGTGCTGGCGCTGCAGCCGAGCGTGATCGTCCTCGACGAACCGCTCGCGGGGTTGGATCCCGAACGCTCTCGGCTGGTCGCCAGACATATCGAACAGGTCCATAGGGACGGCGTCAGCGTCGTGCTCTCGACGCACGATCTCGACTTCGCGGCCGAGGTGGCAGACCGCGTCTGCGTGATGGCCGACGGCAACATCGTCGGCTGTGGGACACCGCGAGAGGTGTTCTACGACGACGAACTGCTTGCGACGGCGAACCTCCACCCTCCGAGTCCAGTCCGCGTCGCCCGGTCGGCGGGCCTCGACACGTCCGAACGGCCGGTCACCGAGAGCGAACTCGCCGCCGCCATCGCGGACGCGTCGACGACCGATCGAACCGCCCGCACAGTCGCCGACGGGACGGACGTCTGATACTGTCGGACAGAACGATGTGAGGCGCATCGGTACCCTGTGGGTGCCGATATGATTCGCGAACTGCTGTCCGACAGTATGACCCTGTCGGGACTACTCCTCGCCGGACACTTCCGCGTGGTCCTCGACGCGCCGGCTCACGTCGAGGCGGTAGTTCTTCAGGATGTCGCGCCCCAGGAGAAGCGGATGCGTCATATGCGTCCGGTCTTCGATGTTCGCGGCGACGGTGTACTGCTCGCCGCCGATCCCGACGACGAGGTCAACGACCGGCCGCGTCTTGGACTGCTTCGAACTCCCCGAGCGCACGCGCGAGACAGTATGGATCGGGCCCGCACCGATGTCCGCGGCGAGCCGCAGATCGATGCTCGTTCTGGACGCTCCGGAGTCAGACTTGGCTACGACCGTCTTCCGTCCGCTGGTCCCGCTGACGACCACCTGTTCGGTGAAGCCGATCGTGATCGCTTCCTCGGGAGAGACTGACACCGGCGCCGGTTTACAGGCGGGCACCGAGTCGTCGAGCGTCGACGAGAGGCTCTCTACCCGCTCGAGGTCGACCGAAGCGCCGGCGTGTTCGATCGCCTGCCGAGCGATGTACGGGGCCGGACTGCGCCCCGTCGCCCGGTAGAAGCCTTTGAAGCCGGCCGTCGGGTTCACTTCCAGAATGTACCAGCCGTCGTCGCCCTCGATGAGATCGACGCCGGCGTAGTCGAGGTCGATCGCCGCCGCTGCTTGCCGAGCGAGTTCTAAGACCTCCGCTGGAACGGATTCTGTCACGTCCTCGATGCTCCCGCCGCGGGCGACGTTCGTGCGCCAGTCGCTGTCGGCGGCGTAGCGGCACATCGCGCCGATCACCTCGTCGGCGACGACGTACACCCGAAGATCGTGCGGGGGTTCGTCGTCCCGACCGACGAACTCCTGCAGAAACGCCCGTCGCTTCCCGACGCGGGCTGTCAGCGGATCGCTAGTCTTCACCTTCCACGCGCCGCCGCCGTGCGTCCCGATGGCTGTCTTGTAGACCGCCTCCTCCCCGAACTCCCCGCGGAGTTCGTTGAGCCGGTCGTTGCTGAGCGCCAGTGCGGTGCGCGGAACCGGAAGCCCCTGGTTGATCAGTTCGACTGCGGCGGCGGTCTTGTGCACCGCCTGCGCCGTCGCATCCGGAGTATTCAGCATCGGTCGCACGCCCGCTAGCGTCCGCGCTAGCCCGAGTTCCTCCGCAGGCTGATCCGTATTCGAGAGGAGGAGTCGATTGACGACCACGTCGACGTCGGGATCGAGCGTCGCCTCGTCGCCGCCGAGCCGCACGACCGTATTCTCGGATCGGAGCCACTCGGTGTCGTGGCCGAGCGCCTCGACGGCGTTCAGAATCGCTTTCGTCTCCTTGCTGTTGTGGAGGCTCAAGACGCCGACGCGGACCGGCGTCTCACTCATCAGTAGGTCTCTCCGCGTATCGGATGATTTCGTCCATCGTTGGCACGCTCCGGGGCGGACCGTACCGTCACGAGCGCAATTGTTATGCGGATATTTCTCACGGTCCGAGAACGAATACGGCCGGATTACCGGACGCTGGCGGTCGAGAACGGCGACGCATCCGCCCCAGTCTCAGAAGAGCACGAACGAGGGAAGATACAGCAGCACGCACACGGCCGCACCTCGCCGGTCGATGCCGCGCTGCCAGTACATCAGCCCGAGGACGGCCAACGAGACGGCCAGCATATACCCGGTCGAGACGAACACGGTCTGTGAGTTGGTGACCGCCACGTCGGCGACGAGCGCGCCGATGCCCAGCGAGAATACCGGATCAGTGATGTTACTTCCTAGAAGAGAACCGACCGAGATGCCGGCCTCGCCGCGCCTGGCCGCGAGTCCGGCGACGGCGATTTCGGGCGCGGTGGTTCCGAGACCAGTCAGGAGGCCGACGAGAAATTCGGGGATGCCGAGGAGTCGAGCGATGGCGATCCCGTTCGTCACCATCAGATACCCGCCGACGACTACCAGCGCGATCCCGGCGACGATCCAGGGAATCGCCCGCTGTGGAGGTGTCTGCTCTTCGGCGACTTCTTTCGTTACTTCGCCGCCGCCTTCGTTCGAGTAGAGGTCGTGGAGGAACGCGACGTACGCGAGCATCATCAGCGCCCCCTCCGAGCGGATTATCTCCCCGTCTTCGAGAACGAGGATCATGATCACCATCGCGAGAATCATCGCGCCGCCGTAGACGAGGACGTTCCGTCGCTCGGCTTCGATCCGGGCGATGAAGGCGACGACGCCGATCGCGAGCGTGATCTGCGCCGTCTCTGACCCGACGATGTTCCCGACGAGGAGGTCGCCGGCGCCGTAGACCGACGCGTAGATCGAAGTGGTCATCTCGGGGATCGACGTCCCGATCGAAATGACGGTGACGCCGATGAAGAAGGCCGGCACCCCGTAGTACAGTGCCAACTCCGCGGCCGCGTCGATGGTGCGGTCGGCACCGACTAACAGGAGCGCCAGGCCGGCGAGAAATCCGGCGACTTCGAGGAGCATCCGATATCGGACAGACGCTCCGATCCGAGTAAAAGGTGGGCGCCGACGGCGACGGACGCTGGTCCTCCGAGACGGGGACGGTGCTACGAGGTGGGGGCTGCTTCCAAGAAAACAAGAACCGAAGTGAGAGTAAAACACGAATAGATCAAACAAGCGAATATGGCGGGGCCACAGCAGTCCAGCGGTGGGGACGACGACGCGCTCGAGGAGGGCGAACTGCCGAGCCCGGAGAGCGATGCCGCACGCTCCTGTAAGGCATTCATCGACCGGGAGTGGCGCAAACTGCAGGAGTGACCGACAGCCCGGCGCGCTGCGTCAGGTCTGCGCGCTACGCTTCGCTGTGACTCGTCCCCGCCGTTTCCCGGTGGGGAGAGGGCGCCGACTGCAAAACCGGAGAAAGCGGACTTAATCGGGATGAAACGGGTCCGGAGCTGCTGAAATCCGCACGCACCGTTTTCACCATTGATATGCCATCCGCACCGAGAGCGGACCGGAGGCACCACCGATGAAACTCCAGACGATCGTCGCGATCGGTCTCGCAGCACTGATGCTCACCACGGGAGCGGCCGTGGCTGTGCCCGGTGCAGCGCCGACCGACGCAGCCGGTTCGACGAACGGCGCCGCCGACGCACACGGCGAAGCCACCCACGGAGCCGATACAGCAGCCGCTGACCGAGCGGCCGACCGACCAGAAATCGCGTCGGAAACACCTCACGACGCGAACGCCGCGTCGGGGGACGGTCCCCGCGCGGACCTCCCCGACCCGGTCCCGGACCGCGTCGCGCAGATCCATTCGCTGATCCGCCAGTCGCTGGCCGGGACGCTCGGTGAGCCGCTCGGCCAGGCTATCGACAGTCCGAGCAGCGATGACACAGCCGCTGAACACCCCGCTGACGAATCTCGATACCGATGATCGCTCTCCAGTACGCCGGGCCCCCGCCGCTGGCCGGCGGATTCGATCCCCTCGAAGGGCTCGTCGTCTTCGCCGTGAGTCTCCTCATCGGCGGGGCGGCGATCCACGTCGCGGCCGAACACGTCGTCTCTCGGCGGCGGACGGCCAGCCTGACGTTCGAACACGCCATCCTCACGGCGCTCCTTGGTGCAGTCGTCTGGGCGCTGCTCGCCTGGATCCCGCTTGTCGGCTCGCTGCTCGCGCTCGCGGGCTGGGTCAGCGTCATCCGCTGGCGCTACCCGGGCGGCTGGGTCAAGGCGGGCGTGACCGGCGCGGCCGCCTGGGCCGCCGCGGTCGTCACGCTCGCGGCCCTGGAACTGCTCGGCATCAGCGCCGTGTCGGCCCTGGGCGTTCCCGGGGCCTGACAGACTCCCGATTCTTCTCCGTAGCCGCGCGGCGCTATCCGCTGATGACGGTTCCAGCGGCGTCGCCGGCCAAGAACGTCTCCAGGGCGTCGGGGCCGAACACGTGCGCCGGCGCCCCGAGTTCGAGGAGCGCACGGACTTTTGCGGCCATCCCACCCGTCACGTCCGTCGACTCGGAGCCGCCGAGCGCGTCCGCGACATCGTCGAAAGCCGTGATTTCGGGGATGACTTCGCCGTCGTCGTCGTAGACGCCGGGCACGGTCGAACAGAGCCCGACGCGGTCGGCGTCGAGGCCGTTCGCGAGCCGTGTGACCAGTTCGTCGCCGCTGATGATCGTCGCGCCCGCGTCCGCCTGCGCGATGACGTCGCCGTGGAGGACGGGAACGAACCCCTCGTCGAGCATCGTCGCCGAGGAATCGAGCGGAAATACGAGGTCGGCGTCGGCGTCGCGTGCCCCGACGGAGAACGGGTGGACCGGCAGCGCCGGGACGCCGGCGTCCTGCAACCGCCGGATGACTTCGTCGTTCAGGCGACGCATCGCGTCGTGGATCGCCCACACGCCCGCGGCGTCGTGGCTCCCCTCCGAGAGGCTGACGCCGTGTTTCTCCGCCTGGTGGTGGCCGAAGCTCCCGCCGCCGTGGACGAGAGCGAGCCGGGAGACGTCGGCCGCGGCGATCGTCTCGACCGCCGCGTCGAGAGCTGCGTCGTCGACGGTCTCGGGCGTCTCCTTGTCGGTGACGACGCTCCCGCCGAGTTTGAGGACGACCGTCACCGGCGCTCACCCTCCGCGTTCGGCTCCGCATCGGAGCGCGCGCTCGCGTCCGGCCCCAACTCCTCTACGCGGACGCCCTCGCGGTCCAGTTCGGCCCGGAACGCGTCGCGGCACTCGGCGGTGTAGCGCAGCGCTGTCCGCGTCTCCGGCGTCTCGTCGAGCGCGACGATACAGCCGCCGCCGCCCGCGCCGGTGAGCTTTGCGCCGTGGGCCCCGGCCTCGCGGGCGGCCCAGACCATATTGTCGAGCGTGCGCGAGGAGACGCCGAGCGCTTCGAGCAGCCCGTGATCGAAGTTCATCAGCCGGCCGAGTTCGGAGAGCAGTTCGTCGGTGGGTTCGGATTCGGGGTCGGCGTCGGCGAGCATCGACTCGCCGGTGCGGACGATGTCGCCGATGCTCTCGACGGTGTCGGCCGCGAAATCGTACTCCTCGCGGAGCGTCCGGACGCCCGCGACGAGTTCGCCGGTGTCTCCCGCGCCGCCGTCGAAGCCGACGACGAACGGGAGGTTCGGCGTGTCGATCTGTCGGCAGTCGTCGCCCTCGACGCGCACGGCTCCGCCCATCGCCGAACAGAACGTGTCCGCGCGCGAGGCCTGGCCGTCCTGGACGTCGTACTCCGCGCGGTAGGCGCGGTCGGCCAGTTCCTCGGGCGCGAGCTCGACGCCGAGCTCCCGCGTCGCGGCGTCGATGCCGGCGACGACGACGGCCGCCGAGGAGCCGAGCCCCGCGCCGAGCGGAATCTCGCTCTCGACGGTGATGTCGAAGCCGGCGTCGGGTGCGTCTGCGGCGTCACGGGCCTGTTCGACGGCGGCGTCGACGTAGCCCACCGCGGCGTCGACGAGCCCTTCCGGAACGTCGACATCGGGTCGGTAGCCGGTGTCGCCGGCGTACTCGACGGTGAAGCCGTCGAGACTCAGATCTCGCGCTTCGACTCGGATGTGGTCGTCCGTGCGGGCATCGACGGTGACTGTGGCCCGGCGCTCGATCGCGCAGGGGACCGCCGGTTCGCCGTAGACGACCGCGTGCTCCCCGAAGAGATAGACCTTCCCGGGGGCGCTGGAGACGATCATAGGGGAGGAATACCGGGGGTCCCGCTTAAGCTATCCGACCGGAAGCGAGCGACGCATCCGATGGTGGTAGAGAATCCGACAGCCGGAACAGAGTCACAGCAGGAACGGAACCAACAGCAGGAACGGAACCAACAGCAGGAACGGAGCCAACGGTAGGAGCGGAGCCGACAGTAAGAACGGAACCGACAGATCGGTTACTCCTCGACGAAGTCGTCGAGTTCGGTCACCTCGGCGTCTCCGCGGAGGTATTTCGCTGCGGCGGCGAGCGCGACGAGGAAACCGACCGCGACTAGCGCACCGAGCAGGCGACCGCCGGAGGTCGGGCACATCCCGCTCGATTCGTCGGTCGCGTCCTCGTTCGCGTCGCTGTCAGACGACGCGCTGCCCTCGTCGTCAGTGGAACCGCCGATCGCGGGTGCGGTGTTCGTCGCCTCGAAGCTGAGGCCGTCGTGCAGATGAATCTCGAAGAACGTGAACGATCTCTCTGACATCTCACGTTTCGATACGCCGACACGAGGCATAACCGTTGTGGGGATGGGTCCGAGAGCGAGACCGAGAGCCGGTGGTTTCAGGTGTCAGGCAATCGGAGCAGGCCTATGGACGACGATAAACACGCATTTCTGACGGACCTACTGACGACGCCCAGTCCCTCGGGATTCGAGGCGGTCGGGCAGCGAGTGTGGCTCGACTACGTGCGCCCGTTCGCCGACGAGGTCTGGACCGACGAGTACGGCAACGCCGTCGCGGTCCACGAGGGTAGCGAGGACGCCGACGTCTCCATTGCGTTCACCGGCCACGCCGACGAGATCGGCTACATCGTCCGCGACATCACCGAGGACGGCTTCCTCCGGATCGGCGCGATCGGGGGCGCAGATCGGACGGTGTCGAAGGGCCAGCACGTCACCGTCCACGCCGAGACCCCCGTCGCCGGCGTCATTGGGCAGACAGCGATCCACCTGCGCGATTACGAGGGCGAGGAGTACGACGACATCGACGAGCAGTTCGTCGACGTCGGGGCCGACGGCGAGGACGAGGCGCACGACCTCGTCGAAGTCGGCGATCCAGTGACCGTCGAAACGCGCGTCCGCCCGCTCCACGGGACGCGACTCGCCGCGCGCGGAATGGACAACCGCGTCGGGATCTGGGCCGCCGCCGAGGCGCTTCGCTCGGCCGCCGGAGCCGACGTCGACGCGACAGTCTACGCCGTGAGTACGGTCCAGGAGGAAGTCGGCGTCCAGGGGGCGAAGATGGTCGGGTTCGACCTCGACCCCGACGCGGCTATCGCCGTCGACGTGACGCACGCGACCGACAACCCCGATATCCCGGGCAAACGCACCGGCCCCGTCGAGCTCGGCGCGGGACCGGTCGTCTCCCGCGGCAGCGCGAACCACCCGTCGCTCGTCGATCTCGCTCGCGACGCCGCCGAAGACGCCGACATCGACGTGCAACTTCAGGCGACCGGGACCCGAACGGGGACCGACGCCGACGCGTTCTACACCGCTCGCAGCGGCATCCCCGCGCTGAACGTCGGGATCCCCAACCGCTATATGCACACGCCCGTCGAAGTCGTCGACACCGAAGACCTCGACGCCGTCGGCGAACTTCTCGGGGCGATGGCAGCCGCGGCCGTCGACGCCGCTCCGTTCGGCCTCGACCTGTGAGCCGTCCGGGGAGCACGGACGGTCGATCGTCCGCTGGGCGGAGAACGAGCGGCGTGTCGTACCCTCACACGGCCGTTCGGGCGAAAGAAAACCGTTAAAAGTCGCCGCAGGGTGTTGTGAGGTATGGCTGGAACTATCGAAGTACTCGTTCCCGGCGGGGAGGCGAACCCTGGTCCGCCGCTCGGTCCGGAACTCGGACCGACCCCTGTGAACGTGCAGGACGTCGTCCAGCAGATCAACGACGAGACGGCTGCGTTCGACGGGATGGAAGTCCCCGTCACCGTCGAGTACGAGGACGACGGCTCCTTTACGATCTCTGTCGGCGTTCCGCCGACGGCCGAACTCGTCAAGGACGAGGCCGGCTTCGAGACCGGATCGGGCGAACCCCAGGAGAACTTCGTCGCCGATCTGACCGTCGAACAGGTGAAGAAGATCGCAGAGCAGAAGTCCTCTGACCTGCTCTCGTACGACTCGTTCAACGCCGCGAAGGAGGTCGTCGGTACGTGTACCTCCCTCGGCGTCACGATCGAGGGCAACGACCCGCGCGAGTTCAAAGAGCGGATGGAAGACGGCGAGTACGACGACGTCTTCGCCGACGAGTAACTCGCGGTTCAGACTCCCCCGACGGAATCGGGCACGGTGCGTTGTCGCCGTGACCCCACTCACTGCGGACGCCTTTCTCTCTGCGGTTCGATCGGTCGCGAGCGGCGCGTCTCTCGACGCCCGACCGTCGCCACAGGACCGTCGGGCAACCGCCGCATTGGAACCGGTGCGGCCGCGTTCTACAGAGAAAGCAAGGCGAGTGCCTCGGGGCTTGACCCCGAGGCGGTTCACCGTGTCGACTATTCCCACGAATACGGGGTTTCGCGCCCGAAAACGGCCGGTACGTGGGATCTGCTTCGACGGACTTAAGGCCGCCATTCCCGTTCGATTCGACGAGACAGGCAGACGCCTGTTTCACTGACCCGTAGGAGCAATCCTGCGTACTACGGAGGTGAATAATGGCAGATACGATAGTTGACGCAGTCTCTCGCGCACTCGACGAGGCACCCCCACGGAACTTCCGTGAGACGGTAGACCTCGCCGTTAATCTGCGCGATCTCGACCTTAACGACCCGTCGAAACGTGTCGACGAGTCTGTGGTTCTGCCCAGCGGCACGGGCCAGGAGACACAGATCGTCGTGTTCGCGAGCGGTGAAACCGCTCTCCGAGCCGAGGAGGCCGCCGACCAAGTTCTGGACGGCGACGACCTCGAAGAGCTCGGAGACGACACCGACGCGGCAAAAGACCTCGCCGACGAGACCGACTTCTTCGTGGCCGAAGCCAGCATGATGCAGGACATCGGCCGCTTCCTGGGGACGGTTCTCGGTCCGCGCGGTAAGATGCCGACGCCGCTCCAGCCGGACGACGACGTCGTCGAGACAGTGAACCGAATGAAGAACACGGTGCAACTCCGCTCCCGCGATCGCCGGACGTTCCACACCCGCGTGGGTGCACAGGACATGGACTCCGAGGAGATCGCGGACAACATCGACGTCATCATCCGTCGTCTGGAGGCGAACCTCGAGAAGGGTCCCCTCAACATCGATTCGATGTACGTGAAGACGACGATGGGACCGTCCGTGGAGGTGCCCGCATGAGCGAGAGCGCATCCGCCCGACGAACGGAGACGATCCCCGAGTGGAAGCGCGAGGAAGTCGCCGAACTCGTCGAGTTCCTCGAGCGTTACCAGTCGGTCGGCGTCGTCGACGTCGCCGGCATCCCGAGCCGCCAGCTACAGAGTATGCGGCGCGACCTTCACGGCAGCGCCGAACTGCGGATGAGCCGCAACACGCTCGCTGTTCGCGCGCTCGAAGACGTCGACGACGGCCTCGAAGAACTCGTCGAGTACGTCTCGGGCCAGGTGGCGCTCGTCGGCACCAACGACAACCCGTTCGGGCTCTACAAACAGCTCGAAGCGTCGAAGACGCCCGCACCGATCAGTGCCGGCGAAGTCGCGCCCAACGACATCGTCATCCCCGAGGGTGACACGGGCGTCGACCCCGGTCCGTTCGTGGGCGAGCTGCAGCAGGTCGGCGCCGCCGCGCGCATTATGGACGGTTCGATCCAGGTCACCGAGGACTCGAAAGTCCTCGAAGCCGGCGAACCCGTCTCCGAAGAACTCGAAGGCGTGCTCTCCGAGCTCGGTATCGAGCCGAAGGAGGTCGGTCTCGACCTCCGCGGCGTCTTCTCCGAAGGCGTCCTCTTCGAGCCGGACGAACTCGCGATCGACGTCGACGAGTACCGCGCGGACATCGAGTCCGCCGCTGCCGCCGCACGGAACCTCGCGGTCAACGCGACGATCCCGACGGCGCAGTCCACGCCGACGCTACTCGCGAAGGCCGCTGGCGACGCGAAGGCCCTTGGGCTCTTCGCCGCCATCGAGGACCCCGACGTGCTGCCTGACCTCGTCGCGAAAGCCGACGCCCAGGTCCGCACGCTCGCGGCACAGATCGACGACGACGAGGCACTCCCGGAGGAACTCCGGGGGGTCGAGGCGCCCGCACCGGCTGCCGAGGAGGCGGCCGAAGCGGACGCAGAAGAGGAATCGGCCGACGAAGACACTGACGAACAAGAAGCCGACGCCGACGACACCGACGACGACGATGACGACGACGGTGCCGAAGGACTCGGTGCGATGTTCGGATAACACACGAGGTATACGACAATGGAATACGTTTACGCAGCTCTCATCCTGAACGAATCGGGCGAAGAGATCAACGAAGACAACGTCACCGCAGTTCTCGACGCCGCTGGCGTCGACGTCGAAGAGTCCCGCGTGAAGGCGCTCGTCGCCGCACTAGAGGACGTCGACATCGAGGAGGCCGTCGAGACGGCCGCCGCCGCACCCGCACCCGCTACGGGCGGCGCCGCTGGCGGCGAGCCCGCGGCCGCTGACGAGGGCGACGAAGAGGAAGAAGCCGAAGAGGAAGCCGAGGAAGCAGCCGACGAAGAAGAAGAGGACGAAGAGGCCTCCGGCGAGGGTCTCGGCAACCTCTTCGGTTAATTCCGACACGCCCAAAGCCGACGACGCCGACCGTCCGATCCGGACGTCGCGCCGACTCGTCTTTCGATCCGATTTCTTTCGACGCTCCCGCGTGAGCGACAGCGCTCCGTCGCAGTCTCCAGACTCCCGCCATCAGCGTCCCGCTCGACACGAACGTTCAAATACGAGGCCGGGGCCACTCCGTCGCGATGGCGACGCCGACAACGATACTCGCGTACGCGTGTCTGGGCGTGGGACTCGGCGCGCTCACCGGACTCGTCCCGGGACTCCACGTCAACAGCGTCGCGTTCGTCCTCGTCGGCGTCGCACCGAGCATCGACGGACCGCCGGCCGCCGTCGGCGCGGCGGTTCTCGCGGCCGGCGTCGTGCACACGTTCCTCTCGGTCGTCCCCGGACTTGTGCTCGGCGTCCCGGACGCCGCGACCGCACCGGGAGCGCTCCCCGGACATCGACTCGTGCTGGCCGGTCGCGGCCGCGAGGCGATCCGGCTCTCCGCGCTCGGGAGCAGTATCGCGCTCCTCGTCGCTGTCGGGGTCGCGCTTCCGCTGTCGCACGTCGTCGCCGGCGGCCGCGAGTGGTTGCTCGCCGCCCTCCCAGTGCTACTCGCGGGCGTCACTGCGCTGCTCGTCCTCGCCGAGCCGACGCGTCGGAGTCGGCTGGGTGCCCTCCTCTGTGTCGCACTCGCAACCGGACTGGGACTTCTGACGCTCGATCTCCCCGTGTCGGGGCCGCTGTCACCCGACGGAGCGGCGTCGATGCTCGCTCCGCTGTTCGGCGGATTGTTCGGCGCGCCGGTGCTACTGGACGCGCTGGACGCGCACGGGTCGATCCCGCCACAGGACGGCGTGACGCTCGGACTGTCGCGGCTCGAAGCACTCCGGGCCGGCCTCGCGGGCGTCGGCGGGGGCGCGCTCGTCGGATATCTCCCCGGCGTCTCCGCGGGTGTCGCAGCAGTCCTCGCCCTCGGTGGTTCCGGAGGGAGCGGGCCGGCGGGCCGCGGCTCGGACCGGGCGTACGTCGTCGCCACGAGCGGGGCCGATACGGCGACAGCTGTATTCGCGGTCGCGTCGCTGGCCGTCCTCGGCGCGCCGCGGAGCGGCGTCACCGTCGCGCTCACCTCGCTCGGCGTGGCGGGGCGGACGACGGCGACGAGTACGGGCGAAGCCGCGAGCGTCCCGTTCGGCCTCCTCGATATGCTGCTCGTGATCGCGCTGGCCGCGAGCCTCGGGATTGTGGTCCTCGTCACTCTCGGTGATCGGTATCTCCGTCTCGTGCGCGTGCTCCCGCGACGGCCACTCGTCGTCGCCGTGCTCGGGCTGCTCGTCGCGCTGGCGCTCGGGTTCGGTGGCGTCCTCGGGGGCGCGGTGTTCTGTCTCGCGGCGCTCGTCGGATTGATACCGCCGCGCGTCGGCGCGCGACGCGTGCACCTGATGAACGTGCTCCTCGGCCCGATCGTACTCGGATGAGCGGGAAAGACAACCGTTAAAAGTCGCGGACGGGTGCTGTAGTGTATGAGCCAGTCCGAGCAGCGACACGCCCGGCAGTGCGTGTCCTGTGGCATCAACATCTCCGGCATGAGCGCGGCAACGTTCAACTGTCCGGACTGTGGCCACGAGATCTCGCGGTGTGCGAAGTGCCGAAAGCAGAGCAACCTCTATGAATGCCCCGACTGTGGGTTTATGGGACCCTGAACGATGGGAAAGGTAGCCGCTAAGATCAAGGTGATGCCGAACAGCCCCGAAATCGACCTCGACGAACTGCAGGAGCGACTCGAACAGTCGCTCCCCGAGGGCGCGAAGATCAACGGCTTCGAACGCGACGACGTCGCGTTCGGGCTGGTCGCGCTGCTCCCCACCGTGATCGTTCCCGACGACGCCGGCGGAACGGAAGCGGTCGAAGAAGCGTTCACCGACGTCGACGGCGTCGAAAGCGTCTCCGTCGAGAACGTCGGCCGAATCTAAAAGCGGCGACTGCGGTTACGCCTGCTTTCTCTCGTATCGCTGTAAGAAGAGAACACCGACCACTGGCGAGACGAGAAAGCCCAGCCCCAGCGCCACGAACAGGGGGACGGCACCGAAGTCGAGACTCGCCACGGCCGCGACGCCGAGCAGTGCTCCGAGGAGGATGCTCACGGCGACGCCCATCCCGAACTGTTCGAGACGCGAACTAGAGTCACTGTGCGACGATCCGTCGTCTCCATCGGTTAGCGCGGCATCGACCTCGTCGGGAAGCTGACCGCCTGATGCGTATTGCTGTGCCATACCTGATACTACGACGGCCTCCGTTTTAGGTTTTGTCGGCGATTCCCAGCCTCACAGAAGCCCGTGCGATAGACCCAGAAACGGCGCGGGCTCACGAGACGGGAACGTGCGTTTTATAACCGCGTCGAAAGTACTGACTCCAACGACTATGCCGAGTTCCAACGGTCCACTTCACGGAACGCGAGGAAAGCTCTCGAACAAGCCGCGCGACCGCGGGACGTCGCCGCCGCAGCGCGCGATCCAGGAGTACGACGAAGGTCAGAAGGTCCACCTGAAGATCGACCCGAGCGTGCGCGAAGGCCGCTTCCACCCGCGCTTCAACGGACACACGGGCGAGGTCGTCGGCAAACAGGGCCGCGCGTTCAAGGTCCAGATCGTCGACGGCGGCAAAGAGAAGACCCTCATCACTCGTCCCGCTCACCTGCGCGCCCAGGAGTAACACGCTCCGCCGATGACCATCTTCAAGGAAAAAGTCGACGAGGAGTATCTGACCGTCTCAGAAGTCAAAGCACTCCTCGAGGACGTCGAAGCCGAGCGTGCCGCGGACGAGGAGCGCGAACTCCAGTACGAACTGGCTCGCGCCGTCGAACACGTGAACCGGTTCGCCCACCTCGACCCCGAGGAGTCGCGTGAACTCGTCGAGGAACTACTCGAACTGGAGAAGGTCGACGCCCCGACGGCGATCAAGATCGCGGACCTCCTCCCGCAGAGCCGGGACGAACTCCGCGCAGTGTACGCACAGGAACGGTACGCCCTGAGCGGCGAGGAACTCGACGACGTGTTGAACGTCGTCGCGAAGTACGTCTAATCCGACCAGACGGTTCGTCGCCGTCGGCCAACTATTTAAATAGGCCGTGGGCGTACGTCATCGTATGACCACGACCGAGAGCGGAGACGCCGACGACGCGAGCGAGTCGGAAGGCGGCGACGACTCCGGCGCGCAGGGCGAGACGGACGCCGCAGCGATGCGCTATGCGGTCGTTCTCGATCACCTGCCGCACGGCCGTGCCGACGACGACCGCCCCCGACACCGAAAGTCTCCTCTCGCGTACGCGCTCGGTGAGCGCGATTTCCGTCTCTTCGAACTCACGCTGAGCGACGACACCGACATTTCGATCGGCGACCGGGTCGTGATCGGCCCGACGGAAGCCCGCGACGCCGTCGAGGGGTTCAAAGAGGTACGGTACGACGACATCTCGAACACGGCGAACGCCGAACTGGAGTACGCAATCGAGGAGATCGTCGACGCCAACGAGCAGCGCTTCGTCGACTTCTACAACGACGCCCAGCCGATCACGCTGCGGCTCCACCAACTCAACCTCCTGCCCGGCATCGGGAAGAAACTCCGCAACAACGTCCTCGATCAACGCAAGCGCGGTCCCTTCGAGAGCTTCGAGGACGTCGAAGAACGGGTCTCGGGGCTCCACCGGCCGAAAGAGATCCTCGCCGAGCGGATTATGGAGGAACTCCGCGACGACGACCTGAAGTACAAGACGTTCGTCGGACGCGAATCGTAGCGCAGCGCCGTCGAGAGTCGTTCGGCGGCCGTCTACTTCCTACAGTAGCGTTTGCAACTGATTACACAGCCGATCGCACGACTGCGTGCAATTCGGTGCGTGAAGACTTGCAAACGCAACTATATAGGGATTATCGTAAGTCCGCATAGATTTCTCGCCGGACGGTACGGCGAGAATCTCCGAACGGTGACGATAAGCCCTATAGTTCGAGTTGGGTAGACCACGAGCCGAGACGTTTACACGCGCCCGCCTGCAATCGACGCCAATGACAGATTCGACGCCCGACGCCGCGCCCGATCTTCGCGACCCCGACGAGTTGCGCCGTCGGGCCGGCGTGCGCGGCGATCCCGACCGCGATCAGCACTTCCTGATCGACGACCGGGTGCTCGATCGGATTCCGACGTATCTCCCCGAGGATGCGGATACGACACATATCCTCGAAATCGGCGGCGGGACCGGTGCGCTCACGGATCGCCTGCTCCGCGTCGCCGAGCAAGTCACCGTCGTCGAACGCGACCCCGCGCTCGCGGCGTTCCTCCGCGAGGAGTTCGAAGCCGACATCGAAGCCGGGCGATTAGAAATCATCGAAGGCGACGCCCTGGAGGTCGAACTCCCGGAGTTCACCGCGTGCGTCGCGAATCTCCCGTACGGGATCTCCTCTGAGATCACCTTCCGACTGCTGCCGACGCAGCGCCCGCTGGTACTGATGTTCCAGCGGGAGTTCGGCGAGCGGATGGCGGCCGAGCCCGGCACCGACGACTACGGCCGGCTGTCGGTGAGCGCCCAGCACTACGCGGACGTCGAAGTCGTCGAGATCGTGCCGCCGGAGGCGTTCGACCCCGCGCCGGCCGTCGAGAGCGCGATCGTTCGCCTCCGGCCCCGAGAACCGGACTACGAAGTCACAGACGAGGCGTTCTTCTTCGACTTCGTGAAGGCGCTTTTCACCCAGCGGCGCAAGACGATCCGAAACGGCATCCGCAACACCGCACACATCTCGGGGCTGTCCGACCCCGAGGCCGTCGTCGACGCCGTCGAAGACGTCGACGAGGACCTGCTCCGCGCCCGGGCAGGGTCGCTCTCGCCCGCGGCGTTCGCAGAACTGACCGCCATCGCCGACGAACACGGCCGCTGAGATGTCTCACGTGGGACCCCTCCTCGCACTGCAGATCTTCTCCGACGGGGTCGGCAGCACGCTCGCTGGTCTCCCGCAACTCGTCCCGTCGACCGCCGGTCGAATCGCCGTCACGTTCGCCATCGGCGTCGCGGTGATGGCACTGCTCGCACGGACGGAGTGGCTCCACGCGATCGAGCCCGAACAGATCCCACAGACGCTGTGGCACGTCTTCGTAACGTTCGGCACGATGGTCCTTGCGCTGACGGGCGGCGTCGCGATCGTCGCCGTGTGGGGGCTTTCGGCGGAACTGCTCGGCGTCTTCGGCGACAACTACGGTCCGGAGACCCTCGTCCGGATCGGCATCTCGCTGCTGTTCCTGATCGGTGCGTACACGATGACGGGGCTCGTCCGACAGCTCATCGAGGAGATCGCCGAGACGCGGTCCTCACTCGGTGAGCACGAGCGCGAGATCGCGTTCCGGATCGGGCAGGTCACGCTGTATCTCCTGGCGTTCACGATCGTGCTCTCGCTGTGGCGGGTGAACGTCGGCGGCATCCTCGTCGGGGCGGGGTTCCTCGGGATCGTCTTCGGTATGGCCGCCCGACAGACCCTCGGGGCGCTCATCGCCGGGTTCGTGCTGATGTTCTCGCGCCCCTTCGAGATCGGCGATTGGATCCAGGTCGGCGAGTACGAGGGGATCGTCACCGACATCACGATCGTCAACACCCGGATCCAGACGTTCGACGGCGAGTACGTGATGATCCCCAACGACGTCGTCTCCTCAGAGAGCCTCGTCAACCGGAGCCGGAAGGGACGGCTCCGCATCGAAGTCGAGGTCGGCGTCGACTACGACGCCGATCCTGAACGGGCTGCCAAAGTCGCACAGAAGGCGGTTTCGGGGCTCGACGATCCGATGAGCGTGCCGACGCCGCAGGTCGTGCTCAAGCGACTCGGCGACTCCGCAGTCGTCCTCGGCGTCCGGTACTGGATCGACAATCCGAGCGCGCGTCGGAAGTGGCGCTCACAGACCGCGGTCATCGGCGCGGTCAAGGAAGCGCTCGAAGCCGAGGACATCAAGATCCCGTTCCCGCAGCGCGAACTCACCGGCCGGGAGGAGGCCGGCGGCTTCGTCCTCGCGGGTGACGACACGGGCGCCGAAGCAGCATCGAGCGAGGAGCAAGCGCCGCCGGCGGAAGCGGCGAGCGACGGGGGTGAGTCGTCGTGAGCGAGGAGACGAAGCAGGACCTCGCGGATCGGCGCGGGATGGAAACGAAAGTCTACCAGCCCGCAGAGGACTCCGGGCTCCTCGCCGCCGCCGTCGAAGCGCGTGGTCGCGGGCGGTTCCTGGAGGTTGGTACCGGCTCGGGGTGGGTCGCCGAACAGGCGGCCCGCGAGGTCGACGCCGTGACCGACGTTGTCGCGAGCGACCTCAGCCCGCACGCCTGTCGGGCGGCGCGTCGTAGGGCACTCGGCGACCGCGGTGGCGACGCGGACGAGAGTGAACAGTCTGCGATCGACGGCCGCGACGCCGCCATCTTCGACGTGGTGCGCGGGAACCTCGTCGAACCGTTCGCCGACAGTGCGTTCGACACAGTCGCGTTCAATCCGCCGTATCTCCCAACCGATCCCGAAAACGAGTGGGGCGACTGGATGGAGCAGGCGCTCTCGGGCGGGGAGTCCGGCCGAGAACTCGTCGATCCGTTCCTCGACACCGTCGGTCGCGTCCTCGCACCCGGCGGCGTCGTCCTGTTGCTCGTGAGTTCGCTCACGGGATACGATGCTGTGATCGACCGCGCGGAAGCGTGCGGCTTCGCCCACGAGGTCGTCGTCGAGGAGTCTTATCCGTTCGAGTCGCTCTCGGTGGTCGCGCTGACACAGACGCCACCCGACCCCGGTGAGAGATAACTAGAGCGCATTTTCTGCTTTAGCAAATATTAAGCGGCGGCATTTCGTAGCCTCTATCGATGACAGAACTCGTAGCGACGACGCCCGGCCTGTTCCCGCTGCCGGACTGGGCGAAGTCGGACTTATCGGACCTCAAAGGACACCAGAAAGGCGATCTGATCTCCGGCGACGAGTCCGAAGCGATCGTCTCAACGTACGAGAACGCGCGATCGGAAGTCGTCGACGACCAGCTCGACGCCGGCCTCGACCGCGCCGTCGAGGGACAGCTCCGCTGGGACGATATGATCGCGCACCCGCTCGCGGTCCACGACAACGTCGAGACCGGTGGCATCGTCCGCTACTACGACAACAACAACTTCTATCGCGACCCGCGCGTCGTCGACGATCTGACTCCCTCCGGCGACGTTGCGGCCGAACTAAAACAGGCGTCCGAACTGTTGGACGGCGCCGCGCCGATGCAAGCGGTCCTCCCCGGCCCGTACTCACTGGCCGATCTGGCGACAGACGAACACTACGGCGACGCGGAGACGTTCCTCTCGGCCATCGCGGAGTTCCTCGGCGGCGAAGTCGAGGCGTTCCCCGAGCACGAGACGCTGTTCCTCTTAGAGCCCTCGCTCGTGGAGTCCGCACCCGACGACGACCTCGCCGAGGCCGTCCCCGAAGCGATCGACGCCGTCGCGGGCGCGACCGACGCCGACGTCGTCGTCCACACGTACTTCGGCGCGCTCGACGAGAAGACCTACGCGCACCTGCTGGACGCAGACGTCTCGGCGGTCGGCCTCGACGTCGTCGCCGGCGACCGCGAACAGACAGTCTACAACGCCAGCGAGTACGGCGTCACCGACGACGTCGCGCTCGGCCTCTCGGACGGGCAGAACACGCTCGTCGAATCGCCCGAGACGCTCCGCGAACGCGTCGAGTGGTTCGAAGAGCAGCTTCCTGCGACCGACTTCGAGACCGTGTATCTGAGTACGAACACCGAGCCGTTCTATCTACCCGTGAACAAACACCAAGAGAAGCTCGCCGCCCTCGCTGCAGCCGCCGACCTCGACGCGGAGGTGGCTGCGGAATGACGCGTCACGCCGACAACCGCGAGCAGTTCCGCCCGGACGACCACGACGCCGATCACTTCCTCCTGACGACTGTCGTCGGGAGCTACCCCAAACCGAAGTGGCTCAACCGCGTGCGCGAACTCTCCGAGGACCCCGAATCGAAGTTCGACGCGGAGGACCTCGACGAAGCGCACGACGACGCGGCCCGCCTCATCACCGAGGAACACGAACGAGCGGGCCTCGACACCGTCGTCGACGGCGAGATGCGCCGTGAGGAGATGGTCGAGTACTTCGCCCACCGGATCCCCGGCTACGAGTTCAACGGCCCGGTGAAAGTGTGGGGACACAACTACTTCGACAAACCCTCGGTCGTCTCGGCGGTCGAGTACGACGAACCGTGGCTCGTCGACGAGTTCGAGTTCACCTCGAACGTCGCCACGAAGCCGGTGAAGGTTCCGATCACGGGGCCGTACACGCTCGCCCGCTGGTCGTTCAACGAGGCCTACGAGGACGAGGAAGCGCTCGCGTACGACCTCGCGGACCTCGTCAACGAGGAGATCGAGCAACTGGTCGACGCCGGCGCGCGCTACATCCAGATCGACGAACCCGCGCTGGCGACGACGCCGGACGACCACGCGATCGTCGGCGAGTCGCTCGAACGCATCGTCGACGGCATCTCCGAGGACGTCCGTATCGGGCTGCACGTCTGCTACGGCGACTACTCGCGGATCTACCCCGAGATCAACGACTTCCCGATCGACGAGTTCGACGTCGAACTCTGTAACGACGGCTACGAGCAGATCGACGTGTTCCAGGAGCCGGCGTTCGAGCCGGGTCTCGCGCTCGGCGTCGTCGACGTTCACGACGCGGAAGTCGAATCCGTCGAGGAGATCAAGCGCAACATCAAACAGGGACTGAAGGTCGTCCCGCCGGAGCGACTCACCATCTCGCCGGACTGCGGCGTGAAGCTCCTGCCGCGTGAGGTCGCCTACCAGAAGATCGAGAATATGGTCCAGGCCGCCCGCGAAGTCGAGGCCGAACTCGACGCCGGCGAAATCGACGTGACTGCGCCGCAGGCGTAATCACAGCGGCTCTGTTCGACATTTTTCTTGCCACTGCGCGTCTACTGATTGCCCGGAGTGCCGGCTTCGGACGATAAAAACTCGCGATAGCGCTGGGACGGCGTTACTCGGCGTCTTCGGCCTCCGCGGCGTCCTCGTCGCTATCGCTACCGCACGTAGAGCCGTATTCGAGCGCGAGGACGACGCCGCCGGCGAGCGCCGAGAGCGCCGACTGTGCGCGCGTCGCCGAGACGTACCACTCGGAGGGTTCGAGATCTTCGGGGTTCTCGTAGCCCACGAGGACGAACCGCTCGGCGAGGTCGAGGACGCGGCGCGGGAACAGCGCCCCCACGAGGCCGAAGATCATCGTCGATGCCGCCATCAGTTTCGTACACGTACTACGCATAGCCGCGGCTAGGAACTGGTGAAAAAAGAGGGACGCGGTCGCTCCCAGTCGGTGAGAGCCGCGCGGGGCAGTCGGGCGGGGCCGACCGCGAAGCACCGCTGGCGAGCGCAGAAAGCGAGAGCGAGAGAGAAAGACGCGTGTGGCCGCGTTATTCGTACAGCCAGGCCGCGTCGATCCGCTCGTAGTCGAGCAGTTCGTCCTCGTCGAAGAAGAGGTCGATCTCGCGTTCGTTCGCACCCTCGTCCTCGTGGTCCGAGGCGTGGATGACGTTGCGACCGAGGTCGAGGCCGAAGTCGCCGCGGATCGTACCGGGGTCGGACTCGGCGGGGTCGGTCTCGCCGACCATCGATCGGACCTGACGGGTCGCGTCCGCGCCTTCCCAGACCATCGCGAAGACCGGACCGGAGGTGATGAACTCGACGAGGTCGTCGAAGAACGGCTTGTCCTCGTGTTCACCGTAGTGGTCGTGTGCGAGGTCCTGGTCGATCTGGATGAACTTCCCGCCGACGAGCTTCAGACCGCGCTCTTCGAAGCGGGAGACGATCTCCCCGATCAGCCCGCGCTGGACGCCGTCGGGCTTGACCATCACGAAGGTGCGCTCGTCGTTGCTCACTGTTCGCCCTCGGTGGCGCCACCTGCTTCGGTCCACTCCAGATCGCGGGGCTCGCGACCGAGACGGTAGTTCTTCTCGGCCTTCGAGTCCACGAAGTGGAGGATCGTTCCGTCGTTTTTCACGAGCATCGTGCCCGTGCCGGGTTCGATCTCCTCACCGGTGTAATCACACGTACGGGTTTCGACCATTGGTTATCGACCTCCGATGGAGTCGGCGTCGCGCTGCGTCTCGCGGAGCTGCAGGATGTCGCCCTCTCGGACGGGACCCAGGACGTTTCGGGTGATGATACGGCCCTGGTTCGAGCCCTCGCGGATGCGGCACTTGACCTGCATGGCCTCGCCGTGCATCCCTGTCTTGCCAACGATCTCGATGACCTCCGCGGACGTCGAGTCGCTGGCGGTCTCTTCTGCGCTCATCGTCGCTTACCGCAGTTCCTCGACCTTCGCGGCGATGTCTTCGACCTGACTCTGGGACTCGCCCGCGTCGACGATAGCGGCGGCGGCCGAGCCGACTTCGAGGCCGGCGGCCTGACCGACTTCATCCTGCGTCTCGATGAAGACGTAGGGGATGCCCTTCTCGTCTGCGAGTTCGGGCAGGTGCATCACGATCTCTTCGGGCGAGACGTCCTCGGCGACGAAGACGAGCTCGGCGGTGCCGCGCTCGACGGCTTTGGTCGTCTCGTTGGTTCCTTTCTTTACTGTACCGGTATCTCTGGCGACCTCGAGGGCCTCGAGGGCGTCCTCTGCGAGGTCGGCTGGGACGTCGAATTCTACGTAAACTGGCATTGGTTGTTCACCTCTCCTGCTCGCGGGCTCGACTGCCCCGCCGGCGAGTGCCGAGGACAACGGTCCTCGAAAGCGGATTTCCCTGACGGCGAGGAGCATCATCAACCCCGGGCAGGCTGTACACCTGGATAACTCGGGATGCCATAAAAGCGCTTTCAATGGCGTCCTGCCGTGGCACGCCGCCACACGCGGTCCCCCGATTGGCGAGAGCCCGTTCGACTCGATGCGACTCGCCCCGCCGCGACCGAGCGCAATTCCCTTACTCACGCGTCCCAATTCCGGGATATGAACGTTGCCCCCCTCGCCGCGGACCTCCGCGCGGCAGCACGTCGGACCGGCCACCGACGCCTCCTCGTCCTCGCGGGCGATCGGGACGCCGGCATCGACGCCGCCTACGACGCCGTCGAGGGGGCCGAGATCCCTCCGTCGGAGACGACCATCGTCACAGCGCGGGAGGGGTTCAAATTCGACCGCGTGGACCCGAAGCAGGCGCGTGAACTCCTCGGGACGACGCGGACGGCCGTCGTCTGTGACGCCCACGAGTCGTTCTCGCCGAACGTCCTCGGACGACTCGTCGGCACTGTCGACGGCGGCGGCCTCTTTATCCTCCTCGCGCCGCCGCTCGACGCCTGGCCAGCGCGGCCGGGCTCTTTCGAGTCGTCCCTCGCAGTGCCACCGTACGACGTCGACGACGTCGGCGGACGGTTCCGCGAGCGCCTCGTCGCGACGCTCCGCGATCACCCAGGGGTCGCGATCGCCGACGTCGACGCCGGAACGATCGAACGCCGCGGCGCGGCCGACGACGACGCGCCGATCCGCTCGTCGCCGACGCCGCCGCGGGCCGGGACCCGCGTATTCCCGCCGGCGGCCTACGAGGCCTGTGTGACCACAGACCAGTCACGCGCACTCCACGCGCTGGAGGCATTAGCGCGGCGTGTAACAGACGAGAAGCAGGCCGTCGTCGTCGAAGCCGATCGCGGCCGTGGGAAATCGAGCGCGGCGGGCCTCGCGGGGGCGTCGCTCGCGGCGGCCGGACGCGACGTCCTCGTCACGGCGCCGGACCGGCGGAACGCCGCCGACGTGTTCGCGCGGGCGCGAGAGCTGTTCGCAGATCTCGATCTGCTCGCGTCCGAGGACGACTGGGATCTCCGAACGACGAACGGCGGTCGCGTCCGCTTCCGTTCGCCAGCTGAGGCGGCGACGCTCCCGGACGATCCCGACGTCGTCCTCGTCGACGAGGCCGCTGCGATCCCCGTCAGGCTTCTCTCGGCGTTCCTCGACGCGCCCTCGGTGGCGTTCTTCACGACCGTCCACGGATACGAAGGGGCCGGTCGGGGCTTCTCGGTGCGGTTCCGCGAGCAGTTGACCGCGGCCGACCACGACGTCGTCGACGTGTCACTCGGTGAGCCGATCCGATACGCGCCGAACGATCCCGTCGAGACGTGGGCGTTCCGCGCGCTGCTCTTGGACGCCCGGCCGCCGGTCGACGGGCTCGTCGCCGACGCGTCGCCGTCGTCGGTCACTTATCGGACGCTCACAGCGGACGAACTCGCCGCCGACGAGCACCTGCTTCGGGAAGTGTTCGGGCTGCTCGTGCTCGCACACTACCGGACCGAGCCGGACGACCTCGCGCGCCTCCTGGACGCGCCGAACCTCCGGGTTCGCGTCCTCGAACACGCGGGACACGTCGTCAGCGTCGCGCTGCTCGCGCGGGAGGGCGGCCTCGACGCGGAGACGCGTCGCGCGATGTACGAAGGCGAGCGCATCCGCGGGAATATGCTGCCGGACGTGTTCACGAGCCAACTCCGCGACGAGGACGCCGGCGTGGCCGTCGGCTACCGCATCGTTCGGATCGCGACTCACCACGCCGCGCGCTCGCGGGGACTCGGCTCGACGCTGCTGGCGGAGATCCGCGCCGAGTTCGAGGGTGCGGTGGACTACCTGGGCGTCGGCTACGGCGCGACACCGGAACTGCTCTCCTTTTGGGCCGAGAACGGCTACGAGACGGTTCACCTCTCGACGACGCGAAACACGTCCAGCGGAGAGTACTCCGCGCTGATGCTCGACCCGCTTTCGGACGCGGGCAGCGCGCTCTGTGACCGTCACGCGAGGTGGTTCCGCGATCGGGTGCCCGACGTGCTCGTCGACCAACTCCGTGACGCCGACCCCGACGTCGTCCGGGGGACGCTCGCGGCCTGCTCGGTGGACGAGGAAATCGGCCGAGGCACACCCGATCTCTCGGATCGCGAGTGGCGCGTCGTCGTCGGGGCCGCGTCGGGGCCCGGACAGTACGCCACTGCACCGGGGGCGTTCCGTCGGCTCACGCTTCACGCACTCGTCGGTGGCGTGGCCGACGACGACGACGGCGGACAGGCGGCTCGAACGCTGACCGCCCGAGAAGAGCGCCTGCTCGTCCGGAAAGTGTTGCAGGCCCAGCCCTGGGAAGTCGTCGCCGACGAACTCGAATACGTCTCGACGCGTCAGTGTATGCGGGCGTTCGGCGCGGCCTGTGAGGCGCTCGTGGATCGATACGGGGCTGGCATCGACGTCGTCGAGGCCGAGCGCGCGCGGTTCGAGGACTAGCGCTCCCGATCGATCCGCCGCGTTCATCACCGTCGGCGACGACGTCTCCGTATGGAGCCGCTCACTTGGCTCGCGCTCGGCCTCGTCGCCCTCGGCGTCCTCGGCGCGGTGCTGCCGCTCGTTCCCGGCGGATTGCTCTCCGTCGTCGGCGTCCTCGTCTACTGGTGGTCGACCGGCTACGCGGAGCCGTCAGTCCTCCTCGTGGCCGTCCTGGTCGGCGTCGGCCTGCTCACGATGCTCGTCGACTACTTCGGCGGGGCGATCGCCGCGCGGGCCGGCGGGGCTTCGGCTCTCACGACGGCGGCGGCGGTGCTCGTCGGCCTCGTACTCCTCGTGGTCGCCGGCCCGATCGGGTTCGTGCTCGGACTCGCAGCGACCGTCTTCGCCGTCGAGTTCGCCCAGCACGCCGACGCCGAGGCGGGACTCCGCGTGGCGCTGTACTCGACCGTCGGCGTGCTCGCCTCGACCGTCGTGCAGGTCGCGTTGACCGGCGCGGTCTTCGTCGCGCTCGCGCTCGTCGTCTTGCTTTGAGTTGCGCGCTACGACGACTTCGGGCCGGCCGGCAGCATTAGGAGTCGACGGAGGAATTATATCGGTCGTGGTTCTATTCAAGCGCGTGAGCGTCAACGTCGAGATGCGGGTGGACGCCCCAGGTTCCGCGGAGTACGCCGAAGACGCGTGGGACCTGAAAGAGCGCATCCGAACGCGCGAGGGGGTACTCAAACAGCGCCGGACGTTCTTCGTCGACGCCTACCGGCGCGCGCGCGATCACCTGCTCTACGAGGAGGAAGAACTCGTCGGCTTCGCGTCGGTTCGCCGGGACGGCTACATTCTGTTTCTCGCGGTCTCGCCGGACCATCGCGGCGAAGGCTACGGCAAGCGGCTCGTCGCCGCCGCGCTCCAAGAGCACGATTCGATCTCCTGTCACGCCCGGGCGACCAACGAGTCCGCACTCTCGTTTTACGACCACCTCGGCTTCGAGATCCAGCGGCGGATCACCGGCTACTACGAGGACGGGGGCGACGCGTACTACCTCCGCCTCGGCGACGGCTCCTCGCTTCGCGAGAAGTTCGCCGATTTCTTCCGTCGGTCCGTCGTCGGCGAGTGATACTGTCGGACAGAACGATGTGAAAAGTATCGGCACCCGTGGGTACCAATATGATTCACGAACTTCTGTCCGACAGTATGAGTAGTTTCCGAGCGACTAGAGGTTCTCGACGACGTTGTCCGTGATCACTTCGTCGACCAGTTCCACGGGCGTCGCGTCGTAGGCGGGATTCTCGATCACGACGTCCTCGATCGGTTCGAGCGAGACCTCCGCGGGCGAGCGGAACTCGTTCTCGAAGACGAAGCCGTCGTCGACGATCTTCGCTGCCGAGCCGACGACCGTCACGGGGACGTCGAGGTGGTTCGCGGTCGCGACGATCGGGTACGTGCCGACGCGGTTGTACAGCGTGTCCTCGACGATGCAGTCCATCCCGACGACGACGCGGTCGCAGTCTTCGAGGAAGGTCCCGGCCGCGCCGTCGACCATCAGATGCGTGTCCACGCGGTCGATCTCGGCGAGCCGACGCGCGGCCTTCCGGCCGAGGTAACGCGGCCGCGCCTCTGTGACGTACGCCGTGAGGTTGTTGCCGTCTGCTGCGGCCGTCTCGACCGCTTCGAGGACCGTCGACGAGAAGTCGTGCGTGAGGAACGTTTCGCCGTCCTCGAAGATCGAAACGGCGTTTTGCGCGGCGCGGGATTTCCCCTGCTGGACGTCTTCGACGACTCGGTCGATCACGTCTTCGAGGAGCGACTTCGCCTCCGCGACGGTGTCTTCCCGATCGACGACGTTGACGAGGACTGTCTGCATCGCGTTGAACAGTGACGCGTGCGAGGGGTTCGCGCGCTTGAGCGCGCTCACGTTGCGTTCGAGGTCGCGCTCGAACTCCTCGACGGTGGCGTGATCGCGCTCTGTGAGTTCCGAGAGCGCCCGCGTCGCCTTCACGGCGACGACCGACGAACTGTGCGTCTGCATCTCTCGGATCTCCGCTATGGTCTCGTCGATCATATCCGAGAGTCGGTGACTCGGGTGAAAGGCCTTCCGACGGGGCGCTGGAAGCAGCGGTGTTAGTGCCGACGGCCTCGAGCGAGAGCACCCCGGGTCAGTCGTCGCTGTCGGGGATCTCGTCGGGGTCGCGACCGCCGTCGCCGGCGTCGAACCGCCGCGCGTAGAGGAAGACCGCGAGGGCGACGACGATCCAGACCACCGCGCCCACTCGGATCGCGAACTCGACGCGCGCACCCCAGGTCGGCAGGGTCGTCTGGATCGAGAGCGCGGCGACGACCGGCGCGCCAACGACGATGGTGAGCACGAACGTGGTCTGCATCACCCACCCGTAGTCGACACCCTCGGGGTCGGACGTCTCGACTGGTTGCACGTTCGAGCCTTCGTCGGCCGCGCAAAAGCGGTGCCGGTTTTCGTCGGCTGCGGTGCCGGTCCCCGACGGCCGCTCGCCGGCAACGAACGGTTTAATCGGGCTGACGACGACCTCAGCCTGTGACGACGGTACGCGACATCCGCGAGCGAGCCGATTCCGATGTACAGCCCATCACGATGCTGACTGCGTACGATGCGACGACAGCCGCCGTCGTCGAGGAAGCGGGCATCGACGTGATTCTCGTCGGCGACAGCGTCGGCGACACGGCGCTGGGTTACGACTCGACGCTGCCGGTGACCTACGACGAGATCGCCTCCCGGAGCGCCGCGGTCGCCCGCGCGACCGACGAAGCGCTCGTCGTCGCCGACCTGCCGTTTCTCTCGGTGGGCGTCGACGAGAGCGAGAGCGTCCGCAACTGCGGACGGTTGCTGAAGGAGGCCGGCGTCGACGCGGTGAAGATCGAGTCCGGCGAGCACACCGTCGAACTCACCGAGCGACTCGTCCAGTTGGGGATTCCGGTGATGGCGCACGTGGGGCTGACGCCGCAGCGGGTCAAGGAACTCGGCTACGAGAAGCAGGGCACGGGTGCCGAAGACGCCGATCGGATTCACGACCTCGCGAAGCGCCACGCCGAGGCCGGTGCTTTCTCTGTGGTCCTCGAACACGTGCCCGCGTCGCTGTCGGCACGCATCACGGCAGATCTCGACATTCCGACGATCGGCATCGGAGCCGGCCCCGACTGTGACGGGCAAGTGCTCGTCGTCGACGACGTCCTGGGACTGAGCGAGCGCTCGCCGCCGTTCGCGCGCCGGTTCGGATCGCTCCGCGAGGAGATGTCCGACGCCGTCGAAGCGTACCGCGACGCGGTCGCGTCAGGTGAATTCCCGCCCAGCGAAGACAGCTAAGCGGAGAACACATCCGGGAGTCGGCTGAATCGGCAGACAGTCGATAAGAGCCGGGACGAACCCCGTTGTCACTCCGTCAGGAACCCGCTGACGGCGTCGTTGAACTGTTCTGGAACCTCTAACATCGCGAGGTGTGCGGCGTCGTCGAGGACGGTCACTTCGCAGTCCGGCAGTTCGGCGCAGAGTTGTTCGTGGTAGTACGGTGGCGTGAGGCGGTCGTACTCGCCGACGAGCGCGAGCGTCGGCACGTCGATCACCGCGAGCTCGCCGCGGACGTCGAAGGCGTGGGCCGTCCGAAAGTCCCGTTCGAGGATGTCACTCCCCGTCTCGCGAAGCGCCGCCTGCGACAGTTCTAGCGTGGCGTCGTCGGTGTCGTGAAAGAGGTGATCGGGCTCCTGGAAGAACTCGAGGACGCGCTCGAAGTCCGCTGAAACCCACCGAAGGAGGTCGTCGAGGACCGGAAGTCGCGCGCCAGCCCCTGCGAGGATCGTTTCCGAGACGTCGAGGTCACGCTCCAAGAGCGTCGTGAGCACGACTGCCCCACCGAGCGAGTTCCCGAGGAGGACGTCGGCGTCGACGGCCTCGGCGACCGCGACGACGTCGTCTACGTACGCGGAGAGGGCTTCGTACCCGGGTTCGGCCGAGACGTCCTCGCTTTCGCCGTGACCGCTCAAATCGAGCGCGACGAACTGGAACTCGGTAGCGAGTTTCGACTGCGGGGTCCAGACCCGGTGCGTGCCGCCGCTGCCGTGGACGGCGAGGATCGTCGGCCCGTTCGCCCCCCGATCGAACGTCCGGTAGGCCGTCTCTCGGCCGTGGTGTGTCACGGTTTGCATACCGTTTCGTTGGGCTGGCGGCGATATAAACCCTCAGCGCGGTCGTGTAGCGAATCGACGGCGTCACCGGGAGCCGACGCACACCCCGAATCGCAATTCAACCGCTATTTCGGTATTCCCTCCGCAGTGATGCGATTTATGCACGACAGATTTAAATATCTACGCGACTAACTTGGAGTTAGGAATACCAATGAGTAGCAATCAATTAGCCGGTGAAAGCGAGCGGATCGTCCGCCGGTACGAGTACGACGACTGCTGGGTTCTCGCCGCGGACGTCGGCCTCGCCTCCGAGGACATCGACGTCGACGTCGTCGGTACGACCGCGATCGTCGTGGCCGACACGGGCGAGCAGATCTCCGAGACGGAGTTCGAACTCCCCGGTGAGGAGGCATCGGTCGCGACGAACAACGGCGTGCTCACGATCACGGTCGAAAAATGAATCTCACGGTCAAACCGCTCAAGCAGAAGGACGCCGGACGCGGCCTCGCGGCGATCGACCGCGAGGCGGCCGAGGAGCTCGGCCTCGAAGGCGGTGACTACATTCGCATCGACGGCAACGGCGGCACCGCCATCGCTCGCGTCTGGCCCGGCTACCCCGAGGACAGCGGCACCGGCGTGATCCGCATCGACGGCCGACTCCGCCAGCAGGCGAACGTCGGCATCGACGACCGCGTCGAAGTCGAGAAAGCGGACATCAAGCCCGCCAAACGCGTCTCTGTGGCCCTCCCGCAGAACCTCCGGATCAGCGGCAACATCGGCGCGCACCTCCGCGACAAGCTCGCCGGCCAGCCCGTCACGCAGGGGCAGAACATCCGCGTGCCGTTCGGGTTCGGCTTTATGACCTCCTCGAATCAGCCGATCCCCCTGAAGATCGCTTCGACCGAGCCGAGCGGCACGGTCGTCGTTACGGACTCGACCGAGGTGTCGATCAGCCAGACGCCCGCCGAGGAGATCCAGTCCGCAGAGGAAGCCGAGAGCGAGACGCCCTCGGTGACCTACGAGGACATCGGCGGCCTCGACCGGGAACTCGAACAGGTCCGCGAGATGATCGAGCTCCCGATGCGACACCCCGAGCTGTTCCAGCGGCTCGGTATCGAGCCGCCGAAGGGCGTCTTACTCCACGGCCCGCCGGGCACGGGGAAGACCCTGATCGCGAAGGCCGTCGCCAACGAGATCGACGCCTCCTTCCACACCATCTCGGGCCCCGAGATTATGTCGAAGTACTACGGGGAGTCCGAAGAGCAGCTCCGTGAGATCTTCGAGGAAGCCGAGGAGGAAGCCCCCGCGATCGTCTTCGTCGACGAGATCGACTCGATCGCCCCCAAGCGCGGCGAGGCCGGCGGCGACGTCGAACGCCGGGTCGTCGCCCAGTTGCTCTCACTGATGGACGGCCTCGACGAACGCGGTGAGGTCGTCGTCATCGGCGCGACGAACAGAGTGGATGCGATCGACCCGGCGCTGCGCCGTGGCGGTCGCTTCGACCGCGAGATCGAGATCGGCGTGCCGGACCGCGAGGGCCGAAAGGAGATCCTCCAGGTCCACACGCGAAATATGCCGCTCGGAGACGGCGTCGACCTCGACGAGTACGCCGACAACACCCACGGCTTCGTCGGGGCCGACATCGAGAGCCTCGCGAAGGAGGCCGCGATGAACGCCCTCCGGCGCATCCGCCCCAAACTCGACCTCGAATCCGATGAGATCGACGCCCAGGTGCTCGAATCGCTGTCGGTGACGACGAACGACTTCAAGGAGGCGATCAAGGGTATCGAACCCTCGGCGCTCCGCGAAGTGTTCGTCGAAGTCCCCGACGTGACCTGGGAGAACGTCGGCGGGCTCGAAGACACCAAAGAGCGGCTCCGCGAGACGATCCAGTGGCCGCTGGAGTACCCGGAGGTCTTCGACGCGATGGATATGCAGTCCGCGAAGGGCGTCCTGATGTACGGGCCGCCCGGGACCGGGAAGACCCTCCTGGCGAAGGCCGTCGCCAACGAGTCCGAGTCCAACTTCATCTCGGTGAAAGGGCCGGAACTCCTCGATAAGTACGTCGGCGAGTCCGAGAAGGGCGTCCGCGAGATCTTCAAGAAGGCCCGCGAGAACGCACCCACCGTGGTCTTCTTCGACGAGATCGACTCTATCGCCACCGAGCGTGGCCGCAACACGGGCGATTCGGGCGTCTCAGAGCGCGTCGTCTCACAGCTGCTGACCGAGCTCGACGGCCTCGAATCGCTCGAGGACGTCGTCGTCGTCGCGACGACGAACCGGCCTGACCTCATCGACTCGGCGCTCCTCCGCCCGGGCCGGCTGGACCGCCACGTCCACGTGCCCGTCCCCGACGAGGACGCGCGCCGGGCGATCTTCGAGGTCCACTCCGAGCACAAGCCGCTGGCCGACGACGTCGACCTCGACGAACTGGCCGCGCGGACCGACGGCTACGTCGGCGCGGACATCGAAGCAGTCTGCCGCGAGGCGTCGATGGCCGCGAGCCGAGAGTTCATCAACAGCGTCTCGCGCGAGGAGGTCACCGAATCCGTCGGCAACGTCCGCGTGACGATGGCGCACTTCGAGCAGGCGCTCGAAGAGGTTGGCCCCAGCGTGACCCAGGAGACGCGCGAGCGCTACGAGGAGATCGAAAAGCGCTTCCAGACCAGCGAGGTCGAGCGCGAACCCGACGCCGAGTTCAGTCGGACGTTCCAGTGAGGGCGGCCGCCGAACTGTTTCGTTTTTATCGATTCGTTTCACGCCGACGAGTCGTCGCTGTCGGCGTCACCGCTGTTGGACTGTGTGACCCCGGCATTCGGGAAGAAGTACTCGTAGTGAGTCAGGAGATACAGGAGTACGAGCAGCGAGACGACGACCGCGACGGCGAACCGTGAGTCGCCCGCGAGAATGTTGCTCATCGCGAACAGCGCGCCCAGTCCGTAGACGACCATCGCACCCCACCAGCCCCATCGATGGCGCGTCCAGAGGAGCGCCGCGACTGCGACGAGCACGAGACCGTAGCCGACGCCGAGAACGCTCCTGGCGGTGGCGCCACCCACGACGAACACGAGTCCGTAGAGGCTCGTGAGGGCGGCCGCCACGCCGACGCCGAGGGGTGGCCAGGGGCGACCCCACCGATTCGATCGCTCTCCCGCTGTGTCCGACATATCCACCTCTCGGGGCCGAACCGCCAAAGACCCACAGGTAGCCACGATTTTCGGTGGCTGATCGAGGATCGAGAACCGACGGTGACCGCGTTCTGACTCGATTGATCCGCCAGGACGTGCCCGCTCGGACCGCCTCACGTTCGACCGATCGACGAGTTTTTATCCGGACTGTGGAGTATGTAGTAGTACGTTCTTCTCGATAGCTACAGAATACAACCAGTTTAGAGTTTATTCCAGCGGAAGTCTGGTGTTCGCTCCGGTCGACCAGGACGCTATCTAGCCACCTATAGATTCGACCACGGTGTTTCAGATGCGACCTCGCTACTCCTTACGCGGCGTCGAGTTCCGCGAGGTCGTCGAGGATCGCTTCGGCGTGTCCGTCGGGGGAGACGCCCTCGTACGCGAGGACGACGTCGCCGTCGGGACCGACGACGTAGGTGTTCCGGAAGACGCCGTCGAAGGTGTTGCCGAACATATTCTTCTCCCCGTAGGAGTCGTACGCGCTCGCGACGTCCCCGTCCGGATCCGAGAGCAGACGGAACGGGAGGTCGTACTTCTCGGCGAACGACGCCAGGTCGTCGACGGGGTCGTCGCTGATCCCGAAGACGGTCACGTCGCGCTCCTCGAACGCCTCGAAATTGTCGCGAAAACCGCACGCCTCCGTCGTACATCCAGGGGTGTCCGCACGCGGGTAGAAGTAGACGACGACGTACTCGCCGCGGTGTGCCGACAGCGAGGCGGTCTCGCCGTCCTGATCGGGCAACTCGAAGTCTGGGGCGGTCTCTCCGGTGTCGAGCATCACCGGCAGTTTCGCAGAGAGGCGCTTCAACGTACCGCTCGGCGGTGCAGTCAGTCGAGACGTTCGGCCGCGTCGCGGTCCAACAGCGGGCCCGCGTTGGTCGACGGGAGCGTCACGACGTCTTCCGATGCGAGGTCGTACTCGCGCTCGTCGACGCCGAATATCTGGCCAACGTCTTCGGTGATGCGGAGCGTGACGCGGTCGGCGTCGTCGGCTTCGGAACTATCCGACGGACCAGCGTGGACGCTCTGTGTGGCGGCAGATGCTGGTGCTGCATCTGTATTCTCTAGCGCCGGGGCGACGCCGACGACGCCGCCGTCGGGTTCTCGGTCGTCCCTGTCGTGATCGTTGCCGTTGCGACCGTCACCGACGTTCTCGACGACGGGCGCATCTTGCGCTGCGGCGTCCGGCGGCGCGTCCGGCGGCACGTCCGGCGACGGCCCAGACGACTCCCTCCCAGTGGAATCGTCGTCCGACGCGTCGGCGCCGGCGGGGTCGGCGTCTGTCGACCCCATCGCCTCCGCGAGGACGTCGTCGGGAGCTGTGGCCCCCGACGGGGTGGGTGTATCCACGTCTGCCCCGCTCTCGTGAGACGGGGGATTCGACGGCTCAGTTGTCGACGCCGACGTCTCGGGCGTCTCGACAGCGTTCGCTTCAGACGGTGAGGGGTTGGAAGGCGCAGACTGCGTTGGGTCGGAAGGCTCCGCCGGTGCCGGCTCCTGTGACGACGACGCAGGGGCGGGTGCGTCCCCGGTCACGGCTTGGGTGCCGTCCGGCGTCGCACCCTCGCCTTCACCCGAGAGGACGTCGAGGACGGTTCCGCGGCTCTGTTTGATCCGAGCGACGAGATCGTCGAACAGCGCTTTCTCCTCGGCGGTGAGGCCGTTGGTGTCGGCGCTCATATCCGCGGCCGCGAACGACGCGAGTTTGACTACTTTGCCGACGCGGCGCTCGTAGATCGACTCGACGACGTCTTCGGCCGTCTCGATCTCGTCGGTGAGCTGTCCGACCTCGGGATCTGCAAAGGGGTCCGCGGCTTGCTCGGCCGCGCGCTGTCGCTCGGCTTTGCGCTCTGCGATGTAGGCGGCGACGTCTTCGTAAAACGAGTCGCGGAGGTGCTGGAGGCTGTCCTTTTGGCGCTCTGTGCGTCGGACGCTCCGCAACTCGTCTAAATTCATTCTTTAACTATCTCCGCGCGCCCCCGAGTCATCAGGAAGATCCCGAGGCACTCTTCGAGGGATTGCTCTCCCTCCTCGATAGTAAACGTGTCGCCGTCGAACGTCGTCGGGCCGGGGTCGGTGACGTTCACTTCGATCTCGTGCCCCCGGAATCGGTCCGGGATCGCGTCTTCCAGCGGCCTGAAATCGTCGAGTTCCGCGCGATCCAGCGGCATCACAGTCAGCCCCGAGCCACCGTGGAGACTCCCCGGGAGACGGATGAGCCGCTTCGTGTCCGTCGTCACCGGCTCGTCGATCGGTGCCGTCTCCGAATCGACGGCCTCGGCCGTGAGCGCGTCGACGAGGATGCGAGTCCCCGGACCCCCGGCCTCGACGTTGCCCTCGCGGATCGCCTCGAAGTTGTGCTGGATCTGCCCCAGGATCGTCTGTGCTCGGCCCTCGCCGATGCCGTCGAGTTCCTGGAGTCGGTCGAGCGCGTCCGCCTCGTCCATCTCGCGGAGCGATTCCGCCAGGTCGACGAGGCGGGAGTGGACGCGCGCGCCCCAGCCACCGCGACGGCGGAGCACGCGTCGGGTCGTGCCGCGGTTGGATTCGGTGTCGATGAGGCCATCGACGTCCAGGTCGATCGCGCGGACGTAATCGACGATTTCGCGACGCGCCTCGCTGTCGAGGCCTCTGACGGACGGGTCGCGGACGTGGACGTGGTAGCCGCGGCCGCCGGAGAAGACGACTTCGGTCTCCTCGAAGTCGAAGTCGTCGTCGATGAACGACAGGAGGTTCAGCAGTTCGTCCTTGCAGGCCGCGAGCATCTCCGCGTAGGAGGTCTCCTCGGGGTCGACGCCCGGGAGGTGGTCGGCGTCGAGGTCGAAGACGAGGTCCGCAGACTGCCAGCCCTTCTCGTCCATCGAGTTCGCGCCGGGGTCCGAAAACCGGGCCGACGAGAAGTATACGTGGCGCGGAGCCGTGCGGTGGAGAAAATCGCCCAGATCGCCCACGTCGAGCAGCGACTGGTGACGGATCATCGTCGTCGCCCCGGCGCTCCAGGGGATGTGGCCCCACTCGCGGCGCTCGGCGGCGGGCGGGAGGGAGACGTCGCTACGGCGGTAGTAATCGCCGAATCGGCCTTCGAGATAGGTCCGCGTGCGCGCCTCCATCGGTCGATGGCGATAACACAGGGACTCCTAAAGCGGTTGCGTCTCGCCGACGGCGGCACGGGACTCGTGACGCGCCGGGCGGGACGTGGGACGGTTCATACTGTCGGACAGAAGTTCGTGAATGATGTTGGCGCCCACGGGGTGCCGATACTTTTCACATCGTTCTGTCCGACAGTATCAGAACTGCTCGCGCTCGGGGACGCCGTCGCGGCCGAGGATGATCTCTTGAGCTTCGACGTCTTCGAGCGCGGCGACGAGTCCGCCGACTTCGAGGACGCCGTCGTCCGTCTTGAGGCGAAGCGAGGCGACTTCTTCGGTCTCCTCGAACGTCGTCGTCTCGACTTCTCCTTCGATGATCACCGGATCTCCCGTCTCGATGTCGCGGCCCGTGATCGACGCGTAGAACGGACCGTCGAGTTCGCGGACGTCCTTCACGGCGCGGCGGATCGACGCGTAACGGCGGGGGAACGGGCGGCGCTTGCCGTCGGTGACGAGGGTCTCCGCGGTCGACCAGAGGACGGTCCCGAAGAAGCCCGAGACGAGGAATCCGAGCGCCGAGCGGTTGAAGATGACGCCGTAGCGGTCACGGTCGTCGCGAAGCGCGTCCTGAGTCGCATAGATCGAGTAGTTGCCGTCGGCGACGGCGAGCACCGGCGAGGTGATGCCGCGGCGGGCGCGGGCGACCGTCGCGACTTCCTGGTAGTCGAACTCCGAGGGGTCCGGTGCGCGCGAGGCCGGCGTCACGAGCAGGTCGATGCTCACGCCGTCGTCAAGGGCGGCGGCGAGATCGTCGCGGAAGCGGCGGAGCAGATCGGGAGTGAGAGAGAGCACCAGTTCGTACTCGGCGTCCTCGATGATCTCCTCGAAGTAGCGCAGGATCGTCGAGCGCGACTTGACAAGCGAGACGGCTTCGGTATCTCGCGCCGGGGCAGTATAGCGAGCCTCCAGTTCGGAGACGAGGTCGTCGAGCGACTGCTGGACGTTGCCGAAGGCGTCGTCGGGCGCGACCGCGACGATCTTCATCGGCCGCGACTCACGAAGTTCGACGAGGCCGCGGTCCGAAAGGCTGCGGACGGTGTCGTACACTCTCGGCTGCGGGATCTCGGTTCGGTCGGCGATCTCGGAGGCGGTCAGTTCGCCGTGTTCGAGCACGGCCAGATACGCCTCGATCTCGTATTCGCCGAGATTGAAGCGCTCTCCGACCCGCTCCAGCGTCGTGCGGAGTTCGTCTGCCATACGTGGGCCTCTCGCCCCGTTCACTTACCATTTACTATTGTTCGAGTAGCACAGTGTTTCGGAACAGGGTTGCATCCGGCCGCACGCGGCTGAGTCGGTCGCGTTTCCCCAACCGGTCGACCACTGCGTGCCAGGCAGATCGGTCACATATACATCCTGTCTTCGGGGAGATCGTCGTCACGCGCCTGCATTCGATCTGCGAGTTCGGCGTAGTACTGCTCGACTTCGGCCGCGAACGCTTCGAGCGGCTCGGAATCGATGTCGATGCCGTACACGTCTCCGACCGTCTCGACCAGGCGGATCGCGGCCTCGACGTCCGGGACCTGCGCGTGGACGGGCGTGACGAACGTACAGACTCCGAGTGGCGAGTCGAGGCCGCGTTCGATGAGCGCAGCGTTGGTCCCGTCGAGAAAACCCTGCCCCATCGGCGGTATCGACCCGTCGGCGAGTCGACGCTCGCGATAGTCGTCGGTCGCGATGTAGTACGTTCGGTGTTCGTTCGGGCCGTGTGGGATGGGGACGCCCGAGAGGATAGCCACCTCGCGGACGCCGTTCGCTTCGGTCCAATCGAGGATCACGTCGGCGAACGTCCGGCCGGCCCCCACGGGGACGAACAGTTCTCCGACCAGAACGCTCACCTCGAGGTCGTCGCGGGAGAACAGCCGCGTGTGGTGTCGTGGACGCCCCTCCTCGAACGGCGTCACCGTCGGCAGGCCCTCCGCGGAGAGGTGCCCCTGCTCGTTCAGTTCGAGGTGGTCGACGAGGTAGTCGACGGCGGTCAACCCCGCGAGGCCGAACGACGAAAAGCCCGCGAGGAGCGTCTCGCTCGGCTCGGTGTCGTGAGTGATCGTGAAATCCGGCTGTAGTGGCGGGGGATCGGCCATACTGAGTGTGATGGTAACATACCTCTTATGATTTTCTCGCAGACGACGCCTGCGCCGCCCTCGGGAAGAACGCTTATGCTTCGCCCCCGTCGTGGACGCAGATATGCAGTCGGCGACGACGTCCACGGGAACGCCGGTACCGACCCCTACGCCGTCCGTCGGCGAATCGCTCGGAGGCGTCGTCCCCCAGTGGCTTCAGTTTCCTGGCTGGCGGTGGGTGTTGGCCGCGCTGATCCTCGGATTCGGGATCCTCCTCTCACGATACGTCGTCCGACTCGTCGGGCGCTCCGTCGCAAGACAGTTCCGCCGACAGAGTGTCGCGCAGATGGTCTTGCGGCTGATCCGGGTTGGGGTGGTCATCATCACGCTCGGCGTCGCCGCCAGCGTCCTCGGGCTGGAGATCGGTGATCTCGTCCTCTCGGTGACGGTTTTCTCGGCCGTCCTCGGTATCGTGCTCGCGCCGATCGTCGGGAGCATCATCAACGGGCTGTTCATCCTCGCCGACCAGCCGTACGAGATCGGGGATCTGATCGAGTTAGACGACGGCCGGCGCGCGTTCGTCGACGAGATCACGATCCGCTACACGAAGCTGTTTACCCTCGATAACACGTTCCTCGTCATTCCGAACTCCGCGATCCGTGATCACTTCGTGACGAACTACTCCGCGGAAGACGAACGCGTCCGCCTCAGTCTTGACGTCCTCGTCACCTACGGATCCGATACCAAACACGCCCGGAAGTTGATGCGGCGCGCCGCCGCCAGAGACGACGAGGTCATCGAGGGCGGACCGGACATCCGGATCGGAAGTGCCCGGTATCCCGCCCGTCCGACGGTCCTCCGGTCGGCCTTCGGTGACGACGGCGTCGTCCTCACGCTCCGCTACTGGGCACAGAAGCCCTACAAGATCCCGACCATAGAGTCGCGGGTCCGCGACCGGATCTGGGACACCTTCCACGAGGCCGACGCCGACATCGAGTTCGCCTATCCGCACCGGCACCTGGTCTTCGACGACACCAGCGGGACGCTCGACGCGCGAGTGAGCGGGCAACGCGGGCCGCTGGACGGACGCGAAGCAGGCGGCAGAGTCGCACGCGGCGGGGAGGTAACTGGTGGAGAAGCAAGCGGTAGCGGCGACGAACGGAGCGCAATTGAGCACGCCGCAGTCGAGCGGGGGGCAGTCGACGAACCCACCACCGAGACCGACGCGACCGACGACACAGACGAGTCGTCAGCCGACGACGCATAGGAGACGCGTCGGGCCGTCCGAACACGTCGTCCGCTACTCGTCGTCGCGGACGGTAATCACCGTACAGTCGAGCTTCTCGCGGAGGTACGACTCGATGTCGGGGTCATCGAGGAACCGGCGAAGCATCGTCCGCCACCGGCTCGCCTGCTTCGAGCCGATGACAACGACGTCCGCCTCGTCGGCCGCGATCTCTTCGAGGATCGTCTCCTCGACGAGAAAGCCCCGACGAACGACGTAGCGCGTGCGTTCGAGCGGCCCGAACGACGCTTCGACGGCGCGCTTCAGTTCGGCGCGGGTCACGCCGCGGTTCTCCTGATAGAGGTCGACGTGGAGGACCGTCAACTCGGCCTCCCGGTCCTTGGCGATCCGAATAGCCTCCGAGAGCGTCGCTCGCGAGTGCTTCGACAGCGGATACCGGACGGGAACCACGACGCGCGTCATCGTCGGATCTGACGCCCCCACGGCTCCTGAACGTTTTCACTCCGGAGGGTTTCGCGGCCGCGACCGTCTCGAAAGCGCCGACGCAGTCCCTCGGTCGCGGCCGTCATTCGTCCGTTCCTGTGGGCGTCGTTCGACCGTCCGAAACGCGCTCGATCCGCCCGTCGACCGTCCCGTCGATGCCGAACTCACGAGCGTACGCGGCGAGGACCTCGAACTGGATGTCGCCCTCGCCGGCGCGGTGCCGTTCTTCGAGCGTCGGGAACTCGTGGTCGGTATGCAAGAGATACGCGGAGGTCGCGATCGTATAGCGCTCCTCTCGGTCGATCGGCTCGCCGCCGACCCGCGCTTCGAGGAGTCCCGTCGCGTCGTCGTCCCACCGGAGTTCCGCCCCGGAGACGTGGCCGTGCCACCACTCGGGTTCGCCGAAGTCGACGACCGCCGCCGCCGACTCGCGGAAGACCTCCCAGAGTTCTGCGCCGGTGAGTTCCGCGCGGACGACGCGTTCCTCGAAGGGAATGACGCTCACGAGGTCAGCGACGGTGACGTCGCCCGAGAGTGGCGGACCGTCACGGATCCCGCCGCTGTTCTGGAGGCCGACGTCGGCCTCCAGGGACCACCGGTAGGCGTCGGCGACGAAGTTGCCGATTCGGGCCTCGCCGCCGAACACCGTCGGTTCGCTGCGGTCGATCGGCTGGTCGACGTGGGCGACGACCTCGTCGAGTCCGGCGGCGTCGACGCGCCCCTGGAGTGCGGACACGACGTCGTCGGCAACGGGGGCGTCGGCGGTCTCGTGGCGTTCGACGTCGATCGACCCTGACTCCTCGAGCGTTACCTCGAAGACGACGCGGCCGTTCGCGCCCGGACGGAGCAACAGCGTCTCGTCGACCCACTCGCGCCGCTCCGCGTGGACGTGCCCGCCGAGGATCACGTCGACGTCGACGCGGCGCGCGAGGTCGTCGTCGCCGCCGCCGAGATGTGAGAGCGCCACGACGCGGTCGACGCCCGCCGCACGCAGTTCGGCGACGGCCGTCTCGGCGGCCTCGTAGGGATCGCTGAACCGCAATTCCCCGGCCATCGGGTTGAGCGAGGGCGTCGCGGGGTCGGTGACGCCGACGAAGCCGATCCGGACACCGCCGACCGTCTCGATCGTATGCGGAACGACGTCGTCGGCCGCGAAGCGCTCCCCGTCGCTCTCGTAGACGTTCGCCGACACCCACGTCTGGGGCGCGGCGGCGACGAGCGACCGCGTCGCCTCCGGTCCGTAGTCGAAGTCGTGATTGCCGAAGGTCTCGACGTCGGCGTCGACGGCGCGAAAGAGATCCAACGCCTGTCGGCCCCGTTCGATCAGCGAGAGCACGCCCGGTGCGGTGTTGTCGCCGCTCCCACAGACGAGCGCATCGCCGCCGGCCAGAGAGCGGAGCGCGCCGGCGAGGCGCCCCACGCGGGTCGGGTCGTCGTAGACGTTCTCGACGTCGGAGTAGTGGAGGAGACGCGGCATTCACGCTCTCTGGTGGGGCGACAGAAAAGAAGTCGTCGGTGTGTCGTCTGTGTCGCCACAGTGGGGTCGTACCGCCGCGCAGGGTGCGACGAACTCGTACGCTACTCCGCGCCCTCGCGGAGTTGGAACGCGACGGTGACTTCCGCCTGGTACTCCCGTCCTTCTACCGAGGCGACCTCGACGCCGAGTTCGTCCACTTCGATCCAGTGTACGTTGTCGAGCGTCTCCTCTGCACGGTCGATCGCGTCGTCGACTGCACCGTCGAAACTCTCTCCGCTCCGTCCGATTAGTGTTACTTTTTTGAATACCATCGCCGTGCGGAAATACAACACGGAGCACGATAAGTCTCGGGGCCGTACGGCGACCGCGTTGCACTTCGCTCCCGACTCAGTATTCGTCCGGCCGACGCTGACGACCCGCTACCCGACCCGCCGCTCTTCGAGCCGAGCCGTCAGCGCGTCGATCACCTCCCCGAGCTGCCTGCTGCCGAAGATGGCGACGAGGATCGCCCCGACGGTGTCGAAGACGAGATCAAGCATCGAGTCTTCGAGCCCGTACTGCGTGAGGACGCCCTTCGTTCCGGTGTGCGATGCGGCGAGGCCGATCCCGAACTCGATCACCTCCCAGAAGACGCCGAACGCGAGGACGAAGAGCAGGATGAAGACGAAGTGAAACCGCGGCGGAAACGAGACCGAATCGGAGTGGATGTCGACCGCGCGGGTCGTCGCGTAGCCGACGGCGGCGACGAGACTGGCCGAGAGGGCGTGGGTGAGGTGGTCCCACCACCAGACGTTCGCGTAGGGTTTCCCGATCACGGGGATCGTGAGCGTGCCGACTGCGTGGAGAAAAACCGCCGCAGAGATCCAAAGCGTCAGCCCGGCGTCCATCGGAATCCCGGCGTCGCGTTCGAGGATGCCAGGGAGAAACGTCACGACGAGCCCGATGAGGGCATTGACGACGACGCCGCCACTTCGGAGCAGTAAGCCCGCGAGGAGCATCAGCACCAGAAACGCCTGCATCCCGCGGGCGGCCTGTCGTTGGCGACGGTCGGTGATGTGGAGGACGTCGCGGATCCTCATCGGTCATCAGCCTCCTCTGTGGAGACTCCGACCTCGCCTGGGGGCCGCTTCCCCGCGTCCTCATCCGGCCGTGCACCCGGGTCGCTCTCGGGGATGCGCCGGACGAGACGAGCGTGACGCCGGAAGTAATACTCGAAGAGGACACCCGCGAATATCCCGGCGAACGTCGCGGCCACGAAGTCCCACATCAGCGCCTCCTCGATGACGGCCTCGGGGCGGCCGTCGTAGAGGAATCGCGTCCCGAGCAGGACGTCGGAGAGCCAGCGGACGACCGCCCAGATGCCCGCGGCGGCCATCGTGGTCACGACGACGAACACGACCGCGAAGCGGTGGCTCATCTTCACCCCGGTGAACACGTCGAGCTCGACTGCGATCAGGAGCGCCACCGCAGCGACGGCGACGTACGTGACGATCCGGCCGGAGAACGTCATCCCGCCGACGGTCTCGCCGGCGACGAGCGCTCGCGAGACGATTGGGAGGGCCGCGAGAAGCACGACCTCCCAGGGGAGCATCGCGGTCGGGCTCCGGCGGGCGATGGGTGGCACGAGCGCGACGGCGAGGACGGCAATCGTGAACCCGGCCCACTCGTGATCGCCGTCGACGAGCTGTGCGACCGCGGCGACGGCTAAAAACAGGAGGATCGAAGCGGCCAAAGCGGCGTTGAGCCGCCGACTCTCGACGATAGTCGACAGGCCGGAGTCCGACATACCGTCGGGTAGGCGGCTCGGGTACAAAACGGTTCGTGCGGCCGCGGTCGAATCGCTGCGGCCGCAGATCGAATACGGCGCTAGCTAGCGTCCGGAAGGTGGACGTCGTAGTCGCCGTCGTTGTCGACGCCGATCACGGCCCACTCGTAGCTCGGATCGACGCTCGCGAGTCGATTCTGTACGTCCCCTGTGGCATCTTTCGGTGCGACAAAGCATCGGAATCGATAGTCGTTAGACGGCTCGCCGCCGTCCGCGAGCACGCGGCGTCCACGTAGATCTTCGCCGTCCGAAAGCGCCGTGACGCGAACGGTGCGCCACTTTCGCTCGGCGACGAAGTCCGGTCCGTCGCCCGAGACACTGTAGCCCAGCCGACTGAAGATCGCCCGGGCGTCCTCCGAGGGAGGCATGCTGACAGGGGGCATGTACCTGAGAGTACTGCACCCGACAGCATAAATCTTGTTACGATATGACACACGGATGGTCGCGGACGTTTATCTCCCATTGGGAATCAGTTCGCCCGGATGAACTGCCCATCCTGCGGCACGTCGCGTCGGTACCGGTCGGTGCTCTGCTTCGCTTGTGTGCAAGCGGGCGTGGACCCAACAGAGGTTGCAGGCGGCGACAGCGCGGTCCGCGACCGACTGGAACGCTACTTCGTCGTCTCCGCGCTCAGGTGCGCCGACTGCGGCGGCCCGCACGAAGCTGTGACTGTCGGTGAAACGTCGTACACTGCCGCCGACTTCGGTATCGACTCTCCCACCGAGTGGGTGCGAGAGATGGACAAAGAGGAGGCCTGGATCGCGAAACACGCCTCGGCGGTCGACCGCGCGCTCGACGCGCTCGAACGCGAGTGGCCGACCGCGGTCGCCGCCGTCCGCGACCGCCGTCGCCCTCGGTGAGGCCGGCCCTGCTCACGCAGACGGAGGGGTCACTCGTGTGCTGCGTCCCACTCGTCGGGCTTTCGGATGTTGCCGCAGACGGAGGGGTCACTCGTGTGCTGCGTCCCACTCGTCGGGCTTTCGGATGTTGCCGCAGACGTTGCACTCGATGCGTCCCATCGTGTCCATCGCGTTGTCCGTCGACTCGCAGTTCGAACAGTAGTAACCCCACCGTTGGTCGTGGTCGGGTGTCGTGTACACGACGAAGAACGGTCCCTTCGCACCCCGGAGCGTTTCCGTCCGGTCGACGTAGACGGTCTCTCCGTCGGGCGTCTCGACGGGATCGAGTTCGACAGCCATACCCGCGATTGACGGGGTGTCGGTATAGACCTCACGCTCGGTCGGGTCGCCGATAGACCGCGGAGCCGTCTCAGACCGGAAACGATGAGTCCCGAAAACAGCCGACGTCGCTACGTCCGGAACGACTCGCCGCAGCCGCACTCGCTGACGACGTTGGGGTTCTCGACGTGGAAGCCGGCGCCCTGGAGACCGCCTTCGTAGCGCAGCGTCGAGCCGCCGACGTAGTTCTGGCTCGCGGGGTCGACGAACACCCGCAGGCCGTGCTGTTCGACGATCGCGTCGTCCGCTTCGGGTTCGTGGTCGAAGCGCATCCCGTAGGAGAGCCCCGCGCACCCGCCCTGTTGGACGAACAGTCGGAGACCCGCCACGTCGGTGTCGAGCCCTTCGGACTCGATGAGTTCGAGCGCTTCCGATGCGGCCTCCTGCGTGACGGTCACCGCCGGATCGCCACTGCTGTCGGCCGTTTCGATACTCATATTGTTATACTATAGCAAGCGCAGCGTGTTAATGTTGACGCTGCCGGCGATGCACTCTGGCCCGGTCCTCACGACGGGAGATATTTGTCCGGGGGTTCCGAACCGCCGCGTATGTACGAGACGATCCTCGTTCCGACCGACGGCAGCGACCAAGCGGACGCCGCACTCGACCACGCCGTCTCGCTCGCCCGGGAAAATGACGCGACGATTCATCTCCTCTACGTCGCCGATACGAACCGCGACAGCGTCACGACGGTCGGCGGCCGGGTCGTCGACGCGCTCGAAGCCGAGGGCGAACGGGTCACCTCGGAGACGAGAGAGCGACTCGACAGCGACGTCGAAATCGTCGACACCGTCGAGACGGGCGACCCAGTAGAGACGATTCTCGATTACGGCGAAATGGTCGGCGCCGACGTCATCGTGATGGGAACGCACGGCCGCTCGGGCCTCGATCGATACCTCCTCGGCAGCACGACCGAGCGAATCGTCAGACTGTCGTCGATTCCGGTGTTGACCGTCCGCGAGGAGTCAGAGTGAGCTGCTAGGAGACGTAACCCCGTGCCTCGACTCATCGAGCACTGCTACGCGTCGAGACCGGCTACTCGTCGAGCACCGGAGGGCCGGCGGTCCCCACGTCTGCGGGACCGCCGGTATCGACGGGGCGAACGCCGGCCCCGACGACGATACCCGGCACGTCGCTTTCGCCGGCGACGAGGACGTTCTCGAACCCCGCCGTACGGAGCGCCGCGGTGAGTCCATCGGCGGACGTCGTGTGGACCGCCCGCTTTTCGGTCGTGACCGCGGTCTTGCCCGTCCGACGGTCGGAGATCCGATAGTCGATCGTGGCGACGCCGTCGGCCGCTACGTCGACCGCACGTTCGAGCAGGTAACGCGACCCGCTGTAGGTCTCGACGCCGGAGTCGAGGACAGCGGTCGGGTCGGTCGGCGCGGCGACGACGAAGATTCCACCCGGGCGGAGCGCCCCGTAGGCCGCGACGCAGAGGTCGACCGGGGCCACGTTGCTCGCCACGTCCTCGACGGTGCAGACGCCGTCGAATACCGGCCGGACGGGGGGCCGAGTCGGGTCGCCACGGACGACGGCCGCGCCGCGCGCCGCGGGGAACCGAAGGTACTCGCGCCTGGAGTCGACGCCGACGACGTCGTACTCCGTTCCCAGTTCGCGGAGGAGCGCCCCCACGCCGCACCCCAGTTCGAGCACGCGATCGACGTCCGCAGAGAAACGCGAGGCGACGAGTCGCTTCCGGCGCTCGCCCCACCCGTCGGGAATCGACCGCGCGTGCACGGGAGCGAGCGTCGTCTCGGCACCGTGGCCGTCTCCCGGATTCGAGAGCACGGCCTCACAGGCGTCCGCGAAGGTCGGGGGACGGCGACCGCGGTCCGACATCCCGGATCACTCCGCGTCCGTCGGTTCCGTGCCCGCGCCGTCGGTGTCCGCGCCCTCGAACCGCGTGCGGACGCTCTCGGCGTGCGCTTCGAGCCCTTCGGCTTCCGCGAGCGTCGTCACCGTCTCGGAGAGCGCCGCGAGGCCGTCGCGGTCGAGTCGCTGGACGGTCGTCGAGCGGAGGAACGTGTCGACCGAGAGCCCGCCGTAGCGCTTTGCCCCGCCGGAGGTGGGGAGGACGTGGTTCGTCCCGGAGGCGTAATCGCCGGCCGCGACGGGCGTGTACGGGCCGAGGAAGACGCTGCCGGCGTTCGTGATCCGATCGAGCAGCGCCTCGTCGTCGTCGGCCTGGATCGAGAGGTGCTCGGCTGCGTACTCCTCGGCGAACAGGACGGCCTCGGACATCGACCGCGCGTGGAGGACGCCCGAGGCGTCGTTTTCGAGCGCCGCACGTATCACGTCCGCGCGCTCGCGGTCGTCGACCTGCGCCTCGGCCGCGGCGACGACGTCCTCGGCGAGGCTCTCGTCGTCGGTGACGGCCACGACGGACGCGTTGGGGTCGTGTTCGGCCTGCGCGACGAGGTCGGACGCGACTAACTCGGGGTCGGCGGTGTCGTCGGCGAGGACGAGCACCTCTGAGGGGCCGGCGAGGAAGTCGATGTCGACGTCGCCTCTGACTTCGGCTTTCGCCGCGGTGACCCACTTGTTTCCGGGGCCGACGACCTTCTGGACGGCGGTGACGCTCTCGGTCCCGTACGCGAGCGCACTGATGGCCTGCGCGCCGCCGACGCTGTAGATTCGGTCCGCGCCGGCGACGTGTGCGGCCGCGAGCGTGACGGGATTGAGTTCCTCCGCCGGTGGCGTCGCGAGCGCGACGTGCTCGACCCCCGCGACCTTCGCGGGCACGACGCCCATCAGGACGCTCGAAGGGTACGCCGCAGTGCCGCCGGGCGCGTAGACGCCGACCCGTTCGAGCGGCCGGAAGCGCCGGCCGAGTTCTCGGCGCCCGCTGCTGGAGTCGCCGCCGTTGGCGCCGGAACTGAACGATGCCCGCCAGTCGTCGGGGACCTGACGCTCGTGGAACTCTCTGATGTTTTCTGCGGCGGTCTCGATCGCCTCGCGCACGTCGTCGTCGATCGCCTCGTAGGCGCGCTCGGCGTCGTCAGTGATATCCAGGTTCCCGACCTCGACGCCGTCGAACTCGCGGCAGAACTCGCGGACGGCGACGTCGCCCTCCTGGCGCACGCGACCGACGATCTCGCTGACGTCGGCCCGGACGTCGCTCACGCCGGCGTCGCGATCGAAGAACGACGCTCGCTCGTCGGGCGAGAGGTCAGAAATAGCCCGAACTTCCTGCTTCATACGGCGCGATTCGACGCGGGCGGGTAAGGACGTTCCGGATATGCGACCGCAGACCACGGTCTCGTGATCGATCGAACGGGCCTGCCGCTGATCAGGCGACCTGTCGTTCGTCGGTGAACGTGACGGTCTGGTCGGCGGTCTCGACGGTCGTCTGAACGGTGATCCACCCGTCGGCGTTCTGCACCGCCAGCGCATCCTGGAATCCAAGTTCGACGCGCCGCGTCGTCGTGTAGGACTGTCCGGGACCGAGCGTACCGACGCCGGCGTCGCCGCGCCAGACGACGTCGCCGTCGGTCCCCTGACCGGCGAAGATGCGGGTGTAGACGACGACGTCTTCGGCCGTCGTGTCCTGCTGATTCGTCAGCGTCGACGTGACGTCACGGCAGGTCTGGCCACACTCCTCGATGTTCTCGATCGTGAAACCGAACGGTGGGGTCGGTGTGGCCGTCGGGGTGGCCGTCTCCCCATCCGAGCCACTGGCGACCTGCGTCGTCTCCTCTGCCGACGGTGCAGCCGTCTCCGTCGGGAACGGGTCGGCCGCACCGTCGTCGTTGCCGGGCAGAACGTCCGTGCCCGTGATGACGAGGCCGGCCCCGAGTGCGATGACAAGTGCGATGACGATGATCGGTTTTCCTCTCATAGCTCGTGTGTGCGTGTGGTAGTAAGTTGCCGTGCAGCCGGGGTCGGATCCGAAGCCCCTGGAGACGTCCGGGACCTCACCGGCTGCCTTCGAATATCGGATCTGTCTTCGAGCACCCGGATATGGGTATCGATATCTGTGCTGACAGGTGAGTGCGCCGGTGGCGTCACGCGTCCGGCGTCGACTCTCCTGCGGTTCCACCGGCGTCGGCCTCGTCGCCGTTACCGGCGGCCTCACTCACCTCGGGGCCGAGCGAGTCGAGCGCCCCGTCGAGGAACTGCTGGACCAGTCCGTGGATATTCGAGACGAAGTCCGGAACAGGGCCGGGGAGGTCGTCCGGCGGCCCGGCCTGTCCGGCCGCACCCGAACGGTCGGTTGCGTCGGTCGCCGCTGGCCCGCTGTCAGTGTCTGCCGGGGTTGTGCTGCCGGGCGTCGCGGCCGCCGCACCCGTCACCGCGAGGAGTGCGGCGAGCGCGACGGCGAGTAGCGTCGTTCGTTTCATCGTCGATCCTCATCCGGAGCCAATAGCTGCACTGACGTTAAACGGGCCGTCCGTCAATCGCGTTTCCATCCGTTTTGCGCGACGTTTTACTCGGATTTGGCGGGATTGGAGTCGGTCTCAACGCCGCGGCCAGCGAGAGCGCAGAGTGGTTAAAAAAGTGTCCCGAAAGCTCATAGGAATTGTCGTAAGTCCGCATAGATGTCTCGCCGGACAGTACGGCGAGACTCTCCGAACAGTTACGATAATCCCGATCAGACTCGCGCGAGAACGCGCGCCGGTGCGCCGTCGGCGTCGATCTTCAACGGGCAGACGATCAACTCGAAGACCCCTGTTTCAGGGAGCGCACCGAGGTTGCAGACGTTCTCGACGATGGGGAGTCCCGCGCCCAAGAGCGCGCGATGGGCGGGGAGGTCGTGACCGGAATCGGCGTGAGACGCGCTGTCGGAATCTGGCGCTCCGCCCGATGGATCGGGACTGAGCGCGTCGGTCACGACGGCGACGTCGGCCTCGGCGCATCGGCGCGCGGTTTCGGGCGCCAGATACGGGTGCGCGAGCATCCGGTCGGACCCCCACGCGTCGGCCCACCCGGTGCGGAAGACGAGCGCGGACACGTCGCTGAGACCGGCGTTCGTCCCGTCGCGTTCCAGCACGTCGGGAGCGATCGCCTCACCGGCCTCGACGTCCCGGCAGTCGACGACGCGGGCGTCGAACCGGAGGTCCTCGGGGTCGAACGCGCCGAGCGTTGCCCCGTCCAGTTCGGTGTGCGCGGGCGCGTCGACGTGTGTGCCGGTGTGCGACCCGAGTGCAACTCTGGAGACGCGATAGCCGTCGGCTTCGTGCGTCGCGTGCGGCTCGATTCGCACCTCGGGATCGCCGGGGTACGTCGGCATTCCCGACTCGACAGCGCGCGTGAGGTCGATCAGACTGCCGTCCGCCGCGAGTTCCGAGTCCGACTGGTCGTTCACGGGTGCGTCCTCACGAATGCTTCCTCAGGGGTGCGTCCAGTAGACGACCGACTCCTCGGCGCCGTGTTCGTCGACGCGGGCAAAGCCGATGCGTTCGAACTGGACCACGTCGTCGACCGCAGTGTCGGCGAAGTCGGGTTCGGCGACGCCCGTCACGTCGCCGTCGGGTGAACGCATCCGAACGTCGACGACGTCCTCTGCGGGGGCCCAGTGGACGACGTCGACGTCACCAGAACGAACCACGTCGATACCATCGTCGGTTGCGACGAGGTCGTCGCCCTCGCGGCGGACGCAGGCGTAGCCCTTCAGCCAGACGCGCTCGCCCTCCGCGGGCACGTCGTCGGCTTCGAGCACGACGCCGTCGGTCGCGGGGATTGTCCGCTCGCCGCGCTCCTCGTGATCGGGATGCAGCGGCGGGTGGCCCGCGTCCGGACCGCCCGCGACCTCGAAGCGCTCGCCGTCGCGGACGAGGAAGTAGCGCTCGGCCTCGTCGTCGACGAGCTCGCGGTTCTCGGCGTAGATCGAACTCATCGAGAGGTCGACGTTTGAGGTCGACGTGCCGAGCGCGGTCAGCGCCTCGACGACGGCCTCGCCGCGGATGCCGCGCCGGCGGAGACTCTTCAGCGTCGGCGCGCGCGGGTCGTCCCAGCCGTCGAGTTCGCCAGCCTCGATCTTCTCCTTCAGCGTCGAGGTCGAGAGTTTCACGTCGTAGGCGTCGACCTGGACGTGACCCCAGTGAATCACTTCGGGGTACTCCCAGTCGAAGTAGTCGTAGACGAACTGCTGGCGCTTCGCGGAGTCCTGGAGGTCGATGCCGCGGATGATGTGTGTGACGCCCGTGAGATGGTCGTCGACGCCGGACTGGAAGTCGAGCATCGGCCAGCACCGATACGCTGCGGCTTCATCGCGCGGGTGCGGCGTATCGATCATCCGGAAGGCGACCCAGTCGCGGAGCGCGGGGTTCTTGTGCTCGATGTCGGTCCGCACGCGGAGGACCATCTCGCCGGCGCTGTACTCGCCGTCGATCATCGCCTCGAACTCCTCCATCGTGGTCTCGACGTCCTTGTCGCGGTGCGGACAGGCCTCGCCGCTGTTCTTCAGGTCGGAGAAGGTCTCGCCCGAGCACGAGCAGGTGTACGCGCCGCCGGCGTCGATGAGGTTCCGGGCGTGCTCGTAGTAGGTCTCCAGTCGGTCCGACGCGATGATGACGTCGTCGGGCTCGAACCCGAGGTAGTCGATGTCGTCGAGGATGGCGTCGTAGGCGTCGAGATCCGGGCGCTTGGTCTCGGGGTCGGTGTCGTCGAAACGGACGATGAACGACCCGTCGTAGCGCTCCTTGTAGGAGCCGATGACGGCGGGCATCCGGGCGTGGCCGATATGCCAGGGGCCGTTCGGGTTCGGCGCGGCGCGCATCCGCACCTCGTCGTACGCCTCGGCGTTCGGGAGGTCCGGGAGGTCGTGTTCGTCGCCCTCGTCTTCGGCTTCGATCTCCTCGAGTTCCTCGGGTGCGAGCGTCTCCAGACGTTCGCGCTTCTCCTCGGTCGACAGGTCGTTTACGCGGGCGACGACGCCGCCGACGACGCCGGGGATCTCGTCGCCGTGCGGGCGGAAGTCGGGATTCTCGCCCATCAACGGCCCCATCACGGCGCCGACGTCGGCGTCGCTCTCGTACTTGACTGCGTTGAGCAGCGCGTGCTTCTCGGCCTCGCGCTCGACCTGCTCGCGTAGATCGTCGTCCATTACGCGGCAGTGCGTCCTCCCCGGTAAAAACAGACCCGGATTGGGTGGGTGGACGGCGCAGCGGGCCGCGCGATCCGACCGCCGATCGGCGGACGCTAGTATCCGCGCGAGATCAGGTAGTCGGCGATGTCACACAGCAGCGCGCGCGCCTCGTTGTCCGGGAGGACGTCGAGGTGGTCCTTCGCGTTCGCCGTGAGCTCTTGGGCCTTCTGCTCCGCGTACTCGATCGACCCGGCGGCGTCGAGTTCGGCGACCGCCTGATCGATCTCGGCTTCGGAGACGGACTCGACGTCGTTGGCATCGACGAGGCCGTCGACGTCGACGCCCTGCTGCCGTGCGTGCAGCGTGATGAGCGTCTCCTTGTTCTCGACGAGGTCCGAACCGCGCTGTTTGCCGAGTTTCTCCGAGGGAACTGTCAGATCGAGGACGTCGTCTTGGATCTGGAATGCGCGTCCGGAGTCGATCCCGTACCGATAGAGCGCCTCGACGGTCTCGTCGTCGGCGTCCATCAGGGTCGCCGCCGTCGCCGCCGCCGCGCCGTACAGCACGGCGGTCTTGAGTTCGATCATCTCGAGATACTCCTCGGGGAGGACCTCGGTGCGGTGCTCGAACTCGACGTCCAGCGCCTGTCCCTCACAGATCTGCGTGCAGGTCGTCGCGAGCCGCCGGACGGCTTCGAGACCGTTCGCGGGGTCTGCGCCGGTCTCAGACAGCAGCTCGAAGGCCTTCGCATAGAGCGTGTCGCCCGCGAGGATCGCCGTCTCGGTGTCGTACTCTTTGTGGACCGCGGGGACGCCGCGACGGAGGTCGTCGTCGTCCATAATGTCGTCGTGGATCAGCGTGAACGACTGGATGACCTCGATGCTCGTCGCCGCCGACATCACGTCGATCTCCGAGCCGTCGAGCGCCGGGAACGCGTGGTAGTCGACCGAGAGCGGTTCGACGTCTGCGAGCGCCTCCGCGGTCAGGAGCGACACCGTCGGCCGAAGCCGCTTGCCGCCGGCCTTCAGCAGGTAGCGGGTCGCCTCGTAGAGCCGCTCGGGGGACTTCATCGGGACGTCCTCGTCGAGCGCCTCGTTGACGAGTTCGCGTCGCTTCGTGACCGCTTCGAGTACCCGTTCCTCCGCCGCTTCCGAACTCATCTCACTCCACCAGCTGGATCATATTCCCGTTCCGCGTGACGTGCAGATCCCGGCCCATCGCGTAGCCCTGCGACTCCGCGAGGTCGACGTACGGCGCGAAGCCTTCGAGGTCCTGGTGGGCGGGGATGACGTGCTGCGGCTGGAGCGCATCGAGCATCTGGTAGTGGCCCTCCTCGCGCAGGTGGCCCGAGACGTGGATCTCGTCGTAGATGCGCGCGCCCTGCATCCGCAGGAGGCGCTCGGACTGGTAGCGCTGGCCCTCGTTCGTCGGCTCGGGGATGACCCGCGCCGAGAAGATGACCTTGTCGCCGTCCTCGATTTCGTAGGGAGTCTCGCCGCGGCCCATCCGGGTGAGCATCGCGCGCGGTTCGCCCTGGTGGCCCGTCACGATGGGGAGATACTTCTCCTTACCTTCCTTCATAATCCGCTTGAACGTCCGGTCGACGGACTTCCGGTGGCCGTACATCCCGACGTCGTCGGGGAAGTCGACGAAGCCGAGGCGTTCTGCGGTGCCGGAGTACTTCTCCATCGAGCGGCCGAGCAGGACGGGCTGGCGACCGATGTCCTTCGCGAACTCGACGATCGAGGAGACACGCGAGACGTGCGAGGAGAACGTCGTGGCGACGATCCCGCCGTCGTAGTCTTCGATCGATCGGATCGTGTCTTCGAGGTGCGACCGGGCGTGCGACTCCGAGGGCGTCCGGCCCTTGCGGCCCGCGTTCGTACAGTCTTCGATGTAACAGAGGACGCCGTTGCCCTCGCGGCCGATCTCACGGAAGCGCTGCATATCGATCGGATCTTCCAGCACCGGCGAGTGGTCCATCCGCTTGTCGAGGCCGTAGACGATCGCGCCCTCGGGCGTGTGCACGACCGGGTTGATCGCGTCGATGATCGAGTGCGTGACGTGCACGAACTCGAGTTCGACGTTGCCGGAGTCGCCGATCGACATCGTCTCGCCGGCCTGCATCTTGACGAGGTCGTTGTCGAAACTCTCGCTGAACTTGGTCTCGCCTTCGACCTGCTGTTTCACCAGTTCGATGGTGAACGGCGAGGCCACGACCGGCGCGTTGTACCGGTGGGCGAGCTTCGAGATTGCGCCGATGTGGTCGAGGTGACCGTGCGTGGGCACGATGGCCTGCACGTCGCCCTCGAGGTCGGACATCACCCGGTCGTCCGGGATGGCGCCCATATCGATCAGATCGAGGCTGTGCATCTTTTCGGTCTCCACGTTGTCGTGGATGAGGACCTGACTGAGGTTCAGGCCCATGTCGAAGATGACGACGTCGTCGCCCGCGCGAACGGCCGTCATCTGTCGACCGACCTCTTCGTATCCGCCAATTGTCGCGATTTCGATTTCCATAGTTGAATCCGAGCATCGAAAGCCACTGACGTGGCGAGGGTGCTCACTCAAACGTCCCGTCGTGTTCGACGGCGCCCACAACTCGTGAGCGACGCGTCTCGGGACCGATCGGCCCCGGCGTCTTACAGCGCGTCGGTCGTCGGTCCCGCGTGCCCCGGAACGGCCGAAGCACTTACCCGCGGGAGTCTTGGTACGAAGATGGTTCTCGGCCGGGTACTAAAAACTATCCGGGTTGGATACGCGCGGCGAATCTCTGCGCGCGAGTGCGGCAACGCACGCCGAACAGACGCAGCAGCGGCGGTCTTCCCCTGTACGACAGCCCTCAGGGACGCACAGCGTCAGGGGATGCACACGCAGAGGTTCGGAACCGCCACGTATGTCGCCCAGTGAGAACGTTCGCCGCCGTACGCCGACGATTCGGCGGTGGTCCGGCACATTTAATACCGAAACGGGAGGCGCTTGGGGTATGAGCGGACGACCCCTCGACGTTCTCGAAGCCGCACTCGAAGACGTCGTCACGGTCACTCTGAAGGACGGCACCGCGTACTACGGAACTCTCGCCGGGTACGACCAACACATGAACGCCGTTCTCGAACCGGCGACGGACGCGGACGCGACCGTCCTCGGGGAACTGGACGTCACGGCGGTCGAAGACACAACGATTATACGCGGCGACAACGTCGTCACGATACAAACATGACGGGTGCTGGAACCCCTAGCCAAGGAAAGAAGAACAAGACGACGCACGTCAAGTGCCGCCGCTGCGGCGAGAAGTCCTACCACGTCAAAAAGAAGGTCTGCTCGTCCTGTGGCTTCGGCAAATCGGCGAAACGTCGCGACTACGAGTGGACGTCGAAGGCCGGCGACAACTGAACTGGCGGTCTGACACTACGTCTCTTCTCGCTTCGTTCTCCCGAGTCGCCGTCGGACGACCGACAGGGGGCTCTCGAACTCGACACCCGCGAGCGCCCGGTATCGGGTGACATTTTGTCACCGGGCGCGAAACCGCGTGGTGTGACCCACGACGAGCAGTCCCACTCTGGAGCGGACACGCACGATACCGACCACCAGCACGAGGATCGCGGCCACGAGCACGGCGACGACGACCACGGACATCACCATCACGGCGACGACGACCACCACCACCACGACCACGACGTCGCGTCGCTGTCTGCGGCCGTCGTCACGGTCTCCACGTCGCGAACGATCGACGACGACGCGGCGGGCGACGCGATCGCTGCTGCGTTCGACGATAGCGGCCACGACGTCACCGTCCGAGACGTCGTCGACGACGATTTCGACGGTGTGCAGTCGACCGTCGATCGCCTCGTCGACCGCGACGACGTCGACGTACTGGTGACGACGGGCGGCACGGGCGTCACGCCCGACGACGTGACCGTCGAAGCCGTCGGCGACCTATTCCAGAAGGACCTCCCGGGCTTCGGCGAATTGTTCCGCCGGCGCTCGGAGTCCGAGATCGGCACGCGCGTCGTCGGGACTCGTGCGACGGCGGGAATCGTCCAGGGCGTGCCGGTGTTCTGTCTGCCCGGCAGCGAGAACGCGGCCCGCCTCGGTAGCGAGGAGATCATCGTCCCCGAGGCACCCCACCTCGCGGGGTTGGCGACGCGCGAGGAAGAGGAGAAGGAAGCAGAGCAGGAAGAAGCGGAGGGGGAAGACGAAACCGAAGCAGCGGACGAAGACGAGGACGCACAAGACGCCTCGTGAGGCTCCGAGAACCGTACCGGCAAGGGGGGCGGCCGCAACGACGCGTAACCGGCGAGCGAGAGGGTATGCGTGGCCTTTTAATCCCACTGCGACAACGACTCGTGTATGAGCAAGCAGGAACCCCCCGAACGCGAGGAGGACGGCGAACCGTTCTCCAGTGGGAAGGACCCCGACCTCCCCAGCACGGACGTCACCGAGGGGCCGGACAAGGCCCCACACCGGGCGATGTTCCGCGCGATGGGCTTCGACGACGAGGACCTCGGCTCCCCGATGGTCGGCGTCGCGAACCCGGCCGCGGACATCACCCCGTGTAACGTTCACCTCGACGACGTCGCCGACGCGGCGATCAAGGGCATCGAGGACGCCGGCGGGATGCCGATCGAGTTCGGCACGATCACCATCTCGGACGCCATCTCGATGGGTACCGAGGGGATGAAGGCGTCGCTGATCTCCCGAGAGGTCATCGCCGACTCCGTCGAGCTCGTCGCTTTCGGCGAGCGGATGGACGCACTCGTCACGGTCGCGGGCTGTGACAAGAACCTCCCCGGGATGATGATGGCCTCGATCCGGACGGATCTGCCCTCGGTCTTCCTCTACGGCGGGTCGATTATGCCCGGCCAGCACGAGGGCCGCGACGTGACCGTCCAGAACGTCTTCGAGGGCGTCGGCACCTACGCGCAGGGCGATATGAGCGCCGAGGAACTCGACGACCTCGAACGGCACGCCTGCCCCGGCGCGGGCTCCTGCGGCGGGATGTTCACCGCGAACACGATGGCGTCGATCTCTGAGGCGCTCGGGATGGCCCCGCTCGGCACGGCCGACGCGCCGGCCGAATCCGACGAGCGCTACGACGTCGCGCGACGCTCCGGCGAGGCGGTCCTGCAAGCCGTCGAGGAAGGCCTTCGTCCCTCCGACATCCTCTCGAAGAAGTCCTTCGAGAACGCCATCGCCCTGCAGGTCGCGATCGGCGGTTCGACCAACGCCGTGCTGCACCTGCTCGCACTCGCCGCGGAGGCTGGCATCGACCTCACGATCGAGGAGTTCGACGAGATCTCGAAGCGGACGCCGAAGATCGCGAACCTCCAGCCCGGCGGCACGAAGACGATGAACGACCTCCACGAGGAGGGCGGCGTCCCGGTCGTGATCCGCCGTCTCCTCGACGCCGGCCTGTTCCACGGCGACGCGATGACCGTCACCGGGCGGACGATCGCCGAGGAACTCGAGGAGATGGACCTCCCCGACGAAGAGGAGATCTCAGACGAGTTCATCTACACCGTCGACGACCCCTACCAGGAGGAAGGTGCGATCAAGATCCTCACCGGGAACCTCGCGCCCGACGGCGCGGTTCTGAAGGTCACCGGCGACGACAAGTTCCACCACTCCGGCCCCGCCCGCCTCTTCGAGAGCGAGGAGGAGGCGATGCGCTACGTCCAGGAGGGCCACATCGAGTCCGGCGACGTCATCGTCATCCGTAACGAGGGTCCGCAGGGCGGCCCCGGAATGCGCGAGATGCTTGGCGTCACTGCCGCCGTCGTCGGTCAGGGTCACGAGGACGACGTCGCGCTCCTGACCGACGGCCGCTTCTCCGGCGCGACCCGCGGCCCGATGGTCGGCCACGTCGCCCCCGAAGCCGCTGTCGGCGGCCCGATCGCGCTGTTAGAGGACGGCGACGAGGTCACCGTCGACATCCCCGAGCGCGAACTCTCCGTCGACCTCTCGGAAGACGAACTGGACGAGCGCCGCGAGGAGTGGGAGCCCAAGGATCCGCAGTACACGACCGGCGTGCTCGCGAAGTACGGCAACGACTTCGGCTCGGCCGCGAACGGCGCGGTGACGAACCCCGGCGCGAAGCGGTAATAACTCCCACGTAGTTCGGTCTCTTTTATTTTACACTTCTGAGTTCCCCTCTTCGCACAGCCGCGTCGCTGTGTCCGGGAACTGCCACAGCCGCGCAACTAGTGACTAAGCGCAAACATACTTGTACGGGGACACATCAGATAAACGTGACAGTGGGGACCAATGATTCATAATCTGTCGCGACGGGATGCGATCCGACTCGCGGCGGTCGTTGGGGGGACGTTTGCGTTCGCTGGAATGGGCAGGAGCGCCAGCGGACAGACCGCCGATCCGAGCACTGTACCGATGTTTAGATACGACGCCCACAACAGCGGCGTCGCACCCGGGAGCGGACCGAAAGAGGACGTCGACGACATCTGGACGTTCGAGACCGGTGACAAACTGACCGCCCAGCCGATCGTGGCGAACGGACGGGTGTTCCAAGCGAGTCACGACAGCGAACTCTACGCGATCTCGACGAGCGACGGGAGTGAGGTGTGGTCCGCCGGTACGAACGGGTCGCTGCCAGCGTCGCCCGCAGTCGGCGACGGCGTGGTGTACCAGCCGACGCCTCGGGGACGTGTGCTCGCCTACAGCGCGGCGACGGGTAACGGCCTCTGGGTGTCTTCAGTTCCGACACGGCACGTCAAGAGCCCGACGCTCGTCGGCGGGGATCTGTTCATCGCCGGCGGTGAACACGACTTCCGGCAAGCGTACCGGCTCAATCCGAACGACGGAGCGGTCGAATGGGAATCAGACCTCACGTATCTCGGGCCTATCGGTACACCAGTCGTCGATGGCGAGACGGTGTACGTAACCCACCGCGAAGACGACTACTACGACGAGGCAGTCGCGACCGCGCTCGCGGCTTCGGACGGATCACAGGAGTGGCAGCAGACGTTAGCGAACGGAGGCAGCAAGACGTGGGGGATCACGTATGCTGACGGGACGCTGTACGCCGGCACTAACGAGGGCATCGTCTACGCGGTCGACGCAGCGTCGGGGAGCATCGACTGGGAATTCGAAAACATCGCGTCGGTGTCGACCATTCCTGTGCTCGCTGACGGAACGCTCTACGTGGCATCGACCGGCGACAACACCCTCCACGCGCTCGATCCGGCGATCGGGACGCGACAGTGGCAGGTCTCGATCAACGGGACGCCCACCTCACCGGTGTACGCCGACGGGGTGCTGTATCTGGGTGCGCAGGACAACTACGTCTACGCGTTCGACGCCAGCGACGGAACCGAGCTCTGGAGCTTCCAGACCGGCGGCTCCGTGGTCGCACCCCCGGTCGTCGTCGACGGCCGCGTGTACGCGGCGAGCACCGACGGTATCCTCTACGCACTCGGTGAGGGATCGGGCATCGCCGCGCCCGACGTCACCGGTAGCGGGAGCCCTGCGGGGGACCTCGACGGGGACGGTCGCTACGAGGACGTCAACGGCGACGGGGCGTTCACCGCGACCGACGTGCAGGCGCTCTTCGCGAACCTCGACAGCGATGCCGTCCAAGAGAACCCCGAGCTGTTCGACTTCAACGGCGACGGACAAGTGGACATCACCGACGTGCAAGCGCTGTTCAAGATCCTCGAAGGGGAACGATGAGCAGGGACGCCGTTCGAGGCACCCGACTCGCCGTCCTACTCGTGACGCTCGTCGTCACCGGTGGGATCGTCGCGGGCGCAGGCAGCGCCGTCGCAGTGGACACCCCACAGAACGAGGCCGACGACGCGTCACTAACGGCCGACAGCGGCGTCCGGGCCGCGACCGCCGGGTCGACGTCGGTTCGACTGTCGCCGACGACGGCAACGATCAACGAGAGCCGGACGCAGACGTTCGATCTCGTAGTCTCCGACGCCGACGGTGGCGTCGGAGCCGTGACGGCGACTATCTCCGTCGGTGACGCGGACGTCGCCTCGATCGACGAGATGGAACTGCGAGGCGATCCGGGTGTCGAGAGGATCGACGTCGAGTCAGACGGCTCCGAGGTGTTCGTTCGCGCGGCGCTGATAGATACGGAGGACACCGGAACGGTGACCATCGGGACCGTCACAGTCGAGGGTACCGACGAGGGGTCGAGTGACGTCGACCTGTCGGTCGAATCACTCGGCGACGAGTCTGGCGACCCCTACGACGTCGGCACGACGCCGGGGAGTTCGCTTACCGTCTCGGGGACGGCCGATGCCGTCGACCTTGAGATCACCGCCGACGCGTCGGCCGTCGAAGCCGGCGACGAGGTCGACTTCGAGGTGAAACGCGCTGACAGCGACGCGCTGGTGTCGGCGGCAGTCCACCTCGGCGGCGAGGCCTACGAGACTGGTCTCGACGGCGTCGCGACGATCGAGATCACCGAATCGATGGCGAGCGATGCCGAGACCGTGACGGCCGTCGCCTCGAAGGAGTCGACTGCGAAGGAAACCTTCCAGAACGACTCGGTGACGCTGAACGTCGGGCCCGAGGAGACCGAACCGTCCGGCGGTACGGACACGCCCGACGGGACAGAGACGCCGGCACCCGGCGACGGCCCTCGCGTGACGCTCGAATCCGCGAGCCCGTCGGTCGGCGTCGGTGAGTCATCGAAACTCCGCGTCGTCGCGACCGGCATCGACGGCGGTGTCGGGGCCATCGATGCCCGGATCTCGGTCGGTTCCGGAGACGCGGCGCAGATTTCCGGCGTCGAACTCGCCGGTGACGCGGGGGTCGCACAGACCGAAGTGAAGAACGACGGGACCGTCGCCGTCGTCCGCGGCGCGATGATGGACACGAACGACACCGGGACGGCGCACGTCGCGACCGTGACGCTCGGAGGCGTCGCCGCCGGCACGACGCCGGTGACCATCGAGACCGATGACCTCGGCGACGAGCAGGGGAACACCTACGAGGCCGCCCCCGCGCAGTCGACGACGCTCACCGTCGGATCAGGCGGGGACGGAGGCGGAAGCGGGTCCGGGAGCTCGATGGTCGTCCTCTCGGTTTCGGATCTCCCGAAGGGGTTCGAGAAGGCGAGCGTGACCGTTCGGACGGGCGTCGAGGCGTCCGTGACTGAGTCGCAGGCCGGACTCGTCTCCGAGAGCCAACTGCGTGTCGTCTCCGACGGGCCGCAGTCGACGACGGTGCAGGCGGTCGACCTCGCCGGCAACATCGACGCGATCGACGGAGAGCAGACGCTTGCGCGGCTGACATACGACCGGGCGCTCGACACCGAGGACGTCGAGATCTCGGTCGAAAATCTCCGGAACGATCGGGGAGCCGCAGTCTCGGGCGACCACATCTCGGTCTCGGTTCGCGCCGGGTCGCTCTTCACGGACCCGCTTCCGGGCGCAGACGCCCAGAAAGCCCCCACCGACCCTGACAACGACGGCCGCTTCGAGGACATTGACGGTGACGGTGCCGTCACGTTCGGAGACGCGGTCGCGCTCTCGTTCGTCCAGGCCACGGAGTTGCGTAGCGAGCAGGTCACCGCCCTCGACTTCGACGAGGACGGCGATCTCGATACGGACGATGCAGTCACACTCGCCTTCGAATGATGTTTGATGACTCTCGAACAGCGAACGCCCGCCGCAGTACCGCTCCCGATCGGTCCGACGCGGACGACTCCGACGACAGGGACGGCGCAACGAGAGCGACGGCCGCCTCGACGTCCGGTGCAGACGAGCCGACGATCGACAGCGCTGAGGCGTCGTCTTCGGATCTGCTCGCTGGACGGACACGACGGCGGTTCCTCGGTACCGCAGCAGCGGGGCTCACTGCTGGCCTGGCGGGCTGTGGGAGCGCGCTTTCGAGCGGCTCCGGCTCGGACGGCTCAGCCGTCGACGTCGTCCTCGCCGGGGCGCCGAGCGGACTGCAGAAGTATCAGTGTCTGGTCGAACAGGACGGCGACGCGCCGATCACCGAGGTCGAACCCGTCCTCGTGGGCGGAGAGGAGTTTCAGGTGGTCAACGGCGGCGTCAAGAGCGCGTCCGTCGCCGTCCGAGCGGCGGATCTCTCGGAGTCTGTCGGGTCTTTCGAGGAAACGCGGACGCTATTTACGCTGACGTTCGGTGCGGACGTGGACCCGGACGCACTCTCTCTGAACGTCTCCACCGCGACGAACGACGACGGGGAGTCGATCCCGACGGATCGACTGCAGCTTACCGTCGGCGGCGGTTCGGGGTGAACTCAGAGGTCCTGCACTTCCGAGAGCAGTTCCTCGTAGTCGGGTTCGTTCGTCGGGTCCTCGGCGACCCAGTCGTAAGCGATCGTGCCGTCGTCGTCGATGATGAACACCGAGCGGTTCGCGACGCCGAAGAGGCCGAGGTCGTCGATGTCGATCTCGACACCGTACTTGTCGATGGCGCTCCGTGCCATATCGCTGAGTAGCGGGAACTCGATGCCGTGTTCCTCGCGGAAGGCGTTCTGGGAGAACGCCGAGTCGGCGCTCACGCCGTACACGCTCGCGCCGGCGGCCTCGAACTCCTCGCTGTGTTCCTGCAGCGCGACCATCTCGTTCGTACACGGTGGCGTGAACGCGCCCGGGAAGAACGCGAGAACCACGGGGCCGTGACCGATCACGTCGTCCAGATAGAACGCCGACACGTCGCCGTCAGCCTGGGTTACGGAGAACGTCGGTGCGTCGTCGCCGATGGTGGGGGTCTGTGACATCGTCACTCACCATATCGGACGCGAGCGACCAAAATGTAGTGTCCAACTGGTAATACTGTCGGACAGAACGATGTGAAAATCATCAGCACCCCGTGGGTGCCAGAATGATTCACGAACTGCTGTCCGACAGTATAAGAGACGATTCCGGCAGGCCCCGGGCCGCTTAGACCCAGCCTTCTTCGACGAGGAGTTCGCCGTTGAGCAGCGAGGCACCCGCTGCGCCGCGGATCGTGTTGTGCGCGAGGCAGTTGTACTTCACGCCGTTCTCGGTCGTCTGGATCCCACCGGCGGAGATCTGCATCCCGTCGCCGCGCTCGCGGTCGAGGCGGGGCTGGGGCCGATCGAAGTCCTCGAAGACGTGAATGAGCGGGTCGGGCGAAGAGGGGAGATCCACGCTCGGGAACTCCCGCATCGCTTCGGCGACGTCCTCGGTCGAGACGTCCTCGGCCGTTTCGGCGAAGACGTTTTCGAGGTGGCCGTCGAGCGTCGGAATGCGGTTACAGGAGGCGGCGACCTCCATCCCGTGGAGGTCGATCTCCGCGCCGTCGAACTCGCCGAGGAGCTTTCGTGACTCGGTTTCCATCTTCTCGTCCTCGCCGTTGATGTGCGGGATGGCGTTGTCGATGATCTCCATCGACGTGACGCCGGAGTAGCCCGCGCCGGAGACCGCCTGCAGCGTCGAGACCTGTACGGCTTCGAGACCGAACTGGTCGAGCGCCGCGAGCGTCGGGACCATCGTGATCGTCGAGCAGTTCGGGTTCTTCACGAGCGCGCCGTCCCAGCCGCGTTCGTCGCGCTGCACCTCGATGAGGTCGAGGTGCTCGGCGTTGATCTCGGGGATCGTGAGCGGGACGTCCGGGGCCATCCGGTCGTTCGAGGAGTTCGAAGAGACCACGTAGCCCGCGTCGAGGAACTCGGGTTCGACTTCGGCCGCGACGCCGGACGGGAGCGACGAGAAAAGCAGGTCGACGTCGTCCGGAACGTCTCCCGGCGTCGTCGCGCCGACGGTCATCTCTGCGACGTCGTCCGGAATCGGCGTGTTCACGCGCCACTTCGCCGCCTCGCGGTAGGTCTTGCCCGCGCTGTCTTCGGAGGCGGTGAGCGCCGCGAGTTCGAACGTCGGGTGGTCGTCGAGGAGTTGGATGAACCGCTGTCCTACTGCGCCCGTTGCGCCGAGGATACCGACACGTACTGTCATTACCGTGGGCGTGGGAGACACACACATAAGGCGGTTTGGATTTCCCGCGTATTTCACGAACGTTCAGATACGTCGCTAACATCGGGGGAGAAACTGAGTAATATACGGTATCAGAGACACTTGAGTCAGATTTTTCACCAAAATTGCGTCTGCCCCCTCGATGTCGGCGCTTTTTTGAGTCTGACAGGCTGCGGACATATCGACGATCGTCGAATACCCCTTCGTGCAGAACCGACAGATAGACGTGCCGCGTTTCAGAACGTTTCGACAAATGTTCAGCAAGGTTCTCGTCGCCAATCGCGGAGAGATCGCCCTGCGAGTGATGCGGGCGTGCCGCGATCTCGGTGTCCGCACCGTCGCGGTCTACAGCGACGCCGACAAGCACGCCGGGCACGTCCGGTACGCCGACGAGGCGTACAACGTCGGTCCCGCGCGCGCCGCGGACTCGTATCTCGACCACGAGGCCGTCATCGAGGCCGGACGCAAGGCGGGCGCTGACGCGGTCCACCCGGGCTACGGCTTCCTCGCGGAGAACGCCGAGTTCGCCCGAAAGGTCGAGGAGAGCGAACTGACCTGGATCGGCCCGTCCGCCGACGCGATGGAGCGCCTCGGCGAGAAGACGAAAGCCCGCGCGCTGATGCAGGAGGCGGACGTGCCGGTCGTCCCGGGGACGACAGAGCCGGTCGAATCAGCCGAGGAAGTAAAGCAGATCGCCGAGGAGTACGGCTATCCGGTCGCGATCAAAGCCGAGGGCGGCGGCGGCGGGCGCGGGCTGAAGGTCGTCCGCTCCGAAGACGAGGTCGAAGAACAGTTCGAGACGGCCCAGCGCGAGGGCGAGGCGTACTTCGACAACGCCTCCGTCTACGTCGAGAAGTACCTCGAAGCGCCGCGGCACGTCGAGGTGCAGATCCTCGCCGACGAGCACGGGAACGTCCGCCACCTCGGCGAGCGCGACTGCTCGCTCCAGCGACGCCACCAGAAGGTGATCGAAGAAGCGCCGTCGCCGGCGCTCGACGCCGACCTCCGCGAGCGGATCGGCGAGGCGGCCCGCCGCGGCGTCCGCGAAGCCGACTACACCAACGCCGGGACGGTCGAGTTCCTCGTCGAGGACGGGGAGTTCTACTTTATGGAGGTCAACACGCGGATCCAGGTCGAACACACCGCCACCGAGGAGGTCACCGGGATCGACGTGGTGAAGTGGCAACTGCGCGTCGCCGCCGGCGACGAACTCGACTTCGCACAGGAGGACGTCGAGATCGACGGCCACGCGATCGAGTACCGGATCAACGCCGAGGACGCCGCGAACGACTTCGCGCCCGCGACAGGGTCCCTGGAGACGTACGATCCGCCGGGCGGCATCGGCGTTCGCGTTGACGACGCGGTCAGACAGGGCGACGAGATCGGCGGCGACTACGACTCGATGATCGCGAAACTGATCGTCTCCGCAGGCGACCGCGAGGAGTGTCTCGCACGCTCGGAACGGGCGCTCTCGGAGTTCGAGATCGAGGGGATCCAGACGATCGTTCCGTTCCACCGCCTGATGCTGACCGACGAGGCGTTCCGCGCGGGCGAGCACACGACGAAGTACCTCGACGAGGAACTGGACCGCGAGCGGATCGACCAGGCAGTCGAGAAGTGGGGGTCGGCCGACACGGTTGCCACCGCCGACGCGGACGGCGAGAGCGACGAGACCGACGCCGAAGAAGTGACCGAGCGCGAGTTCATCGTCGAGGTCAACGGCAAGCGCTTCGAGGTCAACCTCGAAGAGCGCGGTGCCCCCCCGATGCCGGAGGTCGAAGCGATCAGCAACGGCGGCGGTGCTGGCGGCCAGGGTGCACAGGCGACGCGCTCGCGACCCGAAGAAGCGACGTCGGAGGACGACGAAGTCGTCATCGAGGGCGAGGGCGAGCAGGTCGCCGCCGAGATGCAGGGCACGATCCTCTCTGTCGAAGTCGAGGAGGGCGAGGAGGTCGCCGCCGGCGACGTCGTCTGCGTCCTGGAGGCGATGAAGATGGAGAACGACATCGTCACCGAACGCGGCGGCACCGTCACGCAGGTCCTCGTCGAGGAGGGCGACAGCGCGGATATGGGCGACGTGCTCGTCGTCTTAGAGTAGGAGAAAGCAGATGAACGAGACCCGACGCGCGCTCTTGGCCGCACTCGCCGACGGCCCCGTCTCGGGGCCGGTGCTCGCCGAGCAACTGGGCGTCTCGCGAGCGGCCGTCTGGAAGCAGGTCGAGGCGCTCCGCGAGGAGGGCTTCGCGGTCGAAAGCGGCGACGGCGGCTATCGCATCGTCGACGTTCCGGCGTACGGGGCTGCGGCGATCGAGTTCGGACTTGAGGCACCCTACCGGATCGAGTATCACGACGAAATCGGGAACACGAACCATCGCGCCCGTGAACTCGCCGACGAGGGGGAATCCGACGTCGTCGTCGTCGCCGACGAACAGACCGGGAGCCGTGGACGCTTAGAGCGCGAGTGGACCGCGCCGTCGGGCGGCATCTGGGCGAGCGTGCTCGTCCGCCCGCAACGCCCGCCCAGCGAGGCCCCGATGTACACGCTCGCGGCCGCCGTCGCCATCGCCAGTGCAGCGCGAGCGGTCGGCGTCGACGCGCGGATCAAGTGGCCAAACGACGTGCTCGTGGCCGGGAGCGGGGAGACGGCCGAATCCACGCAGACGGAGCGAAAGCTCGCCGGGATTCTGACCGAAATGGAGGGCGAGGCCGACCGCGTCTCGTGGCTCGTCGCGGGCTGTGGCGTGAACGCGAACATCGACCGGGAGGACCTCCCGCCGGGAGCGACGAGCCTCCGCGCGGAAGTCGGCGACGTGGATCGACGCGTGTTCCTCCAGCGGATGCTGGAGACGTTTTACGACCTGACGGCCGAAGACGCCGATCTCGACGCAGTACTCGGTGCCTGGCGCGAGCACGCCGCGACGCTCGGCCGACGGGTCCGGATCGAAACCCCGCGTGGAACGATCGAAGGGGAAGCTGTCGACATCCGCTTCCCCGGAAGTCTCGTCGTACAGACTGACGACGGCGAGGAAGTCGTCCACGCGGGCGACTGCGAACACTTGCGGCCCAGCTAACGCTCGATCTTCGAACGGCGGCCTGCAGAAAAAAACCGAGTCGAACGTGATCCGCGTCCGCGGCAGACAGCGTCGTGGTGTCTGGTGTGACTGCCTACGAGATTCGCGACCCCGGAGTCGCGACACCCTTCACAGCCGGATAGCCGACAGTATCAGTTCCCGTCGCCGCCGTCCGTGAGCGGGCGGCCGCCGGCGGTGAGAACGCCGTCGGCGATCTGGCGGGCTTCGGCCGGTGACGGGCGGGTGCCGTCGACGAAGCGCGAGCCGAGTTCCTCGACGACGTCCATCACGTCGGAGAGGTCGCCCTCTTGGGCAACCTCGGCGAATACGTCCTCGTACGCGTGCGTTTCCCAGTGGCTGATCTCGTAGTCGTAGGTGTCGGTCTTCGAGGCGACTGCGTACCGAAGCTGTCGTGCCGCGTCGGACGGGTTCATACCTGTTATAACGGGATCTGGATACTAAAATGTACTCAGACTCGAAATCGAGTTAATGGTGCTGTAGCGGCGCTGTCTCTCGGTTATTCACCCTCCGAGACACGGCGCGACTCTGATATGACACGCACCAACCCGAGACGTTTAGGACGGCAGCGAATCGTGCTCAAGTATGGCGAACGAAGACCGGACGGCGGTCGCACGGCAGGCGGCCGGGGCGGGCGCAGCCGTCGCAGTCGAGCGCTTTCGGACCGAGATCGACGTCGAGCAGAAAGAGGGAAAGACAGACGTCGTGACGCAGGCCGATCGCGACGCGCAGGTGGCCGTCATCGACGCCATCAGGGAATCGTACCCCGAAGACGCGATCGTCGGCGAGGAAGAGGACGAACTGAAAGTGATCCCTGACTCCGGCGCGGCGTGGGTGATCGACCCAATCGATGGGACGAACAACTACGTCCGCGGCACTCGCGTGTGGGGGACCGCGGTCGCTTCGGTCCGGGACGAGGAGCCGCTGGCGGGCGCGACGCACTTCCCTGCGCTCGACGACGTCTACTGGACGGACGGTGAGCAAACGTACCGGAACGGTGATCCCGTCACCGTCTCGACCACCGACGACCCGGAGGCCGGCGTCGTCGCGCCGACGCTGTGGTGGGACTTCGACGCCCGCGATCAGTACGGGCGGGCCTGTCAGGCCATCGTCGACCGCTTCGGTGACCTCCGGCGCGTCGGTTGCGCGCAGGCCGCCCTCGCGAGCGTCGCCGACGGGTCGCTCGACGGCGTCGTGACGAATCTGCGAGCCAACCCCTGGGACACAGTCGCCGGCGTCGCGATGATTCGCGCGGCTGGTGGGACCGTCACCGACCTCGATGGCGAGCGCTGGCGACACGATTCGGTCGGCCTGGTCGCCTCGAACGGGCACGTCCACGAGACGATGTTGGACGCCGCCCAAGAGATCGGCCGGATCGAATGAACCGGTATTCGGCGGACGCCCCCGTCGTTCGGCGTATGTAGCCCCACCACATCCAAAGCGGCAAGTCGCTGGGGGTATCACCGGTTACTATGGAACTGGACGAGACGGACAGGGCGATTCTGCGGATCCTCCAGTCTGACGCGCGGACGCCGTTCAGCGAGGTCGCACGGCAGATCGAGATGTCGAGTGCGACCGTCCACGATCGTGTGAGTCGGATGGAGGACGCCGGCGTCATCGAGGGATACCACGCGAAGATCGATCCGCGGGCGATCGGTCTCGGAACGTCGGCGCTCGTCGGTCTCCGAATCGAGCAGGGGAACGAGAACGACGCGCTCGAACGGCTACGGGAGATCGAAGGGGTCCAAGAAATTCATCTCACGACGGGCGAGTGGGACGTCGTGCTCCGCGTCTACGCCGAAGACACCGACAGCCTCCGCGAACTGATGTTCGACAACATCGCGAAAGTCGAGGGGTTCTCCCGATCGCAGACGATGGTGATCCTCGCGACTGACCTCGAAGAGCGGCCGCTGCCGATCTGATAGCCGGGATCGCTCGATCTACACGCGGTCACGCGGAGGGCGCACCACAGACCGGAATCCTCAACACGCCCGCCGTCGGCTTTTCGCGTATGTCAACAGTCGCCGAACGCGTCGGCGTCGATCCCGAGCGGCTCTGGGCCGGGGGCGTGGCGACCGCGCTCGTCGCGCTCGTGGTCGGATCGCTCGTCCTCCCCGAGACCGTCTACGACGGCTTCATCTGGCACTACTTCTGGGGTCCCGTGCAGGCGGACGCGAACTCCGCCGTCTGTGCTATCCGCCCCGGAAGCACCGTCGAGTATCTGTACAGCTCACAGGCGTGTGCGAGCGCGGCTGAGCCCGTTGCGTACCCCGGCTACACGCTCGTCTCGGAAGTCGGCTATATGGTGACGCTGCTCGTCGCGCTCACCGGCGTCGTCTTCCTGCTGCGGCGACTCGACCTCGGCACCGACAGGGAGTTCTTCTACGCGCTGCTCCCGTTCGTCTTCTTCGGGGGGGCGCTCCGCGTCGTCGAGGACGCCAACGACGCCGTCCCCGCCGCGGACGCCCTCATCACCTACCCGCTCAACACGCTGTTTATCAGCCCGATCATCTACTTCACCGTCTTCGCGCTCACGCTCGTCGCGGTCGTCGCCACCATCTGGGCGTCGCGTGCCGGCCTTGTCGAGCGGTACGACCGCCTCCTGTTCGGGGTCGGCTCCGTCGTATTAGTCGTCACGCTCGGTTACCTCTTCTCGCTCTTTCTCACGGGGGCTGAGGGCGTCGAGTTCTATCCGCAGGTCCTCGGGACCGTGCTCGTCGGCGCGACGATTACCGCGGGCGTGACGTGGTGGCTCATCGAGCGGTTCGCGCCGGCCGTGAACGAGGGGACCGGGCGAATCGGCTTCGTTATCCTCTGGGGGCACGCCATCGACGGCGTCGCGAACGTCATCGGCCTCGACTGGATGACCGCGCTCGGAGCGGGGCCGAATCTGATCCCGAAACACCCGGTCAATCAGTTCGTCGTCGACGTCACCGGCTCGCTCCTCCCGGCGTCGGTGCTGGCGGTGACCGGCGACACGTGGCCGTTCCTCCTCGTGAAACTCGTCGCTGCGACGTTCGTGCTCTGGGTGTTCGAAGACGAAATATTCGAGGAGAGTCCGCGCTACACGATGTTGCTGCTCGTGGCCGTCCTCGCGGTCGGGCTCGGTCCGGGCACCCGAGATATGCTCCGCGCGACGTTCGGTGTGTAGGCGGTCGACTGTTCGTATCCGGACAGAACTTCGCGACGGACGCTTTTATACTAAGACGCGGCCAGTGCCCGCATCACTCACTAGCGTACCGCGCGACGATTTGCGGGAGTCCGACACCCCGTCGCGCGAGCCGCGCCGTCGGTGTCGGCTGTCAGCTCCGCACGCCAGCTCACGCCGTCACGAGGGAGACCGAGTCACGGGAACGGGTGGTAGGTCCGATCGGGCTCCGGTTCGAATCCGAGGTCTGACGGGACGGACCGCGCGCGTTCTCCGAAGAACGGGCTCCCCTGGAACAGCGGTTGGGCTTCGGGCACGAGCACCCGGACAGCCTCGAAGCCGAGCGAGGCGACGTCGGCCGTCGTCGTCCGCGCGGCGTAGGCGTCGAGTCCGGCGTCAGCGACCCGCTCGACCGCCGCTGTGAGTTCTGTGGTGCCACTCGGGGGCTCCTCGGGGCCGACGCGTTCGGCCGGGACGCTTGCGTCGGCGTCGACGAAGTCGCGAGCGGCCTCGGGGAAGTCGGCGTACTCGCCGATCGCGCCGCCCTCTGCGGAAGCCTGCTTCGGTCCCATCGACCGCAGTTCCATCCAGTTCTGCAGCGCCTCCGCCAGTGCCGACCTCGCGGCGTCGGTGGGATCGAGCGACGCCCCCGACCCGACGGCGAACCGCGGCCACTCCCCGTCTCTGTGGACGGCCGCGGCCACCACCGGAACGTCGACGTCCTGGGTCACGAGCAGCGCCGTCACCGACAGGTCTTCCGCCCGCGCTCGCTTGCAGAGTTCGCCGTAGCCGGGGTCCGAGACTCTGAGTTCCAGCGGTTCGAACGTCGAGTACCACGCGAGCATCGTCGCGTCTCGCTCGACGACCTCGTAGAGGCCCGACAGCAAGGCTTCGGCCCCCGAATTTCCGAGCCCCAATCCCGTCGTGATCGCCGGCTTGTACTGCTCGACTGGTGGCGGGTAGTGGACGAACTCCGCCGGCAGCGACACCGTCTCGTCGGTTCCGAGGTCGACGCCCGAGACCCAGGGAATCGGCGTTTCGGGGTCCGGGGCCTGATAGTCGTCGGGCCGGACGAAGCGCGACGGCGAAACCGGACGCGCCCGCGTCCGCTCGGGAGCGACGGTGAACTCCGAGCCGCGGTAGACGCCGGCGCAGTAGCGCTCCAGCGCCTCCCCGAGTGCCTTCATAAACGCGGCGTCCCAGTCGGAATCGACGCCGGCCGCGAACTCGGCCGCGCGAGCGTCGCTGAACCCTTCGGTGTCGGACGTCTGTGCGAGGTAGTACGGGACCGGAAACGACTCGCGCTCGCCGACCTGCGCGACGATTCCCGTCCGCTCGTCGAGGGCCCGTTCCGCGCGGGCCAGTGAGTCGTCGAGGTCGACTGCTCGGTACTCCCGCCGAACGCTGCGATCACGCGACGTCGGCTCAGGTACCGGTAGAATCGGCCGCTCTGCGGTTATCCCCGTGCCGGAGACTTCGACGACGGTTCCGGAAACGTCGTCATCGCCCGTGAGAAGTGCGACGGCCCGTCGACCAGCGATCGCACCGGCGAGTCGAACCGCGCTGCGCTCCCCAGACGGCGTTCCGGTGGAGTCGGTCGTCGCAGCAACACGCGCACGTAGGTCGGCGAAACTGACTCCCGCGGCGCCGAACACGGAGACGCTGGCGTCGACTGATCCGACCACGTGCCCACCGACGCCGCCGATTTCGACCACGACAAGACGCTCGCGTGGGCCGACAGCGTCCTCGACGTCGCTTCCCGCCGGGACGACGACGAGCGTCAGTGCCGGGTCGTCGGCAGCCTCCACTACGCGTGCGTCGATGTCCTCGAAGGCGGCCGCCGCGGCCGCTGCAGCGGGACCGCTTCCGACGAGTTCGATCTCGTATGTCACAGATTCGCCGTCGGCCGTGACGAAGAAAAAGCAGCGTGGTCCGACTCGATGGCCCGTTCTCGGGGCGTCTCCACCGGGATCAGAGAATATACAGACTATACTGCGTTAAAATTAAATACACACTGGTAAATTATACAACGTATGTCCTCTGAATCGAACGTGCTCGATTCCGACGTCGAGCACGTCATTTCGTCGGCCCTCCAGTCGGCTTCGGACGTCGTGTACGTACTCGATCCGACTCCGGAGATCGTGGTATCGCTCGTCGAGGTCGCCGCCGAGTCAGCGTCCCCGCCCACGATTCGTGTGCTTGCTGACAAGCAGTTGTTGAAGGACGTGATGGACGATTTCCTCGTCGCGAGCAACGCCGCCGACCTCGTTGTTTCCGGAATCCTCGAACTCCGCGTTACGGCGGAGCCGGTCGAAAACACCCTGCTCGTGACCGACTCGTCGGTCGTCGCCGTCGTCAGCGCCGGTGACCAGGTGGCCGGGTTGCAAACCGACGACGAGGCGTTCGTCGAGGGCGCAAACGACGCCTACAGTGAGCAGTTCCAGGAAGCCGAGGAATTCCGACTTCGAACACCCGCGATTTCGGCAGTCCGCACGTCCCTCGAAGAGGACCTCGGCGAAGCGGTCCGTTCGGACTTCGACGCGGTTCTCGGGCTGCTCGAAACGGTCCGAAGCGACGGACCGGGACTCGACGAAGTAACGATCAGTTTGCTCGTCGCCGCGAAGAACGACGTGCTCCTGTACGACGTCTCGAAGTGGGGCGAGGACGTGGGCATCGCCAGCAAGGCGACGTTCTCGCGGACGAAGACTGAACTGGAGGATCTGGGCCTGATCGAGACGGAGAAGGTACCAATCGACGTCGGTCGGCCGCGCCTGCGGTTACGACTCGGCGACGACCGGCTCCACGATGCGGATCCCGACGAACTCGTGGACGCCGCGCGCGACGTTCTGAAGTAACGTTTGCCGGAAGACAGACGGGCGGGTGAGAGAGCCGTCCCGCCATTCTAATGCACGTTTGTGACGATTTCACTGCCAGTCGGATCCAAAGTGAACACACTTATTGGGTGGACGGGCCCCCTATGACGTATGGACTACAGCCACGTCCGCGACGTCGACCCGGACGTCGCAGACGCGCTCTCCGGCGAAGTACAGCGACAGCGGGACACGCTGGCGATGATCGCGAGCGAGAACCACGCGAGTGAGGCGGTCCTCGAAGCGCAGGGGAGTGCGCTCACGAACAAGTACGCCGAGGGATACCCGGGCGAGCGGTACTACGCGGGCTGTGAGTACGCCGACG
>NZ_JANHAV010000006.1 GCF_024464655.1 Halobellus inordinatus
GGGAGATCACCATATATCATTGCGTGGTCCGTTCGTGGTTCAGTGGACACCAGACAGGTGTCACCGAACCATCAAGGCTAACATCAGATCCCATCTGTACGGCGGACCGCAGGGGTGGAATCCTCATTCCGTGTCCGACTCAAGCGAAACGTCGGATGGGTATAAACCCATTGAATCCGTTTCGCCCCGCGGCGTCGATCGCCACGGACGTCGGAATGCGAGCGCGGACGGAGTTCAACCGCCCGCAGTCGCGTAGTGTTCTTCGCATTACTGTCTGATGCGTGGGTTGTACTTAACCTCGTTGATTCCGAACGATTTTCGAAAAATGGTGTTAGATATGTGTGTTCGTCTAACAACATCCTGGTAGTGTACGGTAGGCTGGACGTTCGACCACTTGGTATTTTGACGGGATCGACGACTGGTCACGCGCGAGCGCACGTGAAACAAGTAATTGGCAACGACCGACTCCCGGATAGCCGGAGACGAGCGAACCGACCCTCTTTATAACGGGGGCCTTTATAAGGGAGGGCAGAGATAATCCGACAGAGTATGAGTGCGCCGGCAGATTCCATCGAGATTCAGAACGTTGTCGCATCGACCGGTATCGGCCAAGAGCTCGATCTCGAAGCTCTCGCCGAGGACCTCCCCGGAGCCGACTTCAACCCGGACAACTTCCCAGGGCTCGTCTACCGAACGCAGGAGCCGAAGGCAGCGGCCCTGATCTTCCGTTCGGGGAAGATCGTCTGTACGGGCGCAAAGAGCATCGACGACGTCCACGAGGCGCTCGGAATTATCTTCGAGAAGCTCCGTGGCCTCAGCATCCCGGTCGACGAGGACCCCGAGATCACCGTCCAGAACATCGTCTCCAGCGCCGACCTCGGTCACAACCTGAACCTAAACGCGCTCGCGATCGGTCTGGGCCTCGAAGACGTCGAGTACGAGCCCGAGCAGTTCCCCGGTCTCGTCTACCGGATGGACGAGCCCGAAGTCGTCATCCTGCTCTTCGGGTCCGGAAAGATCGTCATCACCGGCGGGAAGCGGACCGACGACGCGAAGACCGCCGTCGAAGAGATCGTCAAGCGCATCGACGATCTGGGCCTGCTCGGATAACAGACTCGAACCGGAACGCAACGCGGCGGCCGCCGACGGGTGGGAGCCGACGAGGAGCGACAGCGTAATGACAGCTGCAGTATAACGTTTTGATCGAATGACCGCGCGCGAGGATGTCGCGTTTTTGACCGGATCCGAGATCCGGATAGCCGTGCTACGAGCGCTTCGTTCGGGCGAGCACCGCCCGAGCGAACTGGCTGCGGAATGCTCGTGTGCCCGTGAGACCGCCCAGCGTGCGGTCACGGCGTTCGTCGAACGCGGGTGGGCCGAGAAGGTATCCACGAGCGACGGATATCGTCTCACGCGTGCGGGGGAACTCGTCGCGAGAAGTTACGACGAGTTCGAGGAGTGTATGGACGTCGCCAACCGCTTCGAACATCTCCTCTCGAATCTGCGTGGGACCGCCGAGGAGATAGAGTGTGAGACGCTATCGGGGACGACGTACGCCCAGTCGACAGCGGAGAATCCGCACGCACCTATCGACCGGTTTCTCGCCATTGTGGGAGACGAACCCGTAGAGCAGTTCCGTGGGGTTACACCGATCGTGAGCCGCGTTTTCAACGAGGCTGCTGGCAGCGTCATCGGACCGGAGACCCAGGTGGAACTAATCGTCGATAAGGACGTGCTGCAGACCTCCGCTACGGAGTATCCGGAGTCGCTCGAGCGGGCGAAAGGCCTGGACGGATTCACGCTGTACGTGTCACAGGAGCCGCTGGAGTTCGGACTCCTCCTCGTCGACGGACACGCCTATCTGGGTGCCTACGACGAGCACGGAAACCTCGTTGCGAGTGCGGACAGTGCAGAAGCCGGGTTCGTCGAGTGGGTGACTGAGGCGTTCGCACGCGTTCGAGCGAACGCGACAGAGTGGGACTAAATCCGGAGAAATCGCCCTGCAACCGGGAAAAAGTGTTTTACCCACACTCCCGTGTATACTGCATAGCGTCAGAGAGTCCTATGGATCTCACAGAACGCATCGAACGCCGCCGAAACCGGAGCAGCAACAACGAGCTTATCGTCGATCGCGACTCGCTGAATCCCGCGATGCATCTCTCCGAGCCGGTCGGCCGAGAAACCCTCTTCGAGGCCTTACTGGACGCGATCGACCCACTTTTCGATCACGCCGTGCCGCCGAACACCTACGTCTGGGGTCCACAGGGCTCCGGAAAGTCGGCCATCGTGACCGCGCTCGTATCGGTGCTCGATACGGAGATGAGTGCCCACGACCCGTTCTACACTGCCACCCGGAGCGGAAGCGACCGCGACGACGTCCGTGTCGTCTATCTCGACGCACGGCGGGCCGCGAGCCGCTTTCGACTCTATCGGGAGCTGCTCGACAGTCTCCTCGTAGAGTCGGTCCCGAGACGCGGGGTGAGCACCGATGCGCTGCGCGAGCGGATCGAGACTGTCACGGCCGCGAGCGAAACCGTACTGGTCGCCGTCGATCACCTCGGAGAACAGACGACAGTCGATCTGGCGGACCTCTATACGTTCTTCGAGCCGTTCGAAGACCTCGCGTGGATCGGTGTCGGCCGGACGTCGCCCGAGAAACTGTCGCTCCCACTGCCGGAACAGCAGATCCACGTGCCCGCGTACACGTACGAACTCGTCGACATCCTGACAGTCCGCGGGTCCAGAGGGCTCTCACAGACACTCGATCACGTTCACGCACAGCGACTTGCAGACTGGGCCGACGGCGACGCTCACAACGCGCTCGCGGCCCTGTTCCTCGCCGCGAGCAACGCGGAAACCGACGGGGCAACGCGGCTCCGCGACGAGGACATCGACGCCGGGAGAGCGGCCGTACCGAGAGACGGCGTCCCGATCGGGCAAGTGCTGGCACTCTCGGACAACGAACGACTGGTTCTCGACCAGCTACTGGAACTCTCACTCGACGGCGAGGCGCGGATCGAGACCGCGGCCGAGCAGATCGCCGAGCGGACCGACCTGACTCACGGGACGGTCAAACGACTACTGTACGAACTCGCGCAGTTCGGCGTTCTGGAACGGCGGGAAGTCTCCGTCGGCGCCCAGGTGGCCGGGCGACGACCGAGCGGCGTCGCGCTGAACTTCGCCCCCCGACTGCTTACCGCACTGCAAGGCGGATGAGCACGACCTACATCGGCGCGCTGGATCAGGGGACGAGCGGAACCAGATTCGTCGTCTTCGACGAACGCGGCGATCCGACCTCGGAGGCGTTCACCAGTCATCGTCCGACGACACGCGAGGGCGACCGCGTCGAGTACGACCCCCTCAAACTGTGGGGCTGTGCGACCGACGCGATCCGGCGCGGACTGGTGCAGGCCGATGTCGACTCGGCGAGGGCGCTGCGTGCGCTCGGCGTGTCGAGTCAGCGCCAGACGGTGCTGCTGTGGGAGGCGGAGTCCGGAACGCCGGTCACGAACGCGATCAGTTGGCGCGACCGGCGGACGACCGAGCAGATCACGGAGCTGACTGACGAGGAGCGGCGGTTGATCCGCGAGCGAACCGGGCTCGAACCGGACCCGTACTTCGCCGCGCCCAACGCCAAATGGCTCCTCGATCACGGTCGCGGTCGGTGCGGCGACGAAGGCGACCGCCACGAAGGGGGCAGCAGCCGTCTGCACCGCGGCAGTGACGACCAGAGCGGCCTCCGTGAACGGGCGGAAGCCGGCGAGGTGCTTCTCGGCACCGTCGACTCGTGGCTCCTCTACAATCTCACGGGCACACACGCGACGGACGTCACCAACGCTGCCCAGACGATGCTGTTCGACATCCACGAGTTGCAGTGGGACGACGACCTCTTGGACCTGTTCGACGTGCCGCGAGCGGCGTTGCCTGCGGTACACGCTTCCAGCGACCCGTCGGGGTTCGGCACGACCGATCCGAACGGGATCCTCAACGCTGCCGTTCCCGTGACGGGCGTGATGGGCGACCAGCAAGCGGCGCTCCTCGGACGAGTCGCGTGCGGCGAGGGCGACGCCAAAGTCACCTACGGAACGGGGAATTTCTTCCTCCAGAACACCGGGAGCGATCCGGTCGCGGCCGACGGCGACCTTCTGACGACGATCTGGTTTCAGCGGGCGGGTGCGGAACCACGCTACGGGCTCGAAGGGCCGGTATTCGCCACGGGCGCGGTGTTGGAGTGGCTCCGGACGATCGGGCTGCTCGAAGACGCGAGCGGACTCGCAGAACTCGATAGCACGGAGTCGCCGGGAGATCTGCAGCTCGTTCCGGGCTTCGGCGGTCTCGGTGCACCCCACTGGGTGCCGGACCTCCGGGCGGGAGTGTTCGGGCTACGCAGAGAAACCGACCCCGACGACGTACTGCGAGCGGCCGTGGAGGCGATCGCGTTCGGGACGCGGACAGTCCTCGAAACGGCCGAAGCCACGACTGGAATCGAACAGCGTCCCCTCCTCGTCGACGGCGGCGCAATCCAGGACGACGAGTTCGCGCAGTGGCAGGCGGATCTCCTCGATCGGCGACTGGTTCGCTCGAGCGTGACGCAGACGACGGCGTTGGGCGCGGGATTCGCGGCGGGTCTCGCGACAGGCGTGTGGGATTCGCTCGACGACCTCGCGCCCTGTCAACCGACCGGGCGGGCGTTCACGCCGTCCGGGGACGCGAGTGCAGTCGAGACGGCGTACCAGAACTGGGGCGACGTCGTCGACGCCGTCGTCAGGTGCCACGGCATGCGGTAATATTTATCTTCGATAGGCAAGCCACGAATAATCTATTTAGAAGGGGATGTTCCACTCGATAGAAGTTCCAAGACGGTTTTAGATGCATACACTGGATCAGTAGCAGGCGGAGCACGGCAACGCGAGCAATCCTCAAGACAGCCGACTGCCGCAAAATATCGTCCGGTAACATTGTGTACTGAACGAATAAATGACCGTCTCAGCGATTAATAGCGCTATTTTCGGAGATGCCGAGTAACATACACCTATGTATTATATTTATTCACCAAAGATTTATTGCAATTTCTCGTCAATACCTTTATTGCTGGTAGCTATGTTCTCAATGAAAGACTCCGCGACGCGACGCAAGATCCTCGCATCGGGCGGTGCAGTCCTCGGCGGGAGTCTCGCTGGGTGCCTCAGTGGCGGCGACAGTGGAAGCGGTACTGGGGACGGCGACACCGGCGGGACGACGGGTACGGGAGGCGACGGCACCTCTGGGGGGAGCGGGAGTTGCTCGGGTGAGACCTACGAGGTCGGCTACGGCGACTCCCAGACGACCGTCTGTTCGGACGCTTTCCCGACCGACGAGAAACTGTACGTGTACGCGGTTCAGTCGGGGTGGATGAACTGGCCGGAGGTAATGCAAGCGTTCAAAGAGCAGTACGGCGTCCAGCTCAACGACGACGACCGGTCGTCGGGTGAGGCGCTACAGGACGCCCGCTCGCACGCGCAGAACCCCACGCACTCGGCGTTCAACGGCGGGTACACCTACGCAATCCAGGCGATGCAGGACGGATTGACTCAGGCGTACAAGCCGGCGAACTGGGACAAAGTCCCCGACAGCGCGAAGACCGACAACGGCCACTGTACGGGGACGCGGAAGGTGACGACGGCGCTCACCTACCGGAAGGACCTCTTCGAGGAGCGCGGACTCGACGAACCGCAGACCTGGGAGGACCTGAAGCACCCAGACATTATGCAGGACCTCGCGCTGCAGACGCCGCAGGCGGCCGTCGGGCTCGCAGCGGCCCTCTCGATCAACAACGCCTACGGCGGGTCCCTCGACGACGTCCAACCGGTGATCGACTACTACAACGAGATCCAGGAAGGGGGTGCGGAGTTCACCGACAACTTCCTGGCGCAGTTCACGAGCGGCGAGTACGGCTCGTTCATCCGCTACGACTACTCGGGGCTGGATCTGAAGTACAACGTCGAGGACATCGCCGAGGAGAACGTCGGCGTCGCGCTCCTCGAAGGGCCGAACGGGGAGGCCGGCGCGTTCAACGCGCTGTACGGCTACGCGATGCTGGCGAACGCACCGAATCCAGAGGCGGTGAAGAAATTCATGGACTACGTGCTCTCGCTGGAAGGCCAGCGGAAGTTCCTCAAGGCGTACGCGCGGCCGATCCGGGCCTCGGAGATGGATATGCCCGACGAATTCCCGCCGCAGAGCCGATACGACAAGACACAGTTCACTGTCGATCAGTCGGCGCTGGTCGAAAACCAGGAGACGATCATCCAGGACATCACGCGCGGAGCCAGCCTGTAAGCGATGGCGGCCGATCAAGTATCGATGGGCACGCGGGCGACGGGTGCAGTCCGGACCGCCGTCGGATCGGTAGTGTCCCCGACGTCCGAGCGACAGCGGGAGATACGGCGCATCGTCGCCCTCTGTCTGCCGTTCTCTGTGCTCTTGGTGTTCTCCGGCGTCTTCCCGCTGACGGAGATGTTTCGAATCAGTTTCTCCGAAAGTCGGCTCGTGACCGAGGGCTTCACCCTCGAGTACTATCGGACGATGGTGAACGATCCGTACTATCGGAACATCGCCTTCAACACGCTGTGGTTCGCGGCCGCGACGACGGTCGCGTCGATCAGCATCGCCGTCCCCGTGGCGCACGCGCTCGAAAAGTACGCGCTCCCCGCGAAGTCGGTGATCCTGACGATCCTGTCGTTCCCGAACAGCCTCCCCGGGATCGTCGCGGCGTTTATGATCATCATCCTGTTCGGAAACACGGGCGTGTTCACCAACCTCCTCGCGTTCCTGTCGGGGCAATCGCGGATCGACGTTGCCATCTCGACAGGCGTGTTGGGGCTGTTCTTCGCGTACCTCTACTCGATGATCCCGCGCGCGCTCCTGTTGCTCCGTGGAACCTACTCGGAGATTAACACGGACGCCGAGGAGGCGGCCCGCGTGTTGGGAGCGACGCCCCTCCAGACGTTCCGCTACGTGACGCTCCCGCAGATCAAACCGGGTTTGATCGGCGCGTTCATCCTCGTGTTCCGGACCGGACTCGCCATCTTCGGAACCGTCCTGATCCTGAAGGGGCTGCTCGTCTGGACGCTCCAGATCGACCGTGAACTCGCCCAGGGCTTCAACATCGCGCAGGCCTCGGCGATGGCGACGATCTGGTTCGTCTTTGTGTTCGGGTTCACGGTGTTCGCACTTCGGTACACCAGTGCGGAGGTGAGCATATGACCGAACGATTCCAACGGGGCAGCCTCTCTGCCCGCTTCGGCCGGCCAGTCGTCAAACTCGTGTTGGTGCTGACGCTCGTCTTCCTCGCGTTCCCGGTCGTGATGACGTTCGTCAGTTCGTTCGCCTCCGATTGGTTCGGCGTCTTCCCCAGCGGCTTCGTCACGATACAGAACTGGGAAGACGTCATCGTCGGTACCGGCGTCGGTGCCGACGTCGCAGTCGGGTCCTCGCTGGCGTACAGTACCGGGCTCGCTCTCGGTGGAGTCGTCATCAACCTCATCGTCGGCGTGCCGATCGCGTACGCGGTCGCACGCTACGACTTCTGGGGGCGAGACTGGGTCAACGTCTTCGCGATTCTCCCGCTGGCGCCCGGGATCATCCTGGGTGTGGCCTTCCTCCGGACGTACCCGGACCTCTCGACGTCCGGCATCGCCCTGATTATCGGCTACTCGCTACTGAAAGCACCGTATATGGTGATGGCGGTGCAGTCGAGTTTTCAGTCGATGGATCTCCAACAGATCGAAGAGAGCGCCCGCTCGCTCGGTGCGTCGTGGCCGCGCACGTTCCTCACGGTGATCGTCCCGAACGCCCGGACGGGCATCATCGCCGGCTCGATCATCTCCTGGACGCTCGCGGCCGCGGAGTTCAACTTCTCGTACATCGTCTACTCTCGCGGGACGCCGCCGCTCGCGATCTTCCTGTTCAACAACATCACGAACGCCTCGTTCCTGAACGCGGCCGCGGCCGTCTCGGTGTTCTTCCTGCTCATCGCACTGGTCACGGTCTCGCTGCAGATCGTCGGTAACAGAGGGACGATTCGGAGGGTCTAACGAATGGCAAAAGTCTCACTCGAAAACGTCACGAAACGCTTCGATTCGACAGTCGCCGTCGACGACGTCTCGATCGACATCGCCGACGGCGAAGTCATGGGAATCGTCGGCCCGTCCGGCTGTGGCAAGACGACGGCGCTCCGGCTCGTCGCCGGCTTCGAGACCGCCACCGACGGGACGATCCGCTACGACGACGAGGACGTCACGCCCGTCCCGCCGGAGAATCGAAACGTCGGCTTGGTCTTTCAGTCCTACGCGCTGTTCAACAATATGAGCGTGCTCGGGAACGTCACGTTCGGGCCGAAGATGCACGGCGTCGGCAAAGCTGAACGCCGAGAGCGCGCGCGTGAACTACTCGAACTCCTCGACATCGAGGAGTTGGCCGACCGCGACCCCCAGACACTCTCGGGCGGCCAGCAGCAACGCGTCGGCCTCGCCCGCGCGCTCGCGATCGAGCCCCGGATTCTGCTGCTCGACGAGCCGATGACGGGGCTCGACGCGAAGCTGAAACAGACCTTACGGCAAGAGCTCGGCCAGTTGCTCGACGATCTCGGCGTGACGACGTTGTACGTCACGCACGATCAAGAGCAGGCGATGTCGATGTGCGATCGGATCGCCGTGATGAACGACGGCCACCTCGAACAGATCGGCACGCCGGCCGAGATCTACGAGGAGCCGGCAAACGAGTTCGTCGCGGGCTTCATCGGCACCGCGAATCTGCTCGATGCGACGGTCACTGACGGGCGGATCTCGTTCGGATTCGGCGACGTCGACGCGCCCGACGGACTCCGGTCGAGCGGCGACGTGACGGTTCTCGTTCGCCCGGACGACATCCGCGTCGGCGACGGTGAAGGCGACGCCGCCGTCGAAGTGACGAACCTGTTCTATCAGGGCGAGCACATCCAGGCGACGGGGACGCTTGCTGACGGCCAAGAACTGACACTCCAACTGGATCGGTCGCTGACGAACGTCGAGACGGGCGACACCCTGTCGGTCGGCTTCGATCCGGAGACGCTCCACGTCATCCGCTCGACCAAGTGACTGGGGAGGAACGACCAGATGGCTGTGGAAGAGCGGCCAGATGGATGTAGAAGAGCGGCCAGATGGCTGTGGGGGGACGCCGAGTGCCATCTAGCGCCACTTATTTACTGTCACTACCCAGATTGGAGGTAATTTTTAAGATGACGACCCGAGAAGATGTTTGTTGGGCAAATGACTGATCCAAGCCTCGAAGACGCGCTGGACGCGGCAGGTAGTCCGATGGACTTGCTCCGTGAAAACCGGGGACGACACCCCTATCCGGTTCCCAGCGAGCACACGAACTGGATCGAGGAGGAACGGAGCTGGCGAGAGACGTGCAGCCTGTCGGACCTCTCTCACCACCAGAAAGACCTCTACGTCGAGGGGCCCGACGCGCTGGCCGTCTTCGTCGACCTCGGAGCCAACGACTTCGAGGGGTTCGAGCCCGGTCAGGCCAAACAGTTCGTCGCCTGCAACACCGACGGCTACCTGATCGGCGACGCGATCCTGTTTTACCTCGACGACGAGCGGTTGAAACTCACCGGCACACCGATCGCGCCGAACTGGGTCGAGTACAACCTCGAAACGGGCGATTACGACGCGGTCGCGACAGCGGACGAGCGGTATCACGACAAGGACGAACCGCACAGAACCTTCCGGTATCAGCTACAGGGGCCGAACGCACTCGACGTGATGAGAGCCGCAGTCGAGGGGTCGCTCCCGGAGATTCCGTTCTTCAATTTCGACGAGGTGACGATCGCAGGCGTCGACGTGCGCGCGTTGAAACACTCGATGGCGTCGGACGTCGGCTTCGAGATCTGGGGGCCGTGGGAGGCGAGCGAGACCGTTCGAAAGACGATCCTCGACGCCGGCGAGGACCACGGCCTCCGCCAACTCGGCGAGAAGAGCTACAAGGCGCAGGGCTCTGAGAAAGGCTGGATCGCCCGTCCGCTCCCCGCGATCTTCGGCGACGAGATGGTGGAGTATCGGGAGTGGCTGGACGGGGACAGCTACGAGGCGAGCAGCACGCTCGGCGGGAGTTTCGCCGCCGACGACGTATCCGAGTACTACCTGAATCCGATCGAACTCGGATACGAGCGATTCGTCGATTTCGCCCGCGACTTCCCCGGCAGAGACGCGCTCGCGGAAATGGCAGAGGCGTCGCAGCGCCAGAAAGTAACGCTCGTCTGGGACGACGACGACGTCATCGACCTGTTTGCGTCGTTACTGCGAGACGGAGAGACGTACAAGTACTTCGACCTCTCGATGCCCTACTGGGCGGTCTTCCACTACGACGAGGTCCTGAGAGGCGGTGAGACCGTCGGTCTCTCGAAGTACTTCGGCTACACCTACAACGAGCGTGCCGTCCTGTCGCTGGCACTCGTCGACGAGGAGTACAGCGAACCTGGAACCGAGGTGACGCTGGTGTGGGGTGAACCGGGCGGTGAATCGCCGAACCCCAAAGTCGAATCGCACACGCAGACGGAGATCAGCGCCACGGTGGCGCCGAACCCGTACGTCGAGGCCGAGCGCTAGCGCAGCCAAAGATTATTGTAATTTGGTCATCAATTTCTTTATTGATGCATATCATACTTCCAGTAACCAAACAGCTCCGTCGGTCAGCGTCGGATAGGTGGGCCGTACAGGCCTCGGAGGCGCCCGACGACCGGAGGGCGCTCGCCGGGCACACAGTCCCGGACGGCCAATGAGCATCGCCGAGCACGAGGCCGCGATCTTGGACCTGGATGGGACAGTCTATCTGGGCGACAAACTCATCCCGGGTGCCGGCGAGACCGTGCAGTTGCTGCGCGAGGAGGTCGGAGAGGTGCTGTTCCTCACGAACAAGGCCATCGCGCGCCGCGGCGACTACAGCGAAAAGTTGCGACGACTCGGCATCGACGTCGAGCGCAGCGACGTCGTCAACTCCGGGTGGGTAACCGCCCAGTACGTCAGCGAGCGCTTCCCTTCCGCGGCGGCGTTCGTCGTCGGCGAAGGCCCGCTTCTCGAGGAGTTCCGGGAGGCGGGCGTCACGACAGTGACAGAGACACCGGGCGACATCGTCGTGGCATCGATGGACCGCCACTTCGACTACGACACGCTCGAGACCGCGCTCCGAACGCTCGAAGACGGTGCGCCGTTCCTGGCGACGAATCCGGACCGGACCTGTCCGACTGAGAAGAGTGCGATCCCGGACGCCGCGGGGATGATCGGCGCCATCGAAGGCGTGACGGGACAGACCGTCGACGAGGTGCTCGGGAAGCCGTCCGCGACGATGGTCGAGACGGCTCTCGGGGAGGTCGGCGTCGACCCCGGCGACTGCCTGATGGTCGGCGACCGGATCGAGACGGACATCCGGATGGGCGACCGTGCCGGGATGACCACCGTCCTCGTGCTCACGGGAGTGACTGACCGCGAAATGATCGCCGACGTGAGCGTCGATCCCGATTACGTCCTCGACTCCATCGCCGATGTCGAAGGTCTCCTCGTGGAGTGACGGTCCGTCGCCGGAGTCGACGATGTCGACAGTGTACTCAGAATCAAAGTCCGGTCAGACGTCGTCGCTCTCGGTCAGGACGTCTTTGACCACTTGAGGATCCTCCAGAAGCTGGTGCTTCGTGTAGCTCCCCTCGGCGCTCCCGCCGCTGTGTTTGGACTGCTCGATGATGTCGAGGAAGGCGTGTTCTTTCAGCAGATCGCGGACGCGACGTAGCGAGAGCGTATCCGAGCCCTGGCCGTCGCAGATGTTCTCGTAGACCTCGTAGACGCGACTCGTTCGGAATCCCTCCTGTCGCTCGCTCGACAGCGAGAGGATCGCGAGGGCCTGCAACACGTACCGGGAGTGCGGCGTCGACCCGCGGATGAGTTCGCGGAAGCGATCGGTCTCCGCACGCTCGCGAGCCTGCGTCACGAACTCCTCGCGGACGATCTGTGCGCCCTTCGATTGAGCGATCTCACCGGCGTACCGAAGAATGTCGATCGCCTTGCGGGCGTCACCGTGTTCTCTGGCTGCGAGCGCTGCCGCGCGCGGGATCGTCGAGGGGTCGAGGACGTCGTCGCGGAAGGCGTCCGACCGCGCCTGCATAATGTTTCGGAGTTGGTTGGCGTCGTACGGCGGGAAGACGAACTCGCGTTCACAGAGGCTGGATTTGACGCGTTCGTCCATCCGGTCTTTGTATTGGATCTTGTTGCTGATGCCGATCACGCCGAGTTTGCACTGGTCGATCTTGCCGGCCTCCCCCGCCCGCGAGAGTTGCATCAGAATGTCGTCGTCGGAGAGTTTGTCGATCTCGTCGAGCAGAATCAAGACGACATCGTACTGTGCATCGAGGATTCGCCACAGCCGCTTGTAGTACGTCGACGTGCTGAGTCCCTTGTCCGGGACTTTGATTCCGGTAACTTCGGATTCGTTGACGCCGTCCGCGATGGTTTGGACCGCTTGCGTCTCGGTCGTGTCCTGTGCGCAGTCGACGTAGGCGAACGTCGCTTTCACGTCTTCCTCGCCGGCGGTTTCCACCAACCGCTGTGAGACGTACTTCGCACAGAGCGACTTACCCGTACCCGTCTTGCCGTAGATGAGAACGTTGCTCGGACTCTGACCGAAGATCGCCGGATTGACCGCCGCCGCCAGATCAGAGATTTCGTCGTCGCGACCGACGATCCGTCCCTCCCCCGGAAGGTGGTTGATCTCCAAGAGCTCTTTGTTGGAGAAGATGGGGTCCTCTCGGGTGAAGAGGTCGTCGCTGGTGTTCGGCATACTACAGGACACCGGGTTTCCGGTGAAATGCGTTGTTATTTCCCCCGGTTCGACGGTGATGCTGTCGGACACATTTTCGGGAAGCATCGCGACATCCTGTGGTACTGGGCATCTTCGTACGGTTATGTCCGACGGCTGACGGCCACGTTGTTCCGACAGGGCACGGCGACTGATTCGACAGACTACCGGACGACACACACACCACGTTTCCGATGAACGAGGGAAATACCGGGGTAAGGTCCAGATGAAACAGGGGATCAGTTTCACCGGAAACACGGTGTGTGGCGAGGCGTTAGAATCTGGCCGACAACGGTACTTCCCAAGCGAGGACGCAGATACGCACTGAAACAGGCCAATACGTGGGATCGTCGGCTATCGGTATTCCACGGCGAACAAGTTTGATCGTATCGCTGTGGGGTTCTCAGAGCGTCCGTCCGATACCTGCTCGAAAAAGCGGCGCGGTGTCTCGGGTCCGTTTCCGATCGAATTACTTCGATGAAGCTAGTTTATAACTTTTCGATTGGGGTCAATGGACGGTGACGAGTATCTAGTATATATTTGTTGCTTTATAGAGGACAGATATTGGTTCGGTACGCGCGGATGCGTGGTCGTCGTCGCTCGTGACGAGGGGGACTACCAGCGGGTTTCACCGGAAACGTGGTGTGTCTCCGCGTGGAATTCGCCACACTTCGACTGTTCTCGACATCGCGAGTGAGGTCTGCGGTCTTTCGGGGCTACACGATGTAGCGGAGAAATTGGAGATAGCTATCAACTCAAGCCGATCTAATTACGCTCAATCTGAAATAGTCGGTCTCGGATCCGACTCTTCTTGGTGTTTCACCGGAAACACGGTGTGTTCCCGTGAGAAACTGAGGATCTCGTCCACCAAGTCGAGACTGCTATCTCGAAGGGGGTCCCAATTCCCCGTTTCACCGGAAACTCGGTGTTCGCGATTCACCTTCACACGGTGTTCGCCGGATCCAGTTCGCTGGCATTTCATCGGAAACACGGTGTGGGTGGCTTTGACGGACGTGGGCGCCGTTTTCTGGTCACACTCTTCGCCTGTCCCCTTCGAGTCGACGCCAACAGCTGAACTCGAACCCACGTAGTCGCAAACCGTTTCCCGGTCGGGACCGTCCCGAGAGACAATGACGGAAGAGGAGGGGACTGGCGGGCCAACTGCACCGGAGGGAGCGTCTCCCGAGGTGACGCCTGCCGACGAGTCTCACGACGCCGACGGCGCTTACGACACCGACGGCGCTTACGACACCGACGGCGCTTACGACACCGACGAGTCTCACGACGCCGACGGCGCTTACGACACCGACGGCGCTTACGACACCGACGAGTCTCACGACGCCGACACGTCTACTGCTAACGTCGATCTCGATCGCTTCCACGACGTACTGGAGGCGGAGGGCCGTCCGGTCGTGACGGCCTCGGAAGTCGCACGCCGGCTCGACACGACGCAGTCGGCCGCCGCCGCAGATCTCGATGCGCTGACTGACGACGGGGCGGTCGAACGGGTGAACGTCGAGACGGACCCGATCGTCTACTTCCCGAGCGAGTGGGCGAAACTCGCCGAGCGCGAGCGGATCGTGCTGTTCCCGGAACGGCGACAGATCGTGGTCGATCAACCGACGCAGTACACCCGCGCGCAACTCTCACAGTTCGCCCACCTCGTCGACACCACGGGCGAGCGGGCGCGGTCGACCACTGACCGGCAGACCGGTACCCGCGGCTACATCTACGAGATCCGCCAGGAGGACGTCTGGCAAGCCCCTTTCGACGATCTCGCCGACTTGCTGTCGCTGATGCGGTCGGTGCTCCCGCGGCGGTCACCCCCGCTTGAGGAGTGGGTCGAATCACAGTGGAAACGCGCGAACCGATTCCGCCTGTTCACCCACGAAGACGGATACGTCGTCCTCGAAGCCGCCTCCGAGAGCCTGATGGGCAACGTCGCGCGGCAGAAACTCGACGACGAACAGCTCGTCGCGCCGATTTCGGATACGCAGAGCTGGGTTCGCGACGGCGCCGAAGCCGAGATCAAGCGGATCCTCTACGAAGCGGGCTATCCCGTCGAAGACGACCGAGACCTCGACACGGGGGAACCGCTCGACGTGGAATTGACTGTCGACTTGCGCGAGTACCAATCCGACTGGGTCGAGCGTTTCCTCGATCAGCGCTCCGGCGTCCTCGTCGGCCCCTCCGGCGCGGGCAAGACCGTGACCGCTATCGGCGTCCTCGCGGCGGTCGGCGGCGAGACGCTGATTCTCGTCCCGTCGCGGGAACTCGCCGCACAGTGGCGTGCCGAACTGCTCGAACACACGACGCTCACCGAAGAGCAGATCGGTGAGTACCACGGCGGGCAAAAGGAGATCAACCCGGTCACGATCGCGACCTACCAGACGGCGGGGATGGACCGTCACCGCTCCCTGTTCGACTCCCGCGGGTGGGGGCTCGTCGTCTACGACGAGGTCCATCACATCCCCTCGCGGATCTACCGACGTAGCGCCGACCTCCAGACGAAACATCGACTCGGACTGTCGGCGACGCCGGTGCGCGAAGACGACAAAGAGAAGGAGATTTTCACGCTCATCGGACGCCCGATCGGCACCGACTGGTCGAAGCTCTTCGAGGCAGGGTACGTTCAAGAGCCCGAAGTACAGATCCGATACGTGCCCTGGGGCGAGGAGTTCGCCCGGAACGAGTGGGCGAGTGCGGACGGCCGCGACAGACACCGGATCGCAGCCGAGAATCCCGAGAAGATCGACGAAACGCGGCGGCTCCTCGACGCACACCCGGACGCGAAGACGCTCGTCTTCGTGGATTGGCTAGATCAGGGCGAAGCCCTCGCGGACGCGCTCGACGTGCCGTTCGTGAGCGGAGAGATGCCACACCACCGTCGCGAGCGCGTCTTCGCGTCGTTCCGCGCGGGCGATCTCCGAACCCTCGTCGTCTCGCGCGTCGGTGACGAGGGGATCGATCTCCCGAACGCGGAACTCGCCATCGTCGCCTCCGGACTCGGCGGGTCTCGCCGGCAGGGAGCACAGCGCGCCGGCCGGACGATGCGTCCTGCTGGCGGATCGCAGGTGTACGTGCTCGCGACCCGCGGAACCTCGGAAGAAGACTTCGCGCAGCGACAGATGCGCCACCTCGCCGAGAAGGGTATCCGCGTGACTGAGACGGACCGCAGCACCCGGAAATCGGACGGAGAGAGTTCGGCATCCGAGGCCTCGCCCGCGACGACCGATCCCGCCGCAAACGGCGAGGAGTAAGCAGCCGATGGCCGACCAGCGCCGGGACGTCGACACCGCCGCGTGCGCGCGCCACCTGGCCGACAGCGAGCGCCTCGCTCGATACCGCTCACGACTCCGGGATTCGCTCTCGGATCCCCCGGTTGCTGACGCGTTCGAGGCGTGGCACCGGTACGTTCGCGAGCGACACGGCGACGTCTTCGCCACTCTCGCGGCCGCAGGCGGCGAACGATCCCCCGTCGACGGCGGCGGAACCACGGGCGGCGCCGACCGATCCACCGCCAATGTAGCCCGATCGGACGCCGACGTCGCCCGCGACCTGTTCGTCGAAACGCTCGCGTTCGACTACCTCCTCACCGAGATCCTCGATGCGGTCGAACGAGAGTTCGAGTGCACGGTCACACGCTCGCTCGCCGCGGACGCCGCGATTCCGTTCACGCCGAATTTCGAGGCCGTGCACGAGTCGATTTCACCCCATCTCGACACCGGAACCGCGGACGCAGGATGCGACTTCGACACCCAGGCGTCTACCTTCGCCCGCGAGGCTTCGAGTCGGGACGTCGCACTCCTCCATCGTGAGTGCGTCTCGCCGCTCGCCCGTCGAGCGTTCGGCCGCTACGACACACCGCAGGGACTCGCCGCACTCGCCGTCGACTCTGCCTTCGACGCCGGATCCCCTCACGACGGGACGCAGACCCGAGATGAGACACCAGCCCACCACGAGACACCAGCCTACGACGAGACACCAGCCCACCACGAGACGTCGATCGCTGCCGATCGAGCACCTGCCGACCTCCCGCTCGTAGTGGACCCCGGCTGTGGCGCCGGTGCGTTTCTCGCTGCGACGGCGACCCGGTACGTCGACGCTCTCGCCGAGAACCCACTGAACGCCGACGGTAGTCACGGGACGCCCATCCAGGCTATCTTCGATGCCGTCCGCGGCTTCGACGTTTCACCGACAGCCGTCCGTGCTTCGCGCTTGGCGCTGGTGCTCGCCGTGCGACCGTTGCTCGCCGCCGCCGACGGGTCGCCGACCGTCGCACCCCGGGTCGTTCTCGGCGACGCAGTCGACGCGACCGCAGATGACCCTCCGCTCGACGGTCGGCGCGCGGACGTCCTCCTCGCGAATCCACCGTGGCTGACCTGGGATTCGCTTCCGGAGGGCGCGAAAGACCGGTGGCGAGCGGGACCGTTCGAAGAAGCCGGGCTCGAACTGTTCGACCACACCGGCGCCGACGCCCGACTCGGATACGCGAACGACGATCTCTCCGTCCCATTCGGGTTGATGTGCCTTCACCGGCTCCTCCGGGATGGTGGTCGTGCTGCACTCGTCCTCAAACGGGATTTCCTCACCGGACCCGCTGGGGCACGTCTCCGTCGGCCGCAGGTGGGTCATCGATCGATCACGTACGATCGCGTCCACGACTTCGGCTCGTTGTCACCGTTCACCGACGTCGATGCGGGCACCGCGCTGTTTTCACTTCGTCTCTCACCCGACGACGGCAGATCACCGTTCCCGACTGACGAGGGTATTCCGACCTGTCGCTGGACGGATGCTCCGGCGACGACGTCGGCTCGCTACGTCGACCGCTCCGATGGAACGTCAGCGTTTGAGTCGCTGGCGCGGATGCGGGCCTCGTTCGACAGCGCGGAGACGCGTCTCGTACCCGCAGACCCCGAGGACCCGACGTCACCGTGGATCCGCGCCGACGCCGAACGAAGTGCACTCGGTTCGAGTCCGTATCGCATCCGTCACGGGGTGAAAGACGACGCCAAGGCGGTTTATGCCCTCGACCGGGAGACCATCGAGAAGCAGGAACTCGAATCCGAGCACGTCTTTCCGTATCTGAAATCGAAACACATCGTGAAGTACGGGCTGTTCGGCCACGACCTGCAGCTCGTCCCCCAGCGACAGGCGGGCGAGGACAACGAACGCGAACTCAAGCAGGAAGCGCCGGCGACGTACGCGTACCTCGACGCGCACCGCGAACGGCTCACCGATCGCGGGTCGTCGTGGTTCGACGATGGGCCGTTCTACTCGCTCTTCGGGCTCGGCTCGTACACGTGGTCGACGTACAAAGTCGTCTGGTGCCGGCTCGGTTTCAAGCCGCACTTCACGGTCGTCTCCACAGTTTCCGACCCCCTCGTTGGTGAGAAGCCCGCGATACCCGGCGATCACTGTATGTTCGTCGGGACCGACGACGAAGACGAAGCGCACTACCTCTGTGCGCTCCTCAATTCGGCACCGTACCAGCGCTGTCTCCGTACCATCTCTTCGGGCGGGAAATCGAGTCTCTCGAAGTCGACGGTCGAACGTCTCGCGCTACCGGAGTGGCGAGCGCGTCCGCGTCAGCGACAACTCGCGGAACTCTCACAACGTGCCCACGCCATCGTTCCCGACCACGTCGACTGTTCGAAGCGCGCGTACAACCAGAAGACGATCCCCGAGCTGCAGGCCGTCCAGACCGACATCGACCGCACGGCAGAACAGTTCCTGTCGGTTCTCGACGAACAGCCATCGCCCGAGAGAGAACGAACCGGACCGACTGACGGCGACGATGAGTAACCCTTAAGTCCAACAGCGGTGCTACGTTGAGGTGCCCGCCCTTAGCTCAGCCTGGTAGAGCAGCCGACTGTAGATCGGCTTGTCCCCCGTTCAATTCGGGGAGGGCGGACTTCCTTTCCTGCCGAATCGTAGCAGACACATCCGAATTCGGTTGTTTACCCGATCTGCACTGATCGTCGAAGTCGCTCGGTTGCTGGACGGTGAGGACAAATACCTGAGACGCCTACTCCTCACCGATGCGTTCGGTCGGCCCGTCCTCGGTCGGCGACTGAAGCTCGACTGTATGACCGGTGTGGCGGGCGTGGGTCTCCGCCCAGCGCCGCGCAGGCCGTTCTTCGAGGTAGCGGTCGCCGTCGGGGCATTGCCGACAATCGACGACCCAGGGCGTCACGTCGTCGGGGAAGTGTCCGGTGTGGCGTCCGTGATCGAGCGCGAACTGTTCGACGGCTCGATTCCCCGCGTATAGTTCGTCGAGTTCGTAGTGGAGGTCCCACTCGCGATTGCACCGTGAACACGAGACAGTCGGGACCCCGTCCTCGGGCGCGTCTAGGGCCGGTTCGTCGACCATACCACTCTGTTTCTCCCAATTCACTTCTGTTCTGCCTTTGTCTGCCCGGAGTCAAGCGCGATGGGATCCGTCTAAGGATCGATATGATGCACGGCCTCGGGAGACAGCAGTCGCCCGGTCGGTAAGGCGATCCAGCCGTTCGGAAGCAGCCGAATTCTGCCCTGGTGAAGAACCCGTTCCTGTTCGAAGTCTCCGTACACTGTCGCTTTCTCGTATTCGACGACCGATTCGGCGGTGAACTCCTCTGTCAGTTCGTCCCATATCGACGTGGTTGAAATGACCATATCCAACAGACGGTCCGTTCCCGTAATGTCCCTTGCTACAGCCCCAGCCGAAATCAGCTCTCAATGTCGAGCTTCGACTACGTCGAATCCGTGAACGGCCGTCTATGCCGTTCGGATCACGGCTCTCCGGTCTCGCTCGACTCGTACACTCGAATCCAGCCGTCACCGTATGTTCACGGGATCGTCGCGGTACCGGAACTGCTCACAGGAACTCTGTGTTCTGCGGCCCGTTCGTGATGTGCACCTCGAACGGCATCGTATCTATGGCATCCTGTTCGACGAGGTGCCAGTAGGTCTCGGCCATCTCGTCGGGATCGAGAAACGTGTCCTCGGAGCGATCGGGGAACCGCTCGCGGGCGTTCGGCCCGTCGATCTGGCCGTCGATGACGACGTGTGCGACGTGTACGCCTTCGGGTCCGAACTCCTGGGCGATGTCCATTGCCATCCCGCGCGCGGCGAACTTCGCGGCGGTGAAGCCGATCGTCCCGCCGAGGCTCCGCACGGCCGAGGTCGCCCCGGTGAAGATGACCGTTCCGCCGCCTGAATCGAGCATATCACCCACTGCCTCTTTCGAGCAGACGAACGCCCCGCGGCCGCCTACCTCCCACGCCCCCTCGAACTCCTCAACGCTCGAATCCATCAGTCCCTTCCACGACGCGCCACTGGCGTGGTTGACGAGGACGTCGACGGACCCGAACTCCGCTCTGACCGTTTCGAACCCCTCTCGAATCGCCTCGACGTCCCGGAGGTCGGTCGGGACCGCGAGCCCCTCTCCCGGTTCGGGAAGGTCGGCAGCCAACTCCTCGATGAAGTCGGCCGTCCGGGCGAATAGCGCGACGCGACAGCCCTCAGCAGCGAACCGACGGGCGAGCGATTCGCCGAGCCCGGAACCGACGCCGGCGATGACAGCAGTACGTGTCATACCAGTACATAGTCTGGTCGCGTCAAAACGGTGGTGGCTACGCGGGGTGTCCAGTTGTGGCGCTGTGGCCGTCTTCGATCGATCCGAGACGTGTTACGGCTTACTCCGGCCGTCGGACAAGGAGTCCCGTGACCAGGATGAGTGCGATGAGGCCGGCGGTGTATCCGAATCCAGGTGTGTCGGCCGCAGTCGTCAGGACTCTTTCGGTAGATGTGGTCAGGGTGGACGTACTCGTGGCTGTCGTCGTGGGATCCGGTGTCGGGGAGTTCTGTTCCGAAGCAGCATCCGTGGCCGCAATTGCGAACGTCGAGAATCCTGGCGTCTCAGCCCGGAACCGCCCGTCGCCTAGCGCGGTGGTGTTGAGACCCGTCCACGTTCCGTTGTGATACCGATAGACTGTGACCGATTCGGCGGAGGTGTTCTGCAGAGCAGTCTCGTTCACGCGGACGACGATCTCACCGCTCGTGATCTCTTCGTTCCCGGCTGTGTGGCCCACATTGAGGTAGCCGATCACCGATCTCTCGGTCGTAGCTTCATTCGACGACTCCCACTGGAGCGGTGCCTCGACGTTCGTCGCGTTGGCTTCCGAGAGGCCGATCGTCGTGCTGGTATCTGTGCCAAAGGACATATTGACGCGTTCGACGCCCCAACCGGACTTCCGCGTCTGGTTTTGCACACCGTTGGAACTCACTTCAACGGAGACCGTTTCGTTCGCGGAGATATTTCGTGCTGTGACGTTGACCATCTGGTTCGCCCTTGCCTCCGCCCGATCAACCGTAGCGTTCCCGGTTGTCTGCAATCGTGTTTGATTGCTCAGATCGACTGCTTGCGCGGAGGTATTTGCACCCGGAGCCCCCGGAGTCGCTGGACTCCGGGTTGTGGACCGGGTGTCACGTTCGTCAGAATCATCCGACCTATCTGCGTCGTCTGACTCGTCAGAGTCGTCCGAACCGGCGTTCGATTCTTCGGTCTTTGGATCTGAGTCACTGGGATCTACACCGGTTTTGTACTCTTGGTATGCGTCCGGGTGGACCTGTTTCAGAATCACTTCTACGGCCTGTACGACCCGAGGCGCGGGTTGCTGTAGATAGTTCGTGTTTACGCTGATTATCTGGTCTTTTTTCACGGCCGTCGTCGAGTTGTACGCCGGGTTTTTGGGAACAGAAGCGCCCGACGGCGTGACGATCCAATCCGGGTTGATCTTGACGACAGTCTCGTCGTTGATCATCTGAAAGCCGGCGATCCCCTCACTTGCGGCACCGTTCTCCAGACCGCCGGTCTCCATCACGCTCCCGATGAAGGTATTGGCGCCGGAGGTGTACCCATAGAAGACGTTGAGTCCGACGGGTGTCGATTCGTCTGCGAGTGCCGCCTCGATGTCCTCGATGGAACGTCGCATCTCGTCGGCTCGAGCGCGGCCAGCACTGCACTCACCCACCAGACGACCAGTGGTCTCGGTCTTGTTAGCGACGAATTCGAGAGAGGTCCCTGTCCCGAACACGTATACGGGGATGTTTGCGTCGCGTATCTGCTGAATACGGTCGGGCGTGTACGCGTGCGTCGTGTTCGGTACGAGCACCAGATCCGGCTCGGCGTCGATCACCTTCTCGACGCTCGGGCCACCTGCGCCGGAGACGTTCGCTTTCCCGTCGGCCCCGTCGAGATAGGTCGCATACTGTGAGACGCCGACCACCCGGTCTTTGGCTCCGATTTCCCACATCGTCTGGGCGGCACTCGGGTTGAGCGTGACGACCCGCGTCGGCGGTTCTTCGATCGTCACGGTGTGGCCTGTAACGTCTGTCTCCGTGATCGGAAGGTCGCAAGTACTCTCACTCGGTGTCGGTGTAGGCGTTGCTGTTGGAGTCGGTGTTGGGGTCGGTGTTGGAGTCGGCGTCGGTGTAGGTGTTGGAGTCGGCGTTGGAGTTGGTGTTGGAGTCGGTGTTGGAGTCGGTGTCGGTGTTGAGGTATCCGTCGAGCTTTGATCGAAAACGACCGAATCTCCAACCGAAGCTTGCGATTGTGCTGGATTCGCTGCAGTAGCGATCGGGCTGAGCAGAATCAACCCGACTAGTATCAGTAGACGGTATCGCATTGCACTGTGCTCAAAGACGACGCAAAATGAACTTTTCTTATTGCAATCAAGATTGTATAACCGATCACTGACCAGCTGGTAGCGTGAGCGGACGGCTAAAACGGAACAGCGAACGCTGGGCTAACGTCTCCACAGGCCGGTGCGTCGTCGACTACACGCGCGCGAACGAAGTCCCGACAGGAAAACCGTTCACGAGCGATCCAACCTCCCGTTCCGCTCGTCCCTCACTCGACGGCCGCCAGAAACTCGATTACCTCCGCAGCACGTTCACCGGACGTGATGCGTTCGGCGTCCGCGTCGAACTCGACGACGTCTTCGTCGGCGAGTTTCGGGAGGTGCGTGTGATACAGCGAGATGTACCGCCGCTCGCGACAGTGCGCGCCAACGTCATCGTCCTCGACGCCTTCTTCCCAGGCGACGAGCCGCGTCGCCAACTCCTGCAACGTCCACTCGGGGTCCTCCGCGAGCGCGTAGAGTACGTATCGCCGGCGTCGATCATTCAAAACTGAAAACACGGAATCGCGCTCGAGGACCGCGAGATCGACCGGGTTCTCGGACGACTCCGACCCAGTTTCCTGACTCGATCGACTCGCGCGTCCTGACGTCCTCCCATCCCGATTTTCGTTGTCAGTCACGACAACCGATGTACAACTCGGCGACCCATAATTACTGTGGTCTTACTAACACTTTCAGAGCACAACTGCGTCGGTGAAACACATCTCGATCAGGGCGGACTCACCGCCGGCCTGCCGATGCCAGGGTCGCCTCTCGATCGCCGGGTCTCCCGTTCGATCTTTGTCTTTGGGCGCCTCGTGTTGTCGTCTCAACGGTGAATCGTATCCTCCGCAGAGGGCAACATCCACTGGACGGTCTCGGCGGGTCGTTTGTAGACGACGGTCACGGGTTTGTCGACGATCCGAACGACTTTGTCCGCAGTACTCCCAAGCAACATCTCTTCGACCGCGCCCAGTCCACGCGAGCCGATCACGACGATGTCGATGTCGTTCTCGTCGACGTAGCGCTCGATCTGCTTGTGGGCCATCCCGGTTCGGACGGCAGTCACACAGTCGAGCCCCGCTTCCTCGGCCAACTGTGCTACCTCGTCGGTGATCGCTTCGCCGTGTTCGAGGTACTCCTCGCGTTTTTCGTCCTCGGCTTCGGTGATCGGAACGATCTTGGCCTCGAACTCGTCGACGACGTGCAGCGCGTGTACCGTCGCGTCCAGTTCGTTTGCCAGTCTGATCCCCTCCTCGACCGCGTTGCCCGCCTGTTCGCTCCCGTCTGTCGGAATGAGGATGTTGTCGTACATCTCACAGTAGTAATCAGATACCAAATGATTAAAAGTAATGTTCACACGTCTCGTGGGGGCTGGCTCGACAGAACCGTGAAGTGATCGCAGTAAGATACAATACGTCCGCGGAGAAGCGTTTCACAATGCGGTCCCATCTTTCGTTGGACCGACGTGGCGTCTCCCCAGTTGTTGGCGCCGTCCTGATGCTCGCTATTCTTGCTGCGCTCGCCGTCATCCTCGGAACCCTCGCGATCGGGATCGACTCTCCCAACGACCCGTCGCCGCAGTACGGCTACGAGACGGATCACGTGGCTGACGGTTCCGGAAATACGAACGACCGGCCCTACGTGACCATCACCCTGACGCAGGGACGTATCGAACCCGGCGAAGATTTCTACGTCGTCGATAGCGATGGGAATCTGATTCGCTGGGACCAGGTCTGGACAACGTCGGGTCCGCTCACGGCCGGCGACTACGCACACATCGACGGCTACGGCAGCGATTCGCCACTGAATCCCGCGTGCGAAGGCGAGGTGTATCGGCTGGTTCACCGCCCCGACGACAGCCAGGGTTCAGTGCTTATCGAAGCCGAAATCACCACGCCGGCCGTCGGGAACGCGGCGAGTCACTGCTGATCGACGCCGCCCTCTCGTCGGCTACCGAAACTACGTAGCTTCTAGTAGTCAGTTGTATTGAAAATATAACAGTTTATCCGAGCGAAGCCCGTTGGGACTATTCGATGCCTGCGCCCCAATCCCCCACCCACGTGGTCGTACGCCGCCCGATGAACGACCACGGCGCGATGACCGTCGAGGTGTGCGAGACGAACGAGACGCGACACCTCACCGAATACGCGTCCCCCGAACTCCGCCGGCGACTCGAAGCGCTCCCGTCCGGTACGACCGTCCCACTGACGATGACCCGCGTCGGCGTTCGCTCGAACGTCTGGCGCGCGTTCGAACTCCCCGAGCGCCGCGCGACTGTCTCCCGGTCCGCAGATCCCGCCGAACTCGACGGACCGGTACGACCGATGCACTGACGCACCGGTGCGATTGGTGCACCGACGCGCCGAGGTCTCCCGAGACCGATCCGAGTGCGCCGACCGACCGGGAATTTATCGTTCCCCGCCTCCGAGCGGTGTGGTATGTCCTCACCTCTCGAATACCCCTACGTAACGACGCACGAAGTCCGCTTCCGCGACCTCGACGCCGTCGGTCACGTCAACAACGTCGTGTATGCGACGTACTGCGAACAGTGCCGCGTGAAGTTCTTCGAGGAGATTCTCGGCGAAGGTCTGAGCGACCTCAGCATCGTGGTCGCCCATCTGGAAATGGACTATCGCACCCCGATTGACGACATCGGCACCGTCGAAGTCGCGCTAGACGTCAACGACGTGGGCCGTACCTCCTTCGAGACCACTTACGAACTCACCTTCGAGGGTGAGGTCGCGGCCACCGGCTCGTCGGTGCAGGTCGTCGTCGACCCGGAGACTGGCTCGGCGGCCCCGTTACCCGAGAAGTGGCGCGAACTGCTCCCGACGCCGTCCTAATCAGCGGGCCACGCCACACTTCGCCCCATCTTGCTGTCCCCGCCCGCGACGAGGTGCTCGCCACGCTAGCCCGAACACTCAACCGGGACGGGACTGTATTCAGTACTGATGACACGAGTAGCCATCGTGGGCGGCGGTCCCGCCGGCCTCTCGGCAGCCCTCTTCGCGGCGAAGAACGGTCTCGACGCGCTCGTCTTCGACACCGACGAGACGTGGATGCACAAGGCGCACCTGTTCAACTACCCCGGAATCGGCTCGCTCGACGGCGACGCGTATATGCAGACAGCGCGCCAGCAGGCCGACGATTTCGGGGCCGAACGCCACCAGGACGTCGAGGTCGACGACGTGGACGTGACCGACGACGGCTTCGTCGTCACCGCGGGCGACGACGACCACGAGGCCGACTACCTCGTGCTCGCGACCGGCGCGAACCGCGACCTCGCGGAGTCGCTCGGCTGTGACTTCGACGACGACGGCACTGTCGCCGTCGACGTGACGATGGAGACGAGCGTGGAAGACGCCTACGCGACCGGCGGGATGATCCGCGCCGAGGAGTGGCAGGCCGTCATCTCCGCCGGTGACGGCGCCGCCGCCGCGCTGAACGTCCTCACCAAAGAGAAGGGCGAACACTACCACGACTTCGATATGCCCTCTACCGCCGAGGAAGTCTTCGGCGGCTTACGCGACGACGACGCCTGATAGTGATTACTCTCACTGTGTACCGCCGAGCGCCACTCCCGGTGGCGATGGTCGGCGGTAAGAGACGAGAGTAATCATTATGAGACCGGGACGCTTCCCGCCGGACCCCTCATCGAAGTCACCCGACGACGGCATACACGCGGCCCGTCTGGTCGGCGACGAACACCGCGCCGTGGCCGATCGCCGGCGGGGCGTCGACCCACTGTCCGACCGACAGCCGCCAGCGAACGTCGCCGGAGGCCCCCGCAAACGCCGAAACCGTCCCCGCGTGATCCCCCACGTAGACGGTTTCCCGCTCGTCGTCGCCTTCTCCGCCCACGGCGGGTGTCCCGTGCACCGCTCCCTCGGCTGACGCACGCCACGCCACGGAGCCGTCGGTCCGTTCGAGCGCAACCACCTCCCCGACGCTAGTCCCGACGAACACGCGCTCGCTCGTCGTCGCTGTCCCCCCGTATATCTCGCCGTCGAGCGTCTGCTCCCAGCGGTGGTCGCCGTCCACGTTGTACGACGCCACGCGTCCGGACTCGCTGGCGACGACTACCGCGCCGTCAGCGACGGCGGGGCCAGACCGGATCGGCGCGTCTACCGAAACCTCCCACTGAACGCTCGCTTCAGCGAGGTTGCTGTCGCCGGTCCCGCCGATCCCGAGCGCGACGAGTCGGCCGGCCCGCGTCGCGACGAACACCCGGTCGCTCTGTACCGCGGGAGCACCGCTCACCACCGCCCCCAGATCTCGCCTGAGGCGTAGATCACCGTCACGTGCGTCGACGGCGGCGATCCCCTCTGCCGTTCCGACGTACGCGACGCCGTCGGCGTAGGTCAGCGGCGAGCGCGGATCGACGTCCAGTGAGGTGCCCCAGAGCTGCTCGGGTCGCGGAAAGTCGATGTGTGGCGTCCGCGTCGCCGTCGGTTCGTCTGGCCCCGGCGTCGCGGTCGGCGTCGGGGTGGGCTGAAGATCAGTTGTCGGCGAGTCGCCGTAGTCGATCGTCCGCACGCGGTTGAAAACGCCGTCTCCGCCGCCGCTGAGCAACGTCTCGCGCGACGAGCCTGGCTCGTCGCCGAGAAACACCGGTGTGAGGCTCGGCCCGCCGACGCTTCCGATGCGGGACAGTTCGAGTCCGCCTGTCGCGAGGAGATCGTACGTGCCGCCGTCTCTGTTTCCACCCGCCACCGTCCGCGGCCCGACCACCGGTCCTGACATCGTCTTCGGACGGAAGGGAAACTCCCACCGTCGGTCGCCCGTGGCGACGTCGAACGCGAGGACTGTGCCGTACTGATCGCCCGCGTACGCGACGCCGTCGGCGACCTGGATGTCGAATCGGACGGGCGCATCCGTCTCACCGCGCCAGCGGACCTCGCCGTCGTCTCGTCCGACTGCGACGACGCCCGCGTTCGTTCCGAACAGGGCGACGCCAGAATCGAGGACGGGATTCGTCCCGGCGTCGATCGTCGAGCGCCACGACACGCTCCCGTCGTGCGCTAGTTTGACTGGCCCCTCCCCGAGGACCACGACGTACACGCCGTCGGCCGCGGCCGTCGGACCGCGGGTCACCCAGTCGCCAACCGTCTCGCGCCAGCGCGTCTCACCTGTCGTCGCGTCCACCGCATACACGTGACCCCGGTGCGTCCCGCAGTAGACGACGCCGTCGTGGTATCCCGGGGGCGCGGTCGGGTTGCCGTCGAGGGGCACCGTCCAGCGCCGATCGCCCGTCTCGGTGTCGAGTGCAGTGAGCACGCCAGCATCGTCGGACGCGCCGCTTTCGCGCTCGCCAGTCTCATCGGTCCCCCACCGCCGCGCCGTGACGTAGGCGACGCCGTCGACGACGACTGGCGGGTACGAACGACTCGGGTCGCCCGCCTGCCAGCGCGTCTCGCCCGTCGCGAGATCAACTGCGACGACGCCGCCGGAGAACGTGCCGACGAACGCGTGCGACCCGACGACCGTCGGCGCGTAGAGGATTCCGCCGGGGAGGCCGATCGTCCGCTGTCGCTGTCCGGTTGCGGCGTCGAGCACGACGAGGCGCTCGCGTTCCGGGACGACGACGCGACCCGACTCGACGGCCGGCGGGAACTGCGCCGCGTCGACGGTGGCCGTCCAGCGTTCCTCGCCCGCGGCGTCGACGGCGGCGACGCGTCCGTCTTCGGCGACGACGTACGCGCCAGTGTCGTCTGCTGAACTGTCTGCTTCGCCACCCACGCCGACCGCCGCGCCGATCGTTCCGGCGCTCGCCGTGGTCCACCGGACGCTCGGCGAACTGAGTGGTCCGGTGCCGGCCGCGACGCCGGTGTTCGCCGCGTCAGCGCGGGCCTGCGGCCACGGCCCGATCACCGACGGTGCCGGACCGCGACCGGGAGATGTGTCCGTCGGCGACGACGCCGTCTCGGTGGCCGTGTCGCCCTCGGTTTCGGTTCCGGGCGTGCCGATGCCGCCGCACCCCGCGAGGGGGAGTCCCGCGCCGACGGCTGCGACGCTCGCGAGGACCCGGCGTCGAGTGGGCCGGCCGTCGGCCGCGTTGCTGTCTGCGTCCGCGTTCCTGTTGCTGTCTGCGTCCGCGTTCCTGTTGCTGTCTGCGTCCGCGTTCCTGTTGCTGTCTGCGTCCGCGTTACTATCCGCGGTGCTGTCGCCGTTTACGTCGCTCTCGCTCCGCTTTGGGGGACCGGTCTCGGGTCGGGCGGGAATATCCGACGCGTCAACAGGTGGAGGGCCTGACATACTGTCAACTGCCCGAGCGACCGATAAGTGCTTTCGGTGCGCGTCGCCCCTACTCGAGTAGTTCCTTCGTCTTCCGGTGTCGCGCTCGAAACATCGGCTCGAAGCCGACCACGGCCAGTGGCGAGGCGGTCCGACCGAGGCCACCACCCGGGAGTTCGTACTCGACCTGATCGTCGATTATCGCCTCCTCCCCGTCGGCGATAAACCGGTGGGTGTGGACCCACTTCGCGAACGGGCCGCCGCGCATCTCGTCGCGGAACATCGCCCGCTCTTCGCCGGACTCGCGTTCGGTTATCACCGACGTCCAGCGCTGTCGCGGCCCGACACCGAACGGTCGCATCGACATCTGGATCTCCGACCCTGTCTCCAGAATCTCGGGATCGCGGTCGCCGTCGGGACCGGTGACGGCCTCGACGTGGAGGTTCATCCACCCCGGCGTCAACGCTTTCAGTCCGGAGACGCGCGAGTGAAAGTCCCAGACCTCAGAGAGCGGTGCGGAAACGCGTGTCAGCCGCGAGTACGTCGCCATAGGAGAGAGAGGACCCGACGAGACAAAAGCGACGTGGGCGATTCGGCCGACGCTCGGTCGATAGATCTCTGTCGCCGGACGTTGGGAGATCCACTCTGTCGTGTCTGCTCTCCGTGCTCGCTGCACAATCCATATCTCGGTTTACATTTCAAAAAAAGCTCACGAGGGATTATGACACAGTGTGACATACATTCGAACGTGAGTCGAGGATGACTCCGAATCGCACAGCAAACGAAACATTAGTCGAGGCGTACGTGGACGTTTGGAACGAACGGGACTACTCATAGTGATTACTCTCACTGTGTACCGCCGAGCGCCACTCCCGGTGGCGATGGTCGGCGGTAAGAGACGAGAGTAATCATTATGACAGATCCCAGACCTCGTGTCCGACTCGTTCGTCCTGTACGATCCGGCCGTCCCGGAGGACGTGGGCACGGGCCCGGTGGGCGAAGCGCGCGGCCCGACCGGGTTAGTGTCCTTTATGAACCGACTGGAGCGTGGCTTCCCCGACTTTCAGTTTGCCGTCGCCGACCTCGTCGCGACGGACGATCTCGTGATGGACGAAGTGACGTTCACGGGGACCCACGAAGGCGTGTTCAACGGGGTGCCGCCGACGTATCGGAGCGTCGAAATCCAGATGATGGCGAAGTTTCACATCGAGGAGGGCAAACTGCAGGAACACCACGTCTACTTCGACCAACGGGAGTGTATGGACCAACTGGGGCTCACCTTCCCGGCAGTCATCGCACAACTGCCCACGCTCGTGCGTGGGAAAGTCAGCCTACTGTGAGCGGTCTATCTGCCGTGAGGGGGCGAAGTGAGGAGCGCGGTCTGGACCGCTCCTCGATTTATCCCCATAGAACGGTTCAGAGCGTGAACCGCGTGACGCTCGTTCCCGCCTGCTTCAGATCGACGTCGGTCGCGCCCGCGACGGTGATCTGGTTCTCTCCGTGTTCGATGTCGAGTGACTCCTCGAAAGACCCTTTCTCGGGCACGACGATTTCGGTCTCCGAGGGCGTCTTGATCGCCACGATGGCCGCATCGGTTCGCCCCGAGACGACCAGTTCGTCGCGCATAAAGCGCGTACTGACCTTAAGCCGCGGCCCCGACGGACGTTCAGTCTCCACGTACCGCTCGCGGAGCACCGACGGCATCTCGACCGGCTCGCCGACGTCGATGCTGTGTGCGAGGCGAACGTACTGTGCCATCGACCACGCCAGCGGCGTCGCCGCGCCGGTCCCTTCGCCGAACGCCCAGTTGTACTGCGTGCTGTGCTCGCGGTCCCAGACCTGCTCTGCGAGCATCCGGCCGGAGTTGGCGAAGCCGGCCATCGTCCCCAAGAGGTTTCGGGGATCGAGCGCGTCTTCGTCCGGCCCATGGAGCAGTTCGTACTCCCCACGCTCGCCGGTGAAGATCGGCCAGAGTCGCCCTTTGCCCTTCGATTCGATCGACCACGGCGCGCCCTCCTCGTCGATCGCGCGCTCGCCGTAACCGTCGCCGTTGTACCGGTAGAACGCCGGACCGTGCGGCGTATCCACGCGGATCGTCTCGTCGACTTCCGTCACCGAATTTCGAATCGTTTCGTCGTCTGCGGGCTTGATTCCCAATCGGGTGAGTTCGAGGAAGCCGGCGTCGATGATCTCGCGTTCGTCGAGCGTCGGTCCGTTGTTCGCGAGCGTGCGGAGGTGCCCCACGTCGGGGTCGCCGTCGCGGGTGATCCGGACGTAGTAGGGCGTGTTCGTGTGGCGTTTCGTTCCCGTCTCCGTGGCGGTCCACTCCTCGACGCGGTCGGCCCAGTCGTCGGCTAACGCCTGCCAGATGAGCGCGTCGGCGTCGTGTCCCTCCTGGATCGCGATGTCGGCAGCACACCCGAGGCCGGCGATCTCGGCGGCGATCGACGACGGGGAGTAGCCCGCTTCTTCCTCCCAGCGCTCCTGGGCCGTCGGCGGCCCGTTCCGGGCCACGTAGTCAGCGGAGCGTTTGACGTTGACGTAATCGTACTCCGTATCGGCGAAGTCGACGCCGTGTTCGCGGAGCATCCACGCCATCACCTGCGGGAACGAGATATTGTCCATCTGCTCGCCGCCCCAGCGCGTCCGCCCGTTCAGGTAGGTGTTCTGCGGGATGAACCCCCGCTCGTCCTGCTGGAAACGGTAGATGTACTCGAGCGCCAACTGCGCGGTCTCGATGTCTCCCACCGCCTCGAAGACGGTGAAGACCTGATAGAGGTCGCGCGACCAGACGAAGTTGTAGCCGTAGCCCTTCGCTTCGGTGGCACTGACGGCCTCGCCCCACGGCACCGACGGCGAGGCGATGCCGGCCCCGAGGAACGTCTTGTCCTCGACGGCGCGCAGGCTCATCAGACACGTCTTGTACTGATTCGCGAGCGTGTCGTCGTCTGCGACGGAGGCCGGGAGCTCTTTGTCCGCGAGGAAGTCGTCCCAGGAGTCGACGTAGTCCCGCCGGACAGTCTCGTAGCCGCGGCTGAGCGCCCCCGCGGCCTCACCGAGTGCGGCCGCGGTGTCGGCGTCTTCGGCGAATCCGAGTGCGATCCGGTCGGCGACTCCCTCGCCGACGCCGAGGCGGCCGACGAGGACGACGTTCTCGTCGTCGACGCTGTTTTGCGGCGTCGGCGCGGCCCCGTCCGAAAAGAGTTCGTTGAGGTACTTCGAGCCCGCGACGCCGACGGTGGCCCACTCGAAGCGGCCGGCGGTCGCCATCGCGGCCGCGACGCTGTACTCCGTCCCGTCCTCGTCGATGAGGAGCGGTTCGACGTCGCCGCGCTGATCGTACGCGCTGGCGTCGCGGGCGACCAGGTGATAGCCGTCCGGGCCGCCGAGCCGGAGCCCGCGGTCAGTCGTGCCTGTGTTCGCGAGCGCGGTGTCCGCGATGGCGTACAGTTCGTACTCGTTGTCGTCGTCGGCCTCGAAGTCGACGTCGACGAGCAGCGCGTCGTGTTCGGGGTCGGTCACGTACTCTGCGTGCAGGCGCCACTCGTGACCGCGGCCGTCGCCGGTCTCGGAGACGACGTGCCGGAACAACAGCGCGTCGTCGTCGACGATCTCGACGCGCCGATCGATCGTGTCGGCCTCGTCGTCGCGGCGCGTCTCGTTGTACGTCCGGGCCGTGTAATCGGAGTCGGCGTCGGCGTCGACGACGAGGAGATCCAGCGTGCGGAGGTTCATCAGGTCGACGCGGGGGAACCGGACCTCCGTCAACGCCCCCTCGGTCAGCGTGAACCACACGCGCGAGGGGTCCTCTGAGGTGTGATCTGCGACGGTCCCGACGCCGTACTTCTCGCCGGTCGTCCAGCGCGGTCGCCCAGTCGGCCCCGACGGCGCGGACTTCGGGGCCGGCAGGGCGTCGTGGGCTTCGAGAACGCCCGTCGCGCGGAGGCGCATCGCGTGCGACCACGCGAGCGGCGTGGCGCTGTCGGGCGTGCCGTCGTCGAACACCTGCTCTGCCAGGTAGCCGGCGCCCGTACAGAACGGGCCGTTCGGACGGATCAGGTGGTATAGTTCCGTCGCGTACTCGAAGAAGTCCGCGGACGCCGCTTTCCGCCCGTAGTTGTCCAGCAGGACGGCGAACCCCGCAGCGGCGTTCGCGCCCCACGCGGTCGCGACGGACCACACCTTCTCGTCGTCCTGTTCGGCGCTGCGCCAGTAGTCCCCCTCGAACCGGATGATGCCCGCGACGTCGTCGCCCGCCGACTCCCGATAGAGGTCGTCGAACGCCGTTCGCATATGTCGCTCCAGCCGAGAGAGCGTTTGCGTCGGTATCTCGTCGAGTTCGTCGACGTCGTCGTAGGCGGCGAACGCCTCGACGAGGGCGAACGAGCCCGAATCTAATCGTGAGTCGCGGTCGCCGTTCCCGTCACGGAGACGGAGCGCGTACACCTCGTAGTCGTCGTCCCAGAGCAGATCGAGGCCCTCGAAGACGGCGTCGGCCTGCGCTTCGGCGTGGACCGCCAGGTCGGTCTCCACGGGGGCCGCTGCGACGCTCGCGTACGCGTGCAGGAACGTCGCCGCCGTGTGGACGAACCGGCCGATCATATTCTCCCAGGCGTTCTGACACTCCCGCGGGAGCCCGTCGTCTGCGAGATCCGAATCGAGTGCTGCGACGCCGGCTTCGATCGTCTCCTCGATCCGCTCGGTGAGCGACGCCGAGAGATCAGACTGCCGCTCTGTCAAGAGCGTCGCGAGGTAGGTGACGACGCTCGCCGTCTGGTCGGCCTGGTGTTCGGGTGCGTCTGATCCTTCGATCTGTGCGTTCGCCCAGCCCGGAGCGAGCGACCCGTCGATCGCCCACACCCGGTGGGGCCACGACCCGTCGTCGAGTTGGGTGTCACAGAAGAACGCAGCGACGGTCGAGAGCCGCTCTGTCAGATCGAGGTCGAGCAGTTCGTCGCTTCGAAGAAGGTGTCGAGCGGACTCGGCCTCGTCGCGGAACCACGTGTAGCCGTAACCGCCCGAGTGCGTGTAGAAGGGATCGAACTCGGGTCCGGCGATGTGCGCACCGGAGGGCGCCGTCAGCAGCGAGAGCGCCCGCAGATCGGCGCGGACGGTGCGCGGTCTCGGCACGTCTTCGGGGACCGCCACTTCGGCACGTTCGCGGGCGGCAGCGCGGATTTCGTCCGCCGTGGCGTGTTCGAGCGCGCAGTTCCGGAGGTCCGCCAGTGCGTCCTCGCGGTCGACCTCGGTGTGATCCGACAACTGCGTGACGAGCGTCGTCTGTACGCCCCGGTCTTCGCGTTCGAGCGGCGCGGAGACGACGATGTCGCCGCTGAGGTGCGTGTCCTCGTAGCGTTCGAGCACGGCGTCTCGGGGGAGTTCGAACGCCTCCGAGGAGAGCATCTCCTCGAATCGCTCGGGGACCTGTGCGCGGACGTCGTCGAGGCCGGTTGAAGCGGTGACGTAATCGTGCTCGTCGCGGTGGAACACCTCGACGGCCTGGGTGTCGTTCGGACCGCCGCGCTCGTGGATGAGGCGACCGACCTGCGTCTCGCTGCTCTCGGGAGCGAGCGTCAGAAAGGCCGTCAGGTGTGCGTCGGTCGGGATCGCTCCGCGGAGTTCGACGTGGGTGACGTGTGCGCGACCCAGCGTCAGGTCGTACTGGTGGACGGTGTAGGAACCGGCGTTGTACTCCGTCTCGACGAGGGTCGTCTCCCGATAGTAGTGCTGGCGCACGCGTTCGAGTTCGTCGAACCAGCGTATCTCGCCGTCCGCCTCGATCGCGAACCGAGAACGGTCGATCCCGTACAGACCCGAGAGCGCCGCGGAATAATCGCGGAGGGCGCCGTCAGCCCCGACGTAGACCAATCGATCGCCGTGCCCGGAGAACGCGCCGTTTGTCGTGGGCAACTCCCCCGGAAAGCGCCCGTCACGGTCGCGCTTGTACTCGTTCAGCACGGTCCGAAGTCTCATACACACGCACCAGTGTGCCCGCGACATAAGTATTGGCGGGAAACTCACGGTGTTCGCCGGGAACATCTCCCCGTTGTAACCGCTCCCGCAGAATTTGAAACGATCGATGAAAACAGACGTCAGAGGGCGGGGCAAAGACAAAGTCCCGAGGAATCGTTGACATCAGTATGCAACACCCAGGCCCCCCTCGCTTCGTCGCGGTCGGCGAATCCGTCCAGCTCGCGCCTCGGGACCCCGACCCGGAGGCGACGTACAGCTGGCGCGTTCGGAGTGCGCCGGCGGCGAGCACGGCCGAACTGCCCGACGACGAGCCGGTCGTCGAGTTCGTCCCCGACGCTGCGGGTACGTTCGGGCTCGAACTCGATGCACCCGACGGCATCCACCGACTCACTATCCGCGCGTTCCCGGGCGAACTCGCCCCCGCGGACCGCGTCAGTGGTGGCAGCGGTGTGAGTGGCTGGAGCGGCTTCCAGAGCGGGTCGGGACGGCGACCCGGCGAGAGCGGCGGCGTCTCCGGATCAGGGTCGGGGGCCCGATCCGGAAGCGGCGGCGGCGGCCGACCGCGAATACAACTCAGAGGCAGCGTCGAAGGAAGTACGCTCGTCGTTCGCGCGGACCCGCAACCGCATCCCGACAGCGACGTCGATCGCGAGGAGATGGCCGTCGAGTTCCTCGTCGACGACCGCGACGACGTCGACGAGAGCGAAATCGATACGGAGGGCTGGGAACTCCGGATCCCGACCGCGGCAGTCGGCGACCGCGTTCGGATCCACGGTGTCGCGGTCGCGGAGGCCTACAGCGTCCCCGACACCATCGAATTCTGTCGAGAGGTCGTCCCCGACGGCAGCGGCGAGGGGCGCGCCATCACGATCTCGTCGGAGTCCCAGGCGGCCGAGGGAGCGGACGCCGATTCGGGGGCCGTCGTCGAGGAGGGACACGCCTTCGATGTCGTCCGACCGAACGACCCGCCGGAGTGGGCGAAAGACGTCACGCTGTATGAGATCTACGTCCGGGGCTTCGCGGGTGACCCAGCCGAGATCGAATCCGAGACGGTCTTCGAAGCCATCGAGGAACGCCTCGATTACCTCGCGGACCTCGGCGTCGACTGCCTGTGGCTCACGCCGGTGCTCGAAAACGACCACGCGCCGCACGGTTACAACATCACCGACTTCTTCAGCATCGCCGAGGACCTCGGCGATCGCGAGGACTACGAGCAGTTCGTCGCGGCCGCCCACGACCGCGGGATGAAGGTCCTGTTCGACCTCGTTTTGAATCACTCCGCGCGGGATCACCCGTTCTTTCAGGACGCCTACGGCAACCCCGACTCCGAGTACTACGACTGGTACGACTGGCAGGACAGCGGCGAACCCGAGACGTACTTCGACTGGGAGTACATCGCCAACTGGAACTTCGCGAACCTCTCGGTTCGCCGGCACCTCCTCGACGCTGTCGACACGTGGTTCGAGGTCGCAGACGGATTTCGGTGCGATATGGCCTGGGCCGTCCCCGACACTTTCTGGCGGGAACTCCGCGAGCGAGTGAAGTCCCGCGACCCCGAGTTCCTCCTGCTGGACGAGACCATCCCATACGTGGCGGACTTCCACGACGGGATGTTCGATATGCACTTCGACACCACGCTGTACTTCACGCTGCGGCAGGTCGGCCGCGGCGACGCTCCCGCCGAGGCGATTCTCGACGCGATCGACCAGCGCGCTGGCGTCGGCTTCCCGCCGCACGCGGCGTTTATGCTCTACATCGAGAACCACGACGAAACCCGGTACGTCGTCGAGTGCGGCGACGACGCCGCGATGGCCGCGGCGGGTGCACTGGTCACGCTCCCCGGCGTTCCGATGCTCTACGGCGGCCAGGAACTCGGCCAGCGCGGCCGCCGCGACGCCCTCGCGTGGGACCACGCCCGCGAGGCGTTCTCCGACCACTACGAGCGCCTGCTCGACGTCCGTTCGGAGATCCCCGCACTCGGCTACGAGGGCACGCTCGAACGGATCGACTACGAGACCGACGCCGACGGCGCGGTCGCGTTCGCCCGCGAACTCGACGACACCTACGTCTGCGTTCTCAACTTCGAGGCCGATCCGGCGACAGTGACGCTCGACGACCGCGACGTCGACGCGACGGATCTGATCACCGGGGAGTCGCGCGCGACGGCTGCAGGTCTGGAAGTAGACGACGTGGCCGTCTTCCGCGCGAAATGACGCCACTCCCTCGCGTTTGCGCTCGGGTCGAAACCCACAGATACGAGTTACCTCGGCTCGTACCGCGATCCAGTGACTGACTCGTACGTCTGCCCGCACTGTGGGCGTGTGGAAGACCGCCCCTACCGGGTCCGTCTTATCATCCTGACCTGTCCGGACTGCGGCGAGAACGGGCGGTTCCTCCACGAATCGCTCGTCGAGCGTCTCAACGAGGTGCCCGAGGCCGAACGCCCCGACAACTGGGGTGAGATGCCGCTCGACGAGCGCCTGCAGTACGCGGTCCGCGAGGGTCTTCTCCAGCTCAGTTTCACCGGTCCGCTCTGAACGCTATACTGTCGGACAGAACGATGTGAAGATCAGACGACGCTCGCGTTCGTCGCGACAGACACTCCGGCGACGTAGTCGCCGTCGGAACCGACCCACGTACCTTCTGGGCCACACTCTGTCGTCAGCCGACAGATACGCGTCTCGGGCGGCCAGACGACGCGGACGCCCTCCGGGGTCGACTCGACGGTCGCCTCCTGTCGGTAGGTGATGCTCGATCCACCGACGCCGACGAAGGTCACGACCAGGTCGACCTCGCCGCGCCCGTCCGCCGCCAGCGGCACGTTGCGGAACCGCGAACCACCCTCGAAGCGCAGATTCTCCGCCCGAGCCGCGTCGGGGCCGATTCGCCACGCGACGGTGACTGTCTCGTTCGTCCGCGCCGCGTCGGGGACCGCATAGCGCGCGTACCCCTCGGGCGTCTCGACGCGGACGCTCACGCTCGTCGCCTCCGCCGGAATCCCGAGCGTCGTTCGCGCCTGTACTGACTCTCCTTCGAGAACGCGAAGGCGCTGGATCTCTGGGTTCACGGGCGTCGCCGCGCCGGTCCAGACGCCCCGATACGTGAAGCGATACGGCGTCCGATTCGTCGCCGCCAACACCGCGAGGTCGCGGTCGGGACCGCCGTCTGTCGCGTACACCGCGTCGCCGTCGTAGCCGGGATCGTAGCGGAGGTACTGGAAGGGATGGGCCTGCCAGTCGCCGTAGGGGTCGGGCGTGAACACGAGCGCGTGGTCGAACGAGCGTTCCTCGAACGGTTCGTAGGTCGCTTCGAGACTATCGGTGCGCTGGGCGTTCGCCGCGAACGGCTCCTCGACGACTGCCAACTCCGCGGAGGCGACGACCGGTGCGGCGAGGACGAGGCCGACGAGGAGTGCGAGTCGGGCGCGGCGGCGCGTGGTGTAGGCGCGGAGCGTCGAGACGGCGCCACGCGCGAGGAACGCAACTCCTGCGGCGGTGAATATCGCGACTGGGACGAGCGCGTCGAAGTGGTAGAACGGCCCCAGGAGATCGATGAGGCCGTTTCGGAGGCCGTTGTGTGTCCCCCAGAAGTACGCCTCGCCGAGGAACACCGAAGGGACGATCGCGAGGAGGACGGCGACGACTTCCCAGCTTTGCATCCCGTCTGCGGGATCGAATCGCTGCTCCAGAGTGCCGCTACCGAGCGAACTCGGCGTTCCGATCCATCCGCGAATCCGCACGCGTTCGCGCCACGCCGCGGCACCGACGCCGACGGCGGCGAGTGCGGTGCCGATTCGGCCGGCCGTCACCCACTCGGTGAAGAAGTACTCGGTGATCGTGACGGCCGTCTCGGCCGCCAGCGCGGGCGTGTAGTCCCGTTCGTAGTTGAGGATCTCGTGAGGCCCGAAGCCGATGCCGTCGTTCGGCGCGAACGCCGCATAGGGGAAGACCAGCGGATCGCCCGTCACGACTGCGTTGTACGCGAGCGCGACGCCGACGAACGCCGCACCGGGCATCGCGATGGCGAGCGCGCGGGCGAGCACGCCTCGGAACTGGGGCGTCCACCCCGCGCGCCGCCACGAGACGCCGAGCGAGACGAGCGTGTGGCCGATGAACGGGAGCGCGAACAGGACGGCCGTGTAGGGTCGAGCGAAGAACGCCACTCCGATCGCCGTGCCCGCGGCTGCACCCCACCGCAGGCTCCCGGTTCGCGCGGCGCGGATGTAGGCGACGGCGAAGGCGACGTTCAGGAGCGTCGTCGGGGCATACGAGAAAAACGTCGACGACGTGAGGAGAAACAGCGGCGACCCCGCGAGCGCGAGCACCGCGAGCAGTCCCACCCGGCGGTCGAAGGCCGCCGCGCCGAGGGTGTAGACCCCGAGAGCTGTGCCGGCGGCGACGAGGCCGAGCGAAATGTTCCAGTCTCCGAGGAGCCGTCCGACGGCGAAGATCGCCGGCGCGACAGGCGAGTACTTGCCGTACATTCGGACGTTCTCGCCGCTGCCCTCGACGACGAAGAACCACGGCCGGACCGCCTCCCACGGGATGTCGCCGGGGCGGAGAAAGAGCTTCCCCTCCAGCAACATCGCGGCCTGATAGAGGTAGACGCCCTCGTCGTCGTTGACCGAGTGGTACGGAAAGAGGTCGATCGCCAGATAGTAGACGAGTGCACCGACGGCGGCCGCGAGGAGGACGGCAAGGACTCGTTCGGGCGCATCACGCGCGGCGGCACGGAGCCGCTGTGGGAGGGCGCCTCCGGCGGACGAGAGGCGTCGTCGCCGGGACACGGATCAATCGCTGTACCGGGAGTCGTCTTCGGGGCGCTGTTCGCGCGGGAACCACGCGAGTTCGTGGTCGGCGTCGAGTTCGAGGCCGACGGGGCCCGAGTCGGGGATGTTCTCGTCGTGGTTGTGCATACACTGGACGGACTCGCCGGTGTCAAGTTCGACCTCATAAAGGAACGTCGGGCCGAGGTATCGGCGAGCGACGACGTTGCCGCAGGCTTCGACGCCCTCACAGTCCAGTCGGCGGACGCTCACGTCGTCGGGGCGGACGAGCAGGTCGACGCGCGTGCGGTCGTACTCCGGGGCGAGTCCGTGGATCTGGTCCCGCGGGACGGTGCCCAAGTCGGTCTCGACGACGTCGCCGGAGACGTAGCCGGGAATGAAGCTCGCATAGCCGAGGAAAGCGGCGACGAACCGCGATTCGGGGTGCTGGAAGACGCCTTCTGGGTCGCCCACCTGTTCGATTTCCCCGTCGTTCATTACGGCGACGCGATCGGAAATCGAGAGCGCCTCCTCCTGATCGTGCGTGACCGAGATGGCGGTCACGCCCGTCTCTTTGATGATCTGGCGGACCTCCTCACGCATCTCGACGCGGAGGTCGACGTCGAGATTCGAGAACGGCTCGTCTAAGAGAAGAATCTCCGGTTCGGGGGCGAGCGAGCGCGCGAGGGCGACGCGCTGCTGTTGGCCACCCGAGAGCTGATCGGGATAGCTATCGCCCTGCCCGGCCAGATCGACCAGTTCGAGCAGTTCGTCGACGCGCTGGTCGACTTCGTCTTTCGGCCGGTCTTTCAGGCCGAACGCGATGTTCTCGCGGGCGGTGAGGTGCGGGAAGAGGGCGAACTCCTGGAAGACGACGCCGACGCCGCGCTCTTCGGGCGGCACGAACGTCGATCCCGAAACCGAGCGGCCGTTCAGTCGCACCGCGCCGCCGTTGGGTCGTTCGAGCCCCGCGATGAGCCTGAGCGTCGTCGTCTTCCCACAGCCGGACGGACCGAGGAGAGTCAGAATCTCACCCTCGCGGACCGATAGCGAGAGCCCCTCGACGACCGGCTCGGAGCTGTAGGACTTCTGTAGGTCGTCTAATTCGAGGACGACGTCTTCACCGACACCGGCCGTCAACGGCTCCGTCTGTCCGTCGCTGGCTGTGTCAGTTCGGTACTTCGCGTTCGACTCCACCGGTGTTTGCGTGCTATTTGACATCGTATCCCTCTTGTCTGAGAATCACGAGCATCGAGAGCCCCGACACGAAGAGCAGGACCAGTGCTGGCACTGCCGCCTGTCCGAAGTACCCCGATTCATATGCTGTCCAGATATGTGTGACGAGCGTGGTAAAACCCGACGGTCGCAGCAGAAGCGTCGCCGGCAGTTCCTTCATCGTCGTCAGGAACACGAGCGCCGCCCCGCCGAACAGCCCCGGTGCGACCAGTGGGAGCGTGACGTACCGGAACGCCCCCACAGAGGTCCGACCGAGCGTGCGGGCGGCCTCCGGAAGTGCCGGGTCGACCGAGAGGAACGACGCCCGGAGCGAGCCGACCGACTGCGGCAGGAACCGGATCACGTACGCGAACACGAGTAAGTACAGCGTCTGGTAGATCGGCGTCGCGTACTGGCTCCCGAAGAACACGAGCGCGAGGCCGAGGACGACACCCGGAACCGCGTAGCCGATATAGCTGACGCGCTCGAACGCCGTCGGAAGCAGGCCGTCGTATCTCGCCGAGAGGTACGCGACCGGCAGCCCGGCGACGACGGCGACGGCGGCGGCCGCGGCCGCGACGACGACCGAGTTGGTCACGTAGGACCACTGGAACGCCAGCGACTGATTCACCGCCGTCGACGCGGTTCCGAGCCACGACAGCAGGATCACGACCGGGACGACGAGCGCCAAGCCGGCGACGAGCGCGGCGAACCCCATCGCCAGGTACCGCCACTTGCCCAGGGAGACGACCCCGCGCGAACGGCCGCCCGCCGTGGTCCGCTCCTCGCCGCGGACGCGCGCCTCGAGCCAGAGGATGAAGAGCGTCACCGCCACCAACTGCAGCGAGAGCAGCGTCGCGGTGTCGCGGCCGAACGTGCCGAACTCGACGAAGATGACGCGCGTGAACACGTCGTAGCGCATAATCGAGGGTGTTCCGAAGTCGGCGAGCGCGTACAGCCCCGAGAGCAAGGCACCCGCGGCGACCGCCGGGCGGATCTGCGGGAGCGTCACCCGCTTGAACGTCTCCCAGCGGTCGTGTTCGAGCGTCCGCGCGGCGTCGATGAGCGTCGTGTCCATCGACTTCAGCGACGCCCGCGCGGTGATGTAGACGTAGGGGTAGGTGTACAGCGTGAGGATCAGTATCGACCCTTCGAGGCCGTAGATCTCCGGGATCTTCTCGACGCCGAGCGGTGCGAGGAGTCGCTGGAAACTCCCCTGCGGCCCGAACGCCGAGACAAACGCGAACGCCCCGACGTAGCTCGGGATGACGAGCGGCAACGAGACGACGATCGTCCAGAAGCGGCGAAACGGGAGGTCCGTCCGGACTGTCAGATACGCCAGCGGGACGCCGATCAGGACGCACGCGGCCGTCGTCAGCGTGACCAAAACGGTCGTGTTGACGAACACTTCGAGCGTCGTCGGTCGCGTGAGAAGCGCGATCGCCTCCGAAAAACCGACGTCGAGGCCGGTCTTCACCAGCCACAGAATCGGGAGGAGCACCGCGGCCGACACCGCGGCTGCGGCGATCGAGACTCCGAGCGGGAGTTGGGTCTCTTCGTCCGCGTCGTCGTCCGCGCTCGTCCGGTGTTCTGTGGCCATCGTAGGCGTTTCAGCCCCTTAGAGGACGCCGGTATCTCGAAGCAGATCGATCGTTCCTTCGAGATCCGACAGTTGTGAGAGGTCTATATCCTCGGGCGGGTTCAACTCGTCGATCGACGGGAGCCGGCCGATCGGCTCGATCTCGGGGACGAGCGGATACTCGAAGGTCGTCCGCGCGAAGTAGTCCTGCGCTTCCGCCGAGAGGAGGTGTCGGACGAAGTTCGAGGCGAGCGTGGCGTCGTCGGCGGTGTCGAGGACGGCCGCGCCCGCGACGTTGAAGACCGCACCGGCGTCGTTCTGCGTGAACGCAGTTCGGAGCGGCGTCCCGGTACCGCGGCGTGCGAGCACGCGCTGGATGTAGTAGTGGTTCGTCAGGCCGGCGGCGATCTCGCCGTCGGCGACCGCGCGTGCGACCTGGAACTCGTCGCCGTACTGGCTCACGCCGAGCTCTTGCATCCCGGTGAGCCACTGCCGCGTCGCCTCGTCGCCTTCGAGGATGCGCATCGCGGTGATGAACGCCTGGAACGAGGAGTACGTGGGAGCCCACCCGAGTTGGTCCTGGAAGGCCGAGGTCTCGGGGAAGGCCATAATACTCGTCGGGATGTCCGACGCCGAGAACGTGTTCGTGTTGTAGGGGACCGAGCGCGCCCGGCCGGACGTTCCGATCCACGAGCCGTCCGGGTCGCGGAAGTTCGAGGGGACGAAATCGAGAACGTCCTGGGGGAGAGCCTGGGCTCGGTCGCGGTCTGCGAGCGCACCGAGCGAACCGGCGTTGACCGAGTAGAAGACGTCAGCGGGGCTGTTTTGTCCTTCCGTGATGATCTGGTTGACCAGTTCGGTCGCCGAGTTGTACAGCGGCCGAACGGTGAAGTCGGGATAGCGGTCCTCGATGAAACTGACCAGTTCGCCGACGAGCGCCTCGCCGCGTCCGGAGTACAGCGTCAGTTCGCCTTCGAGGTCGGGCATCTCCGCCATCGACACGCCGGCGGAGAGGTCCCGCTCGCCGAACGGCGAACGACCGGAACCGATCTGTTGAGCCGGCTCCTCGCCGCCAGCAGTGTCCGTTTCCGTCTCCGTCGTCTCGCCTCCCGGCGTGTTGCAGCCGGCGACGCCGACCACGCCCGCCGCCGCGGCCGCCTGGAGGAAGCGGCGGCGCGTCCGGGACGTGTTGTCTGATCCGTCCATACTGAATTTAGGCCTGCCTAAAACCTATATACCTTCCGGTTCACGTACGTAATCTGTCCGATCTGGCGACGATAGATTCGGCTGAAAAGGAAGCTACGAGGTCGATCTCGGGAGTCTGACCCGAGCTGCTGTGTGTCAGTCGTCGGCGACGGCGGCGTCGCGAGGCGGTTCGGCGTTCGAGTCCTCGATCTCCGAGAGACAGTCGAGCCAGTCGAGCCAGTACTCGCCGCAGTGATTCAGGAACGCGCCGTTGTTCCACTCGGAGAAGTCTCCCTCGGCGAACGCCCGTGCCATCGCGTCGGCGGCGGCCGTCCAAGAGTCGGCGTCGTCGCCGACGGCGTCGACGACTTCCCAGACGTGTTCGTTGAGTTCGAGGCCCGGCACCTCGTTGTTCAGGTCGTCGAACGTCGGCCGTGGCGCCTTGTTGTGTTCACAGAGCGGGTAGCCGTTGACGACGTCCTTCTTCAAGAGGTCGGCGGCGCGCTTGAGGAACACGCCCGACCAGATGTCGTCGAAGCGGCCGACGTCCCACTCGTTGTCGTCCATCGGCAACTGATAGAACGCGGGGATGACCTCGCGCTCGAACGCGAGATTCATCGAACAGACCGTCAGATACTGGCCCGATTCGGCGACGAAGTCGCCCTCGAAGTCCTCGTGTTCCGTGCGCGTCTGTGCCTGGCCCTGCAGGTCGCCGTCCATCAGGATTCGGACGGCGTCGAGGTCGGGGACGTTCGTCCACAGACCCTGGGAGGCGACCACGTCGCTGAGTTCGCTGCGGCCGGTCTCGACCGCCTCGTCCATCGCGGAGTAGGGGTACCCGCGCGGGTAGAGGCCGTGCTCGTCGGCGTTCTGATAGAGCACGTTCACCCAACGCTCGTCCGAGCGGACGGACTCGACCTCGTCGGTGCGGTCGAGGTTCGCCAGGTGACGGCCGAAGAAGTCCCACTCCTCGTGTGGCAACGTGTCGTCGTCGATGAACACGCCGCGCTCGAACCGCGGGTGCGCCCACATATAGAGCAGTCCGAAACTGGTCTGGGCGTGCGACGCAGCGGGGATCAGGTGGGAATACGCCGAGAGCCCCTGCTCTTTGAACCACGCCTCGCGCCGCGACCCGTCGTAGACCGCGCCGTCGACGCCTTCCTCGTCGAGCATCTGCTCCATCGCCTCGACGTCACAGAAGTCCTCGGTCACGAGGAGGACGAACAGTCGATCGAGGTCGAAGCCGTGTTCGCGTGCATTCTCGAAATACGCCCGCATACAGTCGTACTCGCGGATGGTCGGCACCACGACACAGACATCCTGCTTCATCACCGCTAGCTCTTTAGGCCACCCTAAAAATCTTGTCGCTCTGTAGTCGCCGCCCCTGAGGAAGTCACAATCGCGGCGTTCTTCCGCTCCGAACGACGTGGTAGAGCCGTGTCGGGAACGAATCCGCGAGCTGACGTCGCGGTGGGTCTCCGTGCTGGCATCTTGCTCACTCTCGCGGCCGCCGTTGCGTGGGTCTCGGGCGCCCCTGCGGTGTTTCCGAGTCTCGGCCCCTCCGCGTTCGTCCTCTCGACAGATCCCCCCGGCCCATCCGATCGGACGGTCGTCGGCGGGCACGCTGTCGGCGTTGCTGCCGGGCTCGTGGCGTATCTCGGCGTCACCGCCGTCGTGGCTGTTCCCTCGTCGCCGCTCGTGTTCGACCCGCCGTGGCTGCTCGTGAGTGGCGTCGTCGCGGTCGCGCTCACCACCACTGGAATGCGACTTGGAAACGTGGTGCATCCGCCAGCCTGTGCGACGACGCTCATCGTCGCGCTCGGGTTACTCGAGCCGAGAGCCGCACTCCTGGTCGTCCTCCCGGCGGTCGTCTCTCTCCTCGCCGTCGACCGAGTGCTTACGTACTCTTTCGGTTCCTTCTAGCCCGTTCGAGGTTCCGCGCCGAGTGAGAGTCGTTCGCCACGACGCGCTCACGTACTGAGTGCGTCCAGTAGATGGATCGCTTCGGCCTTCGAGAGCGGATCGTTCGCGTTCCCGCAGTGCGGCGACTGCACGCAGGCCGGACAGCCGTCCTCGCAGTCGCAGTCGTCGATCATCTTCCGGGTGCGGGAGAGCAAGGTCTCGACCTCACCGTACCCGCTCTCTGTCAATCCGACGCCGCCGGGATAGCCGTCGTAGACGAAGATCGTCGACTGACCCGTGTGTGGGTGATGGGGAGTCGACAGCCCGCCGATGTCACCGCGGTCACAGAGGAACGACAGCGGGAACAGCGAGATCATCCCGTGCTCGGCGGCGTGGATGCCGCCGTTGAAGCCGTACTCGCCGCCCATCTCCCGCATCTCCCGCTCGACGTCTTCGGGGACGGTGACGTACAGTGCCGCCGTCCGCAGTGTCGTCTCCGGGAGGTCGAGCGCCTTGCGGCCGATCGCCTCGCCGCGCCGCGGATCGCGCCGCTCGAAGCCGGTGATCTGCTTGCGCATCGTCACTTCGGCGAACCGAACTTCCGTGTCGGGGCGGGCCGACAGCGACTTCGCTCGTCGGTCGGCCTCGACCGTGATCGTCTTCTCGTGCAGCACGCGGGTGTAGTAGTCCGCCCAGGTCGGCTGCAACAGCGCGGTGTCGCGGTCGAGGTCGAGTTCCGCCACCTCGTACGTCGTCCCCTGATGGTGGTAGATCGCGCCCTCGTGCGCGTCGCGCAGCGCGTCCGCGAACGAGAGCGACGACAGCACCTCGTTCGAGCGCGCGTCGAGGAGGTCGACCTCGCGGGTCTCGATCGTCCGGAGGCTCATCTCGTGCTGGGGGCTCCCGCCGCCGTCGTGGAGCCACCGGATGCCGCGCTCGGTCTCGCGGCGTTCGAGCTGTCCGTCTTCGAGCAGCGACGCGACGACGTCCGGGAACGCCTCTCCGAAGTGCGCCTCGTCGCCCGTTTTCAGCCAGTTTTCGGCAGCCGCGGAGGCGACGTGATCGGGCAGGAGTTCCGGGTTCTCGGGGTCGCAGACGGCCCGTTCGGGATTGCCGTCCCAGAACTCCTCGGGATGTTTGAGGAGGTACTGATCGAGTTGGTCCTCGCCGCCGACCAGCACCACCAGCGCGTCGTCGTCGCCGCGCCCGGCCCGTCCGGCCTGCTGGAACGCCGACATCCGCGTGCCTGGGTAGCCGTCGATGAGCACGGCGTCGAGTTCCCCCACGTCGACGCCGAGTTCCAGCGCGTTCGTCGACCAGACGCCGCGGACCGACCCGTCGTGCAGTCCCGCTTCGATCTCGCGTCGGCGGTCGTGTTTCAGCGCGGCCTGATAGGCCGTCACCGACGACGCTTCGTCGTGTTTGCCGCGCTCTCTGAGGTCTGCGGCGCTCTCTGTCGCGTACCGCTCGGCCGTCTGCCGCGCCCGCGTGAACGCGAGGGTCTGGTAGCCGCGGGCGACGAGGTCGACGAAGAGGTTCTTCGTCTCGACGTGACTCGACCGGCGCCGGCCGCTGCCGCCCCCTCCACTCCCGCTGTCTCCGCTAGTGTCGTCTCGATACTCCGGGGGGTTCCACAGCAGCCAGTGTTTCGCCCCGGTCGCACTCGCGTCGTCGTCGACGAGACGGAACGTCCCCGCGTCGCGACCGGTCACGCGCGCGGCGTGCTCGATCGGATTACCGATGGTCGCCGAACAGCAGACGTACTGCGGATCGCTCCCGAACCGTTCGCAGATCCGGTTCAATCGACGGAGTGTGAGCGCCACGTGGCTGCCGAAGACGCCACGATAGCCGTGAATCTCGTCGATCACGACCGTCTCTAGCGAACCGAAGAACCACTCCCAGAGCCGGTGGGCGTGAGGGAGCAGCGCGTAATGGAGCATATCCGGGTTCGACAGCAGCACTGTCGGGCGTCGGTCGCGCACGTCGCGTTTCTCCGACTTCGACAGCCGCCCGGTGTACTGCTCGACGGAGACGCGGCTCCCGAAGCCGAGTCCGTGCGCCAGATCCGAGAGCGTCTCCTGTTGGTCAGCGACGAGGGCGTTCTGCGGGCCGAGATACAGCGTCCGGCCGCCGTGATCCATCGCGCGCTCGAACGCCGGGACGGTGTAGGCGAGACTCTTCCCGCTCGCCGTCGGCGTCGCGAGCACGACGTTCTCGCCGCCGCGAACGGCGTCGATGGCCGCCGCCTGGTGGAGATAGAGCCGGTCGATGCCGCGATCCGACAGCGCGCCCGCCAACCGCGATTCGAGGTCAACGTCGGCGTGGGCAGCCTCGCGCCCGTCGACGCGGCGGTGATCGCGTATCTGCCCCGCATAGTACGGACGCGACTTCAATTGCGCGAGGAGTTCGTCCACGATATCCTCTGTCAGGACGACAGCGACCTGACCGTTACGGTCGTCGCAGGTGGCTCCGGCGGCGGTCGAAAACCACGGCGTCCCGGACCACGCGACCGACGACCCGATCGCCCAGCACGGTTTTGCCCGCCCGGTTCCAACCCCAAGTATGCGCGAGTACGACGCGGTACTAATCTACGACGGGGAGTGTCCCTACTGCTCGATCGCCGCGCGAGCGCTCCAGCGCCTCGACGACGTCGGCGCGATCTCGTGGTACGACGAGGCGGCTCAGAGATTCCTCGACGCCCAGTTCGGGGAGGAGCCGTTCGCGATGTTCCTCGTCGATCGTCGCCGAAAACGCGTCTACGCCGGCCGCTCCGCGGCCGAGGAGCTGGCGGAGCGAGCCGGGACGCCCGGCATCGTCGGCTCGCTCGTCCGCGATAACTACGACCGGATCGCCAAGGTCGTCGGGGCTGCGAGCGGGCGCGGACGCGACCCCGACGACTACCACGAGATCTACCCGCTCGACGACGACGCCGAAGCGCTGTTCGATGGGCTCGTCGAAGCGGCTGAGCCGGAACCGGAGGCACTCGCCTGAGCGATGCCCGGCGAGGATTCCAGTGCCGTGTCGACAGCAGCGTCGGCAGACTGCGTCGTCGTCGATCCTGACGCCATCGCCGGGGGCGAAGACGCGCTCGGCATCGGGACTTGCGATGCACCGCCGGGGACGTACGCACTCGTATTCGAACTCAGTACTGCGGCGACGATCTCGGTGGGGGCTCTCGGGACAACGACGTTCCCGGCGGGAGCGTACGCCTACGTCGGCAGCGCGTTCGGTTCGAACGGCCTGGGACGCGTCGACCGCCACCGCCGCGTCGCTGCCGGCGAGCACGACGTCACACACTGGCACGTCGATTACCTGGGTGGCCATCCCGGAGTCTCGCTGGACAGCGTCGTCGCCGCGCCCGACGCAGACGCCGAATGCCGCCTCGCACGGGAGTTGCTGCCGATGGCGGACGCCGATCAGAAATCACCCGACAGCAGTCCGACGAAATCGCGAGGGTCGGATGCGCGCCGGGAACTCGCGTCGTCACCGATCGAGGGATTTGGCGCGTCCGACTGCGACTGTCGAGCACACCTCGTTTCCGGACCGGACGCAGAGACGCTTCGCTCGGCGGTGCTCGAAGCGCTTCGAACGGTGCTGTGAGAAGACGGTAGTACGGACACGCCGCGCCGGTCCGGGCAAGGCCGGCGCGGACGGTCGGCCGTTGACTCGGCCGTCGGTTCCGATCGAACGTCGTCGACCGGGCTAGTACCGTAGCCGAACCGTCGGCTAATTGCCGGTTGTCAGAGGCACCCCGGCACTAAGACAATTCTCCGTCCTGATACTTATATCCTCTTACCGATATTGAGGAAGTTCAGGGGAAGACGCAACAGTTCTGTCGTCCTGGTTTATAAATACGGTAGAGAGTACTCACTCGGAGTCCAGTATTAGCGAGACATCGTCGGCGGAAGAGCCGTAATATCACGTCGCCGTCCTTCGATTTCTCGGATTTGATATCTCGAAATGGAGCAGCGACGCTCGCCGAAAGGATTCGGCTGCCGACGCCTTCGCTGTGTAGCGGCCGACCGTACTGTCGGACAGCAGTTCGTGAGTTACGTTGGCACCTTCTGGGTTGCTGGTCCGACAGTATCCGAACTACTCCGCGCCGAACATTCCCGTCGACATATACCGCTCGCCGCTGTCCCAGAACACCGTGATCACGAGCGGGCAGTCGTCGGCGTCCGTCTCGTCTGCGGTGTCGTGTTCGGCGGTAGCGGGCGCGTCCGGATCCTCGATGACGTATCCCGGTTCCGGGTCCGTGCAGTTCGCGTCGGGGTCAGCGATGCGCTCGGCGACGCGCTTGGCGGCGAGGTTCGAGGCCCCGGACGACTGCCCGACGAGGATGCCCTCCTCGCGGGCGAGGAGGCGACACTCGGCCTCCGCGTCGTCGATGGTGACGGTCTCGACGTCGTCGAGGAGATCCGTGTCGAGGTTCGGGCTGACGAAGCCCGGACCCATCCCCTGGAAGTCGTCGATGCCCGGTTCGCCGCCGGAGAGGACGGCGTTGTCGGCAGGCTCGACCGCGACGATCTCCATCCCGGGGAACTCCTCGCGGAGTCGCCGCCCGATGCCGGTGATCGTGCCGCCGGTACCGACGCCCGCGACGAGGGCGTCGACGGTGCGGTCGCCGATCTGTTCGAGGATCTCCTCGCCCGTGGTCAGGTAGTGCGCCCGCGGGTTCGCGGGGTTCTCGAACTGTCGAAGCTGGACCATTCCTTCCTCGGCTTCCAGTTCGTCCGCACGGTCCTTCGCCGTGGAGATGTCACCGTCGACGAGTTCGATGTCGGCCCCGTAGGCCTTCATAATCTGGCGGCGCTCGGGCGACTTCGATCCGGGCATCACGACCGTGAGGTCGTAGCCTTTCGCCGCGGCGACGACCGCGAGGCCGATCCCCGTATTCCCGCTCGTCGGTTCGACCAGCGCGTCGCCGGGCGTGATCTCACCCTCGCGCTCGGCGCGCTCGACCATCGCGAGCGCGGGGCGGTCCTTCGCCGATCCGCCGGGGTTCTTCGATTCGATCTTCGCTGCGACCGTCGCCCCCTCGGGCGAGTCGACGCGGACCAGCGGCGAGCCGATGGTCTCCAGCACGTTCCCGTTCATCACGCCGTCCTTCGTCGGTCGGGCACAAGACGGTGACGACGTTGGCCACGCAGTGCCGGTATCACAGACTGACGGGGGTCCAGGTCGTTGTGACCGACAGCCATCGCGAACTTTACCCGCTCGGCTGTCGTAACGCCGCGTATGTCAGAAGCCGATTCGGAACCCGAGACGGCCTCGGGAACGCTCGAAACGATGCAGCCGAACCCCGCGTGGAACGCCGACGCTCACGAGGACGCTGTCGAGGCACTCGCCGCTGACGCCCTCGTCTTCCGCGTGTGGGGTGGCGACTGGTGCGGGGACTGCCGGGGCCAACTCCCGGACTTCGCCGCCGCGCTCGACGCCGCCGGCGTCCCCGAGGAGCGCGTCCATCACTACCCGGTCGAGAAGGAGGACGACGGGAGCAAGACCGGCCCGCTCGTCGAGGAGTACGGCATCGAACTGATCCCGACGGTCGTCGTCGAACGCGACGGCGAGGAAGTCGCACGGTACGTCGAAAACGAGGCGGTCCCGATCGCGATGTATCTCGCAGAGCGACTGCAAGCGTAGCGCTACTCTCTCCGGTCTCTCCTCCGCACACACGTCTCACTTGACGGACAGTCGACCGCTCAATTAGCAGGCAGTCGAATCGTCACGACGCTGCCGCGTGGCTCGTTCTCCTCGAAGGTCAACACGCCGTCGGACTGCTGGACGACCAGGTTGACCAGCCAGAGGCCGATGCCGCTGCCGTGATACAGCGGGCCGATCTCTTTGTCTTTGCGCAGCACGTCCCGTTCCATCTCGGGGATGCCAGGACCGTCGTCTGCGACCCGGATCTCGATCGTCTCCTCGCCGCACTGGACGGTGACGTCGACCCTCGGATCGGAGTGGTCCGTGTGGACGAGCGCGTTCTCGATCAGTTCCTCGACCGCCCGTGAGATCGACGGGAGCGTCCGGACCGTGCATTCGTCGGGGGCGGTCAGCGACACGTCGCCGTCGGAGTACTGCTCTCGGATGTTCGAGACGACCGCCTCGACCACCGTCGACAGATCGACGCTCTTGCGGGGCTGCGGCTCGGAGAGCAGATTCGTCACCTCGCGCTGCTTGCTCACGTTCTCGATGATGCGGTCGCTGGCGTCGATGATCTCTTGTGCGTTCTCGGTGGCATCGCCCGACCCGGTGTGCTGGATGACGTCCGCGTACCCCTGGATGATGTTCATATCGTTCCGGAGGTTGTGCCGGAGCGTCCGATCGAGTATCTGCAACTGCTGGATGCGGTTCTCCCGCTCGGAGACGTCTCGAATGAGGCTTATGACCCCGACCACGTCGTCGTCTGCGTTTCGGAGGTAGAAGACGGTCGTCTCGCCGGGGAAGACCTGTCCAGACTTCTTCTCGTAGTCGACCGTCTGGGAGAACCGCCGCTCGTCGGCGTGGTCGCCGATCGCTCGGCCCATCTGCTCGAACTCCGCGTCGTCCTCGTAGAGGACCTTCACCGACTTGCCGGCGACGTCCGAGAGGTCGTATCCGAACAGGCTGGTGAACTCCGAGTTCGCGTTGGTGATCCGGCGGTCGGTGTCGGCGACGACGATCGCATCGCGGATGCTGTCGAACAGCAACTCGTAGCGCTGCAGGAGTTCCTGTTCCTGTTTCTTGCGCTCGGAGATGTCCTTGTGGACGCCCACGAAGTGCTCGATCTCGCCGGCGTCGTCGGTGATCGGGGCGATCGTCTGATTGACGACGAACTGCTCGCCGTTCTTTCGCTCGTCGACGATTTCGCTCTCCCAGACGTTGCCGGAGAGCACCGTCGCCCACATCTCCTCGTAGAACGTTTCCTCGTGTTCGTCAGATTTCAGTATCCGCGGATTCTCGTCGAGCAGTTCGTCTTCCGTATAGCCCGTCATCGCCTCGTACGCCGGGTTGACGTACTGGATCGTTCCCGTTCGATCCGTGATGACGACGGCGTGCCCCGAGTGCTCGACTGCCTGCTCGAACTTTCGGGCCTCGTCCTCGCGCCGCGCCAACTCCCGGTAGAGGGTCTTCTGTGGCTCCGTGATCCCGGTTTTGACGACCGAGAGGTAGACCAGATAGAACGACCCGAACTTGAGGAAGTGCCCGACGGCGTTCGAGATACCGTAGACGTCGATGTAGGCGGTGAACGCCAGTTCCGAGACGGCACCGATCACGATTGCGGCGGCCAGCAGTTTGTAGACGGGCGATTCGAACCGGTCTCGCTGCTGGCGCAACAGAAACAGCGAAGACGTCAGGAGGCCGATGATGATGTACTCGCTGAGGATTTTGAAATCGGTGAGACCGCGCCCGGCCACGTAGGCTCGCGGGAACAGATCGAAGACGAACATCGAACCGAGGCCCAGCGCGACGACTGTCGCGTAGCCGCCGACGAGCGCCGAGAGGAGTCCGTCGCTCCACTCCCGCAACGGCGGATGCTTGTACTTGGAGACGACGCCGAGCGCTCCGGCGCCGACGAGCGTCGCGCTTTCGAGATAGCGCGCGAAGATCCACAGTTGCGTCGGGAGGTCGGCCCCGGCCTCGGGAAAGACGCCCATCCCCTTGTACGCGAGCGTATGTAGCAGATCGACACCGCCGACGAACAGGTAGCCCACGCCGAGGATGGCGAAGAACTGATTGCCGAGTTCGTCGCGTGCGCTCCAGACGACGGTGAAAACGGCGAACGCGACGGTGATACTGAAGAGTTCGACGATGCTGTGAAAGAGCAGGTAGTTCTGCGTCTGGACGAGATACAGGACGACGACGCCGACGAATCCCAGGAGAAGATGGCGGGCGAGACTGTACAGTCGAGTGCCACCTTCCATTGGTTGCCCACTTTCGTCATAGAACGAAACTCTTACTACTTCGCTGTCGGCGGAAATCGCGCTACGTTTCGTCGTCTTGTTCGCCGTTCTCGACGTTCTCGCCGTTCCCGCCGTTCTCGCCGTTTCCTCTGCTCTACTCCTCGCTCCCGACGTCGAGTCCGTCGACGTCGTCGAGCGAGAGGTCGTCGGTCTCCAGAGTATCCATCTCGGGATCGCCGCCGACCTCGCTCTCGAACCAATCGAGTGCCTCCGATAGCGAGTGTGTCGGCGGCGAGCAGGTCCGACCCTCACAGACGTACACCGTCGGCTCGTCGTCGCGCTGCTCGCGGCCCTTCCAGACCGGTGGCGCGTCGTCGACGCCGAGCACGTCGAGCCACGCGGCGAGGCCGTCGTCCGTCGGCGGACGGGGAGAGACGACTGCGTCCGGGAGATACGTCGAGGCGAGCGACGTTCGGAAGGCGTCGGGCAGGCCGACCGCTCCACGAGCTGCGGTCCCGGCCGCCGCGTCGCTCCCATCCGTCGACGCGTCAGCGGCGATCACCACTTCGGTCCCGCCGCGGGCGCGCTTCTCCGCCGCGAGCGCCAGCGAGACGTGTTCGAGCGGCCGTCCGCGGACCCGGTTCGCGTGGGTGTCGAGCACTGCGTCGGCGACGTCTGCGAAGCCCTCCTCGGGCGCGAAGGCGTCCAGATCGAGCAGTAGCGACGCTGCCACGCCGGCACTCGACGGCGTCGACTGATCCTGTAGCTCCTGGGGGCGCGTGACGAGCGACTCCCCGTCCGCGGGTGTCAGATACAGCGTCTCGGCGTCGGCGTCGTAGAACTCCGCGACGACGACTCGGGCCAGATCGAGCGCGAACGCGAGGTGGTCGACGTCGCCGGTCGTCTGATACACCTCGAACGCGCCGCGCGCGAGGAAGGCGTAGTCGTCGAGATAGCCCGTTCCCTTGACGTCGCCGTCCTTGTAGCGCCGGGCGAGTCGCTGCTCGTCGGCGTCCCACAGGTGCTCGCGCACGAACGAGAGCGCGTCGGCCGCGAGGTCCGTGTAGGTGTCGTCGCCGAGGACGAGGCCCCCGCGGGCGAGACTGGAGATCGCGAGGCCGTTCCACGACGCGAGGACCTTCTCGTCGCGGGCGGGCCGCACGCGCTCTTCGCGCGCCTCGAACAGCGCCTCGCGGGCCTCGTCGAGTCGGTCGACGATCGCCGATTCCGAGCAGTCGTACCGCTCGGCGAGGTCGGGGATCGACGCTGCGATGGTGAGCACCGTCGACCCCTCGAAGTTCCCTGCGTCGGTCACGCCGAAGCGATCGCACGCGATCTCGGCCGTGCGCTCGTCGTCGATGGCGGCCGCGACTTCCTCGGGCGTCCAGACGTAGAACTTCCCTTCGTCGCCTTCGCTGCGGGCGTCGAGCGTGCTGTAGAACCCGCCGTCGTCGTGTCGGAACTCCCGATCGAGGAACGCGAACGTCTCGCGAGCGATCGTCGCGTACGTCTCGCGGCCGGTGAGTTGGTACGCCGCGAGGTAGACCCGCGGCAGTTCGGCGTTGTCGTACAGCATCTTCTCGAAGTGCGGGACGGTCCACTCCCGATCGGTCGCGTAGCGGTGGAAGCCGCCGCCGACGTGGTCGTAGAGGCCACCGGCGGCCATCGCGTCCAGCGTTCCGGTCGCGGCCGACAGTGCCTCCTCAGTTCCCGACCGGACGTAGGAGCGCAAGAGCGCCTCGACCCGACCCGGTTGCGGAAACTTCGGTCCGCCGGAGCCGAAGCCACCGTACTCCTCGTCCGTCGCTCGGAGTGCCGCTTTCGCGACGTTGCCGAGCACGTCCGCGCCGAGCGTGTCGTCGGCGACCTCGCTCGCGGCCCCGGGGCCGCCGGCCGGCGCCTCGCCTGTCGATCCGCTCGCCGATGTCGTCTCAAGGCGGTCACGCAAGGCGTCGGTCCACTGGTCGGCGCGGTTCTCGATCTCCTCGCGGCCGGTCTCCCAGGACGCGGCGAAGGACTCACAGATGTCGAGGAAGCCGGGGGCGTTGCCGCGGCGCTGGTCCTCCCGTTTCGGGAAGTAGGTCCCGACGTAGAACGGCTTGCCCTCGGGCGTGAGCCAGACCGACAGCGGCCAGCCGCCCCCGCCGGCGACGAGCTGGCAGATGGTCTGATAGATCCGGTCGAGGTCGGGGCGCTCCTCGCGGTCGACCTTGATCGGAACGAACGACTCGTTGAGCACGGACGCGACCTCCTCGTCCTCGAAGCTCTCTTCGGCCATCACGTGACACCAGTGGCACGACGAGTAGCCGATCGAGAGGAAGATCGGCCGATCGGTCGCCTTCGCGGCCGCGAGCGCGGCGTCGTCCCACGGCTGCCAGTTGACCGGGTTGTCGGCGTGCTGGCGGAGATACGGGCTCTCCTCCTCGTCGAGTCGGTTCCGGACTAGGGGATCGTCCATACGGACCGTACGACGCTGCGGTGCAAAAACAGTGTGACGTGTCGTGGTCGCTGTCGCGTCGGTTGCGCAAGTTTGGAGGGTGCCTCCCCGGCCGCAGAACCGCACGAACGTGCATATACGAATACCGAAAAAGAGCAACCTTTACACTCCCGTGTGTATGCCCTCCGAGTATGTCTGACTCGGAGACGGTGCTTCTCGTCGGTGGCGGCGGACGCGAACACGCGATCGCCCGCGCGCTGACTGACGACCCGGCGTGCGACCTCTACGCGTGTGCGAGCAACCGCAACCCCGGTATCACGGCGCTCGCCGAGGGCTTCGAGACGATCGCTGAGACGGCCGCCGAGGAGATCGTCGCCTACGCGACCGACGTCGGTGCCGACCTCGCCATCATCGGCCCCGAATCGGCGCTGGAAGCCGGCGTCGCCGACGCGCTCGACGAGGCCGGCGTCTACACCTTCGGCCCCGACGCCGACGCCGCCCGCATCGAGACCGACAAGGCGTTCCAGCGGGAGTTTATGCAGTCCGAGTCGATCCCGGGCTGTCCCGACTTCGCCGTCTTCGACGATATGGACGCCGCCTGCGACTACATCGACGACTACGACGGCGACCTCGCGGTCAAGCCCGCGGGCCTCACCGGCGGCAAGGGCGTGAAGGTCATCGGCGACCAGGTGACCGCCGAAGAAGCGAAAACGTACCTCCGCGAGAACGACTACGAGCAGGTCGTCCTCGAAGAGCGCCTCGTCGGCGAGGAGTTCACCGTGCAGGCGTTCGTCGCGAACGGCGACGTCCGGCCGACGCCCGCCGTGCAGGACCACAAGCGCGCCTACGAGGGCGACGAGGGACCGAACACCGGCGGGATGGGAAGCTACAGCGACGCCGGCCCCGAACTGCCGTTTATGACCGCCGCGGACTACGCCGACGCGGTCGAGATTCTGGAGGCGACCGTCGACGCGCTGCCGGACTACAAAGGCGTCCTCTACGGACAGTTTATGCTCGGCGCCGACGGTCCGAAAGTCGTCGAGTTCAACGCGCGCTTCGGCGACCCGGAGGCGACGAACACGCTCCCCGTCCTCGACACCTCGTTCCTCGACGTACTGACCGCGGCCCGCGACGGTGAGCCGCTCCCGCAGCTCGAATTTGCCGGCAAGGCGACGGTCTGTAAGTACGCCGTTCCCGAGGGCTACCCGACTGACCCCAAGAGCGGCGCGAAGATCACCGTCGACGAGGACAGCGTCGGCGACGCGCTCCTGTTCTACGCCAGCGTCGACGGGCGCGAGGACGGCCTCTACACCACGACCTCCCGCTCGTTCGCCGTCGTCGGCGTCGCCGACTCCATCGAAGAAGCCGAAAAACAGGCCGAAGACGCCCTCGCTGCTGCGGGCGACGGACTCCGCGTGCGCCACGACGTCGGGAAACCTGACCTCGTCCAGCGCCGGATCGACCATATGGCCGAACTGCGCGGCGAGTAACGACGGGGGAGCGTCGCGAGAAACGCCCGCTGGCGATTGCGAGACGCGCCCGCCGACTATTTCGAGACGCGCCCGACGAGCGAACCTTTTGGTCACTGCCCGAGAAGGGGCGGTCGTGAGCGACGACGCCGACTCTCCAGACGACGCGGACGACCCCGCTGCCGACGACGGTCGCAGACACGGCCGCGTCCAGCGGCATCCGACGCCGGGACCGCTCAATTCGCTACAGTACTGGACGGACGCGAAGCCGGTCTGGCGCGTCGCCCTCAACTACGTCCTCGTGTGGATCGCCCGGATCGCTCCTTCCCTTCGGGTCCGCAACTGGGCGCTCCGCCGCCTCGGCGTAACCGTCGGGAGGGGCGTCTCCTGGGGGCTGGAGGCGACGCCGGACGTGTTCTGGCCCGAACTGATCACGCTCGGCGATCACGTCGTCGTCGGCTACGACTCGGTGATCCTCTGTCACGAGTTCTTACAGGACGAGTACCGGACCGGCGAGGTCGTCGTCGGCGACCGCGCGATGATCGGTGCGAAAGCGGTGATCCTCCCGGGTGTGCGGATCGGCGAGAGTGCACAGGTCGCGGCAAACTCCCTCGTGACTCGGGACGTCCCGCCGAACGCGACTGTTGCGGGCGTCCCGGCGCGACCGATGGGAGAGAGTGAGAGTGCAGACGACGAAGCAGATAGCGACGAGCACGAAAACGGCGACGAGCGCGGCACCGACGGAAGCGACGAGTGACGAGCGCAGCACAGACGACGGAAGCGCCCTAACAGACGGCGGAGCTACTCCCGAATGCGAACGACGCCCTTCTCGAACACCGTGCTGTTGGGCACGATGAACTCCTCGCCGTCGTTCTCGACGTGTGTGACGAACAGATTCACTTCCTGGACGATGCCGCGCGCGTCGCCGATCTGGACCTCGTCGCCGATCGCGTACGGTTGATTCAACAGGAGATACGACCCCGCGGCCCCGGATTTGAGCAGATCCGAGAGCGCGATGCCGCCGAGTAGTACGAGCGCGAAGAGGTACGCGGCCAAGAGTACGACGAGCGCGAGCGTGGCGACGCCGAGTTGCGACAGCGCGATCAGGACGGCCACGTAGAACACGGAGAACTTCGCGAGGCGGGGGAAGACGCCGATCTGTGGGAGTTTGATTCCGGTGAGTCGCTCGCCGACGACGAGTTGGACCTTGTCGCCGACGACGACGCCGACGATGAGGATGATGACCGCGAAGAAGAGTTGCGGGAGGAACTGTACTGTGTGACTCCAGAAACTGGCTGCGACAGTGATGTTGCCAACCGAAAGCACCGCCAGGAATGTGATGCCGAGGACGAAAAATCGGACGAGCGTGCCGAGTACTTCGACAGTAGAGGTGTCGAACTCACGCGCCGTCCGCTCGAAGGCTGTGCCCTCGATCGCCTCGGGAACACCGAACCGCACGAGCGCACGCGTCGTCAGCGTGCCGAGCACGGCGGCGGCGATCAGCCCGACCACGACGACGAGCAACACTGCCCAGACCACACGCGGGACCGCGTCGAAGATGTCGAGGAACTGCCCAGGGTCGAACTGTAACACAGTGTGTGTCGACAGTAGGCCCTCCCCCGTCATCAGTACTCCTCCGGATCGATCTCCAGGATGATCTGCCCGCCCTTGAACGCCCGGACGAGGCCGTCGGACTCAGACAGCACGATGGCCGTCGCGTTCGTGTCGCGGGTGATCGCCGCGCCGGCCATATGGCGCGCACCGAGCCCTTTCGGGATGTCGACCCCTTCGGCCGCCGGTTCGAGGTAGCGATACGCGCTGACGATCTTCCCCGAATCCGAGATGACGAACGCGCCGTCCAGGCGGGAGAACTCCTTGAGCATCACGTTCACGATGGGGTCGCCGACGTGGACGTGTGACTTCTCGAAGGGGTTGTAGCTGAGCGGGCGGGACTTGTTCATCACCTTGCCGGCGTCGCCGACGACGAACAGCGCGCCGACCGGCTTGCCCTTCTGTCCCTTCTTGCCGAGCTCGATCGCGACCTCGAAGACGTCGCGGATGACGCTCGGATCCGCCCGCGAGTTCGCGAACAGGTCGTAAATGCCAGAACGCATCGACTCGTCGATGCGGACCCGAACGAGACCGTCGGCGTCGCCGTCGAAGATCCGGACGCTGCACGCGACGACGTCGCCCTCCTCGACGAGTTCCTGTTCGAGCGCGCCCTCGACGCCGAATCTGATCCGATCGCTGACGTTGTCGAACTCCAGCGGCAGTTCGACGTACGTCTCGGCCTCGACGGCGTTCTCGGGCGCGATGACGACCAGTTCCTCGTCGATATCGGCGTCTGCGAACCGCTCGTAGTGGGAACTGCTCGGCGAGAAGAGAAACACGCTCTCGACGTCCGACACGAGATCGCCCAGGATGTCCGATAACGCCGACATTGCTACCGCTATTCTCCGGGCGCTGTAAAGCGTTGTGGGACGTTCTCGAAGGTGATAGCCGTCAGACGGACGACAGACGGAGGACGAGTAATAAAAAATGACTGACAGATCCGGGCGAAGTCGCGTACGCGTCAGTACGACTTCGCGAAGTACGCGGTCTCGACGGCGTCGTCGCCGCAGATGGCGCAGTCTTCGTCGTGGTGGATCTCCGCGTCAGGATCGTCGAGCGGAACCATCACGATCTCGGCGGCGATCGGCTCTTTGATCTCGGCTTCACACTCCTCATCGCCGCACCACGGCGCCTTGACGTAGCCGCCGTGCTGGCCGAGCGTGCCCAGGATCTCCGCGCGGTCTGTGGCCTCGCGGACGTTCTCTTCGAGGTTCTCCTCGGCGGCGGCGTACAGTTTCGCGTACACCTCGTCGAAGTGGGATTCGACAGTTTCGACGATGTCGTCTCTGTCTTCTTCGGTCGACTCGCCGTCGGGCCGGTGGACCAGCGTGACCGTCCCGTCGTCGGCCTCGTTGGGGCCGATCTCCATCCGGACGGGGACGCCTTTCAGCTCCCACTCGTTGAACTTGAAGCCGGGGTTGCGCTCGTCGCGGTCGTCGAGTTCGACGCGGATGCCGGCGGCTTCGAGATCCGCGGCGATATCTTCGGCGTATTCGAGGACGTCCTCCTTCGTGTCGGCCTGCCAGATCGGAACGATGACGATCTGCTCGGGCGCGATCGCGGGCGGTAGAACGAGCCCCTGATCGTCCGAGTGCGTCATAATGAGCGCGCCGAGCGCCCGCCAGGAGAGCCCCCACGAGGTCGTGTGCGCGATCTGGGTCTCCTCGTCCTCGTCGGTGTAGGTGATGTCGAACGCCTCCGCAAACGAGGTGCCGAGGTAGTGGGAGGTCGCTCCCTGGACGGACTTGCCGTCCGGCATCAGCGCTTCGACCGTCGTCGTCGTGTCCGCGCCGGGGAACTTGTCGTGTTCGGGCTTCGCGCCGCGGAGGACGGGCATCGCGAGCAGATCCTCGTAGGTCTCCTCGTACTGATCGAGGCGGCGCGTCGTCTCCGCCCAGGCGTCCTCGCGGGTGGCGTGCGCGGTGTGACCCTCCTGCCAGAGGAACTCTTTCGTCCGGAAGAACGGCTTCGTCTCCGTCGCTTCCCAGCGAACGACCGACGCCCACTGATTCACACGCAGCGGCAGGTCGCGGTGGCTGCGGACCCACTGGGAGATGTAGGGCGTGATGATCGACTCGGAGGTCGGGCGGACCGCGAGCGGCTCTTCGAGTTCCTGGTTACCAGCGCGCTCGACCCACGCGACCTCGGGGTCGAAGCCTTCGACGATGTCTTTCTCCCGTTCGAGGTAGCTCTCGGGGATGAAAAGCGGGAAGTAGGCGTTCTGGACGCCGGTGTCTTTGAACAGGCCGTCGAGGTGGCCCTGGATGCGCTCCCAGAGTTCGTACGCGCGGGGGCGCGTGACGATGAATCCGCTCATCCCCTCGGGCGCGTAGTTCGCGAGGCCGGCCTTCTGGACGACTTCGGCGTACCACTCGCCGGTGTTGTATTCTTTCGACTCGGTGATGCCGAGTTCCTGGTCGTCGCTCATTACGTATCTCGAGCCTCAGGGCGGTCTTAAATCCCCTGATAGGACGGCTGGGACTACGTTATCGGGGTTCGGCGGGCGCCGAAGACGCGGGAAACGTCGCACGGCTCACTCCGGGACGCCCAGCGCCGACACCCGACGCGCAGACACGCCACGTGCCGACGGGCGGGCACCCTCATTCGAACCGGTCGGGGTCGACCGCGAAGGGGCTCTCGGTCTCCTGCCAGCCCCACCCCGGGAGTCGCGTCTGGAACCCCGCGGCGAGCGCCGCGTCGAGGTCGTCGATACCGGCTCCACCGTCCGAGTGCGTCAGCACGTCCGCGTAGTGGAACGTCGCCTGCGCGAGCAGTGACAGTGGCGCGCCGCCGGCAATCGTCGCGGCGAGTTCACGGCCGAGCACCTCGTCGACGACGAAGCCTGGGTAGTCGCCCGCGACGTCCAACTCGCGGAGGAGGCCGACGTAGGCGGCGACGTTGACGGCGACGTCGCCGTCGGCGAAGACGCGTTTGACCTCCTCGCGGTACCGTTCCGTCTCAACTGTGTCGACGGTCACGTCGAACTCGTTGGCGAGTCGCTGCCGCGTCTCGTTGATGATCGGCACCACCTCGTCGCTTCTGTCTAGGACCCACGCGGCTTCGGTCGCGACGCGGTCGGGAGTAACGTCCATACCCGCCACGAAGACCCCTCAGGGTTTCGACTTTGCGAAGGCTTTTATACGCCGGCCGAAGTATTCTGGATTAAGCGGGTTCTCCCTGCCTCTTCGCAGCTAGAACCGCAGAGATTGCCGTTCACAACGTCGTCCTATGCTCTCTCACGCGACATCGTCGCATCCCCGCATCGACGGAGTGTTCGCACTGCCGGTTCCGCTTCAGGAGAAGGGTACCCCGATCAATCGTCCGTCCGTGACGATCCCGACGGAACGCTCTCAGTTATGAGTTCAGTAGATACGCAACTCGAGGAGTTGAAAGCAGAGATCACAGCGGAACTGCCGGCCGACATCTCGGTGTCGGACGTCACCTACGAGGGTCCGGAGCTTGTCATCTACACGCGCGATCCGAAGCGGTTCGCCCAGAACGGTGACCTCGTCCGTGACCTCGCCGGCAAACTCCGCAAGCGCATCACCGTTCGCCCCGATCCGGCGGCGCTCTCGCCGCCCGATCAGGCTCGCGACCGGATCCTCGAGGTGATCCCCGAGGAAGCCGGCGTCACCGACCTCGACTTCCACGAGGACACCGGGGAGGTCGTCATCGAAGCCGAAAAGCCCGGGATGGTCATCGGCCGCCACGGCGCGACGCTGCGCGAAATCACCCAGGAGGTCGGCTGGACCCCCGAGGTCGTTCGGACGCCGCCGATCGAGTCCTCGACGGTGTCGAACGTCCGCAACTTCCTCAAACAGGAGCGCGACGACCGCCGGCAGATCCTCGAACGCGTCGGCCGACAGATCCACCGCGAGGAGCTCGCAGACGAACAGTGGGTCCGCATCACGACGCTCGGTTGCTGCCGCGAGGTCGGCCGCGCCTCGTTCATTCTCTCGACGGCCGAGACGCGCATCCTCATCGACTGCGGTGACAAGCCCGGCTCCGACGACGTCCCGTATCTGCAGGTGCCCGAGGCGCTCGGTGCGGGCGCGAACTCGCTCGACGCGGTCGTGCTGACGCACGCCCACCTCGACCACTCGGCGCTCGTCCCGCTCCTGTATAAGTACGGCTACGACGGGCCGATCTACACGACCGAGCCGACTCGGGATCTGATGGGTCTGCTCCAACTGGACTACCTCGACGTCGCCGCCAAGGAGGGCCGAACGCCGCCCTACGAGTCCGAGATGGTCCGCGAGGCGATCAAGCACACCATCCCGATCGAGTACGGCGACGTCACCGACATCGCACCGGACGTGAAACTCACGTTCCACAACGCCGGACACATCCTCGGCTCTGCGGTCTCTCACTTCCACATCGGCGACGGCCTCTACAACGTCGCGTTCTCCGGCGACATCCACTACGAGGACACCCGCCTGTTCAACGGCGCCGTCAACGACTTCCCGCGCGTGGAGACGCTCGTGCTGGAGTCGACCTACGGCGGCCGCGACGACTACCAGACCGACCAGGAAGATTCCGAACGCGAACTGCTCGACGTCATCAACGAGACGTACGACCGCGGCGGCAAGGTCGTCATCCCGGCGTTCGCCGTCGGGCGCTCTCAGGAGTTGATGCTCGTCCTCGAAGAGGCGATGCGGACCGGCAAGATCCCGAGTATGCCCGTCCACCTCGACGGGATGATCTGGGAGGCGACCGCGATCCACACGACTTACCCCGAGTACCTCCGCGACGACCTCCGGGACCGGATCTTCCACGAGGACGAGAACCCCTTCCTCGCCGACGAGTTCAACCACATCGACGGCGGCGACGACGAGCGCCAGGACGTCGCCGACGGCGATCAGGCGATCATCCTCTCTACGTCGGGGATGGTCACCGGCGGCCCGATTATGTCCTGGCTCGAGCACATCGGCCCCGACCCGGACTCCCGCCTCGTCTTCGTCGGCTACCAGGCGCAAGGGACGCTCGGCCGCCGTATCCAGAACGGCTGGGACGAGATTCCGATCGGCGGGGACCGCGTCGGGCGCTCGGAGACGCTGAAACTGGAAATGGACGTCGAGACGGTCGACGGCTTCTCTGGGCACGCCGACCGACAGGGCCTCGAAAACTTCGTGAAGACGATGAACCCCCGTCCCGAGAAGATCCTCTGTGTCCACGGCGACGAGCGCTCCGTCCAGGACCTCTCGTCGGGACTGTACCACGACTACCACCTGCGGACGTTCGCGCCGAAGAACCTCGAAACGTTCCGATTCCTGTAGGCCCCACAGCGCTTTTCGCGTCGATTCGACCCCGTGCGAATCTTATTATCACCTGCCCGCGGAACGGTCGTATGCGCCTCGCGCTGATCGCTCACGACGAGAAGAAGCCAGACATCATCTCCTTCGCTCGAAGCCGGCTCGACGACCTCGAACGGTTCGACCTGATCGCCACGGGCACCACGGGCAAACGCCTCCGAGAGGCGACGGGGCTCGACATCGAGCGGAAGCAGTCCGGGCCGCTCGGCGGCGATATGCAGATCGGCGCGGAGATCGCCGACGAGAACTGCGACGGTGTCGTCTTCCTTCGTGATCCACTGACCGCACAGCCACACGAGCCAGACATCACCGCACTCTTGCGGATCTGCGACGTGCACGAGATCCCACTGGCGACGAACCTCGCGAGCGCTGACGCCGTCCTCGACGAACTCGTCCGCGGCCTGGACGGCGAGTCGTCGTAGGCGACCTGCCCTCCCGATTTTCGGGGTCCGGTCCGCGGCTGTCACTCAACTGTAGAATCTCAACGCTGAGAACTGCGCCCCGAGACTTAATCCCGAGAGCGATCAAGCGTTCGCTATGCCTCTTTCCCGAACGCCCGACCCGTTCTCTGTCCGGTCGTTTGCACTCTTTGCGACGTTCCTCGTCGTCGGTTCACTCCTGGTCGCGGCGGCACCTGTCGCAGCACAATCGAGCGGCGGCGATGGTTCCACTGCGGGCGGTACCGACACGAACGAGCGCCGCTGCTTCCCGGATGGCGGTCACGACCTGACGATCGGCGACGGCAACCCGCACATCAACGTGACTGTCCACACGTCGCTGTTCACGAATCCCGCGCCGCCGAGCGCGCTCGGACTGGCGGCCGAGGGCGTCGCGGTCGGCTCGGAGATTATCGAACTCCGAACCGGCGTCGTCTTCGAGGGCGATCCGGAGACTGTCTCGGCGAGCGGCGTCTGGGACTCGTTCGTGATCCTCTTCGACTACCGTTTCTCGCTGCCGATGTTCTCTGATTCGATCGACGATTCCACGTACGAACCGAGCGACGGCCCGGTTTCGGGCGTCGATACGCGCGACTGCTGAACCGACCACGGACTGCTCGGATCTCCGTTTCAGTCTCCGTCCCCGTCTCCACTATTCGCCGCCGGCGGCTGCGGGATCGACGACCGACTCGGCGACTTCGTCGACGCCGACCCGGTCACAGAGATCGTACAGCGGACACGCCTCGGGACCGTCCAGACAGGCTGGCTTGCGCGCGCTGCAGTACTCGCGGCCGAACTGGATCATCGCGGTGTGTCCGAAGCCGCACTTTTCGGGCGGCACGTCGGCCTCGAGACGTTCCCTGACGGTTTCGTGGTCGGCGTCGGCCGGGGCCAGCCCCATCCGCCGCGCGATTCGGTGGACGTGAGTGTCGACGGGGAAAACGCCGTCGCGCCCGCCCGCGAACAGGAGCACGCAGTCGGCGGTCTTCGGACCGACGCCGTGGATGTCCAACAGTGACTCGCGCACGTCGCTCGGCCGTTCCTCCCGGACGAACGCGTCGAAGCCGCCCGCGCCACCGTACTCCGCGCAGATTCGCTCTGCCGCGCCGATGATCATCTCCGACTTTTGATTGTACAGCCCGGCCGAGGAGATGGTCTCGGCGAGCTGGGATTGTTCTGCCTTGGCGAGCGCGGCCGCGAGGTCGCTGTCGTCGCTCCCGTAGCGTTCCATCAGCGCGTCGTGGGCGGGTTGGCTCGCGACGTCGCTCGTGTTCTGTGAGAGAATCGTCCGGACGAGCGACTCGAAGGCGTCCTTTCCCCCGTAGGTCTTCTGCCAGTAGCGCCGACCGAGTTCGTCGACGACTGCCTCCGCGCGCGTGCCGGCCTCGCCGGTCTCGAACACCGCTGCCGCGCTCCCGTCTGCGCCGCCGCTGATGTTCTCCTGCGGTTCCTCGGGCATACTCCGAGGTTCGGCGGCGCGCGAAAAAAGTCGTCGGCCGATCCCCCGTCGGGAACCGTCCACGACGACTCGGTACAGCGACGTCAGTCCTGATCGCGTTCGACGACGAGTTCGAATCGGACGTCTGCCCCCGCCGCGAGCGCGTCGACGAGTTCTCGATCTAAGTCTGCGGCGGCGGCGTCGGCGCCGACGAGAATCGTCCGGTCGTCGACGTAGTCGCTCGTGCGCCCGACGTGACTCCGCTCGTTCTCGAAGACGAGGTCCGGGTGCCCGCGTCCCTCCACAGTTTCCGTGTAGGTGTCGCCCTCGTCGGTCGTCACCGTGAGTGTGGCCATAATCGTTGCCTCGGGATCGCGGCAGGCCTCGACGAAAGCGCCGTCGAAGTCGGCCGGGACGCGGTCCGCCTCGACGGCGAGGATGCAGTCGCCGGCGGGAGTGAGCCAGTCGTCGCTGGTCACCTCGAACGTACTGCTGTGCTCGGCTGTCACGTTCTCGTGTCCGCGTGCGTGGACGACTTCTCGCTCTCGCATACGCGGCCTTCGGCGACCCCTCCGTAAGTCTCGCTCGGTCGGCGACTCGCCACGCACTGTGTGACACAGTACCACTTTGATTTATATACTCATACTGGGTACTGGGAACGACTCACACGGCGCACAGACGGGGTGTGACAGGCGTTTTCAGCCGTCGCGACCACCGGCAGATTTATATGTAGTAGACGACAAGAAGTGGATACCAGAACGCCTCCGGCGTTCCGGCGGCACAGCACGCAGAATGATCGGGAATTCTTATCCACGGTCGGCAGCGCTCGAAGAGCGGCCGCCACGGTCCGGAGCGGTGATGGTATCGAGGTTTGATTACGCATGGTGACGCAGCAAGACGTTCTTCAGGACTACGACGTACAGGAACTCAAAGATTCGGACAACATCGAGCTTACAGACGACAAGCTCGAAAACGGCTCGAAAGGTCAGCTCATCAAGGTCGCTGGCCAGCTCCGAGACCGACGAAACGAGCTCAACCAGATGGCCTCCGAGCGCGCATCCAAGCGCGACGACCTGAACGCGAAGACGCGTGAGAAGGTCGACGAGGCTCAGGAACACCGCGAGAAGCGCGACGAGCTCAACGAGCAGGTCCAAGAGCACAAAGAAAGCCGCAACGAGCTCAACGCGAAGGCCAACGAGCTGTTCGACAAGGTCGAGCAGATGAAAGAGGACCTCGAGCTCGACGACGGCAAGGACATCGAGGAGCTCGAAGACGAGATCGAGCAGCTCGAATTCCGCCAGCAGACCGAGGTGCTCTCGACCGAAGACGAGCGCGAACTCATCGAGAAGATCGAGGACAAGCGCGAGGAGCTCCGCCAGAAGAAGGAGAAGGTCGAGGACAGCGGCGAACTCGAAGAGCTCATCGAAGAGGCCGAAGAGGTCCGCTCGGAAGCCTCCCAGCACCACCAGAAGGTGACAGAGCTCGCCGACAAGGCCCAGGAACATCACAACCAGATGATCGAGGCCTACCGCGAGGCCGACGACATCCGTGACGAGGCCGACGCGATGCACGAGCTGTTCGTCGAAGCCCAGGAGTCCGCCGACAAGCACCACGAGGACTTCGTCCGCGTCCAAAAGCGCCTCCGCGAGCTCGACAAGCAGGAAGAGCAGGAGCGCGAGGACGAGCGTGCCGAGGAGCGCGAGGCCGCCAAGGAAGAAGCCGAGGAGATCTACCAGAAGTTCAAGGAAGGCGAGACCCTCGACACCGAGGACCTGATGAAGCTCCAGAAGACGGGGCTGCTCTAAACGCCGGCGACTCCCGGACCCGACCGGTTCGGAATTCTTCGATCTATGCCGCGGTTTTCGTTTTCACCTTTTCGACGGACCCCGTGAGCGCGACGTATCCTGATACTGTCGGACAGAACGATGTGAAGCGTATCGCCACCCTGTGGGTGCCAACCGACTTCACGAACTGCTGTCCGACAGTATGAGCGGAGCCGACACGCTCTTATAGGGGTTATCGTAAGTCTCCAGAGATGTCTCGCCGGACGGGACGGCGAGAATCTCCGAACAGTTACGATAATCCCTATGAGACGACCTGCCGTCGCTCTGTGTCCCGAGGCGTTCAGCTCAGCTCCATATCTTCGAGTTTGTCTTTTCTGTACAGATCCAGTTCGGCCACGGTGTTCCGATTCGACTGGCTCAGCGCATAGATCACCGCGTCCGCGACGTCCTCTGGTTCCGTGACCTCCCCTTCCTCGAACGCGTCCTCGAAGGCGGTCCCCTCTTGGCTGTTGAAGTTGGTGCGAACCTCGGATGGATTGATCACCGTCACACCGATGTCCTCGTCGCCGATCTGTGCGGAGAGCGATAGGGCGAACCCCCGCGTCCACCACTTCGAGGCCGCGTACACGGGCGACGTTCCGCGCGGGTATTTCCCGGCGATGCTCCCCGTGAACACGATGGTGCCGCTGCTCTCTCGCAGGTGGGGGATCGCTGCGCGCGCGGTGTAGAACATCCCATCGCAGTTCACACCCATCATCGTTTTGTAGTGGTCAGTCGGCATCGACTCGACGTCCCCACTCAACGCGAGGCCGGCGTTGCTCACGACCGCGTCGAGGCGACCGAACTCGTCGACGACCGCCTGTATCATCGCCTCTACCTGTGACTCCTCGGTCACGTCGGTCGGGATCGCGATCGCCTCCGCTTCAGTCTCGGTCTCGATGTCGTCGACGATACGCTGCAGTTCGTCTTCCGATCGGGACGCCAGCGCGACGCTGTGTCCGTTCTCGGCGAGCGCACTCGCCGTCGCCCGTCCGATCCCGGAACTAGCACCAGTCACCAGCGTGACGTTCTCGCCCATCTGTTGTCTCACCAGCACAGACAGACGCACCCACCCCTGAAAAAGGGTGACGTGGGCGGTCGCCGAACGCCGTTCGCGCGGCGACGACGTGCAAACGCTCCGCTCGTGCCCCACGCACGTTCACTTCTGCTCGGCTGACCGGGAGTAATTTAACTGAGTGATACCTTCTCACGACCGTGACCACGCTCGTCCTTTGTGTCGACCGGTCCAACGACATCGGCCGAACGGCGGGGCTGGAACTCCCGATTGTCGGATGGGAGTCCGTCCAGTCCCTCGTCACCGACGTCGGACTGGCCGATCCGGAGGATTCGAGCGTCAACTGCCTGTTGGAAGCGCTTCGCGTCGCTCGCGACCTCGGCGACGAGCGCGAGGAGGCGGTCGTGGCGGTCGTCTCCGGCGGCGGAGACTCGCTGGTCGGGGCGGACCGATCCCTATCGGCTCAGGTCGACGCCCTCGTCGAGGAGTACGACCCGGAGTCGGCGGTCGTCGTCCTCGATTCCGCGAACGACGAGCGGGTCGTGCCCGTCGTCGAGAGTCGGGTCCGCATCGACTCGGTCGACCGCGTCGTCGTCCGGCAGGCCCACGACATCGAGTCGACGTACTATCTGCTCAAGCAGTTCCTGGCCGACGAAGAGCTCAGAACGACCGTTCTCGTGCCGCTCGGCGCGACGCTTCTGTTTATGCCGATCCTGCTGACGCAGTTCGCGCCGACGGTCGCCCTCGCGGGCCTCGCGGCGCTTCTGGGCGCGGTCCTGCTGTACAAGGGGCTCGCGATCGACGAGTACCTCGCGGAGATCCCAGAGCGGGTGCGCGCCGCGTTGTACTCCGGCCGGGTGTCGGTCGTCACCTACGCGGTCAGTCTCGGGTTGGGGCTCGTCGGCATCTTCCTCGGTGCGCTCTCGGTGACTCCGCAGTTCGGTCCCGAGTCGATCGTCCTCCGGACGATGCAGTTCACCTACAGCGCCGTCCCGTGGCTCGCGCTCGCGGCGCTCACCGCGAGCGCCGGACGGTTGCTCGACGAACTCATCGGGGCCGACGCCGTCAGCACCCCCTACCTGAACCTCCCGTTCGGGGTCGTCGCGCTCGGCTTGGTCGTCCGCGGCTTCGCCGGCTGGTTCCTCCAGCGCGAGGCCGTCCTCGCGGACCCACAGATTCTCGGGTACGTCGTGACGCCACAGCAACGGCTCGCGGGATTCATCGTCGCCGGGATCGTCATCAGCATCGTCGGCGTCCGGGTCGCGGCGAGTATGAGCGGCGAGGGATTCGACGACGTGGCGCAGTGAGTTTCGCACCAGGCGGGAGCTTTTATTCACACGATCCAATCTGTCGATATGTCCGAACGGAACGTCCGCGGCGGCGAACTCGCCACCTGTAGCGCCGATCCGACGACCGGATTCGAGCGCGACGGCTGCTGTGGAACGCATCCCGACGACCGGGGACGACACGAACTCTGTGCGGTGATGACAGACGAATTTCTGAGGTTCAGCAAAGAGCAGGGCAACGATCTCGTGACGCCGCGGCCCGAGTTCCAGTTCCCCGGGCTCGAACCGGGCGACCGCTGGTGTCTCTGTCTCGGCCGGTGGCTCGAAGCGCTCGAAGCCACGCGGACCGAGCGCCTCCCGGAGACGACCGTACCGCCCGTCGTTCTCGAAGCGACGAACGAGGCCGTGTTAGATTCCGTCGAACTGGAGACGCTCGAAGCCCACGCGTACGAGACGTGAGACGCATCTATCGTCGGGGTTGCCACTGATTCCGCACCCGATCACACGCTGTCGGGCGATCGGGTGAGCGAAGGCTTGCAAATGCTACTGTAAGACGAAAACCGTGTGGTCGCGGGAGTGCAGTCGCGGAATCGGGTCGTCGCGTCACTGCCGTCCCGCCCGCCGCGCTGTACGCTTCGGCCCGCTCTCCGGCGGGCGAATCGTTCTCCGAGGGCCGTCGGACGCCGAATTAGGACGCGCGGGCGCGGTACTCGCCGTGTTTGACGCCGATCGCGACGCAGATGATTCCGAAAACGAGCATCGCGGGCGTCACCATCATCAACACCGTGCTCGTGGCCATCACGCCCGCGGCGCTGAGAACTGCCGTCCCGGCGACGATCAGCGCCAGAAGAACGCCGGCCGTCGTGGTCAGGTTGAATTCCATACGGATGGGCGTTAGCACCCGTGCGACAAATGGGTTGCTGCCGTTCGCGTCCACCGAGAACGAACGTGGCGTCGAACTGTCGACGACGCTGAACGTCGGCACCGACAGCGAGCCGCGTGACGCAGTCTTAGACCGCGTGTCGGTTCACCAGGGCGCGAAGTCGGGGTCGATACGGCGGTCCGTCCGCTCGATCGCGTCGATCTTCGCGACGTCCTCGTCGTCGAGAGCGAGACCGAGTGACTCCCAGTTGTCGAGGATGTGTGCCTCGCTCGTCGCTTTCGGGATGGCTGTGACGCCCTTCTCGCGGAGCCACGCGAGCGACACCTGCGCCTCGCTGGCGTCGTGTTTCTCGGCGATTTCGGTCAGTTCGGGTACGTTGAAGACCTCTCCGCGGGCGAGCGGCGAGTACGCCACGACTTCGACGTCGCGCTCTGCGCAGTGCTCGCGGAGTTCCTCCTGGGGCAACAGCGGGTGCAGTTCGACCTGGTTCGCGAAGATCGGCGCGTCGGTTCGCTCGATCGCCTCGTCGATGTGTTCGGGCTCGAAGTTGCTGACGCCGATACGTTCGACTTTCCCGTCGTCGACGAGCTCGTCGAAGGCCCGAAGCGTGCCTTCGGAGTCGTACTCGCGGGACGGCCAGTGGACGTACAGGAGGTCGACGTAGTCGACGCCGAGCCGATCGAGACTCTCTTCGGCCGTGGCGAGGACGTCGTCGTACGCGAGGTTGTCGATCCACACCTTCGTCGCGAGGAAGACGTCCTCGCGGGGGACGTCGGCTGCGGCGATCCCGCGCCCGACGCTCTCCTCGTTGCGGTACGCCTGTGCGGTGTCGATGTGACGGTAACCCGCTTCCAGCGCCGTCCTGACCGCGTTCTCGCACTTCTCGGGGTCGTCGTTCTGCCACGTGCCGAGTCCGAGCATCGGCATTCCGTTCGCGAGCGGTACGCGTTGCTCTTGGTGATGACTCATATCCGATGAAGGTCGCTCGGCCGATTAGATGTTTGGATATCGGACGACGAGGTCACTCGGTGAGTCGCTGTTTCGCGAACCGTGCGAGCAACGGCAGATCGTCGAGGTGGATGAGTTTCGAGAGGCTGCGAATACTGCCGTCGTTTGCATCGCCGAGCGTGTCTACGTCCATCGCGTTCAGGTCGTTCATCAGGCGATCGTACCGTTCGTTCGGGGCGAGATACAGCAGTTGGGTCATCGTCAACCGCGTCCGCATATCCGGTGCGACGCGGGCGTGCCAGAGGGAATCGTAGATAGACATCGCGTCCGCAGACGTGTCCGTCTTCGAACCCATCAGGCAGCGGTCCGCAGTGATGGCAGCGGCCCGCGCAGATTCCATACACTTGTGGATTCCTTCGCCCCACAGCGGATCGATGGTCGGAACGGTATCGCCGATAGCCATGAATCCGTCCGTGCTGAGGTCGTCCGGCATCTGGATGTGTGCACTCCCGCGGTGCTGTTGTTTGTCCGTGAGGCGCTGGGCGTCGGCGAAGCGGGGGTCGGTCTCCAACCAGTGGTGGAGGTGGTCGTCGATGCTCTTCGACGTATCGCCGTACTCCTGGTAGCTCTCGTTTTGGATGTAACACAGGCCGACTTTCGCCGTATCGCCGCCCGTGTGGAATATCCACGAGTAGCCGCCGGGTGCGTACTCGTGGTCGAGGCGCAGCATCATCGCGTCGGTGAGATCCGCGAACTCGGGGTGGTCGATAGCGACGCCCTCCATCTCCCACTCGATGCCGATCGCCTGATGCTTCCGCTTGAGATCGCAGACGTCGAGTTTCTTCGCGAGCGGCGCTGCTGGCCCCGTGGCGTCCACGACGATATCACCGTACACCGTCTCGTCGCCGGCGTACTGCACCCCGACGACGGATCCGTCCTCCACGATGGGGTTGTTCACGCGTGCACCGAAGCGATACTCGGCGCCGTGTTTGCGCCCCTCGGCGACAAGCCACCGCTTGAACTCGGCGAACTCGAGCACGGCACCGGGTTGGTTCTGAACGAAGTGCTCGCTGGGGGATTCGAGGACGACCTCGTCGGTGTAGTTCATCACGACGTCGTCGGGAATCCCGAACGCGCCCGTCATCGACGCAAAGGTTCCCGCTGTCGACTTGTTCGACTGCCTGGGGAACTGGTCTTCGGGTTCTGCCTCTAGCACGAGTACGTCGTACCCGCGCTGTGCGAGGTCTCGCGCGCACTGTGCTCCGGCCGGCCCCGCGCCGGCGATGACGACGTCGTAGTTCTCAGACATAGCGTAGTTCCGTAGTGTACGTCGGCTGCAGATACTGGTGTACTGTTGCAGTGGTCGTGCGGACACCGCGCTGGAAGTGCTGTCCCGTTCGTTCGCGCCTTCGATCGGTTAGTACGGCGTCCGCAGTCATTACTACCTCACATCGGCGCGTAAGTAAAAAACGCGCCGGAACAGTCTTGTTTCCCACGAGACGGCGGAATCCCGTAGTCGAAAGCAACAGAATGCGTATGGCGTCGCTCGCGTCTCCGCCCTGATCGAAAGCAATTGGTAGCCGAGAGACTGCATCCGGTGACGCCGAAGACGGGTCGGCGTCGAGGACCTCTGACGTCCCCGTCCCCGCAGTGAACGATCCCGCGGTTCCCCACCGACGACGATGTCGTAGGCTTCGACCGGCATAGTTGCCTCTTGCTCCGGGCCTCTTACGAATGAACGGCACCGGTGTCCTGTTCCTCTCTCGTTCGTTTGCGCACCACCAGTAGTGGCAGATAAATGATAGGTGGCCAATAGAGTTATTTGTAGTTCTTCTCGGATTTTCGCGCAGTGATAATTGCGGGCCTAGCCTCTTGGTCACACGGAAACAGCTGACCACAACGAATGATAACTTCACTTCGCCGTCTCTTCGATCGGTTGACGATCGACCGACTCGACGTCGGTCCGAAGCTCATCCTCGCGTTCGTGCTCGTGGCAGCGCTCGTCGGAGTCACGGGTTTCGTCGGCTACGGAGCGGTGGGGACGGTCGACGAGGAGGCACACGTGATCGCCGAGGACGGGGAGAAGATGGACGCCGCCGCGCAGCTCATCATCGCGGTCGAACAGCAGCGCGCCGCAGTCCAGTCCGCACAGCTCGAGGAATCGGGCGCACGCGAATCGTTCCAGCAGGCGAATCAACGCTTCTCGGAGGCCGCCGCTCGGTTAGAGGACACACACCTGAGCGCGAGCCAACAGGAACAGTTCAGCGAACTCCGATCGAAACACGAGACGTATACCCAACTCGGAGAGGAGTTCTTCGCTGCGCGAGCCGCCGGAAACGCCGACGTTGCTGCCGACAGAGCGACCGAGATGGAAGCGCTTCGAACGCAGATGGAAGAGCACGCGCACACCATCGAAGCCTCGGCACAGGAAGATCTGACAGCGCAGGTCGCTGCGGCTGATCAGGTCACGCAGCGAACACAGCTCCAGATCCTCGGACTCACCGTCGCCGCGTTCGTCTTGGCCATCGCAATCGGGGTGTTCGTTGCCCGACGGATCAAACGGCCCGTCTCGCAACTCTCCGAAGCCGCCATCGCGGCCAGTGAAGGCGACCTCGACGCCGATATCGAGGACCATCCCGAGAACGACGAACTCGGTCGGATGGTCGACGCGTTTCAGACGCTCCAGGAGAATCTCCGCGGCACCGTCGACGAACTCGACTCCGTCAGTCAAAACCTCCAACAAGGCGACTTAGGGCAGGACATCGACACGTCCTATCCCGGGGTCTACGGCGATATTCTGATGCGAATCGACGATGGGACCGACCAACTCACTGGGAGTTTCAAGGAAATCAGAGACGTCAGCGACGCCCTCAGCGATGGTGACCTCGATCAGGAGATCGACACGGACCGTCCCGGTGCGTACGGTACTGTCCTCTCGAATCTCGACGAAGGAGTCAGCCAACTCCGCGCGAACGTTGGTAGCATTCAACAGATAGCCACTCAGGTGGCAGCATCGAGCGAGGAGGTTTCCAGTAGCGCCGAAGAGATCAAACAGGCGAGCGAGGAAGTTGCCGGCTCCGTCGAGGAGATCTCGGAGGGCGCCGAGAACCAAAGCGAGAGCCTCCGGGAGGTCTCCGCCGAGATGAACGATATGTCCGCGACGGTCGAGGAGATCGCCTCCTCCGCCGAGGAGGTTGCCGCGACGGCTTCGACCGCCGTCGAGCGGAGCCAGGAGGGCCAAGAGTACGCCGCAGCGGCGACAGAGGAGATCACGTCGATCGAAGAGCACGCAGACCAGGCAGCCGCTCGCGTCGACGCGCTCGACGACGAGATGGAAGAGATCGGTGAGATCACCGAACTGATCACCGACATCGCAGAGCAGACGAACCTGCTCGCACTGAACGCCTCGATCGAGGCCGCCCGGGCCGGTGAGGCGGGCGACGGTTTCGCCGTCGTCGCCGAGGAGATCAAAGGCTTAGCGCAGGAAGCAGCGCAGGCGACGAACGAAATCGAAGCCAGCATCTCGGACGTTCAAGCGATGACCGCCGAGACGACAGACGAGATGGAGGCGATGGATCAACAGGTCCAACGCGGCGCCGACACCATCGAGGACGCCATCGAGATGTTCGACGAAATCGCGGCCGCGGTCCAGCAAGCGGAGGGCGGAATCAGAGAGATCAGTACTGCTACCGACGACCAGGCCGCCTCCTCGGAGGAGGTCGTCGCAATGGCCGACGAGGTGTCGAGCGTGAGCGAAGAAACGGCCGCGGAGGCGAGCAACGTCTCGGCGGCAACCGAAGAACAGGCCGCCTCGCTGTCGGAGGCAACGGACAACATCCAACACCTGACCCAACTCGCGGAGTCCCTCCACGACCAAGTCTCGGAGTTCGAGATCGGTGACACCGCGGACATCGACCAGTCAGTCGCGTCGGAAACGGACGCCGGAACGGTCCCGGCACCAACCGGCACGGGCGGTGCGGCCGCAGCAGCGCAGACCGATGGTGGCGACCACACGGCTGGCTTCTCCCAGTAGCGACCCACCATCCACGAGTAAGTGCCGTCGAAAAAATCAGACGCGGTAGCGCGTTCCGTTCAGTAGAACTCGCGAACGAGGTCCATCGCGCCCTCGGGCGCACCGTCGTCGATCTCGGACATGTTCTCGTCGAGACCGTGCTTCTGGTCGTACGGCACGGACGATTCGTCCTGCCAGATGACGCCTTGGTACTCCTTGTCGGCCTCGAGGATCTTCTCTTTGGCAGCGTCGTAATCCGTGCGGTCGTGGCCCTCTTCGGCGACGTCGACGAGGCTGTCGCGGAAGTAATCGTAGGTGTCGACGTCGTTGAACGTCACGCAGGGGCTGAAGACGTTGACGAAGCCGAAGCCGTCGTGCTCGATGGCCTCCTGGACGATCTCGGCGTGCCGCTGGGCGTCAGTCGAGAACGACTGCGCGATGAACGTCGCGCCCGCAGCGAGCGCGAGCGCGAGCGGGTTGACCGGGGGCTGCTGGGGGCCTTCCGGCGTCGTCGACGTCTCGAAGTCCTCGCGCGAGGTCGGCGAGGCCTGGCCCTTGGTGAGACCGTAGATGCGGTTGTCCATCACGACGTACGTCATATCGACGTTGCGTCGGACGGCGTGGACGAAGTGACCCGCGCCGATGGAGTAGCCGTCGCCGTCGCCGCCGGCGACCATCACTTCGAGATCGGGGTTGGCGAGTTTGACACCTGTGCCGACCGGGAGCGCGCGCCCGTGCACGCCGTGGAGCGCGTACGAGTGCATATACGTCCCGATCTTGCCGGAGCAGCCGATCCCGGCGACGACGAAGGTGTTGTCGGGATCGTTGCCCGTGTTCGCGAGCGCCTTCATCATCCCGTTCATCGTCCCGAAGTCGCCGCAGCCGGGACACCACGTCGGTTGCTTGTCTGATTTGAAGTCCGTGAATCGAACGTCCGAGCTCATTGGTCTGCCTCCTGTAGGGCCGCTTTGATCTCTGCTGCGAGTTCGTCGGCCTTGAATCGCACGCCGTCGTACTTGTTCACGCGGTCGACCCGCGAGAGCGTGTCGTGCTCGACGATGTCCGCGAACTGGCCGGTGGCGTTACACTCGACGACGACGACGTTCTCCGCCGACTCGACTTCGTCGGTGAGGTCCGGTCGCGGGAACAGATACGGGACCGAGAGGAACCGCACGTCGACGTCCTCCTCTTCGAGGAAGTCGATTGCTTCGGTCATCGCGCCCTCGTTCGAGCCCCACGAGATGACGAGGTTCTCCGAGTCCGGGTTGCCGAACTCACGCGGCGTCCAGTCTTCTTCCTCGCGCGCGGTCTCGACCTTCCGGTTGCGCTTGTCGACCTGCTCGACGCGCATCTCGGTGTCTTCGGTCCGTCGCCCGAGCTCGTCGTGTTCGAGGCCCGTCGACATATGCGCACCCTCGGCTGTGCCGGGGAACGCGCGCGGCGAGACGCCGTCGTCGGTGATCGCGTGCGGCTGGAACTGCCCCTTCTCGTTTTGCCACTCGTCGATCGTCTCCTCGTCGACGACCTTGCCGCGCTCGATTTCGACCTCGTCCATATCGAACGCTTCCGGCGGGAACGTCTGCTCGGTCACAGCCATCGCGAGGTCCGCGGCGATGTAGACCGGCGTCTGGTACTTTTCGGCGAGGTTGAACGCCTCGACGGTCTTCCAGAAGCACTCCGAGATCGACGTCGGGCCGAGGACGAACCGCGGAATCTCGCCGTGGCCGCCGTACAGCATCATATTCAGGTCGCCCTGTTCCTGCTTGGTCGGCATCCCGGTCGAGGGACCCGAGCGCATCACGTCGACGATGACGAGCGGCGTCTCGCTCGTGGCGACGAGGCCGAACGTCTCGGCCATCAGGTCGATCCCGGGACCCGACGTCGCCGTCATCGAGCGCGCGCCCGCTCGGGCCGCACCGAGTGCGATGTTGATCGCCGAGAGTTCGTCTTCGGCCTGCACCACGTGGCCACCGAACTGCTCGATTCGGCCCGTGAGATACTCCATCACGTCCGTCGCAGGCGTGATCGGGTAGCCGGCGTAGAACTTACAGCCCGCGGCGATCGCACCCATTCCGATGGCTTCGTCGCCGTTGAGCAGGACGTAATCGGCGTCGGTCGTTTCGAGTTCGTAGTCGAACTCGTGGTCGTACTCCTCGGCGACGTAGTCGCGACCCTTCCGGGCCGCCTCTTTGTTGTTGTCGACGAGGGCCTGACCCTTCGAGCCGAACCGTTTCTCTAAGGCGCTGTCGAGGTTCTCGATCGGGAAGTCCGACACCTCACACGCTGCACCGAGGGCGACGACGTTGCGCATAATGGCACCGCCGGCCTCCTCGGCCAGTCGCTTGAGGGGGACGTCCAGTCCGACCATCCCCTCGGGGATCTCGACATTCTCCATCGTCGTTCGGTCGCCGTCGTAAATGATGACCGAACCCTCGTGGAGTTCGTCGAGGTTTTCCTCGATCGTGCGCGGGGTCAGTGCGATGAGCACGTCGAGGCGGTCGACGACACTTTGCACGGGGTCCACGGCGGTCCGCACCTTGTACGCCGTGTAGCCGCCACGGATCCGGGACGCGAAGTCCTTCGACGTGAATACGTGTCGCCCGGCCCGGGAAAGTGCCTGGGCGAAGATTTTCCCCGTCGAGTCGATGCCATCGCCGGCTTCGCCGCCGATGGCCCAGTTGAAGTCCGCAGGCATGTGGCTAAGAGGTTCCCTTGGATCTAAGAAAAGCCTTCTGAAAAGCATTGAAAAAAGGGGCGATTTGCTAGCCCAGAAAGTTAACGAACAAACGAGTATACTCCGAATATCGAACATACTGAGAAGCGAGTTGCAAATATTGCGCGAGTAACTGACCGTTCGTCCACAAGCAATTTCGAACGCGTGACGGGGAAGGGGCGGGACCGACCGATCGGGAGTTCTGGAGCTTTCATACTATCGGACAGAAGTTCGTGAATGATGTTGGCACCCACGGGGTGCCGAGACGCTTCACACAGTTCTGTCCGACAGTATCAATCGGGGTGTGCTCTACCGACGCCGGAAGGCAAAGTCCTTCTCACCGGACGAAAAACGTGAGCGTATGGACGCGACAGTCGCCGTCGGCGCCGTCAGAGACGTCGGACCGCAGACGGTTGCACTCGAGTTGGAGTCACCGGACGGATTCGACGCCGAGCCTGGACAGTTCATCAAACTCGCCGCCACTGTCGAGGGCGAGGAGTACGCGCGCTTCTATACGCTCTCCTCGCCGGGCGTCGACGACACCTTCGAGGTCACCGTCGGCGTCGATCCCGAGGAGGCCGGCCCGTTCAGCCAGTTCCTGCTCGACCTCGAAGCGGGAGACGAGCTCGATATCTCCGGGCCGTTCGGACAGAGCTACTACGAAGGGGAGGCACGCGTCGTCGTTCTCGCGGGGGGACCGGGCGTCGGCCCCGCGGTCGGCATCGCCGAGGCCGCCGTCGACGACGGCAACGAGGCCGCGATCGTATACCAGACAGACACGCCCGCGCACGAGAGCCGCCTCGACGCGCTCCGGGAGGCGGGCGCGTCTGTCGTCGTCGTCGACGGCGCGGTCGACGAGGAGGTCGCCGCCGCAGTGACCGGCGCCGACGACGAGCAGGTGTTCGTCTACGGCTTCGCGGCGTTCGTCGAGGACGCCACGGCGGCGCTCGACGTCGCCGGCGTCGACCCCGACGACGCGAAAGTCGAAAACTTCGGCTGATACTGTCGAACAGACGTCCGTGAAGCAGTGCGGCACCGGGGGGAGCCGAGCATCTTCACATCGGTCTGTCCGACAGTATCAGGATTCGATTTCTTCGACGGCGGGCCAGACCCGCCAGACGGCGACCGCGAGACTGCCGACCAGCCACACGAGCAGACCGACAGTGTTCAAAAGCGGGTCGCCCGCGTTCACTTCCGCGCCGCCGACGACACCGACCGCCGTCGAGAGAACTAGCCCGCGGAACGCGCTGTTCGGGCTCAGCGCCAGGAGTGCCGTGAGACCGCTTTCGGGAAGCACGCCGCTCGCGAGGCCGGCAACCAGCGCGGTGTCGATGCCGAGAACGAGCGCCAGCGCCAGCGCGGCGGCGAGTGCGAACGCCGTCCGGACGGTTCGCGCCGCGGCCGAGATCGCGATCGTCGCGGCGAGCACGACGAGCGTGAAGACGGCCGCGAGGACGACGAACCGAACGTAGCGGACGCCCGAGTCGGCCGCGGCGTTGATCGCCAGGAACGTCGGGATGTCCGCCGTGAGGAACGGGACGAACAGCCCCACGACGAACAGGGTTGCGACCACGACGCCGACGAGCGCGAGCGCGCGCCCCAGATAGACCCCGCCGACGTAGGAGACCCGGCGCACGTCGTACGTCCGGAGGACGTCCAACTCGCCGGTCTGGCGGTCTCCGAGGATCGATCGGTAGCCGAACGCGACTGCGAGCAGCGGGACGAGCACCTCGACGAACGTCAGCAGGTCGAGCGTCAGGGGGACGAACCCGCCGCCACCGCCCGTTCCGGCCCACGCGACGCCGACGACGCTCAGCGTGAACGCCGCCGAGAGCGCGAGCAGCGCCGGCGTCCGGGCGATTGTCCGGAGTTCGCGCGTCGCGACGACGAAGAGGTTCGTTCGGAGACGAGCGAACTCGCCCCGTTCGGCCGCCGCGCTCGCTTCGTCGCCCTCGCCGGTCGTCGCCTCGGTCTGTTCGTCCTCCACTGCGGCCTCGCTCGCAGACGCGTCGACCTGCCCGTTGCCCGCGGCCGTCGACCCGTCCGCCGACCGCGCGTCGGCGCTCTCGTCGGCGTCCGGCTCACTCACCGCCCGACACCTCCTGTGCGCTCTGTCCTTCGTCGATACCTGCTCTAACGGTCGATTCGCCCGCCTGCGCGCGGACGATCCGGAGGAACGCCTCCGAGAGCGACGCCGCGTCGGTCTCCTCGAGGAGTTCCGTCGGCGACCCACTCGCGACGAAGCCGCCGTCGTCGAGAATGTAGACAGTTTCGGCGTGGGCCTCGACCGCCGGGAGTTCGTGCGACGCCACGACGACGGCGGTGCCCTCTGCGGCGAGTTCGCCGACGACCTCGAACAGTCGCTCGACCATCGCGGGGTCGAGGCCGCTCCCGGGTTCGTCGAGGATCAACACCGCGGGATCACCGAGCACGGCCTGTCCGAGCCCGAGTAATCGAGTCATTCCCCCCGAGAGCGATCCGACCGCGCGATCCGCGACGTCTCCGAGGCCGATCCGGTCGAGCGTCGCCGCGACGTCCTCGCCGTCGACGCCGTCGAGGAGTTCCGCGTAGAATTCGAGCGTGTCGCGCGCGCTGAATCCCTCGCGGAACGCGGGCTGCTGTGGGAGATAGCCGACGCTGCGTGCGCCGCCGGCGCGGCGCGGCACCGTGACCGAGCCGTCGGTGGGCGGACTGACGCCGGCGAGAATCTGCAGGAGCGTCGACTTCCCGGAGCCGTTCGGGCCGACGAGGGCGACGACCTCGCCGCGCTCGACCGTCAGCGAGACGCCCGAGAGGACGTCGACGTCGCCGAACGACTGCTCGACGCCCGTCGACCGGAGCGCCGCGGGTCTGTCGTCGCTCACGCTGTCGCCTCCTGGGCTGTCACGTCTCGATTCGATTCCACTTCGATCCGCCGTTCGTCGACTGGTCTCGTCATCATCGTCTCGTCGGTAGTCGCGCTGTCGTTCGTCGAACGTTCCTCCGCGAGGAACCCCTCGGTGTCGACCGCCCGCGCGGCGGCGATCACTTCGGGATGGAACGGCTCCGTCCGGGCGTGCGTGTCGACGACGCCGGACTGTCGGAGCCCCGAGACGGCGTCCTGGACGCGACGGAGCGTCGCGACCGCGGGCGACTGCGCCAACGCGGTCGCGCCCGAGACCGTCCCGATCCGGGAGTCGACCGACCCGGACGGGCGGTACGGCCGGTCGTAGATACCGTCGTCGTTCCCGTCGGGGATCGGCAGTGCGCCCCAGTGGTTGCCCACCCCGCTGTGTGACCAGGTACGGAGCGGTCCGATGGTGGACTCCACCGTCTGTTCGTTGTCGACGAAGTCGTTTCTGAGCACCCAGTTCGACGGGAGGATGTCGCTCGCGCGCACGCCGATCTCGTTGCCGATGACCACGTTCTCGGCGAACGTGTTGCGGTCGCCGGCGACCTGGAGCCCGCGCTCGTTGTCGACGACGACGTTTCGCGCGTAGTAGGAGTCGCCGCCGGCAGGGACGATGCCGTACGTGCTCTGACGGACGTCGTTGCCCACGATGATGTTGTCCGTCGGGCGAGTCATCACGATGACGCCGGCCTGCGCGTTCCGGACCGTGTTGTTCGCCACCAGCGACTCGGAGGTGTACATCTCGTGGACGCCGTAGCGACCGGGATCGGCGCGGTTGTCCCGGACGACGCTCCCGTCCGCGCGGTGGGTGTAGACGCCGTCACGGCCGTCGATAAACACCGAGTCCTGGACGACGCTCCGCGCGCCGATGAGCACGACGCCCATAAAGCCCTCGCGGGCCGTCGCAGCGCCGCGAACCGTCAGGTTCGTCAGCGCGGAGTCGGGGCTCTCCCGGACGATGACACCGCTCGCGGAGGTGTCGATTTCGACGTTCGCGACCGAGGCGCCGGCTGCCCCGTCGAGGACGATCGCCGCGTCGCCGTAGCCGTACGCCAACTGCACTGTCGTATCCCAGTCGACCGAGCCGTTCCGGAAGTCGCGGCCGCGGCTCCCGACGTCGCCGACGCCGGTGACGCGCAGGTCGCGGACGGCCGAGCCGTCGCCCTTCAGAAAGACGACGCTGCGGTTTCCGTCACCGTTGATGACCGTCTCGGGTCCCGCGCCCGCGAGCGTGATGGACTTGTTCACGACCACGTCGTCGACATCGTACGTTCCCGGCGGGAGGTAGACGGTCGTGTTCGGCGGTGCAGCGGCGATGGCGTCGGCGATCGTCGCTGCGGTAGCGACGTCGCCTGTGGCCGAGGCGTCTATCGCAGAGCCGTCCGTGGCGGAGCTATCCGCGTCGACGACGACGCTCCGCGGTCGGTCGCGGCGCTCGGCGGTCTCTGTGACGGTCTCGTTCGCCCACTCGTGTCGGGCGTCGATCGACGCCTCGAACCGATCGAGCCGGGACGGCAGCGGGTCGCCGACGCGGGATTGGAGGGCCGCCCAGTCGACGACGTCGCCGCCGTACTGCTCGGCGAACTGCTCGGCGTCGCTGCGCTCGGAGAACGGCAGTATCACCGATCCGGACGGGATCGCCGCCTCGCTCCCGACGACGAAGTACGCAGATTCGGCGGGCGTCCAGCCCACGGCGCGGCCGCGCTCGGGAACGACGTACCCCTCCTCGGTCAGATTGGGTGTGATGTCCGAGAAGTCCGAGACGTAGACCGCGAGCGGATCTCCGAACTGCCGCTGGGCGCTCGCGTCGCCGAGTTCGCTGACGACGGTCTCGACGCCGACGTAGCCGACGACGTAGCGGTAGCCCGAGTAGAACACCTGCGCTCGCGGGAGAGCGAACCCCTCCGCCTCAGCGCGGCGTGTGTCGACGCCCGTCCCGCCCATACTCACGGTGTCGTCGAAGTCGACCGGGCGGAGCGTTTCGCCGCTCGCCGGCGTCAGGGCGAACGAGAGACTCGCGAGGACGAGAGTGAGGGTCACGGCGGCCGTCACCCACTTCGTCCCCGTCGACGACAGGATCGCCATCACATTCCGAGGCCGGCGACGACTTCGGGGGTGACTCCGTCGTGGGTCGTGAGCGACCCGCCGTGCTCGGACTGGAACGACTCGGCGTCCTCCCGGTTCGAGAAGGCGATCAGGTCACGGCCCATCGTTCCTTTCACCTCGGAGTCGACGACGTAGGTCACGTCGGTCGCCGAGACGAACGTCGACGCCTCGAAATGTCGCGTGATGAGGATGTCGCCGCCGTCCTCGTAGGTCTCGTAGTCCACCGACGAGTAGTCGGTGACGTAGAACGCGACGTCCTCCCAGCCGCTGTCGTCCTTCTCGAACTCGTACTGGTAGGCCTCCCAGGTACTGTCGAAACGGGCTGGATTCTCGTGCCCGTTCGGCTGTTGGTCCTTGTAGAAGATCTCGGCAGACGGCCCCGGATGTTGGCGGATCACCATCCCACAGACCTCACAGGTCGCAGTCTCGGGGATCGTGACCGCAGCCGGCGGCTCTGTGTTCCCGCCACCGCCGCCACCGAGACAGCCGGTCAACGAGACGGTCGCGGCCCCCGCACTCGCGAGCAGGAGGCGGCGGCGCCCGACCGACGTCGCGTCGGCCTGCTCGTCGACTCCCGAGGGTTGCTCCTCACACATAGACCAAGCTACGCGACCGCGTGATAAAAGACTCTGGGCGATTCCAGGCTTTTGAGAGCAGATAGGAAGTGGCTACTGTCCGAGAAACATCGCCGCAGTAGTTCGGTTTCGGCGCCTCGCGGATCGGGTCGCACAGATTTATCACCCGGTATTCGAAAACTGTGAGTGAATATGACTGACAACGGCGACGGAGACGGGGACCTCGAAGCGCGACTGGTCGAACAGGAGAGCTTCGAGCCCACAGAAGAGTTCGTATCGCAGGCGAACGTCTCGGATCCGAGCATCTACGAGGAGTTCGAGGAGAACTGGCCGCACAGTTGGCGTCGCGCGGCCGACCTCCTCGACTGGGACCGAGAGTACAGTGAGATCCTCGACGACTCGAACGAACCCTTCTACGAGTGGTTCCCGGACGGCACGCTGAACGCCTCGTACAACTGCGTCGACCGGCACGTCGAGAACGGCGACAAGAACCGCGTCGCCATCAAGTGGGAAGGCGAACACGGCGACACGCGAACCTACACCTATCAGGACCTCTACCGCGAAGTCAACGAGTTCGCCGCGTCCCTCCGCGACCTCGGCGTCGAGGAAGACGACGTCGTCACCCTCTATATGCCGATGGTGCCGGAACTGCCGATCGCGATGCTGGCGTGTGCGCGGATCGGCGCGCCGCACTCGGTCGTCTTCGCCGGCTTCTCGGCGGACGCGCTCGCGACCCGGATGAACTCCGCGGACTCTCGCTATCTCGTCACCTGCGACGGCTACTACCGCCGCGGCGACGCCCTCGATCACCTCCAGAAGGCCAACGAGGGCTTAGCGGGCGTCGACCACGGGGTCGACGCGACGGTCGTCGTCGACCGCCTCGGCGACGACGGCTTCGACCACGACCTGAAGGGCAACCAATACGCCTGGGAGGACCTGATGGCCGACCACCAGGGCGACCGCGTCGACCCTGTCGAGCGGAGCGCCGAGGATATGTTATTCCTGATGTACACGTCGGGAACGACGGGCCAGCCGAAGGGCGTGAAACACACGACCGGCGGCTATCTCGCCTACACGGCGTGGACCTCCCACGCCGTCCTCGACCTCGAACCCGAGGACACCTACTGGTGTTCGGCAGATATCGGCTGGATCACGGGCCACTCCTACATCGTCTACGGTCCGCTCGCGCTCGGGACGACGACCGTGATGTACGAGGGAACGCCGGACTTCCCCGAGCGCGACCGCCTCTGGGAGATCATCGAGAAGTACGCCGTCGACGTGTTCTACACCGCGCCGACGGCGATTCGCGCGTTTATGAAGTGGGGCTCGCAGTTCCCCGAGCAACACGACCTCTCCAGTCTGCGTCTCCTGGGGACGGTCGGCGAGCCGATCAACCCCCGCGCCTGGAAGTGGTACTACCAGCACATCGGCAACGAGGAGTGCCCGATTGTCGACACCTGGTGGCAGACAGAGACCGGCGGGATGATGGTCACGACCCTGCCGGGCGTCTGTACGATGAAACCGGGCTCTGCGGGGCCGCCGCTGCCGGGCATCGACGCACGCGTCGTCGACACCAACGGCGACGAGGTCGAGTCCGGCCGCGCGGGCTATCTCACCGTCGACAAGCCGTGGCCCGGAATGCTTCGGACGCTGTACAACAACGACGAGCGGTTCATCGAGGAGTACTGGGAGGAGTACTCCGACGCCGACGCCGACGAGTGGGTGTACTTCCCGGAGGACGGTGCGAAGATCGACGAGGACGGCTACATCACGATCCTCGGCCGCGTCGACGACGTGATCAACGTCTCCGGGCACCGACTCGGAACGATGGAGATCGAATCCGCCATCGTCGGCGTCGAGGGCGTCGCCGAGGCCGCGGTCGTCGGCGGCGAACACGAGGTGAAAGGCGAGGCCGTCTACGCGTACGTGATCCTCGAAGACGGTTACGACGGCGACGACGAGATGCGCGAGCGCATCGTCGCGGGCGTCGAAGACGCCATCGGACCGATCGCGCGCCCCCAGCAGGTGGTCTTCACGCCGGAACTCCCGAAGACCCGCTCGGGGAAGATTATGCGTCGCCTGCTCGAAGAGATCGCGAACGAGGAGGAACTCGGCGATACGACGACGCTCCGCAACCCGGAGATCGTCAAAGAGATCCAGGACAAAGTCGAGCGATAAACGGCGCAAAGCGCCCCGCGACCTGATTCCTCTCTCGGATGCGGCCGAGTCGCGGATCGGCGTAGACGCCGTCAGAGTGCAGATAGCGGCGCGAGCGTTTTCCTGGTATGTTCAGCATATCCTACCGCGAGCCTCACTTCGCTCTGCTTATAGGGGTTATCGTAAGTCTCCATAGATTTCTCGCCGAACGGTACGGCGAGAATCTCCGAACAGTTACGATAATCCCTATTAGTGAGACCGGTTTTTGCGCGGTGGATTCCCGCAGCGGAGCGAAACGCCGTGGGGAAACCTCACCGTCGAAAAAGGTGGAGTTACAGATACGCGGCGTCCCAGCGGACGGGCTTTCGGCGGTTTCCGCACTCGTTACACTCTAAGCGCTCCATCGTGTCGATCGCGACGTCGAAGCTCTCGTCGGCCCCGCACATCCACCCGTAGCGCTCGGTCTGTGCGCCGTCGAGGTAGACGGCGAAGAAGGGCGACTCGGAGCCGCGTACCGACTCGTCGTAGGCGACGTGGACGGTCCGGTCGTCGACCTGCTTTTCGACGAGGCCGCTCGGCGCGGGTTCCTCCTCGTCGAGGAACGTCGTGAAGACCCGCTCGGTGAACGACTCGCCGTGGATGTCTACGGTCCGCTCGCCGACCTCGGTGAAGCCCTGTTCGTCGTAGAAGGAGACGCCCTCCCGATTCTCGGTGAGGACGCGGCCTTCGAGTCGGTCGACGCCGGCGTCGACGAGTTCCTGTTCGAGACGCGCCAGGAGTTGTGAGCCGATGCCCTCACCGCGGTGGTCCGGGACGACGTGGAGCCAGTCCAGGTAGCCGACGGTCTCGCGACCGTCCGAAATCTCGCTCTGGGCGAACCCGACGACAGTGCCGTTGTCGAGCGCGAGGACGAACACCTCGGTGTCGTCGGTCAGCGACTCTCGCAGTCGCTCGGGGCTGTACCACTCGTCGACGGCAGCCGTGATCGTTTCCTCGTCGATCGCGTGCCCGTAAGAGGCGGTCAGCGATTCCGTTGCGACCCGTCGGATGTCGTCGACGTCTTCCGTCGTTGCGTCACGGACGTCCATACCCCTTATTCGTCGTCCCCCTACTTGACCTTCGGGGGCCACATATACTGGCCGGTGTATATAATCGGGGGTTCGATGTGACCACCGAACGCACGCATGACTCTGCGCTACGGCAGAAATATAAGTACAATGCTGTCACTCTAGTTATTATGGATACAGACGGGCGCGACGAGGATGGGAGCGCCGAACCCGACGGCGGAAGCAGCGGCGCGGACGAGCAAGTCAACTTCGCTGTGAACATCGAGGGCGGAGAGACCGTCATCACGATGCGCGGCGACCGCGACACCGCCGTCGTCGTCCGATCGGCGTCGGGCGAACGGATCTACCTGCCGCCGGAGGACTTCGAGCGCGACGCGGTCCGACGCGATGGCAGTCCCTACCAGTCCGCACAGGACGACAGTCCGTACCGGGGGACGCGAGACAGCCCGTATCAGGGAATCCAGAGCGACAGTCCGTATCAGGTCGCCAGACAGAGCCTGCCGAGCGAGGGCCTCGTTCCGACTGCGGAGGGATACCGCATCCGACATCCCGAGCCCGTGACAGACGTACGGCTCCTTCGGTAGGACCGCAAAAACAGCACCGGCGCCTCCGATTGTCTCATAATGATTACTCTCGTCTCTTACCGCCGACCATCGCCACCGGGAGTAGCGCTCGGCGGTCAACAGTGAGAGTAATCACTATCAGACGATTTCCTCGTAGAACGCGATGGTCTCTTCGACGACTTCGTCCCAGGTGATCGGGTCGTACGTCGGCGCACCGTCGAGTTCGAGACCGCGCTCGATTCCATCTGCGAGCGACTCAGATTCGGGTTCGACCTCGACGACGCACTCCTCGGAGAGCACCTCGTTGACGCCGCTCTCGGTCGCAACCACGCGCGTCCCGGCCGAGAGCGCCTCGGTGATCGTGATCCCGAACGGCTCGGCGAGCGACGGCGAGACGAACAGATCCGCAGACGCGTAGTAGTCGCCCAGTTCCTCCTCGGGCACGTAGCCGACCCACTCGATCTGGTCGTCGACGTCGAGTAGTTCCGCGAATCGCTTGAGCTGTGCCGTGAGATGCCCCGAACCGCCCATCACGAGCGTCACGTCGTCTCGACGGAGCTTCTCTAAGGCGTACACGAGGTGGGCGATCCCCTTCTGATCGGTGTGACGACCGACGAAGAAGAGCATCTCGCCGTCGATTCCGAGTTCGGTTTTGAAGTCTCGCCCGGTCGTCTCACACTCCGAGAACCCGTTGTAGATGACCCGGCAATCGCCGCCGTAGTGTTCGCGAACGTCGCCGGCGGTGAGTTCGCTGACGGCGATGAGGTGATCCGCGCGTTCGGCGAGTCGGCGCTCGGTCTCGACTTCCCTCTTTGGCGGATCGAGGTTCCGATCGGTCGACAGCGAGTGGAAGGTCGTGACCCACTCGACGTCCGCGTTCGACTTCGCGCGCGACCCGGGGCCGTAGCCGAACCAGTCGTGTGTGTGGACGATGTCTGCGTCCTGGGCGCGCTCGGCGAACGTCGAACTCATCCGCCCCACGCGCGTGGTGATGTCGCCGTCGCCGGTCGGCACGCCGACGATTCCTGCTCTGTCTTCGGGGGCGTACTCGGACGGAAGAACGAGTTCGACGTCGAGGCCCCGCGCTCGCATTCCGTCGAACAACTCCCCGACGTGGGTGTCGAGTCCGCCGCTCACGTTCGGCGGAAACCCCCAGCCCAGCATCAGCACTTTCGGCGACATCTTGCTAGAAGCGACCACGCTCGCGCACATAAGTCCTGTCCGTGCTGCGTCTCGGGGGGGCGCGGAGTCGACCGAATCGCAACCGAAATTCGCTTGCCGCGGGGGACCGAGCGTTCGGTATGCACGTCGTCGTCAACGCAGCGACGAGCGCGGACGGAAAACTCTCGACGCGCCGCCGCGAGCAGGTGCGGATCAGTGGCCCCGAAGACTTCGCCCGCGTCGGTCGGCTCCGCGCCGACAGCGACGCCGTTCTCGTCGGTATCGGAACGGTCCTCGCCGACGACCCCCATCTAACACTCGACGACGCGGCGCTCCGAGACGAGCGAGCAGCGCGTGGCGACGAACCCAACCCCGCCCGCGTCGTCGTCGACTCCAGTGGACGGATCCCACTCGACGCGCGGATCCTCGACGACGCGGCGACGACGTACGTCCTCCTCTCGGCGGACGCGACCCCCGAGCGCCGGGACGCGATCGCGGCGGCCGGCGCGGAGGTCGTCGTCGCCGGCGACGAGCGCGTGTCGCTTCCGGAGGCGCTCGACGCGCTCGGTGACCGCGGCGTCGCAGATCTGATGGTGGAAGGCGGCGGCGAGATCATCCACTCGCTCTTCGCGGCTGACCTCGTCGACGAACTCTCGGTGTACGTCGGCTCACTCGTCCTCGGCGGCCGTGAGGCGCCGACGCTCGTCGACGGTCCCGGATTCGTCGAGGACTTTCCGAAACTGTCGCTCGAAGACGTCCGGCGCGTCGACGACGGCGTCCTGCTCAGCTACGAGGTACTCGGTCGGTGACTATCGGTCGTTTATCCGCTGCGTTCGCCGCCGTTGTATGTCTACAGCGTCGATATCGACGGTTCCCGACGGTCGTTCGAGGCGGGCCCCAATCCTCGAAATAGGTAAAGGGCTGCCCCCAGTAGAGCGTGGTATGAGTTCGCCAGAATCGACCGGCGCGCCGATCCACGTCGAGAGCGCGGAACACTTCCAAGAACTTCTCGCCGAACACGAGGTCGTCCTCGTCGACTACCACGCAGAGTGGTGTGGGCCGTGTAAGATGCTCGAACCCACAGTAGCGGAGATCGCCGAGGAGACCGACGCGACCGTCCTGAAAGTCGACATCGACGAGCTGCAGGGCCTCGCGCGCGACGCCGGCGTCCGATCGGTTCCGACGCTCGAGTTCTACAAGAACGGCGAGCAGGCCGAGCGCGTCATCGGCGTCCAAGAGAAGAGCGACCTCGTCGGCATCATCGAACAGCTGTCGAACTGAGCGCCGCAGTCGCGGCGGTCTGACGTTCGCTGTAACCGCTTCGACGCCTCGCGTCGACTCCTCCTCGAGTATCTACCCAGAAGCCGATGGCTCGAACGTGCCACCGAGACAGTGCGGGAGACAGCCCGCACGTCACGTCGCGTCCGGCGCCCGCAGCGCGGCGACGTCGACGTCGTGATCGGTCACCGACCGGTGCTCCGAGAACAGCTTTTCGGCCTCGGCCGCCCGCATCGTGAGGTGTTCGGTCGGACAGTCGTGACAGACGACGTGATAGACCCGGTCTCCGGAATCCGCGTCGGAATCGACAGCGCGGCTCATACCTGTTCTGTCGCGAGAAGCGGTGATAGCTAATCGTCGATTATCGAAGGCGGCCGTTCGAGAAAACGCGCCTTAATGCGGGAAGCACGCGACTACCGTCCCGACGCCGCTGTCTGCCCGCGGTTCCGAGCCCTCGGTTGCGGAGGGTCGAACTCACTGGATAGGACCCGAATCCGCGGGACGGAACACGAGTCCCACATCCGAACGGCACTCACACGACGCCGCGGGGAGGGCTTTTTACTTCGGAGCAAGTAGGGAGCGGTATGATCTCACTTGACGAAGCCGTGACGGCGCGACTCGAATCGCACGGCGAGCGGTTCGAGGTACTCATCGACCCCGACGCCGCTCTCGCCATCAAACGGGACGAGTTCGAGGGCGACTTAGAGGACGTCATCGCCGCCGAGGACGTCTTCGAGGACGCCTCGCGAGGCGACAGACCGGCAGAGAAAGACCTAGAGACCGTGTTCGGGACCACAGACCCCCTCGAAATCATCCCCGAGGTCGTCCGCGAAGGCGAGATCCAGATCACCGCCGAGCAGCGGCGGGAGATGCAGGAACAGAAGCGAAAGCAACTCATCAACCGCATCGCGCGCAACGCGGTGAACCCGCAGATGGACAACGCGCCGCATCCCCCCGAGCGAATCGAGCGCGCCCTCGAAGAGGCCGGCTTCCGCGTCGATCCGATGGAGCGCGTGGAGTCACAGGTCGACGACGCCCTCGACGCCCTCCGGCCGGTCATCCCGATTCGCTTCGACGAGGTGACTGTCGCGGTACAGGTCCCGGCCAACTACGCCGGCAAGACCCAGGCACAGGTCCGCGAGTACGGGGACCTCGAACGCGAGGAGTGGCAGCCAGACGGCTCGTGGGTCGGCGTCGTCACCTTCCCAGCCGGGATGCAGAACGACTTCTACGACCTTGTCAACGAGATGACCTCGGGCGAGGCGGAGACGCGCATTATCAAAGACAAAGACGAACTCAGCACGCGGTAGCGATGCGGTAGCGACGGAGCCGAACTATCCCTTCTTGAAGCCGACCAGGAAGCCGCCGGTGAAGCCGGCCGAGACCGACAGCGTCGAGAGAATCGTCGAGATCCAGTCCGGCGGCGTCCCGTTGGCGGCGCTCTGGGTCGTCTCGACGAACCCGGACGTGAGCCGTTCCCAGTCGACCGAGAGGATCCCGCGGGATTCGAGAAACTTGAAGAGCGCCAGTTCCAGACCGACGATCACGGCGATGATCTTGGCGACTTTCTTCGCCGCGAAGCCGATGATGCCGCCGATTACCGCGCCGCTCCCGAACTCCAAGCCGAGCTGCGTCGGGTCCAGCGACAGTTGTAACGAATCGAGCATACCGAAACTCTCCCGCCGCAGTATAAGTCGTTTGTGGGGATCGCGTGCCGATATCGGCCGACTGTCCGGGCTATTTTCCTCCGGTCAGAGAATGACGAGACGGGAGACACCCCTCTCGTGAGTCCACATTTTCGTGGAATGTCAGGCAATCGAGGCGGAAGTTACAAAGAATCCGGGTCGAAATGGGGACCTATCGGAATTATGGACGAACGCGACATTCGCCTCCTGAAAGCCATCTCTGATCTCGGGACCGGGAGCCCGGAGCGGCTCCACGAGGAGACCGACATTCCCGTCTCGACGATCCACTATCGGCTGAACAATCTCCGCGAGGCGGGCATCATCGAGAACGATCTGTACGACATCGACCTGGAGAAAGTCGGACTCGGCGTCACGGTTCTCGTCGAGTTACTCACCGATTACCACGGGTCACACCACGATTTCGAGGACAAGATCCTCGCCGTCGAGGGGGTCTCGCAGGCGTACTTCACGATGGGCGAGACCGACTTCGTGGTCGTCGCACACCTCCCCGACCGCGAGATGGTCGAGCGCCTCATCACCGACCTCGAAACGATCGAGGAGGTCCGCCGGACGAACTCAACGTTCGTCGTCTCGACGCTCCGACACAGCACGCGGGCGCTGCAGAACTACGACTTGGAGACGCTTCTCACCGAACTCGCAGACGAGTGAGAACGTGTATCTACGGGTGTAGGGACAGGAGAGGCGGGCCGGGCGCGATCTGAACGCACGGTGGGACACGTGCTCGCTTCGTTGCGTGCGACCTCCGTACAATGTGGCTCTGGCCAGATCAGATACGCGCCACTCGCGGAGTTGCTCGCGGCGAGAAGACGGGCCGGACGCGATTTGAACGCGCGACCGTCTGATTAAGAGTCAGACGCTCTGCCGGACTGAGCTACCGGCCCACTGCATCCCTGAGTTCTGGTGGCGCAATTATATGTGTTTCCTTTCGGCCGACGGTCGGGAGTGACTCTCACGACCCGATTGAAATGACTCAGATCCGGACGCCCCGGCGTTGCCTCCCCGAGTGCCGCACCGCTGCTCACCAAACGAGTGCTGTTAAGTGGCGTCCGACCGGAGTTGGCGTCAGAATGAGCGCCGGGGTCACTATCTCGTCGATGTCCACCTACGCCATCCTCGGGTGCGGGAGCGTTGGCTACGCGGTGGCCGAAGAACTCGCCGAGGAGGGCAAAGACGTCCTCATCCTCGACAAAGACGAGAGCCGCGTCGAATCCCTCCGTGATCAGGATCTGAACGCACAACAGACGAACATCGCCGATCCCGACGTCGCCGACGCGGTCGCCGATCGAGATGTCGTCCTCATCCTCGCCTCCGACGTCGAGGCGAACAAGGCGGCGGTCTCGGCGATCCGCGAGCGCAACGGCGATCAGTTCATCGTCGTGCGCGCGTCGGACCCCGTCTCCGAGGACGAACTCGCTGAACTGGGTGCCGACGTCGTGATCAACCCCTCGGAGGTCATCGCGGACTCGGCGCTGCGGTCGCTCGAATCGGGCGAACTCGAATACAAGGCCCGACAGCTCGCCGAAGTGCTCGAAGGGGCGACGGAAGGGCTCGCAGTTCTCACACACGACAACCCGGATCCGGATTCTATCGCCTCGGCGGTGGCGTTGCAGGCGATCGCCCGCGAGCACGGCGTCGACGCAGTCATCAACTACGACGGCGAGATCGGCCACCAGGAGAACCGCGCGTTCGTGAATCTGCTTGGGATCGAACTCGTCCCGCTTTCGGAGGGCAAGCCCCTCTCGGAGTACGGGGCCGTCGCGCTGGTCGACCATATGAAGTCGGGCGACCCCGATCTCGACGTCGACGTCGACATCTTCATCGACCACTACGAGCCCGAAGAAGACATCGAGGCGGAGTTCACCGACGTCCGTCCCAACGTCTCCTCGACGTCGACGATCCTCACGAAGTACCTCCAAGAGTTCGACCTCTCGCCCAGCGAGGCGGTCGCGACCGCGCTGCTCTACGGAATCCGCTCGGAGACGCTGGATTTCAAGCGCGAGACGACCCCTGCCGATCTCACCGCCGCCGCGTATCTCTATCCCTTCGCCAACCACGACACGCTCGAACAGGTCGAGTCGCCCTCGATGTCGCCAGAGACGCTCGACGTCCTCGCAGAAGCCATCCAGAACCGCGAGGTCCAGGGGAGTCATCTGGTCTCGAACGCCGGCTTCATCCGCGACCGCGACGCGCTCGGACAGGCCGCACAGCACCTCTTGAAGCTCGAAGGAATCACGACAACCGCCGTCTTCGGCATCGCGGACGACCGCATCTTCCTCTCTGCGCGCTCGAAAGACATCCGGATGAACATCGGGAAGATCCTGCAGGACGCCTTCGCCGGCATCGGCGAAACGGGCGGACACTCCACGCAGGGCGACGTCGAGATCCCGCTGGGAATCTTCACTGGCATCGAGACGAGCGACGACAACCGCGATACGCTCTTGCAACTGACCGAAGAAGCCGTCCGGAAGAAACTGTTTCAAGCGATGGGCGTCGACAGTTCCGAGAGCGGCAACGGTAGCTGAAACGCTTCTCGTTTTTTTCGATTTCAAGCGCCGTCTGTGGCCCGTTCTGCGAACACGAACTCCGCGTCGCTCCCCAGCGGATCGCTCACGGTCTCGGTTCGGAGGTTCTCGAAGCCGGCGTCCCGCAGTTGTGAGAGCGTGGCGTCGCGGCCGGGCGCCGAGAACAACATTCGACCGCCCATCCAGCCCCGACGCACCGTCTCGAAGCGACCGCGCGGCAGCGTCATCAACAGGTGGCCGCCGGGACGCAATACCCGCGCGAACTCCCGGTACACGTCCGGGTGCGCCGCTCGCGGGACGTGGAAGACGGCGTGATACGCGGTGACCGCGTCGACGCTGTCGTCCCTTACTGGGAGGTCCCGCATCTCCGCCTGGAGAAGGTGGCTCTCCGGCACGTTCTCCCGGGCGAGTTCGAGGCCGCGCCGGGAGATGTCGAGGCCGATGCTGCCAGGTGGGAGATCCGCGAGTGTCCGTGCGCCGTCGCCACAGCCGACGTCGAGGACAGTCGGATCCGGTCCCAACTCGTCTCGGAGCCGACCGAGTAAGTCGGCGTCTGAGCCGCTCGGATCGCGCCGCTCGGCGTACGTCTCCGAGATCTCCTCCCACGCCCGCCGGATCGCGTTTCGGTCCATCTTACTTTAGGAGGGCAGCGAGCCGCATAGGCGCGTCGGCCGGTTGGCCGGTCGGCGGCGGGCGCTCTCCGCTCAATAATCTCCGAGAACACCCAGGCGTCGGGCTCTGCGGGTCGCATACTGGAAGACCAAGTACCCGAAGCCGAGATAGCCGACGGCCGTCGCGAGGAGGAGCGCCAAGTCGAAGGCGCTGAACTCCCAGAGTCGCGTCCCGTCAAGCATCGCGCGTTGGAGGAGGCCGCTGCCGTGCGCCAACGGGAGGAGGCTGAGCCACGGGACGTCCAGCGACGGCGCCGAGATCAGGACGACGAAGCCGAACTGCAGCAGATTGAGCCAGCTTCCGATCTGCTTGTACAGCAGCGTCACGCCGCCCGCCGCGAACCCGAGTCCGAGCACCGACGTGATGGTGAGCGTGGCGACGACGACGACGGTAAATAGATTGAGCTGGAGCGCCGTGCCGGTCATACCGAGCATCACGACGAGGATCACCGTCGAGGTGAGGAACGTCCGGACGATCTTGGCGATCCCCTTCAGCATCGCGACGGGCGCGAACCCGAACGGCGTCATCACGTGCCGTTCCAGCGTCCCCCACTGGACTTCGCTGCCGATGTCGTTCGAGATCGACGAGTAGGCGCCGACCGAGAGCGTCCAGAGGAAGTAGCCGACCACGATCCCCTCGATCGAGTCAGTCAGCGCTCGGCCCGCGACCATCCGCCCGCCGTAGAACAGCACGCCGAAGAAGAACAGGGCGATGACGACGCCGCCGATCGCGTTGGCGGGGTACCGAACGAAGAGGATGGCCTCGCGGTAGAGGACGGCCCGCGCGAGGTGGTAGTACCCGGCCGGCTTCGGTCCCTGCCCCGCCCGCTGACCGGCACTCATCGCCGTTCCTCCCATCGCTGGTCCTCTGTTTCCTCCTTGCGATCGCTGGTCAGGTCGACGAACACGTCTTCGAGGTCCGGATCGACCGCAGTGAGACGATCGATCCGCACGCCCTGCTTTTCGAGCCGCGCCATCAGCGCGTACAGTCCGTCGCTGTCGGTCGTCACGTCGACGCGCGCACCGGGCCGACGCTCGAAGCGCTCGACGCCAGTCACGTCGAACGCCGCGCGGAGGTCCGCCAGCAGGTCGGCATCGAAGTCGCCGCTCGCGATCCGGACGCCGTGTCGCTCGCCGCGACCGAGGAGCGCGTCGACGCTGTCGTCGGCGACGATCCGCCCGCCGGACATAATCAGGACCCGATCGCAGACCGCCTCGACGACGTCCATATCGTGACTGCTGAGGATCACCGTCAGTCCTCGGTCCTCGGCGAGCCGCCGGAGCTCACGCTGGAGCGTCCGTGAACTCTCGACGTCGAGGCCGAGCGTCGGCTCGTCCAGAAAGATCACGTCGGCGTCGCCCGCCAGCGTACTCGCGAGTGACACCTTCTGCTTCATCCCGCGGGAGAGATTCCGGACCGCGACGTCGACTTTGTCCGCCAACTCCAGGCGTTCGAGCAGCCGCTCGTGGCGGTCGGCCACGGAGTCGGGATCGATGCCGCCGATGGTCGCGAAGTACCGGAGATTCTCGCGGACGGTCAGACGCCAGTAGTCGTTTCGCGCGCCTTCGAGCATCGCGTCGACGTGCCCGTACGCCGCCCGTGGGCGGTCTGCTACGTCTACTCCGCAGATCCGGACCGAGCCCTCGTCCGGGAGCACCATCCCCAGGATGGACTTGATGAGCGTCGTCTTGCCGGCCCCGTTGGGGCCGAGGAGTCCGACGACCGAGCCCGGTTCGATCTCGAACGAGACCGAATCCACCACCGTGATGGCGTCGGAGCCCGTTCCGAACTGCTTCGAGAGTCCCTCGACGGCGACAGCGACGTCGGCGTGGTCGTCCAGCGGTGCTGACCCGGACGCGACGTCGGTGTCGTCGGCGGATCGTCTGCTCCCGTTCGTCTCGGCTCCGACGTCTGCGCTGTGGGTCGTCGACCGCTCGGATTCCGGCCCGGTGGTGACGCTGCCGCCACTCGCTGCCTGCCCGTCGCCGCCGCCCGCCACCCGCCCGTCGCCGCCATCCGCATCCATTGTCGTCTGGAAGGCGCGGAACTACAAAAGCTACAGCCGGTTCGCACCCCATTGGGTCCTCTCCCGACGAATCCGCCACCGTCGTTTAGTGACTGCCGACCCACCTGTCGGTATGAGAGCTGTCGCAGAGGCCGTTATCGACCGACCACGAGAGGCGGTCTTCGAGTATATGGACGTGCCCGAGAACCAAGCGCGCATCTCACCGCGACTGTCGCGCGTCGAAACCCTCGGCGTGCTCGATAACGGCGGGAAGCGAGCGCGCTACACCTACCGCCTCGGCTTCCCGTTCCGTGGCGAAGTGCGCGGCGTCGTCCACGAACCACCGGAACGGATCGTCTTCGAGCTGTCGGGCGACATCGAGGGACGCCTCCAGTGGACGTTCGAGACTGTCGACGACCGGACGCTTGTCACCTACGCCGCCGATTACGACTTCGGGTTGCCACCGATCCTCGATCGAGTGCTCGGTCCGATCGCCGCCCGATACAACCGACGCGAACTCGAACGGACGCTGGCGAATCTCGACCAGCAGCTCTCCGAGCCGGGCGACGCCTGACCGCTGATCACTCCCGAACGCATTCCCCGGATTCCAGGCACACAGGCACAACCGGACGAGAGCGCGGCTCACAGATGGCACACTGAGACGTGGCTTCAGAATGATCGTCATCGTTCCGATCCCGGCCTCGACGTCGCGGCCGGTTCGCCCTCGCTATAGTAGCATTTGCAAGTCTTCACGCATCCGATCGTACGCTGTCGTGCGGTCGGATGAGCAATCAGTTGCAAACGCTACTATAGTTCGGACCGAATATGCGCGGGACAGGATTCGAACCGGAACGAGACGGTCACGGTCACTCCGTTCGCGCGCTGCGACTCGCAGGGCTCGAATCCGTGCCTGCTCCCTCGTCGCTTCGCTCCTCAGTGCGCGGGACAGGATTCGAACCTGCGGACCCCTATGGGACAGCGTCCTAAGCGCTGCGCCTTTGACCGCTTGGCTACCCGCGCGCAGCCCCATCTACAGCGAAGGCCCAAATCAACCTGTCGCTCCGCGCGCAGGGTTCTTATGCAGTGGCGACGCACCTCAGTGTATGTACAGCGCCCGGGACCGCGTCGCCAACGAGGAGTGGCTGAACCGGATCGAGCGCGGTGCGGACCGACTGGAGCTCGGATCCGACGCGCGCTCGGTCGCCGCGGATCTGTTCCTCTCGGAAGCCCCCGAAGAAGACCGCTCCAAGCGTGCGATAGCGGCCGCGAGCCTCTATGCGGGCGCGTTGATCGCCGGCGAGGAACGATCGCAATCTCGCGTCGCCGACGCGATGGAGGTGACCCGGCTCAGCGTCCAACAGCACTGGAAGCCGGTGCTCGAGTCGGCGGGGTTCCAACCGCCGTCGTGGTAGAACGACTCAGAAACGGAGACAATCAGGCGTCGGATCGCTCGGAGTCCTCGGTGCTCGGTTGCTTCGGGCCGCGGCCGTCCCGCTCCGGCGTGACGTTTCCGTGGCGGTCGATTTCGCCCTTGACGATGCGCGTCGACGAGATGCGCTCGCCGTCCTCGGCGCTGACGTGCTCGACGACCTCGATGTCGAGCGGGTCGTACCCGCGTTCCCGACGGATTTCGTTGATTCGCTCGCCCCCCTCGCGGGTCTCCGGGGACACGATGAGGACGTCGAACTTCTGTTCGGTGGCGATTCCGGTCGGCTCGGTCAGTTTGCGCACTTCGAATTCGCGGTCGTGGGCCGCGGCGAGCGGCTCTAATTCGGCGACGAGATCGTTCTTCCGATCCTCGAACGACCTGACGTAGCGGTCGACGTGGCGGGTCTTCGGAGCGAGTTCGTCGCTCGTCAACCCGACGGTTACGTCGCCTAACTCGAACGCACGCTCGAAGAGCGCGAGGTGGCCGTCGTGGACTGGATCGAACGTCCCGCCCAGCGCGACGTGCATACGCGGCCGAGGTCCTCCCGGGACTTAAACTGGGCGGGTCTCCGTCGAGTACCGGCCGCACCCGACGATCCACGCCATTGCACAGAATCCCGGTGTCAGCCGCTTTCGGCGAACACTTTCACCGTTCCGTCGCTCGTGAGTCCCACGTCGATCGGTTCTTCCAGCATATTCTCGCTCGCGACGTCGCCGAGCAGTCCGTAGAGATGCGCGTAGAGTTCGGGCCGGCAGTAGTCGACTTTGAGACCGGCGTCGTCGCCCTGCGCGTAGATCTGATCGACGATGTCCTCGAAGCACGTCCCCGCCGCGACGGTGAACTGCACCGGCGCCCGCAGCGTCTGGACGAGTTCGAGCGTTCGACGCGCCTTCTCGACGTTCGCCTCTGCGGCGCGTTCGATGGCGCTCACGTTCGCGTCCGTGGTCCCCAACTCCTCGGCGACTTCCCGCTGGGTCTTACCCTGCTCGCGTCGCTCTAACACCTCGACCTGTCGCTCTGTCAGGACTGTCGAGTCCACGTTGGCCATACGAAGTCAAACAGATCTGTTTGAGGTAAGTTTATTGGTTAAACATTAGATTTTGGACCGATGGTCGTCGCACCGCCGACTGGTCGGCGCTCGTTTCTCGCAGGGGCCGCGGCGCTCCTCACCGGGACCGCCGGGTGTGCCGGCGTCGTCGGTCGCGACCGGACGACTGCGACCCCCGTCTCGATACTCGCTGCCGGGAGCCTGAACAACGCGCTCGAAAACGGGCTCCGTTCGAGCGTCGACACGCCTGTCCAGATCGAAGCCCACGGGTCCGCAGAGGTCGCCCGCCTCGTCGCGGAGGGACAGAAGAATCCGGACGTCGTCTCCGTCGCCGACGTCGCGCTGTTCGACGGCCCGATGCGACCAGACTGGTACGCCGAGTTCGCGACCAACTCCGTCGTCGTCGCTTACAACCCCGACAGCAACGGCGGGGAACGCATCGCTGCCGCCGGAACCGACTCGTGGTACCGTCCGCTACTCGACGGCGACGTCGAACTCGGGCGGACGGACCCGGACCTCGACCCGCTCGGCTACCGGGCCCTCTTCGTCCTCGAACTCGCGACGGACTACTACGACACTGACCGCGACCTTCGCGATGCGATCCCGAGCCGCGACCAGATCTACCCCGAGACGCAACTCGTCAGCCAGTTCGAGACCGGGTCGATCGACGCCGCGATCGCCTACCGGAATATGGCAGTCGAGCGCGGCTACGACTACGTCGAACTCCCGGCAGCGATCGACCTCAGCGATCCCTCCTACGCCGAACAGTACGCGAACGCAACCTACGAACTCCCGAGCGGCAAGGTCGTCGAGGGCGGCCTCATCAGCTACGGTGCGACGCTCCGAAGCCAGACGTCGGCTGCCGCCGACGTCTTTCAGACCCACACGACCGGACCGTACCTCTCGGAGTTCGGATTCGTGATCCCCGACGACTACCCCACCTACACCGGCAATGTTCCCAGCGAAATCGCGAACTGACTCCGGCGTCGGACGGTTCGACTGGCTGTCGATCACGTTCGTGCTCGGCGCGGTCCTGCTCTGTTATTACCTCCTGCCGCTGGTCTCGCTCGTCGTCAGCCAGCCGCCCGACGTGGTGCTGCGCCGCATCACGCAGCCGGACATCGTCTCGGCGACGACGACCTCGATCGTCTCTGCGAGCACGAGCGCCCTCGTCGCGACGGTGTTCGGTCTCCCGCTCGCATACTGGCTCGCGCGCGCTGACGGGCAGATCAAGACGGTGGTGACTGCGCTCGTCGTACTCCCGCTCGTTCTGCCCCCGATCGTCAGCGGGATGGTGTTGCTGACGATCGTCGGCCCGGAGACGGTCGTTGGACGGCTGGCGGCCGCCAACGGACTGCCGCTGACTCGGTCGGTTGCGGGCGTCGTGCTCGCGCAGACGTTCGTGTCGTCGCCGTTCGTCGTCGTCACGGCGAAAGCGGCTTTCGAGAGCGTCGACCGAAGCCTGGAGTACGCCTCGCGGTCGCTCGGCAAGAGCCGCTTTACGACGTTCCGCCGGGTCACGCTCCCGCTCGCGTGGCCGGGCATCCTCGCGGGCGTCACGCTGGCGTTCGCGCGCTCGATCGGCGAGTTCGGCGCGACGATTATGCTCGCGTACTACCCGCGGACGATGCCGGTGCAGATCTGGGTCTCGTTCACGACGCTCGGCCTGGACAACGCGTTCCCCGCGGCCGTCGTGCTGGTCGGTATCGCGGTCGCGACGCTCGTCGTCCTCAACGCTCTCGGACAGAACCCCCTGGAGTAATCGATGCTCGAACTGGACGCTCTCACGAAGACGTACGCTGGATTCGAGTTCGGCCCCGTCGACGCGACCGTCGACGACGAGGTCCTCGCAGTACTCGGTCCCTCGGGCAGCGGGAAGACGACGCTGCTGTCGGTGATCGCAGGGATCGTCGCTCCCGACTCGGGGTCCGTATCGCTGAACGGCCGAGCATTGAGCGGGCGATCGCTCGAAGACCGCCGGACGGGGCTGGTCTTTCAGGACGGGGCGCTGTTCCCGCATCTGACCGCCCGCGAGAACATCGGCTACGCGGCTACGAGTGGCGGTCGGATCGACGAACTCGCGACGCTGCTCGAAATACGGGACGTCCTCGACCGCAGGCCCGCGACGCTCTCCGGCGGCGAAAAACAGCGCGTCGCGCTGGCGCGCACTCTGGCGGCCGACCCGGACGCGCTGCTCCTCGACGAACCGCTTTCGAGCCTCGATGCGCCCATCCGCCGTCGATTGCGAATCGAACTCCACGCGCTGTTCGACTCGCTGGACATCCCGGTCGTGTACGTGACGCACGATCAGCGGACGGCAACAGCGCTGGGCGACCGCATCGCGATCTTCCGGAACGGCACGATCGAGCAGATCGGCCCGCCGTCGACCGTACTCCGAGAACCGGAAACGCGGTTCGTCGCGACGTTCACGGGGAACGAGAACCTCTTCGAGGGCGTCGCCACAGGCGGCGCGACGGTTCGGGTCGGCGACGTCGAACTACGGACAAGTGAGCCTGTTCCGGCCGAGTCGGCCGTAACCGTCTGTCTGCACCCCTCACGGATCCGACTCTGTGATCCGAGCGCCCGTCCAGCCGACGGCTCAGAGATCCACCCGACGAACGTGATTCGTGGGACCGTCGACGACTGGCTGAACGAAGGGACGGAATATCGTGTCCACGTGAATGCCGCCGGGACGTCGCTCGCGCTGGTGACGACCGTTCGTCCGCCTGCCTTTGATCGCTTAGCAATCGACGCCGGCGCTCCCGTCCAAGTGGCGATTCCGCCGCAAGCCGTCCATCTGATCCCACACGCCCAGGCCGAGCTTTGATATAGCGATATACAATTTACGTGTGTCCGCTCAGACGACGCCCCCAGCTCAGTACAGCGAGTAAATGTGCCGTTCGTAGGTCTCGCGGACCCGGTCACCCCAGTTGTGGGTGTAGGTGTCGATGATGTCGCCCCCGACGTCGCCCCGGAGATACTTGACGATCCCTCGATCGCCGGTCCGATCGCGGAGATGCGTCGTGAAGAAGTGCCGAAAGTAGTGTGGGGTGACGTTCTCTTCCGCACCGCCGCCGGATCTATGCCAGCCGGCGTCGCTCGCGTGTCCTTCGACGAGGTGATGCACCATATCGGGTGTGAGCCGACTCCCCCAACTCCCCGACGTACTGACGAACAACGGTTCTGCAGGCGAGCGCGCCGCCGGACGGATCGCGAGCCAGCGACGCAGCGCGACTTCGAGTTCGTCGTCGACGGGGATCACCGTCGAACGCTTCCGCTTGTTCGACGCCGTGCGCTCCTCGCCGGCGACGGCGGCCCCGGCCGCGGGTTCGGCCGCGACGTAGAGCGACGGCCCACGGCCGTCGAGGTGCGGACGCGACGTTACGATCCCGTTCGATACAGCGTCGATCGGTGTGTCGTCGTCGAGCGCCAGGTCGCGGAGGTCGAGATTACAGAGTTCCCCCACGCGCATTCCGGTCTTGAGAAGCGTCGTGACGACCGCGTGATCGAGGGGATGCGTGACCGTGGCAAGAAAGTCCCGCATATCGGGGAGTGAAATCTCTCGCCGTGAGGGGTTCGTGTCGATCCGTTCGTCCATCTCCTCTATCACGAGCGTCATCGGATTGGACTCGAATGCGCCGACCTGCGCGAGGTACGCGTAGAACCGGTGGAGGTAGGAGGCGTACGTCGCGACCGTACTGTCGGCGACGTCCGATCGCCGGAGCGAGTGGATCCACGCCATACAGTCGCGGTGTGTCGCCTCGGCGACCGAGGTCTGTGACCCGCTCGGAGTCGTCGACGGATCGCTCAGGAAAGCCTCGAACCGACGGAGGACGCGCTCGTAGGCGTCTCGGGTCCGTTCTGACTTTCCGTGGTACGTCATATCCTGCAGGAAGTACGCGATCGGATCTTCGAGAGCCTCGCCCTCGGCGGTCTCAGCGCTCATTTTGCTCCTCCGACGCGCCGGGTGCGAGAGCGTAGCCGCCGCGCCGCCCGCTGTATCGCACGGCGTTCGACGCCTGTAGCTCCTGGAGCGTCTCGTCGAGACGGCTCTCGATGTCGTCTGTCAGCGCCGCGAGAAGTTCGTCCCACGAGAGGTACTCGGAGGACGAGAGGACCTCGAGGACGCGACGTTCGAAGTCGTCTTCGGTGTCCTGTGTTGTTGGCCCGTTCTCGGAACCTGACCCCCGGGGTTTGGACCCTCCGTTAGCCCCTTCACTGGATTCTTCATATCCGGGGCTGTTGGGGACCTCGAAGTCGCGGCGGCCTGCCTGCACCATCGTCCGAACGAACTCGCTTTGGCTCATCCCCAACTGATCTGCGTGTTCTTTCCAGCGCTCTTTCTGATAGGTGGGAACGTACGTCATTACCGTCGCCCGCTCGGTGTCGACTTCTTCGGCAGCCATACCACTCCCTGCGTTTGCCCCCCACTTCACTTTACTGTAGATACCAGAATAAGAGAGATTAGATGTGTTTCTGATTGCGCCTTTCCGGGGCTGTAATTAAGTTATTTGTTTTTCTGCAATCTAAAATCTGCAAAGTGCTTGTATTCACACACCTATATTCTGTCGTTCTTTATAGGTCTTATTTTCGGGGATAGGTCGCTTCCAGCAGAGGCGATCCAGTACTGAAATTCTTGTTCTGTCGATGAAACAGAATGCGCCCGAATCAGTCACTCGGCTGCGCCGATCGGCCCCCGAAATCTGAATGGGTATCTTCGGCCCGCTACTCCGGGGGGTCGCTGCCAAAGATCGGTCTCCCGAGTTCGGTTCGATATACCGACCAGATGCTGATGTGACTGTATCGTTCCATTGCGCTAGTCGAATATTCGAGTCAGCCGAAGTGGTGTTGGCGTCGAGACCACGGATACCTCGTTGCGTGGACGCACGTACCATCTGCGTCGGACGTTCGACAGCGGGACTAACTCTCGGCACATAGGGAGCACCGAGGACCAACTGTGCCCCGTAGGCCTCTGCACAGGCAATCGCGCTGTCGATTACCGAGCCGCGCAACTGCTGCACCGTTCGTTGGAGAGACCAGGGACGTGCTACTTTGGTAGAAACAAGCGGTCGCCGTCACCGGTATCCCTGGCCTCGATGACGACGTACGCCGAGTACGACGGGTTCGAGAACGTCCCGTCATCCTTCCGAACCGTCCACTTCTCTACTCCCTGATTGTCGGACTCTCTGGCAAGGCGTGAAACGCCAAACAGTGGTCGTGAGGTCCTGACCCGACTGTCTCGCCTTCGTATACGAGCCGCTTCGATAGCAAACAAGCGGTACGTGGCAGCCTACCCTGTGAGCGAGAGATCGGATCGTAGTCAGGGGTATCTTTGATGGCTGTGTCGTGTTGTGTGCTCAATCCTACTCCAATCGGCGTCGCCTCGGAGTGGTCGGACGCTCCACTGTCCTGCGGCACTCCGCGCGATTCTGGCCGGCCTATCGGCCTGAAAGCCCCTCGTACGTACGCGCGACATACACGCTCAGTGGGTACCGACTGCGCCTCTATCAGAGCGAAAGAGAATGAACGAAGGGTGATGCCGACGAACGGTCTCCCAACGAGTTCTTTGCATCCTGGACATCGGTGCGATGCAACTACGCTACGCGCAGGCCACGCGTTACGCGGGGGAACCGCTCCTCTGTAGCCTCCCGGGTTCACGCCTGTCCCCACACGGAAAATTGAGTGACTTTCATAACTAGATCTCGCACAATCTGTCCGTATTCTGTGATCACTGTCAAGTAGTGTATAGGATTCGCGTCTGTATTCGAACGCATAAACTCTATTCGGCTATATCAATATCTTGTCGACGCCTCCGGCAGATCGATTATGGTCGTCCGCTAGATCAGCTAATCGTCGTCTGCTGGGATGTCGCGTCTCGGCTGTCCGCGGTCGACGACGCCGTCAGTCCACGTCCCACGAAGAAAGTACGCACCCGAGAGCAGCACCATCAGGACGTTCGCCACGGCGATGCCGTACCAGACGCCTGTAGCACCCATATCGAACCAGGCTAAAAGGGCGTACGCCGGCGGGATGCGAAGCAGGATGAGTCCGACGATTCCGAAGATCATCGCCAGTCGGGTGCTTCCACTTCCACGGTAGGCACCTTGGACGACGTAGAACACGCCGAGGAAGACGTACGTCACGCCGACGATCCGGAGGTACTCCGCGCCTGCAGCGACGACGGCGGCGGCCTCCGCACCAGTGATGAAGATGCCGACGATCGCGGCGGCGTTGAGGTAGACGAGCACAGAGACCCCGACGAGCACGCCAGCAGTGATCCCGGCGCTCGCGAAGACGGCCCGCTTCGCCCGGTCGGGCTGCTTCGCCCCCAGGTTCTGTCCGACGACCGTCTCTGTCCCGCGTGCGAGGCCGAGCGCGGGGAGCACGACGAGGGAGGTGACCCGGGTTCCGATCCCGAAGGCGGCGACGGCCTCAGCGCCCGCGAGCGCGACGAGCGCCGTGACGACTGTCACACCCAGCGACTGCGTACTCATCTCGATGCTCGCGGGCGCGCCGATGCGGAAGATCTTGCTCACCGTCTCGCGCGTCGGCACGAAGTCCCGCGGCGTGAGGTGGATGCCGACGCGGCCCGAGAGCAACAGCCCGATCGCGATCACGGCTCCGACGCCGCGAGAAGCGATGGTAGCGATCGCGGCACCCTGAACGCCGTACCCGGCGAAGCCCGTCGCGCTGTAGAGGTCCGCCTGAAGCGTAGTGAGGCCGGCGACCTCAAACAGGAGGTTGTCCTGGAACCCGAGGATGAGAAACGGGTCGATGACGACGTTGAGCACGACGCCGAGGAGCATCAGATACAGCGGGGTCCGCGTGTCACCCCAACCCTGCAGCAGCGACTGAAAGATGAAGAACCCGAAGACGAACGGAATCCCGAGAAACATCGTCCGCGTGTACGTGACCGAGAGCGCGAACACCTCGGTCCCGCGCGTTGCACCGATCAACTGGAGCAACCAGGGCGCCAGCGCGTAGCCGATGATCGAGAACACGATAGAGAGGCCGATCACGAACGCGATAGTTTGTCCGGCGACTGCGCTGATACGGTCCAGGTTGCCCGCGCCCTTGTTCTGTGCGACCAGCACCGTCCCGGCGACCGTGAAGCCCGCCGCGAGCGTGATGATGAGAAACACGATCGCCCACGAAAACGAGAGCGCACTGACCGCGTCCTGTCCGAGTCTTCCGACCCAGAACGTGTCTGCGAGGTTGTACGCCACCTGCAGCAGATTGGTGAGGACGATCGGCAGCGAGAGGACGAAAAGCGGCTTGATCAGGGGGCCGTCCGTGACGTTCACTGCACGGTTCGCTCCGGGACCTCCGCTCATCGTCTCACCAACGCCGTTCGGCGGCGCACCGTCGCACGCTTGCGCATCGATCGCGTACGGTCGGCGAAAACGCTCTTACTGCAGACGGGAGGCGCGAACAGATTGGTTCTTCGCACGTGTCCCCGAGAAAATCGAGACGTGAACTGACGGACGACACTGAGACAAAATACTCGCTCAGCGAGTATAGCGGTTCCGTTCGGTGAGGAGCTATCGCTCGTACAGCCGGCTTCATACTGTCGGACAGAACTATGTGAAAATCACCGGCACCCGTGGGTGCCAACATCATTCACGAACTTCTGTCCGATAGTATCAGTCGTCGCGGAACCGCTTGCGCAGCAGATACGCCGCAATCCCGACCACGAACGCGACGCCGACGTTCGTCACGACGCCGAGGACGCCGATGCCGACCGTGAGCGAGAGCGAGTCGGTTTCGAGGCCAGCACGGCCGAGTTCGACGGCGATCACCGCGAGGACGACCCCGAGCATCGCCAGGGGGAACGCCGCGACCGCGCCCACGGCGACGACGGCCGCCAGCGCGTAGAGAACCCCGAGGATGAGATTTGCCCCCGCCGTCCGCGCGCCGAAGGCGTACTTGCCCGCGACGCCACCGCTACCGTGACACATCGGCATCGCACCCAGCGGGACCGCGAGGAGGTTCATCGCGCCCATACTGCTCGCGAGGTCGTCGGCAGAGACGTCCGCGTCGTAGTAATCCGAGAGCAGAAGCGACGTCGCGACGGCCGCGTTGCCGACGGTCATCGCCAACTGCGCGACAGTCGCGCCGATCGAATCCGACGAGAGTCCCGCCGTACTCGGCAGGGCGAGCGCCGCGGTCGGAAGGTGCGGGTCCGGGAGCCCGGTCTGTCCCAGTCCGATGCCGATGCCCACCGCGAGTACGGCCAGCGTGCTCGCCCGTCGCTGACCGATCGCGACGCTGATCCCGACGACGGCGAGTGCGAGGAGCGCGTACCAGACGCCGTCGAGGCTCAACCGGACTCCCGTTTCGAGAAGCACGAGCCCGACGGCCAACTGGACGCCACGAATCACTGGCTGGCCGACGTACCGTTCGATTCGCGCGAGCGTCCCAGTCGCGCCGACAGCGAGGAGGATGCCCCCGGCGAGGAGCCCGGCGACCGCCAGTTCAGACGTCGTCAGCGAACCGGCGATGACGAGCGCCGCGAGCGCCTTCATCGGCTCGACCGATATCGGGAGCCCGTAGTGGAGCCCCCAGACGACCTGAAAGACCGCAAAGCCGAGCAGGAGCCGTGAAAGCGAGAGGTCCGTGAGCGCCGCGGCGGCAACGACGACCGGGAGAACAGTAACCGAATCTCCTAACGCTCCCGTGAGTTCGTTTCGGGAGAAATCGAGCCGGTTACTGTACTGGCTCCGGGCGAAGACGTCCATCACTTCGACAGAGTCCCTCGGGAGATATAACGTCTGGGTACGCTATTTTGGTGCGAGAGGAACTACGGAAGTCGTTTATCCGATCGTTCTTCTCAGAACTCAAACTGACAGATACGGTAGAAGATGAGTCACCGAAGTCCGTTCGAACGAACTCGCCGACCCTACCGATAGTTTCGGGATGAACAGAACGTAAACGGTTATAGTTATATCGTAGTAGAGAAATGGCTCGGTCTGAGCAACCAAGACCAGTCAGTCTGCAACTACGTCGAGATACCGCGCGTCGCAGTCGCCTTGAACGAGGCGACCACGTCGCTGCCGGGTTCGAGCCCGAGTTTCGCGCGGCTGTCCTCGGTGACGAGCGCCAAAAGCGGTTCGTCGGCACCGATGTCGATCGCGATGCGAGCGATGCGTTCTCCGGATTCGATACTCTCGACGGTCCCGAGAAACCGATTCCGAGCGCTCGTGTGCTCGGGAACCGGTGTGTCCTCGGGATCAGTAAGCGTCACTGCGTCCGCGCGGAGCGACAGTTGCACGTCGCCGTCGCCCTCGGGGACGAGCGCCCGCACGTTGCCGGCGTCGGTTTCGACAGTCACTAATTCGCCCTCGCGCTCGACGATAGTCCCCGCGAGGACGGTCTCGGCGATGTCGGCGACGCCCTCGAAACCCGCCCGCGTGCGTTCGAACGCGGCGAGCAGTTCTCTGGCCGTGTCCGTGAGTTCACTCCCGCCGCCCCCTGAACCGCCCCGCCGTCGTTCGACGAGCGACCCGAACGCCTCTTCCAGTTCGACGATGCGACGCTGGGCGTGCGCGTACGACCGCCCCAGGGAATCGGCAGCGTTGTTGAGCGACCCTTCCCGATCGATCGCCCGCAACAGGGCGACGTCGCGTGAGTCGAGCGTCACCCCGTCGCTGCCGATGTACGTGTCGAACGAAGGACGGACGTCCATACCGTTCGGTACGTGTTAGCGAGCAAAAGCGTTATGTCTCCTCTGAGAGAACGATGGTTATATCTATGTCGGAACAACGTTCGACCGCGGACGACACAGGACGATCTCGGTTCAGTGGGGCGACCTCTCGACGATCGTTCCTCAAGATTGGCGCCGTTGTGGGAGCCACCGGGGTCGCCGGTTGTTCACAGGTCACCGGCAGTGAGCAGAGTCAGCAGGCACAAGCAGGCGTATCCGGTGAAACGCTCACGTTGACGACGACGACGAGCACATACGACACGGGACTCTTGGACGCGATCCATACCGACTTCGAGGAGATGTACGGTGTGACCGTGGACGCGGTCGCCCAGGGGACCGGCGCGGCGCTGGAGTCGGCCCGTAACGGCGACTCCGACGTGGTGATGGTCCACGCACGGGGCCTCGAAGACGAATTTATGCGCAACGGATACGGGATCAACCGACGAGACCTGATGTTCAACGACTTCGTCATCGTCGGCCCCGAGAGCGACCCGGCGGGGATCCAGGGAATGGGCTCGGCGACCGACGCGCTCACGACGATCGCCGAGGCGGAGGCGGCGTTCGACTCCCGCGGGGACAACTCCGGGACGCACACGAAAGAGCTCAATCTCTGGGAAGCCGCTGGCACCGAACCCGGTGGCGACTGGTATCAGGAGACGGGCACCGGAATGGGCGAGGCGCTGAACATCGCTAATCAGCAGGGCGCTTACACGCTCTCGGACCGTGGGACCTTCATCTCACAGCGTTCGGAGATCGACCTTACCATCCTCGTGCAGGGACCGATCGAGGGCGGGCCGGAGATCCTCTCGAACCCCTACGGTATTATGGCAGTGAATCCCGGCGTTCACGACAATGCAAACTACGACCTCGCGATGGCCTACATCGGATGGATCACCAGTCCCGGCGCCCAGAACGCGATCTCCGAATACACGATGAACGGAGAGCAACTGTTCTTCCCGGAGGCTATCTCCGAAGACCCCGACTTCCAACAGTACGTTCCGGAAGGCTGGAGTAGCAACTCGTCCGACGAGTGAGCGTGTCGCTCGAACCAGCTCTACTATCTCCGGCGCTCGTCGACTTTCCCTTCCGGGAGGGATACGTTCGGAGCATCATCTACGTCTCGCTGTACGTGAGCGGGATTGCGGTGGCGTTGAGTACGCTCTTTAGCATCCCGGTCGCAGTCGTGATGGGTTTCACCGACTTCCCGGGCAAGCAGTTCGTCAAGTCGGTCATCAACACCGGGATGGGCTTTCCGAGCGTCGTCGTCGGGTTGTTGGTTCTCTTTATCGTCTCCAATCAGGGACCGCTCGGCTCGCTCGAACTGATCTTCACCAAGGAGGCGATGATTATCTCGCAGTTCGTGCTCGCGACGCCGCCGATCACGGCGATCAGCCTCGCAGCCATCACTGGCGTGAGCGAGAACGTCCGCGACGCCGCCCGCGCACTGGGCGGCACGCGTCTCGACGTCGCGCTCGTCGTGATCAAAGAGGCCCGATACGGGATCGCAACGGCTATTCTCGCGGGCTTCGGGCGGGCGATCAGCGAGGTCGGGTCCGTTCTCATCGTCGGCGGCAACATCACGAGCGCGAGCGGCATCTCCCAGACCAGAACACTGACGACCGCGATCCAACTCGAAGCCCGCCAAGGCCAGTACGACACCGCGATGGTCCTCGGCGCGGTCCTCCTGGCTCTCGTCTTGACAGTGAACGCTGTCGTCGTTCGATTCGGCGACGAGGGATCGGTGAACCAATGATCAGGCTCTCGAACGTTTCGCAAGCATACGGCGAGGAGACCGTCGTCGAAGACGTCACGCTCTCGGTCGACCCGGGCGAAGTCGTCGCGGTTATCGGCCCGTCGGGCGTCGGTAAGACGACACTGCTCCGTATCTTGGCGCTGTTCAACAGACCGACTGCGGGGACAGTCGAACTGGACGGCCAGTCGGTATGGTCGGCCGGCGAAGACGAACGACTGCAGCTCCGACGCCGGGTCGGGACGGTGTTCCAGGAAGCGAGTCTGTTCGACGCCAGCGTGGCCCGAAACGTGGAGTACGGACTCCGAGTGCGTCAGCCCTGGGAGAATCGGCTTCGCGACACGCTGTGGTCAATCGTCGGCTCGAACGGAACGCCGAAGGCGGTGAAGCGATCCCTCGACGTGGTGGGCCTGAGGGACAAACTCGACCAGCAGGCCCGCTCGCTTTCGGGTGGGGAAGCTCAGCGCGTTTCCTTCGCACGGGCGTTAGCGTACGACCCGTCGTATCTCCTCCTCGACGAGCCGACTTCGGACCTCGATCCTCGGAACACGGATGTGATCGAGGAGGCGGTTCTGGAAGCCCGCGACCGCGGCATCGGCGTCGTCGTCGCGACCCACGATATGCACCAGGCCGAACGCATCGCCGATCGGGTCGGGGTGTTGCTCGGCGACGGGTTCACCGAAATCGGCCCCACCGAGACGATCTTCGAGAACCCGACAGACGACCGCACCCAGCAGTTCATCTCCGGCGAACTCGTGTACTGATCGCCTGCACCCCTACCAACCTCCGCCGTCTTCGACAGCGACCCTCCACGCGCTCTCCGTTCTGTGCTTCTCAGACCGGCTCGATCAGCGCTGGGGCGTCGTTCGCGGGACTGTTCACGCGCGTCGAGACCGGATACGCCTCCCACTCGTCGGCCGGAGACGGATCGAGGAGTTCGGCCGCTTCCTCGACGTCGCCGTGGAGCCACGTCTCCTCCTCGTCGGGGTCGAGCACGACAGCCATCCGGTGATGGAGGTCAGCGACGACGTCGTTCGGCTCGGTCGTGACGATAGTGAACGATTCGACGGCGTCGTCGCCGTCGGACTCGGCGCTGTTCCCGCCGCCGAAATCGCCCAATCCAGTCTGGGTGTGTGACGGCTCCCAGCGCTCCCACAGCCCCGCCATCGCGAACGGCCGGTCGTCGGCGAATGCGACCCGGTAGGGCTGTTTCGCGTCACCTTCCTCCACCCACTCGTAGAACCCGTCGGCGGGGACGAGACACCGACGACGCTCGTAGGCCGCCTCGAAACTGGGTTTCTTTGCGAGCGTCTCCGCGCGCGCGTTGATCAGGTCGTTGCCGACGCCCTCGTCGTCGGCCCAGGAGGGGACCAGCCCCCATTTGAACCGCCGAAAGCGATCCGGGTCGTCGTTGGTGAGGACCGGCAGGGACTGCCCGGGCGCGCAGTTGTACCGCGGCTCCGGTGGCTCCTCGAACGTCGCGTCGAAGCGCGACGCCAGTTCTTCGGCGGGGGTAAAGAGCGTGTAACGACCGCACATACGCGTCGATGGGTGCGAGCCCTCAAAACGACCCCGGCCGTCTCGTCGCCGTTTCTGCTTTCCCACTGGCGCACCGACCGCCGGCCCTCGAAGGGTTTAGGCGCCCGCCGCTCTCTCACCCGAGTATGCGTATCGAGAACAGTTTCGTCCCCGCGAGCGGGGTCGGCGCGAAGCGCGAGCGCTCGCTGTGGGAGTCCGGCATCCTCACCTGGGAGGAGTTCGACTCCGCACGCGCGCCGCTCGGCGAGAAGACGAGCGAACGAGTGGAGTCGTTCGTCGCGGAGGCTCTGGAACGGCTCGACGACGGCGACGTGCGCTACTTCGGCGAGCAGTTCCCCTCCGGTGAGACCTGGCGGTTCTACGAGAATTTCCGCGACGACGCGCTCTTTTTCGACATCGAGACCACCGGCCTCGACTCCAGTCGGGAGAACGTCACCACCGCCTCGTTCACGCAGGGCGGTGAGACGACGACGTTCGTCCGCGGCGAGGACCTGACAGCCGCGGCGCTTCGCGAGCAGTTCCGCGACGCCCCGCTCATCGTCTCGTTCAACGGCAAGCAGTTCGACGTCCCCTTCCTCGAAGACAACTTCGAGCTCTCGGTCGACGCGCCCCATCTCGACCTGATGTACTCTTGCCGCCGCATCGACCTGACGGGCGGCTTGAAATCGATCGAAAAACAGATCGGTGTCGATCGGGACCGTCCGGACCTCTCGGGCCGCGATGCAGTCCGCCTGTGGTACCAATACGAACGCGACGGCGACGACGACGCCCTCGACACGCTCGTCTCGTACAACCGCGACGACACCGAGAACCTCCAGAACCTCGCCGACGTCGTCGCCCGCCGTCTGCACGACGACTCGCTCGGGGCTGTTGCGGACGAATCACCCGGAATCCCGGACCCGCTCGCGTAGCTCTCTCTCCTCGCGTTCAGGCGCTGTTTTTGGCGAACCTAAAAGTACAAATACCCCGGACGGATACGACCGGTAATGAGCGAGTACACCTTCGACGATCTCGCGGTCGTGATGGGCACCTACAACGAGGAGGAAGCGATCGACACGGTGCTGTCGGACATCGAGGAGATCACCGACGGTCGCGCGGAAGTCGTCTGCGTCGACAGTTCGAGCGACCGAACGCCCGAAATCGCCCGGGAGCACGGCGCGACCGTGATCGAACAGCCGCCGATGGGGTACGGCTACGCCGTACGTGAGGCAGTTCTCACGCCGGATCATCCGGTCGTCGTCACGACCGACTGCGACGACACCTACCCGATGGAACGGCTCCCGCAGTTTCTGGACCTGATCAACGAGGGCTACGACGTCGTCTCCGGCGACCGCCTGTACTACGGCGCCGAGGCGATGCCCGGTCTCAACCGCCTCGGTAACACCGCATTCGCGGTTCTCGCGTCGGTACTGATGGGCGAGCGCGTCCACGACACCACGACCGGGATGCGCGCGTACCGACGCGAACTCCTCCACGAGATCGAGTGGACCGAGAACACGGGGCTCTCTGCGGAACTGCTGGTGCGACCGCTGATGCGCGGCTACGAGATTCGCGAGGAGCCGATCCCGTACCGCGAGCGCGCCGGCGAGACCAAACTCGACCCGTTCGGCGGCGGCGCGGCCATCGCGAAGTCGATCGTGAAGGTGGCGCTCGAAGAGCGATTCGGGTGAGAACGCGGCGGCGGAGCGGTCGCGTCGCGGTCGCGAGGAAGTCGACGGACCTACGCTGACCGGAGAATGTCGGCGATCCGTCGCGGCTCGCCGCTCAAGGAGGGGCTCTCCTCGACGATCTGTAACACTTCGTGGTCCGTCACGTCGGGGTAGGACTTCTCAGTCGCCTCCTCGATCAGCTCTTTCTCCAGGCGGAATTCGGTCCCTTCGTAGACGACGTCGACGCCCTCTTCGTCGAACGAGAGTACAGTCATAGCACCCCGTAGTCGGTCCCGGAGTAAAAGCCCATCAGTCCGGCGGAGAGAAGACGGCCGCTCGTCGGACGATCGTCTGACGCGCCGTTTATTATGCCGGGTGTGTTGATGCGGAGTGTGGCACTCGGTCAGGACCCGTTCGACGCGCTAGAGATCCCAGACGGCACGACCGTCGAGGAGCACGATCTCGTTACCGACGGGGACATCGTGGTCGGCGGGCAGAGTACCGTCGAGTTCGGCGTCAGAGGGCGGAACGTCCTCGCGGGCGAGCGCGTCACTTTCGGCGGCGACATCGAGGCCGAGGGCGACTGTCGCCTCGACGTCTGGTGTGACGTCGCCGGCAACGTCCTCGTCGGCGAGGACGCCTACCTCGGCGAACGCGTCCACGTCAGCGGCCGGCTGATGGTCTCCGGCGACCTGGACATCGGCGACGACGTCGACATCGAGGAGGGCTTCGAGGCCAACGGCTGGATCGTCATCCGGAACCCGGTTCCGACGCTGGTCTTCTACTTCGTCGTCCTGTCGCAACTCCTCCGTCTCGGGGAGAACGAGGCGGCCGACGAACTCGCGGACGCGCTCTCCGGCGACAGCGAAGACGACCCGCTCGTGATCCCGCGCGGTTCGACCGTCTCCGACGACGCCTGGCAGGCGTCGACTCCCGCGACGATCGGCGACGAGTGCCGACTCCACGGCAACGTCCGCGCGGAGACGATCACGGTCGGCGAGGACAACAACATCTTCGGGAGCCTGCGCGCCCGCGGGGACATCACCGTCGGCGAGGGAACGCGCGTCCACGGCGACGTGACGACCCGCGACGGCACCGTCACGATCGCCGACGGCGCTCGCGTCCTCGGTGACGTCTCCTGCTCGGATCTCGAACTCCACGACGGCGGCGACGTCGACGGGACGATCCGCGCGTCTGGCGATATGCGACTGATCCGCTCGGACGACTCTCGCGACTCCGAATAGCCGGGCGCGCCGTTTGGGCCGCCTCTCCCACCCGAACACCGCTTTTGCGCAGCCGTTTGCAACCCACCATTCTGACCCACCGCTCGAAACTCAAACACCCCTTTGTGCCACCGGCGCGCCTTTCCGTCGGTCTGTCGTACTCGAACTCGAAATGGTATCGAGACGCACACTCGCGGCGCTCGCGATCGTCGGACTCGTCGCCCTCGCCGGGTGCGGCGCGTCGACCGGCGGCGGCAGCGACGGCGGCGCGGGCGGAGGGGTCGAACAGGCGACGGAGATCGCAGCCGACACGGGCGCGCGGGCGACAGGCACGCCCGCAGCGACCCAAGCGCCAGAGGAGGCCGGAAGCGGCGCGTCGGATGACGTCGCGATGCCGACCGACCGCGCGATAATCCGCACGGGCACCGTCGCCGTCGAAGTCGACGACTTCGGGGCCGCGCAGTCGAACCTCACTACGACCGTCGAGGGCTACGGCGGGTACGTCAGCGACACCCGGCAGGACCGCAGACAGATCGGCAACGAGACGTGGATCCGCGGCGAGATGGTGCTCCGCGTGCCGAGCGAGGAGTTCGACGCCCTCGTCGCGGACGCCCAGGGACTCGGCGAGGTGCAGTCCGTCGAGGTGAACTCCCGCGACGTGACCGACCAACTCGTCGACATCGAGGCCCGCCTCGAAAATCTCCGCGCCGAGCGCGACCGCCTCCGAGAACTGTATCAGCAGGCCAACGACACCGAGGACGTCCTCGCCGTGCAGCGCGAACTCTCGGACGTGCAGGGCGAGATCGAACGCCTCGAAGCGCGACAGCAGAACCTCCAGCGACAGGTCGCGTACTCGACGCTGACCGTTCGGCTCGAAGAACCCCGTCCGACGCCGAACCGCGTCGCACCCGACCGCTGGTACGATACGCCCGTGCTTTCGGCGTTTATGCAGTCGGTCGACGGCGTCGTCGTCGTCGCCCGCGCGGTCGTCGTCGGCTTCGCCTTCGCGCTGCCGTACCTGATCGCGTTCGCGCTGCCGGTCCTCGTCGTCGCCGGCCTCCTCTGGCGGGTCGGCCGCCGCTATCTGGCGACTGGATGATAAGCGACGGACCGCGACAGAACGGGGTTAGGAGTCGCTTTCGCCGGTGCTCACGGTGACCTGTGCCTCACGGAGGACCGATCCAGCCATCTCGTAGCCCGGCTGGTAGACGTCGACGACCGTCCCTTCGGGCTGTTCGTCGTCGACGCGCATCATCACTTCGTGGCGCATCGGATCGACTGCCTCGCCGGGTTCGGGATCGATCGTCGTCACGTTCTCGTCTTCGAGGATGCGATCGAACTCCTCCAGCGTCGATTCGATACCCGGCCGGATGTCGGCGTCCTCGTCCTGGTCGAGCGCGCGGACGAGGTTGTCGCGAACGCTGACGACGCGACCGACGAAGTCCTCGGTCGCGCGCTCTCGAATCTCGTCTTCGCGCTTTTTCGCGCGCTTCTTGTAGTTCTTGAAGTCCGCCTTCGAGCGCTTCAGCGCGCTTTCGAGCTCCTCGACTCGCTCGGCTTTCGCTTCGAGGTCGGACTCGGCCTCGGCGACCCGCGACTCCAGCGCCGCGACCTCGTCGGCGAGGTCGTCGTCGTAGTCGGCGACGCGCGAGGCGACGTCAGGAATCTCCTCGTCGGCCGCGGCCCCGGCGGCCCCGCTGTCGGGGTCGACTTCGCCGTTCGCTGCGGCAGCGTCCGTGTCGACGGATTCGTGTTCTGCCTCGGCGTTCTCGGCGTCGGACGCCGCCGCACGACTCTCGGGGGACTCGTCGCTCATACCCGGAGGGAGTAGTCGGCGAGCCTTAAACGTGTAGAAAGGTGTCGTCCCAGCGCGCAGACCGCGGCGCCGAACGGCCGGCCGCTACTGGTACATTCCGATCGGGCGCGCCTGCGTGCTCTCCTCGCCGGCCTCCTGCATCCGCTTTGCGAGCCGGTCTTTTGCCTGCCGTATCTGCTCTGCACGCTCGACGAGGTCGTCGACGGGAACGTCGAGCCCGGTGAGCGGCTCGATCCCCTTCTTGATCAGCACGCGCGCGGCTTCCGGATCGGGGAACCTCGGATCCGACTCGACGACGAGCCCGACTGCCGTCCGCCCCGACTCGACGGCGTTGCTCAGGAGGACGCCCGTCGGTCCGGAGACGAGGCCGGTCTCGTGGGGAGCTTCGATCCCGACGTCGGCCACGATGTCGACTCCCTCGCCCGTCCCGAGGCCGTAGAGCGACGGCACGGTCCCTTCCTTCTCGCGGGGGATCCCCGAGAGATACAGCGGCGTCACCGAGAGCTCCTCGAACCAGCTCGCGAGACAGCCGGCGAGTTCGCCCGCGGCGTCCGGGCGAACGGGGACGTCGCTCTGGAGAACCAGCAGATCGCGGTCCTCGTCGGCGTAGATGCGGACAGGTGGCTGGAGTTCGGCGTCGTTCTCGCGATAGACGGCGACTTCGGGGATACCGTCGCAGTAGACGTTGGCGTAGTGCGTCATCTCGAACTCCTCGACGAGGTGGTCGGCAGCGATCTTCCCGACGAGTCCGACCCCGGGGAAGCCCTCCACCATCGACGGTTCCGACAGCGACACGTCGTCTGTGAGCACGGAGATCCGAGCCATATTCCCCCAGACGACCCGGCCGGTGGTAAAACCGCTGGGAGATTGCGACTGCGACGTCAGACGGCAGTAGTAATCCTTTCATCAACGCTCTGTGACGAGACGGACGAGGAGATTCACACCGGCCCTGCTGTCTGTCGCGGACCCAACTCGTCGTCGGCGCGTTCCTCGACAGCGAGGAGCAACTGCGCGGCCTGCCGCAGCGCGAAGCGGACTTCCCGGTCGTCAGTGTCTTCGATCGCACATTCCACCGCCCTGCGGACTTTTGCAACTGTTTCGTCGTTCATAGTTCATAGTCGTCTCAGTTGAGCAATAAATGTGGTTCGACGACACAGCACATCGAGAACGACGACCAAAATATAAGTGATATGAATAATCGCACTCGCCCGCGCCGCGGATTGAACCGACACCCACAAGCGAGCGCGGGCAGATGACGAAGGTATGCAACCACTCGAGCGGTACGCGTCGCTCGTCGACGACTTCGACGCGTTCCGCGCGGCGTGTGAACGGCCGCTGCCCTCGGTCGTCCGCGTCAACACGCTGAAAGCGTCGATCGAGCGCGCTCGCGAGGCGCTCAACGCCGAGGGCGTCGCCTACGAGGCGACCGACTGGCACCCCGGCGTGCTTCGTCTCGACGAGCGCGGCCCCGGTACGTCCTGGCCGTACTTTCACGGCTGGCTCCACGGCCAAGAGGAAGTCTCGGCGCTGCCCGCGCTCGCACTCGATCCACAACCCGGCGAGGTCGTCTGGGATGCCGCGGCGGCTCCGGGGAGCAAGACGACCCAACTCGCGGACCTGATGGACGACGAAGGCGTCCTCGTCGGCAACGACAACAACCTCGGACGGCTCTCGGCGCTCCGACACAACGCCGAACGACTGGGCATCACGAACCTCGTCGTGACCAATCAGGACGCTCGAAACTTCTCGTTCAAGCCGTTCGGCGACCGCACCGACGACGCAAAGCGCATCGAGGCGTTCGACAAAGCGCTCGTGGACGCCCCCTGCTCGTGTGAGGGCACCATCCGGAAGAACCCCGACGCGCTGGACCGCTGGTCGATGACCCACGTCGAGAGCGTCGCGGGGATCCAGAAGGGGATCCTCCGCCGCGCGATCCAGGCGACGAAACCCGGCGGCACCGTCGTCTACTCCACCTGTACGTTCGCGCCCGAGGAGAACGAGGCCGTGCTGGATCACGTCCTCGACGAGGGCGACTGTGAGATGCGCGAGTGGGACGCCCCGGACGGGTTCGAGACGGACCCCGGCGTCACGGAGTGGGACGGCGAGACGTACGACCCGTCGGTCGAACTGGCGCACCGAGTCTACCCGCACCGCAACGACACGGGTGGGTTCTTCTGCGCCAAACTGGAGGTGACGGCGTGACCGACGCCGACTCCAACGCCGACCCGCCGGAGAACGACGGCCAACAGTTCGATCGGCTGCCGGCGACGGCCGACGAGCGCGTCGTTCCCGGCCGACCCACCCGCGAGGAGGTCGTTCAGTGGTGGGACCAACGCTTCGGCGTCCCGCCGGAGACGTGGGACGGACACACCTTCTGGGAGAAAGGTAACGGCAAGATCTGGGCGTTCGCGGCCGACGTGGTCTCACCGATTGCGGTCGAGGGACTCGGCCTGCGGATCCTGCGGGCGCGCCAGGAACACTGGAAGCCCTCGACGAACGCCGTCCAGCGCTTCTGTCGCGACGCCACGGAGAACGTCGTCGTCCTCGACGGCGACGAGGCCGCCTGCTTCGCCCGCGGCGACGACCAGGAACTCCCCCGCTGGGACGGCGACTGGGGCTACGTCGTCGCCGCCCACGAGATCGCCGGCGACGTCGAGCCGATCGGCGTCGGCCTGTATCTCCACGGCGAACTCCGCTCGACCGTCCCGAAAGGGCGGCGCGAGGACCTCGAATAGGCGAGACGGGCAGTCACCGGATAGGCGAGCCAAGCTACCGCGACCCCACCCCGAGACTACTTCTGCTCGATCGTTCCGCCGCCGAGTCCCTCCCACGCGACTCGGTAGCCGAGTCGCGCGAGGACTGCGGATGCGTCGTCGACGCCGCGGGCCTCCAGGACCGACTCCGCATCCGCGAGTGACATCCCCACGCTGATCTCCGCGTCGAGTGCCTCCAACACGTCGGGACGGATCAGTGTCCGACCCACGCGCTCGTGTTCCGGGAACGAGACCGAATCGAGCGCGTCGACGCTCACACCGCGCTCCGCTGCCAGCGCGTCGAGGTCGATCACGTCGTCGTCGGGAACGAGTTCGTCGGGCAGTTCCGCCGCGGCCGCCGCGACGAGGTCGGACTCGTACTCTCCGAGCGCGTCGACTACGTCTTTGACGCGCACGCGTCCGGAGAACGTGACCACGCGGTGGTCGAGGGCTTCGATCTCCTCGCCGACGCCGAGCGACTCGTCGACCGCCACGAGGAGTTCGACGTCGTCGTCGACGCTCCCGAACTGATCGAGTTTCTTCTCGACGTACTCGGGCGTCCAAAAGCCCATCACCTCGAAGAAGACACGCAGCGATGGCCTCGCGGATCCGCCGTCGCCGCCCGGCCGGTACTCGAACGCGAAATCGGGGATCATCGCCCGCGCGCCCGCCGCGAGCGGTTCGGGCTCTCGGGAGAGGTCCCAGTCGAGATCCAGGTTCGAAAAGCGGGCGGCGAAGTCGGCTTCGACGCCGCTGTCGTAGGTTGGCTCGGCGACCGGTTCGACCTCCGGGACCGAGACGTCTTCAGGACCGAGCCGTAGCTCGCGCTCCGTCCCGCGGTCGTCGATCGTCGCCGCGAGCGACCACTCGGCGGCGGTCGCGACGCTCCGCAACAGGCGTGCGAACGCGGTCCCGTAGCGCCGCGTGCGACGGAAGAGCGCGTCCGGCCCCGTCACGACGAGTTCGCGCTCGGCGATCGGCTGGCCGGCTCCGTCGCCGTCGTCTACGTTCCTGCGCCGGATCTCGTACAGCAGACCGAGTCGTTTGACGGCCGAGACGAGCCGCTTCGGATCGGAATTTCGGATCCGGACCTCGGTCGCGTCGAACAGCGCGGTCTGCGCCAGCGAGAGATTGTACTGCTCGACGAGCTGGTCGGGACTCCAGCGCGGGTCGAACCCCGCGAGCACCTCGTTGACGTCGCGGTCGGCGTACAGCGAGTGCTCGATGGCTTCGATACCGGTCCCGAGCCTGTCTGCGGCCTCGGCCAGCGCCGCCTGTCGGTCGTCGTCGCTCACGACAGCGCCGGCGTCCTCGGCGGCCTCGAAGACGACGCGGCGGACGCGCTCGGGCGGCAGCGGTGCGCGTGTCTCGAACGTCGCCTCGCGTTCGAGCAGCGCGGCGAACCCCCGGACGAGCTTGAAGTCGTCGGCGTCGCGTTCGAGGTCGTCGAGTGCCTCGTCGAGGGCGTGTCGCGGCTGTCCGACGTGGCCCTGGAAGACGCCGATGACTCGGGCCGCGAGCGGGCGGTCGCTCCGGCCCGCGAACTGCGGATGATAGCCGCCGCCGGCCCGGGAGACCCGGAGGAGGTCCTTTCGCAGCACGCCGGGGGGTTCGAGACGGCGGGACAAGAGCGTGCCGCTGCGGCCATCGCCCCGTGCAGTCTCACGGCAGTGGCATCGTCCCGTGCAGTCTCACGGCAGTGGCATCGTCCCGTGCAGTCTCTCGGCTGTGCGCCGCCCCGAAGCACTGGAGGAGAAGACTCATACGCGCGGCCGAGCCTTGAGCGGACGATGAAGCGACGAACCGTCCTCCGAACCGGTGCGGGGTTGGTCGCGACGGTCCTCGGCGGCTGTCTCGGTGCCCCGCCGAGGGCGACGGGACCGCGTCACGCCCCCGACGCGCCCGCCGATCAGCCTCGACAGACGCCCGCTCGCCCCAATCTCACGATCGGGACGTTCGACTTCGAGGCGATCGATGACGACGCGCTCCGGGTCTTCGGGACGGTCGAGAACCGCAGTGGTGCCCAGCGGACGGCCACTGTCGTCGTCACGGTCCGCGTCGCTGGCGACGACTTCGAGCGAGAGACCTCTGTCACTGTCGCCGCCGATGGGACCGCGGAGTGGGCGGTCACATTCGACGTCGCCTACGACGAGTTCACGAGTAACGGCGACCTCAACGTCACGCTTGCGTAGGGCTGCGCGTCGGAAGACACCGATCGGCCCTATCGCCGCCTGTCTGCGACCCGTTCTTCGGCGGTCTCCTCGCTCACGACCTCGTAGAGCAGCGCGCGTCCGCCGTCGCGCTTGGGGCGGAGGACCCGCCCGAGCCGCTGGGTGAACTCCCGTTCGGAACCTGAGCCGGCGAGGACGACGGCCACGTTCGCGTCGGGGACGTCGACGCCCTCGTCGAGGACGTTCGCCGTCACGACCCGCGAGTACGTGCCGTCGCGGAAGCGTTCGAGTATCTCGCGCCGCTCTTTCGTGCCGGTCTCGCTCGTGATCGCTGGGAGGAGATACCGCTCGGAGAGCCGATAGACGAGATCGGTGTGTGCGGTGAAGACGATGACCCGGTCGTCGCGGTGGCGATCGAGGAGCCGCCCCAGCGTGTCGACTTTCGCGTCGGCGTTCATCATAATCCGGCGCGCGCGCTGCTTCGCGAGGAGCGCCTCGCGAGCCTTCGGGTCGGTGCCCGAGCGCATCACGAGCTTTCGGTAATCCGAGCCGCTCCGCAGCGAGAGGTTCGAGTGCTTCAGGTAGTCGACGAACGTGCCCTGGGCCTCGTCGTAGGCGTCGCGTTCGGCCGAGCTGAGCGCGACTTCGATCCGCCGGACCTCGTAGTCGGCGAGGTGTTCGCCCGCGAGGTCGTCGACTGACGCCTCGTACACCTTCGGACCGACGATGTCCGAGATGACTTCGTGGGCGCCGTCGGGCCGCTCGAACGTCGCCGTCAGACCGAGCCGTGCGGGTGCGGCAAGCAGGCGCGCGGCGTCGCGGTAGCCCTCGCCCCCGAGGTGGTGGACTTCGTCGAAGACGACGAATCCGAAGTCGCCACCGACGTCTTCGGCCCGGAAATACGCCGAGTCGTACGTCGAGACCGTGATCGCCTCTCGTTTTTGTTCGCCGCCGCCGAACTGCCCGACCGGAACGTCGAACTCCGTTTCGAGTTCGCGTCGCCACTGGTCGAGGAGGTCGATCGTCGGCACGACCACGAGCGTCGGGACGCCGAGCGCGGCGATGGCGTCGACCGCGAGTACCGTCTTGCCGGCGCCGGTCGGGAGTTCGACGACGCCCCGCTCGTCGTTCGCGCGCCAGGCGTCGATCGCCTCGGTCTGGTACGGCCGGAGATCGTACGAGTGCGACAGCGACAGCCGTTCGTCCGGGAGCACCTGATCTTCGAACGCCACGTCGCGCTCGCGGAGGGCTGTGCGAAGCTCTGCGTACCGATAGGCGGGCGCACGAGCGACAAGTCCGCGCTCGTCCCACGCGACGCCCGGCAGCGACTCGACGGCCCGATCCGACTCCTCGAGCCCCGACACTCGGATCGTGCCGTCCTCGAACCGCAGCGTGATCACGTTCGTTGGTCCGTCGTGATCGTATATATACTGTCGGCCGCGGCTGTGGTATCCGGTCGTTCCGAGACAGCCGCGGCCGGTCCGTCCGCACCGGGACGGCGCGCTTTTCACCGTCGACGCGAGAGAACCCGGTATGACCGACGACTCCAGCGATGTCGAGGAAAACGAAACAGAACAGGCCGAACCGCTCGAGGAGACGGTCGCGCAGTTCCTCCGCGACGTCGACTCGGCGCACGAAGACTACGACCGTGGCTACGTCGACGCCGACGCGACGCTCTCGGTCGTGATGACGCACGTCGAGGAGCTCCGCGACGCGCACGAAAATCAATAGCCGCTCGGCGAAAAGCAATAGCCGATCGGCCGCGTACCGCCTCTCACTCCCCGATCAGCGTCCGAATCCGGTCGACGTAGTCCGCGAACGCGGGCTCGGTCCGTTCGCGCGGGCGGTCGAGATCGACGTCGACAATCTCGCTCACTCGACCCGGATCGGCGGCCATCACGACCACGCGATCCGAGAGCTTCACCGCCTCCTCGACATCGTGCGTCACGAACAGCACCGTCTTCTCGGTCTCCGACCAGATCCGCAGCAGTTCCTCGTGGAGCATATCGCGGGTCTGGGCGTCGACGCTGCCGAACGGCTCGTCGGCGAGCAGGATCTCGGGGTCGACCGCGAGCGCGCGGGCGATGCCGACGCGCTGTTTCATCCCGCCGGAGAGTTCCTTCGGGTAGGCGTCGGCGAACTCCGCGAGGCCGACGAGCCCGAGCATCTCCCCGACGCGGCTGCTCCGTTCGGGTTCGGGAACACCCTGCTCTTCGAGGCCGAACGCAACGTTCTCGCGGACGGTCCGCCACGGGAACAGCCCGTACTCCTGGAAGACCATCCCGCGGTCAGTTCCCGGCCCGGTGACGGGGTCGCCGTCGAGTCTGATTTCGCCGTCCGTGGCCGCTTCGAGGCCGGCGATCGTCCGAAAGAGCGTCGTCTTCCCACAGCCCGAGGGGCCGACCAGGCAGACGAACTCCCCGTCGTCGACGGTGAAGTCCACGCCCGAGAGCGCCCGGACGCGCTGGCGCTCGGACTCGTAGACCTTCCCTACCCCGTCGACGACGACTTTCGCGTCGTCGGAACGCGGTTCCGACGCGGATGGCTCGCTCAGTCCCGCCACGCCAACACCCTCCGTTCGACCCGGCGGAACGCCCCGTCGCTCACGAGGAACACCAGGCTGATGACGGCCATATACGCCACGCTCACGTCGGTCGCGAGGTTCTGCGCCGCGTTGATGATCTGGAACCCGACGCCCGGCGCGCCGAACAGTTCGGCGGCGACGACGATCATCCAGCACTGCCCGATACTCGTCCGAATGCCGGTCGCGATCGACGGCGTCGCGGCGGGCAGGACCACCTTGCGGATCATCGTCAGATCGTCGTCGACGCCGAGGCTCGCGGCGACCTCCCGGAGGTGCGTCGAGACGCCCTCGACGCCCGCGTAGGCGTTGTAGAAGTTGATCCAGAACGCGCCGATGCCGACGATGAACGCCGCGCCGCCGTGGCCGATACCGATCCAGACGATGGCGAAGACGATCCACGCCAGCGGCGGGATCGGTCGCAGGAACCGCGTGACGGGCGTGAGCGCGTCGTCGAGTCGGCCGCTCCAGCCCATTCCGACGCCGAGCGCGATGCCGAGGACGCTCCCGACGACGAGGCCGGGGAGATAGTGCAACAGGCTCTGGAGCAGATTCGCGGTGAGTCGCGTCGCCGGCAGCGACGCGCCGACGAACGGGACCGTGAACGTCGTCGGAGCAGTCAGTTCGACGACGAACGCGGTCGCGACCTCGATCGGCGAGGGGAGCAGATACGTTCGCCCCACAGCGAGCGCGGCCGCCTGCCAGAGCGCGAGGAAGACGGTCGTCCCGACCGCGCCGTAGGCGAGGCTCGACACGTCGAACTCCGAGAGATCACCGAGCGAGTCCGCCTCGGCGGCCTCCTCTGGGGCCGCAGCCGGGTCCGACGCCGCGCCGGTTCCCGTTTCGAGGCTCATAGGGAGTCGTACACCCCGAAGTCGAACAGTTGGTCGTTCGAGAGCGTCTCGCTGGTCTTTCCGAGTTCGGCGGCGTACTCCGAGAAGATCTGCGCGCCCTCTGCGATCTTGTGCGGGTCCGTGACGAAGTCGGAGGCGCGCGAGTCCATCGCCTGCCGCGCGGTTTCGACCGGCAGCGACGACTCGCCGATGACGGTGCTGGCGTGCTGGGCGGCCGCGTCGGGGTTCTCCGTGGCGAACGTCGTCGCACGCTGGTGCTGCTCGACGAACGCCGCCGCCTGCTCGGGGTTGTCCTCGCGGAGGCGGTCGTGCATCAGCGTGACCGCCGCGGGCTGGCCGGGCATAAAGTCGCCCGCCCACGCGATCGACTGATACGGCGCATCCCGGATCTCGGCGACCGTCGGCACCGGCTCCATAATCGAGGTGCCGTCGATCTCGCCGGCGAGAAGCGCCTGTCGGACCGGTCCCGCGCCGCCGAGGGCCGTGATGTTCACGTCGTTCTCGGGATCGACACCGACGACCTCCGCGAGCCAGTAACGGAGCAGGATGTCCGGAACCGAGCCCGGGGGGAACGTCCCGAAGGTGAACTTTCGCCCCTGCTCTTCCTCGAAGCGTGCGAAGGCCTCAGCGCCCGAGTCAGCAGCCTCCCAGGTGGCTGCGAAGTCGTCGTGCGCCAGGATCTGCATCGCGTTCTGGATGTTCGCGGCGGTGATCTTCGCGGGGATGCCCTTGTCCATCACGATCATCGCCGGCACGACGCCGAACATCATCACGTCGAAGTCGCCAGTGGCGGACGCCTGAACGATGCTCGGCCCGTCGGAGAACACCTCACCGGAGACTGTCGCAGACAGTTCGTCGGTGTACCCCTCCTCGCGCATCACGAAGTACTGCATATCGGGGTAGATCGGCATATACGCGACGCGGATTTCGTCGAGGCCGCTTCCGCCGCCGGTCCCGCCCGCACACCCGGCGACACTCGCGAGTCCCGCCGCCGAAGCGGCAGCGGTCGTCTGCAGGAAGCGCCGTCGCGAGACCGTCGATCGCTCGTTCGTCGGATCGGTCGTCATCTATCTGTTCCTAGCGCCCTACGTATAATTGAAGCGTGTACGCGGCGAACCTCGCACCCACGCTCGACGCTCGGAAAGACCGATTTCGGCGGATTCGGTCGTCGCAGCCGCCTCGTCCGTGACGGCAGAGCGAAACGGATGGCGTCCGAGATACCAGATTATTCTGCCGGTAACAGGCAAGGGCCGTTCCCGATTGAGTGGAACTCCCGGCCGAGGAAGCAAGACCTAACCCGGTGGCCGACGCGCCAGAGAGTATGACTCACTTTTCGGACCGAGTCGAGCAGGTATCGATCAGTGGAATCCGCGAGGTGTTCGAGGCCGCGAGCGAAGACGCGATCAACCTCGGATTAGGACAGCCGGACTTCTCCGCGCCGGAGCACGCCCGCGAGGCGGCCGCCGAAGCCATCCGAAACGGCGAGGCCGACGGCTACACCGAGAACAAGGGGATGCGCTCGCTCCGCGAGGCCATGGCCGACAAGCACGCGCGCGATCAGGGCGTCGACGTCGACCCCAGCGACGTGATCGCCACCGCCGGCGGGTCGGAGGCGCTCCACATCGCCCTGGAGGCCCACGTCGACGCCGGCGACGAAGTCCTCATTCCGGACCCGGGCTTCGTCTCCTACGACGCGCTCACCCGACTCACCGGCGGCACACCCGTCCCCGTGCCGCTGCGCGACGACCTGACGCTCGACCCCGCGGCCGTCGAGGACGCCATCACCGAGGATACCGTCGCGTTCGTCGTCAACAGCCCCGGCAACCCGACCGGTGCGGTCTCGCCGCCCGAAGACGTCCGCGAGTTCGCCCGCATCGCCGACGAGCACGACGTGCTCTGCATCTCTGACGAGGTCTACGAGTACACCGTCTTCGACGGCGAGTTCCGCTCGCCCATCGAGTTCGCCGAGAGCGACAACGTCGTCGTCGTCAACTCGGCCTCGAAGCTCTACTCGATGACCGGCTGGCGGCTCGGCTGGGTCACCGCTTCGTCCGACCGGATCGAACGGATGCTCCGAGTTCACCAGTACGCGCAGGCCTGTGCCGCCGCACCGTCGCAGTTCGCCGCCGAAGCGGCCCTCACCGGACCCCAGGAGCAGGTCGACGAGATGACCGAGTCGTTCCGACGGCGACGCGATCTCGTCGTCGACGGCCTCACCGACATCGGTCTCGACGTCCCGACGCCCGGCGGCGCGTTCTACTGTATGCCCGAGGTGCCCGAGGGCTTCGTCGAGGCGTGTCTCGACCGCGACGTCATCGTCGTGCCCGGCGAGGCGTTCGGCGAGCACGGCCGCGGCTACGCGCGACTCTCGTATGCGACCGACGAGGACGACCTGCGCGAGGCGCTCGACGTGATGGCCGAGGCCTACGACGCCGTCGTCTAAAATCTGGATCAAAAAGGCCGAGCGCGCCGCCTGGGCCGTGCACTCTGTGAATCGTTTTCCTACTGGCACAAAAACGCAATACTTCGACGCCTTCGGACAGCTACGACGCCGTGCTGACGATCTTTATGACGTCGCCCTCTTCGAGCTCGTAGTCCTCGGCGATTCGGCGCTTCGAGCGCGCGTCGACCGCGTGCAGGTAGCCCTCGCCGATGTCGGTGTGAACCGCGTACGCGAGGTCCTTCGGCGTCGACCCGCGGGGGAGCAAGAACGCGTCGGGGAGCGTCTCGCCGGTCCCGTCGGTCCACTTCGTCTCGTTTTCGACGGGGTAGGCGGTCACCATATCGAGGACGTCGTAGACGGCGGTGTTGATCGCCTGCTGGACGCCGGTGCCGCCGTGTTCGGACATCACCTCGCGGATCGTTTCGAGGCCCTCTCGTTGGGCGTCGGAGACGTCGCCGACGACCCGGAAGTCGTCGTCGCCGGGATGATAGCTGACCACCCCCGACTCCGCGGCCGTCCGGAGCGCGAGCTCGCCGTCGGCGGTCGATGGGATTACGGGCTTGTCCTCCTCGCGGAGGCGTACGACGTTCTCTGGCGGCGCGACGTCGGCCTTGTTGGCGACGAGGACGATCGGCTTCGTCCGCTCGCGGACGTCGCGTGCGAGTCGCTCGCGGTCCTCGTCGGTCCACTGCTGTGGGTCGTCAGGGTACTCGAGCGCCCGCAGCGACGCGGCCACGTCGTACTCGGTCGCGCCGAACCCCGTCAGCATCTCCGTAAGCGCCTCGTCGATGTCGAAGTCCGGCGATCGGGACTTGCGGACCACAGTCTCCCAGTTGCGTTCGATGATCCCCGCGAGCCACTGTTCGAGTTCGGCCTCGACGAAGTCGGCTTCCTCGACGGGGTCGTACGTCCCGATCTCGACCGGTTCGCCCTCGGCGTCGGTGCCGCCGGCCGCGTCGAGGACGGCCAGGATGGCGTCGGCGTCGGTCAGGGCGTCGAGGAACTGATTGCCGAGGCCGCGCCCCTCGTGCGCCCCGGGGACGAGTCCGGCGACGTCGAGCAGTTCCACGGGGACGTAGCGGACGCCGTCTTCGCAGTTGCCACAGCGCTCCTCGCGGTCGAGACAGGGACAGCGCGTCCGAGCGTGGGTCACGCCACGGTTTGGATCGATCGTCGTGAACGGGTAGTTGCCGACGTCGACGTCGGCCATCGTCGCCGCCCGATAGAAAGTAGACTTGCCCGCGTTGGGCTTGCCAGCGAGCGCTAGCGAGAGCATATCGACGAGACGGGCGACGACGGCAAGTAGGTTTCCGTCCGTCGGGTCGCGTTCCCCGCTCCATCACCGCGAGCGGCGACGTTCCTGCGACACCGCCCGCCGCGAGGGTTTAAATTCGATGCCGGGGCCACCCCCGCCGTGATCTGACCTTCGCCTCGCGTCGGGCAGCGGTCGTTCGGCACGTCGACGCGAGCACAGAGCGATAACGCGGGTGCCGACTGTTCGCCACTTTACACCAGCAACCGCCTACACCAGCGACTCGTAGACGATGCCGTCGCGGCGCGTAATGATCCGACGACCGTCGACGACGACTGGCGTCGCCATCGCGTCGAACGCCTCGTCGAGGTCGGCGAACTCGGGCCAGTCGGTGACGACGAGCGCCGCGTCTGCTCCGTCGAGCGCGTCCGCCGGCGACCCGGCGTACTCGATCTCGGGGTAGCGCTCTCGGAAGTTCTCGGTCGCGACGGGATCGTAGCCGACGACCTCGGCGTTCGCATCCAGTAGTGCGTCGACCAGCGGGATCGCTCTCGAATTCCGAATGTCGTCGGTGCCGGGTTTGAACGCGAGACCCAGCACCGCTACGCGCGCGCCGTCGGGATCGACGTGGTTTCCGAGGAGATCGAGCAATCGAACGGGCTGGCGATCGTTCACTTCCACGGCGGCTTCGAGCATCGCCGGGTCGTATCCGACGTCGCGAGCGGCGGCGATGATCGCTGCGACGTCTTTGGGGAAGCAACTCCCACCCCAGCCGACGCCCGCGCCAAGGAACGCCGCGCCGATCCGGTGATCGAGGCCGATCGCCGAGAGCACCTCCTCGGAGTCGATGCCGTACTCCTTACAGATGTTCGCGATGTCGTTCGCCAGGGAGATCTTCGCCGCCAGAAAGCCGTTGTTGGCGTACTTGATCATCTCCGCCTCGGCGACGCCCGTCTCGACGACTGGCGGGTCGCCGGCCTGCGCGACGAGCGGGTCGAACACGCCGCGGAGCGTCTCCGCTGCGCGGTCGGTCTCCGAGCCAAGGACGACCTTGTCGGGCGAGAGGAAGTCCTCGACAGCGCTGCCCTCGCGCAGGAACTCGGGATTCATCCCGATGTCGAGATCGTCACCGAGCGTCTTCCCCGACTCCTCGACGAGGATCGGCGCGATCACCTCTTCGGTGGTCGTCGGCACGACCGTGCTCTTGGTGACCACGACGTGGTGGTCGTCCTTCTCGGCGAGGGCCGCGCCGAGCGAGCGCGCGCCGGCCTCCATAATCGAGAGGTCGATGTGGCCATCTTCCTCGGAGGGCGTCGGGAGCGCGAGAAAGGTCACGTCGGTGTCGCGGACAGCCGCGTAGTCGGTCGTCGCGCGCAGGCCGTCGCCGGCGTGTGCGGCGACGAGGTCGTCGAGCCCCGGCTCGTGAATCGGGGCGTCGCCGTCGTTGAGCGACGCGACGATCTCCTCGTCGATGTCGACGTTGACCACGTCGTGACCGACCTCGGCGAAACACGCCGCGATCGTCGTCCCGACGTAGCCGCTGCCGACGATGCTGATTCGCATATCTGTGGGGACAGCGGCCGTCGGTTTCAATTTTCGCGTCTACGGTCGCGATCACGCTCCGCGCCGCCTACGGGCCGAAGCGAAAGCCCGGAGTAGGGGGCCACCGAAGGATGCGCTATGTCGAAAGAGCGAGACGGGTCGCGCGCGGCGAGCGAAACGTCCGATGTGGGGACGTCACGCGGAGGTACCGAGACGTCTCGGAGTCCCGCAGAGACGTCACACCAGGTCGCGACGTCGTCTTGGCTCGTCGTCTACCTGAAAGGCGTCTGTATGGGGGCTGCGGACGCCGTCCCAGGTGTCTCCGGCGGGACGATTGCACTCGTGACCGGCATCTACGAGCGGCTGATCGCTGCGATTACCGCTGTCTCGCTCGCGCGGATCCGTGCCGTCCTCCTCGGGATCCTCCCCGGCTATCGCACCGACGCCGTCGACGCTCTCCGCGCGGTCGACGCCGGATTCTTGCTCGTACTCGGCGCCGGAATCGCCACTGCGATCGTGACCGTCACCCGCATCGTCCACACCGGAATCGAAACGGTGCCCGTACTCACCTTCGGGTTCTTCTTCGGTCTGATCGCCGCCTCCGCGTGGGTGCTCTTCTCCGAGGTCGCCGTCGACACACCGGCCCGTGCGGCGGCCGCCGTCGCCGGGTTCGTCTTCGCGTTCGTCGTCTCCGGGCGAGCGGCCGCGACGCTCGGTGATGGACTCCCCGTGACCGTCCTCGCCGGCGCGATCGCAGTCAGCGCGATGATCCTCCCGGGCATCTCGGGGTCGCTGTTGCTCGTCATCCTCGGACAGTACGAGTACATGACGGGGACGCTCTCGGCGTTCGTCGACGCGCTGCTCGCGACAGTGACCGGCGGGCCTCTCGCGCCGCTGCGAGAGCACGGCGTCGTCGTCGTCGCCTTCATCGCGGGTGCGTTCGTCGGCCTGTTCACCGTCGCACACGCCGTTCGATGGGCCTTGAACCGCGCCCGAACTGCGACGCTCGCGTTCCTCGTCGCGCTGATCGTCGGCGCGCTCCGTGCGCCGGTCGTCCGCACGGGCGAGCAGCTAACCGAACTCGGCCGCACCTGGACACCGACCGCGGTCGCGGCGTTCGTGGCGGCGGCAGTGGTCGGCGCGGTTCTCGTGGTGCTCTTGGAGCACTACACTGGCATCGCCGACATCGACGGCGGTATCTGACCGCAGCCGACGCTCGGAGAGACCACGAAGAGCGAACGAAAGTGGGGCCGGATCGTGACTGACGACAGCAAGACACAGGATCCCCGACCGCGTCGGCGGTCGATCGCGGATACGCGAGCCCGATTCGATCCGGCCACCTCGGGGCGTCCGCGCGGTCGGGGGGAGGTTACCACTCGACTATGGGAGAAACGGCGAGCCGATGGCGTGTGGTGTCGCTCGACCAAACACGTGACACCAACCGTTCGGTGTCGCCGTCGTCAGGGTCCTGTCCAGTCGATCACTCCCGTGGGACCGCGATGTTCACCAGCGATTTGCTCCCACACTTCTCACAGACACCGCCGCTATCGACGCGAGAACCACACGCTCGGCACTCGTATCGACTCTTGTCGGGGTGGTATGGGTCGACGCGTCCGTTGTATATCACCATACCTGGTACAGAATCACACGCACAGATAACTGTTGTCCTGATATGGCAAGAATGACTTCTATAGAGTTATAATCAAATAATATATCGGACAGACGTGAACTGTCTGGGCGCTATTTCTTCGCCGAGTGGAGGAATGTTTCAATTCTCGACGTGGCATCGACGGTTCGGAAGCCGGAACTCTCGAAGTACTCGACGGCGTCGGCGAGACCGAAGCGTTCGCTCACCGGTGGGCCATCTTCGCCTGCGCCCGTCTTCGACCAGTCGAGGGTGATCACGCGACCGCCCGGGCGAATCACGCGTGCGAGTTCTTCCAGCGCCTCGTCGCTGGCGAACTCGTGGAACGTCATCGTCGAAAACGCGGCGTCGAGTTCGTCGTCGTCGAGCGGAATCGAGGACGCTTCGGCCGTGACGAATTCGACGTTGTCGGGCGCGCCCTTCTCCTGATAGTGATCGTGCATCTCCGGTTGCACGTCGATGGCGTAGACCTTCTCGACGAACGGGGCGATCTCGTCGGTGAAAAAGCCCGTTCCGCTGCCGACGTCCGCGACGACATCGCCCGGTGAGGGGTCGAGTGCGGCGAGAAGTTCCTCGCGCGAACAGAACCGATAGCGGTCCGGTCTTTCCAGTGCCTCCGCCCGTTCGGCGTCGAACGTGTGGAATCCCATATCTGATACAGACGTGGAGCGGACCTAAAGGTGTGTTCGCCGGCAGATGCTTCGATATCGCAGTAACTTGTAGGGACTACCGCACCGGATCCGGAACGCCCCCACGCTGCCGTAGCAGACAAGATTAACAGGGTCGCGCGCAGACCCAGGGATATGTCACTGACACTCGTAACCCCGACCGAACGAACGTGTGAGCGCTGCGGCCGTACGGAGATCTGGGACGACGACGTCGGTTCGTGGCGTCTCGCCGTCGACGACGACGGCAATCCGCAGGCCATCGGTAGTCCCTACTGTATCCACGAGTGGGACATCAACGGGAGGTTCGTGCCGTTCGAGGACGAATCCAGCGCTGCGGAAGCCTGAGCCCTCGATTCACGGTCGTCATCACGTCGACGCGAGCGATCCGAGAATCGACGCCGTGCCGTCGAAGTACGATTCCTCGACGACGACGTCCGCCGCGTTTTTCGCGGCCTCGTCGGCGTTCGCGACGGCGTACGACCGGCCGGCGACTTCGAACGTCGAGACGTCGTTTTCGCTGTCGCCGATGGCGACGAACTCGGTCGGATCGCGGCCGAGCGTCTCCGCGACGGCCTTCAGCCCCGTTCCCTTCTCGACGCCCGGCGTCTTGAGGTGGTAGGCGTAGCCGGTGTCGACGACTTCGAGATCGAACGCCGCGGCTGTCTCCCGGAGGAGTTCCTCGTCGGCCGAGAGGTCTATCGCGATCTCCGTTCGACGCCACTCGTTGACGGCGTCGAACGCACCCCAGCCGAGGTCGCCACCGCGCTCGACGAACTCGGTGGCGGCGGCCTGTGCGCGCTCCCGATCGCCCTGGTATGAGACCGCGTTGTCCGCGAGGACGACGCCGCCGTTCTCGGCGATCACGGTCAGATCGAGGCCGAGGTAGTGACAGAGGCTTACCGGGTAGGGGAACGCCTTCCCCGTCGCGAGGACGACAGGCGCGTCCCATACCGGGAGGTACTCGAAGACGCGCGGATCGAGACTTCCTGCGCTGTCCGTGAGCGTCCCGTCGATGTCGAGAGCCAGTGGCGGCGTATCGGTAGTCATTACCGCGGTTTGGGGGCGACGAGCAAAATGAGCACCGCTCGTTCGGTGCCAGTCGACGCACGTGGGAACGCTCAGACACTACCCTAAAGTAGATGCCCACCAAGATAGAACTGTGAAATGAGTAAAAGATCTCGCGTCCTCGTGATCGGCGGGGGGTCGACGGGTTGCGGCATCGCGCGCGACCTCGCGATGCGCGGCGTCGACGTCACGCTCGTCGAGAAGGGGAATCTAACCCACGGGACGACCGGGCGGATGCACGGCCTGCTCCACAGCGGCGGCCGCTACGCCGTCTCCGATCAGGCGTCTGCGGAGGAGTGCATCCAGGAAAATCGCGTCTTGCGCCGGATCGCGAGCCACTGCGTCGAGATGACTGGTGGCCTGTTCGTCCAGCGCCCCGAAGACGCCGACGAGTACTTCGAGCAGAAGCTCGACGGCTGTCGCGAGTGCGGGATTCCAGCCGAAGTGCTCTCCGCGGCGGAAGCCCGCGAGATCGAGCCGTATCTGGCTGAGGACATCGAGCGCGCGATCCGCGTCCCCGACGGAGCGATCGACCCGTTCCGACTCTGCGTCGCCAACGCCGCCGACGCTGTCGAACACGGTGCACGCGTCGAAACCCACAGCGAAGTGACCGACGTACTCGTCGAGGACGGCGAAGTCGTCGGCGTGGAAGTCGAACACGCCGCCGGGTCCGGCAAGTACGTCCACGGCCATCCGGGCGAAACCGAGAAACTGTACGCCGACTACGTCGTCAACGCCACGGGCGCGTGGGCCGGGCAGATCGGCGAGATGGCCGGCGTCGAAGTCGCGGTCCGCCCCTCCAAAGGCGTGATGACCATTATGAACGTCCGGCAGGTCGACACGGTCATCAACCGCTGTCGACCGAAAGGCGACGCCGACATCGTCGTTCCGCACGAGACGACGTGTATCCTCGGAACGACCGACGAGGAGGTCGAAGACCCCGAGGACTACCCCGAGGAGGGGTGGGAAGTGGATCTGATGATCGACACGCTCTCTGAACTCGTGCCGATCCTCGACGAGGCGCGGACGATCCGCTCGTTCTGGGGCGTCCGCCCGCTCTATGAACCGCCCGAGGTCGGCAGCGAGGACCCGACAGACATCACGCGGGATTTCTTCCTGCTCGATCACGACGAGCGCGATGGGCTGCCCGGGATGGCCTCCATCGTCGGCGGGAAACTCACGACGTACCGGATGATGGCCGAGCAGATTTCCGACCACGTCTGCGAGAAACTCGGCGTCGACGCCGAGTGTCACACGGCCGAAGAGCCGCTTCCGGGGTCTGAGGACTTCTCTGTCCTCCGGGAGTGGATGGACGAGTTCGGCCTCCGATCGCCGATCGGAAAGCGGAGCGCCCAGCGGCTCGGGTCGCGGACGGACGAAGTGCTCGGCGAGTGGGACGGCCCCAACCCCACGGTGTGTGAGTGCGAGGCCGTCACGCGCGCGGAGATCAACGACGCCATCGACGACGCCGGATCCGAGCTCAACGCCGTGCGGCTCCGCACCCGCGCGTCGATGGGGAACTGCCAGGGGGCGTTCTGCTGTCATCGGATGGCGAACGAACTGTCGCCGGAGTACGACGAGTCCGTCGCCCGGAAAGCGCTCGACGACCTCTATCAGGAGCGCTGGAAGGGTGAACGCCACGCGCTGTGGGGTGAACAGCTCTCACAGGCGATGCTGAAACACCTGCTGCACGCGACGACGATGAACCGCGACGGCGACCCGGCAAAGACGGACGACCGGGTCGACTTCACGGCGTTCGACGCCGGCCCGGACGGCGGGGCGGCGGCCGGGGACGGCCAGCAGTCGGAGGACGCCGTCGCCGACGGTGGCATCACGGACGAAACCAACGCGGGCGAAGGAGCAGCCGATGCCGATTCGTGAGGACGTTCTCGTCGTCGGCGGCGGCATCGCGGGCACGACGGCGGCGCTCGCGGCCGCGGAAACCGGTGCGGAGGTCCGTCTCCTCTCGCACAAGAAGAGCACGCTGCGACAGGCTAGCGGCCTCATCGACGTGCTCGGTGCCGTCGGCGGCGACGGCCCCATCGCGGACCCCTTCGAAGCCATCGAGCGCCTCCCCGACGACCACCCCTACCGGGTCGTGGGCGCGGAGTCGATTCACGATGGACTGCGGTTCTTCGACGACGTCGCGGGCGACGTCTACGCGGGCGGTCACACCGACCGCAACGCCCTCGTGCTCACCCACGGCGGGACGATCAAGCCGACTGCGCGCTACCCGGAGTCGGTCGCACCCGGCCTCGCGAGCGCGGCCGCGGACACGCTTCTCGTCGGCTTTGCAGGGCTGACCGACTTCGACGCGCCAGTGGCCGCGGACCATCTCGCGGCGACCGGCGTGCCCTTCGAGATCGACGGCGTGACCGTCCGATTCCCGATCGAGTTCCGCGACGACGCGCGGACGACCCGCCTCGCGAAGGCACTTGACGCCGACGAGGACCGCGTTCGGAAGCGTCTCACCGATGCGATCGACGCCGCTGAGACCGACCTCGACTACGATCGAGTCGGGTTCCCGGCGATGCTCGGGGACGACCACGCCGCGGCCGTCCGCGACGAACTGGCGGATCGGCTCGGCGCGGCCGTCTTCGAGATCCCGACGGGGCCGCCGAGCCTGCTCGGGCTGCAACTCGAAGAACTCCTGTTCGACGCGCTCGACGACGCGGGCGTTCGAATCTCCGCCGGAAACCCCGCCGTCGGCTACGAGGCGGCCGACGGTCGACTCGAATCCGTCACCGTCGACCGCCGCGGCCAAGCGGTCCCGTACCACGCCGCGGAGGTCGTCTTGGCCACCGGCGGCCTCGTCGGCAAGGGTATCGACTCGGATCGCGAGTCGGTCACGGAACCGATCTTCGACTGTCACGTCCCGCACCCGTCGGACCGATACGCCTGGTCCGAAGACGACGCGTTCGGCGACCACGCCTTCGCGCGCTTCGGCGTCGTCCCCGACGACGATCTCCGGCCGACGGACGACGCGGCGGAACCGCATTTCGAGAACCTCCGAGCCGCCGGTGGCGTCCTCGGTGGCGCGGACGTCGCCCGCGAGAAGTCCGCGGCCGGCGTCTCGCTCGCGACGGGCGCGTACGCCGGCCGACGGGCGGGCGAGGAGGCGACGTGATGAGCGACACGGAGCGCAGATAGTATGAGTGACGCAGAATCCCCAGCCACGACAGAGCCAACCGACCCGACACGAGAACACGAAACGGACTTCGATCCGGTCTCGGTCTTCGACGGCGACGAGACGATGGACCTCCGCCCGGGCGCGGACAACTGCTACAAGTGCTCGGTCTGCGACACCGCCTGTCCCGTCGCCGAAGTCGACGACGACTTCCCCGGCCCGAAGTTTCAGGGGCCAGAACAGTGGCGGCTCAAGCGGAAGGACGGCGGCGAGATCGACGACTCGATTATGTCCTGTTCGAACTGTATGCGCTGTGACGACGCCTGCCCGTCGGGCGTGCCGCTCTCACAGATGCACAACACCGCTCGCGGGGAGTACGTCGACGAACAGATGGACAAACTCTCGCGGGAGTACGTCCGGAACCGCATCCTCGCGAACTACGGCACCCTCGCGCGACTCGGAAGCAAGGTGCCGCGGCTCACCAACCTCGTGATGGGCAACTCCCTCGTCCAGAAGATCAACGAGAAAGTCCTCGGCATCCCCTCCGAACGCGACTTCCCAGCGTTCGCGTCCCAAACCTTCCGCGAGTGGTGGCACGAGCGCGGCGGCGCGAACGTCGAAAACGAGGACAAGCGCATCGCGTACTTCCACGGCTGTTACTCGAACTACAACACCCCGGAAGTGGCGAAGGCGCTCGTTCGCGTCTTCGAGTCGTTCGGCTACGAGGTCGTCGTCCCGCGCCAGCGCTGCTCCGGCACGCCGATGTTCGCCAACGGGATGCTCGACGACGCCGAACGCGCCGCCGGAGTGAACGTCGGCGAGTTTTCGGACCTCCTCGAAGCGGGCTACGACGTTGTCGCCTCCTGTACGTCGTGTTCGATGTCGCTGCGGCAGGAGTATCCCGAACTGTTCGAGCTATCGGGCATCGAGGAAGTCGCGGCAAACACCTACGAGGCGCTCGAATACCTCCGGATTCACGAGGACGTACGGGGCGCACTCGACGACGCGAGTGTCGACGACCAGGCGCTCGCGTACCACGCGCCGTGTCACGCGCGCAATCAGGGCCTCGACCGCCAGGCGGTCGAACTGTTCCGCGATCTCGACGGCGTCCTGATCGAGGACGTCGGCGACTCCTGCTCTGGGATCTCTGGCACCTACGGCTGGAAGGAAGAGAAGTACGAGACGTCGATGAAGATCGGCGAGGAGATGTTCGAACATATGCGCGATGCGACGGGAGAGGTGGGGATGACCGAGTGTCCGACGTGTTCGATGCAGATGGAACACGGCACGGGCTACGACATCAAACACCCGCTGCAACTGCTCGAAGAAGCGCTCTGTTGAGGGGTCGCGTGCGGGGCGCGAACGCGTCTCGCCTCACGCGACCGCTCCCGTTTCGCTCGTCTGTTACGCGCCGACCGGTTCGACGCCGATCGTGACGGTCACACCTTCGACGTCCCACTCCTCGACGAGCGCCCAGTCGCCGTCGGCCGCCAGTTCCTCGCCGTCGACGAACTCCCGGGTCCGCGTCTCCTCGGCGACCACGTCGCGGTGGCGGTCGACGAACTCGGCGATGCGGTCGTCGGCGACGTCGACGTACGTGTCGATCTCGGCGTCGACGTCCAGTTCGAGCTGCTTGCGCATCTCCTGAATCCGCCGGACGACGTCGCGAGCGTAGCCCTCGGCCTCGATCTCGTCGGTGAGTTCGGTGTCGACGTAGACGGTGCCGTCGTCGAACGCGACTCCTGAGATGTGCGCCGGCGGTTCGGCCTCGTACTCGACCATCTCGTCGGTGAGGTCGTAGGTCTCGCCGTCGACCTCGACGCCGGCTTCGACCTCGGCGCGCGTCTTGCCCTGCACGGCTTCCATCACCTTCTGGGCGTCTGCGCCGAACGCCGGTCCGATGACGCCCATCTGGGGATCAGCGCGCTCGACGAGTTCGTCGAACTCCGAGACGACGTCGATCGATCGAGCGTTGACGCGTTCGGCGAGGAGGTCTGAGAGCGATTCGACGGCGTCGGCGACGGCGTCGTCCTCGGTGGCGACGACGACCCGCTGGACGGGCCAGCGGAGCTTTCGGCCGCCCTGCTGGCGCGCGTTCGCGGCCGCCTCCTCGACGTCGCGGAGGACCGCCATCTGCCGTTCGAGTTCGGGGTCGCGCAGCGTCTCGTCGGCGGTCGGGTACGACAGCGCGTGGACGCTCGTCGCCTCGCCGTCGAGGTGCTGGTACATCTGCTCTGCCAGATACGGCGTGAAGGGCGCGAGGAGGCGGATCGTCTCGTCGAGGACGGTCGCGAGCGTGGCGTACGCGCCGCGCTTGGAGGCGGAGTCTTCTTCCTCCCACATCCGCTCGCGGATCGCCTTCACGTAGAAGCGCGAGACGTCCTCGGTCAGGAAGTCGAGCACCGCGTTGAGCGCGTCGCTGACCTCGAAGTTCTCCCAGGCCTCGGCGGCCTCGGCTTCGACGGACTGCAGGCGCGAGAGCACCCACTCGTCGACGACGGTGAGGTCGCCGTCGTCGAGGTCGGCCTCGGCGGGGTCGTAGCCGTCGAGGTCCATATACGGCAGCGGGAAACGGAAGACGTTCCAGAAGATGTTGAGCGTCGACTGCATTTCACCTAATCCGTTCCACTCGAAGGAGAGATCGACGCCCTGCTGGTCGTGACTGAGGAGGTACGCCCGCAGCGGGTCGCGGCCGGCGCGTTCGATCGCCTCCTCGGGCGTGACGATGTTGCCCAGCGACTTCGACATCTTGCGGCCGTCCTCGTCGTTGACGAAGCCGTGCATCATCACCTGCTCGTAGGGCGCTTCGCCGACCGCGGCGGTGCCCATTCCGAGCTGGGACCAGAACCACCCGCGGGTCTGGTCGTGGGCCTCGACGATGAAGTCGGCGGGCCACAGTTCCTCGTAGGCCTCGGTCTCGCTCGGATAGTCGATGGTTCCCCACGTCGCGACCGAGGAGTCGATCCAGACGTCGAAGACGTCCGGCACGCGCTCGTAGGTCTTCCCGTCCTCGGTGATCGTCAGCGGATCGACCGACGGCCGATGGAGGTCGATCTCGTCGGGGTCGATGTCCTGGTCCGCGCGCTCGGCGAGCTCCTCGCGCGTGCCCACGACGATCCACTCGCCGTCGTCGGCCTGCCAGATCGGGAGTGGAATACCCCAGTAGCGCTGCCGGGAGATGTTCCAGTCCGGCGCGTCGGCGACGAAGTCGCGGAAGCGGTTGTCGCGCGCCCACTGCGGGTACCACTCGGAGTCGTCGATGTTCTCGAGCAGTTCGTCTTTGATGTCGGTGACGGTGATGAACCACTGGTCGGTCGCGAGGAAGATGATGTCCGTGTCACACCGCCAGCAGTGACCGTACCGGTGGTCGTGCGTGCCCGAGGCGAGCAGCGCGCCCGACTCTTCGAGGTCGTCGACGATTTGGTCGTTGGCGTCGCGGACGAAGGTGCCGGCGTAGTCGCCGGCCTGCTCGGTGAACTCGCCGCGACCGTCGACGGGGACGTACACGTCGAGGCCGAGTTCCTGCCCGCGAGCGAAGTCCTCCTGCCCGTGTCCGGGCGCGGAGTGGACGAGGCCCGTGCGGTCGGCTTCGACGTAGTCGGCCGTGTAGACCTGGCCTGCGCCCTCGAAGTCGGCGTACTTGTTCAGGTGCGACTCGAGGGGGTTGTCGTAAGTCCAGCCGACCAGATCCTCGCCCTCGTACTCGTCGACGACCTCGTAGTCCTCGTAGCGACCCTGCTTCAGGACGTCCTCGACGCAGGGTTCCGCGACGTAGAGGACTTCCTCCTCGCCGTCCTTCTCGGCGCGGACGGCCTGGTAGGTCATCTCGCCGTCGACGGCGACGAAGGTGTTCGCCGGGATGGTCCACGGCGTCGTCGTCCAGATGACGAGGCTCCCTTCTCGATCCTGCAGCGGGAACTTCACGTAGATCGACGGGGAGGTGATCTCGTCGTACTCGACCTCGTTGGCCGCGATGGCGGTCTGACACCGCGGACAGTAGTTGACCGAGCGCTTGCCCTGCTCGACGAGGCCGCGTTCGTCGACCTGCTGGAACGCCCACCAGGCGGCTTCCATATACTCGGGCGAGATGGTCTCGTAGGGGTCGTCCCAGTCCATCCAGACGCCGATCGACTGGAAGTCCTCGTCCATCGCCGCGCGGTTCCGCTCGGCGAAGTCCTTGCACTCCTCGATGAACGACTCGATGCCGTACTCCTCGATGTCGCGTTTGGTCTCGAAGCCGAGTTCTTCCTCGACTTTCACCTCGATCGGGAGCCCGTGCATATCGTAGCCCGGGCGGTCGGTGACGCGGTGGCCGGTCATCCGCTTGTAACGGATGATGGCGTCCTTCAGCGTCTTGTTCCAGGCCGTGCCGAGGTGCATCTGGCCGGAGGTGTACGGCGGGCCGTCGACGAAAAAGAAGGCGGGGTCGTCGGCGTGGGCCTCCTTCGTCGCCTCGTAAGCGTCGGTGTCGTCCCAGTACTCCCCGACCGCGGATTCGACCTCCGCGGGCGTGTACTGGTCGTCGACTTCGTCCATACAGAGGGAGTACCAGCGAATGTATATGAAATCCGTGGAACCGCGGCGTACGGTCCGTCCTCCGAGCGGGCGGCGACCGACCGTTACGACTCGGCTCGGACCGTCATCTCGGAACGTAGCGCGCCGGTCTCCTCGTCGTAGACGGGGAGGCGGACCCGCCGGGGCGTCGCCTCGGCGCTGTACCGGACGACTGTCGTCGCGATCACGTCCTCGGTTTCCGGCGACAGATCGAGTTCTGAGGGGTCCCGTGACGCTCGCGCCATCGGCGCTGTCACCGTCCGCCAGCCGGTCCAGCCGAGGCCGCCGTACTTGATGGTCGGGGCGACTTGGTAGGCCTCCGCCCGCGACATCCGCACCTCATAGAGCAGGATGAAGTTCGAGGAGTAGTCGGTGTTTCGCAGTTTGTTGTCGAACGTGCGTTCGTTCGTCGGATACTGATCTGTAAGGATTTCTGACACGTCCGATGGCTTCCCGGTGAAGAGCGCGGCGTGGCGGGTCGCGTCTGCGGACGCCGAGAGGCCGTCGGTGACCCACGGTTCCGACGCGGGGTGAAAGACCATCGTGGCGATGTCCATTACGACGCGGTCACTTATTTCTCGGCGCACCGCTCCAGTGCATCCCGAGAGAGCGGTCATCGACAGGGCGGCGGCCGACGCGGTCGCCGAGAGGAGGGCTCTGCGGTTCACGGACGGACCTCCCGAGGCCATCAACATATTACCGTGGGTCCGAGCGTGACCGAATTGGGCCAATCCGATGAGCGACGGACTACTGCTCGCGTCGCTCTGCGGTCGTCACACCGACTTCCACCGCGAGGCGAGCAACGCGAGCCGAGCGGCCTTTTTCCCTCCAGGTTTTTGCGTGGTGGGTTCCCGCAGCGGCGCGACGCGCCGCGAGGAAACCCACCGTGGAAAAAGGTGGATTTTAGAAATCAGGCAGATCGTCGGGCGCTTCGTACTCCGACTCCCAGGTGATGTAGTCGTCTTTCAGCACCTCACAGACGGTCTGTCCGAGTTCGGTCAGGCCGGCATTGATGCTTGAGACCGTCTTCCAGGAGGTGATCTCGGGGTGTAGTTCGCGTTCTTTCCAGTCCTCGGGGAGCCCGGGGGCGTGATACCCCACGCGGTCTGCGAAGTCGTCCCAGAAGAAGTCGAAGTGCGAGAGCATCTCGAGGTCGAGGACGATCGCCCACTCGTCGGCGGTCACGTCGGTCTCGGCAGACCACTGCTCGAAGGCATCCGCCCATGCGCCGTCGCGGAGAAGTTCTTCGAGGTCCGCGCGGCGGTAGTCGGTGTCGCCGACGACGTCCGCGTCCTCGTACTCGTTCGGGTCGACGGCGTCTTCGAGTTCGGGCACCGGAGGAGTCTCGACGGAGAGGGTCATAGCGGGGCCTTCGAGTTCTGTCGGGATAAGGGTACGCGGACAGGCCGATGCCCAGTAGACGGCCCGGGTAGCACCCACACTGTCGGATACGAATCTGTGACGTATGTTGCTACACCGAGTGAGGAATCGATCTACACAGTTGTCTGACCGTGTCAGCGATCGTCGCCGAAGTCGTCAAGATCGTCGAAATCGTCGGGCTCGTCGGGGACGTCCTCGTCGCGTCTCTCGCCGAAGTCGAACCGATCCGGTGGCTGTCCGGCTTCGTCGAGGACGGCGTCGGACACTTCGATCGGACAGTCGACGCGGACCGCGAGCGCGACCGCGTCGCTGGGACGCGCATCGAAGACGAACCGCTGGGGCTCGCCGTTGTCGTACCGCTCGGCGTCGATCTTCGCGTAGAAGGTGCTGTCGGCGATGTCGTCGATGCGGACCTTGTCGATCGCGCCGCCGAACTCGGTGAGCATCTCCACCAGAAGGTCGTGTGTGAGCGGTCGCTCGAAGGACTCGCCGGCGATCGCAAGTTGGATCGCCCGGGCCTGATCGGCCGTGACGACGATCGGCAACAGCTCGGACCGCGCCGCGACCACGACCGCGGGGATGTTGTCGCCGTCCGCGTCGACGCCGACGGCGATGCCCTCGACCTCGCCCGGGTGGTTCATACCTGCCTCTTGTGGGCCAGGGTACGAATACTTACGGGAGAAGATTCTTCCGGGGCGGGGACCGACAGCGCGAGCCGCGCCGTCGCGCCGCTATCGCTGGCGGACGAACCAGACCGCGAACCACGCGAGGAGGACTGTGAGACCGCCGAGAAACACGAGTAGTCCTGGCGGGAGCCCCGAACTGGCGGCCGCCTCGGTCGCGATCCGGGTCGATTCAGTCGTCTGGACGGACACGCCGCCGTCGGCCCCGCCGGTTTGCGCGCCGAACGGGAGGCCTTCGATTGCGACCTGCGCGAGGATGCTCACGAGCCCGACGACTGCGACGCCGCCGAGCAGTCGCTTGAGCGCCGCCGAGAGGCCGGCGGTTTCCTCGCCGTCGGCAGCGACGACCACGAGCGGGCGGTCTGCGGGCGCGTATACGTTCATCTCGCGGCCTTTCTCGGAGTACGCCGTGTCGACGACTTCTACGGCGCCAGCGTCTTCGAGCCGCTGGATGTGATACTGGACGTTCTGCAGGGACGTATCGACCGCATCCGCGAGGGCGGCGGGGTTGGTCGGCTCCTCGTGAAGCGCCGAGAGAATCTGCCGTGCGGTCCCCGAGGAGAGCGCCGACAGCAGGTCGTCGGCATCGTCGTCGTCGAGTCCGACGACGCGCGGCGAGGCGTCGACGTCGGGCTCGGACTGGGAGGGCAAGAGACGAGCCATCGTGCGCTCGTAGAACGCAGACCGATACAAAGGTGTTGCCTGTGCGCCGTGGTTCGACAGACGGCTCCGCAATACACTTGCATCCCGGTGTCGTATCACCGAGTATGTACGTCCGGGACGCCAAAAATCGCGACGAGGTCTGGCTACTCGACAGGATCGAGGAGGCCGAAATCGACGATCCCGCGTTTCGCTCCCGGGACTACGTGATCGCGCTCGACGAGGAGTCCTCTCGGAAGGCCGGCTTCGGACGCATTCGCGTCCACAAGACGGAGGCCGGCAACTTCTGTGAACTCGCGTTCGTCTACACGCTCCCGCCGTGGCGACAGCAGGGCGTCGCCGCGCACGTCATCGAGCGACTCGTCGCCGAGGCGGGCGACGAGGGCTACGAGGCGGTTTACACGTTCACACGCCAGCCGTCGTACTTCACGCCGTTCGGCTTCGAGCCGCTAGAATCCGGCGACCTTCCCGAGCCCGTCGCGTCCCGGCTCGAAACGGTCAGAGCAGAGCGCGGCGACGAGGTCATCGCGATGCGCGTGCACGCGGATGATTTCACGGTCCCCGAGGAGTACCGCGAGCGGTTCAAGAACGCCGCTCCGGCAGACGAACCCGAAGACGGTGAAGTCCCCGTCGAGGAGACAGCCGAGGACTTCGGGATCGACCCCGAGGAAGCGACCTACAAGTACGATACCGGCAGCTGAAGTTAGTCTCGCTGACGCGGCGAGTGATCGGCCTCGTTTTAGGTCCGACCGTCGAGGAAGTCGGTACTGAAAACGAGGTACGCCAGGACCGTACAGAAGAGGATCGGCGGGAGGAGCGCGAACGCCCACAGCGGCTCGATCCCCCAGCCGAGGAGCAAGACGACGTTGCCGAGTCCGATCGCGAGAAACGGCGCGACGGCGAGCGCTGCCCGCTTGCGGTTTCTGTTCCCGGTCTCCGATTGGAGCGGCGCGTTCGGATCGAACTCCTCGTCGGTCGCCGCGGCGTCCGCGCGGTCGTCGGCCGACGTGGTTGAAGCCATACTGCGCTGTCGGGACTGCAGCGACAAAAGCGCCGCGCTGTCTCTCGCACGTAGAGGCCGCCAGACAGAGATGGTCCTCGATACGGCGCTTAGCGCTGAGCGTCTGGATCCCCGGCGTCGGCCTCCGCACGGGAAGCGAGTTCGACCAGGCCGAACAGGACTGCGAGGACGAGCGTCGAGACTACGATCCCGTAGAGTGCGACCGCGCCGGGCGTCAGCGGAATCGTCACCGAGGTGCCCAGAACGGCCGCCTCGGAGGCCGACTCCGCGCCGTTACCGCCGACGAGCAGACCGACGCCGCCCGAAATCGCGACGATCGTCGCGCCCAGCACCAGCATAATTCGTCGGCCGAGTCCGGGCGTCCCGGCGTCCGCTGTCTCGACGTCCGAGTCGGGCGCGTCGCCGCCTCCCTCGGCGTCAGTGTCTGTATCCGAGTGCACACGCTCGCTACGGCCGGGAGTGGCTTTTCACTTGCCCTTTGACGTGTCGACCGCTGACGGCCCTCGCGGACGTTCTCCCGCGGACGACAACGTACAAACGCCCCCCGGACGAACCGCCGGGCGATGACAGACGACCTCGTCGAACGCGCTCGCGACGCGCTCGCAGACGCCTACGTCCCGTACTCGGAGTATCGGGTCGGCGCGGCGCTCAGAACGGCCGACGGCACCGTGTACGTCGGCTGCAACATCGAGAACGCGAACTACTCGAACAGCCTCCACGCCGAGGAAGTCGCGATCGCGTCGGCGGTCCGAGACGGCCACCGAGAGTTCGACCGGATCGCGGTCTCCTCCGGTGCCCGCGACGGCGTGACGCCGTGTGGGATGTGTCGCCAGACGCTCGCGGAGTTCGCCGACGCGGACCTCGAAGTCGTCTGCGACGAGGGCGGCGACGACACGTCGACGTACACGCTCGGGGAACTCCTGCCGAACACGATCTCGCTGGAGACGCTCTCTGCGGCCGCGGAGCAGCGGGAGGGAGAGAGTCGGCCCGACGACGCCGACGACAGCAGCGGCGACACCGATCAGTAGCGGGCTCTTCCCGAACCCAGCCGACAGTATATTTTCGATGCGCCCGGGAGAGTACCTATGAGCGACAGCGAAGACCCGAACGACGAGGTCCAGTATCACGTCGCCGTCGGCCCCGACGACGTCGCAGACAGCGTCCTCCTCCCGGGCAACCCCGAGCGCGTCGACAAGATCACCGCGCTGTGGGACGACTACGAGGAGCGAGCCAGTCACCGCGAGTACCGCACGGCCACCGGGACCTACGAGGAGACGCCGATCTCAGTCACGTCGACGGGCATCGGCAGTCCCTCCGCCGCGATTGCCATCGAAGAGCTCGCTCGCGTCGGGGCAGACACCTTCATTCGTGTCGGGTCCTGCGGGGCGATTCAGCCCGAGATGGCGGTCGGCGACCTCGTCATCACCTCCGGTGCCGTCCGTCAGGAAGGCACCTCGAAGGAGTACGTCCGCGAGGACTACCCGGCCGTCGCGGACCACGAAGTCGTCGCCGCGCTCGTCGCCGCCGCCGAGCGGTTGGGCCACGACTACCATATCGGGCTGACGATGAGCGCCGATTCCTTCTATGCGGGACAGGGTCGCCCCGGCTTCGAGGGGTTCCGCGCGGCCGGCTCGGAGACGTTGGTGAAGGAACTCCAGGAGGCGAACGTGAAGAACATCGAGATGGAGGCCGCTGCGCTTCTCACCGTCGCGAACGTCTACGGGCTCCGTGCGGGGGCTGTCTGCTCCGTCTACGCGAACCGCGTCACGGGCGAGTTCCGAGCGGAAGGCGAATCCCGCGCGGCGGAAACCGCGAGCCTGGCCGTACACCTGCTCGCGAAGATGGACGAGGCGAAGCGCGAGGCCGGCGTCGACCACTGGCATCCGGGGCTCTCCATCGAGTGACGGTGCTCCCACACACGTGAATACGAGCCGCATTCCGCAGTTCCTTTATCCGATGCCGCCGCAGAAACGTCTATGAGTACGCAGGTCGTCGTCGTCGGTTCCGGCTACGCGGGTGCTGGTGCCGTCGCGCGTCTCGAAGAAGAGCTCGATCCGGGGACGGACCTCACGTGGATCTCGGAGCACGATTACCACCTCGTCCTGCACGAGGTCCACCGCTGTATCCGCGATCCAAGCGTCGAATCGAAGATCGCGATCCCGATCGACGACATCAAATCGCCCTCGACGGAGTTCGTCAAGGGCCACGTCACCGACGTCGACGTCGACGAGCGCGTCGTCGAACTCGAAGACGAAGAGATCGAATACGACTACCTCCTGCTCGCGATCGGATCGAGCACCGCCTTCTTCGGCATCGAGGGGCTCAAAGAGCACGCCCACGAACTGAAGAGCCTCGACGACGCCCGGTCGATCCACGCGGACGTAAAGCAGGCCGCAGAGGAAGCCTCCCGCGACGACCCCGCGGAGATCATCGTCGGCGGGGCCGGCCTCTCGGGCATCCAGACGGCCGGCGAGATCGCCGAGTACCGCGACGAACACCGCGCCCCGATCGACGTCACGCTCGTCGAGGGCCTCGACGAGGTCTTCCCGGGCAACGACCCGGAGCTCCAGGGTGCGCTCCGCAAGCGACTGGAGGATCTCGGCATCGAGATCCTCACCGGCGACTTCATCTCGAAGGTCGACGACGAGTTCGCCTACCTCGGCGGCGGCGAGGACGAAGAGCCCGAAGAACTCGCCTACGACACGCTGATCTGGACCGGCGGCATCACCGGCCACGAGGAAGTCCACGGCGTCGACCTCGACCAGGACGAGCGCTCCCACCGCGTCTTCGCCGACGCCGACTTCCAGACCTCGGACGAGCGCGTCTTCGCGCTCGGCGACACCGCACTCGTCGAGCAGGGTCCCGACTCCGTCGCGCCGCCGACGGCACAGGCCGCCTGGCAGGCCGCCGACGTCGCCGGCGAGAACGTCGCTCGCGCCGTCGCCGGCAAGCCGCTCAAGACGTGGCGTCACGACGACAAGGGGACGGTCGTCTCCGTCGGCGACGACGCCGTCGCTCACGACGTCAAACTTCCCGTTCTCGGGAGTTTCCCGGTGAGCGTCTTCGGCGGACCGGCCGCGCGAAACCTCAAGAAGGCGATCGCCGCACGCTGGATCGCCGACGTCGCCTCGCCGCGCCACGCGATCGACGCGTGGGACAGTATGTAACCGCAACGCCATAACGACACACTACGCGTACGCGGTCTCGACCGCGATCTCCCTCTATTCTCTCCCCCAACACGTCTCCGCTCTCAGCCGCAACGTCCCCGCCTCTCCCTGGACCGTCGTTCGACGCCATTGGATCCGAGCAGCGGCGCTGTTCGGTGGAACACAGCGAAGAACGAGGAACCGAGAGGGTTGCTCAGAATTGGAGAGAGCCGACGGAGCCGCAGCCGTGACGTACTACTCTCAGTGCGACGCTTCGCCGACGGGCGCGCGCATATCCTTGATGCGGAGGATGAGGATGTTGCCCGTGTCGTCCTTGCCGTCGACGACGCCCTCGATCACGAGTTTCGAGAGCGGTGTCGGACCGACGGTCACGTCGTCGCCTTCGTGGAAGTCACGGACCGAACCCTGAATGTGGATCTCCGCGCGGCACAGTTCCGGGTGGTGGACCGACGAGAGGTCGATCTCGTCGACGTTGACGTTCTCGACTTCCTCGCCGTCGTGGAACAGCGGGACGAACGCCGGCTCGTCCATCTGGTTCACGTCGAGCGCCTCGTAGGCGTTCGCCGTCGGCTTGTAGCCGCCTTTCGGGCCAGGTACGCCTTCGACGAGCTGGAGGGCTTTGAGGCTCTGCATCTGGTTTCGGATCGTCCCGGGGTTGCGGTCGACTTCAGCGGCGATGTCCTCGCCCTTTACCGCGTCTTCGCTCTCGCGGTGAAGGTTGATGAGTGCGGTCAGGATAGTTTTCTGACTGGACGTCAGCTCAATCGATGACATATCCAATCGTTCGCCGCATACGGTCTTAAATCCGGTGGATGGATGGATACAGTGTGAAACAGTCTCCCGATTTTCTTCCGATTCAGGCGCGTTCGTCACGTTTTTCTGCTCGCTCGGAGCCACCCTATCAGCAGTGGGTCTCCCACTGACCGATCCGGTACGGCTTTGTGAATCCTCGTTCGTGTGATCGGTATGGAAGATCAACGGATCCTCGTGACTGGGGGTGCCGGATTCATCGGCTCGAATCTCGCGAACCACCTGGCCGAGCGGAACGACGTCGTCGCCGTCGACGATCTCCACCTCGGGACGCCCGAGAATCTCGACGACGGGGTCGAGTTCGTCGACGCGAGCGTCCTCGACGACGACCTGCCCACCGAGGGCGTGGACGTGTTGTTCCACCTCGCGGCGTACTCCTCGTACACGATGGCCGAAGAACACAAGCGCGAGGCGACCCGCGTGAACGTCGAGGGCTTCGTCAACGCCGTCGAGCAGGCCCGCGAAGACGGCTGTGAGACCGTCGTCTACGCCTCGACGTCGTCGATCTACGGCTCGCGGACCGAGCCCTCTCCCGAAGACCTCCCGGTCGAGGCGCGCACCTGCTATGAGGCCTCGAAGCTCGCTCGCGAGAAGTACGGCGAGTACTTCCACCACCACTACGAGATGACGCTGGCCGGCCTGCGCTTTTTCTCCGTCTATCAGGGCTACGGCGGCGCCGAGGAACACAAAGGCGAGTACGCCAACACGGTCGCGCAGTTCGCCGAGAAGATCGCGAACGGCGAGCGACCGAAAGTGTTCGGCGACGGCTCCCAGACGCGGGATTTCACCCACGTCGGCGACATCGTCCGCGGGATCGAACTCGCGGCCGAGCACGAACTCCAGGGCGTCTACAACCTCGGCACCGGCGAGAGCTACACCTTCAACACGATGATCGAGATGATAAACGACGTACTCGGCACCGACGTCGACCCCGAGTACGTCGAGAACCCACTCGACGTCTACGTCCACGACACGATGGCAGACAGCACGAAGATGCGCGAGGCGACCGGCTGGGAGCCCGAAATCTCCTTCGAGGAAGGCGTCGCCCGCGTCTGTGAACCGTATCTGGAGTAAGCGAGGATCAGGATAGCAACGCCAGGCGTAAGGCGACAGCGACGCCTACGGTCGACGTATGACGACCGTACGTATCATCGGCGCGCCGACGGACTACGGCGCGAACCGACGGGGCGTAGATATGGGGCCCTCGGCGATCAGGTACGCCGGACTCGCCGAAGAACTGGAACGCACGGGAGTCGAGGCTGTCGACGACGGCGACGTCCTCGCACCGCACGCCGAAGAACGCGATCCGGACGCCGAGACGCTCCCCTCCGGACGAGCGAAGTTTCTCCGCGAAACTCGCGAAGTGGTGACGAGTCTCGCAGATCGCGTCGAGGGGTCACTCGCGGACGGCGAGGTACCGCTCGTACTCGGCGGCGACCACTCGGTCGCGATCGGCTCTGTGACCGGGTCGGCGCGCGACGCCGAGATCGGTGTCGTGTGGTTCGACGCCCACGGCGACTGCAACACCCCGGAGACGTCGCCGTCGGGGAACGTCCACGGGATGCCGCTGGCGGCCGTCCTCGGCATCGGCGAGTTCGCCGACGTGGCGTGGGCCAACGCGAGCGGACTGCGCCCCAAAAACGTCGCGATCGTCGGGCTTCGCGACGTCGACGAGCGCGAACGCAAAGCGATCGCAGAGACCGACGTGACCACCTTCACGATGTCCGACATCGACGAACGGGGGATCACGAACGTCGTCGACGATGCGCTCGACGTAGCCACCACTGGAACAGACGGTCTCCACGTGAGCCTCGATCTCGACTGGCTCGATCCCCGTGAAGCACCGGGCGTCGGGACCCCCGTTCGCGGCGGCGTCACGTACCGCGAAGCCCACTCGGCGCTCGAAGCGGTCGCCGACCGCGACTGCCTCCGCTCGCTCGAACTCGTCGAGATCAATCCGATCCTCGACGAACGCAACGAAACGGCGTCGCTCGCGGTCGAGTTGGCGGCGAGCGCGCTCGGAAAACAGATCCTCTGACGCCCTGTGCGACGTCACCGCACACCGGATTTCCGGTGAACCGTCGGCGAGATGACCGCTCGCCCTGAACGCCGCTATTCGGCTTCGGTATCGTCGTCAGCGACGGCTTCGGCCTCGGCTTCGTCGTCCAGTTCGTCCTCCGCACCCGCTGCGAAGTGTACGTCGACGCTCGCGACGGCGTCGCCGGCGTCGAGATCCATCACGATGACGCCCATCGTGTTTCTACCCACGATGGAGACGTCTTCGACGGGCGTCCGGAGGATCTGCCCGTCGCCGCTCATCACGAACAGGTGGTCGCCGGGGCCGACCGTCTCTAACTCACAGACGCGCCCGTTGCGGTCGTTCGTCTTGATATCGATGAGGCCCTTCCCGTTCCGAGACTGTCGGCGGTACTGTCCGACGTCGGTCCGCTTGCCGTAGCCGTTCTCGGTGACGGTGAGGACCCACTCGTGGCGGTCAGGTTCGACGGCCGCCAGCGCGGCGACCTCGTCGCCGCCCTCCAGGTCGATCCCGCGGACGCCGCGGGCCGAGCGGCCCATCGACCGGACTTCGTCCTCGGCGAAGCGGATCGCCATTCCGTCGCGACTCGCGAGGATCAGGTCCCGACTCCCGTCGGTGACTTCGACGTCGGCGAGGGCGTCCTCGTCGTCGAGTTTCGTCGCGATGATCCCCGTCGAACGGATGTTCTGGAACTTTTCGACGCTCGTCCGCTTGACGTACCCGTTCCGGGTCGCCATCGTGAGGTACTTCTCCTCCTCGGATTCGATCTCGGCGGTGTTGACGACGGCGGTGATCTCCTCGCCGTCGTCGAGATCGAGCAGATTGACGGCGGACTTCCCGCGGGCGGTGCGGGACATCTCCGGAACCTGATAGGTCTTCAGCTGATAGACCTGTCCGTGGTTGGTGAAGTACAGCAGATAATCGTGAGTGCTCGCGACGTACACCGAGGAGACCCGGTCGCCTTCCTTCAATTCGGTGCCGATGATCCCCTTCCCGCCGCGGTGCTGGGCGCGGAAGCTGTCCAGCGGCATCCGCTTGATGTAGTCGTCCTCGGTGACGACGACCACGACGTCCTCCTCGGCGATGAGGTCCTCGTGTGTGACCGTGCCGGTGTCTTCGATGATCGACGTCCGCCGGTCGTCGTCGTATTCGTCTTTGATCTTCGCCAGTTCGTCTGTGACGACGGCGTCGAGTTCGTCGGGGTTCTCGAGGATCGTTTCGAGGCGCTCGATCCGTTCTTGGACCTCCTCGTACTCGGATTCGATCTCGTCGGCTTCCATCGCAGTGAGCGACCCGAGCTGCATCGCGACGATGTGATCGGCCTGCGCTTCCGAGAAGTCGAAAGACGGCAGCGGCTCCCCGTCCGCCTCGACGACGTGCTCGCCGCGCAGTGCGGCTTTCGCGTCGTCACGGCTCTCGGAGTTTCGGATGACGGAAACGACGTCGTCGACGTTCTCTAGAGCTTGCAGTCGGCCTTCGAGAATGTGGGCGCGCTCTTTCCGCTCGTCGAGTTCGTACGCCGAACGGCGACGGACGACGTCGCGTCGGTGCTTGACGTACTCTTCGAGGGTCTCTTTCAGCGTGAGGACCTTTGGTTGGCCGTCGACGAGCGCGAGGTTGATGACGCCGAACGTCGATTCGAGGTGGTGTTCCAGCAGTTGGTTTTTGACAATCTCGGCGTTGGCACCGCGCTTGAGCTCGACGACGACGCGGATGCCGTCGCGGTCGGACTCGTCGCGCAGATCGCGGATGCCCTCGATCTTCCCTTCGTTGACGTCGTCGGCGATGCGTTCGACGAGTCGCGCTTTGTTCTCCTGATACGGGAGTTCGGTGATGACGATCCGGTCGTCTTGGACCTCGAACTCGGCACGGACGCGGACCCGACCGCGACCCGTCTTGTACGCCTTGTGGATCGCGTTGCGGCCGACGATGTTCGCGCCGGTCGGGAAGTCCGGCCCCTTGACGTACTCCATTAGATCCTCGACGGTGGCGTCGGGGTTCTCGATGAGGTGAGTCGTCGCGTCGATCACCTCACCCAGGTTGTGCGGTGGGATGTTCGTAGACATCCCGACTGCGATCCCCGAAGAGCCGTTGACCAGGAGGTTCGGGAACGCCGAGGGCAGGACCTCGGGTTCCTCCAGCCGGTCGTCGTAGTTCGACTGGAAGTCGACGGTGTCCATCTCGATGTCGTCGAGGAGTTCCTCGGCGATGGGAGCCATCCGCGCCTCCGTGTACCGCATCGCCGCCGGCGGGTCGCCGTCGACGGAGCCGAAGTTCCCCTGACCGTCGACGAGCGGGTAGCGCATCGAGAAGTCCTGCGCCATCCGTGCGAGCGTGTCGTAGATCGCCGAGTCGCCGTGCGGGTGGTAATCACCCATCGTCTCGCCGACGATCGAGGACGACTTCCGGTGCGAGGAGCGGGCGGTGATGCCCGACTCGTGCATCGCATAGAGGATGCGCCGGTGGACGGGTTTGAGGCCGTCCCGGACGTCCGGGAGTGCCCGCCCCGCGATGACCGACATCGCGTAGTCGATGTAAGACTGTTCCATCTCCTGTTCGATCCGTGCGGTCTCGACCTCCGCGGCGATGCCCGCCCCGGGATCGAAGGCCTCTGGTGCGTCAGAACTCATCTATATGTCCACCCATTCGGCTTCGGTCGCTCTGTCTTTGATGAACTGCTTGCGCGGTTCGACGGCGTCGCCCATCAGCACGGAAAACATCTTGTCCGCCGCAGCGGCGTCCTCTACGGTGATCTGCTTGAGAACCCGGTTCTCGGGGTTCATCGTCGTATCCCAGAGCTGATCGGGGTTCATCTCACCGAGGCCCTTGAACCGCTGGACCTGCGTGGGGTTGCCGTTGCACTTCTCTTCGATGATGCGGTCGCGTTCGGCCTCCGTCATCGCGTCGTAGGTCTCCCCGCGGTAGCGGACGCGGTACAACGGCGGCTTGGCCGCGTAGACGTAGCCCGCTTCGACGAGCGGCCGCATATGGCGATACAACAGCGTCAGAAGCAGCGTCCGGATGTGTGCGCCGTCGACGTCGGCGTCCGTCATCAGGATGATCCGCTCGTAGCGGACGTCCTCGATGTCGAACTCCTCACCGACACCCGCGCCGATCGCGGTGATGAGCGCTCGCACTTCGTCGTTCTCCAGCACGCGGTCGAGCCGGTGTTTCTCGACGTTCAGGATCTTCCCTTTGATCGGGAGGATAGCCTGGAAGCGGCGGTCGCGACCCTGCTTTGCGCTACCGCCCGCCGAGTCACCCTCGACGACGAACAGCTCGGACTCGGCGGGATCGCGGCTCTGACAGTCCGCGAGTTTACCCGGCAGCGACGTCGACTCCAGCGCGGATTTCCGGCGGGTGAGTTCCTCGGCCTGCTTGGCGGCCTTGCGGGCCTTCGCGGCCTCGACCGCCTTGCTGACGATCGCTGTGGCAGTGTCGGGATGCTCCTCGAAGTACGTCCCCAGTTTCTCGTGGGTGACGGATTCGGTGATCCCGCGCACTTCGCTGTTGCCGAGTTTCGTCTTCGTCTGTCCCTCGAACTGTGGATCGGGGTGTTTGACGGAGATGACTGCGGTCAGTCCCTCGCGGACGTCCTCGCCCTTCAGGGAGTCGAGGTCGTCCAGCAAGTCGTGCTCGCTGGCGTAGTCGTTGACGACGCGGGTCAGCGCCGTTTTGAAGCCAGTGAGGTGGGTCCCGCCCTCGCGGGTGTTGATGTTGTTTGCGAAGGCGTGAATCGAGCCCTGAAGTTCCTCTGTGGCCTGCAGCGCCACTTCGACCTCGATGTCGTCCTCGGTGTCGGTGTAGTAGATGACGTCGTCGTGGAGGACGGTCTTCGTCTCGTCGAGATAGCGGACGAACTCGCGGATGCCGCCCTCGTAGCAAAACTCGCGTGAGCGCCCCTCGGGGACGGTCTCGTCGTCTTCGTCGCCGACGGCGCCGGGTTCTTCGACGAGTCGGATCTCGACGCCGGAGTTGAGGAAGGCGAGTTCGCGAAGTCGGTTTTCGAGCGTCGAAAACTCGAAGTCGACCGTCTCGAAGATCTCCTCGTCGGGCCAGAAACGAACGGTCGTGCCCGTCTCTTCGTCCTCGTCGAGGTCGCGGACGCGCTCGAAGGCGCCCGCCTCGGGTTCGCCGTGGTCGAAACTGTCTCGCCAGAGCGCGCCGTCGCGCTTGATCTCGACTTCGAGGCGGCTCGACAGTGCGTTGACGACGGAGACGCCGACGCCGTGGAGCCCGCCGGAGACCTGGTAGGATTTGTTGTCGAACTTCCCGCCGGCGTGGAGGACAGTCATAATGACTTCGACGGCAGGGCGATCGTACTGCTCGTGGGTGTCGACCGGGACGCCCCGGCCGTTGTCGGAGACCGACACCGAGCCGTCATCGTGGAGCGTGACTTCGATGTGGTCGCAGTACCCCGCGAGCGCTTCGTCGATCGCGTTGTCGACGACCTCGTAGACGAGGTGATGTAACCCTCGCGAGTCCGTCGACCCGATGTACATCGCCGGGCGCTTCCTGACGGCTTCTAAGCCTTCGAGGACCTGAATCTGCCCGGCCCCGTACTCAGTATCGCGTGACATTGAACGTGTCTTCGTTAAGCTACCTCCATTCTTAAACCCTCGCACGCGCGGGCGCGAAACTACGTATGATACCACGCCTCGGGAGAGCAGTTTCACAGATCGCCCGATCGAGCGCAACACGGCGGCCAGTAAGGGCGTCCTACTGGGGCTGATACTGTCGGACAGAACTGTGTGAAGAGTATCGGCACCCCGTGGGTGCCAACACAGTTCACGAACTGCTGTCCGACAGTATGAGACCGCGTGCCGACCTCGGTGAACCGACAGCGCAAAGGCGACCGCGCGGCTACGAGCGGGTATGAGCGACGCCGAGGACGAGCCGCTGAAGCCCAGCGACGTCGGCGACGAGTCGAACGCCCCGCCGATCTCCGAGAAGCCCTACAAGATCATCTTCGAGGGGAACAAATGCATCGGGGCCGGCCGCTGTGCGGAGGTCGCCGACAACTGGGAGATGGACATCAAATCCGGTCTCGCCAATCCGAAATCGTACTTCATCGGCGAGGACGAACTCGAAGAGAACATCCGCGCTGCGGAGGTCTGTCCCGGAAAGAAGGACAAAGGCGTCATCCACGTCGTCGATCGCCGCACCGACGAGGAGATCGCGCCGAATCCGCACGGCGACGGGACGCTCAGCGTCGACTGGTAGGCGAGCGACGACGTGCGTTCCGCCCGACAGGCGAAGCGAAACCACTAACCGGCCGTCCGCGGAATGGCCGCTTGCGCGGGGGTGGCTGAGCTAGGCCAAAGGCGGCGGACTTAAGATCCGCTCCCGTAGGGGTTCGTGGGTTCAAATCCCATCCCCCGCATCCGAATCTGCGAGCGAAGCGAGCAGTTCGGCTTCTATGGATGGATTTGAACCCTGCCGGTCGAGCGCAGCGAGTACCGAGCGAGCACGTCCGGCTCCGGTTCAAATCCCATCCCCCGCACTGCGTGTCCGAGCGTCAGCGAGGACCGCTCGTTTACGGTGGGATTTGAATCAGGGAACAACTTCGTTGTGACCGTGGTTCAAATCCCATCCTCCCACATCTGAATCCGCGACCGAAGCGAGCAGCTCGGGTTCTATGGGTGATTTTGAGTCGTGCCGAGCGCACTGCTCATTACTCCGGGGGCGACGTCCGAACCGTAAGGACCGGTACGTCGGAGTGCTGAACGACGCGCTCCGCAACGCTGCCGAGCAGGACGTGCGGGAGACCCGTACGCCCGTGTGTGCCGAGGACGACGAGGTCGACGTCGTTCTCGTCGGCGTACGCGAGAATCTCCTGATGCGGCGTCCCATACTGGACCGCGGTGATCGCGTAGATACCGACGTCCGCCGCGCGGTCGTGGATCTCCGCGACGGAGGTTCGCCCGGCTTCCTCTACCCCTTCTTGGACGGACTGGCTGTGCGCGTCGAGTGGAACAGCCGAGGTGTCGACGACGTGGAGGACGTGCAGCGTCGCCTCGCTCAACCGCGCGAGGTGGATCGCGTGTTCGGCCACACGCGCCATCCCGTCGCTTCCGTCGGTCGGGACCAGAATGGTGTCGTACATCACCGCTAGTTCGTCGGGTTCACACTAAGGTAGTGAGTCCGTACGAGTGCTGGAGAGGGGTTACGGTTGCTCCTGGGAGTCACGGCCGCTCACTGGGGCCACGGCTGGTCACTGCGTCGTATCGCGCGCCGTCGAACCGCGGTCGAATCTCCGACAGGGGTAAAAACCACGGTGCGGTAGAAAGACCAATGAGTCAGGAAGCGGCCGAGAAGGGTCGCGTCCGCGTCGTCGGCACTGCGCACGTCTCCGAGGAGAGCGTCCGCGAGGTGGAAGAGACGATCGAGGCAGAACGCCCCGACGTCGTCGCCGTCGAACTCGACGAGGGACGATACCGGCAGATGAAGGGCGGAGAGCCCGACGACATCGAGCCCGGGGACCTGCTCCGCGGCAACACGGTGTTTCAGTTCATCGCCTACTGGATGCTGTCGTACGTGCAGGCGCGCCTGGGCGAGGAGTTCGACGTGACGCCCGGTGCGGATATGCTCTCGGCGGTCGACACCGCCGAAGAACACGGAATCGACGTCGCGCTCGTCGACCGCGACATCAACGAGACGATGCAACGCTTCTGGTCGCAGATGGGGATCGTCGAGAAACTCCGAATGGTGGGCGGACTCGCCTTCGGAATCGGCGACAGCCGCGGCGTCGGCCTCGCCGCGGGCGTCGTCCTCGGTGTGATCTTCGGCCCGCTGGTGGCGATCTTCGGTGGGAGCATCGGCATCGGACTCCCGTTGCTCTCGCGCGTCACCGGCGGCGTGATCCTCGCAGTCGGCGTCGCGGCCGCGATCTGGACGTTCGGCGCGTCGCTTCTCTCCGCCGAGGATCGTCTCGTCGCAGCGCTGGCCGCGGGCGTCGCAATCGGCGGCATCGGCGGCGTCGGCTTCGGTCTCGCCGCACCCGCTGTCGATCTCCTGGGATCGTTCGTCGTGCGCGTCGTCGGCAGTATGGCGGTCGGCATCGTCGGCGGCCTCCTCGTCGGCGGCGTGCTCGGGCAGTTCGCCTCGACGTTCGGCTACGGAGAGGTCGAAGACGTCGAGGAGTTCGATATGTCCGAGATGACCGACACCGACGTCGTGAGCGCGATGATGGAGGAGTTCCGGCAGTTCTCGCCCGGCGGGGCGGCAGCGCTCATCGACGAGCGCGACGCGTTCATCGCGCACAAACTGGTCGCGCTCCGGCAGTCTGGCGCGAACGTCGTCGCCGTCGTCGGCGCGGGCCACCGCGAGGGGATCGAACGCTACCTCGACCACCCCGAGGAACTCCCGCCGATGTCGTCGCTGACTGGAACGGACGGCGGCGGCGTCCCCTGGGCGAAAGTCGTCGGGACGGGCATCTCGCTCGTCGTGGTCGGCTTCTTCGCGCTACTGGCGCTCTCGTCGGCCGGCAACGACACGCTCTTGCGACTGTTCGGCGCGTGGTTCCTCGTCAACGGTCTCTTCGCGGCAGGGCTCGCGAAGGCGGCGGGCGCGCGGTGGTCGTCCTCGCTCGTCGGCGGCGCAGTCGCGTGGATGACGTCGATCAACCCCTTCCTCGCGCCGGGGTGGTTCACGGGCTACATCGAACTCCAGCACGACCCCGTGAACATCTCCGACATCGGCACGCTCAACGAACTGCTCGCCGACGAGGAGAAACCGATCCCGGATCTGATGAACGAGATGTTCGCCGTGCCGCTGTTCCGCCTCATCGTCGTCGTCGCGGCGACGAACATCGGCAGCATCGTCGCCTCTGCGCTGTTCGTCGCGTACCTGCTCCCGCTGTTCGCGCTCGATCTCGGGGGTGCGGCGGGCGTGACCCAACTGCTCTTCGAGGGCGCGAAGAACGGCTGGGAGATCCTCTGGAACGCGATCGGGTGACGTGACGTCCTGTGGCTCCGCTCGCGCGGATCGCCTTTCGGGGTCGTCCATATTTCAGCCGGTTCACTGCAACCCACAAGGGCCAACACCCCACGCCCCGTACGCCCAGTCGGAATGGACACGTCTCGAATTTCCTTCAGCTCCAAAGAGCTGCAAGATCTGGCGCTGGCGTGGATTGCCCTCGGCGTCGCCTTCGCCATCTTCTTCGCCGGTGGTGGCCAGCGCGCAGTCACCGGCATTCTACAGGGCGGCGTCGTCGCCCCCATCCTGCTCAGCCTCCTGACTGCTGGCGTCGGCTTTCTCCTCCACGAAATCGCCCACAAAGTCGTCGCTGTCCGTTTCGGCCAGGTCGCAGAGTTTCGCGCGGACTACGGAATGCTCTTTCTCGCCGTCGTCAGTTCGCTCGCCGGCTTCATCTTCGCGGCTCCCGGCGCGGTCTATCACCGCGGTCGACTGACCGCCCGCGAGCACGGCCTCATCGCGATCGCCGGCCCCGTAACGAACGCCCTTCTCGCCGTCGTCTTCCTGCCGGTGTTCTTCCTCGGCGTGCTCGTCGGCTCCGACTTCCTCGCACTCGCGGGGTCGCGCGGACTCACGATCAATCTCTTCTTGGCGACGTTCAACATGCTCCCGTTCGGCCCGCTCGACGGGAAGACCGTGCTGAGATGGAGTAAAACCGTCTTTGCGGGGTTCTTCGTGCCCTCGCTGTTGTTGACGATCGGCGCGTTCGTGGTCGGATTCGGGTTCTGACCCGGCGGCAGCGTCCGACAGTCACTCGGCGCTCGACGCTGGCTCGTGTCCGTGCCCGAGTACGAACGCGAGCACGTTGAGGGCGACCAGACCGGCGAAGAGGAGGGCTTCGCCACCGGTCAGGCCGCCGAAGATGAGCGGGAGGTACGTGAACGGCAGTACGATGGCAGCCCAGAAGCTCGCCGCCGCCGTGCTGCGGAGGCCAGCGCGAGTAGCTGTACCGACGACACTGAGACCGCGACGGAGGGCGCCGCGCGCGAGGGTCGCTTCGAGGGAGTGGGGGACACTGGACATCTGTGTTTCCTCACTTCCTCGTAGAACTGGCACCCACATATAACGCGACGAGCGTTCAGTCGTTTCGTGACCGTTTACCGGGGTTCGAGGACGTTTCAGGGACGTTTTATGAGCCATCCAGAAGCGCTTAGACCGTTCATTCTCTGATATGCGATCGTATCTCCAAGTAGCTACTCCCGCGACCGCGGGTGTCGGTATCGCAGTGACGAGGACGTCGGGTGGACTCCTTCTCGTCAAGTGCTGGCCCGCCCGGAGACCGGACGTATTTTCTTGCCCCGACGCGGGCATTCGGATATGACTGACGACGACGCGGGGGCGGACCCGGATGGGAACGCGGAGCCCGAATCGGACGCGGAGGAACTGACGTACGCCGAGGCGGGCGTCGACATCGAAGCGAGCGAGGCCGCGACGGCGGCGCTGATCGGCGCGGTCGGCGAGAGCGAGGGCGACTACGCCGGACTGCTCGACATCGGTGACCGCTATCTCGCGCTCGCCACCGACGGCGTCGGGACGAAACTGCTCGTCGCGGAGGCGCTCTCGGACTACTCGACGGTCGGCATCGACTGCATCGCGATGAACGCCAACGACCTCGTCGCGGCCGGCGTGCGCCCGGTCGCGTTCGTCGACTACCTCGCGGTCGACGACCCCGACGAGACGTTCGCCGAGCAGGTCGGCGAGGGCCTCCGGGCCGGGGCCGACGAGGCAGACCTCGAACTCGTCGGCGGCGAGACGGCCGTGATGCCGGAAGTAATCCGTGGCCTCGACCTCGCGGGGACCTGCGCCGGCCTCGCCGCGAAGGACGCCATCTTCCCCGGCGAAGCGGACCCGGGCGACGCACTCGTCGGATTCCGGTCCTCGGGCATCCACTCGAACGGCCTCACGCTCGCCCGCACGGCCGTCACGCGCGACCACGAGTACACTGACGCCTGCCCGTTCGGCGACTACGACACGCTCGGGGAGGCGCTGCTGGAACCGACCCGGATCTACACGCACCTCCTCGATCCGATGCGCGAACACGACGTCCGCGCCGCCGCGCACGTCACCGGCGGCGGGTGGACGAACCTCGAGCGGATGGGCGACTACCGCTACGTCGTCGAGGACGCCTTCGACCCCCAGCCGGTATTCGAGTTCGTCCAGTCGGAGGGCAACGTCTCCGACGAGGAGATGCACCGGACGTTCAATATGGGCACGGGCTTCGTCTGCGCGCTCGCACCTGAGGACGCCGAAGCGCTCGCCGACGCCACCGACGGACGCGTGATCGGTCGCGTCGGGGAGGGCGAGGGCGTCTCGATCCGCGGTCTCGAACTCTGATTGCGACTCGATTCCACTATCTATCCGGACAATGAGTGATTCCAGCGGCGATCCGTCAGAGAAGCCGCGGGGCGGTGTCGGTGGCAAACGCCGCCCGCCCGCACCGGCGGGCCTCCCCCTCCTCGGCAACGCCGTCGGGTTCGCGCGGGATCCGTTCGACTTCACCGTCGACGCCGTCGAGGAGGTCGGCGACGCATTCCGCATCGACCTCCCCGTCGGGGACCGCTACGTCCTCGCACATCCGGACTACGCAGAGCGCGTCCTCGTGACCGACCGCGACGCGTTCGCGAAGACCGACGACTTCCCGCTCGCGTTCGGTAACAGCGTCATCGCCGTCGAGGGCGACGACTGGCGCGAGCAGCGTGACTTTCTCGATCCGTTCTTCTTCGCATCGCGGATTCAGTCGTTCCTCCCGACGATGCGCGAGCAGGTCGTCCGCCGCGCCGACTCGTGGACCGACAGCCAGGAGATCGCGCTTCTGTCCGAGATGCAAGGGCTGACGTTCGACATCCTCGCGACGACGCTTCTCGGCATCGACGCAGACGCTGACCGCGACGGTTTGCGGGCGGCCGCAGACGACCTGAACGCCTACTTCGAGCCGGTGACGTGGATGCTCCCCGACTGGCTGCCGACACCTGCTCGGCGTCGCTTCGACGCTGCCAAGGCGACGCTCCGTGAGGAGGTACGCTCGTTGCTGGAGAACGCCGACAGAACGGACACAGACGACCGAGCGGAAGGCGTCGACCTGGTGGCGACGCTCGCGACGGCGCTTGGTGCTGGCAGTGGGGACGACACCGACAGCTACCCCCGCGAGACGGACGCTGCTATCGATCAATTGATCGGCCTCGTCTTCGCGGGCCACGAGACGACCGCGCTCGCGCTGACGTTCACGCTGTACTGTCTCGCAGAGAACCCCGAGACGTATCGGCACGTGGAAACCGAACTCGCGGACGTTCTCGGTGAGGAGCCGGTCCGGTGGGAACACCTCGACGACCTCCCGACGCTTGCGCGCGTCGTCGACGAGAGCCTCCGCCTGTATCCGCCGGTCCACGCGCTCCCGCGAGAAACGAAGCGCCCTGTGAGGTTTGATGACGACGTCGTCCCCGAAGGCGCCGAAGTGCTCGTTTCAGTCTTCGCGATGCATCACGACGAGCGTTTCTGGGACGACCCGACGACGTTCGATCCGACGCGGTGGCGCGACCGGGACCGCTCGGCGGACGCGTATCTCCCGTTCGGCGCGGGGCCGCGGCGGTGTCTCGGTGCGACCTTCGCGCGCGTCGAAGCGCGAGTCGCGCTGGCGGAACTCCTCCGGCGGTTCCGATTCGAGCGCGTCGGGGACGGATCACTGTCGCTCTCGCCGCAGATGACGACCCAGCCGGCGGGTGAGGTCCCGATGATAGTTCGTCGGCGCTAGCGACGGCGGCGCAGCAGAGAACCGAAACGGCGACAGTCTACACGCGAGCCGCGACGTCGGCCTCAGTCACGATGCCGATCGTTTCGCCGCTCTCGACGACGAGAACAGCCGAGTGGTGATCGAGCGCGGCGTCGATCTCCTCGAGGGTCGCCGAACGCTCGACTGTCGTGACCGACTCGCGCATCACGTCGGCGACGGGGAGCGTCCCGACGTCGTCGTTCTCCTGTGCGTGCCGGATGTCGCTGTTCGAGATGATGCCGACGGGGCGGCCATCGCGGATGACGGGCAACTGTGAGAAGCCCTCGTCGAGCATCACGTCGCGTGCGAAGTGGACCGAGTCGTCGGGCGCGACGCTCGTCACGTCCTCGTTCATCAGGTCGTCCGCGCGGACGACGCTGCCTTCGGCCTCTTCGAGCGCGTTCACGATCCGACGGAGCGTCGAGAGCCGCGGATCGACGTCGCCGCCCTCGATCCGCGCGATGAGCGGCTGGGAGACGCTTGCCATCTCGGCGAGGGTGCTCTGCGTCAGGTCCAACTCCGTGCGACGCTGGCGCAGGTCCTGCGGGGTCGGTAGTTCCATAGTACTAATTACCCGAGGTTATACGAAAGTGTTTCGGGGTCGTCGGGGGCCCCAAGTAGGCCAGCGGACGGTCCGGACCGGGTTAGCGGTCGTCGCGGTCGTCCTCGTCGGCTTCGGTCTCGATGACGTCGATGACCGAGAGCGGGACGTCACGGAGCGCGCCGCCGACTTCGCTCTTGGCGATACGCGACGCGTGTTCCTCGCTGTCGGCGTTGAACACGTCGATCTCGAGTAGTAGCCCGACGAGCGCAGTGTTCGCAGCAATGAACGCGGAGTCGAACGGTTCGCCACAAGCCGGACACGGCGTCGCCCCGACTTCGACCTCGACGTACTCTTTGTCTTTGTCGTTGAGTCGCTTCCCGGCCTCGCTGACCGCGACGCCGATGGCGTCGTCGATGTCCTCGACGTCGCGGACCAGCCACGCGGCCTCCATCGCGACGAGATAGTTGCTCATACGCTGAGGACGCACTGCGGGGTTTCGTGTCTTGTGGTTCGCACGCGCCAGTGCGAGTGGTTGTCACCGATTCGACCCGGTGTCGGGCGCGTACGCGACGACAATACTGCGCATAACTTATGCCGACGAACAGTGCGGATGACCGCGTTCGTACGACGTGACCCCGGTTTCGGACAACTGTTCTTGTGGTGTCGCAAAGTCGGCTTGAATCGCACGACAGCGTGGACATCTACCTCTCCGGTGACGAGGAAGATTTATATACTACCGTCGCCGCCAGCACGCTAAGGCGATGATAACAGACCTGCACCGGGGCGCGGCCTTCCTGCTGTATCAGACGACGCTCCTCTTCGGCATCCTGGCGATGCCGATCGCGCTGTTCGCGCGGCGACTGGGGCTCACCCTGCCCGTTCGACCACTTATCGAGTCCGCCGAGCGGACCTACGAGCGCGCCGAAGGTCGCGGCCAGAGCCGCTAGACGAATCGAGATTTTGGGCGTCCAGAACGGTTCTGAGTGACAACGCGACGCAGTTCTCGCAATGACTATAATAGCATTTACAAGTCTTCACGCATCGGATCGTACGCTGTCGTGCGATCAGTTGCAAATGCTACTATAGCTTGGTTGACGGGCCATACGGACGGAAACGACGATCGACACAGCGTTCAGAGACACCTGCCGATGTGTCGTCGCCGCGGTCGATACTGGCAACAGCAGTGGGAAGGGTGGCATTTATCAGCGGTGGGCGACAACACCGGGTAATGCGTACTCCTACGAGTGATGACGTTTCGGGGCGTCTCGATCCGCTGAACGGTGAGCACTCCGACGTCTTCTCGCCGGAACTTGGCGAGTTCTCCAACGCCGAACAACGAGCCAAACAGATGGGCGACAAAGAGACCAAGACGGGGACGACGACCGTCGGTCTGAAAACGTCCGAGGGCGTCGTCCTCGCGACGGATATGCGCGCCAGCCTCGGTCGGATGGTCTCCTCGAAGAACGTCCAGAAGGTCGAGGAGATCCACCCGAGAGGCGCGCTGACGATCGCGGGCTCCGTCTCGGCCGCACAGTCGCTCATCAGTTCGATCCGCGCCGAAGTGCGGCTTTACGAGTCCCGGCGCGGCGAGGATATGAGTATGCAGGCGCTCTCGACGCTCCTCGGGAACTTCCTCCGCTCGGGCGCGTTCTTCATCGTCCAGCCGATCCTCGGCGGCGTCGACGAGGAAGGACCCCACATCTACAGCATCGACCCCGCCGGGTCGATTCTCGAAGAGGAGTACACCGTCACGGGCTCGGGTAGTCAGTACGCCCTCGGTGTCCTCGAACAGGAGTACAACGAAGACCTCTCGATCGAGGAGGCCAAGTCCGTCGCCGCGCGCGCAATCCAGAGCGCCGTCGAGCGCGACCTCGCGTCCGGTAACGGGATCAACGTCTGTGTCGTCACCGAGGACGGCGTCGACATCACCCAGCACAAGGACTTCGACGAGGTCCTGTAAGGCCGAGCGTTCGGGACTCGCCCCGATCGATCTTCGACCCGTCTCGCTTCTCCTACAACCAGTCCGCGAACGATCCGTCCAGCAGTGTCTCCCGCTGCTTCCGCACGTAGTCGCGCTGCATCTCCGCGACGGCGTCGGCGAATGAGTCGCCGTCGGCGAGGTACTCTCTGACCCGGTCGACCTTCCAGTCGGCCGGCGTCGTCTCGTGTTCGACGCGCGCACGGAGGGGGTCGACGTACTTCTCGGCCTCCGCTTCCGAGCAGCCAGCAGCGGTGAGCCCGTCGACCGCGTGTGCGAAGATGTCGTCGTAGACCGTCTCGGGGTCCACCGTCTCGACGCCGTCATTACAGATCCACCGCTGGCCGCTGTCGAGCCCGTCCCGCATCGCCGCATAGAAGTTCTCCCTGGCGGTCGACCACGGCTGATCTGTCGCGGGGTGGCGACGTCGCGGGAGACTCTCCATCAGTCCGGCGAACGTCGCCTGGAACGCGATCGTGTCGCGGACGGTCGGCTGTGCCGCGATCGGTCGGAACTCGATGCGCGCGTTCGCCGAAGACCGCGACGCGCCGTCGAAGACTGGGCGGACCCAGCGCCAGTACGTGCCGTGCTTGCGACGGAGCGTGGCGAACTCGTCGTCGAAGCGATTCCCTTCGGGGACGGGCATCGGGACCATCGTCGCGTCGCTCGCGACTCGGTCGACCGCCTGCTCGACGGTGTCGAGGTCCTCCGGGAAGCACACTTTCTTCACGTCCTCCGTGTTGAGGACGGATTCGAACACGAGGATTCGGTGTTCGGCGTAGCCGTCGGCGAGGATCTTCTGCGCGCCGACGTCGTCGTAGAGGTCCGGCGGGAAGAACGGGGAGTTGACGCCGAGCGCGAGGAGCGGTCCGGCGATCCGGAGCCCGTAGTTGAAGTACGTCGGGAGGTCGGCGGCGTGTGCGACCTGGTAGTGCGGCTGGATCGAGGTGATGAGTGACTCCGGCATCACGGTGTCGGCCGAGAGCGTGACGTTGGGCGCGTCGATCGTCAGCTGCTCGGGCGACGCCGGGCCGTTCGCCATCGCGTGATACCGGACCGAGCCGCTCATATTCGTCGCGATCCGGATGCCGTCGGCCTCGACGCTGTCGGTGAGGTACTCCCGGGCCGTCTCGCCGGCCGGCGGGATCGTCCACAGTCCGTCGCTCACGAGGCGAATTCCCTCTGCCCCGGTACAGTCGAGCGCCGCGCCCAGTCGCGCACGGACTTCCGATTCCTGCGCACGGAGGCCGTCGGGGTTCAGGGGCTGCGGACTGGTCGTCATCTCGGCGTTGTGGAGGCCGAGTTCCTTCTCGAAGCCGATGAGTTCGAGCAGCCGACGCGGCACGCGCATCAGCGCGTAGACGTCGGCGTCGTCGGAGGCCGCCCACCGGCCGTCGGCGACGGCGTAGAACTCGTACTCCAAGCCCACGATCGACTGGTGGTTGTCGAAGGTGCCCTCCCTGAGTTCGGACTTCACCACTTCGGCGTCCGTCCGCGCCTGCGCCTCGAACTCCTCGGGGTCGACGGCGAGCGCGTCCCGAACCGACGCCGCCAAGTCCTCAGTCATAGCCCACCCTGGGCGGGCGGACGGCTTCAAACCCGTGGCTTCCAGCGAGAACCGGCGCCGAAATTTTCGTCCCGAGTCGGCGGACTCTTGTCGGCGTGGCGGCTACGCTCGCTCGATGCAGTTCGCCGAGTTCGCCGCACGCGCTGCCGAAATCGAAGACGAGCCGGGGGATCTAGCGACAGTCGACCACGTTTGTGACCTCCTCGGCGACGCCGGCACGGACCTCCCGGTGGTCGTCCGCTTCCTCCAGGGTCGGGTGTTCCCCGCCTGGGACGCGACGACGCTCGATATCGGTCCGGCACTCCTCCACGAAGCGATCGCTCGCGCCGCGGGGCAGAACGTCGACGCCGACGACGTCGAGGCGAAACTCGCTGACGTCGGTGAGATCGGCGCGGTCGCGGCGACCTACGAGTTCGGCGGCCAGCGCGGCCTTGGCGCGTTCTCCGGTAGCGGGCCAGACGAGTTGACCGTCGCAGAAGTCGACGAGCAACTCCGCGAGATCGCGGCGACGATCGGCGAGGGCAGCGAGCGCCGGCGACTCGATACGCTGTTCGGGCTGTTCAACCGGGCCTCCGCCTCCGAGGCGAAGTTCCTTGCCCGGTTGGTCCTCGGCGAGATGCGGATCGGCGTCGGGGAGGGAACGGTCCGGGACGCCATCGCCGAGGCGTTCCTCGATACCGACGTAGAGGACACAAACGGGGACGCAAACGCCGATATAGACGCGGACGAACAGGTGGATGCCGACGGAGACACAGACGCGGACCCGGACCCGGACGATCCGGATGGCGCAGGCCCTCCCGCCGAGAGCGGCACCCCCGACAGCGCGAGCGTCGACGGGGACGGTACGGACGACCCCGTCGTCGCCGTCGAGCACGCCCTGCAAGTCTCGAACGACTACGGGATGGTCGCACGCGTCGCTCGCGAGTCGGGGCGCGAGGGCCTCGACGACGTCGGCCTCGAAGTCGGTCGCCCGGTGCAGGCGATGCTCGCGCAGGCCGGCAGCGCCGCCGAGGCGATCGACGAGTGGGGCGAGGCGGTCGTCGAGACCAAATTCGACGGCGCACGGGTCCAGGTCCACTACGACGGAGAGACGACCGCGCTCTTCTCGCGGAATATGGACGACGTGACCGACCCGCTCCCGGAGGTCGTCGAGTTCGTCGAGTCGGCGATCGACGTGCCGGTCGTCCTCGACGGCGAAGTGGTCGCGGTCGACGACGACGGCGCACCGCTCCCATTCCAGGAGGTGCTGCGTCGCTTCCGCCGGAAGTACGACGTCGAGCAGATGCGCGAGGAGGTCCGCGTCGAACTGCGCGCGTTCGACTGTCTGCACGCCGACGGCGACGACCTGCTCGACGCGCCGCTGGTCGAGCGCCACGATCGACTCGCGGAACTGCTCGTCGACACCGACGCCGTCTCCGACATCAGCGTCGCGGCCGACCCCGACGAGGTCGCGGCGGTCGAGGAAGCGGCCCTCGACGCGGGCCACGAGGGGATTATGCTGAAAGATCCCCAGTCGACGTACGCGCCGGGCAAGCGCGGCCGGAACTGGCTGAAGCGCAAGCCCGACGTGGAGACGCTGGATCTTGTCGTCACCGGCGCGGAGTGGGGCGAAGGCCGCCGGGCGAACCTCCTGGGGACGTTTCTGCTGTCGGCGCGGGCGGACGGTGCAGACGACCGAGCCGACGACGGAACTGCCGGCGGCGACGCCTACGTCACACTCGGGAAAGTCGCGACCGGGATCACCGACGAGGAACTCGAATCCCTGACCGAACGGCTGACGCCGCACATCGAACACGAGGACGGCCAGACAGTCTCGGTCGAGCCAGCGGTCGTCTTCGAGGTCGGCTACGAGGAGATACAGCAGTCACCGACCTACTCGTCGGGTTACGCCCTCAGATTCCCACGGTTCGTCGGCGTCCGCGAGGACAAGTCGCCGGCCGACGCCGACAGCCTCGATCGCGTGGAGCGACTGGCCGACGAGCAGTAATCGCGCGGTAGACGAACAGTAGTCGCGCGGCCCACGGACAGTCGTCACACAGCAGACGAACAGCCGTCGCGGTGGGCGGCCCTCAGCTGGTCGCTAGTTCTTCTGCGAAGGGTCGTCGCGGTCGACCTCGATACTACTCCGCGCTCCGCTCGGCGCGAGGTGGTTCACGCTCCCCGACCCACCGATGGCTGCCGACCGCTCGATGGCGGCGCGGGTGAACGCGATACCCTGTTCGACGGCGTCGACGAGCGCATCGCCGTGAGCCAACCGCGCCGTGATCGCACTCGCGAGTGTGCACCCCGATCCGTGAGTTTGGGCGTTCTCGACCCGCGCGTGCTCGAACGTCGCCGTCGGGAGGCGGTCGCCCGTTCCCGAATCCGCCGCCGTGTAGAGGACGTCGCGGACGATATCACCGTCTTCGTCGCTCTCGTCGGCGTGTCCGTCCGCCGCCTCGTGCACGTGCCCGCCTTTGAACAGCACGGCGTCGGCCCCCCACTGGAAGAATTGCGCGGCGGCGGACGCCCGCGACTCGGGTGCATCCGGCCAGATGCCGGTGAGCGCCTCGGTTTCGTCGGCGTTCGGCGTGACAAGGGTCGCGCGAGCGAACAACTCGGTGTAGGCGTCCACGGCGTCTGCAGCGAGGAGTCGATCGCCGGCGGTCGCGACCATCACGGGGTCGATCACGACGGGGCCGTCGTAGTCCGCGAGGCACAGATCCACCGTTCTGACGACGTCCGCGGTCGCGAGCATCCCGAGTTTCACCGCGTCGACATCGACGTCGCCCGCGACGGCGTCGAACTGCGCACGGACGTCCGCGGGCGGGAGGACGTGGGTCGACCCGACGCCCTGCGTGTGCTGGGCGGTGACGGCGACGACGACCGAACCGCCGTACACGCCGAGTCGCGTCAGCGTCTTCAAATCGGCCTGAAGGCCCGCGCCGCCGCTGGAATCGCTCGACGCGATCGTGAGTGCGTAGGGAGGCCGCTGCGGATCTGCTCGGGTCATTCGTAATACGCCTTTGCGGTGGGCACGCGCGCGATGCGGTCCTTTGCATTCGAGAGTGACGTCGGATCGAGTCCAGCTATGGCATCTAGGAATGCGATCTCGTAACTCGCTGGCCCCGCGTAGTCGCCGTACTCGCCTGCGGCCGCCGCTTCACCGGCGAGGCCGAACGCGACGGTGCCAGCCAGCGCCGCCGACAGTGGATCGTCGACCGCGCCGCAGAACGCGGCGAGCGTGCCGCCGAGGAGACAGCCGGTCCCGACGACGTCGCCCATCAGCGAGTGGCCGACGTCGACCTCGAACGCCGCCTCCTCGGTGGCCACGACGTCCGTCTTTCCCGAGGCGACGACGACCGCGTCCGTCTGGCGCGCACACGCTATCGCGGTCTCGGCGATGTCCGCGTGTTCGCCGGTGGATTCGACGCCGCGAACGTCGCTGTGCTCGCCCGCGAGGGCGGCGATCTCGCCGCGATTCCCCTTGATCACGTCGGCTGCGAGCTCGGTCGTCAAGCGCTCGGCAACGCGCGAGCGGGTCGGCGTCGCGCCGGCACCGACGGGGTCGACGACGAGGGCGGCCCCGTGCGCCGCCGCGGCGCGTCCAGCAGTCACCATCGCCTCCTCGCCGGCCTCGCTGACGGTGCCCATATTGAGCAGGCACGTCTGGGAGGCGGCGACCATCTCCTCGACTTCCCGGACGTCGTCGGACATCACCGGCAGGCCGCCCCAGTGGAGGACGACGTTCGCGACCGCGTTCACGGTCACGTCGTTCGTGATCGCGTTGACCAACGGCGTCGCCGCCTCGACTGCGACGAGCGCCTCCTTGGGACCGACGGCCTCGCTCATCGCTGCTGCACCTCCGGGGACTCGGCGACCGACCGGACGCGCTGGCGCAACTGCCGAGTGGCCGCCTCGGGGTCGGCGGCGGCCGTGATCGCGGAGACGACCGCGACGCCCGCAGCACCCGCTTCGACCACCGGGGCGGCGTTTTCGGGCGTGATGCCACCGATCCCGACGATCGGAACGTCGACCGCGTCGGCGATCGCCGCGACGGTTTCGGTTCCGATCTCTGCGCTGTCGTCGTCGACGTCTTTCGTATCGGTCCCGTAGACGGCACCGACACCCAGGTAGTCCGCACCGGCCCGCTCCGCGTCGCGCGCCGCAGCGGGCGTCGAGACGGACCGGCCGACGATGGCCGCCGAACCGAGAACGTCGCGGGCGGCCGCAACCGGGAGGTCGTCGTCGCCGAGGTGGACTCCGTCGGCGTCGAGGGCAGCGGCCAGATCAACGCGGTCGTTCACGAGGAACGGCACGTCTGCTTCGCGCGTCCGCTCGCGGATCGCCTGGCCCAGTTCATAGCGCTGGCGAGCGCTCGCGTGCTTTTCGCGGAGTTGCACGACGTCGATGCCCCCTTCGATAGCGGCGTCGACGACCTCGACCGTAGACCGGCCAGCGGCCCGGTCCCCCTGGGTGACGAGATACGTCTGGAGGGATAGTTCGGTCTGAGTGCGTTCTACACCGAGTGTCATTATCGGGTAGTACCATATGGTAATAGAATAAAAAGATTCTGTGACTTCCCGCTGGCCGGGTACAGCGCGTCCATAACGGCGCAGGGATAGACGCCGCTCACGGGGGTCAGAGCTCGTTCCGGAGGTCCGGCAGGATGTGAAAACTATAGTAACGTTTGCAAGTCTTCACTCACTCGATCGCACGACTGCGTGCGATCGGATGAGCAATCAGTTGCAAACGCTACTATAGCTACTCGGCGGTTCCGTCAGCCTCGTAGACTTCGATATCGTCGACTGTGATCACGACCGGGTGGCCCCAGATGATTGTCGACAACGCCACGTCGTCACGGGCCGATTCGAACAGCGCGTCGAGGGCATCGAGGTCGATCCACTCGTAGAGCGGATCGCGTCCCGAGAGGTCGACATCGAGCGGCGTCGTCGCGAATGCCGAGACGATGGCGTCGACGAAGTTTTCGTCACCGTCGCGGGCGTACGTGACCACCGGCGCAGAATCCGTGAGTTCGGCCATCGTGGTGCCTCGCTTGGTGGTACTCATACGTTGCTCCATCGCGTCGGGCCATAAAAAGACAACCGCTCGAATATCGCTTTCGATATTTCACACCCCGGATCCCGAACTCGGTCACGCAGGAGTTCGATCGACCGAGAACGCGAGTGGGGCCGATCTTACAGCACGCCCATCGACGAGAGGCGCTCGGGAAGGTACGTCTCAGTGACGAAATCGAGCCCGCGAGCGGCGAGGGCCTGCTGTTCGGCCTTCTTTTCGAGGTCGAGCTGCAGTTCGATCTGCTCGGTCCAGTAGTCGCTCTGGAAGCGCGGGTCCTCCAGTTCGGATTCGAGGGCGTTGATGTCGGAGTCTGCCAGCGGATCGGTCGGGAGGTCGTACTCGACGATGTCCTCCGGTTGGATTCCCACGAACCGCGCCTCCGGCGTCGCGAGGTACTCCGAGAGGTGCGCGGACTTGATCGAGCCGTAGGCGACCGAGCCGTAGATCCGGTAGGACCACGGGTCGCCGTCTGTGAACACCACGACCGGCAGGTCGAGTTCGTCGTGGAGTCGCTTCGTGATCCGACGCGTCGCTCGCGCGGGCTGGCCCTTCAGGTGAACGACCAGGCAGTTGTACTCGTCGTCGAAGCCGTTCTCCACCAGACGGTCGCGCATCCCACCGGTCTCCACGCAGAGGACGAAGTCGATGTCGTGATCGAGGAAGTCGATCGTGTCGGGGTTGTTCGGGATCTGGTAGCCGCCCTCGCCGACGTCCTTCTGACAGTGGATCTCGCGCTCGCCGCGGCGGGTCTGCTCTCGAAGCTCCAGCGGCCCCATAAGCGTCGCCCCCGACTCCTCGGGCCGCATGTGGAAGTCCTCGCGGGTGACTTCCGAGACGATTTCGAGGTCTTCGACCAGTTGGTTCGACTCGTCTTGGCTCTTGAACTGGGCCTCCTCGTTGTCCCACGACTCAGAGAGGTAGTACAGCTCACGCAGCGTCGAGGAGCGATCCTCCTCTAACTGATTGACGAGGAACTCGATCGTATACGACGCCTTCAGCAACTTTCGGGCGCCGCGGACGCTGTTGGCCGTGCGGGTCGACGTTCGGTCGCCGTAGACCCACACGTTCGAGTCCTCGTCGAAGACGATGTTCGATTTCGTCCGCGTGGGGATGTCCATATGCGGTACCTCGCCCGCCGCGAACTGGTCGTAGAACTCCGCGGCGAGGTCGACGAGGCGTTCCTGTGCGAGTTCGTCGTCCTGTTTCGTGCTCATAGTAGCTTAGGCGTTGATCGTCAGTTTCTCGTTCTCGACGCCGTCGACGTCGACGTCGAACGACGCGTCTCCCGAAACCGTGTATGTCAGTTCGACCGACTCGCCCGCCGGCACCGACGGCTCCCAAGAGACGAACCACTCGCCGTCGAGGTCGACGACGCTGGCGTCCTCGGGGAGGTCCGACGGCTCCGCAGAAAGGATGTCGGTGATCTCCGGTTCTTCGGTCCGGTCGGAGTGGTTCTCGACGACGAGCGTGACGGTGTCGCCGTCGACCTCGCGCTCGACGCTCACGTTGTTCATAATCCGGGCGAGCGCGCCGTCGATGTTCGGCCGCGGCCGGCCCGTGACCTCCGAGAGCTTGTCGGCCATCTCGGGCAGGATCCGTCCGAGAACGTCCTGTTTCTTCCGGCGCTTCTGCATCGAGCGCCGCTTGTTGAGGTAGGATTTGAGGTCGCGGGCGGCCTCTCTGATGGCGAGTTCGATCTCGTCTTCGATCTCGGGGATGTTCGCGATGGCGTCTTTCGACTCACTCGTGAACGGCACGTTCGTCGAAGCGACGTGGATCATAATCACCGCCGGGCCGTTCGGCATCCCGGAGCCGCCGGGCTGGTCGAGTCCGTAGTTGCGCCAGCCGATGGTCTTCACTACGTCGGTCGTCGCACACGCCCCGCGCTGGTAGACCAGCGGGACGCGGTTCGCGAAGCGGAGCAGGTCGACCGTTCCGTCCTGGAGCTCGCCGCCGTAGGCGATGCCGGCTTCGACGATGAAGGGGTCGCCGCCGTGGACCTCTGCATCGCGGGTCGCCGCCGCGTAGAAGTCGGCGTCGAACTCCTTTTTCAGGCCCGCCTCGACGAGTTCGGCCGTGATCGGCGAGAGGCAGTTCGTCGGCGGTGCGAGGATGTCGGTCTCACGCATCGCCTCCAACAACTCGGAGGCGACGTCGCGGTCGTCGGCGATCGCTCGTACTTTCGGAACCTCGTCGGGGACGGTACGCATCGCGGTCCAGACAGCATCGACGACGTTCTCGCGGGCGGTGTCGCCGAACGAGACGTCCTCGGAGACCAGCCGATCCGCCGAGCGGTCGACGTAGTCGCGGAGTCCTGCGTACGTGGCGCGGTGGCGGGGGTCGCCGCCACTGTCGAATTTGTCGGCCAGCCGATCGGCCAGCCCGGAGACAGTCGCGTCGTCTTTCCGGGTGCTCGTGGCGTCGTCGACGAGCGGGTAGAGGTCGGCTTCGAGGTCCGAGGTGAGGACGTCCCACGCGGCCTCGACGGCGTTCTCTCGGACTGTGCTCCCGAACGTCGCCCCGAACTCCTCACCGACGTCGTCGGCGACGGTGTCGACGATGTCTGTGAGCTCTGCGTGCGTCGTCCGCTCGCGCGAGGTGAGCGTGTCGGCGACGCGTGCGGCGAACGTCGCGGTCGCCTCCGCGCCCTTGTTGGCGACGGCGTCGTCGATCGCGTCTTCGAGCGACGTCTCGGGGTCCCGCGGCGCGGCCCAGCCCATCTCGCGACCGAAGTGCCGATCCCGGAAGTTGTTCAGCACTTTTTCGGCCGTCTTCGCACCGACACGGGTGAACTCCTCCTGTAGGAAGCCCGATACGGAGTACGACTCAGTCGCGCCGAGCATCTTGATGAGCGTCCCGAGTTCGACGCCGTGAGGGTGCGGACGGATCTCCTCCGTCTCGGCCGGCAGATCCGCGCCCTCGACGCGCTCGTAGTGCCGCGGTTCGTCCAGTCCGGGCTCGTTGAGGACGAGCCGCGCGTGGGGATTGACGACGGCCGTGTGCTTCACGTAGTCGTGGAGCTGTTGGCGCGCCCGCATATTCGCCTCCATCTCCATCTCGATGCGCGTGCCGTGCGTCGGCGAGAGATCGGACTCGCCCGGCGCGCGTTCCTCGTCGACCTGGATCTCGGGCTCGTTGGTGTCGGTGTCGATGATGAGCTCGAAGTACTGGGCGGTTTCGGAGCGCTGCGTGCGAGAGGTGATCTTCGCCGGCTTCCCGGAGGTCAACTGTGAGTACAGCACCGCCGCGGAGATTCCGATTCCCTGCTGCCCGCGTGACTGTTCGCGGGCGTGGAAGCGCGACCCGTAGAGCAGTTTCCCGAAGACTTTCGGGATCTGTTCGCGCGTGATACCCGGTCCGTTGTCCTCGACGATCAGAGTGTAGTAGTCGCCGGATTCGCGGATTTCGATCGAGATGTCGGGCTTGATGCCGGCCTCCTCGGTGGCGTCGAGGGCGTTGTCGACCGCCTCCTTGACGGCGGTGACGAGCCCTCTCGCGCCCGAGTCGAAGCCGAGCATATGTTTGTTCTTCTCGAAGAACTCGGCGATCGAGATCGCGCGCTGGCCTTCCGCCAGCTCCTCGGCGATCCCGCCTCCTTCCTCCTCGCCGAGCGTCGACTGAAACGAGGTCATTCTGTGGACTGTCGTACCCAACGAACGGTTAAGAAGGGTTCGGCAGCGGGGTGAAAGTGAAACGGTCGAGATACTGCCGCGAGCGCGGTCGCACACGAGGAAAATCGGGGAACGACCCGTTCGGACGGACCACCGGCTCAGGAGTGGCCACCGCGCACGCGGCCGAAAGAAGAAATGTATCGTAAGGAGCGGACCGGAGCAGATCGGATTACTCGACGTCGATCGATTCGATTTCGATGTCTTTGACGGGCTTGTCGTTGCTATCGGTCGGGACGTTACCGATCTCCTCGACGACGTCCATTCCCTCGACGACGTGGCCGAAGACCGCGTGGCGGCCGTCGAGATGCGGCTGGGCGTCGAGCGTGATGAAGAACTGCGAGCCGTTCGTGTTCGGGCCGCGGTTGGCCATCGAGAGGACGCCCGCGCCGTCGTGGTTCAGGTCCTCGTGGAACTCGTCGTCGAAGGTGTAGCCGGGGCCGCCGCGGCCCGTTCCTTCGGGGTCGCCGCCCTGGATCATGAAGCCGTCGATGATCCGATGGAAGACCGTTCCCTCGTAGAGGGAGTCCGTGCGAGTCTCGCCCGTCTCGGGGTCGCTCCACTCCTTCTCGCCCGTCGCGAGACCGAGGAAGTTCTCGACCGTACGGGGCGCGCGCTGCTCGAACAGTTCGAGCGTGATGTCGCCCGTCGTTGTGTGCAGCGTCACGACCGGGTTCTCGGGGTTCTCCAGTTCGGAGTCGTCGACCATACCCACGAGAGGAGCGACTGATACAAAACGGTGTCCTCTCAGTCTGATCCGGGAAGACGTCACTCCGCGAGCGGCCCGTCGGGGACCGCGCTCACGTGCATCCCGACGAACAGCCACTCGTTCTCCTCCCGTTCGAGCGTCCCGCTCCACCGACTGTCGAAGTCGTACTCGCGGTCCGCCGCGACGTCGTGCCACGCCATCCGCACGTCGTCGGAGAACCACGCGTGATCGTCGCGTTCGACGACCCGGAGGTTCCGGCTCTCGGCGGTCCAGTCTGCGGTCGTCGCCGTCTGCTCGCGAAGTCCCGCTTCGATTTCCTCGTATCCGGTCAACCGCTCGGTAATCCCGAACTTCACGACGTCGGGGCAGTCTGCGAAGAATGGGTACAGCGGCTCTCCGTTCCGCAGCGCCTCGTAGTACTCGCGGATGCGTGCCTCGGCAGTCGTCTCGGCGGTCATATCGGAAACAACGCGCGTGCGAGAAAAACACCTGTCGGCGGTCGAGAAGTGAACTGCCGACTGTCGAAAAGGGAACCGACGCCCAAACTGCGCTCAGAACGCGCGGAGATCTTCGAGGACGGCTTCCGCTGCGCCCGAGTCGATGCTCTCGCGGGCCATCTCCAGGCCCTCATCGAGCGTCTCGGCGTCTTCGCGGGCGTAGATTCGGAACGCGGCGTTGAGCGCGACGGCGTCCGCGAAGTGGTCCTCGCGCTCGCCCGCGATGATCTCCTCGGTCAACCGAGCGGAGTCGCCGGCGACGTCGTCGGGGTCGACTTCGAGGTCCTCGTACTCGAAGTCCATCCCGTACTCCGGCGTCTCGATCTCGTAGTCGCGGAACTCGCCGTCGGTCCACTCGCCGACCTTCGTGTAACCCGGCCGGATGTCGTCGTAGCCCTCCATCCCCTGGAACATCACGACGCGGTGGGGGCTCTGAGACACCATCTGCTCGAAGGTGTCCGTGATCTTCTTCGCGAACGCGAGGTGGTAGAACGAGCCGAGGTGGACGTCGGCCTTCGCGGGGTTCGCGATCGTCTCGACGGTGTTGACGAACGTGCGGACGCCCATCTGGTCGCGGCGCTCCCACAGCGCGTGGACGCGCGGGGCGAACTCGGGCTGGTAGTAGAAACCGAAGCCGGTCTCGTCGACCATCCCGGCGCTCTCGTTGGGGACGAGTTCGGTACGGACGCCGAGTTCGTCGAGGACGTGCTTGTAGGCGTCCTGCTTCTGCGTCGGCACCCGGTCGCCCGAGTGGGCGACGACGGGCGTGCCCGCGCCGGCGGCGACGATGCCAGCGGCGGCACCGAGGATGGCGGTGTCGCCCTTGCCGTCGTAGTTCGCGCCGCAGTCGACCGGGTCGGCGTCGGGTTCGGCGTAGACGACGTCCTCCGCGATTACGTCCGCGTAGGCGGCGAGTTCCTCCGCGTTGTTGTGCTTCCAGCGGTTCGCGAGCCAGAACGCGCCGAGCGTCGTGTGGTCGGGTTCGCCGGCGAGGATCCGCTGCATCGCCTCGGTCGCCTGCTCGCGCGTCATATCCTCGGCGGATTTGACGCCCGTGCCGACGACTTCGGTCATCAGTCGTTTCAACGGCCACTCCCCGAATTCGGCGGTTTCCGACGCTTTTGCCATACGTTCCCGTTGGAATGCGAGCATCAAAAGTGGACCGTTCGGTTCTCACGCAGCGGGTGCGAGCGGTCAGTGCGACCCACCCGACGGAGGCCGAAATTGGTACGTTCGTGCGGGCCGAAGCGTCCCCAATGAGCGCACTGGAAGACGACTGGCGCGCCGACCTCGACGACGTGGACGCCGCGCTCGTCGACGAGTACCAGAGCGGCTTTCCCGTCGTCGAGCGGCCGTTCCGCGTCGTCGGCGACGCACTCGGTATCGGCGAGACCGAGGCCCTCGATCGGGTCCGAGACCTCCGCGAGCGAGGCATCTTTCGGCGGTTCGGAGCCGTTCTGAACCCCCCCGTCATCGGCAGTTCGACGCTTGCAGCCGTCTCCGCACCCGAGGACCGGTTCGACGAGGTCGCCGAGGTGATCAACGGCTACCGGCAGGTGAATCACAACTACCGCCGCGAGCACGAGTGGAATATGTGGTTCGTCGTCACCGCCGCCTCCCGAGAGAAGCGCGACGCGATCTTAGAGGAGATCGAAGAGCGGACGGGCTGTGCGGTGCTGAACCTCCCGATGCTCACGGACTACTACATCGACCTGGAGTTCCCCGTCGTCAACGACGACGCCTTCGCCCGCGAGAGCGTTGCATCGACGGACGCGTCGGCGACGCGAATCTCCGAGGAGGCCGTCGGCGGACTCTCGAAACTGGAGGCGGACCTCCTAGTCGAGATTCAGGACGGCTTTCCGCTCTCGGCGACACCGTACCGCGACGTCGCAGACGCCATCGACGCCGACGTCGACGCGGTCGTCGAGGCGATCGAGCGGCTGCTGGAGGACGGGTGTATCAAACGGATCGGCTGCGTCGTCAACCACGTCGTCACCGGCTTCGATTCGAACTGTATGGTCGTCTGGAACGTCCCCGACGACGAACTCGACGAGCGGGGCGAGGCCGTCGGCGAACTCCCGTTCGTCACGCTCTGTTATCACCGCCCGCGACGCCCCGAACAGGACTGGGAGTACAACCTCTTCACGATGATCCACGGCCGGGAAGGCGACGTCGTCGACGCGAAGATCGACGAACTCGCGAGCGAGCACCTCCCGTTCGAGCACGAGCGTCTCTACTCGACGGAGACGCTGAAACAGACCGGCGCGCGCTACGACGAACTCGTGAGCGCCGACGACGAGTAGCGGCTGTCGCCCGGGGAAAAGCGCAGCGAGAAGGCTAGGTTGCAGCCCGGATCGACTAGCCCACTGTCAGTCGCCTACCGCGAGAGTGGCGAGACGCGGTAGAGCATCCGCGCGGCCCCGAGCATGCCCGTCTTCGCGAGCGATCCGCTCCGGTAGGCACCATACTTGGCGTAGAAACTGCTCTTTCGAACGCCGGCCCCGGCGTAGTGGCGCGCGGAGGTCGGCATCGGCGTCCGCCGGCCCTCGACGCCGGTTGCGCCGTCGCGGATCGCATCGAGTACGACGTCGGTCGTCAGTTCCGCACGGTCGACATCTTCGAGTTCGATTTCGGTGTACGCGCGGCCGACGTACCCGACCTTGTGCGCGTCGCTGCCGGCGACGCCCGGATAACCGTACGCGTCCGCGTAGCGGCGTGCACGCCGGTTCTTCCACCCGGTGAACGCCCAGGAGTTGAACACCTCGATGGCGTCGGGGTCGACGCCGCGGAGCCGCCGCTTCCGGACGCCGTGCCGACTCCGCTGGAAGGGGTGCGGGACGATCGCGACCCCGTCTCGCTCGCGGACCCACGCCACTGTCTCGGCCATCGGCGCGCGGCGCGGCGGCATCTCCTCGACGCCGAGCGCGAGCAGGTGGCCGTCCGCGGTCGACACTTCGACACCGGGGATCCCGACGAGCCCGTACATCGGCGCGAGTTCCGCCGCGCGTACGGATTCGTGGATGACGTCGTGGTCGGTAACGACGACGGCGTCGAGACCGATCTCGGCTGCCTGTTCTAACAGCAGCTCTGATGGATCAGCCCCGTCGTACGAGGCTTCCGAGTGGACGTGCGGGTCGATTCTGACGGTGAGCGACACAGGAGTCTGTTCGCTCTCCCCGCAGTAAAGCCTGTCTGCACACGAGCAGTAAGCCGAGCGTGTGATTCGGATGGGTCCGCTTACGGCGTGTCTGATCCGATTCGCTCGCCCACGTCGTAGCCGTTCCAGAGCGCCCGTGGAACGCGGCCCTCGCCGGCGACCCAGTCCCCAGCGACGTAGAGTCCGGCGTCTTCGGTGAGGTGGACGGCGTCGGCGTCGAGACTCGCGTCCGGAAGCGCGTAGCGCCATCCCTGGTCGTCGACCCAGTCGGGGTCGGCGTAGCGATCGTCGTCGAGCAGCGTCGCGACGCGGTCTGCGACCCCCGGTTCGACGTCCGAGAGCGGATCGTCGTAGTGGGTGGTCGACCACTCGGGCCCCATCTGGACGATCAGCAGGCTCTCCCCGTCGGGGACGTGACCTTCCTTGCACTCCTCGCGCGACAGCCAGCCGATCGCGTGTTCCTTGTCGGGGTTCACCAGCCCGTACCACGGGTAGGAGTCACGAAACGGATAGTGAAAGACGAGCGTTCGAATCGTCCGATAGGGGACGGCGCTGACGGCATCGACGAGCGAATCGAGCCGGTCGTCGTCCCAGTCGGTCGCGCGCAGCAGGTCGGCGGTCTGTGGGGCCGGTGGTGTCAGGAGGAGCGCATCGAACGGGCCGTACCGGTCGCCGTCGGTGTCGGTGAGCGTCCAGCTCGCGGCATCGTCGTCAACGCGCTTGCCCTCCTCGCGAGCGACCTCGGCGATCCGGGTCCGCCGGTGGACGGTCGCGTCGGTCGCCGCGAGCAGGCGCTTCGCCAACTGCGTGATCCCCTCGGTCCACGTCCACTTCGTCGACTCCCGGTCGCCCGCAGTAATCTCGCTCGCGGCATCGAACGTCCAGACCGGCTCGTCGATCTCGACGAGGCCCTCTGTCCCGAGTTCCGGGAGTAACGCGGCGGTCCGTTCGTCGGCTTCCGTGACGTAGTTCGCACCGTGGTCGTACCGACAACCGTTCTTGCGGCGGGTCGCCGCCCGCCCGCAGACGCCGCCGCTCTTCTCGACGATGGTCACGTCGACATCGGCATCGCGGAGGGCGTACGCCGCGCCAGCGCCCGCTGCGCCCGCACCGACGATACCGAGTCGCGTGGGCGAATCGACCGAAGAATCCACTCGATCAGTCACAGTGGCTCCACGGAGGGAACGGGCTTTACCGTTCGGGCCGACCCGGGCCACTGGCTATCGAGAGCGGTCCGTAACTACTTGACTGCGGCCGCCCCCGATGATCGTATGGAGTACGACGCGATCATCTTCGACAACGACGGCGTCTTGGTCGAACCCGTCACTCTCGATCTGCTCACTGCGGCGGCGCGCGACGCATTCGCGGCCGTCGGCGTCGAGGATCCCGACCCCGAACACGTAGATGCGATCTCCTACGGCGTCTCCCCGGAAACCGTAGAGACGGTGTGTCGGGCCTACGATCTCGATCCCGACGACTTCTGGACGGCGCGTGACCGGACGGCGAGCGAGGCGCAGATCCAGTCGATGCGGCGCGGCGAGAAAGACACCTACGCCGACGTCGATGCGCTCGCGGCGATCGACGCCCCGCGCGGGATCGTGAGCACGAACCAGCAGGCCACGATCGACTCGATCCTCGAGTATCACGACCTCGGAGCGCTGTTCGAGACGGCATACGGCCGCGAACCGACGGTCGAGAGCCTCCGTCGCAAGAAGCCCGCGCCGTACTATCTGGAGCGCGCGCTCGACGACCTCGACGCCGAGGCAGCGCTGTTTATCGGCGACAGCGAGAGCGACGTCGAAGCGGCGCACCGGGCGGGCGTCGATTCGGCGTTCATTCGCCGTGAACACCGCGCGGAGACGGTCCTCGGGACGGAACCGACGTACGAACTCGACTCGCTGTGGGATCTTCGCGACGTCGGCGGCGTGCCGCTCGCGCCGGACGGACCGGCGAGAGGAGGACTCTCAGTCGACGAGGACGCGTGACCCCAGCCCGACCGGCGGTAGGAGGCGGCTACAGCAGCGGAAACGGGCGATTGCGACGACCAGGATTATACGCTCTGAAAATCGCCCCGGAACCGTTATACGGGAGTCCATAGAGGCCAACATATGCGGATACCGAGTGGGGTCAGCGGCTTCGATCACCTGATTCAGGGCGGGTTTCTCCCGGGCCGGTTGTACGTCCTCTCCGGACCACCGGGAAGTGGCAAGACGACGTTCACCGCCCAGTTCGTCGCCGAGGGGCTGAGAAACGGGGAGAACAGTCTGTACGTCACGATGCACGAGTCTCGCGAGGAACTCGTCGACGATATGTCGAACTTCGAGTTCGGCTTCGAGACGCTCACGGCCTCCGAGCAGTTCCGGTTCGTCAATATGGCGAGCAAGCAGGGCAAGCGGCTCCTCAATCAGTTCTCTCAGAGCGGGAATCCTTCGAGCGTCCAGAGCCTGACGGACAAGATCGTCGCCTTCGTCAACTCCCGGGACGTCGACCGACTCGTCATCGACTCGACGATGCTCTTAGAGCTCTTCTTCGCCGACGGCGACGAGGAGATGACGCGCTTTCTGACGGCACTCAAAGACTGTGAAGCGACGACGCTTCTCATCTCCGAGATGACCGACCCGAGCGCGTACTCCGACGAACACTACCTCGCGCACGGCGTCATCTTCTTCCACAACTACCTCGAAGCGACAGGAATGACGCGGGGAATTCAGGTGGTAAAGATGCGCGGTACAGACATCGACTGCGACATCCGATCGCTGCGGTTCACCGACGAGGGGATCGTGGTCGACCCCACGAAACGAGTGGACTTTTGAGATGTACGAACGCGCCTTCGACACCGACTGGGAGACGCTCTCGGGAGAGGGGGCCATCCGTCGGACGTACGCACTCGGCATCGCCGCGGAACTCGGCTACCGGAACGCCGAGGAGCGCGAGCGAATCCGAGCGCTCGCGTCGAACGCCTACGAGCGGAGCGTCCTCGATCTGGCCTTCGAGGAAGGAAAACGCCAGGTGCAGGACGTCCGCCCACACCACGAGTCCGACGAGGACACCTGGGAGGCGCTCATCGAGAGCGCGGAGTCGCCGTCGCCGCCGCCGGAGTCGCTGACGGTCGAGGACCGCCCGGCGGAGATTCCCGACGCGGTCGATCGGCCGCCCCTGCTCGACGGCTTCGACGCGGGCGATCTCGAACGGCTCACATTCCCCTCGCTTCTCCGACGCGACGAGGAGTGATCGCGGGGGACGCCGCCGGGTGTCCGCGGGGCGAAGTTCTTGACGCTCGGGTCCCAACCGTCGGTATGGCGAACGACGCAACCGAGGACCTTCCGGAATCGGACGCCGAGTGGCGCGACCGTCTCACGGACGAAGAGTACGAGATTCTGCGCGAGCGCGGGACCGAACCGAAATTCAGCGGCGAGTATCTCGACCGCGACGACGACGGGACGTACCGTTGTGCTGGCTGTGGCGCCGCCCTCTTCGATAGCGAGACCAAGTATCACTCCGGCTCCGGCTGGCCGGCGTTCTTCGACGCCGCCGAAGGTGCGATCGAGACGCGAACGGACACGCGACACGGGATGCGTCGCGTCGAGGTGCTGTGTCGCAACTGCGGCGGCCACCTGGGGCACGTCTTCGAGGACGGCCCGGAGCCGACCGGCAAGCGTTACTGCATCAACTCGGCCGCACTCGATTTCGACCCCGAGGAGTAACCCGCGGCGCGATGGTCCATACTGTCGGACAGCAGTGCGTGAGTGATATTGGCACCTACGGGGTGCCGATACGCGTCACAGAGTTCTGTCCGACAGTATCACTCGTCGGCGGCGAGGTTCGTCGTCAGGACGGGGACCGCCGACCGCGCGACGACATTCTGGGAGACGCTTCCCATCAGATTGTTCGTGTAGTCGCCGCGGCGGGTGCCCATCGTGATGAGATCCGCGTCGACTTCGTCGGCGTACGCCAGAATCTCGTCGGCGGGGTCGCCCTGCCGGATCGCGGTCGTGACCTCGATCCCCGCCTCGTGGAGCCGGGTCGCCGCGCGGTCGGTCGCCGCCTCGCCTTCGCCTTCTAACTCCACGAGCACGTCAGTCTTCATATCGTCTTGGAGCGTCAGGAACGCGCGGTCGTCGATGACGTAGAGAATGTACACCTCGGCGTCGCGTCGCCCGGCGATGTCGGCTGCGGTCTCGACGACCGCGTCCATCGACTCAGTCCCGTCCGTCGGCAGCAAGATTCGCTCGAACATATGGCTCTATCGGAGGTATCATCTGCGGCACCCTATATCCTCCTTTCTCGTTCCGCACGAACCGGAACTATTGTGGGGTTCGGGCTGCCGTTGCCCCGGTGCGCTCGGGGCGGCCCGAGTGAGCCCCGAGACGGGAACAGCCGCGGCGTTGAAGGCGCCCCCGTCCATTCATAGAGGTGATGGAATCGCGGTTATACCCAGAGCGACTGCCGACGCGGCCCGAAACGGCCGTCTTCGTCTCCGGCGTGACGAGTATGGGGCTGGAGATTCTGGCGGGGCGGATCCTCGCACCCGAGTTCGGCAACAGCATCTACACCTGGGGTGGGATCATCGGCGTCTTCCTCGCGGCGCTCAGTCTGGGCTACCACCGCGGCGGGAAGCGCGCGGCGACGAACGCCTCTCACTCGCGGCTGGTCGCCGTCTTCCTCGTGACGGCACTCTACGTCGCTGGCGTGGTCTTGCTCGGCGACCTCGTCGTCCGGTCCACCGGCGTCCTCCCGCTTCCCAGCGAGTTCGCGTCGCTCCCGGCGATCACGCTCCTCTTCGGACCGCCGACGTATCTCTTGGGATACGTGAGCCCCTACGCCGCGGAACTGGCAGGCGGCGACGTCGGCGCGACCGCGGGCCACGTCTACGCCGTCGGTACCGTCGGGAGCATCGTCGGCGCGTTCGCGACGACGTATCTCCTCGTGCCGCTGCTCTCGGTGCCGCAGATCGGCCTCGTGTTGGGACTCTCGGCCGTCGTCGCCGCGGTCGTCGTCGCCGCGCCCGGACTCACTGGAACGTCCGGCCTCCGCGTCGGGGTCGTCGCGCTCGCACTCGTCGCAGCGGCCGCGACCGGTGGCGTCGGTCCGAGCGTCGCCGGCGACGCCGTCTACAGCACCCAGACCCCCTATCAGGAACTCCGCGTCGTCGACCGCGGCGACACGCGGACGCTCTATCTCGACGGCCAACCCCACAGCGCGATGGACCTCGACGACCCGACGCGACACGTCTTCGATTACACCCGGTACTTCCACGCGCCGCTTTTGCTCACCGACGACGTCGACCGCGTGCTGTTCGTCGGCGGCGGCGGGTTCACGGGCCCGCGGATCTTTCACGAGACGTATCCGAACGTGACCGTCGATGTCGTCGAACTGGATCCTGCCGTCGTCGACGCCGCCGATCGGTACTTCGGCATCCCCGACTCGCCACGGATGAACGTCCACACCGGCGGTGGCCGGCAGTTCCTCGAAGAAACGAACCGCACCTACGACCTGATCGTCCTCGACGCCTACCGGAAGGACTCGGTGCCGTTTCAACTGACGACGGTCGAGTTTATGGGCCTCGCGTCGGACCGACTCGACGAGGACGGCGTCCTCCTCGCGAACCTCATCTCCGCGCCCAGCGGTCCGGCCTCAGAGTTCTACCGCGCTGAGTACAAGACGATGCAGCAAGTCTTCCCGCACGTCTACAGTTTCCCGACCGCGGGCGGTCCGGTCGTCCAGAACATCGAGATGGTGGCGACCAAGTCGGACTCACTCGTCACGCGCGAGGAGCTCCAGGCACGGAACGAGCGCCGTGACATCGGCGTCGATCTCGCGCCCGAACTCGCCTCCTACCGGCGGGACGAACCGACCGACGACGTGCCCGTGCTCAGAGACGACCGAGCCCCGGTCGACAGCCTGCTCGACGGGATGGTCGGACAGCGCTACGTGCGCGTTCGCGCGAACGCGTCGGAAAATACGTCGGACACGAGGTCGCCTGCGACCACGGCGGACTGATAGGGATTATCGTAACCGTTCGGAGATTCTCGCCGTATCGTCCGGCGAGAAATCTATGGAGACTTACGGTAGTCCCTATGACCGCCCGAATCAGAACCCGAATCCGCCCCAGCGGATGTACACCATCACGGCGACGATGCTGAGTTGGAGAACGCCCTGAATCCCGGCCAGCTTCGCGTTCCGCATTCCGATGGCGCCGATGAGGTCGGCGTTCGGATTTTCGGAGGTCATCTCTAAGTACATCCGCGCTTCACCGGGGAGGATCACGCCGAACCCGAGGATCGTGAGCACGCTGACGATGGCCAGCGCGGCCAGAATCGCCGTACTCGGCATCGCGAACGTCCCGAGGTTCGCTACCAGGGAGGCGGCGCCGCCGCCGACGATGACGACGAAGAGCACCAGCCAGCGCCAGTCGGTGAAGGCGTCAAACTGAGAGCCGATGGCCAACAGCGCCGGCCCCATCGCGGCGATAGAGAAGATGCCGCCCCACGCGGCGAGACCGGGGAGCAGTCCCATTTCGCCCGCCAGAACCATCCCGCCGACGATCGTCGTGAACGCGAGCGTCGGCATCAGGAACGTCATCTTCGGCGTGAATCGCTGGAAGACCGCCGCCCGGGTGTCGATGTCGAGACCCCCCAAAACGGGACCGAGGATCATCGCCATAAACAGGTCGATGCCCGTCCAGAGCACGCCCGCCATCACGTGAACGTACGTCAACTGCTGTGTCGTTCCGAACAGTACCGCCGCGACGAAGACCGCGAGCGGGACGACGACGGCCCCCGCCCCGAAGACCGGGTTCGCTCGGTTGGCCATCCCCTGAATCGTGTTTGAGACACTTACGCTCATCGTCGGCACCGACTGGTTAGAACGCCAATATACTATCGGTTGTCGTGACTACTTGCCGTCATTTCTGTGAGGCGTCGGTCTCGACTGCCGAGCCAGCGGCTCGAACGTCTTTCAGTCGGTCACTCCAGCACTGGAGCTATCGGGTGTAGTACTTCGGAAAATCGCGGATCGTGCGTCGCCCTCGTTACCGCTGGACGGCGACAGCTAGAACCGGATTAGACGCGGACGACGTTCGTCGCGCGGGGGCCCTTGGGGGCCTGTTCGATCTCGAATTCGATTTCCGTACCTTCGGTGAGATCCTCGCCGCCGACGTCTTCCATGTGGAAGAACACGTCCTCGTCAGCGTCCTCTGTCTCGATGAAACCGTAACCGCCCGTGTCGTTGAAGAAGTCAACCGTACCGTTTGCCATTGCAAATAGACGGATGGCCGGTATACGGATAACACTTCTGTATTCGTTTTCAAAATTCCGGGGGCAATTATACGAATATCTGATTAGTACAGAATTTGGTTAGCAACCGAGTGTACAGTCAGTTCCCGGGCAGATACAGACACAGTCCGTCGGATCCCACGCGGGATCCGATCGATCACCCAATTTTTGCCCGAATCTGCGAGTCCTGACCGCGGCCCGCAGAGACTCCCGTCGCTATCCGCGCAGGAGATTCATCACTTCGTCGACGACGTCGGGTTCGACGGCGACGACGTAGCGCTTGCCGGGTTCAAGCGTCGTGTCCGGGCGGGCGATGCGCTCACCTTCGTCGCCGGAGACCACGAGCGTCCCCGCGGGGAAGCGGACTTCGGACAACGTCTTGCCGGCGGCCGGCGCGCCCTCCTCGACGCGGATCTGCATCACGTCGAGCGAGCCAGTCACGTCGGCGAGCGTCTGCACGTCGCTCCCGATGATCTCGTTGGCGGCCGTCCGCGCGCCGGCGTGTTCGGGGAAGACGACGGCGTCGACGAACTGCAGGTAGGCCTCGCCCGAGGCGTCCTCGATGCGCGTCACTGTTCGGACCTCTGGTGCGAGCTCTTGGGCCACCATACAGATGGCGAGGTTGAGTCCCGAGTCGCCGGTGAGTGCGGCGATGGCGTCGGCCTCCGAAAGGTCCGCCTGCGCGAGGATGTCGGGATCGGTCGCATCGCCTCGAATGACCGTCGCCACCCACTCGTCGGCGATGGCGTCGACGACAGTCTGGTCCGGTTCGATGATCGATACGTCGTGATCGCGGTTAGCGAGCAACTTTGCGGTCTGGAACCCGACGCGCCCGCCGCCCGCGATGACGATGTTACGTTTGCTTGTCATAGTTAGTCGTCCTCCGTAGTCGGCTCCGCAATCGACGATCGCTCGGCGTCAGCCTCCTGACGCGCTCGATACCACTTGAGTCCGTAGTACGCGATAGCGCCGAGCACGATCCAGCCCACGCTGAGAAGCAGCGCGAGCGGATCGGTCCGGACGAGATACACCACCAGAACCCCGGTCAGGATCAGATTCAATCCGATCCCCAACAGTGGCGGGATCGGATAGTAGGGGAGTTCGTAGGGGCGATTCATATCGGGACGCTCACGTCGCAGTTTGATCACGGCCCCGTTGACGACGACGAACGAGAGTAGGAAGAACAGACTCGACATATTGCCGGCGCTCTTGGTCGGCAGCGCGACGGACGCGAGCATCACCACCGCACTCGCCACGATGGCGACGAACGGCGTCCCGTACCGGTGGTGCAACTGTCCGAAGGACGGCAGCAGTTGCCCCTCGCGACCCATCGAGAACGCGACTCGTGAGGAGGCGATCACGACCGCGTTCAGCGCCGTCAGCGTCGAGAACACGGCCCCGAAGACGATGATCGCGCCGCCGTTTTTGATGATCGGCAGGCCGGTCGGCATAAACTCCGTCGCCGCCGCGGCGATGCCTGCCTCGCCGGCTTCAGCGAGCCCTTGCGCACCGAGCGTTCCGATCGCGACCGCGACCACGGCCATATAGACTAGCACGGTCGCGGCCAGGCTGAGGAAGATCGCTTTTGGGATGTTCTCTCTGGGGTTTTTGACTTCCTCGGTGACGGTCGTGATGAGGTCGTACCCCTCGAAGGCGATGAACGTCAGCCCCATCGCCGGCAGGATGGCGAACGCGCCCGCAGCCTCCGGAAAGAGCGGCTGAAACTCCGCTCCCGAAAACATCGGCGAGGTCGCGCCGAACGCGACGAAGACGACGAGTATCGTGACCTTCGTCGCGGTGAAGATCGTCTCGACGCTCCCGCTGGCGGCCGTCGAGACGGCGTTAAGCACTACGAACAGGACGACTGCCGTGAACGCCAGCACGAAGCCGATCGGGAGAGCCATATCGATGACTGGGAGGGCGAGTGCCCCGACCTCGCCCGGCGGCGGGACGATACCGTACACGTGCAGCAGTTCTAGGAAGTTGGGCGCGAACCCGAGCGCGTACAGGGCGCCCGCGATCATATACGCGAACCAGAGCATCCACCCCATCAGGAACGACGGGAGCGATTTGAACGTCTCCTTGACGAACGCGTAGCCGCCGCCGCTCTTCGGGATCGCACTCGCCAGTTCGGCGTACGAGAGTCCCGTGAATGCCGTGACGACGCCGTTGAGGATGAAGACGAGGAGTGCGGCCGGCCCCGCGATTTCGGCTGCCAGCCCGGTCAGGACGAAGATGCCTGCGCCGATCATCGCGCCCATCCCGATCATCGTGGCGTCGAGCAGACCGAGTTGGGCCTCGGGTGACCGCTCTTTGTGACTACTCATTGCCTCGTCGTCTGCGTCCGTTCGGTCGCCACCGCTGCGTCGGCGGGGGTCGATTCGATCCTGCGCGCAACTGACGTCGTCGCGGGTCGCCGCCCGAACGGCCCTGCCGACGCCCGGCGGCGATCGGCACCCACGTCGTCTCGGTACGCATACGCTCACAACAATTGCAAGCGTCCGGTTTTTAAGTACCGGTGCGGATGGCTGGCGGGACGGCCCGACGCGCGAGCCGAATCAGCAGGAAAGCGCGACGCTCAGGCGATCACGAGCCACGCGAGAAGCACGGCGAGACCGCCGAGCGACGTGGAGGCGACCGCGTGGATTCTGAGGCGGTCCAAGAGCGCGTGCGCGTCGCCCGTGACCGACAGCAGGTCGTGGATCTCGCTGCCGATCTCACACCGCGGGAGGAAGTCCATCGCGACGTGGAGGAAGACGCCGGCGGCGAATCCGAAGACGAGGCCGCGGATCGCACCGGCGGCGGGAAGCGCGATCATCGAGGAAGCGATACCGGCGATACCGACGCCCGTCGCGGGAACCAGCAACACCGAGGCGTCGCGGTCGGCGCTCACGAGCCGCCTGGCGGCCGCGTAGCCGGCAGGACCTTTGTGCGAGACGATCGACAGGCCGAGCAGCGGGCCGAGTTCCGGCATATTCCCGTAGATGATCCCGATGATCGCGCCGGCCGAGAAGGCGTGGGCGGTCAGTTCCGCGACGGTCCGGTCCATCGGGAGATCCATATGCGCCAGTCGGTGCCCGATCGTGTGCGACCCGAACCCGGCCAGCAGGCCGAACGCGACGCCGAAACCACCCCACTGTGGGTGTTGTCCGATCGCCTGCGGCACCAGGAACACCGCGGCGCTCGTCACCATCGCGCCCGCGGCGAGCCCGTAGCCCCACACGAGCACGCCCGCACTGCCGTCTTTCGTCCGCACGCCCAGCGGTGCCGCAAGCGCCATCGCGAAGAACGCGACCCAGGAGATGCCGACGAGCTTTCCGCTCCCCGTCGTGCCGCCCGCGACAGCCAGTACAGACAGCGCGGCGAGCACGAGCGTCGCCAGAAGCCCCACCCGAGAGAATCGTCCCATAATATGAATCCGACCGTTTTGGTTAATAACGCTCACGTTGATAACATAGGCAACGTATTTAATAAAATGGGGCTGGGTGTACGGTTCGACTCGCAGAATCGGTGACTGGCGATCGAGCGCAGGACGCTATCGCGAGCGAGTTGCCCGCATCCAGGTCCTCAGATCGACGCGCTCGCCGTCGATCTCCGCCGGCGTCGCCTCGGTCGCGGCCCAGACGAACATCTGGGCGACCTCGGTGGGGTCACGGCCACCCGGCGCGCTCAGGTCGGTGTCGACGAGGCGGGGGTCGACGACCGTCGCGGTCTGCTCGACGTCGACGGCCAACTGCCGGACTAACGACTCGACTGCCCCCTTGGAGACGGCATACGCACCCATTCCGGGGTCGTAGTCGACGGCGATGGCACCCGACGGGACGAGGAACCGCCCCTCGCTCGGCATTTGATCGAGCGCTTCCTTCGCCGTGGCGAAGACGCCGCGGAGATTCGTTCGGATGGTGTCGTCGAAGCGGTCGTACGGCTCCTCGTGGATCGGTGCCTCACCGGACGCGGCGTGTTTGACGCCCGCGTTGGCGACGACGACGTCGATGCCGTCTCGTCCGCCGGTGTCGTCCGCAATGTCGATTAGATGCGCGACGTCGGACTCCTCGCGAACGTCCGCACGGACGCCTTCGACGGTGGCTGTTTCCGCAGCCGACCCGTTCTCGCTGGCCGTACTGGCCGCCTCTCTCGCGTCGGCGATAGCGTCGTCGAGCGCGTCGGCGTCGCGCGCACACCCGACGACTGCCGCTCCCTCCGCGGCAAACGCCGCGAGCAACGCGCGTCCGATGCCGCGACTGGCACCGGTGACGAGAACTGTCGCGTCGGTGAGGTCCATATCTCGATGTGGCGCCGATCGCAGGTAAAGATACTCGCCGCTTGGCGACGGTCTCGCCACGCGACCCGCGACAAACGCGCGACGACGGCGTCACACGGTCATTCGATTTATACTTTCCACGCTCTAAGTCGACCCTATGGACTCCCTCTCGGAGCTCCGCTCACTCGACGGCGCGGACGTCGTCGTCGTCGGGGGCGGATTTGGCGGCCTCTCGACCGCTTGCTATCTGGCCGGTGCCGGTGCCGACGTGACGCTACTGGAGAAGAACGGGCAACTCGGGGGCCGCGCGAGCCGCCTGGAAGTCGACGGCTTTCGCTTCGATATGGGGCCGTCGTGGTATCTGATGCCGGACGTGTTCGAGCGCTTCTTCGAGCACTTCGATCACGAGCCCGCCGATTACTACGATCTCACGCGGCTCGACCCGCACTACCGGATCTTCTTCAAAGACGGCGACCGCGTCGATATGGTGCCGGACCTCGAACAGAACCGACAGACGTTCGAGTCCTACGAACCCGGCGCGGGCGACCGCTTCGACGAGTACCTCCAGAAGTCGAAGAAGAACTACGAGGTCGGGATGGAGCACTTCGTCTACGAGGATCGCTCCTCGCTCCGGGACTTCATCGACTGGAACGTCTTCAAGAATGCCCGCGGCCTCTCGCTCATCGGCTCGATGCAGGATCACGTCGAGAAGTACTTCGAGCACCCCAAACTCCAGCAGATTATGCAGTACACGCTGGTGTTCCTCGGCGGCGCGCCGAACAACACGCCGGCGCTCTACAATCTGATGAGCCACGTCGATTTCAATATGGGCGTCTACTACCCCGAGAACGGACTCGGGGGCGTCGTCGACGGTATCGTCGCGCTCGGCGAGGAACTCGGCGTCGACTTCCACACCGACAGCCCGGTCGCAGAGATCCGTGGCCGCGAGGGCGCGTTCGTCACTCGGACCGAGGACGGCCGGGAGTTCTACGCCGACTACGTCGTCAGCGACGCCGACTACCGGCACACAGAGATGGAGCTTCTCCCGCCGGAAAAGAGGCAGTACGACGAGGACTACTGGGAGTCGCGGACGTACGCTCCGTCGGCGTTCCTGCTCTATCTCGGCGTCGAGGGCGACGTCGACCCGCTCGAACACCACACGCTCGTGCTCCCGACCGACTGGGACGGGCACTTCGAGCGCATCTTCGACGACCCGGCGTGGCCCGAAGATCCCGCCTACTACCTCTGTGTCCCCTCCGAGACCGACGACACCGTCGCGCCCGAGGGACACTCGAACCTGTTCGCGCTCGTCCCGATCGCCGCGGGACTCGAAGACACCCCCGAGATGCGCGCAGAGTTCCGCGATCTCGTGTTGGACGACATCGAGGCAAACACCGGCGTCGCCCTCCGAGACCGGATCGTCTTCGAGAAGTCCTTCTGTGTGAACGACTTCACGAACCGCTACAACAGCACGAAAGGAACCGCCCTCGGCCTCGCTCACACGCTTCGGCAGACCGCGCTGTTCCGCCCGCCGCATCACTCCGAGGCGGTCGACGGGCTCTTCTTCACGGGATCGTTCACGACGCCCGGAATCGGCGTGCCGATGTGTCTGATCAGCGGCGAGCTCACAGCCGAGGCGATGGCCGAACGGGCGGGCTGAGGATGTCTGGCCGCCTGCGGTATCTGCTGACGCTGTCGCGTCCGCGCTTTTGGTTCTACCTCGCCGGCCCCGTCGTCGTCGGCGTCGCGTTCGGAGCCGACACGACTGGCGACCTGTTCACGGCGGTGAGCGTCGGCCTCTTCGCGTACTTCCTGCTCCCGGCGAACGTCTTCCTCTACGGCGTCAACGACGTCTTCGACGTCGACGTCGACATCGCAAATCCGAAGAAGGACGAGCGGGAGGCCCGGTGGAGCGGCGACTCGGTCGTCGCAGCCGTCATCGCGCTCTCGACGCTTCTGGGGGCGGCGACGTTCCTCCTCACGTCCTCGCGGGCGTGGCCGTATCTCGCCGGGTTCTTCCTCCTCGGCTTTCAGTACTCCGCGCCGCCGCTGCGCTTCAAGACGACGCCGTTTCTCGATTCGGTCTCGAACGGTCTGTACGTCCTTCCGGGTGCGGCCGCGTACGCCGCTGTCGCGGGCGCACATCCGCCGCTCGCCGCGGTCGCGGGCGCGTGGCTCTGGGCGATGGGGATGCACACCTTCTCGGCCATCCCCGACATCGACCCCGACAGGGAGGCCGGGATCCGGACGATGGCGACGTTTCTCGGCGAGCGGCGCACCTTCGCGTACTGCCTCTGCTGTTGGCTCGCCGCGGCGGTCGTCTTCGGCCTCGTCGACGTCCGGATCGGCCTCTTGCTCGGGGCGTATCCCCTCTTGATCCTCGCGGTCTACCGGTCTGACGTCGACGTCGACCGCGCGTACTGGTGGTATCCGATGCTCAACACGGCCGTCGGGACGCTGCTGACGCTCGGGGCGCTCTGGAGGCTCGTCAATGCCTGATCCTGACGCTCGCTCGTCGCTCGCGACGCTCACGGAGCAACTGCCGCAGACGCGTGCGGAGTGGGAGTCGCGGCTGGAGCGTCTCGTGCGCGAGAACCGCTTTACGATCTCGGTGTTCTTCCCGCTGAACGGGATCGTGCTCCTCCTCGCGAGCGCCGAGGGACTCCTGCCCGCGCCGCTGGCGTTCAACGGGCTGTTGATCCTCATCGGCACGGCCGTGATGCGCTCGCCGCTCGTCGTCGGCGTCCTCTCGATCACTGACCGTCGGGCGGCCGTCGGCGTCGGCGCACTGACGCTGTACGCCTACGCCATCGAGTTCATCGGGATCCAGACCGGCATCCCCTACGGCGAGTTCTTCTACGGCGTCGACCTCGGGCCGGTCGTCGCGGGCGTGCCCCTCGGCCTGCCCATCTTCTTCATCCCGCTTGTGATGAACTCGTATCTCCTCTGTGTCCTCTTGCTGGGCGACCGCGCCACCCACGCGGCGACGCGTCTCCTCGCCGTGATCGCGGCCGTCCTCACGATGGATCTCGTCCTCGATCCCGGCGCTGTCGCGCTCGGTTTCTGGGTGTACCCGAACGGCGGGGCGTTCTACGGCGTCCCGCTGTCGAACTACGCCGGGTGGGTCCTCTCAGCGACAGTCGCTGTCGTCGCGCTCGACTGGGGGTACGACCGTCACGCGCTGCGCGCGCGACTGGAAGACTGCGAATTTCTGCTCGACGACCTCGTCTCCTTCGTCATCCTCTGGGGCGGCATCAACGCGTGGTTCGGGAACTGGATCCCGGTCGCGCTGGCGGCGCTGTTCGGACTCGGCCTCCTCCGGGCCGACCGGTTCGACGTGCCGACCCGCGGTCTGCCGTGGATCCAGAGTCAGACGTCGACGCGGGGCCAGGAGTCGACGCAAAAACAGGAGTCGACGTCGAAGCGCTGATAGGGATTATCGTAACTGTTCGGAGATTCTCGCCGTACCGTCCGGCGAGACATCTATGCGGACGTACGATAATCCCTATGAGAACGAATCGGACGGACTAATACTGTCGGACAGAACGATGTGAAAATTATCGGCACCTCGTGGGTGCCAACATCATTCACGAACTGCTGTCCGACAGTATAAGCGCCCTACTCGCTCCGCGTGAAACTGCGGAGCCATCCCGAGACTCGCCCGCCCGTCCATCTTGACGCACCCGAACCGGTCGTCCGGCCCGGCGACGGCCCCGAATGGCCCGAATCCCGCGTCGTCTCGCTCTCGTCGGGGTACGGCACGACGCTGACGCGACGGAACACCGCGACCGGGTCGCGTTCGAGTGCCCAGTACAGGCGCGTCTTCGCCAGTAAGTGCAACTTTCTGGACGTCGAAAGCGACGGCGTCGTCGAGAGGACGTCGCAGTCGCGAGTGCGAATCTCGTGGTGGTGGTCGGCGTAGAGCACCGCGGCCAGGAGGACGGCGAACTGGCAGTCCTCGGGGAGATACTGGATCCCCTCGACGCCCTCGCGGTAGAGCGCTTCCGCTCGCTGTAGTTCTTCGCGCATCGCGGCCTGGAAGTTCTCGTCGAACTCGAAGTTCAGTATCTGTTCTTCGGTGACGTCGTGTTTTCGGAGCGTCTCCTGGGGGAGGTAGATCCGGCCGCGCTCGACGACGTCCTCGCGGACGTCGCGGAGGAAGTTCGACAACTGGAACGCCTCACCGAGCGCCGTGGCGTGCGGGAGGGCCTGCTCGGCCTGCGGCGTCTCCATAATCTGGGTCATCATCCGACCGACGGCGGCCGCAGAGCCGTCCATGTACGCCTCCAGTTCCTCGTACGCCTCGTAGCGGTCGGTGTCGATGTCCGAGAGCATCGCGTCGATGAAGACGTCGACGTCGGACGCGGGGATGTCGTGTGTCTCGCGGAGTTCGGCGAACGCGGTCAACACGGGGTCGTCTGCGTCCTCCTCTCCGAGCGCCTGCCGCCGCAACTCTTCGAGTCGCCGTCGCTGTTCTTCCGGCGGAGCGGTGTCGACGGCGTCGACGACTTCGTCTGCGACCCGGAAGAACGCGTACAACACGTACGTCTCGTGTCGGACGCGCTCGGGGAGGACCCGAGTCGCGAGGTGGAAGGTCTTCCCGGTTCGCCGCTGTATTTCCTTGCTCTGTCGGATCTGTTCTTGTTTGACCATCGTTAGGTACCACGTTTCAGGGCGTCCCGTCGTCGTGCCGTCCGACCACGCATCTGTCGTTCACATTACGGACTGGCTTCATATAACGCTTCGTGCCGATTTGAAACCAAATCGAACTCGAAGCAAAAAAACGGCCAATAGACTCATATACCCGTTTTCGGCGGTTCCGAAATTACGGTATCAGATTACCAGAATGTATCGCTACAGTCGTAGACGACTCCGTGCTCCGGACAGACGTACTTGCAGTGGCGATGTGCCATCGGTCGCTCGCAGATCGGACAGGGGCGACCTGGCGGCGTTTCGACGCCGTCCGCGGGAGCGTCCTCGACGGACGCGTCGCTCTGTCCGCTGGCCGAAGTCGGTTCGTTCGCGTCGCTCACGTCACAGTCGGGGGTCGCAGTCGACAAGAAGATTCGCGTTGTCGCACGTCGCGCCGGCGCGGAAACCGAGCGCGAAAGAAGCTGCGGTCAGCCGACCGAATCAATTAGCCGACTGGTTCATACTGCCGAATACGTCCGTGAAGCAGTGAGGCACCCCAGGGGTGCCGAGCATCTTCTCGTAGCTATAGTAGCGTTTGCAAGTCTTCACGCGCCTGATCGCCCGACAGCGTGTGATCGGGTGCGCAATCAGTTGTAAACGCTACTATATGTCCGACCGTATCAGCACTCCGACCAGCCGCAGGCCTCGCAGGTCTTGCAGCCTTCGGAGTAGTACAGCGACATACTGCCACACTCGGGGCACTCGGGGCTCTCGCCGGCCGCGAGCAGGTCGTCGGTCGCATCGGAGTCGCCAGCGGGTCCGGAGCCGCCCGCGAGATCCACGCTGTCGCCGACGTCGACGTCCTCGACGTCCACGGCCGCGCCGCCGTCGGTCTCACGACCCGGCGAGACGCTCGCGTTTTCGGTCTGCTCTGAGACCTCTGTCAGGTTCTGCTGCTGGGGGTAGCCCTTGTCGATCTCGCCGTCGAGGTAGCGTCGCATCGCCGTGCCGATCGCGTCCGGGATGGAGTTGATCTGTTCGCCTTTGTCCCAGGCGACCTTCGGGCTGCGGATGCCCTGCAGTTCGCTCGCGATCTCGCTCGGGTCGACGCCCGAACGCAGCGCCGTCGAGACGGTCTTCGCGAGCGCCTCGGTGAAGGAGGCGGTGAAGCCGCCGGAGTTGCCGATGTTCGCGAAGAGCTCGAAGGGCTTGCCCCGGTCGTCCTCGTTGATGTTGACGTAGAGCTTTCCATAGCCCGTGTCGATGCGCTGAGTGACGCCGTGGAGGACGTCGGGGCGCGGGCGCTTCTTGCCGAGGTCGGTCTCGCCGTCGGCGGCCGACAGCAGCCGTTCGACCTCCCGGTCGAGCGCCGCCTGGACCTCGTCGTTCTCGAGGAAGCCGTCGATGCCGCCGAAGACGTCTTCGATCTGCTCGACGAGCGTCTCCGCGGCCTCGCTCTCGTCGGCGAAGTCGGTGTTCTGCGCGCGCGTGGTGAGGACTTGCTTCGAGCGCGTGCCGTCGCGGTAGACGGTCACGCCCTTCCCGCCGTTGCGGTAGATGTAGCGGTATACCTCGTCCATATCCTCTTTGCTGGCGGAGTTCGGGAAGTTACAGGTCTTCGAGATGGCGGAGTCGACGCCTTCCTGGGTCGCACACTGCACGGCAGCGTGCTGCTTGCCCGAGAGGTCGCCGGTGACGACGAACAGTTCCGAAATCGCGTCCGGAACCGTCGACAGCGAGGAGACGCCGTCGAACTCGTTTTCGGCCATCTGGGTCTGGGCCTCCTGCTTGACGGCGTCGACGTCGATGTCGTTGGCCTCCAGCGTCCGGAGGAAGTAGTCGTCGAACTCGACGAGCATCTCGTCGCCCTGCACGTCGTCGGAGACGTTCTTGTAGTAGGCGACGTTGTAGATCGGCTCGATCCCGCCCGTCGTGTTGCCGACCATCGAGGTGGTGCCGGTCGGGGCCACCGTGGTCGTGTTGTGGTTCCGGATCGGGAAGCCGTCTTCCCACTCGTCGGCGTCGAGGCCGACGTAGTGCTCGAACCAGTCGCGATACTCGGTCGGATCGGCGTACTTCGAGTCCTCCCAGTCGGCGAAGGTGCCGCGGGCCTTCGCGAGTTCGTGGCTGGTCCACTTGGACTCGTGGTTGATGTGGGTCATAAGCTGGCGGGCGACCTCGTTGCCCGCCTCGGTGCCGTACTGGATGCCGAGCTGAATGTACAGCTGTGCCAGCCCCATCACGCCGAGCCCGATCTTCCGCATGTCCCGGACCTTCTCTTCGATCTCCGGAACGGGGAAGTCCGACATCGTGACGACGTTCTCTAGGAAGTGCGTCCCGCGGTCGATGCGGTAGTCGAACTCCTCCCAGTCGATGGCGGTTTCGAGGAACGCGTCGACGGCGTCTTCGAACTCGTCGTACTCGTCGCCGTGGGCATCGTACCAGGCGCGCCAGTCGGGGGCGTCGAAGTCGACGAGCGTCGAGAGATTGATGTGGCCGAGGTTACAGGCCTCGTACTCCTCCAGCGGCTGCTCGCCGCAGGGGTTCGTCGCCAGGATGCGGTGGTCCGGGTGCTCCTCGACGTCGAACGAGTGGAGTTTGTTCACGCGTTCGAGGTAGATGACGCCCGGCTCGCCGTTCTCGTGGGCGCCGTCGACGATGTGGTCCCACAGTTTCTCTGCGGGCACGGAGAGCTCCTCGCCGACCTCGACGTGCTCGCCCAGGCCGAACATATCGTACAGTTCCTTCGTCTCGGCCGTGGCGATGTGCGGTTCACCCGTCCGGGGGTTGGTGAACGTGAACTCCTCGCCCTCGAACAGCGCGTCCATGAAGTCGTCGGTGATGCCGACGGAGATGTTGAAGTTCGAGAGGTGGCCCTCGACTGCGTTCCGGAGGTGCTTCGGGACGCGTCCCTCCTCGTCGATGAGTTCGCGCGCTTCGTCGAGCGCGTCGGCGAAGGAGTTGTGGGTGAAGTCGTCGGGGTCGTTCAGTCGCAGCGTGTGCGCCAGCGAGACGTCCTTGTTCTTCGCGTGAATGAACTGGATGACGTCGGGGTGGCTGACCCGCATAACGCCCATCTGCGCGCCGCGTCGCGCGCCGCCCTGCGCGATCGTCTCACAGAGCTGGTCGTACGTTCGCATAAACGTGATCGGGCCGGAGGCGATGCCGCCGGTCGAGCCGACCGGGTCGCCGTAGGGGCGGAGCCGCCAGAAGGCATAGCCCATCCCGCCGCCGCTCTGGAAGACCTGCGCGGCCTCTTTGGCTGTCTGGTGTATGTCGTCGATGTCGTCGTCAGGGGAATCGACGAAACACGCCGAGAGCTGCTGGAGTTCGTCGCCGGCGTTCATCAGCGTCGGCGAGTTCGGCATGAAGGAGAGATCTTCCATCAGTTCTTCGAACTCCTCGCGCTTCGTCTCGACGGCCGCTTTGATCTCCTCGGGGAGTTCGGGGACGACGGTGTCGTAGGCGAACTTGTTGGCGTTGTAGACCGACAGCGACGTCTCGGCGTCGGAGTCGGCGTCGACGCCCTTGCCGAACACTTCCGCGGCGAGCTCGTCGCGGCGCGGGTGGTCGGGCTTCAGCTGGTCGGGCGTGACCGTGACGTCGACGTCGCGGCGCTCGGCCTCGAAGACGGCCTCCGCGAGCGCGACGTTCTTCGCGACGCGCGGGAAGAGATCTTCCTGGGACTCGATAGGGTCGCCGTTGGCGTCCTTGCGGAGGTAGCGCGCCGGCAGAATGTTGTGGTAAGCGTTGGCAGTGAGCCGCTCTTCGAGCGAGTCGCCGTCGGTACGCTTGACGGGCAGTTCGAGCTCGCCTGCGTTCACGGACTGGTCGCTCATCTACTGTACCTCCCGCCCTGTGCGGTCGCACCGGGCGATCTCGAATCGGGTGACTGACTCAGTTCTGGGCATTTGTAACGATGACTTGTGAGTGTGGCAGGTCGGTTAAGGCTTCGGTATCGGGGATCTACTGCGATAAATATCATATTCCATACCTACACCCTGACCGGCTGCGCCACGCGTTCGACGTGACGAGGAATCGTATGCGCGGAGGGGGTATGAAGGTTAGCAGACCGAAGTGGAAGTGAAAATCAGAATCTACGATCCGAACGCTGTCAGTTGATTATCCAGCGGAACAGAGGGGGCGTTGCACACTACGAGCGCTGCCACGTGGTGAACGATCTACCGTGAGTCACGAACCGAACGGGATTCGTATAAATGGTACTTATACGCCAGGTATATCAGATCACATACCAATTTACCACGAACCGGACTATATCGCCAACTTCAACCGTCGAGCACCCCCCACAGACTTATTCCCCCGTCTGGTGATACGATGGGGTATGGTGTTCACACCCGCGTCGATCGCTCCCCTCCAACTCGGTGGCCTGCTGGCGCAACCGCTCGGTCAGGCGATCGCCGTCATCGTCGCGATCGCAGTCGTGATCATTGTCGGCCGCATCGCGCTGAAGATCGCGTGGCGACTCGTCACGATCGCCGCGCTGATCGTGGGGGCGCTGCTGGTGCTCTCTTTCTTCGGCATCAACGTCCTGTAGTTCTGCGGCGACGCCCGCTCGCTGTCTGTGGTCCCCGATCAGACCGTCGGGGCCTCGTCGGCCTGCCGGGGGAAGACGCACTCGTCTAAGAAGTTCCGCACGACGTCGTGGCCGACTCCCGTGAGAACCGATTCGGGGTGGAACTGCACCGCCTCGATGGGGTACTCGCGGTGGCGGACGCCCATCACGAGGTCCGTCGTGGTCTCGCCGTCAGTATCGCCGTCCGCGTCATCGTCTGTGTCGCCGTCCGCATTATCGTCTGTATCGCCGTCCGTGATCTCGTGCGCTGTCGTCGCGGAGACCTCGAACTCCTCGGGGACGGTCGTCGCCACCAGCGAGTGGTACCGACCGGCCTGGAAGCCCTGTGCGAGCCCCGCGAAGACGCCGCGGCCGTCGTGGTCGACCGGGTAGGCCTTCCCGTGGATCGGCTCGGGCGCGTGACCGATCTCGCCGCCGTAGGCGTGGACGGCCGCTTCGAGACCGAGACAGACGCCGAGCGTCGGGATCGTCTGCGAGAGCGACGTCAGGACCTCGGTGGTGACGCCCACGTCGCGCTCGTTCTTCGGGTGTCCCGGCCCGGGACTGATGACGATCGCGTCGGGATCGAGCTCGCGGAGGTCGTCGATGTCGGCGGTGTTCTTGCGGACGATCACGTCGACCGGTTCGCCGTCGACCCGCTGTTCGGAGAAGTACTCCACGAGGTTGTACGTGAACGAATCGAAGTTGTCGACGACGAGCAGTCGGAGCGTCATCGCCGTACCTCCTCTCCCGGGGCGGCCGCACCGGCAGCAGAGCCCGACGCCGAGTCGGTCTCGATTCGCTCGACCGCCGAGAGGACGCCGCTCATCTTCTGTTCTGTCTCCTCGTACTCGGCCTCCGGGTCGCTGTCGGCGACGATACCCGCGCCTGCGCGGACGGTGATGACGTCTTCGTCGCCCTCGCGGTCGACGGTCGCCGTCCGAATGACGATCGCGAAGTCGGCGTCGCCGGACCACGAGTAGTAGCCGACGCCGCCGCCGTAGACGCCTCTGGGTTCCAGTTCGAGGTCGTCGACGATCTCCATCGCGCGGACCTTCGGCGCGCCGGTCAGCGTCCCCGCAGGGAACGTCGCCCGCGTGGCGTCGAAGGCGTCGGCCCCGCTCGGGTACTCGCTGTTTCGACTGTCCGTCCCCGCGAGCGTCCCCGTCACGGTCGATTCGATGTGCTGAACGTGGCTGTACTTCAGCACGTTCATAAACTCCTCGACGCGGACGCTGCCGGGTTCAGAGACGCGGCGCACGTCGTTGCGCGCGAGGTCGACGAGCATCGTGTGCTCGGAGCGCTCTTTCCCGTCGGCGAGCATTTCGCCCGCGAGTCGCCGATCCTCGACGGGACTCGTTCCGCGCGGGCACGTGCCCGCGATGGGGTTCGAGACGACCCGGTCCCCGCGGACGGAGACCAGCGTCTCGGGGCTCGCGCCGACGATGTGGCGGTCGTCGTGACGGAGCAGATACATATACGGCGAGGGGTTGATCTCCCGGAGCGCCTCGTAGAGGCCGACCGGGTCGACCTCGCCGCGGAGTTCGCGGGTTCGTGAGATGACCCCCTGGTAGATGTCGCCGTCGAGGACGTGTTCTTTGGTCTCGCGGACGGCCGCTTCGTATTCTGCTTTCGGCCCGGCGGATTCGCCAGTCCGGACGAAGCCGCCGGTCTCGGGCTGGCTGGCGCCCGCGAGCGTCGCCGCGACGCCTTCCGCCTCGGCGACGATGTCGTCGTAGACCGCTTCCGGGTCCTCGTCGGGCGCGACGATCGGCGTGAGGACGAGCGAGACGGACGACTCTGCGTGATCGAACGAGAGGGTCTTCGAGGTGAGGACGAACTGCGCGTCCGGCGTGTCGGTCTCGGGGCGCTCGACGCCGACCTCCGAGAGCCAGAGGTCGTAGACGGCCTCGTACGCCAGAAAGCCGACGAGGCCGCCGCGGAGTTGTTGGCGTTCCTCGTCGGGGAAGCCGACGCGCGGCAGATCCGGGAACGACGCCCGAAGGCGGTCGAGCACGTCCATCTCTTCGCTCTCTGCTTCGGCACCGTCGCCGTCGAATCCGCCAGGCTCAACGTACTGCGCCGCGCGTCCGCCCAGCCGTTCGATCTCGGTCCCGTCCGGGTCGACGGTGATGACGGCGTCGGGGTCGTAGCCGACGAACGAGAACCGGGCGTGGCGATCCGTCGTGGCGTGATCCGGCGCGAACGCGCCCGCCGGATCGCTCGACGGCGTCTTCTCGGCACTCTCTAGGAGGAAGCCGTACTCGCTTCGGTCGGCGAGCGTCGCGTACGCGGTCAGCGGCGTCACGTTCGGCATCTCGGCAGTCACGTGGGCGACGACGGGACGCGTCTCGCCGTCGTCGGTCTCGGGTTCCGTTGCGGCCGCGACGTCCGTGACGAAGGACTCGCGGGACTTCGAGAGCGTTACGCTCGCGTCGTTTCGCGACTGGCCGTCCGTTCGGGTGTCGCTCACGACGACACCCCCTCTGCCTGCACCCGCTCGCCGTCGTCGGGGTGCGTCGCGGCGTCGGTCGCGCTCGCGACGAACGAGCGGACGGCGTCGTGGTCTTTACTCCCGCCGACGCGCTCGACGCCGCTTGCGACATCGACTGCGTACGGCTGAACGGTCTCGACCGCCTCGGCGACGTTCTCGGGAGTCAGGCCGCCCGCGAGGATCACCGGCGCGTCGAGCGTCGCGGCGACGTCGGCGGTCGCGACCCAGTCGTGGGTCTCGCCGGTCCCGCCGGCGCCGTCGTCGTCGATCGAGTCGACGAGCACCGCGTCGACGGCCGGCGCGACCGCCCGCGCCCGATCCGGATCCTCGGCGTCGACGACGGCGACCACGTCAGACGAGATGGCCTCGCGGATCGCCCGCAGATCGTCGGCGTCGAACCCGCCGTGAAGTTGGAGTACGTCGGGAGCGACGCGCGTCGCCGTCTCGATCGCGCCGTCGACGGTCTCCGGCATCGTGACGAGCGTCGTCGTGAGAAACGGCGGTGCGGCCTCGAAGAGCGCTTCGGCGTCGCCGAGCGGCACCTCTCGTGGAGTCTCGACGGGCACGTCGGCGATTGCGCCGACGGCGTCCGCGCCCGCTCGCTCGACGGCGCGGAGGTCGGTCTCGCTCGTGATCCCGCAGATTTTCACCCGGACCATCTACTCAGCGCTCCACCGCGGCGTCGATCGGCTCACAGAGCGTCTCGAAGGTCGAGGTCGCGTCACCCTCGTCGATCGCGTTCGCCGCCGCTTCAACGCCGTCTTCGATGCTGTCGGCGAGTCCGGCGACGTAGATCGCCGCACCGGCGTTCGCGAGGATGATGTCACGCTTCGGGCCGGTGACGTCACCAGTCACGATGCCGCGAAGGTCCGCAGCGTTCTCCTCGGGTGTGCCCCCGGCGACGGCCTCGATCGGGGCGGATTCGAGGCCGATGGATTCGGGCGTGAGCGTGTACTCCTCGATCTGGTCGCCGTCGACCTCCGCAACGACCGTCTCGTCGTGCAGCGCGATCTCGTCCATTCCGGAACCGTGGACGACGAGCGCCCTGTCGACCGACAGATGTGAGAGCGCCCGCGCGAGCACGGGGACGAGGTCAGGGTCGTAGACGCCGACGACCTGGGCGTCTGCCCCGGCGGGGTTCGTCAGCGGTCCGAGGACGTTGAATATCGTCCGCATCCCGAGTTCCTTGCGCGGGCCGATGACCGCTTTCATCGCCGGGTGGAACACCGGTGCGAGCATAAAGCCGATTCCGTCGCGCTCGATTGCCGACTCGACGGCCGGCGGTTCGGCCTCGACGTCGGCACCGGCGACCTCTAAGACGTCTGCGCTCCCCGACGAGGAGGAGACGGAGTAGTTGCCGTGCTTTGCGACGGCCGCGCCAGCACCCGCGGCGACGATTGCGCTGGTCGTCGAGACGTTGATCGTGTCGTAGTCGTCGCCGCCGGTCCCGCACGTGTCGACGAGTGGGCCACGATCCGGGTCGATCGTCCGGGCCGCATCGCGCATCCCCTCTGCGAAGCCGGCGATCTCGGTCTCTGTTTCGCCTTTCGCTCTGAGCGCCGCCAGCAACGCCCCGATCTGGGCCTCCGTGGCGTCTTCGAAGACTGCCCGTGCCGCCTCACGAGCCTCGTTCTGTGTCAGGTCGTCGCCCTCGGTCGCGCGTTCGATGTAGGTTTGGAGTGTCATCGTGATCACCGATGTACGAGATCGTGTTGTAGTGAACAACTTCGTTCATCGGTATAAGACTGTCGGAGCACTCGGTCAGTCACCGACCACGGCTATCGCCTATGGGCCGCCAGCAGTCGCGCTTCCGACGGTAACCGAGCCGTGGTGGCGTGTCAACGCTGAAACCGAACGACTGCGTCTGGCATCCCCGAAACGAAACCTTCAATTATGTCCCCGGGAAACGAAGTAATGCGTTCAGACGAGCGCGGTAGAACGCGAAAGCCAGGCGGGTTGGTGGTCTAGTCTGGTTATGACACCTCCTTGACATGGAGGAGGCCGGCAGTTCAAATCTGCCCCAACCCACTCGTTCTTAAGCGAAAACCCGGGGACGGGAGAAACTACTTATTACAGCGGAGGTGCGGCTTTATGAGTCGCGGAGCAGACGTCTCCGCGAGACTCGCAGACGTCGACGCTGTCTGCGACTTCTGCGGCTGCTTCATCAAAGACGACGAACAACAGTGCCCCGCTCGCGATGAGGGGAGGTGTCAGCCGTGACGCCGCTGGACTTCGCAGCGAAACGCGATAGCGAGTCGGCCAGCTGGACACGAGCCGACCCTGAAGCGGCTCTGATCGAGCGGATCTCGTGGGATACGTGGCTCGTTACGCTCCCAGACAGCGACGACGTTCACGAAGTCTCACTGCACCGCGATCACGGCGCGCTCAACGGCGAGTGCAAGGTCCGTGAGACGGGCGAGCAGTGCCCAGCGCGGAAGTACCGCGACGCCGACGAGCCGTGCGCACACCTCTGCACGATCCGCAAGGCGCTCGTCTTCAACGACGAAGCCGACGACGGCACGACGATCGAGGTCTTCGAGCGCGACGACGTCGAGGTCGCGGCGGCCGACGCCCACATTGAGGAAGCGATGGCTGACGGAGGTGTTCGCCGATGAGGACACCACGGTTCAAGTGTTTCAACTGTTCCGTACGGAATCAAACGCCGTCGTACGACACCGATTCTAACGAAACCGTGGCTTCTGAGCCATCAGAGTCCAACTCAGCAAAACCGTACGAACCCCCCCACCCCTCCGCTCGGAGGTCTATTGGCACACGCACGGCGTGTCTGCGCGCCCATCGGAATCGGCGCGCGATGGGGGCGGGCACGCACGCGGAGGGCGGCGAGACGGAGGTGCCACGATGAGCGGACGCGTCGCGAAAGCATCGATCGAAGACGACGATCTGCTGGAAGCGCTCGAAGCGGCCGAAGACGAACACGGATCGATGGCCGAAGCGCTCCGACACGCGCTGCGGACGACCTACGCCGGCGAAGACGACGCTGACGACGACGTCAGCACGGGGCTGCCGAAGGCGGCTCGCGAGGGCTACGAAGCGCTACGCGAGCACGTCAACCCCGGCGAACGGCTGGCACTCGACGCCGCGGAGGGCATCATCGCCCAGCGCGTCCAACTGCGGAAACCGACGGTTCGCGACACGGTCATCCGAAAGCTGCACGCGGCCGGCTGGATCGACGTCGAGCAAGGCATCCACCGGGTCGGCATCATCGTCCGAAGCCCGGTCACAGCCGGCGGCGGGCACGACGACGATCGCGACGCTGGCGACGTGCTCGACGAAACCGACGACGTCGATGTCGGAGAAGCCGAAGCGCGGCTGGACGAACTGGCTGCGGCGACGCCGGGAGGTGAGTCAGCGTGACCCGACTCGCGTCGGTGCGCTACCGCTGCTCGGAGTGCGACGCGACGCACGTCCGACCGGAATATATCGACGGCGAAGAACCGGCGAAGACGCGCGAGGGGACGTGCTACGCGGCGCATCCGGCTCGCAATGCCGGCTTCGAGGGCTGTGGCGAAGAGGTCGAACTCGAAGCGATCGCGTGGCGTGAAGATCGCGACGACGAGTGGACCGCAATCGCCGAAGACGAGCAACTCGTCACCGACGGCGGCCAGACAGCGGACGAAGGCCTCCTACGCGTCATCAGCGACCGCGACCCGGCAGAGATGTCGCACCACGACCTCTACTACGAGTGGCACGAGGTCGTGGAAGCGACGTACCGCAGCATCACGGATGCGGACGTCGAACAGGCGCTCACCGACCGGCGAGAGGAACTCTGGAACGAGATGACGAGCCGCGTCGACGCCGAAGCGCCAGAGTGCCCCGAATGCGGAGCGCAGTCGTGGGGCCAGACGCGAGGCGAACCGAAGATCTGCCGAAAGTGCGACTATCACCTCGGCATCGGCGACGACGCGCTCGGAGAAGCGATCAACGACTACTGGAACGCAGTTCAGTCACCTGGCGTTCAGCCGCCGGAAGGAGGTGAAGCGGATGACTGACTTCCCGACACCGGAAGTCGAAGTGGTCGCGGCGAAGCGCCTCGACGACGACACAGACGAGACGTGCGACTACGAGTGCGAGAACGACGCTGACTACCGGATACTCACGCACGTCGGTGTCGAGTTCGTCTGCTGTCAGCGCTGCTCGGACTACAACCGCGTCTACGCGAAGGAGAACGACATCCTCGACGCCGACTACGCGGCGGCGAAAGCACGCTACAAGGACGTCGAGACCGACGGCGGGCAGCCGCTCCCGGACGGCGTCGAAGCGATCTGCGAGGAATTCGACCTTGAACGGCCGACGCCGGGCGAGCGCTGGGAGTTCCACCTCGACGACGTCCCGAGCGACCGCGACGTCGGCGGCGAGCTCGTGGCGGCGGGCTGTGATCTCTGCCGGGAGTACGTCGACGGGGACGGGCGGACCTACGAGTACAAGGTCCCGGAGCCCGGCTGGCCGGAGCCGCTGGGCTACGTGACGACCGATGAGCCGGCGTGGGTCGACGTCCAGACCGAATGGAAACGCGACGGCGAGAAGTTCGTCGGGAGCGTCCGGGGCACGATCCCGGACGCGGGCGACTGCGACCGGCATCCGGACCTCTCGGCGGACGCCTACGCGCTGAAATCGATATACATCTACGGGCCGACGGAGACGCCGAAGTTCCACGCGAAGACGTCGCTGGAGGTGCCGGACGACGCCTGGACGGTGAATCTAACCTACGAGCAGGCGACCGGCTCCTACCGCACGATGGTCGCGGTCTACTCCGGCGAGCTGGGACGCTTCCCGGAACGGACCGAGTGGAAGGCAGCGCCGCACGGCAACGACGAGCGGCGCCGTGTGGAGTTCTTCGAGACGCGAGAGCGGGCGATCGCGTTCGTCGAGGCCGAGACGGGGCTGTCGATACCGCGGCACGACGAACAGATCCGCGCCGACGGCGGTCAGGAACAGAAAGAGTGCCCGTACCGCGGGTGCGACTGGACGGGGCGCGAGTATAACCCGGGAAGCACGCACGAAACGATCGCCGCAGAAGTAGACGCGACGATTCACTGGGAGTCCGAACACGGCGGAGAAATCCCGGAAGACGCCGAGTTCGGAGACCAACAGTGCCCGGAGTGCTACGCAGTCCACGGGATGAACGGGACCGTCAGCTGCAGCGAGTGCGGCCACATTCCTGAGGAAGTCCGAGCTGACGGCGGCACGGACGCGGACGTGGTCGTAGCGACGAGCCGTGAGGACGGCGTCGAACTCGTGCTGGCGTTCCGGCACGACGGGTCGCTCAGAGAACTGGCGACAGCAGACGGCGGCCGAATCGAACTCTACCGCGACGAAGCTGCCGAATCCGGAGGTGGCGGCCGATGAGCGCGGAACTGGCGACAGACAACGGCGTGAAGACGCGGCGGCGACGCGAGGAGCGTTGCGAGGGCGTGATCGAGATGCCGTTCAACGAGCAGGTCGAAGTCGAGTGCCCGGCCTGCGGCGACGAGTTCCTCTGCACGATCGCGACGCCGGACCCCGAGAAGTTCTCGCCGTCGTTCGGGAGCTGCACGGCGTGGGAGTGCGACGCGCTGATCAAGTTCCGCTCGGACGGTACCGAAGACGACGACACGAGCGACGAGCCGATCCAGTCGGGGCTCGCGGCGTTCGGAGGTGGCGCACGATGACGCGAGAGATAGTCGCTGTCGACCTCTTCGCCGGTGCTGGCGGCTTCAGCGAGGGCCTCAGCCAGGCGTGCGAGGACCTCGGCTACGACCTCTACGAGGCGGCGATCAACCACTGGGAACCGGCGATCGAGACCCACGAGGCGAACCATCCCGACGCCCACCAGTACCACTCGAAGGTCGAGCAGCTACACCCGCCGGAAGTAGTGCGCCGACTGACGGGGCAAGACACGCCGGACGTCGACCTGCTCGTCGGCGGCCCGGAGTGCACGCACTTCAGCCGCGCTCGCGGCGGGAAGCCCGTCAGTGAGCAAAAGCGGATGTCGCCGTGGCATATCCTGGACTGGCTGGAGAAGCTGAACGTCGATGCGTTCGTGATCGAGAACGTGCCGGAGATTCAGGACTGGGGACCGGTCGATGACGATGGGCAGCCAGTCCGTGACGGCTCGATCTTCGATGCGTGGGTGAACGCGCTAAACCAACTCGGCTACGCGGTCGACTGGACACAGCTCGTCGCCGCCGACTACGGCGATCCAACGACGCGCGAACGCTTCTTCATCATCGGCCGGCAGGCTGGTAGCGTCACCTTCCCCGAGCCAACCCACAGCGACGCCGCTGACGACCTCCCAAACTACCGAACGGCCGCGGAGATCATCGACTGGTCGGATCTCGGCGGATCGATCTGGACGCGCGACCTCGACGACGGCCGAATGACGCCGCCGAAGAACTCGACGATGCGCCGGATCGCGGAAGGACTCCGGCGGCACTGTGGCAGCGCGATCGGCCCGTTCGCGGACGTCCTCGAAACACTGGGACGCGACGAGATTCGGCGGCTGCGCGAAGAGCGTATTGTCCCCCAGCGGCACGCAGCAGCGATCGCTGACGCCGTCGACGAGCCGTTCCTGGTGCCGGCCGCGTCGCGAGCGACAGTCGCGCCGTGGATCCTGAAGCACAAGAAGAACAGCCCGTCACAGGACGTCACGGCACCACTCCACACCGTCCACGCGAACGGTAATCACTTCGCGCTCGGAACGGCGTCGACGCACCTGCTGCGGCAGCAGGATGGCGCGCACCCGATCGACATCCAGGACACGGCAGTTCCGACGATCGCGACGCGGGGCGGCCACGCGATCGCGACGACCGAGACGCTACTGATGCCGAAGAACGGGCGCAATCGCGGACTTCACAGCAATGGCCTCTACCGGCCGGACGACCGGCCGGCACACACGATCACGGCGGACCCGCGAGCGAAGCTCGTGACGCCGGTCGTCCAACCATTCGTCGACGACTACGAAGGACCGTCGAAGGCAGTCTCACAGCCACTCGGGACTGTCACAAGCCGCGACCGATTCGCGCTCGTCGTCCCGGAGCTGTGGCCGTGGGGACTCGACGTCCGCTACCGGATGCTGCAGCCGCGGGAACTGAAGCGAGCCCAGGGATTCCCGGCAGACTACGAGATCGTCGGGACAAAGACCGACCGGACGTCCCAGATCGGCAACGCTGTCCCGGTGAATCTCGCGAAGTCGCTCTGTAAGCACGTTCTGACCGCGACAGATCCGAGTCTCGCAACGTACGGAGGGGGACTCGGAGAGGATCCAGACGCCGAGATTCCTACCTACGAGGAGGTGGCTGGTGATGACTGAGCCGGCGATCGACGGCGGCCTCCTCGACGAACTGCAGCAGGAACTGGCCGATCGTGGCCGCGACGACGCGATCACGGCCGCCGAGTTGGCTGACCGCGTTGAGATTGGGGATCGAGATGGATCACCGAAGACGCGCGAAGCGATCACGGCGCTGCTCTTCGAGCGCGGCGTTCCGATCCGATCGGGCTCAGTCGGCTACTGGATCTGTCAGTCCGAAGCAGAAGCCGAAGAGTACCGCGCAGACCTGGAAGGCCGAATCGAGGGCATCGAGCAGCGGCTCGTCGCGTTCGAGACAGCGTGGCGCGAGTGGAAGCGCGACGAGATTCCGACAGCCGTTCGTGAGAAGATCGAGGCTGACCCGTTCCTGTCGATGGACGACTTCAGCGCGGACGACCTCCGCGATCGAGCAGTGGCTGACGGAGGTGAGACGGCGTGAGCCGCGGCACGTTCGTCCTCGTGGGCTGCGGCGCTGCGAAGGCCGACGAGCCACGGCCGGCCGGCGAACTCTATACGTCGAACTACGCGGTGCTGAAGAACCGCTACGCAGAAGCGGCGACGGCGTGGGCCGACGAGCACCAGTCATCGGCGTGGGCGATCCTCTCGGCAGAACACGGGATCGTGCCGCCGGCACTCGAAATCGAGCCGTACGACACGACGGTCGACGACCTCGACGACGATGCCCTCGACCGCTGGGCCGACCGCGTCCGCTCGCAACTGACGGACTGGCTCAACTGGCCGTTCCAAGCCGACAACGGCCCCCGCGACAGTCCGTGCGGACGGCTGGTCGTGCTGGCTGGCGAACGATACATCCAGCCGCTCGAAGCCCGCGACGCCTTCCGCGGCAACGTCGGCGGCGGGGCCGGCCGATCACGGCCGGGACTCCCGTGCGTGCCAGAGTTTCCGTTCCGTGAGCACGACTTCGACGGGATCGGCGAACAGATGGCGTGGCTCAAAGAGCGCGCTGAGGAGATCGCCGGGCCGGCAGAGACTGATACGCTCGCATCGGTCGGCGGTGGCTACGAGCGAGAGAGGCCGCACTGGCGTCTCGACCGCCCACCATTCCCAGAGAGCACCGAGCAGGCGGGCCTCGATCGCTTCGAGGACGTCCCGGATCAGTATATCGCGACTGAACAGCAGCAGTTGATCGCCGCTGACGGCGGCAAGGAGGTCTCACGATGACGTTCAAACACCGACTCCCGAACGCAGGGCTGCAGCCCTACGCATACGAGAAGGACCGAGCACGGAACGACGACGACGAGTTCAGCTACAGCGACTACGAGCAGCTGCTCTCCGACGAGACGTACTGCCGACTCGCCGAACTGCGCTGGCTCGCGGCCGAACTGGAGAAAGAACTCGCGCACGACGACGTCCTGGGCGACAGCGACGTCCACGACGCGATCTTCGACGCGGTGGCGAACACGGACGCGCCGATCGCCGAAGCCGTCGACGAGTATGTGGCCGGAAAGATGGCCGCGCATCGATCAGGGGTGTACGAAGGATGACGACGCTGGCAGACTACGGCGGCGGCGTCAACCGCGACGAACCGGAGTGGACCGACGACGTCGCAGACCACTCGCTGACGGGGTCGCTGATCGACTGCGGTGGCGACGAGTGCGAGCGGCTGAAACTACTGCAGTGCCCGGCGTGCGGAGCGCAGTTCGACCGGCACTGGCGGGAAGCACAGAACGACCCGCTCGCGACGCACCTCGAAACCGTCCACGGGCCGGCCGACTTCGGACTTTCCGAGCGAGGTGAACGATGAGCCGGTCTGAACGCGTGGTCGGCGCGGCAGAGAACGTCGACCTCCGCGAAGCGGACGACGTGACGCCGTTCGATCGGGACGTCGACGACCGACGCGTCATCTCGGCGTACTGCTGTACGTGCGAGAAGTCGACGACGATTCTCGCGGAACCGGGCCGGACGCGACGCTGGGAGCACGACGAGCTGAACGCATCACACGTGGTCGATTACTGGAGGGAAGACTGATGAGTACGACACGATCGCGACGACCGCCGGAAAAGAAGATCATCTACTGCACCGACTGCGGCTCGATCCATCCGCTCGACGCGCAGTGCAAACCGTGGGGTGATGAAGATGTCTGAAAACGAGAATGCAAGACCTAAGCGAGGTGTCGATCATCTCTCCGACAAAGAGAAGAGTCTCATCGAGGTGGGACACGGCGACGTCTGCGAGGACTGTGGTGAGTTCGTGTTCAACTGGAATGACTGCGACTGCGACGAAGGGCGGCGACAGACGACTCTCGTCACGGACGGGGGCGTCTCAAACGTCCTTTGCGGGCACGAACAGGATCCCAACGATAACGAGTACGCGACGCCGCCGGAGATTTGGCGGCCGCTCGCCCGCGCCGTCGACGGCTTCGACGTGGATCCCGCGAGCGGTGCGGAGTCCACGCCGATCGCGCCGATGCGGTTCACAAAAGAAGACGATGGCCTCTCGAAGGCGTGGCACGGGTGGGTGTTCTGTAACCCGCCGTGGGCCACTGACGGCGACGGATCGGCGAAAGATCGATGGCTCCGGAAGGCCCGGAACGAGGCGAACCGCGACGCCGTCGACGGCGTCGTCGTGCTGCTCCCTGCCGACACGTCGGCACACTGGTTCCACGAGCATCTGCTCGCGGCTGACGCGCTCTGTTTGGTCGGTCCCGGCCGAATCCCCTTCGAGGGAGAGGACCGAAACCCGTCGTTCCAGATGGCGATCGCCGTCTACGGTGAGGTGCCGGACGCTCTCGTCGACGCGCTCGACGAACTCGGAGCGGTGATCCGTGGCCGGGAGGTCGTGGACCCTACACCACAAGCAACGCTCGTCACGGACGGCGGTGAGAGACTGGGAGACGGAGTCTCGCACTACTGCGAGGCGATCAACGGGCGGCTACCGTACGCTGAACAGCAGTGTGCGTACTGCCGGCGGTACCTGGAGGTCAGCGATGGCGACGCGTAGTGACGCCACGACGACCTCGAAGCCGCCCGCGGTGGTCGATGTCGACGTGGTCGGCGATCGCGTGCTGGCGACGGTCGACCGCGGCGACGTCTCGATCGTAGTCGAGGGACCGGCCGGCATCTCTGGCGACGAGCTCGAGGAATTGCTCAACGACGTGCCGGAGAAGATTGAGTTCGTCGCAGACCTCTTTGACGGGGGCGATCGCTGATGCCGTGGTGTCGAAGCTACGGGTGTCGCGAGCACGTCGAAGACGACGGCGACTACTGCCCGGACTGCACGCACCTGCTCGTCTCGCACGGCCAACTCCCGAGCGGAGGTCGGTACGATGGCTGAGTGCTGTACATCGTCGAATGCGCGGCTCGTGATCCGATCGCGAGAGAATCAGCGCACGTGGGGAAAGCTGCAGGTCTTCGAGTGCCGGACGTGCGGCCGGAGGTGGTCGGCGTGAGCAGCGTCGGGATGCGCCCATCGGAGTGCGATCGTTGCGGGCGTCAGATCCACGACCTCGAACCGGTGACGACGATTCAGTTCAGCGGCGGTGTCGACGCACACCGAATGGTCTGTGCCGACTGCATCGAGGCAATCGTCGAGGTGTGGAACGAAGGCGACGCTGTCGAATCTTCGTCAGATCGAGGTGGCGAGTAGCGGAGGGTTCTAAACAGACTGGCGGAAAGTCTGACTTTTTATAAACTGCCCGGTGGTGGTTCTTTCTGTGTCTCAAACAGCCATCTACGCTCGGGTCTCCACCGAGGAACAGTCGCTCGAAGGACAACAGAAATCGGCGTGGGAGTATGCCACCGAAACGCTCGGCATCGAACCAGCGTCGATCGAGATCATCCGAGACAAATCAACCGGGACCAACACGGACCGATCCGGCTACCGCGATCTCCTCGACCGCGCAGCCGACGACGAGTTCGAGCGCGTGATCGTTCGGGAAGTCTCACGGATCGCCCGGAATATGCGCGACCTCAACGAGACGATCGGCCAGCTCGTCGACGACCACGACGTGACGGTCCACATCATCGACGCCGGCCTCGTGATCGGCGAGGGCGACGACGACGGCGTCTTCGACGACCGCCTCGTGCTGCAGTTCCTTGGGATCGCTGCGGAACTGGAAGCGAAGATGACGAAACAGCGAACCATAGCCGGACTCGCAGCGGCGCAGGCAGCCGGAAAGCACACTGGCCGGCCGCCGTACGGATTCGATACTGATTCTGAGGGCTACCTCATCCCGAACGAGAACTTCTACACGGCGCTCGCAGTCATCGAGCGCATCGAAGCCGGCGAGAGCGTCCGCTCGACGGCACGACACGCGGATATCGCACGGTCGACAGTGCGGAACATCGTCGATCGAAAGGACGTGTACCTCAAAGAAGACCCGTCGCTGAGTACCGATGACTGAGATATCACCCCCGTTTCCGTACGTCGGAGAAAGGCTCGGAAACGAATCAAAGAACCACGTCAAACTCAAAGGGTTGGTTGTCTACTGGCTTCTCAGCCAAGGATTCAAAATTGACGATATCGAAGACGAGCATCACGTATCCAGCGATCGCGCATCAGGGAACACTGACATCTACGCTTCAACTGACGGAATCGAGGTGTTCGTGGAGTGTGAAACGAACTCGGGCGGGACGTCTCTTAGCAACGGCGGAAAGATTCCGTTCAAAAAGGGTAAAGACGTCTACGTTTTCACCTCCGACGGCATCTATAGGCCGGTAAAACGGACCTACGAGCTTGAAAAACAGAACAGGGTGCTCGAACAGACCGACGAAGAGACGATAACACGCACCCGAATCGAACTACAACGCGAATCCGACCTTCCGAAGCCTGATTTATCTGCCTTCAAACGGTAGCTGGTGTCCGGGTCTACGGGGAGAGTCGGACGAGTTACTGGCGATTTAAGCGACCCTGTTCCTTACTCTAATATTGTCTGCGAGAGCAGTTTTCGGATTGGGGTATCGGAATCGTTTGAGGATGTTTTGATATCCTCTCGTGGGTATGAGGCGATTCGAAGAAGGCGATTTTCGTACTTCGGAACCAACCCGTGGGCAAAATAACCAATTGGTAAGTCGTACTCTCGGAGGATCTCGATCACTTGATCCGTATAGGTAGTTAATATATCGCGGTGATGGGCGATCATTTCTCGATCTAACTTGCCATCTGACGAGTCGAAGGCGAAAATGTCTTCGCGAATCTCGAATACGTGCCAAAGATAAACGAAGTCCAGCCCCATAGAAACGAGTGACAGCGCTTGGCCGAGTCCACTATAGTATCCACCCATCGGGTTTCCATCTGGATCAACACGCTTTGGAAGAAGTTGGTAGTCATCAATTCCCTTGTACTTTCCAAAATACTTGGCTTCAATACCTACAAACGGTGGGCGCCTTCCTTCAGAGGTGAGCTTACCACAGAGGAGATCAATATCTGGCTGAAGCGGATGACCCAACTCTCTGAGGGCTTCTTGTGGCTTAACCAGTCTACCATTTTGTGAAGCTTTCTGACTCCATAAATTCACTTCTTGATTGACCCACACTGATGGATGGTCATCCAGAGTTGCAGAGACGGCGTCCACGATCAATTTCTCAGACGGATAATCGTCGTTTCGGGTTTCAAGACGTTGATCTGGGTCGTCACAGAATATCTTCGTCAGCACTTGCTTCGGAGATGTCATTCCGATAACTCCTAATCGGGAAGACTCGTTGATAATACAAAATAGATCTCATTTTCAGCCCGGGGACCAAACAGAGTCTTTCGGCCTCATAAATTGATAACGCTGCTCAGTCGCTCCGAAAAATCTCAGAGGCTTTTCGAACAGTCAGCGATGACTCGCCTTCTTCTCCCTCGACGAAGAGCGTCTCCTTCGGCTTGATGTCGAGCTGGCGAACAGCTTCTTTTGGGATTACGATCCGATAGGAATCTCCGCCAGCGACTCGGACCGGTTTTTGGATGTCCTCTTCGAGCCCCTTCTTGCTGGCTCCCGTTTCGGTGCTCATACTGTATAGTCTGTACTGACTGTACAAAAAGAGTCATTTGTACAGATTGATCGGATCCGGCAAATTACGGACCATTACCCGTAAAAGACGGCCTTTTCGAGGCGACGGCCGGCCCGGTCGCTCCGGATCACCGGTCGGAGCCAGACTATGACTGGAAAACGCGGGGCTTCCGCCCCGAAACCCTCCTTTTCAGACAACGAGGAGGGCCGAGACGACAGGCGAACAGATTCCGAGCAACGCGAGCGTGTCGAACCGTCTGCCACGTGGCAAGAATTCGATAACGCCGGGAGGCCGCTGTGACTGGCGAGGTCGCAGTCCGAGAGAACGGCGGAGTCACGGCTATCGAGGCAGACTCACTCGACGGCAACGTCTCCGTCGACCTCGATCACGACCCGCCGATGGTCGGCGTCCCCGAGGAGACGGCAGTCGTCTACGAAGCGGACGAGCTCGAGGCGACCGACGCCACCGACGAAGATGTCGCGACCGATGGCGGCTTCGTCCGCGATCGCGTGACGATGCGCCAGTACGGCCTCGGGCTCAGCTCTGGCAACCGCAACATCATCCTCACGGTGATGGCATTCGCCTACGCCGCTGCGGGCTATCTCGTTGGCGTCGGTGAAGGAACGGCCGCGATCGTGACGTTCGCTGCGGCCGCTGCGGTCACGTTCTTCCTACAGTACCGGAGGCCCGACCGTGACTGATCTGCTCGACGAGACGCAGCAGTTGCGCCAACACGTCGAGCAGACTGAGCGCGATCGGCAGGAACGAGCGCTCTCTGATGCCGAGGAGGCCGATGAGTGACGCCAGCCAAGTCGATATCGGCCTCGCCGCAAGCGACGAGTTCCGGCAGTACATCGCCCGTCTCCGACGCACGTGGCCGAAGCGACAGTACAGACAGGGCCTCCCGCAGCCCGACACGCGGGCGCACTTCTGAGGATGCCATCCTGGGATTCCTACCAACATCACGACGCAGGCAAACAGGCCCACGAGGGCCGCATACGGACGAAAGCACGGCGACTCAAAGAGCGACTTCTCGGAGTTCACAAATGAAATCCAGTACGCAGTATCGGCAGTGGCATCGGCAGCGATCACACCCAGCTTCTGACGGAGGGTCGCGATGAGCCTCCGCGAGCGACTCCCGAGCATCGGCGCTCGTGGCCTCGCGATCGCGCTCGTTACGCTCGTGCTATTCTCGAGCGTGGGCGCGGCCGCGGGCACGGTCGTCTTCGGGAACGGTGCGACACCCTCGCCGTACATCAACGAGGACCAGCTGACGAAAGCAGCGCACCCGACCGGCCAGGCTGTCACGACCTACGAAGCGAATGACGGCTCACAGGCCAGTCTCGACGCCATCGTCAACGAAACCGACTCGCAACCGAACGTCTATACCTTCTCGCCCGCGCAGATCGACGCTGCCGACTACGGAGCCTTCCCGCACGACAAGAGCGACGTGTCGGCGCTGACGGCGAGCGAGTGGACGACCTCAGGTGCATCGGTCTCCGACACCGAAACCGGGCCTGGCGTCGAGGCCGTCCAGATCACGACGTCGGCCGCGGGCGACTCCGCGTCGTTCTCGAACTTCTCGGTCACGAGTGACGAGAACAAGAAGTTCGGCCAGATCGGCGTGGTCGTCCACTCGATTTCCAGTGACGGCACGGTGAACGTGAACTTCACCGACGCCGACGGCGACTACAAGCAGGCGACGATCAACACCTCCCAGGACGTCACGGGCAACGCGGCGGTCATCGCGAACGGCACCGGAACGTACGTCTGGCAGGAGCAGTTCGGCCAGTTGACGACGAACTCCGTCAGCGGCTCGGACGGCACGTTCAACGATATCGAGTCGATCAGCGTCACCTCCGAAACCGGGACGGTCGACGCGTCGATCTTCGCACTGAACGCCGAGAAGACTGGCGAGTGGCAGTTCGGCGATCACCACTACCAGAACGCCGACGACGAATGGGAGACCGTGACCGTGACCGAGCCGATCGGTGACGTCTCGATCGCTTCGATGGGCTCGCTCGGGCCGACCTTCTCGGGCGACAACAACGTCACGGTCCACGACCTGCGCTTCCCCGTCCACTACACGAGCTCGGCGCTGCCGGCCTCGGACACGCAGGCAACAGTCTCCGACGCGGGCAACACCTACCCCGCCTACGACAAGCAGGCGACGATCTACACGCGCCTGTCCGTGCCTGAAGCGTACGATCTGGGCCACCAGGGCCTCTCGCTTCGCGTGAACCAGTCGCTCCCGAGCGACCGCTACGTGAGCGTGGAGGTCGCCGAAGGCACCTCCGACACGAAGTTCTCGGAGATTTCCAACACGGCGTGGACGGACGTCACGGGACAGTTCTCGGGTGAAAACGAGACGCACGTCCTCGACGACACGATCCAGCCCGGTCAAGAGATCGTCGTCCGGTCTCAGCTCCGGCTGACCCAGGATGACGTCACGGCGATGCAGCAGAGCCCCGCCGGCGGTGGCGGCGGCTTCTTCAGCAACGCCGGTGGTAACGGCGGCATCTGGGGCGCGATCGTCGGTGGCGTCGGTGGCATCGTGGCGATCATCGGCAACTACCTCCGGAAGGCTCGGAAGGCGGTGTGAGCCGATGAGTTCGAGCGACAGTGATGTCCCCGGCTCCAGCACTTTGGTCGACAGAGCCCGCAACGCTGATTCGATGACGAAGTTCCTTGCGGGCGGCTCTGGCGGCGTGTTTATGGCAGCCATCTACGTGATCATCGCGCCAGTTCGGGCGACTGCAGCGGGGCTTGGTGATTTCGCCACTGGGTTCTTCGCAGAACTCGATTCGCTGTTCAACACGAACTTCATCGGCGGCCTCTCAGGGCTTCTCTCCGCCGGTCAGACCGGTACGGAGACGTGGCTGAGCAACGAGGCGGCGGGGTTCATCTTCGCGTTCCTGATCGTCCTCGTGCTGGCGTGGCTCTACAGCGTCTGGCAGGATCTCACCGACCAGGACGTCCCGTTCTTGGGAAGTGTTCCGTTCTTCGGTCCAGACGACGCAGACTAATGATCGCACCATCAGTCCCCCGACAGCGAGGTGATCGCGGTGGCCGATAGCGACCGCTACCTCACGAACTGGGGCGATGATGGGTCGATCTTCGACCGCGTCGGGAAGGAAGACGGTGGCATACCCAGCATAAAAGTCGGACTGCTGACGAAGACGGCCGCCGGCTCAAGTCTGATGGCCGTCCTCTACGGGATCATCGCGTACTATCGCGCGGTCGCGCAAGCACTCAGCGACCTCGTCGACGCAGGATTCGACTTCCTGAACGACCTGATCGCGGTGCTGTTCGGCGATGGAACGTGGATCCTGCGCGGGATGGACCTCACCTCGATCGATGGGCCAGGAGACTACGTCGACACCGTCTTCGACAGCGCAGAAGCCTCAGTCTCGGAAGCAGCGCTGGGCTTTCTGCTCGCCTTTGCGCTGATCATCGCACTGGCAACCGTGTTCTGGGGGGTGCGCAAGTATGCGCTGTGACCCGCTGGAGGTGCGGTGATGAAGCTGCTGATCGCAGCTCTCAATGGACGGTCGCCGCCGCCAACTGCCGCCTCCGCATCGGCAGCAGTAGACCGATCCCGCCACCCGAGCGCAGTTCGCTCTCAGATCTTGGAGTCTCTCTTCATTCGTGCAGAGGGGGACATCGGCGATAGTGGGAGCGACAAAGGCACTGCAGGTGGTGCCTCTGGAAATCTGCCCGGTGGTGGTGGAGACGGTGACGGAGACGGTGGCTCCGGTGTTTCCCTCCCGGGGAACTTCGGCAGCGTTTGGAGCGACCTTGAGGTTTTTGTCAACAACCCCCGCCGCTTCGTGCTGGGGGTGTTGCTCTCGACGCTTGTCGGGTACGTCCTGACAGCGTTGCTGCTGGGGATCAACCTTACCCGGTGGATTGCTGGCTTCGAGGTCCCCGGCCAGATCACCGTCGACGGGAGTTCGGTGAACGTCCCGTGGTGCTCCTCGAACGAGTGCGATCTGTTCTCGTTCGTGGACATTCCGGGCTACGTCGCTGACGTCCTGATCGACGAATTCGGTCTCGGCGGGATCCAACTCCTGCAGGGCATCGAGACGGTCTGGACGTCTATCCCGAGCGACGGTGGCCTCGCCGGTCCGGCGATCCTCTTCCTGCTCGGACTCGGGATGACTGTCGGGCTGTTCTGGCTCGTTCGCATCATCATCGCGGCCGCACCAGTGAGTAGACCATAGAATGAGCGTAATAGACATCTTGAAATCGCCGTTCGCGTGGGCGACGGGGTTCTTCGGAGCCCTGGGTCTCCAGCAGTTGGTCCCGTTTCTGACGGCCAACGCGGGGACGCTGTTTGCCGGCTGGTCGCTGTTCTCGATTCGGATCCTCCCGAGTCTGGACACCGACCCGTCCGTCCAACAGCAACTGATCCTGATCGGCGCGGGGGCCTACCTGGTCTTCCTCGTCCGCCGGCTCTGGCTCCGTTGGCGCACGCGCACGGATGGAGGGACAGCGTGACGACTACTGCAGCCCGCTCTACCGGGGGTAACCTCTGTCGATCCGGCCACAGAGCGGCCGCAGTCTCCCGACAACCGATCCAATCACTATGCACCAACACACACCGAAACGAATCAGACAGCTTCCAGGAGGGCCGTAGCTGATGTCTCTCCTCGGTACTCTCGGTGCGATCCTCGGCGGGCTCCTGATCCTCCTGCTGATGGTCGTGCTGTTCGGGCTCGCCTACGTGAAGAAGGGACGGCTGCCGTCGATCCCGTTCCTGTTGAGCGTGCTCTTGGTGGGCCTGCTCGGCTCGCTGCTGCTCCCGTGGAACGTGTCGGTTATCCCGACGTTCGGACTCGGTGAGCGACCCGTCATCGTCGGCGTCGCGCTGCTGATGCTCGCGTGGATGGTGCTGGAGGCCTGGTGGGCGTCCTCGGGGAATCCCGAGACGATCGCCCGGAGCGTCTCCAGACGACTGCAGCGACTCTTCTCGACGTGGGTAGCGATCGGGACGCTCGGCATCTCGCTGGGCTTCTCGCTCGTGGTGATCCTCGCCGGCGAAGGCGCGGAGGTCGCGGGCATCGTCGCCCAGGTCGTCGCCGACGTCCCGCTCATCTCGTCGAATATCGGCGCGATTGGGATCGGCTGGCTCGGCGCTGGCGGCTCACTCCCGCTCGTCGGCGGGACGCTCCCGGTACAGTACCAGACACCAGCGCTCATCGCGGGCACGATCGCGTTCGTGTTCGTCCTCGCAGTCGGGGTGACCTACGCAGATTAACAAGACAATGATACTACAGACAGAATCCCTCACGATCGGCCCGCAGGCCCGCCTTGCACTGGCGAGTCTGCTGGTCGTGGTAATGTTGTATTGGCTCGTCCGGCGACTCCGCGGCAACGGCGAAGATGCCTCCGTCCGGTCGCAAATGACCTCTGAAACCGGCACGATCAGTTTCCTCGCGTCGGGGACGATGGCGTTCGCCATCCTGGCTGGACTGGCCGGCCTGTTCCTCTCGCCGGAGATTCTCCGGCGACCCATCCTCGGTGTCGCGCTGCTCGTTCCCGTGCTTCTCGCGTGGATCCTCAACAAGCGGGAGGTGTCGTCGTGACCCGCCGGAAAGACGTCGCGACTCTCTGTGCGTCGATTCTGGTCGGCTTCGCGAGCGTCGCAGGCGCGCTCGTCACGCTGTTCGGGAGCGGACCGGCGATCCTGCTGTGGGTCGCACTCCCGCTCGTACTGGCGCTCGCGCTGGTCGTCGAGGCCGGCGTGGTCGGTGAGACTCCGACCGACGACTCTGCTCCGGAGGTGAGCGAGTAGATGCGCCTCTGGCGTTGGCTGTTGGTGCTGCTGATCGCTCCGACAGTCTTCTTCGCAGCGCTGGTGGCGACCGGCGCGGTCGGTGGAGCTGTCACGGGCCTCGTGGGCGTGAAGATGCCGCTCGCAGTGCTGGGCTTCGCGCTAATCGTGGCACTGGCGGCCGTCTACAAGAGCGGGAGGATGGTGCTGGACTGATGCGGCGACTCGCCTTCGCATCGCTCGCGATCCTCCTGCTCGTCGGCCCTGTCGGGATGGGTGTCGGGACGGCAGTCGCTGATCTGTCGGCCGACCAGCGGCCGATGCAGGCGACATCGCCCACCCAGGCCGACGCGGGCTACACGATCGACGAGCTGCGGCGACAGGGCACGAAACCCGATCCGGACTCACCAGACTCAGTCCGCAAACTCGATACGTACACGTCGCTCGCCGTCCGCTACGACGGCGTCGGGCTGCTCCACGCGACCGATAAGTTCCTCGAACACGGGACGACCGTCCGGCGCGATCGCGTCAACCTCGATTCGATTCGGTACGGACGCCCCGAGAGCGACGAGACGCTCGTGATCGTCTACTGGGAGGCCGAGCAGCGCGAAGTCGCTGCCCCGAACGGGAACGGCACGATCCAGAAGACGGTCGCCGTCAACCAGACGGTCGCGCGGCAAAACCTCACGATCGAGGAGAACCGCGAGCGGGCGAACATCTCGCTGCCGAGCCACTCCGAGCCGACGCAGGTGACGATGTGGATCGAGGGTCATCCGGACGTCCGCTGGCACTTCACCCATCACTCGGTGCCGTTCGCTCAGAACATCCTCATCACTACCGAGGGCGGGTTCTGGGAGCGGGCACTCATCCAGATCGTCTTCCCGACACTCGGCACGACTGCTCTCGCCGGGTTCGTTGTTCCGGCCGCGATCCGTCGTGCCGGAGCCGGCCCGCAGTGGGGGCTTATGCCGTGGCTCGTGATCCTCGGATTCGCGACGTTCTTCGGGTTGCTGTTCGCCGCGACGTGGCTCTCTGGCATCATCGTCGCGTTACCGTTCGCCGTCCCGCTGTTCGTCGGCGGGCTCGTCGGGATCGTCTTCCTCGAACGCTACGAGGACGGCGTCAGGCGCGTCGTGCTCTTCCGGATGGACACGGACGCGAAGAAGACGCCTTCCGGTGACATCGCCCGTGAGGGCATCGCTGGGCAGTTCCGTACGATCAAGATCACCAAGACTGCCGGCGGGGCGCTCGCGGTGATCCCGACGGGCTTGCGGGCGTTCTTCGCGCGTGTCTTCGGCGGCGCGGCCGTGCTGGCTGGGGCGTCTCGGATCAACTCCGAGATCGACCTCTACAACTCGCCGGCCGACAAGATGCTGTTCATCGCGACGGACGCCGATTCCCTCGTCGACGTCAAACGCGAGCACTTCAACTTCCGCTCGCCGATCTACGACGAGGAGGGCAACTTCGACATCGGCGGCCTCCTGGAGGCAGTGGTCGTCTTCGCGATTCCGGCGACCGTGTTCTTCCTGCTCGTCGGCCCGATCGTGGCCGTGCTGGCTGGCGTGGTCGGTGTCGCGCTGATCTACACCGAAGCGCACAACGGCACCGCGCGGATCCTGCCCGCGACTGGGCAGGCCCAGGACGCCTACGCGACCGCGATGTACCTCGAAAAGTCGCTCGAAGAGTACCAGACTTTCGAGGGGCTCATCCAGGAACTCCGCTCGGAGAAGAACCGCCACGAAGACATCCTCGAAATGATCGAGGAGCAGGGCGCGGAAGCGCTCATCAAGCGCGCTCACGAGCGCGAAGATCCGGACGGGCTCGACGATCTGTGGTCGGACGAGGCGAAGGGGGTGACCGAAGCGTGAGCTCGGAACCCTCTGCGGCTGCCGACTGGAACGTCGAACCTGAGACCGAACCCCTCGAGGAGCCGGACGCTCGTCGCCCGGCGCTCAACCGCCTGCGTGAGGAGCAGCTCGAAGCGCTCCAGACGTTCCGTGAAGACGGATTTGCTTCGAGGCAAGCGCTGCTAAAGTGGCTGCATACGTTCCAGTACCGCACGTTGGGGCGCGTGGCCGACTGGGTGTACTACCTGCTACCAACGCAGGACGTCACCGTTGCGTGCTGTCTGAACAACGCAGAAGCCCGACGACGACACCACCCGCGGTCGTTCCTCACAGCCGAGCAGCGGGCCGGTGAGCGTCACCGACAGGCGGCGAAGTATCTTCGCCCGGCTTGCCGGAAGGCGCTGCGGACTCTCCGCACGCAGGCGAACGAGTACGTCGACGAAGAGAACCCGGCCCCGGATCCCGACGAGTCACCGCACTCGGTCCTCCGGCCAGCTCTCGACGAGTATCAGCAGCGCCAGCGCATTCGGCTCCAGCGCTGGTTCGACGGCTTCGATTCGCTGTCGGAGCTCGAGAACTGGGTCCACCAGTTCGACTACGACACGCTCGGGGAGATCGAGAACGTCCCAGGTGGCCAGGAGTTCGACTTCGAACTCATTCAAAAGCGCGCGGGCAGGCGCGTCGCGTTGGGCGAGACTGAAGCGTACGCCCGCGAGCGCGAGCAATTGGCCGCCCGCTACCTTCTGCCCGCAACGAACCGCGCCGTCCGTGAGTTAGCGGCTGACACAGGTGAAGCGGCGACTGAACGAGACAAAGAGATGCATATCCCTTCAGGATGACTAACAATAGACTCACTCCGACCGAAAAGAGCGCTCCAGAAGACCGTGACTGGGGAGAGAAAACTTACCAGTCAAATCGCAAATACCCGATCGAAGACGAACCGACGGATGCCGCTGAGATACGCACCCGATACGGCATCGGTCAGTTGGACATCTCGGACTTCACCAAGGACGGCGAGGAACCGTCTCGGATCGTCTACCCGGACCTGCTGATCCACGAGCACGACGCCGAGCGCACCCGTTCAGAAGGTGGTACGGGTGGACTACTTGTCGGGCAGCGTGGCTGTGGAAAGTCCACACTCCTAAGCCAGATTACCGCACGACTGATGGACGAAAACGACGAGATTGTCGTCTGGCGTGGCTCTCCGATGCGCTCAGAGTGGCTGCGGCTGAAGCGCTGGGTCACGCTGTGGCTCCCCGAGGGTGCCGACGTCGACGCGACGTGGATGACTGAGGGCGGAGACTCCCCGACCGACGACGTCGAGAACCTGGATGACGTCGTCCGCGACGTCTTCACCTACGAGGACCCGCTCGATCTCCTCGAGCAGCTGGGCGAGGGGCCCGCGGGAACGATCAACGTTGTCTACCCGGACCCGACCTTCAGCGGTTGCACGGAACTCACCGCCGAGACGAACCGCCCAGGCGCCGAAAAGCCGCTTCCCTTCCGTCCCTCCTGGGAAACAGACGAAAACGAGTCACCGACCCCACTACAGCACTGGTGGTTTGCGTTCATCCTCGCGGCCATCGAGCACTCGAGTCACTACGAGTGGCTCTCGCTAGTGTTCGACGAACTGGGAGACCTCGTCCCGGAGGATGCGAAGAACAGCGACGGCAATCGGACGTACGACAAAATATCGCTGTTCCGCTCGTGTATGTCGGACTCCCGACGCGTGGGTTTCTCCCCGTTCGGGGCGATCCACCACGAAGAGAACATCCACCACAAGGGCCGTCGCGAGTGGAACTGGCGCATCTCGATGCCCGACGGGCGACCAAATCCGCGGACCTCACGGATGTCCTCGATCCCGGTCGGCTTCGAGACCGTCCCGATGGAGTCCGACGTGATCAGTGGCTTCGACGTCGGCACCGGCCTCTGCTACGCCGAGTGGGGTGCGACGTGGTTCAGCTGGAAAGAGATCGAATTCGAGCCCGAGGACAAGCACCGCTGGCTGAAGATCCGCGTCGACGAACCCGAGACCGGATTCGACGTCGACGAGGAAGCAGATCTCCAACTGCAGTTCGACGACCAGATCTTCGCCGAGTGGCAGAACGCCCACGCACATCGCCTCGTCGTCAAGGATCCTGGTTCCGGACAGCTCTCAGTGGAGTCTGGAACCGTCCTCGACCCGCTCGAATCCCCGATTGAAGCCTTGGAGTTCGACGAACCCCAGGACGTTCCGGGTGGCAAAGAACTCACGATGACCGGGGAAGCCGGCCAGATCACCGTGGCGCGCATCCCTGTCGACGGGGAAACCCCCAATTCGGCCAACGGCATTCGGGGGGTGGGAGCGGATGATTGATCAACTCGATCAACGAGATCGCGCTCTGCTTCGATCGCTTCGGGGCTTTAAGTGCAGGGCCCACCGGCGGGAGCCGGCCGGAATCTGGGGGAAAATCGCCGAACCTCTCAGATATCCGAGTCGCTACGCACGCGCGTATATAGACTATGTTCGAGAGGGCCCCCCTCGCGTTGGGGGGCCACCGCGTGCGGTCCAACGTGCGGGCGGGCGTGATCTCGCGGGCGCATTTATATACGGTCGAGCGGCCGCCCGCGGGCGATATGAATTCCGGAAGCGTGCGCGCCGGCGCGGCAACCGCACGCCTGCGCGGGCGCTGAATTCACACGCGCTCGCTGCGCGTAACGGAGGTGTGTGCGCGTGAGCAGGCGAATCGCGTCCGCGGTGCTCGCGTTCGTGCTCGCGCTCTCGCTCGTAGCGCCTGCGCTCGGCGGCGCACTCGCTGGCTCGGCTGCGGCCGCGCCCAGCGGAATGGTCACCGTCGCCGACTCGCAGATTACCCAGGAAGTCCCAGAAGGCGAGTCGATCCCGGTCTCGGCAGCTGACCTCGAAGGCGCAGTCCTCGCGTCGAGCGGCCACGCCGACTCGCTCGAAGTGATCGCGACGACGCCCGGACACGCTGACGAAGTGATGGGAACCGACGCGAACGTCGTTGGTAGCGGCCAGATGGCGTTGGTTTTCCGCGACAGCGCCGACCACGAGTCGCGGGAGATCGCCGTCGACGCCGGACTACTGCGAGAAGCACTCGGCTATACGCCCGAGACCGTCCGCGGGACGCACTCCTCGGGCGAGACCTGGCGCTCCGAAGCGACCTACGAGGATGGCTCTCTTGTGATGACGATCGAGAGCTTCTCGTCGAACACAGTGACATTCTCCGGAGCAGTCGACATCTCGATGACCGGCGCGACCACCGGCACGTCCGCGCAGTGGGAGCTGTCTGACTACGATTCAGCGTCCGGTGTCACGATAAACACAACTGGTGTCAAAAGCACCGAGACAGACTCGATAGCAGTCTCCGCGGCGACGAACGGCCAGACGGTCTCGGCAGATATCGCAGGCAACATCGACGTGGAAGATTCCGCGGAGGTGGTTCTAACCGGGCACACGATCTCGACGTGGCAAAATCAATCTGGGAGCGGGCTTTCTCCAACTGCGACGGAATCGCTTGATCCCGGAGGGAACGTTCAACCGACGGACGGAAACGGGAACAACCCGCAGATCGCCGTGACCGCACACGAAAGCAGCACGATTCACTCGATTTTAACGGATCAGGGTGACGGAACGATTGACTCGTCCGAACCGTACCTGGGTGACGATATGTCCGCCGGGTACGAGGACCCCGTCGATGGGCTCGCCCAATTTCAGCCGAAGACGGACGGGACTGTTGACTCAATCACTCTGAATATCTCTGGCACAGCGGGAAGCGACTATGGAGTGACCTTCGACGTATACATCGCGAAGAAGAGTTACAGCGAAGTGACCTCAGACGCTGGTGCCTTTCTCAACGGACAAGGGACACAGATCAAATCAGGGTGGGACCCTGAGTGGTCGACCGGGACCCAGACGATCACCACAGACACGCAATACGAGGTCAGTGCTGGCTCCACATACACGCTCCAGATTCTGGCGAGCGGAACAAGTGGGGACACAGCGGAAGATTATCTCGCAATCGCGACGGACGATTCTCCATCGTCAGTCAAGTCGGGGGCTTGGGTCGACACCACCGATCGTCCATTTGAAAAGCGCCCGGATATCCAGATGAATATTGTAAACGAGGTGAACGGACTCTCCGTGGCCGACGGCGCTGGAGCGTCGGCCTCCTTTGGTGACTTCACTGACGGAGAGACGAAAACCGCTCGCCTCGACCTCAGTCAGTCCTCCACCGCGCTCGATTTCTCTGGGAGTGGAACGGGGACAATCGACTATCAGCTGACGATGCAATCACAGACGCTCACCGAAGATCCTGAAATCGATATTGACGGTGACGGGACTGCTGAAGCGAGTTATACGGGCCTACTATCTGAAGGCGAATCTACCACCCAAACCGTTGACCCGTCTCTAACTGATGATTCGTGGACGGTTTCCACGAATGGTGGGAGCCAGGTGGACGTCTCAACCGAGATCACCGAGGGGACAGTACTGAAAGACCCCACCATCGAACTTAACGGCAACACCACCACGCTCCACTCCGGCACGCTGGCCGACGGCGAAACCGTCCAGACCACGATCCCGAAGAGTCAGCTTCGCGAGGGATCGAACCAACTGAACGTCTCACTCGCCGACGGCTCGCTCTCCGCTGACGCGCCGGCGATGCAGGCCGACATCGAACTCTCACACGACGCCGCCGACCAGATCGGGGTGAGCTACCGGACGACCGCCTTCGAGGAGACCTACAACGTCTCCCATACGTACGCGGATGCGACCGCGGACGCCCAGGTCACGATCCCGTTCGCCTCCGAGCGGATCGTCGAGGTCGCTTCCCTGGAGTACCGCATCGATGGCGGAACGTGGCAGTCCGTGAGCGCGCAGAACTACCGTCTCGACGGGACGACACTCGACGTCTACCTCAGCGACGCCTACGGGGGCGACATCCCGAGTGGTTCGACGGTGGACGTCCGAGCGACCGGTCGCCGGATCGACGTCGCGAACGGCGCGGTCACTGTGACCGAAGCCACCGCACCCGGCGACGAACTCGACACGCAGCTCCGGATCGACTCGCGATCGCCCGGCTTCCACGTGAACGTCGGGCCGACCGCGAACGGCGAGCGGATCCACCACGCGACGTCGAGTGACTACCCGACTACGGACTACGCGATCATCGAAGCAGACGGCGACCAGAGGCTCTACCTCCCGAACTCCAAGCAGGGCGATCACTTCCGCGTCAACTACATCCAGACGATGGCGATGCCCGAGAAGGGCGACGTGAAGATCACCGTCGAGAAGGCCGGCTCGGATCCAGAGCTGGACATCGACCCCGGACCGATGGGTGCCGGTGATCCGGTGACCTACAAGTACTACCGGACGACGTCTGGCGTCGAGTACATCCTGAACTCGATCACGCAGGGTGTCGTGCGAGACTCCGACGTTGCGAACTCGCCCGCGATCTTCGAGGACGACGACTCCGACGAACTGCTGTCGATCTTCGCGGAGACGAGTTCCTCCACCGACGACGGTGGCGGAGCCGGCGTCTGGGATCAAGCCAGCAGCGCAGTTGGCTCAGTCCAGACGCCGTCGATGTCGGTCCCGAGTTGGCTCCCGATCGCTGGGGTCCTCCTGCTCGGTGGCGGCGCGGTCGTCGTTGTCTCGCGCCGTGTCTTCGGTAGTAGTGAACCGCCCACAGCACCGGCAGAGGATCCGCGATCGCGACCGACTGGTTCGAGTAGCTCCTCGTCGTCGGGCGGACTCGTCAGCCGACTCCTGCGCGGGAGCGGTGGCCTCCTCGTGAGCGTTCTCACCGGGAGTGGCCGGCTGCTGGCGTGGCTCACTCGTCGCGGTGGTCGCCTCGGACTCGGGCTCCTGAAACTCCTGAACAAGGCGCTGATGCGCGTGCTGGCGAACACGTACGCGGCCGTGCTCCTGGCGGTCGGCGGGTTCCTCTTCGCCGGCCAGCTGGGGCTGGTGCCGGGTCGGGCTATCACGCTCGGATCGGTGATCGGCCTCCTCGTCGCGACGCTGTGGGGCCTCCAGAAGCTCGGGATCTATTCGAACCGGCTGTTCCTGCTGATCGGCGGGCTGGTCTCTATCGGCGCTGTCGAACTCCTCTCGCCGGGACTGCTCCAGCAGTTCGTCGGGCAACTCCCGATCGCCCTCCTGGCGATCCTCGGGACCTCGATCCTGGCTATCTGGTTCATCTTCGTCCGGCGGACGGAAGCCTCGACGCCGGAGACGGTCAACACCTTCTCGTTCCGAAGTGGAGGTGGCGGCAGCAGCGACGACGATGATAACGGGGGCGAGCAGTAGTGCTGGCGCTCCTGATCGGTGACCTGCTGACCCGGACGCTGCAGTACCTCGGGATCGGCGGGCAGATCGGTGTGGTCGCGCTCCTGTTAGCTGTCGCGCTGTACGGCCGCAAACTGCTTTCTGTCGGGTCGGTGCTACGGAACGCCATCGGCTACCTGATGGTCTTCGCCGTGCTGTTGGCCATCGTCCTCGCCGCTGGCTGGGGCCGCCTCAACATCACCCAGATCCTCAACGACACGCAGATGCTGTACGAGCACGGCAGCGACCTGGCCACGAACGTCGACGTCGAGATGCTGCGGGGGCTGCTGCCGTGATCCGAGTCATCGCTGTCGGTGTCGTCGGCGCGATCGCGACCGGCACCGGGATGGCGCTGTACGAGCGTGACGCACTCCGGCCCGTCTTGGAGGCGCTCGGAATCGTGGGCGTGCCAGTCGCGCTCGGGCTCTCGATCCACCCGTTCGTAGGGCTCACAGCAGCTCTCGTCATCCTCGAAGCGCTGTACGAGGGTCACCAGTCCGGGCTTCTGGAGGAGCGAGAGGAACAACTCCAGACGCTCTGGTTCCGGCTTCGTGCTGACGCCCGGCGCGGACGAGAGCAACTGCGCCAGCGGATCGATGCGTGGCTCGCTGCTCGTGACGGAGACCAGACAGCCGCTGACGAGGAGCGTGAGTCGCTATGAGTCGACAACAGCAGTGCCAGGTGGCACTTCGAGAGGCGTTCGCCGACGACATCCGCGCGCTCGTCGACGAGTATCCAGAGACGCGCCGGCTGACGCTGGACTGGCAGCGGCTCGCTCGCTGGGAGATCGACGCCCTCGGAAGCGACGTCGAGTGTGACCTCGACGACGTCCGCGGGCTCGCCTCCGACGTGATCGCACGTCCCGAGTCGCTGCGGGAGACTTTCACGGACGCGCTCAACGACGTCGTTCCAACGGTCACGGAACGCGAGCGCCCGCTCGGGCAGGCCCACGTCGCCTTCGAGAACCTCCCGGAGAGTGCGACGTTCACTGTCGGCGGCTACTCGCCCTCGAAACAGGCCGAGCGCTTGTTCGCGCTGGAAGGGCAGATCACGAAACGGACCGAAGTGAAGCCGCGTGTCGAGGAGGCTGTATTCGAGTGCCAGCGCTGCGGAACCCGGGCACGGATTCCACAGCCGCCGTTCGGGTCGATTCGCGAGCCGCAGGGCTGTCAGGGCTGCGGCGACCCGAGTGCGTACTTCTTCCACAAGCGGAGTGAGTCGGAGTTCGAGGACTACCAGAAGATCCGCCTGCAGCAGCCGCCCGAAGACGCGCGGGGCGACACGGAGAACATCGACGTCCACCTCGCGGACGACCTCACCGGAACCGACCGCGTCGAGTCCGGTGGACGCGTCACCGTGATCGGGCGACACCGACCGCTGTTCACCGGGGAAGTCGTCTTCGACGAATGCGTCATCGGCAACGAGGTCGTGCCCGACGAGCCGACGATCGCCGACTACCAGGACGAGCGGCACCAGCAGGCCGTCGAGGAGATCGGCGCTGCCGACGATCCGGTCTCGGTGCTGTGCGAGGCGTTCGCGCCGAACTTCGAGGCCGCAGGCGATCGCGACCAGCAAGTGATCGAAGCGCTCGTGCTGCAGCTGATCGGCGGCTGGACGCGGACGACTGACGACGGCGCACACCACCGCGGCGAGCCGCACGTCTTCCTGCTCGGTGATCCCGGCGTCGGGAAGACCGTGCTGGCGCGAGCCGCCTACGAGGTCGCGCCGCGCGGGGCGTTCACTGACGGGACGGGCTCGTCGGCCGCAGGGCTCACTGCAGCGATCGAGAAGGACGACTTCAGCGACGGCCAGTGGTCGATCTCAGCGGGGACGCTGGTGCGGGCGCACGGCGGGCTCGCGGTCGTCGACGAACTCGACAAGGGCGACAACTCCGATCTGGACGCGCTGCACACGGCGCTCGAATCGCAGGAGGTCCACGTCAACAAGGCCGGGAAGCACGCCACGCTCCCGGCGGAGACGGCGCTGCTGGCGGCCGGGAACCCGACCGGTGGGCACTTCGACCCGACCAAGGAGTTCGCCGAGCAGGTCGGCTTTCAGTCGCCGCTACTGTCGCGGTTCGATCTGATCCTGCGGATGCAGGCCCGCGAGCAGCGCGAGCTCATCGTCCGCGTCGCCGAGCAGATGATCAGCGCCCGGAAGGCCGCCGGGAAGCTGGCTCGTGGCGAGGAGCTGACCGACGAGGAGCGCGTCTTCGTCGAAGGTGAGTACGACAGCGACCAGCTGGCCGCCTACATCGCACACGCTCAGGAGTATCGACCGGTCCCGAGAGGCGACGTCGAGGACGAGATGGCCCAGTGGTTCGCCGACCTGAAGACGTCGCTCCCGGAGCGCTACCAGGACGCGATGGGGGATAGCGAGTACGACGGGCCGCCGCTTCCCGTGACGGCGCGGAAGCTCGACGCGATGCAGCGCTTCGCAGAAGCGGCCGCCCGCGCGCGGCTGGATGACACGATCCGGATGTGTGACGTCGAGCGCGTGAAACCGTTGATCGAGCGGTCCCTCGCCGACATCGGGATCGCGCCGGCGAACAACTCGGCGTTTGGAGCGGTTGAAGCGACAGCGTCGGAAGTCGGTCTTTGATCTTCGGGTGGCTGTCGTTGAGTCCAAGGAAGATACTACGCGTTTGTCCAGCGTGTGGAGGGGACCGACGAGTGGTTTAACTCCACGCCGTCCGCTGTTTCTTGGAGTGGAGAGATATAGAGACGGGAGAGATCGGCAGCGCCCCGACAGGCGGGCGCTTGTGAGCGGAAACACCGCGGGAAATGGGGACTGCCCGCGGTGCGACGGAGACTCGGTAGTGGGTTGGGTAACGGGCAAAGCCCGCAGTCAGCGAGAGGACCAATGATAACAAAAATCGTACGCCGATATTCAGGCTCTGCATACAGACCAGGGAGAACAGCGTACCTGTCGCGTGCACGGCAGAGGCCCAATTGCGGACCCGCCGCTCCAAACTGATTAGTGTCACTACACAATACCGAGGCGTGTGGAGTCTTCGTCGTCACGGGCGGTCTCGTCGACGATTGCGACGGTTCTGATGGTCGCGATAGTGGTCACGCTCGCAGCGACGATCTCGACGTTCGCGCTCGGGTACGCAGATGAACTTCGGTCGCCGGCACCCGTCGTCGGGGAGTCGAGTGGCGAACTTGTGCCACAAGAGGGAGACAGTGGCGGTGTCGTCCGGATAACGCACCTCGGAGGCGATACGCTGCAGGCGTCAAATCTCGAAATCGTTGTCGACGCACGGGGGGCCTGTGGGAAGACCGGTCGGTTAGTGAATCTGCCGGCGAGCGGCGGCGACCCGCGCCCAGAAGACGAGTACGTCAGCGGTGACGACGTCTTCGATAACAGTTACAATTCGGTGGGAGGACCGATCGGTGAGGCGGGTGGACGATGGGAGGCCGGCGAAACCAGTTCATTCCGCATCGCCAAGTCCGAATGCGAGCTTGATCAAGGTGAGGCGATTACCGTCCGTGTGGTACACACTCCGACGAATTCGGTCGTGATCGAGGAGACGCTGACCGCTGGATGAATTTGGACCGTCGTTCGATCGGCAACCCGACAGACGCCAGTCTCATTTCGTGTACTGAACCGTCCTACGAGTCCGACTCGGACTTCGTGGGGAGGTTTCGCCGCTCCGAAACGTAGTACAGGATCACGACGAAGCCGACCGCGGGGGCAACGACGCCGAGCCAGTACACTTCAGGATTTTTGAGGTTGAGCCGCTTCGCGTCGACGTACATTACGACGCCGATCGGGAGTTGAATGAGGAGGGCACCGATCAACAGCAGCATCACCGGCTCGATCATTGGCTGTGTACTACACGGGCCCGCTGGATTACTCTTCGGAGGAAGAACCGCACACTCGACTCAGGCGTCGCTCAGCGCAGCCGGTGCGCAGAGCGGTTACTGGCGTCTGTATGCCAACCAATACGAAAGCGGGAGCGTGATCACGAGGACCACCAGCGTCGCCAGTACTTGGCTGTACACGTCCGGAGGCGATACCTGAGCGGCAATGGCGAATCCGAGTATAATCAGCGCAGATTCGTATGTAACAAACTGCGATCGGTTCGACTGACTCACTACTGAGGCATTCGAAACCTCGGGAATAGTCCTATCGGTGAGGAGAATCGTCTGCTCACCAAGATACCACTTCTCACGGCCAGTACGGAGAAAAACGCTCTTCGTGACGCGTTCGTCCGCAGGCTTTTGAGCTATGCTGAGGTAACCAACGATATGACATTCAGCGCGAGTTGGCACAACCTCCTCGAAAACGCGGAGGAGCTGCCATCGGACGCGATACTCCTCACGCCGCTGTCTCGAAAGCCGTTCCGCATCACGGATGTCCAGGAACACCGCATCCTCATCGAGTACCGCGACGACGACGACACGATCCCACTTCAACGCGAGCAGTTCGAGACGCTATACGGCCACGTCACCGACGGCTGGGGCGGCTTCAGTCTCGACAATCTGCCCTCGGACGCCGAACCCTACGCGACGGTCTTGAGTCTTCACCCGCGGTTCGAGATCGACGACCGAGAGGGGATGCTCGCGGAAACCGACACGCCGACGAGTTCTCCGTTAGTCGATGCCCACGAGGTCGAAACCGACGAGGACGACCGAGCCGAACCGGATATCTCCGTCTACGCGGATGCGCTGCTTCTCATCGACGCGCTCGAACGTCACGATCCGACGGACCTCGAAGGAATGGAAACGCCGGCACTGGTGAATCTGTACACGCTCCTCTCGGACGTCCAACGGAACGCCAACGACCTCCGGCAGGACGTACGGAGTGTGCTGCTCGCCCGTCTCCACCACGACCAGCCAGTCTCCGGGCAGTATGGGTCGGTCCAGCGGACGTCCCGGCGCAATCGGACGCTGAAAGACGACGACGAAGTACTGGAGAAACTGACAGCGGCCGGGATCGACCGTGAGCGCGTGACCAGTGTGGACGCCAGCAAGGTCGACGACGCGCTCGAAGTAACGGAGCTCTCGGAGTCGGACGTCTACGAGATCGAAGAAAGCGAGTACGTGCGGAAGGCGGATGTCGACGACGAACGCAAAGAGACGCGCCTGCAAGGGCTGAAAGACCAACTGGCCGCCACCGACGAGGACACGGCAGACCTCCAGGCTGAAATCGAGGAGTTAGAACAGCGAATCGACGATCTCACGAGTTTCGACTCCGCGGCATCGTTCCATCCGACAGCAGGCGAGGAGTCGTAGCTGGGACTTGCTCAGTTCAGGTTATACGCGGAACAGGCGCAATACTACGGCCTTCAGGCCGTGGATACGCGCCGTCACACCGGGCAACAGACCACCGTTCAAACGGTTTTCCTGAGTTCCCCACGGTGACGTTTAAGTGACAGGCCAACCTATATCGAGGTAGGAATCGGTCGGAACGGAGCGGATTCCGAACCGTCCTTCGGAGGCGGCCTGTCCGCCCACC
>NZ_JANHAV010000007.1 GCF_024464655.1 Halobellus inordinatus
TGCGACGAGGAACACGCCGACGCGATCGACAACGCGGTCTTCCCCGGCGCCCAGGGCGGCCCCCTGATGCACAACATCGCGGGCAAGGCCGTCGGGTTCAAAGAAGCGCTCTCCGAGGAGTTCGACGCCTACGCCGAACAGACGGTCGCAAACGCCAAAGCGCTCGCCGACCAGTTGCAAGCGAACGGACTCAGCCTCGTCTCTGGCGGCACTGACAACCACCTCGTGTTGGTCGACCTCCGGCCGTCCCATCCCGACACGTCCGGGAAGGACGTCGAATCGGCGCTCGAAGAGGCCGGGATCGTGATGAACGCGAATACGGTCCCCGGCGAGACGCGCTCGGCGTTCAACCCGAGCGGCATCCGTATCGGGACGCCGGGCGTCACGACGCGTGGCTTCACCGAATCGACGTGCCGGGAGGTCGCAGACCTCATCACGCGCGTCATCGACGACCCGAACGACGAGCAGACGGTCGCCGAGGTCGCTGCGCGCGTCGACGAACTGACCGACGAGTATCCATTGTACGACTAAATCGCCCGCTCTGGTCAATACCATCCGTCTTCGCGGACACCATCGTTCTTATCAACTGAGAACAACGACCAACTTATACGGGAAAATAAATTAATTATAATGCAGTATGTATCGGGTTCTCATCCCCGTCGACGACGACGAGAGTCGGGCGCTCAATCAGGCGGAATACGCCGCGAATCTCCCTGGTTCCGGATCGGACGTCGAAGCGACAGTCCTGTACGTGGTCCCGCCACGCCGTCTCGATACGGCTGAGGAGGTAGACTTTGAAGAGATCGACTCGGCGGTCGCAGCCGTCGAGTACCTCGAAGACAGTGGTGTCTCGGTCGACGGTCGCGTCGGTGACGGCGGCGTCTCCGAGGAGGTCATCCGGATGGCAGACGAACTGGACTGCGACGAACTCGTGATGGGCGGGCGGAAGCGCTCCGGCGTCGCACAGGTCCTCCTCGGGAGTACCGTCCGCGACGTCTTCGTCTCCACGGAGCGACCTGTCACGATCACCGGCTCTGGAATGGTATTCGAGGGCGGGTCACGCGAGGTGCTGCTCCCTGTCGATCGGAACCTGGAACGGGCGCGCCGACAGGTCGAGTACGCCACTGCGCTGCCGAACGCCGCGGAGAACGTCACGGCGACGGTGCTGTACGTCTTCCCCCACCAGGACTACCGGGGCGCGCCGCCGCACGAGTTCGAAGACGTCGAGGCGGCGGTCGAAACAGCCGATTCGCTCGAAGCGGAGGGTCTGTCCGTCGAGCGAGTCTCTATCGGTGGCGAAGTGGCACGAAAAGTCCTCGAAACGGCCGAGGAACGCGAGGTCGACAGCATCGTGATGGGCGGACGGAAGCGCTCGGGCGTCCAGAAGACGCTCTTGGGCAGCATCGCACAGGACGTGATGCTCTCTGCGGACCGTCCGGTCACGCTCACTGGGTAATCGATCCAGTTTCTGCCGCTCCGGCTTCAGGTTCATCGACCGCAAAAAAACTGCTTCGTTCGCTGTGACCGGCGCGCGAGTGCCGCCGGTGGGAGACGCTCAGACAGTGAGGGCTGACTGCTTCAGTTGTCCTGCGCTTCGGCTTCCTGCTTTGCACCCAGCTTCGCCTGTTCGCGGGCGCTCGGGTTGACCGATTCCTTGAACGGCACTTCTGCGACCGTCGCGTACACCGGCTCGCCGTCCTCTTCGGCGTACTCGTCGGGCAGGTGCACCTGGAACTCGAGGTCGAGATCGTTCTCGTAGATCTCGTCGTCGAGCGTCGCCTGCGCGGCGTCTTCGAGCTTGTCGGCGGGCACGAATCCGAGACCGATGTTCGTCTCGAGGTCCGGGTTCCACCACGGCGAGGTCATGTAGCCGCATTCCTCGTCCGTCTCCGGATCGGAGATGATCCAGAAGTCCGGCGCGTAATCGCGGATCGGCTCGCCGGCCATCTTCAGGCCGACCAGCTTGAGGTTGAACGGGTACTCGCCGCCCTCGATGAGCTCCTTCTGGCGTTCGAGTTCTTCCTTGCCGACGTAGTCGGCTTCCTTGTCGTCCGGCACCTGATAGCCCAGGTTGACCTGGAACGGCGAGGTCTCGTGGTCCATGTCCTGACCCCACGAGAGGATCCCCGCCGCGATGCGGCGGTGGTGACCGGGCGCGATCTGCATCCCGCCGTGGTCTTTGACCGATTCGAGGACCGGATCCCACACGCGCTCTGCGTTCTCCATCGCATCGCGCACGTAGATCTCGAAGCCCTTCTCGCCGGAGAAGCCGGTCTGGCTGACGAGCACCGAGGCACCGTTGATCTCGGCCTCCATCAGGCCGTAGTACGGAATCTCGGAGACTTCCTCGCCGACGACTTCGACCATCACGTCCTCGGAGAGCGGTCCCTGGATCTGCATCGGGGCGACGTCGATTTCGTCGACTTCGACGTCGAAGTTCTTCCCGACGTTGACGCCCTGGATCCACTGCATCAGCGTCGAGTCCGAGATAGAGAACCAGAACTCGTCTTCTTCGACGCGGAGCAGAATCGGGTCGTTGAGGATGCCGCCGTCCTCGTTGCAGAGGATGACGTACTTGCCGTTCATCGGCTCGATTTCGGTGGCATCACGCGTGATGAGGTAGTTCGTGAGTTCCTCGGCGTCCGGGCCTTTCACGCGGATCTGCCGTTCGACGGCGACGTCCCACAGCGTTACCTTCTCGGTAAGCGCTTCGTACTCGGCCATCGCACCGCCGTCTTCTGGCTCGACGAGGCCGCGCGGGTGATAGATACGGTTGTACACCGTACACCGCCAGGCTCCTTCCTCGTTGAACGACTTATCGAAGAAGGGGGACTTTCGAACGCGGGTCGAGACCAGCATCTGGATCCCCGGATCTCCGGTCTGTCGGAGGTTCCGCGGGAGCGTTCTGTCGGATTGATCGATACTCGGATGATTTGGGTGTTCGTAGTCCCCTGACATCCAATAAACGATGTTATCAAACCCCAATAAAAGATCACCCTGATAGTACCGTGCTTTTATTTGCCACTGCTTAGCACGGGACATATCGGGCGCTGTGATCGGCTCGTTCCGGGCGCGCTTGCACGCCCCAGAACATACCATATTTCGACCGGTAGATGGCCGATGTAACTCGAATATCGGCGGCAGAAGAAGGACCGTGTTGCCCTCGATCGCTCGTTCGAGGTATTCGATCACTGCTCGCGCGCGCTCACTCGTTCGGACTTCTATCCGACAGTCTCAGGATTGGCGCGCGGCGTAGAGTGCTGCCCCGACGAGCGCGGCGAGTGCGACGGTCACACCGAACCCGGGGCTGCTCGTACTGGACGTCGATTCGTCAGTCTGCGCTGCCGTTTGCTCGTCGGTGGTTTCGCTCGCTGTGGTCGTGCTGTCCGTCTCGGTCGCCGTCGCGGTCGTTCCGCTGCTCGTCGTGGTCTCGCTCTCCGTCATCGTGATCTCTCGCTCGGAGAAGTGATTCACGGCGACCAGGACGCTCGCGCTGGCGTCGGCACTCGCCTGCTGGCGAACGAGGAACTTTGAGGTGTCGCCGCCGTCGATCGCGCTCTGGAGCGCACTGTAAGAGGACGCCTGTGCGGCGGCCTCGCCGTCGACAGTCACCTGCACGTCGTTCGTCGCGTCGACGACCTTCTCGGAGACGGACGTGATGACAACCTTCCCCTGGTGCTCGGAGCGCTCGGCGGTCATTCGCACCGTTCCCTCACTTTGCTGGGTCACTTCGACGGTCGTGTTGTCGCCGTACTGCACGACGTCGGCGACGGCTTCACTTCCCGACTCGCTCTGCTGCATCACGTACACCTCGGCGGCCGCCTGGCCGCTGGTGATCAGTTGTTCCTGCTGTTCGTCGTCCTCGGTGCGGCCCTCCGGATACGAGCGGAACGCGAGTTTGCTGTCTCCTTCGAGGCTCGCGGAGACGTTCCCCTGGTCGTTCACCGTGAGTTCGCCGTCACCGACGACGAGGAAGACGCCTTCCGTGCCGTCGTCGGTCGTCACGACGACTTTCTCACTGCTCTGACTCGCGGCCTCGGCGGAACTGGACAGATTGACCGCTACGTACTGGCTGTCGTCGCCGGCACGCACCGTCAACACCCCACGCTCGTTGTCGTGTGCGCGGAGCGTCGCCCCGCTGTCGGTACTCATCGAAGCGCTCGTCTCGCTCTTCGCATCGAAAGCGACGGCAGCGCCGGCGATGTCGGAGGAGGCACTTAACTCGACATCGGCCGAGAGGCTGCCACTACTTTCTGTCTCACTCTGCGACTGTACTTTCACTGACTGCATCACGGTTTCGCCGTCGACGGCGTAGTCGACGACCGCGTTGCTCGTCGTGTCGAAAGAGACGTTGGTCTCAGCGTACGCCTTCTGGCTCGACGTGGCTGCACCGACAGTCCCGACTGCCGCGGCGGATCCGAGCGCGGACGCCACGAGCAGCACGGCTATCACCGATGCGGTAACTCGATCTGTGAACATCGCGTCCGATCCTACCCGTTCACGGGAGTATATAAACGAATGATACCGGCCCCGATTTTCACTCGTTTAATCCGGATTCATCCCGTCATAGTCCGCTGATTCCGCTGTCCGAGGTGCTGCCACCGAGTCCTCTCTGAACAATATTTATAATGGGTTATTTCGTATACCCTCCGTAGGCGTCGCAACTAAGCGTCTCACCGACCGCACGCCGCAGTGCGATCAGGGAGAACGAAGACGGGAACACGCTCCTGTACTCCTCGCCCCGACCGAAGCTGTCGGGAGTTACCAATAGCCGCCGGTATCTCAGTCCATCTCGCATTGCTTATTTCCCTCGGTCTCGAAACTAGCCCAATGACTCCGTCTCGTCCCGCGCCCGGGCCGGACGCCGCTCGCGCGTTTCGGCTCGGGATCGCGGCTGGCGCACTCGTCGGCCTCGCGTTTGCGGGGTTGGTCTACTGGACCGGTTCGGTGAACATATTCGCGTTCGGGTACGTCTTCGCGTTGCTCTTTCCGGTGTACCTCGTTCTGGTCGCGATCGCCCTCAGCGTGTGGCTGGGATACGACAAGGACGCGACCGCACTGCGCCCGGTCTACCGGACTGAGCGGTAGTCCTCCTAGCGATCTGACTCGCAATCGGCGGCCTAGGACCGCACACACAACTGCGCCGAACCGAATACGGTAATGGCGCTGCCGACGCACGCTTCTGCAATGGCACAACTCGAACGGCTCCGGGTGTATCCGGTGAAAAGCCTCGACGGGATCGACGTCGACGCCGCGACGATTCTCGATGGGGGCACGCTCGAACACGACCGCGAGTTCGCGCTCTTCGATTCGGAGGGCGACGTCATCAACGCGAAACGCACTGACCAAGTGCACGCGCTCGCGACGGACTTCGACCCGGAGTCGGGGGCGCTCGTCGTCGAGACGCCCGAGGGTGAGACGGAACGCTTCGTTCTCGCGCAGGAACGCGGGCGCGCCGCGGCGTGGTTCGGGGAGTTCCTAGATCTCGATGTCTCGCTCCGGCGAGACGTCTCTCTCGGTTTCGTCGACCGCCGCGAGATGGGGCCGTCAGTCGTCAGCACCGCGACGCTGCGGGAGTTCGCGTCGTGGTTCGACGACATCACCGTCGAGAGCGCGCGTCGCCGTCTCCGGGCGAACGTCGAAGTCTCGGGCGTTCCGGCGTTCTGGGAGGATCGATTCGTCGGTGACGACGCGCCTGCCTTCGAGGTCGGCGACGTCAGGTTCGAGGGCGTCAAACCCTGCGGGCGGTGTGTGGTTCCCGGTCGCGACCCCGACACCGGCGCGTCGACGCCGAACTTCCGCGAGCAATTCATCGAGAAGCGGCGCGAGACGTTCCCCGAGTGGGCCGATCCGGACGCGTTCGAACACTTCTTCACGTCGATGCTCATCGCCCGCGTCCCCGACTCCCACCGGGGGCGCCGACTCAACGTCGGTGATCCGGTATCCGTTCTCGAGGACTGATCCGCCGCGGTTCTCGCCGCCGTCAGTGTCGCTCCGCTCGGTCAGTCGCGATCCCGCTCGGCGATCGTCGCAGCGATGAGGTTTCGCATCCCGCGGCGGAGTCGCCCGCTCATCGCCGTCGAGGAGAGGTCCATCTCCTCGGCGACTTCGCTGAGCGAGATGTCCCGCGGTTCGTTGAAGTAGCCCTTCGCGAACGCGAGTTGGAGCGCCGCGCGCTGCTCGTCGGTGAGACCGTACGAGGACTCGCCGCCGGCGTCCTCGTTGCTGTAGATCTCGATGATGTCGAGCGCGATGTCGTTCGCGATCGCGTACTCCCAAATCGTGTTGAGCGCGGCGCGGTCGGGCAAGAGCAGGTGGACCAACCATCCGCCGTCTTTCGTCTCCGTGTGCACTAGAAAGCCGTTCTCCTCGGTCACGATGCTGCTGATGAGGCGCGTCTGTGGCGTGTGTTTGATGTAGTAGATCGCCGTGTCGTTGGTCCGATCGATCAGCTCGAATTCTTCGACCGTGACGTCGGATTCGAGTGCCGCTTCGAGTTCTTCGGAGTCGTCGTATTCGATGAGAAACGGAAAGTACGTCGACCCTGGATCGGTCGTCCCCTGCGTGATCACACGGATCTTGACGCCGTCGAGTCGCTCCAGCGTCGGAACGAGCGCGAGGTGTTCGTGTTCGATGTGTACCTTTGCTGTTATCGACATTGTTGGTGAGTTCTCCGTTCGCAGCCGTCCCCCGGTTTCGTCGGTGTCGCTTCCCGGTCGCGCCGACCGCTACACCGTGGTTTCCAGCCTCCCAATAGTGTCTATCGGTTCACTCCGAACCGAGTGTATCTTATATTGTCGGTCGTGTGCAAGCGACAATATCGCCCCGCCGACAGTTACGCCGACATCGCTTCTTTCGGCTCCCGGGTCGACGTCGACTCGCGCCGGTTCTTCGCCGCGAGGACGACGAAGATGACGAAGCCGACGGCCCGCATCGACAGGTCGAGCACGAGCGCGTCGACCGACACCGTCACGCCGGCGAACCCGAGCAGGTCGAATACCGCCGCCGACAGCAGTCGCGGTGCCATTAGCAGGAGTGCACTGACCGCAAAGCCAGTCCGTTCGCCGCGGTTGACGTCACCGTAGAGCGTCCCGATGACGGTCGCACCGAGGGCGATGACGCCGAGGAAGACGCCGACCACGGGGATCAGAATCTCCGGAACGGAGTACGACAGTTGTGCGAGGTCGCTGAAGCCGACGACGCGGTACTGTTCACGGATCGGCAACTCCGCGGCGTTCGCCTTCTCTCGGAGCAGCACGACCCCGGGTGCGAGCACGAACGCGAAGGGAACGATCGCCTTGTTCAGCGACAGCGAGAACGCCTTCACGCCGGTCTCGAAGGGATCGGACTTTGCGACCCCGCTTGCGGCGTAGGCCGCAACGGCGACGGGCGGCGTAATGTCCGCGATGACGCCGAAGTAGAGGATGAACAGGTGTGCGGCGAGCAGCGGGATACCGAACTCGACCAGCGGCGTCGCGAGCATCGAGATCAGGATGATGTACGTGACGGTCGTCGGCATCCCCATCCCGAGGATGATGCTCGCGACGGCGGTCACGAGCAGCATGATCACGATCGACCCGCCGGACAGCGCGAGGAGCAGCGAGGTGAGGTTCGGACCCAGCCCCGAGACGCTGATGACGCCGGGGATGATACCGGCCGCGGCGACTGCGATGACCACCGGCACGGCCGTCCGTGCACCCTCGTCCATCGATTTCACGACGAACGTCCCGACGCGGAACAGTTGATTCTCTCCGAGGTCGCGGCCGGTCTTCTCGCCGGCTACCTCCGCACTCTCTTGGATCGTGGGATTGAGATCGAGGAACTTCGACTCGACGTCGGTGTGATACAGCATCGTCAGCACGCCCGCGAGCATCGCGTACCAGCCGACTCGGGGGCCGACGATGGCGAACGCCGCACCCGGTGAGAGGGGCGTTCCGCTCGCTCCGGTCAGGAGTCCGGTGACGGCGACGCCGGTTATGATGTGGCTCACGAGTTCGATGCCGAAGATCGCCGCGAGCGACCCGAACAGCGAGATCCGCGTCTTCTCACTGTAGGCCGCAATGAACGTTATGAGCGCGACGAGCGCGACGAGGGTGAACCACGCCGACCGCGACACCGAGAGGCGTTCGACGATGAGGTAATACAGGAGGAGGAAGATCGGAACGAGGTAGAACCACCCGAACTTCAGGTGCGAGACCAGCGACGCGGTTTCTTCGAGGCCACCGATCCCCTCCTGGACGGCTTTCAGATGCACCATCACCCAGACGCCGAAGAAGAAGACGATCGCCGGGATCGTCGCGAGGATGATGATCTCCGCGAACGGCGTCGCGGTGTACTGGACCATCAGGAACGCGGCGGCCCCCATCACGGGCGGGAGGATCTGTCCGCCGGACGACGCCGAGGACTCGACCGCCCCGGAGAACTCCGGTGAGTACCCCGAGCGCTTCATCAGCGGGATCGTGAACGCGCCGGTCGTGACCGTGTTCGCGATCGAGGAGCCCGAAATCGTCCCCATAAATCCGCTCGCGAGGATGCTCGCCTTCGCCGGGCCGCCTTTCCGCTTGCCCGTGGCGGCGTACGCGAGGTCGATGAACCACTGGCCCGCGCCGCTCATTTCGAGGAACGATCCGAACAGGATGAAGATGTAGATGAAGCTCACCGAGACGGTGACCGGTATCCCGAAGACACCGTTTTCGGTGTTGTACCAGAGGTTCTGGACGATGTCCGGCCACGTGAGCTCCGGGATCGCGAGCAGTCCGATGAACGGCGTGCCGCTGCTGATCAGATAGCCCCACCGCGCGTAGACGATGAACGAGGCGACGATGAGCATCAGCGGGAGTCCGAGCGTTCGGCGGGTGGCTTCGAGCACCAACAGGACGCCGACGACGCCCAGGATCATCGCATAGGAGTACTCGCTGACGAAGGGGACGGCACCGAGAATCGGGTCGAGGAACGTGTAAATCTCAGTGACGGGGCGGCCCGATTCGAGGCCGAAGACGCGCATATCCTGAATCTCGGAGAACTCCGTCAGGAAGTAGAACGCCGAGAGGAACGCCGCGATCATACTGACGACGTCGAACGGCGTCACGCGGCTCCGGTTCGGATCGAGGAACGCCCAGCGGAAGACGCCCCGTACGCCCTCGAAAGCGCGTGAGACTGGGTTCTCCTCACCGAATGACTCGGTGACGCCGTCGACGACGCGCCCGAGGTTCCGAGAGACGAACCCATCGCCCATACTCGCCGGGAACATCAGGAACGTCAGGACGAGCGCGAACGCGACGTGGATCGCGTTCGCCTGCAGGAGCTGGAGTGACACCTGATAGCTGGTGATGGCCGGCATCCCGTTTTCCAGTGCCAGGATCGGGATCTCGAAGGTGAAGCTCTTGGCCGCCAAGATGAGCTGGAACAGCGAAAAGAGGATCCCGATGGCGGCGACGGCGAGGGCGGCAAGTCCTTTCAAGGACCGTCGGCGCTCAATCTCCTCGATGAGCTCCTCGGCTTCTTCTCTGGAAATCTCCCCCTCTTCGCCACCGTCGACGTTATTCGTACTCATAGCAATATGTCGGTCATTGTTCGTCGCTCGATGTGGATCCGAACGTCGTTTGCGTTCGTTTCCGCAACCAAGTCATACTGTTGGTCCTCGACGATCAGTGTATGGTTTGCGATCCGTCCGGGCGACACCGAGAGGGTTTCGAGTTCGGTGATCGGCTCTGGTGGGTCGTACACGAGCGTTCCGTTCACGTTCGTGACGTTGACCCGTGCCGGAAGCCCCCACCCGTATGACTCGAACTCCATCCGCGTGTTCACGAGCGTCTGTCCCTCCACGCGGTACTCGTCGTACACGCGTGACTTCTCGACGCTGTGCATATATTCGAGACCGACCGTGCTCCCGTTCTCGACGGGCTGTTCGATATAGTGCTCGCCCGTGTCGAGGTCCTCGACGACAAGTACTGTCCCGGTCGGCACGGCCGCAGCGACGCCCGCGAGGATCACCCCAAGCGCGATCGCGACGGCTATCAGTGCCGGGACGGTCCGTTCGCTTGCGAGTGTGCGTACGTTCACCGCTGGAAACGAATGTGCTAGACGCCTTTACGGCTACGAAAGACGTTTCGACGCCCCGAAAGTCGGCGGCGCGAGACTGATACAGACCCGACGGTCAGTCGTCGGTTACTCGCCGAAGTACGCCGCTGCGCCTTCGTGGAGTTCGATCGACATTCCGTCCTGAGCGCTGTCGGCGGTGATGAAGTCCGTCTTGATAGTCAGCTCGTCGAGGTTGTCGAAGATGGCCGCCGTGACGTTCTCGACGGCCTCGGCGGAGACGCCGGAGTTCGTCGCGATCATCGCCTGCACGGCGACGGTCTCGACGGGGTCGGAGACGCCGCTGTAGGTTCCGCCCGGGATCGTGTCGTCGGCGAACCACGAGGCAGCGTCCTTGACGGCTGCACGGTTGTCGCCCTCGATCGGGACGATGTTGACGTCGTTGGTCGTCGCGAGGTCCTCGATGGCGCCGACCGGCCAGCCGCCGACGACGAAGGCGGCGTCGATGTCGCCGTTCGCGAGCTGTTCGGACGCCTGCGAGAAGCCGGCGTTCTGCTCGTTGTAGTCGGTGATGCCGACCGCTTCGAGGATCTGGTTCGCGTTGACCTGCGTGCCGGAGCCGAGGTCACCGGTGTTGATCGTCGCGCCGCTGAGGTCGCTGAGCGTCTCGATGCCGGTCGACTCCAGCGTGACGACGGTGATCGTCTCGGGGTACAGCGTCGCGACGCCCTGGAGGTTCTCGATCGCGTTGCCCTGGAACGTCTCGATGCCCGTCCCGTTCTTCGCGAAGTACGCGATGTCGTTCTGGATCAGCGCGAAGTCGGCGGACCCGTCTGCGAGGCTGCCGACGTTCTCGACGCTTGCACCCGTCGACTGGACGTTCAGCGTGTAGTCCGTGTTCGCTTCGACGATCGTCTTGAACTCGTTCGAGAGCGGGTAGTACGTGCCGCCGGTCCCGCCCGCGTGCCAGCTCAGACGCGTGCCTGCGTCGCCGCCGCTGTCTCCGCCATCTTCGGTTGCGGTGCCGCCGTCGCCCTCGGTCTCGGTCTCGGTCTCGGTGTCGCCGCCGTCGCCGCCACCGTTACCGCTGCAACCAGCGAGGGCTGCGACGCCTGCGATACCGGCCGCTTCGAGGAATCTCCGTCGAGTCTCTTTGGATGACATACCGTCTCACAATAGCACTCTATGGTTTATATCTCTAATCATTTCACATCGAAAAGTGAAACATACCCAATTTACCCCCATCTGACCGCTTCGTCTAATGGTTTCAGACTCGATATGGCTGTCTCGCACCAGATCCGTTACACAAATTGGCCGGTCGTATCTCCAGGTCGATATCCCGGCAACGGTAAAAGAACCCTGAAAATGCCGCTTTAGTATATAAAAGAGCGACGCTGATTGTCCCGACACCACTGTGTCCGCTGTTATACGACTGGAGAATACGTCAGATATGAGTGAATTGTTCTTCGTCGCATCTTCTCGGATCCGAGTAGCGGCCGAATCGACGTCCCGTCCCGCTTCTGTCACTGACCGTGGGACAAAAAATGAGATCGCCGCACACCAGATCCTCGGGATCACCCGACGACCGGACGTGGGTCGTCGCCGCTCCCGAGGATGTCTTCGACGATGTCGTCGATGTCTGGGGCGCGGCGCTCACGTCGTGGCTCGTCGGACGGGTAGTGCGGTACCAGGGGCATCGTTTCACCCCACTTACGATACGTCTCGTATCGGGTAAAAACATCGGGCTCGTGAACTCTACGAAGGGAAGTCTAGCAGCGTTTGTCCGTCTTCACGCACCCGTCCGGTACAGTCGTGCGATCGGTTGCAAACGCTACTATCTCTCGGGACGCTTCATTCGACCCAGACCGTCTTTCGGTTGACGAACTCCTGCATTCCGATCTCCGATAGCTCGCGACCGTACCCCGAGTCTTCGATGCCGCCGAACGGTACCCGCGGATCGGATTTGACGAGTTGATTGATGTAGACGCAACCGGCCTCGATCTCGCTGGCAAGCGCCGTACCCCGGTCGCGGTCGGCCGTCCACACGCTGGCACCGAGTCCGAATCGCGTCCGGTTGGCGACCGCGACGGCTTCGTCCTCGCTCTGGACGCGCTCTACCGTGGCGACCGGACCGAACAGCTCCTCGGTGCTGGCGGGACAGCCGCGAGGCACGTCGGTGAGGACGGTCGGTGGATAGTATGCACCGTCGCGATCGAGCGGTTCTCCCCCGACAAGAACTTCCGCACCGGCCTCGACGCTCGCGGTGACTTGCTCGTGCAGTTCCTTGAGGAAGTGCGGTGCCGATTGCGGGCCGATGTCCGTCTGTTCGTCCATCGGGTCACCGACCGTTAGCTCGTCTATCGCGTCTACGAGTTCGTCCGTGAACTCGTCGTACACGGCTTCGTGGACGACGAACCGCTTGGCTGCGATGCACGATTGCCCGCCGTTTTGATTTCGCGCCCACGCGCCGCGCTCCGCCGCCCGCTCGATGTCGGCGTCGTCGAGGACGATAAACGGGTCGCTGCCGCCGAGTTCGAGTACGGTCTTCTTGAGGTGTTCACCCGCAGTCGACGCGACCGCGCGGCCTGCGGGCCCACTGCCCGTCAGCGTCGCCGCCTTCACTCTGTCGTCGCTGATCATCTCGTCGACCAGGTCGCTGGGTGCCAACACGGACTGGAAGACGCCTTCCGGATACCCCGCTCGCTCGAAGACGTCCTGGATCGCGAGGGCACATCCCGGGACCGACGACGCGTGCTTGAGCACGCCGACGTTTCCGGCCGTGATGTACGGTGCCGCGTAGCGGAACACCTGCCAAAACGGGTAGTTCCAGGGCATAACCGCGAGGATCGCCCCGATGGGTTCGTACGACGTCTTCGCCGTCGTTCCGGGGGGACTCGGGAAGTGCTCGTCCGCCAGATACGTCCCCGCGTGTTCAGCGTAGTGGTCGCAGACCCAGACGCACTTTTCGACCTCCGCGATGGCCTGCGAGATGGGCTTTCCCATTTCGACGGTCATCTGCTCGGCGTACGTTCGCTTTCGCTCTCGCAGCACGTCAGCGACGTCCGCGAGCAATCGCTCGCGCTTCCGCAGCGGTTCGTTCGACCACGAATCGAACGCGTCGGAGGCGCGGTCTAAGACCGCTTCGACTTCGTCTTCGTCCGCATATTCGTACGAATTCACCTGTTCGCCCGTCGCGGGATTAACTGACTCCAACCTTCCCATATATAATTGGATTCTAGTTCACTCTGACTCATTCTATTAATATAAATCTGACTAATATTAGAATAACCAAACTATGTTCAGAAAACACGTGGAGGACAAAACTGCGGTCAATACGAACTTCAGTGTCGCTGCCGTGTGCGTCCATCCGGTTCTCTCGAATAGATCCTTCGGATCGGATCTAAAATAAAACAGAATCCAAAACATAATACTCTGATCGAACAACAGCCAATCCGTTATGAAAGACACGACACCCGTCGTCGTCGAAGCCGTTCGGACGCCGCAAGGCCGCCGAGACGGGGCATTCGCGGAGACGCGTAGTGAGGACCTCTCGCTTCCCCTCGTCGAGACGATTCTCCAACGGACGGGGCTCGGAGAAGCCCACGTCGACGACCTCCTGTGGGGCGTCGCTCAGCAGCGCGACGTACAGGGGAACAACTTGGCACGCGTTATCACGTTGCTCGCCGGGTTGGAATCCGTCCCCGGAGCGACGATCAACCGCTGGTGTGCGTCCTCCGCGGCCGCTGTCGCCAGAGCGGCCGACGCCATCGCGAACGGGCAGCGCCGCTGTCTCCTCGTCGGCGGCGTCGAGAATATGAGCCAGGTCGGCATCGAGGGCAACGTCGACAACGTCCATCCAGGGTTAGCCGACCGGTACGACCTCGATGCGCTCACGATGGGGACGACCGCGGAAAAAGTCGCCGAGCGGTTCGACGTGTCTCGTGACGCCCAGGACAGGTACGCTCTCCGCAGCCACGAGCGGGCCGCCGAAGCCACCGAAACCGGGCGCTTCGAGGACGAGATCGTTCCCGTCGAGACCGACGACGGCGTCGTTACGACCGACGACTGTATCCGGCCGGACACGTCTCTGGACGCGCTCTCCGAACTCCCAACTGTGTTCAAAGACGACGGAACCGTTACGCCGGGGAACGCCTCTCAGATCAGCGACGGCGCGGCCGCGATGTTGCTAACGAGCCGTGGCTTCGCTGCGGAACACGGCCTCGACGTGCTGGCCGAAGTGGGCGATCACTCGGTCGCCGGCGTCGATCCGACGATTATGGGCGTCGGTCCGATCTACGCGGTCCGAAAACTCACCGAACGGACCGGACGCTCCGTCTCGGCGTACGATCTCGTCGAACTCAACGAGGCGTTCGCCTCCCAGACGATCCACTGTCGGCGCGAACTCGGGATCGACGAGGAGATATTCAACGTCAACGGCGGCGCGATCGCCCTCGGACATCCGCTCGGGGCTACCGGAGCGCGCCTTCCGGTGACGCTCATTCACGAAATGCGTCGCCGGGGTGCATCTCGTGGCCTCGCGACCGAATGTGTCGGCCACGGTCAGGGGATGGCTATCGAGTTCACCGTCGACTAGCGGGTACTGGAGGCCGTTTCACCACGTCGACGCTCCGTTCTCACTGATCACGTCGACGCTCTTCCAACTCGCGTGCGCGCTCGCTAACCTTCGAGAGTTCGCGCACCACTTCGTCGTCTCGTCCTCCGTGTCCGACGCGAACGGACAGATCCAGTGGCGACGGGACGAACCGACTGTCGCTGTCGGTTTCGCGCTCCTCGTCCGTGTTCCCAACGAGTGCGAGGAACACGTCCCAGAGACTGCGGAGCATATTCGTTACGACACGCTGCTCGATGATAAGTACACAGGCCCCACCCGGGTTCTGATCGAGGTACCTCTCTCAGAGCGGGTCTGACACGAAAAAATTTGTTCGAATAGCGGCCGCTACTGTGACTGCGCGTTCGAGAGCACGAACCGCTGGACGACGATTCCCAGGATGGGAATCGCTGTCGTCACCACGAGCACGAGCGTCGCCAGGACGTTGACCTTCGGCGTGATGAGCGTCCGAACCATCGAGTAAATCACGACGGGTACCGTCGTCGTGGTCCGATCGACCCAGAACTGGGAGGCGGTGAACTCTCCGAACGAGATGACGAACGAGAGGACCATCGCGGTCAGGATCGAGGGGGCGACGATCGGGAAGGTGACCTCCCGGAACGTCGTGAGCCGATCCGCGCCAAGCGTCATCGCCGCGTCCTCCAGCGACTCGTCGAACAGGTAGAGCCGGCTCCGGATGACGAGGAACGCATACGGGAGCGCGACGAGCGTGTGCATCACGACGAGCCAAAGGATCGAGCGGTCCCAGCCGATCTGCACGAAGAGGATCGTCGACGAGACGCCGATGATGACCGGAGGTACGAGCATCGGCGTGAGCATCGCGATCGCGAGCGACTTCTTGAACGGGAACTGCTTCCGAACGAACCCCATCGCAGTCGCGGTGCCGATCGCTCCTGAGAGCACTGCGGCGGCGACCCCGACCTTGAGACTGTTCCAGATCGCCGCCATGAAGGTGTCGTCCTGCAGGAACGCCCCGTACCATCGCAAGCTATACTCCGAGGGTGGGAAACTCGGGATGCGTGCGGCGTTGAACGAGTTGATGACGACGACCGCGAGCGGCAGGAGCATACTCAGATAGATGAGTAACGACGCGCCCTTCACTGCCGGCCAGTTCCAGCGACTTGAGCCACTCATATCTGGGTCCCCTCCAGTGCTTCTTCGAGGTCCGCTTTCCGCGTGAAGAGATACAGCAGGACGGCGAGAAAGAGGATGTAGACTAACGAGAGCGCGGCCGCGAACGGCCAGTTGAAGTCGTTCGTGAAGATGGTCGCGATCACGGGTGCGATGAGGCGGTCTTCAGGGCCACCGAGCAACGCGGGCGCGACGAACGATCCCGCAGAGAGGATGAACGTGAACAAGATTCCCGAGACGACGCCCGGCCACGACAGCGGGAGCGTCACCTCGAAGAACGCTCTGGCGTCGCTCGCTCCGAGCGTTTTGGCCGCTTGAATCACGTCTTCTTCGATCGTCGAGACAGCCGAGTATACGGGAAGCACCATAAATGGCAGAATACTCACGACTAATCCGAGGATCATCCCGTTCGTCGTGTAGAGTAGCTGTACCGGTTCGCCAATGACACCGATCGCCGTCAGGAACTTGTTGATCACGCCGTTGCGACCGAGTACCGTAATCCAGGCGTACGTACGGATGATGAGCGGGACCCAGAACTGCACGACGACGAGGCCGAGCAGTACCGGTGTCCACCTGCTCTCGGTCCGACCGAGGAAGTAGCCGAGCGTGTACCCCAGTGGGAGCACGATCAGGGTCGTGATGATACCGATCTTGATCGAGTCCCAAATGACGGTGTGGTACACCGACGAACTCACGAACTCACGGTAGTTCGCAAGCGTGAGTTCGTAGACGATGCTGCCGGCCTCACCGGGTTTGAAGAAACTGAACGCGACGATAATCGTCAGCGGCGCGATCAGGAACAGCAGGATCCAGAAGAGCCCGGAACCCGGAGAGACGAGGAACCGGACGCGCCGGTTCTCCATCAACTGTTCTTTGAGTCCAGCGGTGTAACTCTTCGACGCCGATTCGGGAACCGACTCACTGGCCATCTTCGGCCTCCTTCGTAGATTGTCTCTCCATCATATCAGACGAACTTGTCGTGGTGCGGGTGGGCCGTCCGTGACAGGACCTTCGAACCGGAATCGGTGACTAACACCATATCCTCGAAGCGGACTCCCGCGACTCCCCTGTTGAACAGCCCCGGTTCGATCATCACGATCATATTCTCTTCGAGCGTCGGATTCGCTGTCGGGCCAATGTAGGGCGGTTCGTGGGCGACGGTCCCGATGCCGTGTCCGATGTACCCCATCGTGAACGAGTCCTCGTAGCCGTACTCTGCGAAGATCTCCCGAGAGGCCTCGTAGACCTCCTGTCCGGAGACGCCGGGCTCGATGGCGTCGATCGCCGCTTGATGGGCCTGGAACGTCGCCTGGTACATATCGCGCTGTGCGTCCGAGGGTGTGCCGAGGAACAGCATCCGCGCGAGTTCGCTGTAGTATCCCTTGTACATCGGCCCCTCGTCGAGTTGGACGAACTCGTTCCGCCGGATGCGTTTCTGCGACGGGAACTCCTGACAGCGCGACCAGCGCACGCCCGAGGAAACGATGGCCGGCAGCGCGTACGCACCCGCCGCACCGGCGTCGAGCATCGCCTTCATAATCGTCCCCGACACGTCACATTCCCGCACACCGACGTCGACGGCCTCGATCCCGGCTTCGATCCCGATCTCGGCGATCTCGAGCCCTTCGTCGATGAGCGCGATCTCTTTCGGGCTCTTTACCGCCCGCGCGCGATAGAGCAGATCGCCGGCGTCGACGACGTCGGCCCGCGGGAGTGCGTCGCCGAACTGTCGTGCGAACTGGAACTCCATATGCGGGTCCAGCCCGACGGTCCCATCGGCGGCACCGTGGTCGGCGAGCACCGAGGCGAACGCGTCTACAGCATCCTCTTTCCCGGTCGAGAACGAACGGACGTCCTCCAGCCAGTGGCGGTCGGCCAGGTCTTCGGCGAGTCGTGGGGCAGCGAGGAACGTCGGCTCGCCGTCGCGGGGAATGACGGCACCGTGTTCGGCCGACAACGAGAAGCTGTCGTACGGGCCGATGCCGACGAGGTACCGCGTGTTGTCCGTGCGGTTGAGGACGAGCGCGTCCACTCCCTCGTCGGCCATCATCCCCTGTACCTTCTCGATGTTTTCACGCGCGACAGACTCCAGGATCCGGAAGTACTCGTCGCGTTCGTACTGGCGCGTCTCCCGATGCCCGACCGGCGGTTCCGCGCTCATACGGGGGCGGCCTCCGCGGTACGTACCTGCCCTTCCAGTGGCGTGTAGATGACGTCCTCCGGCGCGATCGAAATGGACACCGACGCCCCTTTTTCGAGTACGTCGGTGCCGCCGTGCTTGCGCTTGCCACTGACCTCGACGACCGAGTCGAGTTCCGGCACGTCGACGAGGTATACGACGTCGCGACCCTGGTAATCGACTTCGTCGACGACTCCCTCGAAGGTGTTCGTCGGGTCGGCGTCGCCCGTGGCGAATCCGACGAGTTCGTTCCGGAGGAACAGCGCGACGTCGTCGCCGTCGCCGACCTGTTCTTGTGGCGTCACGTCGAACGTCACCCCGCTGTCGGTTTCGATCTGTGGTGTCGGACTGTCGCTGTAGACACCATCGAGCCGTGAGGACTGACCGAGGAACCCGGCTACGAAGGGCGTTTCGGGGTTCTGATACGCGTTCTTCGGATCGCCGAACTGCTCGACTTGGCCATCATTTAGAACCGCCAGCCGGTCGCCCATCGAGAGCGCCTCGGTCTGGTTGTGCGTCACGTAAATCGTCGTGACGCCCGTCTCGCGCTGGATGCGCTTCAGTTCGTTCCGCATCGAGTGCCGCAGCTCTTTGTCCAGATTCGAGAGCGGTTCGTCCATCAACACGAGGTCGGGATCGAACGCGAGTGCCCGGGCGACTGCCACCCGCTGTTGCTCGCCGCCCGAACACTCGTGGGGATACATCTCGGCGTACCCCTCAAGCGAGATGATCTCGAGCATCTCCTCGACCCGGCGTTCCCGCTGTTCCGAGTCGACGCCCCGCATCTTCAATCCGAAGCCGATGTTCTCCCCGACCGTCTTGTGTGGGAACAGTGCATAGTCCTGAAACACGACGCCGATGTCGCGCTCGTAGGCAGGAAGATCCGTCAGGTCTTGCCCACGCAGACGGACCGTGCCTGCAGTGGGCGTCTGGAGCCCGGCGACGTTGAGAAGCGTCGTCGACTTTCCGCACCCGGACGGGCCGACAACAGTGATGAACTCGCCCTCCTCGACAGTGAGCGAAATCCCGTCGACGGCGGTCAAGCCACCAAACTCTTTTCGTAAATTATCTATCTCTAAGAATGACATATGGATGGTAATTCTGGGTGTTGTGTACGTGACGTACTGGCGTAAGACACTTGCTAGCGCTAGCTCTTCTGGATCTCTTCCCAGGTCTTAGACCACTGGTCGTTGTGTTCGTTTTTGTAGCTCGGATTCAGGAACGTCAGGCGTTCACCACCCGAGGGATCGTAGTCGTAGAGTCCTTCGATCTTGTCCGAGGTGGCTCCGGTCGCCGGCGGGTATCCGATGTTCTCTGCGAGGCCCGTGATGACGTCGTCTTCGAGCACGAAGTCGAGGAATGCGAGCGCGGCGTTTCGTTTCTCCTCGCTGAGGCCTTGGACCATCACCCAGTTGTCCGACCACCCGTAGGCGCCCTCTTTCGGCACGACGTAGTCGAGATGGTCGTACCCGTCGTTGACCGCGCTGTAGATACGTCCGCCCCACGCCTCTCCGACAGACGCCGTGTTCTGACTGAAGAGTCGAACGAGTTCGTCGCCGCTCGTCCAGTACTTGACGACGAGGTCTTTCTGTTCTCGAACCGAGTCCCAGATCTTCTGGATGCCGTCCTCGTAGGAGCCGTCCACCTGGATGTTGTTCGGGTCCATCCCGAGATACAGGGCGGTCGTGAAGACCCGAACGAACCCGAAGCCTTCCATCGTCACGCGGCCTTTGTTCGCGGTCTCCCAAGCGGCGGCCCACGAATCGAGTTCACCGAGTTCGTCTTTGTTGTACGCCATCCCGACCGTGCCGTACGTCGCGGGGACGGCGTGCAGCATCTCTCCGGGGTCGTAGATCGGATTCTGGAACGTGTTCAACAAGTTGCCGTAGTTCGAGATGCTGTCCGATTCGATCTCCGCCCAGACGTCTTCGCTCGCCCCGTTGTAGAGCGTCGAGGCAGACGTGATCGTGAGGTCGGTGTCCGACTGACCGGCCTTGATCTTCGAGTAGGCGTCGAACTGATTGCTGACGAGGCTCGATTCGATCGTGACCCCGTACTCGGATTCGAATTTATCGAACACCTGTGACTGGTAGGCGTCGATGTAGCTCCCACCGGGAACCTGTATGACGAGCGAGTCCGCCATCTCGTCCGAAGCCGCCGTTGACGACGCCGAACCCGTGGTCGTACCGGTGCTCTCGCTCCCGCCGTCACCGCCACCGCTGCCAGTACAGCCGGCGAGGCCAGTGAGACCGACTGCAGCACCGCTACCGAGCGTTTTGAGTATCGTCCGCCGCTTTTGCGTACCCGTCTTTGCCCCTGAACGTTCGACCGGAGACTCCTTGTTCATCGTGTACAAGGTTGACACGCGCCTCCAAATATTTAAAGGTTGGTGGTGTCGTTGACTGACGTTCTATTCTAAAGATAATAACGGAACATCGTACGAATATACACGAAACTATTAAAACATATAGGATGGAATTCGAACGTGTATGAGAGAGTGGTGCATAGCGCCCGGAACGCGTTACTACTTCGAGGTTACCGATGACTAGCATCGACGATACGGACCGTGAAAACGTACTGACAGCTGTCGAAGAACTCCTTCCGGAACTGCAGGAGTTCGTCGGCGACCTCGTCGCAGAGCGGAGCGTTTTGGGGGACGAAGCAGGCGCACAGGCCGTCGTCCGCGACCGGCTCGAAGCGCTCGACCTGTCGGTTCGCGAGCTCAACGCCGACGACGTCGACGGGATCCGCGATCATCCGGAGTTCTCCGACGCCGGCCACTCCTACGAATCGCGCTCGAATCTCGTGGCCGAACGCTCGGGCACCGGCGAGGGACGGTCGCTCGTGTTCAACGGTCACGTGGACGTGGTCCCCGAGAACGACCGCGAAAAGTGGTCCTTCGACCCCTTCTCCGGCGCGGTCGAAGACGGCCGGATCCTCGGACGCGGCGCGTCGGATATGAAAGGCGGCGTTGGCGCGATGATCTTCGCGCTCGCCGCGCTCGATCGCGCGGGCGTCACGCTACAGGGTGACCTCGCGATCGAAACCGTGATCGAAGAGGAAGCCGGCGGATTCGGCGGCTCACTCGCGACCGCACTCGCTGGGCCCGCGGCCGGCGGCGCGTACGACGCGGTCGTCATTCCCGAACCCACGGATTTCGATATGTGGATCGCCAACGACGGGGTCTCGTACTTCAGAGTCACCGTCGAGGGAAAAAGCGCTCACGCCGCACGGACGGACGACGGCGTGAACGCCGCCGCGAAGCTCTATCCGATCTTCCAGGCGCTCTCCGAACTGCACGACGAGCGGAAGACGAGCGTTCACGACCCGCTCTTCGAGCAGTGGTACGATCAGACTGTCTCCCTCAACCTCGGGTCGATTCACGCCGGCGAGTGGCCGTCGAGCGTCCCCGACGAAGCCACGCTGGAGGCGCGCATCTCGCACGCCCCCGCGGAGACGCGCGAGCATATCCACACGGTCGTCGAAGAAACCGTCCGCGAGGCCGCCGACGATCCGTGGTTCGACGAGCATCCCCCGACGGTCGAGTGGTTCGGCTGGCGCGGGAGTTCCGCGAAGATCGGCACTGACGAACCCATCATCCACGCCGTGCAGGACGTGATGGGGACAATGAACGGCGAGAGCCAGCCCAAAGGGTTCCCCGGCGGGATCGATTCGCGCTTCTTCGTGAACTACGCGGACACCCCGGCGATCTGTTTCGGCCCGGGCGCGCACAACATCCACGGCACCGACGAGTTCCTCCCGGTCGACGAACTCGAACGGATCACGAAGGCGTACGCACTGCTGGCGATGGAGTGGTGCGGGTACGAGGAGGACGAATGAGCGACGAGTATCGGTACGACAAGCTCACCTGGCCGGAGGTAAACGAGGCCGTCGAAGACGAGAAGATGGTACTGGTCCCGGTCGGCGCCACCGAGGACCACGGCCATCACCTCCCGCTCGACGTCGACCGCGAACTCGTTTCGGCCATCTGCGAGCGAACGGCCCGCGACCGAGACGACACCCTCCTGTTTCCGACCGTCGATCACGGTTACCTCCCGCATCATATGGACTATCCCGGCGGGATCACGATCGACTGGGAGACGTTCGTAAAGCACACCATCGACATCTGCGTCTCGCTCGCGCACCACGGATTCGAGAAGATTCTCCTCATCAACGGCCACGGCTCGAACGACCACCTGCTCCAACAGGTCGCCCGGCAGGTGATCCTCCAGTATCCCGACGTCCACTGCGGGAACCTGTCGTGGTGGCAACTCGAGGAGGTGCGGGAGGCGGCACGCACCCACCGCGACGCGGGTCCGCAGGGCTCCGCGCACGCCGGTGAAATGGAGACGTCGATGTATCTCGCGCTGCACCCAGACGACGTTCGCACTGACGAACTGGCCGACGACGTCTCCTACCCCGAATCGAAGCACTTCAACAACCTGGACCTGGCCGGCGAAACGCGCGAGGAGGAGTCGACGCCGGTCGCGATGATGGAGTGGTGGTCGACTGTCTCCGAGACCGGAACGATGGGCGATGCGACCGAGGCAAGTGCCGAAAAGGGTGAGGCGTTCCTCGACGCTGCGGTCGAGGGACTGCACTCGGTCCTCGATGAGTACCGCGATCACCCGATCCGCGAAATCGACGACCACCACGCTCGAACCGTCGAAGATCACGAGTACGATCCGTTTAGACCGAAATAATGAGCGACACACACGACAAGACACAGACGCTGCAGACAGCGATTTCTGATCACGTCCCGGACGGCGCAAGCATCGCGTTCGGTGGGATGGGTGGCCGCGACCCGGAAGCGGCGGCCCGGGAAATCATCCGACAGGAAAAGACCGGCCTGCGCGTCGTCGACGACGCCCGAACGACGCTGTTCGACGCGATGGTCGGTGCCGGCTGCGTCGACGAGTACGTCGGCTCGTGGGTCGGGACCAGCCTCATCTCACAGGGACACAACGTCCGCCGAGCGGTCGAAGAGGGCGTCCCGAAGGACCTGACGATGCAGGACGTCTCGAACTTCGGTTCCTCGCTGATGTTCTTCGCGGGCGCGATGAACGTCCCGTTCGTCCCGACGCGGTCGATGCTCGGGACGGACATCGCCGAACACAACGACGATATCGAGGTCATCGACGACCCGTTCGGCTCGGGCGAGCCGCTCGCTGCCGTGCCGGCCGCGACGCCGGACGTCGCGATCATTCACGTCCAGCAGGCAGACCGCCACGGCAACGCCCACATCTACGGGAACACGGTCAACGACCACCTCAAAGTCAGAGCGGCCGACACGACGATCATCACCTGCGAGGAGATCGTCCCGAGTGAGACGATCGCGGAGTCGCCCGAACTCACGAAGATCCCCTTCTACACGGTCGATTCAGTCGTCGAGGTGCCCTTCGGGAGTCACCCGTGGCACTGCTACGGACACTATTACGCGGATCTCCCGTTCTACCGGGAATACGGTCTGCGGTCTCAGGACTACGACGAGTTCCAAGACTGGCTCGACGAGTGGATCGTACCGCACGAGGAGTATCTCGAAAAGGTCGGCGCCGACCGACTCGCTCGTCTCGAAGAACTCGAACAGACGATCAACGGTGGCAAAATATGACTGGTGAGACAGATCCCGAGGGAGACAGCGGCGCGACGAATGGGTCGCCGCTCGACGTAGCGAATCCAGACGAACCGGCCGACGATTACTCGCTGACTGAACTGCTGGCCGTCACTGCGGCCCGCGAGATCGACGACGGCGAAATGGCGTTCATCGGCGTCGGAATGTCGCTGATCTCGGGCGTGCTGGCGAAGTACACGCACGCACCTCGCTGCCAACTGGTCACGGAGTCCGGATACGTCGGGTCGCGGCCGCCGGGAGTCGTGCAGTCCATCTCCGACAGCGTGCTCGGCGTGGACTCGCTCGTCGCGACGGACCAAATGCAGATCTTCGTCGACAATCAGCGCGGCCTGTTCGACGTGGGCATCATCGGCGCCGGACAGATCGACAAGTACGGGAACACGAACTCGACCGTCGTCACGGGGGCCGAGGGATCCTACGAGAACCCCAAGGTACGGCTCCCTGGTTCGGGAGGGAGCAACGACATTATGACCTCCTGCGGCCGGACGATCGTGATGATGCGACAACGGGCCCGGGCGTTCACGTCCGAACTGGATTACGTCACGGCCCCGGGGTATCTCGACGGGCCGGGCGCACGCGAGGAGTTCGGCTTCCCCGGCGGCGGCCCCGAGACCGTAATCACTGATATGGCGGTGTTCGGCTTCGACGAGGAGACCAAAGAGATGTACCTGCGTTCGACGCATCCCGGGATCGACGTCGAGGAGGTCCGCGAGATGGTGCAGTGGGACCTGAACGTCGACGACGACGTCGAAACGACGCCCGTTCCGACCCGACGGGAGGTGGCGATGCTCCGGACGATCGATCCCACGGACACCGTCTTACGCGACACCGACCGCATCTACGAGATCGGATTCGACGAGTGGGCCGATACGATGGAACGGAACTGGAAGCGACTGATGCAGATCGAAGAGGACAAATGAGTCACCAACAGCGACCGACGACGCCAGGAACGGAACTCGGCGGGATGTTCCCCCGCGTGTTCGACACGGAGTACGTGACGATCACGCGCGGGCAGGGCCACTACGTGTGGGACGCCGACGACAATCGATATCTCGACGCGATCTCCGGCAATCAGAACGTCAATATCGGACACGGACGAGAGGAGATTGCCGCGGCCGCCAAAGAACAGATCGAGACGCTCGAGTACACCTCGAGTATGCTGTTCGCGAACGAACCGGCGATGGAGTACACCTCGAAGATCGCGGAGTTCACGCCGGACGGCTTCGAGCACACGTGGCTCGTTGGGAGCGGCTCGGAAGCCAACGAGAGCGCGATCAAGATGGCTCGACAGTACCACTTCGAGCGCGGTGACGAGCGAAAGTACAAGGTCATCGGCCGCCGGCGAAGCTACCACGGGAACACCGCGGGTGCGATGGCCGTGTCGGGATTCCCGGCCCGGAAGGACAAGATGGAGCCGCTGTTCCAGAACTTCCCGAAAGCGCCGAGCGCGACCCCGTACCGCTGTCCGTACTGCGACGGAGACGGCGGCCGCGAGTGCGGGATCGAGCGTGCGAACGAACTGGAGCGGATCATCCAGGACGAGGGCGCAGAATCGGTCGCGGCGTTCATCACCGAACCGGTGACCGGGGCAGCCAACGCGGGGGCGTATCCGCACGACGGCTACTTCGAGCGCGTCCGCGAGATCTGCGACGAGTACAACGTCCTGATGATCGTCGATGAAGTGATGGCCGGGTTCGGTCGAACGGGGGAGAACTTCGGGATCGACCACTGGGACGTCACGCCGGACATCATCACGAGCGCGAAGGGGATGACCGGCGGCTACACGCCCGTCGGCGGGACGATGCCGCACCGACGCGTCGTAGAGGTGTTCGAAGACCTCGAAAACGGCTTCCAGCACGGCCACACCTACTGCTTCAACCCCGCTTCGGCAGCCATCGGCAAGGCCGTACTCGAATATATGCAGGCCCGCGATCTCGTGGCCAATTCACGGCAGGTCGGCGCGTATCTCCACGAGGAGTTACAGCGGCTCTATAAGTACGACTTCGTCGGCGACATCCGCGGCAAGGGGCTGATGCTCGGGATCGAATTCGTCGGCGACCGCGAAACGAAAGCGCCGCTCGAAGATACCGGCGAGCGCTTCCAGAACGAACTGTTCGAGAGCGGACTCGACAACAGCATCATCACGTACCCGACCGGCGGCCACGTGGACGCCTCGAAAGGCGACCTCACGTTACTCACGCCGCCGCTGACGATCGACGAGGCGGACGCCGACGAGATCGTCGATCGGATGGACGCGACACTGGCGGACGTCGCTGACGAACTCGGACTGTAACTCGGGCGGCCACGCTTCGTCGGCACCCCCTACCGATTGAACCAGATTTAATATTACGGCGCATTTTAAAACAACATACCGTAGAACGGCCGCCGACCCTGCCGCGATCGGGTCGACGGCGAGCAAGACACAGCACACTATGGACGAGAAAGACATTCGGATTCTGAAGACGCTCGCTCGCGAAAAGACGAGCGGTCCAGAACAGATCGAAGCCGAAACGGGAATCCCGAAGTCGACAGTACACTACCGGCTGAAACAGCTCCGAGAGGACGGCATCATCGAGAACGACCTCTACGATATGGACCTCTCCAAGATGGGGGTGACGCTGACCGTCATCAGCGAGGTGAACGCGAAGTTCGACGAGGGCTATCACGAGGTCGTCGGCGAGAAACTGGCCGACCTGGAGTCGGTTTCACAAGTGTACTTCACGATGGGTGACACCGACTTCATCGTTATCGCGCACGTGACCAAGCGGGAGAAAGTCGAATCGCTGATCGCGAGCTACGAATCGATCGACGAGATCCAGCGGACGAGCTCGAAGTTCGTCATCACTACGGTCAAGAACGAACCACGTCCGATCAACGATCTGGAGCGCGAGACGCTCTTAGAAGCGATCGAAAACCTCTGATACACTGCTTGCCGACAGTATGAGGACCGGAGACGGCAACGCCTCGCCGTCACGACTGCCTCGTTCGTACTTGGCGTTTTCTCGGGAAGCTACGATTTCTGCCGGCCCTACCTATCCGACCGATCGAAACGTCCTCAATTTCGCGGACGAGAGACTGAAACACTTTATCCGATTATATATCTGTTTTGTCGCACTCCATCTGTGTACACGATATTTACCCGGATAAATTCCAACAATCACCAGATTAATGGTACTGTGTTCATACACATAGCTCAGAGCCAATGTCGCAGGAACACACCACAGACCGTTCTAACGCTGCCGTCGAGGAGCGTTACGATCGGTACCTGATGCCGATCTGGAAAGAGCTGAACACACCGATCAAGCGTGCGTCCGGGTGCACCGTCGAAGACTTCGAGGAGAACGAGTATCTCGACGTCTTCTCGGGTATCTCGGTCACGAACGTCGGTCACACGAACGATGCGGTCGTTTCTGCGGCGAAAGAGCAACTGGACGAGTTCGTCCACGGTTGCACCTACGTCCATCCGCACGAGCCTGCGGCGGAACTGGGCGAGAAGCTCGCAGAGATCACCCCGGGGGACCTCCAGAAATCGTTCTTCTGTAACTCCGGAACGGAAGCCGTCGAAGGCGCGATCAAACTCGCGCGGAAGTACACCGGGTCGAAGGAAGTGCTGGCCCTCGAGATGTCCTTTCACGGCCGCACGATGGGGTCGCTCGCGCTGACGGGGAACAAGGGCTACAAATCCGAGATGGGCCCGACCCTCAACGACGTCTCGCACGTCGCCCCGCCGTACGCCTACCGCTGTCAGATGTGCGACGGCGGCCCCTGTTCGGGTGGCTGCGCGACCGACGTCGAACGCGTCATCGACTCGCACACGACCGGTGATCTCGCTGCGGTTGTCGTCGAGCCAGTGATGGGAGAGGGTGGAATTATCGTCCCTCCATCCGGATGGTTACAGGAAGTCCAAGAGATCGCACACGAGCACGGCGCACTGTTGATCGTCGACGAAGTCCAGTCCGGCTACGGACGCACCGGCGAGATGTGGGCGTCCGACCATTTCGACGTCGTCCCGGATATTATGCCACAGGCGAAGGGGATCGCCAACGGGCTTCCGCTGGGTGCATTCACCGCCAAGCCCGAAATTGCCGACGCCTTCGAGTCGGGCGATCACCTGTCGACGTTCGGCGGGAATCCGGTGACGTGTGCGGCCGCGCTGGAGACGATCAACCAACTTCAGGACGGCATCATAGAGAACACGCGAGAGCAGGGTCAGTGGCTCGGAGACAGGCTCGCAGAACTCGAAGCCGAGTACGACGTCGTCGGCGACACGCGCGGACTCGGACTGATGCAGGGCATCGAGATCGTCACCCCCGACGAACTCGGGCCGATGGACGTCGCGCCCGCACCCGATCCGAAGCTGACGGGCCAGATCGGCACCCACCTCCGAGACAACGGGATCATCATCGGCACCGGCGGCTTCTACAAGAACGTCCTGCGGTTCCAGCCGCCGCTGACGATCTCCCGTGACCAACTGGTGCGGACGGTCGACGCCATCGAAGACGCCATCGTCGAACACACTGCGTGACGGCGTGACCGGTTCGTAGGCGACACTCGCCGTCGCGCCTCCGTCACCCGTCAGCGCACAGCGAAGCAAATAACACGGTCGCCCTCCGCGCATCACCTGAGACACACGTATGAACGCACCGGCCAACCAGACGTTGCGGACGCTCTTCGAGAACGCTCTTCAACGATACCGGGACCGGACTGCCCTCGTTACGGCGGACCGCACCCTCAGCTACGAGACGCTCGATTCTCGTTCGTCGGCGTTGGCGGCGGCGTTCATCGACTCGGGCCTCGAACCGGGCGATAAAGTCGCGGTGTTGCTGTCGAACCGCCCCGAATCTGTTCTGGTCGATCTCGCGATCATCAAGATGGGTGCCGTTCGCGTGCCCCTCAATCCGATGCTCTCGTCGGAGGAGATCCAATATATCCTCTCGGACTCCGGGGCCCGGGCGGTCGTCTGCGAACCGGAGTACTCCGCTCCCGTCGCCGAACAGGCTACTGCGACGGGTGCGCCGGAAACCGTCGTCGTCGTCTCGGACGACCCGCCGGACGACATCCCCGAGACGACCGTTCGAGACTACCACGAGATGGTCGCCGGCGACACGTCTGTTGACCCGTCCTACCGGGACCTCGAAGTCGCCCCCGACGATCCGGCCGGCCTCTTCTACACCGGCGGGACGACAGGGAAGCCGAAAGGCGTCGTGTACTCACAGCACAGTCTCGTCGCGAGTCTCTACGCGCACCTCGCCGAGTTCGGATTCGACGGACGCGATACGGGTCTCGTCGTCACCCCCCTGTCGCACTCCGCCGGGACGTTTCTGTGGGCGAACCTCCTCGGTGGCGGACGAACGGTCGTCCAGCAGGACTTCACTCCGGAGAGTCTCCTTGATGCTGTCGAGCGCTACGGCGTCACGTGGACGTTCGTCGTCCCGACGATGATCTACCGGCTTCTGGAAGCGCCCTACGATTCGTACGATTGCACCTCTCTCGAACGGATGCTCTACGGCGCTGCACCCATCCGTTCCGACAAACTCGAAGAAGGAATCGACGCCTTTGGCCCGATATTCTGTCAGTTCTACGGACAGACGGAAGTTCCGAACCTGATCAGCGTGCTCGGCCGAAAAGAACACGCGATGGCCGCTGACGGTCGCGCGCCCGAGCGACTGGAGTCCGCTGGCCACCCCTGTCTGATGGCCGAGGTCCGCATCGTCGACCCGGACACCGGCGCAGAGCTGGACGCTGGAGAGGTCGGTGAGGTTCTGGCGACCGCTCCGTATGCGTTCGAGCATTACCACAACCGACCGGAGGCAACCGAAGACACGCTCGAAGACGGCTGGGTATCGACGGGGGATATCGGCCGCCTCGACGACGACGGATATCTCTACCTCCTCGACCGAAAACACGACGTGATCGTCTCGGGCGGGCTCAACGTCTACAGCTACACCGTCGAGAATGCGTTGACGTCCCACCCTGACGTCGGTCAAGCGGTCGTGTTCGGCATTCCAGACGAGACGTGGGGCGAAGCGGTTCACGCCGTCGTCGTCCCGGCGTCTGCCTCCGTCACCGAACGGGAACTGCAACGCCACGTCAGTGAGCATCTCGCGGATTACGAACAGCCGAAATCACTCAGCTTCGTGGACTCACTCCCAACGACGTCACACGGGAAAGTGGACAAAGCCGCGCTCCGAGATCCCTACTGGGAGGGCCGGGATCGGTCGATCAACTGACGGCCGGAGCGTCCTTCCGGGACGGCCGCACCCCGTGGCGCTGCTCGTAGCTGCACGGACACTGATAGCTGACGACCCGGCCCCGTCTGGTAAGACCGCCGAGGATTCGTTTGTAGCCACGCGAGCGCACGCTCGCTGCCGTTGAGCGAGTCTGTCGTCTCGGGATACCCTTCGTCCTCACGCACCCAGGCGTCGCATCTCCTTGTCGGTCAGTTCGAGGTGCGAGGCGGCGACGTTCTCTCGAAGATGCGGAATCGACGACGTCCCCGGGATGGGGAGGACGACAGGTGAACGTTGTAGTAGCCACGCTAGCGCGACCTGGTACTCCGAGGCGTCGTTGGCGTCGGCGACGTCCGTCAGGACCGCTGCCTTCTCGTCGCCGAGATCGCCCGCTCCGAGCGGGAACCACGGGATGAAGCCGATCTCGTTCGACTCACAGACGTCGAGTACGGCCTCGTTCTCGCGGTTCCCGAGGTTGTATCGATTCTGCACGGTCGCGATCTCGACGATGTCGCGTGCCGTCTCCAACTGATCGACGCTCACGTTGCTGAGGCCGACGTGTCCGATCACGCCCTCGTCTTTCAGTTCTGCGAGCGCCGTGACCGACCCCTCGAAGTCGACGTCGGGATCCGGGCGATGGTACTGATACAGGTCGATGCAGTCCGTTCGAAGTCGGTCGAGGCTACAGAGGTGCGCGTTTCGGAGGTAGTCCGGATCGCCGTGAGTGAGCCAGTCACCGTCGCGATTTCGGAGCAGCCCACCTTTGGTGGCGACGACGAGGTCTTCGGGATACGGCGCGAGCGCCTCGGCGATCAGTCGCTCGCTGGTCCCCGGTCCGTAGGAGTCTGCGGTGTCGATGAAGTCGACGCCGAGGTTGACGGCCGTCTGGAGCACTCGTTTCGCGTTCTGGACGTCCTCAGGGTCACCGAGCACGTCGTCGCCGGTGATTCGCATCGCACCGAATCCTAGCCGGTGCACAGTCAGCTCGCCACCGATGTCGAACGTGCCGCTCGCGTTGCGAAGTGTCACGACGGGTGAACGGTCGGAACCGACGTAAGTGATCCGGCAGTCTTTGGCCGCCTTGTCCCCCGCTGTCGACGTCACCGTGGCATCGAGCGGCGACGCGCTCTACGACGGCGTCGCCTACGGGCAGTCCGGCTACGTCGAGGTCTCTGCTGGCGAATATACCCACCAGATCCGCGGCGACACCGGCGGTAACGACGGCGACGTGGTCGCGAGCTTCGATGTCGACCTCGCCGGCGGCCAGGTGTACACCGCGTTCGCGGCGGGGTATCTCTCCCCGGACGACGAACACGCAGACACTCCGTTCGACCTCCTCGTCGCACAGGACACGATGGTCTGAGAGATCCATACGCTGCTTGTGGGCGGTAGCGAGGCTGCTCGCACGCAGTAGACTCTTTAACTCGGATCGTATCGAGGCTGGCTATAGTAGCGTTTGCACGTCTTCACGCACCTAACCGCACGCAGTCGTGCGATTGGCTGCTTACTCAGTTGTAAACGCTACTATAGAATCGGATCGGGTCGGATTCGCGTTCGACCGGCCTCGAATCGCCGCGCCGTGGCCTCTATGTGCGAATACTTCTCATCCCAAATTCTGGGGTACTGAGGGCGACAGTATACACAAGACTTTTACTCGTTTCGCTAAATTCCAAAATACGGTCACGGGACGACGCCTCGACGGGCGCGCGGGTAGGGGTACTTGGGCGAACGTCGACCGTCATCCCGATGGACATTTTTCGGACCTAACTCGAACAGCGGCGCGTCTCACAGCCAGAGCGACACGTAGACGACGACGTATCCGATCAGCGCCATCGTCGTCCCCGAGAGCCCGGTCGCCCCGAACGCGAACCCGGCACGGACGTCGCCTGCGGTCGGCCGCCGACGCAGCGGTGCGACCGGCGTCGATCGGTACCACGAGAGTCCGCTACAGACGACTCCGACTGCCAGAATCGAGAACACGAAGTGATACGACACCGCAAGTGTCGGCGGGGCCAAGACCAGCGCGAGCGCGCCGTAGCCCGCTCCGAGCACTGCACTCCGGTCGTAGAACGTCCCGAGTGATCGGTCGGTCACCCGCACGATCGCGAGCGCGGCCAGCCACACGGCCGCGAGTTCGATCGCGAACGCCCCCAGCAAGTGCATCGTCGGATCGGGATGTAAGACGACGCGGCTCTCGATGACGCCAACCCCGAACGGGTACAGGAACTGCGGTGGCTGGCCGGTCACGAGATCTCCCCACGGATGCGTGAGGAGTCCGGCGGTCGCCGCGAGCCCGAGCACCTGCGGTGAGAGGTCCGTCTTCCGGCGACTCAGCGCCGTGATCGCGCCGCCGGCGACGACGAAGGCGCCCATTATGACGGCGCCGAGTGCGCCGCTTGCGACGATCGAGACGGCGACGAGCGCGACGAGCAACACGGCGCTCGCGACCCGCGCACCCCACGCTCGCCGTCGACTCGTGGCGCCGTCCGCCGTCCGCGCCCGCACGGCCCAGAGACCGAACGCCGGCCCTGCGACGAGCGCGACGAGCACGGAGTGCGTCATCGACCGGTGCACGCTGTTCGCGGCGTCCCAGAAGGCTGTCGGATTCACGCCGCTGCCGAACAGTTGCCCTCCGTCGAGAGCGACGACCGCGTACACGACGTCGACGTCCGGGAGCGCCGCGAACGCGCCCGTCGCCGCGCCCAACAGCAGTGCCTGCCGTGTCGACCAGCCTCGCCACTCGGCGAACAGTACCGCGAGGGCGAACGCGAGCAGCGCGTGGCCGACAAACACGTTCGAACCTCGGGGGCCGCGAAGCATAAGCGTCTCGCTGGTCTCGTCGACTGGTAACGATACACTACCAACGCCGCCGAAGGGGCGGCCGCTGCACTCTCGGCGGCGAGTGACGACCAATCCTCTAAGTGCGGCGGGTGTGAATGTCGCGGCGATGACTACGCCTGCCGACGTTCGCGCGTCCGTTCCGGTCTTCGACGACGTTCGATATCTCAATACCGGCGCGAGCGGTCCCAGTCCGCGTCCGATCGTCGAGGCTGCACAGCGGGCGATCGAGACCCACGAGTGGGACGCTGCGGACGATCCGGGTCCCTACCCCCACGCCTTCGGCCTGTACGAAGACACCCGCGCCGACGTCGCGGACTTTCTCGGTGCCGAAGACCACGAAATCGCGCTGACCCAGAGCACCACTGACGGCATCACCCGCATCGCGTCGGCGATCGAGTGGGAACCTGGCGATGTCGTCGTTCGGACCGACCTCGAACACCCTGCGGGGATTCTCCCCTGGCAGCGTCTCGAACGCCGCGGCTGTGAGGTCCGCGTCGTGCCGACCACTGCGGGCCGCATCGACCGCGACGCCTACCGCGACGCCGTTTCGGACGCGAAACTCGTCTGTCTGAGCGCGCTGACGTGGAACTACGGGACGCATCTCCCCGTCTCGGAGTTGGTCGAGGAAGCCCACGACGCCGGCGCGCGCGTCCTCGTCGACGCCGTGCAGGTACCCGGCCAGTGCCAACTCGACGTGACCGAGTGGGGTGCCGACGCCGTCGCGATGGCGAGCCACAAGTGGATGCTCGGCCTCTGGGGCGCCGGCTTCCTCTACGTCGACGGGGACGTCGCCGAGGATCTCCACCCGGGACAGATCGGGTATCGGAGCGTCGAGGACGCCAGCGCGCCCGCGTACGAACTGAAACGCGGCGCGCCGCGGTTCGAAATCGGAACCACCAGCCCCGCGCCGTACGCAGCACTCTCGGCCTCGATCGATCTGCTGACTGACGTCGGTCTCGACACGATCGAATCGCACATCGGGGATCTCGCGACGCGCTTCGTCGAGGGCGTTCCCGAAGACCGACTCATCAGCCCCCGCGACCCCGAATCCGGGCTGGTGACGGTGCGCGTCGACGACCCGGAATCGACGGTCGAGCGCCTCCGCGAGGAGTACGACGTCGTGATCCGATCGCTGCCCGACCCCGACGGCGCGGTTCGGGCGTCGCTCCACGTCTACAACACGACTGCGGACGTCGATCGACTGTTGCGCGGACTCGAAGCGACTGGCTGGTAAAACCGCCGCACCGCCGCGCTCAGACCCGTTTCTGGATCTCGTCGAACAGCTCGGACACCCGCGCCTCGATCTCGTCGCGGATCGCCGCGACCTCCTCGGCTGGCTTTCCGTCCGGGTCGTCGAGGTCCCAGTCCCTGTTCTCGCCCGCCCAGCCGGCCGGGCAGACGTCGTCTGCGGAACAACCCATCGTGATCACGTAGTCGCTCCCCTGGGTCTCCTCGAACGTGATCTCCCGAGGCGTCCGCCCGTCGACATCGACGTCGATTGCGTCCATCGCCCGAACGACCTCGTCGTGGACGTGCTCGGCGGGTCGCGTCCCGCCGGTTATGACTTCGACTTCTCCATCGAGCCCTCTGTTTTCGATCTCGCGCTGGCCGAACGCGTAGGCCATCTGAGAGCGCCCCGCGTTCTGCACGCAGACGAACGCGATCTGTGTCGTTTCTGTTCTGTCCTTCGGTGCCGCAGGTGTCTCGGAGTTGGATTGCTGGGTCATTGGCTGTGTGTCGTCTCTTTGTTCACTGTCAGTCGTCTTCGGAGGCCGGCCCGGTGCTCGGAGCGCTCAGGCTTCCGGTCTCGAATCCATCCCAGTCGAACCGACGCTGGAAGTACAGCGCGACGTTGACCAGCGCGAGCAGAACCGGGACCTCGATGAGCGGCCCGACGACCGTCGCGAACGCGACGCCGGAGCCGACGCCGAACACCGCGACGGCGACGGCGATGGCGAGTTCGAAGTTGTTCGAGGCGGCCGTGAAGCCGATCGCCGTCGTCGTCGAGTAGTCCGCGCCGATCCCGCGGCCCATCCCGAAACTCACGAGGAACATCACGACGAAGTAGATCGTCAGCGGCACGGCGATCAGCAGGACGTCGCCGGGCGCGGCGACGATGTTCCCGCCCTGCGTGGCGAACATCACGATCACGGTAAACAGCAGCGCGACGAGCGTCAGCGGATCGATCAACGGTACGAACGACTCTTCGTACCACTCGCGACCCTTCGTCCGCGTTCCGACGTAGCGCGTGAGGAACCCGCCGACGAACGGGATCCCGAGGAAGACGACGATGGCTTCGACCACCTGCATCGGCGTGACGTCGAACGTCGTGATGCCGGCGACGAGCGACTCCATTCCGAGCAGCGGCGGCAGAAACAGCGCGAAGAACCAGACGTAGACGCCGTAGGTCACGATCTGAAAGAGGCTGTTGAACGCGACGAGCCCAGTCACGTACTCGGTCGACCCCTCGGCCAACTCGTTCCAGACGAGCACCATCGCGATGCAGCGCGCCATCCCGATGAACACGAGTCCGAGGAAGTACTCCGGCCGCGCCGGCAGTCCGGGCACGAGGCCGCTGAAGAAGACGACCGCGAGTCCGAACATCAGCGTCGGGCCGATGAGCCAGTTCTGAACGAGGCTCAGCCCCAGCACCCGCCAGTTGCTGAACACGGTAGGTAGCCGCGAGTAGTCCGCTTTCGCCAGCGGCGGGTACATCATCAGAATCAGGCCGATCTCGACGAGGTGGAAGTCCTGGATCGGCTGCGTGACGCCCGGTGCGACGTATCCGAGACCGACACCGATCGCCATCGCGCCGAAGATCCAGACGGTGAGATACTTGTCGAGAAAGTCCATTGACCGCGGATCGCCACAGCTCTCACAGTCGCAGTTGGGGCCGTGCTCGTGGGCGTTACTCATCGTTCACGCACCCTTCGAGGACTGTCACGAGTGTGATCGCGCGGTTCGTCGCGCGATACTTCTTCCAGCGGCCGTCCTGCCGATCAGAGACGAGCCCGGCGTCGACGAGTTTCGAGAGCGCGTGACTCAGACCGCTCTCGGTGACGTCTGTGACGGCGTTCAACTCACAGACACAGAGTTCCTCCTCTGCGGCGACGAGCGTCCGGACGAGCGTGAACCGCGTCTCGTTCGCGAGCGCGGAGACGATACTGAGCTCAGCATCGACGCGCGCCTCGCCCAGCGCCGCCTCGAGGGTTCCCAGTTCGTCGAGTCGTGCGTCGACGTCTTCGCTCCGACACTCCCCGAGCTCGTCGTCGAGGTATCGCCGAAGCCGTTCTGTTGCTTGTGCCATTGCACTCCAATTGAGAGATCACTCAATTAGTTCTTCCCCTTCGAAGGCCCAATGCGGTCAATAGATCTATTTGATCTACATAGAGTGGGGGTAATCGGGCCATTTTTTGGATTGAAACAGATTGAGTAAACTCTCAAATCAATTCTCAGCCCCTGCTCCCACATCGCCTTCGCCGACGACGAGTCCCGTGCCGCATCTGACGGTCGTGTCGGGAAACCGCTCCGTGATCTCTTGTTTCTTCTGTGTGCAGTGGCAGGGCGAGACGAAGCCGAGCCCGCGAAGGGCTTCCAGTCTTGCGAAATCGTGAAAGCCGCCCATCACGCCCACGACCGCTGCAGTGTCGAGAGCGGCGTCGAGTAGGGATCCCAGCCCAGGATGTGCGCACCCGGTCAGGAGTACCGCCCCGCGTTGGAACCGACAGACCAGTCCCTGCTCGCAGATCTCCTCGCCGACGGCGCCCGTCGTGACCACGCCCTCTCGTACCTGCGTCGACTCTCCGGCAGCGATCACGTCGACGGTTTTCGGAACGGACTGCGAAACCGTCGTTGCGAGCGATTCCGTGGGGACGACCACGTCGACTTCCGGATTCTGCTCGACGACTGCCGGGAGTCCGCCGACGTGATCGTCGTGGCCGTGCGAGAGAACTACCGTGTCGATGTCGGTCGGTGTCACGTCGAGCGCAGCCATATTCTCGCCCAACGCGGCCGCGTCGTCGCCGGTATCGAACAGGACGTCGTCACTGACGAGTGCCGAGAACCCCCAGCCGGTATGCACGCCCGTCCGTGCTCGTTCGTTGTCGTACAGAACGGTGATCTCCATTCGAGTCACTCCCTCACCCACTGCTTCGGTCGCGTCCCGCATACTGTTTCCCCCCTCCGTCTGCCGTCTCTCCACGCGGAACGCGCTACCAGTTCCGACCACTCGACCGCCCTGAGTAGCGTCGCTTCCTCGTTTCGCGGTCGTCAGCAGTTTCACACCTTCGCTCCGACTAGTCTGTGTGATGTCCCTCCGGATCGGGCTGACGGGAGACGTAATGCTCGGCCGACTCGTCGACGAGCGACAGTGGAAACGCCCGGTGGCTGTCGTCTGGGGCGATCTACTGGATACGCTCTGCGACCTCGATGGGCTCTTCATCAACCTCGAGTGTGCGCTCTCCGCTCGATCGCCTCAACGACCAACATATTGCCCACGCCGGCGCTGGGCGGACGCGTGAGGAAGCCTTCGAGCCAGCACTAGTGTCGATACACGACCTCGAAGTCGCGTTCATTTCGCTCACCGACAACACGCCCGAGTACGCCGCGACCGAATCGTCGCCGGGAACGGCTTACGTCGTGATCGATGCTGACGACGAGAAGAGCCGGGCGACCGTTCAGGAGACGTTAGAGCGTGCTCGGGTTCACTCACCGGACCTGTTGATCGTCTCTCTCCACTGGGGGCCGAATATGGTCGAACGGCCACCCGAGTCCTTCCGGGAGTTCGCTCACTGGCTCGTCGACGAGGGCGTCGACGTCGTCCACGGCCACAGCGCGCACGCCTTCCAAGGAACCGAGGTGTATCAGGGACGACCGATTCTATACGACACCGGTGATTTCGTCGACGATTACGCCGTCGACTCCCGCCTCCGGAACGATCGGGGCTTCCTGTTCGAACTTTTGGTGTCGCAGACGGGCGAACTTTCGGAACTGCGGTTGCGTCCGACCGAGATATCCGACTGCTCGGTACACGAAGCCAGCCAGGAGGCGGCCGAGTGGAGTCGCCGACGGATGCGTGACCTCTCGTCCCCGTTCGGAACCACCTTCGAATTGGGCGGTGACGAGTTAGTGCTCGATCTGTCCCGGTGAGAAAAGCGGACTCGAACCGGGCACGTCCCATCTCCCGCTCGTTTGTGCCGGATCACCGTCTTTCGATCTGATCTCGATCCTCCAACCTGTAGTTGCGAACGCCAAGATTGCTGTACGGGTTTCGCGGTGAGATTAATCATTTACTACTAACCCATCTTTATTCTACGTATGCTGGCATCTAGTGTCTCGTTCGTCGATTCGATTGCACGGGAGATCGCCCTATGGGCTGGTGTACTCCTACTGCTTGCCAGCGGCCTCTCGTTCTATGTGGGATGGAACGAACGAAAACGAGCCGAAGTTATCGCTGAAACCCCCCGGAAACCGATCGCTGAAGTACGATCACCTGGAGTGATTCGGATCCGGGGCGAAATCATTCCACAAGTCGGCCAAGATACGTTCACATCTCCGATTAAAGGAGACGAGAGCTGTGTTCTATCGGCGTGGGAGATCAACGAACAATACGATACTCCGAAGACGAAGTCGTGGGAGAGAGCCGCGTGGGGCATCAAAACAGTTCCGTTCTTTCTCTCGGACGACGGTGGGGAGATACTCGTCGACATTGACGACGTAGTCGTTGGGAACAACACAGATGACGTGTTCACACCGGAAACCCTGCTTTCGGCAGACGGCGTTTCTGTCGAAGGACTTCAGTGCGAGTTCGAAGCATTCGATATCCATTTGGAAACTGATTACGATGAATCCCCGCCAAGCCGGGTGACGGAGTTCTTAGATGACACTGACGGGTTGTCAGTAGACCCGATGACGACCCCCGCTGGAGAGTACGTCGTTGATGCAAGCAAACGGAAGTACGCAGAACAGACACTCGCACCGGGAGACACAATCAGTATCCTCGGCTACGCTCAACCCCGGCGTGATGGGGTGGAGTCAACGACTCACCCTGAAGATCTCGTGCTGACGCGCACGAACGAGTCTACCCTGTATCTCTCGGAACTACCATTCGATGGGGTGTCAACTGGTGGCGGGGGGTTGGTGTTCGGTCTGCTGACCGGCGTTCTCGGTGCTGTTCTCCTCGCCTTCCGGGTCGTAGCGTGACACTGTTGGTTCGCAGCCGAAACGGAAATCCCGTTCAGCAAATTACCGGGATTCCCAACTGCAGTTCAACAATTTAATATAGCGATATATAATTTATCAGTTCGTGGGCGGCCACGCCTCGAATACTGTGTTGTATAGTTGTCTGCCCGGGACATCTACACAACAAGATTAAACAGATATATTACAAATTTGCTCTATCAGCCGAAATCGACGTGCTTCGAACCACCTGCGCACGGAGCTCGCGGCTTTCTCCGGTGGCACACACGGCCACGAGTCGACGGTCTCCCAATTCGACGATCCAACGGAGGCTGATACGTCCTTCTGTGTCGTCTCTGTCCCATCGAGACGACCGCCTAGCCGACGTCCAGACGCCGGAGAAGTCATACGTCTCCCCGATGTAGGCCCTCGAAGAGATGGCACGAGGCTCCGACACCGCCCGGCTTCCGCTCGAACCGCTTCGTCGACAGGTGGCAGACGCCACCGGCCGCTCGGCGTCGTTCATCGACGTCACGGGCGTCGAAGTGGACGGTAACGCCCTCGAAGTGACGTTTCAGACGCCAGACGAAGACGTTCCGGTCGCGGACGTCGTCGTCGAAGGGCCGAACGGACGCACTGGGACCACGCCGGTCCGACTCGACACCCCGTCGGGAGTGAACGTTTTCGGCGAGTTGCTACGGATCGAATACGCCGGTCGCGACGCCGAAACGGACGAGATACTCGTCTCGGTCGACCAGCAGGTCGGTGACGACTGGCGAACCCTTCTCGGGTGCGGGCAGATGTGGGCAGTACAGACGTCACACCGGGGTGAGGACGTCACGATCACGTGTCACGTGGAAACGCCGTCGGATCCGGACGACGAGAACGGCGACACGGCAGAATCCGAGATCGACCCTGCCTCGGGGTCCGACGCCGGATCGGACGCGGACGCCGACGCGGCCGACGACGGCGGTCTTCTCGACCTCGATCGGTAGTTCGTACTCCCGTGCCGACCGTCGCTCGCTAGCGTCTTTTTCTCATTAAGAGGACCTTACTGAATGGTAGTAAACCATTAACCGCGATACGGAACGACCCGTCGACAGAATCTTGTGCCGGTCTCGATGACTGTACGTATGGTCTCTGCGCCCTCCGGCAGCGTCCTGTTCGGTAGCGTCCTCGCTTTGCTTGGCGGTCTCGTGTTCGCGTTCAGCGCCAGATACGTCTGGCGTGCCACGGCGATTCGTAGAGCGCGCGACGTGTCGTCGCTGGCCGATACGCCACCCGGCACACTCGTCCGCGTGTCGGGGACGGCGAAACAGGCCAGTGACCTACTGACGGCCCCATTCAGCGGGCGCGACTGTCTTGCCCTCCGCTACGCTGTCGAAGAACGTCGCCTCAGCCTGGGGTTGCTCCCCTGGTTCGTCACGCTTCACGAAGCGGCCGGCTCGGATGCGTTTCGGGTTCGAACGCCGGAGACGGTCGTCGACGTCGTCGCACCTGCTCACACGGTCGTCCTCGATCGGGACGTCGTCGCGACGGTTCCGATAGACGGCGATCTCCCCGACCGTATCGCGCGCTTCGAGGAAACGACCGCCGCGCTTCCCGAGGCGACTTTCTGGCGCGATCCGCCGTCGCTCCTGCGTCCGCTCGTAGCCACTCTCTCGCTGGGGACGCGCCGCTACACTGAGCAGCGAGCCGTTCCCGAGGCGACTCTTACGGTTGTCGGCCGCGTCACTGACGACGATGACGGTATCGACCCGTTGGTCGTCTCGGATACGACTCCCACCGCAACGATCTTCCGGATGGCGAAAACAGCCGTTGCTGGCGTTTCGATCGGGGTACTCGCTCTCGGAGTCGGGCTCGCTGTCCTGTTTCTCTAACACCGATCTGAGGTTGACGTTGCATCAGTATGTCCTGCGGATCGACCCGAGACGCTACATTTGTTGATGTCCTAGTTACAAGCAACACCACACCTATGACCATCATCGCAAAAGTCTACTTTTCGCATCCGAATATGGCCTTAGCAAATGTCATTTCGTCACTTCCAGACACTGACATTCGCGTGCTGCAGGAAGTGAGCACAGACCCCGTTAGCGACCAGTCGTTCTTCGTCGTCGAGACCGACGAGACCGAGAAACTCGAACGCGAACTGGACGCCGACCACACCGTCGAACACGCGCATCGGGTGTCGAGCTACGAGGACCGCCCCGTCTACAGTATCGAGTTCGCGCCCGATACGCTGCTCCTCGGTTCGGTCGTCACCGAACAGGACGGATTCGCGCTCAACGCCTACCGATACAACAGCGGATGGATTGAACGCTGGCAGCTTCCAAACAGAGAGTCACTCCAATCGGTCTGGGAGTACGCGAACGATCAGTCGTTCGAGTTCGACATTCGAGAAATCCATCAGATTTCGGAGAGCAACCAGACCGACACGAGCGGGCTAACCGACAAGCAGCGAACCGCGCTTATTTACGCCTACGAGAACGGTTATTTCGAAGAACCACGAGAGACGACGCTCGAAGAAATCGCCGATTCGTTCGGAATTTCGACAACTGCTGCGAGCGGCCGCGTCCGGCGCGGCGTGAAGAACCTCATCGAGTCATCCGCACAGGACTTCACAGAATAAATACTCGTAGAACAAATCACAATTCGTTTAATTCGATTTTCGATACCACTTTTCAGCTCACGCAGATTCGAGGTAGTATTTTCTGTTCTCTCAACATATCTGTCGGTATGGCGCGCACCCTCTCCGGCCGACTGCTCACTGGTGGCCTCGTCATACTGATCGGTGTGTTACTTCTCTTGCGCACGACGGGAATCGCCGAGACGGACACGCTCTGGGACTGGGTTCCGGCTCTGTTCGTCCTGCTCGGCGTCTGGGCGATCATTAGAAGCGACTTCCGTAATCTCACAGGTCCCGTGATGGTCGTCGCCATCGCGGGTACCTTCCTCCTGCGGAATCTCGGACTCGTCTCCGACGCGGCTATCGGAACGTGGTGGCCGCTGTTTCTCGTCCTCTTCGGTGTTCTCATCGTCGTGAACCGTTCCCGCCGTCAACGCCGGCTTCAACACGCTAGTGTCGACGCGGACGGCGAACTCACCGCCGTCGGCGTGTTCGGCGGCGGCGACCGACGGCTCTCGACGGACGCGTTCACCGGCGCCGAGATCGTCGCCGTCTTCGGCGGCGTCGACCTCGACCTCCGCGACGTCTCGATTCCGATCCCGCCCGCCGTCGTCGAGACTGTCTGCCTCTTTGGCGGCTCCGAAATCCGCGTTCCCGAGGACTGGGAGGTCCGCCTCGACGTGTTGGCGCTGTTCGGAGACGCGTCCGATAGCCGCCCCCGTCGGGCGAAGTCCGCGGACGAAGCCGACGAAACTGCCGAACCGGACCTCGTCGTTACAGGACTCGTGTTGTTCGGTGGTGTGGAGGTGCTGGACTGACCTCGACCAGCAGCCGCGTTCGGCCGCCGTCTCATAGATTATCGTCACTGTTCGGAGAGTCTCGCTGTACCGTCCGGCGAGACATCTATGCGGACGTACGATAATCTCTATCTGTCTCTGTAGTTCCCGCGCCCGACTTCGAGTTCGCCCGACGTCACGTACCAGCCCCGGCCCGGACCGAGCAGTTCGACGCTCGTCCGGTCGCGGTACTCGTTGCCCGTCCAGCCGCCGGAGAACCACTCGTTCCGCCCGGAAAGCTCCGTCGAGACGTAGACTGTCGCGTTCGGCGTGGTGTCGTATGTGGCGTACACGCGACTGTCGTACTCGTAGCATCGGTGCCGCTCTGCGTCCGTTCCAAAGCGGCACTCGACGGCGGTCCGGTCGTACTGCGGCGTGATGATCGGAGCCGTTCCCAGCGGGTCGGCCGTCTCGATCCGCTCCTCGCTTCTGAGCGTCACCGTGAACGTGAACGACCCGTCGTCGCGGACGCCCATCGCCGGGTCCGTGGGGTCGTATTCGTCGGGGCTGATCCGCTCGCGCCAACCCATCGTCTCGTTTTCGACGACTCGGTAGTAGACGCGAGAGACGTCGATCCGGTCGGCCGAAATCGCGATCATCGGCCCGTGCTCGGTCTCGACGCGCTCGTAGGTGAAGTTCACCGGCGTCGGGTCGGGGTCGTAGCCCCGGAGCGCCGGAACGTCCCGCTCGTAGCGTGCGTTCTGGAGGAACTGTGCTGTGAGCTCTGTGTCGCCGTCGTCTGTCGGCATCGGGACGTACACCGTCGCGTTTTCGAGAGATCGATCCGTCGAGAGCGTGACACGGTACTCGTAGGTGCTTTCGGAGGACTGCTCGACGCGCTGCTGGCCGAGGACCGAGAGGCCGAAGAGCAAGAGTCCGAAGACGAGTACGACCACGAGAACCCCGATTCCGACCGCGCGCCAGTTGATCGTCTCCTCGGGGCCGCGAACCAGATACCGGTAGCCGAGTACGGCGGCCGAGGCGCCGGCGACCGCCCCGATCGGGAGCGCGACGAGCAGCGAAGGCCAGACGAGCGGATCCAAAACGACCGTGAGCGAGATCGTGACCGCGAGGAAGGCGGCGACTCCCGCGGTCAGACCGCCGGCGATCGCCCTCCACGAGGGAGATTGCCCGGCGTCTGCTCCGGCTACTGTGTGACTGCCACTGGGGGCCGACGCGCGGCCGTCGGCGAGGAGCGCTCCGAGTGCGCCACCGACGCCGGCGACGAGTATCTGTCCGATGGTCGCTGCGAGCGAGAGGAGCGCGGCGATGCCCAACGATCGCAGTGGGCCGCCGCCAACCGGGAACTCTCCAAAGCGAAGGGCCAGGACGACGCCCGTGATCAGTGTGCTCACCGCTGCAATCACGATGCCGGCGACCGCACCGGCGAGCGCGCCGCGCTTCGGCCCCTTGCGTTCGAGGTAGCCGGCGACGCCGCCACCGAGCAGCGGCGCGACCAACAGTACCAACGGGACGAATCCGAGTGCGCTGCCGACGACGCCGCCGAGCACCCCGTTTCGGAGCGTCGACGCTGTCCGCTCCTGCATACCGTTAGATACCTTACATTAGCATATATGGCTGTGGGTCGGTCCGACTGCCGAGTGCGTCGTCAACTCGACCGGCCCGACGGGCCGCCCCGTCGCGGACGAGCGTATGGTCGCTCTCGAGTGGAACCGCTCAGGCCTCGTTCTTGAGCAGCGAGAGCTTTCCACCCGCCAGCAGCGTCTCGCGCTCTTTGGGCGTGAGTGTCACGTCGGCCTCGAAGGTCCACTCGCCGTTGACGTCCACCGTCACCTGCTCGTCGCCCGCACGGATCTGCGAGGCGAGGTCGCCGACGACTTCGAGGGTGTCGCCTTCGTCGACGTCGTCGTACGCGTCGTCGTCAGCGAACGTCAGTGGCACCACGCCGAAGTTGACGAGGTTCGCGAAGTGGATCCGCGCGAAGCTCTGGGCGATCACGCCGTCGACGCCGAGCACCGCGAGTTCGAGCGCGGCGTTCTCCCGCGAGGAACCTTGCCCGTAGTTCTCGCCGGCGACGACCCAGCCGCCGTCGGCCGCGCGGGCCTTTTCGGGGAAGTCCTCGTCGACGCGGACGAGCGTGTAGTCCGCGCACGCCTGTGGGTCGGACCACAGCGTCATCACTTCGGCGTTCGCGGGGACGATGTGGTCCGTCGTGATGTTGTCGCCGGCTTTCGTGATGACCGTCCCGGCGATCTGCTCGGCCAGCGGGTCCTTCAGCGGCACCGACCCGATCGTGTCGCCCTTCCGCACCTCGGTCGTCGGCTCGGGGCCGAGGATTTCGGCGTCCGTTCGGGTCATATCGTCGGGCAGTGCGATCGGCGGTGCGTCGCGGTCCATATCGCGCGGATCCGTGACCTCGCCCGCGATCGCGCTGGCCGCGACGACCTCCGGCGAGGCGAGGTAGACGCTGTCGTCGGGAAGGCCCGAACGGCCCTTGAAGTTCCGGTTGAACGCGCGAAGGCTGACCGAGTCCGGTGCGGGCACGTGCCCCTGGCCGATGCAGGCCCCACACGTCGATTCCGAGAGGTTCACGCCGGCGGCGTACAGGTCCTCGGTGCGACCTTCGCGGGCGAGCACCTCGGCGGACCGTTTCGATGCAGGCGCGATGACGAACTCCGTCTCCGGTGCGACGGTCTCGCCCTTCACGACTGCGGCCGCGGTCGCGATGTCGAAGTACGAGCCGTTCGTGCAGGTGCCGACCAGACACTGATCGACGGGCGTGCCGGCTGCCTCCGAGACGGGGACGACGTTGTCCGGCATCGACGGCATCGCGATCAGCGGCTCGATCTCTGAGAGGTCGACCTCGAGACGGTCGTCGTACGTCGCGTCGGCGTCGGCGCTCAGTTCCCGGTAGGCGTCCTCGCGGCCGAGCCGCGTCAGATGCCGGCGCGTTCGCTCGTCGCTCGGGAAGATCGCTGTCGTCGCGCCCAGCTCGGTCGTCATATTGGTGATCGTACACCGCTCGGGGACGCTCAGCGTCTCCACGCCCGGTCCGGTGAACTCGAACAGTTTGCCCACGCCGCCCTTGACGGAGTGGCGACGGAGCATCTCTAAGATGACGTCCTTCGCGGAGGTCCACTCGCCGAGTTCCCCAGTCAGGTGGACTTCGACGATCTCGGGCATCTCGACGGTGTAGGCGCCGCCGCCCATCGCCGTCGCCACGTCGAGGCCGCCCGCGCCGATACCGATCGCGCCGAACCCGCCCATCGTGGTCGAGTGCGAGTCACTGCCCAGAAGCGTCGCGCCCGGTTCGATGAACCGCTCGCGGTGTACCTGGTGACAGATCCCGTTTCCGGGTTTCGAGAAGTGTCCGCCGTACGCCTGCGAGGCCGTCCGAAGGTATCGGTGGGTGTCCGTATCTGCGCTGTCGAACTGATACACCTGGTGGTCGCAGTAGGTGACAGCCACGTCGGTCTCGACCGTCTCGAACTCCAGCGCCTCGAACTCCATCCAAACGAGTGGACCCAGAATGTCCTGCAGCAACACCTGGTCGATGTCGAGATCCATCGATTCGCCGGGGGTGAGTTCGCCGCCGACGAGGTGGTCGGACAGTACTTTCTCCGTCAGTGTCTGCGACGTCATTGCTATGTGGCTACGACTCACTGTCGTTTAATGATGGTATCGTTCCGCGAATCGGCTCCCCGCCGTTCTATGCACTGCCGTCATCTCGCGGGCCGAGACGTCGGACTGACAACGTACTCCCGTTTTACCCGACCCGTAGTGAGGGAGAAACCAGAAAGACGACTGTAATCTCGCGAATAGCCACAGGTTTTTCTCGCCCCTACTCGAAATAACCACACAGATTTCTCAAAATCGGCACCTCAACATAAACGGAACCACCGTTACAACTGCGTTTCTTCCAACGGAGTATCGAGTAAAACCGGAGTTACCGTTCGAACTTGAGCGTTCGATCGGGTTCTTCGGCGACGACCCACCAGTGGAGGTCTTCTTTCGGATGTCGCCGCTCGATGTGATCTTCCAGCGCTTCGCCCGTCTCGAAATCTTTGCCACAGAGGTTGCATCGGTGATGACGCTTCGACGGCATACGTGTGGATACGACGTCCTCAGTAATGGTTGCTTGGACCGATGTGGCCCTGCCCAGTCGCAGGCGGCGTCTCCCGGACGTTACGCCTTCCCGACGGACGTTACGCCTCCCAGACGAACATTGAATGTCCCCCCGCGCGTAGCGTGCCGTCGGGAGAAGCCTATGAACATCAGAGAGATTGCTACGACCGAGTACGAATCGTTCGACGAAGACGCCCGCGTCTCAAAGCTCGTGGGAACGTTTCAAGAGCGTGGCGTCGACGCGGTGGTCGTCACCTCTGACGGCGACTACGAGGGGCTCGTCACGCGCCGGCAACTCAACTCCACCCACCAGAACCCCGACGCCAAAGCGCGGAGCCTGATCTGGAACGTCGGCCGAGTCGGCGTCGACGCGGACGTGCGGACCGTCGCCCGGTTGATGATCGGCAGCAGCGCGAAGACCCTCCCGGTGTTCGAGGGAGAGGAACTCTACGGCGTCGTCACCGCCGGCGACCTGCTCGCGGCCGTCCAGGAGTTCCTCGGCGTGCTCACCGTCGAGGACGTGTACACCGAAGACCTCGTCACTGTCTCGCGCGGTGCGACGCTCGGAGAGGTACTCCACACGCTTCGGGACCAGCGCATCACACACCTGCCGGTGGTCGAAGACGACGACGCCGTCGGCGTCATCAGTATCCACGACGTCCTGGACTTCACCGCTCGTGAGATGGACCGTCGACAGGGTGGTTCGCCCGGCGCGGGAACGCAACCCGGTGGCGGGAGTTCCCGCGGGGGCTTCGGTGAACGCGCGGGCGGCCTCGAACGGATGCTCGACCTGCCGGCGGGGAACGTGATGAGCGAACCGGTCGAGACCACGACGTCTGACCAGTCACTCGACGATGCCGTCGACCAGATGCTGGAGGCCGGGGTCTCCTCGCTCGTCGTGACCAGCGAGGGCCGACCGGTCGGCATCGTTACCGACACCGACGTCCTGCGGTCGCTCACCTGGGGCGCCGAGACGCATCTCCCCGTCCAGATCACGAACGTCGACCTCTTAGACGACATCTCGCGCCCGGACGTCGCCGATCTGATCGAGGACGCCACGCGCAAATACGGCGACCTGACCGTGCTCGAAGCGAAGGTCTTCCTCCAAGAACACGACGAGACGCTCCGCGGCACGCCGCTGATTATGGCTCGGATTCGACTCTTCACCGACCGGGGACACTTCGTCGGGACCGGCGAGGGCTACGGCGCGCGACACGCGCTCCACCTGGCGCGGAACGTGGTCGAGCGGCAGATCCTCGAAGGGAAAGAGTACGGGCAGACGAAGAAACACCCGAGCGACGAGGAACGGTCCAGACTCTACGGCTGGTGGCTCGCCGGCCCCCCACGACAGCAATGACCTACGAACTCTCAGAGCACGCCGTCGACGTCAAACTCCGGGCGAAGGCCGGTTCGCTCGAACTGGCGTTCGCCGAGATGGTCGACGCGCTCTCGGAACTCGTCGGGGGTCCGACGCAGCCGCAGGCAGATCCGATGATCGAGAAGGTCGACCTCACGGCGCGCGACCTCGAAGCCTTGCTCTTCGACTTCCTGAACAAGCTGGTTCTGTGTCAGGATATCGAAAACGCAGTGGTCTCTAACGCTGGCGACGTCGAAATCCGCGAGACCGAGATGGGCTATCACCTGTCGGCGACGATTTATGCGACCCCCATCGAACCGGACCGGCCGCTGCTCGACGTCAAAGCCCCGACGTATAGCCAGATGCGGATCGAACAGGACGACGACGGCTGGACCATCGAGGCGGTTTTGGAGGTGTGACAGGCTTGGAAACGTTCCGAATCTGGCGACCCGGGTAACGCATAATACGACTCGCGGTGCACTCGTTTCTATGCCACGAATACCCAAGCCGAAGCTGGTCGAACTCGAGGGCGAGTACTACCACGTCCGGTTCCGTGACCCAGATGAATTCAGCGAGATCCGGACGCCCGAGTGGGCACAGGAGGCGGCTGCGGAGGTCTCGACGGGCAGTAAAGTCCGAACGGGCCACAGAAAAGGCAGCGACGAGTGGGTCGTCCAGTCGGTGTTGATCCCCGAAGCCACAGGAAAAACGACCGCCCGCTCCGACGCGCAGAAGATCATCGAAAAGCTCGAAGCGTAGGCGGGACGGAGCGAACTTCTTTGGTACCGCGGCGGAATGGTGATGTATGGAGGAGCGCTACGTCGATCAGTTTCTGTCACGACCAGTCGAGACTGTCACTCCGGACACGCCACTCGCCGAAGCCGCAGCGACGTTGATCGAACACGACATCGGCGCGGTCGTCGTGGTGAACGATATGGGCCAGTTCGTGGGCCTCCTCACGGCGACTGACTTCGTCGCGCTCGCCAGGGAGGAAGCGCCCGCGGCTGAGGCGACCGTCGCGGAGTGGATGCGGACCGACGTGATCACGACGACGCGACAGACCCCCATCAGCGACGTTGCCGACACGATGATCGAGCATCTGATTCACCACGTCCCAGTCGTCGACGGCGATGAGGTCGTCGGGATCATCACTACGCTCGACCTGACCGCGTCGCTACGGTAGCGTGTGCACGCCTTCGTGCACCCGAGCGCCCGACAGCGTGTGATCGGGTGCGCACTCAGTTGCAAATGCTACCATAGCCGACCCACCCTTTCGAGGAATCCCCGATCCCCAGGCCGCGTTAGCAGCCCGGTGGCTCGATGAGAGGACACGAAAACGGGTGGTATGCAATTGCTACCACCCTAACAGCCGTACTTTTGTTACGGCGGTAGGAAGTGATTATCCGCTCACACACCGGTAGGGACTCTTTTCTGCCGTCGGGAGGGCTGGCACTCACTCGTATTCGAGGCGGTGGAGTTCGTATCGGTACCGCCGCCCGGCCTTTTTCACGACGACGAAGTGATCCTCGCCGTCCCGTTCGAGGGCGTGGAAGTGCTCTCCGAGTTCTCCGGGATTTAGTGATCGCGTCGACTCCAATGCTCCGCGTCCGAAGTGCAGCAGCGCAGTCCTGTGGCGCACGTCGTCGGCCTCTCGTGCCTCGACCACCAGGAGGTCGCCGTTCTCCCGGACGTCGACGTCGCCGGTGAGTTCCCACGTCCGGTCGCGGTACCGTAGCTCCGTGGCTTCGAGATCGACCCAGTTTTCTTCGACCATATCGCTACTTCCGCACGACCCATCATCGGTTTTTCGGCGCGGCTGACTGGAGTGTCCGCTGGTCGCTCGACGTCTGCTCCGACCGGGCACGACCTACGGCAGCCAACTGGGACAACACCTCGCTTCCGACGGTCGGCCGCTGGCGTTCTCGGATTCGAACGGCCGCGTTGTGAGCACCTGCTCGTGGCGCGACCGGTCGCGGTAGGCGGTGATGCCCTTGCACCCGAGTTCGATCGCCAGGGCGTACGCGTCTGCGATGTCCTCGCGGGTTGCGTCGTGTGCGAGGTTGATCGTCTTCGAGATCGCACTGTCGACGTGCGCTTGGAGTGCGGCCTGCATCCGGACGTGGTCCGTGGCGGAGATCTCTCCTGCGGTCACGAACAACTCCGCGAGTCCCGTCGGGATCGGCAGATCTGCTGGGCGCTCGAACGTGCCGTCTTCGAGGAGCGACAGCGCACGTCCTCGAATCTTCTCCGGATCGATACCGTTCGCTTCCAGCGTTCTGAGGAAGTACTCGTCGAACTCGACGAGCATCGCGTCGCCCTGCACGTCCTCGCTCACGTTCTTGAAATAGAGCACGTTGAACAGTGGCTCACAGCCACCCGAGGTGTTCGCGATCATTCCCGTGGTCCCGGTGGGTGCAATGGTCGTGGTGTTGTGATTGCGGACCGGGAACCCGTCGTCCCACTCCTCCGGGTCGCCGCCGGTGTGTCGCTCGAACCACTCCGGGTAGTCGGTCGGCGCGGCGTACTTCGAGTGGCCCCAGTCGGGGAACGAGCCCCGATCGATCGCCAGTTCGTGGCTCGCCTGCGTCGATTCGCGATTGATCGCGGCCATCAGTTGCCGGGCGATCTCGCGTGCGGGTGGCGCGTCGTACCTGACGCCCAGTTGGATTAGCAACTCGGCGAGGCCCATTATCCCGAGACCGATCTTTCGCATCCGGCCGACCGTCTCGTCGATTTCGTCGATCGGAAATTCCGACACTGTCAGTACGTCGTCCAGGAAGCGTGTTCCCAGGTGCACGAGGTCGTTCAACCGCCTCCAATCGATCGCCTGCTCCAGAAACGTCTCGACGGCGGCCGGAAGGTCTCGAATCTCCTCGTTGTGGAACTCGGACCACGTGGCGGCGTCGTCGTCGACCAGCAGCGAGAGGTTCACGTGCCCGAGCGTACACGCCTCGTACTCTTCTAGTCCCTGCTCGGCACAGGGATTGGTCGCGTCGATCCGATGGGACGGATATCGTTCGACGTCGAAGGAGTGCTGGCGGTTCGTCTCGTCGATCATGAACAACCCCGGCTCGCCGTTCTGCCACGTCCCGTCGACGACGAGTTCCCAGACGAACCGCGCCGGTAGCGTCATCTCGGCCCCGACCTCCAGGTCGGTTTCCCCACGATACTCGTCGATCCGCGGGATTTCTTCGGCGTAGTCCCGCCAGAGATTCCGTTCGACTTCGGTCCGCGGGCCCGACTCGTAGGCCGTGCTGTAGAACTGGGCAGTGGCTTCGGTCACTTCGTGGGGGCCGCCAGTGCTCGGATTCTGAAGCGTGTACCGCGAACCCTCCTGGACGGCGTCGTAGAAGCAGTCAGTGATCGCCACGGAGAGATTGAAGTTCGTCAAGAGATCCTGTTGCCGCTTCACCGTGCAGAAGCGACCGACGTCGGGGTGAGTGACGTGAAGGATCCCCATCTGGGCTCCCCGCCGCCGACCTCCCTGCCGGATCTGCTCGCACATCGTGTCGTAGACGTTCATAAACGAGACCGGGCCGCTGGCGACGCCACCCGTCGATCTGATGTGGTCTCCCCGCGGTCTGAGCTTCGAGAAGGAGTACCCGACGCCGCCGCCGCTCTGCATCACTTTCGCCGCGCGGCCGAGCGTGCCGAATATGGAATCCAGCGAGTCCGCCGGCGAGAGCACGAAACACGCCGCGAGCTGTTGGATCTCGGTTCCGGCGTTCATCAGCGTTGGCGAGTTCGGCATAAACGCGAGCCCAGTCATCGCCTCGTAGAACCGCTGCTCCCAGGTGGCCGCGTCAGCGTCCGTCCCGTACTCGCGCTCGGCGCTCGCGACGGTCGCAGCGACGCGTTCGAACATCTCCGCCGGCGTCTCGATTACCTCACCGGCGGCGTTCGTCCGAAGGTACCGCGCCGGCAGAATCCGTTCGTAAACGTTCTCGCTGAGCCGCTCTCGGAGCGTCTCGCCGCCGCCTCGCTTCTTGGGGAGTACGAAGTCGCTCGTGTCTATCATCGGTTCGTGTCTGTCATTCTTCTGTCCTCACGCGAACCGCGACGGTGCAGCACGACGATACCTCGCGGACGTCTGTGTATCTGTGCGTGACAGTACCACACTTATGACCGAAGCGAATTATCGATGTCGGTGCGTCCCCGGTCCCGAAGGGCGTCGCGGGCGGGCGTCTGTCCGGCCGTATCAGCCCTTGATGTTGGCGATGGGGTACGTCCGGGCGACCTTGGTACCGATCCCGAGAGCGTCGCTGACGCGGATGACCTCGTCGACGTCCTTGTACGCGCCCGGTGCTTCCTCGACAAGCGTCCCGCCCGACCGCGCTCGCACGTAGATGCCCTGCTCGCGGAGCTGTCGCTGGAGTTCGTTCGCGGAGTACTCCGCTTTGGCTTGCGTCCGCGACATCACCCGACCGGCACCGTGTGCCGTCGACCCGAACGTTCGGTCGAGTGACTGCTCGCCCCCGCACAGCACGTACGACGAGGATCCCATACTCCCGGGGATGAACACCGGCTGTCCGACCGCTCGATACGCCTCCGGGACCTCGGGCCGGCCTGCCGGGAACGCGCGCGTCGCCCCTTTCCGATGGACGAGAACCGTTTCTTCGCTCCCGTTGACGTGGTGTCGCTCCTCCTTGGCGATGTTGTGACACACGTCGTAGACGAGCTCGACGTCGGTAACGTCGAGCAGATCGTCGAACACCTCGCGAACACCCTGCGTCATCGCCTGTCGGTTCGCCCACGCGAAGTTCGCGGCCGCGTACATCGCGGCCTTGTAGTCTTCGGCGATCCGCTCCTCCAACGGTGCGTAGATCAGCTGGCGGTCCGGCAACTCGTCGGCAATCTCGGGGAACGCCCGCTCGAACCGGCGGATGTACTCGCTACAGACCTGATGGCCGAGGCCGCGCGACCCCGAGTGGATCATCACGACGACGTTGTCGGGGCGCAGGCCGAACGCTGCAGCGGTCTCGTCGTCGTAGATCTCGGCGACGCGATGGACTTCGAGGAAGTGATTCCCCGACCCGAGCGATCCGACCTGGTTGTGACCGCGGTTCATCGCCTCTGCAGGGACCTTCCGCGGGCTCCCCGGCAGTCGACCGTTCTCCTCGCAGTGTTCGAGGTCAGCCGGAACCGCGTGCCCGTGTTCGAGCATCCACTGCATCCCGTGAGTGAGGATGCCGCGGAGGTCGTCCATATCCGTGTCGAGATAGCCGCCCTTCCCGAGCCCGCACGGAATCGTCTCGTAGAGTCGTTCGACGAGCTCTTCTTCACGTCCCTCGACGTCGTCGTACTCCAGCGGGGTCCGCAGGAGCCGGACGCCGCAGTTGATGTCGAAACCCGATGCCCCCGGGGCTGATCACCCCCGTTTCCGTGTCGACGGCGGCGACGCCACCGATCGGGAAGCCGTACCCATGATGGCCGTCCGGGAGGACGACCGCGAACTTCCGAATGCCCGGCAAGGTCGCGACGTTCCGCCCCTGCGTGAGCGTCTGATTGTCGCCCCGCTGCAGTTCTTCGACGAGCTGCTCCGATCCGTACACGCGCACCGGCACGCGCATCGCACCGTCTCGTGGTATCTCGTAGATGTTCGTTGCAACTTCCGCGAGTTCGATTTGCTCTGGCTCTGTCATTCCTTTCTGTTGGTGTTCGGTGTCGCCCGCTGCATCTGGTTCGTCGTCGCAGTCGGTACCCATTTCGACCCCGGTTCCGGATTGCGGCTCGCGCTGCTGGCCTCGGTCGCATCTAGCAGTAAGTGGCCGACCACCGTAAACTCTGACACTGACTTTTTTTGGGGGAACGTTAACAGTCGATGCCGTCGTTGGTCAGCGTATGCCCGACCAGTCTGAGGACGTCGTGTCGATCCCGGCCGGCGGGGTCGAACTCCCCGGCGAACTGATCGTCCCCGAGGACACTGCCGGGCTCGTCGCGTTCGCGCACGGGAGCGGCAGTAGCAGACACAGCCCGCGCAACACGTTCGTCGCGGAGGTGTTGCGCCGCCACGGCGTGGGCACGTTGCTATTCGACCTGCTCACCGAAGAAGAGGACCGCGAGTACGAGACGCGATTCGACATCGATCTCCTGACGACGCGCCTCATCGCCGCGACGGAGTGGATTCGGGAGCACGAGGAGACCCGAGACTTGAACCTCGGCTACTTCGGGTCCAGCACCGGGGCGGCAGCGGCGCTCCGTGCGGCGGCTCGTCGCGGCGACGACGTCGACGCCGTCGTTTCACGCGGCGGTCGCGTCGACCTCGCGTCCGAGCAGTTGCCGGCAGTCACGGCGCCGACGCTCTTCATCGTCGGCGGCGCGGACACGCAGGTGCTCGAACTCAACCGCGACGCGCTGGCCGAACTCACCTGCGAGAAAGAACTCGAGGTCGTCGAGGGCGCCGGCCATCTCTTCGAGGGGTCGGGCGAACTCGACGAGGTCGCCGAACTGGCGGCCGAGTGGTTCGAGAGCCATCTCGCGTGACCCCGACGATGTCACGGATATCCAGCGCTCGCGTCGCCTGTGCCGGGGGGAACTCGCCGTGCAACTAGTCGCCACGCCGAGCGCGGAGCATCTCGACTTGGACGCCCATCACCTCGTGGCGCATCCTCAGAACGGGATCCGACAGTTCCCCGACTCGGAGGTGTACGTCCAACTCGGGGATCTCGACGACGTCGAGGAGGTACGTCTCGTTCACAGCGGCCAGCCTCATCCCAACCGCGGGCTCGCGTTCCTCTACGGTGCGCTCGCGGCGCTCGCAGAACGCGAGTGTTCTATCTCGGTCCTGTTCCCGTACGTGCCGTACAGTCGGCAGGACAAGGCGTTCTACGAGGGGACGGTCAACTACGTCCGGTCGATCTTCCGGGTGTTGACCGAGCACTACGGCGTCGAGCGGATCTACGCGGTCGATCCGCACTTCAGCCACCGCGAGTGGGTTCAGGGGGTCCCTATGGAGGTGTTGCGGGCGTTCCCGCTCGTCGAACAGCACGTCGAGATGGACGACTACGTCATCGTCGGGCCGGATCTCGGCGCTGTCGAGCGGTTCGGCGTCGCCGGCTTCGAGAAAGAACGCGCGAGCGCCGTCGAGGTGGAACTCTCCGGCGAACTCGCCGTCGCGGGACAGAACGTGCTCGTCTTCGACGACCTCATCGCGACTGGCACGACGATGGTCGAGGCGTTCCACCGGCTGAAAGAGCAGGGCGCCGAGACGGTCCAGGCGGCCGCCGTTCACGGCGTTCTGCCCGAGGGCATCCAACGGGTGGACGACACCTACGACGCGCTCTACCTCACCAATACGATCGCGAGCGACGCGGCGACGGTGCGCGTCGAACCGTTGATCCGGGGGGTCGTTGCTGGCGAGCAGGCCTCCCCCGACGACGGATAGTGAGTATCGGACCTCCTCGTAGCGTCTCGCCGAACGATATGGCACGCATCGATGCACGGGTACGATAACCACTATAGTACTGGTCGCCGGACGTCAGACTATGGCGCTCGATATCGACACTCCTACCCCACCAGATCTGACGAACCGTCCCCTGCCGAGCACGTTTGACTCGGAGGAACTCGAAGACGCCGAAGAACTCCGGCGGGCGGAACTCGAAGAAGTGCTCCGCGACGGGGCGTGGAACGAGGCGTTCGAGGAGTGGGACGAGTACACGGACCTGAGTGACTCGGAAGTTCGGTCCCTCCAGGATGCTGGCGTCTTCGAACAACTGGACTTCTACTGGGACCCGATCGACGCCACGTTCCGATTCGAGGTCCCGAGCCTTCCGCCGGAGCTGGCCGACGAGGAACTCGCTACCTACGCCACCACGGAGTTGACCGATCTCGGGCAGACCGTGATCGAACTCCTCGCGGACGCGTATCTCGACTGGGGCGACGAGGAGTCGCCGATCGACCACTGGAGCGAGGAGACGTTCAGCGATCAGACGCCGCCCGAATAGCGAGGAGGGGTTCGATCGGCCGACGCTCGTGGTCCGCGCCAGCATTAATACGAACGTCGCCGAACAGACAGCTATGAGTGAACACGACTCCGAAGCCGAAGGTGAGGAACTCCCGTTCGAGTGCGATATGTGCGACGAACGCTTCGCGACCCGTGAAGAACTGAAAGATCACGTCTGGGAGTACCACGAGATGGGCGGCGACGTGCCGCCGTGATCTGTGGTCGATACGCAGTTGTGGCCGATACGCGTGTGTCGCAGTAGCGACCACCGAGAGCACCTGTGCTGCCGTGTAAGTCGGATATACTGTTCCCTTCGACGGCAGCTACGGTGCGTCAGCAACGCCTACTCTACAGGGCTCGTGAGTAACAGTTGCCTTCAACCCGGTCTGGGCGACTCTATAGAGCATTTGCAACTGATTGCGCACTCGATCGCACGACAGGGTGTGATCGGATGCGTGAAGACTTGCAAATGCTACTATAGCGTTGCTAACAATGTAGCTCCGTTGTGTCAGTTCGAACGCTATGGGAGCGACAGACAACAAAGCGATCGTCCGGCGGATCATCGACGAAGCGTGGAACGAACAGGACCTCGACGTCATCGACGAACTCTACAGCGAAGACTACACCGGGCACTGGTACCTCCCCGGTGGTGAGGATAGCGACCGCGAATCCCTCAAGGCATTTATGAGCGACGTCTTCGAGGGGTTCCCGGACTACGAGATGGACATCGAGTTCCTGATCGCCGAAGACGACCTCGTGACCATCGGGTTCACCGGAGACGGGAGTCACGAAGGAGAGTTTATGGGGATCCCACCGAGCGGGAGTGAGCCAGCGGGCACTCCGACCCCCGGCCACATCACGTACCGTATCGAAGACGGGCAGGTCGTCGAGGGCTGGTCGACGTGGGACGCGCTCGGTCTACTACAGGGGCTCGGGGTGCTTCCCGAGGACCTCTCGGCGATGGCACCGGCCGCCGACGACTAGGCGGTGGTCAGGCCTAGGCGGTGGTCAGGCGGGTGTCGTCGTCACCTCTAGCGAGCGCGTTCGCGGCCCGTCGCACTCGACGAAGAGGATCGACTGCCACGTGCCGAGGTCGAGCTCGCCGTCGACGACGGGGACGGAGACGCTCTCTCCGAGGAGCATCGCCCGGAGGTGTGCGTCGGCGTTGTCGTCGATCGTATCGTGCTCGTAGCCACCCTCCCGGGGGACGATTCGGTCGAGCGCGCGTTCGACGTCGCCCAGAAGTCGCGTCTCGTTTTCGTTGACGACGACGCCCGCCGTCGTGTGCGGAACGAAGGCCGTGCACACGCCACGATTCACGTCGTCGGGGACTGCTTGGGCGACTTTCGCCGTCACGTCGACGACCGCGACGCGCTCACTCGTGCTGACTTGGATCGACATAGGTGCTCGTAGGACCGAGAGGCTGATGAGTCTACTTGTGCTCGCGTGCCCTCACCTGTCCTCGCGTCTCCTACGATCGGTCGCTCGGTGCGATCGATCCACGGGTGGATTTATTGACCTGACGTGCGTCTGTGCGGACGATGACCGAAACAATCGAGATCAGCGACGACCTCGCCGAGCGCATCGACGGCCATCTCGAAGAGGACGAAACGATTCCCGAATTCATCGAGGAACTGGTCTCGATCTACGAACAGGAGGGCCGGTTCCTGCAGGAAGGGGCCTAAACCGACCGACAGCGCAGACCCTTTCCGTGGTGGAAATGGCTGATTACGGACAGCACCGGGCGTGGAAGTCTCCGACTTACTATCTTGTGAGGGGGTCTAGCGCGACTATGGATCGGACTGCGAACGGAATTTCGCGACGCGGACTCCTCCGGGCGGCCGTCGGGGCCGGTGCCGCCGCCGGTGCGACTGGGGGGGCAGCGGCGCAGGAAGGCACTACTCACACCGTAGATATGACCGACGAGTTGGTCTTCGCTCCCGATTCGATAACGATCGCTCCCGGCGACACCATCGTCTGGGAGAACGTCGGGACGATCGGCCACTCGATCACCGCCTACGAGGACGACATCCCAGACGAGGCCGAATACTTCGCTTCGGGGGGATTCGACGCGGAGGAACCCGCCCGAGGGGCCTATTCGGCGGGCGACCCTGACAGCGGCGACGTCGCCGGCGGCGAGTCCTATCAGCACACCTTCGAGGTAGAGGGCACCTACGATTACTTCTGTGTCCCACACGAGAGTGTCGGGATGATTGCGGCCGTCGACGTCGTCCCCGGCGGTGCCACTCCCACCCCGAGTGGACCGGCTGCCCCGACTGTCCCGGACGCTGCCAAGACGCTTCTCGTGACGGTCACCGGCGCGTTCGTCGCCGTCCTCGCTCTCGCGTACTTCTTCCTGAAGTACGGCGGGGACTACGAAATGATGGACGAAGAGCAATAACCTGAAGCGAGCGAGGACCACCAGAGCGAGGATCACCTCCGAACGGCGACTGGATAGCGGCCCGAGCACATTACAGAATCTCGCGGAACGCCTCCACGACGCGCTCGTTGTCCTCTGGCCGCGCCGTCATCACGCGTAGGTATCCAGCGCCGAGTCGGTCGTCGCCGAGTGGTTTGATGAAGATCTTCCGCTCTCGGAGTTTCGCAGCGACCTCGTCTGCGTCGTGCGGGCTCACGTCGGCGAGGAAGAAGTACGTCTGACTCGGGAACGTCGTGACGCCCACCGACTCTAACTCCGACGCCAACTGGTCGGCCCACGAGCGCAGGCGATCGACCCGTTGCTCGATCTTCTGGTGGTGATCGAGCGTTGCAATCGCGGCCGCCTGGCTCGGACGCGCCAGCGGGTAGGCGTCGTTGCTCGCGTTCAACTCGGCGGCGACTGACTCGGGGAGCACCGCGTACCCGATCCGGAATCCCGCCAGGCTGTGGGCTTTCGAGAGCGTCCGCGTCACGAACAGATTGTCGTACTCCGGGACGAGATTCGCGACCGGATTCTCGACGAAGTCGACGAACGCCTCGTCGACGAGAAACCGTGTCTCGGGGTATTGCTCCAGTAACCCGGGGAGGGCTTCCATATCGAAGCCGCTCCCGTTCGGATTGTTCGGGTTGACGATCACCGCGAGCGTCGTTTCCTCTGGGATCTCGAGGTCCCGGAGATCGAACTGAAAGTCGTCTTCGGGGCGCAGTCGCGTTTCGGTGTATCTGTCGGCGATTTCGGGAAACAGCGGGTACGTCGGCGTCAACAGGTGCACCTGCTCGCCGAACCGATCGAACAACTGTCGCAGAATCAGCTCTGAGCCGGCGTTGACGTGGATGTGCTCCGCCGAAACGCCCGCGCGGTCGGCGAGGCGATCCCTGAGCGGTTCCGAGTACGCCTCTGTGTAGTGATTACTCCGCGGCAGTTCTGCACGCGCGGCGTCGATCGCTTCGTCGATCGGTGGCAGCGGATTCTCACAGAGCAGGAGTCTGACGCCCTCGAAACCGGATCCACCTTTCTCCGTCGTCGATTCTTGGGTCATACTACTGCTTCGGTTCACAATGGAGGATAACAAACGTTTGCCGAGCGCAATAGCTTATAGGGATTATCGTCACTGTTCGTAGATTCTCGCCGTCCCGTCCGGCGAGAAATCTATGGAGACTTACGATAATCCCTATTAGTTTCGGCCCACGAAACATCCGTCAGCACCGGGACGTATCCACGCAGTCGCGCTCGCCCAGGCGAGTCCAGACTCGACGTACCGGTGCGTGGAACACACTATGGGAGACACGAAAGAGGGCCGCGATAAACAAGGTCTCGACGAGGAACAGCGCCAACGCGAGCACGAACTCGAAACCGAACGCGAGTACGAAGAAGCCGCCGAGGAACGGCGCGAGGAACACGGAGCGGAGGAGGCCGAAGCCGAACTCGCAGACGACGAGTAGCCGTTCTCGCATCGATCCCCGATTCGTCACTGCTGTCCCTCCGCAGCTGCTCGTACCGTCCGAATTTATAGTTCCTGCAGGCGAGTGTACACGTGGTGGAAGTATGCCAGACCGCACTCGATCCACACTCGCCAGCGCACAGCCTCGCGGTCGTCCTGCGACCGACCGATCGCGATCGTTCCCCGTCGACGTGGCCGACCGCGGTGACCGCTTTCTCGTGTCGGCCGAACTCCCGGGCCTACGAACTCAAGAGATCGACGTCACGGTCCGTAAGAACAAACTCCAGATCGTCGCCGAACCCACGACGGAGACGGACGGCACGTACCGCCGGCGTGAGCGTGACTCGGGGACGCTCCGGCGCGTAATTCATCTCCCCGAAGCGGTCGACGAGAAACACGTCTCCGCGTCCTACAACGACGGGATTCTGTGGGTCACGCTGCAGAAACGGGACCAACCGACGCACGTCGAGATCCAGTGACTGCCGGGCGCCTCGGCGCCCCCTGTGTGCTTCGACTACAGGTACGATCTCGCTTCGTCGTCGGTGACCTGCACGAACGAGTCGTAGAACTGCCCGACGGCCCCGAAGTGTGACGGCTCGGCGACGCAGATCACTTCGTCGGCTTCCGAACGCAACCGCTCGGCCGTGTCGGGCGGTGCGACCGGGACCGCCAAAATCACGCGTTCGGCCCCCGACTGCTCGACTTGCCGGATGCAGGCGGTCGTCGTGGCGCCGGTCGCGACGCCGTCGTCGACGACCAGCACCGTCTTCCCCCGAAGATCGGGTGCCGACCGATCGCCGCGGTAGCGTTCGACCTTCTCCTGTGCCGCCTCGCGCTCGCGTTCGATCCGCTCGTCGACGTAGGGGTCCGGGACCCGCAGGTCGCCGATCAGTGACTCGTTCAGCCAGACGGTGCCGTCGCTGGCGACGGCGCCGATCGCCAGTTCCGGGCTCTGCGGCGCACCGATCTTTCGGGCTGCGACGATGTCGAGCGGGAGGCCGAGCGCATCGGCGACGGCGCGTCCGACGGGCAGGCCACCGCGCGGGATCGCGAGGACGATGTCCGCATCGACGCCTCGCGTTTCGAGGACGTCGGCGAGCTGTCGACCGGCGTCGGCTCGATCTTCGAACATTCGAGGCTCACCCACTCATTTGAACGAGACCCCGACGTCGGTCGCACGCGTCTCCTGTGGGGAAATCGTGACCTGTATCTGATCGATCGGACACGCGTACTGGTGCGGGTGTTTGCCGTCGGTGGAAAATTGGACCGCCTCCTCCAGGAGCGGCACCGCGCTGAGCTGATCGAGTTTGCGATAGACGGTCGAGAGTGGAAGATTCAATCGTTCGGACAGTTCACGTGCGGTCAACGACTGCTCGGACGTCGAGGCGAGTATCGCTCGACACTTCGGATCGCTCAGCGCGGTGAGTGCCTCCTGCGTCTGTTCGTCGACGTCGCCAAATTCCACTGTCGACTCCGCTGACTTCGGAACCATAGTACCGCGTTATACTGTTCAACAAGCGTTTATAGTGCTTCGGCTTGGTCCTCGAAGGTGTTCATACACCGGGACACCGCCCGGTGGCTATGGTAGCGTTTGCACGTCTTCACTCACCTAATCGCACGCAGTCGTGCGATTGGCTGTGTAATCATAGGGACTATCGTACGTCCTCATAGATTTCTCGCCGGACGGGACGGCGAGACTCTCCGAACAGTGACGATAATCCCTATCAGTTGCAAACGCTACAATAGCGGACTGCTCGACTGCGGTTCGTCTCGCTGGCACGGCGTGTGCGACGCCTGTGTACTCCGTTGCAAACGTCCGACGTATTCGACGAGAAAGTGGCTCCGCGTCCAGTTTCTGACGAGCGGCGTCCTGTAGTAGCATTTGCAACCGATTGCACACCGGACCACACGCTGTCGTGCGAGCGGGTGCGTGAAGACGTGCAAATGCTACTAAAGCTGTTATGAACTGCGGTCCGTCTCCCTACTCTTCTTCGATGTCTATCGTGCGGGCTTCTTCGATTTCGAGTTTCGGGAGTGTGACCGTCAGCACGCCGTTTTTCATCCGCGCGCTTACGTTCTCCTTGTCGATATCGTCGGGTAGTCGGATCGATCGGTGCATCGACTGCTGGCGTCGCTCGTGCCGGAGGTACTGCTCTTCTTCTTTCTCGACGTCAGATTCGCGCTCGGCTTCGATCCGGAGCGTGTGATCTGTCACCTGAAGGCTGACGTCGTCTCGCTCGAACCCTGGGAGATCGACGGTGACGAGGAATTCGTCGTCGTGCTCGACGAGGTCGAGCGCCATCGATTCGAACTCCGTGGACCATCGGCTGAGCGGCCCCTCGGACTCCCAGATCCGAGACGAGTTGTCGAACTGTCTACTCATCCGCTCGAACAGGCGTTCGAGCTCTTCGAATGGGTTACTGCGTGCGCTCATAGTGAGTCACTCCAAGAGGTAGTACGACGGCCATCAGCAAATAATCTCGGGTCAGGCGGTAAACACTCGACCGGCCATCGCTTTGGATCAGTGACGCTGACCGATCGGCTATTATGCGACCCTTGTGTCTGTTATTACCGTATTAGCTGTACAAACACAACGTTAGCTGGCTCAGCGTCTGATTACTTATTGTTTTGTCGTATGTGGTTGTCTCCAACGGGCGCGAGAGCCCCCGTGATCGATATGCAACAGATGGGAGATCCAGACAGGAATCGACGATGAACAGGCAACGACAAGCGACAGCGCTCGTACTCGTCGCGCTGATGCTGTTCTCGGTCGCCGGAACAGGATTCGCTGCGGGGAGTCCGAGCTCAGTAGCGGAAGTGGAATCGCAGCCGACAGCGAGTATCGGCTCGGGTGAGCAGGCCGCGGTGACCGCAGCCGCTGGCGATGTTCTGTACCGCGCGAACGCGGGCGGAAGCTTCACTGCGGACGGTAACCAGTGGGACCCGCTCGTGGACTACCAGGTCGCCGGGGAAGACGAGACCTCTTCTCACGGCCAGCCCAGCACGATCCACAGTTCGGTCCCCGCGGGGACACCCAGTCAGATCTGGGAGACCGAACGCTGGGACCCGAGCGACGGAGAAGAGATGCAGTACGAGTTCGATGTCGCGAGCGGCCAGCAGGTCGAGGTCCGACTGTACTTCTACGACGGCTACTCGGGCACCAGCAGCGTCGGTGACCGGGTATTCGACGTCAGCATCGAGGGACAGACGGTCCTCGACGACTTCGACATTATCGAGACGTACGGCGACGACACGGGTGCGATGGAGTCGTTCACCGTCACGAGCGACGGCACGATCGACGTCGACTTCGGTCACGTGACGGAGAACCCCCAGGTCAACGCGATCGAGATTGTCTCGGCCGAACCACAGTCCGATACGCTCGGTGGACCGGGCTCGGTCGACTTCGGTCAGGTGCTGGTCGACAACTCCGAGCAGGAGACGGTCACCGTGACGAATCTCGGCGGTGACGGCGACCCGAGCATCGACATCACAGACGTCTCGGTCACCGGGTCAGACGCGGACGAGTTCACGGCTGGAGCGGCGTCCGATACGTCGCTCGCGCCCGGCGACTCTTCTAACATTCCGGTAAGCTTCTCGCCGTCCAGTGTCGACCCGATGAGCGCGACGCTCGAGATCAGCCACTCTGGGTCCAACTCCCCGCTGACGGTGGACCTCTCGGGCGAGGGCGCGAGCGCGGTCGACCCAAGCTTCCAGAAGAGCAAGCTGGAGGGCTTCAGTGCGGGTAGCCCGACGGCCATCGACTTCGGGCCCGACGGCCGGGCCTACGTCTCGACGCAGGGCGGAACGGTGTACGCGCTGAACGTCACTCGAACCGGCGAGAACAGCTACGAAGTCGAAAACGAGGTCGAGATTGATGCCATCAAGGACATCCCGAACCACGACGACTTCGGGAACATCGACACCGGCGAGGACAACCGCCAGATCACCGGGCTGACCGTCGGCGGTACCGCCGACCAGCCCGTCGTCTACGTCTCCTCGAGCGACCCCGAGATCGACGTGGGGCAGGACGACGACGACACGGACACCAATTCCGGTGCCATCTCCCGACTGACGATCGCGCCCGGGAGCGACGGCGTGCTTCAAGCGAGCGAAGTCGACCACACTGTGATGGTCCTCGGGCTTCCGCGCTCCGAGGAGAACCACGCGACGAACGGCCTCGACCTGACTCCCGACGGCGACACGCTCTACGTCGCCCAGGGCGGCCACACCAACAAGGGCGCGCCGGGCGACAACTTCGGCCACACGCCGGAGTACGCGCTGTCGGCGGCGGTCCTCGAGATCGACCTGGCACAGATCGAGAACAACCACCAGGCGACGAGCCTGCAGACGCACAACAGCGAGTACCTGGACCTCGACTACCTGTACGCCCTCCCGACCATCCAGGGCGGCGACCTGCCGTTCGGCGGTAACGACGGCATCAACCAGGCGAAGCTCGTCGAGGGCGGTCCGGTGCAGATATTCTCGCCCGGCTACCGGAACCCCTACGACCTGGTCCTCGCGGAGAGCGGCCAGCTCTACGTCAGCGACCACGGTCCGAACGGCGGTTGGGGCGGCCAGCCGGCCGACGCGAACGGCAACACCGTGGCCGAGGCGTCGAGCGTGACTAACCACCCGAACGAGGACGGTAGCTTCACGACGAGTGACCAGCTCATCGCGGCCGACGAGGGCGACTATGCCGGCCACGCCGCGCCCATCCGTGCGAACCCGACCGGTGCGGACATCTACAACGCGGACGGAGAGGTGATTCTCGACATCGACGCGTCAAACTCCCCCGTTCCGGAGAGTCTGGTCGACCCGCGGCAGGCCGACTACATCCCACCGACCAGCGGCTCGCCCGATCCAGGCGCGCCCGCGGGTAGCGCCAACACGATGGAGTTCGAGGACGGCAGCAAGGTCCTCTTCGGGCCGACCGGTGGGACCGGACAGTACACCGCCTCGAACTTCGGCGGCGCGATGGAGGGCGACCTCCTGCAGGTCGAACTCAGCGGTAACATTTACCGCGTGGAACTGAGCGCCGACGGTGAGACGGTCACGAACGTCGAACAGATCGGCAACACCGGCGGCGCGCTCGGTATCTCCGCGCAGGACGACGGCGAGGTCTTCCCCGGGACGATCTGGACCGCCAACCACGGCGGTAACGACGTCACCATCTTCGAGCCGGTCGACTACGGCGACGGCGACACGGGCGAGCAGTGCGACCCCGACAACCTCGACCCGGAGAGCGACGCGGACGGTGACGGCTACACCAACGAAGACGAACTCGCCGTGGGAACCGATCCCTGTTCGTCGGCCTCCACGCCGGCCGACTTCGACGACGACGGCAATCCGAACGAGCTCGATCCCGACGACGACAACGACGGACTCGACGACACCGAGGACCCGTTCGCGGTTGATCCGGACAACGGGCTTGACACGACCCTCCCCGTCCAGCACGACCTCTCCGAACTGAGCCTGTTCGGCGAGAACGGCCAGGGCTGGACCGGGCTGATGGTGAATGGCACCGACTATCAGAACCTCTACGACCCGACGCAGATGACGGTCGGCGGCGCGGCGGAGGTCCTGACGGTCGAGAACGTCCCTCAGGGTGACGCCCACGCGGGCACGAACACGCAGCAGTACGCGTTCCAGTTCGGCGTCAACCCGCCGGACGAGCCGTTCACGGTCGAGTCGACGGTCGCCTCCTTCCCGGAGAACCCCAAGGACTTCCAGTCCGCCGGCATCTACGTCGGCACCGGCGACCAGTCCAACTACTCGAAGCTCGTCGTCGCGGCCGACGGCGGCAACGGCGGCATCGAGTTCGCCCAGGAGGAGGGCGACTCGTTCACGCACCAGACCTCACCGAACATCGTCAGCGATAGTAACGTCACCGGCGCGGACACGACGCTCCGGCTGACGGTCGATCCGACGACCGACCCGATGCCGGACAACGGCGAGGACGAAGTCGCCCTCACCGCCGAGTACGAGGTCGACGGTGAGACGAAGGAAGTCGGGACGGCCGCGATTCCGGCGTCCTGGCTCGACACCTCCGACGGCACCGGCCTCGCGGTGGGCGTCATCTCGACGTCGAACGGTGCGAGTTCGACGTTCGACGCGACGTGGACCGACATCAGTGTCGAATACGTCACTCCGCCCGCAAACCAGCCGCCGACCGCCGACGCGGGCTCCGACCAGACGGTCGACGAGGGCCAGCAGGTCACGCTTGACGGCTCCGAATCCAGCGATCCTGACGGTGACTCTATGAGCTACTCGTGGACCCAGACGGCCGGTCCGTCGGTGACCCTCTCGGACGCCGACACGGCGACGCCGACGTTCACTGCGCCCGACATCGGCGCTGACGAGACGCTCACCTTCGAGGTCGAAGTCTCCGACGGCGAGGCGACCGACACCGACACGGTCGACGTCACGGTGCAGGACACGGACGTGGCGACCGGTGACGTCGTGTTCGCGGTGAACTCCGGCGGCTCGGAGTACACGGCCACTGGCGGCACAGTCTACCAGGCCGACACGAACTTTGACGGCGGCTCGACGTACAACGTCTCGCAGCCGATCAACGACACGCAGAACGACCCGCTGTACCACACCGAACGGTACGGACAGAACTTCAGCTACGACATCCCGCTGGAGAACGGCACGTACCAGGTCACCCTGAAGTTCGCCGAGATCTACCAGGGGGTCTCTCCCCAGGACTCGCCGGACTCGACGGGTCCTGACGACGGTACAAACGAGAACGACCGCGTGTTCGACGTGACCATCGAGGGACAGCAGGTCATCGAGAACAAGGACCTCTATGCGGAGGTCGGTCCGCTGAACGCGACCGACGAGACGTTCACTGTCGAGGTCACCGACGGTGAACTGAACGTCGCGTTCCCCTGGGACTCGGATAACTACGACAACGCGAAGATATCGGCGATCAAGATCGTCGCAGTCGGAGAGGAACCCGACGGCGAGATGACCGTCGCGGAGGCAGTCGCGAGCTACGGTGACGGCGACGACTCTACGATCAGTCTGCAGGAGATCCAGACGGGCATCAACTGGTGGTCGACTGGTACGGAAGTCCCGAACACTGGCGGGGAGACGATCTCCCTCCAGGAGATCCAGCAGTTGATCAATATGTGGTCGACCGGCGCGACCGTCGGCGACGGCGGTGACAACACCGCTCCGACGATCGACCCCATCTCGGACCAGACGGTCACCGAGGGCGACTCGGCGACCGTCCCGGTCAACGCGAACGACCTCGACGGCGACGCTGTGTCGCTGTCGGTCAGCGGTCCCGACTTCGTCAGCCTCTCGAACAGCGAGCTTACCATCGCCCCGCAGTCGGGCGACGCCGGCACCTACACGGTCGAGGTCACGGCCGACGACGGCCAGGCCACCACGACCGAGAGCTTCCAGCTCACCGTCAACGAGCCCAGTGCAGCCACCGGCTCGGCGCAGGTCGCGATCACGCCCGACAGCGGAACCGAGGCGAGCACCTACGGCGGTGGCTCGTTTACCGTCGAGAACACCGGCGACCAGCAGATATCGTCGGTCACCTTCGACCTCTCGGAGTCGGCGATGCCCGATATGGTGTTCGATCCGGCGGGCACCGCCGGCGACCAGGCTGCGAAGGGCCTGAACATCGACTCCCAATCGGGTGACGGCGTCGGCGTCGTGAGCACGGCGGACGACGACGTGTTCAGCCAGCCGCACAACGGCGTGAACGGCTCCGACGGCTACGACGTGCTGACGATCGAGTTCACCGACTTCGACCCCGGCGAGTCGGTCTCGTTCTCAGCGGACAACGACCCGACGAGCATCAAGGACGCGACCGTTTCCTCCCAGGAGGCCGGTCCGGTCTCCGGTCTCGAACTCGCCCGCTCCAGCGTGAGCGTCGAGTACGCGGACGGAAGTGCCCAGGAGACGCAGCTGTTCGGTGACGGCAGCGCGGGCGGCGCACAGGCGACGCTCGACGAGTCGGTCGCACCGGCACCGACCATCGACGTGCAGGACGTCGACCTCAACGACGGCGTGCTCCGCGACCACCACAGCGCGGCCACCGTGAACGAAGCCGACCAGACCGTGACCGTCACTGGCCAGCCCGGCGAGACGGTCACGCTGCTGCACTTCGAGAGCGAACTCGAACTCGACAACGTGCCCGAGTACGACGGTACGCCCGGTTACGACATCGAGGCCTATGAGGCGAACAAGATCGAGAACGTCGACTATCAGACGGTCCCCCTCGACTCGAACGGGGAGGCCGAAGTGCCTGTCACGCTGCTCAACACGACCGCAGTCGGCGGCTACAACTACTTCGTGGCGACCCAGGGCGAGCCCGGTTCCGACACCGGCCTCGACTCGAACGTGGTCGTCCTGAAGTACGAGGAGAGCGCCGGCGACGGTGGTGACGACGACGGCGTCACCAGCTTCGCCGTGAACGCCGGCGGTGACGCCTACACTGCCGCGGACGGCACAGAGTTCCAGGCTGACGCTAACTTCGACGGCGGCTCGACGTTCACGACGGGGAACTCGGGGACGCCCTCGAATCCCGAGATCTCGAACACCGAGGACGATGAGCTGTACTACACCGAGCGGTACGGCGACTTCAGCTACGATGTGCCTCTCGAAGACGGCGAGTACGAGGTCACTCTGCACTTCGTGGAGATCTACCAGGGCGTGGCGAACGACGGTGGCGAAGGCGACCGCCTGTTCAATGTCTCGATCGAGGGGCAGAAGGTCCTCGACGAGTACGACATCTACGCGGAAGCCGGTGGTGCGCACGCCGCCGTCACCGAGACGTTTACCACCGAGGTCACCGACGGCGAACTGAACGTCGACTTCAGCACCGTCGAAGACAACGCGAAGGTGTCGGCAATTGAGATCGACCCCGTCAACGAAGACGGCGACGACAACGCCGCGCCGACGATCGACTCAATCGACAACCAGACCGTCACCGCGGGCGAGACTGCCCAGGTCACCGTCAACGCCTCCGACGACGACGGCGACTCGCTGACGCTGTCGGTCGACGGACCGGACTTCGTCGACCTGACGGACGACGGCGACGGGACCGGGACGCTTGACATCGCTCCCAAAGACGGCGACGCCGGAACTTACACTGTCGAAGTGACGGCCGACGACGGCACCACCACGACCACCGAGAGCTTCGAGGTGGCCGTTGAGGAGGCCGAGGCCCAGCTGCTTCACCGCGTGAACGCGGGCGAGAGCACGACGCTCTCTGCGACCGACGACGGCCCCGACTGGACCGGTGTGGCTGACACGAGTTCGCCGTATCTCACGTCGGCCGACGCCGCTGATAACAACTACTGCGGCGGCGATGACATCACGCCAGACAGCACGGTTCCCTCGTCCACCCCTGACGGCGTGTGGGACTGCGAGCGCTACGGGAACTCCACGTGGGAGTTCTCCGTGGACTCCGGTCAGCAGGTCGAGGTCCGACTCTACCTCGGGAACTCCTTCGACGGCGCCAGCGAGCCCGGTGATCGTCAGTTCAACGTCTCTGTCGAGGGCCAGCAGGTCCTGACGCAGTACGACCCTGTGGCTGACGTCGGCCACGCGACGGGAACGATGAAGAACTTCACCGTCACCGACGACGGCGACGGGACGATCACGGTCGCCTTCGAGAAGGGCGCGGTCGAGAATCCAGAGATCCGCGCCATCGAGATGCTTGAATCGTCGGACAGCAGCTCGCAGTAGCGACATCCAGCCCGATGAATGAGAATCCCGCACCCGCCGTCGATGGACGCCCGGAGTCGGCCCCCGAGGCCGGCCCCGCCAGCGACGCGTGCCTGCGGTCCAATGACGACCGGACGACGCGGCATCTCGTCGTCGATCACCGACCGGTGCCCTTCGGGGGTAACCACAGAGACCGAATCGCGCCGGTCGGAGGGTGTCCCGGCGGTCAGCGGACGCAACACGGCCCGAGGACCTCCCAGTTCCCGATCGCGGGGCGTCGGGGCGCAAGTGCGCTGACCGACCTCACGCGAGCCGAGCAGCACGAACACAGTCGACAAAACAGCAATCAGCTATGAAAAACGCTCAGAAACGATTCACTCGGACGGTAGCCGCGCTCGCCGCGCTTATGCTCGTCCTGTCGGTGCTCTCACCGATCGGGATGGTCGCGGCGGTAGACGGCATCACCGTCACACAACAGGCGGACAGTACGACAGTCACCCCCGGCGATACGATGACGTTCACGACGGACGTGAGCGTCGATAACGAGCAGATCGAAACGTCGAGTATCGGACTCCAGACGGACCGCCCCGACGGCTGGGAGATCACCAGGCAGAACGGTGAGTTCCTTGGGCACGGGCCCGATGGGTGGCTGTGGTTCAGCACTACCGGCGTCTCGGGCTCCGACACTGTGCAGTACACGGTCGAAGTCCCGAGTGACGCCGAGAGCGGGGATTACGACATCTCCGTGACGGCGTCGACGTCCGACGGCGAGGCGAGTACCACCGATACGACAACCATCTCGGTCGAGCCCGAGCAGACGAACACCGCGCCCACCGCGGACGCGGGCGACGATCAGACGGTCGAGGAGGGCGACACCGTGACGCTCGACGCATCCGAATCCAGCGATCCGGACGGCGACTCGCTGAGCTACTCGTGGACGGTTGCCGACGACGCGGGGACCTCGGTGAGCCTCTCGGACGCCGACACGGCGACGCCGACGTTCACCGCGCCCAGCGTCGACAGCGAGACGACGCTCAGCTTCCAGATCGAGGTCGCAGACGGCAACGACGGCACCGACTCCGACTCGGTGAGTGTGACCGTTCAGCCGACCCAGCCCGCGAATCAGGCGCCGACGATCGACGCGATTTCCGACCAGACGGTGACTGAGGGCGACTCGGCGACTGTCCCGGTCAGCGCCGACGACCCCGACGGCGACACGGTGTCGCTGTCGCTGAGCCAGGCACCCGACTTCGTCAGCCTCGCGAACGGCGAGCTAACCATCGCCTCGCAGTCCGGCGACGCGGGCACGTACACGGTCGAGGTGACCGCCGACGACGGCCAGGCCACTACGACCGAGAGCTTCCAGCTCACCGTCGAAGAGCTACCGAACCAGTCCCCAACGGCCGCGTTCTCCCACTCGCCCACCGATCCGGAAGTCGGTGAGGACGTGACGTTCGACGCCTCGGCGTCCGAGGACTCCGGCGGCTCGATCGCGAGCTACGAGTGGGACTTCGGCGACGGTTCGACTGACTCCGGTGAGTCGGTCACGCACACCTTCAGTTCGCCCGGCGACTACGACGTCGAACTGACGGTGACCGACGACGACGGCGCGACCGACACCACGACGCAGACGGTCTCAGTCGCCGAGACGGCCGCTCCCGCTAACTTCCAAATTTCGGCGATCGACGTCGAATCGCCGGTCACGCAGGGCGACACGGCGACCGTCTCGGCGACTGTCGAGAACACCGGCGACGAAGGGACGCAGACAGTAGTTGTCGCCGTCGACGGTGCGACGGTCGACAGTCAGGACGTGACGCTCGCGGGCGGTGCGAGCGACGACGTCACCTTCGAGGTTGCTACTGACAGTCTCTCCGTCGGCGACCACGACGTCGACCTTTCGACTGCGAACGACTCCGCGAGCGGACAGCTGACGGTGACCGAACCGGAACCCCCAGCAGACGACCTTGAGACGTCGGTGAGCCTCTCGCCAGCGAACGGTGAGACCTTCGTCGGCGGGGCGACGACGTACGAACTCGTGGTCGACGACGCGCAGGGCGGCGTCGGCGCGTACGAGGCGACTGTCTCTCTCGACGACCCGTCTGTCGGCTCGATTACCGACGTGTCGCTGCAGGGCAGCCCGGCCGGACAGACGACCAACGTCGATGTCGCGTCGGACGGCTCCTCGGTCGAGATCGACGCTGCACTGATGGACACGGCAGACTCCGGTAGTGTTCCCGTGGCGACGATCACCGTTCAGGGGGACGCCGCTGGCGCGACCGATCTGAGTGCCTCCGTCTCGGCACTCGGCAACGAAGCCGGAAACAGCTACACAGTCACCGGCACGCAAGGCGCTTCGCTCTCTGTGACTGAGAAGTCGACGTCGGTGAGCCTCTCGCCGACGAGCAACGAGGTCGCCACCGGCGACACGACGACGTTCGACCTCGTCGTCGACAACGCGGAAGGCGGCGTCGGTGCGTACACGGCGACCGTCTCCGTCGACGATCCGTCTGTCGGATCCATCACCGACGTGGAACTGCAAGGAGATCCGGCTGAGGGGACTTCGGAGGCCAACATCGCGGCCGACGGCTCCTCAGTCGCGATCGACGCTGCACTGATGAATACGGCCGACTCCGGAAGCGTGGTCGTTGCGACGATAACCGTCCAGGGTGAGGCAGCCGGCTCGACTTCCCTCTCGACCGCTGTCGAAGCGATTGCCGACGAAGACGCGACCACTTACGCCGTCACCGGTACGAACGGTGCGTCCCTCACCGTCACCGAAATCACCGTCGGCAACTACACCAGTCCGGTCACTGACGTCGACGACGACGGTGTCTACGAGGACATCAACGGCGACGGCGAGTTCAACATCGTCGACATCCAGGGCCTGTTCGTCAACCTCGACGACGAGGCCGTCCAGGACAACCCGTCCTACTTCGACTTCAACGGTGATGGTACTGTCGACGTCGTCGACGTCCAGGCTCTCTTCAACGAATTGACTACCTAACTACGCCTCTCTTTCCGTTTCGAGCCACCACCAATCAAAAACATACACAGAGGACAGTAATGATCACGACACTGCTCGGCGACCTGACTTCGACCGCCCAACGTAGACGCGCGCTCCGCGCGGGTCTCGCGGTAGTGGCCGCGGTTCTGGTCGTGACCGGCACCGGAGTAGCGGCAACGGAAAAACTCGACTCCGGAAACGGCGGACCGCCGATCGAAGACGCGGACGCGGACGCCGACGCCTACGACGTCGTCGTCGAGGACGCGACCGACGGCGTCGGCGCGTACAACGTCACCGTCTCGCTCGCGGACTCGTCGTCTGCGCGGATCACCGGCTTCGATCCGCACGAGACCGCCGATCTGGCGAACACCACGATATCGGCGGACGGATCGCGGGTCGTCGCGACGGTCGCGCTGATGAACACCACCGATACGGGGCGCGTACGGATCGGCTCGCTCACACTCAGCGGTGCGGACGCCGAGTCAGCCGACACGACGCTCACGGTCAACGCACTCGGTGACGAGCAGGGTGATCCCTACGACGCCGACACGCGCGTGCGAGTCGTCTCGTCGACGCAGGAGTCGGTCGAAGACGATCCCACGGATCCGAGCCAGGGCGACGACGACAACGACGGTTCGGACGCCAGCGACTCTGCGGACTCGAGTGACGACGCCGACGAGCAATCGAGCCCAGCAGACACGACTGAGAGCGAACTCCAGACGACAGCCGACGCTGGTGACGGCACCGCCGACGGTAACGACGCTGGCGCAGCGGCGGACGTCGCTGACGGTGACGCTGGTACCGTGACCGATCCAGCGACGGTAGACGATCTCGGGACGGCCGGTTCCGACTCCGTCACGGACGCCGACTCCAGTCCGGTACCGGTGAGTGGGATGGGCGTCGTGGCTGTGCTCGCCGCCATCGGCGTCCTCGTGCTGGTTCGTCGGTGGTCGGGCTGATCACGTCGGCTGCACGTCTGTGACGCACCTCGCAACCTCGGGGTTGCGAACCGTTCGTCACAGTCCCGACCGATCGGACGAGCATTGCCGCCGATTGAGGGTCGGCCGCAGCCGTCGGTGGTGACTCGCTCTTCGCTTTCTGCTCTGCCTTTGCTCCTCATCTGTGGTATCCACGGCTGGAGCGAGGTGGAACTCAAAGGCCTCGACTGGGCCGATCAAAAAATAGTGGCAGGTATCACCGGGCCTCCGGATCCTGTGTGTCTGCGGACGCACTGTGAGGCGACCGTACTCTCGCGGTGCCCTCCGAATCTCGACGGCACTCGATTGACCACGGCCTCGGCCGTTTTTTCGACGCCGGTCCCCCAATCGGGGCTGTCGTTCAGTACGGGGGCGATTCGGTTTCGATGACGCCAGCCAGGTTGTCCAGTTCGTCAGAGAGCAGGATCAACAGATCGTCCAGCGTCACGATCCCCGCCAGATTGCCGTCGGTCTCGGTGACGGGCATCCGGCGAACCGAGTGTTCGTGCATCTGTCTGATCGCCTCGAAGACGCCGGCGTCGGTATCGACCGTAACTGGCGTCTCGGTCATCACGTCGGCCGCCGTCACTGTCGTCGGGTCGGCACGGGGTTCGAGGACCTCGACGACGAGGTCGCGATCGGTGACGATTCCGACGGGACGATCGTCCTCTTCGATGATCACGCTCCCGACGTTCTCTTCTTTCATCACGGTCGCGAGGTTCCCTGCGGATTGGTCTCGCTGCGCTGTCATTACTCCTGTCCGAGCGACGTCTACTACAGGCATTGTCCTCCACCGGAGATATCGGATGCCTGTTGTATAATTGTATCTGTGGCTGCACGCTTTCGCCGCACGCCGCCGTTCTGCACGCCCCCTCGTGATCTAACTGTCTCTCGCCCCCGATTCCGGATGACTGCTCTCCCCAGTCCTCCGCTCTCTGTGGGCGCAACCCGACGTTGTCTCACGGAGTAAAAAGCTGCTACGACCGGTCAGGAAGCAATTAATATAACAACTGTACGTCTGTTAGTGCTATTTGTTATGAGATCACTACGGGGTCCCAGAGAGTGAATAGCGAGTGGCGACGTATTCGGCGTGTGAAGGCGTTATGAAATCATCGTACTACTTCGTCGGATTCGCGAGAATGGTGGGTTCGCTCCGCCGGTGCGCCGCCGCTACTGATACATCGTCAAACCTGGGGGTTCATCGAGCTCCTGTTGTTGCTGGGCCTCGGTCATCTGCCGGTAGTGCTGTGCGATCTGTTCCATCTGCTGTCTGATCTGGTCGGCTTGCTCTTCGAGTTCAGTCGTGTCGATGTCGAAGTCGACCAGCGGTTCGAGGGCGTTTTCGATGACAGAGCGCGCGGCGGCTGGGTCAGGCAAGTACGGATTCGCCTTCACCACCAGCACTGCCGCGGGAACGTCGGCGTGGTGGCACTTCGAGACGAGCGCTCCGGTGATCCCGCCAATCAACCCGGGCCCATCAGCCGGTTGGATCCCGGCGTCGCGAAGTTGCGATTCGATCGTTGCTGTGGTCCCAACGCCGACGACGTTACCGATCTGGTCTTCGCTCTCCGCCGGTGCTCCTGCGAGGAAGACCGCTCGCTCGAACTCTTGGGCGAGGTCGTCGAGGATGCACTGACTGAGCGCTTTGAACGCCTGTCCAGGCAGTGCGACGTCGCTTTGCAGCGTCATTACGGCTGGATCGTCGCGGGCGTACACCCGGACGAGATCTCGCACGCGACCGTCTTTGAACGACGTTACGGGCGGAAAATCTTCCGAGACGATGTTCCCGTGGTGTTCGAGTGACAACTGTCTCGTGATGACGTCGACTGTGATGGCGGCAACTAATCCGTGACCGGGTAATCCTTCGATGAGCGTCGTCGCGTCGCCGTTGATTTCGCTCACTCGATCGAACGTTACTGATGGGCTTTCTCGTGGCATCTTTGTTAACTCCGTGGGGGGGTCTGGTGTTTCGAATCGGCGGTGCGTGGTGTTTGGGCTCGATGGTCCATTCGATCACGTGTCTGGATGTGACCAAACATATTACTCAGTAAACACGAGCCCATATCAATCCATCCACTCCGTGATTCCGAGGATCTTCTCACAGATCGGGCAGACCCAGACAGTGGCAATCCCGGAGTGATCCTGCGGCTCGCCGCCGCTCACGGGCGTAATCTCTTCTTCACAGTAGGGACATTTCCCCGGCATACGATTCCTACATCACGGGGCAGTACCAAGATAGTATCCCCTCTCGGCGTGTCCTTTTTTGCGTGCTCGTGGTTCAACTCACCGGCTGGCCGTCGTGTTTGTACGCGAGCGGCCGGTGTACGGAGCGATCCACTATGACAGCCATCGCCCGCCTCGAGGCAAGCCGCCCACGTCGCTGCCGACGGCGATCGAGTGACCTCCTCACTTGAGATCGACGAACAGCGCGGCCGAGAGCAACACATCGACGACCGCGTCGCGGCGGTCGAAACCGCGCTCGGCCACCGTCCGCGACGGCGGAGCGAATCGTAGGCCGACGTCCACCGACTCGCTGCTCGAAACCCCTCCTCGTCAAATAAATATAAGAATCCAATTATTCATATCTTATTTACTATTTCTCTACTCTCCAATCCGTATCCAACGTATAGCTATCTCGGAATCCCTTTCTCGTCTCTAGTGAACTATGCAAAAACAAGCATCAAAACTCTGCTAACCCCTTTTTGTGTTTTTCCACAGCGCGCTCCACGTCTTATTCCGGATCTCGAAGCGAGACCGCTGTCGCTCAGTAGAAGATAAAATATAATTCATAATGGTCTAAACACTCAAAAATAGGACCAATCCCCGACCGAATTACTCTATCTCTGTAGCGCCGTTCTCCGCGGCGTCGGTCTCGGCATCAGGCCCGAGATCGCCTCGCCGCTCCAAGTATTCTTGTCCTTCCTCGGTTTCGGCGATCAGGTCGTCGAAGATGGCTGCGTCCGTCTTGAATTTGTGGAGGTTGTGGACGGATGTCGTCTCGAACTCGTCGATCACCTCGCCGTGGTCTTCGAAAAACGCTGTCACCCACTCGTCCATCTGCTCGGTGCTTCGGAACTGGGTGATGAGCTGCCAGCGGTACTTGTGATCCGCGTTGAAAAACATCAACACGTGCGGGTCCTCGACGAGGGTGTCGTAACAGTCCTCCCAGTGGTCTCTGAAGTTCGGGTAGTGGAAGGCGATGCGGAACACGTAGTGCTTGAACAGCGTCCGTCGCGGGACGACGGTTTTTCGGAACAGCCCCTCAGTCTCCATCTCCCGAAGCAGCGTGTTCACGTGGTTGTGGGACAGTGAGATGCCGTACTCCTCTTTGAGGATCTCGCTGAGTTCGCGACTCGACGCGGTCGGATTCGCGATGCGTGCCTGCAGAAGGATGAGATCTCGGGGGCCGATTTCGGCCAGCGTGTCATTGGTCATCGTGTTTTCCGACTCTTTTCGGGCAGCCTTCAAAAGGGCTGCGAGAAGTTGCTCGTCGCCCGGACTGTGGGCGTCGCTGTGACGCCTTCAGACTATCGGACAGACGCCCGTGCTTCGGACAGATGCCACTGAAGCAGTGCGACACCCGTGGATGCCGAGAGATTTCCAATTTCCGACAGTATCACGCCCCCTCTTCGAACTGAACGACGCTTCGGATCACTTCGCCCGCGTCGAGCGCGGCGAACGCCTCGTCGAGTTCCCCCAGTTCGTAGCGGCGTGTGAGGATCGCGTCGAGATCGAGATCGCCGTTCTGATACATCCTGACGTACCGCGGGATGTCGACCCGCGGTTGCGTGAAGCCGACGATGTTGCCGACGACGGAGATCCCCTTCGTGAACCGTCCGAGGTCGATCTCGGCGGGCGGCGTGTCGCTCGTTCCGGTGATCGCCGCGGTGCCGCCCGGTCTCAGCGATGCGATGGCCTGCTGGACGGTCTGGGGCGCGCCGATGCACTCGAAGGCGTAGTCGACGCCGCCGGTGAGCTCTTCGATCCGTTCGACGGGGTCTTCCTCGCCGGCGTTCACAGTATGTGTCGCGCCGATTTCCGCCATCGTGTCGAGCGTGTCGGCATCGAGGTCGACGGCAACGATCGTGCCCGCGCTGACGGCGTTGGCCGCGAGGACGGCCCCGGCGCCGACGCCGCCACAGCCGAATACCGCGACCGTCTCGCCGCCGTCGACGTCGGTGATGTTCGAGACGGCTCCGAGGCCGGTCGTGACGCCGCAACCGAGCAGCGCCCCGATCTCGAACGGGACGTCGTCGGCGACGGGAACCACCTGTCGCTCGGGGACGACAGCCATACTCGCGAACGACGACTGGGCGTAGAAGTGGTCGATCGGCTCGCCGTCCTGACTGAGGCGATGCGTCCCGTCCATCATCTGCCCCCGGGTCTCGCGTCGAGCCTGGCAGAGATACGGCTGGCCGCTCCGACAGTACTCACAGTCGCCACAGGAGGGCAGCACCCAGAGCACGACGTGGTCGCCCGGCTCCACCGTCGAGACGCCGTCGCCGACGGCCTCGACGACGCCCGCGCCTTCGTGGCCCAGCACGACCGGGAAATCGGTGTCGTCACTCGTGTAGGCGTGATAATCGGTGTGACACACGCCCGTCGCGCGCACGTCTACCAGAACCTCACCCGGTTCGGGATCGTCGAGTGTGACTGTCTCGACCGCGTGTTCTTCTGGCCCGCGGACGACTGCCGCTTCGATCTCACGCATCGATATCACTGCGTACGCGATCGCGCGACGCCGTGTCCGTGAGCCGTGCGACGTTGTCTCGCGACCCTGACGTACCGGTGCCCCGATTCGATGTGGACTGACTCATTCGCTCGACCCTATAGAAGGCAGCGTAATATAATTTTGCCTTAGCAGAATACAATCAAGCAAACTGAGCCACTTTCAAATTACAAATACTCCTATATTCGGAATATTTAAGTATCTATACTCTGAAGTCGACGTATAAGTATGGCAGCAGGTGACAAACCCAGCGTGACGGAACAAGCGCTGCAGGACGCTCGCGACTCGCTCGATGAGGGGTTCTTCCCGCTCGAGTTCTTCCACGACGAGAACCTCCACGACCTCGAGATGGAGCGCATCTTCGGGCAGGCGTGGGTGTTCATCGGTCACGAATCGGAGATCCCGGAGCCGGGCGATTACGCCCGCCGGTACATCGGCGACGACGCGTTCATCTTCGTCCGCGACGAGAGCGGCGAGGTGAATCTGCTGTTCGACAGTTGCCGCCACCGCGGCGCGCAGGTCTGCCGTGCCGAACAGGGGAACACCTCGCACTTCCGGTGTCCGTATCACGGCTGGACGTACAAGAACGACGGCGACGCGGCCGGCATACCGCAGAAGTCGAAGGCGTTCAAGAACCTCGATCGAGAGGAGTACGGCCTGGCGCACGTCCCCCGACTCGAAACCTACGAGGGGCTCGTCTTCGCCTCGCTCGCCGAGGAGGGACCGTCGTTCGAGGAGTGGCTCGGCGACTTCAAATGGTACTTCGACGTCCACATGAAGCTTCCCGAGGGCGGAATGGAGGTCATCGGCGAACCGCACCGCTGGGTCATCGACGCCAACTGGAAGACCATCGCGGACAACTTCAACGGCGACAGCTACCACACCGCGTGGGCACACGGCTCGGTCCTCGATCTGGAACTCGGCGGCGAGGAGACAGTCGGCCACGCTGGAACCGGCGACAGCCTCGACCGACACATCCACTGTGACGGCCACACGACGAGTATGCGCGGGTTCGAGGACGAAGACGTCTTCCTCACCTACCCCGAGGGGGTCGTCGAGGACCTGTTCACGAAGGAGGATCTCTCGGACGCCCAGTGGAAACTGGCCCGTCAGGCGCTCTCGTTCACCGGTGCGATCTTCCCGAACTTCGGGTTCCTCCACTTCGGCGACACCACAGACGACCCCGAGAAAGACGTCGCGCCGTTTTTCACCATCCGGAAGTGGCGACCGCTCGGTCCCGACAAGATGGAACTGTGGAGTTGGGGACTGGCCCCGAAGAACGCGCCCGAGGAGTTCAAAGAACGGATGTACAAGATGTACACCTCGAACTTCGGCCCGACCGGGAACTTCGAACAGGACGACGTGCCGATCTGGAAGGGCATCACTGAATCCGCCAACGGGCAGTTCGCCAGCAGTCAGAACCTCCAGTTGAACTACCAGATGGGCCTCGAGTGGATGAGCGAGATGGAACTCGACGACGAGTGGCTCGGCCCCGGCTTCGCCTACTCGGAGAATCTCGAAGAGGGCGGGATGCGCCTGTTCCACGAGCAGTGGTACGAGATGCTCGCGGGCAACGATAGGACCGACGCCACGGGCACGCCGATGAACGTCCAGGAGGACCAGTGATGTTGGCCGAACGCGAAGAGCAGCTGGAAGCCCTCCTCGTCGAACGGGAAGTCGAGCAGTTCCTCTACTACGAGGCCGAACTGCTCGACAACCGCGAACTCCACGAGTGGTTCGACCACGTCGCCGACGACATCAACTACCGGATGCCACGGCGGCTGATGCGCGAGAACACCGCCAGCGTGTTCAGCGAACGAGGGTACTACTTCAACGAGGACTACGGCTCGCTGAAGGCCCGCGTCGAGCGCTTCGACTCCGAGTACGCCTGGGCGGAACGCCCGCCCACCCGGACACGCCGCTACGTCACCAACGTGCGCGTCACCCGGGACGACGAGGCACTCGCCGAGGACGAACTGTTCGTCGAGGCCAACCTCCTCGTGTACCTGAGCCGCGGGGACAGTGAGAAACACACGTTCTTCTCGGCGCGGCGCGAGGACGTCCTCCGGCGACGCGGGGACACATTCGAGATCGCAGACCGGGAGATCCGACTGGATCAGACGGTCCTGAGCACCGACAACATCTCGATATTCCTATGACGGACGCAACTGAATCAGCGCCCCACCTCGAGATTGCCGAGGAGACCGAGATCCGCGGCGACGACGCGGCGGTGACCGTCCGGCAGATCAAGACGCCGAAGGGCGAACGGCTGGAGGTCCGCGCCGGCGACGAGGTGCTTCGGGCGGACGCGCTCGGCTTGGAGAGCCTCTCGTGGCAGGACCTGGACGTCTTCTCGGAGTTCCTCGGGTACGAGTACGACCTCGCGGCACGGTCAGAACCGGAGTCGGACGCCGACGACGCGGTCGACTGCGAGTTCACACTGAGTAACGAGTACGCGGACATCGTCGTCCGCAGCGTCACGTCGCCGGATGGCGACCGGCTCGTCATCGAAGCGCCGAAGAAGCACTTCAGCATCCGCGTCGACGCCGAGGGGCTCGAAGGCCTCGCCGCACAGGACACGAGCATCTTCTCGGAGTTCCTCGAAACGCCGCACGGCCCGGGTGGTCACGCGCACTGAGGGCCGCGTGACCGACCGCACTGACGACCTCGGGATCACGCACACTGACGATCCTGGGGTCGCCGACACTCGTCGCGCGACCCTCGGGGCGTCGACGCAGTACGGACAGACACCGAAACGACAGCACATTCACCGAGACAATGACACAGCAGTCACCACAGACAGCACAGGTAGAGGCGAGCGACTTCTCGATCGACGCGGACTGGAACGGCCTGTTCATCGACGGCGAGTGGCGACCCGCAGCGGGGGACGAGGCGATCCCCGTCGAGAACCCCGCCACTCGCAACGTCGTGAGCGAGGTCCCCGCCGGCACCGTCGCTGACGTCGACGAGGCGTTCGAGGCAGCCGCGCGGGCCCAAGAGGAGTGGAAAGAGGTGCTCCCCCAGGAACGCGGTGAGATCATCCGCGACGTCCAACACCTCATCGAGACCTACCACGAGGAACTGACAGAACTACTGGCGATCGAGTCCGGGAGCGCACGCCCGAAAGCCTCCCGAGAGTTCACCTCGACGGGGGAGATGATGCACGACGTCGCGACCTACCCCTTCCGGATGACGGGCAGTCACAGCCAATCGAAGGTCGCGGGGAAAGAAAATATCGTCAAGCGCGAACCCGTCGGCGTCGTCAGCGTCATCTCGCCGTGGAATTTCCCGTTCCAGCTCTCGCTGCGCGCGGTCGCGCCGGCGATCGCACTCGGGAACAGCGTCGTGCTCAAGCCCGCCACCGAGACGCCGATCACCGGTGGCCTCCTCATCGCACGGCTGTTCGAGGCCGCTGGGCTCCCCGAGGGCGTCCTGAACGTCGTCACCGGTCACGGCTCGGAGATCGGCAACCGGGTCGCCTCCCACCCCGAGATGTCCGCGGTAGCGTTCACGGGGTCTACCTCGGTCGGCCGGCGCGTCGCGCGCAACGCGGCCGGAGCGTTCGCGCTCCCAGCGATGGAACTCGGCGGCAACAACCCCCACGTCGTGCTTGACGACGCAGACGTCGAACGCGCCGTCGACGCGGGCATTTTCGGGTCGTTTATGCATCAGGGACAGATCTGCATCTCGATCAACCGCCACCTCGTCCACGAGGACATCTACGACGAGTACGTCGAGCGGTTGGTCGAACGCGCGGCCGAACTGAAGGTTGGCGACCCACTGGAGGCGGATACGATCGTCGGCCCGATCATCAACGAGGCCGAGCGCGACGACATCCTCGCGTACGTCGAGCAGTCCGTCGAGCAGGGCGCGACGCTCGAACTCGGCGGCAGCGCAGAGGGACTGCTGGTCGAACCCACCGTCCTCTCGGATATGGAGAACGATATGGCCGCGGCGTGTAACGAACACTTCGGCCCCGTCGCGCCGGTTGTCCCGTTCAGCAACGACGACGAGGCGGTCGAACTCGCGAACGACACCGAGTACGGCCTCTCGGCGTCGGTCCACTCCGAGCGGATCTCACGCGCCCGCGACGTCGCCGATCGAATCGACGCCGGGATGGTCCACATCAACGATCAGCCGATCAACAACGAGCCGCACGTCCCCTTCGGCGGGACGAAGGCCTCCGGGATGGGCCGCTACAACGGCGAGTGGATCATCGAGGAACTCACAGAGACGAAGTGGACGTCGATCCAGCACCAGCCCCGGGACTATCCGTTCTGAGGGTTCTGGTGCGTCGAGGATCGCTCGAAGAAAGAGCGCGGAGAGTTATTCGACGGAGTCGTTGACCGACCGCTTCGCCCGGCCGAACACCAACTCGCCGTTTTCGAGGCCATCGATCAGGACCTCGGGGAGGCCATATTCGTCGATTTTCTCTTGCGTCTCCGCTTTAGGATACTCGACGCGGTGGAGATCGACGGTTCCCGCCTCCACGTCGAGGACGGCGTAGCCGGCGCGCCAGTCGCCGTCGCGTGGGAGCCCAACGCTTCCCGGATTGACGACGACGCCTTCGTCGAATTCGGACTCCGCCTGAATGTGGGTGTGGCCGATGACGAGCACGGACTCCTCGCCGAGGAGGTCGGGACTGAAATCCTCGGGATAGGTGTAGGTGTTCGGCTTGTCGGGGGCGCCGTGTGCCACTTTGACCTGTCCGTCGTACAGCTCGCGCTCGATCGGGAGCGACCCGATGTATCCGAGTTCGTCGTCGGTCAACTGTTCGGTCGTCCAGAGCGCGGCCGACTTCGGAATCTCGTGGAAGTTGTCGTGGAAGTCCCCCAGCACCCCGCGGTCGTGGTTCCCCTGGATCGAGACGATGCCGTTCTCCCTGAACATCTCGATGACCTCACTGGGGAACGGCCCGTATCCGACCACGTCGCCCGCGTGTACGATCGCGTCGACGTCGGGCATATCTTCGAGAACGGCTTCGAGGGCCGGTCGATTGGCGTGTACGTCACTGATGAGTCCGACTTGCATAGAAATACATCGTAATTATGGTGTAATCAATCTACTCCTTTCTACAACTGTATTCTTCTTCGGATCCTATATTTGGGATACAATAGATCCCGCACTACGAGAAATAGATTACAATACCAAATGAACCTTCGTTAATTATAAATAGCTGTGTCACGCTGTCTATTCCCATGGGATCAGATCAGGGCGCACCCGCAACTGCGGGAGAAGACCCCAGTGGCACAGTAGAGTCCCGCGAACGGTTTCCACACGCCGGTGAACTAGAACTTCCCGAAGAACTGGACGGATGGGAGGATATGTACCCCGAGTACTTCCAGTTCGAACTCACCGACGACCGGACCGACTACGAGCGGGACCGGTTCTGGTTCTGGGACAAGAAGGACACCACCGAACCGGTGATGCCGTGGGATATGACGATCAGCGCGCAGGCGTGGCAGATCGCGATGGCACAAAACACGAGCCGGGTGTTCGCGATCCCGCCGTCGATGTCGGTCGACATCCGCGTCGTCGCTGGCTACGCGTACTTCACCGGGATCAACGTCGAAGACGAAGAGCTCCTGCAGGAACGCGCCCAGATCTTCGCAGAGCGCAGCGAGTACTACTACGAGAATTACGACGCCCTGTACAACGGTATCTGGCTCCCCGCTGTCAAGGAAATCGGCAACGAGATCGATTCCCTCGACGTCCCTGCGGAACTCCCCGAATACGTCCCTGATGACGTTATCACCGAAGCCAAAGGCCAGAGTCAATCGACCCTCGACGTCATCCGGAACTACAACCGACTCACCGAACTCGCGCTCGAAGGCTGGCAGCGGCACTTCGAGTTCCTTTATCTCGCGTACCTCGCGTATATGCAGTTCACCGAGACGAGCCGCGAACTGTTCCCCGACATCTCCGACGACGCCATCGGGAAGATGGTCTCGGCCGTCGAAGCCGACGTGTTCCGCCCGGACCAGGAACTGAACGAACTGGCCGAACTCGCTGTGGAACTTGGCGATGACGTCATCGACGTTCTGACGTCCGACGCCTCGCCCGACGAGAAGATGGAGCGCCTCCGGGAGACCGAGGCTGGAAGCGAATTTATGGACCGATTCGACGAGGTCAAAGATCCGTGGTTCTATATGACCTACGGCGACGGCTTCCACAGCTACAAGGGCTCGTGGATCGAGGACTTCAAAGCGCCCTTCGACCACCTCGAATCCAAGATCGATCGACTGCAGGACGGAGAGGAACTGGGCCGCGACTTCGAGGCCCTACAGGACGAACGCGACGAAATCGTCGACGAGTACCGCCGGTATCTGGACCCCGAGGAACGCGAGGAGTTCGACCACGCCTACGAAACGTGTATGACCGTTTACGAGTACGCCGAGAACCACCAGTTCTGGATCGAGAACTGGCTGCACACCATCATCTTCCGCAAGATGCGGGAGTTCGGTCAGTTGCTCGTCAACCACGGACTGCTGGAAGACGAAGCGGACATCTTCCTCTTCAACCGCTTCGAGGTCGCAGAACTCCTCGAAGAGGCCTGCGAGACGTGGGCGCTCGGGAGGGGCGCGTTCGTCTCCGAGCGCTGGCAGGACCGCGCCGAGGAGCGCCGACAGATGTTCGAGGCCGCAAAGGAGTGGGACCCCTCTCCCGCACTCGGCGAACCGCCGGAGGAGGTCACCGACCCGCTGATGCAGATGCTGTGGGGCATCACCACCGAGAAGGTCGAAAACTGGCTCGACATCGAGTCGGAGGCGGGTGACGAAACGAACCTCGAAGGGTTCGGGTCGTCGTCCGGCCAAGTCGAGGGACCGGCCCGCGTGATCAACGATTCCAGCGACATCGACAAACTCGAGGAGGGCGAGGTGCTCGTCGCACCGCTCACCAACCCGGCGTGGGCCCCTATCTTCCCCCGCGCGGCGGGTGCCGTGACCGACGACGGCGGCATCACGAGCCACGCCGCCATCGTGTGCCGCGAGTACGGTCTCCCCGCGGTCACCGGCACCGGTCACGCCACCTCGGTCATCGAGACTGGCGATCTGATCCGCCTCGATGGTGAGACGGGCGAGGTCGAGATTCTCGAGAAGGCAGAGTAACCCCTAAATAGACCATCACTAATTACAAAAATATGGCTGACCCAACGTACACACTGCACTTCGAGTCTCCGGACTGCACCAAAGCGAACATCGGTCTCGTCGGCGGGAAGAACGCCTCGCTGGGCGAACTGATGGAGGCGGGCGAGGGGGTTCAGGTCCCGCCGGGCTTCGCCGTCACGACGGATTTCTACGAGGCCTTCATCGAAGAGCAATCGCTCGGCGAGTACATAAGCGAGCGACTGTCCACCGTGGATATCGACGACGACAACGCTGTCGCCGCGGCGAGCGAGGATATTCGCGACCACATCGAGAGCGCAGACTTCCCGGACTTTCTCGCCGACGAACTCGAATCGTCGTGGCAGAAGCTCCAGTCCGAGGCCGGCACTGACGACCTGCAGGTCGCCGTTCGGTCCTCCGCGACCGCCGAGGACCTGCCCGACGCCAGTTTCGCGGGCCAACAGGACACCTACCTCAACGTCACCGACTTCGAGTCGGTCAAACAGCGCACCAAGGAGTGTATGGCCAGTCTGTTCACCGCGCGTGCGATCACGTACCGCGAGAAGCACGGATTCGACCGCGACGAGGTCCTCATCAGCGTCGGCATCCAGAAGATGGTCGAAGCGCGGACCTCCGGCGTGATGTTCACCCTAAACCCGGCGAACGGCGACCAATCGAAAGTTCGGATCGAAGCGAACTGGGGGCTGGGAGAGGCCGTCGTGAGCGGGACGGTCACCCCCGATAGCTTCCTGGTCGACAAACCCGTCTACAAGATCGTCGACCGCAACGTCAAGCAAAAGGACGTGATGACGGTCCCGACCGACGCGGGGACCGAGGAGGTCGAGATCGACGACGACAAGCGGGACGTCCCCTCTGTAACCGCCGACGAGATCGTCAAACTAACCGACCTCGCGAAGTCCATCGAACGACACTACGACGAGCCACAGGACATCGAGTGGGCGATCGAGGAAGACGGCGACGACAAGCGGTTCTACATCCTGCAGAGCCGCCCCGAAACGACGTGGAACGAGGACGACGAGGCGAGCGCGAACGCGACCAGTACGTCGTCGTCGAGCACGGCCGAGCGGATCCTCGACCGACTGTAGGCGACTGCGCCGGTCACGGCCCGTCGCTCTTCTGGCCGTTTTCTCGCTTTCGCCGAGCGTTCTTTTCTCGTTTCCCCGACAGCGTCGCTGCTGCCGGCTCAGTCGATTGTAAGGTCGACCGGCTCGTCCGCGTTTCTCTGCACGCCCTCGACGTCCAGTACGCCTCGCGCTTCGAGGTGCGGAACGATCTCGAAGAAGTTCTGTTGGTCCGTGGCGACGTCGGGGACGTCGCGAACGGCCGGTCTCGGCGCCATCGCGATCGAGAACCCGGCGCGCTCGAACAGAGGGATGTCGTGCGGGCCGTCGCCGACGGCGATGACCTGGTCGTGATCGATTCCTAACTGCTCGAGGAGGTCGTCGAGCACGGGCCCTTTGCCGCGGTCGATGATGTCGCCGCGGATTTCGCCCGTGAGGACGCCGCCCTCGACGACGGGATCGTTCGCGCGCTTCCAGTCGAACCCCAGTTCGTCGGCGATGTGGTCCGCGAGGGGAGTCAGCGCCGTGAAAATCGCGGTCTGACAGGTGACGTTGCTGGCGACTGCCTTCGCGCCCGGCGCGAACGGGAGCGACTGCACCAGACGTTCGAGCTCCGCCGCCGAGACGCCCTCGAAGAGCGGGAAGATCTGTTCGGAGAGCGCCTCCATCGCGTCGAGGTCGTGTTCCCAGACGTCTGTCTTCACGCGCTCTACTTCGTCAGTCACGCCCACGTGTTCGGCGAGCGCATCGACGATGTCGCCGTCGATGAGCGTCTCGTCGCCGTCGAAGACGACGAGTTCGTACGTCGTATCGTCCATCTACCGGAAGTACGTCAGACCCCACTATAATACGCTGGGATGTCATCCCGTTCGGTCCCGCTCCCGTCGACCGATTTCATCCGCTCTCGTCGCCTGCTTCGAGCGCCTCCGCCACAGCGGTGAGCCATGCTTCTCGATCGCTCGCGCCGACGAACGCAGAGGCCGCGCCGGCCGCGTCGGCACCGTGTTCGAGACTCGCTTTCACGTCTGCCCCGGTACTGATCCCGCCGCCGAGCAGGACGCGGGTCCGAGGATTCTCCGCTTCGACCATCGAGACGAACGTCTCGACGCGCGCAGGATCCGTTCGCGCGAGTGCCCGACCGCTCGCGATGTCTGCCGGATTCTCGAACAGGAGACAGTCCGGGTCGAACGAAAGCGCCGCCCGGCCCATCTCTACGCTGTCGACGCAGACAATCGATTCGAGGTCGCGCTCTGCACAGCGAGCCACCGTCTCCGCGACGTCGCCGAACGAATACGGGCTCTCGGGGTGGTTGACGAGCACGCCGTCGGCCCCCGCCGAATCGACTGCGTCGATCGAGACCTGCCCGTTCCCCCGTCCGGCGTCCAGCGCGTCGACGGACTGTGCGACGACCGACAGGGACGTCTCCGTAGCGATCCGATAGATGTCAGGCGTCTGTGGCGCGATGACGAACGTCGCGCCCGTCCGTCGCTGTACGGTCTCGATCGTCCTCGCTAACGCTAGTCCGTCGGCTCCTGTCGTCCCCTCGTAGAGCTTGAAGTTGATGAGAAAATGCGGATAGGTGAGCGCCATCGGTGTCTTAACCGAGACGGCAGAGCGATTTCAGCGTTGTCCCTTCTGCGTCCCAGCGCTCCGGTTCACTCGTCGCGTTTCCCGTCGCGCCGATCGGCCGCCCGTGCGTCCGGGTCGCGGTCGTCGGGCGACCCGTGGCCGCCACCGCCGGGCGTCCGTATCGTGACTGTCGTCCCAGCGTCCACGTCGACGGTCGTCTTCGCGGCCACCGCCTCGCCGTCGACGAGGTTCTCGCCCGTCGCGCCGTCAGCGCCGCCGGCGACGCCTCGCGGTCGTGTGCGCCTGCGTTCGGTGAGCAGCGACACGGTGGCGTCGCACTCGATGGTCAGCGCCCGTTCGAGACCGAGCCCCCCGCGGTGCTCCCCGTCACCGCCGGTGCCCGGCCGGAGCGCGTAGCGCTCGACGGTGAGCGGATACTCCGCTTCGAGCACTTCCACCGGCGTGTTCAGCGTGTTCGTCATCCCCACCTGTGCGCCGTCGATGCCGTCGCTTTCGGCGGTCGCTCCCGCGCCGCCGCCGATCGTCTCGTAGTAGGTGAACGCCCCCTCGCGGGAGCCGACGATGAGGTTGTTCATCGTTCCCTGGCCCTGTGCGGGCGCGCGCTCGGGGACTGCTTCGGCCAGGGCCGCGAACACGACGTCCGTGACGCGCTGGCTGGTCTCGACGTTGCCGCCGACGACGGCGGCGGGCGATTCGGGATTCAGGAGCGACCCCACGGGGGCCGAGACGGAGACTGGGTCGTAACAGCCTTGATTCGGCGGGATCTCGGGATCGGTCAGGCTCCGCACGACGAAGTAGACGGCGCTCTTTGCGACCGCCAGCGGTGCGTTGAGGTTCCCCGGGACCTGCTCCGCAGTGCCCGCGAAGTCGACGTCGATTTTGGTCCCATCGACGGTGACGGTCACTTCGATCGGCACGTCGTCGTCGCTGACACCGTCTCCTTCGAGAACGTCTTCGGACGTATAGACCCCGTCAGGGATCGCATCGAGTTCGGTTTCGATCCGGTCTCGCGAGTAGTCGATGATCGCTCCGAACGCGTCGAGCACGGTCTCTCCGGAGCGTTCGAGGAGGTCGGCGAGGCGTTCATCGGCGCGGTCGTGCGCGGCGAGTTGAGCGCGGATGTCGGCCCGTCGCTCGCTTGGTGTTCTGACGTTTGCCAGGAGCATCGCGAAGACGTCGTCGACGAGTTCGCCGTCGCGGACGAGACGGACGCCGGGGAGACGAAGCCCTTCCTCGTAGATTTCGCGCGCCCCGGCGGGCATACTTCCGGGCGTCGACCCGCCGACGTCGGCGTGATGCGCGCGCGATACCGCGTAGCCGAGGATCTCCTCGCCGTCGCCGGGGCCTCCCTCGACGTCGGGCGCGAGCGGCGAGACGAGCGTGATGTCCGGCAAGTGCGTGCCGCCCTCGAACGGATCGTTCAACGCCCAGACGTCGCCGGGTTCTGGATCGTACTGCCGGATCGCGTCGACGGCTTCCGGCATCGCGCCGAGGTGGACCGGGATGTGCTCTGCCTGCGCGACCATCCGGCCCTCCGCGTCGAAGAGCGCCGTCGAGCAGTCCTGTCGCTCCTTGATGTTCGGCGAGTACGCGCTGCGGATCAGCACCTCGCCCATCTCCTCGGCGACGCCCTCCAATTGATTCCGGAGGATTTCGAGCGTGACAGGGTCGACACTGCTCCCGTTCGCTTTCACGCCGGTGCGACCTGCATCGTCGCTGGGTGTGTCGTCTCGGGTCATCGATCTTCCTCCACAAGCACGACCGATCCGTCCTCGCGCACTTCGGCGTCCCAGATCGGCGGGACGACGACGGTGCTTTCGGCCTGTTCGATCACGGCCGGCCCGCCGATCGACCGTCCGACTTCGAGTCCTGCGCGATCGTACACTGGCGTCTCGTACGTCCGTTCTCCGCCGAACGTCGCTTCGCGTTCGCCCGTATGAGCGCCGCCTTCGGCTTCGTATGCGGTGGCCGGGTCGCGCCGGGGCGTCGTCGCCGACACCCGAAGGTTGACGAGGTCGACCGGCTCGTCCATCCGGTAGCCGTAGGTCGAGGCGTGCGCCTCGTGGAACCGCTCTTCGACGCGATCCGCATCGAAGGGTTCCCCCACGTCGACGGTGAGCTCGAAACTCTGTCCGGCGTAGCGGAGGTCGGCGCGCCGGCGAACCGTCGCCGCGTCGGGGTCGCGAGCGTCTGCGAGCACGTCTCCCTCCAGTTCGTCGTATCGCTCGTCGACGACCGCGGGGTCTACGTCGGCGAGACCGACGCGGTGAGTCCGCACGGCGTCGTGTTTCTCGTCGGCCGCGAGCAGTCCGTACGCGGAGAGAACGCCGCAGGCAGGCGGGACAACGACCGTTCCGATGTCGAGGTCGTCGGCGAGTGCGCAGGCGTGCATCGGCCCTGCGCCGCCGAACGCGACGAGGCCGAACTCGCGCGGGTCGTGGCCCCGTTCGACCGTCGCCGACCGGATCGCCCGCGCCATATTCGCGTTCGCGACGCGATAGACGCCGCGCGCGGCGTCGAGTGGCCCACCGAGACCCGCTTCCTCGGCGAGGTCCGCCAGCACGTCGAATGCGGCGTCGGCATCGAGCGCGAGCTCGCCCCCCAGGGCCGTGCTCTCGCCGATGTACCCGAGGACGAGGTTCGCGTCGGTGACCGTCGGGTCGGTGCCGCCGTTCCCGTAACAGGCTGGTCCGGGGTCCGACCCGGCGGACTCCGGTCCGACCCGGAGCGCACCGCCGCTGTCGACCCACGCGATCGACCCGCCGCCCGCGCCGACGGTGGTCACGTCGACCATCGGCGTGCGGACCGGTTGGCCGTTGATCTCGGCGTCGGTCGTCCGCTCGGCCTCCCCGTCGCGAATGAGACTCACGTCGCTCGACGTGCCACCCATATCGAAGGTGACGAGTCCGTGGAGGCCACGTTCTTCGGCTACTCCACCGGCCGCAGCGTTCGCGCCGACGACGCCCGCTGCGGGGCCCGACATCGTCGTCGTGACGGCGTGTTCCCGGACCGTGTCGACGGCGGCGATGCCACCGTTGGCCTGCATCACGAGCGGTTCCGGGAGCCCTATCTCAGCCGCGCGCTGAGAGAGCCGACCGAGGTACCGATCGATCGCCGGCGTCACGTAGGCGTCGACGACCGTCGTCGACGTTCGTTCGTACTCGCGAAACTCCGCGAGTACTTCGTGTGAGGCCGAGATCGGAACGTCGAGCTCCGTCTTCAGGATCTCGACCACTCGCTGCTCGTTCCGGGGGTCCGCATAGGCGTGCAACAGCGAGACGGCGACGCTCTCTGCGTCGCACGCCCGGATCTCCGCTGCGACGTCGCGGACGGCGTCCTCGTCGACGCCGGCTTCGATTCCTTCGGGCGTCGAACGCTCGGGGATCTCGAAGCGGCGCCGCCGGGGGACGAGCGGCTCCGGCCGTTCAGCGGAGGGGTCGTAAAGGTCCGGGCGGTCCTGCCGGCCGATTTCGAGGACGTCTCGGAAGCCGTCGGTCGTGACGAGCGCCGTCTTCGCCCCGTCGCGTTCCAAGAGCGCGTTGACAGAGACAGTCATCGCGTGCGTGAACTCGTCGACCGCCGTCGGATCGATCCCGGCGTCCTCGCACGCCTTCTCGATGCCGTGTAACACCCCCACGCTCTGGTCCGCCGTGCTCGGCACCTTCGCCGTCACGAGATCCTCGCCCGTGGCGAGCACGACGTCGGTAAAGGTCCCCCCGACGTCGGCACCGAGCCTGATTCGGCCTGTCATACTGGACGGTACTTTCTGCGCGCATTATAAGGGTTACAAAGCGGAGGGCACGAGCGGCGACCGGAGCGACACCGCGTAGGGGGTAGACTCCTATTCGAGCACGATTTTGCACGTCGTGCTGACGCCCCCGCCTCTTGGCCGCAATATATAAGATATATTAGTAGTATATTATTATGATTATTAAATTTAACTGGAAATATGACTGGCGCGGGCTGTCTGCTGGCTAATCAAAAAATTTCCTGACTTTCAGTGGTTTCGACGGTACTTGGTACTCATTTCGGCGAAGCTGACCCGACCGCGGAAGTCAATTCTGAACTGCGCTAAATATATTACATTAGACTAAGTAACAACTGATAGGGATTATCGTAACTGTTCAGAGATTCTCGCCGTACCGTCCGGCGAGACATCTATGCAGACTTACGATAATCCCTATGAGATATTGATCGTCCCACGTTGCATCGACGGGTAGTCTCACCAGTCTGTAGGAACCCGCCGCGTCGACCGTTCTGTTACAAAATTACTGCTGTAATCCGAACGAACGCTTGGTTGTCGAACGATTGGACCAAACGATCTCGTCTCCGCCTCCGGACTGTGATTCGGAGTGAGGCTCCATCCCGTTCTCGCCTCTATCTGTTGTAAATCAAATAATAATTAATCTTTATTTTCTATCTGACACTCACAGCCGCCGTTGTCGAGCAGGTCCGTAATCGGATAGCTCGTCCCGCAGTCGGTACAGAGCACCTGTACGTCCACGAGAACGTTGAAATCGCCCAGCGCGAGCCGACCACTATTGCGCAACTGCGTCAGATTGCTCTCGATGACGGCGATGAGGCGGCTCTGAAGTCGCTGGATCGTCGTGCGAGCCTTTTCGATGCGATCGGTGTCGGTCGTCGCCTGTTCTTTGGAGACGCCCCTGAATTCCGTCAGGTAGGTGTGTACCGCCTGGTGGGAGACGAACTCGTCCTGGAGCGTCTCCGGGTCGATGTCGTTGCGTTCGAGTGCGGCTTCGGCATCAACTCGCATCCCCGCAGTGACGTCGTCCTGAGAGAGCAGGCGATAGAGGTTCGCGACTTCACCGTCGAGAGGGGTCCCGCCGCCGCGTTCGATTTTCGCGCGAAGGAGCCGCTCGTTGAACCAGTCGGCGAGCGACCGGAGGCTCTGGCTCTCGTAGCCCCGACCCAGCCAGCGGTCTTCGAGCTCTTGGCCGACGCCGTCCATCTCGTACTCCTGAATGAGCCGTCCGACCTTCGAACGGGTCTGATCAGGCTGTTCTGACATACCCCCACGTAACCGGGCCGTCGTTTAAAACCCTCAGCATTGGCCGGGCTGAGGAGTCGGTCGACACACCGCGATGTCCGGAGTAGTCTGTGTATACTACGCGGTAGACAGCTTCTACAAATATCGCGACTCTTTCCGTTTAGCGACTGCCTCGTCGAAAGATCGAACCGACGGACGCTACCGAAGCGACTGTGCGCTATCTTCAAGTAATTTTGATTGATATTTGTTGGTATGGAAATCTTCGACCCAGGAGAGATCCGAGACCTCACGATACCCAACCGCGGGGTGTTCCGCCCCGTCCGAACGCGGTTCGTCGACGACGGACGACCGACGACCGAACTCGCCGCCCACCTGGCCGCGCGGGCCGCCGGCGGCGCGGGTCTCGTTGTCGGGCCGGCCCAGATGCTCGTCCACCCGTCTGCGAGCGGCGCCGCGTTCCTCGACGCCTACGACGAGAGCGCCGTCTCGGGGCTCACAGACGTCGTCGACGCCGTCCACGACCACGACGCCCGTATCTTCGGGCAACTGACGCACACGGGGGCCGAATCGCGGGGCGACTGGGAGATGCAACCCCAACTCGCTCCCTCCGCGTCCCCGTCCGATGCGGCCTACGAGATGCCCAAGACGATGACGCGCGCGGACATCGACGACGTTCTCGACGGTTTCGCGACCGCCGCGAAAAATCTCGATGCGGCCGGCTTCGACGGCGTCGAACTCGCCGCCGGCCCGTTTTCGGTCCTCCGACAGTTCCTCTCGCCGCGCTACAACGCCCGCGATGACGCGTACGGCGGCGACTGGGACGACCGCGCACGGTTCGTAAACGAGGCGCTCGCGACCGTTTCAGAGCAGTCGTCCGGGCCAGTGGGACTACACCTCTCCCTGGCGGAACTGGAGTACGGCGGCTACGAGTTCGGAGACGTTCCGGACATCTTAGACGCCGTCGAGGGGTTCGATTATCTCTCCTGTACCGTCGGCACGCGGGCGACCTACAATCAAACGCACGCGGGGGTTTCTGCCTCGGCTCCGGACCTCCTGGACCCGATTACGACGGCCGCCGAACACGTCGACACTCCCGTTATCGGACGGCTGCCGTTCACGACAATCGACGACGCCGACACGCTGTTCGATGCAGGTGTCGACTTCGTCAGTTTCACTCGCCAACTCCTGGCCGACGCCGAGACGCTCTCGAAAGCCGCTGCCGACAGACGATACGACCGCTGTATCCAGTGCAACCAGAAGTGCCTGGAAGCCGTCTACGGCCACGCGCACGGGAGCCACGTCGAGTGCGTCGTTGACCCCAGAACGGGGCGTGAGACCGAACTGTACGCGCTCACGGAGGCTGAACCGGCGGCCCTTCCCCAGCGCATTCTGGTCGTCGGTGGCGGACCGGCGGGGCTCCGATTCGCCGCTGTCGCGGCCGACCGCGGCCACGACGTCACTCTTCGAGAGGCGAGCGACAGCCTCGGCGGGCAGTTGAATCTGGCCGCACAGAGGCCGCTCGAACCGTTCGGTCGCGCCGTAGAAGACCTTGAGGCCGCCGTCCACGAGGCAGGCGTGACGGTGGAACTCGAAGCGCCCGTCTCTGCCGACGACGTCGGCCCCGAGTGGGACTCGGTCGTCGTCGCGACCGGTGCGAGTCGGCCTGACACGTCGGCGCTCGGGTTCGAGGGCGACGTCGTCGACGCGTTCGACGTGCTCGAAAGCGCACGCGGCGCAGGTGGGCCGTCGGACCTCGATCTCGGCGCGGACGTCCTCCTCGTGGACGACAACCGCTGGGTCATCACCGTCCAGACGGGCCTCGCGCTGCTCGACCACGCGGAGTCCGTCGAGATGGTGTCGAGAGACCACTACCCGGCGTTCCGGACGGAGCAACCGAACCTTCCGGGCTTCGTCGCGGCGCTGCAGGCGCGGGGCGCGACGTTCACTGGGAACCACGCTCTCGACGCCGTCGACGCTGCTGGAACCGTCACGCTCCGAAATACGCTCACGGGCGAGACGACGACCCGGCGGCCGGACTCGGTCGTCGTGGTCGGCCGCCGACAGGCAGACGAAGGTCTCTATCTCGAGCTCGACGAGCGACGCGACGACGTCTACCGCGTCGGCGACGCCGTCTCGCCGCGCAAACTCGACCGCGCCTACTACGACGGCGAAGTGCTTGCACGGCGGCTGTGAGCCGACGAGAGCGCCGCATTCGACGGCACGGTTGGCGCGAGCGCGCATTCACTTTGCGAGCATCCCGGCGTCGACCGGGAGCGTCACGCCGGTGACGTAACGGGCGGCGTCGCTTGCGAGCCACAGGTACGCCTCGGTCACGTCGCGCGGGTCGATAAGCTGTTCGTCCAAGACATTCATCGACCCGCTGGCGTCGGAGACGGCGTTCAGTGCCGCCTCGCCGACGGTTTCGAGGATGCCGTCGATCATCGGCGTGGCGACCCCGGTCGGGGCAACCGCGTTGACGGTGACGTCGTACTCGGCGAGTTCGAGCGCGAGCGCCTTCGTCAATCCGACGACGCCGTGTTTCGCCGCCGCGTAGTGCCCTGATCCCTTCGACCCGACGAGGCCGGCGGTCGACGCCGTCGAGACGATCCTCCCTCCCTCGCCGCGGTCGATGAAGTGCTGGCCGACGTGCTTCGCACAGAGCCACGCACCCTTGAGGTTCGAGTCGACCAGCTCGTCCCACCGGCGTTCGTCCATCTCGACGAGGTCGGTGACGTTCCAGATCCCGGCGTTGTTGGCGAGGATGTCGATCTTTCCCATTTCGTCGACGGCCCTCCCGACGGCGGCTTCGACCGCCGCCTCGTCGCGGACGTCGACTCGAAGCCGTAGTGCTCGCTGTCCGGTGGCTTCGACGCGACGGACCGTCTCGTCTAAGTCGTCCGCGGTCGCTAGCGGGTACTGTGAGGTCTCGATCCCGCGACTCAGTCCGGTGACGACGACGTCGGCGCCGTGTTCGGCGTAGGCGACGGCGTGCGAGCGCCCCTGCCCGCGTCCGGCGCCGGTCACGAAGGCGACCTGACCGCTGAAGTCGTAGGTCGGCACGTTCCGGTGTTGGATTCCCGGCCGCATCTAGCTTGTGATCATCTCCCAAATATATTTCAACATTCCAATGGATATAGCACCGTGATGCTCGTCGTCCACGCGTATTTCCCGATTGACCCGGATCGCCGTGCAGAAGCGCTCGATCTCTTCGAGACGATGGTCGAGGAGTCGAACCAGGAACCGGGAATCCTCGAATACCGGGCCGCGGCCGACCTCCAAGAAGAGAACACGATCCGATTCATCGAACGGTACGAGGACGCCGAAGCCTTCGAGGCACACGCGCAGACGGACCACTACCACGAACTGGAAGCGAAACTCCCCGAACTGCTCGCCGGTGAACCCACAATCACGCAGTACGAGATCAGCGATGTGACCGAAATAGAGGTCTGAGGGACTACTCGTAGTCCTATGGCGACTCTCGATTCGCTCGTCGTCTTCGTCGTCGTCGGCTTATTCGGCACGAATGCGATCCCGCACTTCGTGCAAGGGATCACCGGGCAGCGACATATGACGCCGTTCGGGTCCGACTCCAGCGCCGTGCTGAACGTGCTCTGGGGGAGTGTGAACGCCGCCATCGCAGGTGCGCTCGCGTGGCTCTTTCGCGACGCGATCAGTGGAGCGACGCTCGCGGCCGCGTTTCTGGCCGGCGTCGCGCTGGCTGTCGGGCTGGCGTCGTTCTGGAGCGCGGAGAACCCACGGCTCCCGTGGGAATCTGCCGACTGAAAAGCATAAAAAAGCCTGCGACCCGTCGCGCTCGCTCCTACTTCGAGGAGAAGCCGGCGTCGACGGGGAGGCCGATACCGGTGACGTAGCGGGCGGCGTCGCTGGAGAGCCACATATACGCCTCGCTGATGTCGCTCGCCTCGATTCCGGGGTCTTCGGTGTCGAAGACGTTGAACGGCCCCGTCAGTTCGCCCATCGACGCGAGGACTTCCTCGCCGTAGGCCTCGGTCATCCCCGAGATCATCGGCGTGTTCACGACCGTCGGACAGACGGCGTTGACGTTGACGTCGTACTCGGCGAGTTCGAGCGCCAGCGTCTTCGTCAGCCCGAGAACGCCGTGTTTCGCGGCCGTGTAGTGCCCGGCGCCGACTGAGGCGACGAGCCCTGCGGTCGAGGAGGTCGAGACGATCTTGCCGCCGTCGCCGCGCTCGACGAAGTGCTTGCCGACGTGCTTCGAGGGGAGCCAGACGCCCTTCAGGTTCGTGTCGATCATCTCGTCCCACGTCGCCTCGTCCATCTCGACCAGATCCGAGATGGTCACGATGCCGGCGTTGTTGGCGAGGATGTCGATGTGTCCGAACTCGTCGATGGCCTCCTCGACGGCGGCCTCGACCTGGCTCTCATCGCGGACGTCGACTTCGATGGCGAGCGCGTTTTGCCCTTCGTCCTCTACCAGGCTCGCGGTCTCGTCGAGTTCGTCGCTCGTGCCGAGGTCGTACGGCACTGTCTCGGTGTTGTGGCCGATGTCGGTGACGACGACGTCGGCGCCGTGTTTGGCGTAGTGCTGTGCGTGCGATCTGCCTTGGCCGTGTGCGGCGCCGGTGACGAACGCCACCTGGCCGCTGAAGTCGTATTCTACCATCCCTCTCACCTATTTCGCGAGCATTCCGGCGTCGACGGGCAGGCCGATGCCGGTCACGTAGCGGGCGGCGTCGCTGGAGAGCCACATATACGCCTCGCTGATGTCGCTCGCCTCGATCATCCCGCCGTCTTCGAAGATGTTCCACGGGCCGGTCATCTCCGTCGCTTCTTCGAGGGCCTCCTCACCGTAGGCTTCCATCACGCCGTCGATCATCGGCGTGTTCACGCCGGTCGGGCAGACGGCGTTGACGTTGACGTCGTACTCGGCGAGTTCGAGCGCCAGCGTCTTCGTCAGTCCGAGTACGCCGTGTTTGGCAGCGATGTAGTGGCCAGATCCGGGACCGGCGACCTTGCCGTAGATCGACGACGTGGAGACGATCTTGCCGCCGTCGCCGCGCTCTATGAAGTGTTTGCCGACGTGCTTCGAGCAGAGCCAGACGCCTTTGAGGTTCGTGTCCAGCATCTCGTCCCACATCGCCTCGTCCATCTCGACGAGGTCGCCGAAGTGCGCGATGCCGGCGTTGTTGGCGAGGATGTCGATGTGTCCGAACTCGTCGAGCGCCTCGTCGACTGCGGCTTCCACCTCGGCTTCGTCGCGGACGTCCATCTGAACCGTGAGGGCCTCTTGCCCCTCGTCCTCGACGATGCTAGCCGTCTCTTCGAGTTCCTCGGGCGTGCCGAGGTCGTACTTCACGGTGTCCATATTTTCGTTGATGTCCGTGAGTACGACGTCGGCGCCGTGTTTGGCGTAGTGTTGTGCGTGCGAGCGTCCTTGGCCGTGTGCGGCACCGGTGACGAACGCCACCTGGCCGCTGAAGTCGTATTCTACCATTGTCTTTCTCTCTTATTTCGCGAGGAACCCGGCATCGACTGGGAGAGTGATGCCGGTGACGTAGCGTGCGGCGTCGCTGGAGAGCCACAGGTACGCCTCAGTAATGTCTCTCGATTCGAGCATCGCGCCTTCATCGAAGATGTTGAACGGGCCGGAGAGGGCCGAGCCCCCTTCGTCGAGCACCTCCTCGCCGTAGGCTTCGAGCATCCCGCTCACCATCGGCGTGTCGATAGCCGTCGGTGCGACGGCGTTGACGTTGACGTCGTACTCGGCGAGTTCGAGCGCCAGCGTCTTCGTCAGTCCGCGGACGCCGTGCTTCGCGGAGATGTAGTGGGCGTTCCCGAGCGGGATCCCGGTGAATCCGGACACCGAGGCCGTGTTGACGATCTTGCCGCCATCCCCTCGATCGATGAAGTGCTTGCCGACGTGCTTCGCACAGAGCCAGACGCCTTTCAGGTTCGTATCGATCAATTCGTCCCAGATGGCCTCGTCCATCTCCGTGGCTTCGGCCATCGACTCGATGCCGGCGTTGTTGGCGAGGATGTCGATCCGGCCGAACTCGTCGATCGCAGCCTCGACGGCGGCTTCCACCTCTGCTTCGTCGGAGACGTCTGCTTCGACGGTGAGTGCCTCCTGTCCCTCGTCTTCGACGAGACTGGCTGTTTCGTCGAGTTCGTCGCTCGTGCCGAGATCGTAGGGGACTGTGTCCTTGTTGTGGTTGATGTCGAGCGCAACGACGTCGGCGCCGTGTTTGGCGTAGTGCTGTGCGTGCGAGCGCCCTTGGCCGTGTGCGGCACCGGTGACGAACGCCACCTTGCCGCTGAAGTCGTATTCTGGCATCTGTTCTCTATTTCGCGAGGAATCCAGCGTCGACCGGGAGGTAAATCCCGGTCACGTAGCGTGCGGCGTCGCTGGAGAGCCACATATACGCCTCACTGATGTCCGATGCGTCGAGCATCCCGCCGTCGCCGAAGACGTTCCACGGACCGGTCATCGCGCCGATCTCTTCGAGGACCTCGTCGCCGTAGGCTTCGGTCATCCCCGCAATCATCGGCGTCTCGATGCCCGTCGGGCCGATGCAGTTGACGTTGACGTCGTACTCGGCGAGTTCGAGTGCCAGCGTCTTCGTGAGGCCGACGACGCCGTGCTTGGCCGACACGTAGTGCGCGTTGCCCGGAATGCCGACTTGGCCGGCGGTCGAGGAGGTCGAGACGATTTTCCCGCCGTCGCCACGCTCGATGAAGTGCTGCCCGACGTGCTTCGAGCAGAGCCACACGCCCTTGAGATTCGTGTCGATCATCTCGTCCCACGTCATCTCGTCCATCTCGACACCGTCGGCGATCGACTCGATGCCGGCGTTGTTCGCGAGGATGTCGATTTTCCCCATCTCGTCGACGGCTTCCTCGACGGCGGCCTCGACTTGGCTCTCGTCGCGGACGTCCATCTCGATCGCGAGGGCTTCTTGCCCCTCGTCCTCGACGAGACTGGCCGTTTCGTCGAGTTCGTCGCTCGTCCCGAGGTCGTAGGGAACCGAGTCCACGTTGTGGCCGATGTCGGTGACGACGACGTCGGCGCCGTGCTTCGCGTAGTGCTGTGCGTGCGATCTGCCTTGGCCGTGTGCGGCGCCGGTGACGAACGCCACCTTGCCGCTGAAGTCGTATTCTACCATTGTTCTGCTCTATTTTGCGGTCATACCCGCGTCTACCGGGAGTGCGATACCAGTGACGTAGCGGGCGGCGTCGCTGGAGAGCCACATATACGCCTCGCTGATGTCCGTCTCCTCGATCATATCGACGCCTTCGAAGACGCTCCAGGGGCCGCTGAACGCTCCCATCTCGTCCATCATCTCTTGGCCGTAGGCTTCCGCGAACCCCGAGATCATCTCGGTGTCGACGCCGGTCGGGCAGACGGCGTTGACGTTGACGTCGTACTCGGCGAGTTCGAGCGCCAGCGTCTTCGTCAGGCCGATGACGCCGTGCTTGGTCGCCACGTAGTGTCCGGCAGAGGGACTCCCGACCAGTCCAGCAGCCGAGGAGGTCGAGACGATTTTCCCGCCGTCTCCTCGCTCGATGAAGTGCTGGCCGACGTGCTTGCTGCAGAGCCACACGCCTTTCAGGTTCGTATCGATCATCTCGTCCCACTGTTGTTCGGGCATCTCCGTCATATCGGCCGCGTTGAAGATCCCCGCGTTGTTGGCGAGGAAGTCGATCTTTCCCATCCCGTCGATCGCCTCCTCGACGGCAGCCTCTACTTCCGCCTCCTCGCGTACGTCCATCTCGATCTTCAGGGCTTCTTGGCCCTCGTCTTCGACGAGACTGGCTGTCTCTGCGAGGTCGTCTGACGAACTGAGGTCGTAGGGGTTCGTCTCGATGTTCTCACAGATGTCGGTGACGACGACGTCGGCACCGTGTCTGGCGTAGTGCTGTGCGTGTGACCGTCCCTGGGCGCGCCCGGCGCCGGTGACGAACGCGACTTTCCCGCTGAAGTCGTACTCTGGCATTGTTGGCTCCGGGAATGGAACTAGTCACGACTTGTGCTATCCATCCCCATCCAAATTTCAATTTCACGGATAATAAGAATGTGGGACAACTAACTATAAACCGTTATGTTGTTATGAACACAGAATAGAGAGCGGCTCTCGACGCTCCTCGCGTGGGCCTCAGTCGATAATCGATGCTTTCCGATGTCGCTCGGGGGTCCCTCGTCGAACCGTGGTCACACTGCCGGACAGAACTACGTGAAGCGTATCGCCACCCCGTGGGGGTCAAAACGGTTCACGGACTTCTGTCCGACAGTATCAGTCTTCGAGGCCGAGTTCCCGCCGGACCTCGTGGAAAACGCTCATTACGTCTTGCTCTTCTTCCTCGAACGGGAGTCGCTGTAGCCGGTGCTCCAGCGACATCCGCGCGACTCGCCGCACGGTGCGCGCCGACACCTCGCTGTCGCCCTCGAAGGCCGCTAGCGTCCGCGCGGCGCGCCGGAGCGTGATGTCGCCGCGGTGGCCGTCGACGTCGAGTTCGATGTTCATTCCCGCGATCAGCCGCGCGATGGCGTCGTCGAGCGTCACGTCCGGGAGCCGTTCCTCCGCAGTGACGATATCTGCTCGCAACTCCCGCTGCGCCCCGGCGTATTCCGCCCTGAACTCGTCGGGATCGGCGTCGAACGCGGCGCGCCGCTGGCTGATCTCCACGCGGTCGTCGACTTCGTTGACGCCCGCGACGTCGACGACCAGTCCGAACCGATCGAGCAGTTGTGGCCGCAGGTCCCCCTCCTCGGGGTTCATCGTGCCGACGAGGATGAACTCCGCCGGATGGCGGAACGAGACGCCCTCGCGTTCGACGATGTTCTCGCCCATCGCGGCGGCGTCTAAGAGCACGTCGACGATGTGATCGTCGAGGAGGTTCACCTCGTCGACGTAGAGGATATTTCGATTCGACTCTGCGAGAATCCCCGGCTCGAACTGTCGTTCACCTTCTTGGACCGCGCGTTCGAGGTCGATACTGCCGACGACGCGGTCCTCGGAGGCGTTGAGCGGCAAGTCGACGACCCGCATCGGTTGGGTCCGCGTCGGTAGCTCCTCGCCGGTGTCGACGCGCTCGCGACATTCCGAGCACATCCGTTCGTAGTCGTCCGGCGGACAGCCGTACGGACAGTCCGAGACGACCTCGTGATCGGGCAGCACGTCCGCGAGCGCCCGGACGGCCGTCGACTTCGCCGTGCCACGCTCCCCGCGGATGAGCACGCCGCCGATGTCGGGGTTGATCGCGTTGAGCACGAGCGCACGCTTCATCTCCTCTTGGTCGACGATCGCGGTGAAGGGGAACGTCTGGTTCGTGGTCTCCTGTCCCTCGGTCGCCGCCGCCTCGTGTGTGGTTTCGTGATTCGTCATTGGTCTTCGTCAGCGTGCTTCGTCTACGTCGTCGGTTTCCGGTCGATTCGTCGGTCGCCGTCTCGGTCGGGGCCGGTGCGTCGGTCGGCCCGCGGCCGCGTCGCCGCACTTGCCTCTCGGCTGCTCACGCGAACTGTCCCTCCTCTTCTTCGACTTCCGTCGGCAGCGTCGCGTCCCGTGGGAGTTCGACCAGCGGCAGGTAGTCCGCGCCCATCGTCTCCGCGAAGGTGAGGTTCCGCTCGAACCGCTTGCGCTTCATCCGCTCTGCCTTCCGGTCGGTCCAGATCTGGTCGGGCGTCGTGTCGAGTTCGTAGCCGGTGTCGACGAACACCGAGGGGATGTCGTCTTCGTCGAACAGCGCGGCCGCGCGGAAGGCGTCCTCCTTCGCGTCCCCGTCCTCGCGGTACTCGACGTTCGTCTGGCCGTCAGATAGCAGCACGACGAGCGGGTAGAGGTCCTGATCGCGACGTCGCTCGCGCTGTACGAGACGGTACGCTTCGACGAGACCGTGTGCCAGCGGCGTGTTCCCGCCGACCGTCAGCTTCGAGACGGCGTCGCGGGCCATTCGGTGGTTCCGGGTCGGCTCGACGAGCGTGAACGCGTCTTCGCCGCGGAAGACGACGACGGCGACGCGGTCCCGCGCCCGATACGCGTCCTCGACGAGCGAGAGCAGCCCCCGCTTCGTCTCCATCATCTGCCGCCCGCTCATCACGCTCCCGCTCGCGTCGACGACGAACACGACGAGTGCGCGGGCGGTCCGCTCGCGGATCTTCTGGCGGAGGTCCCGCGGTTCGATCACGAGGCCGCCGCGTCGGCCCTCGGTACGCCGGTGCTGATGCGGCGCGGCCGCCCGAACGGTCGCGTCGATCGCGACGTCGTCGACGTCCTCCTGCAGTCGCGACCGGACGTACCGTCCGCTTCTCACGTCCACGCGCGAGGGCGTCCGCCGGGCGAGTGCGTCGCGCATCGTCCGGTCCTTCGTCGGGTCGATCGCCGTTCGATCGATCGTGTAGGAGTCCTCGCCCTCGGCGATCGGAATCCCGCCGGCCTCGGTGTCGAGGCTCTCGTCGCCTTCGGTGTCGCTCTCGTCGTCTTCTTCGCCCGCCTCCGGCTCCTCGTCGCCGCCGGTCGAGAGCACCCCTTCGCCGAAGCTCATCTCGGCGACGCCCTCGACGCGGTGCGGGAACACGAAGTACTGCGCTTCTTTCACGTGGGCGGACGTCGCCTCCGACGCCCCTTCGAGAGCCGCGATCGACCGCGCCACGCGCTCGACTGCGATGTCCGCTCGCATCCCGTGGGCGCGCTGGCGAAGTGCCTCGTAGGACGCGTCCCTGAGCAGTTCTTCGTCGATCTGAACGTCGCCGAGGCGATCCCGTGCCGCCCGCAGTCGGTCGGCGAGCGCGCGTTGCTCCTCGCGGTAGTCCGCTCGGAACGCTTCGGGGTCGGCGTCGAACCGCTCGCGGCGCGCGGCGATCTCGACGCGCTCGTCGATGTCGTCGCTCGCGGTGACGTCGACGACGACGTCGAACCGATCAAGGAGTTGGGGACGGAGGCCGCCTTCTTCGGGGTTCATCGTGCCGACGAGGACGAACTCCGCCGGATGGCGGACGGAGACGCCCTCGCGTTCGACGATGTTCTCGCCCATCGCGGCGGCGTCCAAGAGCACGTCGACGATGTGGTCGTCGAGGAGGTTCACCTCGTCGACGTAGAGGATGTTCCGGTTCGCTTCAGCGAGAATCCCCGGCTCGAATCGCGGGCGACCCTCCCGGACGGCGGTCTGGAGGTCGATGCTGCCGACGACGCGGTCTCCGGAGGCGTTGAGCGGGAGGTCGACCACCCGAATCCGTTGGGTCCCGGTCGGGAGCTTCTCGCCGGCGTCGACACGCTCGCGACATTCCGAACACATCCGTTCGTAGTCGTCCGGCGGGCACCCGTACGGACAGTCCGAGACGACCGCTTGTTCCGGGAGGACCTCGGTGAGCGCACGGACTGCGGTCGACTTTCCCGTCCCGCGTTCGCCGCGGATGAGCACGCCGCTGACGTCCGGGTTGATCGCGTTGACGAGCAGCGCGCGCATCATCGCGGCCTGATCGACGACAGCGGTGAACGGGTACGATACGTCCATAACAATAATACACACAAGATACGGTATCTTAAACAATTAGCGGTCAAGATGGTCACGACCCCGTGTCACGAGCGGTACATCTTTATCGTCTCTCTCACTATTGTATGTTAGGTAACGTCACTCAATCAAAATTATGACAGATATGCTCTTCACGCCGCGACGGATCGGGTCCGTCACCATCCCGAACCGGACGGTGTTTCTCGCCCACGAGACGGGGTTCGCCGAAGACGGACTCCCGACGGAGCGAGACGCCGCGTACTACGAGGCGAGGGCCCGCGGGGGCGTCGGACTTATCATCGGCCCGTCAAGTATGCTCGTCCACCCGAGCGCCTCGAACCCGATGTACGCTGCGGGCTACGATCCGGACGTCGTACCGCGATTAAAGGAAATCGGCGCCGCCTGCCACGAGCACGGGACGAAAGTGTTCGCCCAACTCCAGCACACCGGCGGCGAAGACTCCGGCGAACACGCGATGCGCGAGACCTGGGCCCCCTCGGCAGTGCCCTCCGAGTTCGGCTACGAGATGCCGAAACGGATGGAACTCGAAGACATCGAGGAGGTCAAACTCGGGTTCGCGAAGACTGCCGACCACGTCAAGGAAGGCGGCCTCGACGGTATCGAACTCAAAGCCGGCCACGACGGCATCCTCCGACAGTTCCTCTCGCCGAAGTACAACACCCGATCCGACAAGTACGGTGGCTCGATCGACAACCGCGTCCGACTGGTGAACGAGGTCGTCGAGGCGATCCGCGACCGCGTCGGCGACGATTTCCCGGTCGGGATCCGCCTGACGCTGGACGAGATGGAGGAAGGCGGCTACGACTACGACTACGCGGTCGAGGTCCTCCGCCGACTCCACCCGAGCCTCGACTTCCTCGATTCGGACATCGCCACCATCTCGAAACTCCACATCACCGACGCGCCGATGCACGCCCCCTTGGGGTATACTTCGGAGTACTACGGCGCGGCCCGCGAACTGCTCGACATTCCCGTCATCGCCGCCGGGCGGATCAACGACCTCACGAAGGCCAACGACGTCCTCGAAGAGGGACGCGCGGACTTCATCGGGATGTGCCGACAGCTCATCTGTGACGCCGACACCGTCCGGAAGGTCCGCCGCGGCGAGGACGAGGAAGTGACACACTGTATCGCGTGCAATCAGAACTGCCTCGGCGGCATCCACACCAACGGACACGTCGGGTGCATCCAGACCCCGCGGTCCGGGCGGGAGACGAAGATTCCGCACGTCGAGGACGTCGACGACGCCCCGGCCCCGAGACGGGTGCTGGTCGTCGGCGGTGGGCCGGCAGGGCTTTCCTTCGCGGTGACGGCGGCCGATCTCGGCCACCACGTGACAATCCGCGAGCGGGAGTCGGAACTCGGCGGCCAATCGAACATCGCCACGCAGGTCGACTCCCGCCGGGAGTTCGGCGACGCCGTCCGCAACCTCCTCAATCAGTTGGGGAACCGGGACGTCACCGTCGAGACCGACACAGAGGTCACGGCGGCGGACGTCGCCGGCGAGTCGTGGGACGAGATCGTGATCGCCACCGGCGCGACCGAAAAGCAACCCGAACTCGCCGGCCCGGACGTCCACCGCTCGTGGGACGTGCTCCAGGGCGAGTCGGTCGGAGACAGCGTCGTCGTCTTCGACAACAACAAGCACGCCGCGGGCGTCGGCGTCGCGGAGTACCTCGTCGACGCCGACCGCGACGTGACGTTCGTGACGACCTCCTACCATCCGGGCGACCAACTTGAGGGGACGAACGTCCCGCCCTTCCTGGAGACGCTCTACGAGAACGACGTCGACATCGTGACTCACACGACCGTCATCGGCTTCGAGGACAACGCCGCGCAGTTGCTCAACGTCTACTCAGAAGAGATGACGACGGTCGAGGCCGACTCGCTCGTGGTCGCAGCGCGCCGCGAGGCCCGGACCGGCCTCGCCGAATCGATTCGCGAGCAGGGCGTCGACGGGGACGCGGTCCACCGCATCGGCGACTGCGTCGCCCCCCGACTGATCGACAAGGCGATCTACGACGGCGAGATGCTCGCACGGGAGCTTTCGGTATGACAGGTGCAATACTCATCGTCCCCGAATCCGACGACGTGGCGCTGCTCGAGGAAGCACACCGGCTGGCTGAGGAACTTGCGGAGACCGACGGCGACTCACCGGCCGTCGTCACCGTCGCCTTCGAGGGCCTCGTCGATCCGGACGAACTGGCGAGTGCGAACCCGGACGAAGTCGTCCACGTCGTACGCGACGGCGACGAGCAGTTCGCTGCTGGGGCCGCCGGTGTTCGGGCCCGTGCCGAGGCGCTCGTGGCGGTCGCAGACGACCCCCGTGTCGTTCTACTGCCTGATACCGCCGACGGCGCCGACCTCGCGGCGGCGACGGCGCGGCGGCTCCGGGGTGGCTGCGTCACCGACTGCCTGCTCCGGGTCCGCGACGGCGAACTGACTGCGGGGCGGCAGGCCTACGGCGGGCGCGCCTACGCCGAACTCTCCTTCGAGGGCGGCCCGCCCGTCGTGACGCTGAACACCGAGGCACTCGGGTCGCCGGCGGCCCCGCCGACCGGCTCCCCATCGGTTCGCGAAGTCGAGGTGAGCGTCGCGGACGACGACCGACTCCGGCACGTCGAGACGTTCGACGTGCCAGAAGCGGACTTAGCGAAGGCACGCCGCATCGTCGCCGGCGGGTTCGGCCTCGGCGGCCCCGACGGCTTCGAGGTTATCGAGGACCTCGCCGACGCCGTCGGGGCGGCGGTGGGCGCGTCTCGGCCGCCCTCCGACGAGGGCTGGGTAGCCTACGATCGACAGATCGGCGTCACGGGAAAGGAGATCGACGTCGAACTGTACGTTCCGTGTGCTATCTCCGGTGACTCCTACCATATGCGCTCGGTGAACGCGGAGTACCTGATCCCGATCAACTCCGATCCCGACGCTCGCATCTTCAACTTCGCTGATATCGGCATCGTTGGCGACGCGTACGAGTACGCGCCGGCGCTCGCGAACGCGATCCGAGACGCGAAAGCCGAAGCCGAGAGCGAACCGGGGACGGGCGAGACAGAGGCGGTCGGCGACGGTGGCGAGCGCGTCGTCGATCCTGGTGCTGAGGGCTCCCCCGAGGAGGTGCGGGAATGACCGACGTCGACTTCGACGTCGTGGTCGTCGGATCGGGACGGGCCGGGACCGCGGCGGCGTACAAACTCGCGACCGAGGGCCTCGACGTCGCCCTCGTCGAACGCGCTAAACAGCCGGGGATGAAGAACATCACCGGCGGCGTCCTCTACGGACAGATCCTCGACGAACTCGTCCCGGAGTTCCCCGAGGAAGCGCCCTTGGAGCGGCACGTCGTCGAACACAACATCAAACTCCTCCACGGCGACGCCGAGGTCTCGATCGGCTACCGAGACCTGTCGCTGCGCGAGGAACCGAACTACACCCTGATGCTCGGGAAGTTCGATCAGTGGTTCGTCGAGCGCGCCGTCGACGAGGGAACGATCTTTCTCCCGGAGACGACGGTGAAGGACGTCAGCCAGCATTCCGACCGCGCTGTGGTCCACACGGACCGCCCGAACGGCGACCTCTCGTGTCACGCGGTCATCGGTGCGGACGGCGTGAACACCACGGTCGGCCGCGCGACCGGGATCCAGCGGACGATGCGAAACGAGGATATGGCGCTCTCGGTGAAGAAGGTCCTCGACGTGGGCCGCGACACTATCGACGAGCGGTTCAACCTCGACAGCGACGAGGGCGCGGCGTACATCTACACCGGCTACCCCGAGGACGCGCCGACGATCGGCTACTTCATCTACACCTTCGAGGAGTACCTCTCTGTCGGCGCGGTCGGCGGCCTCGAAACCCTTCGGTGGCTCGGTGAGCAGGGCTACGGCGGGACGGGAACGCCGCTGTACGGTCTCTTAGAGGAATTTATGGAACTCGACACGGTCCGCCCGTACGTCAAGGGCGACGCGCTCGAAGAGTACCAGGGGATCTTAGTCCCCGAGCACTCCTACGACACGCTCCCGGACCGCTACGACCGCCGCGTGGCGCTCGTCGGCGACGCCGCGGGTCTCGTCTTGAACAAGGGCTACACCTTCCGCGGGCTCGATTACGGCATCAAGAGCGGGCTGGAGGCCGCCGAGGCCGCCATCGAGCGCACGCGCGACGGCAACTGGGACGCGTTCGGCCGACGTTACGACGAGCGCCTGGAGAACTCCTACGTCCTCGAAGATATGAAGCAACACCGTCACCTCCCCGAATTCCTGAAGAACGAGCGGATGTACGGGGCGTATCCCGGGATCGCGATCGAGACGCTCCGCGGTATGTACTCCGCCGGCAGCGACGCGGAGGGTCTCACCTGGAAACAAGCCTTCCGCGCCTTCCAGCAGAGCGATGCGGGCGTCACGGACCTACTCAAAGACGGTTTCCGGGGGTTCCGCTCGCTATGACCGAAGCGACCCAAAAAGCAATGCCTTTCGACACCAATGAGACACCGGTAACAGGTATGAGTTCACACACCACACGAACGACGGCGATCCACGGAGGGAGAGAGCGATGAGCGTACAGGACAGCCTGGAGACGGTGAACTGGGACGTGAGCGAGGAGGCCCACATCACCGTCGACAACGAGCTGTGCGTCACCTGTGAGGACAAGCCCTGTCTCCACCTCTGCCCGGCGCAGTGTTTCGACTACCAAGAGGATCAGGAAGGCGGGATCTACTTCGCGTACGAGCCCTGCATCGAGTGCGGTGCGTGTATGGTGTTCTGTGCGAACGACCCCGAGAAGGGGGCCGTCTCCTGGTCAAAATCAGAGGGCGGCAAGGGCGTCGAGTTCGACTTCGGGTGACGATGCGCCTCGACAATCGAACCGCCGTCGTGACAGGCGGCGCGAGCGGGATCGGCGCGGCGACCTGCCGCGTGCTCGCCGAGCGCGGGGCCGACGTCGTCGTCGCCGACCTCGACGAAGAGCAGGGCGCAGAACTCGTGGACGAGATCGACCGCGAGCGCGACGGCGGCGCGTCGTTCGTCGAGACGGACGTGAGCGACGAAGACGCCGTCGCCGGGATGGTCGACCACGCCGAGGCGGAGTTCGGACGCCTGGACGTCCTCGTCAACAACGCTGCCGTCGCTTCTCGCGAGGCTGACGGTCCGGTCACCGACCTCGCGGACGACGCCTACGACTTCCTCACCGGCGTCAATCTCCGGGGGTCGATGTACGCGTGCAAACACGCGATTCCGGCGATGCAGGACACCGGCGACGGCCACGGCGTCGTCGTGAACAACGCCTCTATCGCGGCGCTCGTCGCCGAACCGGGAATGGACATCTACACCGCGACGAAAGGTGCGCTGGTGTCGCTCACGCGTTCGATCGCCATCGAGTACGCGCCCGAGATCCGGGCGAACACGGTCTGTCCGGGCGTCGTCGAGACGCCGATGCTCGAAGCGGCGATGGACAGCGGAGCGGGCACAGAGGACGACGGCGACGTTCCGGACACGCTCGACCGGATGATCGAGGAGACGCCGCTCGGGATGGCCGATCCCGCGGACGTCGCGCACACGGTCGCCTTCCTGGCCTCGTCCGACGCGAAAGCCATCACAGGTGCGACGATCCCAGTCGACGGGGGGTACACCGCACGATGAAGGCACTCGTCACTGCACGACCCGAACCGCACCGCGTCGTCGACGACGACGGCAACGCCGAACCGTACCGCTGGCAACTCAGCATCGACGACCGCGTGGCGCTGGAAGCCGCCCTCGACGTCGCAGACGACGTCGTCGCCGTGGGCATCGGCGGCGACCCGGCGCGCGCGAGCGTCCGATCCGCGCTCGAACGCGGTGCCAATCGTGGGATCCACGTCGCGTTCGACCCGATCGAAGAGATCGCCGGCGAGAAGTATGCGACGGCGCTCGCCCGCATTGCGGCTCGCGAGTCGCCGGACGCCGTCTTCGTCGGCGAAACGTCCTCGTTCGCCGGATCGGAGGTTGCATCGCTCGCGGCTGCCCGCATCGACTGGCCCTGCGCGACGCGGGCCACGGCCCTCGGGGCCGAGAACATCGACGTCGACGGGGATATCGAGGCGGACGACGACGAACTCGTGGTCCAGCGAAAGCTCGCGATCGGCCGGCAGGAGGTCGTCGTCACCGCGCTTCCGACAGTGCTCGGCGTCGACGCGGGATTCACCGACCCCGATCGGGCGTCGCTGGACACCGTCATCGCCGGACGCCGCGCGGAGATCGAAACGCGCGACCTCGAAGCCGTCGTGCCCGGCGAAACTCGGTTCTCGATGAGCATCGGCAACGCGACCGTCGAGAACGTCCGGCCGAACGAGCGCTGGGGTCGCGGGCGACCGCCTCGTCAGGGGACCGTCGAAGAACGCATCTATCGGATGCTCGGCCGCGGCAGCGGCGACACCAAGAGCGCCGGCGAGCGTATCGACGCGCCCCCCGAGGAGGCTGCCGACCGCGTCGTCGCGTTCCTCAGGGAGAACGAGCTGCTCTGAGGCGTCTGAGCGCCTTCACACCGATTCCCGAGAGCCTGAACCGGGCTGTCGGGCGGAGGTGCGAAAGCGTTCGGTGTTCGACCGCCCCCCTGTACACGCCGCGCTGGTAGCCGAGGTGATCCGCGAGATAGTACGTGCTGTAGGCGAGAACCGACGTCTCAGGATTCGAGACGCGGTACTCGACTCCCAGCGGGAGCGTCATCGCGACGGCGACAGCACACAGGAGGATCGCCCCACCCACTTCGGCGCCATTGATCACGCCGGTCGCTCCGGCGAACACACCGACTCCGCCGAGTGTCACCAGCGGTCCGGTGTAGTACCGCGTGAGTTCGCGGGCGAGCGCGTACGCCGACGAGAGACGTCCCCGTGCCCAACTCTCGACGACGTCACCTGGCGTGATTGCCGGCGAGAGCCGTCGGAACTGTCGCCACCGGGCAGCACCGCCAGCGATTGCGCCCACGCCAGCGAGCGCGATACCGACTCCGACCACGGCTGCCGTGAGCCAGTCCGGAAGCGGAGCCGCGACCGTCGCTGCCATTCCGGCACTCGCGAGCACGACGACGGTGAGGCCGATTGCCGAGATCTCGACGCTGTCCATCCCCTCGCGTCCCCGCTCACGCGCGAGGAGCGCTTCCGACGCACCGTACGCCGTCCGCCGTCGGGCGAACGACCGGACTCCGGTTCGATACACGTGCTCGACGACGCCGTCGGGCGTGTAGACGACGTCGAACCCCGCTTCCAGCGCGCCCCAACACACGGCGACGTCCTCGGCGACGTTTCGTTCGGGGAAAGGCACCGCCTCGAAGACCGCCCGCCGCCCGACGAGGTTCGCCGTCGCGAGGTACGGCGTCTCGCCCCCGGGATCGACGCGGGAGGCCCGCGGCCCCATATCGAGCGAGGAGTTGTGCCCCTCGTAGACGCTCGCGGGGCCGTCCCCTGCGGGACGAATCCGCCCGCCGACGAGGTCGTGCGCGGCAAGATGCGGCACGAGATCGGCGAGCCACGACGGCCGCGGTCGGCAGTCGGCGTCGGTGAACGCGACGACCCCGTAGGCGGTGACCTCGACGCCGCGATTTCGGGAAGCACCGATACCCAGCGGCTCGTCCGCCGTTCCGACGGAGACCACTCGGATACGCCGCTCGTCGGCGAGTCGATGGTTCACAGCAGCGTCCGGAGTGCCGTCGGTCGATCCGTCGTCGACGACGACGACCTCGTAGGTCGGATACGCCAGCTCTGCGAGCGCGTTCAGACACGCCCGCAGGTGTTCGCGATCGTTTCGGACCGTGACGACGACCGATACCGGCGGCGTGTGAGTGGGGTCCCGCGCGGGTCGCCACTCCAGGAATCCGCGCTGGTGAAGCCGCTCACACAGGGTTCGAATCGACGACGGACGCGTCCCGGTTTCCTGGGCGATTGCCTCAGGTGCGCGGAACGCGCTCTCGCGACCTAGCGCGTCGACGACGTGGACCGCGGCGTCGTTGAGTCGCGTCGCCGTGAGCGGACGCTTCGAGACGAGGATGTCGTCGACGAGGCCGACACCGTCCCGCAGTCGATACTCCCCGCTCGGGTCGGGTGCGCTTTGATCGGTACGCTCTGGCGCCGGTGTCGTGTCGTCGCCGATGGGATCGGGTTCGTTCGCCCCGTTCCGTCTCCGCGGCGAATTGCGGGTGACTTCGGCGCCTGCGTCGGACGAGGAGTGGGACGGTTCCATCGCTCGGGTCAGTCACCGGAGAGGATCGCCCGCAGTTGTGGATCCTCGCCGTTCGGGTCCGAACTGCCCATCGCGACCGCGGGACATCCCTCGTGGTCGTCGATCCGGCTCCGGAGGTTCGCGATCTCGCTCCACGCCGTCTCGAAACCGTCCTCGATCACGTTCCCGGATGCGAGGTGGTCCCATTGGGTGAACGCACACGGGTAGACGTCGCCCGCGGGGTCGACCAGACACGTCATCGAGCCCGCACCGCACTGTTTGAGCGTGTCGTTTCTGACCTCGCCGAGCGCGTTCAGATAGAAGAACGAATCGCCGGTCCGGACGTCCTGGTGGTCTTCGAGCCACTCGTGGAGGAACCGGATCTGCTCGGCTTCGAGGCGGAACTCGTCCCAGGCGTCCTCGCCGCGGCCGCTCGGACGGAAGCGGTTCAGACGCAGGCCCGCGCCGTGTGCGTCGGCGAACTCGTATATCTCGGGGAGGTCGGCGACGTTCTGCCGGGTGACCACCGTGTTGACGGTGGTACCGATGTCGCGGTCCTCCAACCGTTCGAGCGCGTCGACGACCTGATCGTAGACGCCCTCTCCGCGGATGGCGTCGTTTTCGGCGCGCAGGCCGTCCATACTCACTTGGAGGAACAGCGGATCCATCGCCTCCAGGCGGTCGAGCGTCGTCTCGTCCAACTGGGTCCCGTTCGTGCTCACGCACGTCGAGATGTCCCGCGCCGTGAGTGCTTCGAGGAGTTCCAGCATATCGGGACGGACGAACGGCTCGCCGCCGCCGATGTTCACCTGGAAGACGTCCATCTCGTCGAGTTCGGCGATGAACGATTTGGCCTCCGCGGTGGTGAGTTCGTTCGGCATCTGATGACCGGGGCCGCTCCCCGACAGACAGTGATCGCAGTGGAGGTTACAGCCCAGCGTGACCTCCCACGTGATCGTGACCGGAGCCGATAGGGGCTCACTCGCCATCGCTGAGCACCCCCCGCTGTAGGAGTGTCTCGACGACGTCCGGCGAGAACTCCGCTTCGACGGCTTCGCGCGACCGCTCGCCGTCGACGAATTCGAGCATGTCGATGACGGTGTCGCTGACGGCGTACATCGAGGCGTCCTCGTACCCGTAGTTCTCGTGGTCGTACACGAGCCCGCCGTCGGCCTCCCGCCGGAATTTGATGTGTGCGGGCTTTGAGACGGTCGTCGGCATCTCAGTACACGCCACAGATGCCGTCGATCTTGAGCTCCTCCTCGAAGAGGTCTTCCTCGATCGTTGGCTCGTCTGTCTCCGAGTCCGCGTCGGCGTCGACATCCGTCGCGACCTCGGTGGCCGTCTCCTCAGTTTCCGCATCCGCGGCTGTCTGTGACATACGATAGCAACAAACCCGTCTGTCTACAAATACGTTTGGGAGGATTGACAAAACGTCCGTGAACCAGGAGACGGCACGGTGGGCGATGTCGCTCTTTGTCACTTGTAAATCGGTGTATACTTTTCTAACGTACGTGCGAACTCGGCGGTATGGACCCAGTTCGCAGTAGCCTCGGTGGCGGAATCGCAGCCACCATCGTCCTCTTGGCGCTTCTGCTTGTGTTCGATATGCTCCTCGCTGGCACGGACCTGTTCGTGTTCGCCACCTTCACCAGCCTGTGTGCCGTCGGTGGTCCGCCGTACTGTCGACCGCAAACGCTGACAGCGACCATCCTGACGCTCACGTGGTTCGTGCTGCTCTTCGCCGTGGCGTGGCCGCTCCTGTTCGGCGGCTTCACGTGGGGGCTCCCCGGCGAATCGGGCCTCACGCACGGCGTGATCTACGGCTTGATCCTCTGGTCGGGCTACCTCGTCATCGTGCTCTTCGCGGTCGGCTTCGGTGGGGAGTCGCTGCGGGCGAACCTCCCGTTTCTCGGCATCACGCTCCTCTCGTACGTCGTGTATGGGCTCGTCTTGGGTGGTGGCTACGATTATCTCGCTCACCACCGGACCTTCTTGAGCGAGGAATCGACCGCTTAACCGACGTATGTGACTGCTACTGGAACTACGAATGGACACGCTCAGCGCTATCGTCGTCGCGACCGTCAGTATCAGTTTCACCGCCTGGATCGGCGTTCTCACGCTGTTCCTCCGCGACGAACTGGTGGATCAGGTGTTGCTCGGCCTGGTCGCGCTCGCCGCGGGCAGTCTCATCGGTGGCGCGTTCCTCCACTTGCTTCCGCGTGCGATCGCCGAGTCGGGATCGGCGGATACGCTCCCTCTGTTTCTATTTCTTATCGGCGGCTTCTGTCTGTTCTACGTACTCGAACAGTTTCTTCACTGGCATCACCACCACGCGGCGACGCACGAGCACGAACCCGTCTCGTATCTGGTCTTGGTCTCCGATACGCTTCACAACTTCATCGACGGCCTCGTGATCGCCGGGGCGTTCCTCCTCGGCACGCCGCTCGGAATCGTCACGACACTGGCGATCGCGCTCCACGAGATCCCACAGGAGATCGGAGATTTCGGCGTGCTCGTGTACGGTGGCTTCGGGCGGCGGCGCGCGCTCGTTCTCAACTATCTCACGCAGGCGACCGTGATCCTCGGCGGCGTCGTCGGCTTCTTTCTCGGGGACGTCGTCACCGGATTACCGTCGGTACTGCTATCGTTCGCGGCGGGGAACTTCATCTACATCGCGAGTTCTGACCTGATCCCCGAAATCAAACAGGAAACTGGAGTTCGCCGCTCGATACTTTACTTCCTCGTCTTTCTCGGCGGCATCGTCCTGATGCTCGGTGTCCGCTTGCTCGACGGCGTCCTCCGGTAATATACAGTCGACGGGATGACGGCGCACAACCGTGACGATCCCGATCTCCTCACAGAGTGCCCGCTGTCGCGATGCGGTGAGAAGCCTGCCACTCAAGTACCCTGAGTACGAAGCAGTCTCCAATGCCAATCGTTGAAGTGACGCTCCCCGACGAACTGCTGAGCGAGTTCGAGCAACTGGTCGACGAAGAGTTCGTAACCGAAGAACAGGCCGTCGAGGAACTGCTCAGTATGGGCATCGACGCCTACAACGTCGACGTCGTCGACGAGGGCGAGCCCGGTGACGACTTTATGGAAGGCGCAGAGAACAACCTCTTCGACACCGCGTCGGACCCCGGCGGGCTCGACGACGACACGCTGTAGGTCGCGACTTCGTTTCTGCTGCACGTCTGCTTATTTTCGCCCTGTCAGTGTCCGCTCTTCAATCGTCGGCCGGCGTCGGCCGACGAACCGACCCCGTTCGCCACGTGTCGCGGCGGTACCACGCGTAGGCGATGAGGGCTCCGGCGACGTTGGAGATGGGAAACGCCAGCCAGATTCCCGTCGATCCGAGGTTGAGCGAGGCGACGTAGGCGACCGGGATTCGAATGAAGCCTAGCATAATCACCGAGATCGCGGCCGCGATCAGCGTCTTCCCCGCACCGCGGAAACTCCCCGTGTAAGCCCGCATTACGCCGATGAATCCGAAGGAGGGAGCCACGAATCGGAGGAAGTCAACGCCGACGCGAACGACCTCCGGATCGTTCGTGAAGACGGCGATGATCGGCCGCGGCACGAGCAGGGCGACGACGCCCGCGCCCGACAGGATCACGAGCATCCACTTCGCGGCGAAGTCGGCCGCTGCGCCGGCGCGCTCGGGCTTTTCCGCACCGATATTCTGGCCAGTCATCGTCTCGACCCCGCGGGCGACAGCGATTGCGGGGAGGAAGATGACCGAGAATATGCGCACGCCGATACCGTAGGCGGCGACCACAGTCGTCGGGAACATCCCCACTACGAGGAGCAGCAAGTTCACCGAGAGCGCCCGGCCAGTTCCCTCGATGGACGCCGGCACGCCGATGTCGAGTAGCCGTCGCAGGTACTCGACGTCCGGCCGCATCTGACTCGGTCGGATTCGGACCCCGCGGACCCCTTCGATCATCACCGCGATGCCGACGACGAACGCCAGCGCGCGTGAGAACACCGTCGCGATCGCTGCGCCAGTGATCCCAGAGCCCGTGTATCCGGTCGTCGCGAACAGCGAGGCTTCCAGCCCGCGGAGGCCCAGCATTCCGAACAGCGGATTTCCGTCGAATCCGAAGATGAGGATCGGATCGAGCGCGATGTTCAGCACGACGGACCCGAACATCACGAGCATCGGCGTGACGGTGTCGCCGTAGCCGCGCATCAGCGCGATAAAGACGAAGAAGCCGAACATAAACGGCAGCCCGGCTGCGATCACCTGCATATAGCCTGTCGCGAGCGGGTGGACCGCCGGCGAGGCACCGAGGAAGCGGATGAACGGGCCGACTGCGACGTAGCCCAGCGCCCCCAGCAGTATCGACCCGAGTATCGAGAAGATGACCGTCTGGGATGCGGCGTACCCCGCTTCGGACTCCTCGTCGGCGCCGATGTGTTGTGCGACGAGGACGCTCCCGGCCACGGACAGGCCCATCCCGAGTGAGATGAGCAAGAACACCATCGGAAACGCGAAACTGATCGCCGCCAGCGCTTCCGTGCTGTACTGGCCGACCCAGAAGGTGTCTGCGAGGTTGTAGGCCGTCTGCAGGAGGTTCGTGATGACGATCGGAAGCGATAGGAAGAACAGCGGGCGACCGATGCCGCCGCTCGTCAGGTTTAGCTCGTCGGGACCCTTGAAGAGCGAACCCAGTCGCTCACCGAGGCTCATTCAGTGCCTCCTACGTTCGCGGTCTCGGACGATGGACCGCCCCCCGTGCTGGCAGCTTGGTCTGCCCGTAGTGCCTCGTCGATGTAGGCGTCGACGGCCGCGGCCGAATCGTCGAGCGGGTGCCCGACTGCGGCGTGGCGCGTCTGCGCGCCGTTGACGTACGTCGTGAGGAACGACGCGACTGCGTCCGGATCGACCTCCTCGTGGAACGTCCCGTCTGCGACACCCTCGGCGACGACCTCGCGGACCGCAGCGGTAAACGCGTGGTCGAAGCGTTGCAGTCGGCTTCGAAACGCGTCGTCGTACGGCGACTGTGCCTTGATCTCTAACAGGGCAGTCTGAAACGCCGGCGCGTCGGATCGGTCTGTAACGAGTGCGACGACGAGACCCCGGAGTCGCTCTGCGGGTGTTTCACCGGCCGGCTCCGCGATACGGTCTTCGAACTGCTCGTAGAGGTGGTCGAGATACGCTACGAGAAGATCGTGCTTCCCGTCGTAGTGATAGTGAATAGACGCCTTACACAGATCGGTCTCGTCGGCGATGTCCTGCATCGTGAGCTCTGCGTAGCCGTGCTTGCAGAGTGCGCTGTGTGTCGCGTGCAGTATTTGAGTCGCCGTCTCCGTCGTCATTCGGGGCGCTCCATTTCGTTGTTCGAACTGACTGTCCGGTCAGTCAAAAAAAGTTCGAATCGGCAGGTCGTCGCGTGTCTGTCTCTCCCGTATGCGACGTCAAAGCACGCTTTGCCCCGCGATTCGAACCGCAGTGTTCGGAACGAACTGATCCAAAAATCCCGCATCACGGGACAATCTGATGTCAGATAGTCGGCTGTGAGTGCATTCACTGCGATTTCTGTCGACAATCTATACTTTCACAAATGTATTAAAATAAATATCTAAAATATAATATACATATAAAAATTATAACGATAATACACAAAGCGGAGTTTTTTGAACTCTATTGGGCAACGACTCAGGAATATAGTATAAGAAAATATTATATTCTCTTGTAGTTTAATTTTTCTTATACTACTTCCCGGATCAAATATACGATCCGGCGTCCGAATAACCCTAACAAAGGTACGACTGTTAGAAACAGGACGTCTCACGGTAAATCCATCGTCAGATACCGTCCCGGATCACGGGACAACTGTTGCAGATCGGATAGCTCTGTCTTTGGTCGGGTTTTGGTCCTCGATAACTGCACGACTGCGTTCCAAAGTTGACGATTCGGGGTGTCAATCTGAAACGAGAACAGCGCGCTACCAGTAGTTTTATTACATATTGATCGAAGGTAAGGGTATGTCCCAGGCAGATACCGAGTCGAGACGGCAAGAAGACCTCGACGCGTATCACGTAATCGACTGCGACTGCCACTATATGGAGTCGTTCAACGACGTCGCAGAGTATATGGAAGAACCCTGGAAGACGAAGTTCGAGGGTAGCAACTTCGACGAGAAAGGGGCCAAGCAGAACCTCAGCTCGTTCTTCCCCTTCTCGACGGGTGACCGTCAGGCGCACGGCAAGATCACGCGCGAACACTCCTCGTACCCCGACGACCCCGAGACACCGGAGCGGATCCGCGAGGGGATGGAGTCGATCGGCGTCGACGAGACGCTCCTGATCTCGCACCTCATCCTCGCCGGCGCCGGGACGATCGCGGACGACACCCGTCAGTCCGCGTTCGCGAAGGCGTACGTCGAGTATATGAGCGAGGAGGTTCTCGACCCCGACGACGGAATCCACGGTCTGGCCCCGATCCCGTACTACGACGTCGACGCCTCGATGGAGATCCTCGACCGGATCGAGGACCGCGACGAGTACGTGGGCGCGTGTTTCGTCACTGCTGGCGCGACGCCCCCGCTCGGCAACCGCAAGTACGACCCGATCTACGAGCGCTGTGAGGATATGGATCTCGCGGCCGTGTTCCACACCGGCGGCGCGGGCCTCGACGAGTACGTCCGCGGCGGCTACCAGGAGATGCTCGAAACGCACACGCTGGGCTTCCTCGAATCCAATATGTCCCAGATCGTGAGCCTCGTCGTGCAGGGCGTCCCCGAGAAGTTCCCCGATCTCGACATCTCCTTCATGGAGTCCGGCGTGACGTACCTCCCGGGTCTGATGACGCGCCTCGACGAGGAGTACCTCAAGCGCCCCGAGGAAGCGCCGCTCCTCGAGAAGAAGCCCGGTGAGTACATCACCGACTTCTACTACGGCACCCAGCCGCTCGAGATCTCGGCCGACCCCGCGTACCTCGAGAAGTGTATCGATATGGTCGGCGCGGACCAGCTGATGTTCGCCTCCGACTACCCGCACTGGGACTACGACCGCCCGACGACCGTGATGGACCTGCCGTTCCTCTCCGAGGAGGAAGTCGAGATGGTCCTCTCGAAGAACGCCCAGGAGGTGTTCGGCCTATGAGCGATCTCGTCGAAGTCAAACCCGCCGACGAGTTCGAGAACGGCGACCGCGAGTTCGTCGACGTCGGCGGCGTCGAGGTCGGCGTGCTGCAGGTCGAAGACGAGTTCTACGCGCTGCAGAACTACTGTATGCACGACGGCGGCCCCGTCTGCAGCGGGAAGACCCACCGGAAGCTCCTCGGCGAGTTCAAAGAGCCGGGTCAGCGCGTCGAGAAGTCGTACTCCGAAGACGAGTGCGTGATCTCCTGCCCGTGGCACGGGTGGTCCTACGACATCGAGTCCGGTGACCACCTCGCCAACGACGACATCTCCCTGCCGACCTACGAGGTCGTCGTGGAAGACGGCGTCGTCTACGTCGGCGGCCAGAAGAACTAGCTCTCGACGAGGGGAACGCCCCCGACGTTCGATCTTATACCGCATCTTTATTTTGCCGCAACGTCAACGTGATCTATGACCGGAAATCTCGTCGGGGCCGACGAAACGCTCTTTCGGATCGTCGAAGCGATGGCTGAGGCGGGGCCGGTCGGCGTGACGGAGGTCGCTAAACGGCTCGATCTCACCAAGAGCACGGCGCACCGGCACCTCCAGACGCTCGAAGCCCGCGGCTACGCCGTCAACGACAGCGGCACGTACCGGCTGTCGCACCAGTGGTTCCACATCGGGACCGCGGTCAAGACCCGACAGCCATTCTACGCGGCCTCGAAAGAGGCTGTCGAGAATCTCGCAGATCGAACCCAGAAAACCGCCTGGTGTGCGATCGAGGAGAACGGAAAACTGATGTTCGTCAACGGTGCTGGATCGAACCCGACGCACAACCCGGATTTGCTCGTCGGCGACTGGTCGTCGATCACACATACGGCCGCCGGCAAAGCCATCCTCGCGCACCTCCCGGAAGACCGACTCTCCGAAATCATCGACGCCGACCCGGCCGCCGACGACTCTCTCAGTCCTACTGACCTCCGTAAAGAACTCGAATACGTCCGTTCCCGCGGCTACGCCGTCAATCAGGGCGAAGACATCTCTGGGATCTACGCCATCGGAATGCCGGTCGTGGCTGACGAACGCGTCTTCGGGTCGTTGTCGGTCGCCAGCCCCTCGGACGCACTCGTCACCGACGACCGCGACGAGACGCTCGAGTATCTCGCTTCGGCTGTCGACCGCGTCGAAGACGTGCTCGCGTCCGGAGAGGGCAGCAGCCGGACGCCGCAGCCACGCAGCACGACTGGCCCGACGTAACTCGACTGACTTCGACCTGTTTCTCGCCGGGGTACCTCACTATTCCCGCAGGGGTCGGCCGGAAGCTCCCATATGGTGACACCGCAGTGCGAGGACATCGACTCGGAAACGTTTGGAAGTTACAACTGCCGAACTAGTATTGGATGTAGTAGCATATAGAATATATTATAAATTATGATATTGTGGTTGAAGGTTACTACTTTCTATTCCCTATTGCGAAATAATGTGATAATAAATGGCGCTAAATACGTAAGAAGTGGTTTTAACCAACAGAAAATAAGAAATATAAATACTATTATTGATGTCATTCCAGAGTATATGACTGATCAATTACGATTCTGTCTCTGAACGTATTCGCCACGTGCCCCGTAAGAATTAGAACAGCGTTTGCACGCTTTCGCGTATCTGATCGGACAGCGTGCGATCGAATGTGTACTCATACTGTCGGACAGCAGTTCGTGAATGATGTGGCACCCACGGGGTGCCGATACGCTTCACAGAGTTCTGTCCGACAGTATCAGTTGTAAGCGGTACTGTAGTACCGCTGCCGACTCTCACTGTAGTGGTTTCTGTCGTCAGCTTCGAAGTTCTTCGATCCGTTTTTCGAGTTCCTCGATCGCTTCGTCGACTTCGCCACGCGCTTCGTCGGTCATCTGCTCTGCTTCTTCGGCGGCCGTGTCGAATGCGTCGCGAACGCGCTGGACCGCCTCGTCGATCCCGTCTGAGTCACTCATAGCGTTCTCGTATATGACGTTCGATCAATATATATTCAACGACGCCTCGTGTTCTGGACTCGGGTTTCGCTCGCTGGAGGGGGTCGAGAACGACGCAGCAGGGACTATGCCGGCCTCTAAGGCGACACAGATTATTGCCACTTACTTATCCCATTCTGAACACTTATGATTATTAATATTTATATACTAATGTATGAGGATTGGAAAAGAACCTCTCCTTGCGGTCTTCATCGTGTTCGTCGTCACTTCCGCAGGTGCTGCACCGATTCTGGCTACGACTGTCGCCGCACAGGGTAACGGTGATGGGATGCACGGCTCTGGACCCGGCCCCAGCCCGAACGTCACAGCCGGTCAACATCAGAACGGAAGCCACTCGATGCGAGTGGAGAACGTCGGCGCGAATCAGACGATTCGCGTGCAGTTCCGTTACCGGGCCGAGTCCCTCGACGTCGGCGTTCGAATGCGCGAGATGGCGGTTAGAACCAACCGGAGCGGCGACTACCAGTTCGCCCTTCGAACGGCCGCCAACGCGAGTGCCGGCGTCGGTGCGTTCTCTGGCCCCGCGCCGTTCGGGTACTTCAATATCACACACCAATTCCCGAACGAGAACGTCACGAACGCGTCGATGACGTTTGCTGTGAACCGCACGCGGTTGCGCGAGCGGAACGTCTCAGCCGAGCGCGTCGCTCTGTATCGGTACAACGCACAGAACCGGTCTTGGAACCGACTGCAAACCAGAGTGACCGAGCAGAACGCCACGCAGGTGGCCTTCCGTGCGGAGTCGCCGGGTCTCTCCGAGTTCGCTGTCGCTCCGGTCGCCGATGCCTCGACAGCCACCGTGACTGTCACGGAGGAGACGTCCTCGACCAACACACCCGGATTTGGTCCGGGTATAGCCGTACTCGCTATAGTGGTATTCGCCAGCCGTCTGTGGCTGCACTGACCCTATCGTACCGGCACTCCGTCGAGCGTCCATCGTTCTTCCGTTTAAGTGAACTCACCGCCCACAGGACGCCCGTACAAGGCCATATTTTTGTGTTACTGTGGCGAAAGGTCAGTTTGTATGGATGGGAACCGCTTCGCCGTGGCGTTGTTTGGGATCATCGTCTCGGTCGTCATCGGTGCACTCGCGTACCAATTTATCGCTCCGTTGACCATCTCTGTCTTCCTGTACTACTCGACGCGCCGCTACCACCGGATGCTCCGACGGTTCCACCTTCCAGCGAACGCCAGAGCGGTGGTCGTGATGTTCTCGCTCGCCGTCCCACTCATCTTACTGATCAGTTACGCTACAGTGCTCTTGGCGATCGAGGCCCGCCGCTTCATCGACCAGTACGCGCTCGTCGACGTCGCAAACGAGAACTTCGAGTGGTTCGGGGGCATCAACGAGATCCCCAAGTTCACCATCGAGGGGCTCTACGGAGCGTACCAATCCGGCGATCTGGCCCCGTTCATCGACTTTGCGACCCAGCACGCCACGTTCTTCACGACGCTCGTCTCGGAGTTTATGTTGAATCTGTTCGTCGTCGTCATCGTCACGTACTACCTCTTAGTCGACGGCAACCGCATCAGTCAGTGGCTGCTCAACTTCGACGACGAGGCCATCATTCGAGAGTACCTCGAAGCCGTCGACAGGGAACTCGAAGCGGTGCTGTTTGGAAATCTCCTGAACGTCCTCGCGGTCTCGCTGATCGCTATCGGGTCGTTCAGCACGTATAATGCGTTCGTACCGCCCGCCGCGGAGGTTCCCTATCCCGCGCTCGCCGGTGCGCTCACTGGCATCGCGAGTCTGATTCCGGTCGTCGGAATGAAAATCGTCTACGTCCCGCTGACACTCCTCACCGCACTCCCGATCGTCCTCGGTGGGACGCTATCGAGTCTGGTGTACGTGGGGGGGTTCTTCGCTGTCGCCGTCGTCGTCGTCGACACGATCCCCGACGTGGTGCTTCGGCCGCTTCTCAGCGGCGAGGAAACCCACGTCGGTCTCCTGATGCTCGCGTACACGCTGGGTCCGGTCGTACTGGGCTTCTACGGCCTGTTTTTCGCGCCGATCCTGCTCGTCGTCGGGCTGACGTTCGCGAATACGGCGCTGCCGCGTCTCCTGGGCGCGTCGGAAACGGAGGAGCCGCCAGCACTGGACCAGTGAGGTCTCTCGCGACCTGCTCGCGTCGGAAGTCTCGCCTGCGATGCCCGCTCCGGCTCTTCGAGTCGCTCGGCGCGTTCACTCTCGATTGCGTTGTTTCCGGTTGCAGTAAGTCTCCCTTGACGACTGCCACGCTCGCTATTCGCCGCCCTTACTGGCGCCTCTGGCACGCTCTTGGCATCGGAGACGTATTGCAGTAATGTGACACACAATCTGGGTATTCCTATCCAACGGACGGGTACGACGGGCGTTCGATACGGTCTCGACGGGAGAACGAGTTATCACTCAGATAGAACGTGAATAACAATTCGAGATCGTGTCATACGTTTGCACGGTATGTCCCGAAACGGCACACTCAGTTTGCACCGACGGCCCCTGATGAAGGCGTTCGGTGCCGGTGCGGCCATCTCGGTGCTCGGCGGCTCGACCGTCGCCCAAGAAGATGACGAGATGGACGACGAGGAGAGTAGCGACGACGAAGCGATGAACGGCACAGGTACGGTCCATACCGTCGAGACGCTGATTCGCGCCCCGCCGACGAATCAAAACCGACCAGTGGACTTCTTCTTTCAGCCCACGGGACTCCACATCGAACCGGGGGACGTGGTGAAGTTCGTGTTCCGAACACCCGATCACAACGTCGTCGCCTACCACCCGGCATTCGGGATGCGGCGGCGCGTCCCGATCGGCGTCACCGCGTTCTCCTCTCCACTCCTCGGTTGGCGGCCGGAGTCTGTCCCCGGCGATCAGATCGAACCGCCAGCCGAGATGAGTGGCGATGAGGAGGATGACGACGCTGACGGCGGCGATGAGGAGGATGACGACGCTGACGGCGGCGATGAGGAGGATGACGACGCTGACGGCGGCGATGAGGAGGATGACGACGCTGACGGCGGCGATGAGGAGGATGACGACGCTGACGGCGGCGATGAGGAGGATGACGACGCTGACGGCGGCGATGAGGAGGATGACGGCGCTGATGACGGCACCGACGACGAGAGTGACGACGGAAGCAACGGTACCGACGACGATGGGGACGACGGAGACGACAGCGACGGCGAGGGGCCCGTTCCGGATACGTGGCTCCACGCCTTCGAGACACCGGGCGTCTACGACCTCCTCTGCTCGCCGCACGAGGGATACGGAATGGCGATGCGAGTCGTCGTGGGCGACGTCACGGAGACGGAATTCGAGACCTCGAATCCCGCGAACCTCCTCGAACCACGGGCGGGACCGGTCGGACTGGCCAGGGTCACACTGACTGATCCAGCGCTCGAACCATCGAACATCGCCAGCGAGGGTACCGTCCTCTGGGAGGCGCTCGAATCGAACCAACAGAGCGGGCCGGACGACGGGGGAGAGGAGAGCTAACGCGCTGTCGGCGTAATATTTGTGTCGTGGGCGTGTGTCTACGTGCACCGCGGATCACGCCTTCGCGCGGGTTCGCGCCTCGGCCCCGCTCTGGATCGGTGCCCTCGCGTCCGTAGCGCTGTTTCTGTTCGCGGTTCAGTTGCTCGACATTGCCACTGAAGCGGCGACCGTGCCGCTCCGGCAGTTCTTTGCTCATCACGTCTCCGGCGATGCCCAAGCGCTGGGCGTGAGCTGGCTCGCCACGTACGTGCTGACTAACGGTTCGATCGTCGCTGCGCTGTCGGTGTCGCTATTCGGAAACGGGATCGTCACCGACGCACAACTGTTTTTGATGGTCGCCGGTTCTCGCCTCGGTGCCGAAGAAATTCGTGAGCGCGCGCACGCCCGCTCGACGGAATTACTCGCCGCGGCCGAGGCTATCGCCGCCGATCACGGCCGAACGGTGTCGACAGCGACGAGGCTCGGCAAGCCGGGCCGCGAAATCGTCGCGTACGCAGAAGAACACGACGCCGATACGATCGTACTCGGCAGCCACGGGCGCGCACTGCTCACCCGCGTCCTCCTCGGCTCGGTCGCCGAGACGGTCCTCCAGCGCGCCCCGATGCCGGTGCTGATCGTCAGATGAGCTCCTCGTAGGTGCTCGCACGTTCGTCGGTCTTCCGCGCGTGGCCCTGTCGGCCGGGTGCGTCCGGCTGACACTCCGTAGCTGTGACTTCTCGACCACGTGACCGGTCCACAACCGTTAAAAAACGGACCGGCAAATCTGCATACGATGCGTGAGGAAACCGTCGGCGCACTTCTCGTGATGGGGTCGGCGGTCGGATTCGGGACGCTGGCAATCTTCGGGAAGTTCGCGGAAGCGGCGGGACTCGGGCGGCCGCCGTTGCTCTTCTTTCGCTTCCTCGGCGGCGGCGTGCTCGTCTGGGCGTTTCTCGCCCTCCGCGGCGACGTGAGGCTCCTCTCTGGGCGGCCGGCCTGGTCTGCGGCCGGACTCGGAACGATGTACGCCGTCCTGACGATCGCGTACTTCACGGGGCTCACTCACCTTACGGCGGGGCTCTCGGCGGTGGTGTTCTTCACGTACCCCGTGTACGTGCTGGTGCTCTCTGCAGCCTTCCTCGACGAGCGGGTCACACTTCGACTCGTCGTCTCGCTCGTCCTCGCGTTGGCGGGCCTCGGGCTCATCCTCGGCGCCGACACGCGGGGTGCGACGCCGCTGGGCGTCGTGCTGCTCCTTGCGGCCGCGATTGGATACGCCGTCTACATCGTCGGCGGTCGCGTGCTGTCGACGAGCGCGAAAGCGAGCGTGCTCACGGCCCACGTACTGACGGTCGCGACCGCTCTGCTGGGTCTTCGGTGGTACGCCGAGGGGGCGACGCTCCCGACCAGTCCGACTCAGTGGGGGGTCGTCGTCGGAATCGGCGTCCTCGGCACGGGCGTCCCGCTGGTGTTACTCTACGAGGGCCTCGGGTTCCTGCAAGCGAACCGCGCGAGCGTCCTCGGGACGGCCGAGCCGGTGACGACCGTCGCACTGGGCGTGCTCCTGCTCGGCGAGTCGCTGACGGTCGAGACGGCCCTCGGCGGACTTCTCGTCGTCGGCGGCGTCCTCCTCTCGCAGATCGAGGACCCGGTCGGGTTACTCCGGCGACTCGCCCGCACGCAGAGATAGAGTTAACGTTCGTCTCTCCGACAGTTACACGCGATGTTTCCTCGCCTCAAAGCCCTCCTGTGGAACGACAGCGCACACCGACTGCGACTGCCGTGGCGGCTGGTCGCGCTCGTGGTCGTCCTTGCAGTGTTGGGGCTTCTCACTTCGCTCGTCGTCACGGCGCTCGCGGCGCGGCCGTCGCGTGCGCTCCTCGTGCTCACGCAGTCGCAGTCGGCAGAGCAGACGGCTGTCGCAATCCGAAATCTGCTCTTCGTCTCGACCCAGATCGTCGTGATCGTCGGCGGTGTCTATCTGGCCGGCCGGTTCGCAGACCGTCGTTGGTTCCGCGACTTCGGCTTTCGCGTCGACCGCTCGTGGTGGGCGGATCTCGGCTTCGGACTCGCGCTCGGGGGCGCGTTAATGACGGTGATCTTCGCAGTCGAACTGCTGGCTGGGTGGATCTCCATTAGAGACGTCTTTTACGTCGCTCGCTCGGGGTTCGACTTCTGGCCGTGGTTCTTCTGGGGTCTTCTCACGTTCGTCGCCGTGGGTGTCTACGAGGAACTCCTGTTTCGGGGCTACCTCGTAACCAACCTCTCGGAGGGGTTCACGTGGTTCGACCGGATTGGCACCCGCGGTGCGATCGCGCTGGCTGTCCTCGTAACCTCGGTCCTCTTCGGCGTCGCGCACGCGACCAACCCGAACGCGACGCTCGCCAGCACGGTCGGAATCGTGCTCGCTGCCGTGATGCTCGCGGCGGGTTACATACTGACCGGCGAACTGGCGATTCCGATCGGCCTGCATACGACCTGGAACTTCTTTCAGGGCGTCGTCTACGGCTTCCCCGTCAGCGGCACCTCGAACGGCGTATCGCTGATCGCGACCACGCAGTCCGGCCCCCGTCTCCTCACCGGCGGCGCGTTCGGCCCGGAAGCGGGACTGCTCGGCCTCGCTGCCTCCGTCGTCGGCCTCGTCCTCACCGTCGGATGGGTCCAGTGGCGCGAGGGAACGATACGACTCGCGGAGTCGCTCGTCGATCCGCACCTCCGCGTCTCCAGCGACGAGTGACCCCCACTGACTGCCGCGCACCGGTCTCGCGACCCCGACGCGGCTGACTCGTCCGATCCGACATCGAAATAGTTGCGTTTTTAATCAAAGATGGAGTTCGGATTGGTATGGCGGCTCATAGCACTCAGAAAGACGGGGAGCCGACGACCGATCTTCCCGACGTCGTGCCGTTCGACCTCACCTACCTCACACGACTCAGCTGGGAGCTGGGAACGCGCGTCGTCGACGACGAGGAGGCTACGCTCCGAAGCCGATGGGAACACGCTGGAAGTCCCTGGACGCTCTCGGTCTTCGAGGTGACGAGCAACACCGTGATCTTGTGTTTGCGCACGCCGGTCGGTCGCGAGCGATTCTACGGAACGACCCGTTCGGAAGTCCAGACCGCGACCTCACGGCTCGACACCGCGCCGTACTGGACACTGGCCGAGTGAGGCCGCCGTCGGGAGATCGTCTCGGCACCGCCTCCCGGTCTGCTGAACGCTTTTGGTTTCGGGGTCTGTCGAACAGCTATGGATCTCGAAATTGCGGGCGATTCGGCACTCGTGACGGCATCGAGTAGCGGCCTCGGGAAGGCGTCTGCACGGGCGCTCGCTGCAGAGGGCGCGAACGTCGTGCTCAACGGACGCGACGAAGACCGGCTCGAAGAAGCCGTCGCTGACGTCCGGGCTGACGCGGCGGCCGAGGCGACCGTCGTCGGGCACGCCGCGGATCTGACCGACCCCGACGACGTCGACGCGCTCGTCCGACGCCCCATCGAGGAGTTCGGCGGTCTCGATCACCTCGTGACCTCCGCCGGCGGTCCGCCGGCCGAATCGTTCCTCGAAACGACAGACGAGGAGTGGTACGAGGCGTTCGACCTCCTCGTGATGAGTGTCGTCCGGGCGGTCCGGGCGGCCGCACCGCATCTCCGCGCCGACGGCGGCGGAACGATCGTCACTATCGCGTCGATCAGCGTCAAGGAAGCCGTCGACGACCTCGTGCTCTCGAACTCGGTCCGGATGGGCGTCGTCGGCCTCGAGAAGACGCTCTCGAAGGAACTCGCCCCGGAGGTCCGCGCGAACGCGGTACTCCCCGGAACCCACGAGACGCCGCGAGTCGAGGCCCTCGTCGAGGAGGGCATCGAAGACGGCGAGTACGACTCTTACGATGAGGGCCTCGAAGACTGGGCCCGAGAGATCCCCGTCGAACATCTCGGCGACCCGATGGACCTGGGACGAACCGTCGCGTTCCTCTCCTCACCACAGTCGAGTTATCTCTCGGGTGTCGCGATACCGATCGACGGCGGCGAAAGCGCCTCGAATCTGTAGCAGCCGGCCCCAGTCTGCTGATTCGTCCATCCGAGCCGAATCGGAACCCACGTCACGCTCCGCGTCCGAGTCGGCACCGTGACCGACACGACGACCGAGATGACCGGCTACGCGCGGCGGATGCTGGTGGCCGTCTCGCTTGGGTGGGCCATACTCCAGACCGGTCGGTTTCTCATCTCACCGCTCTTGCCGACGATCATCGCGGACCTCGGGATCACCGAGGCGACTGCTGGCATCGCGCTCTCTATCTTCGGGGGCTCGTACGCGCTCGTCCAGTATCCGAGCGGCGAGTACTCCGACCGCTGGAACCGGGCGACGCTCATCGTCCCCGGATTGGTCGTCCTCGCCGTCGGATTCGCACTGTTCGGGCTGACGAACGGTGTCGTGCTGTTTTTCGTCGCCGCGACGGTCGTCGGCATCGGGAAAGGGCTCTTTGCGATCCCGTCGCGAGCGCTGCTCTCGGATCTCTTCACGAAGCAGCGCGGTCGCGCGCTCGGCATCTACGCCGCCGGCACCGACGCCGGGGGACTGATTTCCTCCGGCGTGGCGATCCTCGCGCTGACGTACGCGAGTTGGCGGACGCCCTTCTTCCCTGTCGCGATCGGCCTCGGGCTGCTCACGGCCGCCTACGCCGCGACCACGAGAGACGGCTACCACGTCGGCGAGACCTCACTCGACGTCTCCGGTACTGTCGGTCGACTCGTCGAGAGTTCCCAGCAGCGGGAGACGCTCGTCGCTTTTTCGCTGTTTTACTTTATGGTCGGCGGGATCATCAACTTCATTCCGACGTACCTCGCCCAGACGAAGGGATTCTCCCAGAGCCTTGCGGGCCTGACGTTCGCGATCGTCTTCGCGATCGGACTCGCAGTGAAGCCGCTGGCTGGGTCGCTTGGCGATCGGTTCTCGCGGCGTGGGATCGCTGTCGCCGGGCTGCTCGTCGCCGCGACGGGCCTGACGGCTCTCGTCGTCGCGTCCGCGACCGTCGCGATTTGGTTCACAGTGGCGTTTCTCGCGCTCGGGTACAAGGCGGGCTTCCCACTCGCCGACGCGATCATCGTCGACGACGCGCCCGACGGCGGGATGGGTGCCGACCTCGGTGCAGCGCGGGCGCTCTTTCTCGGCGCGAACGCGGTCGGCCCGGCGTACGTCGGGATCGTCGCCACCTACGGCAGCTACGACCTCGCGTTCGGCGGATTCGTCGTCTGTCTGCTCGTCGCGGCGTGGCTGCTGTTCCGCAACCGGTAACCTGTGCGCCACTGGACTGGGACCCGCGCCGATCGGTGTGTCTCGACGGGTATTCGTCGTTTCTCGACAGACGATACGTGCCTCAGCGCCAATTAACACCAACTACGCCACACGGTAATTATTTTACCACACATTTTCTATTAGCGGTGAGTGTGTTACCAAATGTTTGAGTTGCGGCGAGACCGTCGCTGGCGGGCCGTCCTATCGAAACGTTCTCCCCGACAACCGGCTTTGAGGCAGAACGCAGAATGAGCGACAGCAGACCAGCGTGGGACTTCAAAGAGCGAGACGTCGTCATCCTCAGAGAGCTCGCGCGGGATCCACAACTCTCCGCCCGTGAACTCACCGACGTCTTGGAAGAAGAACACGGAATCGACGTCAGCCACGTCACGGTGAGCAAAGCGATCCGGAATATGCGTGAAGCGGGCGTCTTCCGCGAAGCGATAATCCCGAACGAGTCGTACTTCACGTTCGCGCTGATGGAGTTCAAGTTCAACCCCGAGAACTTCAAAGAGCACTGGCGTGACACGATGGAACACATCAGATCGAGTCAGTACTCCATCTTCTACTTCCTCTCGGACGGGGAGTACCAGTGGAAATCGGTGATGATGTTCCCCAGCCAGGAGGCGGAGTCGAAGTGGCTCCACGAGTTCTACAAAGAGCACGGGCAAGCCGTCAGCAACGTCCGTAGCTCCACGATGACGAACGTGCTGAAGTTCGGGACGACGCCGGGACTCTTCGATCACCTCGAATCAGACGGCGGTGAGTGATTCAGCTCTGAGCGACAGGACACGTATGCGACCGTTTCCTCCGACAGGGGACGGTTCGGCGACAGCTGACGGTCGGCGACTGACGAAGCGGATTACACGCCCAGGTACTCCTGTCTGAGCTCGTCGTCCTCGCGGAGTTGCGCCGTCGAGACTTCCTCGACGATTTCGCCCTCGTCGAGAATGTAGTGCCGTTCGGCGACAGCGACCGCCACGGCGACGTTCTGCTCTACCAGGAGGACGCTCACGTCCTGTTTCTCGTTGATCTCTTGGATGATCGACTCGATCCGTCGGACGATGTACGGAGCCAGCCCCTCGCAGGGCTCGTCGAGGAGCATCAGCTTCGGGTTCGTGACGAGGCTTCGCGCGATCGCCAGCATCTGCTGTTCGCCGCCGCTCATATTCTTCGAGGGGCGATCCCGCATATCGTCGAGTTCGGGGAACTGATCCAGCACCTCTTCGACGGGCAGCGGATCGCCGGCGTGATCCGCCGCGAGCCGGAGATTCTCTTTGACCGTGAGGTCTCGGAAGCACCGGCGTCCTTCGGGAACGAGAGACAGCCCGAGGTCCGAGATCTGGTAATTTCGGTGCGCACGGAGGTCTTCGCCGTTGAACGTCATCGACCCACCGAACACCCGAGGAACGTCTGCACCGACGAGTGCGTGCATCGTCGTCGTCTTGCCCGCGCCGTTGCGGCCGAGCAGCGAGACGACCTCGTTCTCGTCGACCGAGAGATCGACGCCGAACAGCACCTGTCCGGTCTCGTATCCGGCTTCCAGTTCGGAGACGTCGAGGAGGCTCATAGTTCCTCCCGCATTCCGCCGAGGTACGCTTCCTGGACCTCCTCGTCGCCTCTGACCTCGTCGGGCGTGCCCGTCGCGAGGACGCGCCCCTGATCGAGGACGGTGACGCGGTCGCTTATCGAGAGGACGATATCCATATCGTGTTCGATCAAGAGCAGCGTCAGGCCGAGGTCCTGATGCACCGATTCGATGAGGTCGGTGACGAGTCCCGTCTCGTTCGTTCCGAGACCACTCGTCGGCTCGTCGAGCAGGAGTACCGAAGGATCCGTCGCCAGCGCCATCGCGATACCCAGGCGACGCTGGTCGCCGTGCGAGAGGTTCTTCGCAGTGACTTCGCGTTTGTCAGTCAGCCCGACAGAGTCCAGAATGTCCAGCGCTTGCTCGCGGTGCTGGGACCGCCCCTCGCCGAGAAGATCGAACGAGAACGGTCCTGATTCGATCGTCTGGACGACCACCCGGACGTTTTCGAGGACGCTCAACTCGTTGAACAACTGATTCGACTGAAACGAGCGGGCGAGGCCGCGGTGGGGACGCTGTTCCTGTGAGAGGTCCGTGATCTCCTCGCCGTGGAGATACACCGTCCCGTCGGTCGGGGCGAGCGCGTGCGTGAGCACGTTGAAAAGCGTCGTCTTGCCGGCCCCGTTCGGACCGATAATCGCTCGCAGTTCGCCCTCGGGAACGGCCAGATCGACGTCGTCGACGGCGACGATGCCGCCGAACCGCTTCGTGAGGCCCGTCGAGCCAAGCGCTGCCGTCTGGGCGTCGCCTGTGTCCGTTCGCTCGGTCGTAGACGTATCTGTTTCAGACATCTTCTTCACCGGTCCGCAGTCGGTCGTAGAGCGTTTCGATACTGTCTCTGAGGAGTCCCCAGATCCCCTCGCGTGGCGCGATCAGCACCGCGATGACGAACAGCAGCCCGAGGAAGAACTGCCAGTACGCCAACACGCCCGCGAGTTCGAGACTGACGATCGGGACCTCCTTCAGCGGCAGGACGAGCATCTCGAAGTCGGTCAGGTAATCTTCGGCGAACAGCCAGACGAACGCGCCGGCGACGGGGCCGAAGAAGTAGTTCGCACCGCCGAGCACCGTCATCAGGATGACGTCGCCGCTGGTCTCGACGGTCAGGAGCGAGAGCGTCGCGCCCTGTTCGTTGATTTCGAGGATCGTGCCGGCGTAGGCGGCGACGACCCCGCTCAGGGTGAACGCCCACACCTTGTACCGGTAGGTGTTGATCCCCATCGCGCGGGCCAGCTCTTTGTTTTCGCGGATTGCGATGAGCGTCCGACCGAACGGCGAGCGGACGATCTGCCAGAGAACCACGAGGCCGACGAGGACCGCCGCTGCGACGAGCCAGTACCAGTCGAACTGGAAGCCGCCGAGGTTCACGTACTTGAGACCGCGTTCTGTCTCGATCCACGCCGGGACCGCACCGCCCGCGATGCCGGTCGTCCCGCCGGTCAGTCCGGCAGGGTTGTAGTTGGCGATGAAGTGCGCGGTCGTCCCGAACGCGAGCGTGAGCATCGCGAAGTAAATCTCCCCTTTCTGGACGGTGATCCGGCCGATGAGATAGGCGGCGACCCCCGCGAGCGCGAGCGCGACGACCGCTGACAGGACGAACGACGAACTGAACCGTGACAGCCCGATCGCCGTGACGTACGCCCCGATCCCGAGGAACATCGCGTGGCCGAACGACAGCAGCCCCGTGTACCCCAAGAGGAGGTTGAACGAGGCCGCAAACAGCATCCAGATGAGGATGGTGTTCGCAACCGACCCGTATCCGAGGAGGAACTCCATCGACACTAGTGGACGGAGCAAGATGACCAACAGGACCGACCCGATTGGAACCTTGTACCGATTCAGCGCCCCGAGCGGGAGCCCCGAGACGAGGCCCTCTCCGGTTCGGTTCGTGGCGGATTCGTCGCTCATTCGAGGAAGCCCTCCTGTCCGAACAGCCCGCGTGGCCGTGCGAGCAGCACGACGATCATCACCAGATACGGGACCAGTCCGCCGATCCCGGGAATATTGATGAACTCCAGCGTCGTCACCTCGGCCAGCGTCGAGAGGTACAGTGGCGTCAGATAGCTCGCGCCGCCGATCAGGAGGCCGGCGACGACACTCCCGAACAGGCTCCCGATCCCGCCGACAACGACGACGACGAACGCGAGGATGATGAACTGATTCGCCATCCCGACGTCCATTCCGACTGCGGCACCCCGGAGGACGCCGCCGAGACCCGCGATGGCCGCGCCGAGCACGAACATCGAAATGAATCGGACGTTCATATTCACGCCGAGGAACTCGGCCATCTCGCGGTCGAGCACGCCCGCGCGAACGGAGAGACCGAAGTCGGTGCGCTCGATGAGCAGGTAGACGGCCGCGATGACGACGACCGCCACGGCGACGGTGAACAGGCGGATCCGCGAGACGGTCGTGACTCCCAGATCGAAGCTCATCGAGAGGATTTGCGGAGCCACGACGCTTCGCGGCGTCCCCCCCCAGATGGCGCGCGTCGCCTCACCGAGCATCAACGCGATGCCGAACGTCGCGAGCAGTCCGTTCAGGGGGTTCTTGTCGTAGAGATGCCGGAGGACGCCGCGTTCGATCGCGACGCCAACGAGTCCGACTCCGAGCGGTGCGACGATCAGCGCCACCCAGAACGAGACTCCCCAGACTTCCATCAGTTGGAAAGTGAAGTACGCGCCCAGCATAAACAGGGCGCCGTGGGCGAAGTTCACGATGCCGAGCAGCCCCAGGACGATTGACAGGCCGAGCGCGATCAGCACCAAGACGAGTCCGTACACGAGGCCGCCGATGACCTGATCGACGAACAGGCCGGGGCGAACGATGGCACTCATCACCGTCAACAGCACCAGGACGCCCCAGACGATACCTCCAGCGGGCGTGATGCTGCGCTGCGTTCCCGGAATGGGAATGGCGTTCATACGTGAGTTCACAGCGAGCAGCCCGTCGCGTCGCAGCTACGCATTACGTCTTTCCCGGCGCTCGATCCCTCGACCTGGAACCACGCGTTGTAGGGATCGGTCTGCATATCGCCCATCGAGCGCCCCGAGATCGCCCAGGTCGGGTGCACGAGTTGGTGGTCGCAGGCCCGCCATTCGAGGTCGCCCGGCATAATGCTCAGCGCCGTCTCGCTCTCGACGGTGTGGCCTTCGAGCTCGCTGCGGATCGCTTCCCCGTCTGTCGAGCCGGCGCGGACGGCCGCGCGGACCTGCTGATCCATCGCGATGTACGCGTTGGCGTGGCGTACGTACGGGTTCTGATCGCGGTCTGCGACCCGCATCTTGAACTCCTCTGCGCTGTCGATCGCGTTCGTCCAGCCGGTCGAGGCGATGTCCATCATCGCCGCGGACTCCTGGCTGAGCCCCCAGAACGCGATGTCTTCGGCCTGGTGACCCATCAGCTTGAAGTTCTCGTGCATTCCTTTGTTCCGGAGCTGCTTCATCGCCAGTCGCTTGTCGAGCGCGGGGAGGACGAGACCGAGGCCGGTCGCGTCGGAGTTAGCGACGTTGTTGAGGTACGACGTGTAGTCGTCGTTGGGGAACGGCGTCGCTTCCGACTCCACCACGGTGCCGCCGTTGGCCTCGATCTCTTCGATGTAGAGCTCCTGGGCGTTCTGTCCCCAGATGTAATCGGAGTACAGCAGGTACCACTTGTCGGCGATGTCGGCCATTCGCGCCCCGATGGACTTGACCAGCATCGTGTTCGAAGAGTACGTGCTGAACATATGCGGCTGACAGCTCGATCCCGTCAGCGTGTCAGACGCGCCGTCTGCGATGTAGGAGACGCCGTTGTCGGAGGCCCACGTCCCGATCTTCGTACAGACGGCCGACGAGAGCGCGCCCTGCGCGAAGTCGATGCCATCCGCCGTCACGGCTCGTTTCATTCGCTCCAGCGACGCGCTGGGATTGACTTCGGTGTCGTAGGTGCTGATCTCGATGTCGACGCCGAGTTCGCTCTCGAGGTCCTCCGCTGCGAGTTCGGCACCCGTTCGGAGTGCGGGTCCCCACGGCGCGAACGGACCGCTCTGGGGGTTGAAAACGCCGACGTGGAACGAACTCGGACCTGTGTCCTGGCTCGTCGAGCCACCCGTCGTCCCCGAGTCGCCACCGCCGTCCCCACCACTGTTGTCTCCGTCGCCTCCGCCGCCACCTGAACAACCGGCGAGTCCGGACATTGCGATTACTGAGGCTGCGCCACCCGTCTTCAGCACCTTGCGTCTGGTAGGTGATCTCATAGCTCGCTCCACACCTTAGAGCCGAACTTGATAATACTTTCGTTAAGTATTGAGATCGATTGTGGTGAAATAGTAAACGAAGCAGCGCCCATTCAGAAATCTTGTTAGAACGCGTATGTTACCACACTTCACGATAGCGGGCCGCTCTGTACGCAGTGGGAGGACGTACTACACGTCTGGTGACCGCATAGCTCCCCAGACACAGTCCCGGCGAATGAAATTACAGATGGTGTCTTATCTGCCTAAAATTTCACCACAATGTCTCTATACTAGCTAATTCTAAACACTGTGTCTAAAATACCAGAAGATTGAATAGCAACGTTAACTCTTGGGTAAGCGATGCAGGAAGCGAACATCCAACACGTCGCGGTACTCGGCGCCGGAAGTATGGGCCACGGCATTGCCGAGGTTGCTGCGATTGCGGGCTACACTGTCTCTATTCGAGATATCGAGCAGGAGTTCGTCGACGACGGTCTCGACAACATCGAGTGGAGCCTCGGCAAACTCGCGGAGAAAGGACAGATCGACGAATCGGCTGAGGACGTCTTCGACCGAGTCGAGGGCTTCACCGACCTCGAAGCGGCGGTCGAGAACGCCGACCTCGTCGTCGAGGCGGTGCCCGAACGGATGGAACTCAAGAAGGACACCTTCGCCGAAGTCGACGAGTACGCCCCCGAAGAAGCGATCCTCGCGAGCAACACTTCGGGACTCTCGATCACCGAGATGGCTAAGGCCACCGACCGACCCGAACAGGTCGTCGGGACGCACTATTTCAATCCGCCCGTGCGGATGGACCTCGTCGAAGTCGTCCACGGCGACGCGACCAGCGACGAGACCATCGAGCGCGCACACGCCTACGTCGACTCGATCGGCAAGACGGGCATCGACGTCAAGAAGGACGTCCACGGCTTCGTCGTGAACAACGTCCTCGTGCCGTTTATGGGCGAGGCCGCGTGGATGCTCGACCGCGAGGAGTGCACGATCCAGGAGGCCGACGCTGGGATGGTGTTCAACCGCGGGTACCCGATGGGGCCCTTCGAACTCAACGACTACGGCGGCATCGATATCGCCTACGACTTCCTCGAAGCTTCCGCGTACGACGTGCCGCCGTCGATCGCCGCGATGGTGGACGACGAGACGCTCGGCCGCAAGACAGGCACGGGCTTCTACGACTACGAGGACGACGACGGCGTCGACTACGAACCCGGCGACGGCGAGGGCTTCGACACGCTCCGCATCGAAGCCCGGATGATCAACGAGGCGGCGAAGTTGGTCGGCGACGAGGTGGCGACGCCCGAAGACATCGACCTCGGCGTTCGTCTCGGCGGCCGGTTCCCGCTGGGGACCTGTCGCGTCGGCGACTCGATCGGGCTCGATACCGTCCTCGACAAACTCCAAGCGCTCTACGAGGAGACCGGTGCCGCGCGATACGAACCCGCTGACTACTTGATCGAACTGGTCGAGGCCGGCGAGACTGGCGTCGACGCGGGCGCGGGGTTCTACGATTACACGGGCGAGTACCCCTATCAGTTCCTGAACGTCGATCTCGACGAGCGGGGCGTGCTCTCGATCGAGTTCGACCGCACCGAGCGGCTCAACGCCTTCAGCGAGGAGATGTTCGCAGAAGTCGGCCACGCGCTCGAGGACGCCGACACGGACGAAGTGTCTTGCGTGGTATTCGAGGGCGCCGGCGACCGAGCGTTCTCCGCCGGTGCGGACATCACGGGCTTCACCGCCAACGCGCCGACCGAGATTATGGACGTCGAGGAATCCATCGAGCGGATCTACGACTTCGATCGACCCACGATCGCCGCGATCGACGGATTCTGTCTCGGCGGCGGTTTCGAGTTGATGCTCGCCTGTGACCTCCGGCTCGCGACCGAGAACTCCACGTTCGGCAGTCCCGAAGTCGATCTGGGGTTGATCCCGGGTGGCGGCGGCACCCAACGTCTCACCCGCCTCGTCGGCAAGCCACGCGCGAAGGAGATCATCTTCCGCGGAAACCACTTCGGCGCTGAGCGTGCCGAGGAGTGGGGAATCATCAACCGCGCCGTTCCGACAGACGAGTTCGACGAGACCGTCGAGGAGTTCGTCGGCGACGTCGCCTCGGGGCCCAAGACGGCGCTGAAAGTCGCAAAGCAGGTCATCAACGAGGGCGACGACGCCAGTCTCGACGCCGGGCTGAAGATGGAGAGCCAGGGCTTCGGCCTGCTGACGACGACCGACGATATGCTCGAAGGCGTCCAGGCGTTCAGAAACGACCGCGAACCGAACTTCGAGGACTGAGAAATGCCACACAATGCAGCCATCGTCGGCGGCGGGCTCACCGAATGGGGCGAGCGCGACGCCACGTGGAAGGATCTCGCACAGGAAGCCGGCAAAGCGACGTTCGACGACGTCGACGGGATTGAGCCCGCAGACGTCGAGGGGCTGTTCGTCGGAGCGGTGCAACCCGAACGGTTCGCGTTCCAGAGCCACGTCGCGCCGATGGTCGCCGAACTACTCGGCATCGACGTGAACGGGATGTTAGCCCGCACCGAACTCGCCTGCGCGAGCGGGCAGGCCGCACTCCGCTACGCCTGGCTGGCTATCGCCGCCGGCCAACTCGACGTCGCGCTTGTGCTCGGCGTCGAGAAGATGAACATCGACCGCGAGCATATGCCGGAGATCCAGTCGAATATGACGAACGTGCTCGACCGGGAGTTCGACGGCGTCAACGGCCTCAACGGACCGTCGTACTTCGCCCAGTACGCCCAGCGGCATATGGAAGAACACGGGACGACCCAGGAACAACTCGCGATGGTGAGCGCGAAGAACAAGAGTCTCGCCGCCGAGACCGACTTCGCACACTACCGAGAGCACGTGGACGTCGACGACGTCCTCGATTCGTACCCCATCGCCCCGCCGCTCCGTCTGCTCGACTGCAGCGGTATCACCGACGGCGCTGCGGGCGTGCTCGTCGTCAGCGAGGAGAAGGCCGCGGAACTGGGCGTCGAGACGGCTGCCTACATCACCGGCAGCGGTCAGTCGTGTATGGCGAGCAACTCCGTCAACAACATCCCGTCGATGACGACGTGGCCGCAGGCTCGAGAGGCCTCCCAGCAGGCCTACGAGCAGGCCGGGATCGAGGACCCGCTTGAGGAGATCGACGTCGCGGAGGTCCACGACTGCTTCTCGATCAGTGAGATCATCGAGTACGAACAACTCGGGTTCGCCGAGGAGGGCGAAGGCGGACAGTTCATCGAGGACGGGCGCAGCGAACTCGACGGCGACGTCGCGGTCAATCCGCGCGGCGGTCTTCTCGGGTGCGGGCATCCGCTCGGTGCGACCGGTGTCTGCCAGGCGCTGGAGGTGTACCGACAGTTCGCCGGCGACGTGTCCAGTGCCCGGCAGGTGCCCGACGATCCGGAGACCGGACTCATTCACAATCTGAGCGGCAGCGCCTCAGTGCACAGCGTGATGACTCTCGCGAGGGACCCACAATGACTCGACCCGACCACACCGGCCCGAAAGACGCAGACGCCCCGACCGACGACCTCCTCCGTACGGACGGCGGTGAGCACAGCGACCCGCCACGCGGAACGATCACCCTTCCGGACGAAGTCGAACTCCCGCGGCTGCTCGACTTCTACGATCTCCAGGACCCAGAACACACCCGGATCCACGAGTTCTACGACAACCTCCGTGCGGGATCGCTCACGACGACACAGTGCACCGACTGCGACGCGATTCACTTCCCGCCGCGCGTCGTCTGTCCGGAGTGTCTGAGCGACGACCTCACGTACACTGACCTGCCGCACGAGGGGACGCTCACCTCGTTCACCGAGGTCCGAGGGACCGCGGCTATCGGGATGAGCGACGACCCGCCGTTCGTCGTCGGCGTGGTCGATCTGGGACCTGTCAGGCTCTCTGCGCGGGTCGACAACGCCACCTACGACGAACTGGAGACGGGTGATGCCGTCCAACTGAAGGTGATGGACATCGACGGACCGACCGAGCAGGACCGCGTCTTCTACCGATTCGAGCCTCTCTGAAAACAGTTCGCGACGGCGGTTTTCCGTTCGTTATCGGAGACGCGTCGCTCCGAGCGCCGTCAAAGGGCTTATCGTAAGTCCGCATAGATGTCTCGCCGGACGGTACGGCGAGACTCTCCGAACAGTTACGATAATCCCTATCAGTTGACGTCGCGCTCGGCGTCGTCCCAGTGTTCCGCTCGCAGTTCGTACTTCTGGATCTTCCCCGTCGAGGTCTGCGGGAGCTCTTCGCGGAACTCGACGCTCGTCGGGCACTTGTAGTGGGCCAACTTCTCGCGGCAGAACTCGATCAACTCCTCCTCCGTGAGGTCTGACCCCTCGCGCGTAACGACGAGCGCCTTCGGCGTCTCGCCCCACTTCTCGTGTGGGACGCCGATGACAGCGGCGACCTTCACGTCGGGGTGATCGAAGATGGTGTCTTGCACCTCGATGCTGGAGATGTTCTCGCCGCCCGAGATGATAATGTCCTTCTTTCGATCGACGATCGTGAGCATCCGGTTTTCGTCCATCGTGGCGATGTCGCCCGTGTGGAACCAGCCGTCGACCCGGTCGTGGAAGGCCTGCTCTGTCTGTTCGGGCTTGTTCCAGTAACGATCGAGGACCTGATTCCCGCGGGCGACGACCTCGCCTTTGGTCTGGTCGTCGAGGGGGACGTCTTCGCCGTCCTCGTCGACGACACGGATCTCCGTGTTGAGCGTCGCGAACCCGGGTTTGTTGATGATGTCGTACTTGTTCCCCTGTTCGATCTTCCGTTTCGAGTTACTCGTGGTGATGAGCGGCCCCGTCTCGGTCGCCCCGTAGGCGTGGATGATCCGCCAGCCGAGTTCGTCTTCGGTCCGCTTGATCGTCCGTTTCGGCGGGGGACTGGCAGCGGTTTCGACGCGGACGGGCATCTCGCCGGTCGTCGGGACGTCCGCTTCCTCGTGGTATTCGAGCAGCATATTGAGGACCGTCGGGGCGCCGCCGAGATACGAGACGTCGTAGTCGTAGATCCGCTCGAACACGGTCGCGGGGTCGAAGTCCCGGAGTATCACGTGCTTTCCACCGATGCCGGTCAGCCCGTAGATGTGGCCCCAGCCGTTGATGTGGAACATCGGCGAGGTCCAAAGCAGCGTGTCGTTGTCCTCGAACTCCACGTGATGGGCGTGAATCATCGCGTGGTAGTGCTGGATGCGGTGGGTGTGGACGACGCCCTTCGGATCGCCGGTCGTCCCGCTCGTGTAGAGGATCGTCGCGTCGTCGTCCTCGCTGATGTCCGGCCGTTCGGGTTGTGCGGGCGACGCGTCACTGAGGACGTTCTCGTAGTCGTCCCAGTCGCCCTCGACGCGGTCGGCGTCGTATGCGATCCACTGCGAGACGCTTGTCTCGCCGCCCTCTTTCAGGTGCTGGAGCTTTTCGGCGTACTCGTAATCGGCGATCAGCACGCTCGGCTCGCAGTCACCCAGTAGGTAATCGTACTCTCCGGGTTGGAGGCGGAAGTTCAGCGGGACGAACAGCGCGCCCAGTTGCATCGTCGCGTAGAGCGTCTCGATGAAGTAATGCGAGTTGGGCGAGAGCAACGCGACCCGATCCCCCTTTTCGACGCCCCACTCGCGGAGCGCGTTCGAGAGCCGATTGACTCGCGCTCCGAGTTCGCCGTAAGTGAACTCGGTCCCGTCGTCTGCGATGACCCCGACATCGTCGCCGTAGAGTTCCGTCGCCCTGTCCAAGAAGTCAGTCGTGAGTAGTGGCCTGTGCATTGGTTTCGTTCCATTTAGCAGGTCACACCAGTGCGTCGCTGGCGGGGAGACTCCGCTCGTCTTGCGGTCTGCGCACCCGACGACCGCCCTGGTATGGCATCACAGATCAATAATTTACATTAGTATATAATAGTTCCCCAAAAATTACCATTATATACGAAATCAGTGAATGGAGACAACTTGGTTATCAAGTCCGGGTCAGACTCTCGATGTCTGCCGCACCTCTCCCGTCACTGGCCGCCCACCGCTCCCGTACGTCGATTCCAGACGCTGACTCGACTCGCCCGCGTCAGGTTTGTGTCTCGGTCCGTTCGAGGCTGGTCTGTCTCCCCAACGTCGCCTCGAATCTGTCTGCGAGGTCTTCGAGGGACCAGCCGCCGTCCTCGAACGCGATCCGTTCGATCTCCGGGTTCGAGCGCAGCCCGACGCCGTCGCCCGCCGCTTCGACGGTACAGCCGGTGACGCCCGCGGCCGCCTCACTCAGTAGAAACGCCGCGACCGGCGCGACGTTCTCCGGGGGGTACTCCGCCGCGTCGAGAAACGCTTCGGTCATCTGCGTATGCGCGATCGGAACCAACGCGTTCACGCGAACGTCGTACCGCTGTAGTTCGATCGCGGCCGTGCGGGTCAGCCCGAGCACCCCTGCTTTCGCCGCCGAGTAGTTCGCCTGTCCGCTGTTGCCGAACGCTGACGGGCTCGCCACTGTCAGAAACGAGCGACCTGTTGATCGGGCTTCGGCCGCCTCTTTCCACCGGCGCGCGGCACTCCGGAGGAGATTGAAGTGACCGCGGAGGTGGACGTCGATCACCTGGTCCCACTTGGATTCGGTCATCTCGGTGAGATACGAATCACGGAGGATGCCGGCGAAGTTGACGACGCCGTCGAGTCGACCGTGTTTGGTGACGGTGTCGTCGATCAACTCCTCGGCGTATTCCATCTCCGTGACGTCCCCGAGGTGGGCCGTCGCGGATCCTGTTCTCCCTTCTAGTTCCTCCTGCAGAGTGACGGCATCGGATTCGCCCTCTCCCCCTAGGTCGTTGAGGACGACGGTCGCGCCGTGAGAGGTTAACTCTCGCGCGGTCGCTCGCCCGAGCCCGCCCCTGCTCCCTGTTACGATGTAAACTTCATTTTTAAGCATCTTTTTTCGATGTGAGATACGAGGCCACAATATTCTATCGACGGGATACAACACAGGCGGCGCAGTGAGTTCGTCGCCAGCGAATCACGTCGCCTGCGGCTCGGGTGCGCGCCACGCGAGCACGGTTCCGGCTCCCGCGAGTGCGCCCGCGAGAAGGAACGCCGCGTCGAAGCCCGCGGCGTCGACGACGGCACCACCGACGATCGGAGCCAGAAACGCCCCAGCGAGACCGATGCTCGTCTGAAATGCGACGGCCGTCGCGGCAACGCGCGGATCGACCACCTCGCGCACGTAGGTAAACGAGAGCCCGAGCGTGAGCTGGATCGCAAAGCCCGAAAGCAGCAGGACGCCGACGAGCAGTGGGACCGATCCCAGGTACGCGAAGAGCAACACGAGCGGCGCAGCGAGGCCGAACGAACCCAGCAGGACCGGCTGTCGCCGCCCGTCGAAGACGCGGTCCGAGAGGAGACCGCTGCTGATTCGCGAAACGACGCCAATGCCGGGGAACACGGCCAGGAGGATGCCACTCACCGCCAGTGAAAGCCCGATCTCCTGGGTGAGATACGACGACCCCCAACTGTTGATGAAGAGATACAGCGCGTAGCTGAGAAAGCCGAGCGTCGCGACGAGCCAGACGGTCTGGTCGCGGAGAACGGTCCCGAACTCCCCCAGCGTGGGGGCGTCGCCGTCGCGACCGCCGAGCCCGCGACTCGTCGGCCAAAATATGAGCAAGCCGACGAGCGCGACGCCGGTGAACGCGACAAATATAGCTGGCCAGCCGAACCGCGCGGCGATGATTGGCCCCGTTCCCTGCCCGATCGCGAAGCCGACCGGACCGCTCGCGGTGAAGATACCGACTGCCGTCGCGAGGTGGTCGCCGGTCACTGCGCGGCTCACGATATCGATGCCCGCGTTCCAGACGACCACGTACGCGATGCCACCGACTGCACGCGAGGCGATCACCGACCGGTAGCTCCCTCCTCGCCCGCCGATCCATCCCCAGATGCCGGCCGCGAACAACACGAACACGGCGGTCACCATCACACGTCGTGAGTCCGTTCGATCCAAGAGGGCACCGGCTGGCAGACTCGCAACCACGGCGGTCCCGAACATTACGCTCACCAGGAGTCCGGCGATCGCCGGCCCGATGTTCAGGGACTCACGGATCAGCGGAGTGACGCTCGCTGGGACGATTTCGTAGGCCGCCAGTCCCACCGAAATCAGACTCGCGCCCGCGACGAGACCGTACGTCGTCCAGTCCCGTCCCGACGCTCGCCCCGACCGATCTCGGTCTGATCGGCCGTCACTCCGTTCGGTAGCCATCAGTGCTCGGACGTGTTCGTCAGTTGTATAGAAAGCAGTGGTGTCGGCTCCGTCTGCCGGGACATTGTTACTACACGACCGGAGCATCCACAACCATTGACCTCCTCCTCCGCGTGAACGCGGAGGAATCCCGCCACGGGATTTCAGGCCCAGCGTTGTGGCCTGTTGGTTTCAAGACGCATACGGTCCACGCGTCACTTGCTGGGTTTCAGCATCCGCGTGGCTGTCTTGTGGCCCAGTCAAAGAGGCCCCATCCGTAGCCGAGTCATCGTCACCGGCCTTCTGCCGGGAAGTCCGGTCGCTTCGGCGGTGACTCTCTCCACTACGGTAGCGGTCTGCAATGTTTATCGCCCCGTTCACGTCGGCTTGATACTCACCGACCCAACAGCCGTCGTTCGAGCATCTGAACGTCGCCTGTCGTGGCCGGGAGCCAACTTCACCGCAGGCGTGGCACGCCTTCGACGTGTTCCGGGGATTCACCGTCTCGACGGGAATCCCCTTCTCGGCGGCTTTGTAGCGAACCTGTGCGTGGAGCTTGGCAAAGCCCCATCCGTGCAACCGCCGATTCATATACTCGCCGTAGTCCATATTCTCGCGGATGTACGTCAGGTCTTCCAGCACCAATACCGGATTCTCGACGGACTCGGCGTACTTCACGACCTCGCGGGTCACACGGTGGAACACATCGTCAATCCGGTCCCACAGTGCGTCACCGAACGAGTCTGCGATTCGCTCACTGCCACGCTTCTGAAGCCGTCTCTTGGCGGTGAAGTACGTTTTGCGGAGCCGACGAACGGCCTTGCCGTCGTCGGCCCACAGTCGGGGGCGAACAGGAGAACCGCTCTCGTCGCGGTGACACACCGTAACGAGACTCGCTTCTCCGATATCCACGCCGATGGGCGTTCTAGCGAGCCCAGCGAGACAGGGCTCGCCAGACTCGTCTGGTGGCGTCCGCTCGTCGGCGGATGCCACAGATTGCTCGGCCACGTCGCGGGTAACGGTGATATGGAGATACCACGTTCCCTCGCGCTCGAACAGCCGACTTTCGCCCATCTCGGCGTCGTCTGCGTACGCCGCTTCGAGCCACTCCCGCTGTTCGGGATTGGCGCGTGCTGGAATCCAGAGGTGGTAATCTTCGTGATGCGGGACTTTGACGTACCACTCGATAGCGTTCTGTGGTTGATGGTCGAGTTGCAGCCCTTCGTTGGTGAACCGTACCGGGTGGTCGTCGTGAAGCTCGTCGGTGTCGTAGCTGGTGTGGAGTTGTGGGACGTACTTCTTGAGGGCGTTTTTCGCGTAGCCACTCAGGTCGTACTCGACAACCACGTCGTTGGCCGCTGACTGTGTGTCACAGCCAGCGGCGAAGGCGGATTGAAGTGCCTGCTGGTAAGTGTCCCGTGTCTCACGAAGCTTCTGACGCTTGTGGACGTTTGGGTCCACAAGCTTCAGTTCGAGCGTTTTCGTGACCTCGCCCATCGTCGCCGTACTCTATTTCTCGGATGGCATCGATATATAGCTCAGCCGTCCAGAGTGAAAGTGAAAGTAAAAGCGAAACCGTGGGAAACCCAGCACTGCTAGAACGGATTAGTCCACAATAGTGTCCGCTCGACCCCCGCCTGTTCGTTCCTCAGTTCCGACAGGACGTCGGAACACTCGTCACTCACGAGAAGGCGGGGGTATGCGCTCGTATCTCTATCAGTTTCCCGACTATATTACGCCCCGTGGTTACTCCTCGGCGATCGCGACGGTCTCCTGTTCGAATTCCTCGCCGTCCCACCGCCACGAGCCGAGATACGGGTGGCCGTCGAACGCACAGATCACGTAGGAGTACCCCGGCCACGTTGCACGGTCGGCGTCGACGGCGCTCGGACGCGCCGGCCCCGTCGGGTGCGTGTGATAGAACCCGACTACGTCGAGTCCTCGGGATTCGATCTCGTCGATCTGTTCTAGTTGCGCTTCGGGGTCCATCGCGTAGCGAATCTGTGGCGCGTCCGCGACGTTCTCGACGCGGGAAACGTCTGTGACGCGACTCGCGTCGGCTCCGTGTTCTCCGGCGAGGACGCCACAGACCTCCTCGTCGCCGCCGGCGTACCCGTGATGGACGATCTCGTCGTAGGCGTCGCGGCGAATGGTAAGCACGTGCGTTCTAGGGACGCTCGCCGCAAAAACTCTCGCCCCGGCTTACGCGTCGCTGTCGGCGTCCGTTTCGAGTTCGTACTCCCAGGCGTTGTAGCCGCCTGCCATACTCCTGACGGACGTCTCCGCGCCGACGCCCTCGTAGCTGCTGATTAGGCGGGCCGCCTGAACCGACGACTGCCCGATCGGGCACGCGACGACGACGTCCTCGCCCCACTCGATCTCGTCGATCCGGGTGTGGAGTTCGGCCATCGGGACGTTCTCCGCGCCCGGGATGTGACCCTGATCGAAGGACGACGGCGAGCGGATGTCGATGATCTGCACGTTCTCGCCCGCATCGAGCTTCCGCTTGAGTTCGTCGGTGCTGATCTCCTCGACTGTCATCGGGTGATCACCCGTCGAGAGTCGGCGTCGGACGTCGATAATGCGTCCGTTCCGGGGCGTTTGCCCGGTCGCTGAAGTGTCATCGTCCTCGTGATATACTGCCTCCCGGAACAAACTCATTTCGGAGCGGCGGCTCCCTCGCCTCTTTTTGTAGCCGCCGTTCCTACACTCCGGTGATGGAACTCGTCGCAGTCGCCGCCGTCGCCGAGAACAACGTCATCGGCCTCGACGGCGAACTCCCGTGGGAAAGCATTCCCGCGGACAAACGGCAGTATCGCGCTCGCGTCGCCGATTCCGCGGTCGTTCTCGGCCGCGAGACGTTCGAGTCGATGCGCGATCACCTTCCCGGGACCCACCAAATCGTGCTGAGTCGGACGGAACGCGAGTACGACGTCGCGACGGCGACGCACGCAAGCGACGTCGACGAGGCGGTCGAAATCGCCGAGTCGCTGGGTTTGGAGACCGTCTACGTGCTCGGCGGGGCCGAGATCTACGCCCTCTTCCAGCCGCACGTCTCCCGGATGTTCCTGAGCCGCGTGCCCGGCGAGTACGAGGGCGACGTCCACTACCCGGTGTGGGACAAGGAGGAGTGGGAACTCGTGTCGACGTCGGACGAGGACGGTTTCACGCTCGAAGAGTGGGTCAGGCGGAAGCGCGTGGACTGAAACGTTTGGCTATCCGAGCGAAGCCCGTCGCTCTCTGCATCGCCCCGTCGTCCACCCGACCGCCCCGCCGCTCTCCGTATCTCCGTTGTTCTCTACCTGATCCTCGCGTCAATTACATACTGTCGGGGGCCTAATTAACGGCTAATGACCGCGATAGCGACGTTCGGTGGCGGCTGCTTCTGGTGTACTGAGGCGGCGATGCAGGAACTCGACGGCGTCGAGTCTGTCACGTCCGGGTACGCCGGCGGCCACACCGAGAATCCGACGTACCGGGAAGTCTGCTCGGGGAGCACCGGCCACGCGGAGGTCGTCCAAATCGAGTACGATCCCGACGTCATCGGCTACGACGACCTCTTGGAGGTGTTCTTCGCGACGCACGACCCGACGCAGCTGAACCGTCAGGGCCCCGACGTCGGCTCGCAGTACCGCTCGATCGTCCTCTATCACGACGACGAACAGCGTCGGCAGGCCGAGGCCTACGTCGAGGCCCTCGACGAGGAGTACGACGACGACGTCGTGACGGAAATCGAGCCGCTCGAACGCTTCTGGCCCGCAGAGGAGTACCACCAGGACTACTTCGAGAAGAACCCCAACGACGCGTACTGTCGGATGCACGCGCAACCGAAGGTCGAGAAGGTACGCGAACGGTTCGCGTCGAAGGTAACGCAATAACGGCTTCGCGTCGTCTGTACTCCGGTCGGACTCGCCGCAGCGACGGATTCGGAGATGCCACAGCGGGGAGACGCCACCGCGAGCAGACGCCGGCCGTTCCGGCGGCGGTACGAGTGCCGTTACTCCTCGCTGCCACTCAGGTGACCGGGAACCCACTCGCCGTCGAAGTCCTCGTGGAGGAAGGGCGTCGCGTTCTCGCCGGCGTACGTCGCCACGAGCTGGCCGTCGCCTTCCAGATGGTACTTGTAGGTCGTCAGTCCCTCCAGACCGACGGGCCCGCGGGCGTGGATCTTGCCCGTGCTGATTCCGACCTCCGCCCCGAGTCCGAACCGGTAGCCGTCGCTGAAGCGCGTCGACGCGTTGTGGAAGACGCTCGCCGCGTCGATCCGCTGCATAAATTCGGCGGCGCGGTCTGCTTCCTCGGTCACGATCGACTCGGTGTGCTTCGAGCCGTAGGTGTTGATGTGGTCGATGGCGTGCTCCAGCGAGTCGACGACTTTCACCGACAGGATCAGATCGCCGTACTCTGTCGACCAGTCTTCCTCACTGGCAGCGTCCATCTCGACGATGTCGCGCGTGCGTTCGTCACCGCGGAGTTCGACGCCCGCCTCGCGGTAGCGCTCGACGAGGTCGGGCAGCAGGTCTTCGGCGACGGACTCGTCGACCAAGAGCGTCTCGACGGCGTTACAGACCGCTGGGTACTGGACCTTCGCGTCGAAGGCGATGTCGGCCGCCATCGAGAGGTCCGCCTCGGAGTCGGCGTACACGTGGCAGACGCCTTCTGTGTGGCCCAGGACCGGGATGCTCGTGTTGTCCTGGACGTAGCTCACGAAGGCGGAACTCCCGCGCGGCATCAGGAGGTCGATGGCGTCGTCCATCCCGAGCATCGTGTCGACGTCCTCGCGGGCTTCGATGTGCTGCGCCCAGCCGTCGGGGATGTTGGCGGCGGCCTCGACGATCGTTTCGTAGAGAATGCGGTTCGAGTGCGTCGCTTCGCTGCCGCCTTTGAGGATGACGGCGTTGCCCGATTTGAGGCTCAGCGCCGCGATCTGCACCAGCGCGTCGGGACGGGACTCGAAGACCGTGCCGATGACGCCGATCGGGACCGACAGCTTGTAGAGCTCCAGGTCCTCGTCGAGGCGTCGTGCTGCAAGCGTCTTTCCGAGGGGATCTTCCTGTCCAGCGACGCTGCGGACCATCTCGGCGATGCTTTCGAGCTTCGACTCCGAGAGTTTCAGGCGGTCGACGAACGCCTGGGTGTACTCCCCGGCTTCGAGCATCTCTTTGCCCTCTTCGACGTCGATCGCGTTGGCTTCGAGAATTGCCTTGCTGTTTTCCTCGATGGAGTCTGCGATCGCGTGCAGAGCGTCGTCGCGGGCCGATTCAGAGAGGTTCGCCAGCTCTAACGCTGCGGACTGTGCTTCGGTGACTTTCGCCTCAGTTTCTTTCTGGCTCATCAGTGATCGTTGATAGGGGTGAAGATGGTTCCGACGGCCTGTTCGGTGGCGACCTTTTCGAGGACGTCTTCCTCCGTCGAGCGGGCGATGACCGCGGGAATGCCGTGTTCGCTCACGGACCGCGCGCCCTGCACCTTCGTGCGGATGCCGCCGAAGGAGCCGCTCGCACTCGAATCGACGATCTGCTCGACTTCGTCGTAGTTGCGACCGACGGCTTCGATCAGTTCGGCGTCCGCGTCCTCTTTGGGGTTTCCGGTGTAGACGCCGCCGACGTCGGTAAGCGTGACGAGCAGGTCGGCGTCGACGCCGATCGCGATCGACGCGGAGATCATATCGTTGTCGCCGATCCGGATCTCCTCGGTCGCGACGGCGTCGTTCTCGTTGACGATCGGGACGACGCCCCACTCTAGGAGCGTCTCGATCGTGTTCTTGAAGTTGGTGAACCGTTCGGGGTTCTCGAGGTCGTGTTCGGTCACGAGAATCTGCGCGACGGTCAGCCCGTAGCGCTCGAAGCTCTCGGTGTAGCGCCGCATCAGGTGACTCTGCCCGATGGTCGAGAGCGCCTGGGACTCCTCGACGGTGTCGTCGCTCGCGAAGCCGATGCGGCCCTTCCCGGCCCCGATCGCCCCCGAGGAGACGAGGATGACCTCTTTGTCGCGCTTGACGAGTCCGGCGACGTCGTCGACGAGTTTGTCGAGTTTCCCGTCGTCGAGGTTTGATTCGTCGTCGGTGAGCGAGTTGGTGCCGGCCTTTACGACCACGCGCCCGGCGCTCGCGGCGAGCGAGCGTGCTTTAGCCACTTCCGCCGCTTCGACGGCGCCGCTCATTGTTCGGCGTCCTTCGCGGCCTCCTCGGCCAACTCGGCGGAGCGCCGGCTCGCGGCACTCAGCGCGTCGCCGACGACTTCCTCGACGTCGCTGTCCCAGAGGACTTCCATCCCTTCGATCGTCGTCCCGTTCGGCGAGCAGACGGCGTCGATCAGTTCATCGACCTCTTTGTCGGAGCGGAGCACTGTCTCGGCGGCGCCCTTGAACGTCTGTGCGGCGAGGACTTCCGCGTCCGCCTCGTCGAGTCCCTCCTCGACGGCCCGCTTTTGCATCGCCCCGAGGAGATAGAACACGAAGGCGGGACCGCTGCCGTTCAGTGCCGTCGCGACGTCCATCAGATCCTCGTCGATCTCGACGTACTCGCCGAGGTCCGAGAGCATCTGTGCGACGTTCTCGTCGGGCTCGTCCCAGGAGACGGCGGCAGCCATATTTCGCGTCTCCGCGGCCAGATTCGGCATCACACGCACGACGGTGGCGTCGGTCTGCGGCTGGACGACGTCCGTCGAGACGCCGGCGGCGATTGTCACGAGCGTCGTGGCGGCGTCGAGTTCCAGGTCGTCGAGCACGAGCGGGACGATGTCGGGCTTCACCGCGAGGACGACGACTTCGGAGTCGTGAACGTCCGCGATGTCGGTCGTCGTTCGGTCGGCGTACTGTTCGATCGCTTCGAGAGCCTCGGGCGCTACGTCGTAGGCCGTGATGGTGTAGCCGTCGGCCTGAGAGAGCCCCGTGATCAGAGCGCTCCCCATATTGCCGCAGCCGATTACGCTGACGTCGATCATCTTGTGACTCTATAGACGGGGCCGCCGATATACGAACTTTGGTTTCCGATCGGTTCCTAGCGATGTTGTCTTTGGCGCACACGCGGGCGATCATCCGGGAAACAGAGCGCGAACTGCTCGGTCAGCCGTATACTGACCACGGTTTGCTATAGTAGCGTTTGCAACTGATTACACAGCCAATCGCACGACTGCGTGCGATTCGGTGCGTGAAGACTTGCAAACGCTACTATAGCGAATCCGATCCACCTCACCACGATTCTCTCTCCAGACGTGAGTACGCCCTCCGTCTCGGTATTCAAAACTATGATCCAATATATTCATTCATTAGTTGTGTTCACTAACTATGTTCTCCGATTGTGTTCGCTGGTTACGGTGGATGGCGAGTGAATCTACGCCCCCACGCAGTCATCGCGTGGCAGCAGATTTTGGAATGGTAAACCTGGAATATTAAACGAAAAAGGGAGCGAGAGGACGTCATAGGGATTATCGTAACTGTTCGGAGAGTCTCCCCGTCCCGTCCGGCGAGACATCTACGAGGACTTACGATAGACCCTATCAGTTGCGGCGTCCTCGACGATACAGCAGGAGCGCGACTCAGCGCGCGCTACAGGTGTCGACGCCGATGAGCGAGTAGAGCCCGCAGAAACCGGTCACGGCGGTCCCGACGAGGACCAGCGCGATTACGCCGAGGATGGGAGAGAGGATCATCGGCCCCGGAACGAGGTTTCCAAGGAGGCCGAGCGAGATGACTCCCGCGAATGCGCCGAGGACGATTCGAACGAGACTGTCTGTCTGACCGACGTTTGTCTCCATACCTGTATATTGGTCCGTTCATACATAGTTGTTCTTGCCACTGCGACCGCTCGACTGGTCTCTTTGACTGGGGCTGAACACGCCACGGCGCTGATGCAGCAAATTTGGTTCTAATCTACTGGAACTTTCGAAAACCCTTGCAATATTGTATCGTAATCGAATTCTAATGTACTCTGGATCCCGTATTCTGTCCCACACGATGTCACAGATCCCGGCCACGACACCCCAGGAACTGAAGGAAGCCATCGCGGACGGCGAGGAACTGACGATTCTCGACGTGCGCCAACCCCACGAGTTCGAAGACAACCACATCGAAGCCGAGAACGTCGAGACGATCAACGTCCCGCTGAACGAACTCCAGACGCTGGGACCGGACCAACTCCCCGACAGCGTCTCCGACGACCGGATCGTCGCCGTCTGCCGCTCGGGTAACCGGAGCAGTTTCGCGACGCGAATCTTAGATCAGGCCGGTCTCGACGTCGAGAACTTACAGGGCGGAATGCGGAGTTGGAAGCAGGTCGCAAGCGTTCCGTCGTAAGTTCCACGCTCCGTTATCACCGGGGGCGTCTGAGACTCGCAGTCCGGATTCCAGATCGAGGCGTGAGGTTTTCTGTTCTCGTCCCGTAGTTATTTCTCTAATGGCGTTCGACGCAGTCGTCTTCGACCTTGACAACACGCTCTGTCGGCAGGACGGTGACGTGGGGGCGGCCTACCGGCAGGCGTTCGAACAGGTCGGGACCGAGCCGTTTGGCGAGACCGCAGACCTGTGGAGTGCACTCGATGGCTCCCCGGATCCGAACGACCGCATCGGCTACCTGGGTGCCGGCTTCGCCCGCGTCGCCGCACAGTACGACCGGAGAGACGTCGATCCGATCGCCCTGGCGAGCGCGCTCCTCGACGGTATCGACACGTCGGCAGTAGCCTTCCTCCCGGGTGCCGAGCGAGTGCTCGAGACCGCCCGATCCCACGGTCCGGTCGCGATCCTCACGAACGGGCCGCGGCGTCGGCAGCGAGCGAAGATCCGGGCGCTCGACCTCGAAGATGCCGTCGACGCGATCGTCTATGCTGGGGACCTTCCGCGGCGAAAGCCGCACGTCGATCCATTCGAGATCGTCCTCGAGGAACTCGGCGTCCGTGCCGGACGATCGGTTTACGTCGGCGACTCACTGGAGTACGACGTTGCTGGCGCCCACAACGCCGGACTCCAGGCCGCCTGGCTCCGTCCCGACGGTGAGGACGCCGGACGCTACCGCCCGGAGTACGAACTCGATTCGCTGACCGAGCTACACGACGTGCTCACGACAGAATGACGGAGCGCCCCGACCTCTCACTCCGAAGTGTCCTCTCCGCAGTCGCCCCCGGTCAGAGCGTCACTTCCGTGAACTCGATCGAGCGAGGGAACCGCAAACGGACCGCAGTCGTCCGGTTCGCAGGCGCCGACCCGATCGTCGTCCAGCAGACGCCGACCCCGAGGAGTGCCCGGGTCGAAGCACGCCTGCTCGCGGCGATCGACGAGCGGACGTCGGTCCCGGTCGCCCGCCCCATCGACAGCGGCGACACCGGCGACGACGGGTGGCTCGTCACGCCGCTCCTCGCCGGAGACGACCTCCACGAGGCGTTCGTCGATATCGACGCAGCCACGCAGCAGGCAATCGCCGGCGCGTTCGGTCGCTTCCTCGCGGAACTTCACGAGGTTTTCCAGTTCGGCCGGTACGGTCCGCTCGCGGTCGACAATGGCGATCTCGTCACCGAAATCCGATCCCCTCGGTCCACGCCGATTGGCGACGAGTTCGACCTGGAAGACGGGATTTCTGGCGGTGTCGCCGCCGCCACGCCGGCGGAGTGGCGCGAGTGGCTGGTCACATACGGACGGGCGAACGTCGCTCGACTGCCCTCTGAGTTCGACGACCTCCGATCGGAGCTCCTCGATGTGGTCGCGAGCCTCCCGGCGACGACGGGACCGGCACCGCGGTTGTTCCCGTGGGACTTTCGACCCGGGAACGCACTGGTCGCCGACGGCACTGTCACGGCCGTACTCGACTGGGAGTATCCCCTCGCCGCCGACCCTGCGCTGTCGGTAGCGAAGGCGGAGTACCTCGTCGCGGACTGGTATGTGTCCGAAGTGCGGGCCGATCGGCTCCGCGCGGCGTTTCGTGAAGGGTATACGTCCGTCCGCGACATCCCGGAGATCAGACCGGCACACCGCGTCTGTGCGATCGCGAGCGCTGCGGTGGACTCACGCGGCGTCGTCACGAACCCGCAGTACCCGCCGGTCGGGCGGGCGGCCGCCGTCGAATTTCATCGGCGGGCGCTCGAACGAGTCCTGTGACGCGATTAGCGACTGCGAGTGCAGGTAGATAGAACGCTGAGAGAGCACATCAGACCGGCAGCCCATCTGATCGTCAGCGCGACGATTCGATTCCGGCGGGTGGAAACCGTGCGCCGATCAGTACGTCGCGTCGACGATATCGTCGTCGAGGGCCTCGAACTGCGCGAGGTACTCCTGCCGTTCCGTGCGCAGCGCGCTGTGTGCGTCCGCGAAGTCCTCGACGTGATCGGCGACGACGTACCGGTCGATGTCGATGCCGGGGACCTCTGTGGGGACGGTCAGCCCGAGAGAGTCGTCGGCCGCCCATTCGATCGTGTCGCGCGCGACGCCTTCGAGAATAGCGACGGTCTCTTCGACACCGACGTCGACGGGGTCGTCGGTCCCGACGACGCCGGTGTTGATGACGAAACAGTCGAGGTCGAGGTCGGCGATCAGGTCGCGGAAGCGGTTGCCCTCTTCGCCCTCCGATCCGATGATGAACGGGTTCGTGCCGACGACGCGGATCGACTCACCGATGCGCGAGGGGTCGCCAGCGCTCGTCTCGACGGATTCGCCGAGCATAAACGCGACAGCCGCCTGCGCGTCCGAGAGTTTCGCGATCGGCGGCATCAGCGGGTTGCGGGTGATGAAGAACACCTGATCGACCTCCTGAAGGTCGATGTCGTCGGCCGAGCTTTCGAGGTAGTCGCGACGGATCACCGCGCGGGCGTTGCGGCCGTGCCGCGGTTCGTCGAAGTGGACCGTTCCGTCGTCGTCGACGGCGACGTTTTCGAGGACGGCGCTCTCGTCGGTCGCCGCGCTGTGGAGTTCGGGCTGTTCGTCGGCGTCGAGGCCGAGGGTCTTGATGTAGAGCCCGCTTCCTTCACTCCCAGCGACGGTGCCCGAGGGCAGCAGCGCACAGACGTCGTCCTGCAGCATCTCGGCACCTTCGGGATCGTCGAGCCAGAGTCCGTGACTGGTCAGCGTGGACTTGCCCGTCCCGGACAGTCCGAGGAACAACTGCCCGACCTCCCGATCGCCGTCCTCGTCGTCGAGGGTGACGCGTTTGCTGCCGGCGTGCAGTCCGAGACCGCCCGCCTGCTTCGCGCGGCGCATAAAGAGCCGCAGGAACGACTTCTTCGCCTCGCCCGTGTAGTCGCTTCCGAGCACCGTCGTCAGCCCCTCGTCGGGAAGTACGCGGATGCGTGGCTCGTCGGTCGCGTCAGGTAGTTGGACGGTGACGAAGTCGGGCGACGCGTCCTCCGGGGCCGGTTCGAGGAGTTTCGCCCACGCCAGCGCGATTCGTCCGTACTCCTTGGGGACGAAGAGGCGACACACGGCGGCGACCTCCTCGTGTCGGCCGACGACCCGGTCGACACAGAGGACGTCGTTGGAGGCATCGTTGACCCAGTCGATGCCCTGCTCGAAGACGTCGATGTCCTCGGCATCGAACGACCCGTCGACGTTGTTTACCGTCCGGTCTGCGCTCCGGGAGCGGTACTCACTCACGTAGGAGGGTGCTCCGAACTCGGTCGTCGTTTCGAGGGGCGCGGAGAACTCCCGAAGGTCCGCAAACGAGGGGTTGTATGTGACGTGGTCCGCCGCCACCGGATCAGGAAAGTCGGCGACTGTCGGCCAGCGGGTCGAATTTGCCATATAGGGTACGATCCGCGATTTGCTCTCATAAGATTGTTGAATGCCGTGTATCAAATAATAAAATTCGTTTTATTTCTTCAGTACTATATAATCGCTCTCCTATAGATGCCCGCGGACGCCTGCGACCGCGGCTTCGAGTCGGAAACGGGGCTCCTGTCTCGAAAATAGATAATATATGATATGACTGCGCAATAATATTAGCTTCCGGAGCGAAACGTAACGTATGGACCCCGTCCCCTTCGAGAACGAGCTCACGTTCGAGACACACCGCCAGAACGACACCGTCGAGGAGTTCCACCAGTCGTACGAGGACGCAGTCACGGACGTCCGAGCCACGCTCGGGAAATCACATCCGCTGTGGGTCGACGGCGGTCCCGTCGACGCCGACGAGCAGTTCACAGTCACGAGTCCGGGCGACTTCGACGTCACGATCGGGGAGTTCGCTGCGGGGACCCCCGACGACGTCGATCGCGCGGTCCGAGCGGCGGCCGCCGCGTTCGACGAGTGGCGGCACACCGCTGTCGAGGAGCGCGTCGAGATCTTCCGCGACGCTGTCGAGGAGCTCCGTGAACGGAAGTTCGAACTCGCTGCGACGGTCTCGCTCGAAAACGGCAAGAACCGCACCGAATCCATCGCGGACGTCGACGAGGCGATCGACTTCCTCCGGTTCTACAGCCGCGAACTCGAACGACACGACGGCTACGAGTTCGATACCGGCGAACCGACGCCGGGACAGCACTGTCGCAACCTCTTGCGACCGTACGGCGTGTTCGGCGTCATCGCGCCGTTCAACTTCCCGATCGCGATCCTCGCGGGGATGACGACGGGGGCAGTCATCACCGGCAACACCGCCGTGGTCAAACCCGCGAGTGCGACACCGTTGATCGCGCACAAATTCGTCGAGATCCTGACCGACGCCGGCCTGCCCGACGGCGTCATCAATCTCGTCACCGGGGGCGGCAGCACCGTCGGCCAACCCCTCGTCGAACACGAGGACGTCGCAGGCATCGTCTTCACCGGCTCGCGAGAGGTCGGGCTCTCGATCGAGCGGACGTTCCAAGACCTCGGCAAGCGCGGCCCCGTCATCGCCGAACTCGGCGGGAAGAACTCCGTGATCGTGACCACCGCGGCAGATATACAGAAGGCCGTCTCCGGCGTGGCGATGGGTGCGTTCTCGTTCAGCGGGCAGAAGTGTTCGGCGACTTCCCGCGTCTACGTCCACGAAGACGTGTTCGATCAGTTCCTCTCCCGACTAGTCGAGAAAACGGAGTCGCTCGGAATCGGACCCACCGAGGCCGAGGAGACGGTCGTCTCCCCGGTCATCGACGACCGGGCACTGGAACGGTACGCCGACATCTGCGAGCAGGCGGCCGCCGAGGGCACGATCCACACGGGCGGCGACGTCGTCGACGCCTCCGACCTCCCCGACGGGCGATACGTCGAACCGACCGTCGTCACCGACGTCCCGCACGACCACGCGCTGGCGCGTGAAGAACACTTCCTCCCGTTCGTGACGGTCCATCCGGTCACGGACTTAGCGGAGGCAATCGACAAGGCCAACGACAGCGACTACGGCCTCTGTGCCGGCCTCTTCTCCGAGGACGAGAGCGAGATCGAGACGTGGTTCGATCGGATCGACTCCGGGATGTGTTACGTCAATCGCGCCCAGAGCGCGACGACCGGCGCGCTCGTCCAGGCTCAGCCCTTCGGCGGTTGGAAGTTCTCGGGGACGACCGGGAAGTTCGCCGGCGGCTACTGGTACCTCCCGCAGTTTATGCGCGAACAGAGTCGGACGCACGTGAGGGACGCTCGGGAGTGATCGGCGTCGCACAGAGCGAATTCGACGACCTGCTCGCGGTGCCCCTCGACTCCCGGCCCTCGAGACGCACCCTATCGACGAGTCGAACCTCTTACCCGGCTCAGACGCCGGATCTGACCGTCCCGTACGGGCTGGTGGGTTGCCCCGGCTTGTAATCTCGAATCGACGAGGTCACTGGTCGGACAGTTGGATGGCCAGTTCACGAGCCCGGTCGACGTGTGCGTCCGCTTCTGAATTGCCCGTTTCGTCGATTTCAGCTAAGAGATCGACGATCGTCTGTGCCCGGCCGGCGGCGACGGTCGGATCGTCTATGTCACGGAGGTCCGACGCGATAGATTCAGCTTCACCCAGTACACGACTGGGCGTCCGGTCGACCGGAAGTTCGGCCGTCGCCGCCAGTGACTCGTACAATTCGACGCGTGGATCGGCAGTCATCGAACTGAGGTACAGTCCGGGCCGGAAATAGCATTGCGGGTGTTCTCGGTCGCCCCGCGATCGTCCGTTGTCCCACTGAGCGGTCCTGCTGGATGGGTGCGGGGCCGAATTCAAGCGGCTCTCGACGTGTCGGCGCAGAAAGACCGACGTGGTGTTCGTCGTGTCGCCGGCGTAGCTACTATTCCTGGTACGGTGCGTAGCTTATACACCACGCCTCGGGGTCGATCGTCCCCTCGACGATGGCACAGGCCCCTAACCCGTCGCCGTTCTTGTCCTCGATGTAGAACGTACAGCCGGAACACTGCTGGCCCTCTTTCGGTTCCTCTTGGTACTGTACGTCCGATTTAGCCGACAGGCTGTCGGGGTCGCGCTCTTGCCCGCCCAGCGACGTTGCCGTGGCGTACTGCTCGGGCACGGTGTCGTCGTCAGACGGCGGCGCCGTCGTCGTCGGTGCTTCGGTCGTTTCCTCGCCGCCTCCGTCGCCGCCGCCGTTACCGGAACACCCAGCGAGACCAACCACTGCTGTCGTGCCGGTCAGTTGCAAGAACCGTCGACGTGAGTTACCGTTTCCGTCTGCCATACTCACACAGAAGGCTGGAATCGGCTTACCGCTGCGGGCAGTTCCTGCGGCACGGGAAGTACCCATACGTTGATTACGTCAGGAAGCATAATACCGTGTTCTCATAGGGGCGAGCGCGGTGCCACTCAGACAGACGTTCGCCTCGGGTTGATGGATCGCGATACCAGTAAGCACTCAAAACTGGCACTCCGAGGCGTAGGTATGAGTGTCCCCGATACCTTCGATTCCGACCTGACGCGGGCCCAGTTGGGGCTTGCTGCGGTCGTCGCCCTCGTCGGCGCGGTACTCACCCTCCCAGCAGTACAGTCCGTACTCTATGGTGCCCTCGTCGGCACGCCCAGCATTCTCCAGTGGGGCATAGTGTCGGCAGTGATTGCTGCCGTCGGGGTGGTGCGTGAGCGGCAGGAACTGCTGCTGCTCGGCGTCGTCGTCTTCGTCGTCCTCGGCGTCTTCGTCGGCCCGGTCGTGGGCGGCGTCTACGCGCACACCGATATGGCGACGCAGGTGCAGCAGGACGCGACGCGGTTGGACACGTTGCCAAATACGTCCACGGAGAACGTGCGTGTGCTGCCCCGGAGCGTCTCCGACAACTACGCGCAATCGTCGATGCAGTATCCGCAGTACCGGCTCACGGGCTCGGACATCGCCTACCACAACGGTTCGTACGCGTGGTCGCACGGACTCGCGCCTGACAACTTTATGGTGGCGTGGTTCGGCACACAGAGAGGCGCGCTGTACGTCGATATGACGACGACGCAGAAGCGGGTCCAAGTGGAAGAGCGGACGTTCACCCACGGCCGCGGCCAGCTCTTTTTCGACTCCTATCAGTACCAACAGGTGCTGCACTCCCCGCTGAAGCGCCACAACTGGGAGACGACGTTCAACGCCCGAGCGAACGGGACCTCCTACATCGCGCACTCGACGACCGTCTACGACTGGAAGTTCCGGCTCGCACCCATCCCACAGCTCTATGCAACCCCCCGACACGGGTCCGTCGAGCTAATGCGCTCCGATGGGTCGATCGAGAGTCTGTCACCCGAGGCGGCTCGGTCGTCGCCGCTCCTCCGCGGGCAGAACTTCTACCCCTACGAACTCACGATGTTCAAAGTCGAGTCGATGCAGTACGTCAACGGCGCGCTCAACAAGTGGTTCTGGAAGGAGGACGTGTTGGCGATCGCCGATCTCCCCGAAGCGGGCAACAGGTGGCCGATCGTCGTCCCGACCGACGGCGACGACCCCGAATTGACGTACTTCGTCGCCACCGAACCCACCGGGAGCGGCAACGGCGTGTACGAGGTCTGGACGATCGACGGCCAGACCGGAGCGATCGGCGTGCAGGGCTACGACGAGTCCCAGATCGGGCCACAGAAGGCGGTCGACTTCGTCGAGCGTCGGCCGCAGGTCAATCGCCTCTCGAACGCCGACGCGATTGCGCCCGTGCCAGTCGTGAAGGGAGAGACTCTCTACTGGCACGTCAAGGTCGTGCCGCGAAGCCGCTCCGGCGTCGTGTACACGGCGTTCGTGAACGCCGAGAGCGGCGACGTCACGCTCGTCGAAGGCACGGAACCGATCTACGCCTTCCTGACGCAGTCGGAGTTCGAGAACGTCCAGGACGAGACTGACGACCGGGCCGGTGGGACGACAGTCACGGTCGTGGTGACGAACGCCGACGGCGAGATCGTGGGCACGCGGAACGTCACTGTCCCCGAGGGCGGTGGCGTCTCGATCAACGTCCGGGATCGGACGGCGAACAACTCCACCGCCCAGGCGAGCTAGCGACCTCGAATCACCTCTTCCCACCTGTGACGGCCACTTCGAGCGCGAAACTGGCCGCGGAGACGATGTCGCCGATGCCGACCGTGCTCGCGGGGTCTGCGACGACTCGGTTGGGGGCGGCCACGACCCTCGGCGTCGTCAACACGCCGTCTTCGGCGCTGGCACCGACAGCGTCTGCGAGCGTCTCGATCGCGTGCTTTCCCGACTCTGCGGGGTCGTAGTCGAGCCCCGCTTCGAGATCCTCCGGGGCGCTGATACGGCCGGTGGCCGCCTTCGTCGCCGCGTTGATCGCGGCGAATTCGAGCCCCCGGCGGACGGCGTCCGGAGAGAGGTACTCGTCCATCACCGCGAGATGGTAGTCCATCGCGTGCAGTCGGATGCAGTCGACGCCGAGGTGGTCGACGAGGGATTGCAGGACTCGGTAGTGTTCGAGGATCTCCGCCGCAGGCGAGTCCCGATCCGGCAGATCCCCACCGGAGGCCGACGAATCCGTCGTCGCGCCGTCGCGGTCGACGTCACCCCGCAACAACCCCAGTTCGTTCGGATCGAGACCGATGACGTTCGCCTCCGGGAGGATTATCTCGGTGATCGCCGCGCGGAGGTCGTCGTCGTGGGTCACGGCGTACTCGACGTGGACCGGAAAGTCGCCGCCGGACCGTAGTCGAGCCAGGGTCTCGCGGGCGTGTCGTAGCGTCTCCACGTAGCCGTCGTCGATGTTCTCAGGCGTCAGGTTGTGATAGCCCGCCAGTAGGGCACCGTCGATCTCAGCACCCACCTGGTCGACGACCGGATCTAGGTCGCCGGCGTGCAAGTCGAACTCCGGCGGTCGCGACGCCGCGATGAATCGGGTGTCGCCGGTCGCGCGGACGCCGAACAACTCTGCTCCCTCCCGGAACTCGAAGATCCAGTTGATCTTGGTCCGTTCGGTGTTCGTCGCCTCGGCGACCGGGACGAACGAGACCGTTCCGTCTTCGACGCGTGGATATCTGACGCCCTCGGGTCGCTCGAACATCGACTGCTGGGTCTCAGACAGGAGATACGTGTACAGTATCGGGGCGGCGTCGAGCGTCGAGAGGAGATTCGTCATAATCCCCGCCTGTCCGCCCATCTGCATCGCATCCGGTTCCAGTCGCGTCTCCAGTTCGTCCGCGAGTTCGGACGTCATCGCGACTTCGTCGCCTTCCCCCGTCGCCATCGTGTGTGTGATCGCCGTCGCGAGGTCCGACGCCGAAGCGAGGCGGGCGGGCGGGGCCGCCGTGCCCGGTTCGTCAGGCCGCGGGAGTTCGGCTTCGAGGGCCGGGCCGACATCGACGACCGCGTCGACGTTCGCGTTGTACGCGAGAAAGACCGGCAGGTCACGGAGTGCGCTGAGGTCGGCGTCGAGGTCGTCTTGCGGGGACATATTGGTTCTGTGTTTCGTCCGTTGTGACAAATCAGTAACGACAGTCCGTGTCTCGTCCGCTGTGGCATCGGCGACGCTCCTGTCGATTTCCTGCCGAACGTTAACACGGATGACCACGTAGTCTCAAGTGATGACCAGCCAACCATTCGTTCGATCACTTGAGGACGTCGGCGGCGACGACGTGGGCTCAGTCGGCGGGAAGGCCGCGAACCTCGGCGAGCTCGCAGGCCTCGACGTCCCCGTTCTGCCGGGCTTTACGACGACTGCGGCGGCCTACGAGTACTACGTCGACGAGACGGGCATCCGCTCGGACATCGAATCGGCGCTCGATGGCCTGGACGTGGACGACGTGAGTGACCTCCAGTCGCGCGGCGAGCGGGTCAGACGGCTGATCCGGGAGGCGACGATGCCGCCAGACCTCGAAACCCAAATCGCCGAACAGTACGAGGCCGTCGCGCGAGAACTCGACACACGCGATCCTGCGGTCGCCGTTCGGTCCTCCGCGACGGCAGAGGACCTGCCGACCGCATCGTTCGCTGGCCAACAGGACACCTTTCTGGACGTGACCGGCCGGGAGGAGTTACTCGACGCTGTCAAGGGCTGTTACGCCTCGCTCTTTACCGATCGGGCGATCGTCTATCGGGAGAACAAGGGTTTCGACCACTTCGACGTACGACTCGCCTGTGTCGTACAGAAGATGGGTCAGGCGGACCTCGGCTCCTCGGGCGTGCTGTTCACGCTGGACCCCGACTCGGGCTTCGAGAACGTCGTCGTCGTCGAAGCCGCGTACGGTTTCGGAGAACTGATCGTCCAGGGAGAGGTCGATCCCGATCGGTACGTCGTATTCAAGCCGACGAACGGGATTCTCGAAAAACGGCTCGGGGGGAAAGCACAGCGAATGGTCCGGCAGAACGGCGACACAGTGGTCGAAGACGTTCCCGAGCCAGAACGAAACCAGTACGCGCTCTCGGACGACGAGATCCGGACGCTGGCGACGTACGCCGAGCGAATCGAGGACCACTTCGACCGACCGATGGACGTCGAGTGGCTCTTGGACGGCGACCTCGGGCAACTGTTCGTCGTGCAGGCGCGTCCCGAGACCGTTCACGGCGCGTCCGAGGCGAACGTGATCCGGTCGTATCGACTCCTCGAGGAGGGCGAGACGCTTCTCGACGGCGTCGCGATCGGCAGTGCGATCGCCACCGGCCGGGTCAAGCTGCTCGACGACGTCAGCCAGATGGACCGCTTCCAGGCGGGCGACGTCCTCGTCACCGAGATGACCGCTCCCGACTGGGTTCCGATTATGAAGAAGGCGAGCGCGATTGTGACCGAGCGCGGTGGAAAGACCTCCCACGCGGCAATCGTCTCGCGGGAGCTGGGCGTGCCCGCGGTCGTCGGGACCCAGCGCGCCACGAAAGTCCTCCGGGACGGCGACGCGGTCACGGTGGACTGTACCAGCGAAACGGGGTACGTGTACGACGGTGAACTCGAATTCGAGACCCGCGAGGAAACGATCACCGACGTGCCGGAGACGGAGACCGACGTGATGCTCATCCTGGGCGATCCCAGTCGCGCCTTCTCGCTCGCCAGCCTGCCGGTCGACGGGGTCGGACTCGTCCGAGAGGAGTTCATCATCACCTCCCACGTCGGCACGCACCCGCTCGCGATGCTCGAACGCGGCGAGGGCGAGCAGTACATCACCGCGCTCCAGACCGGGATCGCGAAGATCGCGGCGGCATTCTACCCCGATCGGGTCGTCGTCCGACTGAGTGACTTCAAGACGGACGAGTATCAGCGGCTCGAAGGCGGCTGGAAGTACGAGTTCGACGAGGCGAACCCGATGCTGGGTTGGCGTGGTGCCTCGCGGTACTACGACGAGGATTTCCGGGAGGCGTTCCGCCTCGAATGCGAGGCGCTGCGGTGCGTTCGCGAGGAGGTCGGCCTCGACAACGTGACGGTATTGGTGCCTTTCTGTCGGACGCCGGAAGAGGGAAGACGCGTCCTCGATATGATGGACGAACACGGCCTCTCCCAGACTGACCTCGATGTCTTCGTGATGGCCGAGGTGCCGTCGAACGTCGTGCTCGCCGATCGTTTTTCGGAGCTGTTCGACGGCTTCTCGATCGGTTCGAACGACCTCACGCAACTCCTCTTGGGCGTCGACCGCAACTCCGAGAAACTCGCCTCGCTGTTCGACGAGCGCGACGAGGCGGTCGCGCGGTCGATCGAGTCGCTGGTCAAGGAGGCGCACGAGCACGACCGACCCGTCGGTATCTGCGGCGACGCTCCCTCGACTGTTCCCGGCTTCGTCGACCTCCTACTGGAGGCCGACGTCGATTCGATCTCTGTCACGCCCGACGTCGCGATCGAAACGATCCAGAAGGTCAGCGAAGCCGAGAACCCCCCGTCGTAACGGCGGGTAGTCGGGCTTCCGGCACTAGTCCCCATCCCGACCCCGATCTCGATCCTGTGAGTTCACCCACACATTACAGGTCGGTGGAGTTCGTAGTTCGAACATAGCTATGACATCCACCCGTCGATTCGCAGACCGCACCGAGGCCGGAGAACTGCTCGGTGAGGCGCTCGAAGAGCGCGACACCGACGTCGACCTCGTGCTCGCCATCCCTCGCGGTGGCCTCCCGCTCGGACGGGCCGTCGCCGACGCGGTCGATGCACCCCTGGACGTCGTCGTCGCCAAGAAGATCGGAGCACCGGGAAATCCGGAGTTCGCGGTCGGCGCCGTCGCCAGCGACGGCTCCGTCTGGCGGAACGAGGACGCGCGCCACCGGTACGACGAAGAGTACTTCCAGCGCGAGCGCGAGCGAATCGCCGAGGAAGCCGAGCAGAAGGCCGAGCGCTACCGGGGCGACCGGCCGGCTCCCGATCTCGCGGGGAAGACCGTCGCGGTCGTCGACGACGGCGTCGCCACCGGCTCGACCGCCAAAGCCTGCCTCCAGATGCTCCGAGACGGAGACGCAGCGCGGATCGTGCTGGCGGTTCCAGTCGGACCGCCCGAAACGGTCCGAGAGTTAGAGTCGATGGCTGACGAGGTCGTCTGTCTCGAAACGCCGAGTCGGTTCATCGGCGTCGGCGGCTTCTACGAGAACTTCAGCCAAGTGTCGGACGGGGAGGCGATGGCGTACCTCGAATCGCCGGATCGCTGACGTCGTCGAGGAGTGTCCGATTGGGCTCAGTAAATCTCGATTTCGGTCACCATTCGCCGGACGACAGTCGGTTCCTGCAGCACGTGTCCCCCGTCGTCGACGGTTCTGGACCCGACCTCCTCGGTGAGGACGGCTGTGTCGTAGTAGATGTCGTCGGTTCCTTCGATCCGCGCGACTCGGTCCGCCGGATACATCACTGGCTCCCGACCCTCGTCGGTCACCGCGACCCAACCGTTCTCGGCGACGAACACGCGCTCGCTCTCGACCGGTTCGGCGTCGTCACGGAAGTAGACAGTCGCCATACCGTTACAGACGCGCGCCGTGCTAATTAATGTCCCAGTGCCTGAGACGGTGGCGTCCACATCACCTGATCGAGTCGGACTCGCCACCGTCGACCGCCGCCGCACAGTCCGTGCACAGTCCCGCCTCCGCGTCGTAATGCGTATCACAGACGAGCGCGCCGCACCGGCGACACTGGTGTTCGGCCGGAGCCGACTCGCAGATCTGACAGAGGCCTTCGACGCTCATCGTTCAATTGCTGGTCAGGATCGGCATCTCCGAGCGTCTGAGCACGCGGGCGGTCGTACTGCCGAGGTACCTGTCGGCCTCCCCGTGGCCGCGCGTTCCCATCGTGACCAGGTCGGCGTCGACCCCGTCGGCGTAGTCGAGGAGTTCTTCGTGGGGGACCCCGCGGAGCACGTTCGACGTCACGGGCAGATTTCGTTCGCGCGACGCGGCGGCGATCGATTCGACCGCGTTCTCGCCACCCTGCTTGAGCATCCCGACGATGCTCTGCGGAACGTCGTCGAATTCGTAGGTCGTCGTGTCGACGACGTAGACGACGTGAACGTCGGCACCGTACCGCTCGGCGATACCGAGGCCGTGTTCCGCCGCCCGTTCAGCGGCGTCGCTGCCGTCGGTGGGGATCACGACGTGGTCATACATCGCGTAGCCTGACTCCGGGGCCGGTTCCGCAGAGAATCGGACGGCCATCACCGGGATGCTGGTGGACGTCACCACACGCTCTGTCGTACTTCCGAGTCGGGACCGTTCGGCACCCGCGCGGCCGTGCGTTCCCATCACCACCAGGTCGATCCCGTTCTCGTCGACGTAGTGGCGGATCACCCGGTGCGGACGCCCGGTTTCGACGACCCGGACCGTTTCGAGTCCGAGGTCGTCGGCTCGCTCCTGGATTCGAACGGCCGCGTCCCGGCCGCGTTTCTCGGCCTGTCCTCGGAGCTTCTCGCGAGCAGCCGCTTCCAGCCCCGCCGGCTCCGCACCGGTGTCGACGGCGTGCAAGATATGGACTGTGGCTTCGCTCGTCCGTGCCAAGTCCAGAGCTCGGGCGATTGCGTTTTCTGCGCCAGTGCTTCCGTCGGTCGGGATGAGGATGTCGTCGTACATAGATGGACCTGCGTGATCACGGGCTAGGAAGACTGCCCACGCGCTGGGTGCTGCCGTCGGTTCGCCGGCTGGGATGGTCGCATCGCTGGCTGACGAGAGGCGGGGAAGTCGTTTTGTTAGCCCGTGCTTACTGTTAATCCTCGCGAGCGGGCGACTCGCCGCCGACGCGGACCGCCGATCGACCGAAGCAGATTAGCTTTGTACTCTGAGCGCAATATACATCCAATGAGTACGATCCGACCGGCCGAACTCGACGAACGACTCGACTCCGGGTCGACAGAGGACCTTTTGGTGGTGGACATCCGCCCGACGTCTGCCTATCGGGCAGGTTCGATCGACGGGAGTCGGAACGTCCCGGTCTACGAGGACCTGCGGAGTGGTGACGACTCCACGCTACGCGGTCGCCTCGACGAGATCCCCGCCGACAAGGACGTCGTCGTCGTGTGCAAGCAGGGGATGGTCGCGAAACGGGCGACGAGCATCCTCCGTGAGGAGGGGTACGACGCGATGACGCTCCTCGGCGGGATGGGCGGGTGGAACGGCTATCAGAAGGGCTCCCTGGGCTACAAGCTCCGCTCGCTCATCTGGAAACTCTCGTAGGGAGCGGATCGCAACGAGCGCGTGAGGTGGCACCGAGTCGTCTCAGGCGAAGACGAGCATTGCGGCGCCGAGCGACAGCACGCTGACGGCCACGAGCGCGCTCAGGACGACCAAGAGCGGTTTGATACCGGTTCGCCGCATCCCCTGAATTTCGATGCTCGTTCCGAGACCGACGAACGCGACGAGGAACAGCAGTTGGTAGCCGCGTTCCAGCAGGGCAACCTCCGCGTCCGAGAGGAGACCGGCGCTGGCGACGCCGGCCACGAGCACGAATCCCAGGACGAACTTCGGGAACTGGCCCCAGAAGTACCGCCAACTCGCTACCGACGTCTCGCCGTCGCCGCCGTTCTGCCGGGCGTAGTAGACCGCATAGAGGATCGCGACGACGCCGATGAAGACGTTCCGTCCGAGTTTCGTGACCGTCGCCCACTGGCCGGCCGTCGGCGAGTACGCGAATCCGGCCGCGACGACCGGTCCCGTACTCACCATACTGATCCCGGCCCAGATACCGAAGACGATGTCCGGGAGATCCAACAGGCGACCGATCGCCGGATACGTCGCCAGCGTGACCGCGTCGAACAGGAGAATCGTCGCCACCGCGTAGGCGATCTGCTCGCTCTTCGCGCGGACGCCGCTGGAGACGGCGACGATCGCAGAGACGCCACAGATGGAATATCCGGCGGCCAGCAGCGAGCCTAATCGGTCCGGGATCTCGAAGACGTTCCGCGCTACCAGTTCGACGAACAGGAGACTGAAGCCGAGGAAGCTGACGACGAGCACCAGTAAGGAGAGCCCGACCGAGAGCAGCTGGTCGACCGCGATCCGCGCACCCATCAGCACGATACCGGTCTCCAGCCAGAGTTTGTGCGTCGCGAGGCCGTCTTCGGCCCACTCGGGGGTCCCGACAGAGTTGGCGACGACGACCCCCAGCCCGACGGCCAAAATCAGTCTGTTGACGCCGACGGCCGTCGAGAGAACGTGTGCGACGGCCGCCCCAGCAACGAGAACTGCCACTCCGGGGACCACTCGCGCCGTGTTTCGAGCTATCATTGAGATGATCGGTTGTGTACAGTCAGATCAGTTATATTCCTGGCTACGAGACAAGGACGACCGAGAGCACGAGAGTTCCAAGGATCACTGCTTTCCAGTCACGATCCAGTGCCGTCCACCGGTCGAACGCCAGATCGATCGGGTCCGGTCCGGCCGCCGTGTTCGAGGAGTCTTCGTTCGACATCGCTTACAGGTATCTCTACCGTGTCAGAGATAGCGGAAATAATTGGCGGGATACAGATCAGCGTCGATGACCTACGCGTCCGGCGACGCCGCAAACGAACGGGCTTGCGACTCATAGGGGTTATCGTAACTGTTCGGAGATTCTCGCCGTACCGTCCGGCGAGAAATCTATGGAGACTTACGATAACCCCTATCAGTTCGAATCGAGCTGGCGTTCGACCCGATCGATGCTCTCGCGGATCTCCTGTACCATCGCCGTCTGCTCTTCGTTGGCCGCAGCGACGTCTTCGATCTCTGTCGAGATCGTCTCCGCACGACCGACCGCCGTGTCGACCGTGGCGGCGAGTTCCTCGGCACTCGCCGCTTGTTCGTCGGTTGCGTCGGCGATCTCGTCCATCCCCGAAGCCGTCTCTTGGATCGTCTCGACGATCGCGACCTGGTTCTCGACGAGGGATTCGGTGTGCTCGACGGCGTCCTGAACGTGCGTGTTCGCCGTCCCGACGTGCGTCGTCACTTCGTCTGTCGACTGGCGGATTTCCGAGACGATTCGCTCGATTTCGTCGACCTCGGACTTCGACTGTTCGGCGAGTTCCTTGATCTCGTTCGCGACCACGGCGAACCCGTTGCCGTCCTTGTCGGCGCGCGCGGCCTCGATGTTCGCGTTGAGCGCGAGGAGATTAGTCTGGTTTGCGATATCGGTGATGACCTCGACGAGCTGGTCGATCTCGTCGAGCTTTGCGACGAGACTTTGGGTACTCCTGCCGACGTTTTCGCCGGCCTCCGCGACTTGCTGTGTGACGTCCAACACAGCCTGTCCGGCCTCTTGAGACTCCTCGGCCAGTTTCCGTGCTTCGTCGCTCTGGGTGTTCACCTCCTCGGCGCTCGAAGCGATCTCCTCGATGGTCGCGCTGAACGTCGCAATCTCGCTTGAGACCTCTTCGAGGTCGTCCACTTGCGCCTGCGTGTACTCGCTGATCTCCTCGGAACTTGCAGCGACATTTTCGGCGGAGTCCTGTAACTCCGCAACTGCGGCCCCGACTTCGTCGGACATCTGCGCTTGGAGGTCTTCGAGCAACAGTCGCTGCTCGACGAGTTCGGTGACCTGCGGCGTGACCTCGAACGCGCCGATCACGGTCCCGTCCGAATCTGTCAGTGGAAAGGCGGCTGCTCGGATGTGCCACGTGTCTCCATCGGCGTTCGTGCCGGTCCGGATGTCGTCTTCGCGAATGGTCTCCCCCGTTCTGGCGACCTTCTCTGCGAGTATTTCGCTCTCGCCCTCGGTCTGGAACACGTCGTAGGCCTGTTGGCCGACCGCCTCCTCGGCCGTGTAACCGATGAGCGACTCCATCCGATCGTTCCAGTGAGTGATAACTCCATTATCATCGACGACAACGACCGGTTCCGGAAACGCGTTGACGACGGTATCGAACATCTGCCGCCAGAAGTCCAGCTTCTGCTGTAATTCCGCTTTCCCGTCCTGTTCGTTGAGTGTGACTCCCGCTGTAAGCTGCTCCGAGGTCATCTATCTCATCTCTGATAACCAATAACTGGTCCCTTGAGTCTTTCTGTGTTTCTCCGTTCTCGTTCGGCACCATAATTACCAGATAATATTTATATAAAATTATCTGTTGGTTAGTCTGGATTTGGCTTAGAGCTGCTTCTAGATCTGTTTTGGAACTGGTTCTGGGTATGTAGATATACTATACTTATTTGAAAGTATTTATTTAATATACTTGGAACTGACTATCCAAATGGCGTATCTCGACCTGAGCTAACCCATCTCCTGCAGGCGAGGTATGTGGCCCGATAACACCGGTACATTTGTTATTTATCTATGGCCCTGATTCAGGTACCGTGGCGGGCGGGCGATCACGGATCCGTACTTACGGCTCTCGCAAAGCATTTTGATAATCACAAAAAATTAAGTAAGATCGTGAGTGTCGTTCTTGTATGGGAACAGATACCGCGCCGCGGCGGATCAAGTCGGTACAGCGAGCGTGTCGGCTGTTGATCTACCTCCGGAGGGAAGGGCCGAGCACGGTATCCGGACTCGCCGCGGAGTTGGGTCTCTCTCCTGGGACGGTGCACACCTATCTGGCAACGCTGCAGGAAGCCGGATTCGTCGAACAGCGGGACGGTGCGTACGGTTTGAGCCTCGAACTCCTCCCGCTGGGTGAGCGTGTTCGGAGCCAGAATCCACTCTATCAGGTGGCAAGAGACGAGGTCGACCGACTCGCACACGCGAGCAACGGCGTCGCACATCTTCTGATCGAGTACGAAGGGAAACTGTTAGTCCTCTATGAGGTGTTCGGTGAGAAAGCCATCGGAAAAGATTTTCACGCGGCGAAACGCGATCAGCCACAAGAGCACATTCACTGTACGGCGGGCGGGAAGGCTATGCTGGCGAGACTACCGCCCGAGCGAGTCCAGGAAGTAATCGAGGCACACGGGCTGCCGGCGATCACAGAACAGACGATCTCCGAGCGCGAGGAGTTGTTGGACGAACTAGAGACGGTGCGAGACCAGGGCTACGCACTGAACGATCAAGAGCAGATGCGAGGAATCCGCGCTGTCGGCGCGCCTGTCGTCGACAGCAAGAACGGACTCATCGGCGCACTGAGCGTGTCGGGACCGGCGAGTAACTGGCGTGGGTCGTACTTCCGTGACGAACTTCCGGAACTGGTGACGAGATCTGCCCACAACGCGGAAATTGCACTCCAGTCGAGTCCGACAAGGCAGTGACTGTGAGTGGTAGCCACGATTTTATTCGTTTTGATGATACCAAAAAGAAGGTCAGACGCGATTCGCGGCTTCAGAGCGTTCGATATCGACACACTGCAAACTGCGGTCCTTCGATGCCTACTCACCCATACACTGTTCTAATGCACACCAATTGTCCTCTGCTACCTCGGCCCCGGCGATCGTATTTTATTTCCACCTTTTCAGGGAGAAATTTTTGACGATGGCAAATACGCTTCTGCACAGAACATTTATTGTGAGCATTAACAATGATGATCACGTGGTATGTCAAGCCAAACCAACTACTACGTCAGTATCGACACTGGCGGGACCTTCACCGACGGATACGTCTCGTATCCGGGCGGGTCCACGACAGTCAAGGTACCGACGACAGACCACGACCTGACCGTCTGTTTCAGGAACTGCATCGACAAAGCGGCCGATAGCCTCGATCAATCGACCGAGGAGTTCCTCGTCGACACCGACGTCATTCGCTTTTCGACAACTATCGGCACGAATACCATCATCGAGCGATCTGGGCCACAGATTGGGATGATCGTGACATCGGGCCGTAAAGACGACCTCTTCGAGACGGCTGTCGACGGTAACAGTGGCATCACAGCGCTCACTGACGAGAGTCTCGTCGCCGGCATCGACGAACGGATCGACGCCGACGGGAACGTCGTCGACCCCGTCGAGCGGGAAGACGTCCTCGAGGCGGCGAAGACCCTGATGAACCGCGGTGCAAAACTCCTCGTCATCAGCCTCTCGAACTCCTTTCACAACGCGGCCAACGAGGAACAGGCGCGCCACATAATCGAGTCCGAGTATCCACCGCACTACCTGGGGCCGAATCAGGTCCTCACAGCGAACGAAGTGAGTAGCCGTCCGGGCTATCTCGCCCGCTCGTACACGGCCCTGACCAACGCTTACATCCACCGGCCGATGGCGCGATCACTGTACAAAGCCGAGGACGACGTCCGCGACAGCGGGTACGGCAATCCGCTTCTCATTGGCCAGTCAGCCGGCGGCGTCGCGGGCGTCTCGAAGACGGTCGCGCTCCACACCTACAACTCCGGGCCGGTCGCCGGCGTCCTCGGAACGAAGGCGTTCAGCGACCTGTACGACCTCGACGCGGCCCTGAGTACCGATATGGGTGGGACGAGCATCGACATCGGACAGATCAGCGCCGGAACGGTCGAACGCGACCTCGACCCCGAAGTCGCGGAGATGCCGGTCCACATTCCGATGGTCAACGTCCACACCGCGGGCGCGGGCGGCGGATCGATCGCCTCCGTCGACGGTGGGGAACTCACGGTCGGCCCCGAAAGCGCGGGCGCAGAACCGGGACCGGCCTGCTACGACCTCGGTGGCTTCGAACCGACGACGACCGACGCCGACGTCGCACTCGGATACATCGACCCCGACTACTTCCTCGGCGGCGATCAGCAGTTGAACGCCGACCGCGCCGACGACGCCATCGAGCGGGCTGTCGCCGATCCCCTGGACACATCGATCGCCGATGCCGCCCTTCGCATTCGAGAGCGGGTCGATCAGAACATCGCAGATTCGATCACCGACCAACTCGGTGACACCGACCCCAGCGACGCCACGCTCGTCGCCTACGGCGGCGCTGGTCCGATGCACTGCTGTGACTTCGCAGAGAAAGCGGGAATCGAGCGCGTCATCACGGCGCCGGCCGCAGCGGAGTTCAGTGCGTTCGGCGGTGCGACACTCGACGTCGAGCACCGATACACCGCTGCGTTCGGCACCCGAGCGTCGGTCGATCAGCCCGACGTAGACGTCCGACAGTACAACAACCTCGTTGAAGACTTAGAGGCAGAGGCCACGCAAGATATGCGTGGTGAGGGCTTCGAGGCCGACGAAATCGGGTTCGACCTCACGATGCTCGTCCGCTCGGACACCGGCGTCGAGGAGGTTTCCGTTCCGACACGCCTCGACGAGTCGGCGGATCTCACGGACACGCTCGAAGCTGTCGCGACGGATCCGGAAGAGCGGATCGACCTGGACACGATGGTTCTCACGGCAGTCGGCCCGGTCGCTACCGAGGGTTTCAGCGAGCAAGAACTCCAAGGCGAGGACCCGAGCCACGCGCGCAAGGGCGAACGCGACGCGTACTGGCCCGAAGACGGCTGGGTATCGACGGACGTCTACCAGCGCGAATCGCTGGAACCCGGTAACGTCGTCGCCGGACGTGCTATCATCGAGGCCGAGGACACGACGTACGTGATTCCGGCGTCCTGGACGTTCGAGGTAGACGAGTACGGTCACGGAATCATCGAACGATGAGCTTCGGGGCCCCATCGGCCGTCGAATACCTCCGCGGACGGCGCGCAGAGCCGAAGCCGTACGTCCCGCTCGTCGGGCGGTTGGCCGCGGCGGTCAACCAGGTCCCGGCCGATATCTTCCTCTCGAACGCGACCCAGCAGGCGAACGCGATCCAGTCCGCCTATCGGCTGTTCGAGACCGACGCGGTCTGCACGGGTATCGACACGACACTCGTCGCCGAAGCGCTCGGCGCGGACGTCGCGTGGGACGACGACGCCACGCGCTTCGAGATCGAACGGGCGCTGGACTCGCCCGAAGACGTTGCCGATCCGACGACGGCCACTGACCGCGGTCGGCTCCCGACCGTGGTCGACGTCGGTGAACGGCTCGTGTCGGGCCTCGACGAGGCGGCGGTCGTGGGCGCCGTCCCCGGACCACTCACGACGCTCGAGGCGACGTTCGGCGACGCCGCCGCGCTCGATCAGACGTACGCTAAGCCAGTCCGTACGGCTATCGGCGAACTCGGTCGCGAATTCGGCAAGTCCGGAGTCGACGCCCTCCTCGTATACGAGGAGGCTGCGGCGTTCGACGGCGAGACGGCGGCAGCCGTGATTGCCGAGACGCTCGAAGTGCTGGGGAACATCACCGGCTTCTACGACACGCCGCTCGCGCTGGCTCCGAACGGGTACTCCGAAGCGATGGTGGACGCCGTACTCGACCGTGCTGAGCCAGCCGCGCTGCTCTTGGACACTGACGACCCGACCGCGATAGCCGACGCGCACCCGGACGTCCGCGTCGGGGGCGGCATCACAGCCGATCTGCTTTCTTCGGAGCCCGCAGAGATCACTTCCCAGGTCGAAGCCCGCTGTCGAGCGTTGCCGGAGTCTGCGTTCCTCGCCAGCGGCCGGGAACTTCCACCCGACGTCCATCCGACTGCGGTCCACGCGGTTCGGGAGGGATACGCGGATGCATAGCTCGCGGAACGAACACGTGCCCCCTCACACGGGTGCGTACGACAGTCGAACGACGACGCAACAGCGACCGAACACACGACAGGAACGACGATGGTAGAATCTGATACCGGTACCGGAACGACCAAACGAGTCGCAGAGTACCTCGCAGTCGACCTCGACGCCGAACAGTGGCAGTGTCACAACTGCGGTGAGGCGTTGGGGCCGGCAGCGGAGAATTACAAGCGGCACTGTCTCGTGAACGCACGGGACCCCCGAGAAGTCCACCCGCCGCTGATCGAGGGCGAGGAGTACACCTTTGCGCCCGATCCCGACTGGGTCCGGATCGTGGAGTTCTACTGCCCCGGATGTGGCACAATGATCGAGAACGAGTATCTCCCGCCGGGGCACCCGATCACGCACGATACCGAACTGGACTTAGAGAGCCTGAAGGAGGACGTCAAATGACGACGCGAATCAACATCGACGCGGGCGGCACGTTCACCGACTGCTTCACGCTCCACGACGGTGACGTCGTCTCCGCGAAGACGCCGACGACGGAGCACGATATGTCGGAGTGCTTCTTCCAGGGGATAGACAAGTGCGCCCGCCAGCTCGATCTGTCGCTCGAGGATCTCATCGGCGATGTGGACTCGATTCGGTACTCCACGACGACGGCGATGAACCGTCTTATCGAGCGCAAGGGACCGAAACTCGGATTGCTCACGACCGCCGGCGTGCAGGACTACCCACAGATCGGCCGCGGACCGCGCTGGGCAGACGGGCTGACTGACAGCGAACAGCGGAACATCTCGGACGCGAAGAAGCCGGAGTACCTCGTGCCCGACTCCCGAACGAACGGGATCCGGGAGCGCGTCGACAGCGAGGGCAACGTCCTCCGGCCGTTAGACGAAGAACACGCACGCGAGCAGATCCGCGACCTCGTCGACAAGGGGGCACGCGCTATCGTGGTGAATTTGCTGTGGTCGTACGCCTATCCCGACCACGAGCAGCGCCTGCGCGAACTCGTCCGCGAGGAGTACCCACCGTCGTATCTCGGGAGCATCCCCGTGTTCCTCTCTTCGGAGGTGATGCCGACGAAACAGGAGTACGAGCGCACGAACACGACGCTGCTCGACGCGTACCTCTCCGAACTGATGCAGGAGCACATCGCGGACATCAAAGACCGCCTGGAGGCCCACGGTTACGAAGGCGACATCCAGATGCTCCACAACACCGGCGGGATGGCCGAATCTTACAAGACGACCGCCGTCGAGACGTTCAACGGCGGCCCGGTGGCCGGCCTGAAGGGCGGCGAGTACCTCTGTGACGTGCTCGATTACGACAAAGCCGTCGTGACTGATATGGGCGGGACGAGCTTCGACATCGGCATCCTCACCCGCGGCGGCGTGCAGTCCTACGAGTTCGAGCCAGTCATCGACCGCTGGCGCGTCTCCGGCACGATGATCGAGTCGAAATCGATCGGAGCCGGAGGCGGGTCGATCGCCTCCGTCAACGACGAGCTGGGCGGTCGGATCGAAGTCGGTCCCGAGAGCGCGGGCGCCGACCCCGGCCCGGCCTGCTACAATCGCGGCGGGACGCAGCCGACGGTGACCGATGCCGACGTCGTGCTCGGATTCATCGATCCCGAGAAGTTCTACGCGGGCAATCAGCGCCTGGCGGTCGATAGAGCCGAGGAAGCGATCGAGACCCACGTCGCCGAGCCTGCGGGGATGGACGTCGCCGAAGCGGCCTCGAACATCCGCCGGATCACCGACGGGAATATGGGGAACACCGTACGGAAGGAGACGATGCTTCGGGGGCACGACCCCCGCGAGTTCGCTCTCTATAGCTTCGGCGGGGCTGGCCCGCTGCACGCCGCCTCGTACTCATCGTATCTCGACATCGACACCGTCGTCACGACGCCGTACTCGCCGGTGTTCTGCGCGATGGGGTCGGCGACGATGGACACGCTTCACATCTACGAGCAGTCCGAGTCGATGTACCTCCGTGACTCCGGCGAGGAAGCGGAGTACGGCACGGACTACGAGACGTTCAACGAGGTCGTCGCAGAACTGAAGGCAAAGGGTCGTCGCGACATCAAGAGTGAGGGTTACGACCCCGACGAGATCGTCTACGATCTCGAACTAGATATGCGGTTCGGCGGGCAGATCCACGTCGCGCGGATCCGGTCGCCGCGGATCGAACTCACGGACGAATCAGACGTCGAAGCCGTCTGTGATCACTTCATCGACCAGTACAAAGATCGGTTCTCCCCGTACTCGGTCACGCCGAGTCACGGCATCACCGTGGAGAACTTCGCGCTCCGCGCCCGGGTCGAGAGCCCCGACATCCAACTGCCGACTGCGTCGATGCAGCAGCCCGATCCGTCGCCCGCACGGGCGGGGTCCCGCGACATCCGCTGGAGCGGTGCCGACGGCTTCGTCTCGACGCCGGTCTTCGAGTACGAGGACCTGCGCGCCGGGATGGAGATCGACGGGCCTGCCGTCGTCGACGCCGATTACACCACGACGGCAGTGCCGGAGGGCTGGGAGTACCGACTCGACGAATATCGGAACGGCATCCTCGAAAACGGAGGCACCCAATGACTGTCAATCGCGATCAGCTGATCGACTGGCTCGACCTCGAAGAACCGTCCGCGGAGGAACTGGCCTGTATGGACGAACTGGAGCACGGCGACTACGAGATCTACTCCGAGCGACTGCGGCTCATCCTCGACGAGGGGATGGACGTCTTCGTCCGCTCGGGCGTCTCGCAGTTCATCGCCGCCCGCGACCTCGCGGTGGCGATCTACACTCCGGAGGGGGACCTCGTCGACTCGGCGGCAGGGGCGTATCTCCACGTCGTCACGGGCATCCCGCCGCTGAAGTACGTCATCAACAACTTCGCCGATGACGAGACCGTCGGCGTCGAACCCGGCGACGTCTTCTACGCGAACGACGCCCTGTACGGTGGGATTCACAACCCCGACCAGATCGCGTTTATGCCCGTCTTCGACGACGGCGAGATTATGGCGTGGGTATCGGCTGCAGCCCACACCACCGAGACCGGCGCGATCGAACCGGGTGGGATGCCGATCTCCGCGCGGACCCGCCACGACGAGGGAATGAAGCTCTCGCCGATCAAGATCGGAGAGAACTACCAGCTAAAGAGCGATATGGTGGAGATGCAGAAGAACTTCATCTCCCGTGCGCCCCGGATGCACGAGATCGACCTGCGGGCCCGCGTCACGACCTGCGACCGGGTCCGCCGGCGCATTAAGGAACTTATCATCGACAAACAGGGTCCGGACTTCTTCAAAGGACTGCTCCGTCGAAACATCAAGGAGTCTCGGGAGGGCGCGAAAAAGCGCGTCGACGAGTGGAACGATGGCGCCTTCCGGACCGTTCACTTCGCTGACTCGGTCGGATACGAGGACGGCCTCTGGCGCCTCAACGCGGAGATGGAGAAAGACGGCCCCGAAATCCTCATCGACTACACCGGCACGTCGCCGGAGAACGACGGGGCGTACAACTCACAGCCGGTCGCGTCGATCGCACACACCGCAAACTACCTGTTCAGTGTCCCCTTCCACGACCTCCCGAAGAGCAACGGGACCTACGACCTGATCGACTTCGAGATCCCGAAGGGGACGATTCTCTATCCGGACGCCGAGGCGTCGACGGTCCAAGCCGTGATGGTGAATCAGGTGATTATGGACTCGACGACGACGATGTTCTCGCGGTCGATGTACGACGACGAGACCGAGAACGAACACGTCACTGCGCCGATGGCCAACACCGGCCCGGGGTACGCCTTCGGCGGTGTGAGCCAGCACGGCGAACCGGTCGCCGACCTGATGTCCCACGGGCTCAACACAGACGGGACGGGCGGACAAGCCCGTCGCGACGGCGAGGACGAGGCGATCTTCCCGTGGTGTCCCTTCGGCCACGCCTCGAATATGGAGTTCGTCGAGAACGAGTACCCGTTCACGCATCAGTTCTTCCGGCACGGCACCGACTCCTGCGGGCACGGCAAGCACCGGGGCGGGATCGGGATGCAGATCGGCTATATGATGCATCACGTTCCCGTCGTCGAGTGGCTCTCGATCTGTCACAACTCGAAACTCGTGACGGGGCAGGGGCTCTTCGGCGGGTACGCACCCCGGACGATTCCCGGCATCACCATCACCAACTCCGACCTGAAAGACCGGATGAAAAACGGGGAGTACGTCCCCGACGACCTCATCGAACTGCTCCAGGAACGGACGCTTGACGCTGACTACAACATCACCAGCCACGTGCGGGAGTCCCAGCCCTACGAGAACGGGGACCTGTTCATCGGGCACTCCGGCGGCGGGTGTGGCTACGGTGACGTCCTCGAACGCGATCCCGAGGACGTGATGAAAGACATCGAGGACAACCGCGTGACGCACCGCTCGGCCGACGAACTCTACCAGATCGAGTACGACGAGGACACGCTAACCGTCGACGAAGACGCGACCGAACAGCGGCGCGAGGCGTTCCGCGAGCAACGCCTGGAGGAGGCGCAGTCGTTCGACGCATTCATCGACGAGTGGGAGGAGAAGAAACCGCCCGAGGAGATTCTCGACCACTACGGCTCCTGGCCGGACGGCGAGAAGGAAGCGCCCGTGCTGCGGCAGTAACGCGGCGTCTCTGCCGTTCTATTTTTCGCTGCGGCTTTCTACAGGCGGAGCAGGCGAGTGCCTCGGGGTCACTTTCTGTCGCTGTTAGTCTTCGACCACCACGAGATCGGCTTTGTACTCCGAGAGCTCGATGTCGTCGAGATCGACCAGTCGCGGTTCGACGCGGACTTTCAGGTGCGATCGGACTGCGTCCACGACGTCGCCGGCGATCTCGTCTTCGCTCCGTGCAGTGTCCGGGTCGACGACGACCTCTAGCGGGATCGGCTTCTCGAAGTGGACCTGGTCGGCGTCGGGGACGACCACGCGGACGTGCGGCTGGGCGCCGTCGACGTCGGAGACGACGTCGCGGAGCGCGGAGGGAAAGACGTTCATCCCCTTGTAGATCAGCATATCGTCGGTGCGACCGATGCACTGGATCTTCGGGGAGGTCCGCCCGCACTCGCATTCGGTTCCGGTGACCCGTGCGACGTCGCCGGAGCGGAACCGGAGCAGCGGCGTCGCTTCGCGCTGGAGCGGCGTGTAGACGAGTTCGCCCTCGGCGCCATCCTCGAAGGGGACCACCTCCTCGGTCTCGGGATCGACGAGTTCCACGTGGGCGTGTTCCTGTCCGTGGAAGTGCATCCCGTTCTCGGCCTCGCACTCGGACCACAGACACGCCACGACGTCCCCCAGACCCATTATTTCACGGACGTCTGTGGCGTCCCAGGCGTCGTAGAGATCTTCGCGAATCTCGGGGTTCGCGATACCGGGGCCGCCACCGCCGATGAGCTTCGTGACAGGGAGTTCGTCGACGTCGTGATCGAGCAGTTCGGGGGCGCGCTCGGAGAGGTATCGGAGATGCGACGTCGTCGTGAAGAGGACGTCGCCGTCGAGGTCGGTCGTGGCGGAAAGGAGTCGCTCCGTCGTCCCACCGCCCGCTGGGACGACGTTGCTGCCGAGTTTCGTCAGCCCCTCGAAGTAGGGCGTGCCCCCGGGGACCATCGTCTGGCCGACGCCGAAGATGAGGGTGTCGTCCGGTCGGATGCCCGCAGCGTAGAAACACCGCTTGAGGACCTGGTTCCACTTCTTTCTGTCTCGCTCGGTGAGGCCGAAGTACGTCGGCTTACCCGTCGTCCCAGACGAGGAGATCGTCCGGTTTAGTCGCTCTGTCGCCACGGCTTGGTGCTCTCCGAGCGGTCTCTCAGGGTCGGTGTCGGCCTGACACGCCCGTTCGTCGTCCTTCGTCGTGAACGGCACAGCACGAAGCGCCTCGATCGAGTCGATGTCCTCCGGATCGATGCCCCACTCGTCGAACTTCCGCTGGTAGTATTCGGACTCCGCGGCGAGGTAGTCGACTTGTTGATCGAGAAGTTCGCTGTGACGCTCTTGGATCTCTGCCCACGGTTCGGTCTCTATGGAATCGTATACGTCGCTCATTCATCCGGGTCTCAACCCGGAGAGAATTATATCTTTGGCAACGAATGCCATATTGGACCAGGCTGATCGCGGTACAGTCCACTCGTCTCGTCTTCGGACACTGAACGTCCAGCACACCGCAGCGTGCGTCGCCCGAGCCGAGAGAGCTACTCTCTGACTGCCTCCCGGCGCCCGGCGATCAGATCGAAGTCGGCTTCGGTATCGCCCAGAACGAACAGCGCGTAGTACCGGAGGTACGTCTGCACGGGGACGGCGACGAGCAGACCGAGGACGAAGATCGCGAGGACGAAGATCAGGGCCGCAGCGGCGATCAGAATCCACCCGACAATTTCGACCACGGAGAGGAGCGCGACGCCCACGAGACCCACGATTCCGAGCGGGATCGCGGCCACGAGGGCGCCCAGAACTGTCGCGATGCTCGCGAGGATACCTGCCGCGATCTGAAGGATAAACGAGACGACCGCGTAGGCGAGATACTGCTTCCACTGCCCGGTCAGCGTAGGCCAGAATCGCCGCCACGAAGCGAGCAACGCTCGGTCCTCGAGGAGCATAATCGGGACGACGAAGTTCGTCGTGAACCCACCGACGAGACCGCTGACGATTCCAACGACGACGAAAACCGGAATTGCGAGAAACACCAACCCGAGTGCGAAGCCACCATCGCCAACGAGAAGCGGCCACAGGATCGCCGCGAGGATGGCGACGATGACGGTCAGCGTGAGTAGGCCGAATAAAAGTCGAAATCCGAACAGTCGGGCGCCCAACCGCCAGCGGTCGCGCCAGTAACTTCGAATCGACACTGCCTCTCGGCGGAGAGATTCGACGAAGACGAACTCCATCACCGATCCCACGAACAGGAATCCGAGGAGGATCGAAGCGATAAGCGCGAAGATGACCGCGATCACGAGCAGTTCGACGCCGCCGGGAGCAGCGAACTCCGGCGACGGTGTCCCCGAGGGGAGCGGGGCTTCGGAACCGGGACCGGGGCCGGTCGGCGCGCTACCAGTGAACTGAAACGGTGCGAACCCGCCGGTACCGCCGACGAAGAAGATGACCACTGCCAACCGCAGCCATCGGCCTCGATCGAACGGCCAGAGAAACGCTCGCGTCGCTTCGATCGCGTCGTCGATCGCTTCGACAGCGTAGAGCGTCATCGTCGCTGCTCCCGCGCCAAGAGCGCATTCGGCTCGGACGTTCGTCCTGGTTGGTGCCGTTCGTGCGTCGGCGTCGGTCGGTCTATCGGGACGTGTCTCGGTTGATGGCGTGGGTCGTCTCTATCGTTGGAGGTCGCGTGCGGGGAACCAATCCGTAGCATTGCATCTCATAACCTCTCACCATAACAAAATAACACTTTTGCAACCAAACAAGCGAGATGAGAGAATATAGCGAGCGTTCATATTCGTATAAGTATACCATAATGAATCTTAAATACCACATATATGATAATATCTTCTAAATATAAAATATTTTATCTATTTTCCAATCATCTATTATGTATATTTTGTGTATGGATGTACGCTAAATCTATGGAAAAATGGAATTAGCTGTAAAATAGTTTTATCCTAGTACAATTCATTAAATAGATATTTTTCTACACTCATTGTGATGATGTTTTGTTCGGCCCAGAAACGGAGCGTAATATATCCGATCCAATAGTATTTTGAGAGACTGTCTCAGCAGAGGAGTATGAACGACGAGACAGTCGGCATCGCACTGGTGGTCGCCTCTGCCGTCGGTTTCGGAACACTCGGGATATTCGGCGTCATCGCCGCCGATGCGGGTCTCACAATCCCGACCGTTCTCGCGCTCCGGTTCGGTCTCGCATCGGTCGTCGTCTGGGCGGTGCTTTGGCACCGTGGCACGTTCCGACTGCCCAGCGGCCGAATTCTCGCGATCGCGTTCGCTCTCGGAGCCGGTGGATACGCGACGCAGAGCGCCCTGTATTTCTTCGGCCTCGAATTTATGAGCGCAGGAATGGTCGCGATCGTCCTCTACACCTATCCGGCGTTCGTCGTCTGTTTGACTGCGCTTCTCCACCCTGAACGGGTGACACCGACACTGGTGGGTGCACTGGGACTCTCGATCGGCGGGGTCGCCCTCGTTACCGGGGTCGATCCGGTCGGCGTCGATCCGCGGGGCGTCCTCGTCGTTCTCGGAGCCGCGTTCGCGTACTCGCTGTACATCATCGTGAGCCAGCGAGCGCTCACGACGGTCGACGCCGAGACGCTGACGGCGTTCGTGTTACCCGCGGCCGCCACGAGCTTCTTTGTATTCGGCATCGGAACGGGACGGTTTGCGATGCCGGTCGGAGCCACGGCCTGGGGGTCCGTGTTGGCGATCGCGACTCTCGCGACGGTCGTGCCAGTCCTCACCTTCTTCGCCGGCATCGCAAAGATCGGAGCGAGTCGAGCGAGCATCATCAGCACTGCCGAACCGGGCGTGACTGTGGCTCTCGGGGCGCTCGTTCTGGGCGAGTCGGTTTCCGTCGTGACACTCGTCGGTGGTACTCTCGTCGTCGCCGGCGTGATCCTCATCCAACGGGAAGGAACCGCCTGAAGGTTGACCTCCTCCTCCGCGTGAACGCGGAGGAATCCCACCACGGGATTTCAGGCCGAGCGTGGCCCTACGGTTTCAAGACGCATACGTTCCACGCGTCACTTGCTGGGTTTCAGCATCCGTGTGGCTGTCTTGTGGGGCGGTCAAACGCCCCCCATCCTCAGCCGAGTCATCGTCGTTCTCGTGTTCTTTGAAACGACTCTCTCCGCTGAGGTAGCGGTCTGCGATGTTCACCGCTCCGTTCACGTCCGCTTGGTACTCGCCCATCCAGCACGCATCGTTCGTACACTTGAACGTCGCCTGTTGTGGGCGGTATCCTACCCCACCGCACGCATGGCACTCTTTCGAGGTGTTTCGCGGGTTCACCGTCTCGACGGGGATACCCTTCTCGACGGCCTTGTAGCGTATCTGCGCGTGGAGTTTGGCGAATCCCCATCCGTGGAGACGACGGTTCATATACGCGCCGTAGTCCATATTCTCCCGTATGTACGTCAGGTCTTCCAGAACAAGAACGGGATTCTCAACGGATTCGGCGTACTCCACGACTTCGCGGGTGACGCGGTGGAACACGTCGTCTATCTGGTTCCACAGGTCGTCACCGAAGGACTCCGCGATACGCTCGCTTCCGCGAGTCTGAAGTCGCCTCGTGGCGGTGAAGTAGGTCTTGCGAAGCCGACGAACAGTCTTGCCCTCGTCGGCCCACAGTTCGGGAGCGGTCGGAGAACCGTACCTGTCACGGTGACACACCGTGACAAGACTCGCTTCTCCCAATGTCCACGCCTATCGGCGTCCTGTCGAGCCCAGCGAGACAGGGCTCGCCAGACTCGTCTGGCGGCGTCCGCTCGTCGGCGGACGCCTCAGATTGCTCGGCCACGTCGCGGGTAGCGGTGACGTGGAGATACCACGTTCCGTTCCGCTCGAAGAGCCGACTCTCACCCATTTCGGCGTCGTCTGCGTACAACGCTTCAAGCCACTCCCGCTGTTCGGGATTGGCGCGTGCCGGAATCCAGAGGTGGTAATCCTCGTGGTGCGGGACTTTGACGTACCACTCGATAGCGTTCTGTGGCTGGTGGTCGAGTTGCAGTCCCTCGTTGGTGAACCGTATCGGGTGGTCATCGTGCAGTGCGTCGGCGTTGTAGCTGTTCCCACAGAGCTGTGGGACGTACTTCTTGAGGGCGTTTTTGGCGTAGCCGCTCAGGTCGTACTCGACAACCACGTCGTTGGCGGCAGACTGTGTGTCACAGTCAGCGGCGAAGGCGGCCTGAAGCGCCTGCTGGTAGGCGTCCCGCGTCTCACGAAGCTTCTGTCGCTTGTGGACGTTCGGGTCCACAAGCTTCAGTTCGAGCGTTTTCGTGAGTTCGGTCACGCTTGGGCCTCCTTGTGTCGGTTGATGTAGTTCTCGACAGTTTCGCTGGAGACGTGGCCGGCTGTTCCGGCGTAGTAGCCGCGTGCCCACCGGATTTTCTCGCCGTCGTGGTCGGCGTGGCGGTGGTTGTACTTCCGCGAGGAAATGCCCTTGAACCAGTTGGCGAGCAGTGATGGGCTGTGTTTGGGCGGGCTACTGACGAACAGGTGAACGTGGTCGGGCTGAACAGTCAGGTTTTGAATGTCCAAGCCTTTCTCGTCGGCAATTTCGTGGAGGATGGATTCCACACGGTCGGCAACCTCTCCCGTCAGTACCGCGTTGCGGTACTTCGGGAGCCACACTATGTGGTAGTTGAGGTTGTAGGTTGCGTGCCGTGTGGTCTTCATCCGTGCTACACACTATGGTTATACGCGGAACAGGCGCAATACCACGGCCTCCAGGCCGTGGATACGCGCCGTCACACCGGGCAACAGACCACTGTTCAAACGGTTTTCCTGAGTTCCCCACGGTGACGTTTAAGTGACAGGCCAACCTATATCGAGGTAGGAATCGGTCGGAACGGAGCGGATTCCGAACCGTCCTTCGGAGGCGGCCTGTCCGCCCACC
>NZ_JANHAV010000008.1 GCF_024464655.1 Halobellus inordinatus
TTCATGCCGTCTTCGAGGGTGAGGGCGTCGTAGCCGAGATCGACGAGGGTGCCAGCGACGAACTCGCTGGAGCCGCCTTTGGCACAGAGGACGACGAGTTCCTCGTCGTCGGGGATTTGATCGAGAACGTCGTCGTCGATGTCGTCGTCGAGGAACTGGAAGTAGGGGAGGTTGATGGAGGTGACGTTGTCGTCGTCGATGTGCCATTCGTCGTAGTCGGACTGCATGCGGACGTCGAGGATGGTGACGTCGTCGCCGGCGTCGATCTGTGCTTTCAGGTCGGTCGGCGAGACGGCGTCAGCCTCTGCGTCGGGGGTGGGAAGGTCGTCGGCGTTCATATCGTACAGTCGCTCTTACTGGGTGGCGACACAAAAATATTTGCATAGTAGTTCAACTGATGCACAATACACGTTCCGAGAAGACGTGTCGAGGCCGGGGTATTACCGGGGAAATCCGCTGTGTAAAGTGCTCGAATAGCTCAATAGCGATATCGTGAACGTCCGCTCGAACGCGCTTATCTGAGCTTCATACACTTAGTTGTTCCTGATGTTTGCAAGAATCGGTAATCTTTTAATCACCGGACCGATATTGTGCGGTAGCTCCAATACGAATCACGGAGCGGATACCCAATGAGTGTTGAATTCGATATCGCGGAGACGCTGGACGTGAAAGGTGCATCGTGCCCAATGCCTGTTGTGCAGACGAAGTCTGCCATCGACGACCTCGCGGAGGGTGAGGTTCTCGAAGTACTCGCGACCGACCCCGGCAGTATGAGCGACCTCGACGGCTGGGCGGACGGAACCGACGGCGTCGAGATGCTCGAGCAGGTCGAGGGCGACGACGTCTACAAACACTACGTCCGCAAGACGGAGTAAGCACGATGGACAAGATCGGAATCATCGTCGACAGCGACAGTCCGAAGAGCCTCGCGATGGCGATGAACCTCGGACACACGGCCCTCGCGTCCGGTATGGAGGTTCTCGTCTACTTCACCTTCGACGGCCTGACACACCTTCTCGAGGGCGAGAAGGACGTCTCGGAGATCGAGCCCCTCCTCGATGAGGGGATGCCGAACCCCTACGACCTCCTCGACGCCTTCGTCGCCGACGGCGGCGAGCAGGTCACGACGGTCGCCTGTACGTCGACACTCGATATGCTCGCGTGGGACCAAGAGAACATCGACGACTCTGTCACCACCAAGTTCGCGGGCGCGGCGACCTTCCTCGAAGCGGTCGACGACGCAGACCAGGTGTTTACCTTCTAATTATGAGCACGGATACATCAGACACCACGACTGAAGACGGACCGAACGGCGACGCAGCTGAAGAAATCCCCTCGCGCGCCGAACTCGCAGCGCGCGTCGAAGAGCTCGAAGAAGAGCTCTCCGACGTCGCAGCCGGCCAGAACAGCAAGAAGATGTCCATCGTCGCGACGAAGGGCACGCTCGATATGGCGTATCCGCCGCTCATCCTCGCCAGCACGGCGGCGGCCTTCGGCTACGACGTGACCGTCTTCCACACGTTCTGGGGACTCGACATCCTCCACAAGGAGCGCTCGAAGAACCTCAAGCTCAGCTCTGTCGGCAACCCCAATATGCCGGTCCCGAATATGGTCGGCGCGCTCCCCGGGATGGACCGCGTGACCACCTCGATGATGGAAAAGCGGATCAACGACAACGACACCGCGACCATCGAGGAACTCATCGAGACGTCGCTGGATATGGGCGTGGAGTTCCAGGCCTGCCAGATGACGATCGAACTGATGGACTACGACGAGGACAACTTCTACGACGGCGTCACGACCGGCGTCGGCGCGGCGACGGCCATTCAGGATATGGCCGACGCCGACATCCAGCTACTCGTCTAACCCGGGACTGATTTTTCCGGCCTTACGAGCCGCCACTCGATCCACTGAACCGGCAGACTTCTTGTTCGCGACGGCACACGCGTAGGTATGCAGCCGTGGAGCGCGCTCTTCGAGCGAGCGGCGAGATACGACGTCGACGAGGACGACATCCGAGAGACGCTCGCGGGACTCCGCGAGACTGGTTCGGACGACGAGACCGGCGGAACGGCGGGAGATTCGTCGACTAGCGAGGAGACCGATGCGACGGCAAACAGCGGCGAGAACGAGCTCACCCCACCAGACGAGTCGAGTCCCGCTCGCGTCGTCGCCGACGCCGACGTCCTCGCGGCGGACCTCCTCGTCGGCGGTGACGCCCGCCGCGCGCTGGACCCGCTCCGCGAACATACCTGGATCACACTCCTCGCGAGCGAGCCGCTCTTGGACGACGCCGAGGCCGTCGTCGCCGATCTCGCCGAGGCCGATCTCGCAGCCGACTGGCGCGAGCGCGTCACCGAGTGGTGCGAACTCGTCGGCCAGCCCGCCGGCGATCATCCGGCGCTCGCGACGGCCTACCGCGGCGGGGCGATGCACCTGCTCTCCTACGACGACCGCCTGCTCTCGGCGCAGGCGGGCGCGACACTTGGAAGCCGGATATCGGTGAGCGCTCGCCACCCGCGGGCGTTCGCGACGCTGTTCGACGCCGAAAGCCTGTATCAGGAGGTCGTCGGGGGCGAGTACCCGGGGCCCGATCGCGACCCGCGGTCCTGATACTGTCGGACAGCAGTTCGTGAATGATGTCGGCACCCACGGGGTACCGCTAATTTTCACATCGTTCTGTTCGACAGTATGAACCGCCACGCCTCGTCGGTTCGGACCGAAGCGCGTTTCCACGACGCGGCCGAGGGGAAAGTATGGTCGCCACGACGACGCCTACGGAACTGCAAGAACGGCTCGACGAGGCAGACGACGACGCCCTCTCGATCGTCGACATCAGAGATCCGTCGTCGTACGCCGCCGGCCACATCGAGGGCGCAGTGAACGTCCAGCCCCACCAGCTCTCGACGGCGACGCTCGACGCCGAGTGGGCACAGGCCGATGAGGTCGTCGTCTCCTGTTACCACGGCAAGAGCTCTCAACGGGTGGCGATGCTCCTCGATCAACACCTCGACGCCGACGTCGCCAGTCTCAACGGTGGCTTCGAGGGCTGGGATGGACCCATCGCCGACGGCCGCAGTGATTCCGAAGGCAGCGCAGTGTCGCCTACCCGGACCGAAGAAGGACCGGGGCCGTCTGACGCGCCGTTCTGAGTTCGGCCGTCGTTCTCGATCGACCGTCGCCGTCGCTTCTCAACCGGACGAAGTGGAGAGGCGCCGCTGTTTGTCGTGTCGGCTGCGAGAAAGTACGTTTAGTGCAGCGTTAGCTGGCTTCCGAGGCCTGCCAGCGGAGTCCGCAGTTCTGACACACGTTCAGACCGCCCTCTTCTGATTCGATGTCGGTGGATCGGCACTTCGGGCATTCAGCGTCCATACTCTCGTGGACGCGAATGGGGAGTAAAAAATGTGTGGGTGGTTCTCATTGGCGTGCAGCGAGCTAAAGAGCGATACTACCCGTTTGACAACTGCCGTAGTTGGACGGTTAGAACGCGGTGCTCGGCGGGTGGTCCGGCGTAAAAATTCGGGATTGTGCGTGTCGCGTCGGCGCGTCCGCGGAGCCGACGAGTACCGCAGCGTCGGACCGCGCGGTTACTTGCCGCGGCGTCGGTCCGAGGAGATGCTCGGGCGCGTGTGTTCGGTGCCCTTGCCACGGTTCTGGAGACCGCGGTTGTCGCGTCCGGCGTTCGTCAGACCGCGGAAGGCGCGGCCCTTGTGGTCGTCGCTGCAGATCCAGTTGAGGTCGTCGTCGTTCTCGATCGCGGGGTGCTCGGGATCGACGAGGATCACTTCGTGCCACTTCTGGGAGCCGTCTTCGCCGACCCAGTAGGAAGCGAGCGTGCGGAGGTTCGGGTACTTCCGCGCGGCGCGCTCTTCGGCGATACGCTGGATGCTCTTGCGGCGACCGATCCGGTTGACGCCCTGGCGCTTACTGCGGCGGCCGGCCGTGAAGCGCTGCTTGCGAGCGCCGCCCTTGCGGACGGAGACGCGGGCGACGACGATGCCCTGCTTGGCCTTGTAGCCGAGTTCGCGGGCCTTGTCGAGGCGCGTCGGTCGGTCGACGCGGACGATGGCGCCCTGGTCGCGCCACTCCTGCTTTCGCTGCCACTGCAGCTCGGCGAGCTTGCCGTCGCCGGGCTGTTTCCACGCTTCCTTGATGTGAGAGTAGAAGCTTCGTGCCATTGGTTTCACCACGGGCGCTTTCGATTCGGGCGGCGTTCGACGCCGACCCACATTTCGTCCCGATCTCTCGGGTGCCCGCTGGCGTCCCGTTCGGCCAGCGAGTTGTCGAGCCTACCGTCGTGGCGCTCTTAACCACTTCGAATCGGTCACACTCGGACGGCGCTCGGGAGTGCACCCGTCGACAGCGACTTCGCGGCGCCGGGAGGACAGACGCCTGCGCGTTACGGGAACGAACGGCTTTTGATGCCGGGTGTCGGAGGCGTAGGTATGGCTACGGAAACGCAGAGCGGACTTTCCGATCACCTTCGGGGAGTCACGGTCACCACGCTCGCCTGCATCGCCGGCGTCGCCGCCGCGCTGGCGTCCGCCAGGTTCGTCGGGACCGACGTCGCCGCCGCGGCGAGCCAGCAGTCGCTCCTCATCGTCGGAGCGCTCGTCCTCGCGCAGTTTCCGATCCTGCGCGTCGTCGGCGTCGACATCTCCGAGTTCGGCGTCAAAGACTACCTCTACGTGGCGTTTATGACGTTCACGCTGTGGTTCATCACGTTCGGCGTGCTACTGACAGAGAGCGTCGCACTGTAAACTATGGCGGACGACAGTATCGCGGTCGTCGACCTCGATCGGTGCCAACCCGACCGCTGCAGTTACGAGTGTGCGAACTACTGCCCACCGAACCGCACCGGCAAGGAGTGCATCGTCACGCGCGGAGAGTACTACGAGGAAGACGAGCCGTTCGACGGCGACCCCGACCAGATCCGGATCTCCGAGGAGGTCTGTCTCGGTGAGACCTGCGGCATCTGCGTCGAGAAGTGTCCCTTCGACGCCATCGAGATCATCAACCTCCCGACCGAACTCGAACAGGATCCCGTCCACCGCTACGGCGAGAACGCCTTCGCGCTCTACGGGCTCCCAGTGCCCGAACCGGGGACCGTAACGGGCATCCTCGGTCCCAACGGGATCGGGAAGACGACCGCCGTCCGCGCGCTCGCCGGCGAGATGGTCCCCAATCTGGGCACCTACGACGAGGAGCCGAGTTGGGAGACCGTCCTCGACCGCTTCCGCGGCACCGAACTGCAGACCTACATCGAGCGCGTGCAGGACGGCGACGTCACCATCGCGCGCAAGCCGCAGTACGTCGATCAACTCCCGAAGCAGTTCGACGGCACGACGATCGAACTGCTCGAATCGACCGACGAGCGCGGCGCCCTCGACGACTACATCGATCGGCTGGGCATCCGCCCGGTCGTCGACCAGCCGCTCGACACCCTCTCGGGTGGGGAACTCCAGCGGGTCGCACTCGCGGCGACGCTCGCTCGCGACCGCGACTTCTACTTCCTCGACGAGGTCTCTCCGTATCTGGACATCGGCCAGCGCGTCACCGCGGCGCGCCTCATTCGCGAACTCGCAGACGAGGAGGACCGCGCGGTACTCGTGGTCGAACACGACCTCGCGATCTTGGACCTGCTCGCGGACTCGCTGCACGTCGCCTACGGTGAACCCGGGGCCTTCGGTGTCATTACGGATCCGAAATCGGTCCGCAACGGCATCAACGAGTACCTCACGGGGTATCTCTCCAACGAGAATATGCGGATCCGACCCGGCGAGATCGAGTTCCACGAACACGCCCCGCGGCAGACCTCGAAGTCGACGCCGCTGGTCGAGTACCCGGCGCTCTCGAAGTCCTACGGCGAGGGCGAGTTCTCCCTGGAAGTCGACTCCGGAACGATCTACGAGTCCGAGGTGCTGGGCGTCGTCGGTCCCAACGGGATCGGGAAGTCCACGCTCGCGAAACTGTTCACGGGCGCGCTCGAACCCGACGAGGGCGACCTCGACTTCCGGCTCGACATCTCCTATAAGCCGCAGTACATCGAGATCGACCAGCCGATGCGCGTCGACGCGTTCCTCTCGTCGATCACCGACGACTTCGGGACCTCCTATTGGAACACGGAGGTCGCGAACCCGCTCCAACTGAACCGGATTATGGAGCGCAACCTCGACGACCTCTCGGGCGGGGAGCGCCAGCGCGTCGCCATCGCGGCGTGTCTCTCCGAGGACGCCGACCTGTACGTGATGGACGAGCCGTCCGCCCACCTAGACGTCGAACAGCGCGTGCAGGCGACGACCGCCATCCGTCGCTACGCCGAGAACCACGACGAGACGGTGCTCGTCATCGACCACGACATCTATATGATCGACCTGCTGGCGGACCGCCTGATGGTCTTCGACGGCGAGCCCTCCGAGTACGGCCACGCCGCCACGCCCCAGGAAATGCGCGACGGAATGAACGACTTCCTCTCGGATCTCGACATCACGTTCCGCCGCGACGAGCGGACCCAGCGCCCCCGCATCAACAAGCCGGGGTCCCAGCTCGACAGCAAGCAGAAGAAGCAGGGCGAGTACTACTACGCGCCCTGAGCCGACCGCGAAGCGTTCGAGTTCACCGCGACGCCGACACCGTCGCTTCCGAGCCGCCCGACGCCTCCCGAATCGACACGTCGTAGCCGAAGGCTTCGACGAGGGCGACGTTCGTCTCGACGTGATCGGTGACGCGCGGGATCCGCACACTCCCGCCAGCGAGCGCGAGCCACACCACGAGCTGGTCGCCGAGGTGCGGGTCGACTGGCGCGTCGGTCTCTCGCCACGCCGCGACCTGCTCGACGGCCGCCTGTGCGACTTCCTCGGAGGGGACGCCGCGCTCGCCGTACGCGCCGAACCCTGCCCGCGGACGGAGCGGTGTCGGGTCCTCCGACGGCGCCTCGCTCCCGCTGCCCGTCTCTGCGCCGAACTCGGCGGCGATGGTGGTCACGGCCCCCGGCGAGTCCGACTCGACGTACGTCACGTTCGCGCTCACAGTGCTTCCCGAGGCCGCGTCACCGCCGATTCCCGACGTATCCAGTTCCGAAACGGCAGTTTCGGCCATCCGGCCTGCGACCTCCGCGTCTTCGAGGGCCTCGGATGCGACCGCACGAACCGAGTAGCGGTCGGGCGTCGGATCCAGCGCAGTACGAGTCGAGTCCGATATATCGCCAGACGGTTCCGGCGCGTCGGCCCCACTGCGCCGCGCTGGAAGCACAATTTCGGACAGCGTAGACGGGCGGATATCGACGACGAGTTCCCCGCCGCCGGCGGGATAGAAGCCGCGTCGGTTCACCGTCACACTGGCGTCGAGGCCGCACTCGCGGAGGAGCGGGAGTTTGACGTGTCTGAGGTAGTCCGCCGGCGGCGACCACTTGACGTCGGTGCCGCCGACGAGCGTGGCCTGGATCGGGTGATCGAGGGAGGCCGCGAGCGGGAGGAGCGTGTCGGCGACGAGCGTGACGCTGCCGGCGGTGCCGACGTCGACGGCGAACTCGCGTGGCTCGGCGGCCCCCTCGGCTCCGGGATCCGCGAGCGGGCCGTCGCTGTCACCGTTGCCGGGCTCGAACGTCAGCGTCTCCGAGCCGACTTCCGCGCCCGACACGTCGGCGTCGGCGACGGCCGCGAGCAGGTCCACGCAGGCGAGGTGCTGCCGTTTCAGTCCGGGGTTCGGTCGGTTGCCACGGACGTCCGTCATCCGAAACGGGCGCCCGTCGAGGACCGAAAGCGTCAGCGCCGTGCGGACGAGTTGGCCGCCGCCCTCCGTGCCCTCTAGTTCGAGCATCGACGATCCCGCCGGGCGTTACGCCTCGTAACCCTTCACGACCGTCACTGGGACGGTCGCGTGTTCGACGAGCCCTTTCGCGACGCTTCCGACCATCCCCTCGACGCGGTCGGAGAGGCCGCGGTGGCCGACGACGATCCCGTCAACGGCCACCTCGATGGCGTACTCGTCGACGGTATCGACGGGATCGCCGTAGAGAAGCGTCGTCTCGACGGGTACGCCGGCCCGCTCGGCACGTTCACGGGCGTCGTCGAGGGCCTCTTCGCCGCGCTCCTCGGCGACTTCCAGGTCTTCGGTGTAGATTCGTTGGCCGACCTCGGCGTTCGTCGGCGCTTCTTCGTCGTTTTCTTCGACGAGGACGCGCGGTTCGACGGCGTACGCGACGAGCAACGACGCGTCCGCGCGCGTCGCGAGATCGATCGCGTATTCGAGCGCTTCGGTACTCGACTCGGAGCCATCGACGGCGACAAGGTACTGCATCGTCGCTAACAGTACGTTCGGAGCCCGTTTAGTAGTTTGCAGTACTGCAGCGGTCGGACAGTCACGGCACGGACGACGAAGAGAAAGCGGTGGCGAAACGAGGAGGTGTCGGCGACTCAGTACAGCAGTTGACTGCAGGTGCCACAGAGGTTCTCCTCTTTGACGTCGACCTCGCGAACGGTGGGCGAAAACGACATCACGCACTTGCTGTTGTCGCAGTGTTCGAGACCGAGCGTGTGCCCGATCTCGTGGACGACTTCCTTGCGGACGCGGTCGGCGAAGACCTCTGATTGGGGTTTAGAGGTGATGCCGCCGTCAGAGGAAGTCTGAAGCCGGTGTGTCGAAATCACCGAGCCGTTGCCGTTCAGGTACGCGAGTCCGAAGACGTAGTTCCGCCGCCGGTAGTAGAGGTCCTGTGAGGTGATCCCGATGTTCTTCTCGCCCGTCCCGACCCGACTCGCCAGTTCGATGAACTGCTCGGCCCGGTACTGATTCCGGCTGCGGTCGAACGCGCCGTCGGGAATCGACTGTTCCTCCTGAACCGTGACGTCGCAGTCGTAGACCCCTCGGAGCGCCGCCGACGCCTCACGCTTGACTTGCGCGGAGAGGTCCCCGATCGGCACGATGTCGACGAGCATAGAAGGGCTTAAGCGGGGTGGATTGATAAATATCCCGCCGTGGAAACGCCCCGTAACGCCGCTCTCGTCGCCCGGTTTTCGCCGTACGGGTCGGCGACCGAAATCGGAGTTGGCCGCCGTCCGGAGGTCGCCGCCGCGCTGGCGGACGCCGGGGTGTCGGTGACTGCCACAGACATCACCGACGTCGACGTTCCGGCGTCTGTCGAGTTCGTCCGTGACGACGTCGTCGACGCCAGCGATCGCGACGAGCACGGCGAGCACTACCAGGTCGACCTCCTCTACGGGCTGAACCTCCCGCCGGAACTCCACCGTCCGACCTGGGACGTCGCCCGAGCCGTCGGCGCCGACTTTCTCTTTACGACCCTCGGGTTCGACGAACCGACGGTTCCGTGCGACACCGAGTCGCTGGCCGGCGGCGAGACGCTGTACGTCCCACGTGGACGAATTTGAAGCGCTGTACGCGAGGAATTGCTGTAAGCGGGACTCTGTAATCGGGGTAGAAGCGCTGTAGGCAAAGAATAGGCGCCCTATAGGGCAGACAGACCCTGGAGAGCGTGCGGGAGAAACGGAGAGAGCAATCGATGCGGCGCCGCACTCACTCCACGTCGATGTGGTGGGCGTCTTCGTCCTCGATGTTCCGCTTGGGGAGCGTCACGGTGAGGACGCCGTTGTTGTACGTCGCCGACGCGTCTTCGGCGCGGACGGCCGCGGGCAGGCGGATCGAGCGCTGCACCGAGTCAGACCGCCGTTCGCGCTGGACGTAGTGCTCGTCGTCCGTCGCGGTCGATTCTTCGCGAGTGGCTTCGATTGTCAACAGCTCGTCGGTCACCGAGAGGTCGAGGTGCTCCCTCTCGAACCCTGGAAGGTCGATGATGGCGACGAACGACTCCGACTCCTCGCGGAGATCAGCGGCCATCTCACGCCCGAATCGTCGGGTCTCGTCGAACTGGCGGCTCATCTCTTCGAGCTGTCGGGACATTCGGGCGAAGACGTCGTCGAACTCGAAGTCGTCGAAATTGGGGGAACGCTTCATCATTGTGTATTCACCATCCTACAGATGAACGGGAGAGGTAATAAATGAGACAGGACGCGTGAGCGCAGATCGCACGCGAGGGGGGGCCTGTAAGTAAGAAAAAGAGCGCTTAGTACAGAACGTGTCGCTTGTCGTACGATCCGAGCCGCTTGACCCAGCCGTTTTCGGCGATCGCCTCGACGTCTTCGAGCGCGGCCTGTGCGCGGTCCTCGTAGAGGCCAGCCTCGAAGTCGATGTGGAAGAGGTAATCGCCGAGTCGGTTGCCGCTCGGGCGGGACTCGATCCGCGAGAGGTTGATGTCGCGGTCGGCGAAGGCTTCGAGGAGTTCGAGGAGCAGTCCGGGGTAGTTCGCGTTGGGGTAGACGACGATCGTGGACTTGCCACCGCCGTCGGCACGCTCGGAGGCGGGGGAGATCACGAAAAAGCGGGTCGCATTCGAGGAGCGGTCCTGGATGTCCTCGGCGATGACGGAGAGGTCGTCACCGGCGTTGTCGGGGTGGCCGATGCCGGCGACGGCGGGGTCTTCGCGGGCGTACTCGACGCCCCGAGCAGTGCTCGTGACGGGCTCCAGATCGACGTCGGGGTACTCGCGTTCGAGGAAGGAGCGGCACTGCGCGAGCGCCTGCGAGTGGGAAGCAACGGTGTCGAAGTTCGGCGACTGCGCGAGGAGCGCGTGACGGATCGGCGTGACGATCTCCTGGGTAACGGCGATGTCGGCGTCGGCGATAGCGTCGAGCGTCTCGGTGACGCTCCCCTCGATGCTGTTTTCGATGGGGACGACGCCGCGCTCGTACTCGCCAGCGTCGACTGCGGCCACGATGGCCGAGACCGACTCGCGGAACACGACGTCGTCGTCGACGGCGCGAGCGGCGCGGTGCGAGTACGTTCCTTCGGGACCCAGCGTGACTACCTGCATAGCGCCGTCTACTGCGGGGGGTCCTAAAAGCCCGTCGGGGATCTGTGAGGTGACAGTGGCGAGGACGATGTCGACGGCGTACGGTGGTCGTTAGGATGGGGCAGTGGCAGTTACTGCTCGGCGCAGTACTCGACGAAGTTCCGGAGGATCTGCAGGCCGGTCTCGCCGGACTTCTCGGGGTGGAACTGCGTGCCGAAGACGTTGCCCGCCTCGTTCGCGATCACGGCGGGGAACGTCACGCCGTAGTCGGTGGTCGCGACGACGGCGTCGGGGTCGTCCGGTTCGGCGTAATAGGAGTGTACGAAATACGCGTACTCCCCGTCGACGCCCTCGACGAGTGGGTGATCGCGCTCTACGTGCAGTTCGTTCCAGCCCATGTGGGGCACCTTCTGGTCCTGTTCGAACCGGACGTTCGTCCCGGGGACGAAATCGAGTCCCTCGACCTGGCCCTGACCGGCGTGGTCGGCCTCCTCGCTGGTCGTGAGGAGCATCTGCATCCCGAGACAGATGCCGAAGATCGGCTGGCCGCGCTCGGCGGCCGCGGCGAGTGGCTCGCGGAACGGGCCGGCGTTCTCCATCCCCTCGCTGAACGCGCCGACGCCCGGGAGGACGATGCCGTCGGCCGCCTCGAAGTCGGCCGGGTCGTCGGTGATCGACACCGACGCGCCGGCGCGTTCGAGCCCCCGCTGTGCACTCCGAAGGTTGCCGAGTCCGTAATCGACGAGGACGACTTCCGCTACCGTCTGAGCGCTCATACGCTCGCTTCGCGGGGCCGGGTCAAATCGTTTCCGACACTGCCGAATGGAGCCACAGTTCCGGGCACCGGGCACACCACCGGTCAGAAGTCGCCGAGACTCGACTGGCCGCTGCCGTCGGTCGCGACGCCCGCGAGGTCGGCGGCGTGCGCGATGGTCTCGAAGAACCGCTCGCGCTGACTCCCGTCGTAGAGCGTCGCCGCCGGATGGACCGAGACGACCGCGCGATACGACCGCTCGCCGAGTCTGACGTCGACGACGTCGCCGGCCTCCTTCGTCACCGCGACCGAGCGGTCCAGCAGGTGCTCGGAGGGCACTTTGCCGAGCGTCACGACGAGTTCGGGGTCGATGAGCGCGAGTTCGCGCTGGAGATAGCCCCGGCAGTTCGCGAGTTCGGCACTCGTCGGATTCCGGTTCTCCGGCGGGCGACAGCGAACGCAGTTCGTGATTCGGACGTCCGCACGGGCGAGTCCGGCATCGCGGAGCGCCTCGTCGAGCACGCTGCCCGAGCGCCCGACGAACGGTTCGCCCTGGTCGTCCTCGTTCGCACCCGGTGCCTCGCCGAGAAACACCAGATCGGCGTCCTCCGGACCGGTTCCGTTGACGATCTGGGACCGCGACTCGACGAGTTCGGGACAGCGTTCACAGGAGGTGACGGCGAGTCCCTCCATCGTTCCGTCGTCCGCGCTGGTCATACCGGAGAGGCGTGCGGGCGTGACTTACTCGTGACGGTCCGGGTCGTCTGGTGACCGGCGCAGACGCCCCGAAGTGCGGCAGGGTCAGCGGTCTGCGTCGTCGCGCCAGGCCCGCGCGCCGCGCGCCGCGAGGCGGGCGACTCGGACCGGTTCGGGCCGGCCACCGGCCGGCGTATACGCGCGAACGACGCGAGCGGCCTCGTCGTCGTCGACGCCGACGCCCCGCGCGAAAACCGTCTCGTCGTTCACGCGCAGGCGACGCCGGGCCGGCAATCGGTCGTAGATCGCCAGCCGCGAATCGAGCGCGTCGCCGTCGAACTGTTCTCTGAGTGCCGGTTCGAGCCCAGGACTATCCTCGTAGGAGACCGACAGCACCGGCCGGTCGGCGGCTGTGGCGATCCGATCGAGGTCGAGGAGGTTGAACCACGCGGGCGCGACGCCCGACACCAGCAGGTACTGCACGTCCGGCCGGTCCAGTCGGTCGAGAAGCGTACAGACGGCGTCGGTGGCGTCGAGGCCGCCGACAGTGGCCGTCGCGAACGCGAAGCCGTCGACAGCGCGGTCAGCGCGCACGACTGCGCCGCAAAACGTACAGCGGCCGCTAGTCTCGTCGGTCGACTCCGCGATGCCGAGTGCGCGCGTGCCGGGTTTCACCACCCACGCAACACCACCGCGGCGGTTTCGTACTCGGCGGGCCTCCGATCGAAGTCCCGCACGGCGGTCGGTTGCAGAGCGATGCGTCCGTCAGAACAGCAGTTCGGTGTCGCGTCGAGAGATCGATGCGTGTCCGGATCACCCCCCATCGTCGCACCGGTGTTCGGTCGTCGCCCCCGCGGCCGGTACGCGGGAATCACCGTGGCCCTACTCCTCTTTGATGTCTTTGAGTCGGTCCAGGAGTTCGTCGTTCGACGCCCCAATCTCGAACTCGACGTCGCCCCCGTGGTCGGCCTGGGAGGTCGCGACCCCGTCGTCGTCGAGATCGGTGTCGAAGTCCTGATTTTCCTGTTCGGACTCGTCGTAGCTCCCAAATCCCATACACGAAGATGTACGAAACAGAACGACAAAAAACACACGCAGGTTTCGGGTCGCCGTTTTCGTCGAGTAGTGGGCTCGAAGGCGACGAGCACGAGTCCCGAGACGGCGACGTAGCAGGGAGCGGCCCGGAGGTTTTTCGTCGCCGCCGCAGAACTCTCGCGTATGGAGATTCACACGGTCACCGAGAACGCGACGGAGTTCACGTGTAACGCCTATCTGCTGGACTGCGAGCGTCCCGTGCTCGTCGACGCCGGGACGATGCCGGGCGTCGAAGACGTCATCGCGGAGTACGTCGACGACCTCGACGCGGTCTATCTCACCCACCAGCACGGCGATCACGTCGCCGAACTCGACGCGGTGCTCGACCGCTTCGACGCCGACCTGTACGCCTACGGCGACCACCCGCGACGGACGGGTGGGCTAACCGATGGCGAGGTACGAGAACTCTGTGGGGAGTCCTACGAGGTCGTCTACACGCCCGGCCACGCCGACGACCACGTCTCGCTCGTCGGGGAGACGCGCATCTTCAGCGGCGACGTCGTCGTCTACAACGACGGCGCGTTCGACGACGGGAGTTTCGGCCGGACGGATATGCGAGGGCAGTCGCGCGAGCGCCTCATCGAGAGCCTCGAAACGCTGCTCGATCGGATGCCGGAAACGGTCGAGGAACTGTACGCCGGCCACGGCGACGTGTACCGCGCCGATCCGGACGGCGAGGACGCTGTACGCGACGTGATAGCGCGGGCGCTCGAACGAGCGGAGCGCCGAGAACCGAAGTATCCCGAAGAGTAACTACGCGGCGCGGCGTTCCTTCGACTTGGGTCGAAGGTTCTTGTAGCCGCACTTGCGGCACTGCTCGGCTCGCTTCGGGTTGCGTGCGTTACAGCGCATACAGATCTGCTTTTCCAGTTCTCGTTTCACTGCGGCCTCGTTCTTTGGCATAAGGCAGGCTACCAGGCGGGGAAGTATAATGCTTGCGAGACACGCGACGAGAGCCTCGGGCTACCGCGGTGAAAAACTGGAGCGAGAAGCGCGGATCAGCGACAGCAGGCCGATTAGCCCGGCGGTTGGAACTGATAGGGGTTATCGTAAGTCTCCATAGATGTCTCGCCGGACGGGACGGCGAGAATCTCCGAACAGTGACGATAATCCCTGTGAGACTGCGTTACGCGCCGGCGGGCCGGGCGGCCTGCTGCAGCGCGGCCTCGATGTCTTCGCGCTGTGTGAAGCCGACGAACCGGTCGACGATGTCGCCGTCCTGCTCGACGACGACCGTCGGCAGCGAACGGACCTGGTACTGATTAGCGAGGTCCTGCTCCTCGTCGACGTCGATCTTCTGGAAGTCGACGTCACCGTATTCGGCTTCGAGGTCCTCTAAGATGGGATCCTGCTTCTTGCACGGGCCGCACCAATCGGCGTAAAAATCGAGTACTCGGACGGTCATCGTGTGCGTAGCGAAGTTGCGCGGGGCCTCGCATAAGCGTTTCCACCGCCCCGTCGTCACCATCATATGCGACCGCCAGTGGCGGTCTCGATACGGCCACGACTCCGTCGGGACCGCTCGCGGATCCGAAACGTTTAGGCGAGGGACCGCCGACCTACAGGTATGAGCAGCGGCCAGAACAGCGGCGGCCTGATGTCGAGTGCGGGGCTCGTTCGATACTTCGACGCCGAGGACCGCAACGCCATCCGCATCGATCCGAAGACCGTCTTCGCGTTTGGACTCCTCTTCGGCGTCGGCGTCCTCGTACTGAACGCCGTCGCGATCTAACTCCCGGCGCGACGCACGGCGACGCACGACCGGCGGGCGACCCGGGGCGGCGCCGTACAGCGACTCCACGCACCGACCCGAGACGACGACGAACAACGGACGCTTTTTGTCGATTCGACTCCGACGCACAGCTATGTTACGAGCGGGTGTCGTCGCCGTCCAGGGCGACGTCTCTGAACACGCGGCGGCTATCCGGCGCGCCGGCGCGGCCCACGACGAGGAAGTCGACGTGATCGAGATCAGGCAGTCCGGTCACGTGGCCGACTGCGATGTCTTACTGCTGCCCGGCGGGGAGTCGACGGCCATCTCACGACTGCTCGCGAGCGAGGGCATCGACGAGGAGATCCGCGAGCACGTCGCGGCCGGCAAGCCCGTCCTAGCGACGTGTGCGGGCCTCATCGTCGCCTCCAGCGACGCCAACGACGAGCGCGTCGACACGCTCGACCTGCTCGACGTGACCGTCGACCGCAACGCGTTCGGTCGGCAGGTCGACAGTTTCGAGGCTCCGCTCGATGTCGCCGGGTTCGACGAGCCGTTCCCCGCCGTGTTCATCCGCGCGCCCGCCATCGACGAGGTCGGCGAGGGCGTCGAGGTGCTCGCCGAGTGGGAGGGCCGCCCGGTCGCCGTCCGCGACGGCCCGGTCGTCGGCACCGCGTTCCACCCCGAACTGACCAACGACAGCCGGATCCACGACCTCGCGTTCTTCGAGGAACTCGCCGTCGAGGCGTGAGGCCACGGGGAGAAGCCGCGGCCGAACGTGGCGGGGACGCCGCCGACGTGCTCCCGAGACTTTTCTACGATGGGGCGGAACCTCCGCGTGTGAGCGAGAATCGGACGGACGTGGTGGCGCTGACGCGACGGCTCGTTTCCATCCCGAGCTACGAGGACGAGACCGCCGCAGGCGACGCCATCGAGAAGTGGCTGCGGACCGAGACCGACGCGGACGTGACGCGAGATCGGCACGGCAACGTCGTCGCCCGGCGGGGAACGGGCGCCACGTCGCTGGCGCTGGTCGGCCACCACGACGTCGTCGAACCCGACGCGTCGCAGGTCGCGAGCAGCGGGACCACCGAGAAAGGCGACACGAAGTACGCCGTCGACGAGCGAGATGGAAGGCTCTACGGCCGCGGCACGGCCGATATGAAAGGGTCGCTGGCGGCCGCGATGCTCGCGTTCCGCGACGCCGACCCCGCTGGTGAACTCGTCTTCGCCTCGTTCGTCGGGGAGGAACAGGGCGGCGTGGGCGCGCGCGCCGCCATCGAGGACGGCTTCGCGCCCGACTACGCCGTGGTCGGTGAGGGATCGACGAACTACGCGGGTGAGAACCAGACGGACGTCGTCGTCGCTCATCGCGGCCGGCGCGGATCGACGATCACCGCACGCGGGGCCGCCGCACACGCGAGTGAACCTGAGACTGGTGAGAACGCGGTCTACCTCGCCTGCGACGCCGTCAGGACGATCCGCGATCTCGACGCGCCCGACGCGACGGTCCTCGGCCGAACGCTCACGGGAAGCGTCGTCGTCACCGAGATCGACGGCGGGTCGGCGTGGAACGTCGTCCCCGAGATCTGTACGGTGACGGTCGACGAGCGCACCGTCCCGAGCGAGCGAGCGCACCTGGAGCGAGTCGAGGAGATCGACGGCGTCGAGTGGGCTATCGATCAGGACCTCCCGCCGATGGCGTGCGACGAGGCCGCGTTCGCCGACGCCGCGCTCGCCGCGGCCGACGCGGCGCAGACAGCGACGCCCGAGCGCGTGACCAAGCCACACGCGACCGACGCGGGGTGGCTCGCGGCCGCGGGAGCGACCTGTGTCGTCGCCGGCGCGTCAGAGCCCGGTGAAGCGCACACGGCGAACGAGAGTGTCTCGATCGAGGCGCTGGCGCGGTGTCGGCGGCTGTATCAGAACCTCGCCGAGCGGTGGCCGAGCAGGTGACATAAAAGAGAGGCGTCGGCTTGATACGCACTCGCGTCCACAGTCACGACGATGGCGACAGACGCACCCGAGGCGGCTTCGGAGTCGGAGCGAGACGACGAGAGCGCACCGGACGCCTACGAGACGCTGCTCGAAGAGTACCGACGCGTGGCGAACGTCCGCAACGCGAGCGGCATCCTCTCGTGGGACCAGCAGGTGATGATGCCCGACGCGGGGACGCCGGCGCGGTCACAGCAACTCTCGACGCTGTCGTCGCTGTCGCACGACCTCCTCACAGACGACGCCGTCGGCGACGCGCTCGACGAACTCGAAGCGACGGAACTGAGGGACGAACAGGCGGCCGTCGTCCGCGAGATCCGTCGCGAGTACGACCGCGCAGTCGCCGTGCCGTCCGAACTGGTCGAGGAAATTTCGACGACTGCGTCGGAGGCGCTGCCAGCGTGGAAGAAAGCGAAAGCCGAAGACGACTTCGAGGCGTTCGCGCCGTACCTGCAGAAGCACGTCGAACTCAAACGCGAGTACGCAGAGCACATCGATCCGGACCGCGACGCCTACGAGGTGCTCTTCGAGGACTTCGAGCCGTGTCTCTCCTTAGAGCGCGCGGAGTCGATCCTCGAAACGCTCCGGGAGACGCTCGTGCCGATGATCGAGGAGATCAGAGAGTCCGAGGCCGAACTGGCGACGGACGCGTTCACCTCGCTCGGAGAGTATCCCGCCGGCGAGCAGGAGGACCTCTGTCGAGACGTGCTCTCGACGCTCGGCTATCCCTGGGATCGGGGCCGCCTCGACACCGCGCCGCACCCGTTCTCCTCGGGTACGACGTTCGACGCGCGGGTGACCACCCGCTTCGACGAGACCGATCCGCTCGGATCGCTCACGTCGACGATCCACGAGTTCGGGCACGCGACCTACACGCTCGGCCTGCCAGACGAGCACTACGCGAGTCCGCTCGGCGAGGATCGGGACCTCTCGGTCCACGAGTCCCAGTCGCGCCTCTGGGAGAACCACGTCGGGCGCTCGCAGGCGTTCTGGGAGGGCTTCTTGCCCACGTTCGCCGAGCACTTCCCGAAGGCTTCCGAAGTGACGCCCCGAGAGGCCTACGAGGCCGCAAACCAGGTCTACGAGGACAACCTCATCCGCGTCGAGGCGGACGAACTCACCTACCATCTGCACATCATCATCCGCTTCGAGATCGAGCGCGCGCTGATCGCCGGCGACATCGACGTCGACGAGGTGCCGGAAGTCTGGAACGACAAGTACGAGGAGTACCTCGGCGTCCGCCCCGACACCGACAGTGAGGGCTGTCTCCAGGACATCCACTGGAGCCACGGCAACTTCGGGTACTTCCCGACGTACTCGCTGGGGTCGGCGATGGCCGCCCAGTTGTACGCGGCCGCCGAGGACGACATCGACGATCTGGAGGCGGAGATCACCGCTCGCGACTTCGACGCGCTGCACGAGTGGCTGACCGAGAACGTCCACCGCCACGGCGCGCGCTACGAGACGAACGAACTCGTCGAGCGGGCGACCGGATCGGCGTTCACCGCGGAGGCGTTCGTCGACTACGTCACCGAGAAGTACGGCGCGCTCTACGACCTCGATTCCGTCTGAGGGGCGGGCCGGCGGTCGATCGCACCCGCCACCCGCCGGACGCTGTTCTCGACGCGTGAGCGGAGGCTCGCGACCGATCCTCACGACTCTGTACTCGGCAGTAGGACTAAGTATTGGTACGACATACCATATCGTGTATGGCCTCAGCACCGACTTCCGACGACGCTCTGTTCGACCAGTTCCTCGACGACCGCGGTCACGATACCGAGACAGTAGACTGGGAGACGTCGTATAACAAGAAGCAGTGTCCGGAGTGTGGTGCACTTCACGACGCCAGCGCGACCGACTGCGCCGTCTGCGGGTGGGATCCGCGCACGTAGGACGGCCCGCACGAAGGCTCGAATCGGCGTCTCGAACTTCATTCTCGAAACAGGTACTTTATCACGCGCAAGCGCGTGAACGCCTTCAATGAGCGACTCCGACGCGACGGTCACCCGATTGTTCGGTGGCCCCGGAAGCGGGAAGACGACGGCCCTGCTCGATCGGGTCGACGAGCTACTGGATCAAGACGACGTCACGATCCGGGACATCCTCGTCGTCTCCTACACGCGGGCGGCCGCCGCAGAGGTTCGCGAGCGGCTCGCAGAGCGGCTCGACATCTCCCCGCGGGCCCTGAAGGGCAACGTCGCGACGATGCACGCGAAAGCGTACGAACTGCTGGATCTCTCCCGGAACGACGTCGTCGGCGAGAGCGACAAAAAGGAGTTCTGTGAGGAGTACGGCGTCGAATTCGAAGACGAGTACGGCGGCGCCGGCCGACGGACCGCCCGCTCGACCACGATCGGCAACAAGATCATCGCGACGAGCCAGTGGCTCCAGCGCACCCGCCGAGACGTCTCGGACTGGTACGACGTCCCCTTCCAGTGGAACGTCGAGGAAGTCCGGCTGCCGCCCGAGGTCGACCCGAACGCCCAGGAGGGCAACAAGTACACCCCGACGTGGCCCTCCGACGACGACCGGATCGACGTCCCCGAGGTGATCCGCGCGTGGCGGAGCTACAAGGGTGAACACGGCCTCGTCGGCTTCGCGGATATGCTCGAACGCGTGAAGCAGCGCTCGCTCGTGCCCCACGTCGACTACCTCGTCATCGACGAGTTCCAGGACATCACGACGCTGCAGTACGACGTCTATCAGGAGTGGAAGCCCCATATGGAGCGCGTCCTCATCGCCGGCGACGACGACCAGGTCGTCTACGCCTGGCAGGGCGCGGACCCGAACCTGCTGCTCGACGCCGAACGCGACGAGGACGAGGTCCTGCCGAACTCCTATCGGCTTCCCTCGCAGGTCCTCAACGTCGTCAATCAGGAGATCCGCCACATCGACAAACGCCAGGAGAAGGACCTCCGGCCGCGCAAGGAGGGCGGCGTCGTCGAGGGGATCGAATCCCCGTCGATGCTTGATCTCGCGCGGAACGTCCGCTACACGATCGAGCAGGGCGACGACGACGAGACGGTGATGGTGCTGTTCCGCGCCCGTTATCAGCTGTTCCAGTTCATCGACGAGTTCCTGCCGCTCGGGATGCCCTTCTCGGCGCTCACCGACCAGCGGATGTGGACCGATCGCCTGACGCAGTACGTGCGCGGGATCGAACGCCTCGAACGCGAAGAGGCGCTCGACGGACTGCAGGCGCGGCGACTCGCGGATATGCTGCAGGACTCGGCGTTCGGCAGCAACGATCGCGACGACCTCTTCGACCGCATCGACGAGCTACAGGAGGACGCCGGCGTCGACGACCTCACCGACCTCTCGGTCGATCCCGACGTGATCACCGAGTTCGCGCCGTTCGCCCCCGACGGGGCCTCCGCCGGCGATATGCTCCGGAAGGTCACCTCCTTCCAGCGCAACTCCGTCGAGGCGTACTTCGCGGGCGAGTACCGCGGGATGGACCCCGACCGCGTCCGCATCGGCACGATCCACTCCGCGAAGGGTCGCGAGGCCGACCACGTCTTCGTCGCGACCGACCTCACCGAGAAGGTCGTCGAACAGATGGCCGCCTCGGTCGAGGACGACGAAGTCGACGCCGTCGAGGAGTTCACCGCCAGCACCGACCCCGTTCCGATTCTCACCGACAACGAGCGCCGGGTGTTCTACGTCGGGATGTCCCGTGCGCGCGAGCGTCTCATCATCCTCGAAAACCTCGTCAGCGGCGCGCCGACGCTTCCGGTGAGCGTGCTGCTGCACAACGAGATCCGCGAGGAGTCGGTCGAGGAACTGCTGGCCGACGCCCAGGAAGGCGAAGTTCCGGCACCCGAGCCGGACGCCTGACCGAGCGTGTCCCGCGAGGGCTCCGAGTCGGGGTCGATCCGGACCGACTGGTCGTTCCTCGACGACGCGCTCGAAGCGGCCGACGCGGTCGGCTTCGTCGCCGTCGGCGGCCGGCGTGACGACGATCTCCGATATCTGACGCGCTTCGACGGGCCGGAGCGCGAGTACGCGTTCGTCCGAACGGCAGGAACAACGCGCGAAAGCGTGCTCTGTGCACCCGCCGGATTCGAGACGAAAGCGACCCGGCAGTTCGACGGCCGCGTCGCGACCGAGCGCGCCGGCGACCCCGCAGGCGAGCGAGCCGCCGCGATACTCGACCACTCGGAAGCAGGAGCCGCGAGCGACGGCGAACCGCCGCTCGTTCTCGTCCCACCGACGATCCCGCACGATGCCGCCGTCTATCTGGAGCGCGCGGGCTACGAGTTGCAGTCGACGACGGCGGTCGCGGACGCCCGACGGATCAAGACCGACAGCGAAGTCGACGCGATCCGGGGCGTCCAGGCGGCGGCAGCCGCAGCCACCCGCCGCGCCGAGGCGGTTCTCGCCGCGGCGGACGCGGCAGCAGACGCGGGCGACGACGGCGGGTCCGAACTCCGCTGGCAAGACGCACCGCTCACGCCCGATCGGCTGACGCGAGAGGTAAACGCCGAACTGGCTCGGCACGGTGTCAGCGACGTCGGAAACACCGTCGTCAGCGTCGGGGCACATCGCCCGGCCGGCGATGGAGGGACCTGCGAAGCCGTCTCGATCCGAACGAACGAGCCGATCCGTATCGAGGTCACGCCGCGCGGACCCCACGGCTATCACGGCGCGCTCACGCGGACGGTCGTCGTCGACAGCGACGGCGGCTGGGATCGCCGCGCGTACGTGGCCGTCGAGTCGGCACTCGACGCCGGACTGTCCGAAATCGAGGCCGGTGCCGACGCCGGGGACGTCGCCCGCGAAGCCGACGCGGAGCTGGCTGCGTTCGGCTTCGATCCGACGACCGGGATCGAACTCCCAGACGGGCCGCTCGGCGTCGGATACGGCGTCGGACTCTCGCGGCGCGAGTCGCCGCCCCTCCGCGGTGGCACAGCACTCGAAGCGGGGATGGTAATTGCTGTTGCGCCCGGGGTGGCCGATCCCGAGCAGGGCTGCGTTCGGCTGAGCGCGCTGATCGTCGTGACCGAATCTGGGTACGAACGCCTCGGCGACGACTCGCACTCGTTTTCGCCGCGGGCGTAATCGGCTCAGAAGTCAGGGTGTGTCCTCGTCGTCCGGGGTCTTCACGACCGCGCCGAGGACGCGTTCGCCGATTTTCATCGGGACATCTCCGGGTGTCGTAAGGTACTGCGGGAGAACGACCATCGCGACAGCGATGGCTACCGCGCCGGCGCCGAGGGCGATGTCGCCCTCCGTCAGTCGAGTGAGCCCGAAGATCCCGACCGGTGCGGCGAAGATCATCGTCGCCGCCAGTTGCAGCGTCCCGAGGATACCGAGTCGCATCGTGCGACAGATCGACCGCGTTCGGGTAAAAGGCTCGCGTTCGGGTAAAAGGCTCGCGGTCAGAAGAAAGACTGCGGGACCAACGCGGGCGAACGGCTGCTCAGCGGTGCAGCGGCTCGGGAGCCGGCGGCATCGAGCGCTTGTGGGCGCTGCCCTCGTAGAGGTCGACGACCCGCTCGATCTGCGCTTCGGTGACGTCCAGTTCGCGGACGGTCGCCGCCACCGAGAGCGGGCCGTCGACGTGGAGCGCGAGGATCGCATCGAGCGTGTCGTAGTTCAGTCCCATCTCTTCCTCGTCGGTCTGGCCGGACCACATCCCGGCGGAGGGCGTCTTCATCACCAGTTCCTCCGGCGCGCCCAGGAAGTCCGCGAGCTGGCGCACCTGCTGTTTGTAGAGGTTGCCGATCGGGTTGCAGTCGACCGCCTGATCGCCGTACTTGGTGAAGTAGCCCGTCAGCGCCTCCGAGCGGTTGCCGGTCCCGAGGACGACCTTGCTCTCGTGGTTGGCGACGAAGTAGTTCAACACGCCGCGAACGCGGACGTAGACGTTGCCGGCGGCCATCCGATCGTCGGCGGCCTCGGGAAATGTATCGAAGACCGTCTCCGCGATCGGCTGGATCTCGACGACGTCGTAGGGGATTTCGAGTTCCTGTGCGAGCCACTCGGCGTCGCTCATATTGTCTTCGGTGTTCACCACGCTCGGCATCACGAGGCCGTGAACGTTCTCGGCGCCCAGCGCTTCGACCGCCAGATACGCCACGGTCGTGCTGTCGATGCCGCCCGAGAGACCGAGGACCGCGCCCTCGGCACCGGCCCCGTCGACGACGTCGCGGATGAACGACTGGAGGTGGTCGGCCGTCCGTTCCAGTTCGGGTTCCGAGAGCCGAAGATCGAGCGGTGCGTCCTCTGTGAGGACCGAATCGTCCGTAGTCATCAGAGGAAGATACCGACTGAGGACACTAATACTCACCCGTCGTGGGAGATAAGTGGCCGTCCGTTCAGTTCCCTGGGGGTTTTCGCGGAGAATAGTCGTCGGTCTCAGCCCGAGAGTCATAGGGATTATCGTACGTTCTCATAGATGTCTCGCCGGACGGGACGGCGAGAATCTCCGAACAGTGACGATAATCCCTATCAGATGTCGCGACCGCCGTCGACTTCCAGCGCCGTGCCGGTGATCATCTGGGCGTTCTCGCTTGCGAGGAAGACCGCGGCGTCGGCGACGTCGTCCGGTTCGGCGAGGCGGCCCAGCGGGATCGTCTCGGCCATTCCCTCGACAGAGAGGTCGTCGCCGGCGAACTGCGGCAGCATCCCGGTGTCGGTGGCGACCGGGCAGATAGCGTTTACCCGGATGTCGTCGTCCGCCAGTTCGAAGGCGAGTTGTTTCGTGAGCGTGATCATCCCGCCCTTCGAGGCCGCGTACGCCGAGAGGCCCGTCCGCGGGCGGATGCCGGCCGTCGACGCGGTGTTGAGAATGACGCCGCCGCCCTGCTCGCGCATCCGCGGAACGGCGTATTTCGCGCCGAGGAACGCGCTCTTGAGGTTCACGTCCTGAATCCGGTCCCAGGTGGCTTCCGTCACCTCCTCGACGGGCGTCGCCTCCTGTGGGATGCCCGCGTTGTTGTGGAGCACGTCTATCGACCCGAACTCCTCGACCGTCCGCGCGATGAATCCCGCGACGTCGTCGGCGTCGGAGACGTCCGCGCTGATCGCGACGGCCTCGGCGGGTGTTTCGGCTTCGATCGTTTCAGCCGTCGCTGCGGCCGCGTCGGCGTCGATATCGACGACGGCAACGGCCGCGCCGTGTTCAGCGAATCGGTGCGCGATTCGTTCGCCCATCCCCGAGCCGGCGCCAGTGACGGCGACCGCTCGACCCTGAAAGTCCATAGTTGCTGGCGAAGCCGTCGGAGTATGAACGTTTCCCTGTGTTCGATTCATACTGGCGGACAGAACGATGTGAAAATTATTGGTACCCCGTGGCTACCAATATGATTCACGAACTGCTGTCCGACAGTATCAGTCATCGGTGTATGTCCGTCTCGATCCAAACATTGACACGGGCCATCGACGACCAGGAGGTATGCGAGAGCCAGACGTTCGAGAGCGGTACCCGCACCTCGTCGGCGGGGAGTGGACCGAGCCCGCGGCGGGCGAGTACGTCGAGACCACCGATCCAGCGACGAACGAGCCGATCACGACGGTCGCCGCGGGGACGGCGGCCGACGTCGACGCCGCGGTGGCAGCCGCCCGGGAGGCGTTTCCCGAGTGGCGCGACACCGACCCCGTGACGCGCGGACAGCGCGTCCACCGGGTCGCGGAGTTGATCCGAGAGCACAAAGACGAACTCGCGGCGATCGAATCGCTCGATCAGGGGAAGCCGCTCTCGCAGGCGAAATCCGACTTCGAGGGCGCGGCGCGGTACTTCGAGTACTACGCCGGCGCGGCCGACAAACTGGAGGGCGAGTCGATTCCGGTCGGCACCGGGCAGGTCGACTACACCGTCAGAGAGCCATACGGCGTCTCCGCGCAGATCGTGCCCTGGAACTTCCCGGGGAATCTGTTCGCTCGGGGCGTCGCGCCCGCACTCGTCGCCGGCAACGCGACCGTCGTCAAGCCGGCTCCGACGACGCCGCTGTCGGCGTTCCACCTCGCAGAGCTCTGCTATGAGGCCGGAATCCCCGAGGGCGCGGTGAACGTCGTCGCCGGTGGCGGCGAACCGGGCGAAGCGCTCACCGCCCACGAGGGCGTCGACACGATCACCTTCACCGGCAGTGTCCCTACTGGGCAAGCGGTGATGCGCTCGGCGGCCGAGAACGTCACGCCCGTCACGCTCGAACTCGGCGGGAAGAATCCCGCGATCGTCTACCCCGACGCCGACGTCGAGGAGGCGGTCGGCTGGATCGCGACGGCGATCTTCACGAACGCGGGGCAGGTCTGTTCGGCCGCCGACCGGGCGCTCGTCCACGAGGACGTGTACGAGGAGTTCGTCCAGCAGATCACCGATATCGCGGACGCCTACGAACTCGGTCCCGGACGGGACGATCCCGATATGGGGCCGCTCAACAGCGCGGCGCACCGGGATCGGGTGTGTGAGTACATCGAACAGGGCCGCGAGGAGGGTGCGGCCGTCGCGGCTGGCGGCGGCGTGCCCGACCGCGAGGGCAACTTCGTCGAGCCGACGGTGTTCGTCGACGTCGACAACGAGATGGTTGTCGCCCAAGAGGAGATCTTCGGTCCGGTGTTGGTCGTCGTACCGTTTGGCGACGGCGACGAACCGGTGGAGATCGCCAACGACGTCGAGTACGGACTCACGGCGGGGATATTCACGAACGACGTCCGCCGCGCTCACCGCGACGCCCAGCGACTCCAGGCCGGTAACGTCTACGTCAACAAGTGGTTCGGCGACACGAATCAGACGCCCTTCGGCGGGTACAAGAAGTCGGGCATCGGCCGCGAGAAGGGGTTCGAAGCGCTCGACTCGTACCTCCAGACGAAGAACGTCGCCGTCAACCTCGAACGGGGGCTCGGCGACGACCTACCCGGGGCCTGATAATGATTACTCTCGTCTCTTACCGCCGACCAACACCACCGGGAGTGGCGCTCGCCGGTAAACAGTGAGAGTAATCACTATGAGATCGGGGCGCGGATAGTTGTGCGTACGTATGTCACTCTAGCAGCGGGGTGAAAACCGATACATCCCATATACATTTATTACAAATACTCGTCGAGTGTGTCGCGTGAAGCAGAGACGCGAATTCTTAGTTGGGGCAGGGACAGCAGCGGTTGCCGGTCTTGCGGGCTGTTCTGGTGGCTCGGGATCGGGAAGTACCACTGAATCCGGTGAGGGGACCACCGCCACGGGTGGAGACGAGACGACGACCAGCGGTGGCGACGGCGGAAGCGGCGGCGACGCGATCCCGATCGGCGTGCTGCTGCCGTTCTCCGGCGAGTACGCGTGGGTCGGCGAGAACGTGCTGCCGGTGACGCGGATGATCGCCCAGGAGATCAACGAGCAGGGCGGCATCGGCGGTCGCGACGTGACGCTCGTGCAGGCCGACACCGAGGGGTCGCCGTCGGCGTCGCTCTCGGCGGCGAAGAAGCTGATCAACGTCGAGAACGTGGCCGGCATCATCGGTCCGACGTCGATCACGATGTCCGCCGTGTTCGACCTGTTCCAGGAGAATCAGGTGCCGATCGTGACGCCGACGGCGGGGACGACGTCGCTCGACGACCGCGGCGGCGAGTACGTCTTCCGGACGGTGCCATCGGACGCGCTCGGCGGGCGAGCGATCGCGAAAGCGCTCCGGAACCAGCAGTACAACACCGTCACCGACTACTCGAATATGGCGCTGATGGTCGGGAACAAGGAGGTCTTCCAGTCCTTCAAGAGCCCGATCCGAGAGTCCTTCGAGGAGTTCGGCGGAACGGTCACCGAAGCCGTCGACTTCAAGACCGGCAAGGCGTCTTACGAGAGCGAAGTGCAGACGGTGATGAACTCCGATCCGGAAGTCACCGTCCTCGTCGGGTCGAAAGACGACAGTATCAAAATTATGCGGGCCGCCTATCAGGCGGGCTACGAGGGCAACTGGTACGTCACGCAGGACCAGACGACAGACGTCTTCCTCGAGGAAGCCCCCGAGCAGGTCACCGGCGGGATTCTCGGACTGCAGTCTGCGACCTATCAGGCCGCCGAGGAGGAGGGCCGGATCGAAGCCTTCCAGCAGCGCGTCACCGACTTCAGCGGCTCGAAGCCGAAACTGTTCGCCCGGAACGCCTACGACGCGATGAACACGCTCGGCCTCGCGATGAAGACCACCGCGACGGCCGGCGACGAGATCACGCCCCCGAACGTCGCGGGGAACGTTCGGACAGTCGCGAACCCGCCGGAGACCGTCGTCACGAACTACACCGACGGCGCGTCGGCGATCGAGGAGGGGTCGGACCTCGATTACCGCGGCCTCGTCGGTCCGATCGACTTCGACGAGGACGGCGACGTCGGGTCGCCGTTCGCGATTATGCGAGTCGAAGAGGGTAGCTGGACGCAAGCGGCGACGATTCCGCCGAGCGAACTGTAGCGTTCGTTCCACGCTATGGTCGCCTTCGTTACGCAGTTCGTTCAGACGCTTATCTACGGCCTGATCGAGGGCAGTGTCATCTCCGTCGGCGCTGTCGGACTGACGCTCTCGTACGGCGTGACCCGCTTCATCAACTTCGCGTACGGCGAGTTCCTCACCTACGGGGCGTATCTCGCGTTGTTCCTGTCGGGAGCCGGACTCGGCCTCTCGCTTCCGCTCCCCGTCGCGACGATCGTCGCGGTCCTCGTCGTCGGCGCGTTCGGCGTCGGCGTCTCCCGGGTCTTCTTCGAGCCGTTGTCCGATCGGGGGCCGCTGCCGCTGCTCATCACTTCGATCGGCGTCGCGTTCATCCTTCGGTACGCGCTGACGGCCGCCGTCGGCGTCTCCGCGAAACAACTTCCAGTGCCGCTGATGCGGCCCGTCGAGGTCTTCGGCGTCGGGACGACCCCGCTCCGTGCGGCGGTCTTCCTCGTCGCGATCGCGACGATGCTCCTCATCCACGTGCTCTTGACGTACACGATGCTCGGGAAGACGATGCGGGCGACGAGCGGGAACCGCAACCTCGCCGAGATCGCCGGTATCGACACCGACGGCGTGGTCCGGCGGACGTGGTTCATCTCCGCTGGCGCGGGCGCGCTGGCCGGCGTCCTCTATGCGGTCCTGTTCGCACCGTTCCGCCCGACGGTCGGCTTCGAGTACCTCATCGTCATCTTCGCCGCGACGCTTTTGGGCGGCATCGGTCGGCCGTACGGCGCGATGATCGGCGCGATCATCGTCGGCGTCGCGATGAACCTCGGGACGACGTACCTCTCTGCGGAGTACACGATGGCGTACGCGTTCGCCATCCTCGTCGGCGTGCTACTGTTCAAGCCCGACGGCATCGCCGGAGGTGAGATCTGATGGGCGTGTTCACGCCGACGGCGCTCCTTTCGCTGCCCGGTTGGGGATCGTTCCTCCTCACGGTGCTCACCATCGCGGGCATCTACTCGCTTCTGACGCTCGGGCTCAACATCCACTACGGCTACACCGGCCTGATCAACTTCGGCCACGTCGCGTTCTTCGCGGCGGGCGCGTACACGGCTGCCTTGCTGACGGTGCCCCCGCCGGCGCAGGTCTCCGGCGCGGAGTACGTCTTCGGGCTGAACCTCCCGATGCCGCTCGGCCTGCCGATCAGTCTGGTCGCCGCCGCCGTCGTCGGTGGCTTGCTGGCGACGCTCATCGGCGCGACGAGCGTCCGCCTCGGCAGCCATTACCTCGCAGTCGCGACGTTCGCGCTCGCGGGTATCTTCGGCAGCGTCCTCGAAAACGAGGCGTGGCTGACCAACGGCTCGTTCGGCCTCAACAGCGTTCCGAAACCCGGGCGCGCCGCGATGAGTGCCGACACGTGGGCGGTGGCGTACTTCGTCTTCGTCGTCGTCGTGCTCGTCGTCGTCGCGTTCGTCCTCTCCCGGCTGACGGGGTCACCCTTCGGTCGCCTGCTCAAAGGCGTCCGCGAGAGCGAAGACGCCGCACAGATGCTCGGCAAGAACACCATCCGCGTGAAGCTCACGTCGTTCGCGATCGGCGGGGCGGTCGCCGGACTCGCCGGCGGCCTCTACGCGCACTACGTCGGCAGCGTCGTCGTCCAGCAGTTCGTCCCCGCAGTGACGTTCACCGTCTGGGCGGCGCTGCTGCTCGGCGGCGTCGCCTCGAACACCGGCGCGGTGTTCGGCGCGTTCCTGCTCGTCGGCTTCCGCGAATCGACGCGGTTTCTCACCAACATCTACGACAGCCTGCTCGCGTCGCTGCCGACGGTCGCCGCCGACGCGCTCCGTCTCGCAGTCGAACCGCTTCCGGATCACGCCTCGTTCGTCCCCAGCCTCCGATTCGTCGTCATCGGGCTGTTGATCGTGCTCGTGATCCGCTATCGGCCGGAAGGCGTCTTCGGTGATCCGAACGAGATCGACGCCATCGGGGAGGAAGACTGATGAGCAGAGACAGCAGCGAATCGGACGCCGCCGCAGGCGTGACCCGGTCGGACTCCGACGCGCCGCTCCTCGAAGTCGACGACGTCGTGAAGCGCTTCGGTGGCCTGACCGCTATCGACCACGCCTCCTTCGGCGTCGAAGCGGAGTCGATCACCGGCCTCATCGGGCCCAACGGAGCCGGGAAGTCGACGCTTTTCAACTGCGTCACGGGGATGCTGACGCCCGATTCGGGGGCCGTCCGCCTCGCCGGCGAGGACGTTCAGGACCTCCCCCCGAATCGGATCGCCCAACGCGGCCTGGGGCGGACGTTCCAGACGCCGAAGATCTTCCGCGGGATGAGCGTGCGCGAGAACCTCGCGTTCGCGGCGCGCGGACAGACTGGCGAACGGCCGATTTCGGCGCTCGTCCGGCCCGGTACCGTCGGCTCCGAGGAAGCAGACATTCGAGAGCGCGTCGACGACACGCTCGCGTTCCTCTCGCTCGATCACCTCGCCGAGGAGTACGCCAGCGGGCTCTCGGGTGGGCAGCGGAAACTGCTCGAACTGGGACGCGTGCTGATGTTAGATCCCGAGATCATCCTCCTCGACGAACCGATGGCCGGCGTCAATCCGTCACTCGCCGACGACCTCCTCGATCGGCTCCACGAACTCAACGACCGCGGGCGGACGATTCTCCTCATCGAACACGATATGGACCTCGTTATGAACCACTGCGACCGTGTCGTCGTCCTGCACAACGGCCAGACACTCGCGAGCGGCCCGCCGTCGATCGTACAGGAAGACGAACGGGTCGTCGAAGCGTACCTGGGAGGCTTCGAGAATGCATAATGCAGACCTCGAAACAGTCCCGGAGATCGACGACGCGCTCTTCTCGGCGCGTGGCATCGAGACGGGCTACGGCGAACTGCAGGTGCTCTACGGCGTCGACGTCGACGTCCGCGACGACGAGATCGTCCTCGTCTTCGGGCCGAACGGGGCCGGCAAGTCGACGCTGATGAAGGCGCTCTACGGTCGCCTGCCGCTGTGGGAAGGGACGACCGAGATCGGCGGCACCGACCTTTCAGAAGTCCGTTCGAACCGGATGATCGAACACGGCGTCGGGTTCGTCCCGCAGACAGATAACGTCTTCCCGAATCTCACCGTCTCCGAAAACCTCGATATCGGCGCGATCCACACCGAGGATCCGGCGTCGCGGCGAGCGGAGCTCTTCGAGCTGTTCCCGCGACTGGAGGAACGACTCGAACAGACGGCCGAGACGCTCTCGGGTGGCGAGCGGCAGATGCTGGCGATGGCGCGCGCGCTGATGCCGGACCCGGATCTGCTGTTCATCGACGAGCCGTCGGCCGGGTTGGCCCCACAGCTCATCGAACGGACGTTCGAGCACATCGCGCGAATTCGTGACGACGGGACGGCCGTGCTGATGATCGAACAGAACGTCAACGCCGCGCTGTCGGTCGCCGATCGGGGCTACGTCCTCGATATGGGCGAGAACCGCTTCGAGGCCGACGCCGAGACGATCCGGGAATCCGAGCGCATCCGGGATCTGTACCTCGGGAAGTAGGCCGCTCGCCCGTCGGCTGGGAAGAACGCTGCGCGGCTTTCTGCCGGGGGTGAAACCGTTCTCGCCCCCCGTTCCGTCATCCTTAAGTCGAGCCTGTGGCTCTGTTTCGAGTGGAGGCCGGCGTGATTGCCGCCAGTGCGCGCCAGTGGTCCAGTGGTAGGACAGTGGCTTCCCAAGCCACTAGCCCGGGTTCAATTCCCGGCTGGCGCATTTTCGTCCTCGTTTCGTTCGATAGCTGCTGTACTAGCCGCTCTCTCGCTCGCTATCGTCCGTGAAAATATTCGTACCCTGAGCCGCGCGGCGAACAGGTGACGGCAGGGTCCTCGCAGACGGGTTACTTCGGCGCGTCCGGCGGCGTCAACTCCCGCTGGAACTCGTCGAACGTTTCGACCTCCTCGGGCAGGTCGTACTCGATCCGGCGCTCGGCCTGTCGGTTCCGGAGTGTGTCCTCGACGGGGTCGGCGACGGACTCCCAGCCGGGTTTGACCTTCAGGCTCTTGGCGGGGATGCCGGCCGCGACGTGGTGGTCCGGGACGTCACCCTGAACCACGGAACGCGCGCCGACGACGGCGTTCTCGCCGACGCGGCAGCCGGCGCGGACCATCGCGTCGTAGGTGACGCGGGCGTCGTCGCCGACGATCGTGTGGTAGTTCTCGACGTCGGTCTGGTCGACGACGTCGTGGTCGTGGCTGTAGAGGTGGACGTTGTCCGAGATCGACGCGCGGTCGCCGATCGTGAGTTTGCCGCGGTCGTCGAGGTGGACGTCGTCGTGGATGACGACGTTGTCGCCGACAGTGATGTTGTGCCCGTAGGTGAACGTGATCCCCTTGAAGAACCGGCAGTCGTCGCCGCACTCCTCGAAGAGGTGGTCGGCGAGCATCTGCCGGAACCGGAGCGCGAAGTCGACGTTGTCGGCCATCGGCGTCGCGTCGAACTGCCGCCAGAGCCACTGGAGGTACTTCGAGCGCTGGAATCGGTCCTCGTCTTTCTCGGCGTAGTACTCCGATTCGAGCGTCGCGTTGCAGGGGTCGTATCCCTGGAGTCGGACGCGCTCGGCCGCCGAAATGTCTTCGCCAGCCTGCCAGCGGTCGTACGCCTCGCGGTCCCCGTGGAGATCGACGAGCGTCTCGGTGACGACGCGGCAGATCTCCTCCTCGGAGGAGAGCCGCTCGTCTACCTCGTCGATGAACGCCGCGACGTTCGCTTCCGCCTCCGCGGGAAGGGAGACGTTGACTTTTGTCATCGGCGCCGGGTTCGGACTCCGGCGTCAAATCCGTTCGGTTGTGCGAAGCTCTCGACCGACCGCTGTGAATCGATGGCACGGTGCTAGAGAGCGGCCCCACAACGAGAAGCGGACCGTAGAAAGCTAACGGGCGATGCTTAGTTCCGTCCGCGCAGGAATCCGAGCACTCTGTAGTCGTGGTCGGGGGTGTACCGACGGAACAGCAGGCTGTTCGTCAGCACCGACACCGACGACAGCGCCATCGCGCCCGCCGCCAGGATCGGTTGTAAGAGTCCCAGCGAGGCGAGCGGGATCATCGCGGTGTTGTACCCGAGCGCCCAGAAGAGGTTCTGCTTGATCTTCGCGAGCGTCCCCTCCGAGACCCGGATCGCTTTCACCACGTCGGTCGGGTCGTCACGCATCAGCGTCACGTCGGCCGCCTCGATGGCGACGTCCGTGCCCGAGCCGATGGCCGTGCCGACGAAGGCGGCCGCGAGCGCCGGCGCGTCGTTGACGCCGTCGCCGACCATCATCGCCTTCCGGCCCTCCGCCTGAATCGCGTCGACGGCGTCGGCCTTCCCGTCGGGGAGTACCTCCGCGCGGACGTTCTCGGGGTCGATGCCGACCTGCTCGGCGACCGCGCGGGCCGTCCGCTCGTTGTCGCCGGTGATCATCTGTACGTCGACGCCACGCTCTCGAAGCGCGCTGACGGCGGCGGCGGCGGTCTCTTTCACCGTGTCGGCGTCGGCGACGACGCCGAGGACCTCGCCGGTGACGTCGGCAGCTTCCGCGTCGGCGGGCACGCGCCCGACGAGCATCGCGGTCTTGCCCTCACTCTCCAGGCGGCGCATCGCGTCCTCGGCGAGCGCGGGGTCGATCCCGGCGTCTTCGAGGAGGCGGCGGTTGCCGACCAGGACAGTCTGTCCGTCGACGGTCGCACGGACGCCGTGACCGGGGACGTTCTCGAAGTCGTCGCTGTCGGGGACGTCGATACCGCGCTCTCGCGCGCCGTCGACGATCGCCTGCGCGAGCGGGTGCTCGCTGTGCTGTTCGGCGGCGGCCGCCAGCCGAAGCACCTCGGTTTCGGGGGCGACGCGCTCGTCAGATTCCGCTGGATCGCCCGCAGCACCCTCGTCGCGGTCGACCTCACGGAGTTGACCGCCGTCCGGCGTGGGTTCGAGCGCGACGACGTCGGTCAGCGACATCTCGCCTTTCGTCAGCGTGCCGGTCTTGTCGAAGACGACAGTGTCGACGTCGCGGACGCGTTCGAGTATGTCGCCGCCTTTGAACAGCACCCCGTTCTGGGCGCCGATCGAAGTTCCGACCATCGTCGCCGCGGGCGTCGCTAAGCCGAGCGCACAGGGACACGCGATCAGGACGGCGGACGCGAACACGAGGACCGCGAACTCGAGCGTCGAGACGGTGCCGCCGGCCGCGGCCGGGCCGCCGACCACGACGCCCCACAGCGGGAGCGCCTCGACGAAGCCGGCCAACTGCGCCGGGAACAGCATCCAGACCGTCGCCCAGAACAGGGCGTTGACGATGACGGCGGGGACGAAGTACGCCGAGATCCGGTCGGCGAGGTTCTGGATCTCCGGCTGCCGCGACTGCGCTTCTTTGACCGTCTGGACGATCTGCTGGATCGCCGTGTCGGAGCCGACTTTCGTCGCCTCGACGACGAGCACGCCGTTCTGGTTCACGGTCGAACCGACGACCTCGTCACCGTCCGCTTTCGAGACGGGGACAGACTCGCCGGTGACCATCGACTCGTCGACCGCGGACTCGCCGTCGACGACGACGCCGTCGGTCGGGATCTTCTCGCCGGGACGGACCTTCATCCGGTCGCCGACTGCGACGTCTTCGAGCGGGACCTCGCGCTCGGTGCCGTCGTCGTCGACGAGCGTGGCCGTGTCGGCCTCCATTTCGAGCAGCGACCGGAGCGCCTCGGATGCCTGGCCCTTCGAGCGCGCCTCGAGGTAGTTACCGAGCGTGATGAACACCAGGATGAGCGCGGCGGTGTCGAAGTACAGCCCCGCGTCCGGCAGGATGCCGAGCAGCGCGACGACGGAGTACAGATACGCCGTCGTGGAGCCGAGCGCGATGAGCACGTCCATATTTGCCGTGCCGTTCTTCACGATCGCCGTGTAGCTGTTCTCGTAGAACTCGCGGCCGAGAATGACCTGTACGGGCGTCGCGAGCGCGAACGCGACCCAGCCGAAGGGGAGGCTCGTTCCGGGAATCGCCTCCGGCACGGTGCCGGGTGCGAACAGGTGCAGCGCCAGCATCGCCAGAAGCGGCGTCGAGAGCGCGGCCCCGAAGAGCGTGAGTCGCTTCTGGCGACGGATCTCGGCTTTCCGAGCCACGTCGCGGGCGTCCTCACGGCTGCCCGCGTCGCCGTCGCCGCCGTCGTCGCCCTCGCGGACCGGCGCGTAGCCGGCGGCCGCGATGGCGTCGTAGAGGTCCTCCATCGTGACCTCGCCTGGATTGAACTCCACCTGCGCCTCGTCGGTCGCGAAGTTCACGTCCGCGCTGACGACGCCGGGCGTCGACTCCAGCGCCGTCCGGTTCGCCTCCGCGCAGTTGGCGCAGGACATATCCGTGATTGCGATCGAAACCGTCTCCGAGACCGGATCGTAGCCGGACTCGACGATGGCGTCGTATATCTCACCGAGCGACGTCCGCTCGGGGTCGTACGTCACCGTCGCCTCGTCGGTGGCGAAGTTGACCGTCGCGTCCTCGACGCCGTCGAGTGCGTCCAGCGCTCCCTGTACCGACTGCGAACAGTTGGCACAGGACATTCCTCGGACGTCGAGGTGAGTTGTCCGTGTACTCATCTTAGGTAGTACTAGGGGACCCTCTCTTACCTCGTTTGTCCCTTTCAGACCCGCGATATCCAAGCACCGAAACCTTCGAATCCAAAGTCAGATCGGTCAGCGATCAGCAACCAACGGTCAGCAGTCAGCGGTCGCCAGTCAGCGATCGGTGGTCAGCGGTCGGCAGTCGGCTGTCAGCGGACGGTTACGCCGCGTCGGCCTCGAACTGCTCGTAGCGCTCGCGGAACTGCGCCAGACAGGAGGGGCAACAGAAGTGGTAGCGCTCGCCGTCGAAGCGCTCGCTACGGCCCTCGCTCGTGACGGTGTTCCCGCACTCCGCACACGACAACGCGAACTCGGCGCCGCCGAGCGCCGGACTCCACTCGACGTCGCCGACGACGGTCACCTCGTAGTCGTCGACGCGAGAGAGGTCGACGAGGCGGTCGAGTTGCTCGCGCACGGCATCGGCGCGCAGGCGTGCGTGAAACACCACGTCGCCCTCGGCAGTGACGAAGACGTGTTCGACTGGCTCCGCACCGACGACGTCGTCGCGGACGGCCTCGACCACGTCGGAGGGGAGTTCCAGCGTCACGAGGACGGGCACCCCCGCGCGGAGTTGCGAGCGGTCGACGTCGACGGTGAAGCGCCGGATGACGCCCGATTCGCGCAGTCGTTCCACCCGATCCGAAACGGCCGGTGGGGAGAGGTCGACCGACTCGGCGATGTCGCTGTAGGGGCGACGAGCGTCCTCTACGAGCAGTTCCAGGATACGAACGTCGGTCTCGTCGAGCGCGGACATACATACTGTTCGTGTCGACGGCTAAAGTACGTTTGCCGGAACGCTTTCGTTTCGAAAGTCGCGGCGGGATCTGGTCGAAGAAGAAAAACCGAGAGACACATATCACACTAGGAGCAACGACGCGAGTGATGAGCCAGACGCAGACGCTCACCGTCGACGGAATGAGTTGTGGCCACTGCGAACAGACGGTCGAAGACGCACTCCAGTCGGTTTCGGGCGTCGAATCGGTCGAGGCCGATCGCGAATCGGACGCCGTGACGGTCGAGGGCGACGCCGCCGTCGCGGATCTCGTCGACGCCGTGAACGACGCCGGCTACGACGCTTCGGCCTGAGTCGGGACGAGCGCCCGGGTCGCCGACTACTGCTCCTGTTCGAGCCGATCCCGCCGGCGCTCGAACTCCTCCTCGGAGAGGTCGCCGCGAGCGTACGCCTGCCGCAGTTCTCGAATCGCCGGATCAGGGCGGTCCGCGGCGACCGCGCGGTAGAGGAGGTATCCGCCGCCGATCAGCGCGACGAGGAGGAGGAGTCGCCACACCACCGCGACGAGGAGCCACCAGCCGGATGTCGACCCCATCATTCCGCTTCCCGTCCAGGTGTCGTGCATCGGCCCCCACATCCCGCCGGTCATCCCGCTCCCCCATCCCATCGTGCTACCGCCCACTCCGAGCAGGAGTGGCCCGACGAGGAGGAGCGCACCGACGGCGACCGCCCAACCGAAGAGTACCGCCGGCTCCGAGACGATCGGAACGAGTGCTTCCCGGGCCGGGTCGACCGCGTGCGTCAGTCGGCCGATGAACGTCCCGAGCATCCGTTTTTATGACGGCACACAGACACAAGGGCGTGGCGGTCAGACGCGCGATGGACGACGAGCGAATGAGTAACCTCGAAACGTATATCAACGCTCCGGGAGACTCCGAGGCAGATGTCGCCTTTCGGGGTGCCCGGCGTGGCCGTCGTGTTCGCGCTGGTCGTCCTCGCCCTCGTCGCGTTCGTGACGGAGGTCGTCCCCAACGACGTCACAGCGATCGGAATCGTCGCCGCGCTGGTCGTCCTCGAACCGTGGACCGGAGTGGACGCGAGGACCGCCATCTCCGGATTCGCCAATCCGGCGACTGTCACGATCATCGCGATGTATATGCTGAGTGCGGGGATCCAGGAGACGGGACTGATCAAGCTGCTCGGCGTCGTCCTCGCGGATCTGACCGAGGGCAGTGAGTTCCGCGCGCTCGTTGCGACGGTCTGTACGACCGGGCCGATCGCCGGCTTCGTCAACAACACGCCCGTCGTCGCCGTCTTCATCCCGATGATCACTGACCTGGCCAGGCGGACGAACACCAGTCCCTCGAAGCTCCTCTTGCCGCTGTCGTATGCGGCGATCCTCGGCGGAACGCTCACGCTCGTCGGGACGGCGACGAACATCCTCGCGAGCGACTTCGCCCGCGTGCTCATCGACGGACGTGACGGGATCGGAGTCTTCGAGTTCACCGGCCTCGGCGCGGTGCTGCTGGTCGTCGGGAGCGCCTACCTCCTGACGGTCGGACGACGACTCACGCCCGCGCGGATTCCGGCCGACGCCGACCGCGTCTCGGAGTTCGACCTCTCGGACTACCTCGCGTTTATGCGGGTACGCGAGGGGTCGGTCGCCGTCGGGGCTGCGTTCGACGCCTTCGACGCGGAGCATCCGGACGTTCGGCTCCTGCAGTTGCGACGCGGCGGGACGGGCATCGCCGGTCCGCACAGCGATATGCCGATCGAAGCGGGCGACGTCCTCGTCGTCCACGGGTCCGTCCAGGCCGTCAATCGGTTCCGCGAGGAGGCGGACGTGAGCCACCTGCTTCGGGAGTCGGTCACGCAGGACACCTTCGAGACGTCGGCCACCGACAGCACGCTGGCCCGCGCGCTGGTGTCCGAAGGCTCGCGGCACGTGGGCGAGACGGTCGCCGAGACGGGGTTCGGCGAGTACCACCAGACGACGGTGTTGGCGATCCGCCGCGAGGGCGACCTGATCCGTACCGAGATCAGCGAGGCGACGCTGCAGGCCGGCGATCTGCTCTTGTTGCGGACGACGCCGGCGTCGCTGCGCTACTTCAGCGACACCGGCGAACTGCTCGTGATCGACGAGCGCGGCCTCGAAGAGCAACTCGGTGACGAGGGCGACGCGCTTCCGCCGGTGTCGTCGACCGCGCCAGTCGCGGTCGGAATCCTGCTCGGCGTCGTCGCGATCGCCGCGCTCGATCTGTTGCCGATCGTGATCGCCGCGCTCGCCGGCGTCGTCGCGATGGTCGTGACGGGGTGTCTCTCCACGTCGGACGCCTACGATGCCGTCTCCTGGAACGTGATCTTCTTGCTGGCAGGCGTCATTCCACTCGGGGTCGCACTCACGGAGACCGGCGGGGCGGCCCTGCTGGCAGAACTCCTCGTCGCTATCGGCGGCCTGCTCCCGCATACGGCGGTGCTGTTCGTGCTCTACGTGGCTGTGGGGTTGCTGGCGAGCGTCATCACGCCCGTCGCGACCGCGGTGCTCGCGATTCCGGTCGCCGTCGACGCGGCCGCACGCCTCGGCGCGAACGAGTTCGCGTTCCTGCTGGGGGCGATGTTTGCGTCCGCGACATCGTTCGTGACGCCGGTCGGTTATCAGACGAACCTGATGGTCTACGGTCCCGGCGGCTACGAGTTCACCGACTTCGTACGCGTCGGCGGGCCGCTCCAGTTGCTCTTGGCGGTCGTGGGGACGGCCGGAATCGCGGTTCTCTGGGGCGTGTAGTGGCAGGAAAAAGAAAGAGAGATCAGCGATCAGTCGCGCCGTCGACGTCGTCGGCGTACGAGTACAGCGCGTCCGCGAGCGTCCGTGCTTCCGTCGCAGAGAGCGTGACCTCGTCGGCGTGCGCCGGGAGCGAGTCGAGTTGGGCGTTGTCGAGTTCGAGTTGGAGCGTCACGTGATCGGGGTCCTCTCGCGGCGCGGTGACGTTCAGGACGGCGAGCGCCTCGTTCTCGAAGTCGTGACCGCGTGCAGTGGCGTCGACGAGGTCGAGCGTCGTGTAGGCGTTCACCTTGAGGAGGCGGTCCGGCATCGTCGGCTCAGTCGTCCGCCGGCGTGGGCGGGGCCGCGTCCATCCCGTCCTCCCCGGCGTAGGGGTACCACGTCATCTTCGTGTTGTGCAGCATCGGGTCCTCGTAGTCCGTCTCCTCGGGTTCGACGAAGGCGTCGAGTTCCGCGTCCTCGTGGCGGTCGACGAACGCGCGGAAGGATTCCCCATCGTCGCGCTCGGCGGCGAAGCTGTCGATCAGGTTCGCGATCGCACCGGGGACCTCGTCGGCCGGGACGCGCTGGGTGACCCAGCGGGCGAACTGCGGTTCCTCGCCGAGGCCGCCGCCGAGACCGACGTCGAGCGCCTCGACCGCCTCGCCGTTCTTGCGGGTCTTCATCCCGCGGAGGCTCACGTCGGCGATCTGCGGCTGCGCGCAGGAGGCCGTACATCCCGAGAGGTGGATGTGGAACTCCTCGACGTCGTCGGGCAGGTCGACGTTCTCCTTCAGCCAGCGCGCGAAGCGGACCTGGCGATTCTTCGTCTCGACGATCGAGAGCGAACAGAACTCGGTGCCCGTACAGGCGACCGAGCCGCGCATGAACGGCGAGGGCTCGGGCGAGTAGCGTTCGAAGAGCGGCTCGGCGAGGAAGTCATCGAGGTCGGCCTCGGGGACGTCGGTCACGATGACGTTCTGCCGCTGGGAGAGCCGAACTTCGCCGGAACCGTACTCGTCGGCGAGGTCGGCGAGGTCGAGGACGTCGGCGGCACCCATCCGGCCGACGAGGACGTTGAGCCCGACGAAGTACTTCCCATCTCGCTGCTCGTGGACCCCGACGAGGTCGTTGCGCTCGCCCTCGCCGGTGTTGTAGGTGTACTCCTCGCGGACGTCGCGGCCGGCGGTGTGCAGCTCGAAGTCGACGTACTCCTCCTGGAGCGTCTCGCGGACTTGCTCGGCTCCCCACTCGTCGACGAGGAACTTGATCCGGGCGTTGTAACGGTCCTCGCGGTCACCGTTGTCACGGAAGAGCGCCGAGAGGCCGCCAGCGACGGCCGGGACGTTCTCGGGGCGCACCCACACGTCGATGTCGCGGGCGAACCGCGGCTCGTTGCGAGCGAGGCCGCCGCCGACGCGGACGTTGAAGCCGACGACGTCCTCGCCGTCGATCTCCTTGTACGCCGGCTCGAACGCGAGGTCGTTGATGTCGCCCTGCCCAGAACCGTCGGCGGAGCCGGTGACTGAGACCTTCCACTTCCGCGGGAGGTTCGAGTGGTCGTCGTCGCCTTTGAACGTCTCGTTGAGTTCGCGGATGACGGACCAGGCGTCGACGACTTCCTGGCCGTCCTTGCCGGCGACGGGGTTCCCGACGATGTTCCGCCAGGAGTCGCCACACGCCTGCTGGGTGGAGAGCCCGTTCGCCTCCAGTTTCTCGAAGATCGCCGGCACGTCCGAGAGTTCGATCCAGTGCAGTTGGATCGACTGCCGGGTGGTGAAGTCGGCGTAGGCGTCGCCGAAGATCGGGTTCGTGCCCGGTCCGGTCGCGTACTCGTTCGCGATCTCGCCGACGACGCGCAGTTGTCCCGGTTCGAGCACGCCGTTCGGCGTCCCGATCCGCATCATAAAGTAACCCTCCTGGCCGTTCCGCTGGTGGTACAGTCCCCACCACTTGAAGCGCTCGAACCACGCGTCGCGCTCGTCGTCGGGGATGGCATCGTAGCCCTCCTCGGCGAACCTGAACAGGTGTTCGCGTATCTCGTTCCCGTAGACCTCTGATTTCCAGTTCTCGACGTCCGTTGGCATCTTATCGGACCCAGGAGACCGATACTCAAAGGCGAACGCGTGCCGTCAACCCTGCCCGGTGCTCCCGCTATCCGGAGAATGTTGCCCACTCTTTGGGGATCGGGGTCGGAGAACGCTCTCGCGGTCGATATCTTCGAATGCACCGTCGACGACCCGGCCGACGGGCACCCAGCCGGTCGTCGCTTTCGTCCCGCAGGCGATGCACTGACCGTAGACGCGGACTTCGACCGTTCGGCCGTCGATACCGACCTCCAGGAAGTTCTCGACGACCAGATCCGAGAGGTCACACCCGCAGAATCCCGGGGCGTCGAGCCGCCAGAGTTCGCTCACGCTCACCTGCCGCGTGTCGTCGACAGAGAGCCACGCACCGTCGTCGAGGATACGAAGTCGAGTCGTCACACGACTGGCTACGCGCTCGGGAGCCCCGTCTCTGACGGCGGTCACAAAGGGCGACGCTGTCGGTGACGCCGTCTCGCACACAATACCCGCGCTGTCGGTCGGTTTTGGCCTATAGGAGTCGTCGTAGAAGCCGGAACGGAGTTCCGGTATCCGGGAGTAGTGGTCCGATTTACTCCGGAAGCGACCCTTATGCGGAGCGGGGGCATACGCGGATTCGATGACCGACCTGGTCCCGACAGACGACTGCGCTTCGATCGAGAGCCCCCTCGGGGGGCAGCGACAGCACGCCCCCGCCGACGTCGCCCCCGAGCTGTACGGCCGACGAGAGGAACCGGCGAGCGACCACGCGACACCGACCCAATGAGCCAGACGAAAGACTCCGACGACGACGCGACGGACCGAATCGGCGACCGCGACACCGCCGAGTACGACCACCTCGACGACCTCTCCGACGGGGCGGGCTGCACCGAAGTCTGGGAGCACCTCTCGGACAGCCGCGAGGAACCCGCCGCGAGCGACTGATAATGATTACTCTCACTGTGTACCGCCGAGCGCCACTCCCGGTGGCGATGGTCGGCGGCAAGAGACGAGAGTGATCATTATGAGGCCGAGGCCGTGCCCAGTGACCCATCCGCGAAGCCGAGTTGGTGTCGAACGCGAGCGCGCTACCCGAGGCGACCGATTGGGTTCCAGCGCCGCTCAGAGCCGACTCCGACGGTTCTCGCCCGCGGCGCACGCCGGGGAGAGGCTTTTAATCGCTGGCTCGCTACGTTGATCCGAAGATGACCGACGACGCCGACGCCCACAGGCGACTTCCAGCCGACCGCGAGGAACCGGTCGGCGAGCCCGTCGTCCGCGCCGATCCCGCCGTCACCGGCGAGCGCGCCAAGGAGGCCGTCGGATTCGATCCCGACGACCCCGAGAGCGTCGCCGAGGCCGCTGAGACGGTGCTGGCGTTCTCGCAGAACACCGTGGGGGCGGCGGACAACGTCTATATGCTCCGCGGGGCGGCCGCCTGTGCCGCGCTCGTCAGGGGCGTCGGTTCGTACAAAGCGGCGATCGACCGCGCCGGCGGCGACGTCTCGGTCTCGTTCGTCCGGAAGTGGGCCCGCGTCCACGACCTCCCGCAGGCGATCCGCCGGCACGTCGCCCGCGGTGACATCGCGCCGACCGCCGCGAAACACATCGCTCGCGTCTCCGGCGTCGACCGCTTCGATCTGGCGTGGGCCGTCGTCGACGCCGATCTGACGGTCCGGCAGGTGCGCCGCATCGCCAGCGAGGTCGACGGCGACACGAGCGCGGCGGACGCACTCGCCGCGCGCGGGGTCGAACTGGGACGGCTCGAACTGGACCTCCCGCTCGAAACGTACCGCGAACTCCGCCGGCGCGCGTCGATCGAAAACCGCGACCCCGGCGAACTAGCCGCAGAAGCGCTTGACGCGTACTTCGACGAACGAGCAGTCAGTCCCGACTAACCGTCCCGTCCCACGGCCCCGAGAAGCTACGTTGCGTCCGGCGGCGACACTTCTTACGTTGCGTCCGGCGGCGACACTTCTGCGTCTGACGACCGAGACGACGCCGCAGCATCGCGAGCGGATTCGGGCGTCGGCAACTGAAGCGCGACGACTGCTCCGGCCGCCTCTCGTTCCGTCGTTCTCTCGTCCCCGGAGCCGTCGGCCTCCGCTGACTCGAACCGGAGCGACCCCCCAGAGCGCTTCGCGACGTGGTAGACGAACTGCAGGCCGAGACCCGACCCGTGGAACAGCGGTGTGATGTCCGGCGTCCCCTGCGCCGCTTGCTGTTCCATCTCGGGGATCCCCGGTCCCGTGTCGGTGACGGTGACGACGACCTGCTCGCCGTCACGCCTGACGGTCACCGAGACGTCGGGATCCTCGCCGCCGTGGACGATCGCGTTCGTGAGGAGTTCGGCGATCGCGTCACTGAGCTCCGGAATCGCATAGACGTCGTACGCCTCCGGACAGTCGACCGAAATCGAATGATCCGGGTGCTCCTCGCGGAGCTCGGAGACGACCTCCTCGAGAATCGGACGAACGCCGAGGCGACGCGGCACGGAGTCGTCGGTGAGGAGATCGACGATCCGTCGTTCTTTGTCGGCGAGGTCGACCAGTTCGTTGCCCGTATTCTGGATCGTCTGCACCGAACGCTTCTCCTGGCCGGTCGTTCGGTCCTCGAGCAGTTCCGCGTGCCCGAGGATCAGATTCATCTTGTTGTAGAGGTTGTGTCGCAGGATCCGATCGAGAACGCGGAGTTGGTGCTCGCGTTCGGCCTGGTCGGTGACGTCCCGACAGATCGCGACCGTGCCGTCGACCTCCCCGTCTTCGTTGTAGTGGGGGTATCGCGTCGTGACGAACGAGCGCTGCCCTTTCGTCGGGAACGTCGGACTGAGTTCGTAGGTGACCGCCTGCTCCTCTTCGATGACGCGGGCTTTCTTCTGTTGGATCGTCTGCGCCGTCGGTTCGTCCATAAAGTCGAACTCGTCGGAACCGACGAGCTCCGATTTCGGGATCCCGGCGTACTCGGCGACGGCGTCGTTGACGACCTCGAACGTGCCGTCGGTCTGTTGGAGCATAATCGGATCGTCGAGTCGGAGGACGATCTCCTCGAACGTCTCCAGCCGTTCTTTGGTGTGAATCAGTTCGGTGATGTCGGTCTGGATCGCGACGAATCCCTCGACACCGTCGTCGCCCATAATCGGCGCAATCGTCTCGGATGCGTGGTAGTGCTCGCCCGATTTGCGCTCGTTGACGATCGGTTCGGACCACACCTCCCCCGAGAGAACGGTGCTCCAGAGGGTTCGGTAGTACTCCTTGTTCATCTCGCCGGACTTGAGTATCGAGGGCGTCTCGCCGATCACCTCTCGAGGAGCGTAGCCCGTGACGTCCTCGAACGCGGGGTTGACGTACGTGATCGTCCCGTCTCTCTCGGTGATGAAGATGGCGTGTCCCGCCGCCTCGATCGCGCGTTTGAACCGCCGAATCACGTCTTCGCGGCCCTTCTGTTGAGACACGTCCTGGAACGCGCCGCGGACGCCGACGATCGTCCCGTCCTCGTGGATCGGCTCACCGCGGGAGCGTACCCAGCGGACCTCGCCGTCGGCCCTGAAGAGTCGGTAGGTGGAATCGAACGGGTCCCCGGACAGTGCCGCCTCCACGTCGGCGCGGACGGCGTCGCGGTCGTCGGGATGGTAGAACTCGATGGCGTTCTCGAGCGTCGGATCGAAGCTCTCTGAGACGCCGTGGAGACGGTACGTCTGTTCGGTCCACGTGAGTGCCTCCCGCTCGGCGTCGAGTTCCCAACCGCCGACGTCGGCGAGTTCGGACGTCTGTTCGAGGAGTTCGCGCTCCTCTGCGTGTCGTTTCTCGCGGGCGCGCCGCGCGACGAAGTCGTCGATGGCGTCGACGAGGAGGTGGTGCTCGTCGGTGTCGATCGACTCTGGGAGGTATCGGGTCGCTGTGCGCTCGGTCGACACGCGCGCCAGTTCCGGATCCTCGGCCGACGGATAGACGATCACGGGGACGGTCACGGTACCGTCGCGACGGTTCGTGGCGCCGTGCGGAGCGTCGGGCGTGATAGCGGCGGACGCGTCCGCGTCCGGCATCGAGCGGCGGACGATGCAGTCGATCGGCTGTTCGCGTCGCGGGCGGTCGCAGTCTGCTGTCGAGGTTACCGAGGCGATCCGGAGCGGACGCGATCGGCCCTCGACCGCCGCACGGAGCGACGACGCGAGCGTCTCGTCGCCACAGACGAGAACAGTTCTGGTGCGTGACCCGGGGATCATAGGTCACCGGCTCGACAGGAGCGGCGCGCTGGTCGCCAACTGCGAGCCACACGGTCGTCGATTAGCCCCTGAATCACACGTCTCACGCCGAGTAGTATCGGGGCCAGGATATATCTTCTTCTGATTATCAGTTGTGCCGCTGTCAAAACGACTCCCGAGACTAAACGCTTATCACGACCCGTCAGTTACCCCTGGGTGCGGGCCGGTAGCTCAGTTCGGCAGAGCGTCTGGCTTTTAACCAGACGGTCGGGGGTTCAAGTCCCTCCCGGCCCGCTTGCTGTCACTAAACGATATGCCGAGCGACAGCTCGCTGTCTTCTCTGCGAGCTCGTCTGTTCAAGGCAGCGACCCGTTCAGCACCTTCGCAGCGACGAGGACGGGGTCCCAGACGGGGCTGAACGGCGGCGCGTAGCCCAGATCCTGCCGTTCGAGTTCGCCGACGGTCATCTCCGCGCCGAGCGCCGTCGCGACCGTGTCGATGCGGATCGCCGCGCGGTCGGTGCCGACGACGCTCCCGCCGAGGAGCCGGCCCGTCTCACGGTCCGCAGTGAGCGTGACGGTCGTCTCCGCCGCGCCGGGGTAGTAGCCCGACCGCGACCCGGCGGTGATGGTCTTCGAGACCGGGTCGAAGCCGGCATCTCGGGCGCGCACCTCGTCGATGAGCCCGGCCCGCCCCGCTTCGAGGTCGAACGCTTTCACCATCGCCGTGCCCGCGACGCCGCCGACGGGCGAGGGATCGCCACCGACCGTCGCCCCGATCGCGCGGCCGGCGCGGTTGGCCGGGAGGCCGAGCGGGTCCCACGTCGGATCGCCCGTGACCATATGTGGCATCTCCGCGACGTCGCCGGCGGCGTAGACGCGCTCGACGGACGTCTGCCCGTAGGCGTCGGTCGCGATCGCCCCCGACGCGCCGAGTTCGACCGGCGTGTTCGCGAGGAGTTCCGTATTCGGCTCGATGCCGATTCCGACGAGCGCGGCGTCGACGTCGAGTTCCGAGCCGCTCTCGCAGACCACTTCCGAGACGTGCCCGTTCTCGCCGCGGAGTTCGACGACTTCCTCGTCGAGATGGAGCGTGACGCCGGTGTCACGGAGGTGCTCGGCGACGGCCTCGCCGACCGCCTCGCCGAAGCCCGGGACTGGATAGCCCGTGCGCTGGAACAGGTGTACGTCGAGATCCCAGGCCTCGAAGGCTTCCGCCATCTCGACGCCGACGTAGCCCGCGCCGACGACGGCGACGGTCTCGGGCGGCGTCATCGCGCCGTACCGCTCGACGACAGCCTCCGGGAGCGCGTCGCCCCCGCCGAGGTCCGCGGGATCGAACTCTCCGGGCGGGGTCAGATACGAGCGGATCGCGGCCGCGTGGTCGAGGCCGTGGAGCGTGAAGACGCTGTCGAGCGATGCGCCCTCGATCGGGTCCGAAATCGCCCGGGCGCCCGTCGCGACAAGGAGGTCGCCGTAGGGCTGTTCGAAGGTCGCACCCGCGCTCTCGACGGTAACGGTCTGTTCGTCGGTGTCGACCGCGACGACCTCGTGCCCGCGTCGGAGGTCGATGCCGCGCTCTCCGGCGTCTTCCGGAGAGAGCGAGAGCAGATCGTCGAGGCGTTCGACCTCGCCCTTCACAAAGTATGGCGTCCCACAATGTGCATAGGAGATCCACTGGCCCTTCTCGAAGACGACGACATCGCGGTCGGGGTCGGTCCGGCGACACTTGCTCGCAGCCGAGAGACCGGCGGCGTCACCGCCGACCACGACAAACGGATCAGACATACCGCCACCTGCGACCGCCGGTGATAGATAGCTTTCGCCGGACGACGTCGCTCGCGCACGGCCGCCGGGACGACAGCGGCATCAGCGGCGTCCGCTCGAACGCCGGGTTTTAGCATCCCACGGCTCACAGATCGACCGACTATCCGGCGACCTCGTCGTGAACGATACGACGCAGGCAGTGTCACGACCGACCACGCATCTCACAGGGCCACGCAACTCACAGGACCACGCAACTCACAGATATGCACGAACGCACCTACGTCGGCGCGATCGATCAGGGAACGACCGGCACGCGGTTCATCGTGTTCGACCACGGCGGCCAACCCGTGGCGAACGCCTACGAGACGCACGAACAGATCTATCCCGAACCCGGCTGGGTCGAACACGACCCCGAAGAGATCTGGGAGAACACGACGGCCGTCATCGAGCGCGCGCTCGACGACGCCGGCATCGACGCCGCACAACTGGCGGCGATCGGGATCACGAACCAGCGCGAGACGACGCTCGTCTGGGACCGCGAGTCGGGCCAACCCGTCTACAACGCCATCGTCTGGCAGGACCGACGAACGACCGACCGGATCGAAGGGCTCGAACGGGACGGCAAAGACGACTGGATCCGCGAGACGACGGGGCTCGAACCCGACGCGTACTTCTCGGCGACCAAAGTCGAGTGGCTCCTCGACAACGCCGATCCGATCAAACTCAGGCGGATGCGGCCCGAAGACGTCCGCGACCGTGCCGAGGCGGGCGAACTCTGCTTTGGGACCATCGACTCGTGGCTGATCTACAAGCTCACCGGCGAGCACGTCACCGACGTGACGAACGCCTCGCGGACGATGCTGTTCGACATCCACGAGATGACGTGGGACGACGACCTCCTCGCAGAGTTCGGCGTGCCGGAGGCCGTGCTCCCGGAGGTGCGTCCCTCCTCGGACGACGACTACTACGGCACGACCGACGCGGAGGGGTTCCTCGGCGCGTCCGTCCCGGTCGCAGGCGCCCTGGGCGACCAGCAGGCCGCGCTGTTCGGCCAGACGTGTTTCGACGCCGGCGACGCGAAGAACACCTACGGCACCGGATCGTTTATGCTGATGAACACCGGCGAGGAGGCCGTCAGTTCGGAGCACGGCCTGCTCACGACCGTTGGCTTCCAGCGGTCGGGCGAGCCGGTGCAGTACGCGCTCGAAGGCTCGATCTTCATCACCGGCGCGGCGATCGAATGGCTCGAAGACCTGACGCTCATCGACGATCCCGCCGAGAGCGAGGCGCTCGCACGCTCTGTCGACTCGACGGACGGCGTCTACGTCGTACCCGCGTTCACTGGACTGGGTGCGCCCCATTGGGATCAACGGGCCCGCGGAACGATCGTCGGGATGACCCGTGGAACCCGGCGTGAACACATCGTTCGGGCGACGCTGGAGTCGATCGCGTTCCAGACGCGCGACGTCGCCGAGGCGATGCTCGAAGACAGTGGAATCGAGCTGTCGGCACTGCGCGTCGACGGCGGCGCCGTGAAGAACAACTTCCTCTGTCAGTTGCAGGCGGACGTCGTCGGAACCGAGATCGTCCGGCCCGAGGTCGACGAGACGACCGCGCTCGGCGCAGCCTACGCCGCCGGCCTCGCGGTCGACTACTGGGAGTCGCTGGAGGCGCTCCGTGAGAACTGGCAGATCGACCGCGAGTTCGAGCCAGCGAGCGACGCCGACGTCGACGAGCGCTACGGCCGCTGGCAGGAGGCCGTCGAGCGCTCGCTCGATTGGGCCAGGGACGACGAACGATGAACGTCGCGGCCGTCCAACTCCCGGCGGAGAACGCCCCCGAAGAAAATCGCGACCGGGCTGTCGAGCGCGTTCGCGACGCCGCAGAGCGCGGGGCCGATCTCGTCGTCCTGCCCGAGATGTGGCCGGTAGGCTACTTCGCGTTCGACGCCTACGACGACGCCGGCGAACCGGTCCCGGGACCCACGACGGATCGGCTCGCCGCGCTCGCGGACACGCTGTCGATCCACCTCCACGGCGGGAGCCTCGTCGAGCGCGACGGCGATGACCTGTTCAACACCTCGGTCCTGTTCGGCCCGGACGGCGAACTGCTCGGGACGTATCGGAAGGTCCACCTCTTCGGGTACGACTCCGAGGAAGCGACGCGCCTGACGCCGGGAGACGAAATCTGCGCCGTCGAGACCGACCTCGGGACGCTCGGACTGACGACCTGCTACGACCTCCGGTTCCCGACCCTGTACCGCGACCTCGTCGACGCCGGCGTCGAAATACTGCTCGTCACGTCGGCGTGGCCGCGCGAACGCCTCGACCACTGGCACCTGTTCACCCGGACTCGGGCCGTCGAGAATCAGTCGCTCCTCGTCGCCGCGAACCTCACCGGATCGATCGGCGGCGTCGACCTCGGCGGCGAGAGCGTCGTCGTCGATCCCTGGGGCGTCGCGCGCGCCAACGCCGGAACCGACGCCCGAACGGTGCTGGCCGAGGTCGCCCTCGACGAAGTTCGCGAGACGCGCGAGTCGTTCCCGGCGCTAGCGGATCGACAACTGTAATCGAAACGACGCGCGGCGGCCGAACGTTTATATCGGATTGCGGGGCCAGCGTCTCCGTGAGCTAACGCAGGTCCCGCGTCGGGACGCGGTTGCCCGGCACGTCGACGCGGGAGCGGTCGTGCCGGCTGTTCATTCCTATCCTCACTTCCGGACGTTCACACCGGCCTGCGCGCCGACGATCTCCGCGCCGTCGTAGACGACGTCGCCGCGGACTAGCGTCAGGTCCGGGAAGACGCCGGTCATCCCCTCGAACGGCGTCCACCCGCACTTCGAGTGGAGTTCCGACCCGCGGATCTCGGTCGCGTTCTCGGGATCGACGAGCACGAGGTCCGCGTCGTAGCCCTCGGCGATGCGGCCCTTCTGCGGGAGGTCGAAGATCTCGGCCGCGTTCGTCGCCGTGACGTCGCGGACGCGCTCGTAGGAGATCTCGCCCTGCCGCGCGCGTTCGAGGAGCAACGGCAGCATCGTCTCGACGCCGGGCACGCCGCTCGGGGCGTTCCAGAGGTCCGCCTCCTTCTCGTCGACGGTGTGCGGCGCGTGGTCGGTCGCGACGATGTCGACATCGCCGTCGACAAGCCGCTGCCAGAGCCCCGCGCGTCGCTCCTCGCTTCTGAGCGGCGGGTTCATCCGGCCGAAGGTGCCCAGTTCGGTCGCGTCCTCGCGGGAGAGAAAGAGGTGATGCGGCGTCGCTTCGCAGGTCGCCCCGCCGGCGACAGCGGCATCGACGCCCTCGGGCGTGCTCGTGTGCGCGATGTGTATCGGCGCACCCGTGTCGGCGCCGACCTCGACCGCGCGTTCGACTGCCGCTTCCTCGGCCGCCGCGCGTCGGTACTGGCTCCAGACGTCGGCGTCGGCGTCGCGTCCGACGCCGCCGGCGTCGCGCTCGCGCGCCGTCTCGTCGAATAGATCCGCGTCCTCGGCGTGGACGGTGACGACGACGCCTGCGTCGGCAGCGCGCTCGACAGCGTCCGCGAAGAGATCCGCGTCGATACCCATATCGCCCGTCGAGTCCGCGAGGAAGACCTCACCGAGTGCAAACAGCGGCCGCTCGAACAGCGAGTCGGGCTCCCAGTCGGGTGTGACGCCGCCGTTGATGCCGTAGTCGACGTACGATTCGGCGGCCAGCGACGCCTTCTCGTCGAACGCGTCGCCGGTGGTCGTCGGGGGAGTCGTGTTCGGCTGATCGACGACAGTGGTCACGCCACCCGCCGCCGCACTCCGTGAGCCGGTCGTCCAAGTCTCCTTCTGTGAGTGGCCCGGCTCGCGGAAGTGGACGTGCGCGTCGATCGCTCCCGGCAGGAGGAGTCGCTCGGCGGCGTCGACGACGCGGTCGACTGCGTCGGCGTCGGCCGAATCGGCGACTTCGACGATCGTCCCCGAGTCCGTGCGGACGTCGCGAACGCGTCCGTCGGCGAGTCGCGCGTCACGAAAGAGTGTCGACATACTCGGGCATCACCCGCAGGCGACCTAAGCCCGACGGTTCGGGTCGAGAATCAGATTCGACAACGGCTACACGTCGGAATCGAGAAGCGACGCGGCGTCGACCGACGCCCTGCGAACCTCGCCACAGAACGAATCGTAGAGCGCGTCGACGACGCGGTCGGGGGAAGTAGGCGCGCCGGCACGCGCTACGCTGCCGACCGACGTCGGATCGAACGGCACGTCGAGCGCTCCGTACACGGCGTCGAGAACGGCGGCAAGTTCCTCGTGGGCGTCGACAACGACGATTCCCGAGACGACCGCAGCGTCTCGACGGACGCGCTGGGCGATGCCGGAGATCTTCCCGTGCGCCTGGACGGAGTGCGCGCCCGGACAGAACGACGCGTCGGGCTCGCCGCGGCGCGCGGGAACGCCGAGCGACCGGAGCGCGCCGACGACACCGGTGGTGGCCGCCTCGTATCGCGCGTCGAGTCCCTGACGGGGGTCGGCCTCGGTCGTCGGAATCACAGCCGCGAACGCCACCGTCGACCCCGTGTACGCGACCGCACGGCCGCCGACGCTTCGTTCGATCGGCGGGTAGCCGCGGGCTTCGGCCCGCTGACAGGCCAGTTCGTAGTCGTCCGCACGCGTGTCACGGCGGCCGAACGCCACCTGTCGGTGCGGCGTCCACGCGCGAACCGCCGGGACGCCCGTTGCCGCCACCCAGTCAGTGACGGCATCGAGGACGGCGCGGTCGTCGTCGAGGGACGACGGACGGCCGCGGACGACGCGAACGCGTGCCGCGTCGGGGACGAGACGGTCGATCACGTGGGAACCCTGTGCGCCGACGCACCTAAGCGCTCTCGGTCCACCGATGGCGTATGGCCGGTGAGTCGGCGTGACGCCGGGGAACGAGTCCAGTACGCACAGCGGGGCAGCGGCGACGAGGCCCACGAGCGCCGAGCGAGTACAGATCCCGGAGTCGACGCTCCGCGAGTACCGCCGTTTTTCGCTCTACAACTCGCCGTACCCCGCGCACGATTCGGGCTGTGCCATCGACCTCTATCCCGCGACGAACGAGGCAGTCTCGCCCGTCGCCGGCGAGGTGCGGGAGACGCGGGCCGTGCGCGCGCCGCCGAAGTCGTACGCGGCGGACGCCGAGTACCTCATCCTCGTCGACGTCGACGCAGCGCGGAGCGGAATCGAGACGAGCGGGCGTGAGTCTGTGGACCTCGTCGCGCGCATCCTGCACGTCCGACCCGACGTGGAAGCGGGCGACGTCATCGCCGTCGGCGACTCGCTCGGGGAGATGGTTCGATCGGGCTTTTTCGCACCCTGGGTCGCGAACCACGTGCACGTCGGCTTTCGCCACGCGGGCCAGGATCTCCACCGCGCGGGCGGATCACTCCCGCTCGACGTGGCCGTCGACGTCGTTTCGATTCCGTGGGATGGAACGGGCGAGGTCGTCGAGACCGGCGAGACGTACGCACTCTTGGACGCGCCCGAACACCCCGCTGCGGAGGAGCAGTTCGCCGGCATCGCGGGCGTCGTCGACGACAGCGACCGCGACAGGGGAGAACCAACCGAGTCCGTCGTCCTCGACGGAGGACTGACGCATTACGCGGGCGGCGGGGCGCTGGGACGGAGTTACGAAGCCGCCAGCACGGTCTCCTTTCTGGGCCACCCCGTCGGCGACGTCGTCAGTCGAGACGTGACGTGGCGCGACGTCGACGTCCTCGCCAACGGCGAGCGGATCACGGGAATCTCGCTTTTCACCGGCGTCGACCCGAAATTCGGTCCAAAGCTCGTCTGTCCGGACCGGGCGTTCACTGTGGGCGAGACAGTCCGTGTAACGGTCCGCGACAGCGACGACCCGATTCGGTTGGGCTGATCTCGCACGGGAAAGCGTACCGACCACTAGCTACATACCGCTCCCCCGCGCGCTTCCGGTATGGCCGACGACCAGACTCGGTCGACGCTCCCGGACGACGCCGCCGCGTTCGTACAGGAGTACATCGAGCAGGAGCACGGCTACCTCTCGTGGCTCGACACGCGCGTCGACGCGCTCGAAGTGGGACGCGTAGTGATGACCGTCCCCTACGACGAAAAACTCACCAACACCACCAGCCCGCCGACAGTACACGGCGGCATCGCGGCGACGCTCATCGACACCGCCGGGGGAATCGCCCAGCGGACGATGCTCGACGATCCGATCGCCGGCGGCGTCGCGACCGTGAATCTCAACGTCAACTACCTCCGGCGCGCCTCGGGCGATCTGACCGCGACCGCCGAGGTCGTCCGCGCGGGCGGAACGATCGGCGTGAGCACGATCACAGTCATCAGCAGTATCCCCGACGACGTGAAGGGGAACGACGAGGCGTCCCGGCGCTGGGAAGGGACGCAAGAGGAGGAGGCCGTCGCGACGGGACAGGCGTCCTATCGGCTGTTCCGGGAGTGAGTGCAGTGAGCGTCGATTACGCGAACGTCACATCCTCGCGCGCGACGACGTCGCCGAACAGCCAGTCGGCGTGATCGAGCGCGTACGCCTTGTGCTCGTCTTCGATCGCACCGATCGCGTCCTCGACGAGGACTGTCCGATAGTCGCGTAAGCCGGCGCTGCCGGCGGTGTGGAGGACGCAGACGTTCGCGAGCGTGCCGCAGAAGACGAGATCGTCGATGCCGTGGGCCGTCAGCCAGCCGTCGAGTTCGGTCTCGTAGAAGGCGTCGTAGGTGTGCTTCACGACGACGTGGTCGTCCGCGCGGACGTCGAGTTCCTCGATCACCTCTGTCTCCCAGGTGCCTTCGACGACGTGTTCGCCCCAGCGCTCGAACTCGTCGTAGTAGTGGGCGTCCTCGAACTGTTCTGGCGGGTGGACGTCCCGCGTGTAGACGGCTTCTGCACCCGCGTCCCGAGCGTCCGAGACGAGCGCGGCGACGTCGTCGACGACCGCTTCGCTCCCGGGAGCATAGAGGCTCCCGTCGGGGTGGCAGAAGCCGTTCTGCATATCGACGACCACGACGGCGGTGCGTTCTGGATCGAACGTGTCGACAGACATATCAGATAGTCGTCGGCACAGCGGCAAAGACGTTCGGCCGGGCAGGTCAGGTCGGGCGCGGCACCGACCGCGTCCGCGGGGAGGTAGAGTCCGCGGCGAGGCGGAAAGGTACTTCCGCGCGTAGACCATCTGCTCGCACAATGAAGCGGAGACGCGGCCTCGCGGTCTCGGCGGTCGCCCTGTTGCTCGTTCTCGCCGGCTGTAGTGCACCAGTGATGGAGTCCCGGCCCGCACCAGGAGTGAGCGGCGGACCGGACGTCGCCGTGCCGAACGCCGACTTCGACGATCCTGACAGCGACGTCCTCGGCTGGGAAGGCGGCTACTGGTACAACGAGTCGGTCGACGTCGACCAATCGGACGGACTCACCGACGCCGAGATGCGGGCGTACGTGGCCCGAGCGATGGCGCGCGTCGAGTACATCCGCGGCGAGGAGTTCCAAAAGCGCGTGCCGGTCTCGGTCATCTCCCGCGAGGAGTACCGTAACCGCTCGTCCGGTGGGTCCGCTGGCGAGCCGACCGAATACGACCAGTGGAACGATCAGGTGTGGGAAGCGCTGTTCGTCACCGGCGAGTCCCAGAGCAGCGGCTCGGCGATCAGCGGCACCCGGAGCGCCGCCGTCGCCGGCTTCTACTCGCCGACCGACGACGAGATAAAGGTGATCACGGGTACGCCCGAGTCGCCGACGATCAACAACGCGACGCTCGTACACGAACTCGTCCACGCGCTTCAGGACCAACGCTACGACCTCACGAAGGCGAAGTACGGCGGCGAGACCCAGGACGCACAGCTCGCGACCGACGGGCTCATCGAAGGCGACGCGAAGTACGTCGAACAGCGCTACGCCGACCGCTGCGGCGGCGCGTGGGAGTGCGTGGCGACGCCGTCCAGTAGCGGCGACAGCGGTGATGGTGGCGGTGATATGAATCTCGGGATCTTCCTGACGATCTTCCAGCCGTACTCCGACGGCCCGGTCTACGTCCACGACCTCGTCACGGCGGAGGGCTGGAGCGCCGTCGACGAGCGCTTCGAGAACCCCCCAGAGTCCACAGAGCAGATCATCCACCGGACCGGCGAGGAGCCGACGCCGATCAATTACCGTGACCGGGCGCAAAACGGCTGGGGTACGTTCGAAAAGCAGGGCGAAGGCGGCTCCGACACCGTCGGCGAGGCATCGATGTACGTGATGTTCTGGTACCAGGCGCGGAACGCGGGTGCAGACACGATCGACCCCCGGAGCATCAGCAGCGTCGACAGTCCCTACGACACGTACAACTACGACGCCGAACCGTCGGCTGGCTGGGCGAACGACCGTCTGTTCCCCTACCAGAAGCAGACCAGCGCCGGGAGCCAGTACGGCTACGTCTGGGCGACCGAGTGGGACACCGAACGCGACGCGCGCGAGTTCCAGCGCGCCTACCGCGCGATCCTCGACGCGCACGACGCCGAGCAGCGCGCGGCGAACACCTACGTCGTCCCTGACGGTCAGTTCGCGGACGCGTTCCGCGTCACCCGCTCCGGCACGCGCGTGACGATCGTGAACGGCCCGACCGTCGCAGACCTCGACGACATCCGACCGCGGGCCGCCTAGACCCGCGCCCAGCATCGCTGTCCCGGTTGAAGACAGATCGCCTTCGGAGAGTCGAGACGAACGAGTGAACTTTTCAGCGATCCCCCCGAACGGCGTGTATGGAGTTCGACATCGTCGGTCCCGACGCCATCAGGGATGGGAGCGCGACCGACGCGTACTTCGATCGGACGGAGACGACGCTCCGTCACGCGGGACGGAACCCCCGCGTCGTCGCAGAGATCACCGCCGATCAGTTCCCTGACGGCGATTACGAACTGCTGGCGGGCGTGAAAGACGCCGCCGCCCTCCTCGAAGGCCGCGACGTCGACGTCGATGCGATCCCCTCGGGTCGGCTCTTCGACGGCGGCCCGGTGATGCGGATCGAAGGCGACTACCTGGAGTTCGCGCGGCTCGAAACGTCGCTACTCGGTTTTCTCTCGCACGCTTCGGGCGTCGCGACCGCTGCACTCGACGTGCGGCGGGCCGCACCCGACTCGCTGGTTCTCTCCTTCGGTGCGCGGCACGTCCACCCCTCGATCGCGGCGATGATCGAGCGGAGTGCCGTCATCGCCGGGCTCGACGGCTTTTCACACGTCGCCGCGGGCGACGTGATCGGTCGCGAGGCTAGCGGGACGATGCCGCACGCGCTGCTCATCTGTTTCGGCCGTGGCAACCAAGAGCAAGCGTGGAAGGCGTTCGACGAAGCGGTCGAGGAGGACGTCCCGCGCGTCGCACTGTGTGACACCTACTCCGACGAGACAGACGAGGTCCTCCGCGCGGCGGCAGCCCTCGGCGACGACCTCGACAGCGTCCGACTGGATACGACCGGCTCGCGGCGGGGAAACTTCCGCCACATCGTTCGCGAAGTCCGCTGGACGCTCGACGCACACGGTCGCGAGGACGTCGACATCTTCGTCTCGGGCGGGCTGGGACCGGCGGACCTTCGAGAACTCGGAGACGTCGCCGACGGCTTCGGCGTCGGCGGCTACGTCTCGAACGCCGATCCCGTGGACTTCGCGCTCGACATCGTCGAGGTCGACGGCGAACCGGCGGCCAAGCGCGGCAAACTCACCGGCGCCAAAGCGGTCTATCGGACCGCCGACGGCGGCCACCACGTCGGCCTGCGCGACCGAGCGGGGCCGGACGACGGCGACGCCCTCCTCCAGCCGTTGCTTCGCGACGGCGAGATCGTCGGGGACTTCGACTTCGGCCTCGACGCCGCGATCGAGCGGGCCGCCCGCGACGCAGACCTGTGTGAGTACGAACCGCCGATGTCAGCGTAACGAAGTGGACGGGACGCCTATTCATCGGGAGCGCTTAGCGTCGCTATGGCGGATGAAGTATGGGTCGTCAGACACGACCAGCGGCGCGACAGCGTCGACCCGGACTGGCCCCAGACCGGAGAGCGCGTGCACGACCCGCCGCTGACCGAGTTGGGACGGTGGGCGGCGTGGCGCGTCGGCCGGCGGTTCGTCGAGTCGGGTCAGACCTTCGATGCAGTGTACGCCTCGCCGTTTCTCCGGGCCGTCGAGACGGCCGACGAGGTCTGTCGCGAGACCGGGAACGAGGTGTTGCTCGAACCCGGACTGGGCGAGCATCGGAACCCCGAGTGGTTCGACGCGGACCCCGAAACGCTCTCGAACAGGCAGCTAGCCGAACGGTTCGACACCGTTCGTGATTCACACGAACCGTACGTCGTTCCCGAGTTCCCGGAAGACCACGCCGAGGCGGCCGCGCGGGTCGGCGAGACGGTCAGGCGGATCGTCGACGAGGTGGACGGGACAGTGCTGTTGGTCGGCCACGGACTCACGGTCGGCGGCGTCGTCGGTGGACTGACGGGCGACACCGCAGGCGTCGAGGCGCCGCTATGTGGGCTGGCGCGGCTCGAACGGGTCGAGGGGACGTGGCGGCTGGATTTCTCCGGAGAGACCGCACACCTGTGAGTCGCGTGCGGGAGCCTCCGGCTACAGAAATCGAGTCAGTGTGCGTGTCGTCCGCGGCGAGCGTTACAGTTCTTCGACGCTGCCGCCGTCGGCGCGCTCGCGGAACACCTGTCCATCGAACAGCGTGACGGTCGTGTCGTCGTCGTTCTGCCAGGCGAGCGGCGAGATGCCTGCCTTACGGCAGGCGTGGGTGAGAAATTGTTCTTCGTTCCAGCCGTTTTCGAGCGGAATGGTCGGATAGAGCCAGCCGTGGTTCCCGTCTTTGTCGATCACGACGCCGTGTGTCCCCAGTTCGAGGTCTTCCAGCGGTCGATCCGTCTCGGTGTAATCGCAGACGACGCAGACCGAGATCGTCAGATTCGAGAGCTCGGGTTGCTCGATCTCGGAGCCACAGGAGTTCTCCGAGGCAGCCTGGATCGCAGCGTCGACGATCGCGTGTCCCAGTTGGTCGTTACCGCGGTACGCGCCGGCACAGCCGCGGAGTCGCCCGCGTCCGCGCGTCGATCGGATGCGGACGAACGCGCCAGTGCGAGCGTAGAATGCATCACGCATACTCCCTGGCTGTTCACGTTGTCCGTGTAGAACGTACGATTCGACCGATTCACGCGCTAACTCGACCGCCCTCGCCCCGTCGTCGTAGGTGAGACGAACGGTCTGCGCCTCGGACATATATTCGTACAAGCGCTCGCCTGACTTGAACGCTTCCCTTCATTCCAGGGGGTATGAGCCCGGAGCCGTGCGTTCCGGACAATTGCGGTACCCGACTGTCGATGCGTCATCTCGGTCCCGAATGTCCAGAAGTTCGTTATCAATTGTTGGAGATTCGGCGTCGTGTAGTCGATCTATCGAAAATATCGACGGTTCCGGTGTCCGAATCGAAATGCGCGTCTAACCGGACGACCGAACGGCTTATTGGACTCACTCACCTCCGATCGAACGGCAGAGAGAGCTCGGCTCCCGTCGGTCCGATTTCGGACTGACGAGGAAAGTCCCCCCACCGTCCGGACGGGTGACCGGGCGCAAGCCCGGAGTCGGAGACGGCTGGCTCTGGAACAGAGACGAGACCCCTCGGCCCGACCGATGAGACGTGAGCGGCGGAGCGATCCGCCGCCGGCACGATCGGGATACCCCCGATCGCGCGCGAACCGACCCGCGAGGGGAGGGAGCTAACCCGTCGAGGGAACGCAGTCGCGAGGTGATCACCTCGCGTTGTGTGCGCGGCCTCGCCGCGCTGACGGCCGAGAACGGATGGAACGGCGAATCCTCACCGGTGCAAGTCCGCGCCGCCAAGGTAGTCCGGACAGGGCGCGGCCGCTTAGCCGAATGCCGAGACGAACAGAAGGGGGCTTACTCCTCTCAGCCGCTTTCCGCTCCCGAGCGACGGCTGTCGCGACCGAGACCGTACCGCGGTCGACCCCCACCGACAGCGTGCCGAACTTTCTTGTCCGTCTCCGCCTTCTCTGCGGCTATGCCGACTCGGTCCGCCAGGCTCGCGGTCCTCTCGCTGGCGCTCGTTCTCGCCCTCGCCGGGTGTGTCGGTCCGGTCGTCGAGTTCTCCGAGCAACGACCGTCGACGCCGGTGCCGACGGCCGATAGCGACGCTCCGGCGACGGCGTCGTCGCCGATGCCCGAGTCGACGGTGACGGGGGGCGGCGCGACCACGACCGCGACGGCGGCCCCGGAAGCGAGGAATCCGTGGGGCCGGAAACCGATCGTCGTCGCCGTCGAAGATCCGGCGAACACCGGTCGGGAGTGGACGCCGCTCGTCCGGGAAGCCGCCGCCTACTGGGAGCGGCGGGGCGAGCGCTTCACGGGCTTTCCCGTCGACTACGAGGTCCGCCCGAACGCCGACGATCCCGACCTCGTCGTTCAGTTCGTCGATACGGTGCCGGACTGTGACGGCGCAGACGACGCCGCGGGCTGTGCGCCGCTGATCGAGAATCGCCGGCAGATCGACCGCCCGGAGACCGTCTCGGTCCGCACGGGCTTCTCGGACGACTCGACGGTGCTCGTCGTCAAGCACGAACTCGGCCACACGCTGGGGCTCCGACACACCGATGCGCCGAAAGACGTGATGGCGAGTAGCTCCGTCCTCTACACCGAGCCGCTGCCGGACGCGGAAGACCGGGCGTTCCCCTGGGACGACGGCGACTTCACGGTCTACGTCGACACCGCGAACGCGACTGGTCCGGCAGCGGCGCGCCAGCAGGTCCACCACGCCCTCGGGTACTACGAGCGCGGGGCACCGGGGATGCCGTCGAACCTCTCGTTCACGATGGTCGACGACGCCGACGACGCAGATATCGTCGTTCAGTCCGTCGAGGCCTCCCCGTGCAGATCTGATGCGGCTTCCTGCGGCGGAACTGTCGGCTGGGATCCCGACGGTGACGACGCCGTCGAGACCTACTCGAAGCTCCGGATCTCGCTGGTCGACCTCGACACCGACGCCGTCGCGTGGCACGTCGGCTACTGGCTGGCCTACGGCCTCGGCGCGGAGGACGACAGCGACAAGCCCGAACCGTTCCGGGACGCCACGTACGAGGAGCGCCGCAGCGAGTGGTGGGAGTAGCCCCGAGAGGAGTGATGGGGATTATCGTAAGTCCTCATATATTTCTCGCCGGACGGTCGGCGAGAATCTCCGAACAGTGACGATAATCCCTATGAGTACCGGCGTGGGCGCCACGGACGAGGCGTCCGCGATCGGTCGAACACACCCGGCTCGCGTGCGTCCAACTGGTCCGACGCCGGCGCTTTCTTTTCCTTCGGGACCGAACAGAGAGGTATGACCGAGCACAGTGACACCGGCGGCGACGGGCTGCTCGAAACGGCGGGATTCGACGCCGAAGAGCTAGTGGCAGCCCTCGAATCGGCCTTCGAGGGCAGCGAGTCCGAATTCCGCGTCGTAGCCAGACAGGCGCGCGACCTCGCCGACGCCGGCATCGTCGCCGCCGACCGCGGAGAACCGCTCACCGTCGAGGAGATCGTCCGGAACCTGGAGGACGCGCCCGAGGAGTCCAGCGTCGCAGACCGCTGGAACTGGTGGCTCGGCGCGCTCGAAACCGCCTACGGCGGCTACCGGGAGTTCGAGGTTCGAGCCGTCCCAACAGAAGAGTGAGTCCGTCGCGACGGCGTGAAAAAACGTAGCGTGGGCCCGTCGCGGCGTCGACACACCGACGTGTGCGCCACGGCGGTGTGCGGCTCGCGCGGGCGCAGATCACTGACTTCTGCTGCGATTCTGAGCGTCGTGCCGAGGGAAGTCAGTTCCCGACGGCCGTGGCCCGGTCGACGACGTCCTCGCTGTACCGTTCGATCAGTTCCTCGTGTTGGTCCGGACGGTGTTCGTAGACGTCCTGGAACAGCGCGATGGGCGTCATCGCGGCCTGGTAGGTCGCTTCGTCCCACATCCGGTCGGCTTCGATGTCGATCTCGACGCCGTCGAGGCGGAGCGTGGCCGCGCGGGTCATCGCGATGGCACCCTTGCCGGCTTCCTTCGCCGCCTCGAACTCCTCCATCGAGTCGACGACGTCGTCCAGACTCGGGATGTAGGCGGTGCGGTCGAGCAGTTCCTCGCGCAGTTCGTCCTCGTCGAGTTCGAGTTCCTCGCTGCCAACCGTGAGGTGGTAGCCGTCGGGCGTCTCGACGAGCGAGAGGCGGTCGCCGTCGTAGACCTGCGCGTCTCCGGCGTCTTCGAGTTCGACTTCGCGGCCTCCCAGATCGAGCAGCCAGCTACCGGTCTTCGGTGGAAGCGGGGCCGTGTTGGCCTCCTCGACCTGTCCGGGCGTGAGCGACCAGATGCCGTTCATCCCCTTCGCCCGGTTTTCGGTCATCCGTTCGCGGTACCCCTCGACGTCGCGGATGTCGTCGTAGGGGCCGTCGACGGCGATACAGCCGGCGGCACTCGCCCCGCGGGAGGTGTTGTGCCGGAGTTCGGGCCAGGCCGGGAGTTCGCCCGTCGGCGTCATCGCGCGCATATCCTTGGTGTAGTCGACCTCGCCGTCGACGAGGAGGAACAGGCGTTCGAGGTTGTTCGAAGGCTTGCCCATCTCCTCGCGGAGGTCGCCCATCGCCAGTTCTGCCGCCCCGCTCTCGACGATGACGGACATCGTGAGGCTCCCCTCGTCGAGTCCGTTCTCGGTCTCGACCCAGGTGATGGCCTCGTCGGCCTTCTTCCAGTCGTCGATGTCGCCGACTTCGGGGATCACGAAGCCGTCGATGTGTTCTGCGGCGCCGCCCTCGGGGTCGGTGATCGTGAGCATCTGCTGAAGCCCCTGATACCGGGTAGCAGGGCTGTCGCGGTGCCACACGACGCGCGGGTGGATCTCGCCGGGGAAGTCGGCCCCGTGCTCGGAGACCACCTCGACGATGTTCTCGGCACCTTCATCGCGCATCGAGGGCGCGGTGGCGTCTTCGTTGTCGGGGACCCAGACGTCCGGTGCCTGGAGTCCGCGAAGCGTTGCGGCTCCTTCGAGCATCTTCGCGCTGTTGTCTTCGCCCTCGACTGCCGTCGGCGAGGTGAAGAACGTCCGCACGAACTGCCTGTCGTGTCTTCGTTCCATAATTGTGGCTCGTAGTGGTGGGTAAATATCTGTGGTGGTTGCTATCGAATTATTATGTAGGCCGACAGACCCGTGGATCGGTCCGTTCGGGCCGTCGAACGACGTGAGAAACGCCGGCACTCCGAGGTGCCGACGTCGTTCACGTCTGTCCGACAGGATCAGTCGTCAGACTGGAGCGGCTCGGACTCTTCCTCGGTGAACCCGGCGCTCGACTCCATTCGGCGCTGGGCCTCGGGGTCGAACTCCGTCTCGATGTCCTGGAACCGGGAGACGAACGAGAGTTCGTGGTGGGACTCGGTCTCGTGTCCGAGGTACCGGTCTTCGAGTTCCATCTGGGCCTTCTCGTCGCCTTCGGCCAGTCGCTCGAAGTCCTCGTAGACGCTGTGGGCGCCCGAGTGCAGGCCGAAGAGCGTGATGAAGATGTACTTGTAACCCAGCTCGCCGAGTTCCTGGAACGTCAGCGGGTCCTCCTCTTCGGACCACGCGAACGACGAGGAGTAGTTGAACGCGAGGTCGAGATCGGGGTGCGTCTCGTGGATCGTCTCCGCGTAGTTGACCGCGTCCTCGCGGCTCGGGTCCGGCATCTCCGGCCAGACCAGGTCGACGCCGGCGTCGGCGTAGATGCGCCCGCGTTCGAGGTGTTCCTCCCAGTCGCCGTTGGCCGAGCCGTAGGCGTCGGTTCGGGCGATGATGACGGTGTCGTCGCACTGCTTCGCGTCGACGGCGGCCTCGAAGCGGGAGCGGGCAGTCTCGCGGTCCTCGATCTGCTTGCCCGCGATGTGACCGCAGCGCTTCGGCGACGTCTGGTCCTCGATGTGGATGGCGGCGACGCCGGCCTTCTCGTACTCGCGAACGGCCCGGCGGACGTTGTGGACGCCGCCGTAGCCCGTGTCACAGTCGGCGATGACGGGGAGCGTGGTCGACTCGACGATCCGCTTCGCGTTCTCGACCATCTCGGACATCGTCACCATCTCCAGATCCGGGAAGCCGAACTGGCCGAGAACGGTGGAGTACCCCGACATATAGGCGGCGTCGAGGCCGGCCATCTCGGCGAGACGGGCGTCGAGAGCGTGATAGATGCCCGGCGCGAAGGTGAACGTCTGCTCGTCGAGCATCTCGCGGAACTCGCGGGCCGCGGGATTGTCGAGGTCGTCGCGGATATAGGGATCAGACGGAATGTCGAGCGGCATCTCAGCGACCCTCCTGCGTCGTCGAGCGGCTGTCGGTCGTCGTGCGAGTCGTGTCGGTATCGGTCGCAGTGTCGGTATGTCGTGTCATCGAGTCAGATCGAAAGCGTGAGTCGGTTCGGTCGGTCGTCTCGCGAGTCTCAGAGCGCAGCGTCGTCGACTGGCCGGCCTGGATCCCGCGGAGGTCGGGGACCAGCGGCGCGTCGCGTTCGTCTTCGATGCGGGGGTATCGAGGCGTCGACTGGGCCGTGCGGGTCGTCGTCTCGGTCGTCGTCGACTGGCCGGCCTGGATCCCGCGGAGGTCTGGGACCAACGGCGCATCGCGCTCGGCGTCGGTTCGGGGGGCGTTCGTGGTTGGCTGTCGGGTCGTTTCGTCGGTCGTCGTCTCGTACTCGTTCGAGCGTGTCATGTCGGTGGATTCGGCGGTCGTGTCGGCGAGTTCGGTCGTCTGTGGCGGTCCAAACGGGCGTGCTCCGGATTGGAGTGAGAGATTCCGGAACTGGGTACGTGTTTCATCGTTCAGTGCTCGATTTGTCGTGGCTGGTGGTGGGAAATAAATATTATGATCTATAATGATAATATTCTATAATGGGTTTATTGTGTGCAGTTGGATAAGAGGTGTATAATTGAGTGAGAATCTCTGTCACAGTACGTGACGACGCCCCGCTACCGTCGACCGGCGGGTGCGCCGCGAGCCAGCGACACCCCGACGTGAGAGCGAGGCGAGGGAAGGCGCGTGGACCGTCGAGAGTGCGACTCGAAAGCGACGAGGCCAAACGCCCCGGGCGGATACATCGGGTCAATGGACGTTCGCTTCCTCGGCGGCGCTCGCGAGGTCGGCCGAAGCGCCGTGCTCGTGAACGACGCGCTGCTGCTCGATTACGGGATGCTCACCGGGAACCCGCCCCGGTTTCCGGTCGAAGCGCCCGATCCGGAGGCAGTCGTCGTCTCTCACGGCCACCTCGATCACGTCGGGGCGGTTCCCGCACTCCTCGCGGGCGATCGTCGCCCGCCGATCCACTGGACGCCGCCGACGCGCGAACTGGGGCTGACGCTCGCTCGCGACACGCTCAGGCTACACGGCGGGACCTACGACTGTCCGTTCACCGAGGAGGAGGTCCGACGCGTCACGCAGGTCTCAGAGGCTCACGGCTACCGGGAGTCCTTCGAGGCGGCGGGCCACGAGGTGACGTTCTACAACGCGGGCCACATCCCCGGGAGCGCGCACGTCCTCGTCGACGACGGCGACACGCGCCTGCTCTACACCGGCGACTTTCACACCGCCGACCAGCGGCTGGTCTCGGGGTCGACGGCACGCCCGGACGCCGACGCCGTCATCTGTGAGAGCACGTATTCGGACGTCGAACACGAACCACGGGGCGAGATCGAACGGCGCTTCGTCGAGAGTATCCGAACGACCGTCTGGGAGGGCGGGACGGTCGTCGTGCCCGCGTTCGCCATCGGCAGGACCCAGGAGATGCTGCTGATCTGTGCGGCCAACGACGTCGACTGTTACGTCGACGGGATGGGAAAGCGAGTGACCGAAACGCTCCGGTCTCACCCCGAGTTCGTCCGGGACGCCGCGGCGCTCCGCCGCGCGAAGTCGAACGCCCGCTTCGTCGACGGCCGCGACGGACAACGGAACCGCATCGCAGAGCAGAATACGGTGATCGTGACGACGAGCGGGATGCTCTCCGGCGGACCGGCGATGACGTACGTGCCGGCGATTCGGTCGAACCCGACGAACAAAATCGCACTGACCGGCTATCAGGTCGAGGGGACGCCCGGACGCGAACTGCTAGAAACCGGCCGTGCCGAGATCGACGGGCGAGTGATGCCGATCAGCGCGCAGGTCGAGCGATACGATTTCTCCGCACACGCCGACCGCGATGGGCTGTTAGACCTGCTCGGATCGTACCGGGACGTACCGATCCTCGTGAACCACGGGGACCGATGTGAGACCTTCGCCGACGAACTCACAGAGCGGGGACACCGGGCGTCAGCGCCGGCAGTCGGGGAGACCGTGACGCTCTGAGCGACAGCGGTCACGCGTCATCGTCTGAGGCGTCCTCGTCTTCGGTCAGTTCCTCTGTGCGAAGATCAGCGCTCGCCTCTCGAACCTCGCGCATCACGCTCGAAATGCGCTCTTCGGCCTCCAGTTCCTCCTCGACGGAGAGGTCGACGCCCTCGACTTCGAGCAGGAACTTCGCGATTTCGGTCACCTCGTACATCAGCTCGTCGAGTTCCTCGGCGGTGAAGAAGCCCGACATCGCGCCGTAGAGGAACGTCGCCCCCGACTTCCGGATCTTGTCTTCGAACGACGAGCGGGCCTGATTGACCGCCTGCGGCGTGTACGTGTCCGTCATAAATGGAACGAGCTCCGGGAGGTTCTCGCCGATCTTGGTCATCTCGACGCCCGTCTCGGTCCGAAAGTCCGCACACAGTCGGGCGATCGCCCACTCGCGTGCGGTGATGTAGGTCCGATCCCGGAGGAAGTCGTTGACGCGGTCGTACTGCGCGCCGTCGACTTTCTTGAACCGTGCGTACTTGCGGACGTCGGCCGGCGTCTCGGTCTCGTCGCCAACCGCCCCCGCGGATGCGGCATCGGATCCCGATTCGGAGCCGCCTGCGTCGCTGTCGGCGCTCGTGTCGTCCGTATCCGCCGAATCGACGTCGGCGTCCGGTTCGGCATCGGCCCCGGACTGGACGCTGGCGTCGTCGCTCTCGCTCGATTGGTCCGACCGCGAGGCCGACGCGTCGACGTCGGTCCGCGGCGCGTCGGCCCTCGACGCCTCGGCGTCGTCGTCTTCCATACTGCCGCGTGTCGCCCCGACGCAAAAAAGCGTTCTGTCGGCGAAAACCGGATGATGTGTCCGGATCGAAACAAAGCAAAAGATCATTTCAGATAATAGGTGAATGAAATTTCACCGCGCCTTTTTCAATCACAATAAAGTCCAATAGAGTGCCGGGGTGGAAACTCGGCGAGGTGCCGTCCGGTGTTGGTGCCTCTGCACCGGGCGGTTTGGTGCACCGCTGTTTACTACGATCCGACTCCGATTATCGACGATCGAAACATCTAAGCGCCTGCTCACCGCGTGACGGGAATCGGGTTGGCAGAACTGTTTTCAACGCTGATAGGAAACAATGGATCGTGACACGACAGACGGCCAACCATATCGAGATCGAGGACGGGGCGCTCAAGGCTATCGCCAACGAGACGCGTCTCCGGGTCGTAGAGTGTCTCGGTGCGGCCGTCGAAGACGGACGGTACGGAACCTGCCGCTTCTCGGAATTGATGGACGAGGTGGGGCTGACCGACAGCGGACAGATGACGTATCACCTCAACAAACTCCGCGAGCAAGGGTACGTCGAACGAACCGACGACGGGTACCAACTCACGCTCCGGGGGTTGCGAATCTACCAGTTCGTCCGATCGGGCGTGTTCGAACAGGGTCCGACCCTCGGTCCATTCGAGATCGACCTCGTCCATCACAAATGCGGGAATCCGCTGTCGATCTACTACGAGGAGCAGCGGCTGTACGGGATGTGTGAGACCTGCGACGAGCTCATCGGCGTCAATCCGGTCCAGCCGAGCGCGTTCGATCCGACCGATCCGGAATCGCTCGAAGACGCGTATCGACAGCGGTTCTGGATGGACAACTTCGCGATGACGCAGGGGTTCTGTCCCTACTGTGGCGGCGATGTGCGGTCGACCATCGATTACCGACCCACGGCGGCCGTCCCCGAGGACGCACAGGGAGAGGACCCGGCGATCACGTTCACGTGTCAGGTCTGTCGCTGGTTCATCAACACGACGATCGAGTATCCCGGCTATCTCCACCCGGCCGTCGTCTCGTTCTGCTACGACCACGGCCTCGATATCCGAGCGCACAATCCGCTGAACGTGCCGCTAGAGGTCCCGCAGTACGTCGTCCATTCCGAGAATCCCTGGCGCGTCGCCGTCACCTACGCCTACGAGGGGGACGCGATCACGCTCACCTTCGACGAGAAGTTAGCCGTCCACGACGTGACCTCAGAGGTGGACGTCGAATCGCCGTCGGGGGCGTAGGGTACACCCGACGATTTTTCTACTCCGGCGACGACATCCGGGCGTATGAGAATTCTCTTGGGCATCGGCGGCGCCGATGACTCTCTGCAGGCGCTGGCGCGGACGGTCGAGCGCGCGGTCGAGGCGGGCGACGAACTGACTGTCGCGATCATCGACGAGGGGGGCACAGAGCGCTCTGTCGAGGAGATCGAATCGGCCGTGACGGAGACACTCGAAGAGAACGGCGTGGACGCCGAGATCCGCTACGTCGCCGGCGATCCGGGGAGCAAACTCGTCGACGTCGCCGAGTCCGAAGGGTACGACCGCATCGTCCTCGGTGGGGGAACGACGAGCCCGATGGGGAAGATCCAACTGGGAAGCACCGCGGAGTTCGTCCTGTTGAACTCCCACGTCAGCGTCACGCTCGTCCGATGAGCCGAAATCGCCGCTATCCAGACGAGATCGCAGGCCCCTTCGAGAGCCCGCCGATCACGTTCGAGGATCGGGACGGGCGCGAGATAGATATTCGCGCGCACGACGGCAGCGACGAGGAGTACGAGGCGCTGGCGTCGATGTACGATGCGTTCGACCCCGCCGACCGCGCCCAGGGGATTCCCCCGAGCGAGGAGCGGCGCATCCGCGAGTGGCTCGACAACATCCTCTGTGCAGAGTGTCTGAACGTCGTCGCGTGGGACGGCCAGACGGCCGCGGGCCACGCGACGCTCGTCCCCGACGGCGACGCCTACGAACTCGCGATCTTCGTCCTCCAGGCGTATCAGGAGGCCGGGATCGGCACGCACCTGATGAAAGGACTGCTCGGGTACGGCGCGGAGTCCGGCGTCGAAAAGGTGTGGCTCACCGTCGAGCGGTGGAACAAGGCCGCTGTCGGCCTCTACAAGAAGATCGGCTTCGAGGTCAGTGACTCCGAGAGCTTCGAGATGGAGATGGGGATTCGCCTCTCCGATGGGAGCGACGAGGGCGGATAACGACCCGATTCAGACCGACAGAACAGGCTGGCTGGCGTACAACAGGACGTACTCGGCGGCCTTCGCGAGTACTTCGCCGGGGGCGCCCGAGAGCGGTTCGCGCGGCACCACGAGGAAGTCGGCGTCGAGTTCTTCGGCGGTGTCGAGAACGACGCTGCCCGGATGGCGGAGTTTCATCTTCGTCGAGAAGCCGTAGGCGACGGACGTCGACAAGGAGACGCCGTGGTCCTCGGCGATCCGTTCGGCCGTCTCGGTTATCGCCTGGCCGTCGGCGGCGACCTCCGTTTCGTCGACGATGCCGTCTTCGATCGCCTGGACGACGTCCTCACCGAGCATATGGACGACGTGGACCGTCGCGTCGTACTCGGCGGCGATGGCGGCGGCGTGCGCTACCGCCTCGGTCGACTCGTCGCTTGCATCCACCGGGACGAGTACGAGGTCGACAGACAGCGGCCGGCGTTCGGTCATACCCGCACCTGCGGCGTCCGACGGCAAAAATCCTCACTTCGACGGTCGGCGGAGTGCGAACCGCCGCGGCGGACGTGAGTCCCCCACCGAACCGCCGAGCCGTCGGGATTTATCCCGAGCGAACGTGAACCGTCGGCTATGTTCGAGACGATCGTCATCGCCACCGACGGCTCCGAGAGCGTCAGACGGGCCGTCGACGTGGCGCTAGACCTCGCCGACCGCTTCGACGCCGAGGTACACTGCCTGTACGTCGTCGACGAGGGCGACGTGGCGTCCTCTCCGGAGCGTCTTCGCGACGAGATGCAGGACGCGCTCGTCGAGCGGGGCGAGGAAGCGATCGACGAGGTCAGAGAGTCGACCGACCGCGACGTCGTCACCGCGATCGAGGAGGGCCACCCACCGTCGGTGATCGACGAGTACGCCCGGAACGTCGACGCCGACGTCGTCGCGCTGGGGACGCGAGGCCGACACGGCGAGAATCGCTTCCTCATCGGCTCGGTCGCAGAGCGCGTCGTTCGGACGTGCCCGATTCCCGTCCTCACCGTCCGCCAACTCGCCGCCGACGAAGGAGAAGACGAGTTGACGGGCACGCCGGAGATGGGCTGACTAGCACGCCGAAGATGGGCTGACGGGCACACTGGAGATGGCCTAACGAGCGCGAACACGGGGGCGGAGAACCGCATCCAGGCCCCTGTCCCCGGAACCACGCCGGTTTTCACCCGGGCACCCCTGGTGTGGGCTATGGACGACGAACTCATCGACAGCGCGAGCCTCTCGCTCCCGCGGAAGTCCCAGCTCCCCGGAACCGGCTTTTTCTACCCCGACTCGCTGGACGAAGACCGGACCGAAGAACGCGTCGCCGAGGCCGTCGACGGGGCCGAAGCCGTCGTGATCGCGGACACCGACGCCGACGGACTGGGCTGTGTCGCCCTGCTGCGCGAGATGTACGACGCGACGCTGGAGTGGGCGACGTTCGAATCCGACGTCGCAGCGCGCGTCGAGCGCTGGGAACGCGACGTACCGGCCGCAGAGGAGGACGAAGCGGAGGCCGACGACGAAGCGGACGAACCGCCGCGCTCGACCGTCGCCCTGGTCGGCGCGGGGCCGTACTCGCTGGACGAGGCGCTCGAAAACGTCGCCGAGTACGCGCCCGATGGAATCGATCTCTACGTCTGTGACCTCTGCCCCGACGAGTACGCGTGGATCGAAGACGAACTCGCCGCCGCGAGCGACCTCGCGGCGTCGGTCGCGTGGTACGACCACCACCAGTGGGACGACGAGACGATGGCTGCGGTCCGCGAGGCGGGCGTCGACCTCGTCGTCGGCGAGTCCGACGAGGAGTGTTCGACCGACGTGACGCTTCGTTCGCTCGACTACGACTTCGACGAGCAGTGGGTCGAACTCGCGGCGGTCACGCGCGATCACGACCTCTGGCAGAAGGAGGATCCCCGCAGCGACGACCTCGCGGACTACGCCTACTGGGTCAGCCCCGAGGAGTACGTCACCGTCGTCGGGACGTTTGGCGTCGACCTCCCCGAGGTCGTCGAGCAGTACATCGAACTGCGCCGCGTCGAGAAGCAGGAACTGATCGAGGCCGCCGTCTCCAGAGCCGAGATGAAACAGATCGGCCCCTGGACGGTCGGCGTCACCTACGGCCGCTGCTCGCAGAACGAGGTCGCCGAGGCGCTCCGCGAGCAGGGCTCCGACGCCGCCGTGATCGTCAAGCCCGCCGGCAGCGCGAGCATCCGCGGTTCGGAGGGCTTCGAGTTGGCGCACGAAGTCGCCGGGAAAGTGAACGGCGGAGGACACCCGCGCGCCGCCGGCTGCAAGCCCGACATCTACGACGATATGCTCGATTACGCGCACCACTGGACGACGCAGGGAGCGACCACGAAGCGCGTCATCCTCCGCGCGTTCGAGCGCGTCGCCGACGAGGTCGCAGCGGAGAGTGAGGAAGACACGGCGGACGACGGGAGCGACGCCGACGAGGACGAAACCGACGAAAGCGAGTAACCGAGGCGCGGTTTGCGGAATCGCGATTACGGGGCCGCAATTCACGGAGTTGCGAGTACGGAACTGCGGAAAAATCGGGGTTTCGGAACCGACGGTCCGAGCGCGCGCTATTCGACGTCTTCGACCGGCTCGGCGCCGCCGGGCTGGACGCCCGTCTCGGTCTCCTCGCCGACGACCCACTTATCGGAGTAGCTCTCGCCGCACGCGCAGTGCGCGTAGGCGTGGATGACGTCGCCGTGGGCGTAGAGGCCGCCCACTTCCTCGTTTTGCGCCTCCGAGAAGGCGAAGATGAACTCGACCGCGTGGTCCTCATCGTCGCCGTCGGCCGCCGGACACTCGCCGCCGTCGACCGTCCGAGAGATGTGCCCGCGCTGGTCCATCGCGCCGCGGGCGAACTCCATCGCGTCCATTCCGGTGCCGGCGGCGAACGCGCGCCGGCCGTCGTCGCCGGGGACGACGAGCACGTAGCCCGAATCGACCGTCTCGCCCATCTTCGGAAGCTTGCCCTGGCTGTCGAGGTACTCGTCGGTGAGAAACAGCGCGACGTCCTCGTGGCGCTCACCGGCGAGGAAGTCTTCGAGTTGGCTCATAGCGTCGAAAGGCCGTCGAGCGATAAAAGCCGCGTGAAATCCGGTGCCGAGATCGCGGCGTCGCCCCCACGGTCCTCTCAGTGTCTCGTCGCCCGCGCTTCGCGGACGTCGGCCCCGTCGCGGACTTTGTCTTCGCAGTTCGGACAGACGCGTGGGTGCTCCATTCCGTTCGGCGCGAATACCCGGACGTACTCCGCGGTGACGAACGAGCCGCAGTTCTCGCAATTCGGCATCGATCGGAGATTTGTGTTGAATCAAAATAATATTTAGGGACTAACATATTATACCTGGGAATTTTCGGCCAGCCACTTCGACACGACGGGTCACCCAGCGCAGATCGGAGCCGTCGGCGTATCGGAGAGAGGGGAGAGTTCTGTCCGACAGTATCAACAGAGGGCGGCGATAGCATCGAGTGATTCGACTTCGTAGGTGGGGTCGGCGACGAGTTCGTACTCCGTGCGGTGCGGGCGGCGGACGAACGCCGAATCGACGCCCGCGCGGTTCGCGGCCACGATGTCGACGTTGCTGTCGCCGACGTATAGGACGCTCTCGCCGCCGATCTCCTCGATCGCCGATTCGAGATAGTGCGCCGAGGGCTTCCGGCGGCGGAACCCTTCGACAGACGGCTCACGTCCCGTCGCGAGCGTGAACAGTTCGTGGAGCTCCCAGTGGTCGACGATGGTCTCGATCGTTTCGTGTTGGTTGTTGCTGACGACGCCGAGCGTCCGGTCGACGTCGTAGAGGGCGTCGACGTCCGCGTACAGCGTCTTCTCGCCGCGCTCGATAGCCGCTCGCTGGGCTGCCGCGGCGTTGGCTTCGTGCCGCGGCCAGAACGTCTCGTGATCGAGGTCGAAGAGCGAACACACCGCTCGGATGCGCGAGAGGCCGCCGTGGATGACAGCGTCGACGGCCTCCGTCGTGGGTTCGACGTCGAACTCGGCGAACGCCGCTCGGACTGCTGCCCGGTGCACGGCTGTCGGGGTCGGACGGGTCAGCACGCCGTCGTTGTCGAAGAGGATCGCGTCGTACGCCATACGTACCGTCCGAACCGGAGTCTTCAAACGCTTGCTATGAGTGCTCATTTCGACTCCCGAGCGCTATCGAGACGGCAAGAGTGGCAGAGCTATCTCGGGTCGTCGCGGCCACCGTCGGTGCCCTCGGCGGTGCGGCCGGCGACGCTGTCGTCGCGGCTACCGTCGATGCTGTCGGCGATGCGACCGGCGACGCGGGCGCGATCGAGACCGTCACGTCGGCGCGCCGCGAACACGTCGGCTGCACTCGCCGCGGCCTGCGGGTCGCGTTCGAAGTCGAGCGCGGGGTAGTCGACGGCCGCGAGCAGCAGCGGTTCGGGGGGTGCCGACGGAACTCCCTCGGGACCGTCGAGTGGGTCGGGGCCGAGGAGTCGTCGCACGTCGTCGAGACTCCGAGTCCCTGCGGCGACGCTCCGGACGACCGACGCCAGTCGGCGGACGAGTTCGCGCGGGAAGCCGCCGGCGTCGACGCGAAGCACCAGGAACTCGCCGTCGCGTTCGACGTGGATAGAGACGTCGCGGACGGTCCCCCGATCGTCGAGCGTGAGATTGTGGAAGTCGTGCTCGCCGTCGAGTTCCGCCGCAGCAGCCGTCGCGCGTTCGTCGTCGAGGTCGGGGGCGTAGAGGTCGTAGACGTACTCGCGGCGGGCGGCGTCGTGCGTCGCGTGAAAGTCCGCGGATGCGTCCGCGGCCGCCCACGCTCGGACGCCTGCCGGTAGCGCGCTATTCAGCGCTCGCGGCGTACACCACGCGGGACACTCGAACGCGACGGTCTGCGCCAGCGCCGAGACACCGGCGTCCGTGCGGCCGGCCGCCGCGTAGTTCGTCGGCTTGTCCTGCGCGGCTCGATCGAATACGTCCAGAGCGTCGAGCGCGTCGAAGATGGCGTCCTCGACCGTCGGAACCGAGGGCTGTCGCTGGAAACCGTGGAACGGACGACCGTCGTAGGCGACTCGGAAAGCACGCACGCGCTCTGCGCGCTCACTCATCCGCAGTGTCGAACTCGTTCGCCGCGTCGGCATCGTCCGCGGGAGTTTCGACGTCGTGACCGGCGGCATCGCGGTGGGCGGCGTCGGGGGCGTGATAGCTGCTGTCGTCGCCGCGAAGCACTAAGACGGGGATCGTCGCGAGTCTGAGCACGCGCTCGGTCGTACTCCCGAGGAGGTAGCGTTGGAGGCCGTGACGGCCGTGGCTGCCCATCACGACGAGGTCCGCGTCGACGGCGTCGATCTGATCGAGGATCGCCTGGTACGGTGAATCGCGGCGAACGACAGTCGCGACGTCGACGTCGGCCTCGCGAGCACGATCGGCGACGGCTTCGACGTGGCGTTCGGCCTCCGCTTCGTATCCGTCGAGCAACGCCTCGGTGTCGAGTCCGGCAGCCGAGAGGCGCGGGACGTCGACGACCGAGAGGACAGAGAGCGTCGCCTCGGTGTCCCGTGCCATCTCAATCGCACGGTCGGCCGCCGCGTCGCTCGGGGCACTCCCGTCGACGGGGACGAGGATCGTGTCGTACATACCACATAGACGCGCCAGGAGAGATAAAATTCCACCGCGTGAGCGGATCGCGTAGTCGAGAGGAAACGCGAAGTAGGTATCAGACGAGGTCGTCGTAGGTCGGCGACGCGCGGTCGCCGGGGAAAGAGTCGACTGGAGCGGTCGTCTGCTCGCCGGAGCCCATATCTTTCACCGTCACCTCGCCGTTCGCGAGGTCCTGTTCGCCGACGATAACGACCGTCTCGGCGTTGATTCCGTCGGCGTAGCCCATCTGCGCGCCGAAACTCCGATCGGAGACGTCGACTTCGACGACGTTGCCCGCCGCGCGGAGGTCGCGGGCGATCCGCGAAGCCACCTCGCGGGTGTCGCCGACGGTCAGGACGTAGTAGTCGGTCGCGAGCGCCTCGTCGGGCCAGACGCCGGCGCGCTGACAGAGCAGCGAGAGCGGGGCGAGTCCGGGGGCGACGCCGACCGCCGGGGTGGGCTGGCCGCCGAAGCTCTCGATGAGGTCGTCGTAGCGACCGCCGCCGAAGACGGATCGGGAAATCTCGCCCGTCGAGTCGAAGCATTCGAAGACGACGCCCGTGTAGTAATCGAGACCGCGGGCCGTCGTCAGCGACACCTCGCAGAACTCCCGCGCGCCGAAGTCCTCGGCGGCCGCGAGGACGTTCCGGAGGTTCTCGACGGCGGCTTCGACGTCGTCGCCGCCGAACGCCGCGATCTCGTCGAGGTCGCCCGTCGCGACCAGGTCGTCGAACTCCTCGGCCTGTTCGTAGGAGAGGCCGGCGTCCGAGAGCAGCCCGAGGTATTCGGTCTCCTCGACTTTCGCGCGCTTGTCGACCGCGCGGATCGCAGCGCGGGTGTCGACGTCGGCGTCGAACGTCTCGAGGAGGCCGCCGAGGATGTCGCGGTGGGAGACGCGGAACTCGAAGTCCTCGCCGGTCAGGCCGAGATCGGTGAGCGCGTCGGCGGCGAACGCCAGCACCTCCGCGTCGGCTTCGGGGGCCGAAGAGCCGAAGATGTCGACGTTCGTCTGGTAGAACTCTCTGAACCGCCCCTGCTGGACCTGCTCGAAGCGCCAGAACGGCCGCGTCGAGTACCACTTGATCGGCTTCGAGAGTTCCTGTTGCTTGGCGACGACCATCCGCGCGACCGTCGGCGTCAGCTCCGGCGTCAGCGACACCCCGCGGCCGCCTTTGTCCTCGAAGGCGTACAGTTCCTCGACGATCTCCTCGCCGCTCTTGTCGACGTACATCTGCGTGCGTTCGAGCGCTGGCGTCGAGATCTCGCGGAAGCCGTACCGGGCGGCGGCGTCCTCGAGCGTGTCGACGACCTGCCGCCGGGCGGCCATCTTCTCGGGGTAGAAGTCCCGAAAGCCCTTGAGTCGGTCGTACATACCGCGGGTTTCGGCGGTGTCGCGCTTGAAACTGTTGAAGGCGCGTAGGGAGGTGCCGCCGCTCCAAGCCGTCACGTCAGGCCGCGATGAGGCCGACGCCGACCACGGCGAGCGCGGCCGCGACGAGTCGAGTGCGGAAGGCGTCCTCCCGGAGGAGAACACCGCCGAGAAGCACCGCGACGACCGCCTGCGTGTTGATGATCGGCGACGCGATCGACGCCGGCACGGTCGAAAGCGCAAGCGACGTGATGTGCTCGCCGAGCGCGACGCCGCCACCCGCGAGCAGGAACTTCGGCAGCGCATCGCGGATCGGGACCCACTCGCGGACCGCAAGCGGGAGCACAGCCACGAGGACGCCGCCGAGCACCGTCGGGACCCACAGTTCCAGCGGCAGGGCGAGTTCCTGAAGCGCCACCCGCTTGCCGACGTCGCTGAGAGCGAAACAGGCCGCACTCAGGAGACCGAACTGGGCCGCCCGCGAGGAGGCCGCTTTCCGAATCGGGTCCAAGAGCGAGCCGGTGCGGTAGTTCGCCACGTACACCGCGAGCGTCGCGACGACGACGCCCGTGACCTGTAGCGGCGTGAGTCGCTGCTGGAGGAAGACCACCTCGATCGGCAGGACGAACACGGGGACGATCTTGCTAATCGGTGCGACGTAGGAGACCTCACCCGCATCGAGCGCCCGCAGGAAGATCAGAAAGGCCGCCGCGGTCGCGAGAATCGTCCCGAGGACGATCGCGCCCTCGTGCAAATTGAACGACGCGATCGAGGGCACAGTAGCGGGGTCGGTGCGGCGAACCGTGAGCGGGAGATACCACGCGACGGCCGCGGCGTTGATACCGACCGTCAGGACCGTGCCGGGGTACTCCCCGAAGTACTGCTTGAGGGCGAAGATGTACGTCCCCCAGACGAGGGCAGCAGCCAGGGAGTAGCCGATGCCGGGAGAGAGCGAGAACACGTCTCGACGTGGCCGTCATCGGGAGAAATGTGTTCGGATTCCGGCCGGGAGCGTCCCGGGCTACCCGTCCTCACGGAGTCCGCGGACGTACGACTGAGTGTGGTCGGGGAAGACCGAGTCGACGGCCGAGTGGCCGTGCTCGGCGGCGATCAGCGCCCGAAGTTCGGCTTCGTAATCGCCCTTCGGGATCGTTTCTGACGGCCCCGTCTCGACGGCCAGCGTCTCCTCGACCACGCGGTCGATAGCGCGCCGTCCCAGTCCGGAGAGCGGCGAGAGGTAGTCGACCCCGTGTCGGTCTTCGAGGCTCTGCGCCTGCGCGCGCGAGATCGTCGGAACGCGGTCGTCGCGACGCGTCCCGTCGGCGACGGCGTCGACGTCGAGTTCGGCGACCCGTTCGAGAGCGTGCTCGTGCACCCGCTGGATACCGTTCCGCGGGTAGCCGTCCTCGAGCATCTGCGCCGTCGCTTCCTCGGCGACCGACCGATCCAGGTCGACGACCTCGAAGGGATAGCCGAGCCGGTCGGCGGCGGCTTCGGCGTGTTCCCAGTCGTCGGTAGCGCCGAAACAGCCGGTGACGAGCGTCACGTCGTAAAAGGAATCGAGAAACAGCGCGGCGAGCGTGGAGTCTTTCCCGCCGCTGTAGAGGAGCGCGAGGTCCACGAGTCCGCTACCGCCGGCGGATGTCGAAGCTCTTCGATTCGGGCTGGAGTTCCCGGAGCAGGTCTCGCATCTGATCCTCGTCGATGCGGTCCTGAATGCGGCCGCTCTGTGCGAGCGCGACGATCTGTTTCTTCACCGACTCGGCGAAGTCGGGTTTCGACATCTCGACGGCGTTCAGACGCTGTCGCGCCCCGTCGGTGAGATACTGCTTCAGCATCGCCTCCTGCTGGGCCTCGGCCCGTTCGCGCGCGGCGTCCTGTGCGGCCTCGTTGGCCTGCCCGCCCTGCTGACCCTCAGCCTGGTCGCGGAGCTCCTGCATCTTCTTTTCGCGCAGTTCCTCCAGTCGGTCGTCGTCGGGGTTTCCACTCATCGCCTTACGATTCCGTCGCGGCGCTAAAAACGGTTACGTCGTTCGGCCTCGACAGTCGTGGGCGAAATTACGCGTAGCGTTCGAGTTCCGGGCGGTCGAGCTCTTCGAGCACGTCGGAGGCGGCGTTGTCGAGGAAGCTCTGACCCTCGCTGGTGATGCGGCGGCCCTGGCCCTTCGCGGTCTCGACGAGGTCCTCGTCTTCGAGCTGCTGGAGGATTTTCCGGATGATCTTCTTGCTGCCGTTGCCAGAGCTGTTGCCGGAGACGCGGTAGCGGTTCGAGCCGCGCTTGCGGCCGCCGTACTCCGTCGCGAGGCGGTCGACGCCGATCGGACCCTCTTTGGCGACCTTGCGGAGGAGCGACGCGGCGCGGACGTGCCAGAAGTCGTCCTGCTGCGGCGGGAGCTCGCGGGTCTGGCCGGTCTTGGCGTACTCGATCCAGTCAGGCTCCTCGATTCGATCCGAGAGGCGGTCGGCGACGTCCTCGATGAGGGCGTCGGCCGGAACGTCGTAGACACTTACCATAGGGATCAATTCCCGACGGCGTCGTTTAAAGCCATCGTATCGGGTCTACAGCCCGTGAGACGGAACCTCACTGCTGTGAGCCCGCAGACTGTCGGACACGAGTCCGTGGAGTCGTCGTCGCTCCGAGTCTCGGAATCTATCGAAGCAGTCGCGTCTGTCAGTCTCGTACTGTCGGGCAGAACTATGTGAAGCGTATCGGCACCCCGCAGGGGCCATAATCCCTATCAGCTATCGGCTCCGATGCCGATTCCGCTCCCGATCCAGGCCACGACGACGCCGCCGAGTACGGTCGGAATCCAGTAGACGGCCCCGCGGAAGATGACGACGGCCGCGACCGCGATCGGTTCGGTCACCTGCGGAAGCGGCGCGGCGAGCAGCAGCACCACGAGCACGGTCTCGATGCCGCCAGCACCGCCGGGTAGCGGCGTCACGCCCGCGATCGCCGCGATCGGGACGACGATGAGCGCGATCGAGAGGCGGACGTCGACGCCGATCGCGCCGAACGCCAGCCAGAGGGCGACCATCTGACAGAGCCAGCCAGTCGCCGATGCACCGAGCGCCAGTGCGAGTCCGCGAGGGTTGGAGGCGACGCGCTCGATCGCCCGGAAGAAGCCGTTGATGCGGCGTTCGATGCCCTCGGGCGTCGGCACGGGAACGCGCGGAATCCAGTCTGCGATCGACCGGATGACTGGTGTCAGCGCGTCGACGACGCGGGATTCGAGACGGTAGCGACGCTTCCAGCCGACGTAGACGAGCGTGGGCACCGCCAGCGCGAGCACGACGACCGCCCCGAACGCCAAGAGGAGGTTCTCGTTGGAACCGAGTGCGACCTCCGTGGCGAAGTAGCCCGCCCCGACGAGCGCGATGGTGATCGACGGGACGAAGTTGAGCGTGTCGACGCTGGCGATGGCGGCGAGGCTCCGTTCGTACTCCGCGTCGGCCGCCTGCGAGATGAGATACGCCGTCACGGGTTCGCCGCCGGCCTGGCCGAACGGCGTGACGTTGTTAGAGAAGGTCGCGCCTGCGAAGACGAGAAACGACGTGAAATACGACAGATCGACGCCGAGGACGTCGAGGACGGTGTTCAGCGCGAGGCTCCAGGCACCGAGCCACGCGAAGATGGCGAGAACGACCAGCGCGACGTAGCCGAGATCGGCCATCCCCAGCGTATTGAGCAGGTCGTCGACGCCGGCGAAGTAAAACAGGAGTGCGAAAACGCCCACGGTCGCGAGGAACCCGAGAATCGTGGCTCGAACGTTCTCGCGGGCCATATGTTGCTCGTCGGCGCTTCCGGGCATCAAGCCATCGAAACACCCGACGGTGTGGGAGTCGTTCACGGGCGTGGGTGCCGGGGACACTCGCCACCGACAGCGTGACGTCGGGTTTTTGCCCACCCGGGGCGGACACCCCTTATGGACGAACGTTCGGCGCTCCGGCGGCTCGCGGCTTCGCTCCCGGCCGCTGGCGACGACGCCGCCGTCGTCGACGGACTCGTCGTGACGACGGATATGCTCCACGAGTCGACGGACTTCCCGGCCGGGACGACCCGCTACACAGCGGGCTGGCGCGCGGTCGGCGCGTCGCTCTCGGACGTGGCCGCGATGGGCGCGTCCGCGACCGCCGCGGTCGCCGCCTACGCCGCGCCGACGCTCGACGAAGCGGAACTCGACGCGTTTCTCGACGGTGCAGTGGACGTCTGTGAGGCCGTCGACGCCGAATACGTCGGCGGTGACCTCGACACCACGAGCGAGTTTACGGTCGCGACGACGGCGCTCGGCGAGACGGACGCTCCGGTACTGCGCTCCGGTGCGGCTCCCGGCGAGGTCGTCTGTGTGACTGGCGCGCTCGGACGGACCGCCGCTTCCCTCCGGGCGTTCGCCGCCGGCGACACTGAACGCGGGAACGAGCTGTTTCAGTTCACACCCCGCGTCGCGGCCGGCGTCGCGCTCGCTCCCCACGTGACGGCGATGATGGACTCCTCGGACGGCCTCGCCCGCTCGCTACACCAACTCGCGGAGGCCTCGGGGGTCGGATTCGAGGTCTCCTCGGAGGAGGTCCCCGTCCACGACGCGGTCGAGGAGTACGCCGTGGACGCGGCTGATAGATGGGAGATGACGACGACCGTGGGCGAGGATTTCGAACTCGTCTGTACGTTGCCGGCCGAAGCCGTCGACGCTGCGGAGGCAGGGTCGCCCGTACCCCTCACCGTCGTCGGCGACGTCACCGAGGACGGGGTCCTCGTCGACGGCGAACTGCTGGCCGATGAGGGCTACACCCACGGGTGAACGCGTCGGGTTCTCGGCGGAGCCCCGATTCTCGCTCGATCAGACCACGATAAGATCAGACTGCCATCACTTCGATCGGCACGAGGAGGAAACAGAGCGCGCCGAGCGCGAAGGTGGCGATTCCGACGAGCACCCGCGGCGTATCGAGCGGCGAGTCGTCGATCGGATCCGCCGGTCCTTTGAACGCGATCACGGCCGAGAGCAGTCCCCAGAACGCCCACAGTCCGACCGATTCGTTCAGCGCGTAGCCGAGTCCGTAGTGGAGGTACGCGGCGAGCCCGAACAGGACGGCGGGAACGAGCGCTGCGACGCGCTCTTGGGACTCACCGAGCATCGCGCGCAGGACGTGTCCCCCGTCGAGTTGCCCGACCGGAAGTAGATTCAGGACGGTGAAGAACATCCCGACCCAGCCGCCGATGATGACGGGGTTGACCGCGACTGTCGGGTCGGCGTACTCGGTCGGTTCGCCGAGGAGACCTGCGAGGAGGTTCAAAAGCGGCGGATTGTTGAACACGATGACCTGCCCGCTCCCCTGGAGCGCCCACGGCGGCACCTCGACCGGCGGGAGTGTGAGGCCGACCGCAGTGACGACGATCGTCGCCGCCAGGCCGGCTAGCGGCCCCGCGACGCCGATGTCGAACAGCGTCTTCCGGTCCGGCATCTGCCCGCGCATTCGGATGACTGCGCCGAGCGTCCCGAACGGGAAGATGAAGGGAATCACGTAGGGGAGCGACACGTCGACGCCGTGGTACCGTCCCAGGGCGTAGTGACCGAGTTCGTGGGTCGCGAGCACTCCGAGTACGGCCGCCGTGAAGGGCCACGCACGGAGCACGAGGAGCGGATTCGCGAGGACGTCCGAGAGCGGGATGTAGTACCACGTCAGCGCGCCCACCAGAAGCGTCGAAACGACCGTCGCGAGGAAGAGCCCGAGGTTCTTCCACGGCACGCCGTCGATCCCGTTCGTCACGGGGCGTGCGACGACGACGTCTTGGCGGTTGTCCCGCGTCGTCGACACCTGTACCTCGTAGCCCGCCTCGCGGAACGGCTCCCACACCTCACGGACCAGCATCTGCTCGGGGACCAACGACTGGCCGTAAAAGAGCACGCGGTCCCCGTCGCGTCGGGTCTCGTGGAGATGAAACACCGACTGGAGGTCGTCGACCGGCGGCTCCGCCGCCGAATCGGGGGAATCCATCACGACGTGATATGGCGTACAGTCGGATAAACTCCCCGACGGAAGGGAGTCGTGCGCGGAGCGTCGGGACTGCTCGGTGGTCGACGAATGGGGGAAGATGGGGGACGTTTGTCGGGCGGTCTACAGCGTGGCACCACGGAACCTGCGGTCGGACGGGCTCGTGGGAGCGCGATCCGAGGTTACGCCGCGTCCTGTGCGGGTTCGATACGCCACGTGGTCGCGCTCGTGTACGACCACTTTTCGACGGTGAGCTCCGAGGCGGAGTCTTTGAGTTTCACCATCAGCGCGCCGATCTCCTTGGGAGAGAGACCGACTTCGTCGGCGATGAACTTCGATTTGAAGTACATCTCCCCGTCCTGCGCCTTGTCCAGCAGGAAGGACTTCAGGCGCTCTTCTTTGGACAGGTCTTCGCCGGTGGCGTCAGTGGAGGGTGTCGCGGTTGCGCTCATTGAGTGTCACCTCACTCACCCCTTGTCGTCAGGGGAGTATATAAAGGGAGGAACGTTGGTGGAAATTCGGCTCGATTCACCGGTAAATCGTCGTCAGACGGTTATTTTAAGACGTATTCAGTATCTTTTAGACCTTTTAAAAAGCTCTCTGTATATTTATCTCAAGATTAGTTATTTGGAAGAAATTGTAGTCAGAGACCGTCGTTTGACCCTAGTATGGGAGGTGTACGCCGGCAAAAAGATCCGGTTAGTACGAAAGAGCCGCGCCCGCGACGCGTCGGATGAGTCAGTAGTGCGAACGTATCAGGGCCGATCGTGGACCCAGAAGTCCTCCTCGACGGTCGTTTCGCGCTTGAAGATCGGAACCTCGTCTTTGAGACGGTTGATCCCGTCGGAAACTGTCTCGAAGGCCTCCTCGCGGTGCCCGGCGAGGACGACGACGAAGACGATGTCTTCGCCTGTTTCGAGCGCCCCCGTCCGGTGGAAGAGGACGACCTCCTCGACGCCCTCGCGCTCCATCAGTTCCGACTCGATCGTTCGCATCCGCTCTTCGGCGACGCCCTCGTACTTCTCGAAAGTGAGTCGGAGCGTCTCCGGGTCGTCCTCGCCGTCCTTGGCGCGGACCCGACCCGTGAACGTCGCGATGGCCCCCGCACGGCCGGCCCGCGGCGACGCCTTCACCTGTTCGACCAGCGTGTCCAGCGTCACGTGGGGTTCGGCGTCCGCGAGCGCATCGAGGACAGCCTCGACGTCGACGTCGTCGACGGTTTCGGCTTCGATGGCGACGTTTTCTGCTTCCTCGCCACCGAGCGCAACGGTCGGGAACGTCGTGTCGGGAGCACCCGTGAGGAGAGCGTGGTCGTACTGTGGCGCGAGATCGTCGAGCACGTCTTCGAGGCTCCGTCCCTCGCCCGCAGCGGCCCAGACGCCGTCACCACTGATTTCGTACGCCGCATCCGTCCCGTCCGGGCGCCCTTGAAAGCTCGAGCGGACCGACATATCCGCCTGTGACTGCCCGAATCCGCCCGGCTGCTGCTCGACGAGGGCGACGCGGCCGTCCAGATGCGGTGCAACGCGTTCACAGAGAGCGAGCGCGCCGGGTCCAACGACTCCGAGTACCTGCATACTCCGAATTCGGGGCGGGAAGCGGCTTTATCCTGTCGGCTACGGTGCTGCACGCGGCGGGGCGACCCGCGCCGGCGTCACTCGCTCGTGGCGCTGCGGCCCCGCGTACGCGGTTGACAACCCTTAAGCCCGGTTCGCGGCAACGTCGGTGCAATGAGAGTCGTCGTCTCCATCGGTGGGAGCGTGCTCGCTCCGGACCTCGACGCCAGGCGCGTCGAGGGCCACGCAGCGGTCGTCGAGACACTCGCGGAGGAAGGCTGTGAGATCGGCGCCGTCGTCGGCGGCGGCGGCGTCGCGCGCGATTACATCGGCGCGGCCCGCGAGCTGGGAGCCAACGAGGTCCAGTTGGACCAGATCGGCATCGACGTGACCCGAATCAACGCTCGATTGCTCATCGCCGCACTCGGTCCCAGCGTCGACCCGAAAGTCGCCCACGACTACGAGGACGCCGGCGACGCGATCCGGCGCGGCGACGTCTCGGTGATGGGCGGCGTGATGCCCGGGCAGACGACCGACGCTGTCGCGGCGGCCCTCGCCGAGTACGTCGGAGCCGACCTGCTCGTCTACGCGACCAGCGTCGACGGCGTCTACAGCGCCGACCCAAGCACCGACGACGACGCCGAGAAGTACGAACAGTTGACTGGTGGGGAACTGGTCGACGTGATCGCCCCGATGAGTCGCGACGCCGGCGCGTCGGCCCCGGTCGATCTGCTGGCCGCGAAGCTCATCGAGCGCGCGGAGATGCGGACGATCGTGCTCGACGGAACCGACCCCAGTCGGATCGAGGACGCCGTCCTCCGCGGCGAGCACACCGGCACCGACATCGTCCCGACGGGCGTCGACGGCGAACCGAGCTACTGGACGCAGCGATAACCGATGAGCGAAGACAGAGAGACGCAAGACGCAGACGACGCGAGTGCAGAACCGAAGCGCGCGTTCTGGGCCGACGAGGTCGCAGACGAGATCGAGGCACGCGATCCCGAGGACCCGATCGTGATCAAAGGCGGCGTCTCCCCCTCCGGCGTCGCCCACCTCGGGAACTTCAACGAGATTATGCGTGGCTACTTCGTCGCTGCGGTGCTCCGCGAGCGCGGCCACGAGGTCCGGCAGGTCTTCACCAGCGACGACCGCGACCCGCTCCGGAAACTCCCCCGAAAGCTCGCCGACACGGACGGGAACATCGTCGGTCTCGGCGACGTCGACGCCGGGGCTCTCGGCCGGAATCTCGGGCGGCCGTACACGGACATCCCGGACCCGTTCGGGGAGTCTGAATCCTACGCCGCTCACTTCGCGGCGCTCCTGAAAGCCGACGCCGACCGCCTCGGTGTGCCGGTCGAGATGCTCTCGAACACCGAACTCTACGAAGACGGCACCTTCGACGAGGTCGTCGAGCACGTCCTCGGACACGCCGACACGGCGCGGGAGGTGCTCTCGGAGTACCAGGCGAAGGTCGACGCCGACTACGTTCCGTTCAACCCCATCTGCGAGGAGTGCGGGAAGATCACCGAGAGAGTCACGTCGATCGACCTCGAGGCCGGCACTGTCGACTACGTCTGCACCGATATGACCGTCGGCGACGAGACCATCGAAGGCTGCGGCCACGAGGGTACGGCAACGTTCCGGGAAGGGAAACTCCCCTGGCGCTTCGAGTGGCCCGGCCAGTGGCAGGTGCTCGGCGTCGACTTCGAGCCGTTCGGCAAGGACCACGCCGAGGGATCGTGGCCGTCCGGTGAGGACATCGCCCGCAACGTCCTCGGCATCGAGCCACCCGTGCCGATGGTCTACGAGTGGTTCACGCTCAACGGCGAGGCGCTGTCGTCCTCACAGGGCAACATCGTGACCGTCCCGGAGATGCTCGACCTCCTCGAACCCGAGGTACTCCGGTACTTCTTCGCGCTCAATCCCCGGAAGGCCCGGGACCTCGACATCTCCCGACTGGACCAACTCGTCGACGACTTCGACCGCTTCGAGCGGGCGTACTTCGGCGACGTCGACGACGAGACGCTGACCGCGTTCGCCGAGCGCGCGTACCCCTTCGTCGTCGACGAGGTGCGCGAGGACCGCGTGCGGCTTCCCTACACGTTCGCGGCCGTCCTCGGGATGACCGACGACCGCGACCTCCGGATCGAGATGGCCCGCAACGAGGGGTACTTCGACGACGACACGCCCGAGTGGGCGATCGAGGAGGCACTCGAACGCGTCGACAGAGCCCGGGCGTGGGCCGAACGCCTGGACAACGAGTACAACTACCGGATCCAGGAAGACCTCCCGGAGGTCGACGTCGACGACGCGGTCGCGGCCGCACTCGACGAGCTCGCGGAGTTCGTCGCGGTGGGACACGACGGCGAGGAGATCCAAGGGGAGATGTACGAGACGGCGCGCCGGCACGACATCGAGGTCGGCGACTTCTTCGAGGCGGGCTATCTGCTGTTCTTCGATCAGCCGCAGGGGCCGCGTCTCGGGGAGTTCCTCGGCGAACTCGACACCGAGTTCGTCGTCGCGCGGTTGCGGCGCGAGTCGTAGCGGTGCAATGCGGTGCAGTGCGGTGCGGCGCGGAGACGGGCGATCGAACCGCGAGGCGAGCGCAGCGAGCCGAGCGGGTTTTTTGGTCCAGCTTTTTTGACCGGGGTCGAGCGCCGCCGAAGGCAGCGCGAGGCCCCGGTGAACAAAGGTGGGTGTTAATTCTCCTCGATCGCGTCGACCACGACCATCCCGACCACGAGCAGCCGAGGGTCGACCTCGTCGCCGTGGAGTTCGATCGAGTACTTATCGCGGAGCGAGAAGTGCTCGTGGGCCTCGCCGACGACGCGTCCGTCCGGCGTGACGACCTCGTAGGAGAACGGAATCAGCGTCGTGAGGAGGCGGCGGGCGATCGCCAGCGGGACGTTGTCCTCGCGGATACTCGCGACGACGGTCCCGTCGGGGGCGAGCAGCGAGTACTCGTGTTTGAAAAACGAGATCACCTCGCGTTTGACCGCGCCGACGCGCTCGCCCGACTGGGAGTCGACGATGTCGTAGGCGGAAGCGATGTCGAGGATGCTGCTGGCTTTGACTCGAAAGCGCTCGGCACCCGTCTCGGGATCGGTGAAGCGAAAGTCCTCCTTGAGCCGGAACTTCTTCTGGGCTGATTCGAGGATCGGCGTGTCGTCCTCGTAGACGCGGTACTTGTTTCCGATGGCGATCTTCTGGCGGACCTCATAAGAGCGGCTGTCGAACATTTGCCGTGGATTGCGCGGCATCTGCAAAAGGGGTTCGCACGGGGAGAATCACAGACCGTAGGCTGCGTTTGCGACCGACTCTCGGCCGCAAAGCGTAGACCGCGAGTCTCGCGGTAGTTTTTGAACCAGCTTTTTGCAAGGAGGGTGCGCCTTCGGGACACTCGACGCAGTAAAAAGGTAGAGAGGGAACATCTTTCTGCGCGCGACCCTTGCGTTCCGACGATGAACACGCTTCTGTGGGTGCTCGTCGGGCTCGCCGCGTACTCGGCAGCCGCGCTTTTCCTCTCGCAGCGCGGACTCTTGCCCTCCTCCGTTCGAATCCAGGGACCGTTCACGACCGTCCACACGAAACGCGGCCGGGACTTCATCGACTGGATCGCGACGCCGAAGCGGTTCTGGCGCGCGTGGACCAATCTCGGCGTCGGCGCGACCCTCGTCGTGATGGCGGGGATGTTCTTCTTCCTGCTCGTGCAGGGGATCGCGATCGCGCGCAACCCGCCGCCGCCGTCCTCGGTGAATCAGCCACAGAACTTCCTCGTGATCCCCGGCGTCAACGACTTCCTACCGCTCTCTGTCGCCCCCGAGATCGTCTTCGGCCTGCTGGTCGGCCTCGTGGTGCACGAGGGAGGCCACGGCATCCTCTGTCGCGTCGAGGACATCGACATCGAGTCGATGGGCGTCTTCCTCTTCACCATCATTCCGCTGGGGGCGTTCGTCGAACCCAACGAGGAGAGCCAGCGAAACGCCAGCCGCGGCGGTCGGACCCGGATGTTCGCCGCGGGCGTGACGAACAACTTCTTCGTCACGTTCGTCGCGTTCGTCCTCCTCTTCGGCCCGATCATCGGGAGCATCGGCGTCGCGCCGGGGATGGCCGTTCAGGGCGCCTACGACGGCTCGCCCGCGTCGACCGCGGGGATCGCACAGGGCGATCGGATCACTGCTGTCGGTGGCGTCCCCGTGAGCAACGAGAGCTCACTCGATACGGCTCTGCTCGGCACCGACCAGCGAACAGTGACAGTCGAACTCGACAGCGGCGAGAGCGCGGCTGATCGGGAGGTGCGAACCGTCGACGTCCAGCGGTCGCTCGTCGTCGCGGGGTCGGTGGCTGGAAACCCGGCGAACCTCAGTATCGAGGGCGAACCGATCGCCGTCACCCAGGTGAACGGCTCGGCGGTCTACACGCGGACGGGCTTCGCCGAAGCCGTCGGTGAGAGTCGCTTCGCAGAGCTCACGACCGACCGCGGAACTGTCACGATCCCGGTCGGCGCGTACCTCACGCGAGTCGCTCAGGACGGACCGCTCGCACAGTCCGGCGCGCCGACCGATCCGGGCGTGATCGTGATGGCGATCGACGGCGAGCGCGTCGCCTCCTCGACGGAACTCACCCGCGCGCTCGACGCGACCGAGCCGGGCCAGACGGTCGCTGTCGAACTCTACCACGACGGGACGGTCGAGACCTACGAGGTGACGCTCGGCGAGAACCCCCGGGACGGCACCGGCTTCCTCGGTGTCAACATCTTCCCGGGGACGAGCGGACTGCTGATAACTGACTTCGGCGTGCAGTCGTACCCGGCAGGGACGTACGTGGAACTCCTCGGCGGCGACGGCGGTCCCGACGCGACCGGGCTCACCGGCCCCGTCGCGGACTCGCCGCTCGCGACCGTCTACGTCGCGCTCGTGCTCCCCCTCGCGTCACTCGTGCTGGGAATCCCGAACTTCCCCGGCTTCACCGGAGCCGTGTTCAACTTCTACGCCATCACCGGACCGCTCGGCTTCCTCGGGACGGGCGTGTTCCTCCTCGCGAACGTCGCCTTCTGGATGGCGTGGATCAACCTCCAGCTCGGGCTGTTCAACTGCATCCCCGGCTACCCACTCGACGGCGGGCGAATCCTCCGAGCGAGCGTCGAGGCGGTCGTCTCGCGACTGCCGATCTCGGACCGTGATCGGGTCGTGACAACCATCACGACCGGTATCGGACTGACGATGTTGGCGTCGCTGTTGCTGCTCGTGTTCGGCCCGACCGTCCTCGGCGGGTAAGGCAAATTTCGGCTGCGACCCCGCGGCCACGCCGCAGATCGATTCCCGTCGGCCGAGAACGACTCGCAACGCCCATACGGGTGGCGTGCTAACCCCGGCGTATGCCAGAGGCCCCACCGACAGACGAGGGCTGGTTCGTGCTGCACGACTTCCGCACCATCGACTGGGACGCGTGGCGCGACGCGCCCGAGCGCGAGCGCGAGCGCGCAGTCGAGGAGGGGACGGCGTACCTCGACCGTCACGAGGACGTCGCCGACATCGACGCCGACGAGGGGGCGTCGGCCGTCTTCTCCGTCCTCGGACACAAGGCCGACCTGCTCGTCGTCCACTTCCGGCCCACGCTCGACGATCTCTCGCGGGCCGAGCGTCAGTTCGAACAGACCGCACTCGCGGAGTTCACCGAACAGCCGACCTCCTACGTCTCTGTCGTCGAAATCTCGGGGTACACCGCACCCGAGTACTTCGAGGACCCAGAATCCGTCGACCAGGGAATCCGGACGTATATGGAAGACAAACTGACGCCGGAGATCCCCGACGACGAGTACGTCGCGTTCTACCCGATGTCGAAGCGGCGCGGAGAGGAGCACAACTGGTACGACCTCTCGATGGAGGACCGAGCGGAGATGATGGCGACGCACGCCGAGACCGGAAAGGAGTACGCCGGCAAAATAAAGCAGGTCATCGCCTCCTCGGTCGGCTTCGACGACTACGAGTGGGGCGTCACTCTCTTTGCCGGTGATCCGACCGACATCAAAGACATCGTCTACGATATGCGCTTCGACGAAGTCTCCTCGAAGTACGGGGAATTCGGCCAGTTCTACGTCGGCCGCCGCTTCCCGCCCACAGACCTCGGCGCGTATCTCGACGGCGCGGCCGTCCCGACGAGCGAACACGAAGACGAGGGGCACGCCCACGGCGAGGGCGGCCACGGACACGCTCACGGCGAAGGTCACGAACACGGCCACGGCGAATCTGCCCACGGTGACGGGCACGGACACAGCGGCGAAGACGGCGACGGCCACCACGGCGGCGCTCACGCGACCGACTCCGAGAGCGACGACGGCGACATCCGCGCGGAACTCGCCGATCTGGACATCTACGCCGGTCAGCCGCACGGCGAAGACGTCTACGCGACGGTTCTCTACTCAGAGGCCGACACCGACGAACTGTTCGACGAAGTCGAGGGCCTGCGGGGGAACTTCGAGCACTACGGCACGCACGTCAAGACTGCAGTCTACGAGGCCCGCGGGCGCGACCGCAGCGCCGTCGTGAGCATCTGGGACACCCAATCTGCTGCCGAGACGGCCGCGGGCTTCCTCTCGGAACTCCCCGAGATCGTCTCCCGCGCCGGCGAGGAGTCCGGCTTCGGAACGATGGGGATGTTCTACACGGTCAAGCCCGAGCATCAGGAAGACTTCGTCGACACGTTCGACACCGTCGGAGAACTCCTCGAAGAGATGGAGGGTCACCAGGACACCGACCTGATGGTGAACGTCGAAGACGGGAACGATATGTTCATCTCCAGCCAGTGGGACGCCCGCGAGGACGCGATGGCGTTCTTCCGCTCCGACGAGTTCAGCGAGACGGTCCAGTGGGGTCGCGACATCCTCGCTGACCGGCCGCGACACGTCTTCTTGGCGTAACAGAACGTTCCGACCACTCACAGAGGGTCGCTTCCACTCCACGTGTTCCTGCGACTGCAGCCTATGACACACCGCAGTCATCCGGTTTCGAAGCGAAACGAGGGGGTTCGGCTGTTACTTCGCCCGCTCGTCGACGACAGACGGTCGCGAGCGGTGAATCCGGCGAGACGGTCGGTCAGCGCTGCCGCCGGTATCCGAGGACGCCGACGACGCCCGTCAGGAGCGTCAGGGTATCCCACGGCGACGGGTCGACGTCGCGTTCGCGCGCGTCACGCCGGACCCAGAGGGTCAATACGACGTGTGCGACCGCGGTCAGCACGAAAAACGCTGTTTTTCGATCGGTCACGGCGAGAGGTGAGGGTCAGTCCGAGGACGCGGAGTTTCGCGGTCCGCTCGTCGCGCGCTTGTCGATCCCGGCGGCACGGATGTCCTCGCCGCCGACCGACGAGCGGAGTTCGTCCATCCCGTCGTCGCGGTCGACGCCGAAGTTGTCCGCATAGAGGTCGGCGACGCGCGCCATCTCCTCGTCGGAGAGTTTTGGCACCTCGGAAGCGGCGGCCCACTCGGAGATGTCTTCTTTCGTGTGGAACGTCGGCGTCACCGACGCGACCTCGTCGTAGGTGAGGAGGTAGGCGATGGCGGCCTGTCCCATCGTGCGCTCGCCGTCGCGTTCGAGGAAGCGCAGCGCGTCGACTTTCTCCCAGCCCGTCTCGTACCACGCGTCGGGGCGGAAGCCGCGGTGGTCGTCGAGGTCGTGACCGGTGTCGGGCGTCACCTGCTCGTTCAGGAGGCCCGAGGAGTGCGGCACGCGCGGGATGAGGCTGGTCGAGGAGCCGGTCTTCTCGATCGTGTCGAGGAAGTGGTTGCCGACCTCCTGCTCGAAGAGGTTCCAGACGAGTTGCAGGGAGTCGAACTCCTCTTCGATCGCCATATCGCCCTCGGCGAGCCATCCGATCGAGGGGCCGAGCGCCCAGCCGATCGAGCGGACGAGCCCCTCTTCGCGGAGTTCATCGAGCGCTTCGAGAACGTCGGCGTCGACTTCCTCGACGTTCGCGTTGTGGAGCTGGAGAACGTCGACGTACTCCATATCGAGCCGATCGAGGCTCTTTTCGGTCGCCGAGCGGACCCACTCGCCGGACATCTCCTTCGGGAGTTCGCCGTGTCCAGCCTGGGGGTTGTTGTAGAAGTCGTAGCCGACTTTCGTGGCGACGGTGACCTCCTCGCGGTAGTCGGCGAGCGCCTCGCCGAGGACTTCTTCGCTTTCGCCGTGGCCGTACACGTCGCCGGTGTCGAAGTACGTGATGCCCTCGTCGATGGCGTGGTGGATCATCTCGATCGCGTCCGATCGCGTCCGGTCGCCCCACCAGTCGGTGCCGACGACCCACGCGCCGAAGCCGACTTCGCTCACTTCGACGTCGGAATCGCCCAGTGTCCGATGGTTCATATCCCACGGTTAGAGGTCGATTCACTTATACTGTCTGCTACCGCGCTACAGGGTCACTCGCGCTCGTATCGGAAGACGCCAGCGGGGTCGTATCGCTCGCGCACCCGGCGGAGTCGGTCGGCGTGCGTCGCGTACACGTCGTCGGCGTCGGGGGCGCTCCCGCCGGCGAAGTTCGGGAGCGTGCCCGGCGTGGAGTCGAGAGCGCGGAACTCTCGACAGGTCTCACGCACCCACTGGACGTTCTCCGGCGTCGCCATCGGGTCGTCCCAGGCGGCTTCGACGTTCACGACGACCGCCGCGTCTCGGCTGACCACCGGACTCGTCTCGTCGGAGACGCGTTCGACCGCGCCGTGCATCGGCCAGACGACGACCGTCGAGAGGTTCGAGGGCGCGCTCGTCGCCGCATCGGCGAGGAGATCGATCGCGTCGTCGCCGAGTTCCGGGAGCGGCACCGACTTCCAGAAGTAGTGACGGCCGTCGGGGAAGTCGTGGTCCATCATCGTCTGGAGGTCGGTGTACGCCATCGTGTCGGTCGACGCCGCGAAGGCGTCCGCCCGGTCGATGAACGGTGCACATTCGTCACGCCCGGCCACAGGATCGCCCGCGTAGACCCCCGAGAGAACGAAAGCGAACTCGCCGTGCCGGTCGGCCGGAAACTCCGCCGTCGCCGGGACAGCAGCGAAGTACGGCGAGACACAGGACTCGTCGGGTGCGTCGCCTTGGTACTCGCGGTACGCTCGGAGCGCGTCGGGGGCGGCATCGACCGGCAGCCACGACTCGAAGTAGAGCACGTCGTGATCCAGCGGGTGGAGGTCGAACTCGAACGCAGTGACGATGCCTACGGTGCCACCACCGCGGGCCGCCCAGAACAAGTCTGTGCGTTGGTCCGGACCCGCCGTTACGCGCTCGCCCTCGCCGGTGACGACGTCGATCGACCGGAGGTTGTCGGCCGAGAAACCGTGTTTCGGCGAGAGATAGCCCGTTCCGCCGCCGAGCGTGAGGCCGGCGACGCCGGTGTCCGAGAAGACCCCGCCGGGCGTCGCGAGGCCGAACGACTGAGTCGCGCGGTCGACTGTGCCCCAGGTCGCTCCCGGGCCAACGCGTGCCGTCCGGTCGTCGGGATCGACGCGCACCCACTCCATTCGGGAGCAGTCGACGACGAGCGCTCCGGACGCGATCGACGCACCCGAGACGCTGTGTCCGCCGCTTCGGACCGTGAGGTCGACGTCGTGCTCGCGAGCGAACGCGACGCTCGCTCGCACGTCGGCAGTGCTCTCGCAGTACGCGATGGCCGCGGGGTATTCGTTCACCATCCCGTTCCAGACGCGGCGCGCCGCCGCGTAGGAATCGTCCGTCGGCGTGACGAGCGACCCGTCGAGTCCCGACGAAAACCGATCGAACGGGAGTGAGGCGGCGATCGCTCGCGCCTCTCGATTCGCGTCCATATCGGGTCGAAGAAGTGGTGTGGCTTACCGCTTGGGGCTGACGCCGCCGCCTCCGAAACCGCGGCTTAGAGCAGGTCGGCCATCTGATCGAGGTAGTCGTCGTACACCGAGAGCGCGGATTCGATCGGTTCCGGCGAGGTCATATCGACCCCGGCGGTGTCGAGGACGTCCATCGGGTATTCGGCGCCGCCGAGCGCCAGCGCCTCGCGGTACGCCGCGGCGGCGTCCTCGCCCTCTTCGAGGATCCGCTCGACGATCGCGACGGCGGCCGAGATGCCGGTGGCGTACTGATAGACGTAGTAGTTGTAGTAGAAGTGCGGAATGCGCATCCACTCGCGGGCGATCCGGTCGTCGAGTTCGGCCGGGTCGTAGAACTCCGCTTTGAGGTCGCGGTACGTCTCGTCGAAGCGGTCGGGCGTGAGCGCGCCCTCGACCTCGGCGACCTCGTGGATCTGGAGTTCGAAATCTGCGAACATCGTCTGGCGATAGAGCGTCGAGCGGAAGCGTTCGAGGTACTCGTCGAGGACGTGCATCCGGAGTTCGTCGTCTTCGACGGTTTCGAGGAGGTGCTGCGTCAGAAGCGTCTCGTTGACCGTCGAGGCGACCTCCGCGACGAAGATCGTGTAGTCGGCGTACTGCCAGGGTTGCTGGTCTTTCGCGAGTTCGGAGTGCAGTGAGTGGCCGAGTTCGTGCGCCAGCGTGAACATCGAGGCGATGTCGTCCTGGTAGTTCATCAGGATGAACGGCTGGGTGTCGTAGGTGCCGGCCGAAAAGGCGCCCGAGCGCTTGCCGCGGTTCTCGTAGACGTCGACCCAGCGCGACTCCAGGCCTTCTTCGACGCGTTCTTGATACCCCTCGCCGAGCGGTTCGAGCGCGTCGACGATGTACTCGGTCGCCTGCTCGTAGGGAATTTCGGGCCCCTCGTCACCCGTCATCGACATATACAGGTCCCACATCTGGAGATCGTCGACACCCAGCGCCTCACGCTTCAGTTCGCCGTGGCGGTGGAGACTGTCGAGGTTCTCCCGGACGGTCTCGACGAGGTTGTCGTACACCTCGACCGGGACGTTGGGGCCGTCGAGCGCGGCCTCGCGCGCGGTCTCGTAGTTGCGTGCGCGGGCGTACTTCACGTCTTTCTTGACGCTGTTCTTCAGCGAGGTGCCGACGGTGTTGCGGACGTCGGCCCACTCGTCGTAGAACCGTTCGTAGACCTCCCGGCGGAACGCACGGTCGGGGTGTTTCTGGAGTTTCGTGAAGTTCCCCTGCGTGATCTCGACGTCCTCGCCGTCTGGACGCTCGACGGTCGGAAACGTCATATCGGCGTTCGAGAGCATCCCGTAGATGTCCGAGGAGGCGCCCGCGACTTCGCCCAGCTCGGCGAGCAGCTCTTCGACCTCCGCCGACCGGGTGTGCGGCTTCATTCGCAGGACGTCGTCGAAGTAATGCTCGTACTCCGCGAGCTCGGGCTCGGCGTCGACGAAGGACTCGACGTCGCTCTCGTCGAGTTCCTGTAGTTCGGGTTCGAGGAAACTCGTCGCCGACTGCGCCGACGACGAGAGGGACTCCGCTTTCGCCTGGAGCGCCTGGTACTCCTGATTTCGGGTGTCTTCGGCGCTCCGGAGGCTCGCGTAGCTGCTCACTTTCGAGACCTCTCGGAGGATCTCCTCGCGGAGTTCCAGCAGTTCGAGCAGCGTTTCGGGACTCTCTGTCGCGCGGCCCTCGTACGCCCGGAGGTCGTCGACGCGGTCGCTGACGGACTCGTAGGCGGCCTGCCAGGCCTCGTCGTCCTCGTAGATGCTCGCGAGGTCCCACTTGTCCTCGGTGTCGATTTCGCTCCGTTCGGGAACCTGACTCATACCTGGAGAAACAGCGGAGTGGTGGTAAGGCTTACTCACGCGGGGAAATTGGGGGACAGAGCAGAAGCGAGACGAGAGAACCCGAACGCGTTACTCGCGGAGCGAGGAGGCGATGTCCTGAAGCGACTCGTTCGGGCGCGCGGGGACGTCGTAGACGAGTCGGTCGCCGGGTTCGCGGAGCCCATAGCAGAATCCCGGATCGAGTTCGTCGAGTTCGACTGCGTCGTCGGGGCCGCGGTCGTGTTCGTCACACCACTCGACGAGTCGGTTCTCGCCCTCGCGTGGCTCGCGGGCCAGCCGTTCGTTGTCGTAGGACCCGCGAATGAGCAGCCCAGTCGAGTCGGAAACGACCCGCGCGTACGTCGTGACGCCATCGAGTAACAGTCGGACGACGTCGCCCTCCTCGGCGGCGACACCGTCGGGGAGGCGAAGACAGGGGCGTCTGGTGCCGCCGCTGCGGGCGAGCGTCGCGTGAAGGCTCGTCACCGAGGGGTGGTCGCTCGGGACGCGCTCGGACACGGTCGCTTACTCTTCGTCGGCTTCGTCGCCGGCTTCTTCGCCGGCTTCTTCGTCTTCCTCGTCGCCGCCGAGGACGTCTTCGATTGCGCCGTCGACGACGGAGGCGTTGACCTGCGCCGTCTCTTCGGAAACCTGCCGACCGCGGACGGTGATGCGCTTGCGCTCGCCGTCGCGGGAGGGCTTGTAACCGACGCCGCCCTCCAGGAGCAGTTCCTTCAGGTTCGATCCGGCGACGTTTTCGCGCATCGGGCGGCCAGCCTCGTCGGAGCCACCGGTGAGTTCGAGGGTGAGTCCGTCGAGACCGACGGCACCGCCGTCGACCTCGTCGCCGAGTTCGCGACCGAGGAATCGGTTCGCGTCCTGTCCGTCGACCTCGAACTGCTGGGTGTGTCCGGTCTCGTCGGAGACGACGACCTTGAATTCAGCCATAGGGGAGACGAGACGGCCGCCGATAAAAAGTACGTCGAAAGCGACTCTCGGGTGAACGCCGTACGGGGCGGCTCACGCCCCTGTGCTGGTCGGTGTTCTGTCGGCGCTGACAGTCTACGTCTCGGAGTCGGTCTCGAAGCCGTCCTCCCCATCCTCGAAGCCGTCCTCCCAGTAGAATCGCCCGTTCCGCTGGATCACGTCGCCGTCGACCTCCAGCCGGGAGTTTTCGCTAACGTCGGTGATGAGGTCGGTATGGATGGCCGAGTCGTTGCCGGATTCGCCCGCGGGCACGCAGGCGTCGTACGCGCGCCCGAGCGCGAGGTGGACAGTATCGCCCATCTTCTCGTCGAAGAGGACGTTGTCGGTGACGCGGTCGATGCCGCGGTTCATCCCGATGCCGAGTTCGCCGAGTCGACGCGCACCGGCGTCGGTATCGATGAGGTCGGCGAGAGTGTCTTCTCCAGCGGCGGCGGTGAAGTCGACGACCTCGCCGTCTTCGAATCGGAGCCAGACGTCGCGGACGCGTGCCCCGGAGATGGTCATCGGGACGTCGAATCGAACCTCGCCTTCGGTGTCGTAGGGAGCCGTGAAGACCTCTCCGGAGGGGAGATTGTGCGAGTCGTAAGCGACAGAGGCCGCAGAGTTCACCGCGTTCCGACCCTCGATCGACATCGTCAGGTCGGTGTCGCCGGACACCAGCCGGACTTCGCTGCCGGCGTCGAGAACGTCCTTCACGCGGCTCATCTCCTCGGCCAGGGACTCCCAATCGCGGAGGATCGCCTCGTAGACGAAGTCCTGGTAGGCCTCATACGACATCCCGGCCTGCTGGGCGAGCGAGCGGGTCGGGTGGACCGTCGAGACCCAGTCGGTCGCGAGGCGGGCCTCCCGAACTCGCTGGTTCGCGCGGGCGGCAGCCTGTCGGGTCTCGCCGTCGACGTCGGCCGTCGCGAACGTGTTGCGACCGCCGCCGAGAGCGAGGACCGAGTCGGCGTTCTCGTAGAGTGCGAGTTCGTGTGCCGGCGCTTCGTCGAAGTCTCCCGCGTGCGCGCGGAGGTACGCGCGAGAAACCTCTCCTGACGCGTACGTGGTGACGACGTTCGCGCCGCGTTCACCGAGCACCTCCGCGACGGCAACTGCGAGGTCGTGTGCGCCTTCGGCGACGCTGACGACGACGTCGTCTCCCTCTTCGATCCGAGCGCTCCAGTCGACAAGGATCTCCGCGTGTTCGCGGATGCGTTCGTCCATACTCGGTCCTCGCGCGGCGCGGTGAAAAACGCTTATCGCCCGGCGGGAGGGAACCTCGGGCGTGACCACTATCGCACTTGCCACCTGCGAGGAACTTCCGTCGCTCGTCGACGACGACGCCTCCTTCGTTTCTGCTCTCCGCGACCGCGACGTGACCGTCGAGCCGGTCGTCTGGTCCGACGACTCGGTCACGTGGGATCGGTTCGACGCCGTGCTCGTCCGATCGGTCTGGGACTACTATCGCCACCCCGAGGAATTCGCGGCGTGGATCGACCACCTGGAAGCGGCCTCGCGTCCGGTGTGGAATCACCCCGAGACGCTGCGGTGGAATCAGCACAAATTCTACCTCCGCGACCTCGAAGAACGCGGCGTCTCGACGCTCCCGACGGAGTACGTCGAACGCGGTCGCGACGTCGAACTATCGACCATCGTCGACGACCGCGAATGGGACGAGGTGGTCGTCAAGCCCGCCATCAGTGCGGGCGCATTCGAGACGAGACGGATCGCCCGTGCGGACGCTGCAGACGAGCAAGTCTGGTTCGACGACCTACTGGCGGAGCGAGATGTTCTCGTCCAGCAGTTCGCCGGCGGGATCACGGCAGGCGAGTGGTCGCTGGTGTTTTTCGACGGTGCATTCAGCCACGCCGTCGTCAAGCGTCCGAAGGCGGGCGACTTCCGCGTACAGGAGGACCACGGCGGCAGCGTCGCGGTCGAGAGTCCGAGCGAGTCGCTCCGCGCGCAGGCCAACGACGTCGTCGATGCAGTGACGGCAGAGATGGACGGCGAGCGCCCCCTGTACGCCCGCGTCGACGGCATCGAACGCGGAGAGTCGGGTCGTCTGGATCAGACCGAACCCGGCGCTGGCGTCGACACCGACTTTCATCTTCTCGAAGTCGAACTGATCGAACCGGAACTGTTCTTCCGCGTCGACGACGGCGCCGGCCCGCGACTCGCTGAGGCGCTCGACGAACGGCTCTAAACCACAATCACTACCACCTCCGGCGGCGGAATCGGTCGTATGCAACTGGGCGTTATCGGACTCGGCCGGATGGGACAGATCGTCGTCGACCGTGTGCTAGACGCGGGCCACGACGTGGTGGCGTTCGACCTCGATGCGGAGGCAGTCGCGACCGCCGCCGACGCGGGGGCGACGCCCGCGGAGAACCTCGACGACCTCACCGACCGACTCGGCGCAGAGAAACGGATCTGGCTGATGGTGCCGGCGGGCGAGGCCGTCGATGCGACGCTCGAAGAACTCGAACCGCACCTCGGCGCAGACGACGTCGTCGTCGACGGCGGCAACTCACACTTCGAGGCGTCCGTCCGCAGAGGGGAATCGACCGACGCGGCGTACCTCGACTGTGGGACCTCCGGCGGTCCGGCGGGAGCCGAACTCGGCTTCTCGCTGATGGTCGGCGGCCCCGAGTGGGCCTACGAGGCGATGACGCCCGTCTTCGACGCCGTCGCGACCGGACCCGATGGCCACGACCGGATGGGGCCGAGTGGGTCGGGCCACTACGTGAAGATGGTCCACAACGGCGTCGAGTACGCCCTGATGCAGACGTACGGCGAAGGCTTCGAGTTGCTCGCGAACGGTCGCTACGACCTCGATCTGGAGTCGGTCGCGCGCACTTGGAACAACGGCGCGGTCATCCGCTCGTGGCTGCTCGAACTCTGCGAGGAGGCGTTCCGCGAGGAGGGCAGCGACCTGGGCGACGTTGCTGACCACGTCGCCGGCGGTTCGACCGGGACGTGGACGGTTCAGGAAGCGCTCGAACAGGAGATCCCAGTGCCGCTCATCTACCAGGCGCTCGCAGAGCGGTTCGATAGTCGCGCGGACGACGGCCGGTTCGCCCGGCGACTCGCCAATCGGCTGCGGTACGGGTTCGGCCGCCACGAAGTGAAGCGGCGCGACTAGCACGACGGAGGTGAACTCCCTGTTCGTCGGGTTCGTTCGTCGCTGACGACCGCGGCGCGGCAATCACAATTTCCTTAACCCCCGACTCCGTAGCCGGCGATATGGTCGAAATCAACCTCGTGGGGCTGGGCACCGGGGTGGCCCTGGCGCTCCTCGCGGTGGCGCTGCACTACGCTCGCGGCACCGGATGGACGCCCACCGCGGACATCACCCAGGAGGTGCTCGAACAGCGGGCGAGCACCGTTTCGGAGACGGACTTCCCCGAACCGATGAACCGGTCCATCGGCGGCGGTGCCGCCCCCGCAGGGGCTGTCACCGGCGGCGAGGAAGGGGCCGAACTCGAAGAGAGCGGGGAAGCCGAGGAATCGAGTCCTGCCGACATTCCCGAAGACGAAATCGAGTACTTCGACGTCGAGTACGTCAAGCAGGGCGAGACCATCGAGGTCGCGAACAACGAGACAGTTCTCGAGGCCGGCGAAGACGAAGGCTGGGATATGCCGTACGCCTGCCGTCAGGGTCAGTGTGTCTCCTGTGCCGGCCAGATTACCTCCGGCGGCAACTCCGAGGACTACGTCGTCCACGACAACCAACAGATGCTCGACGACGCCGAGCTCGACGAGGGGTACACACTCACGTGCGTCGCGTACCCGCGCGCCGAGTTCTCGATCGAGACTGGCGAGGCTCCCTGAGACGGCCGCGCTTTTGATTCGACGTCACAGACCTGTTCACAACGGTTAAACCACCGGCCGGTCTATCCAATTTCGAGGGCCCGTAGCTCAGTGGACAGAGTCCCTGGTTCCGGACCAGGATGTCGCGGGTTCAAATCCCGTCGGGTCCGCTAACGTCATAATCGCAAAACTGCGGTCGAATTTTCTTCACGGGTGTATCTGATTCGTCTCGACGCGTGACGGACTCCCCTCTCTGTGCTGGGTGGCCGAGATACCGTACTCAAATGCGAAGCGCTCGGCTGGAATCGACAGTCCTATGAAATCGTCCTGATGTTCGCTATCTCGAACACAGAGCCACTTTGTGAACCACTTTTACCATGAAGCCAGTATCCATTCAACATAATAGATTATGAATAGCCGACTCCCATCTTGATGTGGCCCCCTGAACAAATTCAGAGTGTGTTCGACAACATCCTCATTCCGACGGACGGAAGTGACTGTGCGCAGGCGGCCCTCGGTTACGCCACGGATCTGGCGACGCGCTACGAAGCGAACGTGCACGCCCTATGTGTGGCCGATTCCAGGACGCTCGATACCGGCCCCCAGTCAGACGAGGTCAGAAACGAACTCGCGGCGGTCGCAGAGAGAACCTGTGCTGAACTCTCTCAGAGCGGCATCTCCACACAGCAGGCCGTCAAGACAGACATCCCCCACAAAGCGATTCTGAGATACGCAACCGAACAGGAAATCGATCTCATCGTCATGGGGACGCACGGCCGAACCGGCGTCGAACGGTATCTCCTCGGGAGTGTCACCGAGAAGGTCGTCCGGCTTTCAGATGTGCCAGTGTTGACGGTCAAAACAGAGGATGACGGTAACGTCACGTACCCCTACACCGACATCTTGGTGCCGACCGACGGGAGTGAGGGGGCTGAGGCCGCGATTGGCCCCGCTGTCAGTGTTGCGAGCAGGTACGATGCTCGCATCCATGCGTATTCTGTCATCGATACGGTGGCGATAGGAGTCGATGTCCGTTCCGGTGCAATCCTCGAAGCACTCGAAGAGTCAGCCCAATCCGCGGTAGATACCATCGAGGAGCAAGCGACCCAAGCGTCTGTGTCTGCGGTCGAAACTGCGATAGAATACGGGAGCCCCTACCGAGGGATTCGTTCCTACGTTGAGGAGCACGATATCGACCTCGTCGTGATGGGTACCCACGGACGCAGTGGGCTTGAGCGATACCTCCTCGGAAGCGTCGCCGAAAAAACTGTTCGCACGTCACCAGTTCCTGTCATGACCGTTCGTCAGCCTGAGTGAACAGCGGTCAGGAATGTCTCTTGGGCTGTCTCACAGCGTAGAATCTGCCGTTCTCAACACTGGCTCCGTCCTGAATTGCCCCTCCGGTCAACGGACACCCTGCTTCTGTACTCGACACTGACCACTAAGTCGCCCCCCAGCGTACTTCCAGTAACTAATGGCTGTCTCCGCTTCAACGGACACCGAATCCTGGTATTCGCGGGGGCTAAGCCAGATTTACGACTCTCTTGACGCCGATTCAGATGGTCTCTCGACCGAGGAAGCTGAAAGCCGACGATCCGAACACGGCCCAAATCGCCTGCCGAAGGCAAAGCCGGTCACCGTGTGGCAGATCTTCCTCCGTCAGTTCAAGAATCCGCTCATCTACATTCTCGCCATCGCGGCAATCGTCTCGTTCGCCATCGGCGAGGAGACTGACGCTGGATTCATCGCTGCGGTCCTATTGGTCAATGCGCTGGTCGGTGGTATCCAGGAATGGCGTGCGGAACGCAGTAGCCAGGCACTCCAACAACTCATCCGTACCCGCGCGACGGTCATCCGCGATAGGGAGACACGCGACATCGATGGTGAGGATGTGGTTCCCGGCGACGTCGTCCTTCTCGAATCGGGCTATCGTGTTCCTGCAGACATTCGCTTAGTCTCCACTCACGGCTTGGAAATCGACGAGTCGGCACTCACTGGCGAATCGGCACCCGTCCTGAAAGACGAAGAGTGGGCGGGTGACGACCGGGCCCCACTCGGCGACCGGCGCAACATGGCCTACGCGGGAACCGTGGTGAATCGTGGACGGGGCCGCGGTGTCGTTGTCGAAACGGGTGCTGACACGGTCGTCGGCCGACTGGCCGAGGACGTCACGGCCGTCGAGGGCGGGCAGCCACCTCTCGTGATGCGCATGGAACGGTTCACCCGCATCGTCGGCCTCGTCGTCCTCGTCGCCGCAGCGATCACTGCGCTTCTCGGGATTTTCGTCCAGCAGTACGACGCCGTCGAGATGTTCCTGTTCGCCGTGGCACTGGCCGTGTCGGCGATTCCCGAAGGACTCCCCGTCGGGATCACGGTCGCACTGGGCGTCGCCAGTCGGCGAATGGCCAAAGTCGGGGTCATCGTTCGCCGCTTGGTGGCTGTCGAGGGACTCGGCAGTTGTACGATGATCGCGTCGGACAAGACCGGGACGCTAACAGCCAATGAACTGACCGTCAAACAGATTCAACTCCCCGATGGAAGCACGTTCGAGGTGACTGGCGAAGGGTACGCTCCGGAAGGGAACGTCCTCCAAGACAGGCATCCTCCGAAGCCAGACCTCGCCGATGAGTTGTCTCGTCTCGCTCGCGCATCTGTGCTCTGCAACGAGGGTCACCTGTCTCGGCGGAACGACGAGTGGACGTGGCGCGGTGACCCGACCGACATCGCCCTCCTCGCGCTCGGTCGCAAGCTCGGGTGGTCCCGCCAGTCGGCGCTCGATGCGCATCCACAGATCGACGAGATTCCGTTCGAGCCGGAACAGCGATACGCGGCGACGTTCCACCGGACAGACGATGAGTCGCGGGTATTCGTCAAGGGCGCACCCGAGCGCGTTCTGGAAATGTGCACGGATGCAAGCGAAGGCGAATTTTCACTGCCAGTGCTCCAGCAGCAGGCAAACGAGATGGCTCACGAGGGATACCGTGTCCTCGCTGTTGCGGAAGGAACAGTGGAGACCAGCGGGGAGCTGGAACAGCCACCTTCCGAACCAACCGACCTGACGTTTCTGGGCTTTCTCGGGCTGATCGATCCGCTTCGATCCGGCGTGGCGGAAGCGATTGCGTCGGCGCAACAGGCTGGTATCACAGTCACGATGATCACCGGAGACCATCCGGAGACGGCACTCGCTATCGCCCGGAACCTCGGACTTGCTGAGTCGGCAGACGAGGTAACCACTGGAGCCGAACTCATGGATACCTCGCAGGAGAAACTTGCAGAAATCCTCGAAAAGACCCTGGTGTTCGCACGCGTCTCGCCGGACCAGAAACTCAAGATCGTCGAAGCTGCCCGGGGTATGGGCCACTACGTAGCTGTAACGGGTGACGGCGTCAACGATGCCCCCGCACTCCGGCAGGCGAATATCGGTATCGCTATGGGGAAGATGGGGACTGACGTGGCCCGGGATGCGGCGGAACTCGTGATCAGCGACGATAACTTTGCGACGATAGTCGCCGGTATCGAACAGGGCCGTGTTGCGTTCGACAACATCCGCAAGGTCATCTTCCTGCTCATCTCCACCGGCGCTGGCGAAGTCGCCCTCGTTCTGTTGAGTCTGGCGGCGGGACTTCCACTCCCATTAGTGCCCGTCCAGATTCTCTGGTTGAACCTCGTCACGAACGGGATTCAAGATGTCGCCCTTGCCTTCGAACCAAAGGAGGGGAACGTGTTGAATCGGCCACCGCGCTCGCCGGACGAGCGGATCTTCAATCAGATCATGATCGAACGGACGCTCGTCGCCGCGCTGGTGATCGGCGTTATCGGGTTCGGGACGTTCGTCTGGTTGTTAGATCAGGGGCTCTCAGAGGCTGCCGTCCGCAATCACCTGCTCCTCCTGATAGTCCTGTTCCAGATGGTTAACATCGGCAATGCCCGATCCGAGACGACGTCGCTGTTCCAGCTCTCACCGTTTCGGAGCCCGATCTTGCTCACCGGAACAATTACAGCGTTCTTGGTCCACCTCGGTGCGATGTACTTCCCGCCCGCTCAGGCGGTCCTCGGCACGGCACCTGTCGGGCTGGAACAGTGGCTCGTTCTCGGCGGGATTGCCCTGACCATCGCAGTCGCTATCGAACTTCACAAACTGAGCTGGAAGCTGCGATACCCTCCACGCTCCGAGATAGAGGTACAGACACCCCCCGAAACTTAACGAGGACGAAGCGGAAAGAAACGATTCTCCGTAGAAGAGTACGTGGACGAATCGAATCAGGTCACGAGATACCGCTCGGATACTTCCCGTGCTTCCGGTAGTGGGCAACGACCTTGATGAATGCCCCGACGTGCAGTCCGACGACGATGACGATGGAGAGAACGTACAGGAGGTGGAGCGGATCTTCTGTCGGACCCTCGCCCCGAAGGAACGCCTGATCGTAGATGTGGACAGTCAGGAGCCAGAACATAACGTACGTTCCGTGGCTCTGGTGCCACTTCCAGGCTTTGGGCCCCATGAAGCGGTATGCCCAGATGTTCGACGTGAACAATAGAATGACGGCGATTAAGACACCGACGATAGCAGCGAACGCCCACGGACTCATACCAACCACGAATCCAATGACGTCCCAGCCGAAGAACTGGAACACCAGGCTCACGTGGACCAGGGACCAGAGTACGAACCAGATACCGAGTTCAGATCGGAAGTACAGCGGGAAGTTCCCCTTGAACCGCTGATTGATCGACGGCCAGATCTTCGTCACCGGCCCGATGACTAATACCAGAAATAAAAGGGACCAGGGAACGGCGGCGACGATCCGAGAAAACCTGTATCCAGCCGCCCACAACAACGCTGCTAACGCGAAACTTCCGACAACGACGGCAGCGTGATGTTTGCCGCGGTTGAACGGATCGACTGTCATATCTACTATCATTGGCCGCACTCGACTTTAAAACAGGGTACGTAGGTGTCAATATCGGCGGATACGTGTTGTCTGCGAGGAAACTATGCGCGTTCGGCTCCTGTTACATAATTGTTGATCCGTTCTTCGAAGACTCTTCGAGGTTTTTCACGGAGTCAACGAGATCGGAAACGGCGGAGGAAATCATGGAATTTCGAGAAGAGTCCGCCCGCGATTCCGGCCGAACACAAACGATGGTACGGAAATGTGAATACCGTCCATCGGACTTATTGAGCGACTTCACAAGCTCTACAGACCAGCGACAGTTGCTTTCATCATTCTGTGTCTTGTCGCACGGTAAGTACGGGCGCATCGCTCGTGCGCAAGACCCTCTCAGTGACGCTTCCAAGTAAATGACGGCGAATCCCCGAGCGACCGTGTGTCCCCATTGTAACGAGGTCTATCCCATGAGCGCTGACGAAATTGTTGATCGCCTCGTGGGGCATCCCGGGCTGGACGTGTGTGGTCAGGGAGATGTCGCGTTCCGATGCTTGCTCCGCTACTGCATCAACGATCTCGACCGCTTCGTCACGGAGCGGATCACCGATTGGTGGAAGCCCTATCTCATTTTCAATCACACAGAGCACGCGTACCGCGGCTCCCAACCGTTCGGCAATGGATATGCCGTGGTCGACCGCAGCAGTAGCACCAGGACTCCCGTCTGTCGGGATCAAGATCCTCTCGTATCCCTCCCTCTTTCTGCCGATTGCATGGGGTGGCACTGCTACAACGGGGTCGTTACTCAACCGAATTACGCGTTCAGTGACACTGCCGAGCAGGACACGGCTCAGTCCACGTCGCCCATGTGTCCCCATGACGATGAGATCAATGTCGTTCTCTGCCGCATAGGAAAGGATCGCTTCGTACGGACTCCCGTGCTCGATGACTGACTGGCAGGAGAGGTTTGATTCCTGCTCGAAAAGCTCCTCAAAGTGAGAGATGGCGTCTTGAGCCTGTGCTTTCGCAAGCCGATCATCGCGTTCTTTCTCACCAGTGACGCTAATGACGTGGACGGACGCGTCGAATGCTTCTGCGATTACGATCCCATGGTGAGCGGCGGCTTCTGCAGATCGACTCCCGTCGGTCGGCACGAGTATGCGGTCGTACATAGGGGGGATTTTGGCGGCCCTCGTACTATGTTCTTGTGTGCCATTGGTTGCTGACACCTGGTCTGGATGAAAGACGTGTACCGAGGATGGCTCCGAAAGATGCGAACGAGTAGGTGAGCGCAAATCATCGGCCGTGTTGCGACACTATGGCTTATGTTGGTGCCTCCGTTATCTCAAACGTATGAACGAGCGACAGAACTCCAGCGCTTGCCAACCGTCGAGCGACCCGAAGACAAGTGCTACAACCTCTCGGGACCTGCCGGACGAGGAACGTCGCCGCCTGTTGACTGCGATGGGTGGTGTCGGAGTCACTGTGCTCGCGGGATGTCTCGATGAGGGCGAGAGCGACGTCGCCTCGTACAGCGTGGTGTTTCTGGACCAAGAAGAACGGACCGAGGTCGAGATATCCGAAGACGAGAAACTGCTGTACCCCGCCCTCGACGCCGGTGTCGATATTCCGTATGCGTGTGAAGTAGGTAGATGTGGACAGTGTACGGGGAAGTACGACGGTAATGCCAACGAGGTAATTACCCACGACGGTAACGAATTCCTCGATGAGGATCAGATCGAGGAAGGGTGGCTGCTAACCTGCGTCGCGTATCCCAGAGGCGATTTCGAACTCGAAATCGCCCATCCAGACGACGAGTGACCCCCCTCATAAGTATATACTCGACTTAATTATTACCGATAATCCACCGCTCACGGTGTCCAAACCGATTCTATCATAGGCAGGAGCGCTGATTCTCTAGGTGGTGCTCTCGTTGCCGTTCTATATATTTACTACCGGAAAACGGCGGTTAACAGTTATCCGATTTCAAGTCCGCCACCCTCTTCACTGTCTTCCGGCCATTCGAGTTCGAACTCGATGCTCAACTCTTTCGGCCCGTTGGTCGGTCCTTCGCGTTCGGCTTTCACCTCGAACGTCGGCTGAGCGGGAGGATCGAGAATCACGGAGTCGCCACCCGCCTGGAGTGTGACTGCGTCACCGGCGTTGAGTTTATCGACGACTGATTGAAGGTACGATGCAATCTGTTCTCGGCTCATGCGCTGCTCCGATTTGAAGAGGACTTCCTCTGGCATACAGCGAGTGACTACGTGACGAGGGTAGTTAAGAGAATATGCACCCGCTCTCTTCGATTTGCTCGCTCTCAAGTTCCTGCTTCTTGTTGGCCAGTCACCTCGTCCGGGGTGAGCCGGAAGAATCGGAACTCTAGCGTAAGGGGATGACTGTCGTACACGTCCACGAAGGGGATTTTCACTCGCTGAATCGCCTCGGCGACTTCGGGGTCGAGTGCGGATTTCGTGATCTCTTCCAGGCTGCCGGTTGCGATGACGCTTCGCCAGCCACGGTCGGTTTCGTCGTACGTAACGAACGAAATCTCCCTGTCTTCATCGATGAGATCTTTCTTTCCGGCGTCCTTCGGACCGACGGCCAGCCGGAAGTAGAAATTCCTCGCCTCTGCGTCGTATCCATACGAAATTGGTCGGGTGTACGGGGGACCGTCGTCCGGCGGGTCGAACGAGATGACACCGGTTCCACCACTCCCCAAGAACTCGTTCCGTTCCTCCGTACTCATCCGTACCGAGCGAACATCTTCCATGCGAATACTTCGGAGCGGGTTGTCAAAAGATGTCACCCGACGTCGAACCCTACCGGAGGTGCGGTTCTGCACTCAGCCATCCCACTCAGGAATCGGAGGGATCATCTGCGTCAGATTCTCGAACCCACATCACCGGCACTGGCGACGTTCGGACGAGTTTGGCGCTGACGCCTCCCATGATATACCGACTGAAATCGGTTCGGCCGTGGGTTCCCAAGACGGCGAGGTCAATTTCGTTCTCGGCGATGTAGTCACGAATCACTTTCGACGGCTCACCGTGCTGTATCACGTTGGTGACTGGATCAAGCGACGCTTCCCTAGCCCTCTCGGAAGCTTCGTCGATGACTTCGTGCGCTCGCTCGCTCAATTCGCCCTCTTTCAGCACGGATCGTGCATCCGGACCGAGGCTTCCCGTTTCGACCACATGAAGCAGATGAAGCCTGGCATCTGTCGTCTTCGCCGCATTGATTCCTGCCGTCAACGCGAGTGCTGCTCCCCGGCTCCCGTCCGTCGGGACGAGGATGCGCTGGGGTGGATACGCGAGTGGCCGATTCCGATCAGGATTGACTGCGATTACCGGTACCTCTGCGGTGTTGATGACTCGTTCAGTGACGCTCCCGAGGAGGAACCGTTGGAGTCCACGTCGCCCGTGCGTCGGCATGACGATACAACCGATGTCCGACTGCTCGCTGTAGTCAGTGATCGCCTCGTACGGGTCGCCCTGGAGTACCTCCGAGACGACGGGAATGCCGCGTTCTGTTGCACGCTGTGCCGCTTCCGTTACGATCTCTTCTCCTTCCTGCTCTAGGATGTCGGTTACATTGCCGCGAATCCGGACGAGGCTGTCTTGGCTGGTGTCCGCAACGTTGAGGATGTGGATCGTGGCTTCGTGTTCGGACGCTATCTGAAGTGCGTAATCAAGGACTGTATCGGCTGGCTCACTTCCGTCCGTTGGAAATAGGATTTGGTCGTACATAATGACGTAATCCGGGGAGAGGAGGGACCTTACTCCCCCTCGGAGCTGATGTCCAGGCTTCCCTCTTCCGGCGTCTGGGCGTCACGCCACCAGACTAGCTCGAACTCGATACTCTGTTTCGCCTCGGTATCGCCTTCGGTCCAGTCCGACTCGCCTTCCAACTTGAAGGTCACTGGATTCGTCGGATTCAATCGCACCTGCTGACCACCGAGTTCGAGCGTCACGTCTCCACCGTCGTCGAGTTGATCTGCTAATTCGCGGAGATATGATGCGATCTCTGACCGTGATTTCTCACTCTCGGTTTCGAGCTCTCCCATACCGAGTGGTACGTCGGACACTCCAATAAGCGACAGGGGGAGGTTTCGAACCCGGGAAACCAGTCTTGACGATGAACGAGGGACACGACTCAAGTGGCCGGGGGACCCCTCAGACTCAGCTGGATTCGTCTTGGGGACCGCCTCCAGTTTGTGCCTCTTGAGCGTCTCCCCATCCCCCGGCGTCAACCACCTCGAAAAGTTTCCGCCAGTTTTCGTCGTCTTCGCTCTCGGGCAGTTGATTGCGGAGTTGTTGGAGGTCGGATGGGGGAACGAGTGTACTCACGAGATCAACGATAACCTGTGCGTGGTAGGCTGCCTCCGGTCGATCTGCACCTTCGATCTCACTGACGCGCGTAACGAATTCCTTCCAGTCGAATCGCTGGCCGTGTTCGTGGACGGCTCCAGTCATGTACCACTTTATCTCCATTGGGAGCGATGCGGCGAGATCCTCAGCGTTTCCCTCGGGGACTCGCTGACCCAACGTCATCAGCGTCGCTCTAATCGCACGGACAGCCTCACCAGTCGCCGGGAGTTCGAGACGGTGTTGCACCTCTCCGGTAAATTCGTCGAAATTCATGGTTTTCCTCCCGATGAAGTACGGTTCGAGTTCTCATAATTCCTCGCCAGTTGCCGTCACCGAGCAGTATTCGATCATCTATCCTCCCTCTGCACATACTCCCGGTCCAAGGGGGCGGCAAAGGGCGGCTCTCATTCAGTATCTTGTCGTACGGTGAGTACCGGTGCATCGCTCGTGCGCAAGACTCTCTCCGTGACGCTTCCGAGTAGATGACGGCGTAACCCTGAGCGTCCGTGCGTCCCCATTGCAACGAGATCGGTCCCATGTGCACTGACGAAATTATTGATCACCTCGTGGGGAGTTCCGGGCTGGACGTGAGTGGTCAGAGTGACTTCGCGTTCCGACGCTCGTTCTGCAACTGCTTCGAGTACCTCGACCGCCTCGTCACGCAACGAATCACCAAGTGGTGGAAGTCCCGTTTCACCTTCGATTACATAGAGTACACGCACTGTGGCTCCCACCTGTTCTGCAATGGCTAGCCCGTGATCGACTGCTGCCGTAGCAGCAGGACTGCCATCCGTCGGGATGAGGATCCTTTCGTATCCGTCCCTCTCTCGGCCCATTGCATACGGTGGGACTGCTAACACGGGGTCGTTGCTCAACCGAATTACGCGTTCAGTGACACTCCCAAGGAGGACACGACTCAGTCCACGTCGCCCGTGAGTCCCCATGACGATGAGGTCGATATCGTTCTCTGACGCATAGGAAAGAATCGCTTCGTACGGACGCCCATGCTCAATGACCAATTGGCAGGAAAGGGCTGATTCTTGCTCAACGAGTTCTTCGAGCGTAGATACGGCATCTTGAGCCTCTGCTTCTGTAGGTCGGTCACTACGCGCTTGCTCATCGACGACGCTTATGATGTGAACCGATGCCTCGAAGGCCTCTGCAATCACGATCCCGTGACGGGCAGCGGCTTCTGCAGAGGGACTCCCGTCAGTTGGGATGAGGATACGTTCGTGCATACAGGTTCTTGGCTGTGCCGACACTATGTTCTTTGGTAGCATGGGTTGGAAACAGACTTTTGGATGGTGGGGGATGACGAAGTTACCCATCAAAGTTGAACTCCATCGGGAAGGGTGGCGAGGAACTCGGCGTTCCCCTCCGAAATACGCTTGACTAGGGTCTTCAGGCTCCCTCGAATCGCCCGCACCGTTTCGCCAGTTCCCGGGAGTCCGTAGCGGTGCTGTTCCTCTCCTGTGAATTCGTCAATCCTCTTAGATTTCCTCTGGAACCACGTGATAAACTCGCTGCCATCTCGGCTGTCGAATGCACTCTGGCAAACGATGAAGGAAGTACCCGACAAAACTCCGTACAGATATGTACAACCGTATTGTGATCGCTGTAGACGGGAGTGACGAAGCGAAACGAGCAGCACGACGTGGGCTCCGACTCGCTCAGGGCTTCGACGCGACCGTCGATGCTCTCTCTGTCGTCGAACAAAAAGCACTCCGACTCACAGAAACCGCTAATGAGAAGGCTCAGTTGCGCGAACGTGGGGAGGCTGCCCTCACGGAAATTGAGGAACTTGCATCAGAGTTCAGTCAGACCGTTAACACGAATCTGCAAGAAGGAAAGCCCGCTGTCCGAATCAGCGAGTACGCTGACGAGCAGGACGTAGACCTGATCGTCGTCGGGAGACAGGGATTGACCGGGCTCAGTCGGCGTCTCTTGGGCGGTGTTACCGAACGGATCCTCCATCGAAGTGACGTCTCCGTGCTCGTCATCTCGGGCGAGTACAACGGAGATGAGGTGGAGGCCGATTATTCACGAGTCCTCATCACGACGGATGGCAGTGAAAACGCCGAAGTGGCGATTCCCCAGCGATTCCGGATGACTGGCGGGAGCGAGACGCGACTAAGTCGCTCAATTCGAGCACAGTTTCACTGATCGACGGTGAGTTGGACGATCTTGGCCGAGCCGTACAGGAGGTATTGGAGGACTACCTCGAACGGAACAACGAAGCGTCCGACTATGGTTGGGGTGAGGAAACGTACGGCAAACGCGAGGAGTGATTCCAGTCACTTCAGCCTGCCCGACGGTGTCCGAGATGCAGATTTTCTCTGAAAATAAGCAATCGCCACTGCTCTTCGATTGCGGTCGGAACGTGCTGACTATGCGCTTTGTATCTTGCAACACGGCAAAAATATCCTCTCCGTCTGTCAGGAATCGCAGCGGTCGGTTCGCACAGCTTCCTACCGGCCGTTGCAGTCGGGAAATGTCGAATCAATAGGGTTTCAACAGAATCGTTAAATATTGTCGAGATACCCTCTACGCTGCTCCATCTTCTCCTGTTTGGACCGGCGGTCATAATGCGTCTTCAGAATTTCGGGGGAGACATTGGCCCGGTCACTCACGACCGGTTCGGGCATATCAGACGAGAGCCAGTAGGTGATTGCACCCCGCCGAAGCGCATGAGGTGACACCGATGACGGACACTTCGATGCGTGTGTCCGGTCGGTCGCGGGCTTGCATTGCTCAATCTCAAGGCCATGCGGACATTCCCCAGTAGTCAGACACGGTTTCGTCACCGAATACATGTACGTCTGAATTGTTGTCGGATGGGCTCGTCCCTGTGGAGTGGACAGCAAGGGGTCTCTGCCAGTATCATCTGTTGTAGAAGGACGGCGGTGGCCAATCCACGCATCCAACACTGAACAGGTCTCGTCGGACAAGGCAATAAAGCGCTCACCACGTTGCTTGTTCTTGAGCGGAGTACCGGTCCTGGGGCGATGTTTCACTTCCAACGACTGATCGTTCGCATCGTAATCTTCGACGTCAAGCGCGACAACTGCACCCCGGCGGAGGGCAGCTCGCCACATTAATCGAAAGCAGACATGACGTTCAGACGCATACTCGTACGTGCTGAGATAGTTCAGAATCTTTTCGGCAGCCTCGGCGGTCACCATCACGTCACGAGAGTTCTCTCCGATGCTCAGACTCGGAGAGATGACTTTCGTCGAAAGATCGGTGTGAACGGCATCGATTGATTCACACCAGCGGATGAACACCCGGATGGTGTCCATCTGGGTTTTCTCGCTCGCGGGCGCGAGGTCACCATCTTCTCGACGCCACAGACGGTATCGGTGAAGGTCACGGCCCGACAGAGGGTTGAGATTCGTGAGGTTTTCGTTGTGACACCACTGCAGAAAGTGATTGAGTCGGGATCGTTGTGAGCGGAGTGTCGCTTCTGCAAACTCTGATTGTTTCTCTTCAAGGTACGATTCGACGGCGTCTTCTGGGGAAATCGGCTCTAACTCGAAGTGCATGGCGTGCTCTCTTGTGGATGTGAAATCACCAGAGAGAGCGCTTCTCTGTGAGTTTCAGGATTTGTTGTCTGGGTTTCGTCACACGGTATTACGTGTGCCCGTCGGGTCCGCTATTCTATCACGAACGAAGTGAGTGTAGAATAGCGACAGCCGCGGGATTTGAATCAGGGAGCGAACGCAGTGAGCGACCGTGGTTCCAAATCCCGTCGGGTCCGTTCGGCCTTCGGCCTCACTCCCCCGACGTAGTCACGTTCGCTGACGCTCACGTGACTCCCGTCGGGTCCGTTCTGTGGAATTTACGTATGAACGGGGCGTATTGAACCGTCGTCGAGTCCGCGATTGCCCGCTCGACGTTCTCCATCATACTTCAGCCAAGCGAGACCGGCGTTCACACCCGTGTCACCACTATTACACACCGCCCCGTTTGCGCTCAGTATTCTCCCGTCGACGGGGTGCGGTCATTTATGCGACGGCAAATCGCCTGCCTACGCGTGTGTCGGGGGGGAGAGAATATCTTGCCGCGCGAACGTTCCTGTGTGGATCCAATAAACACTGATAGAGTTTAAATTGAAAGGGTGTGGAGTCTATCGTGAGTCAGACGAGTCACTCGACGTAACCCAACTCTCGAAGTCGCTCTTCGAGGTCGGCGTCGAGGTCGACGTCGGACAAGGTATCGGTGATTTGCTCGTTCCGCACGCGGACCACGTCGAGGAGCTGCAAGGCTGTCCGGAGTTTGAAGTGAACGTCTGCTCCGTTCGTGTCTTCGATCACGCTCTCCAGGAGCGAAGCGAGGGTATCTGACGTGTTCTGAGACATAGAAGCGGTTTGTCGCAGTCGTGCAAAAACTGTGGGGTCCGTACAAATATAGTAGTATTTGCGAGCGGGAAGACAGCCGATTGGGCGTTACGTCTCCGTCTCGTCGGGTATTTTCCACGTGTTGCCGTCGAGTTCCAGTAACCCGTAGCGCTTGAGCACTTGCAGAAGATCGACGAGCGACTCGGCGTCGTAATCGACTGTCATCTCGGCAGGGAGCTCCGCGGCGATCGTACTCCGCGTCCCGGCCTGCAGCCGCTCGACAGTTTCGAGGACCTCCTCGGCGTCCCTCAAAAGAGGATAGATAGAATCATTTCGATCAGTTTTAGGCCCCAATTTCTCGATAACGTCTTGGTACGGCCCAGATAATTCCATTGAGACGTGAATCGAATTGTTATCTGTGGATTCTGGATCTGTCATACGACGAAGTGAGAACAGAGCGTACAAAATTGCTTCTATCTGGGGTGAGACAGAGCTATCAGTCCGAGAAAACGATGAGTTTTCGTTCCGCAGCAGTTCGGGAGCGGACGTAATCCGCGCCCAAGAGTTGCAGATCGCACGTTCGATACGAGAGAATCATAACATACGTACGTATGTTAGAGGTTCGTTCAGAAGAGACAGTTCGAGACTGAGAACCACCAGATCGCACGACGGCGTGTACTCGGGGGGATAAAGACGTACAGGACTACGCAAATCTGCCGAGTCGTCGAATTCCAGTTCGATCTCGAAGGGCGCAACGACGGGTCGCAGAGTCGTACCGGAGATATCTGTCGGCTAAAGTTTCGCTAATTCGAACAACATTCGACAGGTGGGACGAAATATTATGTTGATATCACAGATAATATGCTCCCAATTCGTGTCGTATTATCAGATTACGTCCGTACAGCAAACAGAGAGCGAGCGTGAGGTGGATCCGAGTAGCATCTGGGGATATCTTGCAGACGATAGTTCGCTCTGAGCGAACTTTTATATTTGTGTCCGTTGATCCAGAAGTATGAACGACGACGCGCGCCCGACCGTTCAGACGACGCAGACGTCGATCGAGATTCTCGATGTAGTCAGACGACGGGACAGCGCGCGGCTAACGGAGATTGCCGACGCGGTGGGACTCGCGAAGAGCACGGCTTACAAGCATCTCGTGACTCTCGAACAGAACGGATTCCTCAGACGGGACGGCAACGCCTATCGGATCGGACTGGGGCTCCTGACCTACGGCGAGCACGTCAGGCATCACTGGCCGGGCTTCGAGGAAGCGACAGAAGCAGTAACGGAGCTAACCGAACGAACCCAAGAAGAGGTCGACTTCGTCGTCGAGGACGGTGGTCGTGTGACCACTCTCGTCGAGTCGTATCACCCCTGGGTAAAGTACGACGATTCGGTCGATACCGACTCGGCAGCATCCTACCGAGCTCGCGTCGGCGACAGTTACGGGATGCACTCGACGGCTGCCGGGCTCGCGATTCTCGCCGAGTATTCGGAAGAACGGGTCGAGCGGATTCTCGATCGACGGGGGCTCCCGAGACGAACCGAACACACCATCACCGATCGATCGACGCTGTTCGAGACGCTCGAACGGATCCGTGAGGACGGATACGCCGTCAACGATCAGGGATACACCGAGGGGATGCGAAGCCTCGGAAAGGCGGTTTGCGGCCCCGACGGGACTGTCGCCGGCGCGCTCACCGTCGCCGGACCGACGTACCGCATCGACGGCGCCGTCTTGGAAGAGCACCTCCCGAGAGCCCTCGAAGAGACGGCCCGCTCGCTCGAAGCAGCGCTCGCAGAGCGGTCGTGTCCGCCCCGGTAATCCAGCCGACTACCCGGAACCCGAAGCTGTCCAGCAGCTATTGTTTGGTACTGTGCCCTATATTCTCACAGGGAGGGGGCGAGTACGCGGAAGATGGTAATAAATCAATGGCAGAATGGGTTGTTTTTCATAGAGAATCGCGGTTGACTGCGGACCTCTCCCGGCGTAACTGCGGGAAACAGAGTGATATATATAGAACATACCAAAGAATTATGTGGATAAAATGTAATCTCCATCCGAGTGCAAATGAAGCCAATCAAATCCAGACGGACGTTTCTCAAAGGAGCAGGTGCGGCGACAGTCGCGGGACTCGCGGGCTGTTCCAGTCAGGGCGGCAACGGCGGGGGAGAAGAAACCACCGAGAGCGGCGGTTCAGGCGGCGGCGACTCGACCGGCACGACGGTGGGGTCCAGTGGTGACCAGTCGGTCACGATTCAGTTCTGGCACGCGATGGGCGGCGACCTCGCGCAGCGCATCGACGACATCGTGAATAGTTTCGAAGAGCAGAGCGACGGGATCACCGTCGAAACGACCTCGCGCAACAGTTACCGCGACAACCTCAACGCCACGACGTCGGCAGTGAGTTCCGGGAATCCGCCGGCGCTCTCCCAGATCTTCGAGATCGGGACCCAGTTGGCTATCGACAGCCAGGCGTTCGTGCCCGTCGAAGACATCATTCCGAGCGACCGAATCAACTTCGACAACTTCCTCGATCCGGTGCTGGACTTCTATCGCGTCGACGGAAAGCTAAACTCGATGCCGTTCAACTCCAGCAACGCGATTATGATGTACAACCGGGATGCCTTCGAGGAGGCCGGACTGGATCCGGACTCCCCGCCCACGACGTATCAGGGCATCACGGACGCCGCAAACACGCTCACCAGCGAGGGCGTCGTCGACCAGGGGATGACGTTCCCGAACCACTCGTGGTTCGTCGAGTCCTGGTTCGCACAGCAGAACACGACAGTCGTGAACAACGAGAACGGACGGAACGGGCGCGCCACGGAGTCGAACCTCGACAGCGAGGCCGCACAGAACATCTTCGAGTGGTGGACGGACCTCTACGAACAGGATCAGTACCTGAATCCCGGCATCGAAGCGTGGGGCGAAGCACAGCAGGCGTTCCTGACGCAGAAAACCGGGATGATCATCTACTCGACGTCGAGCATCGCGCCGATGAAGCAGGGCGCCGCCGACAACGGCTTCGAACTCGACACCGCGTACCTGCCCGCGCCCGGTGGCGACCGGACGGGGATTCCGATCGGCGGGGCGTCGCTGTGGGTCCCGCAGGGCCTCTCGGACGCGCAGCAGCAGGCCGCCGCGGAGTTGCTCCTGTTCATGACGCAACCGGAGCAGCAGGCGCAGTGGCACACGGGGACCGGCTACTTCCCGGTTCGTGAGGAGTCGATCACGCAGCTCGAAGACGAGGGCTTCTACGAGGAGAACCCGGCGTTCAGAACCGCGATCGACCAGCTCAACGAGACCGAGAGCACGCCCGCGACGAGCGGGGCGCTGATGGGTCCGTTCCCGGAAGTCCGTACCATCATCGAGGAAGGGTACGTCAGTATGATTCAGGGCAACACGAACGTCAGCGACGGGCTCTCACAGATGAAAAGCGACGTCGACGAGACCCTGCAGAGCTACAACGACCGCGTTGCATAATCGAGTCGTTCGAACGAACGCCCGCATAAGTTCATAATCACCCCCTTCGCATCGAGACTATGTCAGAATTCACGGAACCGTACGAATCGAAGTGGCAGGCGTTTCTGCTGCTCTTACCGACGTTCATCGTCCTAATCGCGTTTCTCTACTATCCCGGGTTGGAGACCTTCCGATTGAGCCTCTCACAGACGATTCTGCTGGGGAGTCAGAAGGTCTTCGTCGGGCTGGAGAACTACGTCACGCTCGCAACGTCTTCAGAGTACCATTCGAGTTTCGCGATCTCCGTCGCGTTCGCGGCTGTCGTCGTCATCGGGACGCTCGCCGTCTCGCTTTTCGTCTCGTATCTCTTGTTCGAGGTCGACGTCGGCTCGTCGACGTACCTGATCGCGGCCATCTGGCCCTACGCCCTCCCGACAGCCGTCGCCGCGTCGGTGCTCCTGTTCCTGCTTCACCCCTCGCTGGGAATCATCACCTACTACCTGGAACAACTCACCGGGACCTCACTCGACTGGTTCACGAACGGGCCGCAGGCGTTCGCCGTCGTCGCCGTCGTCGCCATCTGGAAGCAGTTGGGGTACAACATCATCTTCATGGTCGCAGCCCTCAACAACATCCCCGAGACGCTGACCGAATCGGCCGAGATCGACGGCGTCGGTCACCTGAAGATGTTGTACCGGGTCTACATCCCGCTGATGTCGCCGACGCTCGTCTTCTTGGTCGTGATGGACACGATCTACGCGTTCTTCTCGACGTTCCCGCTCGTCGATCTGATGACCAGCGGTGGTCCGAGCGGCGCGACGAATCTGCTGATCTTCAAACTCTACCGCGACGCGTTCGAGTTCAGCAGCCTCGGGCTGGCGTCGGCCGAGTCGGTCGTCCTGTTCGCCATCGTGGCGATACTGATGTACGTCCAACTGCGTCTCTCCGAGAGCTACGCGCACTACGGAGGATAATATGCGAGGCAAAGATCCAATACCCACTGTCGAGATGCGGGAGGTACAATAGATGGCGACACAGACAGGTCCGTCTTCGAAGTCCGTCCTCGGACGCCTGCTACCGGAGGGTGTCGAGACCGAACAGGTGATCGTCCACGGCGGACTGCTCCTATCGATTTTCCTGATGGGACTGCCACTGCTCTTGGCGCTCGTTATGAGCACGCAGAACACGACGGAGGTCTACCAGATCACTAATATCGGCGTGGGGAGCGAAGGGCTCTCGAACTACCAGACCGCGCTGAATCAGTACGGCTTCGGCGAGTATATGATCAACTCGGTCGTGATGTCGGTGATCATCGTCGTCGGCAAGGTGACGCTGTCGCTGTTCGCCGCGCTGGCGCTCGTCTACTACCGGTTCCCCTACGAGCGCGCGGTGTTTATGTTCATTCTGCTCACGCTCTTGCTGCCGGTCCCGGTCCGCATCGTGCCGCTTTTCGACCTGATGGCACGGCTGGGGTGGGGGAACACGCTGATGGCCATCACCGGCCCGTACATCGCGAGTGCGACGGCCGTCTTCCTGTTCAGACAGCACTTTATGTCCATTCCCGCCTCGCTGGTCGAGAACGCGCACCTCGACGGCGTCGGCCCGTTGCGGTTCCTCTGGGAGGTGCTGATCCCGATGTCCAAGGGGATGATTGCGGGCGTCTCGGTGATCACGTTCATCTACGCGTGGAATCAGTACCTCTGGCCGCTCATCATCATCAGCGACCAGAGCAAGCAGGTCGTGCAGGTCGGGTTGCGCTTCCTGCAGGCGGCGTCGCAGTCGGGACTCACCCGGTGGGGACTCATTATGGCCGGCGCCGTGATAGCGCTGCTTCCGCCGCTGGTCGTGCTCATCGTGTTGCACCGACCGCTGCTCAAGACCCTGGCAATCCAACAGAAGTGATTCACAATGTCTGATATAACTATTACCGGACTCACGAAACGGTTCGACGACGTAACGGCAGTCGACGATATCGACCTCGAGGTCAAGAACGGAGAGTTCCTCGTGCTCGTCGGCCCATCGGGCTGTGGGAAGTCGACGACGCTGCGAATGATCGCCGGACTGGAGGACATCACGAGCGGCGACCTCCACATCGGCGACCGGCGGGTCAACGATCTGGAGCCGAAAGAGCGCAGCATCGCGATGGTGTTCCAGAACTACGCGCTGTATCCGCACATGACGGGCGCGGAGAATATGAAGTTCGGAATGAAGTCCGTCAGCAACTACACCAGCGCGGAGATCGACGAGCGCGTCCGCGAAGCCGCCGAGATTCTCGACATCGAGGAACTGCTCGACCGGCGGCCCAGCGAACTGTCCGGCGGCGAACGCCAGCGCGTCGCAATCGGCCGCGCGCTCGTCCGCGAACCCGACGTGTTCCTGCTGGACGAACCGCTGAGCAACCTCGACGCGAAGCTCCGGGTGCAGATGCGGGCCGAACTCCTGCAACTGCACCGGGAACTCGACGCGACGACGCTGTACGTGACGCACGACCAGACCGAGGCGATGACGCTCGGCGATCGGGTCGCGGTCCTCAACGACGGCGAGATCGAACAGGTCGATCCCCCGCAGTTGCTCTACGACTACCCGGCGACGCGGTTCGTCGCGGAGTTCATCGGCAGCCCGGCGATGAACATCCTGCCCGTCGAACTCGTTTCAGACGGCTCCGACATCAGTGTGCACCACGAGCAGTTCGAGCTTCCGCTCCCGAACGCCGACTCGTTCACGGCCCAGCCGAAATCGGCGTTCTTCGGGATACGGCCAGAGGACATCTCGCTCGCGAGGAACGTCGCCGGCGACGTCCCGACGTTCGAGGCGGAAGTCACCGTCACCGAACCGCTCGGAGAGTCGCTGCTCATCCACTGTCGGGTCGGCGACGACGAGATCCACGTGAAGGCTGCCGCACGGAGTTCGATCGACCCAGGCGACAGACTCGAACTCGGCGTCGACGAAGAGCGCCTGCACGTGTTCGACGGGACGGGCGAGGCCATCTATCACTCCTCCCCGCGCGGGCACGCCTCGTCCGACGCGGTACCCACCCAGCCAGAGCCGTGAGCGGGGCGAAACCGCGTCGGCAGGGGCGGCGGTAGCGTGCGGCCGATCGCGCATCGCGGCTGTCTGACGCAGTACCCCGAGAACACGCTCCGGGCGTTCCGGCGCTCGGCGTCGGTCGTCGATATGATCGAAACCGACGTCCAACGGTGTGGGTCCGGCGAACTCGTGATCTTCCACGACGAGACGCTCGACCGGGTGACCGACGCCACCGGCGAGGTCGCATCGACGCCGCTGGCGGACCTCAAAGAAGTGTCAATCCTCGGCAGCGGCGAGTCGATCCCGACGTTGACGGAGGCGTTCGAGGCTGTGCCCACAGACGTCGGGCTGAATCTGGAGCTGAAAGGGAAGGGGGTCGCCAACGAGACTGTCGAGGTCGCGAGTCGCTACGACCACGAAGTGATCGTCTCCTCGTTCCGACCGGCAGCGGTCGCCGCCGCTCGCGACGCCGGGGCAGCGTCGCTCGCGCTCTTGCTCTACGAGGACGAGGAAGCCGCCGCCGACTTCGATACGGACGCAGCGCTCGATGCGGCTGCCGAACTCGACTGTGACTACGTCCACCCGCACGTTGGACTCTGTCTCGAGACCGACGTCGTCGGCGACGCGCACGCTCGCGGCTTCGGCGTCAATGCCTGGACGGCCGCGGACGAAGCGGACCTCCGCGAACTGCGAGCGCGCGGGGTCGACGGCGTCGTGATCGACGATTGCGAACTCGCCGCCGTCTGCCGCGACGGAGAGGCGGACTCCGAAAACGAGAGTGAGAGTGGTTCTCGGAAGTCCGTATAGATGCCCGCCAACGGTGTGGCGAGCCCAATGAACAGGTACGCCAGTCACTACGAGTTGCACGGCAGGGGCACCGAGTGACTCGGGGCAGCGAACGACGCATCGAATCCGGATCGTAGACCGGCGCGCCGCACAGAACGGTACCGTGACTGTTCACGGACGAGGCGCAGGCGACTCACGGAGACAGTGGTGCAAAACAGCATCCAAAGTAACGTGATGATTCACTGTTAATTCTGCAGCTGAATAGCGTCTAGAAACAGTTAGAACCACTCAGAATTGGTTTCGGACAATTATGATATCCGGTATTTAACTGCGTGTATGTTATATAAATATACTCCATAAGCCATATAAAATTTCACATATGTGTATTTAGAAGCAATATAGATATAATCCTGCAAAAGCATAAATAACAAAACGATCAATTATGATATTATGCGCCGGATAGACCGAAGGAAGTTCGTCAGCGGGATCAGTGCGGCTGCACTCGCGAGCGTCGCAGGATGCAGCGGCGGCAGTAGTGGTACTGAGACGCAAACGCAAACCGAAAGCGGAGAGAGTACGACCACGACCGCGGGTGGCAGTGATGAGACCACCACCAGCGGTGAGGAAGGCCTCGATCCGACAGATCCGTCGACGTTCCCCGAGTTCGACCCCACAGACCCGCAGTTCCCGCAGTTGACGAGTACGCTGCTCGAAGCGGGGTACGAGACCGGGTCGATGACGGACCTCGAACGGATGCGAGAGAACCCGCGCGAGGAACCGCGCTACGGCGATCCAGTTCCATCGACACCCGAGGACGAGAGCGAGTGGCTCGACCCCGACACGCTGCAGTTCTCGCTTGTCCCCACCGAAGACCCGACGGTGTACGAGAACACGCTGGAACCGCTCCTCAACAACATCGAAGAGGAGACCGGAAAGACCGTCGAGTACGCGACGCTCGACTCCTACGCGGCGCAGGTCGAGTCGATGCGATCGGAGCGGCTCCACCTCGCAGGATTCTCGACGGGGACAGTTCCGTTCGCCGTCAACATTGCAGGCGCGGTCCCGTTCTCGGTCCAGATCGACGGCAGCGGCGAGGGCGGCTCGTTCGGCTATCGGCTCTGGCTCATCACCCAACTGGACAACGGAGAGATCGTCGAACTCGAAGACCTGGAAGGAAAGACGATCGCACACGCCGACCCATCCTCGAACTCGGGGAACCTGGCCCCGCGGGCACTATTCGCCAATCAGGGCGTCGTGCCCGGCGAGGACTACGAGGTGGCATACTCCGGCGGCCACCAACAGAGTTCGCTCGGCGTCGCGAACGGAGATTACCCCGCCGCCCCGGTCTGTTCGACCTGTTATGGCCGCGTCGCGGCCGACGATCAGCTCGATCCGAGCGCGATCAAGTGCATCTGGGCGTCGGAACCGTTCCCGACGACTGCCTTCTCGTACGTCCACACGCTCCACCCCGACATCCAGGAGGGCGTTCGTGCGGCCTTCCTCGAGTACGACTACGAAGACACCACCATCGCCGAGGAGTTCGAGGGGCGTGGCACGTGGGTCGAGATCGATTACGCGACGGTCTGGGACATCATCCTCCAGATCCAGGAATCGCTCGAAGTCGAGTACGAGACGGGCAACATCGGCGAGTAGTCGATCCCCCGTCGTTCCGCTCTTCGCACCGTTATGAGACTCACGATAATACATCAGATATGCTCTCAGTAACCGATCTACAGAAGACGTACTCCTCCGGCGACGAGGCGCTCAAAGGCGTCTCACTCGAAGTAACGGGCAACGAGACAGTCGCAGTCATCGGACCGAGCGGCGCCGGAAAGAGTACGTTCATCCGCTGTATCAACCGCCTCACCGAACCCTCGGGAGGCAGTGTCGAACTCGATGGACTGGAGGTGACAGATCTCTCCGGGAAGAAACTCCGCAACGCGCGGCGCGATATGGGGATGATCTTCCAGGAGTTCAATCTCGTCGAGCGGCTGACCGTGATGGAGAACGTGCTTTCGGGGCGCCTCGGCTACGTCAGTACGTGGGAGGCGTTTCGACGAAAGTTCGGCGGCGACGACGTCGGGCGAGCCTACGAGGTCTTAGACCGAGTCGGTCTCGAAGGGCACGAAGACGACCGCGCCGACGAACTGTCCGGTGGACAACGGCAGCGCGTCGGCATCGCGCGAGCGATCCTGCAGCGCCCGAAGATCCTGCTCGTCGACGAGCCCACGAGCAGTCTCGACCCCGAAACCTCGCGCGCCGTGATGGAACTCCTCACCGAAATCGCCGCCGACGACGACATCCCGGTATTGATAAACATTCACGAGGTCAATCTGGCCGAAGAGTACGCCGATCGGATCGTCGGGCTCCGTAACGGGCAGAAAGTCTTCGAGGGCACGCCCGAAGGTCTCGACGAGACGGCTCGCGGGCAGATCTACCGCGGTGAGGAGATCCCCGAGGAGACGGGCCCCAAACGCTCGTCCGCCGAAGAAACGGCAGAGGACGCAGCCACACAGGAGGGCGCGCTGCGCCGGGGATAAAATGGCGACAGAACAATCTGACACGCGGTCGTGGCAGCGCCCGACGGCGTTCTACAACCGGTACGTGAAGTGGGCCGTGTACGTCGTCATCGGCGCGTTTCTGCTGTGGAGCGCCTGGAATATGCGGATCTCTCCCGCCCGGGCCGCACAGGGGTGGACCGCCGCCGCCGAACTCCTCGGTGGGATGTTCCCACCGGAGTTCACGCCGTTCAAGACCGACCTCCTGATCCAGGGACTGATCGAAAGCCTCGCGATGTCGGTCGTCGCGACGATCATCGGCGTCATCCTCTCGATCCCGGTCGCGTTTATGGCGGCCGAGAACATCGCACCCCAGCCGGTGTACTGGGTCGGTCGCGGGATCATCACCGTCTCACGAGCGTTCCACGAACTCATCATCGCGATCATCGCCGTCAAGGCGGTCGGGATCGGCGCACTCGCAGGCGTGATCGCGCTCTCGTACAAGACGGTCGGGTTCTTCGCGAAGTTGCTCGCCGAAGACATCGAAGACACCGACGCGGGACAGATGGAGGCTGTCGAAGCGACCGGCGCGAACCAGACGCAAACGATGCTGTTCGGCGTCGTTCCGCAGGTGATGCCGCGCGTCGTCGGCCTGACGATCTACCGCTGGGACATCAACATCCGTCACAGTACGATCGTGGGAATCGTCGGGGCCGGCGGCATCGGCTCGACGCTCCTCAACTCGTTCGACAAGTACGACTACGACTTTTTCCTGACCATCGTGCTCGCGATCATCGCGATCGTCATGGTCGGTGAGTTCGTCAGCACCTACATCAGGGGGCGGATACAATGACGGACTATCAGACCTGGGAGCGACGCACGCCGCGCCAGCGGTTGGTACGATACGTCCTGATACTGGTCACACTCGTCGCAGCGGCCATCTCCTGGCGACTCTTACAGATAAATTATAATTACGTCGGCAGTGCCCCCGTGGAGTTTATGGACCTCGTGAATCGGATGTATCCGCCGGACGTCGGGTACACGACCGACATCCTCGGCCCCCTCATCGAGACAGTCCACATCGCGATTCTCGGGACCGGACTGGCGTTACTGATGGCGATTCCAGTCGCGTTACTGGGTGCGGAAAACACGACGCCGAACAGACCCGGATTCGTCCTCGGGAAGTTCATCATCTCTGCGTCCCGGTCGGTGAACGTGATCATCTGGGCGCTGGTCTTCGTGATCATCTTCGGATCCGGCGCGCTCGCTGGAACGTTGGCTATCGCAGTGCGGTCGATCGGCTTCTGTTCGAAACTCCTCGCCGAGGCGATCGAGGAGATCGACACCGGCCAGGTCGAGGCGATCACGGCCACAGGCGCGAACTCGATCGAGGCGGCGATATACGGTATCGCACCGCAGATCAAGCCGGCGTTCATCGGCGTCGCCACCTACCGCTGGGACATCAACGTCCGCGCCTCGACGATCATCGGGTTCGTTGGGGCCGGAGGAATCGGGGTCGAACTCAACACGTCGATCAACTTCTTCCGCTGGCAAGGCGTGCTGACGATCCTGCTTGCGATCCTGGGGATCGTCATCTTCAGCGAAGTCACGTCGGCGTATCTGCGCCGTAAAGTTCGCTAACTCGACATCTCGAGTTTTCGAATCGGGGTCGGAACAGCGAGCCGCTGGAACCCTGAGGTGGTGACCTGCCGTGGGCCAACTGATCCGAGCCACCGCTCACAGGAAGTGGACCGCGAGGACGCCAACCAATCCGAGCATCGAGAGGTAGGCCGATCGGAGGGTGACAGGGCGGAACAGTTTCCGATTGATGCCGACGGCGAGCCACACTTTCACGAGGATGCTCGCCAGCGTCCCGGCCAAGACGCCCTGCGCAGCGACGCTCGGCGAGATCTGTCCCGTGCTCGTGAGCGAAACCGCGGTCGTCGTCGTTGTCCCACTCGAAAGCAGTCCGCTGAGGAAACTCGTGACGAGGAAGCCCGCGGTGCCGAACATCTGCTGTGCGCCCGCGGTAGCCACGAGCACGATCAAGAACAGCACGCCGAAGGTCAGCGCGTTCGCGCTGCTGAACGGCGAATCGAGATCAAGATCCATCTCGCCGCGCCAGTTCCGTTCGTAGCCGGTCAGGAGGACGCCGCCGACGGCGATGAGTCCGAGCGGGAGGCCGACGCTGAACGCCGATTGGGGGACGAACGCGACGACGATGATGAGGTTTCGGATCGCCATCGCGGCGTCGGCGACGAGAATCGTCGCCACCGCTAAGTCGAGGACGCCGAGGTTGGCCTTCGCCCGGTTCGCGATCTCACCGATGACCGCCGTCGAGTTGACGAGGCCGCCGAAAAAGCCCGTGATGAGCATTCCACGGCCGCCGTAGCGTTGCATAATCGCGTAGTTCGCGAACCCGATGGCGCTGACGGCGATGACGAGCATCCAGATGAGTTGCGGATCGATGGCGTTCCACGGCCCGTAGGTCCCCGAAGGGAGCAGCGGGTAGACGACGAACGCGATGATCGCGAACTCGGCCGCCCCGCGGACCTCCTGGTGTGAGAGTTGTTTCGCGAACTGATGGAGTTCCCGGCGCAACACCAGGAGGAACGACGACGTGATCGCGATGACGACGCCCACGAGGACGTAGTCGCTCCCGACGAGGACGCCGACGACGTACGCGACGAGCAGCGACGTCGACGTCGTCAACGCGAGACCGCTTTCCTCGTCTGCGGGTCCCTCACGGACGTCGGTCAGCACGCCGCGGAGCCCGAGAAGCATCCCCTGTGTGAGGACCAACAGTCCGCCGAGCGCCAGGAGGACAGTCTGCCCGATAGTCGCGGCCGCGACGCCGACGAGACTGGTCAGAGTGAACGTGCGGATGCCAGCGGACTTGTTCGACCACTCGCGCTCCAAGCCGAGCAGCATACCGAGCGCTCCCGCGACGAAGAGATTGAAGACGTTCGCGTCGATCGGGACGGTCTCGGGGCCAAACTGCATCGTCGTCACCTACTGCCCGGACGAGCCCGGGCGAATTGAACATATGAGTATATACGACTATGTTCTCTATTTAGGATATATAGACACCCAGATATAATTCTTTCGTGCATCCTGAGGGAGCCAGATAATAAATGTTATTTTTGTTTATAGTTAGATATTGCTCAAAAAAATCTCTCCTCTTTTTGTATATTAGGCCATCTAAAAGAACTAACTCTGGCTGAGGCAGTATTTAATAAATTTGTAGTTGTTTCTGGTGTGCTGTCGGCAACAGAGACTTCTTTTTAGGTCTGCCAAAAGTTCGAAAGTGGTTTTACAGATTAGGGTGGCCTAAAAGATATGGCGAGAAACACGGACGGGAACGCAACGCGACGAGACTATCTTCGGTACGGCGCTGGCGTCGTTACCGCAGGTCTCCTCGCAGGGTGCAGCGGCGGGTCGGGGTCAGACACGACCGACACGGCGACACCAGAGACGGCGGCCGCAGACACCGAATCCGCCACGGCGACGCCCGAGGGAAGCGAATCCTACAGCGTCGAGATCGTGCCCGTCGGTGAGGTCACGTTCGAGTCGATTCCCGAGACGTGGGTCGCGAACAACGGTAGCTGGGCCGATATGGGGATCGCGCTGGGGCTCGAAGCACCGAAGGGCGTCTGGCTCCCGAGTCGCTATCACACCCAGTACTACGACGAGATCCCGGGCGTGAGCGTCGACAAAGACGGAATCACGAAACTGTGGGGTGACGGCGGCGTCGGCAAAGAGCAGTTCCACGCGCTGGACGCGGACGTCCACGTCTTCGACCCGAACTTCCTCCTGAACCGTGGAACGTGGGAGCAGACCGACGTCGACGAACTGCGGAATCAGGTCGGGCCGATCTTCGGCAACAGCATCTTCTCGCGGAACTACACCTGGCACGACGACTACCGGTACTACACCCTGTACGAGGCCTTCGAGAAACTCGCGCAGGTGTTCCAGCGGACGGACCGCTACGAGGCGTTCGAACAGATCCACGAGGACTTCCAGGCGAACCTTGCACCGGTCGTCCCCGGTCGCAGCGAGCGCCCGTCGGCCGCCGTCGTCTGGGGCGGCGGGGATCAACCCGAGAAGTTCTACCCGTACGTCATCGACGAGGGCACGAGCTTCAAACACCTCAACGACCTGAAAGTGAAAGACGCGCTCGCGAACACCGAGGTCAAGGACTTCCACAGCAGCCGCGGATCCATCGACTTCGAGACGCTGCTGGAGGTCGACCCCGAAGTGCTTCTGGTCCGCGGACAGGAGGCGAAGACCGCGACGGAGTTCCAGGATACTGTGGTCGCGTTTATGCAGAATCACAACATCGCGAGCGAACTCACCGCCGTCTCGAACGGCGACATCTACCGCGCGGGGCCGCTCTATCAGGGGCCGATCACGAACCTCCTCGTGACCGAGCGGCTCGCGGGTACACTCTACGACGTCGACGAAGAGTTGTTCGATAAACAGCGCGTCGCTGACGTCGTTCACGGAGACTTCTGAGTATGGAGAACGACGGCGATGGGCTCGCCGCCGACCCCGACGTCGTCATCGTGGGCGGCGGTCCCGCCGGCTGTTCGGCGGGCGTGTTCCTCGCCCGGTACGGGCTGGACGCGGTCATCTTCGATCGCGGGCCCGCGTCGCTGCGACGGTGTGCGTATCTGGAGAACTACCTCGGGTTCCCGGCGGGGATCGACATCGAGACGATGTACGACCTGATGCACGACCACGCCGCGACGGCCGGGTGTGAGATCGTCTCGGACACGGTCGAAGCAGTGGCTCGGAGCGGCGACGGCGAGTTCGTCGTGCGGACCCAAGACGACCGCACCGTCACGACCGAGCGTGTCGTAGCCGCGGCGCGGTACGACGCCGATTTCCTCCGCTCGCTCGGCAGCGACGAGATGTTCGCGGTCCACGAGCACGAGGGCGAGCGGCGCGAACACTTCGATCGGGACTACCCGGACCCGGACGGGACGACGCCGATCGACGGCCTGTACGTGGCCTCGCCGGCGGGCGACGCCGAAGCACAGGCGATTATGTCCGCCGGTCGCGGCGCGCGCGTCGCGCGGACGCTTCTTGCCGACGTGCGGCGCGAGCGGGGGTTCCCGGAGGCGATCGCACCGCACTGGGACTGGCGCCGGAAGGAAGCGACGCTGACCGGCGAGTGGACCGACCGCGATCGGTGGGACGCGTGGTTCGACGAGCAGGTCGACGGCGACGACGACGTGGCCGAAGGGCAGCTTCTCGAACTCCGAGAGCAGGAGATCGACCGCCGAGTCGCGACGTACGTCTCCGAATCGGAGATCGAGCGGCGAACCGAGCGCGGACACAAGCGGCTGCTCGAACACGTCGACGACGAGTACATCCTCGAAGCCGCCCGCGAGATCGAGGGACGCGCGAAAGCGTCGGGCGGGGGTAGCGGCCAGTGAGTAACAGCGCGGTTCCCGGGGCGGAATCTACGAGTCGGGTACAGCAGTGGCTCGCCGGCGTCGACGGCGCGCTGCTCAGTCTCTGTCTCGGGAGTGTGCTGGTCGTCGTCGCCGGCGGCCTCGTGCAGGTGAGCTTCGGGACCTACTCGATGACCGTCGTGGAGGCGTGGCAGGCCGTCGTGAATCCGAACGTACTACTCAATCTGCAGGCGTGGGAGGCGTTCGTCTTCGGTGCGGACCTCCCGGAGATGAATCAGCGGAGCCTCATCGTCTGGAACATCCGACTGCCGCGCGTGTTCGTCGCGATGCTCGTCGGGATGAACCTCGCCGTCTCGGGGGCGATCTTTCAGGCCGTGACGCGGAACGAACTGGCGAGTCCGTTCATCCTCGGGGTCTCCTCGGGCGCGGGGCTTTTGATCCTCCTCACGCTGGTCGTGTTCTCCGGGCTGTCCGCGTTCCTGCCGCTCGTGGCCGCGCTCGGCGGCGCGATCGCGTTCCTCATCGTCTACGCGATCGCCTGGAAGAACGGGACCTCGCCCGTCCGCTTGGTCCTCGCAGGCGTGATCGTCGGGACCATCTTCCAGTCGCTCCAGACGGGACTGTTCTTCTTCGCCGGCGACATCGGGGTCGTCCAGTCGGCCATCGCCTGGACGACGGGGTCGCTGACCGGCACAGACTGGGAGCAGGTGCGGATGGCGCTCCCGTGGACGGCGCTCGCGATGCTGCTGTCGCTCGTCAGTTCCCGGCAGTTGAACGTCCTCTTGCTCGGCGAGAGCACAGCCCGAGCGCTCGGAATGTCGGTCGAGCGCGTCCGGTTCGCGCTCTCTGGGATCGCTGTCCTCGCGGCGGCCGCGAGCATCGCCGTCGCGGGGATCGTCAGCTTCGTCGGGCTGATCGTCCCGCATCTGGTTCGCAACATCGTCGGCAGCGAGTACAAGAAACTGGTCGTCGGCTGTCTCTTCGCCGGCCCGGCGCTGATGGTCGCCGCCGACGTCGGCGCGCGACTCGGGCTGCAGGTACTCGTCGGCGCGTCGACGCAGATCCCGGTCGGCATCGTCACGGGACTGATCGGCGGACCGTACTTCCTCTATCTGATGCGGAAACAGGACGCGTTAGGTGAGATCTGATGTCCGAGCACGAACGCTTCGAGCGCGAATCGAACGGCAGATCGAACGGCGAATCGAACGCGGGCGACACCGCGACGGACGCAGATGCATCGGCGGCTCACGGTTCGGCGGTCGAGCTTCGGGGCGAAGACCTCGAAATCGGCTATCCGTCGACCGACGAGCCGGTCGTCGAGTGCGAGACCGTCCTGTTACCAGCGGGCGAGGTAACGGCGCTCGTCGGGCCGAACGGGAGCGGCAAGAGCACGCTCCTGAAGTCGATGGCGAACCAGCTCGCGCCCGACTGCGGGCAGGTCAGACTCGACGGCGAACAGGTGCAGTCGCTCGAATCGAAGGAACTCGCGCGTCGCCTCGGCCTCCTCTCCCAAGAGAACGAGTCACCCGCGAGCCTCACCGTGGAAGACCTGATCTACCACGGGCGGTACCCACACCGCGGGTTCTTCGAGTCTGTCGGCGACGAGGACCAGGCAGCCGTCGAGCGCGCGATCGACCTGGCGGGTGTCGAAGACCTTCGCGAGAAAGAGATGAAGAACCTCAGCGGCGGCCAGAAACAGCTGGCGTGGATCGCGATGGTCCTCGCCCAGGAGACGGACGTGCTCCTCTTGGACGAGCCGACGACGTATCTCGATTTACACCACCAACTGCGGGTGATGGAAGTCGTCCGCACGCTCAACCGCGAGCAGGGCGTGACCGTCGGCATCGTCCTCCACGACATCGGGCAGGCCGCGCGCTTCGCCGACAACCTCGTCGCGATGAAAGACGGCGAGCCCTACGACTGGGGGCCGCCGCGCGACGTCGTGACCGAAGAACTCCTCTCGGAGGTGTTCCACGTCGACGCCAGCGTCGACAGCGAGAGTCCGACTGGACCGCACATCGCTCCCCACCGCGCGCTCGACGACTGAGAATAGGCTTGGACGAAAAATATGGCTCGACGAAGACGCGGCCTCCTGTCGGCGAACGCATCGATACCCGCCGCAGGGCACGAAGGTTGTAGTAGACTGCAGACGGGCACTGAGGGGACCGAGGCGGAAACGGAGAGCGCGGATAAGACGCCGATCCCGATGAGGTCACCGACGAACCGACACGCACACGCCAGAGGATGACAGAACCGTCGCTCACGGCGCTCCGCGCGCGGACCGAAGCACTCGCGAGCGACAGCGGGCGCTACGTAGTCGTCTGCGGGCGGACGGGCGAGCAGCCGATACCCGTCGCCGGTGATCGCTTCGTGACCCGAGAGGTGGCCGAACGCGCCGTCCGGGCGGCCAAGAAGTACCGGCGAACGCTCCGTCGCTACGACGACCGCCTCCCCTACTACGACCTGATCGCCGTGGAGGACGCTGCGTCTGATACTGTCGGACAGAAGTTCGTGAACTATGTTGGCACCCACGGGGTGCCGATAATTTTCACATCGTTCTGTCCGACAGTATGAGACAGCGACCACAGAGCGGGTCGTCGGACCGACCACGTAGCGGTGTCGTGACGGGCGGACCCGCGCCGTTAAGTGCGTTCCCGCGGTTATAGACCACAATGGCCGAGAAGCGCGCGACGGTCACGTGCCCCGAGTGCGACCTGACAGAGACCTTCGACAAACTCGCGACGGCGCGGGAGTTCATCGAAACCCACCGCACCGAGACCGGCCACGACGCGACGTGGGAACTGCACCGCCTCGCGCCGGGCGTCGAGCGCGCGGGCGAGGAGGCGGGCGTCTGCGGGCGTCCCGCGTGCACGACCGAGGACTCGCCGCTGTATCAGGGCTAGCGGCCTGCTCGCCGGTCAGGCTGACGCGAATCTCCGACGCTCGATTTCTCCGCGGTCGTCGAACGGTTCGCGCTGCGTCCGAGAGTGTCGCCTGCCGTCGGCAGCGTGCCCTCATCAGCACGTAGTCATAGGGCCTATCGTAAGCCCTCATAGATTTCTCGCCGGACGGGACGGCGAGAATCTCCGAACAGTTACGATAATCCCTATCAGCTACAGTATCATTTGCAAGTCTTCACGCACCCGATCGTTCGACAGCGTCTGATCTAGTTCGCAATCAGTTGCAAATGCTACGATAGGAATTTCTGCACCGCCGGCGAACGCGATCCGGCCCACCGGGATCGAATACAACTAAATTTGTTCTATGGCAACTGCATTGGGAAACGTTTATGCGGGGGTCGTCGAATACGACATAGTGCGGCCGAGATAGCTGACCCACGATATATGGGATTAACCGCCTGGAGGGACGACGAGTGACAACTATGGAGTGCCCGGACTGCGGTCACGACCGGACGAGCGTGGTGGACACGAGAAGCGGCGCGGACGGGACGACCGTGCGGCGTCGCCGCGAGTGCAGTCGGTGTTCCTTCCGGTTCACCACCTACGAGCGCCCCGAGTGGGAGACGCTCCAGGTGAAAAAGCGGGACGGCTCGATCGAGCCGTTCGACCGCGAGAAGATCAGAGGCGGCATCGAGCGCGCCGTCGAGAAGCGCCCCGTCACAGACGACGAAGTCGACCGACTCGTCGCGGAGATTCACGCGGACATCCGGGATCGAGGGACGCGCATCGTCTCCTCGAAACTCGTCGGCGAGTTGGTCTCCGAGAAGCTTCGGGAGGTCGACTCCGTCGCGTACGTCCGATTCGTCTCGGTGTACAAGACGTTCTCCGACCCCGAGGAGTTCGTCCGCGAGCTCGATCGGATCATAGACGAGGAACTCGACGGCGAGGAAGTAATCACAGACGATGCGGATTCGGGTCCGGATTCGCCACCCGACTCGGAGGCGGACTGAGGCCGATCGATACGCAACTCAGGAGTTAGATAAGATGGCTAGCGCAACAGCGACACAGGACGCAGCGATACGAGAACTACTCGACCGAGCGCGACGCGGACAGACCGACGTCGTCGACGACGACACCGCCGCCGACCTCGTGCGGGAAGCCGAACGCGACCTCTACGAGGGCGCCTCTCGAGACGAGGTCTACGAGGCGCTCATCAACGTGACGACCGCCCGGATCGAGCGCGACCCCGCGTACAAGCGCATCGGGGCCGTGCTCCACCTCGATCGGTACTTCGACGAGGTGACCGGACAGGAGCCGATCGACCTCCTCGGAACGGCGAGCGAGGAAACCACAGACGGCGCGGGCACGAGCGACCGTGACGGCGCGGCCGACTACGACGCACTGTACCGGGACACGTTCGTCGCGAACGTCGAGCGCGGCGTCGAGGAAGACCTGCTGGACGAGCGGATGACCGACGGTCGGTTCGATCTGGACGAACTGGCGGACGCGCTCGTGCTCGACCGCGACGAGAAGTTCGAGTACCTCGCGGCGTCGACGCTGACCCAGCGGTACTTCATCCGGATCGAGCAGGACGGCGAACCGCTCGAACTGCCGCAGGCGTTCTGGATGCGCATCGCGATGGGCCTCGCGCTCGAAGAAGACGACCCCCAAGAGCGCGCGCTGGAGTTCTACGACGTCCTCTCGCGGCTGCTCTTTACGCCCTCGACGCCGACGCTGTTCCACAGCGGCACGACGCACCCACAGCTCTCCTCGTGTTACCTCACGACGGTCGAAGACGACCTCGAACACATCTTCGACTCCTACAAGCACCACGCACAGCTCTCGAAGTGGAGCGGCGGGCTCGGCAACGACTGGACGAACCTCCGTGCGGGGGGCGCTCTCATCGAGAGCACTGGCGTCGAATCCACCGGAACGGTGCCGTTCCTGAAGATCAGCAACGACGTCACGGCGGCGATCAACCGCTCGGGCAAGCGCCGCGGGGCCGCCTGCGCGTATCTGGAATCGTGGCACCTCGACTTCCCGGAGTTCCTCGACCTGCGGCGGAACACCGGCGACGAGCGCCGGCGGACCCACGATATGAACACCGCGGCGTGGGTACCAGACCTGTTTATGAAGCGCGTCGAGGCCGACGAGGAGTGGACGCTCTTCTCGCCCGACGAGGTTCCCGAACTCCACAGTACGTACGGCGAGGAGTTCGAGGAACTGTACCGCGAGTACGAGGCGAAGGCCGAGGCCGGCGAACTCCGGCAGTACGAGCGCGTCGACGCCGCCGAACTCTGGCGGACGATGCTCACGCGGCTCTTCGAGACGGGCCACCCCTGGATCACGTTCAAGGATCCGAGCAACGTCCGCTCGCCGCAGGACCACGTCGGCACCGTCCACTCCTCGAACCTCTGTACGGAGATCACGCTCAACACCAGCGCCGACGAGCACGCGGTCTGTAACCTCGGAAGCGTCAACCTCTCGAATCACATTTCCGGCGACGGACTCGACCGCGACGCCCTCGCGGAGACGATCGAGACCGCGATGCGGATGCTCGACAACGTCGTCGACCTCTGTTTCTACCCGACCGACGAGGCCGAATACTCCAATATGCGCCACCGACCCATCGGCCTCGGCGTGATGGGCTTCCACGACGCGCTGATGCAGGTGGGCGTCCCGATGGGATCGGAAGATGCGATCGAGAAGTCGAACCGCTGGCAGGAGTTCGTCTCCTATCACGCGATCCTGAACAGTTCGCGTCTGGCCAAAGAGCGCGGCACCTACGAGACCTACGAGGGGAGCAAATGGGACCGCGGCATCCTCCCGCACGACACCGTCGACCTGCTGGAAGAAGAACGCGGCCGCGAGATCCCGACCGACCGATCGGAGACCCTCGATTGGGGCCGCGTGCGCGACCACATCGGCGAGCACGGAATGCGCAACTCGAACACGATGGCGGTCGCGCCGACGGCGACGGTCTCGACGATCAACGGGACGACCCCGTCGATCGAGCCGATCTACTCGAATCTGTACGTGAAGTCGAATATGAGCGGTGACTTCACGATCATCAACGACCAGCTCGTCGCGGATCTGAAAGCGCGGGGCCTCTGGGACTCGGAGATGCTCGATCGGCTCAAGTTCCACGACGGCTCGATCCAGGAGATCGACGAAATCCCCGACGACCTGCAGGAGCTCTACCGCGGGGCGTTCGAGATCGACCCGCGACACCAACTCCAGTTGACCGCCCACCGCGGGCAGTGGATCGACCAGTCAGTCTCACACAACGTCTTCTTCCCCAGCACCGACGGCTCGCTGCTCGACGACGTCTACAAGACGGCGTGGCGGCTCGGCGTGAAGACGACCTACTACCTCCGGACGCTCGGCGCGTCCCAGATCGAGAAGTCGACGCTCGATATGGCCGAGTACGGCCGGACGCAGCGCCGAGACGTCGGGTCCGCCGGCGACGAAGATAGAGACGGATCCACGGACGACGATCAGAACGGCGACAGCGACCTCGCACGTGTCGAGGATCCGACCTGCGAGGCCTGTCAGTGAGGTGACGAAGATGCCACTACTCAATCACGACGCGGAACACGACCCGAACAAGATCCTGCCGATCGACTACGACTGGGCGCGCGAGTACTACCGCGACGGCGTCGCCAACAACTGGGTCCCCGAGGAGATTCCGATGCAGGACGACATCTCCCAGTGGAACGGCGACGAGCTCACCGACTCGGAGCGACAGCTCGTCGAGTGGAACCTCGGGTTCTTCTCGACGGCGGAGTCGCTGACGGCGAACAACATCGTCCTCGCGATCTACGAGTACGTCACGGCGCCGGAGTGTCGGCAGTACCTCCTTCGACAGGCCTACGAGGAGGCGATCCACACGGATACCTTCATCTACTGCTGTGACTCGCTCGGCTTCGACCCCGAGTACCTCTACGGGATGTACGATCGCATCCCAACGATCAGCCAGAAAGACGAGTTCGTCGTCGAACTCACGCAGAACCTCGACGATCCGGAGTTCAGCCTCGACGAGACCGAGGACGTGCGCGATCTTCTCCGGGACCTCGTCGGCTTCTACGTCGTGATGGAGGGCGTGTTCTTCTATGCCGGCTTCGCGATGATGCTCGCGCTGAAGCGCCGGAACCGGATGGTCGGCATCGGCCAGCAGTTCGAGTACATTATGCGCGACGAGTCGCTGCACGTGGGCTTCGGCGTCGATCTGATCAACCAGATCCGCAGGGAACATCCCGACGCCTGGACCGAGGAGTTCGGCGCGGAGGTGCGCGACCTGATCGAGACGGCCGTCGACCTCGAACAGGAGTACGCGCGCGAGGCGTGTCCCGAGGACGTCCTCGGGATGGGCCCAGAGCAGTTCTCCGAGTACGTCGAACACGTCGCGGACCGCCGGCTCGGCCAGTTGGACCTCGAAGAGAGCTACGGGACGGACAACCCCTTCCCGTGGATGAGCGAAGCCGTCGACCTGAACAAAGAGAAGAACTTCTTCGAGACGCAGGTCACCGAGTACCAGAGCGGCGGGTCCCTCGACTGGTAGGACACCACTGGCGCGCGCAGGGCGACGTCACCTGTCACCGAGCGCGTCGTCGAGTTCGTCACGTCGCCGCCGACACTCCCGGACGCCACGGAGCAGCGCATCGAGGGCGGGGTAGGTAACCTCCCGCTCGCCGAACAGGTATTCGACGACCGTGTCGTGACCGATCCCGGCTTTCACCTCGGTCGCGGTCACGCTCTCCAGCGTGGACTGTCGCTCGCGGATCGCGGCGTCGAGGTCGTCTTCGAGGGAGGCGGCGCGCTCGCGACGCGTCCACAGATCCGCGTCCTCCGACAGGATCCGAACCGATGCGTCGACGGCCGGCAACGACTGTTCGACGTGTTTCAACGTCTCGATGGCGCTGTCGAGCGAGTCGAGTTCGATCGCCAGCGCGCGGCACATCACCCGACTCTCCGCGAGGCGCTGTTCGACGTGTTCGAGGATGGCTCGCTGGAGCGGTTGGGTGAACCGATTGCCGCCGCCCGTAGACGCGAGCGCGACGGCGACTTCCGTGCTCAACTCGGCGGCCAGCACCGCGCGGACCGTCGCCGATTCGTCGTCGACGTGCGGGACGACGTACTCCTCGAACGCGGCGCGGACGCGACGGCACCGATCGTCGGTCGTCGCCGCCGCGCCCGTCGTCCATCCGGGAGACGGCGATCCGAAACGCTCGGCGGTGCCACCGGCGCTCACGGGCTCGGTCTCGGCGACCGTCGCGCGGAACTGCTCGAAGCCGCGTCGCTGGCGCTGCGTCTCGCGCCGTTCGTCGCGGACGGCGCGACGGGCCGCGGTCAGATCGCGAATGGCGGCGTCGACGTCGGGCACGCTCGGTCACCTCCCCGCTTCCGATTCCAGTCCCGAATCGCCGGAGCCGCGAGGCCGACCGGAGCTCGAATGCTGTGGTAGTCGATCGCTACGCATATTTTAGGTATACCTAAACAATCGTCATAACCGTTACGGAGCGCCGACCGAATCCGCCGCGAACCCCGGCTTTTTCCTCGCGCCGGACGCAGAGCCGGTATGCGCGCAGCAGTGTATCACGGCCCCCGCGACGTCCGAGTCGAGGACGTACCCGAACCGGAACTGAGCGCTCCCACGGACGCGATCGTCCGCGTGACACACACCGCCGTCTGCGGCTCAGACCTCTGGTTCTATCGCGGCGAGAGCGACCGCGACCTGGGATCGAAGATCGGCCACGAGCCGATGGGAATCGTCGAAGCCGTCGGCGAGGAGGTCCGCTCGGTCGAACCGGGCGACCGCGTGTTCGCCCCGTTCAAGATCAGCTGTGGCTCCTGTGAGTTCTGCCGGAAGGGGCTCCACACCTCTTGCGTGAACGGCGACGGCTGGGGCGGCGACAACGGCGGCGCACAGGGTGAGAAGATCCGCTGTCCGCAGGCCGACGGCACGCTCGTCCGCGTGCCGGACCGCTACGCCGACGACGAGGACGCGCTCCGGTCGCTGCTTCCGCTCACTGACGTGATGGGCACCGGCCACCACGCTGCGGTGAGCGCCGGCGTCGAGGCGGGCGAGACCGCCGTGGTCGTCGGCGACGGGGCCGTCGGGCTCTGCGGCGTCCTCGCGGCCCGCCGGCTCGGGGCGGAGCGCATCGTCGCCGTCGGCCATCACGAGGACCGATTGGAACTGGCCGAATCGTTCGGCGCGACCGACCTCGTCGCCGAGCGGGGCGATGAGGCGGTCGAGCGCGTCCGCGAGTTGACCGGCGGCGGCGCAAATCACGTGCTGGAGTGTGTTGGCGCGGCCTCGTCGATGGAGATGGCGGCAGAAGTCTGTCGCCCGGGCGGCACGATCGGCTACGTCGGCGTCCCGCACGGACTCGACGGCGGCCTCGATCTGTTCTCGTTCTTCGGGGACAACATCTCGCTCCGCGGCGGGATGGCTCCCGTTCGCGCGTACGCCGACGAGCTGATGGCCGACGTCCTGCAGGGGACGCTCGACCCCGCGCCGGTGTTCACGAAGACGGTCGACCTCGAAAACATCGCCGAGGGCTACAGGGCGATGGACGAACGCGAAGCGATCAAAGTCCTCGTCGAGGTCTGAACGGTAGAGCGTGACTCCGGCGGTTCACTCGACGCCGCCGACGCCCGAGGACGCGTCGGGGAGATCGTACGGGGTCGCGTCGAGCCCGAGTGCTTCGAGTGCGGCCGCGAGGTGTTCGTCCTGGGCGTACTCCGCGCCGTCCTCGACGCGCAGTTCCTGGGCCTTCGCGAGCACCTCGCCGCGGCGGTCCTCGGGGATGTCGTATTTGTCCGTCGAGAGTTCGATGACGAGGCCGTTGTTGTCGTGGGTGTACAGCGAGAAGAAGATCCCCCGGTCGAAGACGTTGTAACCGCGGCCGTCGTCCTCGAGCGCGGCCGCGACGTCCTCGAAGTCCTCGGGGGCGATGCTGAAACAGAGGTGGTGGACGGACCCGGTGCCGCCGCGCTGCGGGCCGCGGTTTGAATCCCGATCACCGACGAACACCGTCAGGATTCGGCCGTCGCCGGTGTCGAAGAACAGGTGCGTCTGCGAGGGGTCGTCGAGGTTCGGCTGGCGGAGGACGAGCGGCATCCCGAGGAGGTCGCGATAGAACGCGAGCGTGTCTTCTTCGTTGCTCCCCCAGATAGTGATGTGGTCGGTCCCGGTCGTCTGAATCGGGCTGTCCGGCCGGTCCGCGGTGACGGGCGTTTCGTCGCTCATACCGGAGGTAGCATCGCGACCAGCATAAGTATCGGAGTGACACCGGTGTCACCACTGCGTCGTCCACGAAGCGCCCGAATCACGTCCGACAGAATCAGCGATCGACGTCTGTCCCGACGAACGTGTCCCGGCGATAGCGACACTGCTCACAGAAGAACTGGGCGTAGCCCGCCGGCTGTACCCCGCTGAACGACATCTCGTCGCCACAGTCAGGGCACCACTCGGAGCCGACGCCGGACGGTCGCTGAATCGACATAGTACTGCGAAATGGGGGCTGCTACATTATCCTGTCGATCTTTCATTATAGATAGCCGACGGGCCGATCGATGGCGTCGGTGCACGCGGCAGACGTGCCAGTGCTCGTGCGGGCGAACGGAAAAAGAAGCGGTCGAGCGCGGTTAGTACCGCGAGGGGAGGTACGCGAAGCCGACGAGGAAGATCACCGTCAGGAACGAGGCGATGCTGACGCCCCACAGGCCGTTTTTGTGGAGCGTGTGCTGGTCGATTTCGGCGTTCTGCTGCCGGAAGCTCTCGAAGTCCTGAGTGAGCTGAAGCGTCGATTCGTCGGCGAAGTGTGCGAGGTACGTCTCGCCGCCAAGCGTGACGTTCGAGTTGTCGCTGACGCCGATCGTGTTCGTCCGCGGGCCCGTCCACGCGAGCGTGACTTCGCTCGTGGTCACCGCGTCGATGGTGCTGGCGTTGCCCTCGTACTGAACGGTGTCGCCTTCGGCGTACGTCCGCGTTTCGGGCTCGGGGAAGTACTCGCTCGCGGGGACGAGTTCGGAGCCGTCGATGACGACGTACTGCGTGCCGTTCTGCGTCACCATCTCCTCACTCGCTGCGGGGTCCTCTTGGAGGATCGCGGTCTCGTTGATGTCCTCGCGCAGGGTGAACGCCGTGGGACCGTCGCCGCTACCGACGAGCACGCGCCACTCGTTCCCGTCGAACGACTGCGTGGAGTTGTTCTCCCACGCTGCGGTGTAGCGCGCGGACTCGTTCGTGTACTGGAGTTCACCCTCGACGACGGTGGTCGCGATTCCGCCGTGACCGCCGCCCTGCTCGGTGGTCGTGATCGCCGAGACGGTGTAGGTCTGTTCGCCGACCTGGAACTGATCGCCCTGAGCGAGTTCGTACTCCGGATTCTCGAACTCGACGTGTGGCGTCTGTGCGGTCGCGATGAGCGAATACGAGGCCGCACCGATGACGATGAAGAGTGCGACGTAAATCGCCGCGGCACGTCGTTGCATATCTCCGGATTTGGTCACGTGGCGTATAACGGTTACCGTTTTCCGGAAGGCGTTTCCGGGGGTGCGTGCGCCGACCACGACGTCGGCGGGGGCGTCAGATCAGACAACGACCACTCATCACTGCCGCTCGGTGTGCTGTTTCACGACCGCTGCCTCCGCTTTGCGCAACAGTTCTCCGGCCGTGCTCGACGAACAGTCGAGGGCGTCCGCGACGTCTGCCACGGATCCCTCCCGAGGTACCTCATAATAGCCGACGTCGACAGCTGCTGCGAGTGCGGCCCGCTGTCTGTCGGTGAGGCGCGATGGCGCTGCGCGCCGCTCGAACTCGTGGACGCGCTCGATAGAGAGCGTACCGAGCGCGGAGAGTCGCTCGTGGAACGCACTGAGTGCCGTCGGCTCGCCGACGGCCTCGAACCGAACCGCGCCCGTGTCGAGGAAGACGACCGGCGGAAGGAATATCACGCGCGCGTCCACGATCGTCTCCAAGATGGCCGCCGAAAACTCGTAGTCGTCCTGTTGGAGGAACGCGTACGTGCCGTCAGCTCCCTCGACGAAGTGACTCGCGAGGAGCGAGTCGATCGCCTCGGTGGCCGCCGCCGCAGCGTCGCGGTCGACGTCGAGCCAACAGAGGCTCGTCGCGTCCGCCGTCGGGCTCCACATCAGCAGCTCGGTCCGCGTGAGGGGCGTCTCTGCGACGACCTGTCGCTGGAGCGGGTGGACGAATTCGGGGTAGCGGACGGCAAACTGGACGCGTTTCATCTCGCCGTTGGGCCACGTCGTGCTGCGGGACGTATCAATCACGGCGGTTCGCGGCGGGGGGCGCCCAGCCATCACGTCTCGGAGCGATGCGCCGCGAGAGCTTCTGGAACCGCCCGAAGCAACGTGCCGAGGTGGTCTTCACCCTCCAAGACGTGGATGTGAGCCGTCGAAAGTGTGGTTTCGAGGCGGCGAGCATCCGTGATCGGAACGTTCGTGTCGCGGTCGCCGTGCCAGAGATGCACCGGGACGTCGATATCCTCGAATCGGATTCCCCACTCGGTCGAGACGTTCTGAAAATCGGTCACGGCTCCGCACCGACTGTGAGCGAACGCTTCGAGAAAGTCGGCTTGCACGACCGTGGCGACCTCTTGCGGTATCGAGCCGGTGGCCTCCCCCGCAGTGTACTGATCGACGACGAACGCGGGATCGCGGCGGTGGGCTAGCCACGCGTGCCCGCGAAACAGCACCCCGAGGAGCGTCGGCGTCGTCGACGCCAGCCCCCCCAGGAGACGCTGTGTTAGTGGCACCGTCTCGCTGAGATGCGGCGGCGTCGCTCCGGCGACGAGATCGACGCGACTGACCCGGTCCGGTCGAGCGGCCGCAGTCGCGAGTGCATACGGACTCCCGCCCGAAAACGCGACGATCGAAGCCGATCCGACGTCGGCGTCGTCGAGGATGGCACTAACATACGTTTCGGCGTCGGTAATCGACTGGTCCGGCCACGGCGTCGAGCGGCCGTACCCCGGTCGGTCCGGGGCGAGCAATCGAACCCCGTGCTCCTGTGCGTCGGCGTCGAACAGCCGTCCCAACAAACGAGAACCGGGAGTTCCGTGCAAAAATACGACTGGTCGGCCGTCCGGGTCGCCGTACTCGCTGTAGGCGACCTGCTTGTCTGCGGCTATCGATACCGTTCGTGTGCGACCGTTCGTGGCCTCGGAACGACGTCGCGGCCGATTAGAGGTGGATGTCGCCATTGGATGTCGATAGTCGTCTCCGCACCGAGAGGTTGGTGCCGGATTCATCCGGTGGTTTATGTATTTTTGGAGGGGCGCTCGACAACGCTGCCGCTCGTGATACTGAACGCGGTGAGAGAGTGTCCGCAAAATTCCAAGCCAAGGGCCGGATTTGAACCGGCGATGATCCGCTCTGCAGGCGGACGCGTTCGGCCAGACTCTGCCACCTTGGCGCACCTATCTCTATTCCGTTTCTGCGTTTAAGCCTAGCGGTCCGCTATCGTTCGAAATGAAGAGAGCCCACGAGCACGCGCTCGTGGGCTCTGAAAGTATGAGTGGAGGCGGCGAGCCAGTGTTCCCAGAGGATCGCTCACTCCAGTACTACCTCGCACGCTGGCAGGCTTAACTTC
>NZ_JANHAV010000009.1 GCF_024464655.1 Halobellus inordinatus
ATGAGCGTGTAGTCCTGCCAGTCGCCGTAGGCGGCGAGGTAGTAGGCGTCGTCCTCCTCGTGGCGGACGTACATTCCCATCGTGTCGCGGAAGTGTTCGAGCGACGCTTCGAGGTCTGGACAGTACAGCTCTGCGTGTGCAAGGGTCGCAATACCCATACACGCGGGGAGCGCATCATACATAATAAATAATTCGGTGATTCTCGGTAAATCACAAACAGCGGACTCGCACAAAGGTTCGACGGCCTCCCGGCGCGTTCCAAACCGTGGGCTCAGTCGTCGACAGCCGCACCGAACCGACGCACTCGCCGCAGTCTTAGAAAAATGTATATAACAGAACTGCAAAACTGATACACAGTATGGCAGAACTTGCCAAACTTGGACACATAGCGTTCGAGACGCCCGATCTCGAGGAATCGTTGTGGTTCTTCCGCGACCTGATGGGTATGAAGGTTGTCGAACGGGAGGACGACACCGCATATCTCTGTGCGCTCCGGGATTACGAGCACCACACGATGAGCCTCACCGAGGGCGAGAAAGGCGCCGTCGATCACATCGCGTTCCGCGCGCAGAACCCCGAATCCGTCGAGGAGTACGCAGAGCGACTGGAAGAACTCGGGATGGACGTCACGTGGACCGAAGACGGTCACGAGGCGGGCATCGGCGACTCGATTATGTTCGAGCTCCCGGCGGGGCACCGCTTCGAGATCTACTACGAGATGGACAAACCCGATATCGACGGAGAACAGCGCTCGAAGATCCCGATGCGGCGCTACAGCCCCGAGTACGCGAACCGCGTGTACCCCCAGCGGATCGACCACACCCACGTGCAGGACGGACAGCCCGAGAAGACCTCACAGCTCTTCGAGGAGGAGTTCGGGATGGGACTGAACGAGGTCTTCAAATCCGAGGACGGCACGACCTGGGGTTGGTGGCACGCTACGACGCCGCTGCCGCACGACATCGCGGTCCACCGACTCGAAGAGGAGAAACACGAGTTCCACCACATCGCCTACCACCTCGATCACCTGCAGGATCTGTGGGACGCCGCCGACATCCTCTCGGAGAACAACATCGAGATCGACGGCGGCCCCGGCAAGCACGCCATCACGAACGCGAACTACCTCTACGTCAAGGACCCCGCCAGTGGCATCCGTCTCGAACTGTTCGCCGGGCCAGGCTATCTCAACTTCGAGCCGGACTGGGAGACCGTCGTCTGGCAGGAGGAAATCGGATCGGAATCCGACCACCAGTGGTTCGGCACGCAGTACAGCCTCGGCGGCATCCCGTACACCGAATAGCGTCGCGCCTCCGCGAACCACGCCGTCTTTTATTCGTCGCTGAGTCGGGCGTTGACCGTACCGATCGAGGAGAACTCGACGGAGATCACGTCGCCCGGCGCGAGATCGACGGCCGGCGTCAGCGACCCGCTCAAGACGAGATGACCGGCTTCGATCTGCTCGTCTAAGTCTGCGAGGGTGTTCGCAAGCCACGCGACCGACCGGGCGGGGTGATCGAGCACGGCCGCACCTACGCCGGACGATTCGAGCGTACCGTTCTTGTAGAGCTTGACGCCTTCGAGCGAGAGATCCTGATCGGGAACCGTCGTCTGCTCGCCCGTGACGTACAGCGCTGAGGAGGCGTTGTCTGCGATCGTGTCCTGGATCCGGATGTCCCAGTCGCGGACGCGGCTGTCGATGACCTCGACGACAGGCAGCACCGAACTGGTCGCATCGAGCACGTCCAGATACGTCACCGGCGGCGAGAGCGACTCCTCCATAACGAACCCGATCTCGGGTTCGACCCGCGGCTGGAGGAGTTCGTCGCCGGGGATCTCTCGCCCCGCGACGAACATCGTATCGAGGAGGCGGCCGAAGTCGGGCTCCTCGACGCCGAGTTGTTCCTGAATACCGTCGCTCGTCAGGCCGATCTTGTGGCCGACGATCTCCGCCCCGTCGTCGAGACGGCGCTCGACGAGTCGCGTCTGGATGTCGTAGGCGTCCGACTTCGTCAGTTCGTGGTCCGCAGTGAGGCGATCGATCGGCGACTGCGTCCGAAGCGCCGTGTAGAGCGATTCGGCCAACTCCTCGCGGGTTTCTGCTGGAACTGCCATATGCTCGCTACTGAGTCGGGCATCAAATAGGTTGGTGTCCGGCATCCGAACGCGGGCCGCGAACGCTGACCCCCGTGATTTATGTCGACGCCTGCCCCGCCTTGGAGTATGGACGTAATTCACAGCGCGATTTGGGTATCGGACATCGACGAGACGCTCGACTTCTACGTCGGCGCGCTCGGCCTAGAGAAGACCAACGAGTTCGTCGGCGGCGACGACGCCCGGAACGTCTACGTCCGCGGCGAGAGCGACGCCGAGATCCAGTTCAAACACAAGCCCGGTCACGACCTCGGCGAGCAGACCCGCGCCCGCTTCGACCACCTCGCGCTCGAAGTCGACGACACCGACGCGGAGGTCGAGCGCCTGCAAGAGGATACCGAGACAGAACTGCTCCGCGGCCCGCTCGACTCCACGGGCGCGAGCGCGCGCGTCGCCTTCATCACGGACCCGGACGGCCACGTGATCGAACTGGTCGAGCCGCGAGAAGATCTCTAATAGGGATTATCGTAACTGTTCAGAGACTCTCGCCGTACCGTCCGGCGAGACATCTATGCAGACGTACGATAATCCCTATAAGTTCCGAGAACCGGAGAGACAGAAAAACGAAACCGCGGTCGATTTGCCGTCAGTCGTCCGAGGCCGCTTCGGCGGCTTCGGCGTCTTTCTCGCTGGCGAGTCGCGAGGCGACGTCGGTGATCAGGTCCTCCTGACCGCCGACGACCTCCATCTCGCCGAGTTCGATCAGGATCTCGCGGGGGTCGATGTCGTACTTTTCGCCCGCGCGACGGGTGTGCCGGAGGAACGAGGAGTAGACGCCGGCGTAGCCCAAAAGCAGCGAGTCGTTGTCGAGTTCGGGCATCTCGTCGTCGGAGATCATCGGGACGAGGACGTCCTCGGCGGCGTCCATCGTGCCGAAGAAGTCCGGGTTGACGTCGTAGCCGGCTTTCTCCAGTGTACCGACGAGCACCTCCATCTGGGCGTTGCCCGAGCCCGCACCGAGCCCACGTAGACAACCGTCGATCGTCACCGCGCCGGAATCGAGCGCCGCGAGCGAGTTGCCGATCGCGAGCCCGAGGTTGTTGTGAGCGTGAAAGCCCACGTCGATCGAGAGTTCGTCGGCGAGCAGACTGACGCGGTCGCGGACGTCGCTCGGCAGCAACGCGCCGGCGGAATCCATCACGTAGACGGCGTCGGCGCCGTAGCTCTCCATCAGTTGGGCCTGTTCGAGAACCGTTTCGGGCTCTGCCATATGCGAGAGCATCAGGAGGCCGTTCGCTTCGAGGCCCTGGTCTTTGACGTACTCGAAGTGCTCCTCGGAGACGTCGGCCTCGGTGACGTGGGTCGCGATCCGGCAGATGTCCGCCCCGTGATCGATCGCCATATCGATCTCCTCGATCGTACCGATGCCGGGCAGCATCAGGACCGACAGCTCGGTGTCAGTGAGTTCCGGCGTCACGGCGTCGAGGTACTCCTCGGTGCTGGCCGCCGAGAAGCCGTAGTTGATCGAGGAGCCGCCCATTCCGTCGCCGTGAGAGACCTCGACGACGTCCATCTCGGCCGCGTTCAGGGCGCCCGCGACGTCTGCCATCTCCTCGGGCGTGAACTGGTGGTCGACGGCGTGCATCCCGTCGCGGAGCGTCATATCGACCAGCCGGACCGAATCAGTCATCGCTGACACCTCCGATGGGGCTGGCGTCGACTGGCTGCTGTGCGATCCGTTCGGCGGCACCGAGTGCTGCGCTTGTCATAATGTCGAGGTTGCCCGCGTACGGCGGGAGATGTTGGCCCTCGCCCTCGACTTCGATCATCGTGGTGAGGATGATCGAGTCGCCGAGGTCGAAGGCGACGTCGTCTTGGTCTTTGACTGTCGGTTCGAGCGTGACCTCGTAGCCGGGGACGTACGTCTGGACGTCCGCTTCGATACGGGAGACAGAGTCGCGGACCTCGTCGACGTCCGTGTTCTCGTCGACCATCGTGTAGACGGTGTTCCGCATCATAATCGGCGGCTCCGCCGGGTTCAGGGTGATGATCGCCTTCCCGTCGTCGGCCCCGCCGACCTCTTCGAGTCCCGCCGCGGTCGTCTGGGTGAACTTGTCGATGTTACCTCTCGTGCCCGGGCCGGCGCTCTTCGAGGCGATGTGCGAGATCATCTCGGCGTACTCGACGTTCGAGACGCGGTTGACGGCGTGGACGAGCGGGATCGTCGCCTGGCCGCCGCAGGTGACCATATTGATGTTCTGCGTCTCGCCGATCACGTCGTCGAGGTTGACGACGGGAACGGTGTAGGGACCGATCGCGGCCGGCGTGAGATCGATCGCGAACAGACCGAGGTCCTCGTAGACCGGCGCGTGCTGTTCGTGAATGCCCGCGCTCGTGGCCTCGAAGACGATGTCGAACTCGTCTGCGTGTTCTTCGATGCTGTCGATGCCTTCGGTGCCGACGTCGATCCCCTGCTCGACGGCGGCCTGGAGTCCTTCGGACTCCTCGACCGGGAAGATACCTACCATCCGCTGGAGGTCGATATTCTCACTCCGGTCGAGAATCTTGTACATCAGGTCGGTTCCGATGTTACCCGGACCGACTATCGCCGCATCTAACGACATATCGTTCGGTAGGAATTTATCGTACAAATAACTTCGCCCACGGTACGCGAGCAGATCGGGTAGGTCGGTGGGAAAATCCCGCGCGAAACGCGGATACGGACTCCGTACTGTCAATCACGCGATCCGAATGCGACCGCCGAATATGATGCGTACCCGAAAGTTCAAGCGATTTGCAGCGGTACTCGACGATATGGGAGACGACCTCAGTATCGGAGACGACTTCACGTCGCGACTCCGCGCGTGCGAACCGGTCGCCGGCTGTTGGATCTCGATCGGCCATCCCGCCAGCGCCGAACTCCTCGCCGGCGTCGGCTACGACTTCGCCGTACTGGACGGCGAACACACCGAGATGACGCTGGAAGCGCTGGCGACGGTGGTCCGGGCTGTCGCTGCCGCGGGCACGGACACGGTCCCGATCGTTCGCGTCGCCTCGAACGATCCGACCGAGGTGAAGCGCGTCCTCGACCTCGGTCCGGTGGGCGTGATGGTGCCGTCCGTCGAGACGGCCGCGGAGGCCGAACGCGCCGTCGACGCCTGCACCTATCGACCGCACGGGCGCCGCGGCGTCGCGGGCTACCGTGCGGCCGGCTACGGCGCGAACCTGCAGGAGTACGTCGAATCGGCGAGCGAGGAGGTGCTGACGATCGTGCAGGTGGAGTCCGAGCGGGGCGTCGAGAACGTCGCGGAGATCGCCGCAGTCAACGGCGTCGACGCGCTGTTCATCGGCCCGGTCGACCTCTCGGCCTCGCTGGACGTGTTCGGCGACTACGACGCCGACGCGATGCAGGACGCGGTCGAGCGGATCGTCGACGCGGCGGACGAGGCGAATACGCCAGTTGGCACGCTCGCGACGAGCCGTGCGGAAGTCGGCGTCCGCGACGACTGGGGCGTCGACTTCCTGGCGATGGGGCCGGATCTGGCGATGCTCGGTGAGACCGCCCGGGATTACCTCTCGACGTACCGCGGGCGGCACGAATAGTAGCGATGCTGTCGGTGTCAGATCAGATCAGGTCAGGTCAGGAGTAGAACGACGTGAGAGAAGCAGAGTCCTGGCGTCAGTCCCTTTTAGAAGGGGTACTCGCGTGGTTCGCGCTGGACGGACGTCCACTTGGTCTGGGTGAACTCGTCGATGATCCACTTGCCGTTGTAGCGGCCCATCCCCGAGTCTTTCACCCCGCCGAAGGGGACGTGTGGTTCGACGTTGACAGTCTGGTCGTTGACGTGGACCATCCCGGCCTCGATCCGGTCGGCGATGTCGCGAGCGCGGCCACGATCGGCTGAGTGAACCGACGCTGCGAGGCCGTACTCGGTGTCGTTTGCGAGTTCGACCGCTTCGTCGTCGTCGCTGAAGGGGATGATCGGCGCGACGGGTCCAAAGTGCTCGTTGCACGCGGCGGCCATCTCGTTGGTGACGTTCGTGAGGACGGTCGGCTCGACGAACAGGCCCTCGCCAGCACCGCCGGTTTCGAGAGTCGCCCCCTGCTCGACGGTGCGGTCGATGTAGTCGAGCATCTCCTCGCGCTGGTCCGCGTTGATGATCGGGCCGATCACGACGTCGTCGTCGAGCGGGTCGCCGATCTTCAGTTCGGCGGCGCGCTCGGCGAGTCGTTCGGCGTACTCGTCGTAGATCGACTCGTGGACGAGGTGGCGGTTGATCGAGATGCAGACCTGTCCCTGATTCCAGAACGAGCCGAAGACGCCCGCATCGATCGCCGCGTCGAGGTCGGCGTCTTCGAGCACGACGTGGGGGTTGTTGCCGCCGAGTTCTAAAGCGGGGAACGCGAAGTGATCGACCGCGTTCTGGCCGACCATCTGCCCGACTGGGGTCGATCCGGTGAAAGCGATGACTTCACAGTCGGGGTGCGAGGCGACGCGGTCGCCGGCCTCGGGGCCGGTCCCGGTGACGACGTTCAGGACGCCCTCGGGGAGGCCGGCCATCTCGAAGAGGCGCGCGAGCAGCAACCCACCGGAGATCGACGTCTCCTGTGCGGGCTTGAGCACGACGCTGTTTCCGAGCGCGATGGCGGGCGCGACCGCGCGGATCGAGAGCTTCAACGGGACGTTCCACGGCGAGATCACGCCGACGACGCCGACTGGCTCGCGCTGGATGATGTTCTCTTTGCCGGGGATCTTCGACTGATTGTGCCCGCCGGAGGAGCGAAACGCGAAGGATGCCGCGTCGTGAACGAAAGTGATAGTCCCGCCGACTTCGATGTCCTGGCGCGGCTTCGTTCCGCCGCTCTCGACGGCGAGAATCTCTCGGATTTCGTCCTCGTACTCCTCGATGAGGGTCGCCGCGCGGCGGACGACGGCGGCGCGTTCGTCGGGGGTCGTCTCCTCCCACTCCGCCTGGGCCCGCGTAGCGGCCTCGAAGGCGCGATCGACATCGTCGACTGAGGCCGCCGGGACCTCCGTGACGGACTCGCCGGTCGCGGGGTTCGTCACGTCGATTCGGTCTCTGTCGTCGGGCGTTTCCCACTCACCATCGATGTAGAGGGCGTTCCAGAAGGCGTCGATCGAGATCTCCCGGGATACCTCACTCTCGGACATACACGTCTACGAACACGTCCCACGAGTAAAATAATACCGACCCCGGAACTGGTTGCTCATTGTGGATCGAAGTCATAAATGTAACCATATTCAGTTACTCAACTCCAGTGTGCAGGCGAAGCAGGATCGCCGTGCACCCGTGGACTGGTTTCGATCCGAAAACGGGACTGGGCCAACTCGCGGAGCGAACGTCGCTGTGAGTGTCGAAAGTATAATGAATGCACCAGCGAACGTAGGAACGTATGCCACTCAGCCAGGACGAGATCGACCGCTTCGCGACGACACTGTACGAGGCCTACGACGAGAAAGAGCCGATCGCGCCGCTATCGGACGAGACCGAATTTTCGACCGAAGACGCCTACCGCATCCAGTTCGAGGTGTTCGACCGACTCAGCGAAGGCGGCCGCGAGGACATCGTCGGCCACAAACTCGGACTCGTCAGCGAGGCGAAACAGGAACAGCTCGGGATCCCGGAACCGATCTTCGGGTATGTCGCCCACGAAACGGTACTGGATAACGAGCCCGTGCCGACCGCAGAGATGATCTCGCCCCGCATCGAGGCCGAGATCGGTTTCATCCTCGACGAAGACCTCACCGCACCGGTCTCGACGATGGACGTCCTCACGTCGACGCGGGCCGTCGTCCCAGTCGTCGAGATCCTCGAAAGCCGCTTCCAGGGTTGGTCGATCCCCTCGGCACAGGACGTGATCGCCGACCTCACATCCGCCGGCAAGGTCATCGTCGGCGAGCAGTACCGCGACGTCACTGACCTCGATCTGAAGATGGAGGGCGTCGCCGTCTCGGTGAACGGTGAGGTCGAAGCGACGGGCCTCGGTGCGGACATTATGGGTAATCCCGCGCGACCGGTGGCGTGGCTCGCCGACCGTCTGGCGGACGTCGACGACGGACTCCGCGAGGGCGAACTCGTGATGAGCGGCGGCATCACCGCAGCCATCGACATCGAACCCGGCGACGTCTACAACGTCGAGTTCTCGAACCTGGGCTCGATCGAAGTCCGCGCCGAGTAGCGAATCCACGCCCTCTGGTTTTCTTTTTGAAAACGGTGTGGGATGAGAGGGCGAAACGCGGTAGCTGCCGCTACAGGACTATTTACAGCTATATCTGGTTTGGAAATAACACGCGTACGCCTGTTTGAACGGAATTAAACGACGTTTTTGAGAGTGTTCGTCACCGGGAAAATTCTGAATACGAAAACGCGCCCCCGACTACTCGATCAAGTCGTAGAGGTTGTCTGCGAAGATGTCTGCGCGCGTGTCGGAGTCGACGTCCATCCGTTCGACCGCGTCGATCGTCACGTCGACGGTACGACGGCCCCGCTCGGGGCTGAACGGGTAGTCAGTGCCGAAGACGACGTTCCCGTCGTTGAAGAACGAGTCGGCGCACTCAAGCGCCGGCGTGGACCCCGAGACGGCCGTGTCGGCGTAGAACTTCTTGAAGTACTCCTCGGCCGGCTGCGAGAGCGACGCGGCGTTCTCGTGGAAACCGGGGTAGTTCTTGGGATACGCCTGCCGCTGCTGATAGAACATCTCGATGCGCCGCCCGTAGAAGGGGACCATTCCCCCGCCGTGGTGCGAGACGATCTTCAGGTCGGGATATGCTTCCATCACGCCGCCGAACACCAGCCGCGACAGTGCGAGCGTCGTGTCGAACGGCCAGCCAAATAGACGGTGTTCCATATACTCGGAGGCCCAGTCGTACCACTCCCAGAGTTGCGGATGGATCCACAGCGGGGTGTCGGTTGCCTCGGCCTCCTCGAAGAGCGGCCAGAACTGCTCGTCGTCGATCGGGCGACCGTCGACGTTCGAGAAGATCTGAACGCCGGCCACATCCAGGTCGCCGACGCAGCGGTCGAACTCCGCGAGGAACGCCTCGCTCACCATCGGGAGCGTCGCGACCGGGATGAACGAGTCGGGGTGCTCGTCGGCGAGCCGACGGATCTCGTCGTTGGCGAGGCGCGTGATCTCCAGCGCGAGATCGTGATCCATCCCCTGGAACATCGTCGGGAGCGCGAGCGTGATGATCTGCTTGTCGACGCCGTAGTCGGCCATATCCTGCTTTCGCTGTTCGACGTCCCAGAGGAACTCCGGCCGACCGGAGAGGCCCTGAAAGCCGAACTCGTCGGTCAGTTTCTCGAAGAAGTGCTCGGTCAGGATGTGCGTATAGCCGTCGACGATTTCTGGCATAGTGGCTACTACTCCCGAGGGGAGTGATAATTGTTCTCACTAACGAGCGCGGCGGACTGGGCGTGAACCGCGGGTCGACTCGGCTCGGTGGCGGCGATTCATTGCCGGGCGTACTTGATGTCCAAGGCGAGTTCGTGGGCGGTGCTCTCGACCTCCGCGGTGATGTCGTCGTCGAAGCCGGCGTTCCCGAGTCGCTTCGTGGGCGCGGAGATGCTGATCGCGCCGAGAACGTCACCGCCGAGTTTGACCGGCGCACCGATACACGTGAGCCCCTCCGTGCGCTCCTCGTTGTCCGTCGCGTATCCACGTTCCCGGATCCGATCGAGCTCTGTGAAGAGTGTCTCGCGGTCGGTGATGGTGTTCTCGGTCGCCTCCGGCAGCCCCCACTCGTCGACGATCGCCTCGACGCGCTCGCGAGGGAGTGACGCGAGGATGGCCTTCCCGATGCCGATGTTGTGCAGGCGAAGTCGGTATCCGACGTGCGTATCGAGGTTGACAGCGTAACTCCCGCGGGATTGATAGAGATACACCGCGCGGCCGTTCTCCTCGGTCGCCAGGTTCGCCAACATTCCGGTGTCGGTCGCGAGTTGGTCGATCTTCGACCGCCCGTACTGATACAGCGGTGAGCGACTGCGAACGTGGCCACCCAGGGAGAGAAACTTCAGGCTGAGCGCGTACTCGTCGCCGTTCTTTTCCACGTATCCGTGCTCTCTGAGCGTACTGAGGTGGTTGTGAATGCCGCTCTTGCTCATCTCGAGGCGATCTTCGAGTTCGCTGAGCCGAAAGCCGTCGTCGGTATCGAGCGTCTCGATCAACTCCAACGTCTTCTCGCTGGTCCGTACGGGGTGGTTCGCCTTCTTGGTCATATGTACCCGATAGATAAGGAAGTACATACATTTTCGGTGTGAAAACCAACTGTACTCCGGGTTGAAATATATTAAAATCTTATATAAGTTTATTTGTACAGGTGTGGGGGTTTTGAATAAGTCAGGAGTCCAATTCTGATGCGCTATTTTCGAATCATAAGTGTTGAATTCTCTCTTGGCCAGACAAAATATTTCATTACTCGTCTTTCAAATAAAACTATATAGTAGTTTACTTTTAGAAGTGCTTTTATACACTAATCGACACCTGAATTTAACCAATCGAAATACTCTATCGATTTATGAGGCACAAGTCACGGCTTTGTACAGCAGCGTTTAAACTCCCCCCGACAGACTGAATCAATATGTCTGAAGCGAATCCGTTCGAAAGCCTTCAAGAGCAAGTAGACGACGCGGCGGCATATCTCGATGTCGGCGACGACGTCGTCGAACGCCTGAAGCATCCCGAGCGCGTGCTCGAAACCAACCTGTCGGTGGAGATGGACGACGGCGAGATTCGGCGCTTCAAGGCCTACCGCTCGCAGTTCAACGGCGACCGCGGTCCCTACAAGGGCGGCATCCGCTATCACCCGAACGTCTCGCGCGACGAAGTCAAGGCGCTCTCCGGATGGATGGCGTACAAGTGCGCCATCGTCGGCATCCCGTACGGCGGCGGCAAGGGCGGCATCATCGTCGACCCCGACGAGCACTCGGAGTCGGAACTGGAACGGCTCACCCGCTCGTTCGCCAAAGAGCTCCGTCCGCTCGTCGGTCCCGACCGCGACATCCCCGCACCCGACGTGAACACGGGCCAGCGCGAGATGAACTGGATCAAAGACACCTACGAGACCCTCGAAAACACGACCGCTCCCGGCGTCATCACCGGAAAGGCGATCTCCTCTGGCGGCAGTGAGGGCCGCGTCGAGGCGACCGGTCGCTCGACGATGCTCACGGCTCGCGACGCCTTCGAATACCGGGGTGGCGACATCGGCGACGCGACCGTCGCGGTACAGGGCTACGGGAACGCGGGCTCGATCGCTGCCAGACTGATCGAGGACCTCGGCGCAACCATCGTCGCCGTCTCCGACTCCTCGGGCGCTATCTACGACCCCGACGGACTGGACGCCGTCGCCGTCAAAGAGCACAAGAACGAGACTGGCTCGGTGACGGGCTACGGCGACGTCGAGGAGATGACGAACGACGATCTGCTGACGCTCGACGTCGACCTGCTCGTCCCGGCGGCGCTCGAAAACGCAATCGACGCCGACCTGGCCGAAGACGTCGACGCCGACATCATCGTCGAGGCCGCGAACGGCCCCCTGACGCCCGACGCCGACGACATTCTCGCCGACCGCGACGTCCTCGTCGTCCCGGACATCCTCGCGAACGCGGGCGGCGTCACCGTCTCGTACTTCGAGTGGGTCCAGAACCGCCAGCGCTTCTCGTGGACCGAAGCGCGCGTCAACGACGAACTCGAAGCGGTGATCACGAGCGCCTTCGACGACCTCGTCGACGCCTACGAGACGCACGACCTGCCGAACTTCCGCGTCGCGGCCTACGTCGTCGCCATCCAGCGGATCGTCGACGCCTACACTAACAGCGGCAACTGGCCGTAGACGGCGTTCACACGCCGATCGGGTACTCCGCTTCTTTCGTCTGTGTCGGATTCGATTACTCGGGCGTCCAGCCTCGCGTGTTCGTTCCGACGCCGGTTCACTCGGTGCTGTGCTCCCGCGCGGCACACCGCCAGCAACCCGAGCGATTCAAGTTCGTGCCGGGCGCGGGAGTATACAATGCGTCAGGACCACCTCATCTCCGCGACACAACTGTCGCGGGAAGACATCGAGGCGGTGCTCGACCGCGCGGCGGAGATCGACGGCGATATGGACGCCTGGCAGGGGCGGCACGCCGGATCGGTCCTCGGCCTCTGTTTCTTCGAGCCGAGCACCCGTACGCGGATGAGCTTCGACACTGCGATGAAACGACTGGGCGGCCGAACGATCGATATGGGGTCGGTCGAGTCCTCCTCGGTCAAGAAGGGCGAAACGCTGGCCGACACGATGCGCGTCGTCGAGGGCTACGCCGACGCGCTCGTGCTCAGGCACCCCCTTGAGGGCTCGGCGAAGATGGCCACCGAGTTCGTCGACGTCCCGCTCGTCAACGCGGGCGACGGGGCTGGACAGCACCCCACACAGACCCTGCTCGACCTCTACACGATGCGGGAGAACGCCGGTCTCGACGACGTCACGATCGGCATTATGGGCGATCTGAAGTACGGGCGAACAGTCCACTCGCTCGCGGCCGCGCTGACGAACTTCGACGTCCGCCAGCACTTCATCAGCCCCGAGAGCCTCAGTCTCCCGCGGAGCGTCCGTTACGACCTCCACGAGGAGGGCGCACAAGTCCGTGAGCACACCTCGCTCGAGGAGGTCCTCCCGGATCTCGACGTCCTCTACGTCACCCGCATCCAGCGCGAGCGCTTCCCCGACGAGAACGAGTACCTGAAAGTCGCCGGTGAGTACCAGATCGACACCGACGACCTCGAACGGGCGAAAGAGTCGCTGACCGTGATGCATCCGCTCCCGCGCGTCGACGAGATCGCGCCCGAAGTCGACGAGACCAGCCACGCGAAGTACTTCGAGCAGGCTCACAACGGCGTCCCGGTCCGTATGGCGCTGCTCGATATGCTGCTTGAGAACGCTACCTCGGAGGACGGCCAATGAGCGACGCCGACCGAGAACTCCGCGTCTCGAAGATCCGAAACGGAACCGTCATCGACCACCTCGAGGCTGGACAGGCGCTGAACGTCCTCGCACTCCTCGGCATCGACGGCTCCGGCGGCGAGGGCGTCTCCGTCGGGATGAACGTCCCCTCGGACAAGCTCGCGAAGAAAGACATCGTGAAGGTCGAAGACCGAGAGCTGAGTCAATCTGAGGTCGACGTCCTTTCGGTCATTTCGCCGGAGGCGACGATCAACATCATCCGCGACTACGAAGTCGTCGAGAAGAAGCGCATCGAGCGGCCGGAGTCGGTCGATGACGTGCTCGCGTGCCCGAACCGGAACTGCATCACGAACGCCGACGAACCGGTCCAGACGCGCTTTATCGTCCTCGAAGATGGCCTCCGCTGCGGTTACTGCGGCGAGATCGTCCGCGAAGACGAGGTCGCCACACACCTGAACGTGTCCTGACTCGACTCTCGCTCAGGCGAGTCTGGCGGTCGGCCCCGCCCGATCACGTCCGGGAGAAATCACGCTTCGCCTGTCGTCGAGGGGAAATGACTTTGTACCGAGACGATGTATCTCTGAGTATGTCCGGAAAAGCGAAATTCATCCTGGTACTGGCGCTCATCGCACTCGTCTACTTCGTCGTCTCCGGCGGCGAGGAACCCGTCGAAGTCGACATCGACGAGGAATAACTCGAATCCTGCCTTTTCGACGGACGTGACGCGTCAGCGATAGTTATCGACAGCGAGAGGTGGCACAGGCTATCGCTTGGAGGGCCGGCTGGCTGACCCCTAGCCTATGTGACGGCCGCCCGCGGCCGGTCCGACGGAACGAACGACTGATACCGCTCGGCGCGAAACGCCGACTATGTACGGTATCGTTACGCGGAACGCCGAGGAGGTCGACTGGAGCGAGTTCGACACCGGCTTCTACGAGGTCAAAGACGTGACCGGCCGGGCCGCAGAGCCGCTCTCGAATGCGGTGAATATGATCTCGTGTTTCGGCGACAACGCGGCCGTAAACTCGGATCCGGACCTCGCCGCGGCCGACGCCGAGGGGAACCGCGCGACCCGCGAGCAGCCGTACTTCGACTGGTCTCACGTCTGTCCCACGAACGAGGAGTACCGCGCCGGGCTCCTCGAAATCGTCGAGGACTGCGCCGCCGAGAACGGCGATGTCAGACTCGACGACATCGGGTTCCCGCGCGAAGGCTACTGCCGCTGTGACCGCTGTGAGAGCCGCTTCGCAGAGAGTGAGTACGAGGACCGACAGGCGTGGCGCGCCGCCGAGATCACAGACTTCGTCGCTGCGGCCGCCGAGCGGATTCCCGGCCGGACCTATCTCACGCTGTATCCCGATCCGTATCCTGGCCACCTCTACCGGCGCGCCGGCATCGACGTCGAAACCCTGGCCGACTACGTCGACGAGTTCGTCGTGCCGCTCTACGATATGCACTACGCGACGACGTACTGGCTGGAGACGATCGCAAAGGGGTTCGAGAGTCTTCTCGACCCGCTCGAAACGCCGTTCTCGATCGAACTGTACGCGGTCGACCTCGACCTCGACGATCTCGTCCACGCGACGGAGGTCGCGGAGGCATACGCGGAAAACGTCCACTTCGGCTACGACGCGTCGAACGCCGCGGCCGCGATCCGGCGGAAGGACGCCGATAGCAGATCGGGCGTCACGCACCGCCCGGACGACGGCTGATCCCTTTCGGTCAGTTTTCCCGACCACTCCGCGCTACCGACTCGGTGTCTCGGCCACCCCGTCCTGCACGCCGTTTCAAACGGCTCCGGCGAGGAACGCGACGACGACGATACCGCCGACGAAGATGAGTGCTGCGAACGCGAACAGGCCGGCCAGGAGTCGACGCTGCCCCGATGTCGCTTCTGCCATATCCGGTGTACGGCCCGGTGCCGTTTATACTCACGGGCGGATGGCTGCCGTCCACGAGGGTCTCGGTCATCCCCGGAACGTCTCGAACGTCTCTCCGGCGAGGCCCGGGCCTGCCGGAACCCACATCGCGCCGTCCTCGACCGGCGCCGGGTCGGGGCCGACGTCGTCTGCGAGCAGCGACCCGGTTGCGAGGCCGCAGGCGCGGACGTCTGGAAGGGCAGCGGCGACGTGTAGCGCGCCGACGCGCGCGACGACCGCGTCGATGGTGGTCGTGACGACGGTGTCGACACCCCGCCTCGCGGCTCGGCGGGCGACCTCCAGCGTGCGGCGCGGCCCCCCGAGCGCCATCGGCTTGCTGACGAGCACGTCTGCCGCGCCGGCGTCGAGGATCTCGTCAGGGCCGACCGCTGCTAGCGACTCGTCGAGTGCGACGTCGACGCCCCGACCGCGCAGTTCGGCGTGCCCCGAGATGTCGTTTGCCGGCAACGGTTGTTCGACGTATGCGAAGTCGAGATCGGCCGCGATGTCGAGCATCCGTCGCGCGGTCGACGCAGTCCACGCACCGTTCGCGTCCGCGCGGAGTTCGACGTGTTCGCCGGCAACGTCCCGAGCCGCGCGAAGTCGCGCCTCGTCTTCCTCGGGAGGTCTCGCGCCTACCTTCACTTTCACCGCGGGGTAGCCATCATCGACGGCTTCCCGGGTCGCCGCCGCTGTCTTCTCCACTGTTCCGTCACCAACGGTGGCGTTGACCGGAACGGACGTTGCGGGCGAATCGGCAGCGAGGTACGTCGCGAGCGACTCACCGGCGGCGCGAGCCTCCGCGTCGACTGTCGCGAGTTCGAGGCCGTGCCGTGCGGCGGGTCGCGCTTCCGCAGACAGTTCGGTGACCGCTATCGCCGTCTCTGCTTCGTGCGTTCCAGATGCTACCTCGGCGAGCGCGGCGTCACACGCCTCGTACGATTCGGTCCAGCCCGCGAGCGGCGTCGCCTCGCCGACTCCGTCGACGCCGTCACGTTCGACGCGGACGAGAAATCCATCGCGGCGCTCGATCCGGCCGGCCGCGGTGTCGAGTGGGGACGCCAGTCGGAGTGAGAACGGCTCGTAACGGATCACAGCGGGAGCCCGGTGAGCGAGAGCCCAACAGCGAACAGGACGGCGTATCCGGCGAGCAGTCGACCCGTTCGTTCGAGCGTGGGATTCAGCACCTCACCAGCCGTCTCGGTGAGCATCGTCCGCGTGATGTCGAGCGCTAACGGAATCGTGAGATACGGGAGCGCGATGCCGAGCGTGAATCCCGGTTGTCGAAGGAACCACAGCGGAGCCGCGTACGCGAGCACGAGCATCGCGATCCACTCCGCGCGAGCGAAGCCGTACCCGAACCGGACGGCGAGCGTCCGTTTACCCGTCGTGGCGTCCTCCTCTTTGTCGCGGACGTTGTTGACCACGAGAATGTTCGTCGAGAGCGCCGCGACCGGGAGCGACGCGACGACGACAGCGACGGGAACCGTCTCTGGCGGGATACCGACCGGTAGTGGCCCTGCAAGTACAGCTGCAGCCTGCACGTAGTACGTCCCGGCGACGGCGACGAGGCCGAAGAAGATGAAGACGAAGAGGTCGCCGAGCCCGTGGTAGCCGAGCGGGTACGGGCCGCCGGTGTAGGCGATTCCCGAGGCGACGGAGAGTAGGCCGATTACGACGATCGGTACGCCGCCAACGTAGACGAGGTACGTGCCGAGCAAGATCGACGCGGCGAACGTGAGGTACATCGCCCGCTTGACGCTCGCGGGATCGATGAGGCCGCCAGCCGTGACGCGGGTGAACCCCTCGCGCTCTTCGGTGTCTGCGCCCTGGATCGCGTCGTAGTAGTCGTTGGCGAAGTTGGTCCCGATCTGGATCAAGCCGGCCCCCACGAGCGCCGCGAGTGCGGGCAGGACGGCGAAGACGCCGTCGTGGAGCGCCAGGCCGACACCGACGACGACCGGCGAGGCCGCCGCCGGAAGCGTCTGCGGACGGGCGGCGATCACCCACGCCTCCCGTCGCGTGATGTCCTGCGTGCTCATTGTCGAACTGTCGGGACGGAGGTGCTGTGAAACTTCCCATCCACCTTTTTTCACCGGGGCCTCGCGCTGCCTGCGGCAGCGCTCGACCCCGGCCAAAAAACCTGGAGGGAAAAAGCCGCTCGGCTCGCTTCGCTCGCCTCGCGGTGAACGCCGCGCGAAGCGCGGCGACACTTCACTTCAGTAGCGTTTGCATCTGCCGACACAGCCGATCGTACGATGTCGGGCGATCAGATGGACGAACACGTGGAAACCTCGTATAGCTGCGTCGAATAGCGAGAGTTAGTGTTGTTGTCGGCTGGGTCCTGATCCGTTGTCGACTAAATGTACCGCGAGCGAGGCCGTAGGCCGAGCGAGCGGCTTTTTCCCTCCAGGTTTTTGCGCGGTGGGTTCCCGCAGCGGCGCAACGCGCCGCGAGGAAACCCACCGTGGAAAAAGGTGGATTAGTAGTGCCAGGGATACTGACTGAAGTCCGGATCGCGCTTCTCCAAGAAGGCGTCGCGGCCTTCCTGCGCCTCCTCGGTCATATAGGCGAGTCGCGTCGCTTCGCCGGCGAACACCTGCTGGCCGACGAGGCCGTCGTCGGTCAAATTGAACGCGTATTTGAGCATTCGTATCGCAGTCGGTGATTTATTGGTCATCTCCGCGGCCCACTCGAGGGCGACGTCCTCGAGGTCCTCGTGCGGGATCGCTTCGTTCGCCATTCCCATCTCAACGGCCTCCTCCGCAGAGTACGTTTTCCCGCGGAAGAACACCTCTCGGGCCTTCTTCTGGCCGACCTGCTTGGCGAGGTACGCCGAGCCGAACCCGCCGTCGAAGGAGGCGACGTCGGGGTCGGTCTGGAGGAACTTCGCGTGCTCCTCGGAGGCGAGCGTCAGGTCGCAGACGACGTGCAGCGAGTGGCCGCCGCCGACGGCCCACCCGGGCACGACGGCGACGACGGGCTTGGGCATAAATCGGATGAGACGCTGAACTTCGAGGATGTGGAGTCGGCCCGCTTTCGCCTCCTTGACGAGCGGGTCGTCGCCCTCGTCGGCCTCGTCGTCGTCGCGGTACTCGTAGCCCGACTCGCCGCGGACGGACTGATCACCGCCGGCGCAGAACGCCCACCCGCCGTCCTTTGGCGACGGCCCGTTACCGGTCAGGAGGACGCACCCGACGTCGGCCTGCTTGCGGGCGTGATCCAGCGCGGCGTAGAGTTCGTCGACCGTGCCCGGGCGGAACGCGTTGCGTTTTTCCGGACGATTGAAGGCGATGCGAACGACGGGGACGTCGCTCGCGCGGTGATAGGTGATGTCGTCGAACGCGTCAGCGCCGTCGACCTGCTCCCAGCGCGTCGCGTCGAAGAGTTCTGAGACCATACCGGGAGACCGGTGGGAATCTGCAAAAAGATTCGTTTCGCGTCGCAGTCACGTTCGCGTGGTCGTTCAGTCCGCGTGCGCTGGGACGAGTCCGATAGTTACGTCGTGTCTTCGAGCACTCGCTCGACCGTCCGCTCGCGGAGCTCATCGCGGACGCGGTGACTCGCTTCCGCGTCGGTCGCGACTTCGACGACGTGGGAACCCTCGCTGGTCGTCGCCTCGGCGTACGCGTCGCGGAAGGCGTCGCGGTCGTCGCCCTCGACGCGCGCGAACGAGAGGTCGTACAGGTCTTCGGTCGGTTCGAAATCGAGCCCGTGCGGTGTCACGAACTGCGAGGTGAACGGCGGATCGTACGCCTCGATCGGGAGCATATGGAAGATGCCGCCGCCGTCGTTGTTGACGAGGACGATCGTCGCCTCGACGTCGGACCGCCCGAGCGCCAAGAGGCCGTTCATATCGTGGTAGTACGCCAGATCGCCGGTGACGAGCGTCAGATCGTCGGTCGTCGCCGATCCAGCCCCGAGCGCCGTCGAGACGATGCCGTCGATGCCCGAGGCCCCCCGGTTGCCGAGCGGGGTGTACGTCTTCGTCGTGGGCGTTCCGAAGCGGTCGAGATCTCGAACCGGCATCGAGTTCGAGACGAAAATCGTCGAGGGGTCGGGCGCGAGGTCGACGACGTCTTCGAGCACGCGCCCTTCGCAAAATCCGTCGCGCTCGTCGAGCACCGTTTCGTGTGCCGCCTCCGCGTCGGTCCAGCGCTCCTGCCACGTGCGACTTCCGGGGCCGGCGAGGAGCCGAGAGAGCCGACCGAGCAACCGCGAGGAGTCGGCGACGACGAGGTCGGTCGCGGTGAACTCCGCCTCACGCCAGCCAGCGGCAGGGTCGACGACGTACTGATCGGCGTCGACAGCCGCGAGATACTTGCGTAGCGGTTTCGACGTGGGCGACGCACCCACGCGGACGACGACGTCGGGATCGGGCCACGCCTCGCGGACGCGCTCGCCGAGGAAGGCGTCGTACCCGCCGACGACAGGTGTCGTGCGGACGAGACCTCCGTAGCGGACGCCCGAAAGCGGGTCCGCGAGCACCGGGAAGCCGCTGGCGTGAGCGAACGCCGCGACGGCTTCTGGGTCGACACCGGGCGAGTCCGAGGGCCCGACGACGAGCAGGCCGCGCGGTTCAGAGAACTTCTCGGCGAGTGTACGTAACGCGTCGTCGTCGAGTTCAGGTGCGCCGGCTGTCGTGTCGACGAAGGCGCCGTCCCGCCCCGCCGTGGCGCTCTCGGGGAGATCAGTCGGCACGTCGCCTTCGACCGGCGTCGGCTCCAGCGGCTTGCGGAAGGGGACGTTCAGGTGGACTGGCCCCGCCGGAGTGCCCGTCGCTTTCGTGACCGCGCGCGCCGCCGTCGTCCGGAGCGAGCGGAGTTTTCGCGGCGTCGCTTCCGGTTCGGCGACGTCGCGGTACCAGCGGACGGCGTCGCCGTAGAGCTTCTCCTGGTCGATCGTCTGATTCGCGCCGGAATCGCGGATTTCGGGGGGACGGTCCGCCGTCAGCAGCAGCATCGGGACGCGGGACTGAGAGGCTTCGATCACCGCCGGGTGGTAGTTCGCGGCCGCCGTCCCCGACGTGCAGACCAGCGGCGTCACGTCGCCGGTCCGTCGTGCGCGACCGAGCGCGAAGTACGCCGACGACCGCTCGTCGAGGTGCGAGAACACGTGGATGTCCTCGTGGCGGTCGAAGGCGACCGTCAGCGGCGTCGATCGGCTACCGGGCGAGATACAGACCGCGTCGATGCCGGCGGCAGCGAGTTCCTCGACGAGCGCGCGTGCCCAGAGCGTGTTTCGATTCGGGTCGGTCGTCGAAGATCGATTCGGATCAGTCATCGAGATACAGGTCGACAGAGCGTCATTTCGTGTCGTCAGTCTCCAGTTCGTCGAGAATTGGGCGGTACTTCAACTGCACTTCGTCCCACTCGCGGTCCGGGTCTGAGTCGGCGACGATGCCGACGCCGGCGAACAGGGTCGCAACGTCGCCGTGAGCCACAGCCGAGCGGAGCGCGACGGCGAAGGTGCCGTAGCCGGCGGCGTCGATCCAGCCGACCGGAGCGGCGTACCAGCCGCGGTCGAACGGCTCCGTCTCGCGGATGGTTTCGAGGGCCGCCTCGGGCGGGAGGCCGCCGACAGCGGGCGTCGGATGCAGCGCCTCGACGAGTGAGAGGACGTGCTCGTCGCGGTCAAGCGTCGCCGTGATCGGCGTCCAGAGGTGCTGGACGGTGGCGAGGCGCTTGATCCGCCGGGGGCCCGGGCTGACGGACGCCGCGAACGGCGAGAGTTGTTCTTCGACTGTTTCGGCGACCAGATCGTGCTCGTGGGCGTTCTTCTCGTCGCGTGCGAGCTCCTGCGCCAGCCACTCGTCTTCAGCGGGCGTCTCACCGCGTCCCGTCGTCCCCGCGAGCGCGTCGGTTTCGACCGTCCGACCGCGGACGGAGACGAGCCGCTCGGGCGTCGCCCCGAAGAACGACGGCTGCGGCCGCCCGTCTGCGGGTTCGGGCTCGACCAGGAAGCGATAGCAGTCGGGGTACTTCTGCCCAAGGCGGGACAACACGTCGGGCAGCGACAGGTCGTCTTCGAGGTCGACATCGAGCGCCTGTGCGAGGACGACCTTCTTGAGGTCGCCCGAGTTGATTCGGTCGACCGCGGCCTCGACGCCGGCCGTCCAGTCGGCGCGGGCCGTGGTCCGCCGTCGACCGCTGACGCCGGGCGGGTCGACGAGCGGTTCGGCGTCCGGGAGCGACTCGATCCGCTCGCGTGCATCGGCGAGTCGGGCTTCGACCGCCGCCGAGTCGACGTCGTCGCCGACGGCGTTGACCGTCAGCCACGCGTCGGCGTCGGGGTCGTCGCCGTCCGTCCACGTCACCTGCACGTGCGGGAACACGAATCTCGCCCCGGGGAAGTCCTCCCACGGCGGGCCGGACGTACTGTCGCCGTGGAAGGCGAACCCACCGAACAGACGCGGTCGCGCGGCTTCCGTTCCGGCGTGTACGTCGCCGGAGGCGAACAGCGTCTCGGCGGCTTCCCGGATCGCGTCGAATCGGTTCGGTCCGTCGGCCGTCAGGGTCGCCGCCGCACCGCTCCCGACCACCGTCGCCTCCTTGGGGGCACTCCAGACGGTTCGCGGCCCGTCGGCTTCGCGGAGCACGGCCCGAAACGACGGCGCTGCGATAGGGACCGATCGGCTGACGAGGTGATGCCCCGCCGCGTCGGTCCGCAACGATTCCATTACCGGCTTTCAGGACGCCACGCTCTTTTATTTGACTATACCACCAAAATCGAAGAATCGGCCGCCCGTTCGCGTACTACTTATCTAACCGTACCGCTCCTCGTTCCACGGATTTGCGGTGTCTGAGTAGCCGCGCCGTTCCCAGTAGCCACGTTCGGGCTCGGTCAGGAACTCCACGCCCTCGACCCACTTCGCGCCCTTGTAGGCGTATTTGTGTGGCGTCACGACTCGCAACGGACCGCCGTGGTCCTCGGCCAGCCGGTCGCCGTCGTGTTCGTAGACGAAGAGGACTTCGTCGCGGAGGCACTCCGAGAGCGCCAGATCCGTCGTGTAGCCGTCGATCGCGTGAAACAGCACGTGGACGGCGTCGTCACGAACGCCAGCCAGGTCCGCGATCGTCGGGAACGTGACGCCGGTGAACTCACAGTCGAAGGTGCTCCAGCCGGTGACACAGTGGAAGTCCTGTCGTTGCGTCGTCGACGGCAGCTCTCGAAACTCCGCGTACGAGAGGGAGAGATCCCCGTCGACGGCGCCCCACACGTCGAAGGACCACGTTTCGGGCGTCCACGACGGGGTGCCGCTCTTCGAGAGAACTGGAAAGCCGTCCGTCTCGTGCTGTCCGGGCGGGAGTCGCCGGTCGCCGAACTCCCGATAGAGGTCCGTGACGTCCTCGACCATACCGTAACTGATGCCCGAGGCGACCTAACGGTGCCGGCTTTCGACGAGAGTTGTCGTCATCGAATCAGTGTGTGGCTCCGACATCAATAATTATCTTCGAGACAAAAATATATATTTTAATCTGGTAAACGATGTTTTCCCATACCCTGAATATTCGCCGCAGGGTTTAAATAACCCGCCTTCAAACCCCCTCACGTTCAAATGCCCAAGGTGAACATCAACGTCCCCGAGCACCTCGAGATGCAGATCGCGCAACTCGTCGATCAGGGCGAGTTCGTAAACCGCGAGGAAGCCATCGCAGAGCTCCTCTCGACGGGTATTCGTGCGTTCAAAACGAGCGGCCCGATGGACGAAGAAGACCGCTTCGAAGACGACGGGATGATGGGTCACGAAGACGAGTACGTCTTCTAACACGCCTCACGCGATAGGAGCGTCTGCACGTCTTCCTCACAACTCGGTCGCACGGCAGCGCGCGGTCGGACGTGTCTCGGGTGCACACGCTGCGGCAGGTCGCCGGGTCGCCCTCCCGTCTCCGAACGAGAAGCGACGGCTTCGGTCGGCGTCCGACCGTGTCAGTTCCCACCAATAATCCTTAAAACGGCCTCTCACGTATCCACGTCTATGCACAAGGACGAGCTCTTGGAACTGCACGAACAGATGGTCATCATCAAAGACAACTTCGCCGCACGCGAGGACGTCGACGGAAGCATCTTCGACCCCTACGAGGAACTCGACATCGATCCCTCACACGTCCACAAGTCCAAGAGCGAGCACAAACACGCTGTCTTCGTCCTCGGAAACGCGCTCGCGACGGCGATGAGCGAAGACGAGTTCTCGAACGCCGGACGGGTCGGCAAGCGGATGGAAGAACTCGCCAAGGACGCAGAAGGGAAGCTCTGAGTCGGACAGCGGCCGATCACGGGCTGACGCGACTCACCGCGCGACCTGCAGCGTCACTCGGCTTTCATCGGTTGCAGTCGGCGCTCGACTCCCGGTAGTCGCCGTCGGAGTCGCCGCGGTCGTCCCATCGCGCCGATCCGAAACGCCGTAGTTTCTTAACCGCTCGTCTACTCCGGGTGTACGATGGACGCTCTCCCGGTCGATCTCTTCCTGCGCGTCGCGGTCGTAGCCGCTCTCGTGTTCTCTCTCACCGCGGCGTTCCTCTTCGATCAACCCTCCGCCTTCGGTGCACAGTTGCGACAGCGTTTCGTCCTGGGTCTCCCCTGGGGAACGCTCGTCTCGGCCGGCTTCGTGCTCGTGGTCTACCTCTTTTTGCAGGGCGGGTGGGCCCGCTGGAACGCGCCGGTGACGCTCCCGTTCCGGGCGTGGTCGTACCTGTACCCGCTCGGGATGCTCTCGGCGGCGTTCTCACACAACGGTCCGGGCCACCTCATCGGGAACCTCGTCGGGACGCTCACGCTCGCTCCGCTCGCGGAGTACGCGTGGGGGCACTTCACCCGCGAGCGAGGCTCACAGTCGTTCTCGTCGTGGCGCACGAACCCGTACGTCCGCGCGTTCGTGATCTTTCCCGCTGTCGTCCTCGCGGTCGGACTGCTCACCTCGTTCTTCGCGATCGGCCCGATCATCGGCTTCTCCGGCGTCGTGTTCGCGTTCGCGGGGGCCGCGCTCGTCAACTATCCGCTCGGAACCGTGATCGCGCTCGCCGGCGGCGGAGCCCTCCGATTGGTGTACAACGCGCTCCAGACGCCGATCCTCACCCGGAGCGCGCGCCCGGCCTACATCTCGCCGTGGTGGGCCGACATCGCCATTCAGGGCCACGCACTCGGGCTCCTGCTCGGCGTCCTCGTAGGTCTCGTCGTCGTCCGTGCCCGACGTCGGGCCGATCGTCCCAGCGCCCGGCGACTCTGGCTCGGGACGCTCCTCTTCGCCACCGAACAGTCGCTGTGGGCCGTCTACTGGTTCCGTGGCGGTGAGACGTACGTCCTCTACCGGGCCGCGGGAGTCGTCTTGGTCGCACTGCTGGCGCTGGTCGTCGCCTCCGCCGTCGTCGCCCGCGACGACGAGATCTTTCGCTGGGAACTCGCCGGCGACAGCGGCGTCGTCCGGAACTGGCAGGTCGCCGTCGGCGTCCTCCTGCTCTCGACGGCCGCCATCGCCGGGCCGGCCGTGCCCGCGAATCTGTACACGGCAACCTCGGGCGACCTCCCGGGCGACGAGCTGACCGTCCGCGACTACGAGGTGACCTACGCGGAGAACGTCGAGAACGGTCTCGTTGCGGCGGTCGACATCGAGGCGTTCGGCGAGACGACAGCCGTCAACACCTCGGGCGTCATCGTCCGCAGCGAGCAGCGCGGTATCTGGAGCACGGCGGTCCCGAAAGGCCGGTTGGCGTTCGACGGCCAGGTCGCCGTCCGTCTCGGCGGCGTCGGCTGGCGCGAGACCGTCTACGCACAGCGCGACGGCTGGAACGTCCTCGGCAACCGGACAGCCTACCGCGTCGCGCTCGGCAACACCGACTCCGCGCGCGTCGTGTACACGTCCGATCCGGTCACTGCCGGGCCGGTACTCGCCGGGCGGAACGTGACGGTCGTCCCGAACGAGAGCCAGTACTATCTTCGGGTCACCGAGGGGAACGACTCACTCAGTGCGGGTCTCCCCGCGAAGAACGAGTCGGTGACCGTCGACGGCCTGACGTTCACACGGAACCGCTCGCGCGTGTTCGTTTCCTACGACGAGACGAGACTGCAACTCCTCTCGAAAGAGACCTACGAGTAGCGGGGGCGCCTTACTCGTCGCCGCCGGACCACTCGATCCGGTACACCTCGGCGTCGATGTCTTCGGAGTCCGCGTCGTGGAACTCGAACTGCCGATCGAGCGAGAGCGTCGCGCGGAAGGCGTGCGTCACCGTACCGCCGTGGTCGGCGGCGAACGCTTCGATGAACTCCTGTGAACCGCCGTTGTGGACCGAATACGACACGTCTGCGAGCCGAGCGGCGGTTTCGAGGAACGCCCGATCGGCGTGTTCGTTGCCGCGCTGGGCGCCGAAGGGCGGATTCATCAACACGGTCGTCGGTTCTGCGGGACACAGCGGTGCGCGCGTCGCGTCGGCGAGCACCCAGTCGATCGAGGTCTTCGTCCCGACGCGTCGTCGGTTCGCCGTGGCCGTCGTCAACGCTGTCCGATCGACGTCGACGCCGACCACCCGGGACGGGCCGCGGAGCGCGGCACCGAGCGCTAACATTCCCGTTCCGGTCCCGAGGTCGACGACGAGTCGGCCCTCGATGTCGCCGTTCAGGTCGGCGACGTGGACGACGTGGGCGGCTAACTCCGGGGGCGTCGGATACTGTTCGAGGTCCGCACGCGGGTCCTCGAAGCCCGCGACGACCGCCAGTTGCGTCTCCAGTGCCGACTTCGTCGCCATCAGATCCACCTCCGTGAGGCGCTGCGGAGGCTCCCGCTCGCGAGACGGTGCGGCGCGAAGTTCGGTCTCATCGCGATGAAATACCCGCCGATAATACAAAAAGGCTTCTCGAAAACGGGGAGTTATTCGGCTGGCGGGGAGCACGCGGCGTTGCCGTCGCGCGTCAGTACGAGCGCCGAACGACGGTCGATCCGCTCGCATCGCGGACGGTGACCACGTCCCCAGCGTTGTTCCAGATCGCACCGCTGGCGCCCCAGTAGAGCGTCGAATCGCTGTCCGTTCCGGAGCCGGTCCGGAGTGTCAGCGTCGCGCCGGGATCGAGCGTGGTGCCCTCGGGGACGGTGTAGGTGTGGTCTGCGTCGTCGGTGACGGTCCACCCCGAGAGGTCGAGACGTTCCTCGCCAGCGTTACGGAAGACGACGTACTCGTCGTTCAGATTCTCGTTGTCGTTGCCCTCCGCGTCGGCGTGAATCGTGTCGATCGCGAGCGGCCCTTCACCACCGTCGGCGAGCGCGGTAGTTTCGCTCGCAGTCGCCGTCACGTCACTCTCGATACAGGACCACAGCCCACGACGGGACTCGCGCGCCGTCACTTCCATGTCCTCGTATCGTTCACGTTCGGTAAAGGTACTGTCGTACACGCGAGCGTGGCCCTCTCTGAGCAGGGCGTAGTTGAACGACTCGCCGTCGACATAGACGTACGCGAGCAACCGCCCGTAGTAGCCCCGTCGATCCGACTGCTCGTCGAAGACGAGCGTCACGGATTCGCCCGCGAGTCGGTCTTTCGCGTACGCAGAGGCGTCCTCGCCGGCCCGGCCGAGACACGCCGCTCCGGCGGTCGTCTCGGGGATACCCTCGAACTCGTCGGGTGTGTTCTCGCCGTACACCTCGGGCGTGTCGACGCCCAGCAACCGGACAGTCTCGCGCGTCCCGTTCGGATACGCGACTTTTATCGTGTCGCCGTCGACGACCTCCGTGACCGTGACGTCGACGCCCTCGACAGGTGCCGCGGTGGTTCCCTCGCTCGTGCTGCCAGTCGCCGGCGTCGCGGTGGCCGCCGATTCCGCCGGGCCGGTACCCGCTCCCGGCGTCCCGCCGAGACAGCCGGAGGCGACCACGAGAAGCAGGACGACGAGGGTTACAGCGCGCATACCTGCCATCGAGTGGCCGGGGCATATACCGCTTGGGGGTCGCGTTCGCAGAGTAATCTAGAGAGTCTGTCACAAAGGCTTAAATAGGCCCTTCACCACAAACCTTATAATGGAACGTTCGCGTCGTCAGCGCCAGCGAGAGCAGGAGACCGAACAGACAGACGACGAGCGACTCGTCTGCCCGGAGTGCGAGTCGTCGGACATCGTCACGGACGCCGATCAGGGGGAGTTGGTGTGTGACGACTGCGGCTTAGTTTTGGACGAACAACAGATCGACCGCGGGCCCGAGTGGCGGGCATTCAACCACTCCGAGCGGCAGTCGAAGTCCCGCGTGGGCGCGCCGATCACGGAGACGATGCACGACCGGGGGCTGACGACGACGATCGACTGGAAGGACAAAGACGCCTACGGGCGCTCGCTCTCCTCGGAGAAGCGCTCGCAGATGCACCGATTGCGCAAGTGGCAAGAGCGCATCCGGACGAAGGACGCAGGCGAGCGCAACCTCCAGTTCGCGCTCTCGGAGATCGACCGGATGGCGTCGGCGCTGGGCGTCCCACGATCGGTACGGGAGGTCGCGTCTGTCATCTATCGCCGCGCGCTCAACGAGGACCTCATCCGCGGCCGGTCCATCGAAGGCGTCGCCACCTCCGCGCTCTACGCCGCCTGCCGGCAGGAAGGCATTCCGCGCTCGCTCGACGAAGTCGCGGAGGTCTCGCGCGTTCCCCAGAAGGAGATCGGTCGGACGTATCGCTACATCTCCCAGGAACTCGGCCTCGAACTGAAGCCGGTCGACCCAAAGCAGTTCGTCCCCCGCTTCGCCTCGTCGCTCGGGCTGAGCGAGGAAGTCCAATCGAAGGCGACCGAGATCATCGACGTCTCCGCAGAACAGGGCCTCCTCTCGGGGAAGTCGCCGACGGGGTTCGCGGCCGCGGCGATCTATGCAGCGTCGCTGCTCTGCAACGAGAAGAAGACCCAGCGCGAGGTCGCCGACGTCGCGCAGGTGACGGAAGTCACCATCCGGAATCGCTATCAAGAGCAGATCGAAGCGATGGGCTTCCGCTGAACGGTCTCCTCTCCTCGCAGGCTCGAACCGCTCTCACTCCTGGATTTCGACGCCCGTGATCTCGAATCGCGCCCCGCCGGTTTCGCTATCGGTGACGGTGACGGTCCAGCCGTGTGCTTCGGCGATCTGATCGACGATATTGAGCCCGAGCCCGGTCCCGTCGTCCGCGGTCGAGTAGCCGGTCGCGAACACGTCCTCGCGCTCCTCGGCGGGGATTCCGGGGCCGTCGTCGGCGACGTAGAAGCCGCCGTCGACGTCGCCGATCGTGACTGTCACGTCTTCGCCCGCGTGTTCGATGGCGTTGCGAAGGAGGTTCTCGAACAGTTGCCGGAGCCGCGCCGGATCCGCGATTATCGTGCGATCCGTGTCGATCACGAGCGACGCCTCCGCCGTCGAGACGGTTCGCCAGCACTCGTCCATCAGGTTGCCGAGCGCGACGGCGTCAGTCGCGTTCGCGCGGCCGCCTTCGCGCGCTAGGACGAGCAGGTCTTCGATCAGTTCTTCCATCCGTTCGAGCGCCTCTGCGGCGACATCCAGATGCTCCGCTCCGACCCCCGCACTCGGGTGGTCACTCGCACGTTCCGATCGGACCAGCTCGATCCGCCCTTCCGCCACGTTCAGCGGATTGCGGAGGTCGTGGCTGACGACCGTCGCGAACTGTTCGAGGCGGTCGATCTGCCGTTCGAGTTCCTGTTCGTACTCGTGACGCTCGGAGACGTCGCGGCTGAACGCGATGAACCGCTCGTTGCCGTGAAATCTGATCTTCGTGATCCAGACCTCGACGGGGAAGGTCGTGCCGTCGCGTCGCCGGTGCCGACCCTGAAGCTTTATCCGCTCGCCGATGGCGGTGTCGTCCCAGACGGTCCGGAGTTCGTCGGCGGAGTGGTCCGCCTCGATGTCGGCGACGTTCATCGAGAGCAGCGCCTCCCGTGAGTAGCCGAGGTTCTCGACGTTCTGTCGGTTGACGTCGACGACGTTCCCCTCGGCATCGTGGACGGTGATCGCGTCCGGCGACTCCTCAAAGAGCGCCCGGAGCCGTTCTCTGCTCCGTTCGAGTTCCTGTTGGCGCTCCTTCTGTTCGGAGATATCGGCGTTGACCGCGACGAAGCGCTCGATATCGCCGCCCTCGCTTTCGACCGGGGCGATCGTCTGATCGACGACGTATCGATCGCCGGATTTCGTCTTGTTGACGATCTCACTTCGCCAGACGTCGCCGTCCAGAATCGTCCCCCACAACTCCTCGTAGAACTCCCGATCGTGCTCGTTGGACTTCAGGATCCGCGGGTTCTGTCCGAGTACTTGGTCGGCGTCGTATCCCGTAGTCTGTTCGAACGCCGGGTTCACGTAGACGATCGTGCCGTCTCGCTTCGTGAAGTACACCGAGTGCCCCGAGGCTTCGATGGCCTCCCGAAAGAGCCGAAGCGAGCGGTCGCGCTCTTTGCGTTCTGTGACGTCTCGGACGATTCCATCGACGTACGTGCCGTCGGATTCTCCGGTCTTCAGAAGGGTGAGGGATCCCCAGCGGTGTTCGCCCGTCAGCGTCCGAATCGGCACGTCGTAGTTCTGCACGACTCCGTCGCGGCCGAGTCGACGACGTAGTTCGGCCAGGTCTGCTGCCTCCCGAACGAAGTCCTCGACGGCGTGCCCCGCGACTCCTTCGGGAGTGTCAGCGCCGAGTAACGTCGCGAGCGTCGAATTCGCCTCGACGATCTGGCCGTTCGGATCGGGGGGCGCTCGGAAGATGCCGGCCGAGGACGCGTCGAGTAATCGCTCGTAGCGCTCGCGGTGGGCGTCGGCATCGACGCGGTGGAGTGCGTGTGCGACGTCCTCGCCCAGTTCCGTGAGGAGGTCGCGTTCCTGCGCGTCGAAGGCGTTCGTTCGGTCCGCATAGACGTTGAGAACGCCGTAGAGGCCGTCGTCGTACACCAGCGGAATGGCCGCGCTGGACCGATAGCCGCGGTCGAGCGCGTGGGCGCGCCACGGTTCGTACCTCGCGTCTTCCGGGATGTTCTGTACGACCGAGAGTTCCCGCGTCAGGACGGCGTTCGCGGTGGGACCGGGCTCTTCTAGACCGCTGTCGGTCGTGATCTCGATGGCATCTAGATAGCCCTGATCGACGCCCGCGGCGGCGACGGGTTCGACGGCGTTCGCGTCCGCGTCGTGCCTGCCGATCCACGCGAAGCGATAGGGATCGGCCTCGCTGATGAGCCGGCACGTTTGGCGTTCGATCTCCGTTCGGGTGTCAGCGTGTACGACGGCCCGATTGGTCTCGCTGCGCACGCGACGGATGCGTTCGAGCTCGGCCGCACGCTGGGCGTTACGGTACCGTTCGACGGCGTTCGTGATCCGGTTGGCGAGGAGTTCGTACTGCTCGCTTTGTGTTCCCTTCCGGAGGTAGTCTGTCGCGCCGCGTGTGATAGCGTCGCTCGCGAGCGACTCGCTTCCCTCGCCGGTGAAGAGGATGAACGGGAGGTCGGGATCCTGCTCGCGGACCGCTTCCAGCAGTTCGATCCCGTTCATTTCGGGCATCTGATAGTCCGAGACGACGCAGTCGAACGACGCCGCGCCGTCCGTGAGCCGTTCGAGACCGCCGGCCGCGACAGATTCAGTGACGACTTCTAGGCGGTCGTCCTGCCGAGCGAGCACCGTCGACGTGAGGTCTAAGAAGTGGGGGTCGTCGTCGACGTGCAACACCCGTATCCCGCCAGTCATACCAAGTGGACTTTGGCTACTGTTGGTATAAATGGGGCAGTTTGATTCCGACGGGTGGGTCATCGTTTCTCTGGGGCCGTGAACACGACGACCTCGCGGTTCCACAGACCAAGGCGGTATGTCGTCGCCTCGTAGTCAGAGCCGAGTCGCTCCGCGAGCTCGGTGTGGTGTGTGGGCGCAGCGATCACGACCGGGGGCGCCGACGCGTTCGCGTACGCCGAATCGAACGTCGAGGCGTTCGCCGTACTCGTCGCGTCCGCGCCCGCCGCTTCGACGTACCACGTCAGCGGCAGTCGGTTCCCCCAGGCGTCGCCCACCGGCGGGAACCGGGTCGTCCGGTCAGGCGGGACGTGGTACGCCGCACCGACGTAGAGAACCTCGGCCGTCGACGAGTCGCCGTCGGCAGCAGCGCGTGCCGCCGCTTCGATCGGTTCGAGGTCGCCGCTCGGCTGGGCGAACTGCGCGAGTCGGTTGTCGCGGTCGGAGGACCCGTAGACGCTTCCGGCGGTGACGGCACCCACCTGCGCGACGACCGCGAGGACGACGAGGGCGACCGCGACGACGGTTCCGGCATCGACGTCGGGGCCGGATGCGGCAGCAGCCCCGCGGCGGAGGAACGCGGCGAAGCCGACCGCTGCGGGGAGCGACAGCGGGACGACGACGTGCACGAGCGTCCACGGGGCTGAGACCTCCGCGATCGTCGGGAACAGGATGACCGCCAGAAGCCCCCAGTAGCCGACGCCCTCGATCAGCGGCCGGCGGGCCGACGCGTAGCGCACCCAGAGCGTGGTTCCGACGCCGACCGCGACGACCGGGAGCGCGACCGCAGTCAGGGTCCCGGCCGCGTCGCCGAGATACGGGAGCAGCGAGTGCGTGCCGTCGGGATAGCGGTTGACGACGCGGACGCCGACGAAGCGCCAGAGCGCGCCGACCGTCCCCTCGTAGATCGCGAGGTGGAACTCCGTCGGATCGTAGAGCCCGACGTCGACGCCGGGACCTGCGCGGGGCGCGAACAGAAAGACCGTCGTGCCGATGAAAAGCAGCGCGGCGCGGGCGGCCGCCGTCGTCGTCCCAGCGAGTCGCGCTCGGAGCGCTGCCGCCGCCGCCCGGGCGCTCGCTCCGCCGTCGGCGGCGACGCTGTGCTGCTCGACGACGAGGACCCACACTGCGAGCCAACAGCAGAGATAGCCAGCGACGAACCCCGAAGCGGACGCCGCGAGCGACAGCGCGACCGCAGCAGCGTACGCGTCGCGTCGGCTGTCGCGATCCCACGCCCGCAGGGCGAAGCCGACGAACGCGAAGCCGAACAGCGCAAGCGGCACGTCGCCGCGGAGGAAACGCGAGTAGTAGAGGACGAGTGGCTGAAACGCGAGGAGAGCGGCGAACAGGACCGTTTCGGCGTCGTCGAGACGGTCGCGAAAGAGCAGTGCGACGAGCGGGAGCGCCGCCCCGAGGACGGCGATAGGGAGTCGGGCGACCCACTCTGAGACGCCGACGAGGGCGAACAGCGTGCGGCCGACGAGCGGGAGCAGCGGGCCGCCGGCGATCGGACGGTACTGGTAGGCGCCGGTGTCGAGATAGCGGAGCGTCCAGTAGCCGACGCGCGCCTCGTCCCAGTGAAACGGGCGCGCGCCGAGACCGACGAGTCGGACGAGGAGACCAGCGAACGCGAGGGCGACGACGACGCCGAGAACGCGGTCACGTCGGAACGAGAGGCCGGCGAGCGACGCCGACACCGGCGTTCGCTCGGAACCCCCGGGCGCGGCGTCGCCCTCGCGAGACATAGCGGTCCCTCGCGGCCCGGAGGGTAGAAACTTTGTGATCCAGAGGCCGCCGACACCGACCGTGTGCCCATCGTCAACGACCGCGGTCACCGACCCGATCCGCAACGCACAAACGGCGTCCCGACCCAGCGCGGGTATGACCGTCGTCGACGCGCTGCCGCCGCGGCCGCTAGAACCTCAGGAACTGCTCCAACTGAACGACGCCGAGGCGCTCGAACTGGCCGTCCCGATCGAGGACGAGGGCCGCGCCTCCGGCGTGCTCGTCGCCACCGGAGAGTGGGTGAAAGGCCTCGCCTTCGACGTCGACGCGGAGTCGTGGACCGTCGTCGAGACCGTCAGCCTCGGTGAAGGCGTCGAGCGCGTCGACGGCTTGCAGGCCTGCGAGGCGGCCATCCTTCGATTCCGCGGCGACGACCCTGAGGCGATGACCGCCGAGAACGCACCGGGAACGTACGAGCCGGAGGTCGACCAGTCGGCCGGGGCCGACGAGGCTACCGGAGCCGAGGACGAGTAGCTGTCGACGAGGACGGGGCGACGGCCGGCGAAACCGAATGACAATCGAGCGTACCTTCTAAAACCTTCGCGACGTAGGGCCGGGTGAGACGATGTACGACAAGATTCTCGTTCCGACTGACGGAAGCGCCGCGACCGAGGGCGCAGTCGAACACGCCATCGAACTCGCGAAACAGTACGACGCGACGGTACACGCGCTGTACGTCGTCGACACGGGTGCGTACTCCTCACTGGAGATGGGCTCGGATATCGTCATCGAGGCCCTTCAAGAGGAAGGCAACAGCGCGGTCGAGGAGGTCGAAGAGCGCGGCGAAGAGGCCGGCGTGGACGTCGTCACGACTGTCGAGACGGGTATCGCACACCGCGTCATCGTCGACTACGTGGCCGAGGAGGGAATCGACCTCGTCGTGATGGGGACGCACGGCCGAACCGGCGTCGGTCGCTTCCTCCTCGGGAGCGTTGCCGAGAAGGTCGTCCGCACCGCCGACGCGCCGGTGATGACGGTCCGCTCAGAGGACAAAGAGGCGGAAGCCGACGGCGGCCCCGCAGTCGACGAGGCATAATCCGGACGACACGCCGACACGGCCGGGACGCGACCGCTTCGCAAAGAGTTTTGAAACGGTCCACCGAACGGCGAGGTATGACCGAGTACACCGTCGAGTTCGTCGGCACCGGCGAGACCGTCGACGTGTCGGACAAGCAGACGATCCTCAAGGCCTGTCTCGAAGCGGGCATCGCTCAGGAGTACTCCTGCCGCGTCGGGATGTGTCTCGCCTGTTCGGCGGAGATCGTCGAGGGCGAGGTCACCCAACCCGCCGCACGTGGGCTCACCGACGAGGAGCGCGAAGACTACGCGCTGACGTGTATGGCCCGCCCGCAGAGCGACCTGAAGCTGAAGCGCGGCGTCTACCCACCGAGCATCGAGCAGGACGCAGCCGACGCCGCTGCTGCAGCGGACGACGACTGAGGTCGGTTCCCTGGCGGGTAGAAGAGCGAGAGAACGCTATTTGTCGGATCGGTCCGTGTCGTCTCCGGGCCCGCTAACAGAGACGCCGCCATCGGTTCCCACGAACGCGAACGACTCGTCGGATTCAGAGTCCTCGCCGTTCTCCATTGAACTCCCGTTCGAGAGCACGTCACGCGGTGGGCCGTCCGCGTTCGTCGTGTCGATTCCAGCCGGCGGTTCGGCGTCGAAATCGAGGTCGGAGGGCATCTCACTCCCTCCGGAGCCCATCGACTCGGCGTCGTCGTCGGCCGTAACGAGGCGATCCGCGGCGTCCTGGATCGTGTCCATCCGCTGGGTCTGTTCGCGGCTGGCTTCCGCGACGTCGTCGACGCGGTCTGCGATCTCCTCGGAGCGCTCGCGCGTCGTCTCGACCATCGCCGTCACCTCCTCGGCGCTGACCGCCTGCTCGTCGGTCGCGGTCGCGACCTCGGCGATTCCTTCGGTCGTTCGCTCGACTGCGTCGACGATCTCATCGAGGCTGTCCATCGCGTCCTCACCGCGGTCGATACCCTCGTGGAGTTTGTCGGTCGTCTCCGAGAGGCTCTCGATCGTCTCGGCGGCGTCGGTCTGGACGCGACCGACAGTCTCCTCGACGTCGCTTGCGCGCTGTCGGGACTCCTCGGCGAGTTGTTTCACCTCGTCGGCGACGACGGCGAATCCGTCGCCGGCCTCGCCCGCCCGCGCCGCCTCGATCGAGGCGTTCAGTGCGAGCAGATTCGTCTGCTCTGCGATCTCGTCGATCGCTTCGATGACTTCGTCGACTTCGTCGATCTGCGCCTGGAGTCGTTCGAGATCGGCTGAGGCCTGGTTCGCGGCGTCTGCGACTTCCTCCATCACGTCGATCGCCTCGTCGGCGGCGGTCTCGCCGGATCGCGCACGCGAGACCGCCTCGTCGCTCGTGTTTTCGACGTCCTCGGCGGTCGCAGCGATCTCCTCGACGGTCGCACTCATCTGTGAGACCTCCGCGGCGACCTCCTCCATATCGTCCGCCTGGTCGTTTGCGATGTCGCGGATCGTCGCAGAGCGTTCGGCGACGACCGACGAGGCCGAGGAGACGTCTTCGATCGGGTCTTTGAGGTCCTGTTTGACCTCGCGGGCCAACTCCTCGCGGTGTTCCGCCTCGCGGCGCGCCTCCTCGCTGTAGGCGTGAATGTAGGTGTCCATCGCGATCTGCTGGTCGATCGCGAGCACTTTGAGGAGAGAACTGGCCCGGTCGACCACGGCGTCGACTGCGGCGTCGACGTCGTTCGTGTCGGCGTCGGCAGCAGCGTCGGCACCGCCCGCTCCGTCATCGTCGTCGCGTTCGTTCGCGCCGCCGACAATCCGTGAGAACAGACCGTCGTTTGCGTCGTCGGGGTCGTCCCCGCCGGACTGCGTCGTGGAAGCAGATTGAGCCGTGTCGCTCTGAGCGGAGCCACCGAACTCCTCTTTGACCGCATCCCCGATAGCCGACATCAGACCGTCGTAGTAGATGCTGTACGCGCCGAGATAGAACTTCGGCCCCATATCCAACATATTGTGGATCTTGCCGATGCGAGCGCGCTGGGCGAAGTAGTCCCGACCGTACTCGCCGCTGGCGAGCGAGCGCAGATACTGCGATTGGGTCTTTTTCAGTTGATCGACGCCCTTGCTCGACCGACCGAGGACCTCAGTGGCCCGAGGGTCGCTCGTCAGGTGGTCGTAAAAATCGTCGACGATCTCATCGGCTATTTCGTCGAACGTCGGTTCGAGCGCACGCATCCGCTCTTTGTCCGCCTCCGTGAGGCGAACGAAGGACTTGCGCCACTCCCGTTCTGATTCGTCGATTCCCAATGCGTCGATTAGCTCGTCGCCGTCGACGAGGCCCCTCGTGTCGTCGGTTACTACGACGCCTCGGTCGTTCATATGTAGGGGACCAACATCTCGACATAAGATTGTTCGCTCCCCGGTATCAGGTCTGATACTCCTCCGCCGACGACGGTGCGGCGAGTGCGACGCACTGTCGCAACGGCGGCGGAAACGGTTAGGTGCTGCGACCGCTCGTTTTCGATATGAGCCGCGAAGCTCGCGACGGAGACTGGCTCCGTGAGAAAGTCGAATCGGCGGAAGCTTCGTCGCTGGCGCTGCTCGGGTCCGAACAGTTTCTCTACGCGGCCGCCGGGGGCGATCCGATTCCCGAGGCGCTGCTCGTTGCCGCCGCAGCGAGCGAACACGCGGCGCGGGAGACGTTCCGACAGTGGACCGAAGACGAGGGAGACGACGACGCCCGCGCTGCTTTCGAGTCGGTCGTCGAACAGGAGACGGGACACCGCAGCCGGGTCGTGAGCGAACTGGACGGCTGGAGCCCCGAGAGCGGGCCCCCAGGGCCGATGCACGCGTATCTCCGCGCCCGTGACGCGACTGTCGAGCGCATCGCCGGCGGGATGGTCGGCCGTCCACTGGTCACGCTCCGGACCCACGAGCGGCTCGTATCCTTCTTCACCGCCCGCGGCGACGACCGGCGCGCGGGTCTCTTTCGAGACCTCCGCGCGGAGACGGCGGCCGCCCTCGACGACGGCATCTCACTGCTCGAAACGCGGTGTGCGAGCGATTCGGCGTGGGAGACCGCCAGGCTCGTCGCGACGTACACGGTCCGGTTGGCCGGCGACGACACGGCCGACACGCTTCGAGGGCTATAGTAGCGTTTGCAACTGATTGCTCATCCGATCGCACGCAGTCGTGCGATCGAGTGAGTGAAGACTTGCAAACGTTACTATAGGTACCGACCCGGCAGTGTCGAACAGCGGGTGAGAGCGGTCGTCCTGTGGTCGGGGTCGGCCGGCCGACATTCCGGTGAGAGCGGGCAGTGCGAACCGGCCGCCCCTACGCCTCGTCGAATAGTTCCTCGCCGTCGACCATTCGCTCCGCGACGGCGTCCATATCGAGCGTCACGCCGAGACCGGGCGTTTCGGGGACCTCGATCGAGCCGTTCTCGATAACCGTCTCCTCGACGAGTTCGTCCCACCAGCCGAGTTCGTAGGAGTGATACTCGACGGCCAGCGCGTTCGGAATCGCCGCGCCGACGTGGGCAGCCGCCATCGTGGCGACGGGCGAGGCGACGTTGTGCATCGCGACGGGAACGTAATACTGGTTCGCGACGTCGGCGATCTTCCGCGTCTCGCGCATCCCGCCGACTTTCGGCAGATCGGGGGCGACGATGTCGACCGCCTGATTTTCGATCAGCCGGCGCACCTCCGTGACGCGATAGCGATTCTCGCCGACGGTGATTGGCGTCGTCGTCGACTTCGTGACTTCCTCTTGGACGTCGAGGTTCTCCGGCGGGACGGGGTCTTCGAGCCACCAGACGTCGAAGTCTTCGATCGCGGCCGCGAGGCGCTTTGCGGACCCACCCGAGAACGTCCAGTGGCAATCGAAGGCGACGTCGGCGCGGTCCTTCACACGCTCTGTGACCTGCTCGACGATCTCGGCTTTGTGTCGGATCTCACCGGGACGGAGATGCCGGTTCGCGCGGTCTTTCTCCAGCCCCGAGGGCACGTCGAGGTCGAACTTCAGCGCGTCGTAGCCGAGTTCCTCGACGACGCGCTCGGCCTCGTCGGCGCAGGCCTCCGGGTCGGCCTCGTCTTCGGTGTGGCAGTCACAGTAGACACGCATCTCGTCGCGGTACTTGCCGCCGAGCAGTTGGTACGCCGGGAGTTCGAGAATCTTCCCTGCGAGGTCGTGCAGGGCGACTTCGATGCCCGAGATGGCCGTGACAGTGACGCCCTCGACTGAGCCCTCGCCGGACATCTTCTGGATCAGGTGTTCGTACAATCGGTCGATGTCGAGGGGGTTCTCGCCGACGATCATCGGCTTCATCCGCTGGATGAGTTCCGGCACGCCGGCCCCCCAGTAGGCCTCGCCAGTCCCGACGATGCCGGCGTCGGTGTAGACCCGCACGAGCGTCCACGGGAAGTTCCCGTCGACCATCGTCGTCTGCACGTCGGTGATCTCGACGTCGCGGCCGCCACCGCGTTTCGCCGTCACGCCCATCGTCTCCGCGGAGAGCTCTCGCATCGTGTACTCCGCGTTCGGGTCGTGCAGCTCGGAGTAATCCGTTCCCATAGCAGTCGATTTACTCGGTACAGTGAAAGTCTTTGGTCGTCGGCCGGCAGTCGATCTCACTCCGGCGGCGGACGGTTGTGAACGCCGATCCGCGCCTGCTCGTGCGACCGGTAGTGAAACACGGCGGAGACGGAGAAACTGAGTACGACGAGTCCCGCCCAGCCGGCGTCGGGGAGCAGCCCGAACGGGAAGAAATCGAGCCACGCGACGAGCAGGAGGGCGGCGCTGACGGCTGACAGCGCCAGATAGTACTCGTGCCAGGGGAGGTCGTTGCCCCGCACGACATCCAGATAAATATTGACCTCCTCTTTGGCGGCTGTCGGCCGAACCGTTCCGCGGTCTTTGTCGTAGACGACGAGCCCGGCGTTGTGAAGTTTCGGCAGGTGAAGCTGTTGGAGTGCCGTATAGACCGACTTTCGATCCTCACGAGCGACTCGCTCGACGGTCGTTCCCTTCTCCCAGGCGGCGACTGTCTCCGCCAGCGACCCGATGTCGTGGGCGTCCGACCCCGAAAGAACCCGCAACACGTACCGCCGCCGGTGATTCGCGAGCACCTCGAAGAGTTCCTCCTCGGAGAGGGACTCTACCGACCCGTCGGGTTCTGGGTCGAGTGTCGCGGGCCGCACACTAACGCCAGAAGGTTTCACGTAACGGACATTATCTTTCGACAGCATAAGTATCTCCCTTCGTGTTACGGAAGCATCACGTCAAGTAGCACGAGAATACCGGATCCGTCACTTATACGCTGAACAGGCGCAATACCACGGCGTTCACGCCGTGGATACGCGCCGTCACTTGGGAGAGCACCCACGTTCGACAGCACTCTGAGTTTCGGAATACTGGCGTTTAAGTGACAGGCAACCGTGTTAATGGATAGGAATCGGTCGGAACGGAGCGGATTCCGAACCGTCCTTCGGAGGTGGCCTGTCCACCCATCTAATGAGACAGTATCCGAAAGAGCAGACGGTGAACGTCACATCCTCGAAGGGTGTGCCCATGTGCCGACTGCCCAAAGCGAGTCAGACGATACCCCCGAGTCTGCTGACGCCTGCTGGCGTCCCCGTGGCCAAAACAACACCGGGACGCCGAACACGGTCGAGGATAGGGGTACCGGCGGCTTGGCACCGCCAGCAGTCTACCAGTCCGATACTGTGGGACTACCCGCGCCCGAAAGGGCTGGTAGTCCGGTGATTGGGCTGCGAACCTGAAACTCCCACCGCTCGGGATTCCTCCGCGTTTACGCGGAGGAGGATGTCAAGTAGTGATTAGCTATGCCGCCACTCTACGAAGCATTCGCGTGATGAGGATCGCCGGCGAGCGGAAGATACAGTGGCGGCGGCCGGAGTACACCGGGCCGAACAGATGCCTCGCGTGTACTGCCGTCAGCGTCGCACTAACCGGAGTTCTGGCTGTCGGCATCAGTTTCGTCAGCGTTCCGGTCGGCGTCGCTGTCGGCGTGGTCGGACTCGCGGCGATCTATTTCCGCGGGTACCTCGTGCCGGGGACGCCGACGCTGACCAAGCGGCACCTCCCCGTTTCGGTGCTCCAACTGTTCGACGGGCACGACACTCCGGAGGTCACGTTCGGCGCGGGACCGTCCGCGGTCGTCGATATCGAGCGGTTTCTGGGCGACGTCGGCGCTCTCGAACCGTGCCGAGGTGGCGGGGACCTGTGTCTCTCGCCGAGATTTCGAGATGCGTGGTTCGAGCAGATCGACCGGGTAAATCCGGATGACGCGGTCGAATTGCTCTTCGAGGGCACCGTCGGCGACCAGCCCGTTTCGACAGCGCGGCGATCGCACGCGTTCGTCGCGATGGCCGATTCGGTGACGGTCGGCAAGTGGGAGTCAGAAGCCGCGTTCCTCGCTGACTGCGCCGCGGACGCAGTGCTTCGTGACCGCACTGCGGCCAGACGGAGGTTCAGCGAGAGGCACGTTTGGAGGTGCTCGGCGCGCTTCGACTGTGGCTCGATCGCTGCCCCGCCTGCGGTGGAGTGATTTCGCTCGACGGGGAGACGGTCGAGTCGTGTTGTCGGTCCTTCGAGGTCGTCGCCGCGACGTGTAACGAGTGTGGGACGCGGGTGTTCGAGGCGCGGCTCCCGCCGGGTGAAGTCCAGGTAGAGTGACGTTACGAGACAGTAATGTGACTCGGTCAAAGCAGCAATCGATCGTATTTCTCTGTCAAATCGGTTCCGGCTACCGACGGAGAGACCGTTTGGTCGGCGGTTCGGGCAGTGGGACAATAGCGCGGGCAGTGAGCGAGCGTTCATACTGTCGGACAGCAGTTCGTGAATGATGTTGGCACCCACGGGATGCCGATGATTTTCACATAGTTCTGTCCGACAGTATCAGGACAATCGGGAGAGGTAGAACCACCGATGTGACCAGATCTGATAGAGCGCCGAGCCTGCGATGATCGCGAGGAACGCGCTCGCGAAGACGAGCGGGTCGACCGCAGCGAACAACGGCACGCCGGTGAGCGAGAGCACGACGAGAAACAGCGCGAGCGTTCCTAGCGTCCGGTAGTACGTCGCCCAGGTGACGCCGTACTTCGTCACGACCTCCATATACACGTCGACCGTGCGTGCCTCCTTGCGGAGTCTGATCGTCTTTCGATTACGATCGTAGTCGACGACGCCGGCCGAATCCAGTCGAGGCAGATGACTCTGGTGCAGCGAGATGTAGACACTATCGCGGATGTTCCGCGGCGCCGGTGATTCCCCCGTCTCGATTTCGGCGATCTCCTCGGCGAGGTCCCGGAGCATCACCTCGCGCCCGCGATCCTGGAGGTACTTGATCGCGTACCGACGTCGATCGTTGCGAAGTAAGTCGTGAATATCCGTTTCTGAGATTCTTTGTCTCGTGGATTGTGATCTATAGCTCATACCTGCCCTCGGGTAATTATTCATTGTTCACACAAGTATATAGTAATCATCTTCAAGAAAACAAAGCAGAAGCGCTGAACGTGTCGTTAACCGCGGATCGATCCTCTTGGTATCTCATACTGTCGGACAGCAGTTCGTGAACTATGTTGGCACCCACGGGGTGCCGATACGCTTCACATCGTTCTGTCCGACAGTATCACTCGGCGGCAGCAGGATCGTCTTTCCACTCTGATTTGCCGTTCAATGTCGTCATTCCCCGCTCGCCTCGGATCCGTCGATCTCCGAAGTCGATTCCGTTGTTTCTGCAGTCCACGAGCCTCCGAAACGTGGCGTTAAGCGCCCGTGAGCCCCGTTAGCCAGGAAAACTCGCAATTAGCTATGGGGGTATGAGGGGTGGGGGTAGAGTGTGGAAACACCCACTCAGGGCGCCGCGGCGGACCAGCGACGATCGGTCCTCGCGACGGCGGTTCGACTCCGCCGGTGGGCATCCCCCAACGGGGGAACACAAACCATGACAGAACGGTTCGAAATCTCACGACGGAAGGCACTGGCGGCTCTTGGAACGATCGGCGTCGCGTCTGCGGGCGCAGGACTCGGTACGAGCGCGCTGTTCACGGACGAGGAGTCGTTCGAGAATAACAACCTCGTGGCTGGTTCCCTCGACCTGTTCGTCGACTACTGGACGTCGTCGGATCAGGGCAGCTACGGAAGCAGTGTCGACAGTGGACGGGTGGACGGCGACGGAGACGCGATGTACGCGTACGAACTCTCCGACGTCAAGCCGGGCGACAGCGGTGCGCTGGCGTTCTGCCCGAAGATCGTCGACAACCCCGCCTGGCTCTGGCTGGGTTCGGGCGGCCTCGTCGACTACGAGAACGGCCAGACGGAACCCGAGATGGACGCCGACGCGAGTGGCGGCGGCTCGATCGGCTCACCAAACGACGGCGCGGGGTCCGGCGAACTGAGCGAGTCTATCCAGGTCACGATCTCGTACGCGGAAGGCATCACCCCCATCGAAGAGGACGGAGACCTCGTCGGCTTCGAGTGCGTCGACCCGGTGGCGCTGAACAATCCCGAGGACTACACCCTCGCGGACCTCAGCGATGAACTCCTCTTCGGCTTCCTGATGGACGTCGCGCGGGGCGAAGAAGGCCCGCAGCCGTACCCCGGCTCGCCCGACGTCGAGACGCAGACCGGCCCGTGTCTCTGCATCGAGTGGGAGCTCCCGATCGAGGTCGGCAACGAGATCCAGACCGACGCCCTCGACTTCGACTTCACCTTCGTCGCCGAGCAGTCGCGGCACAACGACTCGCCGATGAGCCCCTTCGTCGACGTCGACGCGTCGAGCACGGTCGTCACCCAGCCCGCTGACGCACAGGCCGGCTACCCCGGCTCCTTCACCCTCCGCGCGAACGAGAACGTCGTCGAAGTCGACCTCTCCGGCCTCGCGGAGTCCTTCCCCGCTGACACCGCCGGTATGGACAACGTCGGCGTGTTCCTCGGCGATGCAGGCGGGAACTACCAGGTCGAGGTGAAGCTCCAGTCCGACGGCACGTTCGTCCTCGCGAACAACAACGCTGGGGCATCGGTCGGTGACTTCAGCCCGGTTCTCGACGGCGACATAATCCGGATGGACACGGCCGGATTCGGCTCCGTCGGCGTCATCGCGAACATCGTCGACGGCAACGCGAGCACCACGCAGGCGGTCGCGACACCCGGCGACGACAGGCCGTGGCAGGGCCCGCTCTACGTCATCTGAGCCGGCGATTCCTGCACTGCGCTTCCCCCACCCCGGTGGACCGGCCCGACGGCGGGTCGTGACGGTTCGACTCCGTCGGTGGGTCTTCCCCGAACGGGGAGCGTCCGCGGCCGGACGACGAACACAGACCAATGACAGAACACGAATTCGACATCTCGCGGCGGAAAGTCCTCGGTGCACTCGGTGCGGTCGGCGTGGCCTCGGCCGGCGCCGGCCTCGGCACGAGCGCGCTGTTCACGGACGACGAAACGTTCGAAAATAATCAGCTGACGGCGGGGAGTCTCGACCTCAAGCTCGACTACAAGTCGACGTACAGGGGCGGCCCCGGTCGGCTCGACGCGATCAAAGCGATGGGCTACCCGGACGCCGAGGACCTCGGCGACGGCGTCTACCTCCTCGATCAGGCCCCCTCGCCGGCGGATATGCAGGCGTGGGAAGACCTCGTGACGGGCGAGGAGTTCCAGTTCTGTTCGCCGGAGGCCGACGAGTTCCTCGTCAACGGCGACGGCATCCCAGTGTTCACCCTCGAAGACGTCAAGCCGGGCGACTACGGCGAGGTGACGATCAGCATTCACATCTGTGACAACCCCGGCTGGCTAGAGATGGTCGGCGGCCTCCGCTCGAACGCAGAGATGGGTATGACCGAGCCCGAGATGGGCGTCGACGACCTCAACGCGGGCGAGATCGGCGAACTCGCCGACCGAATGCAGGTGCGAGTCTGGTACGACGAAGACTGCGACAACGTCTACGAGCCGACCGGCACCGGTGAACAGCAGGAACTGGAGGTCGCGCTCGTCAGCGACGTCTCCGGGTCGATGGGCGGCTCGCCGCTCTCGGCTCTGAAGACCGCCGCGAACGGGTTCGTCGACAACCTCTCCAGCCCGGACGAGGCCGCCGCCATCTCGTTTTCGACCACTGCGACGACCGACCAGGAACTGACGACGAACTACCAGGCGGTCAAGAACGCCATCAACAGCTACTCCGCGGGCGGCGGGACCTCGATCGCCGCAGGTATCGCCGAGGGAGCTGACGAACTGCTCAACGGCACGAACGCCACCGCTAGCGCGTCGAAAGTGATGATCCTGCTGAGCGACGGTCAGTCCAACGCATCGGCTGCACTCAGTGAGGCCGACGACGCCAAGGTCGCGGGCATCCGCATCTTCACGATCGCGCTCGGCAACGCAGACACGAGCCTCCTCGAAGACATCGCGACCTCGCCCGACGACGCGTTCATCGCGCCCAACCCCGCCGATCTCGACACCGTCTACGCGGAGATCGCGCAGGTCGTCCTCGCGGGCGAACTGCTGATCGCCGAAGGATCACTCGCGGACGTGATGGCGCTCCTCGAAGAGGGCGTCGAGCTCGACGGCGACCGCTCCGCCGAGGGTCGACAGCCGTACCCCGGCCAGACCACCCAGTGCGTCGGCTTCGAGTGGGAGCTCCCCATCGAGGTCGGCAACGACGTCCAGACGGACAGCGTCTCCTTCGACGTCGGCTTCAACGCCGTCCAGTCGCGCCACAACGAGATGGGCGACAGCCCCGGGGTCGCTGGCGGGATAAACGAGACGAACAACACGTCGCCGTAGCACGGGTGCTGGCGACGTTCAACCTCGTGCCGGTGCTTCGCAACCTCGGTTGCGAGCGGCCACGGCCGCGACGCGGTTCGACTCCGCGACGGGGTGTCCCCCGCAGGGGAACTCACCTATGACAGACAACGATCAGACGTACGCACTCTCGCGACGCAAAGTGCTCGGAGCCCTCGGTGCGGTCGGCATCGCTTCGGCGGGCGCCGGCCTCGGCACCACCGCGTACTTCAACGACACCGAATCGTTCGAGAACAACACGCTGACTGCCGGGACGCTTGATCTCAAGATCGACTGGCAGCAGTCCTACTACGGGCCGACGGAGTCCTGGGAGTACGTCAACGCGCACCCGGACCACGACGGCGACGGCGAGCAGTCGATCGAGATCGGCGGCGAAACGTACGCCTACGGCGACGAGAGCCGTAATCTCGTCGATTACCTCACCTGTTCGAACTTCGATCAGAACTACGCGGCGAGCTACAACGGCCAGGAGCACCTGATCGAACTCGACGACGTGAAGCCCGGCGACAAAGGCGAGGTCACGTTCAGCCTGCACCTCTGTGACAACCCGGGGTACATCTGGATGCGTGCTGCGGACATCGTCGAGAGCGGCGGCGTGAACACCGAGCCCGAACGGGTCGCTGAAGGCGGCGACGCGAACGAGGCGAACCTCGCGGAGAACGTCGACGTGCGGATGTGGTACGATCAGAACTGCGACAACCGCCTCAACAGTGCGGACATTATGCTCACGATCGACGTCTCCGGGTCGATGCTGTACAGCCAGTACGGCGGCGTCGTCAACGACGACCCGATTCTCGGCTACGACGAGACGACCAAGATCGACCTCGTCGAGGTCGGTGCGGCGGCTCTCGTGCAGGAGCTCATCGACACCGACGCGGACGCGCGTGTCGGCGTCGTCTACTTCAACGGCTCCTCCGGCGGCGACCCCCACATCGAACTCGGGTCGCCGCTGACGTCAGATATCGCGGGTCTCATCGCGCCCAGCGGCGCGCTCAACGGCCTCCGTCAGGTCCTCGCCGACATCGTCGGCGCGAGCACGACGGACCCCTCGGGCGGCGCCGGCATCAGCACGGGGACGTACATCGGCGAGGGCGTCCTCGAAGCCCAGGCGGAACTCGCAAACAACGGCAGAGTCGACACGACGCCGATCAACGTCGTTCTCTCGGACGGCAACTCCTTCCAGGGTGGCGACGGCACGCCGTACGCCTCCCCGACGAGTGCCGCAGACGACGCTCGCGCGTCCTCGCCCGCACCCGCGACGAACGTCTACACCATCGGTGTCGGTGCCGACACGAACGACACCATCCTCACCGAGATGGCCGGTGCAGCGGGTAGCGCCGGCGATGACCCCGCATACTTCCGGGACGTCCCGGACCCAACGAACCTCGTGTCGACGTTCCAGACGCTGGCGGACCTGTTCACCAGCGAAGTCGTCTTCTTCGAGGGGACGCTCGCAGAAGCGCTGGGTGCGCTCGACGGCGACGGCATCCACCTCGACGGCGACCGCACGAAGCCCGAGACGACCGAGTGCTTCGAGCCCGAGGTCGGCCACTGCATCGGATTTGCGTGGTCCCTGCCCCTCGAAGCCGGGAACGAACTCCAGGGCGACTCGGTCGCGTTCGACCTGTCGTTCTACACCGAGCAGTGCCGCCACAACGACGGCGTCGAGCAGACGGCATAGGCCCACGAGACGGACCGTACGGCTGGGACGCCGGATCGCTGCCGCACGGATGCGGCAGTCGACTCGCTCGCTGTCTGGCGCGTAATTCCTCGAAACGGATTCAAAATGAAGACACCCACACGACGGCAGATACTCGCGGCGGTCGCTGGCACGGGCCTCGTTGCGGTCGGCGCGGGGCCGGTGCGAGCGGCTAGCGGACTCGCGCCGGTCGAACTGAATCAATCGGCGCAGATCCAGGCCGGCGACTCGTTACCGGCTGTCGCGCTCGACTGGCGTGAGACCGTCAACAGCGTCGTCACGGAGGACACGAGTCTGGCAGCCGTCGCGACCGATCGTACGGGCGACGTCGGCCTCGTCGTCGACGAAGCGGTCCTGCCGGGCGATACTGGTGCTGTGACGCTCCGGGCGACGCTCGTCGACGGCGTGGAGGGCGAGGCGGTCGAATCCGCCGAGCTATCGCTCCACTTTTCGCTGACGGAAACTGCTGAGAATGGCCTCACAGAGCCCGAGCGAGAGGCGAACGACACGACGCCCGCCATCGGCGAACTACAGGACGCCGCGACGATCGAGATCTGGAACGATATGGGCATCGGGACCGGGAACGGCAGCAACGAGGACATCCCGTTTCTGACCGACGGCGACGACGTGATCGCGTCGGGTACGCTCGCGGCGGTCGCCGACGACCCTGCGTTCGCCGATGGCGGATACGGACTCACCCGAGACGGTGAGTCGTGTCTCACGGTCGGCGAGGCGGTCTACGTCTCGTTCCGCTGGGCGATTCCCATCGACGTAGGCAACGTCGTTCAGAGCGACAGTGCGCGGTTCACCGTCGGGTTCGCCGCTCGGAGGTGTCGTGAATGACCGCTGTCCGAGCGGTATCGCGCACCACCGCCATTCGGTCGCGTTTCATCGCGTTTAACGCCTCATTACGTGCTGAAATGCCTTTCTGCGCCACCGGATCGACGACCGTTCGAGGCGTTCAAGACGACGATGCCGGAACAGGGGGCTCGCCTAACGCGGCGATAGCTATGCCCGCTAGCGTCCATCTCTCTCCCAGTGATGATTCACGTGCAGGCGAGACTGGAGGGGCGCGACGATGACGAGTGAGCGCAGCGCGCTGCGAACGGTAGCGAACGTACTCGGCGTGCTCTTGCTCGTCGGTCTCGTCGCGCCGTTCGTCGTCTACGGCGTCCCGCAGGTGGCCGGCGCAGACTACAGTTTCGTCGTCCTCTCCGGCAGTATGGAACCCGCGATGAGCCCCGGCGACGCGATCGTCGTCCGTGAGGCCGCGCCGGGTGAGGTCACAGAACGGGACGTCATCACCTTCCGGACCGACAGCGAGACGCCGACGACCCACCGCGTCATCGACGTCATCGAACGGGACGGGACCGTCGCCTACGTGACGAAAGGCGACGCCAACGAGGACCCAGACAGCGGAACCGTCTCTCACGAGCAGGTGCTCGGCGAGGTGCTGGTGACGCTCCCGCTGCTCGGCTACGTCGTCCGATTCGTCAACACCCCCGTCGGCTTCGCCGTGGTCGTCGTCGGGCCGTTGGTCGCCTTCGTCATCTCGGAGGTCTGGACGCTCGTCCGATCGGTCGACGGCGAGGGGGTCGACAGCGAGTCGACCGACAGCGAATCGGCAGACAGCGAATCAGTAGACAGCGAGACAGATGCGGCGGCGAGCGGCGGTACGTCGCCGCAGGGAGCAGAAGCCGAGGAGAGAGACGACACGCCGGCGTCGGCCGAGCCAGCGTCGACCGACTCGACGCCAGCCGAATCGGGGTCGACGTCGGCGACTGCGTCGTTCACCCTGACGCGGTCGAGCCTCCAACTCCTGGGCCTGGTGTTCGCGTTCTACCTCCCGTACAGCGCCTACGTCGCCTACACCACGATCGCAGCGTGGACGATCGCGGTCGCGATCGCGACCGCGATCGGGCTCCTGTTCGTCGTCGGCCTGTACGTCGGTACCCGCGGCGACGAGAACGCAAACGGGGAGGCCAACAGCGACGCGGACGGCAGCGTGGAGAGTTCCACCGAGGAGGCCGACAGCGACGCGGACGGCAGCGTGGAGAGTTCCACCGAGGAGGACGACAGCGACGTGCCGAGTGAAGTTCCGATGCCGCCGGCCGGTGAAGACGGCGCCGACGCCGTCTATCCCGACCGATCGACCGCTGCCGACGGCGGCAGCGAAGTCAGGGGGCGAGACGACGATGCGTGACTTCGAGACAGAACAGAACGGGAGCGAGCTGTCCACCGAAACAGCTGCGCACAGCGGCGCGGAGGGGCAATCCCTCCCGGAACGACCTTCGAACACAGCGGAGACGATAGATGTGACACGAGAGCGCGGAACCGACGAACAGCGAGGTGAAAGTGATCGGGGGCAGGGCCGGATCGGCTTCGGGTTGTCGCGGCGACAGCTCCTGTACGCGGTCGCTGCGACCGGCGCGGCGGCCGGCTCGGGCAGCGGCGTCGCGGCGATGCTCACCGACACGGAACGCGTCGGCTCACAGTTCACGGTCGGCACGCTCGACCTCGACGTCGACGTGCGCTCGCCGTCGAGTTGGCAGCACGGCGCCTACACCGGCTCGCTCGGGATCAACGAGTCGGAAACGGCCGTTTTCGAGCTGTCGGTCGACAGCAACCCGGCGTACGTCTGGCTCGTCACCCCCTGCCCGTCGTGTGAGCCGATCGAATCGAAACTCGACGTGCGGCTCGATCTGACGATTCCGGGAGCGGGCACGGTGACGCTCTTCGACGGAACGCTCGGTGCGTTCCGTGCGGCGTACGGATCGGGGGCGTTGCTCTCGACGCAGGCGCTCGCAAGCGACGGCGAGACGTGGACCGTCTCGTTCACCTGGTCGCTGACCGAGCCGGTCGCAGACACGGACGTAGCGTTCGGATTCGAGTTCCGGGCCGTCCAGCAGCGACACCTCGGCGACCCGCGCGCGTACGATCTCGGCCTCCCGGCGTGTGCACCGTGCGAGGACACCGGCGACTGCGGGAAGGACATCAGCTACGTCGCGTTCTGTAGCGACGAGCCGATCGACCCCGCGGGCGTCGCCTTCGCGCGCCATCCGTGCGGTGATACCGATCGATACGCGACGCTCGAACTCACCGCGCTGCCGGCGCACGTCGACCGCGTCCTGCTCAAACACGGGACGAACTTGGACGTCTTCGCCTACGACGGCGAGGCGATGCCGTTCCGCATCACCACCGGCGGTGGCCAGTCCGATCTCGTGATGGTGGCGACCTACGAGCAGGACGGCAACGAGTACCCCGGGAGCGGGACGCCGCCGCGGAGCAACAGCGACCCGTGCCCGGGCACGTACTCGCTTAAACACGAGTTCGGAGCCTCGAACGGCGACGACCAAATCGATCACGGACAGGGCGATTCGAGCGGCGGTGACAAGTAATGAGAAATCAGACGACACTGGCGGTGGCGCGATGACGTTCGATAGCTGGCGGTGCGACGGAGGCAGACGGCTGCTCGCAGTCGCCTTGGCGCTCGTCGTCGTCGCCTCCGTATCAGGAAGTGCGACGACGGCACTGCTGTCGGACCGCGAGTCGATCGACGTCGGCTTGACCGTCGACGATCACGGCGGCGTCGCCCAGTTCCACGTCGAGTCGATCGCGACCTGTCCGGTCGAAACGGTCGAGCACGACGCCGCGACGCTGCAACTCACAGAGCGGTTCGACGTCGAGGGCGACGGCTGCGCCCAGATCTCGGTTTGGGTCTCGGAGTCCTGGCTCGACCGCGTCGGCACGGACGTCGGCGACGTCGTCATCGGTCACGAGAACGCGAGCGGATGGGCGTACTTCGAGACGACGGTCGTGCGCGAGCAGGCCGGCTGGTACGAACTGGCCGCAGTCACGGACGGATTCAGCCCCTTCGGCCTGTTCGTGCCCAACGAAACGTTCGTGGACACCGCCGCAGGCGCGGCAGCCAACGGAGCGAGCGGACCGGACGAAGCCGCCGCTCCCGGCGTGCCCGGTGACCGCGGTGACCTGAACGTCTCGGACAATGTGACGGGGAGCGACCCAGGCAACGAAACCGTCGGTGAAGTGGCCGCAGACCCGGTCAAAGACGAGACCACCGGGAACGCGACGGCCGGAGGCGGGATCGTCGGAAACGCAACGCAGTCCGGGAACGGCGCGAACGACGAGTCCGGCGAGCCGGGCGCAGCGCCAGAGGCGGAAGCGAACGCGACCACGGACGCGTCGACTTCGGAGTCGGGTGAGACTGTCGAAGGGTCCGAGCCGTCAGGCGACGACACGCCCGCGGCGAGCGACTCGCCCGACGAATCGCCGTCGGAGCCGAACGACACCGAAACCGACGCGGACGGATCTGGTGACGACATAGCCGACACTGACGGAGCGAGCGGCGACGACGCCGCTGGCGATGAGACAGAGAGCGGCGACGGTGACGCCGCGGCGGGTGGCGATGGAAACGACGAGACAGAGGGTGACGCCAGCGTCGAGCAATCGAGCGACGGCGATCCGGGCGCCGACGAGTCCACCGAGGCGCCAGTCGACGGTTCCTCGTCCGAGAACCCGGGCGAGAGTGAACCCGGCGACGAACCAGAGAGTACGTCCGATACGGCTACCGGCGAGAGCAGCAGCGGAGACGACGAGAAGGCCGAGAACGAAGACAGCGAGTCGGCGTCTAACAGCTCTGACACGGGCGACGCAGCGAGCGGGGCTGACTCGGGTACGGGCGCGGAGTGATGACCCCATCGGGCGTCCCGGCGACGCTCTCGCGGAAACACCTCCTGGCGGTCGTGGTGATCGCGATGGCACTCACGGGAGCGGGCGTCGGTGTTCTCTCGGACGGCTTCACGCTTTCGCGAGGCCCCGCCCCGGCCGAGGCCGGTGACGCTGCGGCGTCCCTCGCGACGATCGAGGTCACAGCGTCCGATCCCGCCGACGTCCGGAACGACGCCGGTGATGTAGGCGTCGTCAGCGGGACGCTCGGCGGGACGCTCACGCTCGCCGAGGGAGTCGATCGAGTGGAGTTCGTCGTCCAGACGCGACTGCCGAACGGAACGTGGGCGGTCGCAGCGTCCGGGACCGCGACGGGGGTTCCGGCCGGTCAGTTGAACCTGGAACCGGGCATCGGCGGGCCAGACACGATCTACCTGGATGCCGCTCAGTCTGCGGGCTTCGACGTCCAAGAACCTGGGACCGTCGCGGTCCGCCGCGGCGCGATCGCGGTCACGGCGCGACTGTTCGTCGGCGACGAAGTAATTGCGACAGTCACGGACGTCGACGGCTACGAGCTCACCGTCGATCGGCCAGCACCGGCGACGGTGTCGTTCGCGCCGGTGGACGAGTCGGCGACGGAGGAAAACAGCGGTTCCACCGGAGCCAGCGATCCGACCGACACGACCAGGCGCACGATCACTCAGATCGGGTCGGGATCGGACGCCGGTCCCGAATCAAGTAGTGGAGCCGACGCAAGCGACGCGGACGAGACGACAGACAGCACCACGCCGACGACGGCGTTCTTCGGGACCGGGGACGTGGTCCCGGGGAGTGCCGGCAAGTCGGCGGCGGTCCTGGAGCCGACGTCGGCGGAGATGACTACGCTAGAGGTCACTGTCGGGGCCGCGATCGACGCCGAAAACGGCGTGACAGAGCCCGAATCGGTGGTCGACGAGACGCCCGAAGATGGCGAACTCTCGTCGAAGGTGGACGTCAGGATCGTCCTCGTTCGAGAGTCCGGTGATCGACAGTACGTCGTCGGCAGTGCAGACGCATTCGTCCCACTGGCGACGGCTGCCGGCGCGACAGAGTCGCTGGCGATCGAGTCGAACGAGCGCGTCTCGCTGGTCGTCGAGTGGCGGATCGACGCCACTGTCGGGAACGAGATTCAATCAGACAGCACGACGGCCTCGGTCCACTACCGCTTCACGTCGGAGCCGTCTTGAACAGACGCACTGCGTCGGTTAAGCGACGATTAGCTATGGTGACAGGAGGTCACCAGACGACCGATGAAAGCGATCGGAGAGACTCAGTTCAGGTGGCGGCAGCCGGAGTACACCGGGGCGAACCGGTGTCTCCCGTGCACAGTGGTCAATGTAGCAATCACGGGTATTCTGGCGACCGGACTCGCCTCGGTCCGCCTCTCGCTCGGGATCGCGCTGCTCGTCGTCGGGGTCGCAGCGATCTACTTCCGCGGGTATCTGATCCCCGGAACGCCGACGCTGACCAAGCGCTATCTCCCAGATTCGGTGCTGGGGCTGTTCGACGCCCACGAGGCTCCGGTTCCGCTCGGCGCAGGGGAACAGGACCCGGCCGACATCGAGCGGTTTCTGGTCGACCTCGACGTCCTCGAACGGTGCCAGGGGGGCGAAGATCTGTGCCTGACGCCGGAGTTCCGGAGGTCGTGGGACACGCAGATAGAACGCCGGCTGGCTGACGATAACGCACTCGGCGATCAGTTGCTGTTCGAGGGCCTCGGCGTCGACCGGGACGCGATAGAGACGAAGCGGCAGCCGAACGCGTTCGTCGCGGTCGCCGATTCGGTGACGATCGGGCGGTGGGAGTCCGAATCCGCCTACTGCGCGGACGTCGCGGCCGACGCCGTGCTCCACGCGCGGTCGGCAGCGTGGGAAGAACTCGACTACGAAACCCGACTGGAAGTGCTCGGCGCGCTCCGACTGTGGCTCGATCAGTGTCCCGACTGCGATGGCGCAGTCACCCTGGACGAGGAGACGGTCGAGTCGTGTTGTCGCTCCTTCGAGGTCGTCGCCGCGACGTGTGACGACTGCGGGACGCGCCTGTTCGAGGCGCAACTGTCACCGAACGCTCTCTGAACTGACGGGCTCGGCACCGACACGAGAACGGGACGCTTCTCCGGCGCACTTCGATTCCGAGGAGGCGACTATCGGAACGTCTCGTATCTTCTCGTGATCGTCGATCCGCAAGGAGCGCTCACGAGAGCTGATTCAGATACAGCCAGCGACGCGACCACAGTTGATAGAGCGTCGAGCCGGCGATGATCGCGAGAAACACGCTGGCGAAAATGAGCGGGTCGACCGCGGAGACGAGCGGTACCTCGGTGAGCGACAGGACGACGAGAAAGAGCGAGACCGTGCCGAGCGCCCGATAGTACGTCGCCCACGTCACGCCGTACTTCGTGACGACCTCCATATACACGTCGACTGCGCGGGCGCTGTCTTTGAGTCGGATCGTCTTTCGGTCCCGGTCGTAGTCGACGACGCCGGCGTCGTCGAGCTTCGGGAGGTGATTCTGGTGCAGCGAGATGTAGACGCTGTCGCGGATGTTCCGCGGCGGCGGCGACTCCTCAGTCTCCAGTTCGGCGATGTCTTCGGCGAGATCACGAAGCATCACCTCGCGCCCGTGTTCCTGCAAGCACTTGATCGTGTGTCGCCGTCGGTCGTTCCGGAGGAGGTCGTGGATGTCCGTCTCCGAAAGCCCCGTCTGCATCGATCGGATACTCATATGACAGGTCTAACTACGTGTCAACGAGGTAATCATATAGTAATCAACCCGATTAACATCGTGCAGGAATGCTCAATGAGTCGTTAATCGGGGGGTTCACGGGTTACACGACACCGCAGAGAGTTGAATCACTATTGCGACCCCACTCCGCGTCGATAAGACGCTATTTTTCGCGGCTGTCGTGAGTTAGTGAGTGCTCCACTCACCCGATCAACAGTCGGACGTTGTAGACCATCGTGAACGTGCCGACGAGCGAGAGAACCACCGGTGGGAGGTACGCGAAGAACTCGTCGCCGTCGGCCGCCGCGACCAGCGAGATGGCGAGTATGATGCCGAACACGGCGTACTTCAACAGCGCGAGTCCGTAGATGCCGAACGCGTCGACGCTGAGCCTGACCAACGCGTTGGCCTCGCGAAGATCCGGGCTGTGTTCGATGATCGCGATCGTGGTGACGATGTCGCCGACACCGTAGGTCGCGAGCGCGAGCACCCACAGGCGAACGAAGTTGGACGACTCGGCCAGGCCGCCGTCGGGCGCGAGGTACTTTTGCGCACCGCGTAAGCGCTTCATCGCGTCGGACGCCATCACCACTCGTCCAGGCGGTTCAGTACCGAGACGATTCGCAACACGGACCCGGCATCGCCCGGGTCGTAGACCAGTTCGTCCGTCGAGCGGACGTGATCGAGCACCGACTCGGAGGCGTGTTTCGGGGCCGCTGCGATCCCGGCGTCGGCGTCTGCGGCCCACTCCATCACCCGCAGGTCGGACTTGCTGTCGCCCATCATCAACACGAACGGGTCGTCGATGCCGAGGACGTCCAGCGCACCGCGAACGCCGGTCGGTTTGTCGAGGTCGAGCGAGCCGATCTCGGCCGCGTCGGCGTGGTAGTAGGCGACGTCGATCCGATCGAAGCGAGCCTGCACGTCCGCGGGGATGTCGTCGACCTCGCGTGTCGACGTCGCGTCCTCGCTGTCGAGCACGTCGGCGATCTCGGGGTCGGAGGCGGCGTAGTACGCCCGTGCCCAGTCCGCAGAGCGCCCCGGCCCCTCGCTGTCGCCCGTCCGCGACTCGATACCGACGTCGCTGATGCCCTCGACGGCCTCGACGACTGCCCGTCCGAGCAGGTCGACAAGATAGACGAGGCCTTCGTCGATGACGGCTTCGGCGGCGTCGCTGCCGACGTCGAAGTTCGGCTTCAGCGTCACGTTGAACTCGTTGCCCTGGAGGTGGACCGAGCGGCGGAGTTCTTCCGGGGCGGCCGTCAACACGCGCGAGCGCACGAGCGAGAAGACCTCACGCACCTCTTCTTCGAGCGTCTCGTAGAGGAGTCGCTTCGTGTCCGAGCCGTGACCGGGCGTGAACACGCCGGTGCCCGCCTCGTAGACGATGCTGAACGACCCCGAGTGAACCAACTCGGTTCCGAGCCCCTGAATCATAAATCCCTTGACGTTCTCGAGCGTCTGCCCCGTGCAGATGATTATCGGGAGTCCCGTCTCGTGGAGTTCGGTGAGGAGATGCAGCGTCTCGCGGGGGATCTCGTTGTCCGTGCGGCCGGCCGAACGGAGCGTCTCGTCGACGTCGAGTACGAGCGCGTTGACCGGGCGACCGTACTTCGAGTAGAGGTCCAGCGCCGTGAACGTCTGTTCGCGCGTGGCTCGCGCCGCGATGTCGGCGAGCGTCTCACCGGCGGCGAACGACTCGGCAATCTCGCGTTTGCGCGCCTCCAGGTCGTCGCTCGCATCCTGCCAGTATTCGAGGGCGACGCGGGAGTCGACGGGTGGAAAGAGATCGACGAAGTTCTGGAGATCGCGGAGCGTATCCGTCTCGTACTCCTGGTAGAGTCGATAGAGGAGATCGTACCGGTCCATACGTAGTCCCCGTCCTCCGATGGTAAAAGCACACCTGCCGAGGCGGTAACCGGAGCCAAACCGAGTTCGAGGCGGGTCCACAACCAGTCGTTCCGGTGAGGGAAACGCTCAAACCAGCGACCGCCGTACACCGGGGTATGGCAGACTGGACCGACAGCATCGTCGGCGATCGGATGACTGTCGACAGGGAGTTCAACGATCGGGTCGAGAGTTCGCGGTTTACGAGCCAGGAGTGGGGCCTCATTATGACGGCGACCGAGTTCGACATCGAGCACGCCGACGATCCCGACCGGGCACGGATCGTCGCCGACACGGAGAAGCTTCCGCAGATTATGCCCGAACTGGAGAACGTCCGTTCCCAGATGGCGCAAATGGGTGGCGCCCCGAGCGAGGAGAAGTCGAGCAGCGGCGGCCTGATGGACTCTCTCAAGGGCGCGCTCGGTCTCGGCAACGGCAGTAGCGGGACCGACCAAGAACGAGTCGATGCCGCCGAGCGGTTGACGCAGGCCTACGCCGACGCGCTCCAGAAGCACTTGGAGTCGAAGAACAAGTGGGAGCAGGTGCGAAACGCGTACCTGGAGTAGGCGGTCAAGCGGTCGGTGCGGTCGTCGGTAGTCGAAGCGGGCATCGAGGAGAACGCTTTCCTCACAGGCTATCGTTGGTTGGAGTATGACCGACGATAGCGACGACGTTCGCGAGTTCGACGGGATTCGTCTCGAACGCGTCCGCGAACACGTATGGGAGATTCCGCGGGAAGACGAGATGCGCGTTCCGGCGCGGGTGCTCGCGAGTGAAGCGTTGCTCGAACAGATCAGCGACGACAAGACGCTCCAGCAACTCCGCAACGCGACGCACTTGCCGGGTATCGCCGAACGGGCCGTCTGTATGCCCGATGGGCACCAGGGCTACGGTTTCCCCGTCGGCGGCGTCGGCGCGACCGACGTCGAAACCGGTTGTATCTCACCGGGGTCGATCGGCTACGACATCAACTGCGGCGTCAGGATGATGCGCACGAACCTGACGTACGACGACCTCCGCGGGCACGAGGAGGAACTCGTCAGCGCCCTCTTTTCGAACATCCCCTCTGGACTCGGTGGCGGCGGCGTCGTCGAATCTGATATAGAGACGATGGAGCAGATTCTCGACCGTGGCGTCGACTGGGCGCTCGAACACGGCTACGCCGTCGAAGACGACCTCACCCACTGCGAGGACGAGGGGATGCGCCCCGACGCCGATCCGAGCGCCGTCTCACAGAAGGCCAAAGACCGCGGGAAAAACCAGATCGGGAGCCTCGGCTCAGGAAATCACTTCCTCGAAGTCCAACGCGTGACCGACGTCTATCGATCGGACGTCGCCGCGGAGTTCGGCCTCGAAGAGGACCAGGTGGTCGTCCTCATCCACTGTGGCTCTCGGGGACTCGGTCACCAGATCTGTTCGGACTACCTCCGGAAGATCGAACAGGAACACGGCGACCTGCTCGCAGAGCTCCCGGACAAAGAGCTGGCAGCGGCGCCCGCAGGCTCAGACCTCGCCGAGGAGTACTACGGCGCGATGTGTGCGGCCATCAACTTCGCGTGGGTGAACCGACAACTGATAATGCACCGGACGCGACGCGTCTTCGAGCGCATTTTCGACCGCGACTGGGAGGAGATGGAGATGGAACTCCTCTACGACGTCGCCCACAACATCGGCAAGAAGGAGGTCCACGAGGTCGCCGTCGACGCCGACGGCCACCCGACCAACCCCGAGGACGCGGTCGACCGGGCCGAGCGTGAGCTCTACGTCCACCGGAAAGGCGCGACTCGCGCGTTCCCGGCCGGGCGGCCCGAGATCCCGTCGGCGTACCGTGACGTCGGCCAGCCGATCATCATCCCCGGGAGTATGGGTTCAGGATCGTACGTCCTCCGCGGCGGCGAGCACTCGATGGAGCTCTCGTTCGGGTCGACCGCACACGGCGCTGGGCGGACGATGAGCCGAACGCAGGCGAAAAGCGAGTTCTGGGGCGAGACCGTCCAAGAGGAGCTGCGCGACCAGCAGAAGATCTACGTGAAAGCGCAGTCGGGCGCGACTGTCGCCGAGGAAGCCCCGGGCGTCTACAAGGACGTCGACGAGGTGGTTCGCGTCTCAGACGAACTCGGCATCGGCGACAAGGTCGCACGGACGTTCCCGGTCTGTAACATCAAGGGCTGATTTCCCACGGGACCAGCAGGCGCTCTGTGTGACGAGAGGGCGAGCAGGTGGCGCCTCCGACGACTACGACCCCGCGACGGCGCGCCACACACCCGCCGTGACCGTCACGGTCTGCGTTCAGACCACGCGGGTGCTGGCCCCGGTATCGTATAAAAAGCCTCGCGCGAGCCGGGAGTGGTCGGTGTCGCGGCACTACTCGCTGTGTGTGCAGACGACGAGCCGGTCGTCTTCGCGGGCGACGCACAGCCGTTCGGAGCCGGCGAGGCCGAACGAGTGCGTTCGGCGTTCGGTCAGCAGCAGTCGCGTGAAGGGCTCCCCGCAGGCCGGGCACTCCACGCCGTCCCGATTTTCGTACAGCGTCACGTCGCCGTCCTCTCGGAGGAGTTTCATTCGATGCCGGACGGCGTGCTGGTCGAAGCGATCAGCCATCAGCGGGAGAAGTGCCTGCGGGCGATAAAGTCGTTGCCGTCGCGCGGTCGAGGTCGTGCGGTCGGTGTTGCGCCCCTCTTCAGCCGAGTCGAGAGAGGCGGTCCTGAGCCGTCGTCAGCGCCATCTCGTCGTCGTCGACGAGATACGAGACGAGGTCGCGCGCCGCTCGAACGAGGAGTTCGGACTCCTCGGCTGGGACGTCGCCGTAGACCGCGTCGACGCGCTTGACGTGCGTCGCGAGCGTCTCTCGGACCTGTCGTGCGGCCGGGTCCGGATTGTCGTCGAGCCACGTCCCGAGGTCCGAACAGAAGGCGTCGAGTACCTCGGCGTACGCGAGGCCGCGCGCGTCGGTCATCGACGCCGGAACCGACGACGGATCGGGGCGCTGGCCGTCGTCGGCGCCACGGAGGAGTTCGAGGACGTACCACTGCATCTCGTCGTCCGGGTCCCGAGTCCGTCCGAAGATGTCGACCGCGTGTAGCAGTTCCGCGGCGGCGAGGACCGTGTCGTCGACCGACTGGAGCTCGCCGGCGCGGACGAAGCCGCGCTGACGGACGTAATCACGGAGAGTCGTTTTCAACTCCGAGGCGATATCGTCGATATCGGTCGCGTCGTCGAGTTCGGCGCGGGGCGCGGAGAGGTCCAACTCGACCGCGCTGTCAGTGTGTCGCTCTCGGTCACCGGTCCCGACGCTCCGCATACTCCCACAGTCCGGGCAGTTCACCTGGCCCGTATCGAAGTACGACCACTCCCGCCCGCAGTCTTTGCAGCGGCGGCGGCCACGGATTCGCATACCGGCCTTTCTCCGGCGAGCGAGAAAAGCGCGTCGCGATGGCGATGCCGACTCCGCGCTGTGACAGATTCACGAAACAAAACCGCAGGACAGGCGCGGGATGCGACGCCGAAACACAATCGGTAAAACGGCGATGTCAGCTGTGAGCGGCCGGGATACGTCGGCTCTCGACGAGCGCGAGGGGGAACGAATTCCCGTCGTAGCCGACATATTTATGTGCAGCAGTCGGTTACAATCGGGTGACGCTTCGTCTGGAGGGCCGAAGCGTCAGCGGGGACCAATTCAGGGCGGCAAGCATCCGCGTGCTTTTCACGCGGCTTGCTTCCTTTTCCGACCAGTATCGAAGAGAAACGCCTCTGTCACTCGCCTGTATAGAGGTTGATCACGCAGCGAGCAGTGTCGCCTCCTGTGGTCGGGCGTCGACGACGAGCGAAATCCGTGGTGGATGGAATCGTAAGATATCTGTAACGGTTGTCGGACGCGATCGGGCCGCGAATGGAGTCCGCTACCGGGCGTGTGATAATAATTAATCAGACATATTAGGACCCTGATCAGGTAGTGGTAAGCGTAACGATATGTTTAGGAAAGCTCATCGATACGTATCGAGTTTTCGGCCCGTGATCGGCACTCCCAAGCGCACAGTGGGTCGATATGTTTATTTTGGAGAACACTAATATACAAGTAGAATCCACCGATGTACGACCTGACAGGATTTCAGCGCGACCTGCTGTACGTGATCGCCGGACTCGACGAACCCCACGGGCTCGCGATCAAAGAAGAACTCGAAGAGTACTACGAGAAGGAGATCCATCACGGCCGGCTCTATCCGAACCTCGACACGCTCGTCGAGAAAGGACTCGTCGACAAAGGGCAGCGTGATCGCCGTACGAACTACTACACGCTCACCCGCCGCGGCCGCCGCGAGATCGCGGCACGCAAAGACTGGGAGAGCACGTACATCAACGTCTCCTTCGAAGGCATCGACGACTGATACTGTCGGACAGCAGTTCGTGAATCACGTTGGCACCCACGGGGTGTCGTTACGCTCCACATCGTTCTGTCCGACAGTATGAAACGGCGCGAGGTGGCTGCTACGTCGTCGGCCCGTAATCGTCGATCCGGGCAGTAAGCCACCTCGCGCCCAGGATGGTACCTCACTCTGTGGTCGGCTCTTCGTCTCGTGATTCTGCCAGTTCCGCTCCGAACTCGAACTCGCCAGTAGCGTCGCCGCCGTCCCGGTCGCCGCGTGAGGAGCCGCCTGCCGTCTCCGTGCCACCGTCCGTCTCCGGGGAGTCATCTGCCGGCCCATCGGCTGAGTCGTCGGATTCGGCTTTCGGCCCGTCGGCGACGACGTCGGGATTCGCCGCTGGTACCTGTGTCGATCCCCGCGGCGTCACCACACCCGGATCGACCGTGTACGGAACGAGCGGCTCCCGGGCGATCAGCACCGGCAGCACGTGGCGGGCGAAGTTCACGATGAGCACGAGCACGATCGGCCCCAGGAAGATGCCGTACCAGCCGAACAGCAACGGGCCGAGCGTGTAGGCGATCATCACCGCGCCGACGTGGAGGTTGCGGCCGGAGACGTACGGGCGAAGCACGAGATCCGGAATTGTATCGACGATGACGAACGAGACGGCGACGAAAACGGCCGTGAACCACAGCGTCGTCGGATCGAAGAGATACGACGTAACGCCGAGATAGATCGCGACGGGGGCGTAGACGAGTTTCATCCCGACGACGGGGACGAGACTCGCGACGCCAGCGAGCAGGCCGATGAGGGCCGCCGCGGGAATCGCGACCCCAGGCGGAGCCACGAGATTCAGGATCGAGTACGCGATGACGCCGATCGTCCCCGTGAGGACGGCGTTGAGGATGTTTCCGAAGAAGATGTTCGTGAAGTCGCGGTCGGCGCCGCCGAGGAACGCCTCCATCACACCGCGGTCGTCGGCAATTCGCGAGTTGAGCCAGCGCGAGAGCTTCGCGTCGTCTCTGAGCAGGTAGAACGCCAGTGCGATCATCGCGAACAGATGCACGAGGCCGACGCCGACGAACGCGAGAACGTTGCTCGCAGAGCCGATCGAGGAGACGACCTGCTGGACCTGCGCGAACGTCAGCGACGCTGGATCGAAGGTGAGGAGCTGCTCGAAGTCGGTCAACCGTTCGAGCTGATCGGCCGAGATCGGATACTGCGAGAGGTCGAAGACGCCCTGGTTCGTGAGTCGAACCAGTTCGCTGACGGCGACTGCTCCCGTGTACGTGATGAGCGCGAGCGCGGGCAACGCCAACACGAAGAGCGCGATCGCGGCCGCGAGGCTGGGCGGTCGGATCCGCTTTTTGATCCGCCGGTAGATCGGCCGAGTGGCGTAATAGAGGAAGAGGCCGAAGACGAACGTCCCGATAAAGGAGTAGACGATGTACGCGAGCGCCGCTCCGAGGGCGAGTCCCACCACCCACCACGAGAGTCGCGAACGACCCATCTCGAGAACGGACATACCGAACGAGGGACCGCGACGGGACAAAAAGCTACCGCGCAAATCGACGGTGTCGTACGATCGAGTGCCCGAAGACGTGCGAACGCGACAGGACGCGGCGCGAACGGACGAGAATCACGCTCGGTCTCCGGTCGTATTCGCGGTCGAAGCGGGTGTCGCCTCGGCTGCGCCTGCCGCTGTCGATCCGACGTTGCAGGCGAGCGCCGTCGAGACAACGCGTGCGCGGATGCTGCTGTCGGGGCGGACGGCGACGTGCGTCGCCGAGTCGTTGCAGTCGACGAAATCTCGGCGAATGCCAAGCGTGCGATCAGTATCCGTCGGCGGCGCCACGTCGAGGACGTAGTCGGTCGGGCGATACACCTCGACGAGCAGCGAGCCGTAGGCCGGGAACGTGGGCGCGGCGTCGAGAACGGACGCGTCGGCGTCGACGTCCCGGAGGCGGATGCCGATCGACCGGCGCTCGGAGTCGTCGTTCCAGACCACGACGCGGTGGTGGTGGTCCTCGGAGGGATCACCGACGCGACGGGTCTCAAACGGGTCGCCAGCGTCGAACTCCGAGATGGTTCCGTAGCCACTCGGAGGCAGCGATTCGGGCGTCTGCGACCTCGTGGCGGGGTCGGATCCCGTCGGAGAGAGACACCCCGACAGACAGCCGAACGCGAGGGTGGAGGCGAGCGAGAGGAGGCGGCGGCGACGCATTGTCACTACAGATGATTGACGGTATCATACCAGTTGGGATAGGTGGAACGCTCGTTTGAGTTACCGGCTAGCGGTGGGGACGGCCGTCACAGGTCCGCTGTCTCCCGGTTTACGCTCCCGGTTTACGTCCTCGGTTCACTGCCGTCCGGTTCACGCTCCCGACACGCTCGCCGCTCAGGTCCACTCGTCGAGGCCGGTCTGGACGAGCGAGGACTCGATGCGCTCGAAGCCGCGTGCGACCTCGTCGGCGGCGACCTCCCACTCCTCGGTGACGTACGCACGCGCGGCCTCGATATCGGGCGAGAGGTCGGTATCGAACGCGTAATCGTCCGTGACAGGCGGGTCGAGAAAGAGGTCTCTGACGCGGTCGGCGTTCTCGATGTACGCCCCGCGGGCGTCGAGCACCGCCCAGAGGTCGCCGTGCTCGCGGATGTCCGACAGCGCCGTCTTCGGCCCGACGCCGGAGATGCCCTCGTTGAAGTCCGTGCCACAGAGGATCGCGACGTCGACGAGTTGTTCGCGGGCGATCTCGTGTTTGGAAAGCGTCGCTTCGAGGTCCATCAGTTCCGGATTCCCCTTCGAGGTGAGTTGTCGGAGCGTGTACGGCGCACCGAACAGCAGCGTGTCGTAGTCCTCGCTGCCGACGTAGTCGGCGTCGCCGCGAAGTGCCATATGCGACGCCTGAGCCTCCCCCTCCGCGGGTGCCTCGACGACCGGAACGTCCAAGAGTTCGAGGAGTTCACGCGTCGTCTCGTGGATGACGTCCGTGAGGCGCTGGGTCCGCGCTTCGAGGCGGGCGGCGGCGACGTCGTCGCCGCGCTCTTCGGCGGCCGCCTTCTGTTCCTCGGCTTTCTCGCGAGCGGCGCGTCGCTCGGCGACTTCGTCGTCTTTCAGTTCCGTCACGCCGCCGTCGAAGACGAACACCGGCACGAGGTCGTGTTCGAAGAACTTCGGCAATCCCTGCACGAGGCCGATCAGGTTCGCCACCTCCTCGCCCGCGTCTGTGGTGTACGCCTCCTCGCGCGTGAACTTGACCGTCGTCGTCAGATACCGATACAGCCAGTTGTGCGCGTCGACGGCGACGACGCTCCCGGCCACCTCGTCGAAGTCGACCTCCGAAAGCACCGCCAGACTCCGCAGATCTGCGTTACCCATTGCCTGGAATTCGACCGCACGGCAGTTTAATCGTCCGGGTCCGAGCCGGCTTCTGGAACGCGATCAGGACTGGCGGTGCGCAGGGAGGACCGCGGGCGGGGCAGCGCCGACGCGGTCGGCCAGAAACGACGCTTCCGGCTCTCCGAGGCCGCGCTCGCGGTATCGGTCGAGTCCGTCCTGGTACGTCCCCGCATCCGCCGTCGCGAGCACGTCTTCGGACGCGTCGGCCGGCCGTTCGAGAACGAGTTCGGCGAGGCCCGTTTCCCGGCCGGTCCACTCGAACCCGGCTTTGTACATCGCCTCGTAAGCGAATGGGTTGTTGACGGCGATCCGCAGTCGATCGTAGCCCCGTTCGGCAGCGCGTGGGGCGACGAAGACCGCGAGTCGGGGGCCGAGGCCCTCGCCCTTCGCGTCCGAGCGGACGGTGACGTAGCGGTACCAGAGCGTGTCCGACTCGGTCCGGTCGGCGTTGAACGCGAGCGCGGCCAGTACGTCGGTGTCGAACTCCTCGCTGTCACTGCTTCCATCCCGGACGACCGCCTTGCCCGTGTTCGACATCACGAACTTCCCGGCGTAGGCGAACCGTCTGTAATCGAGCCTGAGCGTCGGCCCGTCAGACGGCCAGCCCAGCACGACGTACTCCATCGTGGAGGGAGACGGAGGGCACAGAAAAGAGTGCGGCGGTCCGACAGTTCCTTTCCCGCCGCTGCCGTAGCGAGTCTATGTCCTCTCGTTTCGGACCCGGCGATGTCCGATTTTTCGACCGTGTCGCTCGACTCTACGACGTCGCGATGCCGCCGGCGCGGGTGGGTCGATTGCGCGACGCCTTCGCCTTCGCCGACCGGCCGATCGACCGCGTGATCGACCTGGCGGGCGGGACCGGCCGGGCCTCGCGGGGGCTCGCTAGCGTGGGAATCGATCCGGTCGTCGTCGACGTCTCCGCCGGGATGCTCGCGCGCGCTCGGGCCGCGGGCCACGAGGCCGTCCGCGGCGACGCCGGCGACCTACCGATCGCCGACGACGCGGTCGACGCCGCGGTCGTCGTGGACGCGCTACATCATCTCCCGGACCCGATGGCAGGGCTCGCCGAAGCAGCGCGCGTCATCCGTCCCGGCGGCGTGCTCGTCGTCCAGGAGTTCCATCCGCGAGGGGTCCGCGGCCGTGCGCTCGTCGCCGCCGAGGAACTCGTCGGCTTCGATCCGACGTTCTGGACGCCCGAGGAACTCTGCGAGGCGCTGTCGGAAGCGGGATTCGAGGCGCGGATCGTCCGCGAGGGGTTCGGATACGTCGTCGTCGGCCGCGTCCCCCGGGAGTAAGTCGGGACGACAGTCGGGATTCGACTGGATCTGCCACGAGATGGAATCCGAGAGAGCCATTAGGGAGCGTCCAAATCGACGAGTATGGCATCATCCGAGGAGTCGTTCCTCGCACGACGCATCGACGCCGAGGCCTTTCCCCTCGCAGTCGTCGACGTGTTGGCGCTCTCGGCCGTCCTCACGATCGGCGTGATCAACCACAACGGCGTCGAGTATCTCTCGACGGCCCCCGTCGCGTGGCTGTTGACGCTCGTCCCGTTCCTCGTCGGCTGGGCGGTCGCGAGCCCGCTCATCGGCGCGTACTCCGCCGGCGCAGCCGAGTCGGCGAAAGCAGCGATCCCGCTCGCGATCCGGGCGTGGATTCCGGCAGCGGTCATCGGCTTCGTGCTCCGTGCCTCGCCGCTGTTTTCGGGCGGCTTCCAGGTCTCGTTCGGCGTCGTCGTGCTCCTCGTCGGCGGCGTCGCACTGATCGCGGGTCGCTGGCTGTTCTTCGCCCTACTCCGGTAATTGCCGGAAGTTCTTTTTGTCGAACGTCGTCGCCACGTCGCTGTTATCGGCCGCGCCGGGCGAGCACGACGCCGATTCCCGAGCCGACGGCAGCGAATCCTGCGAGCGTCGCAAACAGCGCTGTCGGGGTCGCATAGGTCAGAATCGCGCCGGCGACAGTACCGCCGAGCGCGCCGACGCCGAACACGCCGAGGTACGTGAAGCCGTACGAGAGGCCGCGCGTGCCGGCCGGCGAGTACTCCGCAACGGTCGCCTGGTAGAACGGCTGGACGAGAAAGAGCGCACAGCCGAGGATCGCACCGACGGCCAAGAGTGGTGCGAGCCCCGCGTTCGCGGCGGGAAGGAACACGACCGCGAGGACGGCTAGCAAGCCGAAACCGCCCGCCAATCCGTATTCGACCGGCATCCGATCGGTGAGTTTGCCGCCGAGATACTGGCCGAAGACGCCGACGATCAGCAGTCCAGAGTAGAAGTACCGCTCAGGATTGAGTGAGCGTCCCGATCCGGGGGGAATGCCCAGGGCGTCGGTGAGGAACGGCGGGAGTAGCGACGTCAGTGGGATTGGTGCGAACGCCGGGAAGGATTCGAGAAGGTTCGGGAGGAAGGTGAGGACGCCGCGGTAGTAGAGTCCCGACGCCATCACGACGACGAAGACGAGCGCGAACGCCCCTGCGAAGAGCCGCCGCGTCTCGGAGGCGAACTCCGTGAACGAGGCGACGCCGCCTTCGGTTCTGCTGTCGCCGTCGGATCCCCCTCCACCGTCGGGGGCCGTGGTATCAGATGCGACGGCCGCAGTCTCGTCGAACCGCGCACGGATCGCGTACGCGCCGGCGACGAGCGCCGGCACGGCGAGAACGACGGCGACGATCGTCCAGTCCACGAACAGGAGGAGAATCGCCGTCAGCAATGGTCCCAAGCCGGTTCCGACGTTCCCGGCGATTCCGTGGTAGGCGAACCCCGTGCCGCGCTCTTCGACGCCTTTCGAGAGGAGCGTCAGGCCCGCCGGGTGGTAGACGCTCGCGGCCGCGCCCCACAGGAGCAGCGCGAGCGTGACCACGAGGAGGTTCGGCGCGACGCCGAGGAGGACGAACGAGCCAGCCATCCCGAACAGACAGAGCGTGATGAGTCGCCGCGAGCCGATTCGATCGACAAGCACGCCCCCCGGAAGCGCGCCCACGCCGAAGAGACCGTATCCCGCGGTCACGACCAGTCCCAGCGTGGCCGCCGTCACCTCGAACTCGGCGACGCCGAGCGAGAGCACGTCGAACTCCGTGAGCCAGATCGAGACGAAGATCGGGATCGAAAGCTCGTAGGTGTGGACCATCCCGTGGGCGAGCATCACCAACGCGACGATCGACCGATCGTTCGAGTTCACGTCGTACGTTCCGGGGACCGGTTAGTTCAACGCTCCGGTGTGGGACACGCTGCATCGGTTAGTGTGTTGCTGTGTCACACTAAGACACAGGCAAAAAACGTACGAATCGTACAATCCGGCGACCCCATTATTTTGGTTCTGAGTGCCTCTGCGTCGTGACTTGCCTTCATAACTTATGTGAAACCATCCAAACAGCGACGACAAATATATCAGTTAGAGATGGGAAACAATTATATTCCCTACTTCCGTAGTATATATTGTATTATGACAGGGTACTACGACTACGTTCTCGGACTCATTCCACTCGCACTGTTCGGCCTGACCGGCGGCCTTGTGCAGACCAGCCTCTCTCTCACCCAAGCAGTGCCCATCGCGGCCGCCGTCGCGGCAGGAATCATCGGACACGCACTCTTCGTCCGCGCGCCGGTTTCCACCGGTGCCCGATCCAGTTTCGACGGGACCGACACCCGAAAGAACGTTCGGCTGCAGAACGCCGACTGAACGTTCAGAGGGATTCTCGTAACTGTCCGGATATACTCGCCGTGCCGTCCGGCGAGAAATCTACGAGGGCTTACGATACTCCCTCTCAGTTCCCTGTCGCATCGCCGTTTCTTGTACGATACGTCCCGCGTATTCGTTTCTGAATCCCGCACCTCACAGTTTCCCGCACGTTCTTACCGCTGGCCGTCGAACGCGGTCGTATGACTGAGACGCTGTTTCTGGAAAGTTCGGACGTCGACGGCCTCGCGACGCCCGCGGAGTTCGTCGACGCCGTCCGCGACGCGTACCGACAGCGCGGCGAGGGGGCTCCCGCCGAACCGCGAACGAAACTCGGCAACGCCGATCCACCGGGCTTTCTCACGACGTATGCGGCGATCCTCCCGGACACCGGCGCGATGGGCGGCTATATGTACACCGCCGGCTTCGGAGCCGAGGACGCGTGGTTCACGACGCCGATCTTCGATTCGGAGTCCGGCGAACCGCTCGCGCTGCTCGACGGCGCGAGTATGAATCCCTTCAAGACCGGTGCGACAGGCGCCGTCGCGGCCGACGAACTGGCACGCGAGGACGCCAGCTCCGCGGCGATCATCGGCAGCGGCGCACAGGCGCGCGGCCAACTCCGTGCGCTGGCGACGGTCCGCGATCTGGAGACCGTCTGGGTCTACTCGCCGACGAAAGAGCACCGCGAAGCGTTCGCCGGCGAGATGGACCGCCGACTCGACGGCAGCGTCGCCGCCGTCGCCTCGGCCGCCGCGGCCATCGAGGGCGCCGACATCGTGGTGACTGCGACGAACGCCAGCGGACCGGTCTTCGACGGCGACGCGCTCGAAGAGGGGACCCACGTCACCGCGATGGGTCAGTACAACCCCGAGAAGCGCGAACTCGACGCCGCGACCATCGAGCGCGCGAAGTACGTGCCCGACCTCCGCGACCGCGCGTTCCAGGACGCCGGCTCGTTCCTCCACGCACTCGAGGAAGGCGTCGTCGACGAGGACCACGTCCACGCCGAGCTGGGCGACGTCGTCGCCGGCAACGCCCCCGGCCGGGAGTCCGACGAGGAGATCACCGTCTTCGACAGCGGCGGAACCGGTATCGAGACGGTCGCCGGCGCGTACCTGCTCTACGAGAAGGCGACGGAGGCCGGCCTGGGAGAGACGATCGACTTCGCGCCCGGCAGCCAGGCGCTCACTGGCGAATAAGTCGGAGGCAAAGCGACACGTTACTGCAGCCGATAGCGCAGCAGCGCCGCGATGCCGCCCAGATTCCGGAGTTGCTGTCCGGGGTCGAACTCGCCGGAGAAGACGGTGACCTCGCCGCCCTGCCGTTCGACCGACTGGATGACGTCGTTGACGTCGACGTCCCAGTCGCCGTCGCCCTGCCGTTCCTGTCGGAGGCGGTCGTCGACGACGAGCAGTTCTTCGACGGCGCCGAACTCTGCGGCCTCGGCGACCTCGTCGATCCCGTAGGCGACTTTCTCGCCGGTCGCGATGCCTTCCATCAGATCGTCGAGGAGTTCGGCCTCCTTCGAGATCCGGGTCTGCGTCTGGACTTCGTCGACGGCGCCGCGTTTCAGCACCTCGTGGACGCCGCGGTCGCCGACGCCCGCCGTGTCGACGACGGTGAGCAGGTCGGCGACGTCGGGGTGGTTCTCCTCGATGTAATCCCGTGCGTCCTGCTTCGTGAAGCCCGGACCGGCGAGGATGATCGCGTCGACGTCCATCCGCGAGAGCGCCTTCCCCAGCTCGGCGAACAGCTCCGAGCGCGGGCGGGCGTACTCGCCCTTGCCGGTCGGCGCGGTGAACGAGAAGCGCTCTTCGGTGCCGTACTGTGCGACCGTGTGAATGTGTGCTTCGCCTTCCTCGACGGTCGCGATGGCGACGTCGGCGTTCTCGGCGGCCTCTTCGGCCTCCTCGATCCGTTCGACCTGGTCCGGCTTGAAGTGCTTCTCGATCGTGATCTCGTCGTGTTCCTCGACGTTGAGCGTGTGGTGGTGCCCGAGCTGGTCCTCGCGCGAGCAGTCGACGATCTCGCCGCCGACTCGAAGACGGTTCGCGAAGCGCGCGAACTCGACGTCGTCGACTTCGATCGTCACGAACAGATGCTCGCGCTGGCCGCCCGTGTCCCGGAGGTTCTCGTCGTCGCGCTGAATACGGCGCGTGGTGTCGCCGGAGACGAGATCGCCGGATTCGAGGACGTGCGAGAGGTGCCACAGGTCGTCGACGTTCTCGGGGACGAGCGTCATCCGCTCGCGCCCCTCCTCGCCGCGGCCGCGGCTCGAAATTCGCATATCCCCGATTTCGGACGCGGGGAGAAAGATCCTGCTATAGCGACCCGCGCTGGGCGTCCGCCAGTCCGTCGGCGAACCCGCGACCGAACAGGTAGTACGTCACGACCTGCACGTAGAAGAGGGCGAAAATCCCGACGACGACGATACCCAACAGGCTCGCGATAGTCCCGAGCACGAGCCCGACGACGACGGCGAGCACCCACGCGATCAGGTAATCGGAGGTCGTCGCCGCCGCGAGCACCGTCGAGACGTCGAAGGCGGCCGCCATCGAGTCCTCGCGGGCGAAGTTCGCGAACATCGCCGGCGCGACGTAGCCGAGCAGCAGCGCGAACGCGACGAAGGCGAAGAACGCGACGACGGTCAAGAGCCCGCCGAGTCCGCCGAGACCGCCGTCCGATCCGGTTCCGACTACGGGGCCGGCGCCGGACCCGATCGCGGAGCCGAATCCCGTGACGATCCCGACGACGAACATCGCCACGACGACGACGAGCGAGACGGCGATGTTGACGCCGATCAGTTTCAGGCCGTCGACGAACAGGTCGCCCCACTCGTCGAAGGCCGGCGGGGTGGCGTCTCCGCGGGTCGTGCCGCGCAACACGCGAACGTAGTACCCCTGAAGGAGCGGAATCGGGAGAACGAGCACCGAGAGGACGCTCAACAGTCCCCCGATGAGTATCGTGCGAAGCCAGTCGTCGCTATCGAGCGGATAGTGGAGGGCATCCGACAGCATCGACTCGGAGGAATCAGTGGAGAAAGGTAAGTTTAGGGAATCGTCGGCCTCGTCGAGACTTTCAGAGCGTGACCAGACCCCCACGCTAGCGCCGTGAGCCCAGACCGATTCAGTGCTTTCTGTCAGGGACCGATAGGCCGAGTGGAGTTCTCCACTCTGGATGGCTCTATTCCAGTTCTTCGCTGACAGCTTCCCAGGCCGCACACCAGTCCTCGACAGCGATGTACCCTTCAACCGCTGCGCACGCGCCCCATCCGTCGCCGTTCTTGTCAGGAATGAACTCCGCACAGTTACCACAGGACATCCCAGGCTGGGCTACGCCGTCGGCGATTTTCTCGACGGACTCGCCAAAGCTCACGTTCGCCTGGGCGAGGAGTTCGTCTGGGTCGCGCTCTTCTCCGGCCTGGGAGATCGCCGTCCGGTATTCGGTAGGGACCTCGGCCGTCGCGAGTTCGTCCTCGCTCATCCCTTCGGGAACCTCGGGTTCCGGTAGCTCCTCCCAGATGGTACACCAATCAGCGCCACCGATATAGCCCTCGACCGCGGCACAGGCACCGAACCCGTCGCCGTTCCTGTCAGCGATATATTCACTGCAATTCGCGCAGCACCGCCCGGGTTGGTGGGCCGCGTTCTCTAGCGCCTCGTCGTACTCCGAGAACTGGACGTCGACCTTGATCTGGAGTTCGTCCGGAGTGCGCGTTTCACCGCCGATCGAGTCCGCCGTCCGATACTCCTGAGGCACCGGGCCGTGCTCGAACTCGTCCGCCGAGACGCCCTCGGGGAGCTCTTCGTCCGTATCAGTCTCCCGATCCCCGTCCTCGCCATCTGCCGGTTCGGTTGGAGATGACTCTTGTTCGGGCGTGCCCGCACAGCCAGCGGCACCAACAATCGCTGAGCTTCCTGCCAGCTGTAAAAACCGTCTCCGTGACTCTGATTGACGCCCTCTCATAATGTGTATTATTAATCATCCAAGTGGTAAAGCAACGAGGGTTGGTATCTCAGGTAGTATATTAAAATAAACTAATTTATGGTGATTGATTGGACAATCACAACTAGTCGGGGGAGCCTGAGTCGGTCCGACGGGGCGGAAGAAGTTCGCACCCAAGATACTGCAGCACTCCCGAAAACGACCGCCGGCTGCGGGTTTCAAGAGCAGATCCGTAGCGAAAGTCAGAACGCGGTGTGAGAGCCGACGTTGGGTGTCGAAGTTCCGGCTCTCAGACGGCCGCTTGCTCGTCGAGGGAGTCGCTCTCGCGCATCTCGACGTCGCGGATCTCGCCCCACGCCTGGCCGATGAGGTAGTACGCAGAGACCGCGGCGTAGAACCCGAGGAATCCGCCCGCGAGAAGCCCGAGTAGCGGAATCACGTTCAGCGCGCCAGCGACGAGGCTGGCCGCGATGATGAGCGCGAAGCCGTACACCCACGCGGTCGCGTACGTGCCCGATGTCAGCACGGGACGGAGTTCACTGATCGAGAACGCGGATCCGAGTTGATCGGTCTGCGCGAGGTTCGAGATCGCCGCCGGGACGACGTACGCCGCCAGCAGGCTCAACACGAGCGCGAGTAGGCTTCCCAGGAGAATCCCTGCCATTCCGAGGCCGACGAGGCCCGCAGAGTCGGATCCGCCGCCCACGACGAACGAGAAGATCCCGCCGCCGACGACGACCGCCGCGATGATCCCGGGGATCAGCCCGTAGACGAAGACGACGACGAACGCCTTGAGCCCGTCAGTGAACAGGTCACCCCACTCGTCGAACACTGGCGGCTGTTCCTCGCCGTGCATCGTCCCGCGGACGACCCGTACCAGATATCCGAGGACCAGAAGCGTCGGGACGATCAGGACGCCCAGCAGACTGAGGATCCCCCCGATGAGGACAGTCGTAACCCAATTCTCGTCGTTTCTGAGGTACTGCAGTGAGTCTTGTATCATAATGATCACCGAGCGTGGCTGTATGCTGCGCCGTGACCGTCGACGGGCGTCCCGTCGCGGCTGTGACGCAGAACAGCCGATTTACTCCAAGCGTACAGTACGATGTCATCAAAGATAAATATAGACCACGTACGGAGAGTACGCGCGGCTTACCCCCGAGGCCGGTGATAACAACGGTCACAGGGCGGATTCGGGACTGCCTGCCGTACGAAAATCGCGCTACTCGACGAGTTCGCTCCCGCCGGGGGGCAGGAACTCCTGGATCTTGTCCGGGGTCGCGACCTTTCGGAGGAACTTCTGGTCGGTGAAGCGTTCGCGGAACTCCCGGTAGAGCATCTTCGCGGCGTCGTTCTGGGCGTAGCGACCGGGCCGGACGCGAATCGACGTCTCGACCTGCTCTTCGATCGCCGACGGCGGGCCGCCGAGGACCTGGGTGACGCCCTCACACTGGATGCCGATCGCGACCTCGGCAGCGACGTCTCTGAAGTACGTCCGGTCGCCGCGGATGACGAACGAGCCCTTCTCGATGTACTCGCCGGACTCGGGCGTCTTCGAGACCTGATCGGGCGTGACCATATACGCCTCACCGGCGTAGCGGCCCTCCTTCCAGATCGACGAGTACGAGACCGCGAACTGGGCGGCCTCCTGTTTCGTCGATTCCGGGAACTCGACCGCCTCGGATGGCTCCGAGGGCCCGGTCGCCTTCACGACCGTCACCGGGCCACCGTGGGCCTGCGTGTGGAAGAACAGGTCGTGTTTGTTCAGATACTTCGTGACGATCTCCTCGTTCTGGTCGGCGTTGCGGCCGCCGATGACGAGAAAGCCGTCGGAGGTGTGGAACCACCGGAAGCGCTCGTACCACTGCTCGGAGGTGCGGATCGGGATCGACTCCATCTCGAGCCAGTCGCGGTCTTCGGGTTCGGTTTCCTCCTCGGCTTCGTCTTCGTCCTGGTCGTCGGCTTCCCACTCCTCGCGCCGTTGTTTCACGGCTTCGAGTTCCTCGCGGGTGTTCTCGATCGCGGCGAGTGCGCCCTCTTTCTTCTCTTCGACGCGCTTGGCTTCGGTGTAGAGCCGGTCGGCGTTCTTCTCGACGCCGGTGTCCACGTTGACCTCCACCTCGGTGTCGTCGAGTTGGATCGTGACCGTTCCCTCGGCGCCGTCGACGTCGACGACCGCTTCGGCCGCGGGGATCCCCTGCTCGGCTCCCGCCGCGAGCGTCTCGCGGATCTCGTCCCAGGGGACGCTGTTCTCGCGAGCCTCACGGACGGTCGAGAGCACCTCGTCGACGAGGTCGTAGTTCGCATACAGCAACTCGGCGCGACGGCGCTCGGCGTCGGCCTGCTCTTCGAACCCCTCGATCGCGCCCTCCTGCTGGTCGATGATCCGCTTTTTCTTCTCGATCTCCGCCTCGAAGTCCGGGCGCTCGCGACCCGTCTCCTCCGGCTCGTCGTCCTCCAGTTCGAGCCGGTAGAAGTACTCGTCGAGCGCGTCGTTGAAGGTGTCGTACGCCTCGCTGTCGAGTCCCTTGCGCTCGTGTTCCTCGAGCGGGAACGGCGTCGCGTCGACGACCGCGCCGTCGTCATCCGTGTAGACGCGGGGGTCGAAGTCGCCCGAGCGGAGTCGCGTCCGGAGGTCCTCGATCGCGTCGTGGAGCGCGCGGTACTCGTCGTCACCGGCCTCCTCGATCGGGATCGTCTTTTCGACGCCCGCGCGGGTACAGAGTTCCTCGGCGTAGAGGCCGCCGAGGTTCAACTGCGTCGCGAGCGTCCGCACCACGTCGGTATCGGAGTCCTCCATCCGCCGGGCGAGCGCGTCGTAACTGACCGTGAGCGGATTGAGGCGCGAGGAGGGGAACTCGTACTGCGAGCCGGGGGCGACCGTGCGTGATTTGAGCCTGACCGTCTCGAGGCTCTGGACGACTTCGCCCGTCTCGTCGAGGACGGCGACGTTGCCCTGGCCGAACAGTTCGACGACGATGCGCGTGTTCTCGTCGCCGCGCTCGAACTCGAAGACGAGGATGCGGTCGAACTCGAACTGCTCGACGCCCGCGAAGTCGGCGCCCGACAGTCGGTTCCGCAGCATCATCGCGAAGTTCGGCGGTCGTCCGGGTGCGTCGGGGACGCGTTCGGGGTCTGCGACGTGTGCCCGCTTGACGTCGCCGACTTCGAGGATGAGTTCCACCCGGCCGCGGTCGAAATCGCGCATCCGGAAGCGGAGCAGGTCGTCGCCGTAGAGGTAGGCCTTGTCGACCTTCGCTCCCTCGTACCGGTTCAGTTCGGTGACGAGGGCGGCCAGGTCGACGCTCGTGAGCTCCCGCTTCGGGTCCATACCCCTGCGTTCTCGCGGGGGAAGGAAAAGGCGCACGCTCCGAGCGCCGACGGTGAAGCGATTCGCGCATCGGAGAATCGGCGACCGAGTTCCGTCGTCAGTCGCGGATTCGGCGGATCGCTCGCCGCCCGCCCGCTCCGACGAGGAATCCGGCTGTGCCGGCGGCGACGGTGACCGTCGCGCCGATCGTCAGTCCTTCGAGGACCGTTGCACTGGGATACGTCAACTCGAAGAGCCCGAGGGGGAGATAAAAGCCGAAACTCGGGCCGCCGGCGAGCGAGAGCGCGACGAAGAAGCCGTCGTTGCGATACGCACCGACCGCGGCCGCGAGGAATGCTGTGCCGACGAGAAGCGGCAGAAAGAGTCCGAACGGGAACGACAGCCAGCCGACGAGCCGCGGCGGGAGGTGCAGGACGAACGTGACGGCGAAGAGCGTGCCCGCGACGGCCGACAGGCGAACCGCCGTGTCGGGGTCGCGGCCGAGGAGCAGCGCCTCCATCCGCGGCGACAGCGGCGACGTGTCGGGATACGAGGACTGCTCGGTGCCGGACCGTGAAGGCGACGACGAAGGTGATGACGACGAGGGCTCGTCCGCAGGCATAGAAGGGCGTTTCCGACGATGCGTCTTGATACTTCCCCCGGAGTCTTCTGCTGGAACGTCACGGCCGAACCCCGAGGCACGCTCTTTTTATCCGATCGCACGCTACCGTTCGTCGATGGCCAAAGTCAGCATCGGCCTCCGCGGCTGGCGTTTCGACGAGGAGGAGGTGTTTACCGACGACGGCGAGTTCCGGTCGCTCGACGACGTACCGGAGGACACGCGAAAGCGACTCATCCGTCTGACGTACCTGCAGGGCAAACCCTGCGACGCCTGCTATCTCGTCCACGGCGAGGAGAACAAAAAGCGCTGCAACCAGGCCGAGATCGTCTACGGCGAGCCGATGGAGGAAGTGCTCCTCTGTTCGGAGCACGAGGCCGACTTCCTCTACTGGTTCCGTGAGGCGGGCGGGAAGGACGCCGCCGGCACGGAGACGTTCCGCGACGAGTTCCACGAGTGGTTCGTCGCCGGCAACCGCGCTCCCGAGGGCTACGGCGGCCTCGAACACGTCGACACCGACCCCGACGAACTGCCGACGCCGCCGGACCCGGCGGAGCTCAACCGCCGCCTGAACGAAGAGTACGAGGGCGAGCGCAAGCGTATCGACCTGCGGACGGGCGAGATTACGACTGTCGACGACGATGCGGACGACGAACCGCTCGACGACGTCGATCTGGGTCGGGAGTACCCGACGAAGTAGATGACGGGACGCAGTCACGACCCCGTCGTCGTCGTCGTCGAACCGAAGACGCCCGGGAACGTCGGCACGATCGCCCGCGCGATGAAGAACTTCGGGCTCACGGACCTGAAGCTCGTCGATCCCCCGGAACTCAGCGAGGACGGCGAGGCGTACGGCTTCGCCGGGCACGCTCGCGAGGACGTCCTCCCGAACGCCGACGAGGTCACCTTCGAGGAGATCGTCGAGAACTACCACACGATCGGGACCACGGCGATCACGAACGAGGACAGCCGAAAGCACGAGCGGTTCCCGTTCAAAACGCCCGTCGAGGTCCGCGAGAGCCTGGAAACGGTCGACACACAGACCGCGCTCGTCTTCGGGCGCGAGGGGACCGGCCTCGACAACGACGAGTTGACCCGACTGGACGAAGTCTGTTCGATCCCCGCCAGCGGCGACTACCCCGTGTTGAACCTCGGGCAGGCGGCCACGATCCTCCTGTACGAACTCCGGTCGCTGACCGTCGAGGAGACGCAACTGCCGGACGTCGAGCGCGAACGCGCCGACGAATCCGACATCGACCGCTTTTACGACTTCTTCGAGGAGTTCCACCGCTCCATCGAGAGCCGCGAGCACAAACGCGAGAAGACGCGGGTGATGATGCGACGGCTGCTCGGCCGCGCGCACCCGACCGAGCGGGAGATCACCACGCTCACCGGCATCTTCCGGCGAGCGAACGACCTGCTCGGCGACCGTACCTTCGGCGATCACACGGACGGTGACGCCGCAGACGACCCCGACAACGGCCAAACCGACCTCGTCGACGCCGACGCTGCCGACTCTGAGCGCGAGAACCGGACAGCAGCGGACAGCGTCCACACCGACTGAACGAGCGGCCTAACGGAACGGTAACGAAACAGATGTCGGCACCCCCGCCTGGAAGTCAGCACCAGGGAGATTCACCCCGGCCGAGTCGCCTCCAGCGAACGGCCGTCGGGGTCGCAGTGCTGTCGTTTTACGGACTCTTGGCGCTGGGGAGCATCGTCGTTCTCACGACGATCTGGCAGTTCCGTCCCAGTCCGGTCGTACTCGTCCTCGGCGTCGTCGTCGGGACGCTCGTCGTCGCGTTTCTGAGCCTGCGTCTGGGAACGCGGCAAATCCTCGCTACCGTCGACGCGTGGGAACTGCCAGCGTCGCGTGCGCCGGTCGTCTACGATCTGCTCGCGGCGGTCGCAGACGAGATGGCTGTCGAGCAACCCCGGCTGTTGGTCGCACGTCTCGGGATGCCAAACGCGCTCGCGCTCCCGACGCCCGGCCGTGGCACGCTCGTCGTCGACGCCTCGCTGTTTCGCCTGCTCGACGCCGCGGAGTTCGAGTCGCTTTTGGCCCACGAACTCGCGCACCTCGAACGGCACGACAGTCTCGTCCAGACCACGGCGCTCAGCCTCACTCAGTTCGTCGTCATCACGCTGGAGTTGCTCCTCTCACCGCTCGTGTTCCTCGTGACGGGGGCCGCGCTCGGCATCGCGTGGCTCCGCGGCGAGCCTCGGTCGTGGGCCGAGACGGTTCCAGGGCGACTCAGAGCACGGATCGAGATGGGGATCGCACTTCTCGGTGTGACGGCGACGCTGTTCCTCAGAGCGCACGCGCGCCGACGGGAGTTCGCGGCCGACGAGCGCGCCGCAGAGGTGACGGGTCGACCGCTCGCGCTCGCGAGCGCACTCCAGAAACTCGATCGAGCCACGAGGCCCGATTTCGGCTCGGTTTCGCCGCTGTGGACGCACGGCGAGGTGCCTTCCGAGGAGGAGCGTCGACTGCGCGAGTACTTCTCGACGCATCCACGGATCGAGGACCGCATCGCGCGGCTCCGAGAACGCGCGGCGGAATCGGCGGTACGGGTCCCGATCGAATGAGAGCGGCGGGGAATCAGAAAACGGCGACTGTGGGCCGAATCAGCGGCCGCCGTCGCCCAGCGCGACGTCCGACCCCGCTCGCGACGTCGGGCTCGGGCTCTCGACCGGCGACGGTGCTGCGGAGACCTCGAACTTCGCCAGCAGCGCCTGGAGCTGCTCGGCCTGCTCGGTGAGCGACTCGACGTTGGCGCTGACCTGGGTGATCGAGGAGGCCTGCTCTTCTGCGGCCGCGGAGACGTCTGCGGACTCCTCGGCGGTCGTCTGACTGATCTCGGAGACCTCCTCGACCATCGCGACCGCCTCCTCGGCGCTGACGGCCTGGTCGTCGGTGGCTTCGCTGATCTCCTGGATGCCGCTGTCGGTCTCCTCGGTGTTCGTCGCCACCTGACTGAACGCGTCGAGCACGTCTTGGACGGCCTCGACGCCCTCCTGCATCTGCTGGTCGGCCGCGGAGCCTCCGTGACCGTGCGCTCGGTCTGCGCTTGCGTCTCCTCGATGAGTTGCTCGATGTCGTTCGCCGACTCCTGAGTCTCCTCGGCCAACTGCTTGACCTCGTCGGCGACGACCGCAAAGCCGTCCCCGCTGCCGGAGCCACTCCCGCCGCTGAAGCGCGCGGCTTCGATGTTCGCGTTCAGCGCCAGCATATTCGTCTGTTCTGCGATGTCGCTGATGAGTTCGACGATCTCGCCGATCTCGGCCATCTGGCGTTCGAGGCGTTCGACGTGCTCGACAGTCGAGTCGATCGACGACTGGGCGCCCTGCGCGTCGTCGATCGCCTGTCGTGCGGTCTCCTCGCCGGCGTCGGCGATGGTCGCCGTCTCGTGTGAGGTTTCTGCGACCCCTTCGGCAGACGACGCCACTTCCTGGACGGTCGCCGAGAGGTCAGTCATCTCCGCGTACACCTCTTCGAGCATCTCACGCTGTTCGTCGGTCCCCCCCGAAATCGTCTGAACCGACTCGCTCACGTCCGCGCTCGCCTGTTTGACTTCCTCGGCGCCGACGTAGGCTTCCTCGCTCGCTGCCGTCACCTCCTGTGCGAACGCCTGGATGTCTTGGACCGCCGTCTCCATCTCGTCCATCATCTCGTTGTAGCCCTCGGCGATCTGAACCATCGCCTCACTCTCGCTTTCGGCGTCGAGTCGAGCGCCGAGGTCGCCGTCGGCGGCGCGGGCCATCGTCGCGCTGTAGGCGTCTGCCTTGGCTTCGAGATGTTCGTTCAGGCGTTCGACCTCCCGCTGTTTCGCCTCGACCTCGGCTTTAGCTTCCTCGGCCGCTTCCGTCTCGGCTAACCGCTGTCTGGCCTGCTCGCGGGAGCGTTCGATCGAGTACCAGTTCGTCATCAGCGCGGCCGCGAGCGCCAGCACGAACGCCGCGTGGATGAACGCCCACACGAACGGATTTGCGATCGCCGCGGTGTGATTGTAGACGGCCTCCGGTGCCGTCATCCCGAAGTAGCCGTGTTGGATCGCAACGTAGACGATACCGACGAGGAACGGCAGCCAGTCCTCGTAGACGGCGACGACGCCCATCACGACGAAGAAGTGAAAGTGCGCCTCGATCAGGCCGCCAGAGAAGTACACGAGGACGGCAGATCCCGTCGCCAGCCCGATCGTCGCCAGCGACGTCCGGGCGCGGCGGCCGAGTCGAGGCCAACTCGCGAGGAGGGCGAACCCAAACAGGACGCCCAGCCGCAGAAAGATTTCTGGCAGCGAGTACGCCGGGAACGTCGCCCCACTGATCGATTCGGTCCCCTCGTACACCCCGAGTGCGAACAGAAACGGGATGTGCGCAAGTAACAGCAGGACGATATTTCTGTGCCGACCGCGCCAGGTGTCTTCCGGAATCGAATGACCGCTCGGGGTGTACTTGGTGAGTTTTTCGAAAATCCCCTCGTGTCCGTCCCCGCTCCCCGCAGTATTTTCCCATTCGTTCGTGGTATCCGCCATATTCCGTCAGATATCACCACGGTGAAAAGAGTTGCCACCAGATATCACATCTGGTATTGGGGATTGGTAGCACGGATATAGTAGCGTTTGCAACTGATTGCGCACCGAGCAGTCGGTGAAAACGGTACGCAGAGGTATACAGTCCTGTCGGTCGCGTCGGCGCTCAGGCCCGCTTTTGGATCTCCTCGCGCAGCACGTCGCTGACGATCTCGCCGTCGGCTTTCCCGCGGAGCGCGCCCATCGCTTCGCCCATCAACGCCGAGAACGCGCCCATTCCCTCGGCTTCCACCTGGTCTGCGTTGCGGTCGACGACCTCCGAGACGGCCTCGCGGACTTCGTCCTCGGAGACGCCGGAGAGGCCGGCTTCCTCGACGGCTTCCTCGGCCGAGAGCGAGGGGTTCTCGGCCAGCGTCGCGAGGACGTCCTGGACGCCCTCTTTCGCGAGGTCGCCGTCCTCGACGAGGTGCATCACGGCGAGGAGGTGCTCGTCGGTCAGTTCCGCGACGGCGACGTCGTCGCGGCGGAGTTCGGTCAGCGTCGACTCCAAGAGTCCGGCCGCGAACGTCGCGTCGATGCCCTCCTCGACCGCCTGCTCGAACAGCGGCATCCGCCGTCCGTAGGCGACCTGCTCGGCGAGTCCCGCGTCGAGGTCGAACTCGGACTGGTAGCGCTCGACCTTCTCGGTGAGGAGTTCCGGCGTCTCGACTTCCGAGGGGTCGAGTTCGACCGGCGGCACGTCCGTCTCGGGGTACATCCGCGCCGCGCCGGGGAGCGGCCGGAGGTAGCGCGTCGTCCCGTCGTCGTTGGCGCCGCGCGTCTCCTCGGGCACGCCCTCGATGGCCGTTTCCGCGCGCTCGGCGGCCGCCTCGATGGCGAGTTCGGCGGTTTGGGTGTCGGCCGCGACGATAGCGACCGCGTCGTCGTCGCCGGCGTCGACCGCCGCCCGCAGCGCGTCGACTTCGTCTTCGGTCACGCCGTACGCGGGCAGTTCGTCGGTGTGGAAGATGCCACCCGCGCCGTGCCGCTTGGCGTGATCGGAGAGTTCGGTTCCGAGCCGGCGGTCGGGCTGGATCTCGCGCCCGACGAGTCCGTCGAAGCCGTACAGTGGGACGGCCATCACGGAGCCGCCGTCCGAGAGCGCCCCGCCGATCACGCCCGAGTCGGTGTCGGCGAACACGTCAGAGACGTCGGTTACGTCTCCGACGGACGCGTCGCGCTCGCGCAGTTGCTCGCGGATGTCCAGCAGTTCGACCTGGCGGCCGACCTCCTGGCGGACGATCTCGTCGATCTGGTCGAGCGCCTGCACGCCTTTGATTTCGACGCGGGCACCCTCCGCGATCGAGACGTTCACGTCCTGGCGGATCGTCCCGAGACCGCGCTTGACCGCGCCGGTCGAGCGGAGGAGCATCCCGATCGTCTCGGCGGCCTCTTGGGCCTGCTCCGGGGAGTCGATGTCGGGGCGCGTCCCGATCTCGACGAGCGGAACGCCGAGGCGATCAAGCGAGAACGTGACGTCGTCGCCGCGCTCTTCGACGCGCTGGGCGGACTCCTCTTCGAGCATCAGGTCTTCGACGCCGACGGGGCCGTCGCTGGTCTCGATTGCGCCGTCCTGAGCGATGAGCGACGTCCGCTGGAAGCCCGAGGTGTTCGAGCCGTCGATGACGAGCTTTCGCATCACGTGGGCCTGATCGACCGGTTCCATATCGAGGAGTTCGGCGATCTGCAGCACCACGTCTCGTGCTTCGTCGTCGAGTCGGTGCGGCGGCTCCTCGTCTTCCTCGACGAGACAGGTCGTGTCGTAGGCGAGGTACTCGAACTCCCGTTCGACGCGGCTCTCTTCGAGCGCCGCCTCGTCGAGTTCGCCGAGTTCGCTCTTCGTCGGGTGCAGGTAGCGCGTGAACGAGCGCGTCGCCGCGTCCGGGTCGCGCTCCTCGGTCGGGCACCCACAGAACAGCTTCGTCGCGGTATCGAGTTGCTGGTGGATCTCCAGGCCCGCGACGAGGCCGAGATCGTCGTAGTCGTACGCGGTCATTACGAATGAGTGCGAACCCCCGGCGTAAAAAATGATTCAGTCCGCGCCGGCGGGTACGGCGGGGCTCGCGTTCACGGGTGGCGCGTTTATTGGTAGCGCACCTACACCGCAACGGGCGATCGGTCGGCGTCGACTACAGCCGGCGCAGTCCGTCGCCGATGCCGCGTCCTTCCTCGCACTCGGGGCAGGCGTAGTGCCAGCCGTCGGTCGTCGCCTTTCCCTCCGGGAACGTCGCGCCGCAGTGTCGGCATTCGAGGAGATCCCGACCGCTGTCGCGACTGTACTGGAGACCCTGCATACCTGAAAATCGACGGGTTCTGGTATCAACGTATCGATCTTTTCGCGGGGACGAGAAACGGTATGCCGCGATACGAACTGGTGCGGTACCGCGTCGGTGTCGCGTTCGCGACAGGTTACTCTCGGGCGCTGTGTTCGGGGCTTCTGCGGCCGGCGTTCACCGCGATGGTCCCGAAAACGTACTCCTCGGAGGCGACCTCGTCCATACAGTCGACGAGCGCGCGTCGCGAGTCGGCCGTCCGCTCGTCGAGGAGGGAAAGCGCGTCCGCGCTCTCGACGTCGAACAGTCGGCCGTTGAGCCGAACGAACAGATCGAGTGCCGCGTTCGCGGGTCGGCTTCCCCGGGGGACGAAGTTCGCCACGACGACGCTGTCGGCGAGGCCGCACCACCGACTCACGACCCCGTAAGGATCATCGAACAGCGACGTCACGAACGTCGCGAGGACGCCGTCGACCGCGCTGATCGGCGGCGTAGTGGCGTCGCCCCGCACGAGCGAGACGTTCTCCCAGCCGTGTCGGGCCACGCGCGACCGGGCTCGGTCGAGCATCGGCCCCGTGATGTCGACGCCGACGACGTGCCCAGTGGGGCCGACGGCCTCACGCAGCGCGGGGAGGTTGACACCGGGACCACAGCCGAACTCGACGACCGTGTCTCCGGGGTCGAGATCGAGCGCCGCCACGCACCCGGCGCGGACGCCGCCGATCGAGGACGTCGCTCGCGCGAACCAGTCGTAGAGCGGCGCCCAGGTCCCATAGCTGCGCTGGATGCGCCGAACGCTCTCCAGATCGAATCCGGCGCCGTCGCGGGAGCGCTCGCTTCGGGTCACGGGCCGGCGTTTTCCCTTACCGCCGCGGGCGACGTACGCGGCCACCACTGCCGCGGACCGTCTCTCGCGACCGTCGAGTAGCACTGCTCGGAGTCGGGACAGCCTCGCGGCCGCTGGTAGTCGATCCCGCGCTCTCGCAGGTACGTCACGTAGCCGTCGTCGACGCGGTCCAGTTTCTCGTGACACACCCACCGCTCGCCGTAGCGACCGGCCGCGACGGTGCGATACGGGCAGGTGAACGTCGTCCGCTCGCACCCGGCGTCGGAGCCGGTTTCGTCGATTCGGACGCCGACCGAGCGGTAGGCCACGCGGAGCCGTCGGACTACCTGTTCGGGCGACGACACGCCCAGAAACAGCCCGTGCGCCAGGGCGTACCCGAAGTCGTGAAGGAGGCGTTCGAAGCGCGTCAACTCCTCGGGTCGGTCCGAAACCACCGCCCGCAGATCCGCGTACCACGCCGAGACGGCCGCGATCTCGTCGAGAGTATCAGCCGCCTGTCGGAGCGCGTCTCGACGGTCACGCAGCGGCGTCGCCCCGTCGGACAGTCGGAACGACGGCACCGACTCGACGTGTTCGAGCACCGTCTCCCGGAGGATGTCGCCGTCTGCGTAGGCGTCGGCGCGGCGTTGCAACTCGGGGTACCACGACCGCGCCATCGCGCTGTAGACGCCGTCGAGGAGTTCGTCGGCGCGGTCGAACGGTTCGGAGTCGGGCGGCGTCGGGAACTGCTCGACGACGTGGCGCAATTCCTGGGGTGGTGGACCCGCCATAGCACCCGATACGACGGCGAGCGTAAAAATTCTGGACGTGGTCGGGGGGAAACGGCGCGTGAATCGAAATCGTCGATTCCGATCGACCCTCAGTCGTCGCCGAGAATCCCGCGATGCGTCATCGTCTCGGGGTCGAGCACCTCGTCGGCCTCGTCTTCCGTGAGGTAGCCCTTCTCGATCACGACTTCGCGGACGGTCTTGTCCTCTTTCAGCGCGGTCTTTGCGACCTCGCTGGCCTTGTCGTAGCCGATCGTCGGATTCAGCGCCGTCGCCAGCGCCATCGAGCGCTCGACCTGCTCCTCACAGACCTCCTCGTTGGCTTCCAGTTTGGCGACGAAGCGCTCGGCGAAGACCTCCGAGGCGTTCGAGAGGAGTTCGCTCGACTGCAGGAAGTTGTGGGCGATGACCGGCTTGTAGAGGTTCAGATCGATCTGACCCTCGGCGGCCCCGGCCGAGACGGCGGCGTCGTTGCCGACGACCTGTTTGTGGACCTGATTCACCGCTTCGGCGACGACGGGGTTGATCTTGCCGGGCATAATCGAACTGCCGGGCTGATTCTCCGGCTGTTCGACCTCGCCGAGGCCGTTGCGCGGACCCGACGCCAGCAGTCGGAGGTCGTTCGCGATCTTGTTGAGCGAGCCTGCGACCGTCCGCAGCGCGCCGTGGGCCTCGTTCATCGCGTCGTGGGCGGCCTGCGCCTCGAAGTGGCTGTCGGCCGGGCGGAACTCGAGACCGGTCTCCTCGGAGATGTACTCCGCGGCGCGCTCGGGGAACTCCGGATGGGTGTTGAGGCCAGTCCCGACGGCGGTGCCGCCGAGCGCGAGTTCACCGAGATGGTCGCTGACGTTCTCAGCGCGCGTGATTCCCTTCTCGACCTGCGTCCGGTAGCCGGCGAACTCCTGGCCGAGTCGGATCGGCGTCGCGTCCTGGAGGTGCGTGCGGCCGGTCTTGACGACGCCGTCGAACTCCGCTTCTTTCGCTTCGAGTGCCTCCGCGAGCGTCTCTAGCGCCGGCACCAAGTCCTTCTGGACCGCTTCGAGCGCGGCGACGTGCATCGCCGTCGGAATTACGTCGTTCGAGGACTGCCCGTAGTTGACGTGGTCGTTCGGGTGGACCACGCGGTCGCCGATGGACTCACCGCGGAGTTCCGCGGCGCGGTTGGCGATGACCTCGTTGGCGTTCATATTCGAGGACGTTCCCGACCCCGTCTGGAAGACGTCGACGGGGAACTGTTCGTCGTGCTCGCCGGCGATGACCTCGTCGGCCGCCTCGACGATGGCGTCGGCAGTCTCCGCTTCGAGGAGGCCGAGGTCGCGGTTCGCCTGCGCGGCGGCCTTCTTGACGACGCCGAGCGCCCGGACGAAGCGCCGGCCGAAGCCGATCCCCGAGATCGGGAAGTTCTCGACCGCCCGCTGGGTCTGTGCGCCCCAGTAGGCGTCCGCCGGCACTTGCATCTCTCCGAGGCTGTCCCGCTCGATGCGATACTCGTCGTCGGACATACTCGGAGCGACGACCGGCCGGCGCGTAAAACCCGTCGGTTCGATTCTCCTGTGTCCCGACAGGGTCGTACCGACGCGCCCGACGTACCCGATGTACCAGACGCTCCCGGCGCTCCCGACGTTTCTGATCCTCCCGACGCGTCGCCGTCCCGGCTCGCGTCCGACAGTATAACTATCGGTGCCCTGTACGCGCAGATATGGCGTTCCGTACCCGTCGGGGGGTCTACTACCTCGCGTTAGTCGTCCTGACGACGCTCGTCTTCACCGCCGTGTACAACGCCGGGATGGCCCACTGGGAGAACCGGCCACAGCCGCTGTATCGATCGCTCGAAGTCGTCATCCAGACCTTCACGACGACGGGCTACGGCGAGGACGCCCCCTGGCAGACGTTCCGGATGAACGCCTTAGCGATCGTGATGCAACTCACCGGCATCGGTCTCATCCTCACTGCAGTCGACGTGCTCGCCGTGCCGTGGCTCCGCGACGTGCTCACCCCCTCCGCGCCCGAGTCGATGGCGGATCTTCGAGACCACGTCGTCATCTGCGGACACACGCCACACACGGACACGTTCATCACGGAACTGGACGCCCGCGACCGCGAGTACGTCCTCGTGGAAGCCGACGCCGACACGGCGCGGGAGTTACACGAAGACGACTATCAGGTCATCCACGGCGACCCGGAGTCGACGCAGACGCTCGAAAACGCGCAGGTGCAGTCGGCGGTCGCCGTCGTCGCCGACGTCGCCGACGACACCAACGCGAGCATCGCGCTTGCGGCGCGCGATGCCGCTCCCGAAGTACGAATCATCACGCTCGTCCAAGACACAGATCTCGCGCAGTACCACCGCGTCGCCGGCGCCGAGAGCGTCCTCTCGCCGCGGCAGTTGCTCGGCGAGAGCCTGGCCGAGGAGGTGCCGACGACCGTCAGGACGAACCTCGACGCAGGCGTCGCCATCGACGAGGACTTCGAGGTAATCGAGGTGACGGTCGCAGCCGACAGCGACCTCGCGGACCAGACGTTCGCCGAAGCGCGACTGCGCGAACGCTTCGGCGTGAACGTCATCGGCGTCTGGTTCGACGGCCAGTTCGAGACGCCGATCGAGCCCGGGGACGTGCTGGAGGACGGCACGCGATTGCTGGTGGCCGGGGAGTACTCGCAGGTGGAGGAACTTCGCGAGGCGACGACCTCGGCCGTCCGGCGGTTCTCCTCACAGGACATCGTCCTCGCCGGCTACGGAGACTCCGGGAAAGCGGCCTACGAGGCACTGGCACGAACCAGCTCTCGGCTGACCGTCCTCGACATCGAGGCCGCGAAGAACGTCGACGTGATCGGTGACGCGCGCGACCCGGACGTGTTGCGAGAAGCGGGCATCGAAGACGCGTCGGCACTGGTCCTCACGGTCGCCGACGACACGACCGCGATTTTCACGACGCTCATCGCCCGCGAACTGAATCCCGACCTCCAGATCGTCGTCAGAGCCAACGAGGAAGAAGACGTGCAGAAACTGTACCGCGCGGGCGCAGACTACGTTCAATCGCTCGCCACCGTCAGCGGTCGGATGCTGGCGTCGACCGCGTTCGAGGACGAGGAGGTGCTCGCGTACGACAAACAGATCAGCGTCGTCCGGATGCCGGCAGCGGACCTCGCCGGTGAGACGCTCGTCGAGGCGGACGTCAGAGCCGAAACCGGAAGTACAGTCGTCGCGATCATCAGAGACGAAGCGACGATCACCGAGTTCGAGCCGGCCGAGTTCACCTTCCGGGCCGACGACGAGGTCGTCGTCGCCGGCACCGACGACGCCATCACGCGGTTCGAGCGGCAGTTCAGCGGATGACGCTGTCGAGACAAACGTGAGAGCCGTTTCGCGATCGCCTGGCGATCAGGCCGCGTCGCCCGCGAACTCCTCGTACTCCGCGGGCGTGTAGGTCTTCATCTCCAGTGCGTGGATCTCGGTCGTCATCGCGTCGCCGAGCGCGTCGTAGACCATCTGGTGCTGTTCGACGAGTGACTTCCCCTCGAACGCGGGCGAGACGACGACGGCGGCGAAGTGCGCGTCCTCGTGGTCCTCGTCGGGGACGCGCGGGAGCGTGACCTGTGCGTCCGCGTCTTCGATCCCCGCTTCGATCCGTCGTTCGACTTCGTCGGTGTCCATACCGGGTTTCGTCGGCGAGTCGGGATAAAGTTCTCCGCTTCGACAGCGCCGCCTGCCGACGGCGGACGCTACATCTGATAGCGGCGTTCGTCGTCGCGCTGCGGGTACTGGTTCTGCCCGGTCATCTCCTCGAAGGTCATCCCCGAGAGATACTCGTCGTAGGTCACGTCGTAGTCCTGTCGGAGATGGAAATCGAGCGTCCCGCGGTCGACGGTCGTCTGAAAGAGCAGATGGACCGCGCGCCGGAGCAGTTCGTCTGTCTCCTCGGTGCCGAACGCCGCCGCGAGCATCGCGAGTTCGTGGCGCGTCTCCCGGTCCAGCGAGACGGACTGCTCCTCGTCGAGGTCGCCGTAGGCCGACTCCACGTCCGCGGTGAGTTCGTCGAGACTCATACCCCAGGTTCTGGGGTGGCGCGGCCAAACGGCTTTCGTCTCGGTGCGCTCTCGATGGGGTTCGCGCGCGCCGATCAGAATCCACAAGCCCCGCCGGTTCCAGACTCCGACGATGACGGACGGCGAGGCGCTCCGGATCGACGAAGAAACCCTATCGAGCGTCCGCGAGGCGCTCGTGTCGTGGTACGAGGCCGACCACCGCGCGTTCCCCTGGCGCGAGACCGACGACCCCTACGAGATTCTCGTCTCGGAGGTGATGAGCCAGCAGACGCAACTCGACCGCATCGTCGACGCCTGGGAGGATTTCCTCGACCGGTGGCCGACCGCGGCCGACCTCGCGGCCGCCGACCGCGCCGACGTCGTCGCATTCTGGAGCGATCACTCGCTCGGCTACAACAACCGCGCGAAGTACCTCCACGAGGCGGCACAGCAGGTCAGAGACGAGTACGACGGATCGTTCCCGCGGACGCCCGGCGAACTCTCCGAACTGATGGGCGTCGGCCCGTACACGGCGAACGCGGTCGCGTCGTTCGCGTTCAACAACGGCGACGCCGTCGTCGACACGAACGTCAAGCGAGTGCTGTACCGCGCCTTCGACCTCCCCGACGACGACGCGGCGTTCGAACGCGGGGCCGAACGACTGATGCCCGACGGCCGATCTCGCGTCTGGAACAACGCGATAATGGAACTCGGCGGCGTCGCCTGCGAGAAGGTGCCAAAGTGCGACGAGGCCGGCTGCCCGTGGCGCGAGTGGTGTCACGCCTACGAGACGGGCGATTTCACCGCGCCCGACGTGCCCACACAACCCGAGTTCGAGGGAAGCCGTCGACAGATGCGCGGGCGGGTCGTCTCGACGCTCAAAGAGTACGACGAACTCGCGCTGGACGAGTTGGGGCCGCGGGTGCGAGTCGACTACTCGCCCGACGGAACGTACGGGAGAGAGTGGCTCCGGGGGCTGCTCGACGATCTCGTCGACGACGGGCTGGTCGAGTTACAGGAGGACCCCGACGCGACAGACGACGCCGGCGCGATCGCTCGGCTCCGGCGGTAACGCGAGTCGTAGCGGATAGAGAACGCCGTAAACGAGGATCGAAACCGGAACCTGGGTAGAGATCAGTACTTCGGTTCCGCGCCGGTGACCGCGTAGATGTCGTCCATCAGGCGGTCGCGCTCTTCCTGCCAGACGTCGAGCGCCTCTGGACGACCCGGATACCGGCCGTAGTGCTGCATCAGGTCGTCTGCGAGGTTCTTCGTCTTGTAGAAGTGCAGGATCTGCCCCCAGTAGCCGTACGAATCCTTGACGGTCTTCGCGAGCAGCGTCGGGCCGAAAGAGGTCGTGCCGGAGTACAGCGCCTCGGCGAGCTTTTCGCCGGGGAGCGACGCGAGAAGGCCCATCAGGTCGTCGACGTCGACCGCAGTAGAGAGGATGTTGTAGACGTCGAGGCCGGCGTAACGCGCGCCGAAGTGGTCCATCACGCGCTCGTTGTAGCGCCAGAGGTTCTCCTCGCCGACGTCGCCCTCGGAGATCGCTTTGACCGCCTGCTCGCCGGCGTAGGTGCCCGCGTAAGCCGCGCCGGCGATGCCGCCGCCGGTCGTGGGGTTGACGTGGCCCGCCGAGTCGCCAGCGGCGAGGAAGCCGGGGGCGACCGCGGAGTCGTAGGGGCGGCGCGTCGGCAGCGCCGCGCCGAGTTTGTCCGTGACCGTCGCACCCTCGAACTCGGGGCGGTGCCGGAGGTCGCGGCGCAAGTCGTCGACGAGCTTCATCGGCTCTTCGTTCATCTGGAAGCCCAATCCGGCGTTGATCGTGGTCTCGGTGCGCGGGAAGTACCAGAGGTAGCCCGCGGCGCGCTCGGTGGGCTTGAACACGAGCGCGTCGTCCCACTCGACGGGTTCGGGGACTTCGACGATCTCCCGATACGCAGAGCAGAACTGCGAGTACGAGACGTTCGTATCGAAGGTGGCGTTCGAGAAGTCGGTCTTGTCCTGCAGGAGCGACAGCGAGCCCGCACCGTCGACGACGACGTCGGCGTCGTAGGTGACGACGTCGCCTTTGTGCGTCCCGCGGATGCCGGTGACAGTTCCGCCGTCGTCCTGGGTGACGTCCTGAACCACCGTGTCGTAGTGGAAGTCGACGCCGGCGGACTCTGCGCCCTCGATGAGCAGACGACCGTACTCCCAGCGGTCGATGACCGCGAGTTCACCCGGAACGGGGATATCGAGGACGGTGTCTTCCTGTGGGATCTCGAAGCGCCCGTGGTCGACGCCCGTGTTCGTGAAGGCGCCCTCGATCTGGGACTTCGGAATCGCCTCCGGGAACGCGTCCGCGCCCTTCAGCGCGTCACCGCACGCGATGTGTCCGGCTTCCTCGGCTGTCTTCCGCTCGACGATGGCGACGTCGAGGCCCTCTCTGGCGACGGTGGCCGCCGCGTAGCAGCCAGCCGTCCCCGCACCGACGACCACGACGTCGTACTCGTGGGAGGTACTCATCGTTCCGTCTCTCGCGTGCGAGCGGAAAACTCTTTATCTGTGCGACGGCCCGAGTGGGCCGGTCGCAGCCTCACTCCTCGCCGGATTCGTAGTACTCGCCGGCCGCCTCGGGCGTCCGCGTCCGGCCGACCAGCGCGAGGATGACGATCACGATCACGAACGGCGTGATCCGGATGAGCTGTCGGGGGACGCCGATGCCCTGCAGCTGGAGTGCGGTCTGTATCGCGTCCAGGCCCGCAAACAGCATCGTCGAGAGGAACGCGCCGATCGGATTGTAGTTGCCGAACAGGTACGCGACGATGGCGATGAATCCCTTGCCGTTGACCATCGTCGGACCGTTTCCGGTGAACTGCCCGAGGTCGAGCGACAGCGCCGCGCCACCCATCCCAGAGAGCACACCGGAGAGAAGGACCGCGGCGTACCGGACGTGTGCGACGTTCACCCCGGCGGTGTCGAGCGCCTTCGGGTTCTCGCCGCTGGCGCGGATCCACCGACCGAACGACGTGCGCTCGAAGACGTACCACGAGAGTGCGACCGCCAGAAAGAGCAGATACACCGACGGCGACGCCGAAAAGAGCGCTCCGAAGAACGGGATCTCTGAGAGGACCGGCACCGAAATGGCGCCGATCGTCGGAACGGTCGACGTGTTCGGCCCGCCGTAGATGACCTGCGAGGCGAACGGCGCGAGACCGAGCGCGATCAGCCACACCGCGAGCCCGGCGATGATCTGATCGGCCCGGAACCGGATCGTGACGACCGCAAAGAGCGCCGCGAGAAGCGTGCTCGCGATGATTCCGCCACCGAAGCCGAGCCAGACGCCGCCCGTGACGTCGGTCACGTAGACGGCGGTGAACGCCGAGATGATGAGCAGGCCTTCGAGTCCGATGTTGATCACGCCGGACTTCTCGGCGAATATGCCGCCGAGCGCGGCAAAGGCGATCGGAACCGAGAGCCGCAGCGCCGACGCGAGCGTGTTGCGGCTGGTGATGACGTCCGAGAGCGTGCCGGCGAGCGAGTCCGGAAAGAGCGCGCCGGCCGCGAGCAGGACGGCCAGTCCGCCGACCGTGGCCCACGCCACGATCTTCCGCGGCGAGTGCGTATCGAGCAGGCCGTCCGATTCGTCGCGTCGGGGCTCCTCCGGCGCGCTGCCCGTCGCGTCACTCATCGGATTCACCCCCGTCGTCGCCGGACGTGCCAGAACTTCCGGCGGCCGGCTCCGGTCGTCCGCCGTCGGTTGCGACCGCGCGAGATCCGGTGTCTGTGATGCGCTTGCCGACGAGCCGGAAGAACTCCGGCATCGCGACGAAGAGGATGATGAGCCCGCGGAGCACGCCGACCAACTGCGGCGGGACGTCGGTCGCGAACTGCACGACGGTCGTCCCGCTCTTGAGCACGCCGAAGAGGAGCGCGGCGATACCGACCCCGAGCGGGTTGTTGCCGGCGAGGATCGAGACCGTGATGCCGTCGAATCCGTAGGAGGGCACGCCCGTCTGGAACGTCCCGAGGATCATCATCACGTACATCGCCCCGGCGACGCCGCCGAGTGCACCCGACAGCGTCAGACTCGCGACGACCGTCCGCGGGGCGTCGACGCCGCTGTACTCGGCGGCCTCGGGCTGAATCCCGCTGGTGCGGACGTCGTATCCGAACGCCGTGTGTTCGAGGAGGTAGTACAGCCCGGCGATCGCGAGAAGTCCGAAGAACAGCGCCACGAGCGAGAAGTCCTGGCGACCGCCGAAGAGCACCGTCGGGAACTGCGCGTACTCCGGCAACGGGACGGTCTGATTCGCCGCGCTCTCGGGGTCTTTGAACACACCGCTGACCAGATACAGCGTCACTCCGGTCGCGATGAAGTTGAGCATAATCGTGGTGATGACCTCGTTGGCGTCGGCGTACGCCTTCAGGAACCCGGGGATGGCGCCGTAGAGGCCGCCGAAGACCGCGCCGACGAGGATCCCGAACGGGACCAACACGACGGTTCCGAGGACGCCCGAGACGAGCGTCGCGCCCCAGAGGACGGCGACCGCCGTCGCCAGCGCGCCGACGACCATCTGGCCCTGCGTCCCGATGTTGAAGATGCCGGCGCGGAACGCGAGCGCGACTGACAGCCCAGCGAAGATCAGGAGCGTCGTCTCGCGGAGCGTGACCGAGAACTGCCCGTCGGGCGACCAGCCACCGCTGAGGGGGTCACCCAGTGCGCCGAGGAAGAGCCGATCGAAGACGAGGATCGGGTCGTAACAGAAGCCGGTGCCGAAGTAGTAGACCGCCTCGTTCGGCGTACACGCCGTCATCCGACCGGCGACGAGCACTAAGACGGCACCGACGAGGATCGAGAGCAGGAGCGCCGCCGTGCTGATGAGGATCCGCTCGGTCGCCGAGGCGTTGGCCAGGCGGGCGAGCACGTCGCGGGCGCGGTCGCCGACGCTCACGGGCGGTCACCGCCCGTGGCTGCCTCGGCCGAACCGCTCTCTGTCGCGTCGGTCGATGCGTCCGCGTCGTCTTCGTCCGGGTGCTCTCCGGCCATCAGTAATCCGAGCTCCTCTTCTGTCGTCTCGTCGGGGTCGACCACGTCGATGAACTCGCCCTCGTAAATCACGCCGAGTCGATCCGAGAGCCCCTGTACCTCCTCTAACTTCGAGGAGACGAGCAGGACCGCGACGCCCTGCTGGCGGAGTTCCAAGAGCCGCTCGTGAATGAACTCGATCGAGCCGACGTCGACGCCGCGAGTGGGATGTGAGGCGACGACGAGTTCGGGGTCGCGCTCGAACTCGCGGCCGACGATGAACTTCTGTTGGTTCCCGCCCGACAGCGACTCCGAGATTGCGTCGGCGTCCGGCGGTCGAACGTCGTACTCGTCGATGATCGCCTCGGCGTGGGTTCTGGTCGCCGGCCAGTCGATGCGGCCGTTCGGACCGAACTCTTTGCTATGCTGACTCCCCAACAGCGCGTTCTCGGTGAGGTCGAAGTCCATCACGAGGCCGCGTTCCTGTCTGTCTTCGGGGATGTATGCCATCCCCTCCTCGATCCGCTGTCGGCGGGAGTCGGCGGTGACGTCGTCGCCCAGAAATTCGATCCGGCCGTGTTGGGGGCGTCGAAGTCCCGTCAGTGCCTCGACGAGTTCGGACTGTCCGTTGCCGTCCACCCCGGCGATTCCGAACACTTCGCCCGCCCGAACGTCGAACGAGACGTCGTCGACGGCGCGAACGCCCCGGTCGTCGTCGACGACGACGTTCGAGACGGAGGCGACGACGTCGCCCGTCTCCGCGGGTGGGCGATCGACGTCGAGTAAGACCTCGCGGCCGACCATCAACTCCGCGAGGTCCTCGCGGGTCGTCTCGTCGGCTTTGACGCTGCCGACGTTGCGACCGTCCCGGAGGACGGTGATATCGTCGGCTGCGCGCATCGCTTCGCCCAGTTTGTGCGTGATGAAGATGATCGTCTTGCCCTGAGCGGTCAGTTCTTCGAGGACGCCGAACAGTTCCTCGACTTCCTGCGGCGTCAGGACGGCCGTCGGTTCGTCGAGAATGAGTACGTCGGCGCCGCGATACAGTGCTTTGAGGATCTCGACGCGCTGTTGCTCGCCGACTGAGATGTCCTCGACTCGGGCGTCGGGATCGACGTCGAAACCGTAGCGATCCGAGAGTTCGACGACCGCTTCGCGGGCGGCCGCGCGGTCGACAGCGAGGCCGCCCCACTTCCGCGGTTCGTTGCCGAGGGTGATGTTCTCGGTGACCGTCATCGGATCCACGAGCATGAAGTGCTGGTGGATCATCCCGACGCCGGCGTCGATCGCGTCTCTCGGCGAGTCGAACGAGCGGACCTCCTCGTCGACGAGTACGCGACCAGAGGTGGGTTCGTAGAGTCCGTAGAGGACGTTCATAAGCGTCGTCTTCCCGGCCCCGTTCTCTCCTAAGAGTGCGTGTACGGTCCCGCGCTCGACGGCGAGGTCCACGTCGTCGTTCGCCACGACCCCGGGGAACCGCTTCGTGATTCCGTCGAGGTGGACGGCTGTGGCCATAGATCTGTTTCTCCGTGGTTCGGTGATAAACGAATAGGTTTGGATGTGTAGTGGCTCGAACTCCGCTGCGTCGGCCTACTGCGGGGTCGAGGGGACCGAGATGTCGCCCGCGATGATGCTCTCACGTGCGCTGGCGACCTCGTCTGTGACGTCCTGCGGAAGCTCCGAGCCGAGCTGGTCGCCTTCGATCAGCGCGACGCCGTCCTGTTCGAGGCCGAGGGAGACGACGCTACCGCCCTGGAAGTTGTCGTTTACGATCGACTCGATCGCGTTGTACACGGCCGTGTCGACCCGCTTGACCATACTCCCGAGGATGACGTCGGCGTAGGAGGGCTTCGTGATCGACTGGTCGCGGTCGACGCCGATCGCGAACTTGCCCTGCTCTTGGGCGGCCTGGAAGACGCCCGTTCCGGTGTTCCCCGCGGCGTGATAGACGATGTCGGCACCGCTGTTGTACATCGCCGTCGCGGCCTCTTTGCCACCGGCCACGTCGTTGAAGCCGCCGACGTAGTTCGTCAGGACGTCGACGTCGCCGCTGCCGGCGTTCACGCCCGCCTCGAATCCGGCCTGGAACTTCTTGATCAGGTCGGACTCGACGCCGCCGACGAAGCCGACGCTCGTCGAGTCGCCGGCGGTTGATCCCGCGCCGGCCGAGAAGTCTCGCGTGGTGAGGAGACTCGCCATCAGGCCCGCGAGGTACGAGCCCTCGTGTTCCTTGAACGTGTAGCTCGCGACGTTCGGCGCGTCGACGACGCTGTCGACCAGCATAAAGTTCTGGTCCGGATAGCTCTCGGACGTCTGCGAGAGCGCGTCAGCCTGCAGGAACCCGATCGCACAGATCAGGTCGTAGTTCGGGTCCGTCGACTGCGCGAACTGCTGCTGGAACGTCTTGAACTGGGCCACCTCGTCGGGCTGTGCCTCGTTGAACGAGATGCTGAGCTCCTCTTCGGCCTGGAGCGCGCCCTGCTGGGCCTGATCGTTGAACGAGCCGTCGCCGAGGCCGCCAGTCGCGTAGACCATCCCGACGTTGGCCGCCACGTTGCTCTCGGTCGTCTCCGCAGCGGTCGTCTCGCCGCCTTCGCCGCTGCTGTCAGAACCGCCCGACTCGGTCGTCGGTTCGGCCGTGGATCCCCCAGAGGGACCGCCGCTACAGCCGGCTAGTCCAGCGATTCCCGCGACACCAGTGGCCTTGACAAACGTACGTCTATCCATATTATGTACTCCTATTGAACACTGGGAAGCGAGATGTGCATAAATTCGTCGTTTCCGCGTCTGCACACGTCTCTGTGTGGACGAAAAACTGGACACGCATCCGAGAGTTTGCGGAGCCGAGGTATGCGTCGGGTAGCGAGGTGTGCGTCGGCCAGCGAGTGCGTGTCGAGCAGCCCGGAAGACGCAGATCAGGCGTCCGCCCGGTCGACGGCGGCCGCGACGACGTCAGTCACCTCGCCGACGAGCGCGTCCACGTCGTCGGCTTCCGCGTACACACGGACGTACGGTTCCGTCCCCGAGGGTCGCACGAGCGTCCACGACGCGTCGGGGAACTCCAGTCGGACGCCGTATTCGGTGTCGACGCCGGCGTCGGGGAACGCCTCCGGAAGCGCCGTCTCGAGTCGCTCCATCACAGTCGATTTCAGGTCGTCGGGGCAGTCGACGCTCGCTTTCCGGTAGGGCCGTTCCGTCACGGGTGCGCGGAGGCCGTCGAGGCCTTTGGACGCGACGAGGCGCGTCAAGACGGCCGCGGAGGCGACACCGTCGATCCAGCCGCCGTGTCGCGGGTGAATGTGCTTCCACGGCTCGGCGGCGAAGACCACGTCGCCGCCCTCGGCGCGGGCCGCAGCGATGCCCTCGTGGAGCGCCCCGAGTCGGACGCGTTCGACGCGCCCGCCGGCGTCGCGCACCCGCTCGTCGATCCGACCGGAGGCGTTCGGCGTCGTCACGACGACCGGGTCGGCCGCGTCGCTGGCGCGAACGAAGTGTGCGGCCAGAATCGCCACGATCGTATCCTCGTGGACGACCTCCCCGTCGGCACCGACGATCACGATCCGGTCGGCGTCGCCGTCGTGCCCGATTCCGAAGTCGAACGCGCCCTCGCGGACGAACTCCCGGAGGTCGGCGAGCGACTCCGGCGTCGGCTTCGACTCCCGACCGGGGAAGTGGCCGTCGACCTGTCCGTTCAGCGTGACGACGCGAGCGCCGAGTTCCCGGAGGACCTGCGGCGTTCCGAGCGCGGCCATTCCGTTCCCGCTGTCCACCGCGACGTCGAGACCGTCGGCGGCCGCGCCGTAGTCGCGGGCGTACTCGACGACCGCCTGTCGGTAGTCTTCGAGGACAGCGAGATCCTCGGACGCCCCCCACTCGTCCCACGCGGTGGGCGGGTGATCGCTCGCGACCCGCGCTTCGATCGTCTGTTCGAGCGTCCGATCGTACTCCTCCCCGTCGACGAACAGTTTGATTCCGTTGTCGGTCGGTGGGTTGTGCGACGCAGTCAGCATCACGCCGTGTCGTCCCTGTGAGGCATATGCGAGTGCCGGCGTCGGGAGGACACCGACCAGTCTGACGTCCGCCCCGGCTGATTCGAGTCCCGCCTCGACGGCCGCCGCAAGCGCCGGGCCGGTCGTCCGTCCGTCGCGACCGACGACGACCGTCGGTGGGCCCGCAGATTCGACGGCGTCGGCGCCGACCGCCCGTCCCACGTCGAGTGCGAGTTCAGGCGTCACCCGCTCTGTGGCCGATCCGCGAATCCCGGCGGTCCCGAAAAGTTCCATACGCTATCTGGCCCGCCGATCGCCTATAAACTCACGCTTGCGTTCCGAATCGCGTCGGTCTCACGTCGCCTTAACAGTGGACTGGAGGCGTCGCCCGCGGTCCGCGACGATCGTACACCCGCATTTTATGTATTGTACAATATTGAAAATATAGTGTACATATTTACGGCGTATTCTGGATTTAGATTCGATTTGGGCACATACATTTAATAGCCACCTTCGAGATGCTTCAACGATGTCTGTACAAGAAGTTCAACTCCGCAGTACACTGGCAGGGTTCACAGCGGAAGGCAAACTACACTCGCTGAGCGTCTGGTTCATCCTCGCGCTCAGGTTAATGATGGGCTTGGCGTTCTTCCAGAGCGGCTTCGACAAGGTGCTCTCGGGGAGTTTCAGCGCGGCGGGCTACCTCCAGAACGCACCGCCGGCGAACGGCAGCCCAGTGGCTGGACTGTTCGTCGCGATGGGGCAGACGCCCTGGTTCGTCGACTTCGTGAACGTCGCCGTCCCGTGGGGAGAGGTACTCATCGGTTTAGGGCTGATTTTCGGCGCGCTGACCCGCCTCGCGGCGTTCTTCGGCGCGTTTATGATGCTTATGTTCTACCTCGGGAATTGGAGCGTCTCCCACGGGTACATCAACGGCGACTTCGCGTATATGCTCGTGTTCCTCTCGGTGGCGGCGTTCGGTGCCGGTCGGATCCTCGGCCTGGATGCGTACATCGAACAGTACGATCTCGGCGGTGAGACGCTCGTCGAACGGTACCCCTGGGCGCGATATCTACTCGGGTAACACCGGATCCCATCTAGAGCACGTCGTCACACGTACGATCGGCGACGAGATATATTTATCACAATCGACCCTGTAATTTCAAACAGTGGTATGTATGTTCACACCAGACACCACGGAAGCGGAGCACCATAGTCGCCGGGAGCCAGAGCCCAGTGCGGACTGCATCACGCTTTCGACGTACCTCGAATTCCTCGCAGGTGGGGCTACGGTCGCGGTCGTCTTTCTGTTCGCGATGCCGATCTTGGTCGAGTTGGCGAACCCTCTCGGAGTGCTGTCGACCACCGCGCTCGTCTTCCTGTTCATCTTCGCGTGGTTCTCGGTGTGGGTGATGATCCGGGTCACACAGGAGCAGATGCCGTCGCATAGCTGAGACAGACCGCCGAGCGCGAGCGCGAGGAGCACGCCGAGGACAACGACCGTCGGGTCGGACTCGTACGCCAGCGAGACCCACTCGTGACAGCCGCTCAGCCGTGAGTTCGAGCGAGGGGTCGCATCTGCGCCTTCGAGGTGGTTCCGACAGGCCACCTGACGACAGCCTCTTTTTGTCCGCCGCCGCAATCGTCGAGCGGGATGAGCGACGATCGAACCAGAGCGCACGTCTTCGTCAGCGGAACCGTCCAGGGGGTCTACTACCGCGCGTCGACACGCGATGCGGCCCGCGAGCGCGACGTCGACGGATGGGTGAAGAATCTCGACGATGGCCGCGTCGAGGCCGTCTTCGAGGGTCCCGAGTCCGCGGTCGAAGAGATGATCGATTGGTGCCACACCGGCAGTTCGGCCGCTTCAGTCGACGACGTCGAGGTCGAGTACGAAGCACCAGCGGGTGCGTCAGGCTTCAAGGTCCGCTGGTGAGAACGCGGCACGCAACGGGCAGGGATGACCGGAACCGCGGCTTCGACGACCGGGACCGCGGTAACGATAGGCATTAATGGGAGACCGAGAGGATACTCCGAACACGGCGGAGTGCGACCGTCGGTTTCCGACACCGACCGTGCGCGCCACCCGCAATCACACAACTGACCCACGATGAAAACGATACTACTCTGCATCGACACGGACGTCGAACGGGCGAACGAACAGGTTTCAGCGATCACCGCGCTGCCGATGGATACCGAGCAGGTCCGGGTCGTGATTTATCACGTCTTCCGGACCGACGACGAGGGGGCGAACGCCGAAGACCTCAAATCGGTGCAAGCGGCCACCGAGAGTCTCGAAGCGGCCGGGTTCCCCGTGGAAGTGAGTCAATCCAGCGGCGACGCCGTCCAGCACATCATAGAGAAGGCAGAGGAAGTCGACGCCGCGATGCTCTGTCTCGCCGGGCGAAAACGGTCGCCCGCCGGCAAAGCGCTCTTCGGGAGCGTCACCCAGGACGTCAGCCTCAAATCCGACCGCCCGGTGATCCTCAGTACGGCTGAGTGACGCCGGCGCCAACGCCACTGAACGGTGTCCCGGGATACGGGACAAAAAACTGGGTGGATAAGGTATTGTTACGTATTGTAACACAATTCACCCGTATTGTTCATAAATAATGTAGTCGTTGCTCACAGAAGATCGGAGTATTTTTTTATAGCATTATTTTTTGGCAACCTATGATAGGTGGCCAGAGCTGGGAAAACAGCGACCACATCTCGGGCGAGTCAGTTCAGCCCGAACAGAAGTCCATAGACGACGTAACGATCGAATGGCGGACGCGACCGCTACTGAAATTCCTCATTTCGTTCATCACGGGCGGGTTCTTCTTCCTCTTCCCGGTCCAGTGGGAGGGACAGACGACGATCCCGCTCGACATCCTGATGTCGTTCATCACGGACTTCTCTTTCTTCGCGGTCGAGGTCTTCGTGCTCTTGATCCTGTTCGCCGGCGGGATCCTGACGACGATCTCGATGCTGCATTATCAGGGTATGATCTCGCTGAACGACCGGACGCAACGACTGCTCCAGATCGGCTACTGGAAGACGTCGAAGCCGTTCTGGGCGTTCCGCGTCATCGCGATCTTCCTCGGCGTACCGATGTTCTTCGGGTTCGGTCCCGAACTGATCCTCGCCGACGGGATCGCCGGGATCGTCTGGGACGTCCTGATGATCACGATCGTCCTCGTGATCCCGCTGGGCGGGATCTTCGTCAACCTGCTCGCTGAACTCGGCGGGCTCCAGTTCATCGGGACGCTCGCACAGCCGATTATGAAACCGCTGTTCAATCTGCCCGGGCGGGCGGCCCTCGACAGTGCCGCCTCTTGGCTCGGATCGTTCAGCGTCGGGTACTACCTCACGCGGAACGTCTTTGATCGGGGCGGCTACGACAAGCGCGAGGTGTTCGTGATCTGTACCTGCTTCGCGACGGCAAATCTCGGGACGGTCGGTGCGGTCGCCGCCGTGCTGGAACTGCTCCACATCTTCCCGCTGCTCGTCGCGCTCTATATGATCGCGACGCTCATCGTCGCCGCGATCCTCGTCCGCGTGCCGCCGCTCTCGAACGTCCCACAGGAGTACGTCGCCGAGCCCAACCCCGAGCCGGCCTTCACCGGGACGGTCGGTGAGTACTTCACGTTCGCCCTCAATCAGGCGATGCAGACGGCCGAAGACGGCGACCCGATCCACCGCGCCGCGATCGACGGCTTCGTCGACGGGACGAAGCTCACGGCGATGATCCTCGGAACGGTCCTGACGATCGCGACGACCGTGCTCCTGCTGGAAGCACACACCCCGGTCTTCGAGTATCTCGCGGCCCCGCTCGTGCCTGTGATGTCGGCGCTCGCGATTCCGGATCCGCAGATGGCCGCGACGGCCATCATCGGCGGCGCGGCCGAGTACTTCATCGGCGCGACGCTCGCCGTCGGGACGGACATCGCTACGAAGGTGTTCGTCGTCATCATCACGAGCGCGCAGGCAATCTTCTTCGCCGCGTCGGCCCCGATGATGGTCGATATGTTCGACGACGTCCCGATGCGGTTCCGTGATCTCACCCTCATCCTGGTGCTCCGGACCGCGCTCTTGATCCCGATCGCCGCCGCCCTGACGCACGGCGTGGCGGCCCTCGGCCTCATCTAGAACCGCGAACGAGCGAATCGATACTCCCCGAGATCGCGCCGGCGAGGATCTCGGCCATCGCGGTATCGGCCGACCAGATCGCGGTCTCCTCCGACGGGTCGTCCGCAGAGACGGCCGAGAGAAGAACGGCGCGTTCGTCGATTCGGAGGACGCGGCCGATGTGATTCATCCCCTCCGTTTGGACGGGCGTATCCACTTCGATCCCTTCGACCTCCGCGAACATCTCGCGGACAGTCGGACTCTCACTGACGATCCGGACAGCGACGCCGGCGTCACGACGCTCCTCGACGATCTCGACGAATTCCTCGGGGACGAACTCGGGGGCTGGGGCGCCGAACAACAGGGTCTCGGTGGCCTGCCGGGCCAGTTCGACGACCCGCCTGTTCACCGGCTCTCGACCGCGGACCGTCCAGACGTCGTCGCGCGTCTCCTCTTCGGTTCGGGCCGCGCGCTGGGCTTCTAAAAAGGCGAAAGCGCGATCGGCTTCCCGTTTCAACGACTCGGCGAGTTGCCGCCGCGCCGTGTCGAGGCTCACCGGACGGTAGCGTTTCGGCGTGGACTGCTGGAGTTCCACGAGGCCGAGATCCGCGAGTTCCTCGGCCGCACCATACACCTGCGAGCGCGGGACGTCCGTCTCCTCGTGGATCTGCTTGGCCGTGCCGACGCCGAGTCGCTGCAGCGCGATGAACACCCGCGCGGCGTAGTTCGACAGGCCGAGGCGTTCGAGCGACGAAACCGCCTCGTGCTCGGAGAGATTCTGGTTCGTATCGGAGCCGGGTCCAGCGTTCATAACGGGTCTCCGTCGATGCCGTTGGATTCGTCGAGCGATGGCTCGGCGACGGTTTCCTCGGGTGTTTCGCCCGTTGGATGCCCCATCGGCACGTCGGGGTCGTCGTTGACGATCCGATCCCACACGACGAGCGCCGAGGGGAGCACGAGCAGGGACGTGAGGAACGAGTAAATGATCGAAATCGCCGTCAACACGCCGAACTGTCCGAGCACCGAGAGGACGGCGAGGACGAGGACGCCGATTCCGAAGGCCGTGGTCGCCATACTACTCAGGAGTGCGCCACCGGTCCCGATGACGGTCCGTCTGAGAGCCGGGATGAGCGCCCGCTCGCGACGCTCGTCGATGAACCGGTGGACGACGTGCACCGAGTAGTCGATCCCCAACCCGATCGTGAGCGAGAGGATCGTCGCCGTGAACGCGTTGAACGAGATGCCGAGCGCTCGCATCGTCCCGGCGACGGCCGCGACGGAGACGACGATCGGGGCCAGGTTCGCGACGCCAAGCGATGGGAGCCCTTCGAGCACCCAGTAGATGACCACGAGGAAGACGACCGTGGCCCCGAGTGCGAGTCCGAGGCTCGTCACCGCGGACTCGAAGATGAGATCGGAGACCTCCTGGAAGACGATGGTGTTGCCAGTCGCCGTCGCGTCCCCGCGGAACCGCTCTGCGACCTCTCTCGCGGCCACGGTCGCTTCGTCGTCGGACACGTCAGCGGAGACCGAGTAGACGATTCGCGCGCTCCGGCGATCCTCAGAGAGGTACTCGGACGCGCGGTCGCCGACCGGTGAGGTCTCCAGTTCCCGGTAGATCGTCGGGAGGTTGTCGTCCGGAACGCCGTTGTCGTTGCGGTCGTTCCGCTCGACCAGCGCGGCGAACTCGGGGTTCTGCTCCGCGTAGTCCTGGATGATGGTGACGATGCTCGTGGCCTCGGCGCGCCGGTCGTCCGCGCTGACGAACTCCTCGGGCGGGTCTTGTCCGGCGCGATAGATCTGTTCGAGCGCGGCGTCGTTCTCCATCCGCGTCTCGACGTATATGGTCACTGACCCTCCCTGCGTCCTCGTGAATTTGTCTTCGAGGAAGTTCAGCGTCCCGACGACGCCGTAGTCGCTGGGTGCAAACGGTTCTGGAAGCGACTTCAACAGCGGTGAGACCTCCTCCGGCGGGAGGAAATCCTCCTGGGTGAACGAGGTGTCGACGCCGGTGGCATACGCGCCGGCGCCGGCACTGAAGACCAGCGCGAAGACGAGGACGACGATCGGCACGTACCGCGCGAGCGTGACGCCGACCGAGAGGACCTCGCCGAGCGCCGACCCCTCCTCACCGATCGGGCTCTGGCTGAACGTCGGGATGGGCCAGTCGTAGCGGCGGCGGTCGAGCCACACCTTCGCGGCGGGGAGGAAGATGCCGAAGATCAGGAACGTGAAGATGATGCCGACGCCGGCGACGATCCCGAAGTCGCGGATCGGCGGCAGGTCCGAGGCGAGATTCGAGAGGAAACCGATGACGGTAGTGCCGGTGACGATGAAGAAGGCGACGAGCAACTGATCGGTCGCGACGGTCATCGCCTCCTCGACGTCGAGGCCGGTCGCTCTGTCCTCCCGATAGCGGTTGATCGCGTGGATTCCGAAGTCGATCCCGACCGCCAGAAGCAACGGCGGGACCGAGATCATAATCTGGTTGAACGGGATGCCTGCAAGTCCAAGGAAGCCGAACGTCCAGATTACGGCCATCCCGAGCGAAATGACGCCCAACAGCAGGTCTAGCAGGTCGCGGTAGGCGACGACGAGGAAGCCGACGATGAGGAGGACGGCCGCGGGCGTGACGATGAGCAGTGAATCGGTAACGACAGTCCCGAACTCGTCGGCGATGATCCCGCTCCCGAAGACGGTGATGTCAGCATCCAGTTCGGCGTCGATGATCCGCTGGGCCTGGTTCTGGATCGGAGTCATCGGGCTATCGCCAGACTGTCCGGACCCACCGCCGCCGACGTCCTGCGGCAGATCGTGCGTGACAACGCCGATCGTCGACGACGCCGACGCCGCCTTCCGGTTGAAGTCGTTGCTCAGTGTGCCCGTGAAGCCGGGGTTGTCCGCGTTCTCACGCACGGCCCGGCGGACGTCGGTCTGGGTCGCTCGTTCCAGCGCGATGATCTGCTCTTCGAGCGTCGTCGCCGACGGGTCGATCGTCTGGGCGACGACAGACGCCGCCGAAGAGGTCTCGGAGACGTACATATCGTTTCGATCTTCGAGCGCCTCCTGTGCCCTGAGCATCGCGAGCAACGACTGCTTCGAGAGGACGTTGGCGTCCTTCTGGACGAGCTGTGTGCTACCGGGGCTGGGCGAGAACACCGGCAGGAACTCGTTTTCGATCCGTTCGAGCGCGTTCGCTGCCGGGATGTCTTCGGCGAACTGCTGGGTCCCCGCCTCGGTCGAAACGCCACCCAGACCGACCGCGAAGACCGCCGTGACGAGCAAGAACGTCAGAATCACCCGCGTGGAGTAGTTGACGATCTTGTCGTCGGCCCAGTCGACGAACCGCTGGTAGTCGAGCCGCATCGGTCAGCCCTGCCGGCGGTAGTAGAGATACCCGCCGGCGACGACGACGAGCGCCACCACGACGAGGATCGGGACGATCGGAAGCCCGCCGCCGGAACTAGCGGTCACGTCGACGGGGATCTGGTACGTGTCGGAGATGATCGTGTCACCGTCCTCGTCGTCGTACTGGAAGTCCATCTTGACCGGGTAGGTCTTCGCCGTCGCGCCGCCGCCGGCGCTGAGTTGGAAGACGATCGTCTCCGACTCGCCGGGTTCGAGGCGGTCGACGAACGCCTCGTCGTCGTCCGACGACAGCGGCGAGTCCATATAGATCTTCGCGGAGACGTCCGAGACCGCGTAGTCGCGGGTGTTCGTCACAGTCACCTCGAACTCACCGTCGGAGCCCGCGCTGAGCGTCCCGTTGACCGGTTCGACGTCGAACTCGGGCGTCTGGGGACCGACCTCGACGCGCGTGGGAATGTCGTCGGCCTGTCGCGAGGAGCCGTCCTGATCGCGGTAGTCGACGGCGAGGTCGAACTGTCGCGGGCCTGCGGACCCACTGCTCGTCACTTCGACGTCGAACTCGAACGGCGCGGACTCACCCGGTTCGAGCGACCCGACGGCGACCGACGTTTCGATCGGCGTGACTGTCGGACCCGGATCGGGGAACGTAACGACCGCGTTGTTTGCGGCCTTCGGACCCGTGTTGGTGACCGTCCCGGAGAGCGTTCCGGTCTCACCGACGCGGAGCGAACTGCTCACGTCGGCCACCGAGAACGTCATCTCGGGGAGTGCCCGCAACGGTACGGTGAGGGAGGGCGTCGATCCGGTCGTGCCGCTGGGCTTCTCGAAGTCGATCTGCGCGCCGAGCGAGTAGTTGCCGACGGTTGCGCTGTCACCGAGCGTCGTTTCGAACTCGAAGGTCCGGTTCGCGCCGCGTTCCCAGGTGTCGACGAAGCGCGTGCTCGATTGGCTGGCACCGAGTTGCACGTCCGGGGCCGACGACGAGAGCGTGAACGTCGAGTCGTACGCCGCGGAGTCGCCGACGTTCTTGACCGTCACTTCGAGGGTTCCCTGTCCGCTCACGGTCGCCGTCGAACTGGTGTCGACGACGTCGAATCGGGGGCCGGACTCGACGCGAACGGGGAGGTAGATGGTGGTCTTCCGTTCGACGTCGTTGCCCGCGCCGCTGTCGTACTCATACGAGAGTCGGAGGGGAATCCGGTAGGTGCCGCTCTCGATGTCTGAAGGGACGTTCAGTTTCAGCGAGAGACCGGCGGGCGTGCCGTCGGGCAGTTGTTCGACGTAGAGGTGTCTGGTCTCGACGTCGATCCGGCCGACGTCACGCGGACGAATGTGGACGTTGTGCGCCGAGCGAGTTTCGTCTTCGGCACCCTCGCCGTCGTTCACCAACTGGAAGGAGAGTTCGTTCACGCCGCCGGGTTGGAGCGAGGGATCGGGCGTGATTGTCTGGATGTTCGGATTGGAGGTGAGCGCGGCAGCAGGAACCGTACTTACGAGGAGCGATGCGACGATCAGGACTGCCAGTGCCTTGCGTGTCATAGGTGGGGACCCGCTCGCGTCGCCGGCGTAGTCGGCGTGCTACCACTACAGTCCACCGACTGTCGACGCGAATTACGGTCGATACCACACTATCGACCGCCTGCTATATAAGGTATTGTAAATTTCTACAAACAGTGTTCGTGTTCTCGACGCCGGAACGCGAAAATGCTCTCTCGGGCCCGTAGTGGCTATTTCCCATTCTACTTCTCGCCGTCAGAACAAGAAAGCGTTGGCCGTTTCAGCACGTTACAGTGACGTCACCAGGTATCATTAAAGTCAGGAAAATTATATATCGGTTCGTCTCCGAACTACATACTGTGATGATACCTGATATCTCATCGGTTGTACTGCAACTCGACGCAGGCTCCGAAGGAATCGCGTTCCTCCTGGCACGCGTTCTGTTCGGCGTCGTACTGGCGTTTATGGGACTGAATCACTTCCAGGGAGTCGGCCAGATGGCCGGGTACGCCGAGTCGAAGGGCATCCCGGCCGGGCGCCTGGCTGTCGTCTTCAGCGGCGGGATGTTGCTCTTCGGCGGCCTCGGAATCGCGATCGGCGCGTTCCCGGCGCTGGCTGCGGGCGCAGTCGCGCTGTTCCTGCTCGTCTCGACCCCGGCGATGCACGACTTCTGGGCCGTACCTCAAGAGCAGCAGCAGGCGGAGATGACGAACTTCCTGAAGAACGTCGCGCTTCTCGGCGGCGCGCTCGTCTTTCTCGCGCTCTCCGGGGCCCCGTGGCCGTACGCGGTCGGTGTCGGGCTGTAAGTACTCGCTGAACGGACCGTTTCTACCCACCCGATCGAGTCATCGGGACGTTTAACCCGCCGTCCCTCCCGCGTAGGGGTATGAAGGCGACCGCCAAGGCGCACCCGATCCAGGGACTGATCAAGTATCACGGGATGCGCGACGAGGAGCTTCGCCTCCCGTACCACGACAGCATCAGCGTCTGCACCGCACCGAGCGCCACGACGACGACGGTCGAATTTCAGCCGGACGCCGAGGAGGACGTCTACCTGATCGGCGGCGACCGCGTCGAGGGCCGCGGAGCCGAGCGCATCGACGCCGTCGTCGAGCACGTCCGCGACCTCGCCGATATCGAGCACCCGGTCCGACTCGAATCCGAGAACTCCTTCCCCTCGAACATCGGCTTCGGCTCCTCGTCCTCGGGCTTTGCCGCGGCCGCTATGGCCCTCGCAGAAGCTGCCGGCCTCGATATGACTCGCCCCGAGGTCTCGACGATCGCACGTCGGGGTTCGTCGTCGGCTGCCCGCGCCGTCACCGGCGCGTTCTCGCACCTCTACTCGGGGATGAACGATCGGGACTGCCGGTCCGAACGGATCGAGACGGACCTCGAAGACGATCTTCGGATCGTCGCCGCGCACGTCCCCGCCTACAAGGAGACCGAGCAGGCCCACCGCGAGGCCGCCGAGAGCCATATGTTCCAGGCGCGAATGGCGCACGTCCACCACCAGATCGACGAGATGCGCGACGCACTCTACGACGCCGACTTCGACCGCGCGTTCGAGTTGGCCGAACACGACTCGCTGTCGCTGACGGCGACGACGATGACCGGACCCGCGGGCTGGGTCTACTGGCAGCCGGACACGATCGCCGTGTTCAACGCCGTCCGCGAGCTGCGCGAGGACGAGGATGTCCCGGTCTTCTTCTCGACCGACACGGGCGCGAGCGTCTACGTCAACACGACCGCCGAGCACGTCGAAGCCGTCAAGAACCGGATCGCAGCGGTCGGCGTCGACACCGACGTCTGGGAGGTCGGCGGCCCCGCACAGATCCTCCCGGAGTCCGACGCCCTGTTCTGACCGCGCTCGCGCCGTCACAGCCGCTCGCGTCGTCTCTGCCCCTCGTACGTCGCCCCGTCTCGACCCGCGTTTCTCGTCGTCGCCGCGAAACGGCCGTTCGCCCTTTTGCCCTCCGGTCCGAACGACAGGCTATGCGAGTCGTGATCCTCGGAGCCGGCTACGCCGGCGTGACGCTGGCGCGCCGTCTCGAATCGACACTCCCGCCATCGGTCGACCTCGTCGTCGTCGACGAATCTGACACGCACCTGGTCAAACACGAAGTCCACCGCGTCATCCGACGCCCGAGCGTCGCCGACGCGATTCAGGTCCCGCTGTCGGAGCTTTTCGATCGGGCGACAGTCCGAACCGACCACGTAACCGAAGTGGATCGCGACGAACGGAGGGTCCACCTCGCCAGCGGCGATGTGCTTGCGTACGACTACGCGGCCGTCTGTCTCGGATCGACGACCGCCGACTACGGTATCCCGGGCGTCGCAGAACACGGACTCCCCCTGACGTCCGTCGACGACGCGCTCGCGATCCGGGAGGCCTTCTTCGACGCGCTCGGAGCAGATTCGGCCGATGGCGGAAGTGAGGCGGTGCACGTCGTGGTCGGTGGCGCAGGCCTGTCGGGCGTCCAGACCGCGGGCGAACTGGCCGCGCTGGCACGCGAGGAAGGCGTCGACGCCGAGGTCACGCTTCTCGAACAACTGGACGACGTCGCGCCGAACTTCCCGCCGAACTTCCGGGAGGCGGTTCGCGAGGAACTCCAACCCCGTGGGGTGTCGATCTCGACCGGAACGACGGTAGAGCGCGCGACGGCGGACGCTGTCGAGACCGACCGCGGAAGGTTCGACGCCGACGTGTTCGTCTGGACCGGCGGAATCCGAGGCACGGACGCGATGGCTGGGGACCGCCCGATCGTTCGCAAGGACCTGCGGCTCGACACGCACACGTTCGTTGTCGGCGACGCCGCCCGCGCCGTCGACGCCGACGGCGAGCCCGTGCCCGCCTCTGCGTCCGCCGCGCTCCGTGAGGCGCGAACGGTCGCTGCAAACATCGCCCGCCTCGTCGACTACGAGAGTGCCAACGGTGACGATTTCGCGCCCAGACTCGATCCCTACCGCTTCGAGGTCCCGGGCTGGATCGTGACAGTCGGTGAAGGGACGGTAGCTCAACTCGGTCCGGAGGTCGTGACCGGCGCGGCAGCGAAAGCGATGAAGACGGCCGTCGGTGCGGGACACCTGGGCTCGGTGGGCGCGGTCCGAGATGCCGTCGAGCTCGTCGAAGCGGAGTTACGGGCCTGACGGGGGTCGGCCCGCCGAGCCGAACGCCGTCGTTCCGTTCGAGTCGGAGCTAGTGAGTCGACGAGACTGATCGGGGCTTTTGCATCCGAGTACAATCTGTTCAGTGTTATTTACGGTGTTATACCATATACCATATAATAAATTCAGTCCTCTATATCTGTTAGAACTCGGTTATTCAATGTCATTAAGTAAATTTACAAATGTTCTAATAGAGATTCAAAATATAGATTATATACTACTTGTACCGTAATGTTTAGATTTCACTTGGCGGCGAAAGTACATTAAGATAACACTGGTACATATGTTATACCCGCCGCCGGAGATGGATTGACGGACGGCGGATCGAGTTTCACGCGCAACGATTATGTATATTGGAGGTACAGGGAGAATATGGCAGACGATACCTGGCAGACCGACGATCCGAACTTGGAACTGGGCCTCGAACGCGTGATGGAACTGGAGATCGACGTCGAGTCGCCGATCGAGATCGGTCAAACCGGCGACGGACAGCGGCGGATCATCCCCATCCTGGGCGGGACTGTGTCGGGGCGTATCGAAGGGACTGTTCTCGAAGCGGGTGCGGACTACCAACTCTACCGGGAGCGGCGACCGACGGAACTCGTCGCCAAGTACGCGTTCGAGACGACCGACGGCGAGCGAGTGTACGTCGAGAACCGCGGGATGCGACTCGCCGATCCGGAGACGAGCCAGCGATTGCGCGACGGACTCCCGGTCGAACCCGACGACGTCTACTTCGCGTCCGTCCCGGAGTTCGAGACGGCCGCCCCCGATCTGGAGTGGCTCACCGAGAGCGTCTTCGTCGCCGCCGGGACTCGCCAGCCGAACGGCGTGCGACTGGCCGTCTACCGGGTCCGCTAGCCCGATTCGAGACACGGCAGTCGGTATCCCAGTGTGTGGGACACCCTGGGTGGTGCTCGGCGTGGGGAGCAATCATAGCGCGATACGCCGATCTTCGAACGGGCGTACACGAGAAACGAACGACAACTATTATATTCTGAACGATGATGCACATCGTATGGATGGAACAAGCGGGGAGCCGAAAACGCCCGTGAAGACGGCGCAGACGACGTTTCGGATCGTCGAGGCGCTCAAGTCCCACGACGGCGCGACCGTCACCGAACTCGCGACTCATCTCGACATCCCGAAGAGCAGCGCCCACAACTACCTCCGGACCCTCGAACACGAAGGCTACGTCGTTCAGCACGGCCAACAGTACGAGGTCGGGCTTCAGTTCCTCGACCTCGGCGGCTACGCACGGTCCAGAGAGCGCCTCTACACGGTTGCCACCCCGGAGATGGAGCGCCTCGCGGCGGCCACCGGCGAGTACGCCAACCTGCTGGTCGAAGAGCACGGCCTCGGGGTGTTTCTGGCCCGCGAGCGCGGAGAGAACGCCGTCAGCCTCGACTCGTACACGGGACAGTCCGTCCGACTGCACACGACCGCGCTCGGAAAGACGGTTCTCGCGTATCTCCCGCGCGACCGCGTCGATGCGATCATCGAGCGCCACGGCCTCCCGGCGAAAACCGACCGAACGATCACCGACCGGGCGGAACTGTTCGAGGCACTGGCCGAGATCAGACAGCGCGAGTGCGCGTACGACCGCGAAGAGCGTATCAAGGGACTCAACTGCGTGGCCGTGCCGATCCTGAGCGACGGCGACATCACCGGCGCGCTGAGCGTGTCGGGCCCCGTCAGTCGAATGGATCAAGAGCGAATCGACGAGGAAATCCTCCCGGAACTTCGGCGGGCCGCGAACATCATCGAACTCAACCAGACACATTCGTAGTCCCCGTCGGCCGCTTTTGTTGGCGGAACGTATCGAACAGTGACGCGCGTCGGCATCTGGATCGCGTCGGACCACGCCTTCGGACGAACCCATTTGCACCGAGAGACTACTCGGTCCAAACTAAATACGAATAGTTGTTCGTAAGAAAAGAACGACTCTGTGAGAATTTTCCCGCTCGAACCACGGAGAGAATCGTCAATTGGGTGATAACGTACACGAAGTGTGAGGAGTCCGGATCGTGGGAGCCGCTCTTAGCTAGCAGATTTCGCGAGATCAGAACGAGACTACGTCGTAGGCGAAAATTGTCCAGCCACTCGTAGAGATTGTCGTCAGTCTCGTGAACTTCACGTCGTATCGTCCGGCGAGAATCTATGAACGGTTCCGATGGCCCGGATCGGAAGCGACGAGCGATGGAGTGGAAAGACGTCCGCGCGCGCTTCGGCTCACACGATCTCGTTCCACGGCGTCGCGCTCTCGTTGAGTCGGCCGATGTTCGTTTCGACGAGGTCGGCGATCCGATCGCCGTAGGTGTTCGCTTGGGCGGCGGCGTGCGGCGTCACGACGACTTCGTCCATCTCCCAGAGCGGGGAGTCTCCGGGAAGTGGCTCTGGATCGAAGACGTCGAGGGCTGCGCCCGCGATGTCGTCGTTTTCGAGGGCGTCGACGAGCGCGTGTTGCTCGACGATCGGTCCGCGGCTGACGTTGATCAGATATGCGTCCTCGCGCATCGCGTCGAGGACGTCTCCATCGACGAGTCCGCGGGTCGCGTCCGTCAGTGGGGTCGTGAGGACGACGAAACGAGCATCGGCGACGGCCTCCTCGATGCGCGACACGTCGTGGACGCGGTCGAGTCCGAGGCCCGAGACCGGACGGATGTCGACGCCCTCGACGTTCATTCCAAGCACGCCGAGTCGGGTCGCGACGCTGCCCCCGAGTTCGCCGAGACCGACGACGCAGGCGTTCGCACCGCTTATCTCGAAGGGCCGCTGCCAGGGGAGTCGCTCCCACTCGCCGTCGTTCTGTCGGTCGCGGAAGCGGTGGAGTCCCTTCGCCAGCGTCAGGACCAAACCGGTGACCGTCTCGGCGACGAGGTCGCCCGCGACGCCGGTGCTGTTGGTCATCGTCACGCCGGCCTCGCGGTAGTCGTCGAGTGGGAAATCGTTGTACCCCGATCGGATGTTGTGCACCCACTCGACAGCCCCGACGAACTCGTCGTGATGAAAGAGAGTGACGACGCCGTCGAAGTCGCTCACGTCGTCGGTGTCACACACCGCGAACTCGCAGTCGAGTCCGTCCATCTCCCGCAGAAGGTCGCGGAGATGTGCGGGTGGAACCGGATGCGTTCCCCACTCGTGGATACCGACGCGCTGGATCGCTCGATCGTTCGGCATACCCGATCCACCGACTGCGGAGGGAAAGTTCCTTGGGTGAAACCGAATTGATTGCAGCGTGACGCGAGCGGTGACTGCCCCCAGATCAGCGATTCAGCGTGTGAATCGCCTGTCCCTGCGCGTTTTCGGCCGCTTCCATCACGGCCTCGGCGAGCGTCGGATGCGTGTGCACCGTGCCGGCGACGTCTTCGAGCGTCGCGCTCATCTCGACTGCGAGTGCGACCTCGGCGACGATCTCGGAGGCGTTCGGGCCGACAATCTGCCCGCCGAGGACGATTTCGCTCGCCTCGTCGGCGACGATTCGGACGAACCCGTCGGACTCGCCCATCGAGAGCGCGCGCCCGCTAGCCCGGAGCGGCATCTCCCCGACGACGGGGTCGAAGCCGGCGTCTGCGGCATCGTCCTCGGTCAGACCCACCGTGGCGATTTCAGGATCGGTGAACACCGCGGCGGGGATCGCCTGCTGGTCGAGCGCGGCCGGTTCGCCGGCGGCGACTTCGGCGGCGACGATTCCCTCGGCGCTCGCTTTGTGCGCGAGCATCGGTTCGCCCGCGACGTCCCCGACCGCGAAGACGTTCTCGACGTCCGTTCGCGCACGGTCGTCCGTCTCGATGAATCCGGCGTCGTTCGGTTCGAGGCCGATCGCGTCAAGTTCCATCGTGTCGGTGACAGGCTGTCGCCCGACTGCGACGAGGACGGCGTCGCCCTCGTACTGTGACACGTCTCCGGCTTCGGTTTCGGTCGAGACGAGCACGCCGTCGGCCGTCTCCTCCCAGCCGGTCGCGCCCTCACCGAAGTGGAAGTCGATGCCGAGTTCCTCGGCGCGCTTGCGGACGATTCGCTTGACGTCGGCCTCGTACGCCGGGAGCACGTCGTCGAGCATTTCGACGACGGTCACCTCGGTGCCGAGTTTCGTGAGCATCGTCGAGAGTTCCATCCCGATGTAGCCCGCGCCGACGACGACGAGGCGATCCGGGACGGACTCCATCTGGAGGAGCTGAGAGGAGGAGAGCACGGGGTCGTCCGCGAAGTCGAACCCGGGAATCTGAATCGGTCGCGAGCCTGTCGCGATCACCGCGTGCTCGAACTCGACGGTCTCCATCCCCTGTCCCTCCCCGCCGTGGGCGATGCGGGCGGTGTGTTCGTCCTCGAACGCGGCCGTCCCTTCGAGCAGCGAGACGCCGTTTGCCTTACAGAGCTTCTCGACGCCGCTCGTGAGCTGGTCGACGACGTCGGACTTCCACTCCTGCATCTGCAGCATATCGATCGCCGGATCGGCGTGGATCCCCATCTCCTCGGCGTTGCCCGCCTCGTGGGCGACGTCGGCGCCGTGGATGAAGGCTTTCGATGGGATACAGCCGCGGTTCAGACAGGCGCCGCCGTAGGCGTCTTTCTCGACGAGCGTCGTGTCCAATCCCAACTGTGCGCCTCTGATCGCAGCGACGTAGCCCCCAGGCCCCGCACCGATCACGAGAAGATCCGTCGCCGTCGCGATATCGCCCATTACCATACACCTCCCGTCTCGCTCCCCAGTCAAAAAGTCATCCGTCCGCGTCGGCGGGACGAATCCGCAGATGGAACCGAGACTGTGCGTTACTCCAGGAGGAGTCGCGAGGGTTCTGCAAGCAGTTCCTTCACGCGGTTTGAGAACCGCGCGGCGTCTGCGCCGTCGACGAGGCGGTGATCGACCGACATCGAGAAGCGCATCGTGTTTCGGGCGACGACCTCGTCGTCGACGACCCACGGGCGCTTCTTGATCGGCCCCATCGCGAAGATGGCGGCCTCGGGGTGGTTGATGATCGGCGAGGAGAACTCACCGCCGATGACCCCGATGTTCGTGATGGTGAACGTGCCGCCCTGCATCTCTTCGGGCTTGATCTGTCGGTTCCGCGCCCGCTCGGCCAGATCGCGGATCTCCTCGGCCAGTTGCTTCAGCCCCTTCTCGTCGGCGTTCTTGACGACCGGCACCATCAGTCCCGCGTCGGTCGCAACGGCGATCCCGACGTTGTACTCGTCGTGGAGGACGATTTCCCCGGCCGACTCGTCGAGGCTCGCGTTCAGGTACGGGAACTCCGCGAGCGCGGTCGTGATCGCTTTCACGACGAACGGGAGATAGGTCAGTTTCACGCCCTCTGTCTCGGCGACGGCCGCCAGTTCCTCCTGCAACTCGACCAGTTCGGTCGCGTCGAACTCGTCGTGGTGGGAGACGTGCGGGGCGGTGTACTTCGACTCCGCCATCTGTTCCCCGATCGTGCGCCGAACGCCGCGGTACGGGACCCGCTCGCCCGGTCTGTCGGCGAGATCGCCGGCTGCTGCGCCCTCGCCAGGCGTTTCGGCCGCGGACCGCTCGTCTGCCGTCGTCACCGGTTCAGTGGCCGACTTCGCCTCCTCGGTGGTCGTCGCACCGGCGACGCCGGACGCGACACCGCTGGCCCCGTCACTACCCTCCGCCGCGAACGCTCGAACGTCGTCCGGCGTCACGAACGGTTCCCCCTCCCGCTCCTCGCTCGCGGGGACGGCGTTCAGATCGACGCCGAGGTCCGCCGCGAGTTGTCGCGTCGCCGGCATCGCGAGCGTGCGATCCCGCTCGGCAGCAGCGGCGCCGACGCCACTCTCTCGCTGCTCGACGGCCTCGGCCGTGCCGTTTCCGACTGCGGCCACCGCTTCGGAGTCGGCAGTCGTCGTCGCCGCAGTTTCGGCGGCTGCGGCACTTGCGGTCGCTGCCCCAGCAGCGGGTTCCTCGCCGGCGGGAGTTCCGGCACCCTGTGCGTGGGCGCGGACGTCAGCGCCGGCCACGCGGCCGCCCGGACCGCTGCCCTCGACAGCGCCGATGTCGACGCCGAGTTCCCGCGCGAGCGCTCTGGTGCTCGGCGACGCGAACACGCGACCCGACGGGACGGGTGACTCGCCCGGGCTAGCGTCTGCGGCCGCGTCGGCGGGTGTGCCTGCGGCCGCCGCGTCGGTGTCGGCTGCGTCGGCGGCTGTCTCTCCGGGACTCCCTTCGGCGTCGGCACTGGAGCTCGACGAGTCGCGCTCGGTCGCCGCTTCTTCGTCGCCCTCGACCTCGAACGTGGCGATGACGGCGTCGACCGGAACGATCTCGCCCTCGTCGTGGTGAAGTCGGGTGACGCTCCCGTCGTAGGGGCTCGGAATCTCGACGAGCGCTTTGTCGGTCTCTACCTCGGCGATGACCTGATCTTCTTCCACAGTATCGCCCGCTGCGACGAGCCACGAGACGAGTTCGCCCTCGGCGATACCCTCCCCGAGGTCCGGCAGCTCGAAAGTTCGCTCAACCATACGCTTCGGTCGACGCACTACCCTTTCAGTATTTCCCTGCGATCACGGGTTTCGGACTCCGGCGAAACGAAAATAAAAACGCTGTGGTCGATACGTCGAATCCGGACCGCAGGATGATTCGAGCCGAGGAGTCCGGAGTTAGATTGTGACGGCGTTGTCAGACAGACAGCGCGCGCTCGATGCCTTCGACGATCCGCGGTGGGTGCGGGAAGTAGAAGTCTTCCATCGACAGCAGCGGGACGGGCGTGTCGAATCCGGTCACGCGCTCGACCGGGGCTTCGAGGTACATCAGCGCCTCGTCGTTGATCCGGGCGATGATCTCGCTGCCGACGCCGAGCGTTCGCGGTCCTTCGTGGACGACACAGCAGCGGCCGGTCTTCTTGACCGATTCGACGATCGTCTCGGCGTCCATCGGCGAGATGGTGCGGAGGTCGATCACCTCGGCGTCGACGCCGCTCTGCTCGACCGCCTCGAGCGTCGCCGGCATCATCGCGCCCCAGGCGACGACCGTCAACTCCGAGCCCTCACGACGGACGGCCGCTTCGCCGAGCGGAACTTCGTGCTCGCCCTCGGGCACCTCGTCGCGGATGGAGCGGTAGATCCGCTTCGGTTCCATAAATAGCACCGGATCGGGGTCCCGGATCGCCGCGGTGAGCAGTCCCTTCGTGTCCGCGGGCGTGCTCGGCACCGCGACCTTGAGGCCAGGAATGTGACCGTAGGCTCCTTCGAGGCTCTCGGAGTGGTGTTCGAGCGCGCGGACGCCGGCGCCGTAAGGCATCCGGACGACCATCGGCGCGCTCAGTTCGCCGCGCGTGCGCCAGCGGATCCGACTCGCGTTCGTGACCAGTTGGTCGAACGCCGGGGGGAGAAAGCCCGAGAACTGAATCTCGGCGACGGGGCGGTAGCCGTACATCGCCATTCCCGCCGCGCCGCCGACGATCGCGATCTCCGAGAGCGGCGTATCGACGACGCGGTCGGTTCCGAACTCCTCGAGGAGTTCGTCGGTGGCGCGGAAGACGCCCCCGCTCTCGGCGACGTCCTCGCCGAAGACGACGACTCGGTCGTCGCGTTCCATCTCCGTGTGTAGTGCGTCGTTGACCGCCTGTACGATAGTAGCCTGCATAGTCATCCCTTGGGTCGCTGTTCGATGTAGTCGTACATCTCGGGTCGGCGTTCGAGCAGTTCCTCGAATTCGTCCAGTTGGCGCGCGAGTTCGGGCGGCAGGTCGTCGTAGACGTACGCGAACATCTCTGCGACGCCGCGCTCTTCGAACTCGTTCGCGGCAGCGAGCGCCTCGTCGAATTCGGCTTCGATGTCCTCGACGATGGCGTCGTGGTCGATGTCGGACCAGAGGCCCTCGGACTTCAGGAACGTCCGGTAGCGCTCGATCGGATCGTTTTCTTCCCACTGCTGGACTTCCTCGTCGTCGCGGTACCGGGTGGGATCGTCGCTCGTCGTGTGCGCGTCGAGACGGTACGTGACCGATTCGACGAACACCGGATCGCCGTTCTTGACGCGTTCGCGCGCGCTCTGGACCGCGTCGTACACCGCGAGCACGTCTTGGCCGTCGACGCGAATGGCGTCGATGCCGTACGCGAGCGCCTTCTGCGCGATGGTGTTCGCACCGCTCTGTTGCTCGAAGGGCATCGAGATGGCGTACTGGTTGTTCTGACAGAAGAACAGCGCCGGCAGTCCGAGCGAGCCCGCGAGGTTGATGCCCTCGTGGGCCGCGCCGGTACTGGTCGCGCCGTCGCCGAGATAAGCGGTCGAGACCGCGTCGGCGTCGTCGAGTTGCATTCCCCACGCGATGCCCGCGACGAGCGGGAGGTGTGAACCGATCGAGATCGCGATCTGGGAGTTCTGACGCGCGAAGGCCTGTTGGCCCTCCTCGATGCCGCGCCAGAACAGGATCATATCCCTCATCGACGCGCCGCGCATAAACATCGGCGTCCACGCGCGCCCGACGTACAGCCAGTCTTGGGGCTGAAGCGTGAACGCGCTGCCGATGATACTCGCCTCTTGACCGCGGGTCGACCCGAAGGTTCCGAGTTCGCCACGCCGCTGGATGTTCACCATCCGCCGTGAGAACACCCGATCAGTTACCATCCACCGGTACAGGTCGCACAACTCCTCGTCGTCGAGGTCCGGGATCGCCCCCTCGTCGTAAGAACCGTCCGGGGAGACGATCTGATGGGTGGGTACCTCCAGATTTCGCTGGGAGAGATACCGCACCTCGCCACCGCCGTCGTCGCCGACAGCTGGAGATGCACGTATGTCTGACTCTCTATCGCTCATTCGACGAGCGATGTGTTTCGTGGGCCCGGTAATAAAATCGCGGGTGGTGACGTTCGGTGATTCTATCGGACGTGACGAGGTGGCGATTCTCGACCCTGGGTGTTGAATGTCTCTCAGAGTGCGAGCAACCGCCCGATGGCGACAGGCCGAGAGGTGTAGAATCGGCACCACGATTTATTAGCTCCCACTTAGAGTATCGTGTATGACGATACTCACAGCGGTCGACGGCGAGACGATCCCCAGCCACGCCGTCGAACGCGGTGCTGAGTTGGCCGAGGCGTTCGACGTCGAGCACGTGGTACTGCACGTAATGCCGCAGGACGTCTTCGAGGAGTTCCGGAGCGCCGCCGGCGGCGGCTCGTCGCGGACGATCACGACGCCGGCCTCGTACGGCGGCGCCGACCAGCACCCCCACGAGGAGACCGAGGAGTACACCGTCGACGACGGCGAACGCCACGCCACCGGTGTCGCACGCGACGTCGTCCGTGGCACACTCGACGACCCGTCCAATACGGTCCTGAAAGGGCGCGTGGGCGAACCGGTCGAGGAAATCCTGGCTGAGGCCGACAGACGAAACGCGAAGTATCTCGTCATCGGCGGGCGACAGCGCACCCCGGTCGGCAAGGCTGTCTTCGGGAGCAAGACGCAGTCGATCCTCTTGGAGGCGGACCGCCCCGTCGTGACGGTGATGTCGCAGGAGTGAGGTGAACAGAGGCTGCCCCTTGTTCGCGGTGGCGGGACACCTCGACGTACTGGGACAGTCCCGTTCGATTTTACGGGACGGCGAGCGATTGTCATAGGGACTATCGTAAGTCCTCGTAGATTTCTCGCCGGACGGTGCGGCGAGAATCTCCGAACAGTTACGATAATCCCTATCAGCAGCGCGTGTACGCTGGCGCCGAAACAGAGCAGTGCGTCTGGCCGCAGTATGACGATTGCATCCCTCCAGGGAGACAGGTGATTTTATATACTCCCGTATCTATCCCATTCGATGATGGCATTCGATAACATTCGGCGCCGGTCGTTCCTGAAGTCCGGTGCGGCGGCTGGTACAATTGGATTAGCGGGTCTCGCTGGCTGTTCCGGCATCACGGGCGGCGGCGGCACCCCCGAGCTGGGACTCGCCTTTACCGTCCCGGTCGAGAACCTGGGTTCGCTCTTCGCGATTCCGGAGATCCAAGATCAACTCACGAATCTGGGTTCGGAGTACGAACTCAGCGTGACGCGTAACGAGAGTACGCCCGACTCGCTGAACGGGATGGCCGCCGGCGAGGTGGATATGGCGCTTTTGACCACGGTGAGTTACGCCTCCGCAGTCCGCCAGGAAGCCGTTCCGGGCAACATCACGATGATCTCGACTGACTTCTGGGACGCCCACCCCGAATGGTACGGGTTCACCATCTTCTCGGGCCCGGACTCCGACATCACCGAGATCGCCGATCTCGAAGGGAAGAACGTCGGCGTCAACGCACAGGGGACGGGGACGCACGCGATTCTCGAGAAGGGGATCCGGCAGGCAGATCTGAGCTTCGGGAGCGACGCGCAGATCGTCGAACTGCCGTTCCCAACGTTCGTCTCGGCGATCAACGACGGCCGGATCGACGCGGGTATCTTCCCCGCCCTGTTCGCGGTGTCGGCCCGCGCTGAAGGCTTCACCGAGGTCTACCGCAGTCAGGATCTCTGGGACGAGGCGTACCCGTTCGCGTACACGGTCGCGTCGAACAACGCCATCGACCAGAAGTCCGACGCGATCAGCGCGTGGGGCGAAGACCTCGACGAACTCGTCAACTACTGCTACGACAACCGCTCGGAAGTCGTCTCGCTGGCGGCCGAACACTTCGAGCTGCCCGAGTCGCTGGTCGACGGGTTCTTCCTCACGAACCAGGACTACTACCGACAGGACATCGGGATCGACATCGAACGGCTCCAGTTCGCGATCGACGAACTGGTCGACCTCGGCTTCGTCGAAGAGAGCTTCGACGTGGGCGAGTACGCGACCAACGAGTTCGTCCCGTCGAACTAACGCAACTCCAGAGACGTCCGTTCCGATTGGCAGAACGACACCAGGACAAACGTTTTGTAATATGGGACAGAAGGGTCGCACGGGGATCCACGGAACCGGAGGTCAGAGGCACTCGTGGCACGTGCTCGCAGGACGCTCGAGAGGCACCACTGACAGAGGCACCCAGCGGCCTAGCGACGCCGATACCCCACCATATCCACACAGCGAACGCACTATCGCCTCGCGACCACAGCACCCCAGCCGCGGTCGACGCCATCGACCGGACGACGTTTCGCTCGGTCACGCCATCTCGGCGGTCAGCAGCACGCCGACCGACGACGACTGCGTGATCGGCCCGCAGGTTGTCGGGGTCTCTTTTTCATAGCGAGAGAGCGGTCCTGAAGAGAATCCTACGCGAGATCCGCACGGACGGCGTCGTACGCGTCGGTGAGCTGTTCGGTTTCCTCGTCGGTGAGCTCCCACTCGTGGATCGCCGCAACGCCGCCGGCATCGATGTCGACGGGGACGCTGAGCGCGACGTTCTCGAACCCGTACTCGCCCGCGAGCGGTGTCGACAGACAGAACGGGCCGGTCCCGTCGCTATCGAGCGTAGCCTGTTCGTCTGCGGCTAGCATCGTACGAACCACGCGGGTGACGCCGGCGCTCGTGACCCAGCGGGAGGTCTCGTCGACGCCGCGCTTCTTCGCGATCTCGAATGGCACGTCGCGCACGAACTCGCGGACGTCCGCGCGCTCGTCGGCGGATATCTCGACCGGTTCGCCATCGACGCGGGCCCGCGAGAAGACGGGCACCACGTTCTCCCCGTGCTCGCCCATCATCGGACAGTAGACGTCGTTCCGGTGGACGCCGAGTCCGTCGGCGAGAGCGTCCGCGGCCCGCGCCGTCTCCGAGAGCGAGTAGCCGAGGAAGCAGCGTCGAGGCCACTCGAGGAGCGAGTAGAAGTGATAGACGAGGCGGTCGATCGGGTTCGTGACGACGAGGAGCGGCGTCGGATCCAGCGCAGTGAGGTTCCCCGCGACGTCCTTGACGATCTCGCGGTTGCGTTCCAGTTCGGCCTCGCGCGCACCGCGGTCGGTGGCGTCTTCCGGCTGGGGGGCGGCGGCGTTGAAGATCAGGAGGTCGGGGTCGAGCGCGGGCAACTCCCCGGGCGTCGCAGAGTCGATCGTCCCCACGGAGTCCGGGTCGTACCTCTCGGAGGCACCCGGGGCGTTCGCGAAGTGATAGCCCGCGTGGGAGACGTCGGTCGCGTGCGCCCAGGCCGCCCCTTCGTCGATGTCGACGAGCGAGACGTCGACGGTCGGTGCCAGCCCGGCGAGCGTGTAGGCGACCGTCGATCCGATGGTGCTCGCGCCGCCGATGATCGCGACGTGCATACGATCACCTCACCGCTGAGACACAAGTAGATTGCCCCGTGCGGTTCATAATGACTGCAAGGCGGAAACCCGCGACTGTAGGCGCGGGAGGAAGCCGACAACACTGACACCATCCACGCTCGATGGCAGGACGACTCCCCTACGCCAATCCAAACTAATATAAATACTCTCTTCTACATATGAAATACAGATGGTGGAAGACTCACGCACTCGAACCGTTCCCATCAAGCTCGATGTGGACGAGAGTGCCGCTAACCTCCTCCACCAGACAACCGACCACTTCCTTGACTCCGCTAACTACGTCGTAAACGTAGCGTGGGAACCAGACTGGAAAATCACCAGCAAGCAAAAACTCCACGACCTCACGTACTACGATGTTCGAGACGACTCACCGCTCCCAGCCAATCTCGTGCAAGCCGCACGAAACCGCGCCGCAGAAGCCGTCAAGGGCTGTGTCGAACGTTGGAAGGAAGGCAAGAAAGCTTCGAAGCCAAACTTCACGTCACGGTTCGCCAGCTACGACGCCCGAACCGTCACCGTCAACGACGACCACGCCACACTCGCCACCATCGACGGGCGAGTAACCGCAGAGTTCGTCCTCCCAGACAAACAGCGTGACACGCCGCACTCAGCGTACCTGTTCAACGAGGACTACGACGTGAAAGGAGCTACGCTTCACTACGACAAGGTTGAGGACTGCTTCTACCTTCACGTGCGGACAAAGCCCGCCGTGGAGAACGATGATGCCGATTCAGGCGATGCCAAGCACGTTTCCGTCCTTGGTGTTGACCTCGGCATCACAAACATCGCAACCACCTCAACTGGACGCTTCTGGAGCGGTGGCGAACTCAACCACTGGCATCGAGAATACGAGACGCGTCAAGGCGACCTCCAACAGACCGGGACTCGGTGGGCACACGAGAACGTCCAGCGAGTCGGTCAAAAGCAAACCGGGCGGTTCGAGCAAATGCTTCACATCATCTCGAACGAACTCGTAGAGGAAGCTCTCGAAAACGACTGTACGCATATCGTGTTTGAGCAACTCAAAGGCATCCGCGAACGCTTGCCGTACGCGAAGGCGGTTCACAAGTGGGCGTTCCACCGGTTGTTCGAGTACGTCACGTACAAAGCCGAGTCTGAAGGGCTTGTCGTGAAGCAGATTAATCCGGCGCACACGAGTCAGCGGTGTTCGAAGTGTGGGTTCACTCACGAGGATAATCGTCCACAGGACAATGGGCAGGACGAGTTTGAGTGTTTGAAGTGTGGGTATGATGTTCACGCGGATTATAATGCGGCGAAGAATATCGGTTTGAAGTATCTCCGCGACCAGCAAAAGTCTGGGCGTGGAGGCGCACCCGTAGGCGTGCGCTTGAACAGCGGGATGATGAACGTGAATGGCGAGTATTCGCCTACTGTGTTACACAGTTAGAACGGGAGTCCACGCTGAATGCCACGCCCTGAGGGGCGTGGTAGCTTACTCGCCGGTGTCGACGTAGACGATCCCGTCCTCGACGACGACGTCGTACATCGGTAGTTGGATGCGTTCGTCGCCGATATGTGTACCCGTCTCCAACTCGAACGACCAGCCGTGCCAGGGGCAGGAGATGATGCACTCCTCGCCGTAGTACTGCTCGACGCGTTCGCCCGTGCCGGTGAACTCGCCGAGGAGTTCGCGCTGGACAATGCCCTTACAGACGGGGCCGCCGTCGTGCGGACACTGGTTTCTGAGGGCGTAGAACTCCCCGTCGGCGCGGACGACGCCGACTTCCGCGCGGCCGACCTCGACGATGGCGTGGTCGCCGTCCTCGAACTCGGTCGCAGGACCGACCTCGACGAGGCCGTCGCTCATAGTCCGAACACCCCCTCGGCGTTGCCCGCCAGAATCGCGCGTCGGTCGTCGTCGTCGAGCATCGGCAGATCGTTGATGATGGACGGGCTATCGAAGTCCCAGTGGGGGTAATCGGAGGCGTACAGGAGTCGGTCGGTCCCGATCATATCGAAGCAGAGTTCGAGCAGTTCGTTCCGTGCGGAGATTTCGAGCGGTTGCGTGCCGAAGTAGAAGTCCGTGATGTACTCGCTGGGGCGCGTATCGAGTAGCGGTGCCTCCTCGGGACGCTTGAGGTACTCCTCGTCGAGACGGCTGATGAGGCCCGGAATGTACGTCACGCCGGACTCCATAAACACGATGTCGAGGTCGGGGTACTTCTCGGGGATACCTTGACAGGCGACACTGACGATCTGAGACATATTGGATTCGAGGAACCCGAGCGTGTGGGTCTCGATCATCTCCTGGTATCCCGCGCGGACGTACTCGTCGAGTCCGGAGCCGCCGGTGTGATACACGACCGGGAGGTCGAGATCCTCACACCGCTCGTAGATCGGGTCGTACTTGCGGCTCCCGAGCGGTGGGCTCGCACCCGCGGTGACGAAGCACGCACCCACGTAGGCCTCCTCGTCCTCGATTCGGTCGAGAATGTCGAGAGAGGCCTCAACGTCGCTGTACGGCATCGGTGCGAGTCCGTAAACGCCGTCGTCGGGGTCGAGCACTTCTTCGAGCATATACTCGACGTAACCCTTCGTGAACGCCTGGACGCGCTTGTCGTCGGCGTTGACGCCGCCCATCGCGAGGATGAGGTGTGAGATCTGTAGCGACACGTCGATGTCGAGGAAGTCCATCCCCTCCCTGACGCGTTCGGGCTCTTCGGGTTCGTCGGGGTAGTTCGAGTGCTCGCGGACGACTTTCCCGTAGTTCTGCCTGTCGCCCGTCGACGTCGGGAAGAACGAACTGAGGTTCTGCTTCACGCCCGCGTCGTCCCAGTTGCTGTGTTTGTACTTCGTGCGCCACGGCTCGGGCATATACGCCGCGACTTCTTTGAAGGAGTCCTGATAGTGCCAATCGCAGTCGATGATCCGCTCTCGTGCCGCGTCGATCATCGTATTCCCTCCGCGTGAGCGATACTGATAGGGGTTATCGTAACTGTTCGGAGATTCTCGCCGTACCGTCCGGTGAGAAATCTATGGAGACTTACGATAACCCCTATGAGTACAGTGGCCCGCCCCGCCGAGCGTCTGCCCGCCGCAGCGTGACCGTGTGTGGTTGTCTCTGACATACTAGAGAATCTTTGATGGACAACCATTTAGATTTTTACGCTAGCGCGAAGCCAAACAGCCGCGAACTGTCTAGTAGCGAGTTCAAACGGACGAAACGGGATCGAAGAAAACGGTGCCGAAGTTCAGGTCCAGTGAAGCAGTCGGCCGCGGACGAAGCGAAGGATACGGTCGAGACCGATGCCGATGAGCATAATCGCGATGATCGCCGCGTACACCTGGGCGGACTCGAAGGACCGGACGCCCTGGATCTCTAAGGCTCCGAGGCCGCCACCGCCGGCCACCATCTCGAAGACGAACGTGATGATCAGCGAGAGCGGCATCGCGATCTGGAACCCGGTCAGGATACCCGGCAGCGCTGCGGGCATCACGACGCGCCAGAGGAGTCGCCGATCGCTCGTGCCCATCATTTGCGCCGACCAGATGAGGTTGGTCTCGACCTGTCGGGTGCTCTCGCGGGCGTTGACGGCGACGGGCCAGAACGTCCCGACGGCGACCATAATGATCTTCGAGATGTCGCCGATGCCGAACCAGAGCATAAACACCGGGATGAGCGAGATGATCGGGACTGGGTAGCCGATCTTGATGATCGGGTCGAAGAACCAATCGACGATGTCGTTCCGCGCCGAGAGGACGCCGACGATCACGCCGAGCACCGAGGCGATGGCGAGGCCGATGAGCGCTCGCTGTAGCGTCAGGTACGCGTTGAACAGCATCTCGCCGCTCAGCGTGAGTTCGGCGAATCGGATGAGGATGTCAGACAGCGGCGGGAGGAAGTAATAGTGGATCAAGCCGAGTTGCCCGACGACCTCCCAGAGCACGAGTAAGATCACGAGCGAGTACACTGACTTACCGAACTCGACGAGTCGGGAGAGATCCAGCCCACGGGAGGCGTCGGCGGTTACGTCCATACTAACAACCTCCCACGCGCCTCCTCGAAGGCACGGACGGCCACGAACGCGACCGCCGAGATGATGACGATGTTCGCGAACATCGTCGGGTAGTTCCCGATCTGTCCGGAGGTGAGGATCAGATAGCCCATCCCTGCGTTCGAGGCGATGAGTTCAGCGCTCACGAGCGCGATGAAAGCGATCGGCACCGCCTGACGGACTCCGGTCATAATCTCGGGGATCGTTGCGGGAAAGACGATCTTATAGAGGATCGACCGTTCGTCGGTCCCCATCATCTGGGCCGCCCAGACGAGGTTCTGATCGACGTTCTCTGCGGCGTTGTTGGCGTTCAGCACGATCGGAAGCAGACACGCGAGGAAGACGATGAGGATCGCCGTCTTCGTCCCGACGCCGAGCCAAAGGATGGCGAGGGGGACGAGAGCGGTCTTGGGGATCGGATACGTCATCGAGAGGAAGATGTCGAAGAAGTTCTCGACTGGATCGGACCTGGCCATCCCGACACCGAGGAGGACCCCGACGAGGATGCTCAATCCGAGTCCGACGCCGACGCGGAACAGCGAAATAAACAGGTGAGAGAACACCTCGCCGGAGACGAAGAGGCCCACGATTTCGGCTCCGACGGTCGCTGGGGCGGGGAGGACGTCGGTCGCAACGATCCCGCCACTCACCAGCTCCCAGACGAGGACCACGATGCCGAGCGGGATCCAATCGACAATCGTGTTGACGACGCCCTGAACCGGGGTCGGAAGCACCTCGATGCTTCGCGACGTCGCGTATCGCACGGTTACAGTGTCACCTCTGTTTGCGTCTCCTCGTGGAGCGACTTCCAGACGTCGTTCTTGAAGTGAGCGAAGTCGTCCGACGTGACGATCTCCTCACGCGATCCCGAGCGGTCCAGATCGATCTCGGCGACGGTCTTTTTCGTCCCCGGGTGTCGCGTCATAATCAGCACACGCTCGGAGAGGTACACCGCCTCCTCGACGTCGTGAGTGATGAACAGGGCGGTCTTCCCGAGGTCGCTCCAGATGTCCAGCAACTGGTCCTGCAGCGATTCCCGAAGCGGCTGGTCGAGCGCGCCGAACGGCTCGTCCATCAGGAGGATCTTCGGCTCGTACGCCAGCGTACGGGCGATGCCGACGCGCTGTTTCATCCCACCAGAAAGCTCTTTGGGATACTTGTCCTCGAACCCGTCGAGGTCGACCATATCGATGTACTTCTGGGCGATGTTCTGGCGTTCGTCCTTCGGAACGCCGTCTTCTTCGAGTCCGTACGTGACGTTCTCGTAGACGGTCCGCCAGGGGAATAGCGCGTAGTCCTGGAACACGACGCCGCGGTCCGTGCCCGGTCCGTTGATCGGGTCGCCGTCGACCGAAATCGTTCCCTCGGTAGCGTCCAGAAAGCCAGCGATGAGATACAGGAGGGTACTCTTTCCGCAACCGCTCGGTCCGACGACGCTGACGAATTCGCCGCCGTCGACCTCGAAGTTGAGGTCTTCGATCGCTTTCGTTCGCTCTGCGCCTTGGCCGTATACTTTCTCTAGTCCAGATATGGTGACTCGTCCATCCATTATAGATTCACCTCGTCGTGCGCGCGGGAGACCGTTCGGTCCGCCGCCGCTCGTTCGCCGTCGCCGCGTTCATTTTTGATCATTTACGTCATCTGTTACCGCAGCGTGTCCCGTGATACGTTTCCGGCAGCCGCAAAGCGAGGACGTCACCGAGACCACCTCGGTGGAGTTCCGCACGGAGTTTGAACACGTGACACGGTCGAATGATTATGACCGTTACTGCTTACCACGTAACACGATGTCGATAGCGTCACCATCGTACAAAAACCTTCCTTCCGACGCATCGTGTGCCGGCTCAGTACGGTTTCCGTACTGTTCCCGAGCCGGCATTAAAAACAGAAGATAATTAGGTTAAACGTTAAAACAAATCGCTATATAGTTTGATACTAATAGAAATATAGATTGTATTCCGTGAGTATCGGCATCAAAGCCCATTAACAGGATATCTCAAATCCTGAGCGGTGAAAACCTCGTAATATAAACTTAAATTAGTTTCTTATACTCTCATTTCGTTTACATTAGTAGATGTGCACAATCAACACAGGCGTCGTATATCAGTTCCCGTGAAATTCGTTCCACCCTCGACATTTTTTACGTCGGGTGACGTACTCCGTGAGTATGTACGAGCAGATACTGCTGGCGACAGGTGGCGAAGTGGCGTCGGATCGAGCGGTCGAGCACGCGATTGACCTGGCGGTACAGCACGGCGCGACACTACACGTGCTGTTCGTCGTCGATAGCGACGTGTACGACGCCTACAGCGGCGACGAGTACGTCGACGAAAGTGAGGGACCGGAGCACGGCCTCGAAGAGGTCGGCAAAGACGCCGTCGCCGCAGTCGTCGAAAAAGCGGACTCCCGAGGCGTCGACGCCGAAGGGCACGTCCAGCACGGGCAGCCACCGGAAACAATCGTCGAGTTCGCCCGCGACGCCGGCGTCGACGTCGTCGTGATGGGAACGCGCCGCCGGCCCGACGAGTACCGGAGCCTCCTCGGAAGCGTCACCGACCGCGTTCTCAGACTCGCCGAAATGCCGGTCACAGTAGTCAAGACGCCGGTCGAACCCGGGCGATAACTGTAGATTCACCACCGCACCGCCGTCTCGCCGGGATTTTTTTATCGTCGGGACTGAATGACAGGTATTCCCGATGACCGCCTTCCAGCCCTCCAGACGTCAGTTTCTCGGGACGGTCGCAGCATCGACGCTCGTCGGCACCGCCGGCTGTCTCAGCGCACTCGATCGCTCCAGCGACGACCAGAAGCGAACGCTCAGGCTCACGCTCTCTCGCGTCGGCGGTTCACTCCGCGAGGTATTCGTGGCCGACCTCTCGGAGACGAGATCCGACCGCGACGACGCGGCGTTCCGGACCGTTCTCGACGGGGGATCGTACACGGCGCAGTATCGGAAACCGTTCGCGTCGACTCCCGAGACCCCCGTCTACACCGAACGCGACGGGACGTACTACCGGCTCGACTCCGTCGTCGTCGACGAGGTCGAGACGACCCACCCTGTGCTCCGGCTCTCGGACGCCAGTGACGAAACGGAGACACAGAGCGAGACCGACGCCGATTCGACGGTGACGTCGTCCGAGCTACCCGACGTCGACGCCAAAGCGGTCCGTGTCGCACAGATGGGTGCACGGGCCCGGGGGAATGTCGGCGGGGCTCCGTGGGGACTACTCCAGCGCGGCGGCTACGTCTACCGCGACGACGACCAGCGCAGAGCAAGCGCGCTGTTGGGGTCGGACACACCGACACACGTCCGCTATCGGGATCGCCGGTACCGGATCGACGTCTCTCGCGAGCAGTTCTACGAGCCCGTCTATCGGGCGACCGTCGAACCGGTCGCCGAGTCACCAGAGGAGATGGAAGCGATCCTGCGTGCCAGATTCGTCGACGCCCGATTCGCCCGAGACGATCTGTCGGCTGCCGCACGCGACGTACTCGAAACCGCACGACAGGGCGAATATGGCGAATCGCACCCCTACTCGGACGCGTATCGGGACGTACTGCGCGCGATGCACAAACGGGCCTATCTGGATGGAAACATCAGCAAAGACGCCGGCGTCGACAATTCGGGACGACAGATCCTGCGGTACGACGACGTCTACTACGACTATCGGCTCCGGTTCGTCGACGACGGGGCCTGAAGATTAAACGAGGTGACGACTGCCGGGGCTCTCGCAGAGATTGATTGGGGACCCCGACGGTCTCCTCACCCAGTTCGAATCTCGAATCGGGCCCCGTCGAGCGTCTCGGCGTCGCCGACGTCGATCTCCCAGCCGTGAGCCAGGACGATCTGTCGGACGCTCGCCATCCCCATTCCGGTGCCATCTCGGGACGCTTTCGTCGAGAATCCGGGGAGGAAGATCTTCTCGCGGACTGTCGGGTCGAGCCCCGGTCCGTCGTCCTCGTAGTAGAATCCGTCCTCACCGTCGAGGCGTCCGACGCGGACCTCGGCATTCGGGCCGCCGTGTTCGACGGAGTTGCGGACGAGGTTCTCGATCAGTCGGTGGAACGCGTCCGGGTCCGCTTCGATGCGCGTCGATCCAGCGACGGAGAAAGACGCCTCCGCTCCCGGGTCGGCCGTCGCCCACACCCGTTCGATGACGTCGCCGACGGCGATACGCTCCCGTTCGGCGATTATCTCGCCGCTTCGGAGCGTGCTCGCGAGGTCCGTTCGGAGTTCGTCGATACGTTCGACGGCGTCGAGAGCCGTCTCGACGTGGTCGAGATCGCCGGTTTCGAGCGCCAGTTCCAGTCGCCCACGGGCCGTCGAGAGCGGGCTCTGAAAGTCGTGTGAGACGAACCCCGCGAACTCGCCGAGCCGGTCGTTCTGCCGTTGCAGTTCGCGTTCGCGTTTCCGCCGCTCGGTTACGTCCCGGGCGGAGACGACGAGCGCGGTCACGGCCCCCGCCTCGTCTCTAACGGGGCGGAACACGCCTTCGACGGCGATCGGCTCTCCGTCGCCCGTCGGATGCGTGGCCTCGTATTCGACGTACTCCCCGGCGGCGGCCGCGTCGACCCAGCGTTCGACGTCGTCCTGCAGTCCGTCGGCCCACCACGGTGTCGATTCGAACGCCTCGCCGATACTCTCGCTTCGGGTCAAATCGACGTACTGCAGTGCCGTCTGATTGACGTCCAGGACGGTCCCATCGGGATCGAGAAGCCCGACGAGGAGATTCGGATCGTTGAACACTGCCTCGAATCGGCGCTCGTTGCGTTCTAGCTCCTGCTCGCGTGCTTGTGACTCGGTAACGTCAGTGATGAATTCTTCGAGAACGCGGGATGTCGTCGAATCGTCTTCGTCAGAATCCGTCGACTGTTCCTTGCCGACATCGACGACGCGTCCCCGCTCCCATACCCATTTGACGGTCCCGTCTGCGGTGACGACGCGATAGGTGCACTCGAACGGTTCCTCGCGCTCGATCGCTCGCTGAACGACGGCCCAGGCCTCCTCTCGGTCTGCGGGGTGGAGCACGTCTTCGCCCCACGCGACATCTCCGGATTCGAGTTCCTCGGCGGCGTACCCGACGAGCGACTCGCACTCGCCGTCGACGGACTCCATCGGCCACCCGGGTTCGTTTCGCGTTCGGTAGACGATCCCCGGGAGGTTGCTGACGAGGGTTTCGAGCCGTCGCTTGCGGCGCCTCGCCGCCCGCACCGATCGGGACCGCTCGACGGCGTTCTCGATCCGATTCGCGAGGATGGCGTACTGATCGGTCCCGACCTCTTTCTGCAAGTAGTCGGTGACGCCAGCCGAGATCGCCCGACTCGCCACTTCCTCGGACCCCTTGCCGGTGAAAAGAATGAACGGCAAGTCGGGATGCTCCTCCCGAACGGATTCGAGAAAGTCGATGCCGGTCGTGTCCGCGAGGTCGTGATCGGAGACGATACAATCGACGTCGTCTGCGCGGAGTCGCTGAAGTGCGGCCGCCGCAGTCGACTCTGTCAGAACGGCGAGAGAGGAGTTCTGACGTTCGAGAAAGGTCGCAGTGAGGTCGGCAAACTGCGGGTCGTCGTCCACGTGAAGGACCCGAGTCGGGGCGGCCATAGGTGGACATTCCGGACCCGATCCTCTTAGTTGTGCGCGTGTCCTCACCCGTCAGTCGCGCTACGTGTCGAACGGGTCTGCGATGTCCGCCGCGGCGCGTTCGATTGCGTCGGCGCGGTCCGCGATGTCGGCTGCGAACGACGGAGCCGAGAGTGCGTCGAGGTTGCCGCGGACCATCCACAGCGCTGCTTGGAGCGCCGCAGCAGCGAGCGACGCGCCGATCCGAGCGTCGGCGACGACGCCACCGCTTCCCAGTTCGATCACCCGCTCTGCGACTTCCAGGACGCGAAAGCAGGACTCCGCGACGGCAAGCGGGATCCCCACGGCACGCTTCGAGAGGCGTTCGGACGGTCTCTCGCCGTCCCCGCCGAACAGTTCGTCGACCACCGCAGCGTCCTGCGCGGCGAGTGCGAGCAGCGATCGGCGCTGCCGTTCGAGGTCAGAACGGAGTGCGGGCAGCGACGACGTGTCCGCGTCGGCGTCGCGAGCAGCGAGCGTGTGTATACAGACCATCTCACAGAGTGCAGCCCCCATCGCTCCGGTCGCCGCGATCGCGGTGCCACCGGCGGGTGCGACTCGCTCGGACGCGATCTCGTCGAGGAACGAACTGAGCGGCTGTTCGGTTGGCGACGGCATCGTCGGCGATTTCGCTCCGGGGTCGGTTGAGTGTTGGGAGGATGTAGCCGCGCGTGGCGTCTGTGTCGCACAAAACAACACGCCAGGACAGCGTTCGTCAGTGGACGACGCTGATCGGGAGCGCCGAACCCCGCAGACAGCGGCTAGTTCGTCGTGACGATTTCGACCACGTCGCGGTGTTCGAGTTCGTGATCGGAGCCGACCTGCCGGTTCGATCGGCAGTCGATCCCGTGCAGGAGGCCGTCACCGATGTCCGAGTGGAGGTGGTACGCGAAGTCCTCAGTCGTCGAGTCTTCGGGAAGGATGAAGCAATCCCGGAAGACGCCCTGTGAGTCGGCACGGCCGTTCGCGCTGCCGGGGAAGATCGCGATCGCGCCCATCACGTCGAACAGCGCCGATTCGAGGACGTCCTGGACGCCCGTGCCGCCGAACGCCTCGACGTACTCGCGGATCTGTTCGAGGCCGGCCGCCTGCTCCTCGGAGGGGTCGCCGACGATCTCGAAACTCGACGCCCCGGGCTGATAGTCGACTACGCCCGCCTCTTCGGCCTGCTTGAGCGCCTTCTCCGCGTGCGCGCTCGTGGGAACGAACGTGAGGTGGTCGTAGTCGGGGTCGGCGGTCACGTCGTCGAAATGTTCCTGTGCGGCGGGCTTGTCCATCTTGTTCGCCGCGATGACGATCGGCTTCGTCCGCTTGCGGATCTCGCGGGCGACCCGCTCTTTCGTCGCCTCGTCCCACTCGTCGGGATCGAGCCCCGCATCTGTGGCCAGCAGGACCTGTTTGATCTCGTCTTTGTTGGTCTTGAACGCCGACATCTGCTCTGCGAGGTCCTCTTCGACGTTCTTCTCCTCGCCGTGATATCCCGAGCGGTACCGTTCGAGCCCCTTCTCTAGGATGTCGAGATACCACATATCGAGCTCGTTTTCGAGGAAGTCGATGTCGTCTCGCGGGTCGTGGCCCTCGGTCGGTTCGCCTTCGAGGTCGGTCTCACCGGAGAAGTCGACGACGTGCACGAGCACGTCCGCCTCGTTCAGGTCAGTCAGGAACTGATTGCCGAGGCCCTTCCCCTCGTGAGCGCCGGGGATGAGCCCCGCGACGTCGACGAGCTTTACCGGGACGAACCGCGTCCCCTCCTCACAGAAACCGACCGATGGCGTGCAGCTCTCGTCGAATTCGGGGGCGGCGCACTCGACGCGAACGTACGCCTCGCCGACCGAAGGGTCGATCGTCGTGAAGGGATAGGCACCCTCCGGAACGTCGTTCATCGTCGCCGCATTGAAAAAAGAGGACTTGCCGACGGACGGTTTGCCGACGAGTCCGATCTTGTAGCTCATTGGATTTCGGCAGTGTCTCGTCGGTCAAAAGCCGTCCTATCCGTCGCTGTCAGCGGGGTGTGATGACACGTCTCAGTTGCGGTTTGCACATCCACACCGACAGCGTTCACCGGGGAGTATTTGACTCGCGCACCCCGACACGTGGTATGAGCGAGACGGAGGACGACGGCGACACCTTCGGCGTCGGGATCCACGTCACGGAGGCGGAGTTTCAGTTCGTCGTCCACGTGCCGTCGGACATCGATTCGGGCTGGACGGATCCCGAGGAGTTCCAGCGACTCGTCGAGCAGGCCGTCTGGGAGCGACTCGACCGGGAGGCGACGCTGCGCCGACTCGCGGCGGACGCGGAGACGGGCGAGACGGTCACACTCGGGCGCGTGACGCTTCGCCCCGACGGAACCGTCATCGACGCCGCGTTCCGGGAGTCCGTCGTCGAGACGTGAGCGACGCACTCGACGCTGTCGTCGATGCCGCGCTCGAACGCGCGCTCGTCGACGAGGCGGATGCCCGCCGGTATTTCGCGCTCGCCGGTGTCCTCGAACGCGCCCACGGGCGTGACGAGACCGACGGCGGCGACGCCCCCGAGACAAAACCGCACGGGGATATGTCGCAGTACCAAAATCCGCTCGATGCAGCCTTGGTGAGCACCGTCGCTATCCGTGCCCTCGACGCCACGCGCGCGGACGGCATCGATGTCGGCGCGTGGTCACCCGGCACCGACGCGACACACGCGGAGTTCGTCCGCATCGGCGCTGCTGCCGCCGCCCGACGGTTCGACGTCGATATCGAAGTCGTTGCAGCGCGCTCCGGTGTCTCCAGACGGGCACTGGCACGCTACCGCACGGCGCAATCGACTGATCGTTCTTGACGCGATGGTCCGGTCGTCGACGACTGACGAACTGAGTGCGACTAGCTGTACACAGCTATCGCTGTTTTTGCGATCCGCCTCAAAAAAAGCGCGTGCCGGCAGAGTTCAGAGCGACCCGTCAGTTCCGACCGGGAGCGTTTCCGGAGTTGCCGGGCGCGCTGTCGTCTTCTTCTCCGTCGTCTTCAGCGTCGTCATCGCTATCGTCGCTGTCGTCTTCTTCTCCGTCGTCATCGGCTTCTTCGGCGTCATCCGCCTCGGTTTCGTCGTCGGTTTCGTTAGCCCCGTCGCTATCGTCTTCCTCGGCGTCGTCGTCAGCCTCGTCGCGGTCGTCCGCTGCGTTACCGTTTCCGGGGTTACCGCGGGGGGCCGATTCGTTCTCGTCGTCGTCGGTCTCGTTCTCGTCGTCGTCCTCAGACCGACCGGGGGCGTCCCCAGACTGACCGGGAGCCTCGTCGGAACGGCCTGGCCCGTCCTCTGCGTTGTTCCCCCTCGCCTCCGAATTGCTCTGAGCGTCACCAGAGCGACCCGGGGCGTCGTCGTCGCCTTCGTCATCTGCGGTTTCGTTTTCGTCGTCCGCGTCGTCATCACTGTTCCCCGGTGCTTCGCCGCTGTTCCCGGGTGCGTCGTCAGCGTTGCCCGGGTTGTTCTGCGTCACGAAGTCGGAGATTGCCTGCCCCGGCGGGCCGTCGAAGCCGGCCGACTGGAGCGCGCCGACGAACTGGGCGACGGCCTGACCGAACGGACCCTGTTCGACGAATTCGACCGTCAGCTGGGTCGTCGTCGTGGCCGTCTCGTTATCGGCGGTGGCAGTCACGGTGATCGTGACGTTCTCCTGCGGGAGCGGGAGGGCGACCTCGCCGGCGTCGTCGGTCGTGTACGTGCCGGTCCCCGGGTAATCGCCGTCTGCCTCGATCGCTACAGTTGCGTTCGAAACGGCGTCGTCACCGTCCGTGACGGTCACGAGGACGCCGTCGTCGTTCTGCTCGGCGGCGACTTCCAGTTGCGCGTAGCCGGTGAGTTCAGTGGTCGCTTCGGCACTCAGATTGTTCGCCGTCGCAGTGACGGTCACGTTCTGCGTGTCTTCGGGCTGGTCGAGCACCACGGTCCCGTTCGCGTCAGTCGTGTACGTGCCCGTCCCCGAGTAGTTGCGCTCGGCGTCGACGTCCACGGTCGCGTTTGCGACGGGATCGTCGTACTGCGTGACGGTCACGGTCGCCGCGCCGTCAGACGCCTGCTCGGTCGTGACGTCTAAGGACTCCTCGACCGGCGTGAGTTCGATCTCCGTCGCAGCCGTTACGCCGTTCGTGCGGATGTCGATCTGGACTGAGACCGTCTCGTTCGGATTCGGGAGCGTGACGGCCCCATCGGCGTCCGTCGTGTACGTGCCGTTTCCGTCGTACGCCGCCTCGGACGAGACGTTGACTGTTGCGTTCTCGATCGCGTCGCCGTACTGCGTGACGGTCACCGTCGCAGTGCCGTCGGTGGCCTGCGTCGCGGTCACGTCGAGCGAGTCGGCGAGCGGGACGAGTTCGACGTCGCTACTCGCGTTCGTCCCGTTGGCGCTCGCGTCGATCTGGACCGAGGCTGTCTCGTTCGGATTCGGCAGGACGACTGTTCCGTTCGCGTCCGTCTCGTACGTCCCGTTTCCGGCGTACGGTGTACTCGAGGTCACTTCGACCGTCGCGTTCTCGACGGCGGTGTCGTTCTCTGTTACTGTCACGACCGCGTCGCCCGTCTCGGGACGCTGATCGACGTCGACCGAGAGTCCCGTCGCCGCGCTCGCGGCCATCGGGATTGCGGCCATCCCAACGAGGGCGACGACCACGGCGATCGTGAGTGATTTGCTGCGGGTCATTGCACTCGCCCCTTGTGACCCCTCTTGGATAAAGCGGGAACTCGCTCAGGCCGTCTTCCACCCGATTTAGCCCGATTTAACCGAATTAACAGTTTGTGAGGACGGATGTGCGAGCGTGTTTTGCCGATGAATTACGGAGACGACGTTCGAGACGATTGCTTCGAAATGAAGAGAGCCCACGAGCACGCGCTCGTGGGCTCTGAAAGTATGAGTGGAGGCGGCGAGCCAGTGTTCCCAGAGGATCGCTCACTCCAGTACTACCTCGCACGCTGGCAGGCTTAACTTC